>CBDDKS010000006.1:0-3068014 GCA_965230335.1 Kangiellaceae bacterium | reverse complement strand
CCGACTCCAGTGGCGAGTAGCCTGGTGCAGCGGTATTAATTTGCACCTGGACGTTGGTGATGTCGGGTACGGCATCAATGGGAAGCTTTTGATAACTCCATACACCCACACCGACAATGATAAAAATAAAACATAAAATCAGTAAGCGCCGCTCTATCGCAAAGCGCAAAATAGAATCAATCATAGTGCGCCTCGATCAGTGTGCGTGTTCAGCTTCGGATTTTTCGATATCGGCTTTAATCAGGTAACTGTTTTCACTGACGTAGTTGCTACCCGCTTCAAGCCCTTTAAGAACCTCATAAAAATGATCATCATTACGGCCTAAGACCAGCGGTGTAAATTTATAGTCCTCACCGTGTTTTACAAAAACACCTTGGCGGCCACCCAGCATTTGCACCGCATCTTTTGCCACCGCCAAAGCTACCGAAAATTGATCAACTTCAATACGGGCTTCGGTCATCAAACCGGGGGGCAGGGATTGCTTATCGTTGGCCAATTTCACACGCGCAATTAGATAGGGTGAATCTATCGACGGCAGCATATGGTCTACTGTGGACGCCACGCTTCCGGTACCGGTTAGTACATGGACGGATTGACCTTCGCTGACGGAAGATTGCTGTGCGGGATACACACGCAATTCCGCCCATACCGTGTCAAAGTTAGCAATGGAAAACAAAACCTGATCCCCAGTCACTTCTCCGGTATTGGCATGTCGCTGAACAATACTCCCCGCAATCGGAGCACGAATGGTGTAGGTTTTCAGACTCTGATTGGACTCAATTTCAGCCAACACGTCGCCGGTTTTTACGCGATCACCCAGTGCGACCTTGACGGTTTTAACCAAGCCTTCAAAACGCGCGCGTACATGGCTGAGTTGCTCTGGCGCTGAAACTATGGAGCCAAACACGGTTATGGTTTGGTGAAGCTCCTGCGAGCCGGCTACTGACGTGACGATGCCAACTTGGCTTGCCATATTCTCTTCAATACGAGTGCTATTTTCATCGTCATGTCCATGCTCATCTTCTCCGCCATGGACATCATGATCGTGCTCATCATCATGGTGGTCGACATGACCTTCGTGTTCGTCATGGTCGCCTTCGTTATGATGGTGCGCATGCGGTTCGGGCGCATTATTTTCGTGATGGTCATGATCGTGATTGTGATCACTTGCGGAAAACGCTGGTGCGGCTGAAAGTAAAAACACACCCGAAAGGAGTAAAAAGTAATAATTCTTCATTGTTAAAAACTCCGAAAGCCAGATCAGTTCTGGCCAGCAAAAATTAGGGGTTAAGAGCTTCGCCGGTGAGCTGCTCAATTAGGGCCTGACTGAGCAGCGCTGTGGTGGCGGCATCAATGAGCGCCTGTTTGCTGGCGAGCAACTCTTCCTGAGCCGCAATGAGGTCGAGGTAGCGATAACGGCCGTTGTCAAAGCCTTTATTAGTGAGTTCAAGTGCTTTTTCCAATGCGGGGATCACGACATTTTGAGTTTTATTGACTGCCGCGATGCTTTGCTTTCTGAGCGACCACGCCTCAAAGAGCCGTGCGTGTAACACAAGGCGCATATCCTGTTGAGCGTAATCCACCGAATTGCGATTAGCCAAGGCCGTTTTGACTTCTCCTTTGTTGCGCTTGCCAGAAAATAAAGGGATGGAAATACCCGCAGTAAATCCGGAATCGCCGGTTTCTTCAAAACGTCTAATGCCTGCACGCCAGCTTAAATCGCTGCGGCCATTGACGCGGGCTAGAGTGACTTCCAGGTCGCGAATGCGGGCTTCATTGGCCAGTACCTGAATTGCTGGAGATGCTTGAACACGGGCGTATAGTTGATCAAAATTTTGTATAGAGCCGAAATCAAACAAGTTGCCTGCTAGCGCATGAAAGCGTGGTGTGGTTCCTGCCCAAAATCTTGCTAGCAGTACTTTTTGACGTTCAAACTGCGCTTGTAATGAAGCCAAGCGGATTTCTGCACGCGCCAGCGATGCTTGCGCTCGCATGACTTCCGCTTCCGCGGTTGCTCCTCGGGCGGAACGTGTTTTAACGGTTTTTAAAATAGATTGGGACAGTGCTAACGATTCATCCGCGAGACGAATGTTTGCCTGAGCCGCTAAACCTTCGATATACACTTCGGTTAGCTTGCCGAGCGTATTCAGCGTCGCCGCTTGTTGCTCCCATTCGGCCTGTTTGGTGAGGGCATCGGCGTAACGCATACGCGCGTGGCGCTTGCCTCCAAGCTCAATCACCGAAGACAATGCCAATGTGGTTTCGGCAGTATCGAAGCTTTCATTGCCCCCTGAACCACCAAAGTTTTCGATCTCCAGCTCAAGTTCTAACGCAGGCCGCAGCGCACTGGATTGCCTTTGGCCACGCAGCGCTTCTTCTGCGAAGCGGTATTGATATAGCTGAGGGTTCTGCGCAAGCGTCGATGCCAGCGCCTTTTTTAATGTGAGTGTCGACTCGCTGCTTTCTGCAAAGGCAGTAGTCGCCGTATTGCAAAGTAAAAACGCAAGACACAGATAGGCACATTTACACTGTATAAAAAGGGTATTTCTCATGAAAAAGTCCTGAATTAACTCGTTTTTCCGCTAGTGCGGTTGAATCGGAGGGCGAAGGAAGGTATCGAAAGTATCCGGAAAGGCTTTATCGGAATACTCTGGAACGGGAGACGAGCTCTTGACGAAGAACAAACGATCAAAGCCTAATGCAATAGCTGGCGTAGAATGCCCGTGGCAATGACAGCAATGATGACAGTCGTGCTCGTCGTGACTGGATAAGTCGTCCGAAGCGGGGTGTTGATCATCTTGGGCGTGCAGATGATCAGCATAAGACAAATGCTCTAACCCCGATTGATGCGCCGTATGGGTATCAGCCAACCCAGCCGCTGACTGGAACGTCATCAGCATAAGTAGTAGATATGTAAAAGCGCGTAATGTCACAGGGCTTAATCACTTGTGTTAGTCAGTTGGGACAGTATAGACTCTATAGCAACTATAGAGTCAAGGGTGTAATAGTGAAAATTGGCGAATTAGCTAAATCAAGTGGTTGCTCTGTCCAAACCATTCGATATTACGAAAAAGAAGGACTTATTTCGGCCCCATCGCGCTCTGAGGGCAACTTTCGTCTTTACAATAACGACACACTTGAAAAACTGCTGTTTATTAAGCATTGCCGCTCTCTGGATTTAACCTTGAAAGAAATCAAGCAGCTTATCCAGCTTCAAAGCTCTCCTGACACTGATTGCGGCGAGGTCAACAACATGATCGAAGCCCATATTGTTCTTGTGGAATCGCGCATTGAGGAGCTTAAAAAGCTTCATCTCGATTTGAACGCACTTCGGCATCGCTGTAGGAACCCGAAAACAATCAAGCAATGTGGGATCTTGGAAGAGCTAGCACCAAGGCCTCAAAAGTTAGGTGATCGTCACTAAGCCATGAGACAAACATGCCAGATGTCAACGAATACGTAAGTGCAGCGACACGAGAAAATACACGAATTAGCTACCGAGCGGCGATAGAGCACTACGAAGATGGGTGGGGTGGGTTTCTACCCGCTACAGCGGACAGTATTGCTCAGTATCTCGCGCATTTTGCACCTACGCTTGCCGTTAGCACACTAAAACAACGACTGGCCGCACTGGCGGCTTGGCACAACGAGCAAGGCTTCCCGGACCCAACCAAAGCACCTCATGTTAAAAAAGTACTGAAAGGCATAGCAGAGCTGCATCCTCACCAAGAAAAACAAGCCAAACCGATTCAGCTCGATCAACTAGCTCAAATTGTTGATACGCTTGATCGCGTTATTGAGAAAGGTGACGATCCAGCGTTAAGTCAAGCATCGAGAAACAAGGCACTTTTGTTGATCGGCTTTTGGCGTGCTTTTAGAAGTGATGAGCTTGCTAGGCTCACTGTTGATAATATCCAAGTGCACCCTGGTCAAGGTATGGAGATTTTCGTTCCCCGTAGTAAGAATGATCATTCAGGTCTAGGGCGTCGTTACAAAGCGCCCGCTCTACAGCGATTGTGTCCCGTATCGGCCTACCTTGACTGGCTCAATGCGGCTCAGCTAAAAACCGGCCCCGTTTTCCGGTCAATTAATCGTTGGGGCCGAATTGCAGATGATGGGTTACATCCTGCGAGTATCATCGGAATAATCAAGCGCTGTTGCTCGCAGGCGGGTATCGATAACGCTGAACTCTTTAGTAGTCATTCTTTGCGGCGCGGTTTCGCCACTTGGGCTAATGCTCAAAAGTGGGATACGAAAACTCTCATGGAGTATGTCGGCTGGAAAGACGTGCAGTCGGCGATGCGTTACATCGATACCGAAGATTCCTATGCGCAGCAGCGGATATCCGGCGCATTGGAGTCTAAAGAGACGGTGAATCAAAGCTCTCGATTACTTCAAAAAACGCGATTGGATCTCGATATCGCTATTGAGCGCTATAGCAAACATACGAGAGGGATGAGTAAAACGCGTTTACGTATTGAGCGTTATTGTTTGTCACCTCTGAACATGGAAACACTTGAGCCAGAAGGAAAACGTTATCGAATCTCGATAGAACATGAAAACGGTGACCATTTAGAAGAGATTATCGATGACCTTCTGCACCGAATGCATCAGATTGCGGGAGACAATAACTGTATGCTTGAAGCGACTATTCGCGATCAGGAGAACGATCGAATCTGGGATTAACATTGCACGGGGTAATTTAGGCCTATGGGGAGCCTTCATGAAACTGCATATCCACGACTACGCAGCAGCGTTACACCAAAAGAACTTCGACAATATTACACACCAAGTGCTGACGAGCTAACGCTCATCAGAATGATAAAAAAACCGGTGTTGCGACTGGGCTTGATGCTCAATCTAAAATTGTTCCAAAGGCTCGGTTATTTTGTTCCGCTTTCATCAGCGCCACCCGTACTCATTGAACATGTATCGAAGGTGCTCGATTTCAAGCGCCCGATCACACGCAAGCAGCTTAAAGACTACGATGGCTCAGGCTCACGATCTCGTCAGCAACAAACTCTACGAAGTTATTTAGGCGTCCAGGTTTTTTCAGCTAAAAACCAAGATTGGCTAGAAGAGATCGCTGAGACGGCGGCAAATACCAAAGAAATGTTAGCCGATATTATTAATGTGATGCTGGAAGAGCTCATACGGAATCACTTTGAGTTACCTGGGTTTACCGTACTCAAACGTGTCGCCAGGAAAGCTCGAAATAAAGTAAACGAGCAATGCTATCGAAGTATCTGCAACAACTTATCTGTTGACGCCAAACAAAAAATAAATGAGTTGCTTGCACCTTCAGATGAAGCATACAGTGCGTGGCATACACTAAAAAGGGAGCCTAAAAAACCAGGTAACAAAGAAGTACGGAGCTATTTACAACATGTAAATTGGTTACAGACGCTGGGTGAAACATTACCAGCGATTGATATTCCTGTCGTTAAGTACCGTCAATTCGCTTTAGAAGCACGTGCCCTCGATGCGCCAGAAATGGCACGCCTAAAATCGAATAAGCGTTATGCGCTCGCAGTGATTCTGATTCGTCAACAACACAGCAAAGCCCTTGATGACGTGGCCCACTTATACATCAAAATGTTGCGTAGTATGGAGGCAAGCGCTCAAGCCGCATTACATAAATACATCTTGGAGCATCAACGACAAACAGACGCGCTTATCGCTAAGTTTAGAGAAGTGTTGGTGGCGTATGATCAAGATTCAAGACAATCACAGAAACTTGCCGCGCTAAAGACCGTTATTGGTGATCACTCAGGCGATTGGATTGACCGTTGCGAGCAACATATTGCCTACGCCGGAAATAATTATTATCCGTTTATGTTGAGTGGATACCGACAAAAACGGGCCTTGCTATTTAATTGTTTGGAGATCTTAGACTTATACTCATCGTCAAATGACACGAGTAGTGCTTCAATGTTAGTGCTCCTAAAAAAGCTTCGCGGCTCACGGGTAGATACACTGCCGGAGGAACTCATCAATACCTGGATGCCCGAACCTTTCGAACATAAGTGGCTAACTGAAAAATGGCGAAAGTTAATCCTGACGACCAGTGGAGATAATAATACCGTCATTTTCCATCGAAAATACTTAGAATTATGGTTGTTACTCCATATCAAGCAAGAGCTGGGTTCTGGCGACTTATATATTCCCTTCAGCGACGAATTTGATGACTATCGTGAACAGTTTGTCGATGATCAAACACTGGACGATGAACTTGAGGAGTACAGTGAGCAGGTTGAAATGCCGCTGACCGATTCGCACGCTTTTGTCACTGAATTGAAAAAACAACTTATCGAACGCTCTAAAGAAGTTGATGAACGATTTCCAGCAAACACACACGCATTGATTAAAGACAGTAGGCTTTCAATTAAACCGATTCGTGCACAGCAACCTAAAGCCGAATTGGAGCAGCTCGACGCTTTATTAACAGAGCGACTGCCCGAAGTGAGTATTATCGATACCTTGACGGATACCGAAAAATGGTTAGGCCTTCATAAATTATTTGGTCCGCTATCAGGTAATGAATCTCGTATTGATGAGCCGCAAAAACGCTTTATCACCACCTTGTTTTGTTACGGATGCAACCTTGGCCCCGTGCAAACGGCAAAATCTATTAAGAATATGAGCCGTAAGCAAATTGCTTGGCTCAACCTTAGGCACGCAACCGAAGATAGACTAGACAAAGCGATTGAACAGGTAGTCAATGCCTACAACAAATTTGACTTACCAAAATATTGGGGTAGTGGCCGTCACGTCGCTGCTGATGGCACGAAGTGGGATTTATACGAACAAAACCTGTTGACTGAGTACCATATTCGCTACGGTGGCTATGGCGGTATTGGCTATTACCACGTTTCTGACACGTATATTGCGTTGTTCAGCCACTTTATACCCTGCGGGGTGTATGAAGCGGTGTACATATTGGACGGCTTAATGAAAAACCAGTCCGATATTCAACCCGATACACTACACGGCGATACCCAAGCACAAAGCTATCCCGTTTTTGGGCTATCCCATCTGTTAGGTATAAACCTAATGCCACGTATTCGTAACATTCATGACTTGTCTCTGTTTAGACCTGACGATCGTTACCGGTATATAAATATTGATGACTTATTCAGTGGCAGCATCGACTTTAAGTTAATTGAACGGCACCTGAGAGACATGCTGCGGGTTGTCATTTCGATTAAGAAGGGAAAAATCACCGCATCAACAATATTGCGAAGGCTTGGAACTTACAGTCGTAAAAACAAGCTTTATCAAGCATTTAAAGAGTTGGGAGGTGCCGCCAAAGCTGTACGCACATTATTCTTGTTGCGTTATATAGATGAGATCGAGCTACGGAAAACAATCCAATCGGCGACGAATAAAAGTGAAGAATTTAATGGGTTTGTGAAATGGCTTTTCTTTGGTGGAGAGGGAATCATCGCTGAAAATGTTAGGCACGAGCAGCGTAAGATTGTGAAATACAATCAACTTGTCGCAAACATGGTGATCCTCTATAACGTCGAAAAAATGACGCATGTTCTTAAAGAACTGTCAGAAGAAGGCGTGGATATCAGTAAGGAACTACTCAACGGGCTTTCCCCGTATCGCAACTCGAACATCAATCGTTTTGGGGACTACAACCTAGACCTGGATAGGGAGGTGCCGCCACTAGACTTTGGAATCAAAATCTTAGAGCCTGAGTCAGAAATGGCTTAACAATGGAAATTTATCAATAATAACAGCCAGTTAACCTACATTTGGAGAATTTTTCCAGGATGACGGCCGACCCTCTAGTACATCATAATCATAACGCGTTGTACTACCAGCACCCTTCACCACACAGAGTTTACCAACACCATTGATACAATTATCGTATTTAAAAATGATACGTTTTTTCTCTACGGATTTATTTTTGCCAGAGCTGCCTGTTTCTTTCTTTAGAAAGACAATTTTGGTCATCCGATTTAGAACATCATAATCTCTTTTAATCACAATACCGTTTTCTCTAGTCTCTTTGACAATATTACCTGCGGTATCATATTGATAAGTGATAGTGCCTTTAGAGCCACTGATCTCACTTAAACGTCTGCCAAAACCATCATAGGAATATCGGGTCTCTATACGTCTGGCATCCGTGACTTTAACCAGGTTACCCATATCATCGTAATCATAATAGGTTGGTTGTTCGTTAGCATCAAAGCTTATCAATAATCGACCTTCTGAATCATACTGATTCAATACCTGGTTACCTTCTCCATTGATGATTTTTGTTGGCCTTTGGCTATCACCTAAATAATCCAGTTGAGTATTACTGCTTTTATTAAGAATTTCTCGACCTTGTGCATCAAACTCACGTTCAGTTTGTTGAATTATTTTACCTTGCTGGCTTTTGGTGGTACGTTCAACAAGATTGCCCTGTTTATCATAATGAAAAAGAGTTGTATTACCTGAAGCATCCTCTGTGCTTTCTAATCGTCCATAAGCATCAAATTGACTTTTGGTGCCTTTAAGTGTACCGGTCAATGTTTGAACTAATTGTCCAATGGCGTCATAAAAATAATGTGTAGTCAGTGCTTGTGATGTACCTGCCGCACGAATTACTTTTGCCACTTTTCCATTATTGCCATAATGGGTTTCTTCTCTTACTCCATTACCATCAATAACAGCGGTTCGTCTACCCTGTTTATCATATTCATAATTCACGACATGTCCCAAGACATTAGTTTTTTGAATAAGATGTCCTTCTTCATTATAAAGATAGTTTATTTGATCACTGGTGGATGCTCTTGCTCCGTAGGAAGAAATCAGCCTCCCCTTATTATCATAGTTACGTGTTAAAGTTATCGATTCAGTGTTGTTGTTGGTTTTGTCGATTTGTGTGGTTTGTATTAATCGACCTTCCACATCATATTTATAATCGGTTTTTAATACGGATGTCTCTTCTGACAATAAACGACTTTCTCTGGTACCTGTATAAATTTTTTGACTTAGTAAGGTATTGCCCTGAGTGAGTGTAATGGATTTTAAAAAGCCTATACCATTATTCTCTTTTGTATAATCTGTCACCTGCTTACGACCATCAGACCATTCATTGATAACCTGTCTACGCCAACCATTCTCTCGACTTTCTTCTCTACGAATACTCCCTCTGGCATGAGTACAGTTACAACCCCCTGCACCATAATGAACCACATGTTTAACCCAGTAATGACGAATGTCTTTCAGTAATTCATCCGCTTTCTCCTTGCTGATATACTGTCCATTGTGTTGATAGCTTCTCTCACTATTTTTTACTATTAAATTAACACCATTGGCCCAGCTTGTCGTGGTTTGTGCAGCAGACTCTTGTGCTGGACTTTTCCTGGGACGTGGTGCACGTTTTGGCAATTCTTGTACTCTTAATGCCAATCTATTATCAGCAACTTCTACTAGAGACATGTTTAGCAAAACGTCTTTCAGCGGTGATATCACTTGTGTGAGTAAATTGGGATGAGCACTGTCTTCATATAAATACAACTCTCGTGGATTATCATGCCATCCTTCTGTATTATCCGCATACACAGCAGCTACCAAACGACCTTCACCGTCATATTCATAACGCTTCTCTATACCTTGAGGGGTGACTAAACCAACCACACGCCCATCAACATCTTTCTCAAGCTGCATTTGCCATAAGGCTTTTTCTGAATCATTGAAACCTTGTATTGTCGTTGTTAACCCTGTGTACGTATATGTACGATGACTTGTCTTATTCTGATATTCAATCAAACGACCTGAACTATCCAATCGATAACTAACCGAGCCTTTCTTCAATAACCAACCATTGCCTTCCTGACTTAAACGATAATGGGACTGTGCCTTCTTAAATACTTTAAACTCATTTCCTTCTTTCACAAAACGAATACGCTTTGATTTTAATGCTACGACCCAATATTCCCCTGCGGGTAAATATGGCTTAGCTTCTGATTCATTAATGATTTCATGACTTAACTGAGCATTGTCAACATTAAATTTAAAACCCTGATTATGATTGACATTTGTTGTATTAGCTATGTAGTGATAAATTCTGGATATCACAAATCCCTCAGCTTTACTCTCTCTTAGATGTATATTGTACGATGGCTTTTCTTCGACAGGAATAGCTGAAATTTCTGTGCCATCAAAATTTTGCGCTGTTAAATACAGAGGTGTTGTACTTAGGAAAATACTTAAATACGAAATATAGGCAAGGTGCTTGGGTTTTGATAGCAACTTTGATGGTGAAAAATTGGAATGTTTAAAAACAGTATTTCTTAAGCCAATATTGAATAAATTCATCTCTAACCTCATGATTATCAGTTCATTTGAAAGTATATGCCTGCCTTTTTATCTAAATGTGGCATCCTGGTGGAAAGCTAAGTTACATCCAAATCCAGTTCTGCAAAAATTTATCATAAAACCTCTTCATTTATATGATAATTTTATTACAAGATCACTTGAACTTCTCTGTTAGTTAACATTTTATAAAACTGAATGCATTTAATGACGTTGTTAAAACGCATTATCTATCTCATGCCCACTGGTAAGGTTTATTAGAGGTAATAAGGATTAACTGACAGGATATTGACTTAACTACAAGATATTGTCATTTGACGAAAAGGAACGACTATGATAATTTTCAAATCTCAATAATCAAAAAATATAAGAGACAACAATGGAGAACAACCCTTACCAATCACCGGAAACAACAGCAAACGTCAATGAAACTGAAACAGAGTTTGAGAGTATTCAGGTTTTTTCACTAACGCAACGATTAGGCCGAGTAAGATTTTTGGTTTATAGCTTTATTTCTCAGTTAGTGTTACTGATTCTTTTTAGTGTGATAGCCGCTGGCGTATTTAGTTTTATAGAATTTGGAAAAGAAGATGTTTCAACATTAAACATGATTATTGGCGTTATTGTGTATCTTTTATATATTATTATATCTATCTTAATATCTCTATTTTTAGGGCGTCGACGTTTACATGATCTAGATAACACAGGCTGGCTATCTTTGCTTTTATTAGTGCCTCTTGTTAACTTGGTTATGTTCATTTATTTACTATTTTTTCCTGGTACTAAAGGTAGTAATCAGTATGGCAATAAACCAGAACCCAATACGACATTAACTTGGATTATGCTTATTGTTGTTCCCATCGCGTCTTCGGTTTTCATCGGTATTATTGCGGCCATTGCTCTCCCTGCTTACAATGATTACGTAAAACGAGCACAAGAATCTGAACAGTTTATAGATTAAAACCATCTTATCAGAGCAACAAGGATGCTACATCATATTTTATTGATCTTGATCAAAGCTATTATTTTTTGTAAATACTAAAATGGATATTGTTGTAAAACATTTAATTTAATCTAAATCATCAGAGGTGATTATCATGTCTTTAACGCGTTATAACCCTACTAACTTATTTGATCAGTGGCATAGAGATTTCAATCAATTGTTAAGACCATTTAAAAAGAGTGATATGTTTAATGAAAATACTCTGGCTGATTCTGATTTTATGCCTGCAGTCGATATTGAAGAAACAGAAAACAGTTATCTTATCAAAGCAGATATCCCTGGGATTGAACCCGATAATATTACCATTACAGCCAGTAATGGTGTGTTAACCATTAAAGGTGAGCGTGAGTCTGAAACAGAATCAAAAAAAGGTGACTTACATTATACGGAACGTTCTTATGGCAGCTTTGTGAGACAATTCAATTTGCCCAGTAATGTCAATGAAAGTGACATTCATGCAAAAACACACCATGGGGTTATTACGATAGATTTACCTAAATCAGAACCAAGTCAACCTCATAAAATTACGATTAAAAAATCCTAGTGATTATTTATCCCGGATTTCGGGTCATATAATGTAAGTGAATCAATGAACAGTGAGTCTCTTTGCTTGCTGTTCATTGATTTTTTGCAGTATGGATTACTTTTTCTTGTTCTATTACTTTTTGTAAAGCCTGTTGAATAACATCAATATGGGCTTCTTTTTTGTGTGCCTGTTCACTTAATAACTGTCTCCATTTCCTACCGCCTGGTTGCCCAAGGAACAAGCCTAACATATGTCTGGTTACTTGCTGTAAACGCCCTCCTTGTTTTAAATGATGGTTGATGTATTCCAGCATGGCTTCAACAACTTGATATCGGGTTAATGGTGTGTCTTGGTCATTATAAAAAAGATGATCCATCTCGGATAATAAATAAGGGCGACGATAAGCTTCTCTGCCTAACATAACACCATCCACAGAATGAAGGTGTGATTGGATATCCTCCAGTGATTGTATGCCGCCATTAATCACGATACATAACTTTGGAAAATCCTGTTTTATCTGATAAACACGTTGATAATTTAGAGGCGGTATTTCACGATTCTGCTTAGGACTTAATCCTGACAATAACGCTTTGCGAGCATGGATAATAAAGACCTGACAACCTGCTTGTGATAATAACGCAATAAATTGGTGTAAAAATTCATAGGAGTCGAGATCGTCAATACCAATACGGCACTTTATGGTGACAGGAACAGACACTTTGGATTGCATGGCTTGTACACACTCCGCAACCCGTTGAGGCTCTGCCATTAAACAGGCGCCAAAACGACCCTGTTGTACCCGATCACTTGGGCAGCCGACATTTAAGTTGATTTCATCATAACCATAATCTTCTGCAATTAAAGCGGCTTTTGACAATATATCAGGCTGACTTCCCCCTAGTTGAACGGCAATCGGGTGCTCTGAAGGGTGATACCCTAATAATTTTTGACGATTTCCTCTTAAAATAGCCTGAGCATTGACCATTTCTGTATAGAGCAAGGTATGACGCGTTATTTTTCTCATAAAATAACGTTGATGGCGATCTGTCCAATCCATCATAGGAGCAACAGAGACGGTTCTATTTAATGCTGACATAATCCTAATTGATGATGTTTATTTTATTGTTGAGGTTTGTTGAGCTATGATAGTTTTATAAAAGATCAACAGACCCTGATTATAAAAAGCATGACCATGTTTTATTGATACGATGAATAAGCCTCAAGACACTTTTTATTTAGTCGTTTTTGCACAGGATACCGATATGCAGCAACGTATCGGTAAAATATTATATCACTCAGAATTTGATATATCTTATTTTATTTCAGAAAAAGAATTTATTCGTTATCTGCGCATGCAACCTGCTCCCCATTGTCTTATCATGCATTTTTCATCTGAAAAACAAAATAGTTACTGGACGATACTTGAAAAAGTCAAAAAACATTCCTATTGGCAACATGTACCCATTTTGGTGATTTCTCAAAAAATGGATAATCATTGCCTTGAAAAACTCAAACAATATAATATTTCACAATGTGTTTTGGAGCCTTTTACGGACAACACATTATTTAATACCCTTTTAAAATCCATGCGGTTGGAAGTCGTAAAAGAAACCTCATCATCACCTAAAAAAAGTAACACATAAAACAATCCTTTTTATTTTGATATTTTAAGTAGGATGCCTTCTTTATTGGAACTGGGTGTAGATGATTTTTTATTATCTTCGGGATGGCTATTGATAACGGCCTCTACCCGAATAATTTTTTTACTTTGAATATCAGCTCTGATGAGTGCCTGTCGAATGGCGTGTGCCCTGTTAGTGGATAATGTCCAAAAATCCTCTTTATTTAAATCGGATGATGCCTGCGAATGAAATGCAATACTTAACCAATAAGATTTCTCTTTTAATAAATGGGAGATAGCATACAAAATACTTCGGGAATAATATTTTAATTCTTGAGAGTTTTTATCAAATAGAGGCTTGTTTTCTTTGTCGTTAATATGAATCAGCAATCCTGTTGGCGTAACGTCCAACAGGATTTGATTTTTATAAGGTATTAATTCTTTGCGGGTATTGATGTAATCCGTCAGATGAGCTTTTAATTTATTATAATGAAGCAGGTTCTGTTTTTTTTGAGAAGTGTTTTTAGGCGATTGAGAGGTTTTTATGGACTTATGACTATCTCGACTCTCTTTAGGTAAAGTGGATGTGCTTTTATGAGTTGTTGAGTTACCATGAGTAAAATAATTGGCAATAGACGCTTGCTGACTGTCACTGGTGTTATTCATTAGCCATAACAATAAGAAAAAAGCCAACAAACCCAGAGAAAAATCAACAAAGGTTGTTTTCTTTACACCAGTATTGACTCGGTATTGATTGCCACGTTTCACTCTCTTAATAACAATAGGTCGAGTATATTCTTTTAATTCATTAGATTGTTCCATAGATACTTGAACCTTAATGGGTAACAAATCCTAAGTATTGACTCGGGATTCCATTTCTTGGAAGCTGGGTCTGTTTTTTGAAAATAATGTTTTTCGACCAAACTCAATAGCAACTTGTGGTGGCACACCATTCATCGTTGCAATCATGGAAGACTTAATACTTTCAAAAAATTTAAACTCATCCATTACCCGATGCTCAAGGGCTTGAGAGAGTGGTGATATAAAACCATAGGCCAACAGAACACCCAAAAAAGCCGCAACAAGGGCTGCTGCAATAGATAAGCTCATTTCAGAAGTACCTAACGACTGCATGCTAATGACGATGCCTAAAATAGCCGCCACAATGCCAAAACCAGGCAAGCTATCAGATATTCGAGCAACGGCACTGACAGGCGCCATATTTTCCTGGTGTCGTGCATCCAGTTCTGCGTCCATCAAAGATTCTAATTCGTAAGCGGTCATATCCCCTATAATCATTAACCTTAAATAGTCAGAAATAAATTGAATGGCCTCCTTTTTACGGTAAATCATTGGATATTTTGAAAAAATCTCACTCGAGCCCGGCTCTTCAATATGAGATTCGATAGTCCCTAATCCTTCCCTTCTGAGTGTGCTAAAAATATCATGCAACAAAGCAAGTGCCTCTGTATTAAAGCGCTTACTATAAGGATTGGAGCTGAGTAAGGCAAATGAACGTTGAATAACTGCCTTTGTCACTTTAGATGGATTGGCTATGAGAAAGGCGCCTAAGGCCGCTCCTCCAATAATGATTAATTCAAAAGGTTGCCAAAGAAGGAATAATTGCCCATTGGAGAGAACATATCCGCCAAAAACAGCTGATATGACAATGAAAGCACCGATTAAAACCGGCATTTTTGCCTCCTGGTATTGATGTTAATTTTAAATAAGGTCGAAATAATCTTTTGCCTAGGTAAATTTAGACTATGACTCATTTAAATATAGTTGGTTTTTGTCAATAAGGTTAGGCTCTGTTGTGTTTTCAATAGACAAACATCTCACTAAATCGCTGTTTTAATAATGAATAACGTCAAATATTGGTTTATCTAGCAACCTGGGGTAAAATCCGCGGCTCTTTTTCGATATTCATTCCTTTTTGCCTGATTGTATCCATTTGAGTCATTTGTGAGTCTTATTCAAAAAATTAAAGTATTTCCTCAATATTGTATTCCCCAGCATTGGATATCTCAATTAGCGGGACGTTTTGCCGATTCAACAACACATCCGCTCAGACATTGGGTGATTAAACGCTTTGCTGATTATTATCAGGTGGATATGTCGATTGCTGAGCGTACAGAGTTATCCGCTTATGCATCCTTTAATGACTTTTTCACTCGTGCGCTTCGTGCAGATGCACGCCCTGTCTGCCAAACACCCAATACTCTGGTGAGCCCCGCTGATGCTTGTATCAGTCAACTGGGCAGCATACAAGAAGGTCGCATTATTCAGGCAAAAAAACATGATTATTCTGTCTCAGCACTGCTGGGAGGGGATACAAAATTAGCTCAGTTGTTCCATCAAGGTGCTTTTTGTACATTGTATTTGTCCCCCCGGGATTATCATCGTTTCCATATGCCCTATGATGGTCAGTTACAGCAAATGATTCATGTACCTGGCAGATTGTTTAGTGTCAATCCAACCACTGCCGAAACCATTCCAGGTTTATTTGCCCGTAATGAACGCGTTGTTTGTCTGTACGAAACAGACTTTGGGCCTATGGCCGTTATTGCAGTAGGTGCGACAATAGTAGGTAGTATTGAAATGGTTTGGTCGGGTGTCGTTACGCCACCCAGTGTCAAAGCTCCTGTTCATTCCTGCTACAAGCAAAATAATATGACATTAAAAAAAGGAGAAGAAATGGGACGTTTTCGATTAGGATCAACCATTATTTTATTGTTGCCACCCAATAAATACACTTGGCAGGCATCGTTAAAACCTGGTGAATGTGTACAAATGGGACAGCCCCTAGTAGAACTAAAATAAAATCAACAGCACATTAAATATTGTTTTATTTTAAAGCATTGCTACCAAGTAAAAATTTATTCCATACCATAACAACAGGCCCGTTATTGAAAAGGAACAAGGTTTCGAATATCACTTTCTTTACAGAGTAGCATCAGTAAACGATCAACACCCAAGGCAACGCCTGCACAATCTGGTAAGCCAGATACCAAAGCTTGCAAGAAATCTTCATCTAATATTATTTTAGGTTTCCCCATTGTTTCACGTTGCTGATTATCAGCCATAAACCTTTCTCGTTGCTCTTTGGCATCGGTGAGTTCCCAAAAACCATTAGCTAATTCTACTCCTTGATAAAATACTTCAAAGCGTGCTGCAAGGTTATTGTCTTCCGGTAGTTTTTTGGCCAGTGCCGCCTGACTTGCTGGATACTCAGTTACAAAGGTAATGCGATCTTTCCCTAAGTTCGGCTCTATTTGGGTAGCAAACAATAAAGACAAATAATCGTCCCGTATTAGACGGTCAGATAATAGACCACAATGTTTTTCGGTAAATGCTTTTAAAGTTTTATCATCCAATGATGAAATATTCAGATGACAAAATTGTTGGAAGCATTCGTGGTAGGTCAATACTTCTTTTTGTTCGATTTTTAATACTAGCTTCAGTAAGTCAAATACTTCCTGCATTAACTGATGATGATCCCATCCCAAGCGATACCATTCCAATAATGTGAATTCACATAAGTGTTTACAGCCCTGCTCTTCTGCACGAAACATATGGGATAACTGATAAATATCACCACTGCCCTGTGCAATTAATCGCTTCATGGCAAACTCTGGCGAGGTTTGCAAAAAAGCAGAATGACCATTCAGTTCAACAGAAATAGCCGACATATAAGGATCGGTTACTGTATGAGGCATTAATGCAGGTGTATCCACCTCTGTAACATCACGCTCATAAAAAAATTGTCGTAATTGATGGAAGAGCTGGGCGCGTTCCTTTAAATAAGTGAGAGCCTGGCGATCTTTCAAGGTTTTTACAATGCTCTAATTGGCTCGAGATACATATTCACCAGCACGTGTATCTACTTTGATTTTATCGCCAATCTGGACAAATAAAGGTACTCGAACCACAGCACCGGTATTCAGTGTTGCGGGTTTATTTCCACCACCCGATGTATCGCCTTTGAGTCCGGGATCGGTTTCTGTGACTTCCAATACGACATGATTGGGAGGCAAAACAGAAATTGGTGTGCCATTCCATAATGTCACCATACATTTATCTTGTTCTATCAGCCATTTGGCATAATCACCAACCGCTTTTTCATCAGCAGCCACTTGTTCAAAGCTATCTGGATCCATAAAATGCCAAAATTCACCATCTGCATATAAATACTCCATGTCTTTATCCATCACATCCGCTGCTTCAACAGATTCACCTGATTTAAAGGTTCGTTCCACAGTTCGGCCCGATAATAAATACTGAATACGTGTCCGGGCAAATGCCTGACCTTTGCCTGGTCTGACAAATTCATTATCAACAATGAGACAGGGTTCATTATCTAACATAATTTTTAGGCCATTTCGAAATTCATTGGTAGTATAGGTTGCCATAAAGCCCTCAGTGCATACTTTATAAAATCAGGGGTATCCCCAATCATCTATGAAAAACGCAATCATACCTTGTTCACCCCCATCTTGTCACAGCCCGGATTGGAAAAAAGATCTTGCTCAGGCGGTGACTGACCCTCTTGAATTATTGGAATTACTTGAATTAACCCCTGAACATTTGGGATACGGTGAGGCGACTACATTATTTAAATGTCGGGTTCCCCGCCCTTTTATCCAGCGCATGCATAAAAAACAACCAGATGATCCCTTATTTTTGCAGGTTTGGCCTCATAAACAGGAGTTTATACATCATGATGACTATATCGCCGATCCTCTCCATGAAAAACAATATAATCCGATACCAGGCTTATTACACAAATATGCTCATCGTGTTTTGGCCATAGGTGCGGCAAGTTGCGCCATAAATTGTCGTTATTGCTTCCGCAGAGCTTTTCCTTATGAAGAACAGGATTATGGCTCAAAAGTGCTCGATAACTGGATTGCCTATCTTCGTCAAAATAAGGAGGTTAACGAATTTATTCTGAGTGGCGGAGAACCTTTGCTTTTAAATGATGGATTTTTAGAAGAATTGGCTCACAGACTACAAACAGAAACTTCTGTTAAACGTTTAAGGTTTCACACCCGCCTTCCTGTTGTCGTACCACATAGAATGACGGATGGATTATTATCTCTTTTTGATAATATTCCATTACAATGGGTTATGGTATTACATATTAATCACCCACAAGAAATTGATAATAGCTTGCAAAAAGCCATTCAAATATGCCGAAAAACGAACATAACATTATTAAACCAAACTGTTTTATTAAAATCCATTAACGATTCCAGTCAGATATTGGTTGAATTAAGTGAAGCTTTATTTGATATGGGAGTGCTGCCTTATTATCTGCATACCCTCGATAAGGTTTCTGGTACGCAGCATTTTGCCATAGAAGAAAAAAAGGCCAAAACACTACATTGTGAGCTTCAAAGGGCATTACCTGGGTTTTTAGTACCCAAATTGGTAAAAGAAGAGCCCGGTATGCAACATAAAACCTGGTTATAAACTTATTGTTAATCAGGGTTTCCTTTTGTATGATATACTTGATTTCAGCCAAAGTTACCTTATTTTGAAACATTTTAATACTATCATTTATCGTCAATTCAAACAGCCTATGGATAGGGCATGTCTTGCTAAAGGTGTTCGCTTTATAAAAAGGTTATCAGTATGATTCATCAGGGAGTTTTAGGTCTTAGCATCCGTGAAACAGAAATACTGACGCCCGTCCAGGTAGAAAAAATAACACCTCGACATATCAATAAGTGGAAAAAAGAACTGGCGATTGCCAACACCAGTGAAGTGTCAAAACGTCTTTATCAATTGTTGTTAGAGTGTAATAAAAGTGATTTGAACTCTGAAGAGCGTTTCAAAATATTGATGATTTTGCACTCAGTGGCTGAACCCACATTAAAAAATCTGTCTAAATTTTTTACAGGACAGACACTACATTTATCCAATCGACAGAAAAAAATTGTGGCTTTACTGCAAGCACTTCATACGGAAATGGCGATAGGCTTTAAAATGATTGTTGAAAAGGAAGCCGAAAATGTGCATTTATTAAATCGAAAAATGATACATCATTCATTAATTTTGACACTGGACTATTTGTCATTGACTATTTTGCGCTGTTATCAGGTTTATACCTCAGTTCCTTCTCGATTATGGCAAGAAGTGAATATTATTTATCGTTATGCAATGGAACAAAAAATTGAAAATAAAGCTTGTCAACCTGGTAATGGACACACAACCTCCATTAACGAATGTTTTTTAAAAGTTTGCTTGTTATCGATGGCAAATCCCTATCAATTACGACAACATGAATTAGAAAGCATTTTTAAACACCTGACAAAATATACACAATTTTGCCAACTCAAGCCCATGAGTCGGTTTAATACACAGTTTTTTATTAATCTTGAACATCATCATCCACCTCAGCATTTAGCTCTAAAAGAAGTGCGACCCAGTCAGTATACCTTACGCTTTGATCTGGATCCTTTGGTTGAGCAATTACAAATTGAATTAAAAGAAAGGTCTCACACAAAAAGTAAACATGTTTCTTTAGGTTATCTCTCAACACGGTTACTTCGACATTTATTAAAAAACTGGGCACATTTAACCTCAAGAAATTTTTCCCGAACCCATTCCAAAGGCGATTTGTTGATCAGTGTTGGTCTTGCTGCCACACACCATTTCATCAGTCAGCATCAGGAAGTTCAATCAGTGAATGACGAAACGTCAGATGATGTCATATCAACCGATTCAAGAGACACAACGACCATTGACCAACTGGAAGGCAGTTTGAATTCTGTTACATTAATTGATAACGATGAGCCGCCAAGACATCACTCAGATTCCGGTTTTCAAAGGCCCACCTCAACTAACGAAAATGATATTTGGGAAAAATTGTACCGGCCGAAGCAAGCCTTGCCCTCTAAAGAGGAGATTGATTATGCGCATGCACTGTCCCCTCACTTATCGCCAACAAGCCATCAGTTACTTGAAGCCGATATTATTAATATGAGTCCGGGAGGTTATTGCTTATGTATTTATGGCCAGCTCCCCAAGCAAGTACAAACGGGTGAAATTATTGGCTTACAGCTCGATGATGTTGAGCATAATGACCACTGGAATATTGGTGTTATTTGCTGGATTAAAAGACATGCAAAAATACCAGGTGTGCATTTGGGCGTCCAGTTGATTGCTCCAAGTGCTAAAGCTGTCAAAACACAAATCAAAAATCAGCTCAAACACCAGGAAGCCTATCAAAATGCTCTGGTCTTACCAGAGTTAAAAGGTATTGGTCAACCACCTACTTTGGTAATTTCACCCATTTTATTTAATAAAAAGCAACATATTGATATATCTGATGGTCATTATCACTTCAATGCCATGCTAACCCAACTAGTTTCTGCGACACAAAGTTATAACCAGTTTTATTTTGAACCAACGACACCATCACCCCTCAATAAAAAAATGAAAAGCACCCAAAACAAAAGAGATGATTATGATAATGTATGGGATCTCATTTAGGGAGAGGTGTTTTTCCAACAGCCCCTAGAAATACAATTTATTTTGTATTAATCCCAGTAAGTTGGTTTTCAACTCATTGAATGTTAGCTACAATCCTAAGTATGTGATAAAAATAATATTTTAACGTTTTATAGCTTCCATGTGATAAACTTTTCATGACTTCAGAAATCAGCCCTTTACATCTCATCCTCATTGAACCTTCGTCAAATGATGCAGAAACCATTACCAAAACGTTGAGAAACCAAGGCTATGCAGTAAGAGCAAATCAGGTTCTGGATGAAGACAACCTTATTCAATTGCTAGAAAAACAATCATGGGATATGTGTATTTATCGGGCACTGACTGAAGGATTATCTTTGGAACGTATTATGGCGCTTATTGAGGAATACGGTAGAGATATTCCAACACTCGTCGTGACAGAAGAACATGATGAAAACACGATTATTAAAGCCATGCAACTGGGCCTAAAAGATGCTGTGCCCTTTAGCTCTCAGGAAAGACTCTATCTGATTATTAAACGTGAATTGGATAACTTACAGCAAAGAAAACTAAGAAAAGCAACCGACAGCCAATTAAAGGAAGCAGAGAAACGTTGTAATTTATTATTAGATAGTTCTCAGGATGCAATAGCTTATATCCACGATGGTATGCATGTGTATGCCAATCAAACCTATGTTGAACTTTTTGAATACGAAGATCCGGATGAGCTGCTTTGTATGCCTGTTATGGATATGATTGGTACTGATAACCCTGAAGGTTTTAAAGCTTTCTTAAGACAATATTCCAAACAGCCATCCAACAATGAGTTTGCCTGCCATGGCACAAAAAGTGATGGTGAAACATTTGAAATTATTTTGACCCTTTCCAATGCAAGCTATGATAATGAACATTGCACTCAATTGTTAATTCGCCGTTCATCGGACAGTGCTGAATTGGAAGCAAAAGTCAGAGAGCTGAGTTCACGGGATGTGCTGACAGGATTATTTAATCACACTTACTTCCAGGAGCAACTCAATGATTTAATCAATAATAATAATGAAACCGGCCAATCCGGACATCTCTTATTTTTGAGTATCGATCAGTTTTCTGAAATTGAAAAAAAATACAGTTTTACTTCACGGGATGATATTTCCAGAGATGTTGCTGAGTGGCTTAGAGATCAAACCAATGATTCAGAAATGTTATGTCGTTATGGTAATAACTCCTTTATGTTATTTATGGAAGAAGTTGAACCTGACAAAGCAAAAAGTTTTGCTACTCATCTTTGTGTTTCTGTCAGAGAACAATTATTTGAAATTGAAGGTAAAACAGAGCGTATTACTTTTAGTATTGGTTTATGTCCGGTTGGTGAACATGCTGTTGATGCAAAAACAGTGATTACACAGGCACATTCAGCCTGTCAAAGAGTAACCAATGGAGATGGTATTAAAGTTTATAGCAAGGTAATTGATGAAGGCAATGCTGAAAATGCAGAAATGCTCGAGAAATTATACGATGCGATAGAAGCTGGAAAAATGCACCTGTTATTTCAACCTATTGCAAAACTACATGGTGAAGAGCGTCCGTTATATCAGGCATTACTACGCATGACTTCAGAAGATGGAGAGCATGTAGGTCCGAATGCGATGTTCCCTGTTGCTCAGGTTGCTGGATTGGCTGCAAAAATGGATAGATGGGTTATTATGAAAGCCATTAAGACATTGATGACACATTCAAAATCGCCTCAACCAAATTTATTCGTTAACTTATCTTCTTCCTCTATTTTGGAAGACAGTCTGTTGCGCTACATTGTTGATGTAAAAAAAGCAGCTAAAATTTCCAGAAGCAGTCTGATTTTTCAAATTACAGCCAATGATGCTCAAACTTATTTAAAAAGAGTCATTGCTTTAAATAATGGATTCAAAAAAATTCAAGTCAGCCTGGCCATTACTCAAGTGAAAAATATACCTGAGCACTTATCACTGATTGAACAATTGAAACCTTTATTTGTTTTTGCAGATGGTGATATTACACAACACCTTGGCAAAGATGAAGCGGCAATGACTAACCTTACTGAAATCTGCAATGTTGCTGAAAAGTATAAATCCCATTCTGTTGTTCCTAAAGTTGAGGATGCTTCAAAGCTGGCTGCATTATGGCCATTGGGTGTTCAATACATTCAAGGATATTATTTACAACCTCCTGTTTCTGAATTGAACTATGATTTCTCAGGTGATTTTTAATGATTAAAAGAATAACCAAGATAGTGCGTTATCTATTTAAGTTTTAAATATTCAAGATGAGTCTTGCTTCTCAATCAATAGATGATGCTGTCAGTACAAAAAGATCTTTAAGAACTTTCCTGAAATCATTTAGAATATTGCGTTACTTTTCTTTGGGTGAACTTATACTTTATACGGTCATTATAAGCTCCGTATTCTTTTTTGCCTGGTTATGGTTATCTCAGCAACTTAATATTGTTCTAAAGCATAGAGTGGATGCTTTTGGTAATGATATGACTCAATTATGTGCTACGGCCAGTTCCAAAGCGGTTGTTTCAGAAGATATCGATGTTTTAAAAGATTTAATCAAACATATTTCTCATACGGATTTTATCGACTCAGCGTCTATTTACCGGTTGAATGGCACTTTAATACTCAGTTCAGATATCAACGAATCAAATGAAACCATCCATACAGACATATCTACCAAGAGTGATGAAGACAATTTGACTATCAATAAAAAATCTTCTTCAGCAATTTTTGCACCACTCACTGAATGGTTAACCTCTTATTTCCCTTTGACCAATGAGACAAACATTCCCTTTTTGAAAGAAATTCAATGGAATAACACACAAGTAGGCTGGTTTAAGCTGGTATTGAACAGAAAAGCTATGGAAGAAAATATTAAACACAACAGTTTACAAATGTCTTTGATTATTTTAATCACTTTTTTTTCGACGTTGTTTATTAGCTTATACATTTTGATGAGAATTAAACGAAAACATTTACAACGTATAGATAACCCTCTAAAAGCCAATACATCTGAGAAACTTTTTGACACTAATAACAATATAAAGCATCTTTCTGAGCTGGTAAAAATGGTTAAGGCAGGAGACAAAAGTTTACCATTGCATTTTCAAACACCCCAAAT
The DNA here is from genome assembly GCA_965230335.1 of Kangiellaceae bacterium. Classification (GTDB taxonomy): domain Bacteria; phylum Pseudomonadota; class Gammaproteobacteria; order Enterobacterales; family Kangiellaceae; genus CBDDKS01. The sequence goes on along the minus strand of CBDDKS010000006.1, from coordinate 3,043,912 downwards.
TAATAATCGTATCAATACGGATTATCATACTCATATTCATAATGGTTTGATCATTCAACTGAGTTTATCCTTTGAAAAAGATTCAGAACAACCTATCGATGAGTTTCTGGAAATCCAAACACGATGGCATAGTGTCATTTTTGAATGCTCGCTCATGCATAAATGCCAAAGTTTTTCCACTGCATCCAATGCATTTTCTATTTTAATGGAAAATAATGATATTGATAATGCCATTATTTTTATGCAGACCATGCAGTTTTTCTTTAATAAATATGAAAACACCCAACAATTGCCTCGTGTTGCTTTTCGCTGCTCACTCAATTTTGGAAATGCTTTCTTCCGTTCACATATGAAACAGGATATTGCCATTGCAGCAGGTGTCGGTTTTGACAGAGGCGTATTATTATTAGAAGAGTCATCGAGCGCTTTTACCATTGATCATCATTTAATGTCTCAAATACAATCTGTTCCTATTTCAGAAGTGGCTTCTCATCATAGAATTTATATCTTTCAAAATACAGAAGAAGTGGTTTTAATTTCTGTTGATAAATTATCTTTAATTGAACGTCAGTCTCATACTCTGTTAAAAAAATACTGGCCTGATTTAATTTAACTGGCCATTACTTTTTCATTATTTTTATAAATAACCTCTTTATGAAATTAATTTCAAAAGTTGTGGTTTATTCCTGATTAAATCCTGAACTGTATATTGATCTAAACTTTTTAAAAAAGCCTGCACGGCTTCGTTCAATGCTGATTTTAATAAACAGGCAGGCAGCAATGGACAGCTTCCATTATCGCAATTAACTATATCCAGGGTGCTTTCCATGGCTCTGACGACATCACCTACCCCAATTTCTTCAGCGTCGACAGCCAGACGGATGCCACCACCCCGTCCTTGGATAGATTCTATATAACCCAGTACAGCAAGCTGATTAACCACTTTAACCAAATGATTTTTAGAGATGTGGTAGATTTCAGATACTTCCTGAATGGTGCTTAATTTGTGTTGATTGATGGCTAAATACATCATCACTCTTAAAGACAATTCAGTATATTTTGTTAGTTGCATAAAAGGTTTTCCAAAAATAACCCCATATTTAATCTAGACTATGTTCTGTCTATCTATTGGGTAATGAAGCTTGTGATTTGGATTATAAAAGACAGGCAATACCCAATAGATTGCCAGTGTTATTCCAATCACGATAAAACCATACCCCAACCACACCTGTTCTTGTAATAAATAATTATTGCATAAGCGTTCTGGGGAAATTAAGTATATCCAACCAAGACGAAACAGCATAGTTAAAAATTCTATCTTTATAACCGCTTTTGTAACAATATGTGCTACTGGCCAACTGATTGCCAATGGTATTCCCACTAAAAAAATTAGTGTTATATATTTTAGATAAGCCCAAATATCGTCATTTAATGAGGTATCCAACCATCGGGGGATCATCCAGAATATCAATGTAAAAGAAGCTAAAAGGAAGCCCAATATACCTCCTTTGTTAAGTTTTAATAAATACAGATGATTGGTATGAGCTATTTTTGTTCCAATTAAAAAGCCAACAACAATCAATAATGGAAGTTCCAATAATATATGGGACACCATAGAAGATTCCATCCAATCGCTGACTGGTGAAAAAAAAATCATGACCAGACAAAAAATAATACACTTATTCAACATATGAAATGCTTGAATGTAAGCTATTGGGTTGAAGGTGATTATTGATATGCTTTTTTAATTCAACATCGTCATAATCATATATTGCAATGAGTTGATTATTTTTGATGAAATAAACAGCAGCATTATGAATAAATCCAACTTCTGGTTCTGGAATTGCTATTACACCGATAAGATCCATAAAACGGTTCAATTCTTTTGGATGTTTAAAATAAGCTGCATTCCATACATGCGTGTTGGCTGCATATTTTTCAAGGTAATGGCGTAGTTCTATTTCTTTGTCTTCTGGACTAAAAGTTAAACTTAATAAGCGTACTTGATGGTGTATGCCTTCAGTAAATAAGTGATTTTGTAACTCTCTAAATTTATCTCCCATAATCTGGCATACCGTTGGACAAGCTGTAAAAATAAATTCCATAATCGTTAAAGTGCTTTCTTTTGAATGTAATCGAATAGACTTTCCCTGAGTATTGATTAAATCAACATCAGGTAACTTTAGGGGGCGTTTAGAAACGGCTAAACGTCGTGCACTTTCAGATGTCCAGACTTTCCAATGATTGGTTGCTAACGATAAGGAAAAAATACCAATAACAATAACAAACAAACAAGCAAAAAACGAAGCCATCAATGTTTATGCTGTTCGAGCATGCTTTAGACTGGTTAAAAATCTTAAGGCAAATATACTTGCACTCAATACAATAAATATGGCAGCAATGGCTGCTGGTTGACTGTAAGTGACCCACTCCGGTAAATGTTCAGCCCAGCGTCTTGGTATTGAATGGTAACCACCAATAAGAAAGGTGACTGATAACAGACTTCCGCTGATGGCATACAGCCAAAAAGAACCTTTATCTATCCATTTCATGGGGCCACATTGATTGCTGATGTAATATTTAAAGCCAAATAGCATGGCAACAAGACCCACAATTAAATACATATGAAAATGTCCAGGGACCCATAAGGTATTATGCATTACTTTATTCACGGCTATGGTGCCATCAATGATGGCTGGCACAACACCAACAGACCAACCAAACATGGACAAAAATAATAGGCTGGAAGGCATATCCCACTTTATTCCAGAACGATGCACAATCGTCAATGCACCAAAAGCGGTCACGACCAAAATAGGGAAACCACCCGTATATGACATAATTTGCCCTAGAATTAGCGCCCAGGTTGGCATCACAAAATCCATTAATAAATGGTGAGGATAAACAGCCATTACCATAATGGTTGAAGCTGTCCATGCTGCTAAAAATACTTTATTCACTTTCCAGGGGCGTCCAGTATATTCCGGCAGTATTTCATAAACGGCGATCACTGCCTGATAAATTGTGGCATTGATAAACACATGTCCAAAAAAGTAAATTAAATTCTTACTTAATAATGGATCGACTGCAAATTCAGGCATAAATAAATTAACCAGCATAAGCACCAAAACAACAGCGCCGGCAATAATACCTGTTATATTCACAATAAGAACCATGGTTGACGCAACCACAGGTGCTGCTGGCATAGGATCTTGACTGCCAGAAAATAACTGAGGCCAGCCGAGAGATTTTGATAAAGAACCATACTTCTGAATAATGGCTCTGGCAACATCCAAATAAAGTAATAGAAAACCAACACCAATCAGTAATAAACCGATTAAAAAACTTGCTGCTCCTGTGGTTCCCCAAAGACCAACACTTTTCATTGGCAGAGGAAATAAAAATGTCCAACCACCAGCATAACCTCCAATAAAAATACCACCCAGAATAAAAACAACACCGATAAGAAAAAAGACCAGATTAGTCCATAACATTGCTACAGATAATGTGACATGGCGACGTAAAAAGTACCACATGACGGCACTGCCAGCGAGACCTGAAATACCCACCATGCCAGCGCCATGAGCGGTCATAATCTGATAGAACATCTCTGGAGAAATATTGAGCCATGTTGCCTGCCCCATTCTCATCAATAGTCCTAGAAGCATCATCAGCACATAAACTAAAGCTGAAATACCTAAATAGAATAAAATGGCGGTTCTGGACGAACCGGGCAAAGGATTTAAGTTATTTGAATGATTCATTATCTTCTCTAGGGATTATTGTGTTAATACATGAAATTCACTGATCATTTTATGATGAGCCAAACCACAGTATTCCATACAAAGTAATTTGTATTTACCTGGTTTATCAAAGGTTACTTTTAAGTGATTTGAGTAATCAGGCATAGCCTGTGTTTGAGCAATCAAACGCATATCTTCATCATAGATACCAAGACCATGGGTAACATCGGCTGAACGTACATTAAAAACAACGCTCTCACCCACTTTGACAGAAGATTCGCTCAGCTCCCAATACCATTGATATGCCATGACATCAATTTGTTTATCAACATCCTGGGTAATGCCTCGTGTTGCGGCATAAGGCAATTGTAACGTCGTTGTTATGCTGATAATAATGCCTGCAATAAGAAGAACAGCAAAAAACTTGGCTCTAATACCATAGGCTTTCTTTTGAATGGGTGTATAGTCTCCACCGTCACTGGAAGCATTCAAAGCAACAAATAAAAAAGTAATAAGTATGATGCTCATCAAAATAAGCGTAAGAATGAGTATATTATTTTGCAGCATGGATTTAATCGCCATTCATTATAGATGTATTTTATATATATGTTTACAGCTTGAAAATAAATTGTCAAGCTATAATATAGCTATTTAACCCTGGATTTTATAGGTTATTTATAAGTTAATAAAAACGGCATTTAAATATGTATTTTATTTACATGTTATAAGAATTGCCTTATAATTCTTTTCGTTAACCATTTATAGGTGATCGGCTGAGTATGTATCATAAAACACTTAATCATTTTGCTGAACTTGGATACAAAAAGTCTCAATACTTAAAAAGTAATCCTTTAGGTTTTTTTGTTGGATCAATACTGGCTGGCGCTTATGTTGGGTTTGGGATTATATTAATTTTTTCTATTGGCGCACAACTTGACCCAGCCTGGCAAAAGCTGGTGATGGGACTTTCATTTGGCATTGCTCTTACGTTAGTTGTTTTTGCAGGTGCTGAATTATTTACAGGTCATACTATGTATATGACATTGAGTGGATTAAAAAAACTGACTCGTTTTTCAGAATTGTTTAAAGTTTGGCTATCATCCTGGACATTTAATTTATTGGGTTCAATTTTTCTTGCTCTTATTTTTGTCACTGGAGATGGCGGCATTTTACTGGCAGAAGGTAATCCATTACTCAACAAAATTGCCAGCTATAAAATGAATTCCAGTATTATCGAACTCATTGCCAGAGCTATTTTATGTAACTGGCTGGTATGCCTGGCCTTGTGGATGTCAGCACGTACAGAAAATGATGCGGCTAAAGCAATGGTGATATTTTGGTGTTTGTTTGCTTTTATTGCCAGTGGTTATGAGCATTGTGTAGCTAATATGACATTATTTTCTATTGCATTGTTAGGCCATCCAACGGAATCCATCACTGTATCGGGTATGTTTTATAACCTGGGTTGGGTTACTTTAGGAAATATTTTAGGTGGCAGCTTATTTATTTCATTCAGTTATTGGTTAAGTTCGAATACAATGTCTGAGCAAATTTCATCTGATGATTTAACCTTTCCGGTTATAAGACAGTCAGGTATTAAAAAATAACCTATCACTATTAAAAATAGAGGAGATAATCCATGAACTATAAACTTTTAATCGCAGGCTTACTCACCGTGTCACCTTTGATACATGCTGCAGATATTGCAGCAGGAAAAGCCAAAGCCGTCACTTGTGCCGCTTGTCATGGGAAGAACGGTATCAGTCCTAACCCGGAATGGCCAAATCTAGCCGGTCAACAGGAAGTTTATTTGAAAAATCAAATAAAAGCATTTAGAGATGGTAAAAGAAAAAATGCATTAATGGCGCCTATGGTTAAAGGTTTATCGGATAAAGATATTGAAAACTTGGCAGCTTACTTTGCCAGTTTAAAACCTTAATGTTATTGCATTCAACATGTATGCGTTCATTATTTGTTGGTTATGGGTTGGATTAATTCTTGGTGTCAGTTTTATTGCGACACCAGCAAAATTTCTGGCCCCATCCCTATCTCTGAGTGAAGCATTAGAGGTAGGAAGAGCAACATTTAATGTGTTTAGGTGGATAGAATTAAGTATGTTTTTGATGTTGATTGTATCATTAAGTCAGCATGCTGTTTATCGGTACTTAAAATGTTGGATTGCAGTTATCATTTTAGTATTGCTATTAGGCATTCACTATATATGGCTTCAACCGACTTTAGACGATCGCGTTCAATTAATTATTGAAGGCTATCAAGTAGAACATTCAGTAAAACACAATATTTATATTCTTGTTGAATGTTTAAAAGTATTGACCCTGATTATCATCGGTTATTTATTTAAGAAATCATTTTTAAACCACTTACTTGAAAATAGGTCATATGTATGAGTACGCCCTGGTTAAAATCAATCATACTTTTTCTTACCATTCTTAGTGTTGTTGTCACTACTTTTGTGTTTGCCGTATTACATCATGATGATGGCAGCAACAAAGTTCAATATACACTGGTTTCACATGAAGGTAAAAATGTGTCAGAAAAAGACTTTGTAGGACAGTATCAGTTGGTCTTTTTTGGTTTTACACACTGCGCTTTTATTTGTCCTAATCAAATGAGCAAGTTAACACAAGTTATGGAACAGCTCGACGCTTCTGGAAAAGCACACAAGGTGACGCCTATATTTATTTCTGTTGATCCAGAAAGGGATTCTCCAGAAAAAGTCCATATGTATCTTCAAAGCTTTCATAAGCAATTTGTTGGTCTTACTGGGACACGTGTTGCCTTAAAAAGTGCTGCTAATTCTTTTAAAACCCTACTTGCAGAAGCACCAAAAAATCCAGAAAAAGATTATCAGATAACACATTCTTCTACCGTTTATCTGGTTGATCCTTTGGGAAAACTGGTCAATTTCTTTTCTCTGGATGATGGTGTTGAATCTGTAGCAAAAGAACTGAAAGCCATCCTTCTTTAAAGAAGATTATTTTTAAATAATGAATACAATTTTAAATAACATTGTTTTAAATCAACATGACGCTCCACATATCGCTTGAATGAACACTGACAAACACATGTTTTATAAACGCTTATTCTCCAGGGTTTCAATATGAACCAAACTTCATTACCTTCTGGACATGATGTGATCACCAAACGGTTATCTTATCATTATATTGTTTCGGCCAGTATCTGGCTGATGGTTGGTACTATCTACGGTTTATTGGCTGCTGTAAAACTTTATTGGCCAGAAACCCTGGAATATTCTTTATTTTCTTTCGGTAGAATACGACCCATACATACGAATATCGTTATGTTTGGCTGGTCATCTATGGCTTTAGTAGGTATCGCATTATTTGTTGTGGCAAGAACTTCTAAAATACCTATTGCAAAGCCAGGATTTGCACGTACAGGCATGCATTTATGGAATATATCCATGTTGTTGGCCATCATTACCTTATCACTGGGTTTAAGTCGAGGCCCACAAGAATACAGAGAAATTCTTTGGCCTATTATTTTGATTTATGCTATTGGACTTTTATGTAATTTTTATTCAGCTTATACAACACTATCTCTACGTAAAGTAAAAGAAATCTATGTTTCCAATTGGTACATTATGGGTGCTTTTTGTTGGATAGCCATTATTATTACGATTGGTTATTTACCTTTTTACCAAAGTGGTATGGGCAATATTGTTGTTCAAGGCTACTACATGCACAATGCTGTCGGTATGTGGTTTACTCCCATGGTATTGGGTATTACTTATTACGCCCTTCCCCGTATGTTAGGTAAGCCGATTTATTCTTATGCATTAGGTGCCCTGGGATTTTGGACTGCCATTTTATTTTATACACTGATTGGTGCACATCATTTTATTTTCAGTCCGGTTTCCTGGTGGTTACAAACCATCGCAATCCTGTTTAGCGTGGGAATGATGGTTCCGGTTTGGTCTGGCTTTGGTAATTTTTTCTTAACTGCACGGGGTTCGTGGCATAAAGTTCGGCGCAGTTATGCCATCATCTTTTTATTAACCGGTATATGGGGATATGCTTTATCCTCTTCTCAAGGAACCATTGAAGCTTTTCGATCAGCCAATATTTATTGGCACTTTACAAACTTTACTGTAGGACATTCCCATCTTGCTATGTACGGCTTTGTTGCCTTTAGTATTTGGGGAGCTATCTATGGACTGATTCCCCGTATTACAGGACGCTCTCCTTCAAACTCAATGATAGGTTTGCATTTCTGGCTGGCATTTATTGGAGGCAGTTTGTATGTTGTTGCTATTTCCATCGCAGGTATTAAACAAGGGGCTTCATGGGTAGCCGGAGAATCATTTATTGCTTCTGTGGATGCAGCCGCACCCATGTGGCTTTGGCGAGCCATTGGAGGATTTATGATGGTAGGTAGCCATATTGTTTTTATTATTAACTTATGGCATATGCGTCCTTTATCAGAAAGTCACTCAAAAGATGATCACAATAAAAATCTATTGCAGGAGACAGCATGAGTTTACACACACAACATAATTTATTAATCGCTGTTTCAGCCATTATTTTTTTGATACTAAGTATGGTGATTGCTGTATTACCTGCATTTCAGGCAGAAAAGACGCCACCTTTAAAAGGTATTGTAGAAAAAACACCTGAAATATCGCGCGGTCATAAAATTTATCTGAAGGAAGGTTGTGCGACCTGCCATACACAATTTGTTCGTGATCTGCCTGTTGATGCACCTTATGGAAGAGGATCATTAGCTGGTGATTATGCCCTTGAAGATCCACCTTTGCTGGGAACACAAAGGACAGGACCTGATCTCAGCAATGTCGGCGTGCGCCAACCTTCTGAAGTGTGGAATCTGATTCATCTTTATAACCCAAGAGCTGTGGTAGCAACATCCGTTATGCCAGGTTATCCCTGGTTTTTTGAACTCAAAGATGAAGCAGATAAAGACGATATTCTTGTTCCAGTACCCGATAAATTTAAACCAAAAGATAAACAGGTGGTTGCCAAACAATCGGCTATAGATTTAGTCCGTTACTTACAGTCATTAAAACAGGTTAAGGTGTCCCCTTAATGGAAAAACTTGCTTATTACATTGATTTATTGATCACGTTATGTGGCTTTGATGGCTCTAATGATAATACCTGGTTTGCCTGGTTGATGGTTATTTTATCGGCACTTCTGGTGATTTATGCCTTTTATTTTGCGATTACCAAAGCAATTTGGCCCGAAGAAGACAATAAACAACATATTAAATATCAAATTCTCGATGATGTTGAATAAGAGGAAAACACCATGCGTATAGAGGTTTTTCTTGATGATAAGCCATCACCTATTCAGGTGCTGACACCTCCGGAAAAGTTTCAGCTGGATACCAATAAAATTGAAGATGGTAAACATGAATTAACCTTTAAAGTATTTGATAAAGGTGTAATGACCAGTGTTAAAGTCGTTCCTTTTATTGTGCAAAATGGCCCTACCATTGATATTCATGGCATTCAGGCAAATGAAAAATTATCCGGTCAGATTGATATTCTGGCTAATGCATACGGTGCTTCTATTGGTGATGATTTTGAACCCGTAAGAATGGAAACACCTGCACCGGTTCCTACATGGGCCTGGGTTTTATTTTTATCCATACTTGCCTGGGGAGCTGGTTATATTTCTTTGGAAGTTCATGATCGTGTTATTGAGCCCAGTATTGCTTTGTCTTATGCATCATCTTCTCAAACAAAAGAGGAAACCGATACATCACCTGATAACCAAGCCGGATGGAAAGCCTTGGGAGAACAAGTCTATGGTAATAACTGCTCTTCCTGTCATCAAAGTAATGGTATGGGTCTGCCCAATGTATTTCCTCCTTTAAAAGGAAACTCAGCGGTTGTGGATGCAGATCCAACTTTGCATATTGAAGCGATTCTTAATGGTGTCTACGATAAAGTGATTGACGGTGTTGCTTATGCTTCACCTATGCCGGGTTTTGCTGCCATACTGAATGACGAAGAAATTGCCGCTGTGGTGAATCATGAACGCACACAATGGGGCAATAATGCACCGACTGTCACTGCCGATGATGTTAAGGCATTACGTTCAAAATAAGTAACCAGAGCTTGGGATAAGTATGGCTAAAGAGATTATGTGATTTCTACGCTTAAGCGTTCTATTCTTTGAAAGCCTCTTGGTAATTTAGAACCGCGCCGCCCTCTTTCTCCATGATAGTGCATTAAATCGTCACCTTTTAAACGTAAATGTCTTTTCCCAGAATAAATCAATAAATGATCCTGTTGATTGAATACAGCCGTATCTACAACATATTCTTCTCGATTTTTAATTCTTGCAGGAGGTATGCTGATCATTTTATTTCCTTTACCTTTAGAAAGGACTGGCAACTCTTTTAGAGGAAACAATAATAAACGCCCTTCTGTAGTAACGGATGCACACCACTGATTGTCATAATCCGTGATTACTTTAGGTTGAATAACCTGTGCACCATTCGGCAAACTTAATAAGGCTTTGCCATTTTTATTACGGGTAACAAAATCTTGAAAATGTGTCACAAAACCATAACCGGCATCAGAAGCCAATAAGAAAGAGGCTTCGTTTTCTCCCATAAGAGCCGTCATAAATAATGCGCCTGAAGGCGGATTAAAACGTCCGGTGAGCGGTTCTCCCTGACCACGGGCAGAGGGTAATGTATGGGCTATCAAAGCATAACTTCTTCCGGCTGAATCCATGAAAGCGACCTGTTGATTGCTTCGTCCCTGAGTACTACACAATAAAGTATCACCCGATTTATAATTTAATTTTTCTGTATCAATATCGTGGCCCTTTGCACAGCGTACCCAGCCTTTCTCAGACAATATAACCGTCACTGGCTCTGTCGGTATCAAGGCACTTTCGTCCAGGGCTTTTGCTTCGGTTCGTTCAACAATAGGCGAAGAACGTTCATCACCATAGGTGTCCATCGTTTCTTTGATTTCCTTTTTGATAAGTGTTTTCATTCTTGCTTTGGATGCTAAAACTTTCTCTAATTGCTCTTTTTCTTCTGCAAGATCTTTTTGTTCTCCCTTAATTTTCATTTCTTCTAACTTTGCAAGGTGTCGCAATTTAAGCTCAAGAATTGCTTCTGCCTGACGATCACTCAGATTAAATCGGGAAATTAACTCTTGCTTAGGCGTTTCATGGTAACGAATAATATGAATGACTTCATCGATATTCAAAAAAGCAATGAGTAAGCCATCTAAAATATGCAATCGTTCATTGACCTTATCTAATCGATATTGCAATCGCTTTCTAATGGTTTGTGTTCGAAATTCAATCCATTCCTGTAATAAGGTTTTTAAGTTTTTAACTTGAGGTTTGCCATCCAAACCAATGACATTCATATTGACCCGATAATTCTTTTCCAAATCCGTTGTTGCAAACAAATGCTGCATAAGTGCTTCTATATCTATTCTGTTTGATCGAGGTACAATCACAAAACGTTGCGGTGTTTCATGGTCAGATTCATCCCTTAAATCAGTGACCATAGGGAGTTTTTTCGCCTGCATTTGTTGACCAATCTGTTCTAATAGTTTACTTCCAGAAACCTGAAAAGGTAATGCAGTAACAATAATTTCTCCCTCTTCCACATGATAGACTGCTCGCATCTTGATAGAGCCGCGACCCGTATCATAGACTTTGTTTAATTCGTCATTGGGAGTAATAATTTCTGCTTTGGTTGGAAAATCCGGGCCTGGACAATGTTGTCTGAGTTCAGATAATGTCATGCCCGGCTTGTCAATCAATTGTATCAAGGCTTCAGCAATTTCAATTAAATTATGCGGAGGAATATCTGTAGCCATACCTACCGCTATGCCGGTTGTGCCATTTAATAATAAATTGGGTAACCGTGCTGGCAATACACAGGGCTCTTGTAAACTGCCATCAAAATTAGGTTGCCAGTCAACGGTACCCTGTCCTAATTCCTGTAATAAGATCTCAGCATATTTTGCCAAACGTGATTCCGTATAACGCATAGCGGCAAAAGATTTAGGGTCATCCGACGATCCCCAATTGCCTTGTCCATCAACCAATGGATAACGGTAAGCAAAGGGTTGGGCCATCAAAACCATGGCTTCATAGCATGCGGAATCACCATGAGGATGAAATTTACCTAAGACATCACCGACTGTTCTTGCTGATTTTTTGTACTTTGCCGTTGCTTTTAACCCCAACTCACTCATGGCATAAACAATACGACGTTGCACGGGCTTTAACCCATCACCTATATGAGGCAAAGCCCTGTCCATAATGACGTACATGGAATAATTTAAATAGGCTTTCTCAGCAAATTCAGCAAGTGACTGTTGTTCAACGCCTTCAAATTCTAAATCCACTTAATGCCTCCTCAAGCAGGTTATTGAAATCATGATATATCGATTTTAGTTGGGTTGGTATATGAATCATAGAGGCCTTATAGCTCAGCTAAATTACCGCTTTTTTCTAACCATGCTTTACGATCGCTGGCACGTTTTTTTCCTAATAACATATCAAGCATTTCGTCTGCTGGTATTTTATCGTCCAGTATTAGTTGAATCAGTCGACGGGTATCTTTTGCCATGGTGGTTTCTCTTAATTGTGTTGGGTTCATTTCACCCAAACCTTTAAAGCGTTGTACATTGACTTTACCTTTTTTCTTTTCTGCTTCTATTCGATCCAACACGCCCTGCATTTCATTATCATCCAAAGCATAAAAGACATCTTTACCAACATCAATACGGTACAATGGAGGCATGGCAACATAGACATGACCTGCTTCCACCAGTGCTCGAAAGTGTTTAAAAAATAAAGCACATAATAATGTGGCAATATGTAAGCCGTCTGAATCGGCATCTGCCAAAATACATACTTTGCCATAGCGTAATTTTGTCAAATCATCTGAATTGGGTTCCAGTCCAATGGCAACCGCAATATCATGTACTTCCTGTGATGCCAGAATATCCAGTGCATCAACTTCCCACGTATTTAAAATCTTACCTCGCAGGGGCATCACTGCCTGAAAGCTTTTATCGCGGGCTTGCTTTGCACTACCACCCGCAGAATCACCTTCGACTAGAAATAATTCAGAGCTTAGGGAGTCCTGTCCCAGACAATCTGCCAGTTTACCAGGTAGTGCAGGACCCGCAGTGATTTTCTTTCGGGCCACCTTTTTACCAGCCCTAAGGCGTGAGTGTGCATGACCAATAGCCAGTTCTGCTAACTGATTACCTTGATCAGGGTGTTGGTTTAACCAAAGGCTAAACGCATCTTTGACCACACCAGTAATAAAAGAAATACATTGACGCGACGATAAACGTTCTTTGGTTTGTCCGGAAAACTGTGGTTCTTGTAATTTTACTGAGAGTACATAACTTAATTTTTCCCAAACATCTTCTGCAGTAAGTTTTAATCCTCTGGGCATTAAGTTACGGAACTCACAAAACTCTCGCATAGCTTCCAATAAACCATTCCTTAAGCCATTCACATGTGTCCCACCTAAAGGTGTCGGTATGAGATTCACATAGCTTTCGGCAATGTAATCACCCCCTTCCGGCAACCAGAATAAAGACCACTCAACCGCTTCAGATTGTGCGGTAAATTCACCACAAAAAGGGGTTTCGGGTAAACTGATGACACCATCGCTGCTTGATAATAAATAATCACGCAATCCATTATTATATTGCCATTCGGTTGTTTCACCTGTGAACTCATCAATAAATTGAATATGTAATCCAGGGCATAAAACTGCTTTGGCTTTTAATAAGTGTTTTATTTTGGAAACGGAAAATTTTGCTGAATCAAAATACTGTGCATCTGGCCAGAAAGTGACACTGGTTCCTGTGTTTCTTTTTCCGACATCTCCAACAACATTTAACTCTTTTGTTTTTTCTCCATGTTCAAAAACCATATTATAGATTTTGCCATCACGCTTTATATTAACATCCACTTTTTTTGATAACGCATTGACCACACTGATACCCACACCATGTAATCCTCCTGAAAACTGGTAGTTCTTATTAGAAAATTTACCTCCTGCATGTAAACGCGTTAAAATCAACTCTACACCTGAAATGGCCTCATCTGCATGCTGGTCAACAGGCATGCCTCGTCCATCATCTTCAACCTGCATACCACCGTCTTTTAATAACCGTACTTTTATATGACGACAAAAACCAGCCAATGCTTCATCCACTGAGTTATCAATCACTTCCTGCCCTAAGTGATTGGGACGTGACGTATCGGTATACATTCCGGGACGTTTTTTAACAGGCTCTAAACCATTTAGGACTTCTATTGCATCAGCGGTATAAGCTTGACTCATTTTCTCTCTTTTGTTTTTTGGCGGTTGATTTTAATAAATTGTAGATAATATACAGAATGGCTTGATCTTGCACTTTCAAGATGCAAAGGCACGATAACCTCGGCTGAGGTCATCATATCAAATTGGTAAGCTTTTTTGAAAAAAAATTTCAATATCCTTTGATTGAATAGTCCACGGTATAATTAGGTTGTTCCACTCTATGCACTTGTGTTTCAATCTGCCCATTATCATACAGTTCCAAAATTCGATACCCTGGGTGCTCTGTACCAGCAGCAAATTGATCAGAATGTTGTGCAAACTGTACAGAAGTTGATGGTGTTGCTAATAAACGGATATTATTTTCTATTCGGTCATATTCCTGATGGATATGTCCCCATAAAATAACTTTTTGTTTTGCATGATGACTGACGCAACTCAAAAGTGTTTCAGGTTCTTTTAAGCCAACGTTATCCAACCAGTCACTACCGGTTGGAACGGGTTGATGATGTAATACGACCAATAAATGCTTTTCTGGATAGGCATTTTGAGCCTGTGTTAAAAAGTCAATTTCCTGTTGATTCAATCCACCATAGACTTTTCCAGGTATGGCTGTATTTAACAGTACCACTTGCCACTTTGGGGTTAATATCTGTTTTGCTGTGTAAACATTGTCACCTTTTAATTCCTCTTGCATGGTTTGATAATCATCATGATTGCCTGCAATCCAAAAACAAGGGTAATTGAGCGTTTGCCATTGTTTAAGTAAATATTGATAAGCATTAACCGAGGCGTCCTGGGCCAAATCACCTGTTGCCAGCATACAGTCAATTGATTGATGAGAAGACTGGATATATTGTAAAACTCTTTCAAAACTTTCTCTGGTTTCAAGCCCTAATAACTTACCCTCTTCTTCAGCAAAGATGTGAGAGTCCGTTACCTGAAGTATACGAACAACATCATTATGTTCAGGATGAATCCAATGTGTTTTTTCACTTGATTTCATATCTATGCGCCATGCTCTTTTATTTCAGAATCTAAATAGCCAATAATTTTATGAGACATCATAAAATTCAGGCATTCTGTTAACAAGCGATTCCTTTGCCACTTATCATCCAGGTAAACCATCCTTTTATTGGGATAATCTGCATTGGGTATGGGTGCATGATTTCTATTGGTTTCGAGTACCTCGGCAACCTGTGCATCATGGTAAAGCCTGACTTTTAAAGCAACAGGGTCAATCCAGGCATCACTTTCTATATCAACGGTTAATAACCAGGTGGTTGTATAAGGACCACTGTCCAATTGATGGACAACACATGAGGTGTTACTGTCTGGCTTATTAGAAAAACGAGATACTTTATGAGTTAACCAAAATGACAATAAAGCATAGTTTTTCTCGCAACGTTCGAGAAAACCGTTTAAATCAGAGGTATATTTTTTTAATTTCTGACTTACATTCATTGTTATTTCATAATGAATTTGCTGATATCATAGTATAATAACCATAAAAATTATAGGTTTAATAGATCGTTTTTTATGGTAAATTACATACTCTCTAACTTGAGTTTAACACTTATACACGAAATTCTTGCTAATAAAACTGAGATTTGGGGCTTATGTCCAAAATTTGGTCGATCTACCACTAAAATCGATATGTCCAAAACCTAGTAAATCTCATCATAACACTTTAGGAGCTGTTTATCTTTTATAGTTATTTTATATCAGGTTCACTATTCAAGCATCATGCAATGACACACTTTCTCATTATCACACATTGAATAAGAGATATTTTTATGAATCGAGAAAAAGCACGTTTTAATATGGTAGAACAGCAGATTCACCCCTGGTATGTTCATGATACACAAATTCTCAATCTTATGGCGACGATACCCAGGGAGTTGTTTGTACCCTCAAAATACCGTTCTCTGGCTTTTTCTGATATGTGTATCCCTCTGGAGCATGATCAAAAAATGTTTAAGCCTCGTGAAGAAGCGCGTATTTTGCAATCCCTTAATATTCAACCTCATGAAAGTCTTCTGGAAATCGGTACCGGTACGGGCTTTATGACGGCTTTATGCGCACATTTAGCAAAAACGGTCTATAGCATTGATATTTTTCCTGAATTTATCACCTTCAGTCAACAAAAGCTGAAACAATTACAATTACTCAATGTCATACTTGAAGTGGCTGATGCCAGTCAAAATTTCAATCATAACGCACCTTATGATGTGATTTTAATCGGTGCTGCATTACCTATGCCTCCCAGTTATTATCTGAAACAGCTGACAGCTAATGGTCGCTTGTTTTGTGTGCAAGGCAGTGGTCATGTCATGCAAGCCATGCTGTATGAAAAACAGTTACATGATGAAATGATTTCTACACCATTATTTGAAATGCAGACAACACCATTGATTCATGCACAACAACCCGAAGCCTTTATTTTTTAATTGTAAAATAGGGTAATAGCGCTACTAAAAATGAATGAGTGGGTATATACTCAAGCACTTTTCATTACTCTACCTGTTTATTTGAGTTATTTTCACAATGAAGATATCTAATTGTATTCTTTTAATGGTTGTCAGTTGTCAGTTGTCGCTTCATGCACAAGTCGATTTATGGCAGGTTTATCAACTTGCGAAACAAAATGATCCTCAAATTCTTGCCAGTAAAAGTCAACTACTGCTCAATAAGGAAAATATCAATCAAAGTATGGCAAATCTGTTGCCTAATTTATCGGGTTCTATTAGCGTTGCAAAGAGTTTTGATTTAAATAATGACACTGAAACAACCAGTGATAGCAAATCACTTAACTTATCACAAACTATTTATGAACACAGTCAATGGATTAATTTGGATATCAGTAAAAAAAGAGCCTTGAGTGCCGCTTTGGTTCATTCTGCCAATGAACAAGCGCTCATGTTGCGAGTTGCTGAAGCCTATTTTAATTTATTGGAAGCTGCCGATGGGGTTTTCTTTTCATTAGCAGAAAAAGAAGCCAGTCAACAACAGTTGGCACAAACAAAACAACGATTCGAAGTTGGGCTCATTAACATTACCGATGTACATCAGGCGCAAGCCAATCATGACCAAAATAATGCGAATGTGATTACAAACCAAAATACTTTAGATAATGCAGTAGAAGCACTGAGAGAAATTACTGGTCAATACCATGAAGAAGTCAAGTCTTTAAATTTAATCAACTTAACATCCCCTTCTCCCAATGATATTGATTATTGGCTTAAAACAGCAAAAGATAAAAATATTGATTTACAACGTAGCCGATTAGAGAAAAAAATAGCCCGTGAAGAAATTAAATCATCTAATGCTCAGCATCTGCCGAGATTAAGAGCTTCAGCCAATTATTCTGAAAGAGGTGGAAGTGCTATCATTAATGATTTACCAGTACCTGACAGTCGCAACTCTTCTATTAATATTACGTTATCTGTGCCTATTTATTCAGGAGGTGCTATTTCATCCCGAACAAAACAGGCACAGCATAGTTTACAACAGGCTACACATCAATTAGAACAAACCCATCGTGCAACGATCAGAAATACACGTAGTGCCTATTTAGGTATTTTATCGGCCATATCGTCAACCAAAGCATTACAACAAGCGGTCATTTCCAGTGAGAGTGCTCTAAAAGCCACAGAAGCCGGTTTTGAAGTGGGCACTCAAACCATTATTGATGTTTTGGTCAGCCGAACCAATTTATTTGATGCAAAACGCAGTTTGGCTTCAGCGAAATACCAATATATTCTACAAAATTTACGCTTAAAGAGTGCAGCTGGCGTGCTAACTGAAGAAGATATTCAGCAAGTTAATCAGCTTTTAAAAACATCTGACGTCAACAAACCTTAAAGGCTTACATTTGATTTTTTTAAAGATACGTTTTTTAAAAGCCCACATCTTTTAAAGGTGTACATTTAAAGATGAGGTGTGATTAAATCCAAAGTTTTATTAATAGCGCCACGATTTAATTCAACAACATTAGCTGCAGATGCACCCATTGTTTTCCTTAGTGTCGTATTAATCATCAGTTTTTCTAAAGTATTTTTTAAGGATTCTTTTGTTACCACAACAGCAGCATCAGCTTTTAACATTCTGGAATAAACTTTGGAAAAATTAAAGGTATATTGTCCTGTAAGAACAGGGACAGACAAAGCAGCGGGCTCTAATGGGTTATGACCTCCTACATCGACCAGACTGCCACCAACAAAAGCAATGGATGCCGCTTGATAACAGGTCATTAACTCTCCCATGGTATCACATAAAAACACTGCATTCTTTTCGTTAATGGCTTTGTTTTCACTGCGTCGAACAAAAGACATGTTATACGATTGAATTAAGGCAGCGACAGAATCAAAACGTTCGGGATGTCTGGGTACCAAAATTAATTTTGCATTTGGGTTTTTTAATAACAGATATTGATGAGCCTGTAATACAAATTCATCCTCTCCTTCGTGTGTACTGGCGGCTACCCAAATAAAATGATTATGTATCCAGGGATTAAACAGTTCTTCAGCTAAATCAGATAATTTTTCTGATATTTCCAAATCGAACTTAATACTTCCGGTGACAGAAACTTTTTCTTGTGATGCTCCTAAAACCTTGAATCGCATGGCATCACTTTTATACTGACAGGCAAAGTGATGGACAGGATCTAATAGTAATGCTTTTGTTGGAATGGGTAAATGGGCATACCCACTGGCAGAGCGTTTAGATAATCGTGCATTAACCACAAAAACAGGCACATTAAAATGACGACCATAATAAATTAAATTAGGCCAAAGTTCTGTTTCTAAAATAACCAATACTTTGGGTGAGATCTGTTGATAAAAACGCTTAACGATACTTGGTAAATCATAAGGAGCAAAAATATGTAAGACTTCATCTCCCAAACTATTCAATACTTGTTTTGCACCAGTTAAAGTGGTTGTGGTTACGGTAATAGGATGATTAGGGTAAGCTTGTTTTAGTTTTTTTATCAGAGGAATGGCAACAAATACTTCACCTACAGAAACAGCATGTAACCAAATACCATTTTGAGCAGAAGGTTTCACCTTAAATAATCCAAAATGTTCTTTCCATCTTCTGCGAAAATCAGGAAATTGTCTTCCACGAAAATATAAATTCAGACAAATAGCTGGTAATATGAAAAAAAATAAAAGTGAGTAAATCCAACGAGTCACAGGGAAGTAAGACCAAAAATAAGTTTAACTTATTCTAACATAGTTAACCTGAGTTCTGGATAAGAAAAGCCATCCAATACCATAAAATTATTAAATAGTGTAAGTAACCTCTGGATTCTAGTGTAAAATTAATTTGTAATAATTAAGTGGATGATACGTCTTTAAAATAGACAAATTTCAAAAAACTATGCTATGATTCACTATCCAATAGAAAGGATATGTTGATTATGACAAAAACCACGAAATCTTATCAAATATTCTCAGCTACATTTGCATTTATTTTATGGGGCGGCTGGGGTTATTATGTGAACTCAAACCATTCAAATTTTACCGGTTTAACCTCTGGATTAACACAGGGTATCATCAGTTTTGTACTGACGTTGTCTGTCGTATATCTCGTGACCTATTTTTATAATCGAATACCTCAAAAAGTATTAAGAATCTCTTTTCCTCCTATTGCCGCTATTATGTGCTTTAGTGGTGTATCGGCATCAGTTCATTATTTTGCTGACACTCCTCACATTTTAATATCAATGTCACCTTCTTTATTAATGGCACTGATTTTTGCTTACTTAACGATTTATCAGTTAGAAAAACGACAAGGTAACAAACTGCTTGTAGAAGAATAAATCAAAAGTCTATTTATAGGTTATTGTGATACATTATGTTTTCTTCCATCGTTTATTATGCCTATGAAATTTTAATCGGAATAGCTATTACATTAAGTATTTTAAGTTTTTTTTATTTGGTGATGGCGGTTAAAGCTATCAAACAAATGAGGTTGTTGAAGTCAGTTCGTTGTTGTTTTCAATGTATCATATTAACGCCCCTCGCCTTATTATTTTTTGGTGTTTTTTTGGGTATTCGCAGTTATCAGGTATTTACCCATGAACAATGGATTGCTGATTTGGATATTCACCCAACGTCTACCCAGGCTTTTAACGCAACATTAACCTTTAAGGACGGTCAGAAAAAATTCTTTTTATTAAAAGGTGATCAAGTACAAATCGATGCAAATATTTTAAAATGGAAGCCTATTGCACATTTTTTTGGTTTAAATACCTTATATTCCCTTGACAGAATTTCGGGTCGTTATCTTAAGGTTGAAGATGAAAAAAATAATACGCCCACTTTGTTTTCATTAAAAGAAGATTCCTCCTGGGATATTGCAGAATGGCGCAAACAATATGATATTCTAGGGCATCTGGTTGATGCTGAGTATGGTTCAGCCACCTTTGTTCCTACCCAAACAGTAAAAACATATGAATTAAAAATATCCACGACTGGATTACTGCTTAAAGAAAAAAGTTAGGAAGTGTGTTTTTTTAATGCAACTTTACGTCTGCGAATATCTTTGGGATCGGCAGTTAAAGGACGATAAATTTCAACTCTATCGCCATCATTGAGAGAATGATTTTGTTGAACAATCTGATTAAATACACCTATGGTTAATTGCTTCAGTGACAATTCTGGAAATGTTTGCAGTATGCCAGATTGCTCGATAGCCTGTATCGCGGTGGCATGATCATCCAAGTCAAGAAAGACCCTGTGTTGGTATTGAGGCAGCGCATAAATCACTTCAATTTTCATGTTGTACTCTGTCCATAGATTTCTCTGGCTCTTGAGGTGAAAGACTGTACCATGGTTTCTGCAAACTTTTTAAATCCACGGGTAAAAGCCATACCTAATAATGGATTATTTACTGTAAAAGACATTTCAAATTCTATTTTACAAGATTGAGTATCCAAAGGGGTAAATTGCCATTGTCCTGAAAAAGATTTAAAAGGTCCATTCAATAAATGCATGGATATTGATTTGCCGGCAATCAAGGTATTTCTTGTCCGCAAAGATTGTTGTAATCCTGCATGGCTGATAACCAGTTCAGCCAGCATATGATGTTCGCTTTCTTCAAAGACCTTACTGCCTACGCAGGACTCAATAAAATGAGGATAATTCTCAACATCATTCACCAATTGATACATTTGTGATGCAGAGTAATGAACTAAAGCACTTTGTTTAATATGAGACATTTTAATTATCCTATGGCCTGTTGATCTTTATGATGATATGAGTTTGTATTTTACCAAAAATTGCTACAAAAGTAGTAAACACTTAAGGAAGGATTGTTCTGTAACTGAATCAGTCTATTTTAACACAGTGATTTACTTTGTAAAAACACTGCCATTTACGATGAGCCAAAGCAATGTTCCACTGTTTTGTGTCGGTTTAAAGTGATTGAATTATATGATTTCATGTACAAGGGGTATAGTTCTTGAAGTGGATGAATAATACACCGTATAATCTGTCCCCCCTTATCAAAGGAAGTCTTATGGCTAAAAAAAGAAAAACCAACCCCAACAGTATTGTTGCTAACAAAAAAGCACGCTTTGATTATTTTATCGAAGATACTTTAGAGGCAGGTCTTGTCCTGGAGGGGTGGGAAGTAAAAAGTCTGCGTATGGGTAAAGTCAACCTGACAGACAGCTATATATTTTTAGATAAAGGAGAAGCCTGGTTATTAGGTTGTCTTATCACGCCACTGAATACCGCTTCGACTCATATAAAACCCCAACCTAACCGGTATAGAAAATTGTTGCTGCATAAAGAGGAATTAAGTCGACTTCATGGTGCCCAAGAAAGAAAAGGCTACACGCTCATTGCTTTATCTCTTTACTGGAAAAATAATCGTGTAAAAGTTGAATTAGGCCTGGCAAAAGGTAAAAAATTACATGATAAAAGGGCGACTGAAAAAGAACGAGAATGGAATCGGGCAAAACAACGAATCTTAAAACACAGTTAATGTGCGATGTCATCTGAACCAGTTCAAATTAACGGTAAAAGATCGAAAGCATCTGTTTATCAAAGACGCTGTTTATTTAAAGTTCTATTTATCAATACTATTAAATCTTTTATAATTTTAGATGACTGATAAGGCCTATTTCGCCCATAACACATCGAAATCATATTACTTTCTTATGAGAAAACACTGTTTTATCATCTTTTTATCTTTATTTGCTGCTTCTCATCATTTTGCTTATTGCCAATCACCCTCCAAAGTTCCCATTGAAAAAAAACTCAGTGATTCTGATATTACTTTATTTCAAACACTACAACTCTCTTACAATTCTCAAAAGTATTTTGAAGTTGTTGAGCATATCATGTCTTACCCTTCATTGCCCAAACAGCACCTTTCAGAAATAACTTCTTTGTTATCAACCTCGTTATCCCATATATCCAAAAAACCAAAAACAGAAGTAGATATCGTTGAACTATTAAAAAAGTTAAAACATTTAAAAAAACAAAAGCATTATCCTTCACTTATCGAAAATAGTTTTAAACAATCGCTATCAGAACTTGAGTTGAGATACCTTACGTTACTGATCAGTAAAAATCACCATAAGAAAGACAGTCAAATTACAGAGCGCTTGTTACACAATGTAAAAAATCTTATTGAAAACCAGTCTAATCTTGAATGGCCAGAAGAACTTTTTGAGATACAACTTAAATTTTGTGAAAAGCATCACACAGATGCTGTTTTATTATTCCGGGAACATAAATTAGACCAGGCTATCGAAATATGGGATAGAATATTAATGCTGAACAAAGATTATGCTCCTGCGATTATTTTTAAAAAAAGGGCATTATATTTAAAGGAAAAATTAGATAAATTAAAGCATTAACTAGAGCCTAGTTTATCTTTTACAGGCTTAACCCTTTGGGCTGAGTTTATTTTTCCTGATGAATCACCATGGTTTCCTGTTCATCAACCGGCAGCGAATTATCTGATGCTGACACTTGAGAAACATTTAAATGGCTCATTTCTTCAGATAAATATTGCTCTTTATTTTCAAACCTTAACTCTAAAGATTCACTCATATTATTAAAGGCTTCATTTAAACGACCAAACTCATCATTTTTTTCAATAGATAAACGACGTCCCAACTGTCCTCTTCTGACACGTTCCAATGCCTGTATCACTTTACGAATTTGACTGGATACTTTATGAGCAAAAATCCAACTTAAAGAAAATACTGCGACTAAAGTAACCAGCATCAATGCAACCATGATGAACAAAGTCACTCGAGTAGTATTGATCAGTTTATCGGCAGAAAATGTTAAATAGACCCTACCCAAATAAGCATCCTGGTATTTAATATCTGAGTCTATATCGAAAACCCTATGTTCTTCATTTACTTTTCGTTCATAAACACTGCTACCGTCACTTTCATGCATAAATTCTGCATTGGTATTTAAAATAAAGGTCTTGTTTTTTTCCTGTTCAACAGTACTTGCTAAAATGATGCCTTTTAAATTACGAATACTAATGTATTCAAGTTCCTGATTCTTTTTTAAATCAGCAACGATAGCATTCAATGCAACCATATCTTCTGTCAATAAAGGCTCCGCAATTTCAAAAGCTATCATCTTTGCAAAAGAACGGTTGTTATCTATTACCATATCACGCATAGACTGAAACTGTTGAAAATACACAACAACCAAGCCAATGAACATGGTGCTCATCACCAATCCAGCCATGCCTAATGTCCATCTTAATTTTAACGAAGTAAAATTGTTTGTGGTTTTTTGTTTTTTTTCCATCTCCATAATTTGAATCAGCTCTTTTAAGTCCAACATCAATTGAGCAGCATTTTGATATCTTTTTTCAGGTTGTTTTTGTAATAATTTACGAACAATATCTTTTATTTCATCATGAAATGTCACATTATCCACTTCTAGTGAAGGTGCTTTATCTTTGACTATTTTTTTAAACAGCTCTCCATAGTCATCTGCAACAAAAGGTGTTTTGCCACTTAATAAGGTATAAATTAATACACCTAAAGAGTAAAGATCCGATCGTGCGTCTATTTGGTGGCCCAGTATTTGTTCTGGAGGCATGTATTCTGGTGTACCCAGCACTTTATCACTATAACCATCTTCTGTAGAAATAGATTCATCCAGTTGAGCAATACCAAAATCGGTTAACTTAAATGTTTTGTGGTCGGTCAAACAAATAATATTGCCTGGTTTAATATCCCTGTGAATAACACCTTGTTTGTGTGCATAATACAAGGCTCTTGATAACTGAATCACAATACCTAAAACATACTTCAAAGGTAAACGTAAACGTTTCTTTAGCAGTTCATCCAGTGGAACACCATCCAATAACTCCATGGCAATATAAGGTTTATCATCAGCAACACCGACATCATACACAGTGACAATGTTTGGGTGTGCTAATTGACCTGCAAATTTCGCTTCTCTGATAAAACCTTTACGATAATCGTCATTGGTGGCTAAATCTTCGCGCAGTACTTTTACGGCTAGAAAACGATCAATTTCAGGATCATAGGCTTTATACACATAGGCCATGGCACCTCTACCGATTTCTTCTAAGATTTTATATCGACCGATGGACTTAGGCTTGGATTGAAATATTAAAGTGTCTTGATGTTCTAGATTTTGTTTAACCGAAGGCCTTAATAAATGTTGATTTTGTGATGATTCTGATGGTTTTGTATTGACATCCTGCTCACTCTTATCATCTTGCTGTGAAGGCATTGTATTATTATAAACAGGTGGTGGTACTTCTGATTTAATCTCAGGATCATTTTTGGTTAACTTTGTTTTTTCCAATAATGTCTTAAATCGATTACGCACATTCATTATCCAAATATAATATAGCCCAGCAAAACAAAAATAATTAAAATAAATCCTGCTGATAATAATGTTTTTGTAAATGCATTGATAGGTTTTGATGCTGTTTTATTATTTGATATATCAACATCATCACTATTAATAAACATAAATTCAACATTGCCTAAACGGATTTGATCGCCTGGAAATAAAATAGATTCTGCAATTTTTTCTCCATTCACATAAGTGCCATTCGATGATAGCAAATTAATAATTCTCCATTGTCCATCACGAAACACCATTTGTGCATGAGACGATGAGACACTGGTTTCGTTGACGATGATTTCATTCTCTTCTGATCGACCTATACGATATTTTTGTTGTTCAAGTACCACCTGATGACCAACCATAGGTTCATTAATACCTATGAGAGCAGGCTTTACATCAATAGAACTTGCGTTTTGTTCTGATGCGTTGGTTAATATTGACTCAATTTCGCTTAATTCAAAAACCTGAGTACCTTGTGGACCAACTTTATCTGCTTTATCAGCCATAGTGAATCACCTACTTAAAGCAACAGGATCGTGCTTTCTAATTCATAATAAGACATGTTTATGAAGCATTAATTAATCGTTTTATCCAATTTTTCATGTTATAAAACAAACGCTGCCATCCTTCAGGTGGTTTACAAGGTGATTTCAATAAAACCAGTGAAATATTATCTTGTCCACCATTATTCAGCGCTGTCGTCAGTAACTGTTCAGATAATTTTTTAATATCTGAAGTGGATGTAAAAAACATTGTTATATCTTCATCGGATAATTCTTCGGTTAACCCATCACTACACAAGAGGAGGATTTGTTCCGGTTGCCATTGAAATGCAACTTCATCAACTTGTAAGCTTTCTAACTCTTTAGAACCCAAACATTGAGTGATCATATGTCTTTGAGGGTGTATTTTGGCTTCATTTTCAGAAATCAGCCCAGCCTCCAATAAACGCTCTACTAAAGAATGATCCCGTGTCAACTGCTTTAAGGTATTCAGTGATTTATCCCATAAATAAGCCCGGCTGTCCCCTACCCAGGAAATCAAGCATTGGTCGTCATTATTGGCTTTTGCTGTCACTATGGTGGTGCCCATACCATCAGCAGAAGCATCATTTTTAGCTGCCGTTAACACATCGTGGTGTGCTTTTTGAATCGCTAACGACATATCACTGCCATTTAAACAGGACTCTCTCACAGAAGCTACAGCTAAAGCACTCGCGACTTCTCCACAAGAATGCCCTCCCATACCATCAGCAACGATCCATAAGCCTTCTTCTGCACTACAAAAACAGGCGTCTTCATTGAGTTC
Organism: Kangiellaceae bacterium; assembly: GCA_965230335.1. GTDB lineage: Bacteria > Pseudomonadota > Gammaproteobacteria > Enterobacterales > Kangiellaceae > CBDDKS01. Next base: position 3,017,655 of record CBDDKS010000006.1, on the reverse strand, counting down.
ACGTACTTTGCCAGAATCTGTAACACAAACATATTCTTCATACATGTTTTCTGGAAATAATGGTTTAGAGGCTGAAGGACTCAAATCTATCTCTTTTTTTAATAACTTATTGTATTCATTCATTTTATTGTACGATGTTTGTCAAAATAAATAAAATCTAACTATCTCAAAAAAATAATGGGTCATCATACAGAATAAATGCATTTAAAAGTGTTGTGTCAGTCACTAAATTGAACAATAAACTGTTGTAATAATAGCTGAAAATCAGGCATTTAAAGAGTAAATATAAAAAACAATGGATAAAATATGGACTAAGCTTTTCAAATTTTATCATTCTTGAGAAAAATATTTCATTTGGAAATATTTTTTTATGTGCTTTTTATTTTCACAACATTAGGGGCTGTTTATCAAAGAGTATTGGGTTAAATTCATAGTAAAAAACACTAACACCCTTGAAAAAGTAACATAAAACAACAATATAGAATAGTGTATACCAGCCTCTTCAAACAGAGTCGGTATATCCATCAGAATCTGTGATACAATACAGATAACAAGGGAATGAAAACATCCTATGGGGGCGACATGGCTTCGACGTGGATTACAAAGCTTAAAGGGCATGCCGAGGTGACAGCGAACCTCGTAAACACTAGCTGTAATTTATAGTCGCAAACGACGATAACTACGCTTTAGCCGCTTAATGGCTAACTGTCGATTCTGAGTGTTTCTGGTAGGAACTCGACAGTCATATACAGAAACTCGCGGGTAAGCCTGCTTGTGGCCCAACCGTTAAATCTTTACAAGCTCTCCAGCAGCATCCTGTCCGTCGGATCGTTTCTGGTTAAATTAAAGACGAGGCTAAGCATGTAGAACTTTAAGGGGAGAATTTGCGGACGCGGGTTCGATTCCCGCCGCTTCCACCAACTATCTTTTTGATGGTGTTTTACTGTATTTGTGCCTGCTCTTACAGACTTCACTATATTCCCAAATCTATAACCCTGCACAGGTGGCTTAAGATTTGGGGAGCATTCCACAACGTCTTAGAAAGGTAATATGCGAATATTATTTATTGAAAATCATTCTGTATTTGCAAAAACTGTTACTAAAGCATTCCTTGCAAATCATCAAGTTAAAGTTGTTCCAAGCATGCGTTCAGCTTTAGAGGAACTAGAATCAAATGATCTTTTTGATCTTGCACTAATCGACTACGACCTTGATGATTGCAAGGGTGATGAAGTCACAATAAAAATAAAGCAGCTTTATCCAAGTATAAAAATTATTGCAACTTCATCTCACTCAAGAGGTAATAACTTGATTTTCAACGCCGGGGCTAATGCTATATGCGGAAAAATGGATTTTAAAAAAATTCAGTCAATAATAGATAGTATTACTTAACTCAAAACATATTTTTCTATTGCTTGGTCGCAACTTAATGCTTCGACCACATCTCCAAAGTCTTTTTTCCACAACCCTCGCTTATATAGAATACTATCCTTAAGACCAGCAGCCCCCGGATCATCCATCACAACAACATCCAAAGAAAATCTATTAGACAAATAATTAATCAACTTTACAAAAACATCATCTACCGTGTCAGGATTACACAACGCAAACCGTAGAGAAACTTCAGTGTCACGAACTTCAAACTCGATTAGATGGTTATCATCTCGATATTCAAAATAAGAACCTTTAACCAATTTAATATTGGTGTGCGATTTTAAAAAGTCACACACCTCAATAAAAGTAGGTTCTCTTGATTTCAGCATCACCTGAAAGTCTTCGCACCCCATAAAAAACACCTTACTTCAGAACATCCGACCATTCATGCACTACGCGTTCAGTTACGCCATCAAAGCGATGAATAGCACTCTCAGGAATTTTGACGCCAGCTTTTTCAGCAGCTACAACACGGTGATGGCCACTCATAAGAGCACCATTTTTATCCACAATGATTTTGCTCTTACTCCAATCCCACTTGCCGCTTTTCATCATATCCGAAAATTGATCAACTTTTTTCAAATCCATTTTTGTCGCCAATTGCGTGGGCTTAAATGGTGAGTTTTTCATTAAGTTCTTTAAGCTTCCTGCTCCTTTTGCAAAACTCTTACAAAACTTTCCAGCATTTTTAATACTAGGTATAAAGTCTAAACTAATACCCGTACTCCATTCAAGTGTAGCTTGCCCTCCCTCTTTAAGAGTACCAGCAACACCCATTCCTGCTATCACTTTTGCACCTAAAACAGCAACAGCACTAACTCCAACACCAAATCCAGCACCGACAGCTCTAGCCTGCATTCTTGCTTTCCACTCAGACTCTGACATTTTCCCTGACAAGAAAGCTCGATCATCCATGTCCATCATTCTAGTCATGCCAGTATCCATCGTGCCTGCCGAATCTACATGTCTAAGTGGGTTACCTCTCACATACCCATAAGTATTGACACCTGCAGCCAATCCTAACGGATCGGATTGTAAATATCTACCCAAGTTAGCATCATAATCTCGATGATGGTTATACCAACTGTCTTTTTCTGTATCCCAGTATTGTCCTGGGAAGCCGATAAAAAATAAATCCCTTTCTGAGAAATTAGTTATTCATCTTGTAATCCTTTTCTGAACATAGATTGTCTGTTTTTATTTTATCTGATGACAATATTTGTTTACAAAGATAACCAACAATATATTCGTTTTTTGTTAATAGCTCAATATCATTGTTGCCAACTAAATCTCGGATAGATTTATCAATTAATTTCCATAAATCTGTATTTTCATATTTTTTGTAAGGACTTGACATTTATCATCACCTCTTTGGAAGATATTCTATAACCAATAAATTACATCCTTTCTTTAATATCCTTATTTAAAGTAAATTATAGAATAATTATTTATTTAAATAACAAGCAGTTAAAGACTCTTTTTCAATTAATATATTAACTATATAAATCTTCTAAAGAATGCCGTTTATTTAAACGCCTGCAAATTGGTTTGTGCTCTACCCAATATCAAGGCATGGACGTCATGTGTTCCTTCATAGGTGTTGACCGCTTCAAGGTTCATCATATGTCGAATAACATGATATTCATCGCTGATGCCATTACCACCATGCATGTCTCTTGCCTCACGAGCAATAGCCAGTGCTTTTCCGCAAGCATTGCGTTTAATTAAAGAAATCATTTCGGGTGCAAACGCTTTTTCATCTATCAAGCGCCCCACTCTTAATGCTGCCTGTAAGCCCAAAGTGATTTCTGTTTGCATATCCGCCAGCTTCTTTTGCACCAGCTGTGTTGCTGCTAAAGGTTTATCGAATTGTTTTCGTTCAAGTGTATATTTACGGGCTGCATGCCAACAAAACTCTGCGGCACCTAGAGCGCCCCAGGCTATGCCATAACGTGCCATATTTAAACAACTGAAAGGCCCTTTTAGTCCTTTTATATCGGGCAGTTTATTTTCTTCTGGTACAAATACCTGATCCATAACTATCTGCCCGGTAATGGATGCTCTCAATGAAAACTTGCCTTCTATTTTAGGTGCTGACAAGCCTTTCATAGCTTTTTCCAGAATAAAGCCTCGTATATCACCATCATCATCTTTTGCCCAAACAACAAAAACATCCGCAATTGGAGAATTGGTTATCCAGGTCTTATTGCCTGATAATAAATAACCGCCTTCCGTTGCTGTTGCTTTGGTGCGCATACTGCCAGGATCGGAGCCTGCATCTGGCTCTGTTAAACCAAAACAGCCGATCCACTCTCCTGTCGCTAATTTAGGTAAATACGTCTGTTTTTGCTGTTCGCTACCAAAACTATAAATCGGATGCATGACCAAAGAAGACTGTACGCTGCAAGCCGAGCGATAACCGGAATCCACCCGTTCAATTTCACGGGCAACCAAGCCATAGGCCACATAACTGGCTCCAGCACAACCATAGCCCTCTATGGTTAATCCCAGTAAGCCTCGTTCTCCTAATTCCTGCATAATGCTTTCATCAAAATGTTCTTTACGATTTGCTTCCAAGACTCTGGGCTGGAGGTGTTCTTGAGCATATTGATAAGCAGCATCTTTGATCAAACGTTCGTCTTCAGTCAATTGTGATTCTAATTGAAATAAATCACTCCACTTTGCAGTTTGCATACAGGGCTCTCTTAATACTTTGATATTCTGATATTCTGATTTCGAGTTTAAATTAACAGGAGTAGATCAATAGTCTCTAGACTTTACTGTTTTTCTGACTCAACTTCAACATCGTTAAATAGGGCTTGTACCATCCAAAAAAGAGATTGTTGTAATACGGCATTGCGTAAAGATGCGTTTTTAATATTTAATCCATTGTTTAATCCGCTGACTTGTTGGTTGAGTACAGAGGGTTTGAGTGCCGCTTTATAGGAAGGTTTCGTTTTCTTATGAATATATTGAACATTTAATTCTGTTTTATTTTGTAAAGCATACACAGCGTGATAAGCCTCTTTCTGAATAAGAGAAGATGCCGGCACTTGAATATTAAATGTAGCGGCGACAATACCTGTATGCATCACCAGCTTACCATGTAGTTGTAGATAGAAATCAGGATATTTTAAATGTGTAACAGGTGATGAAAAATAACCATTGTCTCCACTACAACGTTCTAATCGTAAGGTGTTTATATTTTTTGAAAAGTTTTGTTCAACAAAAGCGATATGATGAATTTTTAATAGTGCATCTGCACCTAACAGCTTAGGTATGGTTTTATCTGGTTTTAATTGTTTTTTTAATGCCGTATCAATAAATTCTTTTCTGTCTATGACATCAATTTTTTCCGTTATCAAAGCATTTTCCAGATATTGAAACAAGCGATGAATAAATGGCTCTGTTATGAATGAAACCGGTACAACGCCTGTGGAAGCTTTTGTCTTTTTTTCTGGAGGTGCTGGCTTATTTTTTTGTGGCTTTATTGAATCATCTATAATAATGGCAACTGTTTTTAAAGCCGTTCTCATTTTTCCTTTTTGAGAAAATTGATGGCTAAAAGTAATATCCATTTTTTCTTTTTGTAAAGGTAGGGCAATATCTACCTTTCCTGGTGTATGAAAATAATTAAAATTGCAGCATCCTGTCATAATCAACAGTATGCTGCATGTTAATATCCAGTGTCTGAAGTTAAACAATATGGAGTTCACCTGTATAACGTCAATGACAAACTATAATACCAGTAGATCCATAAATTGATTGACTGACAATTGTTGTAATTCAGATTTATCTAAACAAACATCAATAATTTGCTGACCATGTTTTTGCGGGAAGCGTGTTAACACATTGCGCTTAAACTTTTCAATTAAGACAGGAATGCCTTCTTCTCTTCTCAATCTATGGCCAATAGGATATTCAATTTCAATCTTGTCCGTTGATGAACCATCTGAAAATACAATTTGCATTGCATTGGCAATACTGCGTTTATCAGGATCATGGTATTCCTGACTATAACGAGGTTCTTCATGTACGTGCATTTTTTGTCTGAGCTGATCAATGCGGGGATCTTGTGCACAAGCATCTTCATAGTGATCGGCTTCCAAATGACCATGAAGTAATCCAATAGCAACCATATATTGTAAACAATGATCTCTATCTGCGGGATTATGCAAATCACCCTCTTTACTGATAATTCGAATAGCGGATTCATGTGTCGTTAATTCAATACGTTCAATGTCATCCAGACGATCAATAATTTGTGGGTGTAAACGAATAGCACATTCTACTGCAGTTTGTGCATGAAATTCTGCTGGAAAAGAAATTTTAAACAATACGTTTTCCATCACATAGCTGCCATAAGGTCTTTGGAAGTTAAATGCATTACCTTTAAATAACACATCATAAAACCCCCAACCTTTTGCAGTAAGTACACTTGGGTATCCCATTTCACCCGTCATGGTAATTAATGCTAAACGAACCGCTCTACTGGTCGCATCGCCTGCAGCCCAGGATTTACGTGAACCTGTATTGGGTGTATGACGATAGGTTCTTAAACTCTGTCCATCGACCCAAGCTTGAGAAACGGCATCAATAATAGCATCTTTGTCACCGCCTAACATATGTGTAATCACGGCTGTTGATGCTATTTTAACCAAGACAACATGATCAAGTCCGACACGGTTAAAACTGTTTTCCAAAGCCAGGACACCTTGAATTTCATGAGCTTTGATCATGGCAGTTAACACATCGCGCATTAACAAAGGCTGTTCGCCCTGAGCTACTGCCTGCCGACTTAACCAGTCGGCAACGGCTAAAATGGCACCCAGATTATCAGATGGATGCCCCCATTCTGCTGCTAGCCAAGTATCATTAAAATCCAACCATCGAATCATACAGCCAATATCAAAGGCGGCTTTAATGGGATCTAATTCAAATTGTGTACCTGGTACACGAGCCCCTAAAGGTACTTGTGTGGAAGGTACAATAGGGCCTAAATGTTTTGTACATTCAGGATAACGCAATGCCAATAAACCACAGCCTAATGTATCCAATAAACAATAATGAGCGGTGTTATAGGCTTCTTCACTTTGTGTCACATAATCAGCAACGTAATGGGCAATATCAACCAATACCTGATCGGGTTGGGGTTTTTCGTTTGTTTCAACATTATGACTCATAACTTCTCCAGAAAACAAACCATGTGATTTAAAATCGGTTGACTCTTAATGATTTCAAAATAAACAGGGTTTATGTTTTTTTCTATAGATTATCTTATTTTTAATAGATTACCTTTTCTCAATCGGTAACCAGGCTCTTGAATCCGGGCCAATGTATTCTGCACTGGGGCGAATAATTTTACCATCTTGTCGTTGTTCAACAATATGTGCCGCCCAACCGGTAATACGAGACATGACAAAGATAGGTGTGAACATGGCTGTTGGAATGCCCATTTGATGATAGGCGACGGCAGAGAACCAATCTAAGTTAGGAAACATTTTCTTTTCATCCCACATCACTCGTTCAAGTCTTTCTGCAATATCGTACAATCCCATACAGTTATCTTCTTTAGATAATTGCTGAGCTACTTTTTTAATCACTTCGTTACGTGGATCGGAAATAGTATAAACCGGATGACCAAAGCCAATAACAATTTCTTTTTTTGCCAATCGTTCTTTAATATCTTTTTCAGCGTCATCCGCATTACGATAACGCTTCTGTATATCCAGGGCAACTTCGTTGGCACCACCATGTTTAGGTCCTCTTAGAGCGCCAATTGCACCTGAAACCGACGAGTAAATATCTGAACCTGTTCCTGCAATGACACGAGAGGTAAAGGTTGACGCATTAAATTCATGCTCAGCATAAAGGTTTAAGGAAATCTGCATGGCTTTTATCCAGGATTCCCTCGCAGGCTTACCATGTAACAAATGTAAAAAATGTGCACCTATGGAGTCGTCATCGGTTTCAACATCAATGCGGCGACCATGATGACTAAAGTGATACCAATAAAGTAACATGGAACCAAAACTGGCTAATAAACGATCAGCAATGTGTTGTGCTTCCGCAACCGGTTGTTCGTCTTTTTCTGGCAAAACACAACCCAAAACAGAACAACCTGTACGCAATACATCCATGGGATGTGCTGATGCAGGTAAACACTCTAATGCTTCAGAAACGGCTAAAGGCAGTCCTCTTAAAGACTGTAAGTGACGTTTATACTGAATAAGCTGTGATTGTGTAGGTAACTCACCATAAATTAATAAGTAAGCAATTTCTTCAAATTCTGCTGTCTCTGCAAAATCCAGAATATTGTACCCTCTATAATGCAAATCATTGCCTGATCGACCTACCGTACATAAAGCTGTATTACCTGCAGCGACACCGGATAAAGCTACGGATTTCTTGGGTTTAGGTAATAGCGTTTCTGTCATTGTTGACACCTCAATTAACTACAAAATTTATTTTATGATTCGTTATGTTGAAAAAGTTCATCTAGTTTTTTCTCATAACTGTGATAATTTAAAAATTCATACAGTTCATCACGTGTCTGCATGATATCCAACACATTTTTTTGATGTCCCTCTTCCTTTAAAGTCTGATAAACAGTTAAAGCTCCTTTATTCATAGCACGATAAGCACCACAACAATATAAGACAATATCAACCCCGACCTGATTCAACTCTTCTGTCGTAAACAACGGCGTTTTACCGAACTCTGTAATATTTGCCAAAATGGGGGCTTTCACTTCTGCTTTGATTGTTTGGTAATCCTGTAACGATGTGACCGCTTCTGGAAAAATCATATCTGCTCCAGCGTCTATGCAGGCCAAAGCTCTTTCTATAGCTTTATCAACACCTTCAACAGCAATGGCATCTGTACGCGCCATAATAACAAAGTCAGGATCTGTTTTGGCGTCAACCGCCGCTTTAATACGATCAACCATTTCTGACAGTGGAACAATCGCTTTACCAGGTCTGTGTCCACAACGTTTTTCAGCAACCTGATCTTCAATATGACAACCAGCAGCTCCTGCTTTTGTCAATGCTCGAATAGTGCGTGCAATATTAAAAGCACCGCCCCACCCTGTATCCGCATCAACCATTAATGGCAAATCACACACATCCGTGATACGTCTTACATCAATTAATACATCCTCTAGTGCACTAATCCCCAAATCAGGCATACCTAAAGAATTAGCGGCAACCCCACCTCCTGACAAATAAATGGCACTATGCCCTACTTTTTTTGCCATAAGCGCAGTATAGGCGTTAATGGTGCCAACCAGTTGTAATATGCCATTTTCACTAACCCGTTGTTTCAGCCTTTTTCCTGAAGATAGCGTCATAATAATTCAATACCTCTCTATGTAAATTCAGCAGAGTAGACACATATCCCCAAAAGATACGGGATACAGCCATAGCAGGAACGCGGCACACCTTACACGATTACTCTTTGGGTTTCAATGCAGACAGGCACATACATATGCGACTCTAGATGAGTCTTTTCAGCTCATGGAATAAAAATACTTTTTATTCCATTTATAGCGATTCGTAATAAACAACTATAGCCCCTGCCGAACTATATTGATTGATTCAAATCAAGCCAAAATGAGCGTTATCTCTAGAATCTTGATATAAGATATCATTTTCAAGTAGTTGCCGTATAATAACCCTTTCTGCTGATTGTTTGTGGTTCGAGCATCATCTATGTCTTCTTGTTCTTTCACTTATTTAGGACATCACTCCCGTTTTTATTATTTTTCAAAGGTGCAGCATCTTCCTTATGCTATTCTTTTGGACAGTGGTGCTCATTTTTCCAAGGATCAGCATAAAAAAAAAATAAATGATTACTCCCGTTTTGATATTATTTTGGCAAGACCTGAAAAAGTATTACTTAAAGAAGAGGAAAAACTTTACATTCTTGACGATCAATTGGACAAAACACTGTTAAACGATAAAGATTTTTTTTCTAGATTGCAATCCTGGTTGACTCATTATACAAAAACACAAATTCAACAAAATCATCCTTTGCCTTTTAATGGCGGACTATGCGGTGTTTTAGGTTATGATTTTAATCAACCATCCTCCTCGACATCTACAGATAACAAACCAGTAGAAAGTAAACAGGATTATTGGCTACCTTCCTCAGCTATTGGTTTATATTTATCCGCTTTAATTATTGATCATGCACAAGAAAGTGTGACGCTCTACTCTTTTTCAACACAACAAGATAATTTTGAGCAGTTACAACAGGATTTCCAGAATAGGGAAGATAAAACTATCGAAAAAGAAACATTTCAACTAACCAGTGATTGGAACTCTAATCTGGATGAACAAGCATATCGAGATCAATTTGAACGAGTAAAACACTATATTCTTTCCGGGGATGCTTATCAGATTAACTTGGCACAAAGATTTCAGGCAGAATTTGAGGGAGCTCCCTGGTCTGCCTATCAATATTTATCCGATATTAATCAGGGGCCTTTTTCTGCTTATATGAACTGTGGAAACTGGCAGATTTTATCGTTATCTCCAGAAAGATTTATCAATATTCAAAATAACCAGGTTTCTACTCAACCCATCAAAGGGACTCGACCAAGAAGCAAAGATGCAGATACAGATAAACAGCTGGCTAATGAATTAAAGCAAAGTACAAAGGATAAAGCAGAAAATTTAATGATTGTCGATTTATTGCGTAATGACTTAGGGAAAACCGCCTTAACTGGTAGTGTCAAGGTAACAGAATTATTTGGTCATTATCGCTTTCCGGCTGTTCATCACTTAATTTCTACCATCATTTCTGAAATTTCTCCTAAAACACAACCCCTGGAAGTTTTAAAGCATGCTTTTCCCGGTGGTTCAATAACTGGTGCTCCTAAAATCAGAGCCATGCAAATTATTGAAGAATGCGAACCTCATTCTCGACATATTTATTGTGGTTCAATGGTTTATATCGATTTTAACCGGCAAATGGACAGTAGTATTTTGATTAGGAGTTTATTGACCCACAATGATCGTATTTATACCTGGTCAGGGGGCGGTATTGTTTATGACTCCGATTGTGAGGAAGAGTATCAGGAAACTTTTTCAAAATTGAGCAATATTTTACCAATATTAAAAAAGCTGCATAACCTCAGCTGGGGATAAAAAACCGGACATTATGTCCGGTTTTTTATCATGTTTGCTGACTTAAAAATCAGAATTCTTCATGATCCTGTCCAGGTTGTTCAATCCCCTGTTCAGTATTTTGTTGTTCTGCATCTGGTTGAGGTCGATTGAAAATTTTACGCTGCTGTGTTGGCGCTAATTCAGTAGGTACAACCATAATCGCCTGTAATTTACCATCTTCTGTAACTCTTGCAGTAAATTCAACTTTCTGTTGCTTAATCAGATACTTAAAGCCTTCAAGTTGGATTTCTGAATAATGGAAAAATAAAGGTGCTGAAAAATCGTCAGAACGTATGAAACCATAGCCTTTTTCACGGTAATAGTTTTGCACTGTACCTTCATAAGTCTTTGTTTCATCAAAAGGATCTGTGTAAGGTGCGGTTTGGCGTTGAAAATTTTGGTGATAACCACCGCCGCCAAAGCCATCATTTCTTGTTTGATGGTATTCATCTCTTCCATATGAATTTTGATATCGCCCTTGATAACCTGGATTTGGGCCTGGGTTATTATTATGGTATCCCTGATTATAGCCTTGATTAGGTCTATAACCTTGATTGTTATCCCGATAACCATAATTGTTATTATTATTGTTGTTGTTATCGCGATATCCATAATTATTATCCCTATAACCGTAGTTATTGTTATTTTGATAGCCTTGATTATTATCCCTATAACCATAGTTGTTATTTTGGTTATCAAAATTACGTTGGCCATAACCACCACCACTTTGTTGTGGCTGTGGAGCAGGATTCTGTTGTTGTTGAAAATGATTTTGGGGTTGTTGCTGTTCTCCAAAATCGCCATATTGCTCTTGATCATCTTGTTGCCGATGACCTGTCGCTACATTGCCATCTTTGCGTTTCTTTTGGCTGGCAACCATGAGTTCGTGACTTGTAAGCATAGTATCGTTAAGATCCTAATGTTATATGTGTTTGTAAAAGAAGGTAAAATTATATTCAATTACCACTGATCATCATTGTAAAACAGAACGTTATTTGTTCAAAGTATTTTCGTCTCATTTTCAAAAATAATATGAGCTGAGTACTATTTTTTAGATAATCTCCAACGTATTTGAAGTATATTCTAACCTTATTTCAGAGAAGTTTAATTTCTCAGCCGTGTGATAATAATCAAATACTTATCCGACTGTCAATAATTATAGACCATATTTACTTTTTTCGCGTCATTTTATATCCAAATGAGAAATTTTTCATCATGACTATTATTGACATTAAGCATCTCTATTATTATGTGACAGTAGAATCTTAAAATGATTCCCTAGAAATAAATTATTTTGCATATTTTTTAGCGTCAACAAAATTGACACTTTCTTTTTCTTCACTCCATTCAATCACTAATTGATTGTTTTTTAATGCTAATTTGAGTTGTTGTATCCATTTATCCAAAGTCATTTCTGTTAATTGATGATCTTCTAATTCCCGATAAATATATTCCTTGATAAGATTATCCAATGTTGTTTCTTCTAAAGTGTTCCAGGGAATAAGCATGATTGTCTTTTTAGTGGGTAGGTTGATGATTCTTTTGGCTTAATTTGAATAAATTAAAATAATTCTCATACGTATTATTTGCCAATTCTTCTAATGATTCATTTCTTAATTCGGCTAAAAATTTTGCGGTATCCATAACAAAAGCCGGTTCACATGGTTTCCCTCTGTTGGGTACTGGTGCTAAATAAGGGCTGTCCGTTTCAATTAATAAACGATCGGAGGGTATTTTTTTTGCTACCTCACGAACATTATCTGCCTGTTTAAATGTGACAATACCTGATATAGAAATATAATAGCCTAAATCCAATGCTTGCTTTGCCATATCCCAGTCTTCTGTAAAGCAGTGCATAACTCCAGCACTCTCTTTGGTATAGTGTTTTAAACAGTCAATCGTTTCCTGCTTTGCCATACGAGTATGAATAATGAGTGGCAGATCCATTTGTTTGGCAATATCAACATGAATTTCAAAAGAAGCTTGCTGTAATTTTGCTGTTTTTTTAGCGTAATAAAAATCCAATCCGGTTTCACCAATAGCCACCACATTAGGTAATTGTGCTTTTTCCATTAACCATTCTGATAAATTTGTTAAACAAATATTTTCATTTAAAGGATGAACACCAACACTGGCATCGATCATGGGATATTCAGTAGCAATATCATAAACATGATCAAAGTTATCTTGATCAATACAAACACACAAAAAATGTTCTACATTTCTTTTTTTTGCAGCATCAAGGGCTAAAGCCAATTGATTATTATGTTTTGACAGATCCAGTCGATCTAAATGACAGTGAGAATCTACAAGGCGTATCATTTGAAAATTGTACAAATATAAGATGATTTAAAAATGACAATATATCACAATAACAAGATCAGTTGTGTTTCAAATAATCATATCCATTCAATAAAATCCATTGTAAAGCTTTTTTCAACTTCAAATTTATTTTAGGGGCTGTTTATCTTTTATAGTTTACACCTGTTAATTTTATAAAAGATAAACAGCCCCTAGACTTAAAAAATTATTCTCACATCGTATGTGTCGCTCTTTCTGACTCCAGACCACCAGCAAGATAGGTTTCTATTTTTGTGCGGGCCTGCCCATTATCCTGATCAGAAAACTGAACACCAATACCGGTTGCTTTATTACCTTGAGCTCCTTTAGGGGTAATCCAGATAATTTTGCCTGCAACTGGAATTTTTTCTTTCTCATCCATTAATGAAAGTAACATAAATACTTCATCACCTAATTTGTATTGCTTTTGTGTCGGAATAAATAAACCACCATTTTGTACAAATGGCATATAGGCCGCATATAAAACAGCTTTGTCTTTAATGGTTAAAGACAAAATGCCATGACGTGGCGCATTACCTGGTGTAGACATGTATACAACCTCTGGATTCTACTTATTTTGTGAATCGGTATTTCTTAATTTTGATGTCTGCAAAAACAATTGACGCCACTGACGCGCTAAATCATCAAACTGCATCTGTTGATTGACGGCAACTCCTGTTTCAAGATAATACATAAACTCTAGTAGCTTATCTCTCATCTCAAATAATAGTCTCTCTGAAGTCAATTCTGCAAGTTCTTGATAGTTTGGCAGCAATATTTTTGGTAAAGCTTCTGCCTGCAAGCAGTGCTTTAATAAACTGGAGACAACAAAAAGCCACCACTGGAGTAATTTGAACAACTCATTTTGTAGATAATCCTCAACAAAATCGGTGGTTTGTTTTTTTTCATTGGCAATATCAGCCAGACACACCATAAATTGTTTAATATCGCTCAACTTATTATTTTTGAGATAATCAACGGCCTGTAAAGGTGAATTATTGGAAAGTAACACTGCCAATTCAATATCTTCTATAGGGCTATCTGGCAATTGCTGACTTATCCATGATCTATTTTCTTCTTTAGGCAAAGCTTGTATGGGTAACATTTGACAGCGACTGAGTAGTGTTGCCGGTATACGTTTACGATATTCAGCCAATAAAATAATATGAATATTATTTCCAGGTTCTTCCAGTATTTTTAGTAAAGCGTTATAGGCGCTGATACTTAAATGATTGGCCTCTTGAATAAAAGCAATTCGCCAACCCTGACTTTGATGAGCCGTTTCTTGTAGCTGTTTGATTAAATCTCTGATTTGATCAATAGAGATATTTTTTTTGCCTTCCTCTATCGTTATGGTTTGCACATCTGGATGATGACCTTTATCAAACCACTGACAAGCCTGACATTGATGACATGCAAAGTGTCCCTGTTGATGGCACAATAATTTTTTTATCCATGCATTGATCAATAGACGGCTTCCCAATCCTGATTTTGCTTCAATTAATAAAGCATGAGGCAAACGCTTTTCATCGTGCCACTGAGATAATGTTTGATAACTGGAATACAGCCAGGGATATGCCTGTAAAGCATCTTGTGACGTTATATGAGACACGTGCATACTCTCAAAATAGTCAATTTACTGTACAACATTATTTTATTGAGTTCTCCTGTTGTACTTGCTTTATAAAAGCAAGAAGCTTTGTCTCAATATGTTCTTGTACATTGGTTAAATCTTGTGAGGCATCGATGACTTGGAATCGTTCCGTATCTTCTTCTATTCTGCGTTTGTAAGCATGGTATACCCGTTGAAAGAACGGCATGCTTTCCTGTTCAAAACGATCTAAAGCACCTCTTTCCCGAGCTCGTGTCATGCCAATATTCGGATCAAGATCTAAAAAGAAGGTTAAATCAGGTTTTAAATCATCCAAAACCCAAGTTTCTAATTGTTGCAGCTTTTTCCAATTCAATTCTCGACCACCACCCTGATAGGCAAAACTTGCATCAGTAAAACGATCACAAATCACCCATTGTCCTGCATCCAAAGCAGGTTTTATTTTTGTATTAACATGTTGAGCACGGCAGGCAAACATGAATAAAACCTCACTGACAGCATCTAATGACTCATCTCTGTGAGATAACAAAGCTTGACGTACTTCTTCAGTAATCGGTGTGCCACCAGGTTCACGAGTCACTAAATAATCAATGTGTTGTTGCTTCAATAGAGTTTCAATAAATCGAATATTTGTGCTTTTGCCAACACCCTCTCCACCTTCAATTGAAATGAATTGACCTCTACTCATATAATGACTCTATTACCTATATTACGTTAGTGATGGATATATTCTGTATATGGTTCTATGTTGAACAAAAGTTTTATTTTGCATGATGATTTTTTTTATTTTTTTTTTGCAACTGATATTGTCTTACAGCAGCATTATGTTCATTGAGATTATCACTAAAGTAATGACTTCCATCACCTTTTGCAACAAAATATAATGAATGACCTTTTTCAGGTTGTAAAGCCGCTTCTATAGAGGCCATACCGACTAAGCTTATTGGTGATGGTGGTAATCCATGACGGGTATAAGTATTATAAGGCGTATCTGTTTTTAAATGTTTTCTTGTTAGATTACCATCGAAGTTTTCACCTATACCATAAATCACAGTAGGATCTGTTTGCAGACGCATCCCTTTTCTTAGTCGCCGAACAAAAACACCTGCTATTGTATTACGTTCACTTGCCAGGCCGGTTTCTTTTTCAATAATGGATGCCATGATAAGGGCTTCGTACGCTGTTTCATAGGGAAGATCTTGTTGTTTCTTTTTCCAAGCCTCCTGTAATTGAATCATTAACACCTGGTGTGCTCTTTTTAATAAATCCAGATCTGAATAACCTGTAGTAAATTGATAAGTGTCAGGAAAAAAAAGCCCTTCAAGTTTTGAAAAAGGAATATGTAATGCTTTTATCAGTTCTTCTTCTGACATTTCATGAGTCAACTGTTTTAATTGTTTCTGTTCCTTAAGGAAATCTCTAAGCTGTTTAAGATTCCATCCTTCCACAAGGGTCACTTGATAAGTCACTTCTGAACCATCCACTATTTTTTGTGTCAGTTCAGGTAAAGTATCACCAACGTGAATAGCATAGGTTCCACTTCTCAGTTTATGTTCCAAATGATTGAGACGCCAATAGAGTCGTGTGAAGTATGGATTGGAAATCAACTGATGTTTATCCAATAGAACAACAATTTCGGTTGCTGAAGAACCCGATTGAATCTCAATAGTCATCTCTTTTTGTACATGTAAAGGTTCTTGTAAAAAACGTGAATAAGAAAAATACAACCAGGCTCCGGTAACAAATAATAAGAGTAAAATCACTCCCAATACTTTTTTAATGGTTTTTTTCATCGTTTTAAAACACATTGAATAAAATCATTCAATAATAATTGTGCCATATCACTTGAAGCAAATGACACTTGTTGAATGGATTTTATAGATTCTATACCAACCAGTGCATTGCTGATAAAACATTCTTCAGCGGTCATGGCTTCCTGCAAGGATATTTCTTTTTCATCTATGGTAACCCCTATGGAAATTAGCTTCTGAATAATATAGTGCTTCATAATACCATTCACACCTGCTTTATGATTTTTAGGTGTGATGACCTGGTTATCCTTAAACCTAAAGAAAATATTGGCTTGTGTTGTTCCGATAACATGGGGGCCTTCCAGCATAATCGCATCATCATAAGTTGTGTTCGCAATATTTGATTTTGCCAATACATTATCAAGTCGATTGAGATGTTTCAATCCTGCCAGACTTGTGTTGATGCTTGCAGGAATATCAGAAACAGTCAGGCACTTTTCATTTAACCGCTTCAGTTCCAATAATTGAGATGGTAATTCACTGAATAATACATAGCACTCTGTTTTTGGATGAATAGGTACGGCATAACCTCTTTGCCCTACACCTCGGGTAATTATCACCTTACAAACACCAAATTGAGGCAGTTTTGATCTTAACTGTTTTTCCAAAACTGAACGATTAAAATCTTGAAAGTTCAATCGCTCAGCAGTCATTTGCAAACGTTGTAAATGTTTTTCTAAAAATACCAGTGTGTGCTGTTCTACCCTTGCTGTGGTAAAAAAACCATCACCATAATGCAATCCACGATCACTGACAGAAACGGTCGTTGTCGGTTTGCAAAGGTTAATATCCAAAGTCAATTACACTTGACTGAATACCAAAGAACCATTGGTTCCACCAAACCCAAAGCTGTTACATAGCACATGTTTTACACGGGCTTGACGGGCTTCATGAGGAACAAAATCCAAATCACAACCCTCATCAGGATTATCCAGATTCATGGTTGGAGGCACAGTTTGCTCAGAAAGACTTAATATACTAAAAATAGCCTCCACTGATCCTGCTGCACCCAACAAATGGCCAATCGAAGATTTGGTTGAGCTGACCATTGTTTTGTAAGCATGATCGCCCAATACCTGCTTAATAGCCTGGCATTCAGCTAAATCACCTGCTTTAGTTGATGTACCATGTGCATTAATATAATCAACATGATCAGCATTAATTTCTGCATCACTCAATGCATTCTGCATGGAAAGTGCAGCACCTTCTCCTGATTCTGGTGGAGCCGTCATATGATAGGCGTCTCCACTCATACCAAAACCCGTTAGCTCCGCATATATGTTTGCACCGCGTTGTTGGGCATGTTCATAGCTTTCCAAAACCACCACGCCTGCTCCATCACCCAGTACGAAACCGTCTCTGTCTTTATCCCAGGGGCGACTGGCTTTTTCTGGTGCGTCATTTCGGGTTGATAAGGCTCTGGCAGCAGAAAAACCAGCAATACCTACCGGTGTTGTTGCCATTTCAGCGCCTCCAGCAACCATAGCATCCGCTTCTCCATAAGCAATCATTCTTGCTGCTTGTCCGACTGAATGAACACCGGTTGTGCAAGCCGTAACAATCGATAAATTGGGGCCTTTGAGTCCATACATAATGGATAGCTGCCCGGAAATCATATTAATGATCGAACCTGGGACATAAAAAGGAGAAACTTTCCGAGGACCGGATTTGTTTAAAAGAGCAATATTTTTTTCTGTGGTGGATAAGCCACCAATACCCGAACCTATACAACAACCTATTCTGGATGCATTCTCATCGGTAATGGTTAAGTTCGCATCCTGTATGGCTTGAACCGAAGCAGCAATACCCAACTGAATGAAAGGATCGAATTTTCTGGCATCTTTTACCGATAAGTAATCACCAGGCTCGAAATCTTTTACCGAAGCACTGAACTTTGTCCCCAATTGAGTCGTATCAAATGCCGTAATAGGTGCAGCACCACTTTTGGCTGCCAGCAGATTTTGCCAGGTTTCTTTAACCGACAAGCCGATAGGGGTTAATAATCCGAGGCCAGTAACAACAACACGTTTACCCTTCACAAGGCGACTCCACAATAAAAAAACTGCTATGAAACCTAAGCTTCATAACAGTTTTAATTGAACATGATTTTGAGTTTATATAAGGCACAGATACTTGAATACCTGTTGGTAAAAACGATTATGCTGCTTCTACATTTGCCTTAATATAATCAATGGCTGCTTGAACAGTACTGATTTTTTCGGCCTCTTCATCAGGAATTTCGGTATCGAATTCCTCTTCAAGTGCCATGACCAATTCAACTGTGTCTAGGGAATCTGCGCCCAAGTCATCAACAAAAGAAGCTTCTGCATTAACTTCGTCTTCTTTTACACCTAATTGTTCAACAACAATTTTTTTTACACGTTCTTCAATTGTACTCATAAGTGAAACCTTCCTCTAATGTACGCAGATTAAACTGCGCTGGTAGTTTATTGATTGAGAATTAAGTTGCAAGTAGCAACCTTAAAAAAAAGCTTGGTCAGACCAGATAAAAATGACATTATATCAAATATTCTTTTTTATATTCAATATATTGGGTTATCTATTTAAAGTTAATTATTATTTAAACTTCTGACCTCAAAAATCATAAAAAAAGTTAATATCTGTTAAGCCATATGCATTCCACCATTAACATGTAGGGTTTCTCCGGTGATGTATGCTGCTTTTTCAGAAGCTAAAAAGGCAACTGCATTGGCAATATCTGAAGGTTGACCCAAGTGACCAAGAGCAATTTGTTTTGTCAGTACTTCTTTTTGTTCGTCATCAAGTATTTTTGTCATATCGGTATCAATAAAACCTGGCGCAACAACATTGACTGTTACACCTCTGGCACCAATCTCCCGAGCCAACGATTTGGAAAAACCAATAACCCCTGCTTTTGCAGCAGCATAATTGGTTTGGCCAGGATTTCCGGTTGTCCCAACCACAGATCCTACATTGATTATACGACCCCAACGGGATTTCATCATACCTCTTAAGCAGGCCTTTGATAAACGATAAATGGACGTTAAATTAGTTTGCAATAAAGAATCCCATTCATCATCTTTCATTCTCATCAATAAGTTATCACGAGTAATACCTGCATTATTAATTAGAATTTCAGGGCTTTTTGAAAAACGGTTTTTTATATCCTCCATGAGTTGATGAATGGAAGTTTCATCGGAAACATCAAGAACAAGGCCACAACCCTGGATATTCGCCTCATCAAGATATTTTGAAATGGATGCTGCACCAACATCACTGGTCGCCGTACCCACAATCGTATAATTTTCCTCTCCTAGTGCCAGGGCAATTGCCTGACCAATACCTCGACTTGCACCTGTCACCAAAACCAGTTTATTTTCACTTGTCATATAGGGAACCCTTAAATGGAGTTAAGTTCATTGAGTGTTGATTCAAATTGTTCGTGCTGCCCCAATTGATAATACCGACTGGCTTTATGAATACGTTTGCCTAGCCCAGATAATACATTACCGGGACCACATTCAACAAAGTTATCAATGCGCTCCGTCAACAATAAAATAGTTTCTGTCCAGCGAACTGGATTATAGAGCTGTCGGACCAAAGCATTTTTTATTTTATCGACAGTGACTTCATATTTTACATCAACGTTATTAATCACTTCGATTTTAGGTTCATCAAAAGCCACATTTTCAACGAATGAAGCCAGCTCATCTGCAGCCGGTTTCATTAAAGCACAATGAGAAGGCACACTGACTGGCAAAGGCAGAGCCCTTTTCGCGCCCTGCTCTTTACAAAGATGCATCGCATCATCAACGGCTGAAGCTTCACCGGCAATCACGACTTGTCCTGGTGAGTTGAAATTTACTGCAGAAACAATTCGATCATCAGCAGCTTGCTCACAGGCTGCAATAACCTTTTCATCGTCCAATCCAATAATAGCAGCCATTTTACCAGAAACATCGCTCACTGCTTTTTGCATGAGCTGTCCACGCAATTGAACCAGTTGAACCGCACTGGGTAAATCAATCACACCGGCACAAACCAACGCACTATATTCACCCAGACTATGTCCAGCCAGAGCCTGAGGTTGATGATCACTTTTCGCTTGCCATAAACGCCATAAAGCCACACTGGCCGTTAACAATACAGGCTGTGTATTTTCTGTTTGATTTAAAGCCGCTTCTTCACCCTGTTGACACAAAGCCCACAAATCTTTATCAATGGTATTCGATGCTTCTTCAAATGTTTGACGAACAATATCCGTTTCAGAAAAGTCAGAAAGCATACCCAACTTTTGAGAACCTTGTCCTGGAAAAACAAATGCTAAAGTCATATTTATTCACCTTAAAATGATTCGTTTTAAAATTTTAGTAAGGCCGAGCCCCATGCAAAACCACCACCAAAACTTTCTAATAATGCTGTTTGTCCTGATTGAATACGTCCTGACTTTAACCCTTCATCCAAAGCTAATGGGATAGAAGCACTGGACGTATTACCATGTTTCTCAATGGTAATCATAACTTGTTCCATTGGCATTTGAAGTTTCTTGGCTATGGCTTGAATAATACGAATATTTGCCTGATGAGGTATCAGCCAGTCTATATCAGATTTTTCTAATTGGTTTTTAGTTAATGTTTCTTCGACAATTCGACTTAAGGTTCTCACCGCAACTTTAAAGACATCATTACCCTGCATTACAATGGCAGGAACATTCACTTCATTATTTTGTCCTTTAACACCATTGTGTGCATAGAGTAAATCAGCATAAGTACCATCAGCATGAATATGTGTCGAAATAATACCGGGGGTTTCTGAAGTTCCTAACACAACAGCGCCTGCCCCATCACCAAAAATGACACAGGTAGAACGATCACTCCAATCACAAATGCGAGATAAAATTTCTGTACCAACGATCAGTACATTCTTTTTGTTACCTGTTCGAATATATTGATCGCCGATACTCATCCCATATAAAAAACCAGCGCAGGCAGCTGTCACATCAAAAGCACCAATACCTTCTAATCCCAACATTTTCCCCAAATAGCAAGCTGTGCTGGGAAACAACTTATCAGGTGTTGCTGTAGCAACAATAATCAAATCAATATCACTTTTATGAATGCCAGCAGATTCAATCGCAGCAACAGCTGCCTTATAACCTAAAGTAGACACCGTTTCTTCTTCATTGGCGATATGTCTCTGACGAATGCCAGTACGTTCAACAATCCAGTCATCCGTCGTATCAACAATAGACTCTAAATCTTTATTGCTCATGACTTTGGGTGGTAAATAACTACCTGTACCTAACACTCGACTATACATAAAATGTTTTTCCTTCAGTAATAGGTTGTAAATGTTTTTGAATGCGCTGAGGAATTTGAGCGCTGACTTCCCCCATTGCTTTTTCTATCGCTTTGACGGTTGCTTTAACTGAAGCACCACCATGGCTTTTTACCACTGTTTTGTTAAGCCCCAAAAAGCTTGCACCATTGTACTCTTCTGGATTAACTGATTTTTTAAAAGAAGACATGACAGGAGAAGCGATCCATTTTAATAATCGATACCGCCAGTTTGATTGACATACATTGTTATACTGTAACGCCATAAAGTTGACTGTGCCTTCAATGGCTTTTAATACATTATTCCCTGTAAAACCATCAGTCACTATCACTTGATAGTCTCCAGAAAATATTTGATTGGCTTCAACAAATCCTGAATAACAAATGAAGTCATCGTCTTTAAATAATTGATCAGTTTGTTTAACCAAATCATTACCTTTGTTTTCTTCAACACCAATATTTAATAAACCCACTTTTGGTGTTTCTATCTTATCAACATGGGCACTCATTATAGACCCCATGATGGCAAATTGGTGCAAATCATCTGAACTTGGATTGACATTAGCACCTAAGTCTAACATATAGGCTTCTCCAAGTTTAGTAGGTATTTTTACCACGATAGCAGGACGATGGATACCAGGAATTAACTTTATAATAGAACAGGCCAACCCCATTAATGCCCCTGTATTACCTGCACTCACACACGCATCAACCTGACCAGTATTCAAAGCCTCTAACGCTTCGTGCATTGAAGAATGACTTTTACTACGCAAAACCTGAGAGGGTTTCTCATCAAGTGAGACAGTTTCAGTGGTATGAACAAGGGTTAATCTTTGTTTTATATCTTGAGGCTGGTTTTTAAAATAAGTCTCTAAAACTGACTGATCACCAAAAAGATGCAAGGACAGTTCTGAATAACGTTTCAAAGCAATAAGAGAAGCATGTGTAAAAGTAAGGGGACCAAAGTCCCCTCCCATACAATCAATGGATAGCCTGATTTTTGCCAAAGCCTATCAGCAACAATTAAAGTACTTTACGGCCCCGGTAATAGCCATCTTCTGTAAGATGATGGCGTCGATGAGTTTCACCAGTCGTCGCATCTTCAGATAAAGTCGATGTCGTTAAAGCATCATGTGAACGACGCATATTACGTCTGGAACGCGTCTTTTTGCTTTTTTGTACTGCCATAATAATAGCTCCTATAGAATGTCGTTAATGTATTTTAATAAAATTGTGTATTGTCTAAATCTACTGCTTTGATTTGAGCTGTTCTAAAATCTCAAATGGATTGTTTTTGGGTTCATCTATTGGTTCAAGCTTTGGGCCAAAAGATAAAGACTTGTCACTTGCCACTGCTGCCAGAGTTAATGGAAGTGATAAAATCAATTCATCTTCAATCACATCCAATAAATCCAGATCGCCACTTTCGAGTAATAAAGCCGCTTCATATTCGTCAGGAACAGAAGCCATCATAGATTCTTCTGCAACAGGACAAATCATGAATGATTGTTGAATATCATAAGCCGTAGGCTGATACGTAATTTGACAATCCAGCATCAAAATTGCTGATAATTCACAATCCAATATCACTCGATATTGATGATCTCTCCGCCCACTGACATTAACTTGCACTTGCGTGCTTAAAAAATCATCTTGCTCTATTGCTTCTTGAGAAGCATAATCTTTATCGACCAAAGCCTGACATAATCTTTTCAGATCTTTAAGCTCAAAAATACGCTCATAGGTCGCACCTTTATCCGCCACCTTAGAGGGATGAATTAACCAATAACGACCACTATTTCGCATAGGAGGGCAATTCTATAGATAAACCATTGAAAGGTCAAAATAAAACTGGTATTTAAATTTCAAAGCCATTAGAGTAGAAGCTGTGATATTCAATGTTCAAAAAATTAACTTAATTGATTAATTTTCAACTAATTAAGAGAAATATTTAAACTAAATTCTATGATTATTTTAGCCTCTTCATCACCTTATAGAGCAAGCCTTTTGAAACAAATCGGCATTAAAGCGGTTTGTATATCCCCCAATATTGATGAAACAGCATTAAAACATGAAAATCCTCAACAATTGTCTGTCAGGCTTGCACAAGAAAAGTGTCAACATGTTGCCCAACATTCAACGGAATATCACAATAAACCCTGCTGGATTATTGCTGGAGACCAGACAGCAGAATGTCAGCATCAGCTCATTGGTAAGCCCGGAACTCTTGATAATGCCCGAAAACAACTAAATCTCATGTCAAATCAGTCTGTTATCTTTTATTCCAGTCTTTATATCATGAATACTCAAACCCATCGTTACTTTGCACATTGCGAAAAAACGATGGTTGATTTCTTGCCTTTATCCGCAACAACCATTGAGCGTTATCTTGAGTTGGAAAAACCTTTAAATTGTGCCGGAAGTTTTAAAAGTGAAGGTTTGGGTATCAGTTTATTTAAACGTATAAAAAGTGATGATCCAACCGCATTAGTGGGTCTTCCTTTAATTTCAGTATGCCAGGGATTAAAACAACTTGACTATGATGTTATTTTGGAATGCCCACACACAGAATAACTGACTGTTTGACTGATCTCATGCCATGATCGTCCACTTTGTTGTTGCCATAATTTAAAGGTATTTTGTATTTTGGATAAATTCGTTTTATTGTGACAACTCCCTTTTAATAAACCTGAACGTTTAAAATACGCTACGACATGATGAGATAAATTAAAACTGTCAATTCCCAAACGTTGCAAAAGTATTGCTAGAGAATTATCTTCTAATTTTGCCACACGTTTTTTTAAAATAAGCCAAAGATCAACCAAGGTGTCTGTAGAGCAGCATTTGCTGATAAAATTAGCGACTGATCCATATTCCCGGTTAATATCCAGTAAGAAACGAGCATTATCCTGTACTGACCAGACTTTAATCAGGCTTAAGTTCAAGCCTAACTCTTTTGCAATATGGGTTAAATCTTCAAAAGACAGACTCACTACTTTAACCAAATCAAATTGTGCAAATGCTGTTTCTATATCACTCCATCTTTCTTCCACAAATTGTCTTGTTGACTCACTGGCCTGAAAAATCACCTTAGTGATTTCAGCCAGAATTTCAGAATCATTCAATTGCTTCCAATTAATTTTCGGCCGATAAGGTGAAATTAAAGATTCAAGTTTTTCTTGACTACCAACCTGTTGCAGTGCTCTGGTATAAATTTGGCTAAAAGTTTCTATCAAAATGCCTCACGGAAAGTAAACAATGTAATAAAGAGAAAATGTTGATTTTTTATATTAAATAATAAGGGGACTTATTATACATCCAAAATTAAAAAATCAGAAGTAGTCCAGATGTCTCGTCAAAGATTAGCCAGTTGTGTACTTCTCACGTATAATCTCATTTAAATTATTACTTTTAAGAGATGCTTTATGTCCGAACGCGAATCTATGGAGTTTGATATCGTTATAGTGGGTGCTGGCCCTGCTGGTTTATCTACAGCCATTCGTTTAGCACAATTGAGCCAAGAACATAACAAAGAATGGTCTATCGTTGTTGTTGAAAAAGGCTCAGAAGTTGGTGCTCATATTCTGTCAGGTGCTGTTTTTGAATCTCGGGCACTCGATGAACTTTTGCCGGACTGGCAACAAAAAGAAGCCCCCTTAAATACCCAAGTCAATGAAGATCAAATTTTTTGGTTCAATAATGCCGTAAGGTCAAAAAAGATCCCATCCTTGTTTGTTCCCCATACCATGCATAATGAAGGCAATTATATTATCAGTCTCAGTAATTTATGCCGTTGGTTGGCTGAACAAGCTGAAACATTAGGGGTAGAAATTTTTCCGGGATTTCCTGCCAGTGAAATTCTGTATGATGAGCATGGTGCTGTTATTGGTATCGCAACTCAAGACATGGGCGTTGCTCAAGATGGCTCACAAAAAAGCAGTTATGCCTCAGGCATGGAGTTAAAAGGAAAATACACACTCTTTGCCGAAGGTTGCCGTGGACATTTAGGAAAAGAACTCATACAAAAATTCGAACTGGACAGAAACAAAGAACCCCAACATTACGCTCTAGGTATTAAAGAGTTATGGCGTGTTCCGAAAGAACAGTCAAAACCTGGACTAGTCATTCATACGGCAGGTTGGCCTTTATCGGAAAGTCACACCAATGGTGGTGGCTTTCTTTATCATCTTGAAAATCAGCAAGTGGCTGTTGGCTTAATTACAGATTTATCCTATTCCAATCCTCATCTCAGTCCTTTTGATGAATTCCAGCGCTATAAACATCATCCAGTGATCAAAGATGTATTAAAAGACGGTGAACGTATTTCCTATGGTGCCCGAGCCATTGTAAAAGGTGGTATACAGTCACAACCTTCCATGCATTTTCCTGGTGGATTGTTATTAGGAGATAATGCAGGCACGCTGAACTTTGCAAAAATTAAAGGTTCACATACGGCCATGAAAAGTGGCATGGTTGCTGCTGAAACTATCGCGCAGGCTTTTTTAAATGAGCGCCAAAATGATGAACTGATCGAATTTTCTGATAATTACAAAAGATCATGGGCGTGGCAGGAGTTATATCATCAACGAAATTTTGGCCCCGCCCAACATAAATGGGGTAACCTGATAGGCTCTGCTTATAGCTTTATTGATCTCAATTTATTCCGGGGGAAACTGCCCTGGACATTCAGTAATCCACAAGCCGATCATACTCAATTAAAAACAAGCCAAACCAGTAAAGTCATACACTACCCAAAACCGGATAACGTTTTATCTTTTGATAAATTGTCTTCTGTTTTTTTGTCAAATACCAATCATGAAGAAGACCAGCCCATCCATTTACAATTGGAAAAACCGGAACTGGCCATAGAGCACAATTTACCATTATTTAATGAGCCCGCCCAACGTTATTGTCCTGCTGGTGTTTATGAAATAGTTACCGACGATACAACGCAAAAACCTTATTTACAAATTAATGCTCAAAACTGTGTACACTGTAAAACCTGTGATATTAAAGATCCTAAACAGAATATTACTTGGGTATGCCCGGAAGGTGGCGGCGGTCCTAATTATCCGAATATGTAAATAATGTGAACTTTTCTTATGTACAGCTGAGGTTAAATAACTACCTGTGGGGTAATGATTCTTCAGGAATTAATGTAAACACGTCTTTTTCTGTTCTGCATTTGATTAAACGTTCGAGTAATGGTAAATCCAAATGCGGTGCTAACATATAAACAAAATCCAAAACATATTTTCTAAAAAAGAAATTTCTGTGGAATACAATTCGTGCCATTGCGGGTTTAAACAAATGATCGATTTTTATAACAGCCAAATCATTTAGATCTTCTTGTTTAATCGCCATTCTTGCAACAATGGCAATACCTAATCCCATGCGAACATAAGATTTTAAAATTTCAGAATCTGTTGCAGCAATACTTAGCTCAAGTTCTACACCATGTTCTTTAAATGTCTTCTCAATAATCGTTTTATGACCATCACTCATAACACGTGCCATCAAAGGGTATTGTGTCATATCATCCAACGTGATTTCTTGTATTGCAGCCAATGGGTGTTCCTTAGGAACAACAAGAACATGATGCCATAAAAAACAAGGTGCAATAACTTTGTCGGATAACACATTATCCTGTTCTTCAAACAGCACCAAATCAATATCACCATGATCCAGCATGGTATCCATCGGACCATTAATCCCCTGATGAAGCTCTAAGCGTACCGCTGGATATTTAGCAGTAAAACGTTGCACAAGTGATGGTAGCAAATATTGTGAAAAAGTATGTGTAGAAGCGATACGGAGCACCCCTCTATCTTCACAGACAAAATCACTCGCTATATCCTGTATTTTTTTAGATAACTGTAGAATCTCTGTAGCAACTTCTAAAATACGGGCTCCAGCAGGTGTAATATGGGCCAAATGCTTACCGTTACGACTAAAAATCTGCACACCCAACTCATCTTCCAATAAACGAATTTGTTTACTAATTCCAGGTTGCGAAGTAAATAATGCTTCTGCTGTTTGTGAAACATTCAACTTATGCCTGGCAACTTCATAAATATATCTCAACTGCTGGAGTTTCATAGTTTAAAAGCCTTTTTGAAAATCGTAATAAATATTTTCATTGCATTTAAATGGCCCAATTCGAAAAAATGACTCAGTTCAGAATCAGAGTACCAATTGAAAATACGTCATAAAAAAGTTATTTTAAAAACAACTTGTTATCAACTTTTGAAAGTTTTATTTCAAAAATTGAGTTTTTGTAAGGACAAATGGATTAAGGTCTCTTGCTCTTTTATAGATTAACCCCCCTCCAATATAATAAATTTTTAGTTATTAATTTTATAACTTTTATTCCCAATAATTATATAAAATCTCTAAGATTAGAACAAGAATAAAATCTTTTTTCACATAAACAGAAATTCACTAGGAAAAGCAACAGAGCCTATTCAACCTCCTGAAAATTAGCAATACCATGGGGAACATGGCCAGCCGTTACAATATGATCCTGTGCTGATTGACAGTGATCTTTTTGGTCATCAAAGAATACATCAGCACCATAAGCCTGTAAAAATTCACCTTTACTTAATCCACCTAGAAAAATAGCTTCATCAATCCGAATATCCCAGCTCCTCAAAGTTCTGACAACACGCTCATGTGCCGGAGCAGAACGGGCCGTTACTAAAGCAGTTCTGATAGGACACTGATTAACGGGAAAATCCTTTTGTAAGTGTTGTAATGCTGCTAAAAATGCTTTAAACGGTCCGCCTTTCAAAGGTGTTTTGGCTGACAATTTTTCGTTTTTAGTGAATGCTTCAAGACCTTGTTTTTTATAGATTTTTTCTGATTCATCAGAGAAAATAACTGCATCACCATCAAAAGCAAATTTTAATTCATCATGACTTAAATCGGGTGTTGTCGTGTTTTTACCCAATACAATCGTTGCAGCGGCATACCCTGCTTCCAACGCATGACGAACATCTTCAATATTGGTCGATAAAAACAAATGGACATTGAATGCAGAAAGATACTTATAAGGCGTTCTACCGCTGGTAAAGACAGCTCTCGAAATATCTAATTTATGATGCTCTATGGAGTGAAATATTCTTAACCCTGTATCAGCACTGTTTCTTGACAACAAGACAATTTCAACTCTTGGTCGATTATCACCACCTAACTCATTCAAAGCTAAAAGTTTTTTGACTAAACCAAAAGCTGTTCCCGGCTCCAGAATCTCCTCTTCCCGCTTAATTTGATAATGAGAAAAAGACTCAACCCCCTCTTCAACATAAATCTTATGACTTTCAGTCAAATCAAATAGAGCTGTTGAGGAAATTGCAACAACCAGTTTATCACCTAATTTATTGACCATTTTTTTACATAATTTCTTGTAAATATTACAATTTTCATATTTACAACTATACTCAAATAATAAATGAATTGCTAAGTGTAAGGCATGTTTTTTCATTTGTCATGCTACGAGATATATTTAAACCGATGCCCAATTAAATAGTTTGCCCTGAAAAAGATGATCAAGTACTCCGAGAAAAAAGCACTTGTAATTGATGACTTTACTGAGTTTGCTCATTCTATTAAAGCAACGCTAGGACAAATTGGTGTAAAACATATTGATATTGTGGGTAATGGAGAAGCGGCAATTGATCATTGCAATACTCACCTCTATGACATTATTTTATCTGACTTCAATTTAGGCAAAGGCAAAGACGGATTACAGGTGCTAGAGGAAATTCATCATAAAAATCGTATCAAAAGTGATACGGCTTATATTATGTTAACCGCTGAAAGTACGCCCGCAATGGTACTGGGTGCCCTTGAATATCAACCTGATGGTTATTTAACAAAGCCTTTTAATACGGCTGTGTTACGTTCCAGACTCGATAAAATTTTAGAAAAAAAGGAAACATTGTTACCCATATATGCTGCAGCAGAAAAAAATCAATGGGAGGATGCCATAGCACTATGTGACAAAATTATGAAGGAGTTTCCAAAATACAAAATGGCTTGTTTACGTTTGAAAGGAGATTACTACACCCAGAAAAAAGATTGGTCTAAAGCCATGAATGTTTTCAATAGTGTTCTCGAGAAACGTACTTTACCCTGGGCTACTTTTGGCTTGGCTAAAGTGATGTTAGAACAAAAAAAATATGATTCAGCTTATAGTATTTTAGCTGAAGCCATCAAACAATATCCTATGTCACTGGAGGGTTATGATTTACTTGCAGATTGTCAGATTAAATTAAACCAAGAACAAGAAGCACAAGCAACCTTGCAGGAAGCTGTCAACAAGTCTCCACGTGTTGTTAAAAGACAAGCAAAGTTAGGTGATGTTGCCACTGAAAATAAAAATTTCAATATTTCTGGAAAAGCATTTCGTCAGGCTATATTCTTTGGTCGTCATTCTATATATAAATCTGCAAATCATTATATTCAATTAATTAAAAGTGCTTATCAACAAATAAAATTTGGTCAGGTGACTGAAAAGAAAAAAACTAATCTTGTAAAGGATACAGGTAAGTTTATTGACGAGTTCAAACAAAACTATGAGATGGACAATAAGAGTTTATTAAGAGGCAGTGTTGCTGAAGCTTGCTTTTATAAAGTGCAAAACAAAGAATTTGAATCAAAACGATGCTTAGAGAAATCTAAAAAATTATATAATTCAATTGATAGTATGTTACCTGCTTATGAAGGATTAGAAGTCGCTCAAGGATTTGATGAGTTAGGAGAAGAAGAAATCAGTCAAGAAATATTGAATGACGTTATTCAACAAAATTTTGAAGATGCTAAATTTGTTAACAGTGCAAAAACTTTATTAAAAGATAAAAGCATCATAGATAGAGCAAAAACATCCAATGCACTCAATGAAGAAGGCATACGTTATTTTGAACAACAACAATTTTCAAAAGCGATTGAAAGTTTTTCAAAAGCAGTTAAACTGAGCCCGCAAAATATTAATATCACGTTAAATACGGTTCAAGCGTTGATTAAAATGTATCAATCTGTTGAACAACGAAAGCTTTTTATAGAACAGGCTTCCAGCTTTTTGGGTAATTTAAAAAAATTACATCCAGATGACAAACGTTACAAACGTTACAATGAATTACTGAGATTAACCAATATATTAAAAACCAACGAGATAAACTCATGACACTGGATAATTCATCGATTAGCTTTTCTACAGTACTTGCTTCAACAGTACACGATATGAAAAACTCTTTAGGTATGTTGTTGAATGCTATTAACTACTTAAATGATAAATACCCATTAACTCAGGAACAGGATCAGCATCAGTTTTCTTTAATTCAATATGAAGCCTCACGTTTAAATGCTATGTTGGTGCAACTATTAGGATTATACAAACATGATCATGATCAATTGCTGATTAATAACAGCTATCAACAATTAGATGATTTTCTTGGTGATTTAGTACTACAACATCAACCTTTAACTCAATCAAAAGGTATTGTAATAGAATTAGAAGTTGATGAAGACATTGATGCTATTTTTGATCCACAACTGGTGTCGAATATTATTAACAATATATTGGGCAACACCATTCGTTATTCCAAAAAGAAAATTTTGATAAGCGCCAAATTAGAAGACTACCTGATTATTGAAATTGCAGACGATGGTAATGGTTATCCTAAAAATATGATAGAATCCTGTAATAACCTTGCATCAGGAATTGATTTTACAACAGGTAGTACAGGCTTAGGCTTGTACTTTTCTACAATTATTGCCGAACTTCATAAAAAACAAGATAAACAAGGTTTTGTGAAGATTTTTAATGGTGACCCATTAGGCGGTGGTGTTTTCCAATTATTTTTGCCATAAAGTGTAGCTACTACTATGAGTCAACCAATTATTATTTTTTCTTTTATTATTCTCATTATTATTGCCATTGTTATTGCAAGCTATGTTCATGTTAAAGAACAAAGAAAGATACAGCGTTTACAAAAAATACAACAGTCACGATTTAAAATAAGAAAATCAGAAGAGTATATTGATTTTTTTTCAAGCTATCCCATAGGAATAGATGCTTTTCAAATACTATTCAATCATATTTATCAGGAATATAAAGTTATCAATTCATTAAATCCAACAGAAAAATCACAAAAAGATGTGAACAATATTGCTCAGAGAATGCAGAATTTCTTACAAGAACAAAATATCAGTGTTACATTACCCAATGAGTTGGAAAAAATAAAGCAAGTGATTGATAACCTTTCTGTACTAGTGAACTATCTGATACAAGTATCTCAACAAGTTGATTCTGAAAATAAACCTTTATCAAAAGCAGTTCACTTTATCAGACAAACACAAGCGTTTTATCAGGCACAATTAATTTTAAAGATGGCGAATAATGAAGAACTGTTATCAGGTTCATCGCAAAAAATGTTAGAGGAAGCACTGACAAAGTTACATCATGAATGTAATACAGAAGCTTCATATGTTAAAAAATCTATTGCTCAAATTGAAGAGTTACTGGAATCCATTAAACAAAAAGCGCAACCTCAAACAAATACTGATATGGACAGCACATTTGGAGATGGTGATAATGAGCAAAATCAGGATAGTTCAACTCATGATCTC
Organism: Kangiellaceae bacterium; assembly: GCA_965230335.1. Lineage (GTDB taxonomy): Bacteria > Pseudomonadota > Gammaproteobacteria > Enterobacterales > Kangiellaceae > CBDDKS01. The sequence goes on along the minus strand of CBDDKS010000006.1, from coordinate 2,985,338 downwards.
GATATTATTTTTGGAGAAAAAAGAAAGTGGTAATTGTGTAAAATCTGAACGAATCCATCTGAACAACAATGACTTTGTTAATCATAAAAGGCTAAGTTGGACTAGTTCAGCTGAGGTTAACTAGCCTGTACTTCGAAGATCAGATAACACTTTATCTACCTTTTCAAATGGCCTTGTATTTTCAACATCCAAATTCAATGTATTTAATTCAAATTGATGGTTTTCTACTAATTCTGGAATAATAGGTTCATTAATAATATCAAATACCTTATCAAAACAAACTGCTTTTAAAATCGCTTCAATAGATTTACTGGATACATACACTTTCGGTTTAGCCAAACCACCTACCTTGGATTGCTTGGCAATAATCGCCATAACGCCCAAAGCTGAACTATCCAATAATTCGGTATCTGACAGATCCAGGAAAAAAGGAATACTTTCTGAAGACAACAGATGAATCAATTCAGTTAAAGGTAAAACATGATGATATCGTATATCACCCGTTAAACGAAAAACGTGCTGTTTTTGTAATTTTGCGTATTCTATCTTAGTGTGCATTTTCTGTTCTTATATTTTCACTAAGTCATGTTATAAATTATGGCTATTTTATTTTGATTCTGAAGTATTTTTCTTAATCAAAAAAATACTGACATCATCGGGCAACTGTTCAAACTCTCTTACTTTTAATGTTTCAATAATATCATTGGGTTCTGTTTCATGTGTTATCTCTAAACACTTCAAACTCTCTTCTTCGTACTCACCACCATTAAATTTAATACACTCAAGCACACCATCCGAAAACAAAGCCAAAATAAAGTCATCATCCAAATACATTTCATGAGCCTGATAATTGGCCCAATCAAACATACCTACTGGAAAGCCTCTATCTTTAAATAGGGTTTTCCCTGATTTTTGTATTAATAATGGCCTTGGAAAGTGCCCTCCTATTGAATAATGTAATTTATCTTCCTGTAAATCAATTACACCATAAAACAACATAACATATTTTTCAAGATTTGCGCTGATCAATTCTTGATTTAAATAACTCAAAACCTGATCTGGTTTTAGAATAGTTTGTTCCCCTTTTACTCTGTATCCTCTAAGTGGTTGATTAAAAAGGCTTTTAAGCATCATAGTAACAAATGCAGATGCCGAACCATGTCCAGATACATCTGCGATATAAAAGCCAATAAATCTTTCATTTATCTCAAAGTAATCCAGAAAATCTCCACTTAAATTCAATGAAGGTATCACTATGTGATTAAATGAATAATCTGCAAATTGACCACTGGGGGGGGGTAATAATTGTATTTGTGCGCGGCGCCCTGCTTCCTGATCTTCCTGGAGCACGTTTAAATGACTTTGAAGTTCCTTGTTGGCGACTTCCAATTCAGATTTATACTGTGAATTTTCTTTTTCCAATTTTATTTTGCCAAATGCTTGATCAATAGCATGTTGCAAAACAGCAAAATCACTAATGGGTTTTACCAGATAATCCGTAGCACCCAAACGTAACGCTTCTACAGCATCGTTAATTAAACCTGCACCCGAAATGACAATAACTGGCGTCTCTGGTGATTCTTTTGTCATGATTTTCAAGGCCTGTAAACCATCCATTCCGGGCATACGCAGATCACACAAGACTAAATCAGGCTGAATTTTTCTAAATTGATCGATCCCCTCTTCTCCAGTAGAAGCTTCATAAACGTCATAACCACAATCTTCTAAATAGATAACGATACTTTCACGCACCAGATCATCGTCATCTATTGTTAATATTTTTGCTTGTTGTTTGTTGTGTATTGACGAATGGGATTTAGAAGGCTCTGTATCCAAAGGAGATGATTCTCTAGTAATCGCAATTAGATTAACGTTCTTATTATCTTATAAGTTATAGCATAGCAAATCGATTATTCAAGTGAGGCATTTTTTACAAACAGATTAAACCTTGCCAACCCTCTAATTTTAATTGTTTTTATAAATTTCTTTTGCGAATAAAACTCAAAAATCTATAGAATGAATTGATCTGATAAAAAATCTAGATTCATAACTTCTTGTGGCAAATAGTCATTGACCTGAATGTTAATATTGCATAACATTTATATGTTATAGAAGTTTTGCATTAACCTGCAAATTTAATGTTTGGAGATTGGCTATGACGTCAAGTCAAAGAGAATATGAAGAAAAGCGCGATTACATCCGTATGTTTGTTGATGCACAAGTGGAAGTTTTTGACCCTGATTCCGGGCAGTCATTTATGGGTGACAGCAAAAACCTGAGTGCCAGTGGCGTTGCTTTTGTTTCTGATCAACAATTTGATGTCGGTCAAAAGCTATCTGTAAAAATCAGTTCTACCCAATCCAAACTCCCTCCTCTAACGGCTGATTTTATTGTCTCTCGTTGCGATATTACCGATAATAATCTTTTTAAAACAGCTGGTAGCATAGAAAACGTCAATTAATTTGTGAACTAACGCACAATTTTGCGTTATATTCCAGCATCTTTTGTGATATAGTCTAATCTTAAAAATAATAAAAATGAGATTTATCTCATTGTAAGTTTTACTTTCTTATTCATTAAATATTATGTTGACTCGTAAGAAATCTCGTATCAATCACTTTGATCCTATTATTATGCTGTCTCTTTTGGTTGGCTTGGGTATATTGGCTTCCAGTATTTAAAGAACCTGAACTTTAAATTGTGTCATTCAGCAGCAAACCATAACGACCTATTGTTTCTTACAAGCAATAGGCCGAAATTGTTAAGTTTATATCAAAGTGTTTCCAGTACATTGATTACTGCATTTCCCATATCTTGAGTGGAAATACCTTTTTCATTTTCACTGATAATATCTTTTGTTCGTAAGCCCTTTTCTAATACTTTTCCAACAGCCTCTTCAATTAAACTTGCCATAGATGCTTGTTGTAAACTATATCGCAGCAGCATAGCAACAGATAAAATGGTAGCTAAAGGATTGGCGATATTTTCTCCGGCAATATCCGGTGCAGATCCATGGATAGGTTCATACATACCTTTACCTGCTTTATCCAAACTGGCTGATGGTAACATGCCAATAGATCCTGTCAGCATGGCAGCTGCGTCTGATAAAATATCACCAAACATATTACCCGTTACAATAACATCAAATTGTTTGGGCGCACGAATCAATTGCATGGCCGCATTATCAACGTACATATGTGACAAGGTAACATCTGGATATTCCTTACCCACTTCATTCATCACTTCGCGCCACAACTCAGTGACTTCCAAGACATTAGCCTTGTCTACAGAACACAATCGACTCTGACGTTTTTGTGCCGCTTGAAACGCCACATGGGCAATACGTTGAATTTCTGATTCACTGTATCGATAGGTATTAAAACCCACACGCTCACCATTTTGTGTTTCAACCCCTCTGGGTTTTCCAAAATAAATACCACCTGTCAGTTCACGTACAATCAAAATATCCAGATCAGACACTAAGTCTGACTTTAAACTGGAGGCATGCGCCAACTGAGGGTACAAAATAGCGGGACGTAAATTTGCAAATAATGCCAATTGTGAGCGTAAACCCAACAATGCTTTTTCTGGACGAATAGAAATGTCCAAACCTTCCCACTTAGGTCCTCCAACAGCACCCAATAAAATCGCATCACATGCCCGGGCCTTGTTTAATGTTTCTTGTGGTAAAGGCTCACCAAATTCATCAATGGCAGCACCACCCACCAAAGCATGTTCTAACGCCACATCTAAATTCTTTTTTTTCTGCAAAAAGCACAGTACTTTTTCTGCTTGTTCAACAATTTCAGGACCAATGCCGTCACCAGGCAGAATTAATATTTTTTGTGTCATTACGCGTTACTCTTTATTTATACATAAAATAGTATTTATGAATACATGATATTTATAGAACGTCTTGTTTGTAAAACGTCTTATTTATAAAACATCGGATAAATTTTTAAACAACCAGGGTGATTCTTGTTTTCTTTTTTCTTCAAAAGCCACAATTTTATCGAATTCCTGCAAAGTTAATCCGATATCATCTAAGCCATTTAATAGACAGTATTTTCTAAATGCATCCACTTCAAAAGAATAGTTAACACTGTCATAAAATGAAACGCTTTGTTTTTCCAAGTCAATAGATAATGAAAAAGCTTTGTCATTTTCACAGATATTAAATAAATGATCAATTTGCTCATGAGTTAATACAACAGGTAAAATACCATTTTTAAAACAGTTGTTATAAAAAATATCGGCAAAACTTGGTGCAATAACCACTTTAAAACCATAATCCTTTAATGCCCATGGTGCATGTTCACGACTACTGCCACACCCGAAGTTATCCCGGGCCAATAAAATTTCAGCCCCTTGATACTCAGGAAAATTCAACACAAAGTCTTTATTTAACGGACGTTTTGAACAATCCATACCAGGTTCACCATCATCCAGATAACGCCACTGGTCAAATAAATTGGGACCAAACCCCGTTCTACGAATAGATTTTAAAAACTGTTTGGGGATAATGGCATCTGTATCGACATTGGCACGATTTAACGGCACAACAAGCGATGTGATTTCAGTAAATGCTTGCATTATCGACTCTCCTCATTTGCTGTTAAACATGCTTTGGTATCAAGAGTTCTGATATCAACAAAATGTCCCGCAATGGCTGCCGACGCGGCCATTGCAGGGCTGACTAAATGTGTTCGTCCGCCTTGTCCCTGACGACCTTCAAAATTTCTATTGGATGTTGATGCACACCGCTCACCAGATTCCAGGCGATCGGCATTCATTGCCAAACACATAGAACATCCTGGCTCTCGCCATTCAAAACCTGCATTGGTAAAAATAACATCCAATCCTTCTTTTTCTGCTTGTTGTTTTACCAAACCAGAACCGGGAACAACCATCGCCTGTTTGACATTGCTCGCAACCTGTTTTCCATCAACCATGTTTGCCGCAGCTCTTAAATCTTCAATTCTGGAATTGGTACAAGAACCAATAAAAACTTTATCAATACGAATATCAGATATTTTTTGATTGGCTTGTAATCCCATATAATTCAATGCCTGTTCAATACCCTGTTTTTTAATGGTGTCTTGTTCTTTTTGGGGATCAGGTACTGAACCACCAATCGGTAAGACCATTTCCGGAGATGTGCCCCAAGTCACTTGAGGTTCAATATCAGCAGCATTCAGTTCAATGACTTTATCAAACACGGCGTTCTCATCACTTACCAGTTGTTGCCACTGTTGCACAGCCTGGTCCCATTCTTCTCCTTTTGGTGCTAAAGGTTTGTCCTTCACATATTCGATGGTTTTATTGTCCACGGCAATTAAACCGACGCGTGCTCCGGCCTCAATGGCCATATTACAAACGGTCATACGCCCTTCCATCGATAGGCTTTCAATAGCCGAACCGGCGAACTCAATGGCATGACCTGTACCACCAGCTGTACCTATCTTGCCAATAATAGCTAACACAATATCTTTTGCGGTAATGCCTAATGGAAGTTCACCTCTGACTTGTACCAGCATATTTTTCATTTTCTTTTGCCGCAAGCATTGTGTTGCTAACACATGTTCCACTTCGGAAGTACCGATACCAAAAGCAATGGCACCAAATGCACCGTGAGTAGCTGTATGGGAGTCACCACAGACAATTGTCATACCTGGTAAGGTTGCACCCTGCTCTGGACCAATAACATGAACAATACCTTGACGAATATCATCCATACCCAATTCAACCACATCAAACTCTTTACAATTTTTGGTTAAGGTTTCTACCTGAAGTTTGGAAATAGGATCATCAATACCCTTGTCACGATTCTGTGTGGGCACATTATGATCGGGGACTGCCAAATTAGCAGACAGTCTATGAGGCTCACGCCCTGCCAAACGTAACCCTTCAAAGGCTTGCGGTGAGGTCACCTCATGTAATAATTGTCGATCAATATAGATTAAACCCGTACCATCATCTGATTCGGTGATCAGGTGTTGTTCCCACAATTTATCGTATAAGGTTTTGCCAGCCATTTAGTAATTACCTCTTCTCGCGGATGGTAAGATAAATAATAAGATTGAGTTTACACTGAAGCTAATGATAACTCAAATTCATTGTTTTTATTTATATGATTCCATAAAGGAATAATGCAAATAAAATTGTATACAAAATATCATACAAACATCAATATACAATAGCCCTTTAAAAGAGTATTCCTTCAAGAGTATTATCTATTCTTATGCAAAAAATATTACTTGTGATTGGTTGGGTATGGCCTGAACCTCAATCTTCAGCTGCTGGCTGTCATATGATATCTATACTGCGTTGTTTTCGTGATAAAGGCTGGCGTGTTGTTTTTTCGAGTGCCGCTCAAACAACAGAGTTTATGGTTGATTTAAAACAGGAATCCATTGAGTGTCAATCGATTCAACTGAATTGTTCTTCTTTTGATTATTTTGTGAAACATTTAAATCCGGATATTGTGTTATTTGATCGTTTTTTAATTGAGGAACAATTTGGTTGGCGAGTTGAACAGTCCTGTCCTCATGCAATACGTATTCTAGATACAGAAGATTTGCAATGTTTACGACATGCCAGAGAAGTCGCTTTAAAAAACCAATATGTATTACAACAAAAAGATTTATTTTCAGAATTAGCAAAACGTGAAATTGCTTCCATATTAAGGTGTGATCTCTCGTTGATTATTTCTGATTTTGAAATGGGATTATTAACAAAAACCTATAAAGTGGATGACGCTTTATTAATTCATCTTCCTTTTTTATTAGATTTAAATAAAGCACCCTTGGAAACACCTTCCTTTTCTCAAAGACAACACTTTGTGACAATCGGTAATTTTCGACATCCTCCCAATTGGGATGCTTTACTTTATTTACAGGAAATATGGCCCCTCATTCGTCAGACTTTACCTGATGCTGAATGCCATATTTACGGCGCTTATGCATCAAAAAAAGTGATGTCGTTACATCATCCGGAAACTGGCTTTTTAATACAGGGACGAGCAGATACTGCCCATGCTGTTTTGTCACAGGCACGTATCTGTCTGGCACCACTTCGTTATGGTGCAGGTATTAAAGGGAAACTCATTGATGCGATGCTTGCGAACACACCCAGTGTCACAACACCTATAGGTTCTGAAGGTATGCAAGGTGATTTACCCTGGCCAGGTTTTATTGTTCATTCAAAAGAGTCCTTTGCTGACGCTGCTATTCAGCTTTATCAGAATGAAACCCTTTGGTTAGATTGTCAACAAAAGATTCCCCAATTATTACAGACACGTTATAACAAAACAACACTCAGTGCATTACTCTTCGATAGAATACGTTATTTAGAAGAACACCTTGAAAATCACAGGCTCAATAACTTCTTAGGCAGTATGCTATTGCATCATCAAATGAAAAGCACACAGTATTTATCAAAGTGGATCGAAGAAAAAAACAAAAAATAATGCATTAAGAAATTCTTCTTATGCTTAATTAAGATTATCTGAAGAATCTAAAATCTGTTTAAAGTTTTCATTGGTGGGATATCGTCCCGCAGTCCATCCTAAACGAATAATAACCATATTTTTAGAAGGTATCATCATCACTACTTGTGAACGATTACCCATCATAGCATAGGCATCTTCTGGAAGATCTTCCCAACGATTTTTTTTTGTGCCAGTATTTAACCAGAATTGAAATCCATAATCTGGATGATTCTTACTTTGATTGATTTGTTTTGCTTTATCTCCCCATGCTGTTGAAAAAAGTCTATGTCCATTTAATAGACCATGATTATTCATCAGTAATCCTAACCTTGCCCAATCTCGGGCTGAAGCATACATATAGGAACTGCCAACAAAAATACCACTGGGATCTAATTCAAAAATTGTGTGATGCATGGATAAAGGCTGTAGAATATGTTTATAAAAATAATTTATATTCTTCTGTGGATAATTACCGACTCTGGCATAAAATAATCGTGATAGTAAATTACTCGTTCCCGAAGAGTAAAAAAAGTACTGCTTTGGTTTATGTTTCAATGTTGCTTGTAAAGCAACATGTGAGGCACTATGACTATCAAACAACATACGCAATGCGTCACTGCCCGGCATATAAGTTTCATCAAACTTAAGACCTGATGTCATGGTTAACAAGTCATAGACCGTGATAGTTGAACGACTATCATTCTGCCATGCTTTAAATAAATTCTGATCGGATAATGTTACTTTACCCTGCAATGCCAGTTGACCCATTAATATGGCCGTCATACTTTTGGCCATAGACCAACCCAAAAAGCGAGTGTCATGTGAATACCCTTCTCCATATGTTTCAGCAATAATATGTCCGTCTTTAACAACTAACAAAGCACGTGTATCCAACCCTTTTTGATTATCTTGAAGCATGAGTTGCTGAATTTCTTTCTGATATTCAGGGATAATCGTATTCACAACATGGCCTTTTGGCCAATCACCTTCCTCTCTTTTCAAGTCAGGTACTTGTATATTATCTAATGCTTGGGTATTACCTATTTCTAAAGTACACCCCAAGCCCTGACGAAATCTTGCTTTACTGGTGTGTAAGCCCCATAACCCGGCTTCTACTGTTTTCTGTTGTTCATCATAGGTGATTTCCAAAAGTTCATTTGCTGCCGAATATGAAACAATATCCTGTTTAATCTGTTGTTTGGATAATTCAGAGATATAACGACCGGAACAAGCCAGTTTTGCTCCAATAGCTGTTGATACTTTTATCGCCTGATTCAGATGCCAGGGGGGAATACGCAAAAAAGTAATCGACAACACAGACAGTATTGAAAAAATGATGAATAAAAGCCCCCCAATAAATAGATATTTTTTCATAATTCAGGATCACTTTTATATTTTTAGATGTTTTTTGGAACAATAAGATATAAAAAAACTAACTATCTGACAAACAGAACGATTGCATTGTTCAACCTCTAAAACTTTTGCTGCTTCTACTTCAAACATAATTCGTTTGCAATGGCAACTGCTTGAATAAATCATTATAATGTTACTCATTATTGATAATATGACAACATTATATAACGCTGATGAAAAATACTTCAATTGAAAGCAAACTTCCTCACGTCGGTACCAATATATTCAGTGAAATGACCGCATTGGCCAAAAAACATCATGCGATTAATTTATCGCAAGGTTTTCCCGAATTTGATACTCCTGACTTTTTAAAAAAATCGGTTATTCAGTCTATTCAAGAAGGATATAATCAATACCCACCATCATCAGGTATCCTTGATTTGCAACAACAAATTCAGCAATTGGTAAAACGTGAATACAATTTAACAATTGACGCTGAAACCAATGTGACCATCACCTCCGGAGCCACAGAATCCATTTTTGTTGCCATACAATGCTTGATTTCACCAGGAGATGAAGTCATTATTTTTGATCCCGCCTATGATGCTTATGCGCCTTCTGTACAATTGGCGGGTGGTCAATGCATTCATATTCCATTATCAGCGCCTGATTATCGTATTAACTGGGATCACGTTCAGCATCATATATCACCCAGAACCCGATTAATTATTATTAACAGCCCTCATAATCCAACCGGCACATTACTTGAACAAAATGACTTACAAACACTGGAAAACATTGTACTTGAAAATAATTGCTTTGTTATTAGCGATGAGGTGTATGAGTTTATTACTTTTGATAACAAAAGACATGAAAGTGTTTTGCGTTACCCGACATTATTTGAACATTCATTTGTGATTTCAAGTTTCGGTAAAAGCTTTCACTGTACCGGATGGAAAGTAGGTTATGCTGTAGCACCTAAAACATTGACTCAGGAATTTAGAAAAATTCATCAGTATGTGACTTTTGCAACCTTTACCCCAGCACAGATGGGTATTGCAGCTATGCTGAAAGAGTATCCGCATTTTGTCAATGAACTCTCTTCTTTCTATCAGAAAAAGCGGGATTATTTTGTTCATGCAATATCTGATTCAAAATTGAATATTTTACCTTGCCATGGTACTTATTTTCTTTTAGTGGATTACCATCGACTTTCTGATAAAACAGATAAAGACTTTTGTTATTGGCTTGCTGAAAATGTGGGTGTAGGTGCCGTACCCATGAGTCCTTTTTATCAAGAACCAAACAAGGATCGCATCATTCGTTTATGCTTTGCTAAAAATGAAAACACTTTGCAACAAGCTGCAAAGTGTTTATCAACCTTATAGGTTATTCATTAACCTGAATTCGGGATAGTCAATAAATTTCCAATAAAGAACAGCCGCTCGTGTCCTAACTTACTGTTTCTTTTTCCGCTTTCTTTTTAGCGGTTGTTTTCTTTTTGGTCACTGTTTTTTTTGCAGTCGATTTCTTTTCTTTTTCGACCCATTGTCCATTTTCGAAAAATGCACTCCAGCCTGTTGCTTTCCCTTCTTCATTTTCACTCATGACATACTGCTCTTTTGATTTACGGCTGAAACGGATCACCGCTTTATTGCCATCTGGATCCTGAAGCGGTGCCTGAGTTAAATATTCAAATTTAGGATCTAACTGCTCTTTTACCGATAATATCTCTTCAACCAACGGAGGACGTGTTTCACGATTTTTTGGAAACTGACTTGCAGCCAGGAAAATACCTGAGGCACCATCCCTTAACACATAGGTGTCATCCACTTTCCTACAAGTCAAATGAGGCATGGGAATAGGATCTGCTTTTGGTGGAGCAGCTTCACCATTGCGCAATAATTTTCTTGTATTTTTGCATTCTTCATTAGTACAACCAAAATATTTACCAAAACGTCCTGTCTTTAATTGCATATCAGAACCACATTTATCACATTCAATAACTGGTCCATCATAGCCTTTGATTTTAAAAGCGCCTTTTTCAATTTCATAACCATCACATGTGGGGCTGTTACCACAAACATAGAGCTTTCGTGTTTCATCCATTAAATAACTGTCCATAACGGTTCCACATTTTTTACATCGACGTTTTGCACGCAAATTACGGCTTTCTGCCTCATCGTCTTTATCAACGGCTTCAACTTCATCACCTGGCACCAGGTTCATGGTATGTTTACATTGTTCCTCTTTCTTTAAACTAAATCCCATACAACCCAAGAAAACGCCTGTCGTTGCAGAACGAATCGCTAAATGATTTTTTTCACACTTTGGACAAATAATATCGGTAACAACAGGTGCATTGGATCGCATACCACCTTCTTCAGGTGTTTTTTCTGCTGTTTGTAATTTGTTAATAAAACCTTTATAAAACTCATCCAATGTGTTTTTCCAATTTCTTTCACCTTCAGCAATTTTATCAAGATTTTCTTCCATGGAAGCCGTAAATGAATAATTCAGTAAATCAGAAAAATTTTCAACTAAACGATCGGTGACAATTTCTCCCATTTTTTCTGCATAAAAACGTCGAGATTTTAAACTGACATAACCACGTTCCTGGATGGTTGATATAATTGAAGCATAAGTCGAGGGTCGACCTATACCTTTCTTTTCTAATTCTTTAACTAATGCCGCTTCACTATAGCGTGGTGAAGGCTTTGTAAAATGTTGCTTTGGATCTAATTGCTTTAAATTTAATACTTGTCCTTCTTTGACATCCGGCAGTGTTTTATCATCATCATTTTTACTTAACGGTGTTTGTACTTTTGTCCAACCATCAAACTTAATGACACGACCTTTCGCTTTCAAATCATACTCATCGGCTTTGGCTTTAATGGTTGTCACATCATAAATGGCAGGCGTCATCTGACAGGCAACAAATTGTCGCCAAATCATATCGTATAATTTTACAGCATCCGGTTCAACGCCCATTAAATGGTCTGTTTTAATGGTAACATCAGAAGGACGAATGGCTTCATGGGCTTCTTGAGCATTATTTTTACTGGAGTAGCTATTGGCTGTCTCTGGCAAATAATCATGACCAAATGATTGTTCAATATAGTGTCGACAGCTATTCAAAGCATCGGCACTTAAATTGGTAGAGTCCGTACGCATGTAAGTGATATAACCTGCTTCATACAAGCGTTGCGCCAACATCATTGTCTTTTTCACAGAATAACGTAAGCGTGTGCTTGCCGCCTGTTGTAACGTTGATGTGATATAAGGCGCACCAGGTCGACTTTTAGAAGGTTTGTCTTCACGGCTGACCACTGTATATTCTGCTTCTTGTAAAACAGAACACTCTTCATCCATTTGCTCCTTTGATGTGGGTTTAAAAGCTTTACCAGCTTTTTGAACCACTTGCATTCTGAGAGCTTGTTGTTTCGTATTGAGCTCAGCAAACAAATCCCAATACTCTTCTGGAATAAATGCACGAATTTCACGTTCACGTTCAACAATTAATCGAACAGCGACTGATTGAACACGTCCAGCAGATAATCCCCGGGTAATTTTTTTCCAGAGTAATGGCGATACCATAAAGCCAACCACACGATCCAAAAACCGACGTGCCTGTTGTGCATTGACATAGTTCATATCCAATTCAGAAGGTGTCGAAAAAGCAGCTTGAATCGCTTTTTTGGTGATTTCATTAAAGACAACCCGTTTATATTTGTCATCTTCACCACCAATAATTTCTTTTAAGTGCCAGGCAATGGCCTCTCCTTCTCTATCCAAATCCGTTGCCAGATAAATATGATCAGCATTGGTTGCATATTTTTTTAATTCTGAAATGACTTTTTCTTTTCTGGGTAATATTTCATATTGCGCTTCCCAATCATTTTCAGGATCAATACCCATGCGTTTAAACAACTGTGCCTTTGCTTTTTTGGCTTTATGTACTGCTTTGTCTTCTGGGGACAGCTTTCTCGTAATAGCAGCCTGTCTGGCACGTTCCTTAGCATCAACAGGTGCTTTATCTCCTGCTCCTGTTGGTAAATCTCGAATATGACCAACACTGGATTTAACAATGTAATCTTTGCCCAAATATTTATTAATGGTTTTTGCTTTTGCTGGGGACTCAACAATAACTAACGACTTGCCCATTGGTGATCATCTACTCTTTTTATACTTAGTGAAAACATGATATTAATAACAACAAGGTCATAACATCGATATACTAGACGGCAATATAGTGATTCATTTTTATCTTGCAAGTCTAAATACTTATTTATTTTTGGACTAAAGTGAATTCGAAATCAAATCATTTCTTGCAATTCTCGATATTAAATAATCTCAAAAACAATTAATAAAGCAATTTTTTCTTTATATATCAGATAATTAACAAGAATAATTTTTTTTAGTTTAATTAGAGCCTGTTTATCTTTTATAGTTTACGCCTGTTAATCCTGTAAAAGATAAACAGGCTCTAGCCTTCTCTTAGAATGCTTTGAGGAGAAACTCGCTGGACCCGGTAATGGCTTAAAAATCCTGCAGGAACAATGATGCACAAAGCCAGCAAAGGTGCCAACCACCATAACCAACTCTGCCATATGTCACTCATATTAAAACGGTCATATAAAGCAATTATTATAGCTTGAGTTGCTGCAATCGCTAAAATAGCAGCAAACATAGCTAAAATACTATATTGAACAATGACCATCGAATTAAGCAGTCTTCGGCTGGCTCCAAAGGTTCTCAGCAGTGCTGATTCATAATATTTTTCATCCAACGTTGCTTTTGTTGTTGCAAATAAAACCAATAAACCGGCAATCACCAAAAAGAATAAAATCATTTCAACAATCAAAGACACCTGATTTAAAACATTTTTTACCTGCTTTAACAATTGATCAACTTCTAACACTGAAATCGTGGGAAACTGTTGGATAAATAGATTCAAAGCCCCTTTTTGTTCTGGTGGTAAATAAAAACTGGTTAAATAGGTAAAAGGAATTGATGACAGGCTTTTTTCATCAAAAATAACATAAAAATTAGGTTCAAAAGACTGCCAGTCAACTTCTCGAATTGACGATATACTGGCACTGATTTCCTGACCTGCCATCAAAAAAGTTAAACGGTCCCCTATACCTATATTTAACGATTTTGCAAAACCTGATTCAACAGAAATAGTTGCTTGATTTTGAACTTGTTGCCCTTGATGCCAATCGCCTTGAATCACTTTATTGGAAGGCGATAAAAACTTGGATCCGGTTAAATTTAAATCCCGTTTTAATGCATTAATTGAGTTGAGCTTTTCTCCATAATATTGATTAAGATTTTGATCTTTGACCTTTATAATGCGTCCAGGAATTACCGGATACAATGCCTGCATTGCAACGGTATGTTCCTCAAAAAAATCAGTCACTTCTTGTGCATCATCAGGGTGAATATTGACTAAAAAATGATTCGGAGCTTTATCCGGTAACTGTGCCTGCCAATCTGAAATCAATTCATTACGAACGACCAATAAAGTCAATAACAAAGTTAAAGCCAAACCAAATGCAGATATTTGTATTAAAGTGGACATCCGATAACGATACAAATGTTCAAACGCTAAACGAATGAATAAACGGGATCGACTGAAATAACTTTTTGCAAGTTTTAATAAGGCATTGGACAATACAGCATAAATAAATAATACAAAAGCACTTAATCCAACGACCATAAGAACCAACATCAAATCCTGCACATAAAGCCACAAAACAAAAGACAGGGCAATGGTTGACGATAACAGAATCAACCAGTTACTCACACTTCTCGGTGTTAAATCCCTTCTTAATACCCGCATAGGCGTCACATGACGTATCGACATAAGTATCGGTAATGCAAAACCTATTAATACAACAAAGCCCATCATGACTGCAATAACAATAGCAACAGGATTAACCGATGGTAATGATTTGGGTAAGAAGTCTGCCAAGAGCAAAATGAGAAATTCACTGACTAAAAAACCTGTAAGAGAACCTAGTAGAGCACCAATCAATCCGGCATAAAATAATACCCAACAAAAAATAATGATCACCTTATTGGGTGTCATCCCCATACATCGCAATAAAGCCGCATGATCATAATGGCGTACGGCATAACGATGAGCAGAAATTGCAATGGCAATACCGCCTAATAGCAACCCCAAAATACCGGATAAATTTAAATAATGACTGGCACGTGATAACGCCGAATCTACAGAAGGTGCATCATTTGCCAAACTGGATAAACGTTCCCTGGGGCTTATATCTTCTTTTATCCAACGATAAAAATCATTGATATCATCATCATTTCCTATGACCGAGAATTGATAATCCAATCGACTACCAACCTGAATAATCTCTGTCGCCGCTACGTCATCCAGCGCCATGATAACCGTTGGAGAAAAATTAAAAAAATTATTAGCGCCTGGTTCCTTATCAATGACACCAGAAATGGTAAAGGTTTTTACCCCAATTTGAATGCTTTCACCTATTTGCGTTTTTAACAAAGGTAATAATCTGGGAGCAACCCAAACTTCACCCAATTGTGGTGTACCATAAGTGATCTCAGCTTCTTTATCAGAGGCATGCTGAATCATTAAATGTCCTAATAATGGAAACGCATTATCGACCGCTTTAATGGTAGACAGTTGGAAATGATCGCCAGAAACCACAACACTGGAAAAACGTAATCCCAAAGATTGTTTCAAACTTTTATTTAACGCATGATTTTTCCAGGTTTCTTTTATTTTTTCTGGACTTCTGACGATCAAATCAGCGCCTAGTACTTCCCTTGCATCTTTTACCATTCCCTTTTCTATACGATCAACCAGCAGCGTCATACTGGATAAGCCACCGATAGCAATCCAGAGTGCTAGCATCAGAATTTTTAATTCACCACTTTTTAAATCACGCCAAAATAAGCGCCAGGATAACAACAAAACCATTGATTAGGGCTCAAACTTTTTCATTTGTACTGGCTGCCTGATATTCACTGCTGTCATGAGGCGTAAACGGGATGTTATGATGACTTTGTTCCATTAAGCGACCATCCGACAATCGTAAAGAACGTGAGCAACGATGAGCCAGTGTTTCATCATGCGTGACCAGAAATAAGGTTGTGCCGTTCACCCGGTTGAGTTCAAATAATAAATCAGCAATATGTGACCCTGTTTTTGTATCTAGATTCCCCGTCGGCTCATCAGCAAACAACAACTTAGGTTTTGTTGAAAAAGCCCTGGCAATAGCCACTCTTTGTTGTTCACCACCACTCATTTGATTCGGATAATGTTTTAATCTATGTGATAAACCGACCTGTTTTAATAAATCCTCTGCAATTTTGCGAGCATGTTTTATCTTTTTTAATTCAAGGGGTAAAGATACATTTTCAACGGCTGTTAATGTAGGCAGTAAATGAAATGATTGAAAAACAAAACCCACATGATCTGCACGAAATTTTGTTAAAGCCTCTTCATCCATTGTTGTCAGAGAGTGTCCTAGAATCTCAATATTCCCATCTGATGATTGATCCAAACCAGCCAATAAACTTAATAAGGTTGATTTTCCTGATCCAGAAGCACCCAGAATGGCAATGGATTCTCCTTCAGTGACCTGAAATGAAATATCCTGCAAAATAGTCAGTGTTTCTGATTGTGTTGTGACTTGCTTCGTTAAATGAGAGACTGATAACATAATGCCTGATATGTCTATTTGAAGTAACTGGTAGTATTTGAACTAACTGGTAACATGTCTTGACTATTCAGAAGAATAGCATTTCTCAAATAGTCAGAGTATTAAAGCTAGAATCATGGGGGTTATTAAGTTGAGATACAAGGGTTTATTCAAATATTCTTTGCTGAGTATTTGTTTTTTATGTGCCACGTATAGTGTCAGCAGTAAAAATGTACCGCAGAAAACGCTTCTGCTACTTGGTGATAGCCTCAGTGCCGCCTATAACATACCTTTAGACAAGTCCTGGCCCAGTTTATTGCAACAACGTTTAAAAAAAGACGCCCAGTTAAAAAATACCACACTCATTAATGCAAGTATCAGTGGTGACACTGCGGGCAATGGATTAAAACGATTGCCCAAACTGTTGCAGAAACATCAACCTGCGGTGGTCATTATCGAGCTGGGAGGTAATGATGGTTTAAGAGGGTTTCAATTAAAACGTTTAAAACAGGATTTGGAAAAAATGATTCAGCTATCCATCAAGAGTCAAGCAAAGGTTGTCTTGGTTGGTATGAAAATACCGCCTAATTTTGGTCCTGTGTTTACGCAAAAATTTCATAATGTTTATGTTGAACTGGCAAAACAATATCCGTTGGAATTTGTTAAATTTATGCTGGAAGATATTGGCGGGAAAAAAGAATTGATGCAAGCCGACGGTATTCATCCAACAGCCAGTGCCCAGCCCAAAATTTTAGACAATATGTGGCCAGCGATAAAAAAAGCCTTAGATAATTCATAAAACTTTAAATCATTCATCAAACCTTAATAAAGAGAACGCTTTAATGACCTTACGTCAGAAATTCAGTATTTTTGCATTCATCATCCCACTCGCCATATTGTTTATCGGTCTTGTTTGGTCGCCAATTTACTGGAGTTTCATTCTTATTCTTCCGATAATCACTTTGGGTTTTGTCGATATGTTTCAAGATAAACAGTCGGTACGACGACTTTATCCGGTTCTTGGGCATTTTCGATATTTTCTGGAATCTTTCCGTCCGGAAATTCAACAATACTTTGTCGAATCTGATATTGATGGTCGTCCTATTCCTCGGGAGTATCGTTCACTGATTTATCAAAGGTCGAAAGGTGATAGAGATACACGTCCTTTTGGTACTATTTTTGATGTCAACAGAGATGGTTATGAATGGCTTAATCACTCCATACAACCCAAACACCCCTCTGATTTACATCCACGAATAAAATTTGGTGGTGATGACTGTCAACAACCTTACCTGGCTTCTCCACTGAATATTTCTGCAATGAGTTTTGGTTCTTTAAGTAAAAACGCTATTAGAGCATTAAATAAAGGTGCAAAAATCGGTCACTTTGCTCATAACACAGGTGAAGGTGGTATTAGCCCTTATCATCTTGAACATGGTGGAGATTTAATTTGGCAAATAGGTACTGGTTATTTTGGCTGCCGAACGCAAGAGGGACATTTTAATGAAGAGACTTTTGCAAAAAACGCCCATTTGGATGTTGTTAAAATGATAGAGATCAAATTATCACAGGGTGCCAAACCTGGTCATGGAGGCATATTACCCGCGTCAAAAGTGACTGAAGAAATTGCAAAAATCCGACATGTTCCTGTTGGAAAAACGGTTGTTTCCCCTCCTTCACATTCTACTTTTTCAACACCCAAAGAGCTTTTAGAGTTTATTGTAAAACTTCGACAATTATCTGGTGGCAAGCCCGTAGGCTTTAAACTATGCATTGGTCGACGTGATGAATTTTTAAGTATTTGTAAAGCCATGTTATCAACAGGCGTAACACCTGATTTTATAACCATTGATGGTGGTGAAGGTGGCACGGGTGCAGCACCCACAGAAATGACCAATTCTGTGGGTACACCTTTGCGTGACGCTTTATTATTTGTTAATAATGCATTAATTGGTATTGGTTTACGTCATAAAATTCGTCTTATTGCCTCTGGAAAAATGTTTTCAGCCTTTCATATTTTGCGTATTTTGGCCTTGGGCGCGGACACCGTTAATTCAGCACGAGGTATGATGCTTGCCCTGGGATGTATTCAATCCCGCAGTTGCAATACCGATCATTGTCCTACGGGCATAGCAACGCAAAATGAATCCAGAAATAAAGGTCTGGTAGTCACTGATAAATCACAACGGGTTGCTAACTTTCATCGGGACACTATTGAAAACCTGGTTGAATTGATGGCAACTGCTGGCCTTGAACATCTTGGTGATCTTAAGCCCAAACATATCTGTCGAAGAATATCCGGCTCAGTGATTAAAACTTATGCAGATATTTACCCTACTGTCGCTGAACACTGTTTATTGAAAGAAGAAAGTATTCCTATCGACTGGCTCAATGACTGGCATATAGCCAATGCAGAATCCTGGTAGTCATCTTTGATAACAACGACTAACGACTAACGACTAAAATATAGAACCACAACAAATAAACATCTGTGAAAATAAACACTGTGAAATGAGCATTTGCAAAAAATAACATGACACCTCTTAAAGTAATTAATCCTTATAGTAATAAAGTAATTGATGAATTAGAAAAACATTCTATTGCTGATGTTCAACAAACAATACAAGCTGCTTATTGTACATTTCATGATCGCAAACAAGAACTGCCGATTTACCAACGTATTCATATTTTGGAAACCCTTATTAAAATCATGCAAGATCAAAAAGAAAGCTTAATAAAATTGGCAACCATGGAAGGTGGAAAACCTTTTATGGATTCTAAAGTAGAAATCTCCAGAGCTATTCATAGTATTAAAGTAGCCATTCAATCTATTTCACAAATGCATGGTCAACAAATCCCCATGGGATTAACAGAGTCCAGTTGTCATCGCATCGCCTTTACACAAAAAGAACCCATTGGTGTTGTTGCTTCAATCAGTGCTTTTAATCATCCACTTAATTTAACAGTTCATCAAACAATACCAGCCATTGCCGTTGGCGCACCTGTCATTATCAAACCCGCGTTAACAACACCCCTCTCCTGTTTACGCTTTGTGAATATGCTGTATGAAGCTGGTTTGCCTAAATCATGGTGTCAGGCAGTCCTTTGTGATGATACTGAAGCCCAGGCGCTGGCTTGTGATCCCCATGTTCATTATTTATCTTTTATTGGTTCCGCAAAAATTGGCTGGATGTTACGTTCAAAGATTGCACCAGGCACACGTTGTAATCTGGAACATGGTGGTGTTGCTCCTGTTATTATTGATAAACTCAATCATCACAGTAATCAAAATGAGGCTATGTTTGATGCCATTTTAAAAGGTGGATTTTATCATGCAGGTCAAGTATGTGTTTCTGTACAGCGTGTCTTTATTCATACTGACGATTGCGACACTATTTCTCAACAACTGACCGAAAAAGCACAACAATTCATTGTTGGTGATCCACTTGATCCCAAGACACAAGTGGGCCCACTCATTCGTCCCCAAGAAGTTGATCGTATTCATAACTGGGTCGAAGAAGCGAAACAAAAAGGTGCAAGCATTTTATGTGGGGGACATCGCCTGGACAATCATTGTTATGCTCCGACAATTATTCTGGATCCACCTCAGAACTGTCTCTTATCACAAGAAGAAATTTTTGGCCCCGTCATATGTCTTTATACCTACAAAAATCTGACGGAAGCCATTGAACAAGCCAATGCATTACCCTATACTTTTCAGGCAGCTGTATTTACAGAAAAACTGGATATTGCTTTGAATGTCAGCAATCAACTCAATGCATCCTGTGTAATGATTAATGATCACACAGCTTTTCGTGTAGATTGGATGCCTTTTAGTGGTCGTGACAAGTCGGGGTTAGGGACAGGCGGTATCCCCTATATGATGCATGAAATCACTCAAGAAAAAATGATAGTTATCAAACACAACCAGCTTTAAATTCTTTAATAATAAGATAAATTACATCAATGTATGGTAATCATTATGAATAAACAACTTGGTACTTTAAAGCAGAACTTAAAAAATTTTTCCGATGCTCCTGTACTTTTAAAAATTTACACTACCTATTGTATTTTGGGTACCTTTTATCCACTGGTAATATATTTTGATAATGTATTATATGAAAAAATCTTGCCTTACATTGGCTTTATGACAAAAGTTACTTGTAGTTTTGGTTTACTTATGGCTATATTTTTTATATTGACTAAAGCTAAAAGATTTTATTTTGGTATTATGATTATGCTCTATATGACTATCTTTTGGGGTATCTTTGACAATATTCGTTATAATATTCAACTACAAGAGGATATTACTCGTCACAGTTTAACTCAAAATTTGTATCTGGTAGACCATCACCATCCTTATCGTCCTATTTTTACTATTGGCCTACCTGTTTTTTGGATCATGTTGTTAAACTTAAAATCTATTAGATCTTGGTGCTTGTCGAAGATATCATAATACAAACTGGAATAACAAAAATTATTGCTTCTGATATAATTTTCTAACACGAAAATAATGAAATATATTGTTACTATTTTTGCTTGATATACTTTTAATAAACCGCTATAAATGACCGCTTTATTGCAATACTTAGATTTAAAAGAAAATTATGAACCCAACTCCTTTTATCGCTATCTTACTAATTATTCTAACTTTTATATCAACATCACCTTTAGCAAAGGACGAGCAGTCTTCTAAAAAGAAGTCACTTGAGCTTGAAAAGCTTTTTCCTAAAAAAAGCATGTTTGGACCATCAGCTCGAGGTATGTCTTTTTCAAAAAATGGACGTTATGCGGCCTACTTGTATAGAACTTTTCCTAATCGTCGACATGGTAATGACCTATGGGTTTATGATTTCAAAACTGGGAAAACACAACAAATAACCCATATTGACATGATGTCAGAGTTTCAACGTTCAGCTCGCCTGGTGATTGAAGACAGATTAAAACGACATAAACCTTCTAAAAAGAATAAGAGTAAAAAAGAAGAAAAAAACTCAAAAAAATCTGCTGCTAAAAAGAACTCTTCAAAAAAGTCTCAGGTTTATTTAAATATTTCAGATGAATTACCAGACGATGATTATGCACCTGTGTATTCAGGTATTTCTTCATTTGTGTGGCATCCAACAGAAAATGAATTACTACTCAGTTCCGAGGGTGACATATATCATATTAAAAACATTAACAAACCGAACTTAGCTCGACTTACTAAAACAAATTACAACGAAACACAAGTTCGTTTTCTTCCTGATGGTTCAGGCTATACTTTTATGGCTAATAACAATGTCGTGCAAGTTAAATTTGACAGTTCTTTTCAAGAACAATTAATTCCGACATTACCGACTGGTGAAAAAGTCAGTCGATACGAATTTAGTCACGATGGTCGACGTATGATTATTGTCAGTAATAAAGGAGGACAACAAGCTGGTGCACGTAAAGTGGATGTTATTCGATACAGAAATCGTTTTGCAAAGTCAGAAAAGATATCACGTACTGTATCCGATGATAAAGTGAAACCTAGACAGCTAAAAATATACCTATATGATATCGGACAAACAAATACAGAAAAATCAGAATTAATTCAGATATTTGAACAAACCATTGATGAACCACGAGATACAACGAGTCTCCCCAAATGGTCTCTTGATAACCAACAAGTTACTTTTAGTATTTTTGACCAAAAAAATTCAAATGTTCATATTCACCTGGCAAGTTGGCCTACAGAAGATGAACTTAAAAAAGCCAAAGAAAAAGCAAAGAAAAAATATACGAAAAAACGCAACGAGAATATTAGAAAAGCAAAGAAAAAAGATAAAGAAGAACGTTCCCCTGGAAAACGAGGCCCAAAACCAGGTCGTAAAGCTGCAGTAGAGATTGTTGAGCACCAATCAAAAATCATTTATCAATTTAAACATTATGGAGGACCCAACACACCAAGAATGATAGCACCCGATTTTTCTGGAGAAAATAATCACATTGTTTTTATCAGTGAACAAAGTGGTTTTCGTCATGTACATAAAATAGACCCATTATATGAAACTACACAACAATTAACTAATGGACGATTTGAAGTGTATCCTTTTCAATTTTCTGATGATCGTAAAACATTATTTGTAATAGCCGGAAAAGAATCTGCTGCTCAAAAAATGATTTATGCATTAGATATTGAGTCCGGAAAGTTAACTCGTTTAAATAAAAAACGGGGTAATTTTTCCTCAGCTGCCGTAAGTGATGATGGCAAGAATTTAATTGCAAATTTTGTAACATATGGACAGCTAAGAGAAGTCATTGTTCAAAAAGGAAAGAATAATATGAAAACAATTACCGACTCTCATTCAAAAGAAGCAAAGCAACACACTAAAATCAAACCAGAATTGTTTCAATATAAAAACAGACATGGCCATTCTATTTCTGCAAAAATGTTTAAACCCAAAAACTGGAAAAAGTCCAATAAACATCCTTTATTAATTTATGTTTATGGTGGTCCTCTGGGAACTCGTCATAGTGTCAATGATGGCAGCTATAGTAGTGATGCTTACTTTTTTCAAATGTACATGGCTCAGAAACATGGCTATATCACCATGGTTGTCGATCCCAGAGGTCAATCAGGCTATGGCGGTTTATTTGAAAAGTCTAATTATGAACAAGTAGGCAAGCCCCAGGTAGAAGATTTGGTGGACGGTGTTAAATATATGAAAGAAAACTTTAACATTAATGATAAAAAAGTTGCCATTCATGGT
This sequence comes from Kangiellaceae bacterium, assembly GCA_965230335.1. Taxonomy (GTDB): domain Bacteria; phylum Pseudomonadota; class Gammaproteobacteria; order Enterobacterales; family Kangiellaceae; genus CBDDKS01. The sequence continues at coordinate 2,962,065 of CBDDKS010000006.1, read as the reverse complement.
TGGAGTTTTGGTGGTTTTCAAACTCAAATGTGTCTTTATACAAAACCGGATGTCTTTCAAGTTGGTATGGCAGGTGCTGGCCCTACTCAATGGGAAAATTATAATTCCTGGTATACAACAGGTACCGTCGGACCATCTAGAAAAGGTAAAACTGATCAAGAAAAATACTCTTTAATACCTCTGGCAAAAAATTTGAAAGGCCAGCTTTTACTAGTGCATGGCATGGAAGACTTTAATGTTTTATTTCAGGATACCATCGCCATTTATCGAGCTTTATTAAAAGCAGGTAAAGAAACACATGTTGAACTCTTCCTTGATCCAACAGGTGGTCATGGATTGGGAGGTGATGTTAAACGGCTTGGACGGATGCGTAAATATGAAGAGTTTCTATTGCGCACCATTGGTTCAGGATACTAAAAGTATTTATTTTTTATTTTTACTTTGTAGCCAATCTTTATATGCTGATGAATTAACAAAATCAGAATAGGTTGGCTCTTCTTTCAAAACCTTGGGATCAATCTCCAAGAAAAACTTTTCTTCAATAAAGTTAAATAGAGCAACCATTTCATTAAATTTTTTGTATTGATTTAATATCTCCATTTTAGTCCAATAAAAAGCTTGTTGCGAAGGTTCCATATGAATCGCTTTGTCAATCTGTTTAATGGCCTCTTTCTGTTGATTATTTAACATATGAAGCCCTGCTTTCATCGAAATTAAAAGCGAATCATCTCCTGTTCTTTTCATTATTAAATTTATAGATTTTAAAACATTATTATATTCTTTTTTAAAAAAATAATGATCTAATAAAATAAAAGCAGAACCTGTTTCATCACCATAAAGCTTGGCAAATTTATCCAGTTCCTGTCGATATACATTTTCGGATATAAAACTTGAAGAAGAAATTTTTAACAACATAATACCTCTAGCTGATTGAATTTCTTTAGGCAATGATTCCACTAAATAATAACATTCTTTCAATTCACCTTTTGCCATGTGTTTCGTCATTTTAGAAAATGTATTGGTTATTTTTTTATTCACTTTTTTTACTCCAAATAATTTCCCTATAAGATTATTATTATCAGAAACACTCAAAGCTGCATTCATAGCTAAATCTTCAGAAAGCTTTTTACTAGAAACATAATTATACCAATCAATAATTTTTTTAGACTTCAAGTCAAAAATCAATTCCAAAAAATTAACGCCATTTTCATGCATATTAACTCTTATTAATGCCCTGATTTCATTATCTATTTTTAGATTTTTTTGATATGTCATTAAACCACCTGTTTGATTTAATACTCCAAACCAAGCATTAAAGGTATTCTTATGAGCATTTTCTTTAAATCCTTGCATAAATCCTAATCGTTGTAATTTATTATTTTTAGGATAAATGGTCTTATACACATATTTCCCTAAATAATCGTAATCCATAACTTTTTTTAATTCTTCTAAATTTCTATTATTTACCGCATTAACGAAGGTTTGACTGATTTTCTCTATGTTTTTTTTATCAGGCAAAGGTTGCTTTAAATTATCTGCGTGTAATGTTGCAATATTTAAACATACGAAAAATATCAAAAATTTATAACAATTAATGTTCATTATATCCACCCTATTCATTTTGTGTATAAACCTGGGATTATTTTATCCCAGGTTTATATTATATCTATTTATTGTTTACTTAAAAAAGCATCAATGGCTTTTTCAAAAGCATCCAATCCAGCATCAATATCTGACTCTTCTATTAATAATGAAGGCGCCAGTCGAATAACATTTAAACCAGCCACTAAAACCAGCACACCCTGTTCCAAAGCAAGGCGTGTTATGACTTTTGCCTGGCCATGATAGGCTTCTTTCAAGGCACAGCCAATGAGTAAACCTTTGCCTCGAATGTCTTCAAAAATACCATATTGTTGATTGATACTTTCTAACCGGCTTTTAAAATACTCACTTTTTTTATTGACGTTTAATAATACATCTTTTTGAGAAATAATATCCAAAGCAGCTTCAGCAACAGCACAGCCCAATGGATTCCCTCCATAAGTACTACCATGAGTACCAATACCCAAGCTTTCAGCAATCTTGGATGTTGTCAGCATGGCTGCAATCGGAAAACCACCACCCAATGCTTTAGCTGACGTTAAAATATCGGGTTCAACATGGTGATGCATATACGCAAATAACTCTCCTGTTCGCCCCATACCGGTTTGAATTTCATCAAATACCAGTAAGGCTGAATGTTGATCGCAGAGCTGACGTGCACCTTTTACAAACTCTGCACTTGCCTCGATAACGCCCCCTTCTCCTTGTACAGGCTCCATGACTACAGCGCAGGTTTTATCTGAAATAGCTGATTCAAGTGCCGACAAGTCATTATAGGCAACATGGGTAATATCGCCTGGCAAAGGCTCAAACCCTTCCGTATATTTCTTTTGCCCACCCACACTGACCGTGAATAGCGTCCTGCCATGAAAGCCATTATAAAAAGCAATGATTTCTGTCTTATCAGGGCCAAAGTGATCTTTGGCATATTTACGTACCAGTTTAAATGCCGCCTCATTAGCTTCACCACCAGAGTTTGCGAAAAACACCTTTTCGGCAAAAGTTGCGTTAACCAACTGTGTTGCCAAACGTAATGCCGGTTCATTGGTAAAGACATTACTCAAATGCCATAATTTTTGTGATTGCTCCTGAAGCGCTGACACCAGGGCCGGATGACAATGTCCCAAAGCATTTACGGCAATGCCCCCTGCAAAATCAACATACTGTCGTCCTTCACTGTCCCAAATATGGCTTGCTTTACCACGTACTGGAATCATATTGACCGGTGAATAATTGGGAACCATGACGTCATCAAAAGTATTTCTGGATATATCGTTCATCTCTCAATGTCCTGAATGTATGTGTTTTAACCATTAGGTTGCGTTGCTCTTGATTGTCACCTTAACAAGATCTTAAAATAACGCCCCTAATGCCTATCGTTTTAGTCAAAAGAAGTATTCTACCCCTTGATTTAAATAAGTGTAAGGCCTCTTTAGAGAAATATCACACTTAGTATATTCATTTATGTTTACATTTGTCATTATCAATATTTATCAATTCATAGTCTGTTTTTGAGGAAAGTCACCATGCTTGTTATACGACCGGTTGTCACAAATGATCAAGATGCCATCGTTGCTTTGGCCAAACAATCAGGTTCAGGTTTAACGACTTTGCCTAAAGATAACGAACGTATTGCAGAAAAAATAAGGTTATCTGAAATATCCTTTAGTAAAGAAGTACAGCATCCTGGTGATGAATATTATCTTTTTGTTCTGGAAGATACTGAATCAAAAGAAATCATTGGAACCTCAGCTTTAGCTGCTGCGGTTGGTTTGAAGCAGCCTTTTTACACCTATAAAGTCACAAAAACGGTTCATGCCAGCCCTAAATTAGGTATTCATAAAAGTATCGACACCCTGGTTTTAGGACATGATTACACAGGCACAACAGAAATTTGTACATTATTTTTATCACCTAATCATCGTGGTGGTGGTGCAGGTCGATTATTATCCAAAGCACGATTTCTCTTCGTCAATCAGCATAAAGAACGTTTTGCAAACACGATTATTGCCGAAATGAGAGGTTATTCTGACGAAAAAGGTCACTCACCTTTTTGGGAAAGTCTGGGAAGACATTTCTTTTCTATGGATTTTGTCGATGCCGATCAACGAAGTGGTGTTGGTACCAATGAATTTATTGCAGAGCTCATGCCTAAATATCCTATTTACATTCCCATGTTATCCAAAAGCGCACAATCTGTTATTGGACAGGTTCATCCAGATACTCAACCAGCATTGAGCATGTTAAAAGAAGAAGGGTTTGAGTATAAGAATTACGTTGATATATTTGATGCAGGCCCAACAATTGAAGTTGAACTTGAGAATGTTGAAACCATAAAAAACTGCAAAAATCTTGATGTAGCAGAAGTCGGTATTGTCGAAGGTAAAAACCAATACCTCATAGCTTCAACAGAATTGCAGAGTTTTCGCTGTGTGATTGGGCGTGTTCAACTCAACAGTCATGGTATGACAATTGAACCTAAAACGGCAAATGCTTTAAATGCATCACCAGGCCAACAATTAATTATATCCAAGATAAGCCGTTAACCTGAATTTTGGATAAGAAGAACTCAGGTTATTTACTCATCCTGATAAAACGAAAAGCTTGTTTGCACAGCAAATGTGTGTGTGCTGTCTTCCCAATCTTTTATGTCAAGATCAGTCTGTGTTTCTACCACGCAATCCTGGTTAACAAGTGCAAAATAATATTCTATTATTTCGGGATCACAATAACATATCTCACTGGATTGAATACAAATCATTTTTTGCCTTAATATTTGTTTGAAGTCACTTTATTTCAGCAAAAAAAAATGGCCTATCTACAATCAAAAAAGGTGTATTAAAGAACAAATGTGGCAAAAAAATGATTTTATTTAACCTGAAAGGACAGCATTTTTCACAAAATAAATCACACTACCAAAATAGGCTGGTTCGCTGTGTGGGCACTTGTTGTGAGTAATTATTGAGAGTTACGAAATCATTAAAAACTATCGTGTAATTTTAGTCTGATGCGTTAAAGGTGTATTCAATTCGATTCCCTTTTCACGACATAAAACCAATGCAATATCACGAATTTTGTGCTGAATCACTAAAATTTTGTAAGGACTCTTGATACTATAGTTTAAGCGCCAGACTAAAGCATGATCACCATGTTCAATTAACTGCACATTCGCTTTTGACTCGGTGATGAGTGATTCCTCTTCTTTTGCTTGTTCCCAGACAGCTATTAAAGCATCTTCAATTTGTTCACGGTTTACTGAGTAATCCACATTAAAATCTAAGAAATCTTTGACTGAACCATTATGACGGGAAAAGTTTTCAATCACGGCATTCCTTAATGTTGAGTTAGATATCACAATTTCAATACCCCTTACCAAATCACGGATAACCGTTTGAGTAAAAGAAATACGTTGTATTACACCAAAAATATCTAATGTTTTTACCCGAATAACATGCCCTGCTTCAAGGCTTCTATTGGAATGAAAAATCAAGCTACTGATAATATCGCCTAATAAATAATCTTTACTGGCATATAAAATAAGAATAGCAGCACCTAAAAATGAAGAGGCTTGTAACCAGCTATTCAACTCCCAGATATTAAGTACAACAACAAAAGTTAACGATAAAATGATAACTAAAACCAACAACCCCATCATACTACTGCTATAAGAACTGGATAATAATTTTTTATCACCAATCTCCCGCTCTGTACCAAAACGTTTCAAAATCCAAAGTTGCAAAATATGATTGACGCCATAAGCGACGATACAAGTCAAAACCAACTGAGAAAATTTCTGACCTAAAGAAAAGGACAATAATCCTGCGATTAAATAAATCAATAAAATACCCACATTAATAATAATCATGCCCACAAGACGCTTTTTCATAATCACGTCTGGACGATTATTGGAAATCCATCCAACAAATAAGCCTGACATCATTAACGTAGCCAGGTTAATAATAATAACCAGATAGTCCAAATCTTCAAAAGGAGTTGATTGTAATGATTCGAATAAACGATTGAAAAACATAACCATGACTTTATATTATTTTTTATTTAAAGCCTGTTTATCTTTTATAGATAAACAGGCTCTAATCAGTAATATCCGCAGCATAAGACAAGTGCGCAAAGAAGTGAAGTTAAAATTCCTGAATTAATCTCCAATAGAGAATTGTTAAAAGATTAATAAAAAGTTAACCTTTTGCATATGAAATCGTTTTTACCTTGGATAAATGTGTTAAATACAATACAAAAGCATACAGGGGTCCTTTTGATGCTAAAAAAACAATTCTTCATACACATATCCAAATTACCAAAAATAGATAGACATTCTATTTTAACAGTAACCCTACTATTATTGATTATCAGTTGTGGTAGCAACAATAGACAGGACGCCATTAGAATAGCCAGTCACACTCAGCATTTAACAGAAACAGATGCCATTTTAACCACATCAGGTGATTTAACAACAAGCAATCCAACGATTCACTTTTCACCTAAAATAATGACAGGAGCCATTGGTCATCTGGAATTATTTTCTGATGGAAGCTGGCACTTTACAGCAAATTCTACATTTGATGATTTAAATGAAGGCGATAATGTCAATGAAACCTTTGAAATAATTTCACAAGAAGGTATTTCTACAAGTATCACGATTATCATCAATGGTACAAATGATGAAGCCATTGTTTCTAATGCTCATCAAACTCTAGAAAATAATGCTCCATTAACAACGACAGGGATTCTCAACGCCTCAGATATCGACAATCCAGATGATAGGTTTACGCCCATTTCCATTAATGAAACCATTGGTGAACTTGTACTATCAACCGATGGAAACTGGCGTTTTACTGCAAATGCTGCCATGGATAATATTTTTATCGGTGACTCATTTAATCAAACATTTAATGTCTCCACAGAAGATGGCACACCAACAACCATTAATATTACGATAAAAGGAACCAAAAACCGATACTTTGACTTTTTATTCCCATCACAATTAGAAAATGCAAAAATTACATTTACCTGGTTGGTATTAATCTATAAAGCAGTGGATATTTCAGCCAACCCGGCAAGGGGCCATCCAAGAATTCAACGTTCGCTTTCACAAAAAGTCATTGATGATTATGTTGATGAAATACGCAAATTTGAAGCATTTACAGCCAACTATACTCATGGTGAAATCGGTTTTAATATGGCAGTGGTTATTGTTGATGATTTATTTCCTATCAAAAGCGCTATATGGCGCAATAACAAATATGAGTGGTTACGTGCAAATGATATCAAGAGAGAATTAGATCTTTATATCGAAAAAGAATCAGGCTGGTTTGATAATATTCATATTTTTTATCCTGGAATGGGCTCTTGGGGTCCATCAGCAGCCTATGGCGGCGGCGGGTATTTCAAAGATAATATCACTCGCTCACAGTATCATTATTTTACAAATAATAAACATGATTGGCGTGTAGGTACTTGGCACGAATCAATACATGGGCTGGAAATACAATACTGGTTCGATACAACAAGACGTCAATGCTGTCGTAGAGGAAAAGCATCCAATGGCAATGATATTGCTTTACACAATCAACCTGATTTTGGTTATCGAGGTAATCAGGGGCCTAATCGACCTGAATCTGAAAATTATTTTCAATGGATGGCAGATTTAACAACAGGCAATATCCGGAATTTAAATACTGATGGATGGCAAAATTATGCTACTGCACCCAATACATCCTTAGGTTTTGGTGAAAATGGTATGTACTCTCAAGGTCCAGTTAGAAATGAATTTCCATTTAAATCTGGAGGTCCATTTCCACAAAAGTAAACAGCCCCTAAAAAACCAGGGTATGTATATAACACGCCCTGGTTCATAAAAAAGTAAAGATGCTCTACTTTCTAGAATAACCTCGCCCTGAACGACCTGCTCCTGGTTTAGCACTGGACCGATAGCTTTTTACACTGCCCCTGGTTGATTTTCTGAAATATCTTGAAGTTCCTGAGTCTTTATTTTTGAGCGATTTGCGTCCTTTACCCGAAACTTGTGGCGCTATACTTCTTCTTGTCGAGACACCTCTAAGTGCGGCTCCCCCTGCTGCAGACTTTATTCTTTTGGTTTCTTCTGATGCTCTCAACGGATTAAAAGCAGGAGTGAATGTTTTTGCAGGCAGTCGTTTTCTATCATAACGGGCTGAATAACGTATCCCTGAATAATGATAATGATGCCTCTCTCCTAAGTTGTGGTAAAAATATCTATTGTAATAAGGGTGATAATAACAATAGGATGGGCTATAGAAAAAACCATAATGCCAATAGGATGGATACGAATGATGTCTGTAATGATAATAGTAATTAGGATAATAAGGTCTCTCTCTCCATAAGTGGTAACTGGTGACAGAAATAACAGCAAATGGGTAACTCATTTCACCAATTTTGCCATCGATTACGCCGGACGTTAAACCAACAACCGTAATCTCTCGACCCTTTTTATAAATCAAAGGGTCAATAAAGCCTTCAACAACAGCCAGAAATCGGCCTGTCGATTCTTCAAGATCCTGCGGACGCCCACTTAAGCCTAAAGGTGTAGAAACAATTTCGATGACGGATTTATTATCCTTATTTTCAACACGTACGATAGCCCCTCCCCACCGAACAGCATGTTCAGCATTATGTTGCTTGGCTTCATCAATAGTGACATTTTTATATTCACCCTGAAGTGATTTGGGCATCAGGCTGCAGCCACCTAAAACACTCAAACAAAGTACTAACAAAACATAATGTAAATTATAATATTTCATACTTATCACCTTGATTTTTCATAAGATTTTATAAGCTTTATGGCCAATGCAGATCTACAGCCATAAAAAGTAATGCAAACAAATTAACCCAATGGTTATCATATGCTCAATATCAATAACGATCCAGTTCTGCTTTTGTTAACAAAAAGAGTATAAAAGTTAAAAAAGATTAGTTATAAGCAACGCAATCCCTGGAATCTAAGCGTAAAAATCAATACCAAACAACTCAACATTTGTCGGTGATGCAATATGTTCGATACTTTGAAGTTCAGAAATGGCTTTTTGAGCAGAAAAACGCAGATCACTATTATCATCTCTGCGTAAATGATTCTCTGAATAGTCGGTTTTATGGGTATATTTTGAGTAAGTCCCTTGAACAGAGTTAGAACGCTCCCTATGAAGCACATCCACTTTCTCAGGTTCTTTGGGCTGAAGGGTCTCCCGATGAACCTGTTTCGTTATTAATGGAACGCTATTTTGATGGATAGACTGAATCAATGACCTAACTCACTAACGTTTTATTCATTTTTTAATCGTTAACTCTTTAAGTTTACTAAATAACAATAAACCTTTGCAAATCAAATATTAAATTGAGATTTCTATTTAACCTGAGCTCTGGATTTCTTTGCCACACTATTGCGTAAATAGATGGGTGTAGCCTTTTCTGGTAATGTTTCTTGTATCTGTGGATATAAATGATTCATAGCTTCTATTTCTATAAGCGTATCAGCATCAGGATAAACAGCATCGATCATCTCTAACTCATGATTGCCTGTCCTATGACTTAAAGCTTCATGATAACTGTGCCATCCACTGCCTATCGCTACACAGGATGCTCCATGTGGAACATCATCACAAAAAATATCTTTAGGTGGTACGACCTCTTCATAATTCATTAAACGGCAATACCAAGTACCATCATTCAAAGTCACCTTTTCATATATTGCAAAATAGACCTCACCCATCCTGGCATCTATTGCACAAAAAGCAATGTCTGCAGAAGATTTTTTAAAACCCTGTACAGCAAGATTCATCAGACTGGATACACCCAATGTTTGACAGCCTAGGGAAAAAGCCAAACCCTGTGCAGCTGAAACAGCGATGCGTACACCAGTAAATGCTCCTGGTCCACAGCCATAAAGAATCAGAGAGATATCCGACATGCTTGCATACACATCCTGCATTAACTGCTGTAATGTTGGTAGTAACAAATGAGCATGCTGGCGTGGTGCAATATCGTAAAATGATGCACACTGGTTATTGTGTTTTACAGTCACCGAAAAAGCTTCTGTTGATGTTTCAATGGCTATACAAGTCATTTTTTTTAAAATATTTTTTTATGAAAATATATCATAAATCCTGTAAAAACTCTTCAACCAAATCGTGATATCTTGTTCGCAAAAAACAAGGTAAGTTTTTTAAAAATTGAGCACCATATTGTCTGGCACTGAGTCGTGGATCGGCAATCACAAGTACACCTTTATCATCAAAACTACGAATCAACCTGCCTGCCCCCTGTTTCAATGTGATCACAGCCTGGGGCAATTGATAATGAGTAAAAGGATCTTGTTTTTCTTTTTTTATGGCTTCTATTCGAGCCTGATGTACAGGATCAAAAGGTGATGCAAAAGGTAATTTATCAATAATCACCAGGCTCAATGCATCACCCGCTACATCAACACCCTCCCAAAAACTCATAGTACCTAATAAAACACCTTGTTTTGATTGACGGAAAGCATCCAGCAATACGGTTTTGCTCGCGCTGCCTTGAACAAAATATTCAAAACTTGTATGAGGCGCTAATAAATCAGCGGCTTCGTTCAATGCTTTATAACTGGTAAATAACAGAAATGCCCTTCCTTCAGAAGCGTATAGTAATGACAATACTTTTTCTACAAGGTTTTGAGTATAATTATCTGCGTTTGGATTAGGAAGGTTTCTCGGCAAGTAAAGTAACGCTTGTTCTTTATAATGAAAAGGTGAATTCAAAATAAGACGTTGACTCTGATGCCATCCTAATTGTTGTTGGAAATGTTCAAAACGGTTATCGACAGCTAATGTTGCCGACGTCAAAGTCCAACTTGATGTTTTGAGTGGCGCAATGGCTTCCTGAAAAGGTTCTGCAATATTTAAAGGTGTTGTATGTAATGAAAAACCTTTTTTAAAACATTCTAACCATTGTACATGTTGTTTATCATGGGTGGTAAATAAACTGCTGACTTTATTTAATTGCTGACAACGCTCATACAATTGCTCTAATTCTCGACTTTTGACTATCAATGGTTCTAAACAGGTTTCAAGACTATGAATATTGTCAGATAAAGAAGAAAAAGCTTCAGATACTATTTCTTTGGAATAACTTTTGTGCCAAAACTGCCGTCCACTTATTTCAACTAACGCCTCTCTAAATTCTGCAGCCGATCCAGCAACATTTTGTGCAAGCACCATTAGATCACGACAATCCTTTGCATCACTTTGATAGACCAACTCTATATCCTGAACTAAACGTCGAATTTGCCGACTACTTAACTGATGTCCAAAAAATGTAGTCGCAACATCTGGAAGTTGATGGGCTTCATCGATAATATAATGCCCAGCTCTAGGAAGTAACTCACCAAAACCATCTTCTTTCAAAGCTAAATCTGCCATTAATAGATGATGATTCACGACTAAAATATCAGCGGACATCGCTGAACGTCTTGCTTTAGCAATATAACAGTCATCAAAAAAAGTACAATCACTACCCAAACAATTGTCTGCATTACTGGTAATAAAAGGTATGACTTCATCATCCATTGACAAAAAATCCACTTTACTTAAGTCTCCATCTTTCGTTGTTTTTTGCCAATGATGCACTTGAACCAAACGTTCGGCAGTGCCTTTGTGAGTAAATTGTCCCGTTGATAGTGTCAACTCCATTCGATAAAGACATAAATAATTTTGTCTGCCTTTTAATAAAGCAATTTTGGGGAAGCGCTTGAGCGCTTTGGCAACAACGGGTAAATCTTTAAAAACCAGTTGATCCTGCAAATTCAAAGTACCGGTAGATACAATCACTTTTTCTGATTGCAGAAAAGCTGGCACCAGATAAGCAAATGTTTTACCGGTTCCCGTTCCTGCCTCAACCAATAAGACTTCCTGTTTTGACATTGCTTCATTCACCGCAACAGCCATCTCTTTTTGTGGTTCACGTTCCCGAAAACCGGAAATAACATGAGAAAAAGGACCTTCGGTCGAAAAAAGTTCCGCCACTAAGTTTTTACTGGATGTTTGAATATCCATTATTTAACTATCTTAAAATATTTAAGAACAACAGATGTTAATGATCATGCTCAGCGTGAAGTTCCCATAGTTTCTCACCTATTGCTTTAAATTTAACAACAGTTAATGCACCCCGTTTATTTCGAGATTCATTATTCACCTGAGATTCTAAAACATCACGTGGCACCTGATAAATAGAAGTTGCCTGATAATCTGCATTATAAATAACCAACACTGTCCAATCCCATTGCTTAGAAAAATTAAGTTGTCCAACAAACTGTCTCGCTTTCTGACCAGGGAAAATGACTCTCCCTTTTATTTGCAAACGTTCATAAGATGCTGTATTGACGTCACTGGAAGATTCATCTTTTGTATAGGCTCTAAAAACAAAATCGTCATCATCTTCATCTTTAATTAAATTCAGCAAACGGCAGGCATCAAAACGCGCTAACTCAGATGTGACAGGTAATGATTGTCCGGTAGTACGACGATATTCAGCTGCCAATTTTCTTGTTTGCGTCATTAACTCGGTAAAATTGTAGGTTGAATCTTTGGCGACCATATTGACGTTTATTGATAACTATAAATATTATTTTTGTTATTATACGATAATATCAATTTCACAACCCACTAAATGTTCTGATGTATATAAAGTGTTTTGATTATCGTTTTTTAAAATATCACAATGGTTTTTTTGCTGTTTTTTGATCAGTCTGGATGGTGTTTGTTGAGAATAAAAGGAAGTGTTTCTTGTTGCTTTAACAGGTACTACCAATGACTGAGCCTCTTCAGCTTTCCGAATATTATTCCGAGCATCCTGAAATTGCACTCTATAAATATCAACAGGGACCATATTAAGCAAAATAACAACCTCAAATACTGGCTATTAGAACCCAAAACTCGTCAAAACAGGCTTCGGGCTTATTGGGCATTCTAGTGGATGCATCCTACCACAGATTTTCTTATAAAACACCACTATGAAAACGAAAGTCCTCATCCTTTGATTGAATTAACTCGGCTTCCAGTTCACCAAACAGAGTTACCCTTGAGGTAATATCCTGTTTTGTATAGGTTTCTGCCAATTGCAGATAGTCTTGAAAATGCCTCTGTTCAGATTTCAATAAAAAACGATAATACTTGGACAGTTCTGGATCCGTTTCATCAAATAAAGGAGCTAATTCAAAAAATCTTTCACAGGATCTCGCCTCAATATAGGCGCCCACAATTAAAGTATCCACCAAACATAAAGGCTCACCCTGTCGTATTTCTTTACGTAATTGTGATGCATAACGTGATGCTGTGAGATGAACGTATTCAATCGATCTGATTTGCATCATGTCATACACTTGTTCAAAATGTCTTAATTCTTCTCTTGCCAAACGAGATAACTTGACTAACAGATGATTCTTATCAGGATAACGAAACATTAAACTGAGGGCTGTGGATGCTGCTTTTTTTTCACATCGGGCATGATCAATCAGTAGTATGTTTTTATTTTCAACAGCCAGATTCAACCATGCCTTAGGTGTTTCACATTTTAAAAATTGTTTAACTAATGTTACATCTGTCATATCACACTGCTTATATTCGGATATTATTTGAAGAGTCTATGGTTCAAGCATCATGGATTAATGAACAACTTGATAACCATTTTTCATTAAACCCATTGCTTTGGCACTGTCACGTCTTGGATCAGCTGCACCAAAAAACACACCCTGTTCGTTGATATGTATCGCCTGGATGCTACCATAAGCCCGACTGATACGAATATTGTGCCCCATATTTTTTAATAAGGATAAGGTATCAGGAGAAAAGCCTGATTCAACCCATAAAGTATCCGGTAGCCATTGATGATGAAATCTTGGAGCACTTACAGATTCCATAACATTCATATCAAAATCAATCATATTGACAATTTGATTGATTACGCTGGTGATAATACGACTGCCTCCAGGGCTTCCGGTCACAAGATAAGGTTTTTTATCTTTAAAAATAATGGTAGGAGACATAGAACTTAATGGACGTTTATTGGGTTGAATGGCATTAGCTTCACCACCTATTAATCCATAAGCATTTGCTGTACCTGGTTTTGCAGAAAAATCATCCATTTCATTATTTAAAATAATACCCGTTCCGGGAACAATCTTTCCAGAACCAAAACTAAAATTTAAAGTATAGGTATTACTAACGATATTTCCCCACTTATCAATAACACTGTAATGTGTCGTCTGTGGACTTTCTTTCAGTTCTTTCAATTTACCTGGATAAATTTGACGAGAATCTGTTGCATGCGTATTGGAAATGGTTTTAATTCGTTTTTTTGCATAGTTTTTGTCCGTTAATTGATCCACAGGTACTGGATAATAATCCGGATCGCCCAGATGTTGACTTCTATCTGCATAAATTCGTTTAAATACTTCTGTCATGCTATGAATATGTTGTGCACTTCCCCACTGAAATGTCTTCATATTATATTGTTCAAGCATATTTAAAGCCTGAATAATATGAATGCCCCCTGAACTCGGTGGCGGCATAGAAAAAACCTGATAACCTCGATACCAACCCTGAATAGGTTCTCTTTCAATAACTTGATATTGAAGTAAATCCTGATGCGTTATTAACCCATCATTTTCTTGCATAAAATTAACTATTTTATCGGCAATATCACCTTGATAAAAAGCCTGCTTTCCTTCTTTTATGATATATTTTAAAGTCTTGGCTAAATCAGGTAGTCGAATTTTTTCACCAACGGGATAAGCCTTGTCATGTTTAAAGTAAAACTTTTTAAAGTCTTTATCTTTTAACAAAATAGACTTTCTTGCTTCTAATGCTTCATGAAAGGCCTGATCAACGATAAAGCCTTTTTTTGCCAAATGATAAGCCGGTTGAATGACTGTTTTTCTTTTAAAGCTACCATAGGCTTCTAATGCATATAATAATCCAGCTACAGTTCCTGGAATACCGGATGATGATAAAGAATAACGGGCCTTGTCATGATCAACATTCCCTTCTTTATCTAAAAAAAGCGCTCTATTAGCTTTTGAAGGCGCCATCTCCCGATAATCAATCGCCAGTACAGACTGCGTATCTGCCAGGTAAATTAACATGAAGCCGCCACCTCCCAGATTACCGGCTTTTGGCAAAGTCACCGCTTCTGCAAAACCAATAGCAACCGCAGCATCAATGGCATTGCCTCCCTTTTTTAATATCTCCATGCCCACCTTAGATGCCTGGTAATCCTGAGTCACAACCATACCTGCATCAGCTTTGACAGGGTAAAATCTTGCCTGATTATTAATAATCGGTGCACTGGCATAGGATAATAATGGATAAAATATTAAAAAATAAAATAAAATGTTTGATTGTTTCATGTCTATATTCACTTTATCAATAAGATCAGGTTGATGTGGTATCATTTGTTATTTTTACTTTTGACAACTGAAAAATATTTCTTTCCAATAATATTTCTATACCCTGAGTTAAATAATGATCAATAGAATAATTTAGTTTATCAGATTTTATTTCCAACAAATAAGCACCACTTTTTTGTTTTTCATTTCTCAAATAAGCCAGCAAATCCTCCATAAACAAACATATTTTTACTTTACTATTTTCATCTTTCAATGTGTCTTTATCAGGAAATTTTAATAATGCAATATTAATCGTCAATCTTGTTAAATTGCCATTTCCAAAGTCGAAATATTTTGTAGAAATAATAGCATATAAACTTTTTATTTTTTCAACAACCAACTCTAACGCTTTCGATTCCATAACTAAAATTGAACCTTCATCCCATCGACAAAATAAAGCATCGCCATGAAAAAAATCTTTTAAAGTATCAGACAATTGGAAAACAACATTTTCATAATTGATTTTATTGATTTCTTCATTTTTCTGGCTTTTCAATAAAAAGGTAATGCCGATCAGCACACTCTCATCAATTAATTGATTTTTTTCCTCACCTATTGAAGAAGACATCAAGTTAATGAAATATTTTTGATTAAACATACGGGTTGTTGAATCCTTTTCACCAAAACTTAATATTTTTTCCTCTAGTTCATCCTTTTCAATACTCAAATGATGGATCTTTTTTTCTTTTAATGTAATCATTTCTTTTAGAGCATTGGCTTCATCAAGTAATGATAACTTTGCATGTGTTACATCTGATAAGTTCAATTCCACTTTATTGAGTTTTTTCTTAAAACGAATGTACCAAAAATAGATAACAAAAATAATGAGTGACAATAATATAAAACCATATAAGAAATAAAGTGTACCTGACTCCCAAAAATAACGCTTTACCTCCAAATCAATTTTCAATACTGGGTTTAACCATTGACCGTTCTTATTTGAAGCTTGTATTTCAAGAATATAATTACCCGCATCAAGCCCAATAAAGTGAATGGTTCGCTTACGTTTTTCCAGTTCCACCCATTCTTTACTCCAACCTAATAAACGATAGCGATACTTAATAATATCTGAAAAATAAAAATCCAAAACTGATGCAGTTAATGAAATCATACTATTTTTCTCATGCACACTGATTTTTTTATTTTTTATCGCTTGATCATCTATTTTTCTTTCCATTCCGGTTAATACTTCTGAAAGAACAAAGTTATGCTTATATTCATCTGAATTAAATTCATCAGGATAAAAAGATATGGCACCACTAATTGTTCCAAAAAACAACTCTCCATCAAAGTGGTGATGAGAACAGTCCTCAATAAACTCATTGGTTTTTAAACCATCAAGCACAGTAAATCTCATAAGTTTATTTTCATTTGATTTCAAATCAGCATTTAAAATGTTACCTGGTGCATATCGATATAAACCATTTTTTGTTGTAAACCATAGCTCTCCATTTTTTGAAGAGGCAATAGATGAAACAGATTTATTGGGTATTTTTTTATTTTCCAATATTCTTTCAATATAACTATTCTTAATATCGCTTTCATGGTAAGTCAATTTATCCAATCCAAACCTTGTTCCAATCCACAATGCTTTATTTTTATCTTCATGAATAAAAACAACTTCATCTCCAGAAATAGAGTTTTTATTATCAGATTGATGTGTAAAAGTGTAAGATATATCTTTTTTGTTATCCCAATACAATAATCCTTTTTTTGTAGTTGCAATCCAGAATGCACCATCAATATTGGAATGCATTAAATTAATTTCTTCATTCGAAATACCAGTATCACTTTTAAATTTTTTCGAAAAGTCTTCAAATAAAATATCTTTAAATGAGTGTATTTTTCCATTCAGCTTAATCACTTTAAATAGACCTTCATAAGCCGATAACCATATATCTCCATTATAATCTTCCAAAATAGCTGCTTCAGAAATTTCCTGTAATTCCTTTTTATCTTTAACTGCAAATCGATAACTTACTTTTACTTCTAATGTAATAGGATCCATAATATAAAGTTCTGCCTTTGTGGAAACCCATAAATTGTCATACATATCCAAATAAATATCCATTGCCGTATCACGATAACCATCAACACGCTTGGGCAGCCTTGCATGTACAATTTTTTGATTATTTCTATCAATTCGCATCAAGCCACTCGAACGTGTGCCTAACCATATATAACCAAATCTATCTTTTAATATTGCTGTAATATAGTTTTCACTGTCTAATTGATAGGCTTCCTTATTTAACAAGTAATTAAAAATTTTTCTTGAATCTGGGTTTAAAATATAAAGTCCGTTTCCCTTGCTGGCTAACCAAATCAATCCATTCTGATCTTCATATAATGTACCAATTTCATGATAATCCAATGAATAATTATCCAGCTTATTTTTTTTATAATGCGTGAAACTATCTGTATTTATATTGTAAGTAAACACACCATCATCAGATGAAACCCATAACATATTATTACTATCTATCATTAAATCATTGATTTGTGACATCTTATCTCGATCAAGTTCCAATTCATAAACTTTATATTCTTCCGGTTTTTTAATATGTTTACGAATAAGATAAGGCCCTTTAGCGATCCACAAGTAACTATCATCAGCCACAATACTTTTGGCATTTTGCTGAACAATATCATCAGGATAGTTTAAAAAGCATTCTTCATTAAATACTTTAGTTGTGATATTAAAACTACCGACACAACCATTGTAGGTAAATAGCACTTTATTTTTTGAAGCAGTAATGTCTGTCCAATCCTTAAAACTAAAGGATTTTTTTATCCATGGTTCCATAGATTCCAAATATTTTTTTTCCTCATTATACACGTAGAGGTTGTCCGAAAAAGCAACCCAGATTTTTCCATCTGAACCTAAAGTTAAAAAATTATAACCTTCTATTTTATCTTTTGGAAAACCTTTCACTGTAACATGATAAAGACGCTTTTCATCTATATCATAATAGGATATACCGTGTGCTAGTGTTGAAATCCATACTCGCTTTTTAGAATCCACCAGTACATCTTTAATAATTAATCCTTTAAGTGAGTAAGGATCTTTTGGATGTTCAGGGATTTCTTTAAAGGTATATCCATCATAGATATTCAAGCCGGCTGCTGTTGCTATATACATTGCACCATTGTGACTTTGTGAAAAACCATCGACATAACTGTTAAGTAAACCATCTTCTATACTTAAATTAATGACATGTAAATCACTTTCCATAGGTGTCGCTTTGACATTTTTATTTTGAGAAAAGGAAGGTTTCCATATTATCAATAACAACAGCATAATGATGTCATATTTATGCATAATTTTATTCCTTTTTAAAATCCTTGTTTTATGTAAACATTAATGATGACCTTCATTATGAAGATCCATGATTGTACTGATGCCCTCTTCTATTAATCGACTTTCCTTTGCTAAATCATTTCTTCGTATTGCTAATTCATCTAAATAGTCTTTATCAATATCTCCTGTTAAATATTGACCATTAAAAACCGATAAATCAAATTGTTTTATACTAGGATTACCTTCTTGTACAGAAGCAACTAAATCGTCTATCGACTGATAAATCAGCTTGTCCGCACCGATAATATCAGTAATATCCTCAACTGTTTTACCATGAGCAACCAGCTCATCTGCTGTTGGCATATCAATACCATAAACATTTGGATACCGAATAGGTGGTGATGCTGAAGCAAAATAAACTTTATTAGCACCGGCTTCTCTGGCAAGTTCAACAATTTGTTGACTGGTTGTTCCTCTTACAATGGAATCATCAACCAAAAGAACATTTTTATCTTTAAACTCCAAGCCAATGGCATTTAATTTATTCCGTACAGATTTTTTTCTTTGTTTTTGACCAGGCATTATAAATGTCCGGCCTATATAACGGTTTTTTACAAAACCATGTCGCATTTTGATGCCTAATCCATGAGCTAACTGCATTGCACTGGTTGTTGAGGTATCCGGAATTGGAATAACAACGTCAATATCATGATCGGACCATTCACGCTCTATGCGTTCAGCTAATTTTTCTCCCATTCTTAATCTGGCCTTATAAACAGAAACATTATCAATCATGGAATCTGGACGAGCCAAATAGACATGTTCAAAAATACAAGGGATAAAATTTGTGGATTTCGCACACACTTTGTGATGGATATTTCCTTCAATATCAACAAAGACAGCTTCACCAGGAGCAACATCTCTTTCCAAAGAAAAGCCCAGTGAGTCTAACGCCACACTTTCTGATGCCACCATATATTCAATGCCCTTATCGGTTTTTTTCGAACCAAAGACCAAGGGTCTAATGCCATGAGGATCTCTGAAAAATAACATACCCACACCAAGAATCTGAGCCACAGCCACATAACCGCCACGGCAACGTTCATAAAGTGCTTCCATTGCTGTAAATATATGCTCCGAATTTAAATTTTGAGCCTGAACTTTCTGTAACTCATGTGCCAATATATTCAATAATACTTCCGAATCTGAATTGGTATTAATGTGTCGTTTATCACTCACATAGAGTTCTTCTTTCAATTGCTCCGCATTGGTTAAATTACCATTATGCGCCAAAGTGATACCATAAGGAGAGTTCACGTAAAAGGGCTGCGCTTCAGCTGAACTGGCGCAGCCTGCAGTCGGATAACGCACATGTGCAATGCCTATGTTGCCGGCTAAACGTACCATATGTCTATCCTGAAACACATCACGCACCAAACCATTGGCTTTTCTCATAATCATTTTTCCGCGATGAAGGGTTACCATACCTGCCGCATCCTGCCCCCGATGCTGTAAAACCGTTAAAGCATCATATAATGTTTGATTCACTGCAGATTGACCCAAAATACCAACAACACCACACATAATTGCAAGTCACCTTAAATATCAATAATAGAATCTAGCTTTACCATAACGTCTGGTGCTATTTCTTTTAAATGTTTGTAAGACCATTCCGCAACAACTTCAACATGAGGAATGAGTTCAGACTCTGTCCACCAGGGATCTTCATGTACACTGGTAAAACTTTTTAACGCTATGATCAGTAAAGTACACAAAAGTATACCGCGAATACAGCCAAAAAACATACCAAATAAGCGATCGGTTCCTGTTAATCCAGCATGTTTTAAAATTTTACCAATTAAAAAGTTTACTGCTCCGGCAACTATCAGTACCAATAAAAATAAAGCAACCCAAGCCACTGACTTTCGAATACTGGGTGTTTCAATGGTATTGATTAATATCTCTGCCAAGTCCAGGTAAAAGAATTTTGCGACAAAAAAAGCCAGGATCCATCCTGCTAATGCCAGGGCTTCTTTAACAAATCCTCTTAACAGACTAATGCCCGTTGATAAAGCAACAATGACGACTAAAACCCAATCAAACCACATCATATAAATGCATACTCTTTTTTTAATGAATGTCAGGACGCCATTTCGTCAATAAAGGCGTTAAGCCTGTAAACTGTTTAATCTCTTTAAGATGTTGCTTTGCTTGCTTTTCATTTAACCATGGACCAACAAATACTCGATAATGCATTTGATTTTTGGTGACATCTTTATGCCGAACAAATGTTTTGAATTGTTTGGTTTCTAATTTTTTGGCCAAATTTTCTGCATTTTCTTTGGATGAAAAACTACCCACTTGAATAACCCAACCTGACTTTTTAACAGCTTCTAAGACTGGCTTTGGTTTTTCAGATACTTGATTTTTTTTCTGTTTAGTGGTGGATATTTGTTCTTTAGAAATGATTTCTTTTATTGGGATACTTTTTTCTTGGCTTGATTCTGTTTCTTTCTTAAGTGTCATTGTATTGTCAGAAGTCATCTGGTCCTGTTTAGACGATGTGTTTTTATCGTTTTCTCTATTCTGGGTATCCTTTGATGTTTGATGATCCAATGTTTGAAATTTTACTGATATCTCTTTGGGTATTTTACTTTCAAATACTTTTCTTTCTTTCTTTTTACCCAACATACTGGGTAAAAATAATACAGCTAATGCTATTAAGACAACAGCACCAATCAAACGTTGTTTTACAACCTGGTCAACAAATTTTGCCATAATGATATATCTACCTTTATTTACAGGTTATCAACCTTGTCCATTAAGATCTCATTTACCAAAGATTCATTGGCAAAGTGAGACAAAGAACTGGCAACCACCTCAAATGTACCAAACACAATAATGCCTATTTTTTCCTGTAAGGTTTGAGTGTTCGTTTGCCTTGAATACATAAGCTGCCTTTTGGAGTCAGCTAGTCTTATTGCATGAACCGAGGTTTCACAAATATTGATATCCGGTAAATGTAAGCATTGAAGCTGGTGTGTTAATTCGTTTGCAGTCTGTCCTCGCTTACCCTGTGTTGGAACAAAATACCAGGCATCAACATATTCGGCAATTTGAGAAAGACTTGCAACGCTATTTTTATCTTTCAACATACCACAAACAGCATACCATTTTTGAACATGGGTTTGACGTGTCATTTTTTGTATAAGACTGTTCACTGCTTGAGGATTGTGTGCAACGTCAACCCAGGTATCATCTACATTTGCAAGAGATTGCCACCTACCATTTAAATTAACACAGGACATAGATTGATGAAATAATTTTAATGATTCACAAGGTATATTTAACCATTTTGCCGCTAAATATCCAGCAGCCATAGACACAGGATGAATAGAATCAAAATCTACATCCTCTAAAATATCTGGCCACCAATCAGGCAATAAAGACACATTATCTGCAAGTATAAGATTGGATACTTTCGGTAAGTTAGGCTGCAAATAAGTCAGTATGTTGGATTCACCAATAATAACATCTGCATTTTCTCGAACTATGGCTGCTTTTTCTGCAGCAATCTCTTCTAAAGTATCACCCAGCCAATCCATATGATCATAATCAATGCTGGTAATAATGGCTAACTGATTATCAATAATATTGACGGCATCCAGTCGCCCTCCCAAACCGATTTCCAATATAATCACATCCAAATCTTGTTGCTTGATAAGCCAAAAAATAGCTAATGTTGTAAACTCAAAGTAAGTTAATGGCACATCATCTCTGATAGTATCAATGATTTGAAAAGCCTCACAGAGCTGACCATCGGATACCGGCTGCCCATTTATTTTTAAACGTTCATTAAATGTCTGTAAATGTGGTGATGTATAGGTGGCTACACGCATACCCTGAGTTAAAGCAAGGGCTTCAATGACAGCAATACAGGAACCTTTACCATTGGTTCCCGCAACTGTGATGACAGTGGCATCAAACGAATTGATCTTAAGACGGTTTGCAATCGTTTTTACACCGTCTAATCCAAGTAAAATATCATTGGTATGTAACGATTCGATATAGCTGAGCCATTCATTTAAATCACGAGGCATGGTGTAAAATATCAAATATCTTTTTCTTCAGGAGTTTCAGACTCTGTTTTTTCGATTTGTTTTTCTTCTAAAGGTTCAGAAAGATGCAGCAATTTTGACAGGATAGATGCCAGTTTTTGTCGCATTTCCCTACGATCAATAATCATATCAATAGCTCCTTTTTCTAACAAAAATTCACTTCTTTGAAACCCTTCTGGCAGTGTTTCTCTGACGGTTTGTTCAATCACTCTGGAACCAGCAAAACCAATTAACGCACCAGGTTCTGCAACATTGACATCACCTAACATGGCAAGACTGGCTGAAACTCCACCCATGGTTGGATCGGTTAGCACGGAAATAAAGGGTAATTTTTCCTGTGACAGTTTGTGCAAAGCAGCACTGGTTTTTGACATCTGTAAAAGAGATGTCAAAGCTTCCTGCATACGTGCACCACCGCTGGCTGAAAAACAAATCAAGGGCCTTTGCTGTTCAATACAATAATTCACCGCTCTGACAAACTTTTCACCAACGACTGACGCCATTGATCCTCCCATAAAACGAAATTCAAAAGCAGCCGCAACAACAGGAATTTCCAAGACTTCTCCTGAAATAACGATTAATGCATCGTTTTCCTTGGTCATCTTTTGTGCAGCATTCAATCTATCCCGATATTTTTTAGAATCTTTAAATTTGAGTATATCGATAGGTTTCAGATTGGCAAATAATTCCAACTGACTGTCTTTATCCAAAAAACGCTCAAGTCTTGTCCTTGCTGATAATCGCATATGAAAGCCACATTTAGGACAGACATCCTGACAACGTTCCAGCTCAGCTTTATATAAAACAGCCTGACACTGCCCACACTTTGACCAAACCCCTTCAGGTACAGATTTTTTTCGACTATCGAAAGGTGTATTACGTTTCGGTAAAATTCTATCTAACCAAGTCATGTATTCTTCTCAAAATATCGATTCAAATAAATAGATATCCACACTCACTGGCAACAGGTGGGTATCAACATATGCAATTCTACCATGTCTCTTACCCTGACTCACGAAAAATCAAAGGCTCTTATTTGGCTAATCGTAAACGACAAGATTTTTCACAGAGTAAATCTCTGTGCCAAGATACTGATTCGGTTATAAATTAAATAATCCTAATGCTTTGGGCAGGGGTAAGGCATATTGTTCAGGATAAGAAACCTGTGTGAGATATAGGCCTTCCGCAGGGGCTGTCGGTGCAGCCAAACATCGATTTTTTTCTCTAAGTAAATAGGCAATCCAATCAACACCCTTTTTCTTCAAACCGACAGACATTAAAGAACCCACTATATTTCTCACCATATGATGCAAAAAAGCATTTGCAGTAATATCCACAATAACACAGTCATCCTGTCGAATAACATTCACTGAAAAAACACACCGAAATGATGATGTGGATTGACAGCTGGCTGCCTGAAATGTAGAAAAATCCTGCTCCCCCAATAAGCTTTGTGCCGCAATGTGCATCAGTTCAGCATCCAGTGATTGTGCTTCCCAAGTAACCCTATTGGATAAAATACCAGGACGATAAGGTGTATTGACAATCACATAATGATACTGACGTGATACGGCTGAAAATCGTGCATGAAAATCTGAGGGCATCGTTTTCACCCATTGAACAGCAATATCTTTTGGCAATAACGTATTTACACCTCGAGTCCATGCTCTCTCCGGACGCTCTACATTTGTTTCAAAATGTATCACCTGACCTTTGGCATGAACACCCGTATCTGTTCTACCAGCACAAAAGACAGTTATGGGTGTATCTGCAATTTGAGACAAAGCAGATTCCAGACAGGCTTGAACGGAAGGTGAATGAGACTGTTTTTGCCAACCACAATACTGTGTTCCCTGGTATTCAATACCGGCAGCAATAATCATGATCTTTTCAAAAAACGGTTAAAATAATAATTACTGTATTTCTTCCAACAACTTTAAAGCTTCATCTTTATGAGACTGAGCACCCTCTTCAATGACTTCCCTTAATATTTCCTGGGCACCTTCTGAGTCACCCATATCAATATAAGCTCTGGCTAAATCCAGTTTTGTCGACGCTTCTTCTGCATCACCTGTTTCCAAATCATCCAATTCACCATCCATATCAAAGTCCATACTTTCTGACAAATCAAAGTCATTGAGTTCTTCATCCATTAATACGGTATCATCAATATCCGACTCAGTATCAGAATCTATTGGGCTCTCATCTAAAGAAAAGGTATCTTCTTCCGACTCAATATCAGGAACAGGTGGAGGCTCTTCTACCTTCCCGTCTAAATCAAAGTCAAAATCATCGGTATCAAAATTTGTTTCTTCTCCCAGAATATCATCCTCTGACAATGATTGAGTCGCCACTTCTTCTGAAGCATCGACTTCTGAAGCTGTTTCCAATAAGGCCTCATCTTCCAGCATATTAGAAACTTCTTCTGCATCTTCTGCTGTAAAATCACCTTCTCCAAAAATTTCTTCAGTTGATGGTAAATCAAACTCGTCTGCTGCCGCTGAGCCTTCCGGCCAGGCTTGTTCCTGGAATCCAGCTACCATCGTCATAGATTCTTCATCTTGTTCCAATTCAGTACGATAAGCATCAAGTTGTGCATCAAATCTTTCTTTATCTTTGGCATCAGCAATGCATTCCAAATGCTTCACTTTTAATTCCAAACGTTCTGGTGCATCTTCTATGGCCTGAACCAATAATTGTTCAGCATGATCATGTTTACCATAAGCCATGTAAATATCAGCTTCACCAAGGGGATCAGCATCTGGTGTTGTTGATGTCTGCGTATCAAATTTTTCTCCGGGCTCTAAATCTTCCAGTAAATCATTATCAACATCGAGTAAATTATCATCATTCATATCCATATCAGCAGAAAAATTCATATTCTCTGTTGATGCGACCAAGTCATCCTGAAACTCATCATCAGACATTCTCTGACGCATTTTCCAGAATATCAGAAAAGCGGTCAAAAGTAATAGAACACCACCTATTGCACCATATTTGATAACATCATTATCCATCCATGAAGTTGGTTCTTCTACATGAGTTTGATCAACACCAGGGTTGAGTGTATTGCTGGCGACTTGTGTCTTTTCAATATCGACACTAGCCACTTGATTGGCAGGATCCAGTGTTTCGTCATTGCTATCGGTTGCTTCTTCTGTTGATGTTGTTTCTTCTGTTAATAAATTATCATCTGTAGAAACATTCTCACCCAATGTTTCTTCACCGACTTCTGCTATTTCATTTTCTTGAGTATCTGCACTCTCTTCTTCACCTACTTCAGCTGTATCAGATTCTTCAGTCAATGTTTCCTCTGCTTCAAATACATTCTTGTCCGATAAATCAGCTTCGGCTTTATCCAGGTTTTCTTTATTCGCTAACAGTGAACCTTCGGCACTTTCAATATTAATAGCACTCTTTTTTACCTGTTCCAATTGTGCCAGTGCATCTTGTAATTGCTGTCTTAATACTTCATTTTCTGCTTTTAATGTTTCTGTAGCTTCCTGACTGGATATCAACTGTTGCTTAATGGCTTCTGATGCCTCACCATCATTACCCAAACCACTGGCACCATCTGACAAACCGGTTTCAGTATTAGGTGCAGAAATTTTAAATCGATCTTTTTGTGTCGTAGAATTGGCGCCCGCAGTGTTTTTTCTTGAAGATGCATCTAAAACAGTATTGTTTGTTTTACGAGTTTGCGAAACGATATCTCTTAAAGCAGCCCTATGAGGTACATTCACCATTTGCTGTTCTGATGGAATAGATAAAGTGCTCCCTCTTTTCAATTTATTAATATCGTTATTAATAAATGCATTCGGGTTTTCTTTAAATAAAGCCACTAATGCCTGTTGAATACTGACTGAATCACTTTTTATTTCTGATGCAATGCCCCAAAGCGTTTGATCTTTACCTACCGGCCCATAGGTATTGCCCTGGAAATCATTACGAGATGTTTTTCTGGAGGAGGAAACGCGAGATCTTTTTTGTCGATTACTGGGCCTGGATGAAATTTTTTTTTCTGTCGTCACTGATCGAATGCGTGCAGAGCCAGATTCCTTAAATACGGGGAAATCCAACAAAACCGTATAAGTACGCAATGCTCGACCATTAGGCCAGATAAGCTCAACAACAAAACTTAAAAAAGGTTCTTTAACCGGTTTTTTTGTGGTTAATTCAATCACCAGTTCTTTTGGACTACGTCTTACTGTCTTAAACCGAATATCCTTTAAATGCACTAAATAATCGATACCCAGCTTTTCAAATTGAGTTCTGCTGGCTAATGACGCCTTCACGCCCAATTCAGGAACATCGCCTGATTTGGTTAATTTGATTTCTGCCTTGAGGGGTTGATTCAATGCAGATTTTAATTCTATTTCCCCCAGTCCGAGACCGTAGGCAGAGTGAACGAATAGGGCTAAAAATACCCAAAATACTCGTTGCAAATTGTGAAGCATAATAGTGGGGTTCCCTTGAACTACGGACTATTTGAATAGTAGTAGCGGTTTGTTTAATTTAATTTCAGGGTCTTAAACTTAAGAATCATCTTCATGTTATGCCAGTAACTATAGCAAAAACATTAGATTTTATGTAAATATTTTTTGAAACATACTACCTAAAATGAGATTTACGTCTCAAAACGAAATACTTAAAATGTTTACTTCATGAATACATCACTTATTCACTCTTGACTTGTTTTATCTAAAAAGCAAAAGCTAAAATAAATTTTTTTATATATTTCATGAAATTATTTTCATATCTCAAAAAAAGACTAAAGATGATTCTGTATTAACTCTTCTGCAATTTGAATCGTATTTAATGCGGCTCCTTTTCGTAAATTATCAGAAACAACCCACATATTTAAACCATGACGACGACCTAACGCCTGGCGTATTCGGCTCACCCAAACATGATCAGAACCTGAAGCATGGGATACAGGAAGTGCATATTGAGATTTTTCCGGTTCATCCAGAACTTTAACCCCTGGTGCTGATCTCAAAAGCTGCATGGCTTTATCTCTGTTTATGGCCTCAGAAGTCTCGAGATATATCGATTCTGAATGACCATGAAAAACAGGTACTCTTACTGCTGTAGGATGTACTTCAATCTTGTCATCATTAAAGATTTTTTGTGTTTCCCATACCATTTTCATTTCTTCCCGGGTAAAACCATTTTCCTGAAAGGCATCAATTTGTGGCAATACATTAAATGCAATCTGCCATGGATAGACTTCACTAACCACTTCTCTGCCATTTAACAAATCTGTTGTTTGACGCATCAGTTCATTCATGGCTTGCTTGCCTGAGCCAGAAACCGCCTGGTAAGTGGATACATGTATTTGACTGACACCAACAGCATCATAAATAGGTTTGATTGCAACCAGCATTTGCATGGTTGAACAGTTAGGATTAGCAATAATATTACGCTGTTGATATTCGGCAATAGCCTGAGGGTTCACTTCTGGTATTACTAAAGGGATATCATCTTCATAACGAAACTCAGAGGTATTATCAATCACAACACATCCAGCAGCTGCGGCTTTAGGAGCATATTCCCGACTCACACTGCCTCCCGCCGAAAAAAGAGCAATATCGGCTTTTGAGAAATCAAACGCTGCAAGATTTTCCACTTTGACTGAACGACCAGCAACCATTCGGGTTTCGCCGGCTGAACGCTCACTGGCTAACAGGAAGACCTCTTTTATCGGAAACTGTCGCTCACCAAGCAGTTCACACATCACCTCTCCGACGGCTCCCGTCGCGCCAACAATGGCAACATTCCATAAACGATCAGACATACTTTTTAAACTCTTAAAACGGATAATAATTGATATTGTAAATGTAAAATAAAAAAACAGGAAGTCATTTAACGGGATTATTTCCATGCTATCTAGAAATACATGATAAAAAAATCAACAGAGCCTAACGATTCTTAAATAACCTTCGCGAAGGCTAAACAGTAAACTTGTCAACATGGATTCGTAAATCATTTGATAATTTGGCGATATACTGACTTTGCTCTGATGTCATATTACAGGCATCCAAAGCCTGTACTTCATTTTGCATGGCTTTATCCAATAGCATCACAACTTCATCGATTAATAGGTTCTGATGACTGATGGAAGTAGCAATATGAATGTTTTCCTTTTCTAATCCATAAATAAAGTCAATTGCTGATTTAACAGTTTCTGCAGACTGTTTGGCTATGAGGCTGGTTTCCAGTGTTTTATGTCTAACATCCCTTGATGCGTCAACAATATTTTTAACACCATTGCCTACATCCTGAATAATGGTTTTAATATCTTCAGATGATGCTTGTGTTCTTTGTGCCAAAGCCCTTACTTCATCAGCAACCACTGCAAAACCTCTGCCCTGTTCACCTGCTCTGGCTGCCTCTATAGAAGCATTTAATGCCAGCAAATTTGTTTGTTCAGATATACCATTAATAACCGTAAGAATACTATTGATATCTGAAACGCGTTTTTCAAAGGTAACAATAAAATCTTCTATATTTTCTGTTTCCTGAGCCAGACTTTTCATTGAGTTAGACATGGATTTAATCACATCAAAATTTTGTTTGGATTCTGCCGTTACTTTTTCTGAAGTTTTAACCGTTTCCTGTGAAATATCACTAATATTTTTAGATGACTGTGATATCTGCGAGATAGAGTGTTTAATGCCTGCAACATGTTCATTTTGTTCATTCACTCTTTCAAGAGAGTTTTTGGAAATATCAGATAATACATTACCTGCTAAAACCAGTTCATTGGAAGAGTTATGAATTTGCACAACCAGTTCTCTTAATGATGCCGTCATATCAAATATCGAATGATCCAATTGAATCAACTCATCGTCATTTTTACTTTTACGTCGCTCTGTTAAATCTTTTAAGTCCCCAATAGATACTTTTTTGGCCTTTGTCAAAATACGATTGATTGTTTTCAACATATCTGCTGAAAAAAACCAGGCAAATAAAAATAAAACAATAATTGATATAAAAAAGATAATAAAGCCATACATGATAGGTTTATTCTTGTTTTTTTGTTCTTCAATCATCGCTGTATTTATTTGATCAATAAATTCATGATTTATTTTATTGAGAACACTCACAATTTCAGACAAAGGAACATTAAGCCATGCAGAGACATCCGACAAATCCTCATCATTCATACTCTCATCCAAAATGCTTTCTTCAAAAAGTTTTTTTCCATCTTCCAATTGTTGAATTAAAGTTTTTATTTTTACATCTAATTCAATTTTAATTTCACCCTTTTCAATTTTATTGTCAATTTGTTTTAATTTTAATATAACATCATCAAAATATACACCCAGTGCATCCAAACCATCTTTTTTATTATCCACTTTGCTGATTTTGTCGGCCCTATCCGAAATTTCCAAAATCGAATCTCGCAAAAAATCAACAAATAGGCGACCCTTTGCTGCATCAGCCAGTGCAGTAACATGAACTTGCTGTTTTGATATAAATATAGACGTAATTAAAGTCTGACAAAGTAATAAAACACACCCAAATGAAATGGATAGTAACAATTTAATTCTAATAGAAACTTTCATGATAAAATAACTTCCAATATCCCCCTCTTATTTAAACAATCATTCCCAATATTAAAAGTCATTACTTTGCACTTTAATGCAATGACAAGGTGAGTATATTTTTTAATAACTCAGCTTCACCTTTCGATAAATGGCAAGATTCAACAACATCTTCTACAGTTGCTCCTCTTTTAAATAATTTACCGGCTTGCTCAAAGGGTTTATCCGCAGTATCACGAAAAGAAAGATCCTGTTGTTTCTGTTCTATATGATGTAAATTTTTTTGAAAGTTAAATACTTTTTTTCCCAAACCAAAGCTACCCACTGTCAAAGCTTTCATTTCTTCTTTTAAATGCAGTATGTCTTTTTGTACATTATGTGAAGCTTTATGCATTTTCAATAAGGCAATAATCACACCACATTGAATAATGACAACACTAAATAAAATAAGCTCTATCATGTCATACTACCTTTTATGCATCATGTGTTTTTAAAGCTCTATTCAAGAAACTCAAGTTCATTCCATTCATCTTCATCCAGTAACTTATCCAAATCCACTAAAATAAATAACTCATTGTATTTATGAGAAACACCTTGAATAAATCGGGCACTTTCTTCATTACCCACATTAGGTGCCGGCTCAATTTCAGATTCATGTAAATAAATCACCTCTGCAACAGAATCAACCAAAATACCCACGACTTGTTTGCGTGCTTCTATAATCACAATTCTTGTATTATCGGTCACTTCAATTGGTGGTAATCCAAATCTTAAGCAAGTATCAATCACGGTAACCACGTTGCCACGTAAATTGATAATACCCATCACATAATCCGGTGCACCAGGTACAGGAGCAACTTCTGTATAGCGTAATACTTCCTGAACCTGCATCACATTAACGCCATACAATTCTCCACTTAACTTAAATGTAACCCACTGCAACAAGGTATTACTTTCAGATGTCTGGACAATTGAACTCTCATTTTCTTCGTGATTCATAAACATTACCTATGTCAGTGACTTCGTCATTTTTTTGACTTAATCACGTAATATAAAGCACACATTTAAATAGTAAGCAATAAATGTTCCATATCTATTGTTGACTACTTACCTATCTATTTGATAATAATAGACTTTTATAAAAAGTCTCGCAAACTATTCATTTTTTTGCAGAGGAATATCGTCTTTCACATCTTTTCCTCGAATCAATAAAGCACCATTGGGTAACCGAATTAAATCAAATTCGACCTCTTGTTGTTTTTCTTGAGCTTTATCAAAATTCTCGATTGGCGATGTATTTTTTTGTTGCGTATCTTGAATTGAAGCCAATTGATCACGTGATACAGCAATAGTCACACGACGGTTTTTAGCTCTTCCCTCTAGCGTCTCATTACTCGCAATAGGTTGAATACTACCAAAACCTTCAACCATTAAACGAACCGCTTCTACACCTTGTTTTTCTAATAGTTCTGCGACAGCAACTGATCGTGCAGAAGACAAATCCCAGTTTGAAGAAAAGCGGGCTTTATTCACTGCAAGATTATCCGTATGCCCTCGCACACTGATAAGATTACGTTCTTCTAACAAATATTGAGCCACTTCATTCAAAACAATTTTTGCATTGGATTCTAATTGATCACTACCACTCTTAAATAAAAGTGCGCTCTTTAAATTAATTTCAAGCCATTTTTCTCCTAACTCAATATTGACCCAGTCCTTCTCTATTAAATCTGAAAAACTATTTTCCAATTGTTGCTTAACACTTATGAGTGCATCCTGTTTATTCAATATATCATCAGCATTTGTAAAAGTACCTTGCTTAAGCCATTCATTATTCAATGTTGTATTATTTTGTAATCTGTTGTTCTTATCAAATATATTCATCATTTCCGTTCCCTGACTATTTTTCTGTAAATCTGAAATAATTTCTACCTCCTTATTTTTTGATTGAATGGGTTGAAATGCTGCCAGTAACGAATGGCTTAACAAACGATACTTGCCTTCATTCACTTGTGAAACCGAATACATGACAACAAAAAAAGCAAACAATAATGTCATAAAATCAGCATAGGAAACCAACCATCTATCTACGGAGGAAGCGTCTTCATCAATCATCTGTTTCATCATTAAATCCTCTTTTACTGAAGTATACAAAGATTTTATAATGGTCTAAAACCATCAAGTCGAGACTTGATTACCTTGGGGTTTTCTCCTTCAGATATTAAGGCAACACCTTCTATAATCATTTCTTGATACATTTTTTTAGCTTGTACAATATTTCGTAATTTATTAGCAACGGGTAAAAATAATAAATTGGCAAAACCAACTCCATAAATGGTAGCAACAAATGCCGTAGCAATACCCGGACCTAACTGTGATGGATCTGATAGCTCTCCCATAACCTGAATAAGTCCTAAAACAGCACCGACAATACCCAAGGTGGGCGCATAACCGCCTAACGCATCGTAGATACGTACAGACTGAAATATATCATGCTGCCGATGATTTACTTCGATTAATAATACATCCCGAATCGTATTAGACTCATTACCATCAATTAATAATGACAGTGCTTTTTTTTCAAAGTCATCCTCTATTTTATCCAAATGTTTTTCAAGTCCAAGAAAACCTTGTTTTCTGGCAACATTACTCCATACAACCATTTTTTTTATACCATTTTCATAATTCATGAAAGGCGGTTTAAAAACCCAGAAAAACATTTTTAATGAACGAACCAAGGCTTTTAAAGAGCTTTGTAACATCACAGCCCCTAAAGTACCTCCCATGACAATCACAAAAGCTGGAAAATTTAATAATGCGAGCGGTGAACCTCCTTCAAGAAATTGTCCTCCAAAAATAGCAACAATAACAAAAATAATACCTAAAAATGCTAATGAGTTCATCAAACAACCCGAAGAATTCTATCCGCCATTTGCCCTAGAGCCAACTCTTCATCAGCTATACCGGCGCGCATGATCGCAGAAGGCATACCATAAACGACACTGGTGGCTTTATCCTGCGCCCAAACCATTGCGCCCTTATTGTGCAATATTTTTGCTCCTTCACAACCATCACTTCCCATGCCTGTTAAAATAATCGCTAAAACATCACCAGAAAATACTTTTGCAGCTGAAACATAGGTTACATCAATACAAGGAGCAAACATTAAGCGTGAATCTGTATCTCTGACACGCAAGCGACTTGAACTTTCATTACCTTCAACATAGGTTTGCTTACCACCCGGAGCGATATATGCACAGCCTGCTTCAAGCAACATTCTGTCTTCCGCTTCTTTTACAGTTATTTCACATAAACCATCCATACGTGCAGCGAATGCACCTGTAAAAGTTGCGGGCATATGTTGTGTAATTAAAATAGGACATGAGACTTTTGATGGCAAATGCATCAAAATATGTTGTACGGCAACTGGTCCTCCTGTTGATGCACCAATCGCAATCAGTTTAATCGATTGTTTTTTTAACTGTGATGACGTCGTTGATGTTTCTTTTTTTAATTTTACTTCTTCTTTAACAGCGGGTTTTTCTTTTTTTGACTCAGAAACAGGTTGTCTTTCCTGAATCTCTTTTAACTCTGTCGCCGGCTTTAAATTCTGCAACTTACTTTTTTCTGCAGAAACACCATAATTCTTAACCTTGGCGATCTCTTTGACTTTTTCTCTTAAAGCAACAGCATTTTGACTATCACTATTAGCTATACTTTCATAACTTTTTAATTGAAAATCAACTGCACCTGCATCCAAAGCATCCAAAGTTAATTTGGCACCTTCATAAGTTAAAGAGGATAACATTAGCGTCGGTGTTGGTTGAATTTCCATAATAGTTCTTAACGCAGTGATCCCATCCATTACGGGCATTTCCACATCCATAGTAATCACATTGGGTTTTAATTCTTTCACCTTCTCTATCGCCTCTTTTCCATTCGCAGCAATACCGACCACCTTAATATCAACATCTTCATTCAATAATGAAGCCACACGTCTACAGAAAAAACTTGAATCATCTACTACTAAAACTTTTATCATAACTTTACTTGCCAGTCATTTTTGTGTTTATGTTTGTGTCTATACTGTTTTTTTCACTCATAAAGCGCTATTTTTTTGCATAGTGCTCTAATAAGCTGGGTATATCAAGTATCAATGCAATACCACCATCACTCGTTATTGTCGCTCCTGCCATACCAGGTGTACCTTGCAAAGATTCCCCTAATGGCTTTATCACAACTTCCTCTTGTCCAAACAAGGCATCAACAACAAATCCAATGGTCTGTGTTCCCATCTGAACCAAAACAATATGTGCCTCTTCATTTTTATTTTTAATCTGCTCGACTCTTTTAGGACGTAACCAATTTTCCAAATGAAATAGAGGCAGCGCCTTATCTCTTATAATAATAACCTCTTGTCCATCAACCACTTTGACTGAGTTGAGGTCCAAATGAAAAATTTCATTAACACTCGCTAAAGGTAAAGCAAAAGACTGTCCTCCCACAGACACCATAAGTGTCGGTAAAATAGCCAATGTCAAAGGCACTTTTATTAAAATAGTCGTACCTGCATTCACGACAGAATCAATTGTCAAACTACCATTGAGCTGTGTTATTTTTGTTTTCACCACATCCATGCCAACGCCTCTTCCTGATACATCAGATATTTCTTCCTTCATAGAAAATCCTGGTGTAAATATCACATTAAAACATTCTGAGTCACTCATTCTTTCAACATATTCTTTTTCCATCAATCCCATTTTTATAATTTTCTTTTTAATTTCATGAGCATTCATACCTTTACCATCATCTTTAATAGACAAAAGAATATGATCACCTTCCTGTTTTGCAGATAAAATAATTTTTCCTGTTCTGCTTTTACCCAATTTAACGCGTTCTTCAGGTATTTCAATACCATGATCAACGGCATTTCTTACCAGATGAATTAAAGGATCAGCCAATGCTTCAACAAGATTTTTATCCAGATCAGTATCTTCACCCAATAACTCCAATGCCACTTCTTTTTTCAAACTCCTTGCTAAATCACGTACAACTCTGGGAAAGCGGCCAAATACTTTTTTAATAGGCTGCATTCTGGTCTTCATGACAGCGCCTTGTAAATCAGATGTGACAACATCAAGCTCGCCAACGGCTTTAATTAATTTTTCCTCATTTGAATTGTGAGACAACATTTTTAAACGGTTTCTTGCCAAAACCAACTCACCAACCATATTCATAATTTCGTCTAATCGACTGGTATCCACTCTCACTGTCGATTCTGCTGTCATTGATAATGATTTAGGTTTATTTGTGGGAGATTTTTCTACGGATTTATTGATAATAGGTTTAGAGATCTCTTTTTCTTTAGAAGCTTCTTTTTCTTCAGTTGTTTTTTTATGACTCTCTAAAACTCTTGTTTTATTATCCGATTTGCTTTCAGAATGAGGTTTTGTTGATTGTTTCTTTTCTGGTTCTGTCTGATTTTTATTTAACTCCTGTAATAAGGCTTCAAACTCATCATTTGAAATAGAGTCTTCTTTTTTTTCAGTATTTGGACTTTCTTTCTCTGGTGCTTTCTTATTAACCGTTTTCTTTCTGGCTTTGCTATTGGATGTCGCTGTTTTCTTTGATGGCGTTGCTGTTTCTTTTTTATCTGATGATTGAGCAGCCTCTTTTGATGACACTGGATTACCCTGGCCATGCAATTCATCCAATAAAGCTTCAAACTCATCATCTGTAATTTCATCATTATTTTTTCCTTTTTGCTGAAGCACCTCCTGGAACTCTTCATTAATATCCGTTTTATTTTCTTTAGTTTCCATGTTATCTATCATTTCCATATTATCCATGGGTTTTTGGACTTTTTGATTTCTAGGGATATAAATCTCACCGGAAAAGGATGATAGTTTCTTCAAAAAAGTTTCTGGTACATGATTAGGAAACTGCTTGTCTTTTACTTCAGCAAACATTTTATTGACATAATCCAGTGCCTTTAAAATACAATCCATTAACTTTGGTGTAAACGATGTTTCACCTCTTTTGAGTGCATCGAAAACGTTTTCAGTGATATGACAGATTTCAACCAATGGTAATAAATTGAGAAACCCTGCACCACCTTTGATGGTGTGAAACCCTCGAAAAATAGTATTCAATAAACTTTCATCGCCTGGATTTTTTTCCAAATCGATCAATTGCTCCGATAACTGATCGAGTATCTCACCGGCTTCTACAATGAAATCATTTAAAATTTCATCATCTGCTTCAAAGGTCATGCATGCCTTCCCTATGCTGCAAATAGATCAATTAAAAATAACATATCATCCCCGATCTCTGAAAGAGAACATTTAACTCCTAGATGTAAAAAACGTTCATTTTGATATAATTTATCTTTTTTATACATTGTTCAGCCTTTATTACTGGAATCATTTACAGTGAATATTTGTCTATTCTTTCAAATATTTTATCCAGTTTTTCTTTTAAGGTCGCTGCTGAAAATGGCTTGATAATATAACCATTAACACCGGCTTCAGCAGCTTCTATGATTTGCTCCCTCTTTGCTTCGGCAGTGACCATTAATACAGGCAAATCATTTAATTCAGAGTCTGCACGTACTTTTTTCAGTAGCTCAATACCTGCCATACCCGGCATATTCCAATCAGTCACTAAAAAATCAAAAGAAGATTCTTTTAATTTGGATAATGCCGTTGTACCATCATCTGCTTCAGAGATATTGGTAAAACCTAGCTCACGCAAAAGATTTCTTACAATCCTCCTCATGGTCGAAAAGTCATCAACTATCAGGATTTTTATATCTTTGTCCAACATGACCTCCCAAAGAGATAAATGAATAGGGTCTGTTAAGAACTCTATTTAAACTTAGCCAAAAAAATCTATTTACGCCAATCTCTTAAGCGAGATTGTAGTCTTAACATGGCCTGATTATTGATTTGACTGACTCGAGATTCACTCACGCCGATAACTTCCCCTATTTCCTTCAAATTTAACTCTTCATCATAGTAGAGTGCCAACACCAAACGCTCTCTCTCTGGCAAGCCAGCTATTGCCTCTGCCAGGGAATCTCTAAAACTAAAAGATTGCAATTTGTCATACGGTGTCTGCTGTTCACCCACCATACCTTCTGAAAAATGATCTTCTGTAACCCCCAATTCTTCAAAATCCAGCATATGGCCCACGTTCGACTCCATCAGCATCATTCGATATTCTTCAACATCGACCCCTAGTGCCTGTGCCACTTCATTATCCCTCGCATCTCTTCCTGTTTCCTGCTCTATTTCTGCAATGGCCTGCGAAATCATTCTTGAATTACGATGTACAGAACGAGGCACCCAATCTCCTTTCCGTATATCATCAATCATCGCACCTCGAATACGGATACCGGCAAAGGTTTCAAAGCTGGCGCCTTTACTGGGATCAAAATTGGAATGGGCTTCCAATAAACCTAACATACCTGCCTGCAATAAATCCTCAAGCTGAACGTTTGAAGGCAATCTCGCCAGTAGATGATGAGCAATACGTTTAACTAAGGGCGCATAGCGAACCGCAATATTTTCATCTGAGCTGATTTGTTTATAACTATCGATACCAGTCAAAAATAGGCTCTCTTCTTATTAAGTGTTGCCTCAGGTAATACCTCGTTGCAGTAATCTTTCCATGAAAAACTCGATATTACCTCGAGCTTCTGTAGGGTAAGGCCAGGCCTCTATTTTCTTTACGACAGATTTTATTGCTGTTGAAGCTTCTGAACGCGGGAACAATTCTAAAAGAGATTTCTGCTTTTTGATTGCTTTTCTAACGTTGTCATCATAGGGAATCGCACCCAGGTATTCAAGCGTAACATCTAAAAAACGTCCAGTCACGTTTGTTAATTTACTAAAAACGTCCCGCCCTTCTTTTGCTGAACGCACCATGTTGGAAATAATATGAAATCGATCAATGTTATGTTCATTATGCAAGATTTTCATTAACGCATAAGCATCCGTGATGGATGTCGGTTCATCACACACAACGATTAAAATATCCTGAGATGCCTGTGAAAAAGAAATCACGTTATCCGTAATTCCTGCTGCCGTATCAATAATCAAATAATCAAACTGACCATTTAACTGACTAAATGCTCTAATAATACCGGCATGTTCCATTTTTCCCAATTCTGCCATATGTTTCATACCAGAGGATGCGGGAATGATCTGCAACCCAGCGGGACCACTGGCAATCGCATCGATTAATTCGCAATCACCTGACAGCACATCCGCCAAACTGTGTTTAATTTTCAAACCTAAAATCACATCAATGTTAGCCAATCCTAAATCAGCATCAAACATCAGTGTTTTTTTACCTTGTTGTGCTAAACACACCCCAATATTAACGGAAAGATTGGTTTTACCGACACCGCCTTTTCCACCAGTCACGGCAATCACCTTAACCGGTTTGGGATTCATAACAGTATTTAACCGATTTAATTCACTGGTTCTTTGCATCTGTTCTGACAAAATCATTTAACTGTCCCCAATACAGGGTAAGCGATATTCATCATAAAGTGTTTCGCCAAACTGTTTACTCAGGCTGACCATTTTGGAAACCAAGTGGTGTGCATGAGCGGCTTTGATGGTTTCAGGTACTTTTTGCCCATAGGTCACATAAGCAATAGACATAGACTGTTGATACAAAATTGACAAGATTTCACCCAGACTGGTTGCCTCATCCAATTTGGTCATGATACAAGCATGGATATCCATTGACGCAAAACGACGAATGGTTTCATCAAGCACCTGATACTGTGATGTTGCTGATAATACTAAATAACGACGAATCGATGATGCCAATTCAGTTTCTAACATCTGCATTTGCTGCTTAAAATCTTCATCATGATGGCTGGCCCCTGCAGTATCAATAAACACCATTTTCTTATCAGAAAAGTAATTCAGTGCTTTTTTTAAAGAAGCATTATCACTAACGATTTGTACGGGAACCTGCAAAATACGTCCGTAGACTTTCATTTGTTCATGTGCCGCAATTCGATAACTGTCCATCGAAATAATACCTAAAGACTTCCGGCCATGCTTTAAAGCATAATTGGCAGCCAACTTAGCAATAGTGGTTGTTTTTCCCACACCCGAAGCACCCAATAAAGCCACATAACCACTTTGATCCAAAATGCAATCCTGGGTTGTGTGTATCTGTTTTGCCAGCAAACCCAAAGTGTACTGCCAGCCCTGCTCTAAACTGTCTGTCTGTTTTACCTGTGAAATTAATCCTTGTACAACACTTCTTGACAGGCCTTGTCTACGTAAATGTTTTTCAAGAGAAGCGCTTACAGGTGTATTGGCACATTTTTTATGCCAGGCCAATTCTGAAACCTGACTCTGTAACAGTTGTCTTAATAAATACAACTCTTCTTTCATAGCGATAATGGCAGGATCTTTGACCCAATCAAATGTTTCATCCTGATGTTTAACATCAACCATCTCATTACCTAGAGGTTGTGTTGCTTCTAATCCAAAAGAAGGAAAATCATCATATAATGACTTCTCATTTTTCATATCAACTTTTGTATTCTGTGTTGTATTTTGCGTTTTATTTTGTGTTGTGTTCTGTGCAGAAAATAGTAATGAGTCATCCTGTCGTTTTAAAGAAAGGTTATCTGTGACGGTTTCTTTCTTAGATTTTAAACGATGACTACTTTCTTGCTCTTGTTCTACTGAAAATAATGGCTTGCTGCTTTCTGCATAGGGAATACGATTTTTTTGTTCTGGTAATGTTAAGTGCAATGCATGAAAATCCTCTTCGTTATAATCAGAAGCCGCAATAACTTCAACACCCTTGTCCAATTGATTGGTTTGCAGTATCGCTGCGTCTTCGCCCAATTCTTGAGTTACCTGTCCTAGAACAGTTCGCATATCTTTTGCAAAAAATCGTCTTACTTTCATAATGTTTGAATACCCATCATCATCACTTTTATTATTGAGATCAGGGACTGCTGCTGTTTTATCATTATATTTTTTACAACCATTGATTTATTGACCCACTGTTGCCACAACTCTCACTTGTTTGTTATCTGGAATCTCCTGGTAACTTAATACATGCATACCCTGAGTACTGAAACGGGCAAAATGCGCCAGGCTACTTCTTAAACCTGGAGAGGTCAGTAATATGGCCGGTTTACCCATAGCTTCCTGATTCTCAGCAGATTGTTTTAAAGACTGTTGCAGCTTCTCAGCTAAACCCGGCTCGATATTCACTGTCGCCTCATTGCCTGCCTGTAAAGACTTCTGCAATAACTGTTCCAAAGCTGGATCTAATGTGATTACTGGTAATTCAGAATCTAACCCATTGATATTCTGAACAATCAATCGACTTAGTGCGATACGTACCGTCGCTGTTAATATGGCAGGATCTTGACTTCTTCCTGCAGCCTCCGCCAAAGTTTCGGCGATAGTACGCATATCTCGAACAGGCACTTGTTCTTGTAATAAGTTTTGCAGTACTTTAACCACCGTACCTAAAGGTAACAGTCCGGGTACTAAATTTTCGACCAGTTTAGGCGCAACACGACTAAGATTTTTTAAGAGTTGTTCAACTTCTTCATGTCCTAACAATTCACTGGCATGTGTCTGCACCAGTTGACTCAAATGTGTGGCAACTACTGTGCTGGAATCCACAACTGTGTATCCCATAGATTGTGCAGCTTCCCGTTGAGAGGCGTCTATCCAAACAGCCTCCAAACCAAAAGCCGGATCTTGCGTTTGAATACCTTCCAAATTGCCAAACACTCTTCCTGGATTAATCGCTAACTCTTTATCTGGATAAACTTCAGCATCACCAACAGCCACACCCATTAAAGTAATTCGGTAAGCATTGGGCGCTAGATCCAAATTATCTCTGATATGGACTGCCGGCACCAAGAAACCTAATTCATGAGATAACTTTTTACGAACACCTTTTATTCGTCCCATCAATTTGCCATCTTGTGCAACATCAACCAAAGGAATTAAACGATATCCGACTTCCAGGCCAATGGGATCAATCACAGGAACATCTTCCCAACTTAATTCTTTGACTTCTGATGTTTCAGCAACCTGTACTTTCTGTTGCTCTGCTTCCCGTTGAGCTTCTTCCATCATTTTAATTTGATTCTTTTTAGTCACCCAATAAGCGACACTGCCTGCAGCCATGGCCAACAATAAAAAGGCAAAGTGTGGCATGCCTGGAATGATCCCCATGATGCCTAAAACACCAGCCGCTATCCATAACACCTTGGCATTCATAAACAACTCATTAACCATCTGCTGTCCCATATCCCTTGAGTCATTTTGACGAGTCACCATAATGGCAGCACCAGTTGATAATAATAATGAAGGAATTTGTGCAACCAGACCATCTCCAATAGTGAGTAAAGCGTAATACTCTGTTGCCGTTGAAAAATCCAAGCCATGTTGTCCCATACCCACAGCTATACCACCCAAAATATTAATGAAGAGTATTAAAATACCGGCAACAGCATCCCCTCTGACAAATTTTGATGCGCCATCCATTGCTCCATAAAAATCAGCCTCTTTGGCAATTTCGGCTCGACGATGTCTGGCTTCTTCTTGTGACAATAACCCAGCATTTAAATCAGCATCAATAGCCATTTGTTTACCAGGCATAGCATCCAAAGTAAAACGGGCACTGACTTCAGAAATACGCCCCGCACCTTTGGTAACGACAACAAAATTAATAATCACTAAAATAGCAAAGACAACCAAACCAACTGCATAGTTACCACCAACAACAACAGAACCAAAAGACTCTATAACACTGCCTGCAGCACTGGCACCTGTATGGCCATGAATTAACACCACCCGTGTAGAAGCAACATTTAAGGCCAGCCTCAACAAAGTCGCCACTAACAAAACCGTTGGGAATGCAGAAAACTCCAAAGGTCTCAAAATATAAACCGTTGCCATAAGGACGATCAGTGCCAGTGTAATATTGAATGTAAACAAGATGTCCAACATTAATGCTGGTAATGGCAATATCATCATGGCCAACACCATGATTAGTAATAACGGTGTGCCTATGCCACTGAGTTTCATTGCTTTCTTTGTCATTTCATGAGCGACTGCCATAATAGGTTACCTACCGTTTCAACTCATCGGGTATGGGGTATTCATAAATAGGATTAGGTTGCACTGCTTGTCCTTTTTTATAAGATTGCATTTGAAAGACATAAGCCAGTAATTGAGCAACTGCTAAATATAATCCCGTGGGTATTGGATGATCTAACTTTGTTGAAAAGTATAAAGATCTGGCCAAAGGCGGTGCTTCAATAATAGGTACCTGATGTGCATTGGCAACCTTTCTGATGTTAAACGCAACTTCATCACACCCTTTTGCAATAACAAAAGGTGCATCAGACTTGTTTTGATCATATTTCAAAGCAACAGAATAATGTTCAGGATTGGTCACTACGACATCTGCATCTGGTACAGTCTCCATCATTCTGCGATGAGCCATTTCTCTTTGTACCTGGCGAATTCTCGATTTAACTTCAGGACGTCCTTCAGTATTTTTATGCTCATCCTTCACTTCTTGTTTGGTCATTTTTAATTGTTTGGAGTGATTCCATAATTGATAAGGTACATCAATGAAAGCAATCAATATCAATGAGCTGGATATCATAAGCAGTCCTATAAATAATAAATCAACTGCTTGAGATGACTCCAGATGTGGTGTTGTTTTTCCTAAAGAAAGGTAGTTTTGAAAATTGCTGTCCAATACAAAAAAGGCAACCAATCCAACAACAGATACTTTACTTAAAGCTTTCAAAAGTTCTATCAAGGCATGTAATCCAAACATACGCTTAAAACCAGACAGTGGAGACAATCGATTGCCTTTTACACCCAGTGAACCCGCATTAAAAGCCCATCCACCTAATGCAATAGAGCCAACGATCGCAATGAAAAATAACACAAGAAAAATAAACGCAAAACTTTCAAATGCCAACCAGGTTGCTCTTCCTAATGTAGCGATTAAATAGGATTCATCAAAAACCTGCTCTCTTGATAAAGAAAAAGAGGCAGGGATAATTTTTTCAGTGACATCAACAACTGAATCATTGCTGATTAATAACATCAATGACGCAGTAATTAATAACAATGCTGTGGTTAATTCTTTAGATCTTGGCAGCTGGCCTTTTTCTTTGGCTTTCTGTTCTTTTTTGGGCGTTGCCTTTTCGGAACGTTCACCAGCATCTTGGTTAGCCATTACCACACTCCAAAAATATCATACGACACACCAAAGAAATACCTGCTTCGTGTTGTTGAATCCAATAAGGAATAAAGCTTTTTATAATCATCCATATAATAATTAGCCCTGCCAGCGTCATCATTGGAAAACCAATCACAAAAATATTG
Organism: Kangiellaceae bacterium; assembly: GCA_965230335.1. GTDB lineage: Bacteria > Pseudomonadota > Gammaproteobacteria > Enterobacterales > Kangiellaceae > CBDDKS01. The sequence goes on along the minus strand of CBDDKS010000006.1, from coordinate 2,918,617 downwards.
ATTTGTGGTGCAGAACGTGACATAACACCAAACGTCAAATTCACCATAAGTAAAGCCACAATGGCTGATAGTGACATCATAAATGCAGTTGAAAATAAAATAGCTGCCCAATCCACCATAAATTTTAAATTCACAAAAAATATCGAAGATTCATGGATCGGTAGTGTTTCAAAGCTTTTAACAATTAATTCTATCAATTGTAAGTGTCCATCTATCCCTAAAAAAATTAATGTCATAATCATGACAAACATTTGTCCAAGTGCCGGCACACTTGCTCCTGTGGATGGATTCACTAAAGAGGCAAAGCCTAAACCCGTCTGCATGGCAATAATTTGTCCAGCAATTATAAAGGTTTCAAAAACCAGTCTGGAAACAAAACCAATCGCAATACCTATCATGACCTGTAAAGCAATATGTATAAAAGCAGATAATGAAAATAAATCCAATACAGGTGTTTTTTTTACCGTCGGTAATGCAATGACCGTAATAGCAATTGCCAAAAATAATTTGATTCTAGGTGAAATATTGCGAGTACCTATAACCGCCATGGCAGAAATCATTCCCGCAATTCGGGAAAAAACCAGAATATGACTGGTTAACCATTCATTAATAACGGGCCAGGCAATCTCAATCATCCGATCAATTCTGGAATACTTTGTATTAAGTCAATGCTGTAGTTGACTAACATAGCAACAAACCAATGACCTAATACAGCTAAGGTTAACAAAGTAGCAATCAAACGAGGCAAGAAAGACAATGTTTGTTCATTAATACTGGTTGCTGCTTGAAAAATAGCAACTAGGAGCCCAATAATTAACCCAGGTAAAACAATAGCACCCACTAAAGATATAATAACAAAAAGTGCACTACGAAAAACTTCTACTACAATTTCAGGTGTCATAATTTATCTCTGATATATCATAGGTACATTACCCAAAACTACCAGCTATGGTACCTATCACTAATGCCCAACCATCAACTAACACGAACAACATAATTTTAAATGGTAAAGAAATAATTAAAGGCGACAACATCATCATACCCATAGCCATTAAGATACTGGATATGACAAGATCAACAATAAGAAAAGGAATAAATAACAAAAAGCCAATTTGAAATGCTGTTTTTAATTCACTCGTCACAAATGCCGGTATTAAAACAGACAAGTCCACTGTTTTTACTCTTTCTTCCAATTCCAGCGTTTCATCGAATGACATATTCGAAATATCATAAAACATCGCCAAATCATTTTCTCTGGTCTGTGATAACATAAATCGCTTAAAAGGTTCTTTTGCAATAGACAAAGCCTGCTCTGATGAAAGCTCTTCATTTAAATAAGGCTGTAACGCGTTCTCATTCACTTCTAATATGACAGGCTGCATCACAAAAAAGGTTAAAAATAAAGTTAATCCTATTAATATCTGATTGGATGGTGTTTGCTGCATACCCAAGGCCTGCCTTAAAATAGCAAAAACGACTGAAATTCTTATAAAACTGGTCATCATAATGATCATTGCCGGCAAGAAGGTCAGCAATGTCATAATGATCAAAATTTGTAAGGTGACTGAATACTCCTGTTGACCATCACCGAGTGTAGTTACCTTTATCGCTGATAAATCCGGTATTTCTGCCATCAATACTTTGGGAATCAATATTAGAAAAAACAATAGACTAAAGCTTAGTATTTTTTTCATAAACCACTCACAAAATAATATGGGTATATTAATTTCATATCAGACACTTCTACTCATGACTTATGGGATTATTTTGTTTTAACAGTATTTGCTTAAACAAGGGTTCCTTTTTATTCATATCTTCTTGAGCAATCACTTCATCCAACTCCATTAATGACGAAATGTTATTGGCGGTTACGCCCAGTAACACTTGCTTTTTTCCAACCTGAACAATAATTAATTTTTGCTTAGTGCCTAGCATTAAACTGGATATTAATTGAATATGACCGACATGCTTTACTTGAAACCCATTGATTCGTTTTACCATCCAGGCACAAAAAAAGATAACACCTATAACAACAACCAGAGATAAAAATACCGAAAAAATAGCTGACGAAGGTGTTCTATATGAAGAGTCCGCCATCACAACCGATGACGTTAAGAAAAAAAAACCTAGTAGTATTTTTCTACACATAGAAAACTGATCAGTTATCTTTTTTCTGCACATAGTTAACCTCAACAACATTTGAATCGATATTACTTTAACTTCTGAATACGTTCACTCGGGCTCATAACATCGGTTAAGCGAATACCATAACGTTCATTCACCACAACCACTTCACCATGTGCTATTAAAGTACCATTGACCATCACATCCAATGGCTCTCCAGCAAACCGTTCAAGTTCTACAACAGAACCTTGATTAAGTTGCAGTAAATTTCTAATCGCTATTTTTGTTCTACCCACTTCCATTGATAAAGTGACAGGGATATCAAGAATAACGTCTAGTTTGGGATTATCGCTATCAACGTTATTTGATTCATCCTGTAAATCTTCCAATGGAGCAGTATCAGAAGCTTCTGCATTGTCAGATACCAGTACATCATCTTCATTATCAGTCATATTGTCTTCACTCACTCGTCTAATTTTTTAGGGGTATTAATAATATGTTCTCGGGTAATTTCTTCTCTTATCTTCAGAGCCATGTAATTATTGGATTGTCCAACAGAAGCACGGAAACTCGGCAATCCACCTGCATCAACAATCACTTTTTCTGGCATGTCAAACTCAATAACATCACCCTCTTGTAAATCCATTAATTCTTTTAAACTCATTTCCTTTTCAACTAATACACTTCTCAAATCCACTTCTGCACTCATAATTTCTTCTTTTAAACAGGTCGCCCAGCGTTCATCAACACCATCTCTATCACTTTGTATACCGGCATCTAATTTTTCTTTGATGGGTTCTAACATTGCATACGGAATAGTGACATGAAAATTACCACCGCCACCTTCCAATTCAAGATGAAAACTGCTGATGACAACCACCTCAGAAGGACTGACAATGGTTGCTAATGAAGGATTGACTTCTGAATCCAAATATTCAAAATCTACATTCATCACAGGTGTCCAGGCTTCTTTTAAATTGACAAAGGCTTCTTCTAATAACATATGAATGATCCGTCGTTCCGTTGGTGTAAATTCCCTGCCTTCAATTTTTGCATGAAACCGTCCATCACCGCCAAAAAAATTATCCACCAAAATAAAAACCAGTTTTGCTTCCAATGTAAATAATGCCGTACCTCTTAAAGGTGGCATACGAACCATATTCAAACTGGTCGGTACAAATAAACTATGAATGTAATCATTAAATTTAATAATTTGTACGCCATTAATTGATATTTCACAACTCCTTCTCATTAAATTAAATAAACTGATACGCATATGCCTAGCAAAACGTTCATTAATCATTTCCAGAGTTGGCATTCGTCCACGAATGATACGTTCCTGAGAAGAAAAGTCATACGACGTCACACCATCTTCATCGGTGCTATCCTCCTCAACATCAATATCACCATCATCTACACCGTGGAGTAGCGCATCTATTTCATCTTGGCTTAATACATCAGACATAATTACTGCATCACAAATCTAACAAACAATACTTTTTCGATATGACTGTCACCTTCTGCTTCGGTCATAGTCGCCTGAACTTTACTCAGTGCATCCGCTTTAAAAACATCCTTCCCTTCCGGTTTAATCAACTCTTCAGCTTTAGTCGCACTTAATAAATCCAACAAATCACTTTTTAAACGAGGAATATGCTTTTTAACCGCTTCTTCAGATTTAGAGCCTCTTACCAAAAAACTGACCTTAATCTGTGCCAGACGATTTTTTTTACCTTGTGAGATTAATGGCGAAATAATGTCTCCTGCGATATCAACATAAATAGCTGGTTCTTTCTTTTTAACTTCTTCTACTTTTTCACCATCAGCGCCTTTGTCACTCCCTCCTCCCATAAAGAAAAAAGCACCACCACCGCCCAACAACAACGCAGCAGCAACAATAATAATTAATTTACCTTTACCACCTTTTTTGGTTTCTTCATTCTGTTCTTCAGCTTCATTTGGCATAAAACCTGTTCTCCAATGACATCTCAATAGATATACATTTAACAAGCAATATTAAAGCCAATTCTTAAATAGAGTTTTTTTCTTTATAAATTAATAGGTTAGAAAAACAAAAAATCCATATAGACATTTTTTTGACATCCCTGATACCGGCAAAACCCAAGAATCTCCTACAAATATTCAAATGTCAGAAAATTGTCATTGCTGTTCATTCTGAGAAAAGAATAAGATTTGGGGAATGTTACCAAAAGAGAAATTTCAGTATAAACATGTACTAAATTTGGGAGATATCAATGCTCAAATTTAAGGATTCAATAGCATGATTACCCTGAAAAAATACTGCCATTATGCGGTTAAGCCGCAAACTTGGTTTACGTGTACAAGAAATTGCTCTCTTACAAATTAAGGAAGTTGCTACTGTTAACAAATCTGGCTTTAAATTAAAGGAAATAATGAAACTACCTGCTTCATATACAAAAGGCGCAAGCCCACTTAATCGTGGAATGCTCCCCGAAAGTTAATCCAGAATAAAAAAGGGCTACATTAAGCAGCCCTTTTTAAGTTCTATTTTTTAGGATTTATGTTTCCTTTTTCTTGAGATTTTCTGCTACTTTTTTAATTCCTCTAAATTCAATTAAATCGCTTAATATTTCAGAGGTTTCGTCTAGAATAGCATCTTCATTTTCAAAAACCGAATCATCAAAATCTTTCAAGTCCTTAATCGGTTTAAGTCCTTTTTCCTGTAATCGTTTGTTGATTCTTAATAAACGTTTTTCTTTTTTTAAAGTTTGTTCTTTTTTTCTAGCTTTTAAATTAAGAGAAAGTGTTTTCTTTTGTTTTTCTTGTCGGTACTCACTGATCTCTTCTTTTAATGAATTAAAAAATGAACTCGTTTTTATACGTTCCTGATAACGTTTATTTAAGGCTTGGATGTGTGTTTTGATTCTGTCTTCTGTTCTATATTGTGCCGATCCAATCGTATCCCAAACCAAAGCATTTTCAAAGCGGCTTTCACCCCGCTCGTCATCATCTTCTATCGAAGGAAAAATAACATCAGGAACCACGCCTCGATGCTGTGTTGATTCACCTGAAACTCGATAAAACTTTGAGGTTGTCAATTTAAACTGACCTAAATCGGGTTCAAACATATTGCCGAATAGTGAAAACTTATTAATATCCATTACTGATTGTACTGTACCTTTTCCAAAAGTTTGTTCACCCACGATAACACCGCGATCATAGTCCTGAATAGCACCAGCAAATATTTCTGAAGCTGAAGCACTGGCACTGTTCACCAATACGGCCAATGGGCCACTATAGACAACACCCGCTTCTTCATCATTAAACGCATTGGTTTGTCCAAATGCATTTTTTTGCTGTACAACCGGACCTTTATCAATAAACAAGCCTGTCAATTCAATGGCTTCATCTAACGCACCACCACCATTGTTTCTCAAGTCGATAATTAAGCCATCAATATTTTCAGACTCAAACGCCTTAATAAATTTAGCAACATCTCTCGTTGTACTTTTATAATCAGCAGGCTTTCCTGTATTACGATGAGAATATTTTGCATCCCAATCAACATAAAATTTAGGAACGGATATCACACCAAATTTTAATGACTGCCCTTTGACTTCTTTATTAATCAGTTTTGATTTTGCTTCAAGTTCATCTAAGGTGACTCTTTCTCGAAAGAGTTCAACCGTTTTTGAATCGTTGGCACTGACTTCACCTTTAGGCAAGATTTTTAATCTGACTTTCGTGCCAGCTTTTCCACGGATTCTATCAACAACATCAGAAAGTCGCCAACCAATCACATCAATCATTTCACCTCTGTCACCTTCTCCTACACCGATAATACGATCACCATCACTCAGCTGTTTACTTTTTTCAGCAGGGGCACCCGTTACCAGACTGGTGATGACAGTATACACATCTTCCGTTGTTAAATGTGCACCGATACCATCCATAGACAGTTTCATTTGTATATCAAACTCTTCTGCATCTCTCGGTGAAAAATAAGTGGCATGAGGTTCGACACTTAAAGCAAATGCATTAATGTAGAGATCAAACACATCTTGTGTTGTATTTTGTGAAATTCTTTTTATTGCCATTTTATAGCGCTTTTTTAATGATGCTTTTATCTTGGATTCTTTTTCATCAGCCAGCAATAAAGCTAAATAATCAGACTTAACACGCTGCTTCCATAATCTATCCATCTCTTCTTTATTTTTCATCCACTTGGCATCACTTCTGTCAAACTCATAATCTTCCTGCTTTTCAAAATCAAACGATGATTCTAATAAACCCAATGCATAATGATATCTTTCTAACCAACGCTTTTGGAACGTGTTATAAATATCATAAGCGGGATCCAAATGACCTGTTCTTACTGAATCATCCAGTGTATAACGAAATCCTTCAAAGGCTTTAATATCAGAATGATAAAAATAACTTTTGTTGGCATCCAGCATTTCTATATATTTATTGAGAAAACTCTCAGATAAGCTGTCGTTATTTTTGATTTTTGGTTTTAAATAATGTCTTTCTGATAATATTTGTGAAATATATCGGCTGATTTTTGTAAAGTTATTTTTTGGCTTTAATTCGATGGCTTTTATGTTGCTGATGTCCAAATCCAGAGCATCTGGTTTTGTGGGCGCCTCTTCTTTAGCGACTAACAGAGTATTGAATAAACTAATTAATAAACACAGACTTACCAGTAGAAAAGGTTTATTCATTCGCTTTAAAGGATATGTAATCATAATTGTCCTTAGAGTGTCGGTTTTATTGAAAACCATTGAAGTGTGATGACCAACACCATACCACCAACAGAAATCTCAATTAATTATAGCCAAAATGACTTATATCATTTTACAGAAATATATAAATACTAGACTGAGTATACAAATTTTTGTTTCATAGGAGTAGCAAAAAACACAAATAATTCGTTATATTTGTGGGTTAATTCCTTATTTTTTACTTATGTAAAAAATTTTTTACATTTCACTTGCATATTCATCTTATTTAACTATGGTTAAAAAATAACCAGTTTGCAGGTTTCATTGATATCACTTCCCCTAACCCAGTGCCTACAGGCCTGGGTTTTTTTTATATTGTGGACAACAAATAAACCTTTTTTATTGATTTCAAAGAGTTATCAACTATTCCTATTCAGTATTCTCAATACCTAACATCACATTGACCGACACTTTTTCACCGGTTGTTTTTTCATATTCATATAAACGGGAAATCATGGAGCTGGATAATTCTGTTTCTTTGGATAATAGCAAAATACCCGACATATTCATGACATCTTCTGTAATCAGCATACCCACTCTTAAATCATCCACACATTTACTGTAGATCTTACCTGTACTTCTATCACCCAAATCACCTTGATCATGATCTCTGATATAGGCAGTGAAATGCTTTAATATATTGGGATCCAAACTTTTCCCACTTTCACTCTGCATGGTTTCAAAAATACTGTCTGAAGATAAACGTTGCACATCTCTTAAATACACATAATCAATAATAATTTTAAGTAAACGAGAAGGCAGTGGAATGTCTTCTGCCACTAATTTATCTGGAAACCCACTGCCATCGTAATGTTCATTTTGATGACGAATAATCTTTGCTGCTGGCTGCATGGCATCCAATGGCATTAACACCTGTTCGGTAATCACTGGAAAAGCCTGATACTGTTTCAACTCCTCTTCTGACATATTGTCTTCATTTAATGACAACAACCTATCAGAAAAGCCAACTTTACCTAATTGATACAATGTTGCTGCAATTTCCAAATCTTTAACCTGATTTTTTTTAATCCCCTTACTCAAAGCAAAACCACAGGCAAAATCAACGATTCGTTGTGAACTGGCATGAGACTGACCAACTCGCATATTCACCAGGTTTGAAAATACCTTGAGCGTTGTATCAAAGTTTTTTTGCAGGGTTTCTTGTGCCATATCCAAAAAACTGGCTGTTTGTTCCAATTCCTGATTAGCGGTAACCACTTGTTCTTGCAAACTTTTTGCTTTGCTGTGTAAATTCTTACTGACAATGGAAAGTTTCTTTTCCTTTAATCGCCTTTCGTCCTCAATGGCTTTTTGTTTTAACGCCTGCTCTATAGCAGCTAAAAACTCTGCGTTATCCCAAGGCTTATTAAGGTAACGGTAAATTTTTCCCTGATTAATTGCTTTTACCGTAGATTCTTGATCAGAATATCCAGTCAATAAAATACGCATGGTTTCTGGTGCAAATTCAGCAACCGCAGACAAAAATTCAGCACCATCCATTTCTGGCATTCTCATATCTGAAACAATGACATCAAAAACCTCTCCTTCTGCAATCCATTCTAAAGCTTCTTTAGCTCTCTCAGAGACTTTCACCTCATACCCTTTTCCACGAAATAGACGTCTTATGGCCATTAATATGGACTTTTCATCATCAACACACAATATTTTGGGCGTTTTATCAGCAGTAAGCTCGGACATAACAACCTCTCAAAAATTAGTGACTATAAATTAAAGTATAGCTTATATGACTAACCTGTCAAAACATTATTTATTGACTTTTAATGCATGCTTTTCTATAGTTTAATTAATCAAATTGAGATTTTCAGGTTGACGCACTGACTCAAGAAAAAATAAGTCAACTTAAAAATATTATCGAAATAAAAACTTTAACCAACTAATTTTAAAGAGCTTTATGTCAAAAACTTTAACCACAGGTGAAATTGCCAAATACTGTAATGTAAATTTCAGAACGGTTATCCGTTGGATTGAACGAGGGCTTTTAAATGCCTATAAGTTACCCGGTAGAGGTGATAATCGAGTTCCACTTGATAGTTTTCTACAGTTTTTAGAAGAAAATAATATGCCTGTACCACAAGAATTAAAACCTCGAAATAATCGTATTCTCATCGTTGATGATGATCGCTCCATGGCTAAAGCCATCGCCCGAGCATTAAAAAATGCCGGTTATATTATTGAAATTGCAACTAATGGCTTTTCTGCAGGTACAAAAATTCATCAATTTAAACCCTGTTTAATCACTTTGGATTTAAAAATGCCTGGTTTATCAGGCTTTGAAGTTTTAGATTATATCCAAAATGAAAGCAGCTACGCTGCATTAAAAGTTCTGGTTATTTCTGGAGAAGGTGAAGATGAATTAGAAAAAGCACTTCAAAAAGGTGCCCATGCAGCAATGGCTAAACCTTTTGAAAACCAAGCCCTTTTGGCAAATATTGAAACATTACTAACCGATTAATAGAAACCCACATCCGTCTATTGAATATATTTCATATGACTTAACCAGTACCCATCAGGAGGTCAACATGCAAGGTATCGTATATACAGAATTTAGTGAGTTGGTTATCGATAAGTTTGGCATGAAAATGTGGAATGATTTATTGGATGAAGTACAGCCTGAATCAGGAGGTGTTTATACCTCAGGCATGACGTATAAAGATGAAGAAGCTATCGCCCTAATCACTGCTTTGTCTGAAAAGACCGGCATACCGGCATCAGATTTATTAAAAGTGTTTGGTGAAGTATTTTTTGGTTATTTAATTAAGTCCTTGGATTTACCCGAAGATCTTATGAGTTCTTTAAAAAAATTTTTAAAAGGTATTGACGATGTGATTCATAAAGAAGTTAAACGTTTAAATCCAGAAGCTTATTTACCAGTTATTGCTTATGAAGATAACGGCAAAGATGGAGAGCTGGTTTTGTTGTATCGTTCTAAACGAAAACTATGCGCTTTAGCGGAAGGGCTTATTTTTGGTGCAGCGTCTCACTTCAACAATACTATTAGCATTCAACATACAACCTGTATGCATAAGGGTGCCGATGAATGTCGGCTTGAGTTAAGTTTTAAACCAGAAACAAGCATTCAATAAATAACCTGAACATAAAAAAACCGAAATAGAAACTATTTCGGTTTTTTTATAACGTCATGTCTTTTAGCTTTTAAACACTTCATCCAAAGCTTTCATCATATCCTGTGCACCAAAAGATTCTGGAAATACATAAGGTTCTTTCCCATCTTTACCAAATAATAAATTAAGAGGAACACCAGCTCTTTGATATTCTTCCAGAATTTCAGTGATAGCATCGTCTTCTTCTGTATAATCACCTTTTAAGGTAATAATACCCAAATCGTGGAAACGTTTTACCACTTCTTTTGAACTGAATACCCGTTTTTTATTGACTTTACAAATTAAACACCAATCTGCTGTAAAATCTACATACACCGGCCGCCCCTGCTTTTGCAGCTCTGCAACCGTTTCTTTTGACCAGTCTTCCCAAAAGATTTCATTATTTTCTTTAGCTTCCATTCTTATTTTTTCAATAGGATCTTGAATATTAACGTCTGTTTGTTCAGTGCTTACTTGATTACCATCTGTATTGGTTAAATTGCGCTTTTTAATTTCAGCAGTTACCGCCAAAGCAATCTCGCGATGATAATCACGTTTTGTTCTGTCTCGTCGATCACCAATATCACTGAGCCAATAGTATAAGCTGCCAGCAACAATCAACAGTGAAAATATTTTTGCTATCCAGCGTGTTGATTCTGAATTTCCAGGGACACTCCAACGACCGTACACCCAGGCAGCCAGAGCAACAATACATAGTGTATACAATAAATATTCAATATCTTTGACTGCCACCATACCGGCCAAAACAATTAACAACCAAATTGTGGCCAGAATTAACGGATAACCCATCAATTGTTTAAAGGATTCCATCCATCGGCCTGGTTTTGGCATATATTTGGCCAGACCAGGTATCGCTGCCAATAAGATAAATGGAAAGGCTAAGCCCAAACCCAATAAAGTGAAAACCAAAATCACCACCCAGTTAGGCTGGGTCATGGTGTAACCCAAAGTGGTTCCTAAGAATGGTCCGACGCAAGGTGCTCCTAATACGGTTGCCAATAAGCCGGAAAAGAATGAACCCGATAAACCACTTTTATGAACAGCACTGCCACCCATTGTCGTCAGGGACGTACCTAATTCAAATACACCAAATAAATTTAAACTGAATAATAATAGAACATAAATCAATATCACCAACATCACAGGTGATTGTAATTGAAAACCAACGCCGACTTGTTCTCCAGCAGCTCGAAAACTCAACATAATCGCTGTTAGCACCCAGAAAGACAGCAAAATACCTGTGGTATAAGCCATTGAGTGTTTAATAGCCTCTTGGCGTCCCTCACCTGCATGTTTTACAAAACCCAAAACTTTAATCGACAATACTGGGAATACACACGGCATCAAATTTAAAATCATACCGCCAACAAAAGCGAGTAATAGTGCGATCCCTAAACTCATTTGTTGTGTGGACGATGTTGACTTTGATGTTACAGAGTTACTGTCATTCTCAGAGGCAACCAGATTAACAGAGCTGCTGTCACTTGTACTTGCTGAACCATCAGATACAGTCGTTTGTACTTTTTTATTGATAACGGGTTGACTCTGCGTATTTTCAGAAGAGGAAACAACCTGTGCTACAGTGTCGTCCATTTTAACTGCTGCATGTAAAGGAATAGAAACTGCTAAGGACTTTTTATTCTTATCGCCCCAACCTTCTTCTGTATAAATCACTCCGTTTAAAGATTCTGATAAGGCTTTACCATCACGGACCAAAGTCAAAGAATAACCATCTTTTGTTTGCTGTAATGCTTGTGGTGCATCGGCTCGAATCACACCATTTTCTTCTGGAAAAAAATAGACATTTTTCAACGCATGCTTTATTGAAGGTGATGAAAACTGAATAGCAAAGTGCTCATCTTTTGCATCAACCTGGCCATTAAACCGCCATTGTGATGACGTTTGAGGCAGCTGCTTTCTTGCTAACTTAAAGGCTTCCTGCCATTGTGGGTTGAGTATTGTTGAATCGGCAACTGTAACCGAAAATTTGAGGTCTCCACTACCAGGAATACAAGCTTCTTTACACGCCAACCAACTGACATGTGCCTTTAAATCCAATTGATTCCTGGACCAGGTTTCAGGCACTTGAATATCAACCAATAGCCAGGCATCTCCAGAATAACCATAAGTGACTGTGCCGGCCAGTTCATCGAGATGTGGGTATGGCCAGTGAATATTGGATGCAGAAACACCCTCTGGTAATTCCCATTCTATTTGGGTACGCAGTCCGGCATCACCAGGATTTTTCCAGTAGGTATGCCATCCTGGACGCATTTGCATTCTTAAAGCAACGGTAAACTCTTCTCCAGCTTTAACACTGCTGACTTCAGGAATAAACTCAGCGATAACTTCAGGTGTTTCTAATTTATCTGCATATACAACTGCACTAAAAACACCAATAAAAAAAGAGAATAACCATTGCTTCATTCACTTACACCTCAATATTCACACTATATGCTTTATCGTCACCAAAACCTTTACCCTTTAAAACACCCTGTAACTGGTTATTTAAAATTTCCTTTTTAACGGCACCACTGCCTTTCACTAATCGACTCAATATCAGTTGATATTGTTTACCCACTTTTTTTAATTCCTGAGTGGCATCTGGGTCAACAATTTTTTTCTGACCAGAGAAAAAGTAAACATCTTTTAACTCTCCAGAAAAATCAGCGGGTGGGATTAACGTCATCACAATGGTTTTCTTATCATTGGATTCTTTTGCCATAGCTTTCCAGGGTAAGTTTGAATTAGGAAATTTTGCACGGGCTTTTTTAAAAGAAGCCACTAAGGCATCATTGACTTGTGTCGTTTTTGCTACAGGTATATTCACTGAAACATCAGCATTACCTGGAATACAACTGTCTTTACACATTAACCAGGATACTTTGGCATCTAACTTTACTGAGTTACCTTTGAAATCTTTAGGTACATTGATATCAGTCAATAACCAGACCTCATCAGAGTAACCATAGTTAACAAGACCGTCCGTGCTGTATTTGTGGGGTGTCGGCCACTGAATCTCATCCGCTGAAACACCTTCTGGTAATGTCCATTTTATTTTTGTTTCTTTGCCAAGACCTGGATTCTTCCAATAGGTATGCCAGTCTGCATCCATCATCACTTTCAAAGCAATCGTCATACGACTACCTGGTGCGACACTGGACACTTCTGGTACCAGTTCTACAGCAACATGCCCATTTTTTACAGGTTCTGCATGAAGCCCCATACCCATAAAAAACATTAACAACAAACTGATTGTTTTTTTCATCATTCACACCTCTTTGAACTGATTAACAAAACTATGCTGGTTTTATTGGCATCCGGCTCGAAAATAACAAGCCAACATAATTTTATGGTTATTTTAAGGTTACACCATAGTCACTACTAACTAAAGATACAATCTGTAACGCAATGTTACATAGGAAACATTTTACAATGCTGATTGTTTTCTACAACCCAAACCCATAAAATTTTATATTTCAAACAGTTATAGCGCCATACAAAAAATGTCGACTCCGAAGGAATCGACATTTTTTATCCATTACAGGGCAAATATGCCCTACAATCATTCTTTAAATATCATCAATGATGTATCATCCTGGGTAAATCTTTTGCCTGAACAACCCAGTCTTCTACCTGACTTGTTGACGGTACTTTACGAACCAGATTCTTTTGTTCATTCACTTCTGTCATCTTTACCTGTAAGTTTTCTGCATTACGTTGCGCTAACTCAGGCACAGTATCAACACCTGCTTCTTCTAATAAATCAGCATATTGTGTACTAATACCTTTAATTCGAGATAAATCAGCTCGATTTGCCCATCCTAAAATTAATTTTTCACTAATACCTGTCTTTTCTGCCAAATTTTTTCGATTGTTTTTTTGAGCACAAGACGATAGTAAATTTTCAATAGAAGTGACACCGGCTTCTTCTAATTTATGACTGTAGGTTTCGCCGATACCTTCAATTTCAGATAGTTTTGCCATGGTTGACCTCCTCAAAGGTTGCATGAGATTTTTGTATTACGAAATGACCTTATATCAAGTTTTACAGTCATATGTCCAGTACAAGATTGTCATATGAATAAGATATCCCCAACAAATAAATAAGTCAGATGGATCTCCGATTTAGTAGTCTGGCCAAATGCCTCCACGCTGTTTCTCCAACATCATCATGATAAACAATACCGATAAAAAATCGATGTTCTTTTTGATATTTTATCAAAATGTATTGCGGAAGAATAATGATTGGATGACACAGCTCTATTTTGCATAAAGCAGCACCTGCATTTAAATACCAATAGCCTGAACGCCATTCAAGCTGAGTCTCTTGTATAGTCAAGTATTTTGTTAAGCTTAAGATTAAAATACCATCAAAACAAAGGATAAATTCTGCAACGGCTGTGTCTGGATAAGCCATCCAAAGTAAAAAAGCACTCATAACTGCCGCAAAAAACAACAAAGTCACTGCCACAACCCTGGGCGATAGTATCTTCCAATAATACATTGGTTAAATCCTAATGATGATAACCTACTTTTTCACGAATAGTGTCAACCACATGCTCCAGTTGCAGGTTATCCGGTTTAGAATATCCCATTAACCAATTAAATAAATCGGGATCAGGCGCTTCCAATAAATCTCTAAAATAAGCCTGCTCCTGACGATCTAATTCAGAATAATAGGTTTCCAGAAAAGGAATTAAAATCACATCTAATTCCAGCATGCCTCTTCGACATTGCCATTTGAGTGCATTATCATTCGAGTTGATGTTCATTGTCCACTACCCGATAAAGAATGACTTGAAACACCAGATTAGGATAAAGTATTACCTTCATAACTACAAGCAAAAGATATTCTTACGACTCATAATGAGAAACACTGATAATGACACACATCCACAATGACGCTCAAAAAACATCTGCTCTCTATGATCTTTCTTCTTATGGCTTAATTCACATCTCTGGTGATGACGCCAAAAAATTTTTACAGGGTCAGCTGACAGTTAATTTAGAGGATATGACTCAGGATAACTATAAGCTCTCTGCTTTCTGTAACCCTAAAGGACGTATTATCTCATTATTCACTCTCCTATTATCCCCGTTTAGCGACTATTCTGATTATTTTTTAATTCTGCCAAAAAGTTTAATAGCGCCCACTTTATTATCCCTGAAGAAATATGCACTTTTCTATAAAGTGTCTCTCAATGATATTTCAGAAGACTTTACACTTGCTGGTATTAACATTACTCATTCTCTATTTGCCTTAGAACTACAATCAACTTTATTACCAGACTTCAGTCAGTATTCTTTGGGCTCTCATGTATATCTTAAGTGGCCAATCCCGGATTTAGCCTTGGGTTTATTCCCTAAATCAGAAAACAATCAAGTATTGAATACACAAAAGGACTGTCTATTGAAGTATGAAGCATGGCATATGGCTGAAATTCAACATGGCATTCCCCGACTCTATCCCGACACCATGGAGCACTTTTTACCACACGACATTAATTTACCTCATCTACAGGCCGTGAGCTTCAATAAAGGCTGTTTTACGGGGCAGGAAATTATCGCCCGCATGCATTATAAAGGACAGTTAAAGTCTCATTTATACTATTTGTCTGCAACTGCTTCAAAAACCAGTGAAATTCCTAGTCCAAAAACAAAAATCTTACACAAGGATAAGAAGGTGGGTGAGATTGTCAGTAGTGTGCTTTTTGATAATCAATATCATCTCCTCGCTGTTGCACAATCCAGTATCGAAAGCGCAATAAATATTAGGTGTGACCAGGAAAATGCTCCTATACTTGACATAAGAAAATCGTTTTACGTCAAATCATAATTCAATGGCTTTGAAAAAAATCAAAATGAGATGATGCACTATGAATCCCGAACAAAAATTTCTCGATGAATTACTGAACGCTATAAAAGAAGATAAACTCACATTACCCACTTTACCGGAAGTGGCGTTAAAAATTCGTGAAGTTGCTGAAAAGCCTGATGTTTCAGCTAATGAGTTGGCTAAAGAAATATCCAATGATGCCGCTTTGGCAGCCCGTTTTATCAAAATTGCCAATAGTCCTATTTTGCGAGGAAGAGTCAAAGTGGACAACGTTCAGCTTGCTGTTACCCGAATGGGCATCAGTTTCGTTAAAAATTTAGTCACTGGTTTAGCGATGGAGCAAATGTTTCAGGCCACCAATGATCAAATTGATGAGCAGCTGAGAAAAACATGGCAACACTCCATTGAAGTGGCTTCTATCTGCCAAGTATTAGCCACTCATTTTACCAGCCTTAAACCTGATCAGGCCATGCTGGGTGGCCTAGTCCATGAAATTGGTGCCTTACCCATTATCACTTATGCCGAACAAATACCTGAAATATTAGAGCATACAGGCATTTTATCATCCCTGATTGAACGCTTACATCCAGAAGTCGGCACTCAAATTTTACAAAGCTGGGACTTCCCACCAGAACTGGTTTGTATCCCTCAAGGTTATCTTAATTACGACCGAACAGTCGATACTGTCGATTACACAGACATCGTCACTGTCGCCAATCTGCAAAACCTTGCCGATTCAGAAAGTGATTCAAGTATTGTGGATTTCAATCAAGTCTCTGCTTTTCAACGACTGGGGTTATCTCCAGAAATTGATGTACACAATGTTGACGATCTCGCAGAAGATATTAATGAAGTAAAAAGTGCCTTGGTTTAAAACTGAGTAAAATATTACGAAATTGTGGTACGCCTTACGTTTGTTGACTTTTCTCACTCATAACTGATTTCTATCAACTCGATGGATAAAAAATATGTTAGTCTGAGGTCTGTTTGTTGATCTATTAACCTCATAATCATCCTAACAATGTCAACAAAACTGAAACGAGCCATTAGCCTGCCTGGTTTGATCTTTTATGGTGTAGGCACCATGATAGGTGGCGGTATTTATGCCTTGTTGGGTAAAGTCACTGCTGAAGCCGGCATGCTGACACCATGGGCCATGTTACTTGCAGGTATCATGGCTTTATTTAGCGCTCTCACCTTTGCTGAGTTATCTTCCCGTTTTCCTTTCAGTAGTGGACCCGCCTATTACATTACACAAGCATGGCAAAATGAAACCCTTGGCCGTATTTTTGGCTGGCTGGTTATAGCAACTGGCGTGGTTTCATCAGCCACACTTACTGTGGCTGTTTCTGGATTTATCCTTGATATTATATTAATACCAACCTGGATAACCCAACTGCTTGTAATCGCTCTTTTATGCATTATTGCCTGTTGGGGTATTCAACAATCGGTTGTTGTTGTAGCGATTATTACTTTAATTGAAGTGGCGGGATTAATTCTGGTCATTATGATGAATGGAGACTCTATTTTACACCCCAGCATTCAATTTTCTGACTTAATGCCTGCGTTCGATTTTACGATCTGGCAAGGGATTATTGTTGGTAGCTTCCTCGCATTTTATGCATTTATTGGGTTTGAAGATTTAGTCACCTTAGCAGAAGAAGTCAAAGGTGCAGAAAGCAATTTACCCAAAGGTATTATTATCAGTATGCTGATCACGCTATTACTGTACATTGCCATTAGCTATGTTGCCGTAGTTTCTACCGATCTTACTGCTTTTTCTGAAAGTCATACACCCATGGCCAGTTTGATCCATCAAACAACCTGGATTTCACCTATGGTATTGGTTTTTGTCAGTTTACTCGCTGGTTTAAATGGCGCACTGGTACAAGTCGTTATGGCTTCGAGAGTACTGTTTGGTATGGCCGATAACCAACAGGCTCCTGTATTTTTTGCGAAAATACATCCTGTCACCCGCACACCGATCATTGCATCAATAGCCGTTGCTATCATCATACTTTTATTAGCCTGGCTGGTTGATTTAACAACATTAGCGAAAATAACCAGTGGTATTATTTTATTGGTATTCTCAGGTATCAACCTGGCCTTATTTTGGATAAAAAGAACACAACAACAACATACCGGATTTAATGTACCAATCTGGATACCTGTGATTGGTTTTTTGCTTTCTTTTTCCAGTTTATGGTTTGCACTATTCAGCCAAATCAGTGCCAGTCATTAAATAATGTCGATGACATAAAAGAAAAGTTGATTCAACTTAATGTAATACTTCTACTCGTTTACTTAATAACTCATGAAATAAATCTGATCTTAAAATCTCCGTTTTACCTGTGTTGAGTTTGACAACAGGATCACGTACAAGAAAAGGATTTAAATCATATCGACGAACCACTTCATCACTTGTATGAGCTGTTTTACACCAGGCTGGTGCTAATTCATCAGCAAGTTCACAATTTTCTTTAAGAATTTTGGCATTTTGTAATTTCAAATTAGCAACTGCTTTCGAATGTTCAATTTCTACATAAGAACGTATACGACCATGATAAACACCCTGTTTTTTAATCGCTTCCCGATGACTGATACGATATTCTGTATCTTCTGCTTCAACCAAGGCTGCCAAAATAATACGTGCCACTTGAACTTGCTCACCATCCCGCAATCGATGTAAACCGGCTTCTGCTTTTAAATAGCCGTAAGCATAAGAGCCACGAATCAATAATGTCGTACAATCATTATCATCCAGTGGTTCACATATCATAGCTACAGAATAATTACGTGCTTTAGCCCAATCTTTATACATGTTAAACAATAGATCACGTAGGGTTTGTGCATCCTGATGTTTACTGGTAATCGGTTGAATTTGTATGATCACATCATAACGATTGGTTTCACCCAATAAGAAAAGTTCTCGCCAGGCATCGTTTAAATATTCCTGATATGAAAACAATTGCTTGGCATTGATTTCAATGTTACCTCTACCGGGTTCGCCTTCTAAATTCTTTTCTATATCGTCAATATTACGATTCAAATTATCAAGTCGTGTAATAATATTTGACATAGCTTCAGCTTGAACAATCAATTCATAAGCTTGCTTTCTGTTATCCCAAAAATCATCTTTATTTCGAGCCACATCACAGTCATGTAGTTTTTTTAATAAACCCTCTTTATCCAACTTTACCTCCAGTTCCTGAAGACGCTTTCTTAGATGATGACTCTTTTCTCTTAATGCTTTTAAATTGTAGGATTTTCCATCTTCTGCAGTGATTGGCTGCGCTTGATTTTTTTGATCGCGACTTTTTTCTGTTTCCAATAAACGTACTCGTGTATTATTTGAAACAATATCCAGTTTTAATAAAGCTCCAGCATACACTTTTTGTTCCAAAAGAAAATTAGCAATAGGCAGCACAACACGTTTTTGTAGTTCACGTTTTAATGCCCTGGCACCATAATGTTTATCATAACCATTTTCAATGGCCTGTTCTAAAACATCTTCACCAACTTCTACAATAAGGTGACGTGAATGGATACCTTCTCTTGATAAGATCATATCGAGTTCACGTTTGGCAATTTGTTTTACATCATCACGATTTAATGCATTAAAAGAAATAATATGTTGAAAACGATTGATGAGTTCTGGTCGAAAAACCTGTTCAAGACTTTTTCTGATATCATGTGTTTGATTTTGCGTCGAATCAGAGAAGCCTATGTTATTTCGATGTAACTCACTGGCACCTACATTAGATGTTGCAATAATAATGGTATTTCTAAAATTAACCGTACCGCCTTTGGGTGCAGTTAATCGCCCTTCATCCAAAAGTTGCAAGAGTAAATCCCATACATTCAAGTGCGCTTTTTCAATTTCATCAAATAAAATCACCTGGAAAGGTTGTGAACTGACTGGATCAAGTAATCTAGCTGGATTTGAAGGTCTTTCTTTGGAACCTACCAGGGTTTCAAAAGCATGATAATCTTTAAATTCCGACATATCAAAACGAAGTAAACGGGTTTCACTACCAAATAAAAAATGCGCTAATGCTTTGGTTAACTCTGTTTTACCAACACCAGTTGGCCCTACAAATAAAAAGGTGCCTATAGGCCGTTTGGCATCATGTAAGCCCGATTTATATAAAGCAATAACTTCTAGTAGCGATTCAATCGCTTCATTTTGTCCAATAATGCGTTCACGGAACCAATGACGTATTTCTTTCAAAGGTTTTACGTAACTGCGTGAAATAATAAATAAAGGTAATCCAGAATAAATTGAAAAAACTTTATCAATAAAATGTGTATCACACACTTCAGATTCATTGATTTGTTTTTTTTCTTTCTGATAATGAGTAACTTGTTTTACCAAACGCAAAGCAGGATCCGGTCCATTACTATGAGCTTGAAATTGTTGACAAACATCAAAAATACGTGAAACAGCATTTTGTGTTGCCGGTAAACCCAAACGTTCAATTTCAGCCAATACAATATGATACTGCTGTTCAAAGGTTAAAACCGGAACATCAATACGCTCAAATATCGTACCCAATTTGGGATGTTTTTTAATTTCAGAAAACTGCTCTTCTGTTGCTTCACCAAGAATTAGCAACTGACCTGATTGCAAATAAGTATTTAAGTAATCAAAAATGGTTGAGGGATCATTGGAAGAACTGCCAACCGTGCGTAGATTCCAGATATCGGTAAAATATAAAACAGAATTTGTATATTTTGCTTGTTCAAAAATGGCTTTTGCTTTAGTTTGCCAGTCACCCAAGTAATGTGTTCCACCCAAAAAGGATATAACAGACAATTCACGCAATCCACGATGTCGGGATATTCGCATTTCATGGGCCAGACCATGAATAATTGCTGTCTTTCCCACACCGGGAGGGCCAACCAATAATACGGAACGTCTGGCTGAAAAAGCTTCAAATATACGTTTGACAATGTCCTGTCGGAATAAAGGCTTTGGCAGTAGGTTTTTATAAGCTTCTTCTAACAGATCACGAGTTTCACAATGGAAAGCATCGTTATATGAGTTCATCGTTATACTCTAGGTCACTATATTAATCCATTGATTATAATGATGTGGAGAAGATTTACAATTCTATAAATGATGCAATCCTTTTTCTAAAAATAGCTTCCATTAAAATATTAAAGATATTTTTCTTCTTTTTCTTTTTGCAAAGAAACAGTTACTTTATAAGCTGTTCAACAGTTTGAGAAAAAATTAAAATAAAGTGGCCGGTATTTTGTACCAGCCACAACCTATAACAAGCGATTTATCTCCTGCAGTGTCGACTTAACGGGAGGTTCTTCTATAAACAGCCACATAATCAATAACAAAGCGAGAGGTATTATTAAAATTGTCTATCCAGGATTTATACCCATTTCCTCCCCAGGCTCCACCGATAGCAGAATTTAAAATAATATAAAAAGGCTTGCTTCTGAGTTTGTTTTTACGATTACCTGTGACTCTATTCACCGTCCTTCCATCAAACATAATTTTGACTTCATTCTTTTTAATAGCAACACCATATCTGTGCCAATTGTAATCTAGATTATTAGACCAAGTTGTTCGATGCTGAGAGGGTCTGCCTCCAGACTTAACAGCAAAATGCATAACATTTTCATATTTATTCTGACTTCCCCACCCTTGCTGCTCCATAATATCTATCTCATTGATATTAGGCCAAGGTCCCGTACTATTTAGCCAAAAAGCTGGCCAAATTCCTGCTCTGGTTGCTAATTTCATTCGTGCTTCAATAATCCATTCAACATTTGGATCATCAAATGTAATCTTCTGCTTCGATGAAATAACACCGGTATTGTATTTATTACCTGTTTTACCGCCTCCAGCAATCAAAGTCAGCACATTATTACCTAACTGAACATTTGATTCTTTTGCATAACCTTTATGATTATGTGTTCTACTATTCCATGGATACCCAATACGCCAACGGTTAGTATCTAAACTGTTTCCTTGAAAATTATCAACCCAATACAGTGGCCAACCCGGATATTGTGCAGGATTTGCTGCATGCGTTTGAAAATGAATAAGACATAAAAAAGCACATAGTATTATTTTTATTGATATGGTTAATTGTTTCATGTGTTGAGTCCCCATTGATGAATGATATTGAGATCATTGAAAAAAAAGAAAAAAGATTTATTATTTTTGAAGCAAGCTATCAGGCTATTGGTTAAGACACAATTATTTTTTCTGAAAAATAATGTTTTTGAGAATTAAATAAAGTTTATTATCCTAACATCTCGGCTTTGTGATGCCTTGCGTCATCCTGTTATTATCAATGGAGAATTTTTCTTATGCACAGCAGAGGTTTATTAAGAAGAGGAAATAACCTCACCATTTTCACAGAGCTTCCACAGTTCTTCAAACTTATATAAAAATTTTTGTATCATATTTTTTTCATACAACAGCATAATATTTTCTTCATTGTATTCACTGGCACTTCTTGTCCAGTTAAAACTACCATTGATCAATACCCTTTCATCAAATACAACAAATTTATGATGCATATGATTTTCTGACACATCCAAACGAACAGAAATTCCAGAAAAAGCCAATGAAAAAATATCACTGCCTTTATCCTGTGATTTTTGATTATCCGATATGATTCGAATAGCTATGCCCTTTTTATGTGCAGCAATTAATGCATCACGAACCCTATTATCTGAAATTGTAAAAACACATACATGAATACATTGTTGAGCATTAAGAATACAATCGATAATATTATTAACACATTGTTTTCCTGGACTAAAAAAAACCTTGGCAGGTTCTACATGATAATTGCTTTTTACTTTATCAAGCACTTTTATGGTTTGTTTTAACCATTTTAATAAAGCCATTTGATTTTTTTCTGTATTGATGTGTAGTTGAGCCAAGTCAAATGCTTTATTTCTTAAATAAGCAATACCCTCTGCATCATAAGGCAATGCCAAAATTTTATCAGTCAACTCATATTTTTCATCGCTGGACAGATAAAAATCCTCTAGTGATTTTTGTAACAAATGACTAATAGCTCTCCATTCACTATTCATTCAGCTAACTCTCTGTCGTTTGTATTAAGGTTTCATCGATACCATCTTGTATCACATCATCCCAGGCATTTAATACGGCCTTAACCAGGGTCGCCAAAGGAATTGCAAAGAATACTCCCCAAAAACCCCACACACCACCAAAAAACAGTACAGCAACAATGATGGCTAACGGGTGTAAATTGACGGCTTCTGAAAATAAAATAGGCACTAGAACATTACCATCCAGTGCCTGAATAATTAAATAGGCTATCATGACATAAACAAACTGTGATTCAAAACCCCACTGAAAGTAAGCAATAATAGCAATAGGTAAGGTGACCACAGCTGCACCAATGTATGGAATCAGTACCGATAAACCAACCAGGGCACTGAGTAATAAGGCAAAGCGTAATTCCATAAATGAAAAAGTAATAAAAGTTACCCCTCCTACAACAAAAATTTCAACAACTTTCCCTCTCACATAGTTACCAATTTGTGCATTCACTTCTTGCCATACTGAATTCGATAAGTGTCTTTCTTTCGGTAGCCACCGTAAAAACCAACGAATAATTTTGTCTTTATCTTTCATCATAAAAAACACCATAAAGGGAACCAGGATGATATAAACCAACCAAGTGGCAATACCTTTTAATGACTCTAAAAATCCAGATACAAAACCTTGCAACCAATCGTCTTCCGAATCGCTAGAAAACAATTGTGTCAAATTATTTGCAACCTTGTTAGCAGCCTCTTCTGATATAAAACCAGGATACTTTTCTGGCAGCCCTTCTATAAATCGTTTACCTTCTATTAACATATTAGGAATTTCAGCCACCAAGTTTTGTAGCTGTTCCCAGAGTATAGGCAGTACACCAAAGGTTAAGGATAAAAATAAACCCACAAAACTGATAAATACAATAAAAACACTATAAAAACGTTTAATTTTGCGACGTTCAAGTAAAGCGACCATCCACTCCAGTAAATACGCCAGTACAACGGCAATAAATACCGGCGCCAGTATGTTTCCCAAGGCGTAAATTAAAGAAAAACCAATCAACAAGATCATAACAAGAATAACGGCTTGTGGATCGGAAAAATTTCTTTGGAACCAACGAGTAAATAACCTAAACATAATGTAAATTTAAATACCTTAAAATTGAGTGAAAACAAAGCTTAAGAATAATTGGCTCATATTCCACAGCGAGTGTTAAACGGTTATATCATAGCATTGAATTCTTGAAAATTACTATGCTTTACTGGGTTCTTCTTGTTGTCCACAGATAAAAATGCTTTAATACATACAGAATGGATAACCTCTTTTTTATAGATTAAAATTTGCTAAGATTTAGCACTTATCCTATCACTGAATACCCGACTCATTATAGGAACTTAGGTTAAAAAATGATGTCGAATGAAGCTGTATATTCATATGTTATGACGAAATTACTCACAATAGAGATATTTTATGCACTTTAGCTGTTTATTCCCCAAATATTTGATTCTCTTGTGTTTGTTCGCATACATCCCACTAGGAAATAATCAAGAACGCAGCGAATCTCGTCTACCAGAATCTCGTCTACCAGATATGGGAACGAGTGCCTCCCGTGTATTGTCATTAACGGAAGAGCAAGCTCTGGGCTACCAATTTATGTTACAAATTCGCCAGGCATTACCCCTGGAAGAAGATCCTTTAGCTCTCGATTATATCAAGCATTTAGGCTTTAAACTCGTTGAGCATAATCCAGATGCCAAGAACCGTCAGTTTTATTTTTATCTTGTCAAGCACAACAGTATTAATGCTTTTGCGATACCGGGTGGTTATATTGGTACACACACAG
Organism: Kangiellaceae bacterium; assembly: GCA_965230335.1. Taxonomy (GTDB): domain Bacteria; phylum Pseudomonadota; class Gammaproteobacteria; order Enterobacterales; family Kangiellaceae; genus CBDDKS01. The sequence continues at coordinate 2,893,857 of CBDDKS010000006.1, read as the reverse complement.
GTCTTATAGCTGCTGCAGAAACAGAAAGTGAAGTGGCTGCCGTTCTCGGCCATGAAATTGCCCATGTCACACAACGACATATCGCTCGACGTTTAGAAAATCAAAAACAACTTTCATTACCTAGTCTTGTCGGTGTATTGGGCTCTATTCTTGTAGCCGCTAAAAATCCTCAAACGGGCATTGGTCTTTTGGCAACCACTCAAGGTCTTGCACAACAAGTCATGTTGAATCATTCTCGAGCCCACGAAAAAGAAGCCGACAGAATTGGTATTCAAACCCTAAGCAGCGCTGGTTTTGATACTGACGCTATGGCTGGTTTTTTTATAAAAATGCAAATGGCGTCCAGATATTCAAGACGACCACCAGAATTTCTACTAACACACCCTATCACTCAACGACGTATTGCAGATGCCAGAGCTCGTGCCAAATCACTGCCTAATAAAAAAGCAAAAAACTCATTAAGCTTTTTATTGATTCAAGCTCGAATTATGGCTTTGGATGAAGCCATTAAAAGCGCTGAATATCTAAAAAATAAGGAATTGTATAAAAAATCATTACTCAATGACCCAGTAAAACGCTATATGTATGCATTACAGTGCCGAAAAAACAATGCCTTTAAAACCAGTATTGATATTCTTGTGCAACTTCATCAACAACAACCACATAATATCATTTATCTCACATCACTGGCTGAGAGTTATACAGAAAGTAATCAACCAGAAAAAGCCATTCCATTGTTGGAAGCAGAGCTTAAAAATACACCCACCAGCTATCCACTCATTATGGCTTATGTCGATGCCTTACTCACTAACAAACAACCCTTGGCTGCCCGAAGTATTTTACTCGAACATGCTTTTCACGATGACGCCGAACCCAATATGCTAAAAATACTTGCTAAAGCTCAAAAAGAAGCCGGCTTTGAAAACGAAGTACATGAAACGACGGGACAATACTTATTTTTAATGGGTGATCTCCAAGGTGCATTGGCACAATTTACATTAGCATTGGAAAATAAATCTAATGATCCCTATGCAAATTCCAGAGTTAGAGCAAGAATACAACGAACTAAAAAAATCATATTAGATAGTCGCAATCGAGGTTAAATGGTCTTCCCCATTATTTAAATTCAACTGAAACAAGTACATTGATTATGGATCAACAAAGTTTACGATCATTTATCACTGTTGCTGAGTGCCACTCTTTTACTTTAGCAGCAGAGCAACTCAAACTGACACAGCCCGCCATCAGCAAGCGAATTGCCAGCCTTGAAAAAACCTTTGATACCCAGCTGTTTCATAGAATTGGACACAATATCCAACTCACGCCAGCAGGGGAAGCTTTATATTCAGAAGCTAAAAAACTTTTGCAGCATATGCAGTTTACACATCAAAACATTAGAAATTTATCAGGGAGTATTTCTGGCCCACTTCATATTGCAACAGGACATCATATAGGATTACACAGGCTTCCCAAAGTATTAAAAGAATTTAACACGTCTCATCCTGATGTTGATGTTAATGTGAGTTTTATGGATTCTGAGGAAGCTTATCATGGTGTCACACATGGAGATATCGAGCTGGCATTATTAACACTACCTCAAGTCTCTCATACTTCCTTACAGTATTTTCCAATTTGGGAAAATCAACTATCCATTATGTGCGCACATGATTATCCTTTAGCACAAGAAAAACATGTATCATTCGAAACATTGGTTAAATATCCTATTATCTTGCCACAAAAAAACACCTTTACTTACAAACATATTATGGATTACTTTAATAAAAATAATCTTACATTGGAACACGTAAAAACAGGCAGTTATTTAGAAAACATCAAAACATTGGTGGAATGCAGGTTGGGCTGGGGTATATTACCTGATATTTTAAAAAATGATGAATTAACGACATTACTTCCAGAAAAATTTCAATTAAAGCAAGATTTAGGGTTAATTCATCATATTAAACGTCCGTTATCCAATGCTGCGCGGGCATTTTTAACACTATTAAAACAAAATCAGTGATTATTTTTTATTGTTTTTAATCTTTTTTTCACAAGCTTCGACTTGTTCTTTGGTTTTGCCTGAAAGTTTTTGCATAGTGGTCTCAACACAACCCTGAAATGCTTTACCTTGTTCAACCATATCAAACTTTTTGCCACAAGAAGTAAATGCTTTTTTGAACATGCCTGTTGATTGTTCAACGGTAAAACCTAAACATATCGACATTTCTTTAAATGATTTATCTTGTTTCATCATATTAATAATAAAATCAATATTCATTTCAGGTTTAGCACTCACATTTGGTTCAGCATTTAAACTTGTTGAAAACATAACAAAAAATGTTAAAAAAATTGAATAATATTTCATGATAAATCTCTCTCTTAAAAGTGTTAGTGTTTAAAATTAAAAACTTAAAACTTGTTGAACCAGTTTTCGAATACCCTGAGCCGCTTGAGACATATTTTCAGCCAACATATAAGCTGGTGTACTCACAATTTTGTGGGATTCATCAACAACAATATGGCCTACTTCACAGTTAATATGACAGCCACCCATAGCATTGATCTGTTCAGCGGTTGACTGATCATCACCTATCGTCAGTTGAATATCTTTTCCTACAATTTGAGGTATCATTGCTGGAGCAATACAAATAAAACCGATTGGTTTTTTTGCTGTGACAAAGGCTTTAGCTGCTTTTAAGGTTTCTGATTCTATTTGACAATCTTTACCATTAAAAGCAAAATCACTTAAATTTTTAGCCGCACCGTATCCACCTGGAAAAATTAATGCATCAAAATGCTCTGCTGTTAACTGGGACACAGGTTTAATATTACCCCGCGTAATTCTGGCTGATTCAATTAAAACATTTCGAGTTTCTGATATTTCTTCTCCAGAAATATGATTAATCACATGATGTTGAGCAATATCAGGTGCAAAGCTTTCAAAACAAGCCCCTTCTTCTTCAATCGCTAACATAGTTAAAACACTTTCATAGATTTCAGAACCATCATATACACCACATCCTGATAAAATGATTGCAATTTTTTTCATTGTTTTCTCCAAATATTTTAGAGTTTCTAAAAATAAATATTAGGGACTGTTTATCTTTTACAAAATTAACAGGTGTAAACTATAAAACATAAACAGCCCCTATTTTAATGCAATTTTTATTTATAAAATCGCGATATCTTCTGTTTTATAAAATTCAACGTAAGGAATACCCGCTTCTTCAACAGCTTTTACAACATTTTCATGCACTAAAATTGTGGAAATATTTTCAGCCAAACGAAACATCAATGCATTAAATGTTTTTGATTCATCAATTACTAACGAATCAAAACTCATAGCAATCATACTGTTCGGCTGATCAGGTTCAAAAACTGATTGACTCAAATCAGCAGCAGCAACCAGACCTACGACATTCACAATAAAATATTCCCCTGGCATTTTACGACCATCAGTATAATAATATTCTGCAGGATAAGCATCAATATTATTCACACCATTGGCTCTCAACACTTCTAATAATGCTTTACTCATTACGGGTTTAGGTTGTGAAATAAAATCAGGTAATGGTGCACTTTCTCGGCCAGGTTTCACATTTAGTCGAATAATTTCTGTCGGTTCTTTTTGTTTAGATTTTGCGCTTGGGTGATCGAATGGATATAAACGATGACCTTCATCAAATTCTATTTGTGATGTATCAAAATCATCAAATTTATAACCAATCATTTCGCCATCTTCATTGGTTTTAGCAGAAATTTTATAATACATTATTATGTCTCTTTATCTATTTTTATATATTTATAGCATCAGCAGCTGCTTGGGTATTGCCTTGTCTTATGACTTCCTTCATATAAGCATTTACCCATTCAGATGTAAATACATTACGTTTCCAACTGCCCGCAGATGCATTTAAATAACCTCGTAATTTACTGGATACAAATTCCAGACGTTTTACCACTGTATAAGGCGTCGGAATACCTTTTTCTTCTATATCTTTACGCTTTTTTTCGCATTGATCGCAAGAACTGGGATTTTCAAGAATGTCATATTTTTTGTACATTTTGAAAATATTATTTAAGGCTTCAACAACCACTTCTTCACTATACTTTACATGACGATCATGAAATTGTCCTGGTGCCAACTTCATAGCTTTACTCACATAATGCCAACAGGCATTATCATGCTTGATTTTCCCTTTTTCGCCACTGATTAAAAAATCCTGATATTCACTGGGAGGTAATTTATCGACTTCAATATAATCGGTATCATGCTCTTTATCTTCATCAGCACCCAGAGGATACCAGACAATCAATCCTCCTCTACCACCACCCACTGCATAACTACCTGGCAAATACACGCCATTTTCACTGCCATTAGTATTATAACCCGCATCAGACCAAACTTTACCAGCACTAAAACCATGATTATGATCACCACTGGATCCTTTTTTACACATATACTGTAATAAATCATGATCTTTTAAAGACTCCTGTGAAGGCACCAAATGATGTGCTGAACATGAAACAGGATAATTTTTACTGGTACCATCATTAAACTCAATTGTTAAACAACGACCTTTATCATCACGTCCGCGATGAAATTGATGATTAGGATCTTTTTGTGGTAATTTACCACGCTTGTTAGACGCTTTATCAGGCGTAAAGGGAGCATAACTATTGGTGCTGGTACCATTATTCATATTGGTCGCCAATTGACTTCCCTTACCCACCAGTTCATTTTTGACTTCTGGTGGCTCTTCTAACTCATGATCAAACGGACACTCATCTTCCACATCAGTGATCATAGTCACAGCAACAGCTTCACCAATTTGCATGGTACTGCCCTCCAAAATAGCTTTGTTTTATATTCAATGGATTTAAGTTATTGTTCATAATGACTACCGTTTATTGAACCAACTGCAACACACAAGCTGCTCGTGTTGATTGATCGGCAGAACAACAAATCAAGCTTGATGAAGGTTTTGTTTTTCTCGATAAATCAATACTTGCCAGTGCTGTTAATACGATACCAGTTGCTGCACCCAAATCACCAAAACAATCGGCAGGATGTTGTACATTAACCACTTCATTAAGCTGTTCATTATTACGCATTAAAGCAACACCATGTTCTTTGGCAAAAAAAGATTCACCATTCATACTAGAGTAAAGCGAACCAACTTTTTGTTCTCCTAAAGATTGTAACGATAACCTGGTAGCTTCAGCCAAGCCATTACCCTGATAAGGTTCTTGACTGTACCTGTGCCCTGTTTCTTGTGCAATACCAGGGCGCTGTATACTAGGTGAATATTTTTTATTTAATTTTTCAATGCCTTGTTGTGAAGCTAATAATATAAAACCTGCCGCTTCACCTGGTACAAAACCATCGGCTATACCTGACGCTAAAATACGTTGCTCTCTTTCCAAATGACCTAATACATCAAGATCGATATAGCTATCAACCGCCCCAACCAAGATGTAATCGGCTTTCATTTGTTGCATATATTCAAATGCTAATTCAATTGCTTCTAATCCTGCAGTTCGTCCTGTTGCAAATAATCGACTGTTTGCCACATCAATATTGTGTCCACTGCATTCAGCCAAATGACGAATAAATGCAGAATCTATCACCACTTTTTGATTTAAAGACGTTTCGGGTCCACCTAAGAAGAGTGGTATGGATTGCTCAACCGGTATTGTCGCATAGAGTTCATTTAAAGCCACTGTAGCAAGACCTAGCATGCGTCGATACCGAGTTTGCTTTACCAAAATATCCTGACTATCAATCGTTGGCATTTCAAATGCATCATCCGGCACTGCAGATATTCTCATATAAGCGTATTTTCTATTAAAAAATGATGAGTCCTGATAAACATTGATACCGGCTTGCACAGCATCCGCTGTCATTTGACTGTCTATGCCTATCGGCGTCATCATTCCTGTTGCGGCTATATAAAGTTGTTTAAGTTCACTCATTTTAACTGGCTCACATAAAATGTCTTGCTTTGACATTCACTAAAGGTTCATTTTGATTGAGTAATGCCAATTCATAAGCCGCACTGATTCTTCGTCTTTGAAATCCATGGTGCAATTGTCGATTTAAACTTTCCTGATTGATCGTTTCCCCCATAAAGTAACGTTGACCATCATGAAACTGTGTTTTTTTAATATGCCATAATTGTTCAATTTTTTTTGTATTTGGCCAAGGCAAATGTTCATCATCATCCATACCATCTTCGGTTTGTTCGTCTCTATTTAAAATAACGGTATCATCTTCAATGGATTCATTGATCAAATCACCCTGAAGCTCAAATCCAGTGATCGTTGTAAAGGTTTCTCCTGCCAGTCTTGCCAGTTCAGGGTTTGGCATTTGTTTGATAACCCAGGTTAAAGCATAAGGATCACCCAATATAGCGATTGCTTTAATGACCCATCGTATATGTTCCGGTTTTTTTGATAATTGTGTAATGTAATTGCGTGCTTCTTCAACAGAAACCGTTCGGAATATCAACTGCATCGCCAGTTCTTGAAAATTATTATCTTGACAATCACTCTCTTGATACAAAAAAGGTAGTAAGGAACTCACAGATTCTCGATTTCCTAACAATACATTCGACCAGTTGGCCCAAAATTGTACTGACTCATCATCGGACTCTCTAGCTTTATCAAGATGCTTTTTTAAATCGGTTCTTTTAAATTCTCCAATCGCTCTCAGACAACGAGCATATAGCCGGCTATGTTCAGCACAATTACTATTATCTAATAAATGTGTTAAATAACCCGCAGGATTATCTCTTCGAGCACTACAGGTCGCTATAGCCAAATATTGATGATCTTTATGTTGACTTAAAAAAAACTTTTTTACCCAGTCGTGACATATTTGATTGGGTAACCAAGCCATTGCTGAAACCAAACCTTTCAATGTATTTTCATTGCTTATGCCTGTTTCTACAATGGTTTGAATGGCTTTAACATGTGATGTTTGAAAAGCAACAACAGCAGAAACAAACACTTCACCAGCTTCTTCAAAGCCAAGGGCATCTTGACATAGGTTCCAGGCAATATCAGGTGCACGCAACAAACCACTTAAATGACGGTCTATTCGTTGTTCCAGTTCACAAAAATCATTGGGTAAATAATGAGGCTGCCTAAGCGCCACTGAACGTAATATCCATAGAAAAGAAGCATCATCAATATATTGCTCAAATATTGATTGATAAGGATGTGGAGATTGTACAGTCACTTAATCATGCTCTTTAATAATTGTGTTGATGGCCATTCACGAAAAACAACCACTAACCCATAATATTTTTTTTGTTATGAAAAAGAGGATCGCCCATACGACAGACATTCTTTCCTTCAAACTTCACATCAAATGAATACATCATATATTCACATTCACCTTTAATTTTACTGCTCACGACACCACCACCGGCTGTACCCGCTTCATCTCCTGTGCTCATCATATAAGTTGCCCCTTTAACCATCGGCATTTGTTTATCTGTTTTTACAGATTTTGGACCTTTTGATGTATCAGAAGATTTGCCAATATTAGGATAGGGTATGGGTACTGGGCCTCCCGGTGTCGGTGTTTTGCAAACATCTGGGAAAACCGGGCTCATACCACCACTACCTTTATGAACAATACCCCGTGAATTTGCAAAGGTTGTCTGTGCCATCGATGTTACCTCTGATCAATCATTTTCAGCGTAATAATTTAATGGAAATTTCTTCAACGGATAATACTTTTTTATCACATGGAAAATGTGTCCGCCATAAGAGTGATATTTTTTTTTCGTTGGGTTCTAACGTCACAGTATCCATATGAGTTTCCAGTGGGTGACGTTGTCCCTGTAAGGTTAATTCGCATAAAAACTTTACCATAGGAAGTTGCATTTGCAAGAGGCCATCTGGATGCATATGACTGATTGAAACAGGCTCTCCTCCTTTTAAATAACCAGAATAGATACAATCAGGATGTGCTGCATTCAAAAAACGACTATCAAAGTCTTGTGGTAAATAAGGGGCTCTTGTTTTTTGCCAGGCATCATCATAGGTTCCGGCAAACTGTCGTCTGGGCATCCAGTTGGGTGCACAGGCACCAAAGCCTGTCGGTATTGGTTGATCACCAGCTTTTGTCATCAAATCATTGGGATCTTCAATGTTGGGTAAAGCCATTCCTTCTAATTCACGTCGGGAGCGTTTACCCACAAAACCACAACCAACAGGATTTCGTTCTTCGGCCAGATAGTGGTGTTCATCAATTTGATGTTGTCCGCCATAAGCCCTTTCATACACAACCGGCATAGTCACAAAAGGTTTGGGTGATGATATTTGACCACCTTGCCATTGTCTGTCACCAATCACTCTCACTGTTTTATTCAAATGACCTACAGAAAGTTGTACATCCAATTGCTCTACCGGTTTTTGCCTAGGTGCATGAGCCTGTCCAATCATAATGATATCCGTTGCCGGTTTACCAGTATGAAAATCAGAAGCATATTTAATACTGGATACTTCGGGCTCTCCCCAATATTCATCACTTTCCGTCGGAGCATTTTGTTCATCCGCTAAAACCCAGTCATTCTCCATAATAAAACTGGCTTTTATCATCGTATACAGTGTATCGATACCCTGTTCATTGGGGAAAACAGCAATACTGGTAGAAAATGGAGTAGCATTTTTAAGTTGTAGCATACACGCTCTTTTTTATCAGTTGACCTGAACAGAAGCTCCCATAATTCGATTAAGGCCTGATGCTCTATTTAAAAGATATTTTCCCCGTATCATAATTTTTCCTGATTCATTTAAAGTAATGCTGGCATCACCGCATTTGAGAACCACTTCCTTTTTACCTTCAATAACCACTTTTTCACCATCCACTAAAACATCATTATCGTCCATTGTTTGGTGATGCGATTTCGATATCGCCAAATTGCCTGGCAGCGTATCTGAGTGATGTTCGATAGCCGTTTGTAATGGAGAATGAACGACACCCAATATCAAAGGCTGACGCACATTGCCATTAACAAACATAATCGCGACTTGCTTATTGATATCCTGTTTTGTCAAAGTGACTAATGAAGAAGCTGGTGTTGATTGAATCAAATCTTCACAAGAAACCAATACTTGTCCATTAGCATCAATCGCTTCTACATTACCTAAAAAAACTTCTTTCAATGATTCGTCAGATGATGGCGTTGGTGTATTCTGTTGCGCTGATGATGCTAACAAAATACTGTCCAAGCCTGGATGTTCTGTTTGTAATTCACATCCATCATTATCCGCTTCAATGTCTGTTTCATCAAAATAGGTCTGTGTTGTTTTATCAGTCATAATGATTCATCTATTATTGTAATAATTAATTACTGGTGACTTTACTACCTTTTAATACAACATTACCGGAACCTTTCACATTAATATTTTTACCGCTAATCGTGATATCACCATTCTTTTTCATCACAATTTTTGCAGAACCTGTCTTTAATGTAATTTGATCATCGGCTTCCATCGTAATGGATTTTGCCCGTAAGGCATATTCTTTGGCAACGTCTTCTGTATACTTTCCACCAACGGTTTCTTCTAAATCTTTAGAAATACTGATACTCATATCTTTATCAATGGATTCTGTATGATTTTCAGCCACCGTAATATTTTTGTCTTTACCAATATCAATAGTACAGGTTTTACCTATCGACTCCGTATGATTAACGCCAACACTCAATGTTTTACTCTGTCCTATAGATTCCTGATGATTGGAACCCACACTAATACTTTTATTTACACCAATACTTTCCGTTTGATTATTACCGACACTTTTACTTCTATCGTTACCGATTGAAGCATTCTCATTATTTTTGACTTCTTTTGTACGATTATTATAAATGGTTAACGTTTCATTATTCTCTATCACCGTATCCATATTTTTTTCGGCATGGATATAGATTTGCTCACTTCCTTTTTTATCATCAAAACGCAGTTCATTAAAATGTTCTTTACTGCCTTCTTTGGATGATCGTGTCTTTATACCACTTTGTGTTTTTTCCTGAGGCTTATAAGGTGGTTTATGTTTATCATTATAAACCGTACCTGTGACAATAGGACGATCAGGATCACCATCCAAGAAACTAACAATCACTTCATGTCCTATTCTGGGTATAAAATGTGCGCCCCATTGATTACCCGCCCATATTTGAGCGACCCGAATCCAGCACGATGTATTTTCATCTTTTTTGCCTTCACGATCCCAAATAAACTGTACTTTGATTCGACCATACTCATCAAAATAAATTTCTTCACCAGCAGGTCCGGTCACAACAGCTGATTGAGGGCCTCGCATTTTGGAACGAATGTGTCGTCTGGGCGGCCGATAATGTGTGGTACTTGGAAAACAAAGAAATTCATTAGAATAATGTGTTCCGGTGTCTTCAGCATCAACATTATGGCTTTTGTCTTCCGCTTTATGAGTGACTTCCAATAATATGTAATCCCCTTTTTCCTCTGCAACAGCATGTGCTGTTAACTTAAAAGTACCTCCAGCATAAAAACTGACACAATCACTTTCTCCAGTGATAATTTCTTTTTCTACTTCTTCTGCTTCTTGTCGAATTTTAACAAGCTCATTACCAATACCTGGATGATACAAACCTGGATATTCATAATGCTCATATTTTTCATTATCCGTAAAACGACTGATTGTTTTTGTACTCACTAACAAACTTCTATCAGGTGTTTCATAATTATAATCCGTCATTGACCATTTTCCCTTGCGAATACTATGATTATGTTTCCAACCACTGATTCGCATTTTTGTATGACTGCCAGAAACAAACTCTACTTCTGATTCTTCGCAGGCTTCATAAGCATTTTTCTTATCGACTAAAATTAACGTATGTTTGCCTTCTTCATGTTTAAAATAATAAGCAATACCTTCTTCTTCCAATAAACTGGATATAAACTCAAAATCACTTTGATTATGCTGAACACAATATTCACGTGTTGTGCCGCCCTGAGCTCTAAAATCAAAATCATTGAAACCATAATCTTTAAAAATTTGTGTCACAATGTCTTTGGTATTTTTTTCCTGGAAAATTCTATGATTATTGGTTTTGGATAAAAACCATAACCATGGCACCATAACGAGTTGATAGTGTCTTAGATTTTTTCCTCTTGCCTGACAACGACTAAAACTGACAATATGACCATGAAAATAACGTTTTACCTGACTGTTTACAGTCATAGTACCGGACTTTCCAATAATATCTTCAGCAGCTATGTTATGGTTTTCTGATAGTACATTGATCTCAAATGAAAACAGTGTCGATATTTTTTCTCTTCCTTCAAAATCAGACAATAAAAAAGTATCTTTCCCAAGAGAGAAGTCAGTAATCGCTAAAAATCTTTCATCTTGAGTAATGTTTGACATATGCAGACACGCTCCTATTTTAGTGACACATGGTTGTTAAAATTATTTCATTAGTTTGCAGTATACCGATTATCCTGGCTTGTATTCTTCATCCATCATTTAAAAACTCCGTATCATTTGAAATGCTGCTGTGTACTTTAAAAACGAAAACGTTACATCAAAACCTCAAAGCGAAATGATTTATGCAATAATATCATACTATTTTCGAAGTTAAAGGACACAAAAAACTAACAAACGAGGCGTAACCTACGCCTCGTCATTCATACATAACGGGTTATTTTAATGCCAATAAAAGCTTCAAAAAATAACCGTTAATTATATAAAATGTCGTAATTGAATTAGAGCGGCTTTGCTGTTTCCAGATCATAACCCACTCGTTGCGGACTACCTGCAGCGTTGGTTTTATCATGATCAAGATAATTAACAGACAATTTAGCATAGCTTACACAGACTGTTTCTATAGGCTCACCTTCAGCACTACCTGATAAGCTATAATTACTGACAAGGCAATTTTCTAATTCATAGGACATATATTCTGTCACATTATCTGTACCTGTACGTACAAATTTAACAGTTACCTTTTTTCCTGCTGAACCAGTGACCGCTTCTTTAAATAACGCAGTACAGGAGTTATCGGCAACTTTTGTGAAAACAATTTCACTTAAAGAAGGTCTTGTCGTTTCACGATTGCTCATGTTGCCAGATTCCATGGAAATACCACGGCCGACAGAAAAAGAAAAAGATTCTACTTTGAAGTGCTTCTCGAAGCCTGCAGCGGTTGCATTTCCTTCAATGCCTTCATATTCAATATAAATAGCCATTTTCGTTGCCCTTATTTGGTTGGTTAGTAGTGAGGTTGGTTAGTCATGTAACAACAAATGGATAAAGTCAAAAGGTGATAGTGAATAGACACATTTTTTGTATGAAAGCTCTTATCAAAGGAAAGAAAGAATACAGCGTATTTTTTCCTCTAGTACATTTAGAGATAAAATATACAAATCAACTGTGGATATTCATCAATCTGTTTATTTAGACCCCGTCCTATCTGCCATAATGGTAATGCGACTTTAATTGTATGTGTGTAAAAAAAACCTGTCAACTGTTCAGCATGAAGAAAATGCTGAACAATTCACAATTTCTAGTTTTTTATGAAATCTCATTAGGGGCTGTTACTCTTTTATAGTTTAACGCTGATAAGCACTAAAAGCAGAGTGTCGGGGAATTTTTCTTATGCGCAACTGAGGTTATTTAACAACCTGGAGTGTATTTTTTGATAATTTAATGACGGCCTTATCTTTCATAATGTTATGTGAATTAATAGGGATAACGGCTTTATAAGTTGCGCCTTTAAAATCAAGAAACTCCGCATAAATCCCCACAAATCGCGTATCCTGACCCAATACATAATGTTCATTTCTTGTTTCACCCGGTGCTAAAGGTGCGTTCAAGCGTCGTACAGCGATAAAGTCCGCTCCCAGAACTTCTTTATCCTGTTCAAAAATATCAATAAACCCGGCACCTGAAAAAGCATTCTCAGATTTTAACTCGTAAATTCGAATATAAACCGGCGACGCTTTACCAGCATCGTCCAGATTCACATCTTTTTCAACCATAAAACTGATTTTCAGATCAGTATCCAGATTCAAGGTTTTACCAACTGTCTGGCAACCCATTAATGGTAACTGATAACAATAAGCCAGCCATATTTCTTCCAAAAATGTTTCATGCTATCCCCCCTAAGAGATGTGTTTTGTCAAATTTATTTCAAAAAAATGTCATCTATACAAAGCATTGATATTTCATTCATCCATTGTACTCATAACGTTTTATTTCCAGCAATACTTTTTTTGTACCTGATAACTTTATACGGATAATTACGACGTACTCGTTGTTTTCTTGTCACGTGCTGCATTTAATTTTTGTAATTGCCTTTCATAGGCTTTAACAAACTCTTTGCCAAACAGTGTATGAAATGATGATTCCAAATCACCCATTAACATTTCGTAATATTGGCGGTAAGAATCCCAGTGTTTTGTTTTTAAGCTGCCTGGAATGAGCCCACCCTTAGAATAACGCTCAAAGTCTTCTTCTAACTTATCAGGGTTAAAGCCTTTTAGCATATGATGAAACGCATTTTTAACCGCAGCCAACAAAGCCAGTTGATGTTCACCCAAACTGATGAAGCTATCTTTAACCGCTGCAACTGGTTTTTGATAAGCATCTCCTTTTTTAAGAAACATTTTTTCTAATGCATCTTCTACATTCACAGAAAACATCAGTGGATTATTATGCTTTGACTGAATCGTTGGTATATGCATTCGGAATTCCTTTTTAAAGCTGTTTTTTATCATTAACGCCTGCATCATGCCATGAACCGTTTCCTTAACAAATTCACCTGCCAACGAAGCAATATCACCCACCTGTTCTGCAGTTAATCCACGGGGTTCCAACTGCATCTTATCGATAAGTAACGAATCAGCTGAAACAACACTGGCTTCCTGATGCCCTGAATTGGACTGTGATACATTGGACTTGGCCGAAGCCAACTGGGCTTTTAAATGATTAATTTCATCCTGTAACGCTTGGTTGGTTTGTTTTAAAGCGTCCCATTCTTTTAAAGACACATCATGATTCGGTTCATTATCCAGCACAGGTTCGTTGTGTCGTAATGAATCAGGTCTGTTTGATGGCGTAGATTTGTTTAAGGATGCAGACTTATTGGGCGGCGTAGGAATAGGGTTAGGTTGAGGGATAGCAAAATCTACCGAAACCTCTTCACTTCCATCTGAAAGTTCAGCATCCCCTTCATCGAAATCCCAATCTTCCGGAATCGTATTTGATGTGGTTGTGGCTTTAGGCAAAGCAATATGTGCATTGAGTGGATCACCTGAGTCACCAAAGCTATCCATATGAAACACATCACCCTGTTCCTCAGGGAGACTCCCTTGATCTGCTTTATCTAATGCAGCAAGAGGATCGGTTTGTTCTGGCAGTGGATCTAAATTCGGTATGGCCTTGGCCTCTGATGTACTTGATGATGCAAATGGATCACTATAGATTTCTGATGAAGTCGATGATGGAGCATCTAAAAAGGGGGATGTGTTCGATTTTTGCTGTGCTATATTTTCTGCCACATTCAAAGATGCCTGAAATTGATAATCCCCCATTTCAAAACTGTCACCATCCTGAATCTGAACTTGATTACCCCGACCAATGGGTTCAGAAGAGCCATTCACAAAAGTTCCGTTAGTACTTAAATCCAATAAGAAATACTGTCCCGCCTCTACTTTAATTTCACAGTGCAAAGAAGATAAAAATCGTTCTGGATCTTCTAAAATCCAATCATTGTCTGCTCCACGACCAATAGAGCCCCCCTGTGCATCATAGTGTTTTTGTTTCTCGTGAATGGTCGCATTGGGCGGATATTTTATAATGTTTAATGAAAGAGGCATGCATGAAAACCCGATAAAACTGAAGATGAAACATGTCACATAAACCACACTGATAGATTTGATATTGTAGCATTAACTGATTCGGGCGTGTTGCATATTGTATGAAAACCTAAGCATACCCCTATTAAATATATCAAAAAGCTATTTTTATGAAGTCGCCATTAAAAAACCTGCTCCTTCCAGGATAAGGCTTTACTTAAACCCAAATGATCATCTAAAATTGCCAGTGGCGGAAAGGGTTAATAGTTTATCATCACGTTAAACACCAAACCATGAGATAGGTTTGTCTATGGCTTTAATCAATAAAATCAATTTGAGATTTTACTCAAGGATGCCCGCATTGAAAACCATAAAAACAACGCTAGGCAAAATCCATGGCTAACGATCAAATTGACGCATTACTACTTCCATTTTCAGAAGACAATCCCGTTGGAGATGACCCAAGAAGTGATCGTTCTCCTACCTCCTTATATACCCTAATAAAAGACGCCCGGAATTCAGCAAGAGCCGCAGAAAGACAAAGCTTATTTGATTCCGAAGCGGATGACGCAAAATCTCATTGGCGCAAGGTTATAGAACAAGCACCCGAATTACTGTCTACACAGGCCAAAGATTTGGAAATTGCCTGCTGGTATACCGAAGCTCTGATTCGTTTACAGGGATTTACCGGACTGTCACAGGGCTTTCTTCTAATACAGTCACTTATAGAAAAATTTTGGGATGGTTTGTATCCATTACCTGACGAAGATGGTATTGAAACACGTGTTGCACCATTAACCGGCCTCAATGGTGAAGGGGCTGAAGGTGTACTTATTGCCCCTATTAGAAATACGTTTATTACCGAGAATGACGATCCGGGTCCTTTTAATTTATGGAATTATCAACAAGCTTTAGAAGCCAACAAAATTGTTGATGAAGAGGCCAAAAAAGCAAGAATTGCTAAAAATGGCTATGATGTCTCCGATATCGAATCTGCCGTTGCACAGTCCAGCGATGATTTTTTCCAGAAGATGCACGAACATCTCACTTTATGTATTGAAACCTATAAAAATATTGGCAGACAATTAGACGAACATTGTGGTATTCATGACTCACCACCTATCAGCAATATTATTAATGTATTAACGGAATGTTTAGGCGCTGTGAATCACTTGGCAAAAGATAAGTTAAACACTTCACAAAATGACGAAGATACCATGCAAACAATAGATGGCGAATCTTCAAATAATGACGATAATACCCATACAGCAACGTCAACCCATATAGGCGGCCCTGTGCAATCCAGAGAATCGGCTTTAAAACAAATCAGTCTAGTATCTGACTATTTTGAAAAAACAGAACCTCACTCCCCTGTTTCTTATTTACTCAAAAAAGCAGTCAGGTGGGGTAATATGCCATTAGATGAGTTAATGAAAGAGCTGATACCTGACAATGCGTCATTAAATCACTACATGTCTTTTACCGGCATAAAGTCAGATGCTGAAAACTAGGGGTTTTATGACATCAGCCCCCCAAACAATGTTGTTAATTTTTTCTTTTAATCCATTATAAAATGAGGTGAACTACCATGTCAGACAGCATACATGACAAACTGAAACGCGTAAGGAAGCCACGAGTGCATATCACTTACGATGTAGAAAAAAACGGCGCCGTTGTTGAACAAGAAATTCCTTTTGTCATGGGTGTTATGGGAGACTATTCTGGTGATAATACCGACAAAAAGCCTTTAAAAGAGCGCAAATTTTCTCAAATTGATCGTGATAACTTCAATGAAGTTATGAGTAAAGTCTCACCTAAAGCAACCATGAAAGTTGAAAATACCATCGAAGCAGATGGTAGTGAAATGTCGGTTGATCTGGATTTTAAAAATATGGAAGATTTTGAACCACACAAAATTGTCGAAAAAGTAGAACCTCTCAAAAAATTAATGGACACTCGTAACAAACTCCGTGATTTATTGACCAAAGCTGATCGTTCAGACGATTTAGAAGGCATTCTTGAAGACATATTACAAAACACTGAAGCACTCAGCTCTTTATCCAGTGAGCTTGGCGTTGATAACAATGATGACGGCAAAGAGGAATAAAACCCATGGTTGACAATACTGAACAACAAGTCGAAGCACAAGAAGCCGAAACCCAGGAGCTGAGTTTCCTTGAACAGGCAATCGGTGCAACCAAGCAAACCACGCGTGATGAAACAGAAGCCTTATTGAAAACCTTAACGCAGGAAGCCATGAAAGGCACGGTTAAATGGAATAAAAACCTTTCGGTAACTATTAATTCTGCCATTGCAGCCATTGACTCCGTCATGTCCAAGCAATTATCAGCGATTATGCATCATGAAAAGTTCCAAAAAATGGAAGGTTCATGGCGAGGTTTGAATCATTTGGTAATGAATTCCGAGACAGGTTCACAGCTGAAAATTCGTATGATGAATATCAGTAAAAAAGAACTTTCAAAAGATTTGGAAAAAGCCGTTGAATTTGATCAAAGCCAGACTTTCAAAAAGATTTATGAAAGTGAGTTTGGTATTGCCGGTGGTGAGCCTTATGCAGCCATTATAGGTGATTATGAATTTTCTTCGCACCCAGATGACATAGATACCTTAAGTAAAATGTCGAATGTCTGTGCAGCGGGTTTTTGTCCTTTCGTTGCAGCCAGTGCTCCGGAAATGTTTGGATTTGACAGTTTCACTGAATTATCCAAACCCAGAGATCTGGAAAAAATCTTTGATTCTGCTGAATACATTAAATGGCGTAGTTTCAGAGACAGTGAAGACTCAAGATTCGTTTCTTTGGTCATGCCAAGAGTGTTGGCTCGTCTTCCTTACGGGCAAGAAACCAAAGCAGTTGAAGCGTTTAATTTTGAAGAGGCCAACCGTAATGCCGATGGTAAACACCTGGAAGGTGATCATGGCGCTTACTGTTGGATGAATGCTGCCTATTCTATGGGAACCACTCTGACCAAAGCTTATGCAGAATACGGTTGGTGTACCAGCATCCGAGGTGCTGAAGGTGGCGGTAAAGTAGAAGGTTTGCCCAGTCACACCTTTGTCAGTGATGATGGCGATATGGATCAAAAATGTCCAACTGAAATTGGCATTACTGACCGACGTGAAGCTGAACTCAGTAAATTGGGCTTTTTACCATTGTGTCATTATAAAAACACAGATTATGCTGTCTTTTTCGGCGGACAAACCGCACAAAAACCACAGAAATTTGATGATCCTGATGCAACCTCCAATGCTGCTATTTCTGCTCGTCTTCCTTATATCATGGCCACTTCCCGTATTGCTCATTTCTTAAAAGTGATGGCAAGAGATAAAATTGGCAGCTTTATGGAAGCATCCGATGCAGAAGAATGGTTAAACCGTTGGATTGCCAAATATGTCAATGGTGCACCAGGCGCCAGTGCTGAGATGAAAGCACGCTTCCCGCTTGCTGAAGCACGAGTTGAAGTCAAAGAAATTCCGGGACAGCCTGGTGCTTATAGTGCCGTTGCCTGGATGAGACCCTGGCTACAAATGGAAGAACTGACCGCATCATTACGATTGGTTGCCAATATACCCAAAGCCGGCTAATCGAGTATCAACATTTTGAGGGCATCATGCCCTCAAAATGTTTTTTATAAGAGCCCATTTCCATGTTGATAATGAAGCAAAACTCTTTATGAATTTGGATGATGTTCTAAAGCAAGATGCTTACTTAACAAATCTTCAGTCTTTCATAGAAGAAACCAATCCTAAAAAAGCACTGAGCTTTTGGCTAACTGAATACTGTCATTTATCCTCTATTCAATCTGTCTCAGATATAGAATACCTACTAGATCAATCTATCACCACCATCGATCATTTAATTAATGATCAATTGAATGTCATTATTCATCATCCACGTTTCCAACAATTAGAAGCCTCATGGCGTGGTTTACATTTCTTGGTTGAAGAAACACAAACAGGAAAAAACTTAAAAATAAAAGTTCTGGATGTCTGCTGGAAAACGCTGGCAAAAGATTTAAGAAAAGCATTGGAATTTGACCAGAGTCAGTTATTTCAAAAAATTTATAGTCAGGAATACGATACACCAGGTGGAGAACCTTATGGTGTATTAATTGGTGATTATGAAATCAGTCATAAACCTTCTGAAAAACATCCAGATAATGATTTATCTATTTTAACCAGTCTGTCGCATATTGCAGCAGCGGCCTTTGCTCCTTTTATAGCCAGTGCATCATCTGAGCTCTTTGGCCTGGACAGTTTAAAAGACATCAACAGTAACCTTAATTTTGATCAGATTTTTTCTCAACCCGAATATCATGCATGGCATCAGTTTAGAAAATCACCTGACAGTCGCTTCTTTGGTTTAACCTTACCTAAATTTCTTATACGGAAAGCTTATCGTACACAACCAGGTTCTTATAAAGGCGTTTTTTTCTTTGAAAAAAATGACACGCACCACTCGTCCAAACTCTGGTGTAATACCAGCTATGCTTTTGCTGCTGTTTTAGGTAGAGAATTTAACCATGTTGGCTGGTTTGGTCATATCCGGGGAGTACCCAGAAGTGAATTAGGTGGTGGTTTACTGTTTAATTTAATTTTGGAAAATTTTGAAACAGAACGGGATGGTTTTTCATTAAAACCCTCGACTGAAGTCGTGATTACCGATAACCTTGAACGTGATCTCAGTCAACATGGCTTTATTCCTTTATGTCAATGTTATAATGCGCCTTTGGCCGCTTTTTTCAATAATCAATCAATACATAAACGAAAAACACATTCTGATACAGAAACCGCATTAAATGCAAAATTATCCAGCATGTTACAACATATACTTTGTGCATCACGCATGACCCATTATGTCAAAGTTATTATGCGTGATAAAGTGGGGTCTTTTTTAAGTGCACAAGATTGTGAAAACTATCTACGAAACTGGTTATTAAAATATACCAGTGGTTCCGATGATATGGAGTGGGAAACACAAGCTCGTTATCCCTTAAAAGAAGCTCGGGTGAATGTACAAGAACATCAATCCAAACCGGGTAAATATCTTTGTGCCATCCAACTCAAACCCCATTACCAACTTGATCATATGGTTTCAGAGTTGGAGCTGGTTACCGAGTTATCACAATAAATGTATTGTTATTAAAAACATCATGGCAACTATCGATAAAAAGAAAAAGCTATTACCCTCGATTCTCGATCGTTTACTCGACAATGAGCCCGATAAAGAACAGGAAATAGTGCCAGAGCGTCATCAACAGCTTGTTGAAATGCGCAATAGCGTTCGTCGGGATTTGGAAGCTTTATTGAATACACGCTATTACCTTATTGAACCGCCGGAAGAATTGTTACATGTACAATCTTCTCTTTTTAATTATGGATTACCTGATCTGGCAACTATTAATATTCTCGCGACCGAGAAAAAACAAATTTTTATACGAAATTTAGAAAAAGTCATCAAAGATTATGAACCTCGATTTAAATCTGTCGATATCAGTTATCTTGACGCTAATCAGGCTCATGATCGCACATTAAAATTTAGAATTAATGCAACACTTTATGCTGATCCTGCGCCTGAAACCATCATTTTTGATTCAACGCTTGAACCCGTCAGTCGAACAGTAAGTGTTGAGGAAGCAAACTATGGCTGATGAATTATTAACCTATTATGAAAAAGAACTGGCTTTTATTCGTCAGTTAGGATCAAGATTTTCAGAAGAGCATCCTAAAATTGCAGCCCGTTTGGGTATCAATAACGATATCATTGAAGATCCACATGTATCGCGTTTAATTGAAAGTTTTGCTTATTTAACAGCACGTATCCAGCATAAACTGGATGATGACTTTCCTGAACTGACAGATGCCTTATTAACCACGCTCTTCCCTCATTACCAAAGACCTATTCCATCAACCTCTATTGCGTTATTCCAAGGCGACAAAGAACAACTGGACAGTCACTTTTTAATTGAAAAAAATACATTATTGGAAACACCTCAGTTTCAAGGAGAAAACTGTCAATTTACAACCATTTATCCAGTTGATCTCTATCCCATTATTGTCAAGGAGGCCAAACTCATGGGACGCCCTTTTAATACCCCGGGTTCTGCTAAAATGAAAGGGGCTGGCGCCGTATTAAAACTGACTCTATCTACTTATAATGAAGGTATTCACTTTTCGGATCTTTCTTTAAAAAAATTACGTTTCTATTTAAAAGGACAATCACAACATATTCATCCTTTATATCAAATTTTGCTGAAAGATTGCCAAAATCTGGTACTGGCTAATGCGGATGATGATGTTCAGCCTGTTTTTTGTGGCCCGGATAATATCAAACCTGTTGGCTTTTCACATGACGAAGGTTTATTGCCTTATCCTGCATCGTCTTTTTTAGGTTATCGTTTATTGACAGAATACTTTGTGTTTCCAGAAAAATTCATGTTCATTGATATCATCAATTTAGATCAATATATTACTGAAAATACAAAACATCATCTTGAACTTTATATTTATTTAACGGAATCTGATCTTGAATTAGAACATCATATTGATCATCACATATTTCAATTAGGCTGTACGCCAATTATTAATTTATTTGAACATAGAGCCGATCCTATCAAACTCAATCATCACCACCATGAATATGAAGTTGTAGCCGATGTCAGACGACCACAGGGCTATGAAATTTATTCCATTGATTCAGTTGTTGCAACCAGTACTGATGGCAATAAACAGGATTTTCAACCTATCTATGGCGTATCACACCAACAACATAAAGATCACCAACAGAATGCCTTTTGGTTTGCATCCAGACGACATGCCAAACTCAACGATCAGGAAAGAGATGAAGCAACCGATATGTTTATTTCATTGGTTGATTTAGGCTTTAACCCCAACAAAGTGGATAACCGTACTTTAACCTTACAAACAATCTGTAGTAATCGAAACTTACCAGAAAAACTGCCCTTTAATAATGAACAGCCCAGTTTGCAAGTGGTTGAAGGTGCTCCACCCTGCAGCAAAATTCGCTGTATGACACAGCCTTCCGCAGCAGTAAGACCACCATTAAGAAATCAGGCAAGATGGCGTTTGATTTCTCATTTAAATCTCAACTTTTTATCACTCACGGGTCAGGATAACGCCACAGAAGCTCTCAAAGAAATTTTGCGCTTGTATGATTTTAGAGAATCTTCAGCCACCAAAGCATTGATCGAATCTATTCTCGATGTCAGCATTAGAACAATTAGTGCACCTTTAATGATTGATGGTCGCAGCAGTTTATGTCGTGGCTCAGAGATAACCGTTACTTTGGATGGCATATTACTCACTGGAAGTAGCAGTTATTTATTTGCCAGTATTTTAGAACATTTTTTTGCGTTGTACTGTTCAATTAATTCATTTACCCGTGTATTGGTTAAATTGAAAAATCAAGAAGGTTATCTTAAAAAATGTCCACCGAGAGCCGGCGAAAAAATTCTTCTGTAGTTCACCTATTACAGAAGCAACCAGATGCTTTTTCTTTTTTTCAAGCAGTTCGACTGCTTGAAAGAAGCGCTCATTTCAATAAAGCTTCCGAAGAAGTCGCCTATCAACCCGTTGCTCGATACAGTCCACCTGAAAAAGAACTGATTCGTTTTTCAGCACCCGCCACACTGAAGTTTTCATCATCAGAAATTTTGTCTGTTCATCAGGTTTTAACAAAAAATCATCTACTCAACAAACAATGGAAGATGCAGATTCCATTTATGAGCTTAACACAAGCAACTGGTGTTTTACCTTTTCATTATACAGAATTACTTTTATCCAGAATAAAAATGAAGGATTACAGCCTCGCAGATTTTCTGGATTTATTTAATCACCGTTTGATTTCTTTATTTTATCAATCGTCTAATAAATATTTTCTACCCGTTGAATATGAAAGAAAAAAACTCTTTGCTACTCGTGACAAAAAAACGGATCAATTTACACAAACACTTTTGTCAATGATTGGACTGGGTACTCAACATTTAAATTACAAACTATTAATACCCGATGAAGCCTTACTCTTTTATAGCGGTTCCCTAACCCATAAAATGCCTAATGCTTCATCGTTAAAACATATGCTGCAGGATTACTTTCGTTTTCCCGTAACAATTAAAGAATTTGTCGGTCAATGGCAACCATTGATCGATGATATCAGAACCCAATTAGGCAATCGCTATAATATAAAAGGTCAAAATGCTTCTTTGGGCGCTTCTGCCATCTTAGGCAGTAAAAGCTGGTTTGCTCAAGGTAAATGTCAAATCATCATCGGCCCTTTAAATGAACAGCAATTTGCACAGGTTTCTCCAGGCACTCAAACCCTAAAAGCCTTTAAACAATTTGTTCGCTTTTATCTTGGTTTTGAATATGATTTTGATTTAATAGTACGGACTTATCGTAAAGTATTACCTCAACAGATTATTCTGGGAGGACAACAATCTGCGATAATAGGCTGGAATACCTGGATGAACACACCTAAAAGCCTCATGACCAAACCGGATGAGATCCTTGATATTCCTATTGGTCAAAATCAAATGAATTAGATAAAATACAACCTACAACGATTACAGTAAAAACAAGAAAGGAACAAGCCATGATTACCATCGACTTAAAATCTTTAGTTGGAAAGTTAAATGAAGACACACGCAATGCTTTAGAAAGCGCCGCAGGACTTTGTTTATCTCGTACACACTATAATGTTGAAATTGAACACTGGTTATTAAAGCTGCTTGAAATACCAGACAGTGATTTATCCACTATTCTTGAAAAATACGATGTTGAGCCAGGCAAATTACAACAGGAACTGAATCAAGAACTTGATAAAATAAAATCCGGCAATTCCAGAGCACCCGCTCTTTCTCCAACCATCGTTGATTTAGCAAAAAATGCCTGGATGCTGGCTTCTGTGGAATACGGTCATCCGCAGGCTACATCAGCACATATTTTGTCTGCACTATTATTGGATGAGTCATTAAAACGTTCAACAGAAGTTACCGAAGGCCAACTGAAAAAAATTCCACCTGAATCATTACGTGAACTGGTCAGAGCCATTGTCGGCACGACTCAGGAATCTGGACACAGTGCACAAGGTGATACGTCATTACAAGAAGGCCATACGGCAACACCCAGCCAATCCCCTTCTTTGGATAAATTCACCACTAACCTAACTGAAGCAGCAAAACAGGGAAAAATAGATGCGGTTTTAGGTCGTGATGAAGAGATCCGTCAAATCATTGATATTTTAATCCGCAGACGCCAAAACAATCCGATATTAACAGGTGAAGCTGGTGTTGGTAAAACAGCGGTTGTTGAAGGTTTTGCCCAAAGAATTGCATCGGGTGATGTGCCTGAACCATTAAAAGGCGTTGTAGTAAGAAGTCTGGATTTAGGTTTATTGCAAGCGGGAGCCAGCGTTAAAGGCGAATTTGAAAATCGTTTAAAATCAGTTATTGCCGAAGTCAAAGCCTCACCAGAACCCATTATTATGTTTATAGATGAAGCCCATACTTTAATTGGTGCAGGTGGAAAAGAAGGACAAGGCGATGCAGCCAATCTATTAAAACCCGCATTAGCCAGAGGTGAATTAAGAACCATTGCAGCAACAACCTGGGCAGAATACAAAAAATATTTTGAGCGTGACCCCGCCCTGACTCGCCGGTTCCAGGTCGTAAAAATAGAAGAGCCTGATGAAACCAAAGCCATCAATATGATGAGGGCCATTTCCGTTATGCTGCAAAATCATCATGGTGTTCGTATTATGGATGAAGCCATTGTTGATTCTGTCAAATTATCCGCGCGCTATATTACGGCACGTCAGTTGCCTGATAAATCAGTAAGCCTGTTAGATACCGCCTGTGCACGTGTTGCCTTAAGCCAAAGTGCAACCCCGGCTGCTGTAGAAAATACACGACGTTGTATTGCACAATGTGAAACCAATATCACCTCTTTAGAAAGAGAAAATGCAACTTTAGGTAATTGTGAAGAGCGCATTCAAGCTTTAAAAGATGAGCAACAAGCTCTGGAAGCTCAATTACAATTACAAGAAAAACAATGGCAAGAAGAAAGTGACATCGTCGATAAAATTCATGCACTACAAAAACGTATTGAAGATGATTTTCAGGTTCAAAAAATTCAGGAACCCTCTAAAGAAGATACAGAAAAATTACTCAACGATGCAGAACGTGCCGCTGTAAAATCTGAACTGCAACAGTTAATGGCACAACTCGATGAGTTACAAGGACAGGAGCCCATGATTCAAGTCAATGTAGGCAGTCAAGCCATTGCTGAAGTGGTTGCCAATTGGACCGGCATTCCTGTGGGTAAAATGGTTTCCGATGAAATTCATTCCATCCTCAATTTAGACAAAGCCTTAAACAAAAGAGTCATTGGTCAATCTCACGCACTTGAAGCGATTGCACAGGCCATCCGTACATCACGTGCTGGCCTGACTGATCCCAGAAAACCGATTGGTGTATTCTTTATGGTAGGCTCCAGTGGTGTTGGTAAAACCGAAACTGCCCTGGCACTGGCTGACATTTTATATGGTGGCGAACAAAATATTACGACCATTAATATGTCTGAATTTAAAGAAGAACATAAAGTATCCATGTTATTAGGCTCTCCTCCAGGCTATGTCGGTTACGGTGAAGGGGGTGTATTAACAGAAGCCGTGCGTCGAAAACCTTATAGTGTTGTATTATTGGATGAAATGGAAAAAGCACATCCCGGTGTACAAGATGTTTTTTACAACCTGTTTGATAAAGGCACCATCAAAGATGGTGAAGGCAGAGACATTGATTTTCGCAACACCGTCATCATCATGACCTCCAATGCTGGTGAAGAGCATATTCGTGCTATGTGTGCTTCTGGAGAAACTCTACCTGAACCGGAAGTCTTATTAGATAACTTCAGACCTCAATTATTAAACTATTTCAAACCCGCTTTCCTTGGTCGCACAACCGTGATTCCTTATTATCCATTAAGTGATGAAAACTTAATGAAAATTTGTGAAATCAATATGCGACGTATTGAAAAACGCATCACTGAACATTACAACGCGGAGTTCAGTTACGATGAAGATGTACTGTTACATATTGTTGCACGCAGTCAGGAAGTCGATACCGGTGCAAGAAATATTGAAAATATTTTAACCCGAGGCATTCTACCTAATTTAGCTTCTGAATGTCTGGCGTGCATGGCTGAGAATAAAACCATACAAAAAATTCATATTGGTGTCACCGAAGAAGGACAGTTTACTTATCAGATTGATAGCGAGTAAAAAATTCATTTCAATAAAAGTGTTGTCTTTGTGATTGATAAAGTACGACACTCTTGTTAAGAATTTTTAATTTAGGCTTTCAATTCATAGTTCCGGTGCATTATCACCATGTTTTTCTTTAAGCCAGTTTAACAGGGCTTTATGTGTATCATCCACAGGATGCCCATGTTTTAATAACAACTGCAATATCTCTGGCTTATCTGGGGAATAAGTCACTAAAGCGTAGTCCAAAGGATTCATGCTATCTTTATGAGCTATCATAGGCACTTTCTCTTGAATAAAGTACTCTAGCAAATCCTTTCTATTAAAGATCGCACTATACATTAATAGATTATTATTTAATTCATCATTCTGATTAAAGTCAATATCATATTGTTTTAATTGTTCCCAAAACTCAGTTTGTGGCAATGGCACCTGATCTTTAGGTCCATCAGAAACAATATAAAGTAACTTTTGATATAACTCTGCTTCGGAAAAATCTTGTTCTTTTAACACAGCAAAAACTTCAGGTTCTTTTTTAGTAAAAGAAATATAAACCATAGACTCCAAATACTTGCGAATTTCTTTACTAGTGATTTTTTTCTTCAATAAACCACTTCTTAATTGTTCGGCTGTATCTGAACCAAATTTTTGAATGGAATTATAAAATACGCCTGCCTCCATTTGACTCCATTCTGGATCAGGTTTCTTCCAATATTCTTCTAGCAATTGAGTATCTTTTTTTAGTAAGTAAAGTGTTAATTCTCTTAATGTAATGCCTTGATTAAGTTGTGTTTGTGCCCAGTACTTAAGTTGTTTCTTTTCCTCAGCCTTGTCTTTAAGATATTGTGTTTCTGCTTTTTTAAAACGTGCAAAAGGACTTTTATTTTTTCTCCAATCATCATAAGCTTTATCATGATCATCATTACATTTTTCAAGAGCATCCGATTTGGTTTTAATTTTTTCTAAAAAGTCACCTTCCAATCCTAATATTGTATAGTATTTTTGTAATTCATCGCTATTAACAAAATCCATCACTTCCGTATTACGTTTAAAGACTTGCTCAATCGGAAAACTACGTAAAAGATTAAATAGTCGATCACTGGTTTCTTGTTTTTCATCTAAAATAGCATCTCGAATCTGAGGTATTGTCAGACTATAACCTTGTTCTAATAAGAACTCCCCGACCTCAAAAGCACTTTCAGTAAAATAGCCTTCCTTATCTCTATTATAATCACTATTCATTAATAAATGATCCAAGGCTGAATTTTGTATTTCTTCTGCATATTTTTCGGGAGTCCAACCATAGGCAATGGGTGGCACAGGCGTTTCAAAACGCAAACCTCGTTGATGGCAAAAAACTACCAAATCTCTGTGAGTCCATTTCATTAATTCTTTTAGTAGAGCTTGATGAGTTTCATGAAATAAATGGTATTGAGAGAAATCGACTTCAGCAAATAATATTTTTATGGCTTGATAGACTTCATCAGATGTGGGCTTTTCTTTAAACCGCCCTGCTCTATATAAAAAACTCAAGACATCGCCTGCCGTTGGTATCACTCTTAACGCCTGCATACGTTGTTGCACGCTTTGATAGTCAACCTCTCCCTCCATATTAATATAAGCATAAGCCGAAACTTGCATGCCAGTAGATACAAAACTTGGATCAATAAGTCCCCGAGTAATAGCGCTTTCGACATCAGATAATGCCATAGAGCCTAGTCTAGGCATTAATAATCCAGCTTCTTGCCTTGCCTTATAATGTTCTTTTGACATAGTTAAAGAGGTTTGTCGTCTACCTAAATAAATCAACTTCTCCATATATTTGGGTGCAATTAAAGCTATATTCGACAATGATAATAAACTATAAAGTATTTTTTCTGGGTCTTCTTGAGCCAACATTGCCTGTTTAAATGCATTTACAATACGCTCTTCTTCTTCATTGTTTAATTCGTGAGCACGGCAATCATGCATAGGTGGATTACTGGCATTCATATTAATCACAGCAGTATTACCTTGCACATGAGCATGTTCTGGTAAAGGCCTGGTTCTTAACAAAGGTTCAATAACACTTTGTTCTAAAGGAGTAATTTTTTTGTTAGATGAGCTTTTTGTCTTGTGTTTTTGTTGATGGGCGTCTGTTTGTGAATTGGCTTGTCCTGTTTGAGTTAAATCTTCTTTCGAACCACCATAAAAGAAAAAGTAACCTAATCCCACAATACCTATTATTCCAAAAAGATATTTTATTTTATCTGCCACGTTGTATGCCCTTATAATTGATTATTGATCAACATTGATACATTAACTGACATAAAGCACTTAAATCATTTAGAAAAAGTGCTTTATGTTTTTTACATTATTTATAATTGGCGGTTAATAATCAATATTCACGTCGTGTTTGAATGATGCTTTCTAATCGATTGAAATCAAGGCCTTGTATTGCTCGCATACCCTCGGGCCCAATCATACGATTAAAAGCCCAATATTGTTCATCATCATAATCATCGTGATTAAACTCATACCACCCATCGCTTTTAACCAATTTACTATCTCTTTTAGTCGTGAACCTATGCGTTTTTTCTAAAATAAATACATCGAAATGAGTCCCATGGGCGAAAAAAGCAGGATGTTGAATTTTATAAACATCAAACATAAATAATCGATAACTACACCAAATATAATCATTCCAGCTCACACCCAAGTTATCTCTCACAAAGGGTATATTGCCAGCTGGAGTTGAATAATTCCAAGTGACTGAGCCACCTAATCCCGCGGGCTGTGCATTAAGGGTTATCCCAAGATCAGACAAACGTGCCTCATCAGTTTTTAAACTTTCTGAATAAACATAACTTAATGTTGCTTCAATTTCACGATCAGCCACATCACACATATAGTCATCAGAATTTCCGCCTATTGGTCCCAAAAAGCCAGCATCTAAAATCACTTTATCCATCTTACCTAATGAAGGATTTTGATCCCAAGGTGTCCTCCAGCCATCAATTGTTCTAATAACCACTTTAGTGCCTGGATTAACAAATTCACCATAAAAATGAATACGGGAATTAAAGCTTCCGGTATGCATTAATGATAAAGAAGCTGATTGTACTACTCCTCTATCAGTATTTACACCAATATTACTTATATAACCATCCTCCTCGAATACCTGTTCTTTAGGAGTTTCGACCGTAAAACGACCAATATAGCTAGCCTCATCCTCTTCGGAATGTAATAAAGAAATACTAGTACAAAGTGCAATTAATATGATCGTATGATTTAATTTTCTCATCATTTTACCTTTTTGTTAATGTATTGAACACAAATTACCCACTCTAAAAATATTGCCTAGACCGGCAACAAAGACAGACTTTGTTCAGCAAAATATTTGTCCGTCACCCATCACCAATTGTTGGCTTGATATTTCAGTAAGCTAATAGCCATTATATCTAAAAAAAGAATAAGGTCAATATTTTATGGTATACAAATATTGACGATTTTGTTAAGGGACAATTTACTTATCAGATTGATAGTGAATAATATAATTTTTAAATTTGTAGTATTTCAAAAAGCTCTCGCTTTTCAAAATAAGAAAAGCGAGAGCTATCTAACTGTAAGAATTTTATTGCAGTAGCCTGTCAATTTGGCACTAGCAACATATATTATCTAACACATTTTCCAGCCACATAAGTGAAAGAGTTTACTAACTCGTTATAGTCAATTAACACGAATGAGCGTAAGCTATTCTACTTAAGCAAACAGTTTAACGACTACTTATCTCTTATGAATAAAGAAGACAATAGCCATTCACAATACCCATTTTGTGCACCTTGTAAAATATTGTCACTTTCGGCACCGTGGCATTGGTTAAAGTGTGGGTTACGCGATGTACGCCGTGCTCCGGTTGCCAGTTTAAGTTATGGCACTGTTATGGCCGCTTTGATTATGTTGGAACTTCTTATGGCATGGCATTACGGTAGTGCATGGATTATGCTCTCACTCTTGTGTGGTTTTGTATTTGCCGCACCTGTTGCCTGTATAGGTAGTTATGCTATCAGTGCACAGCTTGAGCGAAATCAGCCTGTGTCATTCAAACGTACACTAAAGGCATGTTTTCGCCAGTACATTGGCAATTTGATGGTGTTTACTTTAGTACTGCTAGTGGTATTTTTGGTGTGGGCGCGAGCGGCTTCTATGGTCAGTATTTTTCTACCTATGAGCCCAAATGCAGCTTTCAGCGAAATGGCTAATTACATTATTATTTTAAGCCTGGTTTCACTCGTATTTTTGAGCATTACTTTTGCAGCCAGTGTATTTGCATTACCCATGATTATGCATCGTAATGTAGATACTGTGACAGCTGTTATTACTTCATTTAATGCGGTGATACGTAATAAGTTTGTGATTATGTTATGGGGATTTTTAATTGGCGGTATTATTGTATTGGGTTTTTTAACAGCAGGTATTGCCTTGATCGTTTTATTGCCAGCTATTGGTCATGCGGTATGGCATGGTTACCTCGAAACGATTGATGCCAGCGATTTCCCAAGGCATAAGGTAGGCATTACTTCAATATCAAGAACCAGAAAGCCGGATTAATCTCTGTGCATTGTGCCTATTATAAATATTGTTTTAACTTGATAAATACTTTTGTAGATATTTGTAGTTGGGCGTAAGCTTTCCTTTATAAACGATCATCGCTCTGTATAACTGTGGATGCAATGCCAAATCATCAAAGGCCTGTGTTGTATCCAGTGCCAAAAGATTGGGCATATATTGATGCAAAATAGATGAAAAGTGTTCTGATGCATCAAGAGAGAGTTCACAGGGTAAATTATCGATCGCTAAAGTTGTTGGCCCCTCCCAGGAAATAGTCTCTTTGATAGAGTCACTGTCAGGATGATAGGTAAAAACCGGATCATCTAAATGAGTAATACGCTGTGTTGATTCCAAAGAGCCGTTTAAATCACAACTGATGTCACTAATCACCCAGGGCAATTGATGTTGAAATTGTTTTAAACGATTTTTACAAAGATGTTTTGGATACTCTTCTGTCCAGTAAGGTGTATGAACCAACAGGTTGAATTTACCTAATAAGGTATCAAAACTACTGCGATAGGCTGATTTTCCTTTGGCAACAAAATGATCAAACTCAAAATCTTTACCATCAAGACGTTCATATAAATCACTGCTTTTTGCCATAGCAAACCAACTGCCTTGAGGTACATGTCCCAGTTTAACGGATTCAATATCGACTTTAGGCAATTTTAACCAACGACACACTTCCTCTGCGCCTTTACCTACATTACCTGTTCCAATAATAATAATCTGTACTGGTTCACCCATTTGCACCTGGATATTTGCATAGCACTGCTTTAAGTTTGCTAAGGTTTGATAATGATGTGTCCAATTAAGTTGTGATAAATCGGATGTTTTATTAATCAATAATAGCTTTCTGCCAAAAACATGTAAGGCATCACTCATTCCGGCAATACCAGCAAAGCGGCCAAAAGCAATCGTTCTTGCTCCTCGTTCATTCACAATAGTTTCATAATCAATTAATGTGGCACCCTTATCTAAAAATTGTTTTAGCAACGGCATATTATAAGGTTGTCCTTTAATAGTATGAGAAAAACATAAATGAATTTGACCCGATTGAATAATATCCAAAGGCGGTTCTTTGATACCAATCACCACTTTTGCCTGATTCGATGAATGAACGATAGTGATATGTTTATTTTTATACGCTTCATCGGAAAAAATACGATGTTCAGATGTTTCCACATCGATCACACACCCCTGTTGTTTTAATGTCTCAATGGCTTCTGGTGTTAAAGCAACCCGTTTTTCCCAATGATTTTTGTATTCTTTTCGAATCACCGCATCTAACATAACAAACTCACTTTATTTCAATGTGTCATTTGCATTGATATCGATCATATCCATATCAATCAAATGGATATCAGTATCAGTCGTATCCCTATCAGTCGTATCATCAGTCGGCAGTTGCTTTTCCTGTGTTTGTTGAGTTGTTGTTGCCACTTGAGAGACATGGCTGGTTTGATCATGTGGAGATAAATGACGGTTTTTACCCAGTAAAACACTGGCATCAGATCTTATCTGAAACAACTCATTGGTATCTGGAGAAGTCTGTTGTGCCTGATAGACCATCACCACTTGTATGGCTGTTTCACTTTCCTCTTGAGTTAAACGACGTCCATCTGGCCAAACACCTGTTTCAATGGATGTCTGCATGGTTTGACACAACTCAGGTGTCATTTGTTGTAGTAATTCTTCAAAAGTCATTATGTTAAAACACTCTTATTTGTTAATAACGCTCTTACCTTTAAATGAAACAACAGACCCTAATGATTAACCTGAGTTCTGGTTAATGATTAAGAATAATCTGGCTTATTGTATCGGGTATTTCTTCTAACAAAAAGTGACTGTTTTCATTAAAAATAAATTCTTTATCAATAGACAGGACTTTTTTTAATTGAGGCAGTTGTTCCATAGTGAGTACTTTGTCCTGTTTACCCCATAAAATATAGGCTTGTCCCTGATAATCTTTAAGCAGATTGATATGGGTTTCCAGATTAGAAAAAAATTCAGGTGTAAATCCAGTAAAAAAATCATACAAAGCCAGATTACTGCCTTCTCTCATAGGTATCACATATCCGGCACACTCCTCTTCACTCAATTGTTTATTATTCGTTAATCCCATGTTATTAAATGTCATGTCCAGTATTTTTCGGCTGGTGAGTCTCATTGAATATGCATTGGCCATTTGTTTGGCAAAAAATCCTTTTTTCCATTTGGGATGATTGAAACCCTTCTTGGAAATAATCGTATTCAGTATAAATATTTTTTCAATATTATGCTCTTGTGATTGAATATCTCTTTTCAGAAGCTGCCATGCAACCAATCCTCCCATATCATGAAATACCAGGGTATATTTTTGTATACCCAATGTACTTAGTATCAAAGACACATAGTCTGCCTGACGTCTGGGCTTATAGATATTATTTTGATTTCTAGGTTTATCGCTGGAGCCATAACCCAAAAAGTCAATTGTAATGACTCGTTTGCTGTGTTGAAGTACTGGAATAACCTTACGATACATCCAGGAAGATGTAGGCACACCATGTAATAACACGATCACTTCTCCTTGACCATGATCCGTATAAGCAATATCACCTACAGAGGTTTTCAAAATATGTTGCTGGGCTCTATGCTCTTTATAGTGAGTCACGACTTTATAGTCTGCTTTTATTTCCATTGCACTGGGCAATCTATTACTTTTTTCCCTTTGAATGTAAGAAGTACAGGCACCTATCAAAAAAGGTAGC
Source organism: Kangiellaceae bacterium (assembly GCA_965230335.1). GTDB lineage: Bacteria > Pseudomonadota > Gammaproteobacteria > Enterobacterales > Kangiellaceae > CBDDKS01. Next base: position 2,860,365 of record CBDDKS010000006.1, on the reverse strand, counting down.
AAAAGAGCACTGATTAAAGACAGTTTTTTCATGTTGAGTATTGATCACATCAAACTTTAGGTAAACTGATGTTAAGCATTGTTGCGTCATTCTTTAGAAAAGTAAATAAAACATAATGACTCTTTTATTTGAGATCTCCCTTTTATTTTAGACCTCCCTTTCATTTTTGACTGCTTTATTTCACCTTTAAGTGGCACAGGTATATAATCCCTAACTTTTGTAAGTGGGTCCTTTATGAAACTTCAGTGTGATTCATCGCCCCTTTGGCTACAGGCTGTATTGGATAACTTTGATACTTTCTTGCAGGATCATGCATCCTGTGAAAAGAAAGCCTCTGGAATGGCTTTATCTATCTTATCTCATTACCCTGACAAACCTAAAATTGTACATGCCATGACCGATTTGGCTTTGGAGGAATTAAATCATTTTCGACAAGTCACCCAAATTATCTATGATAAAGGATTACAATTAACTCCTGACAAAAAAGATCATTATGTCAATAAGTTAAATGCATTAACTAGAAATGGCACGAGCTTTTATTTAATTGATAGATTATTGATTGCGGCTATTGTTGAAGCCAGAGGCCATGAACGCTTTGGTCTGATTGCTGAAGCACTGCCAGAAGGCCAGCTAAAACGTTTTTATGATGCGATTACCCGTTCAGAAGGCAAGCATTTCGAATTGTTTTTAAATTTAGCAAGTGACTTTATTTCAGAAGAAGCCATGCAAACCAGACTGGAGCAATTACTCAGTGCCGAAGCTGATATTTTAAATGCCCTGCCTTTTCAACCAGCATTACACTAGGGGCTGTTATTTTATAAATAACTTTAATAAAACTCAGTAACCATCTGAAAATAATACCTGCATCACCCCTCTGACCGTCCATAGGCCTGTTTTTTCACCCTGAATAGGCATGGGTGTATACCTGAGACTGCCGTCATCACGGGTTTCCGTGTTTAATATGTCGCACAATCGTTTAGCCAGCCGGCTTGCAGCCACCTGCCCTGACCAGGAACGATAGGCACTTGGCCAGTTTAATGTAAACTCTCTGGGACGCGTGCCCCCCAAGCCTGGAATAATACCCAAATGCTCAAAACGCCCGTCTAATTCTGTAATGCCTGCTTCTGTCAGCAGAAAATCCAGTCGGGAAATAATGGATGTCGACGTGCGGCTATTCCAACTGAGCATCGGCAAACGATTGGGTTGTTCTTCCAGATGAGCTGTTGCCAGACAGGCAATATATGTCCAACCACTGTTCATCTTGGCAGTTGACGCCATATCAGCATTGAGCGCCGACGTCACCACATGGTGTACGTTTTCCCAAGTGACTTCTCTTTGAGGCAATCCTGCCAGCATAAAAATTTCATTCGCTGTTTTTTCGGCCAGCATTTTATCATCCATATTCCAGGTTTCATTGGCATCGACTTTTTCTGCCAATAAACTCATGCGATACATTAAAGGGCTGACCGCATGACTGTATTCATTATAGGTTGTTCTGGGTTTTGGCCAGAAAAATACCATAAAACGATCATGCCAGCTGCTGACCGCATCGCCAACCGGTTGACGTTGATACATAGGTTGATAGGGATCTTCATCAATCCAGGCCACCAAAGCTTTGAGGAAATCATCATCCGAGGCATTCTTATCAGGCACTATCGGAGGATAAATATCCTCTCCAATTAATTCAATGCCATAATCATCAAGAACAACCGGCTTGGTATGAGGGGTTTCAATATCAGCCTGGATACGTGCTTCTGCAAAATTTAAATAAATATCCTGTTCGATAAAAGTCAATGCATCCCAAAAATCAAGGGCCTGATCCGTTAATCTGGCCGCCTCACAAGATCCTTCTTCATTCATATCACATAACATCGTTAAACGTAAAACAGCAGGATTAAGCTTCATCATCTCTTCATTAACCTGCAATGTATCCCGATAAGACCAGGGCACCATAAGACGACTCAAACTCTCAACGGAAAATCTATGTCCTGATTCCAACAGTTCATACAATGACAGCTCTTTATTAGATAGCGGCATTTGCCCTTCTCTCCAAGCATAATGATCATGACTGAACCGCTTAAACCACACCTTCCACGCAGCAATAAACAAAGCTCTGGGAATTTGAAAATTATTAGCATTTGGGAAAATCATTTGCATAGGTTAAAAACCCCACTCATCAATGGTATCACTTCTGCCATATTGGCTTGTCGTTGTTAGAATCTGTTGCTCTATGTATAGAAGATAATCTGAAATGAAACAGGTTGCAATTTGAAACTGATAAAAAAGGCCTATTTATACAGGTTTATATAATTTAAAGTTCCTAATTGGTATAAATCCCCTATAATGCGCGTTTCTTTATCTCAGAAAGCACCTTTTTAATACCCCCATGCAGTTATTGAATCACTTACCAGATATTACCATTAAACCAGGCTTTATTAACCATTGGCATTTATCCAGTCAGTCAGGTCTGGCATTATTGATAAATGAAATTTCCAATCAATTTAATGGCCCCATATTAATTTTATGTAATCAATCAAGTGAAGTGCAACGTCTGGAAAAGGAAATTAAAATTTTTCAAAATGAAACTGACCGGCCATTGCTTGTTTTTCCAGATTGGGAAACCTTACCATACGATTATTTTTCAGCACATCACAGCATTATTTCTGAACGCATTCATTGCTTATATCATTTATCAGAAATAAAAACCGGCATTGTTGTGACGACGCTCTCTTCAGCAATGACGCGTTTATCACCTCAAAGTTTTATCAAACAAAACAGTTTCGTTATTCATAACGGACAAACATTACATTTAACAGAAGCCAGAAGACATTTTGAATCCATTGGTTATCATTGTGTAGAAAAAGTGTTGGCCCATGGTGAGTTTGCTATACGAGGCGCTTTATTGGATATTTTTCCTATGGGTGCACACTGGCCTTATCGAGTTGATTTTTTTGATAACGAGATTGACAGCATTCGTCAATTTGATCCGGAAACACAATTATCCAAAGACAAAATTGATCATGTGAATTTGTTACCTGCCCATGAATTTCCAACAGACTCCGATGCCATTCATCGATTTCGTCAACAATTTAGAGAAAGTTTTGATGTCAACTTAAAAGACTGTACATTGTACGAAGATGTTTCAAAAGGTTTTTTACCAGCAGGTATAGAATATTATTTACCTTTGTTTAATGAAACAACCCAACCGTTTCTGGATTATTTATCCAGTGAAACACTGATCATTACATTAGATAATACATTAGATGCACTGGAAACACATTGGCAACGTCTGGAAGAACGTTATGAGGATCGCCGATGGGATAGAACACGTCCCTTGCTATCCCCTCAACAGATTTGCGTTTCACCCAGCGATACCTTAAACACTGTAAAACGTTTTTCACGTATTAATATTTCCAATGAAAGTCAAAAGTCATCGGTTGCTCTTGATATACAACCGGTAGTTTCTGCTGCTATTCAACATCAGTCAAAAGATCCGTTAGAAACATTAAAAACATTTATCCAACAAGATCATCGACCTGTCATCATTTGTGCAGAAAGTGCTGGCCGACGTGAATCACTCCTTGAACTATTTCAAAACCACCATCTTAAAGTAAAACAAATTGATCACTGGCAACAAGGTATACAACAGCCTCAAACAACAGATGTCCAGGTTTATTTAACCATCACACCCTTAGAACAGGGTTTTGAAACGACGAATTGTCGGTTTGTTGCAGAATCGGATCTCTTTGGTCAACAAGTGATGCAACGTCGTCGTCGAGGGAAACGCCAACATGAAGACATTGATCAAGTTATTCATAATATGGCAGAACTTAAGGAAAACGATCCTATTGTTCATATTGAACATGGTGTGGGACGTTATCGGGGTTTGCAGTGTTTACAAATTGACAAACACCCTGCCGAATTTCTGACACTGGAATATGCAGGTGGTGACAAACTGTATATTCCTGTACAGGACCTACATTTAATTCATCGATACTCAGGCAATGAGTCAGCACCCTGGCATAAATTGGGCCATGAACAATGGCAAAAAGCACGTAAAAAAGCAGCCGAGAAAGTACGTGACGTCGCTGCTGAATTATTGGAACTGTATGCTCAAAGAGCCGCAAAAAAAGGATTTCAATACAACACCGCATTAACAGAAATGCGACAGTTTGCTGCACAGTTTCCTTTTGAGTTGACGGACGATCAAGTCACAGCTATTCAGGCTATTACCGCAGATATGTCATCCAATACTCCAATGGATCGTCTTGTTTGTGGTGATGTGGGTTTTGGTAAAACCGAAGTAGCCATGCGGGCAGCGTTTATTGCTGTTCAAAATGAAAAACAGGTTGCTATATTGGTACCGACCACTCTATTGGCACAACAACACTATGATTCATTCAATGATCGTTTTGCCGACTGGCCAGTAAAAATAGAAATGATCTCCCGTTTTACAGGTACAGCAAAAAATAAAATAACGCTGGCCTCTATTCAAGAAGGACAAACCGATATTGTTATCGGCACTCATAAATTAATTCAGGGCAATATACACTTTAAAAATTTGGGTCTGGTTATTATTGATGAAGAACATCGCTTTGGTGTCAATCAAAAAGAACAGTTGAAAAAACTCTGTGCAGAAGTGGATTTATTAACCCTCACAGCAACCCCTATTCCGCGAACATTAAATATGTCATTGTCAGGTATGAGAGATTTATCCATTATCGTGACACCACCAGCCAAACGTTTAGCCATTAAAACCTTTGTCAGAGAATATAATAAACCCTTACTTAAAGAAGCCATACTACGTGAAACCTTACGGGGCGGACAAGTTTATTATCTGCACAACAGTGTTGAATCCATTGAACGCTGTGCCCAGGATTTAAGAGAACTCATGCCGGAAATCAGTATTGAAGTAGCTCATGGACAAATGCGCGAACGTGATTTGGAACGGGTGATGCAAAATTTTTATCACCAGCGTTTCCAGGTATTGGTCTGTACAACCATTATTGAAACAGGGATTGATGTCCCTAATGCCAATACCATTATTATGGAACGAGCCGATAAATTAGGACTGGCACAATTACATCAATTACGAGGACGTGTTGGTCGTTCTCATCATCAAGCCTATGCTTATTTACTCACCGTGGGTCAAAAAGCCATGACCAAAGATGCCAAAAAACGTCTCGAGGCCATCTCATCACTGGAAGATCTGGGCGCCGGCTTTTCTTTGGCAACACATGATATGGAAATACGGGGAACCGGCGAATTATTAGGTGATGATCAAAGCGGTCATATGGAAACCATAGGCTTCAGTCTTTATATGGAAATGCTGGAAAAAGCAGTCAAAAGCCTACAGTCCGATAATGAAGCAGACTCCCGTCTGCAAGCACTGGAAAGCATACACATTGACTTAAAAATTCCAGCGCTCATTCCAGAAGACTATATTCATGATGTCCATACCCGCTTGATCTTTTATAAACGCATTGCCAATGCCAAACATCATGATACCTTAAGAGAACTGCAGGTAGAACTCATTGATAGATTTGGCTTATTACCTCAAAACTTAAAACATTTATTTAAAATAACAGAACTCAAGTTGAAATTATCAACACTGGGTATCATAAAAGTGCAGGCTTCCGATAAAAGTATGTTACTAGAAATGAGTGAGTCAACTTGTATTAACCCGGCAATAGTGATAAAACTCATTCAAACGTCTCCAGAAATCTATCGTTTGGAAAACAATTCACGTCTGCGTATTATTGAAGAATTAGACACACCAGAAGCAAAATGGCTATTATTAGACAATATCATTGAGTTGTTTCAGAAATAATAGCCATACAAAGAGCAATGAGAGTATGAGAGTTATGTCCTTTTTTCGATATCTTTTTTTAAGTCTTATTTTTTTATTATGTCAATATGGCCACACCCAAAATAATGAACGCTTATATGATATCGAAGTCATCGTATTTAAACATTTGGTAGACCATTCACCAGAAGAAAACTGGAATAAAAATATTATATTTGAATTACCCAAAGGCCAGCTTGCTGTTTTTGAAGAAAATAACCAAATCAGTATTTTGAATAACCGGCAAGAACCGTCAGAAAAAAATGAACCTATTGAAAAAAGCAAGAGCCTTGATGAACGTATAACACTTCTGGATAAAACTCAGTATCCTTTATCCGATGTTTTTAAAACATTACGATTAAGTCGTAATTATCGACCGCTTATTCATCATACCTGGCGCCAGCCTATTGGTAATAAAAACGATGCCCTTTGGATAAGATTAACCGGTGGTGATGATTTTTCAGAAAATTTTCATTTAGATGGTAAAGCAAAAAAAGATACCGATAAACCCCATTTACAAGACTATCCCAATGTTGATAATAACACCATCAAAAAATTAGACACCCATTCTTCTGAATCGGAAGCCATGACTTCAGAAATGGAGCCAATGGTTCCAGAAATAGATGGGGCCATTCAGCTGTATATTGATCGTTTCCTCTATGTTAAAACACAGCTCTTTTTAAGAAAGCCCGGAAAGATTGAAATGGATATCAACAGCTATAATGCCAGTGTTTCCTCACAATTGTTTGATGAAACCTATGAAGGTATTCGTCAGAAAAATACGGAACAGACCGAATCAGATGATAGCGATTGGCATTATGATTTGGACAACTATTCTTTCGAAGAAAGTAATGAACTCATTTTTTTAGATCAACTGATACATTATCCTATGCAACAATACAGACGAATCAAGCGCAAGGATATTCATTTTTTTGATCACCCACTGTATGGACTGCTTATTCGAGTCACCCGATTTGATGAAACAAAAAATAAAACACCTGACGTAGAGCCATCAGAAGAGACTTTATCTGCCCAAGCGTTACTTCCCAAGGTTCCCCCTATTTCAGAACCCCAAAAAAATAACAAGAAAAAAAACGACAATACGGACAATCAGTAATCCTTGATGATTTAATCTCAACGATAGCTTAACCTCAACTGAGGTTGCAAACATTATTCCCAAAAAGAAGCTTCGTGATAGATCACCAACAAGTCGCCTGCGCTTCTTAGCAACTTGTCAATGAACAACTTTTCTTTTGTTTCTATGACCTCTTTACCATTAACAAGACTTCCCTGCGAACGTTTCATTAATTGTGCTCTATGTAAATATTTTTTGGAAAACGATCTCAAAGCTTCCCGCGCTGTTGGAATATTATGAAACGGGACAATTTCAATAGGTACATCGCCAGTAATAATCCATGCGGTTTTAACATGATGATTTAAAAAAGTAACCTGCCAAATGGCAATAATGGGAGAAAGTACCCTGGATTGGCTTTCACTAATATGAACGACTTTCCATTGATGTTGCTCACAAAACTCCAAAATACAATGCAGCTGGTGGTGCGTCCAGTCATCCAATTGTTCCCAATCTATCGATAAATGATGGCTTTGTTTTTGTAAACTTGAGACATTCAAATCAATTACCACAAATACAGGGATGAACACACACAACTATTTATTACACTATAGCCTAGGCTATCGCTTTATCTAGGGAGAAACAAGCAATTTGTGAACAGTTAGGCAAAAAATAACCGATTTTCAAACCTGTTAGGTGCCAGGTTTGATAAAAGAATATGAGAGAAAAACTGGCTCTGCCCGCCTTAGAGTGATAAAGTTGCGCCCAAATCTTGCTTTGTAAGACATAAATTTCTAACATTTTACTTTAACATTTGGCGGTATCTTGTGGATTTAAAACATATTTTTGGTATTGAAAACTATCATTCAGGTGCTTATCTAGGTATTAATGAATGGTCTGATGCTCAAACATCTCAATCAATATCTTCTATTAATCCCAGTACAGAAGCAATCATCAGCTCAGTGTATACAGCAAATCATGAGGATTATGAGCGTATCTTATCCAAAGCAGAAGAATCTGCCAAACTCTGGCGAATGGTGCCAGCCCCTCAAAGAGGTGAATTAGTTCGTCAAATTGGAGAAGCTTTAAGGCAACATAAAGATGCTTTGGGTAGTTTGGTTTCCCTGGAAATGGGAAAAATCAAAGCCGAAGGCGATGGTGAAGTTCAGGAAATGATCGATATGGCTGATTTTGCAGTTGGCCAGTCCCGAATGCTTTACGGCAACACCATGCATTCAGAAAGACCCGAACATCGAATGTATGAACAATGGCATCCATTGGGTATTGTCGGTGTCATCTCTGCTTTTAACTTTCCTGTTGCTGTGTGGTCATGGAACGCCTTTATTGCCGCCATTTGCGGTAATGTCACCATTTGGAAACCCTCTCCCAAAACACCCCTAACAGCTATTGCGGTACAAAGAATTTGCAACGATGTCATGCAGAAAATGGGGCTCCCACCTGTTTTCTTCACCTTTATTGATGGAGAGAAGCATCAACTGACACAGCGTTTTATTGATGATGAGCGTGTGAAAAAAATGTCATTTACCGGTTCCAGTGTTGTTGGCAAACTGGTGGGTATTAAAGTGGCTGAACGTATGGGGAAATCATTACTGGAATTATCAGGTAATAATGCCGTCATTATCGATAAAACCGCATCATTGCATCTGGCCATTCCTTCTGTTGTCTTCGGCGCTGTGGGTACAGCAGGCCAAAGATGTACAACAACCCGTCGTTTAATTGTCCATGAAAGTTTAATCGATAAGGTTTTACCAACCTTAATTAATGCCTATCAGCAAGTTGCCATAGGAGATCCTTTAGATACTAATAATCTGATGGGGCCATTAATCGATGAAGCTGCCCAAAAAAATTATTTGGAAACCATAGCAGCGGCTAAAAATTCAGGTGGCAAAGTTTTGTGTGGCGGCAACGTTATTGATGGAAAAGGCTACTTTGTAGAGCCCACCATCATTCAAGCCAAAAATGATTGGTCTGTGGTGCAAAACGAAACCTTTGCGCCCATTCTGTATGTAATGGCTTATCAGCATATCGAAGAAGCCATTGAAATGAATAATCAGGTTCGTCAGGGGTTATCATCCGCATTATTTACCAATGATTTACAAACAGCAGAAACCTTTTTATCAGCTGCGGGCAGTGACTGCGGTATAGCCAATATTAATATCGGTACTTCAGGCGCAGAAATAGGTGGTGCTTTTGGCGGCGAAAAAGAAACCGGTGGTGGTAGAGAAGCAGGTTCAGATGCCTGGAAAGCTTATATGCGACGTCAAACCAACACCATATTTTGGGGAAGCAAGCCAACACTTGCACAAGGTATCGAGTTTAATCTTAATTGATAAAACAGTTTCCATTTCATGTAACGAATGAATTCAATTGATGAGGTAAGATAATAAATGTCTGTTTTTAGTTGTAAAGCTTATGATGATCATGAACAGGTGGTTTACTTTAATGACACAGAAAGTGGCCTGAAATCCATTATTGCTGTACACAGCACTGCCTTAGGTGCTGCCGTCGGTGGCTGCAGAATGTGGGATTATGTTTCCGACGAAGAAGCTTTAGTGGATGTTTTACGTTTGTCACGCGGTATGACTTATAAAAATGCCATGGCTGGATTAGCGATGGGCGGTGGTAAGTCCATCATCATTGGCAATGCCAAAACCATGAAGACAGATGATCTATTTTTGGCATTCGGCCGTTTTCTGGATAGTCTCAGCGGTCGTTACATTACAGCCGAAGATGTCGGTATTAACCCGGATGACATGGCTATTGTGAATCGCGAAACCAAACATGTTGTCGGTTTGGAAGGTAAAAGTGGTGACCCCTCTCCAGTTACAGCTTATGGCGTTTACATGGGCATAAAATCAGCCGTTAAACACAAAATACAATCCAGCAATTTAGAAGGATTAACCATTTCGGTTCAGGGATTAGGCCATGTTGGTTATTATCTTTGCGAATATCTACATAAAGAAGGAGCAAAACTGATTGTGACTGATATCAATCAAAATAATCTGGATCGGGTTGTCAATGATTTCGATGCAACACCTGTTGCGCCTGATGGTATTTACCAGCAAGCCGTTGATGTTTATGCCCCTTGTGCTTTAGGAGCCGTTATCAACGATACAACTTTGCCTCTATTAAATACAAAAATTGTAGCGGGTGCTGCCAACAATCAGCTTGCAGAAGATCGTCACGGTATAGAATTATTAAAGAAAGGCATTCTTTACGCACCAGATTATGTGATTAATGCTGGTGGCATCATTAATGTCTCTTTTGAAAATAATTATAATCGTGAAGTTGCCTATGATAAGGTAAGCTGCATTTACCAAACATTAGAAGATATTTTCAGTCAGGCAGATAAAGAAGATAAAGCAACCAACATTGTGGCTGATGAAATGGCTCGTGCTAAAGTTGCTGCTGCCAAATCATCCTCCTGATGATAACCTTATTGAGACGTTGACATTAAAGCTCTTGAGCTGACAAATAACGTGGGGTCCAATCTTTGATTGAACCAATTGATACGCCAATCAAGATGAGGCCCCGTTGACCTTCCTGTTGATCCGACTGTTGCTACTTTTTGCCCCTGTTTGACCAGGTCTCCCTCCTTAACATTAATTGAATGCAAATGAATCATGGTTGATGACAAACCCAATCCATGATCAATAATCAAAGTTCCCCCCGAATAATACATATCCTCAGCAACTAACCGGACAATACCATCTGCAGGTGTTAACACAGGCGTACCTTTTGCAGCAGCGATATCGATGCCATAATGCGGACGTTTAGGAATACCATTTAAAATTCGTTGACTGCCATAGACACCACTGATGCGACCTTGAGCCGGTGCTTTAAAAGTTTGTAAAAAAGCGTTCTGTTGCGACACCATACTTCTTGCTTGTTTTACCAATTGCACTTCTTTGCGAATACGTTGTAATATTTCGGGTGATTTAGGTGATACTTTTTGTTCAGGTAAATTATCAATACGTTCTGTTTTCCATTCTCTACGAGTGATCATCAAAGGTACCTTACGTACATTTTTTCCATGTTGCAACCGTAACAACTGATTGGTTTTCGCGTCTCTCCCAAAACCAATCACAAAATATCCCCTATGATTGACCACCACTTTATGATTTGCAAAAAATACTTGTGTTTCGGGCTGGGTTTTTGCAATAACATAGCCTCCTTGTACCAGTTCTTTTTTGATGAACTCCAAAGGTATTTCTGCACCAAGCGTACTTGAAAAACAAGCCATCATCACAAAAGTATAAAATAAACGCATAACATCACTCTTTAGAATACAAATCTTTAGAATTTAGGATACAAATCTTTAAAGTACAACGCTTTAAAATATAAAAAATGAGCGTCTCTATTGAACAACAGACCCAGCAACAGACTCTAAGCTACATAAGATCATTTTATGTTGCAATATACTGTTACAATATAATTCAGATCTCAAGTCAAATCATTATATAATTAGCATATGAAAGATTTTATCACTAAATTATCAATATCTTACGTGATTGGTGCCCTGTATTTACTACAGATAATGCCAATGACTGCTCATTCTAAAAATATATGGGTAAAAGATTTGTATAGTCAATCACGTTTGGCTGTAGATAAACGTTTGGATTTTGCCAGAAAGCCATATAAAACACTCAAGTTTTATAATATACAACCTGGTTCAAAAGTATTGGAATTATTTGCTGGTGATGGCTATTACGCAGAACTTTTTTCGTATGCTGTAGGCGATAAAGGAACCGTTATTGCCCATTACAGATCTTGTTCCTGGCATGGTTCAGTCTCGCAATTAAAAGCAAAAAAAGCCAAAAACCGATACAAACGATTGAATAATGTCGAAACCTTTGTTGAAGATCCTAATCACTTTAATCTAAAAGAAAACGAATTTGATGCCATTTTTATTATGGACTCATACCATGATATTTTTTATACAGCAGACACCCGATGGCCTGTAATTGATGAAGAAAACCTAATTCAACAAGTTTTTAAAGCATTAAAACCTAATGGCATGTTAGGGGTTATTGATCATAGAGCCATACACGGCAGTCCAACATCTACCGGAAATACACTACATAGAATCGATCCATCCTACGTTAAAAAACGACTGATTGATGCAGGATTTATTTTTTCAGGTTCAGCCAATTTTTTAAGTAATCCACGCGATAATCTAAAAAAACATATGATGTTTGTCCCCTATAAAAAAGGCGGGAGCAGTCGTTTTGTATTTAAATTTACCAAGCCCAAAGAAATAAAAAAAGAAACCAAAGAAACTTTTGTTTCACAATTCTAAATAAGCCCCATTATTCTGAAATTTTATTAACTCAGTTATCTATAACTTATCCAGCCTCTCTTGCCTGAATAAACGCCAAGGCTTTTTGTATACGCTGTAACGTACGTTGTTTACCAATAAAGAATAACGTACGATTTAAATCAGGCGATTGACCACCTCCTGTCACAGCAACTCGCAATGGCATACCAATTTTTCCAAAACCAACACTCAAGGCTTCTGCACTATTTTCTAACACCTGTTGAATGTTATCGGGGTGCCAGTCATTTGTATTTTCTAACAAACGCGACACTGTCTCTAATGCCATTTTAGCGACAGGTCGCAGATGCTTTTTAGCGGCAGTTGCATCATAGTCAGTAAAATCCTGATAGAAATAACTCAGTGACTGAGCCATTTCTTTTAAAGTTTTAACACGTTCAACAACCAAAGGAATGAGTTCAGATAATTGAGGCCCTTGTCCAATATTTATTTCCAGTTGTTCTGTCATATGCCAGTTTAAAGCTTCAGCAACCTGCTCAACAGGCAGGTGTTTCATATAATGTTGATTGAGCCAGTCTAATTTAGAAGAGTTAAATGCAGAGGCTGACTTATTAATATTGGCAATACTAAAGTGCTTTAACATATCGTCTAATGAAAATATTTCCTGATCTTGGTGTGACCAGCCTAAGCGTACCAAATAATTTAACAAGGCCTGCGGTAAATACCCATCGTCACGGTATTGCATAACACTCACAGCACCATGACGTTTTGAAAGCTTTTTACCATCGTCACCCAAAATCATGGGCACATGGGCATATTCCGGTGGAGTTTGATTCAATGCTTTAAACAAATTAATTTGGCGAGGTGTGTTATTCATATGATCATCGCCTCGAATAACCTGTGTCACCTGCATGTCATAATCATCAACCACCACAGTAAAATTATAGGTAGGTGAGCCATCTGTACGGGCAATGATTAAATCATCCAGTTCTTCATTGGCAATACGGATAGTCCCTTTGACAACATCATTCCAAACAACATGACCCTCTTTAGGGTTTCTAAAACGCACAACGTGAGGTAAAGAAGTATCTTCATGATTTAAACCATCACATCGACCATCATATTTTGGCTTTTGTTTATGGGCTATTTGATCTTCCCTGAGCTGCTCCAAACGTTCCTTTGAACAATAGCATCGATAAGCTTTACCTTCGTCTAATAATTGTTGTATCACTTCTCGATAACGATCAAAACGGTGGGTTTGAAAAACAGGTCCCGTGTCACATGACAGACCCAGCCAAGCCATACCATCCAATATGGCTTGTACGGCTTCATCCGTTGAGCGCTCTCTGTCAGTATCTTCAACTCTAAGAATAAATTGGCCTTGATGCTGACGAGCATGTAACCAGCAATATAATGCCGTTCGGGCACCACCGACATGTAAATACCCTGTAGGGCTGGGTGCAAATCGAGTCACTATGGATTGACTGGCCAATGATTGAGTAACAGCAGACATTTTCTTTCCTCTTCTTAAATGGTCGCTTATTTTATCAATCTCTTCTCAGTCAGCAAGCCTTATTTTATGAATACATCCGTTACCATTCGAGAGAGCATCCTCTGTGTAAAACTCACTCAACTGAATAACTGATCCTGCCTTATTAGCAAGTTATTGACATGTATTTAGAAGATGCATAAGAATATCTCATGATTTCACTTGGTATCTTATCCGTGGGTTAAATTTTTCTGTATCGTGTTCGTCATTTGACGATATACTCTCGATAAATACTCAACCCTCTTCTTTTAAAAACACATAGAGCCAAGCCATGTTAAAAAAATTGTTGTCCTTTTCTTGTCTTTTATTTTGCTCGTTTACAACACTCAACTCTAGCTTTGCTGACGAAGACTCTCTTTCTTCTATTTTTACGTCATCATTAACATTACGTAATATCGGTTCAGCCCATACGGGAGGACGCATTTCTGATATTGCCGTTGTTCCTGGAAAACCACATATTTACTATGTTAGTGTCGCTTCAGGTGGCGTATGGAAAACAGACAATGCCGGCACAACCTGGAAGCCCATTTTTGATAACTATGGTTCCTATGCTATTGGTGTTGTAGAGCTGGATCCTAATAACCCTGATATTGTCTGGGTGGGTACTGGCGAGAATAACTCCCAACGTTCTGTAGCCGATGGTGATGGTATTTATAAATCCATTGATGGTGGTAAAACCTTTAAAAACATGGGATTAAAAAAGTCAGGACATATCAGTCAAATCATTATTGATCCGCGTGACAGCAATCGACTCTTTGTAGCAGCACAAGGCCCTCTCTGGTCTAATGGCGGTGATCGCGGTCTCTATAAAACCACAGATGGTGGTAAACATTGGGAGCGTGTTTTAAATATTGATGAATATACAGGTGTTAATGAAGTAGTCGTTAATCCTGATAATCTGGATGAAATGATAGCCTCAACTTATCAGCGTCGTCGTCATGTCTGGACTTTAATTGATGGCGGTCCGGGTTCGGCCATTCACAAATCCAGTGATGGCGGACAAACCTGGAAGAAATTAAGTCAGGGATTGCCAGCCAGTGAGCTGGGAAGAATTGGTTTGGCGGCCTCTCTCAGTCATCCAGGTATGGTTTATGCCATCATTGAAGCCAACGATGATGATAAAGGTATTTATCGTACAACTGACTTTGGTGAAAGCTGGGAAAAACGTTCCGACTATATGAGTAGTAGTCCTCAGTATTATCAGGAAATAGTCGTTGATCCCCATAACTCAGAACGTCTTTATGTTATGGACACTTTTTCAAAAGTTTCACAAGATGGAGGACAAACCTTCCAATCATTAAGTTTTAAAGCACGTCACGTTGATGACCATGCACTGTGGATAAACCATGAGCATACCAATCATTTACGCATTGGTGGTGATGGCGGTGTCTATGAAAGTTTTGATAATGGCAAACACTGGAATCATTTGCGTAATTTACCGTTGACACAGTTTTATCGAATTGCCGTTGATAATGCTTTGCCCTTTTATCATGTGTATGGCGGTACCCAAGACAACAATACCTTGGGCACAGCCGTTCGTAATACATCAGTGGAAGGCATTACCAATGCCGATTGGTGGGTTACCTTAGGGGGTGATGGATTTGAACCAGCGATTGATCCTAAAAATCCGAATATTGTTTATTCTCAATATCAATATGGTGGTCTGGCCCGTATTGATCGTCAAACACGGGAAAAAGTGTATATCACACCTCTACCGGCTGACGGTGAAAATGCTTATCGTTGGAACTGGAATTCACCCTTACTCATTAGTCCACACAATCATAAACGTCTTTACTATGGTGCTGAAAAACTATTCCGCTCAGATGATCGCGGTGAAAGCTGGGTAGCTGTTTCTGCAGATTTATCCCGTGGTTTAGATAGAAATCAACTAAAAGTCATGGATCGTATTTGGAGTATTGATGCCATTGCCAAAAATGACTCCACATCAACCTATGGTTCTTTGATTGCTCTTGATGAAAGTATCTTACAAGAAGGTTTACTTGCTGTAGGCACAGATGACGGTCTGATTCATATTACAACAAATGGTGGCCAGCAATGGACACGTTATAGCAAGTTCCCTGGTGTACCCGATATGAGTCTGGTGGAAGATCTGCAATTTTCACGTCATAACAAAGAGGTACTCTACGCTGTGTTTGACAATCATAAACGGGGAGATGCCAAACCTTATGTCTTGAAATCAACGAATCGGGGTAAAAATTGGAAGTCAATTTCTGCCAATTTACCAAAACGTGGAACAGCACACACCATTATGGAAGATCATGTTGATCCTAATTTATTATTTGTTGGCACTGAATATGGCCTGTTTTACACCCAAAATGGTGGCAAAGAATGGAAACAGTTAAAAGGCGGCTTTCCAACCATTTCTGTTCGTGATTTAGACATTCAACGTCGAGAAAATGATCTCTTGGTAGGTACTTTTGGACGAGGTATTTATGTTTTGGATGATTACTCTCCATTAAGAACAACAGAAACGCAACTCAAACAAACACCGGCTACTTTATTTCCTGTAAAAGACACTCCTATTTTTATTAAAACCCGTCGCTGGGGTGGCTATTCCAGCGATAAAGGTATGATGGGGGATAATTTTTACATTGCCCCTAATCCAGAATATGGTGTTCTATTGAGCTATTACTTAAACCAGGATTTCCAAAGCCTTAAACAAAAGCGACACAAAAAAGAAAAGCAGCGACAAAAAGCAGGCAAGGATACACCTTACCCAAGCTGGGAAGCCTTACAAGCCGAAGCCAATGAAGAGCACCCCAGCCTATGGCTACAGATTCAGAATGCCAATGGCCAAACCATTCGTCGTGTCAGTGCAAAAACAAGTAAAGGCTTACATCGTGTTGCCTGGGATTTTCGATTGGAATCTCGTGATCCAGTCAGTCTGAAAAAAGCACCTGAGAGTCCTTGGGGAACGTCACCTAATGCCCCCCTGGCAACGCCCGGCAGCTACACAGTGACTTTAATGAAACGTGAAGGCGGTCAAATCAGCCAACTGACCTCACCTCAAACCTTCCGTTTGACTGAACTGGGTGTGGGAGAATTTATCGCCGAAGATAGACAGGCTTTACAAAAATTCCAGCAACAAACAGCCACATTGAACAGCAACATAACAGGTGCCAGTCGATATTTTAATGAAATGAATCATCGTTTAAAACATATACTCAAAACCATCGATATTACGCCTGCTGCCAATGAAGCTATGGCACAAAAAGCCCGTGGTTTGCAGTCTCAATTAAACGCCATTGATCTATTATTAAACGGCGATAAGGTAAAAAGTGCAGCCAATGAAAAAGCACCTTTAGGTTTACAGCAACGTATTGGTACTATTATTTGGGGACACTGGGAAGCACAAGCAGCGCCTATTGGAACTTATATAGAAGCCTATAACGTAGCCAAAACACAATATCAACAATTGGCGAAAAAACTGAACGCTGTCGATCAGGAATTAGTCAAATTAGAAGCTGAGCTAGATAACATCCAAGCACCCTGGACACCTGGTCGTGCATTGTTATCACTTTAAAGAATATGGGGTCTGTAAGGAGGATAAAATATCATTTTTATACGAATATGCATTGACCTAACAGGTTTTATTCTCTAGAATGCGCGGCCATTGCAGTGGGCGCTTAGCTCAGTTGGGAGAGCATCGCCCTTACAAGGCGAGGGTCGCTGGTTCGAGCCCAGCAGCGCCCACCACTGCAATAATTGATTGCCTGACAATGATCAATTGCTTCCTCTTCTTATCTCCTTTATTATCTTTTTTTGCCTTTATTTCATTCATTATCCCATATGAATATACGTGCATTAGTTGATATTGTTGGCTCAGATTACTTTTCTCAGGATGATGATGAATTAACTCATTATGGACAAGATTTCAGTCAACTGATTTCTCCCAAAGCCCAGGCCTTGGTCAAACCTTCCACTGTTGAACAAGTACAATCTATCGTTCAATGGGCGAATCAGGAAAAAGTGGCCTTAATCCCCTCAGGAGGACGTACAGGGCTCAGCGGTGGCGCAACAGCCATTGCTCACGAAGTCATTGTATCAATGGAAAGGCTTAACCAAATCAGTCATATCAATACGATGGAGCAAACCGTCACGGTTGAAGCCGGTGTCACTACAGCGGTACTCCAGGAACATGCCTCATCTCACCATTTATTTTATCCTGTAGACTTTGCTTCTTCTGGCTCCAGTCAAATAGGTGGCAACATTGCAACCAATGCCGGCGGCATTAAAGTCATCCGCTGGGGAATGACGAGAGATCATATCCTTGGCTTAAAAGTTGTGACAGGTCGAGGAGATATTTTAGAACTCAACAATGGTTTAATAAAAAATGCCACGGGGTACGACTTACGCCATCTTTTTATCGGCAGTGAAGGTACTTTAGGTTTTATTGTTGAAGCAAATATTCAACTGACAAAAATGCCCAATCCATTAAATGTATTACTCCTGGGTATTCAGGATTTAAAATTTATTGACAAGGTGCTCGAACGGTTTAGACAAAAGATGCAACTCACTGCATTTGAATTTTTTTCACAAAAAGCATTACACAAAGTTCAACAACATCACACATTACCTTCGCCCTTTCAATCAGAATATCCATTTTATGTGTTAATTGAATTCGAAGAAAACGAGTCTTCTTTAGACCTTGTGTCTGCTTTATTTGAAAATTGTTTAAACGATAATATTATTCAGGATGGTATTATCAGCCAAAGTGAACAACAGGCACAAACGCTATGGCAAATGCGGGAATTTATTTCCGAATCTATCAGTCATGAACATCCTTACAAAAATGATATTGCCGTTCGACCTTCTCTTGTTAATCAATTACTTGAACAAGTCGATGCAGTCGTCACAAAACATTATCCCGATTTTGAAGTCATTTGGTTTGGTCATATTGGTGATGGCAACCTGCATTTAAATATTTTAAAACCAGAAAATATATCTGTTGATGATTTTATGAATGCCTGTAAAAAAGTGAATCCTATGGTTTATCAGGTTGTTAAAAATCTTCGAGGCAGTATTTCTGCTGAACATGGTATTGGATTATTGAAAAAAGATTATTTGCATTACTCGCGCAGCCTAGAAGAAATTTCAATTTTTAAACAAATCAAATCTATTTTTGATCCCAATCATATTATGAATCCAGGAAAAATATTTTAACAATTACTGAGATATTTTTCTTTCTTTGTATTTTATCACATCACTTAAAAATACTTGTAAGGCATGTTCAATATTTTGTATGATGGCACTCTCTTATACATTGATATAGTCCACTTACCTATTCTATTCATATTCGCCTATGGCATTCATCAATTCTGAAAAAAGTTACGGATGGATTTCAATTGTATTACATTGGATAACGGGGGTTATGATTATTGGTTTATTTATTTTAGGGTACTGGATGGTTGACCTGGATTATTATCACGAATGGTATCGCAAAAGTCAGTGGTATCATGAAAGTTTTGCGCTGCTTTTAATAGGATTAATGAGTATTCGACTGCTTTCAAAACTCACACAAAAAAAAGTACGGCCTATTGAAAAAGGAACCATGGCTACCCTGGCTCATATCGTCCATATTGTTTTATATACTCTGGTTTTCTTTGTACTCTTTGCAGGCTACTTATTAAGTTCTTCAGGCAAAGACAGTATCTCGATGTTCAGCCTTCTAGACATCCCTGCATTATCAAATCTGATTCAAAATCAAGCAGATATTGCCGGTCTGTTGCATAAATATGCGGCTTATGTATTAATGACATTCGTTTTGTTACATATACTCGCCGCATTAAAACATCACTTCATTCACAAAAACAACATCTTAAGACGTATGTTCAAACCTTAACAGGAGCTTGCAAAATGACATTAAAATCCCTCTTTTTATCTTTATTTTTTATTTTATCAGCGACACACACTTTCGCTGCTGATTACGTGATTGATGATCCATCAAAAGGTGCGCATGCTTTTGTTAATTTTCGTATCCAACACTTAGGTTATAGTTGGTTGTATGGCACCTTTAAAGAATTCAAAGGTGAGTTTTCTTACGACAAAAAAAATATAGCTGCTTCAAAAATCCAGGTTGAAGTCAATACAGCCAGTATCGATACCAATCATGACAAACGTGATAAACATTTACGCGATGATGACTTCCTTCATGTATCCAAATTTCCTAAAGCACATTTTAAAAGTACTTCCTTTAAAGATTTAGGTAAAAAAGGCTTTCAGGTTACTGGAGAATTAACTTTAAAAGGTGTGACTAAATCTATTGAAATCATGGCCACTCCTGTTGGAGAAGGTGAAGATCCCTGGGGAGGCTATCGTGCAGGTTTTAGCGGTAAAACAACCATCGCGTTAAAAGATTTTGGTGTGACCGTATTAGGCAAAGCCTCCGCTCATTTAGAACTTGATTTACACATTGAAGGCATAAGAAAAAAGTAGGGGCTGTTTATCTTTTAAATCATTGAAAAAGAGACAACAACATGCCCAAAATAATAATGGTATCTTTACATAATTTTACAATTGAGTTTTATCTGTGTTGCGCTCGTAGCTCATTTGGATAGAGCGACTCCCTCCTAAGGAGTAGGTAGCAGGTTCGACTCCTGCCGAGCGCACCAAAATCTACCCTCAATATGTTGTCGTTTCTTATTGTTTAGTAGTTATGAAACGTATTTTTAAAAATAACCTTAATCATTGGGAATAAGGTGAACATAACCAGAATCAAGTTGATTACCATTATTTTTATTAGAAATAGCGATTAAATAAAAATCAAATTTACTGGACGTAATAATTTGTGCAGAGGAAAACTCTTTAGTGTTTTTCCCATTAAAAATATCACCTTGTTTTCCTGTTGCACCATCCATTATACGTATTGTGCCCAAATCAACATTATTGTTAACATCTTCTTCTGGTGAAACAATGACAAAATTATTGTTGGGGACTGCAGTTACAGAGTCGTATACAAAAAAATATCCAACCCTATCATCTTTAACTGCACCAGAAATTGTTGTTCCAATTTGTTCACCAGTTGTACCACTAACTAACCGAATTGAGCCTGAGTTTTCTATGTTATTTTCGGTATCATATGGAGAAGCAATTACAAAGTTATTATTTGGTAAGGCTGTAACACTATCCCACGCTAACAAATCACTAAAACTATCACCAACAATTGCTGCAATTTGTACCCCAGTTTCACCACTAATTAAACGAACTGATCCTGCATCAGTTATACCATTCTCGTCATCGTATTGTGATGCAACTACAAAATTATTATTTGCTAGAGCTGTAATACCGTTGTGACTTAGGTTATCGCCGTTAGAATTACCCCAAATAGTTTCTCCTATTTGATTTCCTGTCTCACCGTTAAAAAGCCTTACAGAACCTACTTTATTTTGTTCATACTCCCCCCCACTACTAGCGAGGGGGTTAGCAACAACAAAGTTGTTGTTAGGTAATGCTGTAATATTTCCATCAAATGGGTTTAAGTTTAAACCGATAATAGTTTCTCCGATTTGAAGTCCTGTTGTGCTATCAATTATTCGTATTTTCTTTGAATTATGTGAGCCAACAATGAGATTGTTGTTAGGTAATATAGTAAAAGCATTTCTACCAAGCTGATCTTCTTCTTCTTCACCAATAATAGTTTCGCCAATTTGTTCTCCTGTTATACCATTAATCAGGCGGAGTGAGCCATTATCACGAATGCCTCCTTCATCATCAAAATGAGATAAAATAATAAAGTTATTGTTGTTTAATGGTATTACTCCACCTCTACCAAGCTGATCTCCTTCTTCTTCACCAATAATGGTTTCACCAATTTGTTCCCCAGTTAAACCATTCATTAATCTTACTGAACCAGCACCACTACTACCTACACTACTGTCATAAGGATAATGTACTAGAAAGTTATTATTAGGTAATACTTTAATACCAAAACCACTTAGTGAAGAAAATGAAATATCACTAATGGTCATTTGATTAATTTTTTCTCCAGTTGTGCCATCAAATAATGTTACTGATCCCGCATTCAAATTCGATATAGCAACAAAGTTATTATTTGGAAGTACTTTTATATATTTACCTAGTTCATCAAATGCATTATCACCTGCAATAGTATTACCAATTTGTTTACCAGTTGTGCCGTCAATTAGACGTATAGTACCCGCATCAATTAGACCGTTTTCGTCTTCAGTAGAGGCTGAAATAATAAAGTTGTTATTGGGTAATGGAATGATATTATCACTGTCTTTCCCAAGTTGGGTATCTATTAAGTCTCCAAATATACTTGCTATAAGAGTTCTAGTTTTAGAGCTGTAAAGGTGTACTGCACCACTATTGCTATTAAAGCTCGAGTTTCCTGGATCGGTGACTACAACATTACCATTATTTAGAATAACTACAGTATTTCCGAATCTGCTAGATTTATTTGAAGGTGCTTCTAATAAAGTATTGTCTTGTGCTGAATTAGGCGTTGTACTGTTGTCTTGTTCTGAATTAGGCGCTGTATCGTTGTCTTGTTCTGAATTAGGCGCTGTATCGTTGTCTTGTTCTGAATTAGGTGCTGTATTGTTACTACCACCTTCGCCACTACAAGCTGTAATTTGCAGGACTCCGATAAGCAATAATAATGCAATAAAAATGGATGAGACGTGTGTGTATAACTTTTTCATAACAACCCCTTGCTTAGCTTCACAACCCTTAGCTGCTTTTCAAATAATACCGGCGGTTTATACCATAAATTGTAAAAGGTTGGTATTCTAACATTTTCGAGATTAATGTAAAACTGTACTGCTGAAGATATTATGGTAAAGTTTTTACGATCAAACTACGACTGAAAGTCTATAACTGATTGAATAATATGAAGGGGGCTGTATTAGATTAGCAGGAGTGCTGCCCTGTTCAAATGAAAATAAGTCATAATATGATCAATTGTGATTTTAATTCAAAAATAATTGCGTGTTTAGTCACACTTTTCTCAAAAAATGTAAAATATCTCATAATAATGTTTGTTGATAACGTCTTTACCACATACAATTTGGAGACAAGATAATTTTTAAAACTAGAGATCTCTCCCATGTTGTACCGGCAAATCCCTGTTTTACTCTATTCGTTATCTTATCGATTCGGTGAAGTCGAATCTATAAAACTCACTCAATCACAATATGCATTGCTACGTGATTTATTAGAAAGCTGCTATAAACAAAATCAGCAACCTGAATTAAGTACTTTGATCAAACGCATTGATCGTAGAGTGAAAGAAGATGGCGATTACCATTTATGGCATGCAGAGTTTAATTTTATCTCTACTCAACTGATGACAGCGATGAAAGATAATGGATTTTGCAGACAAGACGATGATCCTTATTCATCTCAAGCTATTCTAAAACGGCAAACAGAACGTTTGGACAATAGTCGTTCCAGAAAAAGTCGTAAAACCGATCCGTTACCCATTTTTAGCAGTATGAAAAGTGCAGTGAATCGCTTTATTCACAATTAGTATTCATTGCCGAAATGATTCAGCCATATCAACATTAATAAAAAAGCCTCTTGTTTAAGAGGCTTTTTTGTTTCCTGAAAAATAGGGACTGTTATATGCTGTCAACCTTTGCATGAAAACTGTGGGTATAACTGTTCTTAATGGACAAAATCAAACTATCAACACGTGGCAATAGATGATTAAAGAAAAAGTCAGCCGCACAGTACTTTCGTTCAGCCTCTTCTGTTGGCAAATTTTGTTGATTCATCAACATATTTAACCATAACCAACCATGGACGCAATAAGCCGTTGCATGTAAAAATTCTACAGCGCCAGCTTGCACAAGAGAAGCATCAGATTGATAATCCTGAATAAGCTGTTCGGACATTTGCTGTATTTGCTTTAACTTTTCTGATAATTGAGCAGCAAGCACATCATATTCAGAATGAGACATTGCCTGCTGAATACTGCTCTGAATATCATTCAATAAATCATTAAAAGAATCACCATGATTCATGCAGACTTTTCTCATCAGAAAATCCTGAGCCTGAATGCCATTACTGCCTTCATAAATTTGTGCAATACGTGCATCTCTAACCAGTTGTTCAATCCCCCACTCCCGAATATATCCGTGCCCACCAAAAACCTGTAAGCCATGGTTACAACTTTCAAATCCACTGTCTGTAAAAAATGCTTTGGCAACCGGAATCAATAAAGCCACCCTTTGCGATGCTTTTTGCTGTAGGGTTTCATCGGGATGATGTTCTTCAACATCCATTTGAAAAGATAAATACAATGCCAGTGCCCGATTGGCTTCGGTGAGTGTTCTCATGGTCAGTAGCATGCGTCTCACATCAGCATGCTCAATAATGGCCACAGGGGCCTCCTGATGCTTGTTGCTCTTTCCTTGCTTTCTATCTATGGCATAGTCACGTGCCAGCTGATAAGCCATTTCAGCAAGGCCAATACCCTGCAGACCAATAGATAAACGTGCCTTATTCATCATGGTAAACATACAGTTTAATCCTTTATTTTCCGGGCCAATTAAATAACCCAATGCATTGTCCAGATTCATCACACAGGTGGCCGAACCTTTAATCCCCATTTTATGCTCAATGGAACCACACTCTATTGCATTACGTGATGTTAATTTTCCATCTTTATCAAGCATGAATTTGGGTACCAAAAACATCGATAGCCCTTTAGGGCCTTCTGGCGCACCTGGTAGACGCGCCAAGATCAAATGGATAATATTCTCTGTCAAATCATGTTCACCACCTGTAACAAAGATTTTACTGCCTGTGAGACGGTATGTTTGATTATCTGCAGGCTCTGCTTTGGTTTTGATAAGTCCTAAATCTGAACCACAATGAGATTCGGTCAAACACATGGTCCCACACCAGCGTCCACTAATAAGATGAGGTAAATAATGTTGCTTTAAATCGTCCGGGGCATATCGATCAATGGTGTGACAGGCTGCCGCAGTTAACACCGAATAGAGTGCAAAAGACGTATTACAGGCATACAGCATTTCTTCAAAACACACATGTATTGGCTTTGGCAATCCTTGTCCACCTTGTGCTTCATCCGCGTTCAGCGAAGACCAGCCACCTTCACAATATTGTTGATAAGCTGCAATAAAACCTTCCGGTGTTTTAACCTGACCGTTATTAAACTGGCAACCTTCTTCATCACCCGATCGATTCATCGGATGAAGTACCTGACTGTTAAATTTATGACTTTCTTCAAGGACTGCTGAATACAAATCATAGTCGAAATCTTTAAACCGAGGGATACTTTGGTAAGTTGCTTGAATATTAAAAACGTCTTTTAGTAAAAACATCATGTCACTGATGGGTGCACGATAACTCATAAGAGATCTCCATTAATTGAGCCTGTTTGTACCCATGTTACCTGAAAATACAATTTTCAGGTAACATGGGGATAAACTTGTATTATGAGTTATCCAGCTTCACTAGTGAAGTCATCCATTGAAGAAAATAGGTTATGAAGGATAAGGAATTATTCATCCTAGACTGCTCGAATACGAATGCCTCGACTGACAGACAATTCAAGCTCTGTAGCAGAAAATGTTTTTGGAAAGTAACATCCCGATATTTGTGCACTGGCAAAACTGGCACCTTCAATCTGTGACTGCCTAAAGTCAATGCCTCTCAAGTCGGCATTACGAAAATAAGCATTACTAAAATCAATATTTTCAGCACACAACCCTCTCAAGTCGATACTTCGAAAATCACAACATGAGAAATCTAAGGCGGCTGTTTTATCCCTTTGTTGGTTAAATTCTTCTACTTTTCCCTGTCTTAGCAAAACATACAAAGGATTTTCAATAATTTTAGGAGTCATCTGTGCGCCATCCAAAACAAAAATACATACTCACAATTATAGCGTTAATTAGAGAAGAATCACTTTAATTAACCTGAATTCTGGGTAATTAAGACTAAAATATGAAAATGATTTATTGTGGTGCAAAATCGATGGAATAAGTACCTTCCCATACCTTGGTGGCTTTCGAGCCAAAATTCAATCGCTTTATCGCAGAAATCAGACGCCTTTCTAATTTATTGTCATTCAGTTGACTGGAGACAATAGAAACGGCTAACACTTTGCCTGAAGAAGCAATTTTTAATTTAAAAACCACTTTACCCTGCAATGTAGGATTATCTCTTAAAGCACGATAATAAGCCGTGTAAATGCGTCCCTGATTTTGATCAAAAGTTAGTTGAATATTTTCACTGGTACGTTGTCCACTGTTTGATTCCTTAGCGTCACCAGTACCCGATGAAGCAGCTCGTAGCCCTTCAATTTTACTGGCCACGCTGGTTGTTCCAGCACCTCTTAAAGAACCACCGCCACCTCGACTGCTACTGGCAACAGAAGTATTAATCCCTCCACTGTCTTTTAAGGCAGAGTCACCAATGACAGCTCTCTGTGTTTTTTGTTGAACAGAAGCCCCTTTTGATAACTGTGTGTTTTCCTGTAATTCTGCCACAGTTTCATTTTCCCGTAAGTCTGCAAAAGCATCAAAAACAGCAACACGTTCTTCTGCAATTTGTTTGGCAGACGGCTTGACAACCTCAGGTTTGGGTTTAACTTCTTCAATTTTTTTAGGTTCTTCTTTTTTGGGTTCAACTTTTTTTTCTTTAGGTTTTTCTTCCTTCTTTTCTTCTACTTTTTTTTCCTCTTTTTTCGGTATCACAGGTGGAGGTATGACCTTTTTTTGTTTTTTTTCCAAAACCAACTGCACTAATCTATCAGGTACTTTATGAGCCACTTGTCTGTCATCCGGCACATCTATCCAAGTTAATATGACAGCCAGTAATAGAGCCCCTCCTCCTAATATCAATAAAATTTTGTTAAAACGTTTCCTTTCTTCTGGAAGGACTTCCCAAGGTAATAGAGGTTCTAAGTTTAAAGCATAAGAAGCATACATTAGAAACTATTTGCCTCTTTACTTTCTGATTTTTTAACAACTGCCAAGGATATATTCTTGTAATTGGCTTCACTGAGTGTATATAAAATACGCTTTAGTAATTTATAGGGAATTTCTTTGTCACCCATAACTGTCGCTTCACCCGGTTTGTCTTTTTCCTGAAACAGTTGTATTTTTTCCTGTAACAAAAATTGTAATTCTTTTTTTAGATTAGGAATCACATTGTCATTGCTATTCATCACCTGACTGGCACTGGCTACTTTTTTACCCTGAACAATAATATCATCGTTATTGATCATAATCAGTAATGTTTCTTTAGGTAAACGCTCTGCTGTTGATTCTGGTAATTTTATTGTTTTATTATTTGGCAACTGTTCTACACTGGAAGAATTCACCAATAAGAAAAAAACCAATATGGTAAAAATATCCATTAATGAAACCAATTGTAGATTTCCGCCCGATAAACGACGCTTTCTGTTTCTTTTATGCGTTCGAACAGCCATTAGGAAGAAGTCCCGTCAAGAATGGGTGCATTACCTATGGAAATATCGGGAAATAATTCTGCATACACCTTACTTTCATTACCCCTGGCATCCACAGCCGTTTGTTCAGCCATACGAACAGCATCCATGGTTTTAATAATTAAATCGTAGGGTGTTTCTTCTTCCATCAGTAATAAAATATTGGTCATTTCAGCAAATTCAGCATTGGCTTTGACAACTTTCAATGCATCATTCAGTGCTTTAAAATCATGTCCTGAGGTTATATTGGGTATGACTTTTAAACTGCCTGATGCCCGTTCAATCAGTTCCAGTTTATCTTTTCTAACAACAACCTCTAATGCTTTTTGTGGTTTGTCTGGTGTTTCCGGTGCAGCCGCCGTTCCTGGCAAATTCAAATTCAAAATAGATACCTGTGAAAACACCGCTGTGATTAATAAGAAAGGAACCAATACCACCATTAAATTCATAAACGCGGTAATATTAAGCTCAGCGTTAACTTGACGTTCTCGCTTTTTGTGACGAAAAGCCATGAATAAAATTCCTTTTATTTATTACGGGCAGCAGTTCTTTCAGCAGCAACTCTTGCCGCCATATTACCGGCTGGTACCTGGCTGGGTGTACCAGGACGTTGCCCAATACTATTTGTGGTTTGTTGCTTTGAACGAATATTGTCTTTATTGGCCTGTATGCCACGAGCCACATTCACAAACTTAACCGTTGCCATTTCCAAACTGTCCAGAATCTCAGAGGTTTTACTTTGTAAAACGGTATACACTAATAACAGAGGAATCGCAGCCATCAAACCGAAAGCTGTTGTATTCATAGCAACAGAAATACTGGCAGATAACAAATTGGCTTTTTCAGCAGGATCAACATTGGCAACCGCAGTAAAAGCATTGATCAATCCCAAAATAGTCCCTAATAACCCAAGCAAGGTAGCAATATTGGCAAAAGTGGCAATATACTGTGTACGCTTTTCCAGACGTGGTGTTATTTCCATCAAGCCTTCTTCCATCGCCATTTCAAGATCATCATGGCGCCGGCCTTGATTGGCTTTTGCAAGACCATAAGCCAGAATGCGGCCTAATGCCGATTTTGATTTTGAGGCAGTATCCAACGCCAATTTGAAATCCCCTTTATTAATGGCAGGCAATAACCTTTTCCATATCATCTGATTTTTTATTTTAATCAAGTGTAAATAAATATAGCGTTCAATGGCGATGGCAAAACCAATGACCATGACCGCTAAAATAATATACATAAACACACCGCCTTCCTGAAAAAACTCAGCGACGGTAACAAATAAGCCTTTTTCAACAGGTGCCTGTGTTTCTAGTGTCGGCAGATCACTGGCATTGGCTAAGACAAAGGACATTATTCCTGACATGATTTGTCTCCGTTAAAGGGTTGGATTGTAAGGGTTACAAAGTACATAAATAGCGTCTCTAATTCATTTTTTTGTTGACAGACTGTTCGACATAACAGTGTTTCATTCTTTAAGTATATAAGGCTCTTGGAAACTTAAATCTCGAAATGCAAAAAATGTGACATAGTTCACTTTTTATCATTCCCGGGTTGTTTTTGTAACGCCTTATACAGTTTAATTTTGCGTTTAAAAACATGCGGTTCTACCGGACCAAACACTTCCTCTACAATACGCCCCTGTATAGGACTCACATCATGTTTAGGGCCCGCTTTCCAGGGAACAATATACAGCACATTAGGCAGCTCCTGATTGCCCTTAATGGTTAAACCCAATCGAGATTGTTTCACTCTGGTTGTTGCTTTGACAGGTTTGGGCTTTGTTGTTTGCTGCTTAACCTGTTGCTTTTTTTCACCTGCTTTTTCTTCATCCTGAGCAAAAACCGGAGATATGGCTGCAGAGGTAACATGTATTACTATAGTTAAAATACAATAAATTTGTATGATCTTCATATGAAATTACCCATTTGATGTTATTTTGCTTTGGCTGGCGACTTTGACATACGTCGCTTTAGCTCAACAATCCAGGCATTCACTTTTGGGTCTGCCTGACCTCTCACTTTTTGATATTGCTGAAAATAACCCAATGCCGCTGGCCAGTCCATTAAATACAGATCTGCCAGAATACCTGCATTCAGTAAAGCCTGCAGATAATTGGGGTTTAACGTAATCGCTTTTTCATAGGCTTGTCTGGCTACATCAAACTCCCCTAAATGACGAAGCACAATGCCATATAAATTATGACTGGGGGCATATTGGCCATTGATATGAATGGCATCCTCTACAGATTTTTTTGCTTTCTTAAACTGATTCTGACGCAATTCAATACCAGCAACATTGAGTAACAATTGAGGATAATCTGGATATTCAGCTAAGGTTTGCATCAGTAATTGGACACTATTGGCCATCTGGTTATTATTCGCCATGGACTGCGCCTGTTGAATAATATCCTGAATATTTTGTGGTAATGGAATCTCCTGATGCGCTATTACGGGTATTTCTTCTTGTTGTTGTGGTGATTTAACGGCACAACTGATCATCAATAATGCACTTGTGCAATATACCACTGATCGCTTCAAAAAGGTTATGCGTCTCATCATGGTGCAATACCGTACCAAAGTTCATAGATTTCATTTTTATCATAACGTGCTGGCTGTAAATTTGCCAAAGCCTTGTAAGACGCTTTGACCCAGTCGTCATAAATCACATTGGATGCCCGTTGAGAATTGGTTTGAAAGATATTGATCGCTTTCTCTTCAAATGGAAATGCCTGATCTTCAATTAAATACCCATATTCTTCAAGGGCTTCTTCACTCAAACCTTTAGGTCGTTCAGATTTTAAAATATCTTTTGCCAGCAATTGATACAGTTGACCCACTCTATGAGTACTGGCTGTCGTAAACTCAGCCACTTTAAATTTTCCAACATCATTGTATCCTTTTAATGCATCGTTCATGGCTTCTTTTTTTCTTTTTAAGGATTTATCCAAAGGTAAGTTTAAACGAATTTGCTTAAATTTATGAAATTTAGGTTCTGTCAGTGCAAAAGCTGAACGAGCAGCCAAAAATCGTATCCTATCTGATTTTTGATTGGTTTTTTGATATTGATTGAGTAATTTTCTATGCCACACATTGACATCAGAAACACGACCGACCTTTTCGGAAAGGTCAATCAGTTTTGCATGCACTTCGAAATTTTGAGTGGGCGCCATGGCATATTGATTCACCAAGTTTTTATACGTGTTTAACGCACTTTGAGTCTTGCCTGATTTTTCATATAACTCAGCCGAATAAACCATTAAGTCTTTTGCCTTAGTCACATCTTTGGTACTTTTAGCAATTTTTCCATAGTAAAGTGCTGCTTGATCCCATGCTTCTGTTTTTTCATACACCAGCGCTAATTTATCATTGAGTGTCGTGGCCAGTTGATGTTTGGGGAAACGAGTCTGAAAATCCTCTAACATCACTTTGGCATGAGACCAACGCTCTAATTTCATCAATAACGTTATAGCATCATAATCAGCGTTAGCACGAATGGAAACACGAGGTTCAACGGCAGATAAACGCTGATATTCTTTAACCGCTTCTGCCAGTTGATCATTTAACTTCAAATGCTCTGCTTGTTTGTAAATAGTTTGTGCCCGTAATTCTCTAAAGTCACTCATCGCTTTAGTAGACAGCTTATTTTGGCTGATAACCTCTGATATCGCTTTTTCAGCCATGGGATAATCTTGTAAATCAAACAAGCCATTCGCAATAATCACCCTTGCTCTATCCGATTGCTGCAAAGATAATTTTGTTGGTAACGCCAGAAATTTTTCCGAAGCTTTTATCGCTTCTTCTATTTTTTTATGTACAATCAAGTCTTCTGCAGCTCTCAACAATAATGATGGCGCTCGTGATGATTTCGGAAAATTATCTCCATACAATAAAGAGTAATTAATCATACTTAATTGATAATTCTTCCTTACTTCTAACTCATTTTTAGGCAATGCTTTAGATAACTGCTGATAAGCCAATAAAATATTATACGCTGCCTGCTCTCTTTTTTCGTATGTCTGGTACTGATAGGCAATATGATCAAAAGCCTCTATGGCTTTTTTATATTCCCCTGCATCGTATAAAGCTTCAGCCATGAGAAAATGATAGGGCGCTCTCTTCTCTTCCTCTTGATACATCAATAGGAAGTGACTATACCAATCTGCTGCAATCAAATAGTTTTCTTTGGTTTTTGATTTTTGTGCTTTAGCATGGTAGTGGCTGGAGACTTCATCCAAATTTGTTTTTACGTCAGATAATAAGCGCTGTTTCATACTTTCATCGGCATTTTTCCAAAACAAGCTTTTAATACCATAACTTTTCAAAAACTTTTCTTTGGCAGGCAAAACTAAAGAAGGAAAACCACCATCAATGTAGACTTGTGCAATTTTCAGACTAAAAAAAGGCGAACTGTCATGCAATGGATGACGCTGAACAAAAGCAGTATAGGTATTTGCTGTATCCTGAAAACGTTTTTGAGACAGATACAATGTTGCCAAGTGTTGATAGACTTCATCTTCATACTCTTTTTTTCCTGATTTTGTAAAATAATCATCAACAGACTCATGTCCCAATAAATGGAAAAATGACAATGAAATAGCTCTATAAGTATCATCAATTAAATCAGACAATACATTTTTAACTTCCAAACTATTCCCTTGATTTATTAACAACCGTTCTAACAAAGGAAATAAATTTTCCAATGCATATTCATAATCGTGTAATTTAAATAAAGCCCAGCCTCTTTTATAGAGTGCTTTTTCATAATACTGTGTTTGTTGTCCTTGCTCTAAAACCGTGTTATATGCTTTTTCTGCTTTTCTAAATTCTTTTTTCAAAAAATAAGCCTCTCCTCGTCTGAACTCAACTTCTACCAGTTCTTTTGCCTCAGGATTTAAAGTAACCAATTGATCCAATTGTTTGAGTGAACCGGCTGATTGACCTGATAATGATAATGCACGTGATAACTGATAACGAATCGTCGCATCATCAGCCTGTTTTTCGAAATCGGACAATACGGATTGATAGAGTTCGGCCGCTTTCTCAAAGCTCGCATCACGTATTACTTCCGGCAATTGAGATTCATCAACACCATCATTGATTCTTAAAAATCGAACTTCTGCCAATCGTAATATTAAATTTGCCAAACGACGTGTTGCCTGACGTTTTACATCAGGATGAGGTGACTGCATTAGCTTTTCGTAAGAACGAATCACTTCTTTCGTACTGACATTTTCTATACGTGAAGGTGGTATTGATATTTTTTTTGATTCAATAAAAGAAACTTTAGGATTGGCATCTTTTAAATGACGTTTACCACCGAAAAATAAACTACAACTCGATATAAGAAGTGGTAATAAACATGAAACTATACAATAGCAAGTGAATTTATGTATCTTTGAATTTAAATAGGTCATTTCTCGTTCTCTAATATCCTGTCAATAGCTTCATCTTGTATTTTTGCGATAGACAATTCCGCCTGAGCCAACAAAAAATCTAATTCTTTTTGACGTTTATTTAAATTTCTAAACAATATATCCTGCATTTTGTTTTGTGTTATGGATTTAAATTGATTAACCTGTTTTTCAAGCCGTTGGATTGTCTGATCAATTTTTTCAATACGGCCATCATATTGAGAAAAACGTCTAAAAGCTTCTTTTTCTACTTGTTGTAGCTTAATATCACGCTCATCCAGTATTTTTAACGCTTGCTTGGATTGTTTTTGTACTTTCATCAGCTTATGATGTCTTTTGCCATATGATTCTGCAATATCCCATAAAAGTACACCTTTAATTCTTCGCCACTGTTCTTTTTGTTCTTCAACATCCATATGATGTGCAGATAATTGTTCAAAGGTTTTTTCCATATCGACTAATGACTGGTAAATCTCTTTCTCTTCTGGTGTTGCAAACAACCAAAGATTATCGATCTTTTTTTCTACTGAAATTTTTTCTGAAAGTATATTAAATTGCTTATGCCAATTATCTTCTAATAACACTTGACGACGTGAGTCAATCTTAGGTTTTGTCCGTTCATAACGCATTTTATGATTGTCTAACATTTCCTGAAAAACAGGCAATTGACGACGCCATCTTTGTAAGACTAATAATAAATGTGACATTTCCTGAAACTGATAAAAATATTGGTTAAATTCATTGGATGATGTAATATCCTGAAAGTAGTATTCAATTTTACTGTCTGTTATTGGCACATCACCTCTTGCCCACTTTTGAAAAATTTTATCTCCAAAAAGACCTCTTGAATCCAGCCACTTTTGGAAAAGTGCTTGTTTTAATTCTGTTTGAGCCTTATCAATTAAACTCAACTGTTGTCCATAAATAGCGGCTGCTTTTACAAAAGTTTCCAAAGCTTCTTTTTTTGCACCATTCTGATAATAAGCAAATGCCAAGGCTAATACGGCTTCCTGATTGGCAGCATCGCGTAAATCACGATTCACCAATTCATTCCAATAGGCAATAGATTTTTCATAGACGCCTGATTGCGAATAAGTCCATCCCAAGGCCAAAACAGCGCGATTACTAAATACGCCTGTCAAACGAATTTTAGATAAATAATGACGCGCTTTTTCTGAACTTTTCTTTGATAGAAAATAATACCCTAAAGACAAATTCATTCTATCATATAGATTCAACTCTACTTCACTTGACTTTTCATTGACCTGGATTTTACCAAATAATTTTAAGGCTTCTTTGAGTTTATCTTCCTGCAATAAAAAAATAGCCAGATTAAACAATGCAAATTTTCCATTTTCTGTTTTTTTTGATACTTTATTTAAATAATCAATCGCTAATGCTTCATTTTGATTGTCATATGCTATTTGAGATAACATAATATAACTTTCTTCTTTTAATATCTTTGATAATAAATCAACCGATTTTAATAAATTATTGTTTGCCTTATCATACTGCCCATTTAAATACTGTGTTTTACCCAAATAAAATTGAACTTGTGCTATAACTCGATTATCTTTTTTGGTTGTTAATAACTTTTTAAATAGCTCCTCCGCCGTAATCAGCATGCCATAACTTAAATAAACAACACCTTTTAGTAGTTCAGCATCTTTTTCATGCACAGTTAATGCATTACGTTTTTCAGCAACCAATAAATGGGTCAATGCAGAAAAATAATTTTCCTGATAATAATCATAAACCATTTCTCCAAAACTCAATTCCTGTATGTTAATTTTTTCTTTTGAATGAATTTTTAATGACTGTAAGGCTTTTAGATTATCATTAGCATCAAGATGAACACTGGTCAAAGACAAACCAATTAACAACAACATACAAAGGCTATAGTTTAAAAAACAATCATTGTTTTTTAAATCGAACCATTTCAAAAAAAAGAATGTATTGTGCATAGTCTATCTTATCTTGAAGAAAACAATCTCTTTAAACCGTTATTCCCACTCTTTGATGGATAACTTTGGTTGCTGTTTTTTGGGATCATCATGAATTTTAACTTCCAAACGAAGTGCTTCTGTTGTTTTTTTAAATTTACTTTTAACCGCTAATTTATACTCTCTTTTTTGTGGTCCATAACCAATGACGACAGCGACCAATTCATGCTCTCCACTTTTCATATTATCAACATGTAAACGTTGTATACCACCTCTTCTTAAAGCGTCTGCCTCTCGATCGGTATATAAATATTGTGTAATAACTTTGCCATCTACTTTCAACTTTATGCTATCCAGTTTAAAAAAATAACCCAGGTTTACAGATAAAAAGAATGCTGTTTGTGTTGATGCCGGAAATAACAGATCTTCTTCCAGAATAAATAATTCCCGATTGATGGATAAGACTTCTTTTTTCAGCGATTCCAAAGCAGCCTGAACAGATTCATCCTCATTTGTTTTTTCATTTTTCTCTGTTTTTTTCTCAGCATAAGTATTTAGCTGAAACACAATGACAATAAAACAGAAAAGCCATCTAACGTTTTTTAATGAACACATAATTTTTTATAGTGTGAGTGTTGGTCAAGTTTCACTCACATCTTCCTCATAAGCTAGTGGTAGAGTGATGGGTAGCGGTTTATAAAATGTCTTTAACCTACTCTATTATGGACAATTTTTTTAAATACGCCTAATTTAAACTTCCAGTTTTTAATAGTAACAATATCTTTTCATAATCATGCTGACCAATTATCGGTAAAGAGATAACTCCTGTCGGGCTAATATGAATGAAAGCCGGTAATTGTGACGGTTTTTTAAAGGGTACGATAGGCATTGGCGTGGTATTGGCAACTGAATAATCCATTCCCCATTCCCTTTTAATCCTGAGTAGTTCACTTTCAGGTATATTATCATAACTAAAAGAGATTATTTCCAGCCGATGTTGCTCCCTCTCACGATATAAACGATTTAAAATGGGAACTTCTTGCTGACAGGGTTCGCACCATTCAGCCCAAAACACAATAATGACATGTTTACCCTTAAAATCGGATAAACGAACCTCCCTTCCATTCAATAAAGTAAACTCGGGAGGTTGAGAGCAAGACACGCACAATATAACAAAAAAAATAACGGCGAAATATCTCATCAACAAGTTTATGGGAAAGTTAAGTAACAAAATCGATAATTTATTTTTGATATCAATCAGTTATTTAGGGGCTGTTTATCTTTTATAGTTCAAACCTGTAAAAGATAAACAGCCCCTAATGAATATTTGCTATTCTATCACAAGTGTCCATTGCCAAAGTGTCAGCAGATAGGGTGACATAAAACACACTGAAAAATAATAATGAGATATAATGATATCCCATTTTATAAAATAAAATACATATATTGAGATAATAAGTATTTTTCCTCTGTCAGATTCACAATGTATGATGAAAACGCAACCGATTCTGCCCCTCAATGAACATTCAACCCTGTTGATCTCATCTATAATAAGAGATCAATATACATTTAAATTCTCACATTACCTTACAACAGACAAAAGTTATTCGTACAAGGTTTTCCATTAATGGGTTCAATGAATTTAACATCTCCTTCTCAAAAAGATGGACAACATTTACTGGTTGAAACACGTCCAGACAAGCTTGAAGATTGGTTGGAATCATTGCCTTATGGCAATATGGAACGTGCTATAGCAGAAGTCTCCCGTGCCGTTGCCAGCTTAAACCGTATCGATATCAAGGCACAACAAAGAGAAGAGTTAGTTGGTTTATTCGATAGAACCTATGAGCAAATCAGTTCTTCTTATCGCCCCTATCCTCAACAAATCACCAATAAAGAACTCTATAAAAAAGAACTAGCTGGTTTACATCAACTGACTTCAGAAATGGCCTTTGCCCATAAAATTCTGGTGAATCATTATTCAGAAAAAAGAGGGCTGTGGAAAAAAACCAAACACCTTATTCGACAAATGAATTTTGCATTACATTATCTGGGTATCTCTCTGGCTGAGCATTATGAAACCTATACCTCTATTCCCATTTTTCTCTGGAAGGAATGTAATGATATTTACGATTATGCACAAGAACAGCATTTTGAAAATCAGGCCATGGAAAGTTCAACCCTCTGTTTGCCAACCATAGAACAAACTTATGCCCGAATCTGTTTATTGGCGTTATGTGATCCTTATCAACTGTCTTCATCAGAGCACTGGCATATTTTTGATTATTTAAAACACTGGTCTCAGGTAATAGAATTTACGGATGATTTAAATGAGTACACCCCTTCCTGCTGCTTTGCTTTACATCTGAAAAGCCAGGAAAAACCCAGCCATGACATTGAAACCTTTCATTCATTAAGCAACGATAAATTGCGTTTAATGCTAACCGGCAATATCGTAAAACAAATTCAATATCAACTCGGCGTACTACACCAGGAAAGAAAAGTTGCTGAAGCCACCTTTTCTTCTCAAATGAATCTGCAATTGGTTGAAAACTTATTAAATCATATGCATCAACACTGGGACTCCCGTACACAAAGGAAATCCCAACGCTATCCTATTTTAACTCAAATCGATACAGTCTGGGGTTTGGAAAATATTTGTACGCTTCTTAGTCAACATCAAACATTAAAATCAAGTTGTTCATGGGATGAACAACAAACCTATGCGTTTTTGTCAGAGCATTCATCGTCTCGTATTATGCCTTTGGGGTGGGAGGCTATTAATGCGGGTCTTGATGGTATTTGTATTAACAATACTGATGATGTCGCCGATGACATTTATGTGGGTGATATTGTTTTAATCAGAGAATATGTTGATAACCAACCTTCTCATATATGGAAAGCAGCCATTTGTCGATGGTTATTTAGTGAAAATGAGTCCTGTACCCGTGTTGGTTTGGAATTTATTCACGGCGAACTCATACCTGGTCGTCTGGCAGGAAAACTCTCTAAAATGAAACAGTCCAACGGTCAACCAGCGTTGCTGTTAAAAGCCAATAGTAATGATAAAAAATCCGAGCCCTACATTATTGCATCACGAGGAAGCTATCAAGTCGATCGAAGTTTTATTTTTACCTATGGTCAATGTGAAGACAACATACGGGTTCGCAACAGAAGTTTTGTCACGAACAGTATTGAACAGTTTTCCTTTCAAATATACGATCATGTCGATTTGAACAATGATAATAATGAATTAAACCTGGATATTCCCTGGACGTCACAAAGCCACAATATTGAAGATGAATAAGAGATTCTGATCTTTCATCGTTCAAAAGATTGATTCAATGATGTGATTAAAGCATCATAGCTGGTTTCTAATTTAGTTAATAATTCAGAATCTGTTTTTTGTAAACACTGTATGGTTTCCAAATCAGGAAAATGACGTATTCCAGCATGAAAAATATCAGACAGTTGATAATCTTTTGAATCACCCGATAAAGAATATCCCCCTGAATCCAATAATAGAATTAATTTTGTCTGTACCAATTTATCTAAAACATGAGATAAATCATCCTTCGTCACATTATTTAAGTTCTGTTGTAAATGCTCCTTAGTGACCAGCTGTTTGTTTTTTTGTGCTTCAATTAAATATTTTAATATTCTTGCCGCAATAAGGAACTCATTGTCTGCATCTTTGCCTTTATGAGGTTGAAAAACATCCAATCCATGACAGATTTCCGCACCAAAAAGAATGATCATCCAGGATAGTAAAATCCAAATTAAAAAAAGAGGCACAGCTGCCACTGCACCGAAAATCAATTGATACGTTGAAAACTCCCGGACAAAAACACCGAATCCCCATTTGGCAGTTTCAAATAATAAAGCCGTGACGAGAGCAGCGGTGGCAGCATGTTTAAGACGTATCCTACGATTAGGCACCACAATAAACATGATGGTAAACGCAATAAATGTGAGTAGTATAGGCAAACCTCTTTTGATAATGGCTGTTGATTCATTGACTACATCAGAGATGAGAGGTAACGAAGCAAAATAAGAGCTGATACCTAAACTCATGGCCACAAGTAATGGCCCCATTGTTAAAACAGCCCAATAAACCAAAAATACACGTACTCTTGAACCGACTCTTTTGACTTGCCAGATTTGATTAAAAGACTGATCAATTTTCCTCATCAACATTAAAGAGGTAATCACTAAAAAAAATCCGCCTATCCAGGTCAATCCTTTAGTATTTCCTATATATTCCGTAATTTTACTTTCAATCGCCTGCGTTTGTTCAGGAATCACATTACTGAGTATCAGTTGTTTTATATCACCCGATAAAGA
This sequence comes from Kangiellaceae bacterium, assembly GCA_965230335.1. Taxonomy (GTDB): domain Bacteria; phylum Pseudomonadota; class Gammaproteobacteria; order Enterobacterales; family Kangiellaceae; genus CBDDKS01. Next base: position 2,821,435 of record CBDDKS010000006.1, on the reverse strand, counting down.
CTGAAACTGAGGAAACAATGCCAGTAAAGTAAAAATAATGGTTAATAAGGGCACCAACGACAGCAAAGTGGTGACTGTTAATTCAGCCGCTATGGAAGGACATTTGTCCTGATGGAATCGACGTATCAGGTAAGTAGTAAAGTCTTTTAGCCAAAGAAGCTTTTCTTCTAACATTTATTCAGCCTAAAATAAGCGTTTCATTCAATATGTCCATGCATCACCCATGAGCACAGGATATGATTGTTCATCTTTTCACCTAAGAGGAATACTATGTCAGATTACACCATTTACCACAACCCACGCTGTTCAAAGTCTAGACAAACCCTTCAACTTCTAGAAGAACATGGCATTCAGCCTAAGATTATAGAATATCTCAAAAATCCTCCTTCACAAAAAGAACTCGATAACATCTTAACGTGCTTGAATAAATCACCTGAAGATTTAATGCGTAAAACAGAAGATGACTATAAGAATGCTGATCTGGCTAATAACCATGTAACACGAGCTGAACTTATTCAATTTATGGTCAATCACCCTAAGGTTATTGAACGTCCCATTGTGGTTAAGGAGAATCGTGCTATTGTTGGTCGTCCACCAGAAAAAGTACTGGAATTACTTTCATGATAAAAATATTGATTCTTTACTATTCACGTACTCAGTCAACCAAACAATTGGCACGCTTTATAGCCAGAGGTGTTGAATCTGCTGGTGGAGAAAGTTGGTTAAGGCGAGTCCCTGCCATTCGTTATCAGCTAGATGAAGACAACCAGTATGATGTGGAAGAAACCATTGCCCAGGATGGCGATCCCTATGTCCAACTGAATGAGTTAAAACTGTGTGATGGTTTGGCTTTAGGATCGCCAACACGATTTGGCAATATGGCGGCCCCTGTCAAACATTTTATTGATCAAACGTCTGAATTATGGCTTAACGGAGCACTGAGTGGTAAACCAGCCTGTGTTTTTACTTCTACAAGCTCCTTGCATGGCGGTCAAGAGTCCACTTTATTAAGTATGATGCTACCTTTGTTGCACCAAGGCATGGTGTTGGTTGGTCTTCCTTATTCTGAACCTGAATTACATGATACTTTAACTGGCGGCACACCTTATGGTGTCAGCCATTTTGCAGGTGCCAATAATCAAAATGAGTTGAGTGACGAAGAAAAGAAACTGGCGAAAGCACAAGGATATCGCCTGGCGAAATTAGCCGAATCCCTTAAAAAGTAAAATGTTAAAACAATAAAATCAACCAGATGTTATCAATTTCACATCTGGTTGATTTTTTGTTTGAGATAATGTGGGCTGAAAACATGAACAACTTAATCAGTTTTCTGATTAGTACAGTCTTTGTTGAGTTTGGCGTTTTTTATCAGCCAATATTTCAACCTCACGCTCTAAAGAGTCATTAATTCGCTTTTCATTTTCTACTTCAAATTGAGCAAATTTTAATGATAATTGAAAGCTCTCTATTTTCTTTAGTGAATCTTCAAGGGCCTCTAAAGATTGTTGACAATGGTGTTTGTCTTGTTTAAGTTTGGATGAATAAGCAAAGCTTGTCGCAGAAAACAGCAAACCTGCCGTTAAAGTTAATAAGTAAGTTGAATGTTTCATGTTTCTCTCTCCAAAGTTTTTGTAAGCCTCACTATCCATAATAGGTTTTTAAATGTTTCTTTCAATACATCAAATGTAACAAATACTTTGCAGTTTAAGAAATAGATTTAACCATTTGATTTATAATAAAAAAAATATTTCATATCAGACATATTTAGAAAAAAAATTTTATTTTTATGAACAACACCGTCATAAAAAATGATGAAAACTGACAATTTTCTGAATGAAGACTGGATTTTGTCTTCTCTGAAGCCCAAAGATGGTCTATAACTATATAAAAACCAAAGAAAAAGAAAACTTGTGCTGTGAGTCCGATTCCTTCTACATTACATTATTTTGCCAGTATTGAAGAAATACACCAGATTTTAGATCTTTCTGCACTGCCTTTGTTTGAAGCCAATGAGCTTAACGATCCCTTTCTACCTACAAAATTCAGCCAAATTAATTTTACCCCCTCAGAGTTGTTGCAGGTTGCGATAAAGCGCATGATCAGCATTGTACTAGGCCATCAACCTCACGCAAGCAATCCACAACATCCCATGCAAAAGGTAGCTTCTCGTTGGCGAGATGAAAATCGTTTTACTCATGAGGAAGAAATTCGCACCGCTTTAATTAATTTATTACCGCCTGTTGTAGAGCAGGCACATAATGATGCAAAGCAATCTTTTTCTGAGATTCACAATTTTATCAACAGTCGACGCTTTAATCGTTTCTTTACCAATATGAATGATCTGTTAACCTGGCAAATTCATGGTAAACAATATGCAGGCGGCGCCATTGCTTTTAGAGTCAAGCAAACCCCACCCTTTGATGAATGCCATGAGGTAAAATATCAAAGTAAACCATCACAAATTCTGGATGTGATACAGTGTGCAAAACAAATGCTTGGTGAAAGTGCTCCAGAAAATATCAATCCTAAAACCAACTTGCTCATCCAAAACCAAAAATTAAAATCTCAAAAGGAATGGCGTTTAATGACACAAAATTTTGATTCAAACCGACCCTGGATATCCTTCAATAAAGAGATGATTAAAGGTATTTATTTGGGACCTTGTGTACCCGATAATAAAATCACCTATCTAAAGAATTATATGCAGAAAAAAATTCCAGCAGCCAGTTTGTACGTTGCACAAATCAAAAGAACACATTTTGAGTTTGAATTTGATACCTATGAAGATTAACAAAACTGAGCCTTTTCTAAGTCTCATGCTTTTCTAACTTCTCTCCTTATTTACATCCTATTCTTTTTCCAAAGACAAATGAGTAATATCCGGCGGTGGCGGATCATCCTGCTTTTTTTCAGGCCCAAGACGCTCTCCTACATTACCCAGACTCAATGCCGATGTATCCACGTCTTTTGGAATAAATTCTTTAATGGGTTTAAGCAACTCACCAGCAGCAGCCAACCCCAATGTTGCATCATCGGATTCTTCAGGTTGTGAGGCATCTTCCTGGGTACTCTCTGCTTCTGAAGTCTCTGCATAAGACATGGCCTCATTATTCAATGGAGCACTTGTAGAGGCTTCTTGATGGCTCTGCTCTTGCTGATCCTGTGCTTGATAATTCTGAGTTGGTGTATTGTCATCAGATTTGTGTGTCATATCATTGGATTCATCAGCTTCCACTTTTTGTAATACCACTAAAGCACCTGCCTGTTTAATCGCTGATTGATATTTAATGGCAGCTGAATAATCCAGGTTCTTTTTTATAACCACCGTATCACTTGAAAAAAGCTGTGCAATACGCTCTTCACTTGTTTTAAACAAGCTGGCCATATTTTTTTGCACTTCTTCATTCGTTTTATTGGGTAATAAACGACCAGAAAATACTATATTGAATAAACCATCCATCGTTTTTCTCCGCTGATTTTAATGATATATACTAAGATTGTATGGATTTTTACCTTGTGTCAAGCAACGAACTCTATCAACACCCTCATTTTGTGAACAATTGTCAGCCTATCAACAAATTTGATATGCTCTCTTAGACACTATGGTTCTTTTTATTCACTTTTATTGCAAAACCCATGTCTGAGAAAAACGATACAAATGATGATAAAACCTTATTCCAGCAAGCAATCGCTGGTATAACACCGTTGAAGCAGGATAAAGTCAATATCACCAAGGCTTCAACCTCAAAAAATGATGCCTCGGTTCATATTCGACAAACAGCTGCTGTCAGCAATACTCATTACCATGAAGATTGTTTGTCCGATGATTATATAGAAATGGTACAACCTTTGGATATTCTCAGTTACTCTGTTGATGGCATACAGCATGGCGTTCTTAAAAAGCTCAGATTAGGTCAATACCCTATAGCATCCCATTTGGATTTACACCGATATACGGTTGCTGAAGCACGAAAAAGTGTCTTTATTTTTATCCAAAAGGCGTTTCAAAAAAAACATCGTGTTGTATTAATTACCCATGGAAAAGGTGAAAAGAGTACACCACAAGCTGTGTTAAAAAGTCATGTGAATCATTGGCTGCAACAAATTAAAGAAGTGATGGCTTTTCACTCTGCCACACCAGAACATGGCAGCAGCGGCTCACTTTATATTTTATTAAAAAAGAATAACCCCAATAAGACTATTCAATAATCCTATGAAAGAACAAACATCTCCAAAAGCAACTACCAAAGATAAAGGTCCTAACATCAGCTTTCCTCCCCCTTTAATTTTTTTTGTATTTGCCTTATTAGGTTTTCCTTTGAACATGATGCTTCCTTTACACTTAGGCACATCCATGATTTTAAAAGTGGTTGGAAGTCTTCTTTTAGTGATGGTTATTCTTTTTGTTGTTTATATAAAACGACTGTTTGATCACAACAAAACCCATATAGAACCCTGGCGTACAACACATCACATTATCACACAAGGTGTTTATCGGTATTCCCGTAATCCCATCTACTTGAGCTTTAGTGTGTTTTTTACTGGTTTGGCTTTAATATTCAATAATGTTTGGATTCTCATCAGTATCGTTCCATCGCTATGCTGCATTCATTTTTTTATTATAAAAAAAGAAGAAGGTTATCTGGAAGAAAAGTTTGGTCAGGAATATTTGGATTATAAAAATAAAGTCAGACGTTGGCTCTAACTCAAAGAATAGATTTTTGTATAAAGCTCCCTAATACCGATTAGGGAGCACATCTTTGTTCAGGACTACAGATTAATGGCTATTTTTTGAATTTCCTCCGCTTTGGGAATAACTCGTTCCAATTCTATCCTTAATAAACCATGTTTAAGCTGAGCATTTTTTACACGGACATGATTAGCCAAACGAAACTGTCTTTCGAAAGCTCTGGTTGCTATACCTCTATGTAAATAAGTGACCTCATCCGTTTGTTCTTTATCCTGTATTCTACCAACAACATTCAATATATCTTTTTTTACATTGACATCAATATCAGACTCTTCAAAGCCTGCGACAGCCATAGTAATAAAATATTGATCCTCTCCCAATTTTTCAATATTGTAGGGAGGATAAGATGATGATGAGTTATCATCTCTTAAAAAAACATTCTCAAAAAAATCATTAAAATGATCAAAGCCAACGGAATGGCGAAATAAAGGGGTTAGCGAAAATCGACTAGTCATAAATGACCTCCTAAAATTAAAGCAAGGTAAATGAATATCGACCCTTATTAGGCATCGATAATCTATATATGCCGTCATATTCGCATTTTTCAAGCCTTAACTTCTAAATAAAACATCTTCCCTGTGAAACCAACGTGTGCATAACCATAGAAGCAGACCAGCCAATAATAAACTGGATAGCATGATCATACCCAACATGGGGTATTCAATCGTACCTTTAAAAATTTCTTTTATTGCTAAAGCAATATTCGTTAAAGGAATACTTGACCAAAACCAATTCAGTTCTACACCAGGCATCAATGATAAAGACACGGGTAAAAATAAAACGATAAAAAAATAAGAGGTATAATTTTGAGCTTCTTTGTAACTGCGAGAATAAATCGATACCGCCAAAAAAGTAGAGGCAAAAATAGCGACTGTTGGTAATAGTAAAATTAAAATCAAGCTTATATCCCATACACCAATCATATCTATATTCTGACTCACAGATACAGATTGTTCTTTTACCTGGTTCACTAACTCAGGAGAAGTTTTTAATTTTACATAAGCATAGCCCATAATCCATGCACCAAATGCCAAAGTCTGAAAAAACACAGCTAGAAAGCCACATAAGGAAATCACACAGAATTTAGCAATAACCAATTGACTTCTTGCAATGGGTGAAACCAATAACGTCTCTAAAGTCCCTCTTTCTTTCTCACCCACGCCCAAATCTAATGCTGGATATAATGCCCCAAGGATACAAATACTTAAAATAAGATAAGGTAATATACCACCAATTTTTTCGCCCTGATCTTCTCTGGCATTAGCTGTGTTCACTTTTTTTAATATCAACGGATGACTGACATCGGCCAGAGCTTTTTCAGACAAACCAAAGTCTATTAAATAATCTTCTCTTAAACTTTGCTTTAAATCTGATAGATTATTTTCAACCCTTTGATATATTTGATTGGTTAATGAGGCATCATTAAAATGGAGTTGGATAGGAATAGACTGATGATTATCTTTTAATTGTTTTGCATCGGAAGGTATCCATAAAATAAAATCAACAACACCCTCATCTACAAAAGATTTTAATACATGATGGTCAATTATATTTTTATCAGAGATCTTCAATTGAATCAGATTAAAATCATTTTGTTTCTTAAACGCCAATGCAACTTCAGGAAGTTGTTCGCTGTGAACAATGGCATACTTTAATGGCTCTTTTTGTGCTTTTTTAACCTGGTGACTACTAAACTCCAACAATCCAATAATAATAAGAGGCATCAACACTGTTGGAAAAAACAAAGTGAAAAATAAAGTTTTCTTATCTCTTACCAGTTCTAATAATTCTTTTTTAATAATGGTACCAATCATATATCACCTGTTCTAAAAAGTACTGGACGATAACGATGTTTCAGAATGATGCATCACTGACAATAAGGCCTGGTATAAGTTTTTTGTCGAAGTTGCTGTTTTAAAGCCATTCACATCACCAGAATAAACCGCACTCCCCTGATCCAGTACCAGAAGTTGATCACACAGTGCTTCAACTTCATGTAAATGATGTGTCGAAAAAATAACAGATGTTTCTGAGTGTTGAAATGATGCAATAAAATCCAATAAAGTTTTTGTTGATAAAATATCCAAGCCTGTCGTCGGTTCATCCAAAATTAAAAACTGAGGTCGGTGTATCACACATCTTGCGATGCTGGCTCTTTGTGACATACCCGTTGACAAATCTTCTGCTCTTTTATCTGCAAAGGCTTCTATATCCAATGCCTTAAATACTTTACAAATCTCATCATCTAATGTTTTTTTGGACAATCCATGCAAGCGACCAAAATAACGCAGGTTTTCTCTCACAGTTAATCGACGATAAAGTGCCGTTTTTCCTGTTAGAAAACCAATAGACTGACGTAACTTCATAGGATTTTGAGTCACGTCCTCTCCATTTAAATAAATACCGCCTGACGTTGGAGATAACGCTGTGGACAACAAACGTAATAAGGTTGTTTTACCAGCACCATTAGGTCCCAATAAACCTAAAATAGAACCTTGACGACAACAAAAAGAAACCGATTTAACAGCATAAACTCGCCGCTCATCATCTACGGATGTTTGTTGCTCTGTCCCTTGTGGTTCCAATCTATGTTGCTCTGATGCAACCAAATGCCCGGGAAGTTTTGATTGTTTGATTTCACGATTGACAAAACTTTTACTGAGGTTTTTAACATCTAACATGTCATACGTCTTTAAGACTGCTTATTCATCTATTAAATTTAACTGAAGATGTCGTTTTTAAATCAATTCAACATATACCCATACATCTTCAAGTAGAACAGGTATATAATCTAGCAGTATTTAAAAGACTTGTCAGTAAATCAAGCATTTAAAAATTAATGACCATCAGTGAAAAATAACTGTCATCACCCAATCCCCATGAGTAGCCGTAATGTCACAGCATGAAACCCCACCACTCATTTCTGAATCTGATTCTTTATTTCAAAGATTATTCAATACCGCTAAAAATAAACCCTCTGTATTGATGCAAATTGCTCATCAACCAAAAACCTGGTTTCCTTTGACTATTATTTTATTAGCCACTCTTTTGGCTCATTTATGGTATTTTCAGCATGTTGATTTTGATTGGTTTATTTCATCAATGATAGAACCCGGTCTATCGGATATGACACCAGCGCAACAGGATGAAATGCGCAATATCATGTCACAAACCACATCGAGTATGTTTATGATAGCCGCTATTCTAAAAACCTTAATCACTCTGGTTATTTTTAGTCTTTATTTATGGTTCATCTCTTCTATTCGTGACGATCAACTCAATTTTTTCCATTGTTTTACTCTGGTTACCTGGTCTAATTGGGTGATGATTTTTTCTTTAACATTGGGAGCCATCATTATTTTGTTATCTTCAAATGATCAGATCCCCTATGAAACACTCAATGGATTCAATTTAAATACATTAATGTTTCAAAAAACACCCTCTCACCCATGGTACCCCATATTATCTATCATTGACTTCACTTTATTATGGACCTTAGCCATTACTGCTCATTTTTATCGTGCCTGGACAAAAAGCTCCATATCAGCTTCATATTTGATTAGTTTTTTCCCGTTAATGTTTTACCTGACCTTTAGCATGTTTTCTATGTAACCCATTATTTTTATGTAATCCATTATTTTTATGTGGTTAATAAAGGTACCATCCTTATAACAATCGTTCAATTACACACCCTCATTTTTTGACTTAAAGCTAAAACGTAAAACAAAGTAACCCAAGACGCCCGATAGTATTGAACCCAAAATAATACCAATACGTTCGTCAAATATTAAATTAACACCTGTTTCTTCAAAAGCTAAAGAGCCAATAAACAAACTCATTGTAAACCCAATACCACATAGTGCAGAAACACCATAAAGACTTAACCAGTTCATGCCTGTTGGCAGTTGTGTTATTTTTAATTTAATCGCCAGCCAGCATAAAATAAAGATACCAATCTGCTTTCCAAAAAACAAACCCAATGCAATGCCAATAGACACATCATGTAGTACCGCTTCCAAGCCAACATTATTTAGATTAACACCTGCATTAGCAAAAGCGAATACCGGTAGAATAAAAAAAGCAACGATTGAATGTAAATCATGCTCCAGGTTTTTTAAGGGTGAATGACCTTTTTCTGATTTGGAATGCATAGGAATAAACATGGCCAATATAACACCCGCCAGAGTTGCATGAACACCTGATTTTAATGTCGCTATCCACATGATAATGCCAATAAGAATATAAGGACTTATCGAGGTAATGTTCTTTTTATTAAGTATAAACAAAATAGGAATACATATCGCCACAATAATCAATGCTGTCAGTGAAATATTGGATGTATAAAAGAAAGCAATAATCAGAATGGCACCAATATCATCAAAAATGGCCAATGAAGTTAAAAATATTTTAAGGGATATAGGTACTCGGGAGCCCAATAAGGTTAATACTCCCAATGCAAAAGCTATGTCTGTTGCAGCCGGTATTGCCCAACCTTTTGCAGCAATAGCATCATCAGCATTAAAATATAAATAAATTAATGCAGGTACAAACATACCACCTATTGCACCAACACCCGGCAATATAATATTCTTTCTATCGGATAATTCACCTTCCAACCATTCTCGTTTTAACTCAAGACCAACAAGAAAAAAGAAAACTGCCATCAGTCCATCATTAATCCAAAGCAATAAAGGCTTTGCAATGTTTAATGGACCGACACGAATTTCTACCGGTGTCGACAATAATAATTCATAATAGGTTAATAACACACTATTTGAACAGATAATAGCCAGTATTGCCGCAGCAAATAATAATATGCCACCTGAAGATTCCATTTTAAAAAAATTGGTTATTGTAAAATGATTATCAGTTTGCATGTTCTAATAGCCTCTTGTCTTTGAATGCTTTATATTTTTAAAAATGACTCCAAACAAAAATTTCATTACAAAAACATTACTTTGCAATAGTGTTGATTATGAAAGAACAAGAAATGCTCATTTACCTTTTCCACTCTGGAAAACGATCAGATGTATAAGGTGCATGAATGAGTTCAAGATTTGATTCCAAATTCTTTAAATCATTTTTGACCAGATTTCGTAAATCTTTTAGAAAAGATTCAAACAACTCTGCTGTTATATGATACTGCTGTTGATGAGTTTTAGTCATACCCTGATGACTATAAAAAGAATAGGTTGGCCAACTCACCCTTTCACGAATACCCGGTATGGTTGGTTCGCTTCTTTTTGAAATAACGGTATCGCCATAAAACTGGTGTTTTAAATCCAATAACTGAGCTTCTAAACGCCTTGCATTATCGTACCATTCAGTTTTGGCACCGGGTGTAAGCTTTAATGCTTTTTTGATCAATTTAATGCGTGTATGCGCCTTATTTAAAATATCATCCGCAGCAAGTACCGCCATATATAACTTTCCTACCTTTTGTTGAAAAAGATACACTTGTATTCGATTTTCAGGTAGTAGGGTGAGGTTGTTCATATGTTCGACTTCAAAGACTTCAGCTTGACTTATTTCAGTAACAACACCCCGATAACGTTTTGCTAAAGACACTTGATACTGCCCAGGTATCACCATAGGACCGGATTGTTTATTGGCATTACCGGATAAACTGATTGAACGATAACTGGGTAAACGAAAATCCCAGGTTACCCGATGAAAACCTTTGGATGTTGGGCCTGTTAAACGACGAATTAAATTGCCTTCCATATCGGTCACCGTTAATAAAATTTCTGGTTTTTCTTCTTGCTCCTCTGCTCTTAGTGCCTGCCAGGATGGATAAGGCGTATCTTTATTCTCTTTACGTAATTTGGCTTCTTTTTCCTGACGAATGGATTTTAAAGTTTTTAAACTGTGAGGCAAGTAATACGTAAATGTCGCACCATAATTCGGATTTTTATTCACATAAAAGTTATCACCCCGATAACCTTTACCAGCCTTACCCAAACGTCTGGATTGTGCATACATAAGGGCTTTTTTTACAGGAAGCAAAGTTTCATTGGTGATTGTCTTACGCAAAGGTGAATAATCATCCAATACATAAAATCCTCGACCGAATGTACCCAATACCAAATCATTGTGCTCACGTTGAATATCCAAATCACGCACAGCAATGGTAGGTAAACCACCTTTTAAAACCTGCCAGGTTTCCCCTTCATTCTGGGTAAAGTATACGCCAAACTCTGTACCGACAAATAACAACTCAGGATTAACATGATCTTGTATGATGGCATGCACCGACCCACGTTCAGGCAAGGTTTTATCAATACGCTTCCATGAATTGCCACGATTACGACTCACTAACACATAAGGTTTAAAATCACCATTTTTGTGATTATCAAAAGTAGCATACACCGTATTTTCATCAAATAGAGAAGCTTCTATATCACTGACATAAGCCAGTTTGGGAATACCAGAAATTTGTTCTTTGTTACGCCATTGTGCGCCACCTTGCTCAGTCACTTGAATAAGGCCATCGTCCGTTCCCACATAAATCAGGCCCTCCACCAGAGGAGATTCACTAACGGCAACGATCGTACCATACGGAGACGTAGAGACATTTTTTGCGACCGTATCAACACCCCACACACGTCCCATAACCTCCAGTTGGTTTCTATCGATTTGACGAGTTAAATCACCACTGATTGCAACCCAACTCTCACCCCGATCATCGGAACGTAATAATTTCTGTGAACCAAAATAAAGACGTTTATGATTATGTGGGCTTATTAATAAAGCCGCATTCCAGTTGAACGTTAGATATTCATTTTTTTTCGGTCTGGGTTTGATATCCAAAGTATCACCACTAGTCTTATCAAAGCGAACCAAACCACCATACTGTGATTGAGCATACACAATATTCGGATTCTTGGGATCAACCTGAGTTTTAAATCCATCACCACCACGAACGACAAACACATCGGCATTAGTTATGCCACTAGCATCCATGGTGCGACTGGGAACACCCAAAGTAAAGTTATCCTGTGTACCACCATAAATATTATAAAAAGGTTTTGCATTATCAACAGTCACACGATAAAACTGCGCTAGCGGTAAATTATTAATAAATCGCCATGAATGACCAAAATCATAACTGACGTAAATACCGCCATCGGATCCTAAAATTAAATGTTTTGAATTTTTGGGGTTTATCCATAAAGCGTGATTATCAACATGCTTGTGTTTTTCTCGGTTACCCCAACGTGAGAAATTTTTACCGCCATCATCACTTTTGTGAAACCAGGTATCCATTGAAAAAACACGATGAGGATCGGAAGGATCAACAAAAAGTTCATTATAGTACTGAGGACTACCACTCATATAGCTGCTGCGCTTTTCAAAGCTGGCACCGGCATTGGTAGAACGAAATACGCCACCACTTTTGCCCACAGATTCAACAATCGCATAAATAATATCCGGGCTGGATGGCGCAATGGCCAAACCGATTTTTCCTTTATCTGAAGATGGCAAACCTCTCGTCAGTTTTTTCCAATCTTTACCACCATTCACTGATTTATAAATAGCCGATTCAGGACCACCATTAATTAATGTCCACACATGACGACGACGCTGATAACTGGATGCATAAATGACATCTGGATTACGGGGATCCAAATGTACTTCATTCACCCCAGTTTTCTCAGAAATCTCTAAAACTTTTTCCCAGGTTTTGCCGCCATCTTCCGTTAAATACAAACCTCTATCACCCCCATCACGCCATAAAGGCCCCTGAGCTGCGACAAACACTCTATTGGAATTACGAGGATCAACACGAATCATACCAATATGTTCTGATTCTTTAAGCCCCATATTTTTCCAGGTTTTACCACCATCGACAGATTTATAGACACCGTCACCGTAAGACACTGAACGCTGAGAGTTATTTTCTCCAGTACCCACCCAAATCGTATTGGAATCATTAGGATCAAGGGTAATACACCCTATCGAATAAGATTTTTGACCATCAAAAATGGGGCTCCATGTTGTACCAGCATTCGTTGTCTTCCAAACACCACCCGATGCCACAGTCGCATACCAAAGATGTTCATTATTGGGATCAACGGCAATATCACTAATACGCCCGGAAACCGCAGCCATGCCAATGTTCCGAAACTTTAAACCAGACCAGTCAACCTTGGCGTACAGGCTTGAGTGAAGACATACAACAAGAAACACGGCGATCAGATATTTTATTGGGTGATTCAACATGAGTGACCTTACTGAATAAGCTTAAAAATCAAATGGAAATACAAAAATGATGTGATTAAAAGATGCCAGATAATAACATTTGCAGTGTAAAAATGAAGCCGCGATAGAAATCTAAATACTAAATGAGATATAAAACAAATCTTTACCCTTTCAATTCAAACCTTTATAATGCACCGCCTTTTTTAAGGTGTGTATTCTGATGTTGGTCGCGATAGACGAATACATTTCAGAAAGTAATTTTTGTTAAATTACTTTAATTTAAAACACTAACTTATTGTTTAAACTGGAGTTTTATAATGAACTTATTCGAATTAAACGCTGAAACGCGTCACGACAAGGGGAAAGGAGCGAGCCGCCGCCTACGTCGTGAAGCCGATAAAATACCTGCCATTCTTTATGGTGGTGATGAACAACCCACTCCTTTGACTTTAAATCATTCTGAAGTCGTTTTACACACAGAGCATGAAGCTTTTTATTCACACGTTCTTTCTTTACTGGTTGACGGTAAAAAGCAAAAAGTCATTCTTAAAGACATTCAACGTCATCCTTTTAAACCTAAAGTGCTTCATATGGATTTCCAGCGCGTATCTGGTAAAGACACTATTCATATGAGTGTTCCTATTCACTTTATGAATGAAGACAAGTGTATCGGTGTCAAAGCTGGCGGACAAATTCAGCATCATTTGAATACTCTGGATATCACCTGTAAAGCAAATGACTTACCTGAATATATCGAAGTGGATATTGAACAATTGGATGTCAATGGTGTGATTCATTTAACTGATGTTCAGTTACCCAAAGGGGTTGAAATCACCGCATTAATTCATGGCGATGATCATGATTTGGCTGTTGCTTCCGTCCATCGCCGAGGTGGTGGTAGTGACGAAGAAGAATCAACGTCAGATGATGAAGAAACTGAAGAAAGTTAACCATCCCTCTCCCTGTAAATACTGTTCAATGATATAGCACCACTTATGTCGTCTATAAAACTTATCGTTGGCCTGGCAAATCCAGGTCAACAATATGAACAGACACGACATAACGTTGGTGCGTGGTTTATTGCCGCCCTGGCTCATGAATATAATATTACCTTAAAAGAAGACAAGCGCTTTTTTGGTTTTACGGGTAAAGGATTGATTGGATCGGGTACCAAAGCATCTGAAGTCCGTTTATTAATTCCAACCACCTTTATGAATTTAAGTGGGCAATCCATTGCAGCGACAGCCAATTTTTATAAATGGACGCCAGACAATATTTTGGTGGCCCATGATGAACTGGATCTATCACCTGGACAAATTCGCTTAAAACAAAATGGAGGTCACGGTGGACACAATGGATTAAGAAATACCATTGCCCAACTGGGCAACCAAAAAAATTTTTATCGTTTACGCATTGGTATTGGTCATCCCGGAGATAAAAATCAGGTGACTGGATATGTTTTGGGTCAGCCAGCTAAAAGTGACAAAATGGCCATTGAAACCGTCATACAAGAAGCTGTTCGAATGATTGAAGACACCCTTCATGGTGAACATGATAAAGTGATGCAACATTTACACAGTTTAAACTAAAAAGTGAGCATACTATGGGATTTAATTGTGGCATTGTCGGATTACCCAATGTTGGTAAATCGACCTTATTTAATGCATTGACTGATGCTGGTATTGATGCACAAAACTACCCTTTTTGTACTATCGATCCCAACACAGGGGTTGTGCCTGTTCCCGATCCCAGACTGGATGAACTGACCAAACTCGTTAACCCACAGAAAACCATTCCCACTACGATGGAGTTTGTTGATATTGCCGGCCTGGTTGCAGGTGCTTCTAAAGGAGAAGGGTTAGGCAATCAGTTTTTAGGCAATATTCGTGAAACACAGGCTATTGCCCATGTTGTGCGTTGCTTTGAAAATGATGATATTGTTCATGTCGATGGCAAAATTGATCCCATCTCTGATATTGAAACCATTAATACCGAATTAGCACTCGCCGACCTGGAAAGTGTTGAAAAAGCTATTTTACGAAATACCAAAGTTGCAAAAAGTGGAGACAAAGAAGCCAAAGCCCGTTTATTAATTTTAGAAAAATGCAAAGCCGCGTTGGATGAAGGACAAAGTGTCAGCTCGTTAGAATGGGATAAGGAAGAAGAATTACTCTTAAAACAGCAGCAACTTATTACTGCCAAACCTGTGATGTATATTGCCAATTGTGACGATAGTGGATTTGACAATAATCCACACTTACAAGCGGTAGAAGCTTTAGCAAAAAAAGAAAATGCCGTTGTTGTACCCATTTGTGCAGCGATTGAATCCGAGTTAGCAAGCCTGGATGCCGAAGAACAAATGGAATTTTTATCTGAAATGAATTTATCAGAACCTGGATTAAACCGAGTGATCAGAGCCGGTTATCAATTACTGAATTTACACACCTATTTTACAGCAGGTGAAAAAGAAGTACGGGCCTGGACCATTCGACAACAGGCGACTGCCCCGCAGGCAGCGGGGGTTATTCATACCGACTTTGAAAAAGGATTTATTCGTGCTGAAGTGATTGGCTTCGAAGACTACATTGAATACAAAGGTGAACAAGGTGCCAAAGATGCTGGCAAATGGCGCCTGGAAGGAAAAGATTACATTGTTAAAGATGGTGATGTTATTCACTTTCGATTTAACGTTTAATAACATTCTTTCAATTCAAGTGTATCTGCTCAGACTTGATACGACACTTTTAGAAGTTAAAATGTGACTTAACCTAACAGACAGAATACACTTAGGTGGATTAGTCCAGATAGGCATTTTTTAGTCTTTACCCATATATTGATTAAAATTATCAATATAATCTTCATAGTTTTCTTCTATACAAAGTTGAAACTGCTCTACAAAATATTTAATAGATTCTTCTTTGCCTTTTAACATATCTTCCTTTGTATCAAATCCAGTAGCACTAACGTAAGAACAAAATCTAGACATCCCAAACATAAAAGATGCGCTTACTTTACCCTTCCCGATTTCTTCGGATACCTGATCATTAGCCAGATGAATATGCGCATCAGCTCTATCATAAAACTCATCATCTACATCTTGGTTCTACCCCGATTTGACGGACACCCAGTTAAGAGAGAATAATCTACAAATTAATGAGGTGTTTAATGAACAAATCGAGACGCAAATACAGCAGAGAGTACAAGCAAGAAGCGGTGACTCTGGTTCAACAATCAAATCAACCTATATCCGATATAGCCAAGAGCCTGGGTCTCAATGACACGATGCTGCGTCGGTGGGTCAAGGAGTTTTCAGAGCCTGCAAAAACGGCATTTACAGGTAACGGAAACCCACGAGATGAGGAAATATCGAAACTCAAACGAGAGCTGGTTGAAGTTAAACGGGAACGAGATTTTTTAAGAGAAGCGGCAGTGTACTTTGTCAAGCATCCCAAGTGAAGTATCACATGATTGAACGCTGCCGCGAAGCTTTCCCAGTAAGGATGATGTGCAGATTACTCAAGGTTTCTCACAGTGGTTATTACGATTGGCGTGAAAGAAAACCCAGTGACAAAGCTCAGGATGATGCTCGTCTTTCCAGGAGGATTACCCAGATACATCGTAATAGTGATGGTGTATTCGGCAGCCCCAGGATTTGGGAAGAACTTCGCTATGAAGGTGAGCAATGCAGTTTGAACCGTGTGGCTCGCCTGATGAAAGTCAATGGACTGGTAGGTGTTCCTGCTGTTCGCCAATGGAGGAAGCGTCAACCAAAAAGCCGTCCTGATTATCTCCTCAACCATCTGGAGAGGGACTTTACTGCAACTGAACCGAATACCAAATGGGTAACAGACATTACATATATCCGTACTGGAGAAGGCTGGTTGTACCTTTGTGTTATTATTGACCTGCACAGCCGCTTGGTTGTGGGTTGGTCTATGAGTCACAATATGGAAAAAAAATTGGTGATTCAGGCGGTATTGATGGCTGTATGGCAGAAAAGTCATACTCAACCTGCTATCCTTCATTCAGATCGTGGCTCACAATTTACCAGTCATGAATATCAAAAATTCTTGAATGACCATCATTTAATATCCAGTATGAGTGCGGTTGGGAGTTGGGAGTTGCTATGACAATGCCGTGGCAGAGAGTTTTTTCGGTTTGCTAAAACGGGAAAGAGTCAATCGTCGAGTTTATAAAACTCGTTTAGAAGCCCGTTCTGATATTTTTGATTATATTGAACGATTTTACAACCAAAGAAAGAAGCGTAAAATGGGCATAGCCCACCAAACTACTCTTAACTAACTGTCCGTCAAATCGGGGTAGAACCACTTTTCCGATTAGCAGAATACGAGCGGCTGTTCCCAGGCATTCTCTGCCTGTCGGGTTAAGTCATATTTTAACTTCTTTTTATTATTGTATTTCTTTAGGAAGATGCTCACGAATTTTTTGATTAAATGATGTTTCATTATTTTTATCGTTTATGACATCAAGATTGATTTGACTTAATTGAACTGTATTTTTATAACCTCCCCAATCTTGAATCAAACCCAATTTAAATGCTGCTCGGGTTGAATGACCAGGTAATAAATAACGCCAGGTCAGTGGTATACGTTTGGGTACGACTCTATTCACTTGTTGTACAATAGAGGTTAAACAGGTCGTAAAAATTGAATGATACCATTCAGCTTTTGTTGTCAGCTGTTGACTACGTTGACATAACTCAAGAAAAAGAGCTTGTTTATTTTTTTGTATGGCAGACACACAATACAAGTGCACCTTATTTTTTCTAACATGCGTTCGAAGACCAATTAAATCTCTTTCACTACCCCAAATCAAACAAAGTTCGTAAGCTCGCCACAAACCATGCCAAGGATTATAACGTTGTCCTTTTCTTCTGCGTGTTTCAAATGAAGCCACTAAATAGGTACCGTCTCTAAACTCAAAAGACAGCATACTATGTGCCAGTGCCTTAATGGAATGAAAATGATCTACGATATACCATACATTAACCAAATCGTTTATATTCACTGATTTTTTAGTCCAAACCTCCGTTTTATCCTTCATTGTATTCCATTGAAAATCACGAAAATTATCAATCGTTATTCTATCCCCTTCAATCATAATATTTGGAATAAAAGCACAATCACTTTGCCAATCATCATTCAATTGAGGTACTTTTGGACGTATAAGTACCCACCAAAATATAAATAGACCAATGACAACAAATAGCAAAAACAGAAACAACCATTGATACCAGGAAAGTTCAAGTGGCATATGCAATGAAGCTCCCATTAAATTGAACACTACTTTACTATTTAAGGCAGTCTGCTTCCAAACTGAAACCTTTATTTAACATGTAATAAAGCCAGTTAAATATTTCATATTGATTCTACAAGAAACTATAACGATCGAATGGCCCGTCTTGCCAAATCATAAGATCGGCGCATCAACATCGTTAAAAGACTGGCTAGAAAAGCCTGCGTAATACTATGATTGGGTGCTAATGGTGGCATACCCAAAATTTGTACAATTTTTTCTATTAATTTTTTTACAAAAAAACCTACATTTTTTGCAAGGTCAATACCTTTCATTAGTATCCAGGCAATACGATCAGCTAACGTATGCACACCCACAATCGCAGTATGTAAAGCAGTAAAAATACTGTTACCTATTTTAGTCAAAACATAAATAAACGCACGATCTAGCCATTCCCAGGTTCTTGGATGTTCGGGATCGGGACGAACTTTTGATGTCACCCATTCTTCAATTGCTTTTTCGTGATTAAAAACAGGGGCTGAACGTGAAATAGATGGCCAGCTGCCTAGCTCTTTTTGTTTAATAGAATGTATATAGTTTGCCATCTTATGCGCTTCCCCAGATGTCACTAATGATTCTGAAGAAATTAAATGTCCATTACCTGGCGCTGGTGCATGAATATAAGGAAAGATAGGTACCATAGGTACCGGATCAGTCGTATGAAACAGTCTATGAACATTATCTGAATGCAGCTTTGATGTAAATTTTGTAGCAAAAGGTAATAAACCTACTCTGGGTTGCCCAAAGGTATAAAGCTTTACTGTAAAGCGACTAAAATTTGTTTTTACCCAATCTGCCGCTAATGTCGCAACGGCACCGCCTAAACTATGGCCAATACAATGTACTGTACCGGTAATTTGATTACTGCTGATAAATTGCTGAATATCACGCAACATACTTTTAAATACTTCATTAAAACCAATATGGACTGAAGAGCCTGTTTTTGAATTTTGTAAACCAATACGTGCATCACTGACAAAATCAGCTTTATTGTTTGCCGTTGTTGTTCCTCTAAAAATTAAAAAAGCATTACCCGCATATTGTCCGGCTCCCATCGTACATAATCCAAACGCATCTTTAGCACTGCGGATAATACGACCACCTACATTAGCCGTTAATTTTTGTTGCTCTTGTGAAAAAATATCCTTATTTTTTGTTTGGAAAATTTCAAACAGTATTTCATCTTGCACATCATAGATTTCTTCAGCCAGATTAGCTGATTGTAAAGGTGTTAATTCAGACATAGCTATTTACCTGCTTGTGTATTTTGTTGATCACCTAAAACTCTTTTTCATTGATACTTCTTTTCCATTGACACTTTGTTGCCATTAAACCACTTGTATCCTTCATATTTTCTTCTGGAATCTTTCTTTCAAAAGAAACATCACAAATTAAATCTTCCGGTTGATAACCCAGCTCAGCAAAAACCTCTCCACTTCTATTGGTAGCTACCCAAAAAATATCATCCTTTGCATTAGGCTCAATAGATAAATATTGACTGGCAACAAACTCTGTCAACACACCCATTTTAAAAGCTGCATCATACTGTGGTATATCAAAGCGTCCTTGTTCATCCGTATAAAACTCTTCTATTACACCCTCTTCATTAGCATTCCAAGTCAGTTTTCGGATAATTTTTGTATTGGCTAATGGTTGCCCCTCTTTCATTAAGACGCCAGATAAAGGAGAAAAGATTACATAGGTTTTTTCTTCGGTTTTTTTCAGAAAAGGTTTCAACATAGTATCATCTTTCTCCTCTCCACAACCTAATGTAGATAATAGAATGGTTAAGCATAAAACGTGTTTTATCATACAAAAACTTTTACGTACAATTTACAATATTGTGGAGACTGCAACGAATTTGAGTATACAAAGTTGCTTTAGTTCGTCAAGCATTATTTTTTACCCTAAACTTAACCCTAAATTCAAAACAATAAAACTTCGCTCTTCTATCACTATTCTTTATTGAAAATATACTCTACCTCGATTCACTTTCACCTTTCATCAAATCTGAAACGCCTGCTTCATAAAGCAAATGACCATCACCGTATTCTGTGTATAGTATTAGGGGCTGTTTATCAATCATTGTATTAGGTACTTTATAAAAAGTAACATACAATGTGTTACTTTTTTGCTAAACCTGAACCTTAATTATTATCGCAATAATCTTTTTTCTGATAAAATACATTTTTGAGATTAACTGCATTTGAATTCCCAATTATTTTCTATTTTCAACCCTTAGGAGTTAATATCTTGGCAATCAGTATTTTTGAGCTTTTCAGTATTGGTATCGGTCCATCAAGTTCTCATACAGTTGGCCCTATGAGGGCTGCCAGGCGCTTTATTCAAGAGCTGGATACTTCTGCATTGCTCAAGACAACACACAGAATCAAAGCTGATCTTTATGGCTCACTTGGACAAACGGGTAAAGGTCATGGTAGCGATGTTGCCGTATTACTCGGGTTACAGAGAGAGCAACCGTCAGAGATTGATCCGGATACAATACCCAACAAATTATCTCTCATACGTGATCAACAAAAAATTCAACTTTCTGAACACCACACTATTCATTTTAATGAAAAAAGCGATCTGATTTTCCATCGAAGTGAAACATTACCTTTTCATGCCAATGGTATGAAATTTTCTGCAATCAGTGATAACGGAACAATACTGCTAGAAAAAATTTATTATTCCGTTGGTGGTGGCTTTGTTGTTAATGATGGTCCAGATAAAAATGTACCTATTATTGAAGACACAACACCGTTATCTCATCCATTTAAAACCGGTGATGAGTTACTGAGTCTTACAAAAAATACCGGACTGTGTATTTCAAGTATCATGTTAGAAAATGAACAGGCATGGCGGAAAAAAGATGACATAGAACAGCAGTTACTGGCCATTTGGCAAGTCATGAAAAACTGTATAAAACGAGGCTGTGAACGTGAAGGTATTCTCCCCGGTGGTTTGAAAGTAAAACGCCGCGCCCCAGAATTATTTAAAAAATTAAAAGCACGAACAACACCGGCTTCTGCAGGTTTTTCTGACATGGATTGGGTTAATTTATATGCCCTGGCAGTCAATGAAGAAAATGCTGCAGGGGGACGAGTGGTTACAGCACCCACCAATGGTGCCGCAGGTATTTTGCCTGCTGTTCTATCCTATTACGTGAATCATTTATGTCATGGAAAAGCAGAAGATCGTGCCATTATGAATTACCTACTGACTGCCGCAGCAATTGGTATTTTATATAAAGAAAATGCATCCATCTCAGGAGCAGAAGTTGGCTGTCAGGGTGAAGTTGGTGTTGCCTGCTCAATGGCTGCTGCTGCACTGACTGAAGTATTGGGAGGCACACCCAGTCAAGTCGAAAATGCTGCCGAAATTGGCATGGAACATAATCTGGGATTAACCTGTGATCCCGTTGGTGGACTGGTTCAAGTACCTTGTATTGAACGCAATGCCATGGGCTCCATTAAGGCTATTAATGCAGCAAGACTCGCATTAAATGGTGACGGGAGTCACAAAGTTTCTCTCGATAAAGTCATAAAAACAATGCGGGAAACAGGCGCTGATATGAAAACGAAATATAAGGAAACAGCAAGAGGTGGTTTGGCTGTGAATATTATTGAGTGTTAGGATCTATTGCTCTTTCGTAGCTTATCCTGCTAATATGTTTTAAGCTATACTTATCGTTCAGCGCCCAATTAATTCTTACTCTTTGATATTTATGCGCAATAAAATATTTTTACATCTTATTTATATCAGCAGTATTTTATTGTTGTGTAGCCTTTCTCCCTCTTTAAAGGCAAAAAAATACAAAACCATTGAATGGGTAGAATTAATGCCCAAGGATGATTTGGATGCTTTGCTTAATCCCCCTGACTATATTACCAACTTACCGGAAGGCGCTGAAGGAGATGTTCTTCCCGATAAAAAGTTGGAAAAACCGGACAATAAAAAAGAAAAAAAACCGTTTAAACTACATACACCACTCAGTAATCAACCTCCTAAATTGTTTACTGACCCTCTGGATGATCCTCTTTCGTCACAATTTAATAATGATTTTAGTATCAGTAATCGTCCTGATAACCGTTATGAGCAAGCACTGATGTCAACCAGAATTATTAAAAGCTTTGATAAGAAATTGATTCGTATTCCTGGTTATGTTGTGCCATTAGAATTTACTGAAGATCTCAAAATTACTGAATTTTTTCTAGTGCCCTATTTTGGGGCCTGTTTACATTTACCCCCACCACCACCCAATCAAATTATTTATGTTAAATATAAAAAGGGATTAAAAACAGAAGTGCTTTTTAATCCTTTTTGGGTAACAGGCACCGTCTCTACCAAACTTAAAGTAGCTACAGATACTATGGCAGCCTATCAATTAAAGGCAGATAAAGTGGTTATTTATTCGGAAGATAAATAACCACTTTATTGTGCCAATAAATCATGACTATAATGTAGTTTTCCTTGACTATCGATAATAATGGCAGAAACATCTTCTAATTGATTAATCAATGCCATACCTTTTGTAACCCCCATAACAAATACGCCCGTTGATAAGGCATCTGCACGTATAGATTCATTAGCAATAATACTCACACTCACACTATTTTTTGCTGAACGCGAAGTTTTTGGATCTAAAATATGGTGAAATCTTTTTCCATCTTCAATATAAAAACGTTCATAATCACCCGAGGTTGAAATAGCCAAATTCTCAATGGGAATTTTTGTCACAACAGCATCTTCTTTTCTTGGGTGACGAATACCAATGTTCCAAAGCCGCTCTTGTCTGCCTCCCAATACCCGACTGTCTCCTCCTGCACTCACAAATGCTGACGATACACCTGCCTCTTTTAATATGTGCAGACAACGATCGACAGCATACCCTTTTGCAATACCCCCCAAATCGATTTTTGTCATAGCATGATTAAAACGTACCGATGATGTTTTCTTTATCAGTTTTATATGCTTGAAACCAACTCCTTGTTTGGCTTTTTTAATCTCTTCTTTTGTTGGTGAAACTTTATTTCGATAATCATACAGATGACCCACACTGGCAAAAGTAATGTCAAAGGCACCTTCTGTTAAATTATAATATTTTTTAGATTCCTGTAATAATGAAAATAGTTCTTTGGATATTTTAACCGTTTTTTTATGAGCTCGTTTATTCACTTTGGAAATTTCACTGTCTTCTTTGTAGAAACTCATTTTTTTATCAATCCGTTGCATTTCTTTCACTACCTGACTTATCAATTCATCTGCCGTTGATTTTTTCTTATGCCAAAATTCAACCTTTGCCTCTGTACCCATAACGTCAAATGTATGGGAATACCATTCACTATAAACAGAATGACAGCTACAGGATAACAGTAAAATGAACAACCGCTTTAACATAAGACATCTCAGATAAGATAAATCAATAGATTTTTTCAACTGAGGCTATTTTAACCTGAGTTCAGGATAAGATACAAAAGAAATGCCTATAGCCATTATTAAAGAGCCATCACACAATACTGTGCATAAAAAAAGCCTGTTAAAACAGGCTTTTTAAGTAGGTATGTGCGAACACTCTAAAAATCCAGTACAACGCCTAGGTTGTCACTAGTTCTTCTTTACCAATAATTTCAAAAGTTAAGTTTTCTGCATCGGGCTTTGCTGACACTTTTACCTGTCCACCACCATTGGATAGACGACCAAATAACAGTTCATCAGCCAGCCCTTTTTTCATATGTTCCCGAATGACTCGAGACATAGGACGGGCACCCATATTGATATCATAGCCCTTATTTCTTAACCAAATACGTGCCGATTTTTCAACCTGGATACAGACTTGTTTTTCATCTAACTGACTTTGCAGTTCAATAATAAATTTATCAACAATTGAATCTATCACCTCTTCACTCAGAGATTTAAACCAGACAATAGCATCGAGTCGATTGCGAAACTCTGGTGTAAAGGTTTTATTAATCGCTTCAATATTATCGTTAAGTTTATCATTCTGCTGAAAACCAATGGAGGATTTAACCAACTCACTGGCACCAGCATTGGTTGTCATCACAATAATCGCATTTCTAAAATCTGCTTTTCGTCCGTTATTGTCTGTGAGTGTTCCATGGTCCATCACTTGAAGCAATAGGTTATAAACATCGGGATGTGCTTTTTCAATTTCATCAAACAATACCACACAATGTGGTTTTTTAGTCACGGCTTCTGTGAGCAACCCACCTTGATCATAACCCACATAGCCCGGAGGTGCGCCTATCAATCGAGACACTGTATGTCGTTCCATATATTCTGACATATCAAATCGAATGAGATCGATACCCATAATTTTAGCTAACTGTTGCGTGACTTCTGTTTTACCAACACCTGTTGGTCCAGCAAACAAAAAGGATCCCACCGGTTTATCTTCTGCACCCAGACCCGAACGGGATAATTTAATCGCATTGGATAAGGTATCAATAGCTTCATCCTGTCCGAAGACAACCATTTTTAAATTACGATTCAGATTACGCAAAGCATCTCTATCTGATCGGGATACGGTTTTAGGAGGCACTTTCGCCATTTTAGCAACAATTTGTTCAATATCATGTATACCGATTAATTTTTTGCGCCGTGACTCAGGTTGCAAACGCTGATTAGCGCCCGCTTCATCAATGACATCAATGGCTTTGTCGGGTAAATAACGATCGGTAATATAGCGTGTTGATAGCTCTACCGCAGCTCTTAATGATGGCTGTGAATAACGAACTGAATGATATTTTTCATACTGAGGTTTTAAACCCTGTAAGATTTTAACCGTCTCATCAATAGAAGGTTCTGAAATATCCACTTTTTGAAAACGTCTGGCCAAGGCCCGATCTTTTTCAAAAATTCCCCGATATTCCTGATAGGTGGTTGATCCCATACAACGTAATTCACCATTAGCCAGCATAGGTTTAATTAAATTAGAGGCATCCATCACACCACCTGATGCCGCTCCGGCACCTATAATGGTATGAATTTCATCCACAAACAAAATAGCCTGTTCCTGTTTTTTTAAATCGGAAAGTAAGGCTTTCAAACGCTTTTCAAAATCCCCCCGATATTTGGTACCGGCTAATAAAGCACCCAAATCCAATGAGTAAACCACCGCTTCAGAAATCACATTCGGCACATCATTATCAATGATACGTTTTGCCAGTCCTTCTGCAATCGCAGTTTTTCCCACACCCGCTTCACCGACAAAAAGAGGATTGTTTTTTCTGCGACGACACAGTATTTGTATGGTTCGCTCCAATTCTTTGGAACGACCAATCAATGGATCTATTTTTCCTAATTTAGCCAATTCATTTAAATTGGTTGCATAAGCTTCTAATGGCGTCTTAACCGCAGGATCCTGAGATGAGTCATCATCATGCTCTACCGAATTTAAATCCAGTGAATCATCACCCACTTTCGATATGCCATGGGACATATAATTGACAATGTCCAATCTGGTGATTTTTTGCTGTTGTAAAAAATAAACTGCCTGACTTTCCTGTTCACTAAAAATAGCCACTAAAACATTAGCGCCTGTGACTTCTTTTTTTCCTGAAGACTGGACATGAAAAACCGCTCTTTGTAAAACACGTTGAAATCCTAAAGTAGGCTGCGTTTCAACTTCCTCCAGTGTATCTGGAATTAACGGTGTTGTTTCATCAACAAAATCTACTAATTGAGATTTGAGTTTATCGACATCTGCACCACAAGCCTTCAAAACACTGGAAGCAATATTATTATTTAACAATGCCAATAGTAAATGTTCTACCGTCATAAACTCATGACGTTTGTCTCGCGCTTCTTTAAATGCCAGGTTAAGCGTTAACTCAAGATCTTTACTTAACATAGTGATACACCTTACATCGCTTAAAATTCAATTGCACACTGGCCTTATTTAGGCTTCTTCTGTTGTACACAATAATGGATGCTCATTCGCTCGCGAATAATCATTCACTTGCACTACTTTGGTTTCAGCAATCTCTCTGCGATATACACCACAGATACCCTTACCTTCAAAGTGAATTTGCATCATGATCTTTGTTGCCTCTTCTTGTGTTTTACCAAAGAACTTCATCAGTATATCTACGACAAAGTCCATCGGTGTGTAGTCGTCATTTAACAATACGACTTTGTACATCCTTGGTGGTTTAACTTCTGGTTGTGACTCTTCGACAGTTAAACCATGGTCAATATCCCAATCGCTTTGATTTTCTTGACTCATAATTATGATCTTAGTTTATTAAATAAAATTTGCCTGAATTTCTCATCGGACAAGCCAAATAATTATAGAGGATATTATTATATTTAATGATGCTAAATAATAGTCTTTTCAAGTACTATTTATTTTTTCTTGACTTTGCTATACTTTTATGAAGAAGCTAGTGTTGGAGATGTCGCTATCTTTCTTTTAAAAGAAGAACTTACCACATAATGAGTCATCTATGTGTTGTGTTAACTAGTAGTCAAATGGGGATTCAATTATGCCTACTGGAACCGTCAAATGGTTTAATAACGCAAAAGGCTATGGTTTTATCCGTCCAGAAGCTGGAGGAGACGATGTCTTTGTTCATTTTTCAAGCATCAATATGGACGGGTACCGTAGCTTAAAAGCAGGCCAAGAAGTTGCTTTTGAAATTACCGAAGGCCCTAAAGGCTTGCATGCATGCGCCCTTAAACCGAAATATGAGATTAACTCAGAAAACTAATCAATGAGTTAATAATTGAACTAGGTTTTGCTCAATATTTAAACATTAGCTAAAACCTAACCTACGATGAGTTACTCCCAGGAAGAAAGTAACAAAGGAAGCACATCTATAACAATAACAATTAGAGATTTATTTTGCTTTTTTGTGAAGAGCTCATACTTTTTATCTCGAGACATCTTCTAAATATTCCCAAAATGATGATAAAAACCAGGAAGAAGCTTTGCTCAAACTTCTCCCCATTGAGTCGTTCAAAAGAAAATAGATACTCCTTCAACAATTAACATCCCATCACTTCAGTTACATCAGTTGAATCATCGCCTCACCAAATTCAGAACAGCTTAATAATTGCGCACCTTCCATAAGCCGTTCAAAATCATAGGTGACCGTTTTGGCTTCAATGGCTTTTTCCATTGCTTGCACAATATTATCTGCTGCTTCTTTCCAGCCCATATGTCTGAGCATCATTTCAGCCGACAATATCAATGAACCCGGATTGACTTTATCCTGACCAGCATATTTAGGGGCCGTACCATGTGTTGCTTCAAACATGGCAACACTATCAGATAAATTCGCACCTGGTGCTATGCCAATGCCACCCACCTGAGCGGCTAATGCATCAGAAATATAATCCCCATTGAGATTCATGGTTGCGATGACATCATACTCAGCCGGACGCAACAAAATCTGCTGTAAAAAAGCATCTGCAATAACATCCTTAATAATAATTTTCTTTCCTGTATTGGGATTTTCAAACTGACACCAAGGTCCCCCATCAATCTCCTCTGCACCAAATTCACGTTTTGCCAACTCATAGCCCCACTCTTTAAAAGCACCTTCCGTGAACTTCATAATATTGCCCTTATGGACCAAAGTCAGTGAGTCTTTATCATTATCAATCGTATATTGTATGGCTTTGCGAACCAGTCGTTCGGTACCTTCCAGTGAAACAGGCTTGATACCAATACCTGATGTTTCAGGAAAACGAATTTTTTCTACACCCATTTCATTTTGTAAAAACTGAACCACTTTTTTACTGTCTGCTGTACCAGCTTCCCACTCCACTCCCGCATAAATATCTTCAGAGTTTTCACGGAAAATAACCATATTGGTTTTTTCTGGTTCACGTAATGGGCTGGGTGTTCCAGAGTAATAACGTACTGGACGCAAGCAGACATAAAGATCCAGCTTTTGACGTAAAGCCACATTTAATGAACGAATACCGCCACCGACTGGTGTTGTCAGTGGTCCTTTAATAGAAACAACATAATCACGAACCGCTTCCAAGGTTTCTTCGGGTAACCAAGTATCAGGTGAATAAACCTGCGTTGCTTTTTCTCCAGCATAGACCTCCATCCATGCAATACGTCGCTGGCCACCATAGGCTTTTTCTACGGCTGCATCCACCACTTGTCGCATCACGGGTGTCACGTCTACGCCAATACCATCACCTTCGATAAATGGAACAATCGGATTATTGGGTACGCTTAATGAATTGTCAGTATTAACAGTGATTTTTTCGCCTTGCGCCGGAATATTGATTTTGTCAAAGGCCACGATGTTTCTCTCCTATGGATACTTGGTCAGTAAAAATTTGGGATTTATTATACTTAAAAAATCCACATAATGACATCTTCAAATAGTCTAGAGAGTAAGTGTATGTCATTCTCAGATAACGTCAATCCAAACAAACGCTCTTGCCTTACTCTTCTCTTCATTCTAAAGTGGTAACTCTATTTTTTAATCACTCATTTACTCGTTCATCTCAATGCCACGTCATAAATCATCTCTTTTGGTGTTATTTAATAAACCGTTTAATGTCCTCTGTCAGTTTACAGGTTCTGAAGATGAACCCACCCTGAAAAATTTTATTCAGATTCCTGATATCTATCCTGCTGGTCGACTTGATAAAGATTCTGAAGGTTTATTGCTACTGACCAACGATGGACGACTGCAACATAAAATATGTCATCCACAATTTCACTGTGAAAAAACCTATTGGGTTCAAGTGGAAGGTTTGCCTACAGACAATGATTTAAAACAACTGAGACAAGGCGTTCATCTTAAAGACGGTTTAACACAACCGGCAAAAGTACAACGCATGTCTCCACCGGATGTATGGCAAAGACATCCACCGATTCGAGAAAGAAAAAACAGTCCGACGTCATGGCTTGAACTAAGTATTCATGAAGGAAAAAATCGTCAAGTAAGACGCATGACAGCAGCGATTGGTTATCCAACGCTTCGACTGATTCGATACAAAATTGATAAGTGGCATCTAGGTCAACTACAGCCTGGTGACAGCCAAATCATCTATGCCCCGAGTATTTGAGACTGTATTATTCCCATTTTCCAAGCCTGTTTCTTATATAATTTATCTTTTTTCACTTTGAATAACCTGATAGATTACGTTAACGTTAACTTGATAATCCATACATCAATATTTTTTATAAAAATCAAATAATTAAAAGACTTTTACAAGAAGCTACTTTACTGTTTTTTATCCAATTCAAGCAAAAAGGGAGAGAGATTTAACTATACAAAAGCAACGGTAATCCGTATGATCTTGCGCCGAAGATGGGACAAGCCTCTGATTATAGGCTGATTGATGCCCTGTCATGCTTTAAAATCACTCTATATGAAAGAGCGATAGAGCCTAACATCATTCATGATTTGGTTATTTCATTTTTTGTACATTTCAAACTTTGTTAAATAATCAATTGACTCGTGGAGATACTATTTTGACACAAACGACTCACTTTGAGATTCACTATCATCAGTTTATTGATGATAATGGACGCCCCACCTCTGACGATTTACCTGAATTTGCAAAGGACGCCAATACACTCATTGATTTGTACAGAAGAATGCATATTGTCCGACAATTGGATAACAAAGCCTATTCATTACAAAGAACCGGTAAAATGGGCACTTACCCTGCTGCATTAGGCCAGGAAGCTATCGGTGTGGGTTATGGCTCAGTCATGCAAACCGAAGATGTTCTGGTGCCTTACTATCGCAGCCAGGCAGCCATGTTGCAACATGGTGTCACTTTAAAGGAGATACTGACTTATTGGGGCGGTGATGAACGGGGGTCAGACTTTCAAAATGCCCGGGAAGATTTTCCTATTTGTATCCCTATTGGTAATCAGTGTTTACATGCTGCCGGAGTTGCCAAGGCTTTCCAACTTCGAAATCAGGCAAGAGCCGCGGTTACGGAAATTGGTGAAGGCGGTACTTCAGAAGGCGATTTTTATGAAGCGCTGAATGTTGCCGGTATATGGAATTTAGGTGTGGTGTTTATGATTAATAACAATCAGTGGGCCATTTCTGTTCCTTCCGAAATTCAAACTGCCTGCCAAACCTATGCTCAAAAGGCGATTGCAGCAGGTATCGAAGGTATCCAGATAGATGGTAATGATATTATTGCCGTAAGACATTTTACAGACTTGGCTTTACAAAAAGCACGTCGGGGAGAGGGTGCAACCCTCATAGAGTGTATCAGTTTACGTCTGTGCGATCACACCACAGCCGACGATGCCAAACGCTATCGACCTGACGGTGAGTTAGATGATGGTTGGAAAAAAGAACCTATTTTACGTTTAAAAAAATATATGGGATTTCTCAACATATGGAATGAAGAAAAAGAAGCCGCATTAATTGAGTCCGTCAACGAAGAAGTACAGACAGCTGTTGATGGCTATTTAAATTTAGACAAAGAACCGGTTGAAGCCATGTTTGATTCGCTGTATGCAGAACTACCAGAACGCACTCAACAGCAACGTAGCGAAGCAAAGGGAGCATAATATGTCAGAACTTACTTTGATTGAATCGGTTAACCTTGCCATGTCTTACGAAATGGCACAGGACCCAGACGTTATGGTGATGGGTGAAGATGTTGGTGTCAATGGCGGTGTTTTCCGAGCAACTGATGGCTTACAACAAACCTTTGGTAAAGAACGAGTCATAGATACACCTCTGGCAGAATCCATGATTGCAGGACTTTCTATCGGTATGGCAGCACAAGGTATCAAGCCTATTGCTGAAATACAATTTATGGGATTTATCTTTCCTGCTGTAGAACACATCATTGCCCATATGGCACGATTAAGACACAGAACCCGTGGCCGTTTACATCTGCCTTTGGTACTCCGTGCACCCTATGGCGGTGGCATTCATGCACCAGAACATCATTCAGAAAGTACCGAAGCTTTATTCGCTCATATTCCGGGCTTAAAAGTCGTGATTCCTTCGAATCCATCCAGAGCCTATGGTTTGATGCTTGCAGCAATCCGGGATCCTGATCCGGTGATATTCCTTGAACCTAAACGCGTATATCGAATAGTAAAACATGCTATTGATGACAATGGTGAGGACTACCCTCTTGGCTGTTGCTTCGTTGACAGAGAAGGGTCTGATATCACACTCATTAGCTGGGGCGCCATGTTACATGAAACACATCAGGCGGCAGAGCAATTGGCACAATCCGGCATCAGTGCAGAAGTCATTGATGTGGCAACTGTAAACCCTCTGGATATTGAAACGATTGTTGAGTCTGTCGAAAAAACAGGACGTGCCATGATCATTCAGGAAGCCCCCAAAGCAGGTTCTCTTGGATCTGAAATTGCTGCTGAACTTGCCGAAAAAGCATTGTTTTCTTTATTGGCACCGATTGGCCGTGTTTCTGGTTATGATACGGTGATGCCTTTTTATCGATTAGAAAAACAATATATGCCTAATGTGGCACGTGTTGTTAAAGAAGCCAAACGTCTTATGGAGTACCGATGAAACTATTTACATTACCCGATTTAGGAGAAGGTTTACCTGACGCTGAAGTTGTACGCTGGCTCGTCAATGAAGGTGATAGTGTTACCCTTGATCAACCCATGGTTGAAGTGGAAACTGCAAAAGCCGTTGTTGAAGTGCCCTCTCCTTACACTGGAAAAATATCACGTTTATTTGCCCAGCCAGGTGATGTCATAGAGGTGGGTGCCCCATTGGTTGAATTCGAATTAGAGCAGGACTCTGGACAAAACAACGTAAAACATTCAGAAACGGATTCACAAAATACTCATCAACCGACTGACGCTTCCTCTTCTACGCAAGAGCCATCCAGTCAACAAGCCACATCTGGTCTAAAAACTTTTATGCTTCCCGATTTGGGTGAAGGTTTGCCGGATGCAGAAATTGTACGCTGGCTTGTGGAAGAAAAAGAAAAAGTGACACTGGATCAACCCATGGTTGAAGTGGAAACGGCAAAAGCCGTTGTTGAAGTCCCGGCACCTCAATCAGGACAAATTGCCAAACTCTTTGGACAAGCTGGTGATGTCATCGCTGTAGGGTCTCCTCTGATGGCTTTCGTTGATAATACGGCTTCTACGACAAGTACCACTTCATCTGAAAACACCACAACAAATACAGCATCTTCGTCACCCGATGCGGCAACCGTTGTTGGTGCCGTTGAAGTTGGCAATCAAGTTAAAACCGAATCAGCCAATGCCGTCATTCAGGCATTGGCCCGCAAATTAAAAGTTGACTGGAAGCAAGTTGCAGGTACAGGTCCTCAAGGACAATTGACTCAGGCCGATATTAAAACAGCCGCAAAAAATGGCAGTGCACCACTGAGTAACCATAAAAAAACAGCATCCCATATCACATCAACTACAGTAACATCCTCTGCCTCATCTGCAACAAAAAGTCCATTAGGTTTTAAAGCATCGCCAGCTGTCAGAGCGTTAGCTGGACGACTCGGCGTTGATTTAAGTCACTGTCAGGCTTCAGGTTACAAAGGTTCCATTACTCGTCATGATGTAGAACATGCCAATAAGCATCCACGCCAAAGTCAGCAAACGGAAACCTCATCAACACCACAAGTCGTTGTTGATATTCCTGAGTCCATGAAACCATTCATTGATGAAACCAAAGTCAGAGGTGCTCGTGGTGCCATGGCATTAGGTATGGCACAAAGCCACGCACAGGTTGCAGCAACCACTCTGGTTGAAGATGTCAATATTTCTGCCTGGCCACCAGGTACCGATGCACTGGCCCGTTATATTCGTGCTTTGGTTTTTGCCTGTCAGTCAGAGCCTGCACTCAATGCTTGGTTTGATGCTGGCAAAATGGCGCGCTATTTACATCAGCAGGTTCATATAGGCATTGCCATAGACACCCCAGCTGGATTATATGTACCCGTTGTTAAACAGGCAGAAACATTATCACTCACCGAATCAAGAGCAGCTGTACAAAGCTTAAGAGAAAAAGTCGCGGAAAAAACCATAAAACCTGCCGACATGTCCCATGCAACCATTACCTTATCCAATTTTGGTTCCATTGCCGGACGTTATGGCACACCTATGGTCTCCCCTCCCCAAGTTGCTATTTTAGGAACAGGTCGCTTCCGAAAAGAATTACAGATTATCGATGGTGACATTAAAGAACAAAAATTATTGCCATTATCTTTAACCTTTGATCATAGAGCCTGTACAGGAGGAGAAGCCGCTCGTTTTCTAGCAGCTTTAATGCAAGATTTAGCTTTGCCTGAGTAATAGCTTTGTTCTAAAAATAACCATTAATCCTAAAAACAAACACAATATTATAAGAAAATAATGTCCCATAGCTGGAACCTTCTTATAAAATAAGCACGTTAACTCACCGTTACTTTCTGTGCAAGACAAAGTGCCTGAACCAAATTTTTTGACACACTTCGGCTGATTGGCACTGACACATTGATAATCGGCCTGAAAAAAACCTTGTCCATTGGTTGCTAAAGCACAAGCAGATTCACTTGGAAAATCGAAACACGAATTATTTAAACCGATACAACAACAATTTTCTGCGGAAACTTGTGTGATACACACAACAAAAAAGATAAACAACTGACAAATGGATGTCTTCTTTATTATTTTTCTCATAACCACTCCCCCAACAATATTTATAATAAAAAATTAAATATTGCGTCACTATCAAGTTAGTGAGAAAAAAATTAACCTACTTATTTTACAGTTTTATTATTATAAAAAAATTATCGCCTTATTCTTGAATGGATGTCTGAAAAAATCATTAAAACAATTCAAATAAAGATATTTAATTATAAAACTTCATCAGCTATATCAGATGCCAAACTGGATAAACTGCCAACCGTATGATCTCGTCGGTTACTCATTAAGGCAATGACTAACCCATCATCTCTATAAATGCGCAAACGAGTCATAGCACCTGTCCATGAACCACTGTGTTCGGCAACATTTTTGCCATCTCTTGTACGTACTTCCCATGCAATGCCATTGACCTGATTTGCATTGACACGTTTCCAAAGCAGATTATCTCTTGTTTTAGCCTGAACAATTTTTCCATCCAATAACTTCCATCCAAACCAAGCTAAATCAAGTGGTGATGCTTCTATACCACCACCGAAAATTTTCCAGCTATTATCTGAAGTCGATGTTGGAGAGTTGTTATCTTTATAAGGTACTGCACGCTCATAGTTTGCAGGAACGGTTGTACTTCCCCATAAAGCACGCATGCTGGATAATTGGTAAGGTTTCGCTAATTCTGAACGAATTAATTGTGCAGAGGTTTTGCCCGTCACTTTTTCCAAAACAGCAGCGATATAGGTCAGTGCATGGGTAGAATAACTTCTGGTTGTTCCTCGAGTGCAGGGTGACACAAAGTCTGCATTCCAAATATCAGGTAAAGCATCAATGGCTCTTACATAATGTCCATTATCAGGCTCAGGGCCTGAATAATGTTGAATACAACCTAAATGAGCAAATAATTGTTTAAGCGTATGTTTATGACGAGCCGGTAGAGTCACTCTATCACCATTGCTTCGTGCGACATTAATCAAATATTTTCTCGTTCTATCATTCAGGTTTAATTGAATTTTTTTACCATTCCTTAAACGTTGTTCATCATGCAATTTAGTAGCAAGAGTACCACCAATCACTTTTGAAATCGATGCCGCACTATATATCGTTTTAGCATGAGCTACTTTTTTCTTTTCTTTATCAGCCCATCCAAAACCTTTCTGATAAATCATTTTTCCATGTTTTACAATAGCAACAGAAATACCCGGAAGATTATTATCTTTCCGATATTTTTTCATCAGATTATCAATTTTTTTCTTTTTACTGTAACGATAACGGGAAGCATTTTCTATCCAAACACCTGCGTAATCAGAGCCCTGTCTTTCAAAATCCAATAATCGATAACCTTCATCCCGATATTCACGCCATAAGTTAGCATATTCTTTTTCAGTTCGATTCGTTCTTACCTGATAAGCATAACCTGAACGTTTTTCCCAAATTGCAGCATAACGACGTTTACCATTAGATCGATAGGTTTCATAGTCAACAACGATATAACCTTTCTTTGTGTAGTCATCAATTTTCTTTTGATAAGCTGAACGAGACATATCCCTATATTGCGCCCACGAAATGTTTTCTTTATTTTGTACCCAAATCGCAGAATAACGTAAGCCACCTGAAGTTTGGTAGGCCTCCATATCAATCATTCTACGTCCCTTTGACTTCTGCGTTTTAAAATATTCACCATACTCACTGGCTTTCAAGTTTCTCTTTGATGACCAGGAATAACCTTCTTTATTTTGTACCCAAATGCCTGCATACTTTTGTTGACCATTTATTCGATAACTTTCAATATCATGAGGACGATACCCTTTATCACGAAATTCTTTCCATTTTTTTGAATAGGTTTCACTCGACATATTACGAAATTCTGCCCACCCACGCTGCTCTGTGTTTTCACGCCATATCATTGAGTAGCGTAAAGCTGAACCCACTTTATACACATCAATGTCAATCATCATATATCCTTTCTCTTTATATTGTTTAAATTTTTTGGAAAACTCCGAAGAAGTTAAGTCCCGAAATGAATACCAGCCAATACCTTTTTCAAATGCCAAGCTTGCACTATAAGTTGCTGGCATAATAAAAATGACGGTTATGAATAGGAACAACTGTTTTAACATCTGCATTTACCCTGTGTCTCCAAAACAATACAATTATTGTTTTTACGTCTTATTGAAACCCAATGATGTATTAGCATCATTTGGGTTAAAGAATGATGAATTTTTTTGTTACCTGACCTCAGCTGCGCATAAGAAAAGTTCACATTATTTTACATATGAATCAACCAACAAACGTTATACGGTAAAGATTTAAAACCTATATTCAGTCAAAAGTCATACCAATACTTTGATTTTTGTGATTAGCAAGGCAAACTTGTGAAGGAATAACCAGCTATTTCGAACAAGTTTAACGCTGATAAGCGCTAAAAGCAGAGTGTTGGAAAAACTTTTCCTATGCGCAGCTGAAGTTACCTATTTATTTTGATAGATTTTGGACATGAATCAACTCATTAAAACATCTCTTTCCACTAAGAAAAACATACGCATCCAAAATTATCAATTTAAATCAAACGGTTACACTAACAAAGCTGCTTAGATTAATCAATAAACACCCTAAAAAACGAAATTATCCTAAGCATAAAATAGACAATGTCTTACAAAATCAATGGCAGATTTCTTATACTATCGAATACCAATAAAAAAGCCGCTTAACGCGGCTCTTATATATTGAGTTAATCCCTGGGTTAGAAAGTCACTTGATATCTCAAATCATAGCTCTGACCTTATGGAGTAATATTCAATGAAACATAACAAGAATTATTTAAGGTCGTTTTTACTTAAATTTCTTAAGAAAACTTTCTAATTTAAGATCTTGGATAATCTTTTTATGAACATCATCAATAACAATGCCTGATGATAACAACATATCTAATATATCCGTATCTTTAGCATTATAATGTAATAAGGCATAATCCAAGGCATTAAATACTCTTCTATTAGCATTTATAGTTATATTTTGATTCAATAAATACTGTGTTAAGCGTTTGTTATTATGGATGACCGAAACTAATAGTAAGGTTTCACCATAAGGTCCTGTCATATTTAAATCTACTCCTTGTGTTTGTAGATACTCAAAAAAGTCAATACTGGGTAAATCTCTATTCATATTATTTAACATAAATAATGCAGAAAACCAGGCTTCAGGAAAGCTTTCATTGGATAAATTATCCTTGATTAAAAAATCCATGATGGCACTACTTTCTTGGACCAACATAACAAACAATGGATAGCTTAAATTATGACTATATGTTGCTTTTGGATACTTTAAAATTTCATTCTCACGGCTACCGATATTATCATAATGCATATATGAATAAAAATAATGATTGAGAAAATAAATATACTTTCTAAATAAGAAAAGAGATTGTTCTTTCGATAACAGGTAAATCTCTAATTCGCGCAAGGATAAACCCTTGCTTTCATTTTTGATTATCCATTGTGTCAAATTTTTTATTACGTCGATATACTCTTTATGCAAAACAGAAAAAAAATCATCCCAATTTTTACCTACATTCACCCTTTCAACTTCATTTTTGTTACTTTCTTTCCATTGTTCTAATTGAAATTGATAATCAATAACACAAGCATTCGTTTTTTCTCTCATTTTAACAAGCTTTCTTTTTTCATCCGGTGTAACATCGAGCATTTTTTCATATTTTTCAACATCTATATTATTCTGTTTTATATAATCAAAAATATCTATTTTGTAATCTTGTTTTACTGTAAGGCTTTCTTCAAGCATTCCTTTAATAACATTATCATCAGAGGTTTTTAAGTATGTTTGTAACGCTGATTCAGACATTTGAAAATCATTATGTTCAATCAAATATTGTAATACATCTTGAGTGTTTCGAATGTTTTCATGGTCAAAAAAGTGTTCTTTTAATAAATAAGTATCCATAATATTCATTTCCCGAAACCCATTATCTGAATTTAAAAACGAGTTATTAAACCTCATTCTATTAAATTTCATTCCTCTATTTTTTAACCACTGCAGTAACTCTACATTGCCTAAAGATATAACACTTGTTAAAAAAATTTCATATATTCCTGAAAGATGAATATAAGTTAAATTTAAATCATCAAATAAAATAGTAATATCATGAAAATACTGCTCCCTATTGTGCTCCTCATTAAGGCTTACAAGGCTTGATGGAGGCGCATAATGGAAAATATATTGCATCAAATCATATAGAGTCAACTGGACACCAATATCATTAAGCTCCTCTTTAAACTCACTAATATTGCTAATACGGTTTAAATCAAAAAAGTACAATACGCTACTTCCTGCAATTGTAAGATTTGCAGGTAATTCTTTTTCTTTCAATACGGATAACAAAGATTCTGTATCTCGCTTATTACTTTTTGGATTAACAGGTATATTTCTAAGAATATTTTTTTTATCTTCGCTCAGTTCTGATATATCAATTGAATCTTTAGGTTCTAAAATATTTTCCATCAGATCATACTCTTTAATGCTCAGGCCAAATAAACTGTATAATGTATAAAAAAGTGGTTCATAATCATCCACCTCAATTTGTTTTCTTATCACGTTAAGTTTATCTACTATTTTCATCTCTTTAATAAAATTAGAATCACAATGATTTTTTGGTTTATTTCTTTTAAGATTGTCAATTTGTTGAAGCTTTGCTTTGTTCTTATCTAACGATAAAATATAGTCCATCACATCTTGTGGCAATGGCTCGATAAGATCACTTTTAGATAATCTTACATTCTTTTTTTGTTCGCCACTGTTTGTTATTTCTGTTTGATGATTGATTGTATTAGATTCAATCACTTTTTCTTCAACTTTATTAGTATTCCGTATAGCATAAATGATAATAGATAAAACGATAAATATTAAAAAAATAAAGTAGTTACTTTTATAAAAAGACATTATTGTTCCTATTCAATCCTGATGAATGAAGTAGCTATACTACACAACATGACATATTATGTCAATGTTTTGTTCTGTTAACTATTACTCTGTCTCACTATTTCAAATAAGCAAATACCTGTTGCCACAGAAACATTCAAACTGGAAACCTGCCCTAAAAGAGGAATATGCACCAACTCATCACAATGTTCACGAGTTAAACGGCGTAAACCTTTATCTTCTGAGCCCATAACCAGAGCCAAAGCACCGGATAATTTTGTTTGATATAAGCTTTGTTCTGCCTCACCTGCCGTGCCTATAATCCACACACCCAGTTCTTTTAATTGCTTTAAACAGCGAACCAAATTGGTTACTGCATAGAAAGGTATGATTTCTGACGCACCTGTCGATACTTTCCTAACAGTGGCATTTAAGCCAACAGAACGATCTTTAGGGACAATAATGGCGTCAATACCAGCCGCATCAGCCGTACGCATACATGCGCCTAAATTATGAGGGTCAGTGACACCATCCAATATCAGTAATCTTACTGGCTTTTCTAAAGATTCAACAAGTGCATATAGATCATTTTCTGAAAGTACTTTGGCTCCTGTTTTTGTTTCTGCAATAACACCCTGGTGAACTTCATGGATTAAATGATCTAACTTTTCTTTTGACCAGCGTACGACAGGTATTTTATTTTTAGATGCCAGCGCTAATATCGTTTGACTACGTTTATCCTGTCGGTTGGCTTGCAGGTAAATTTTAATAATTTGATCGGCACTTTTTTTTAATAACAATTCGACACTATGAATACCATAACTGTATTTTCCTTCCATAGCATTATC
Organism: Kangiellaceae bacterium; assembly: GCA_965230335.1. GTDB lineage: Bacteria > Pseudomonadota > Gammaproteobacteria > Enterobacterales > Kangiellaceae > CBDDKS01. The sequence continues at coordinate 2,781,786 of CBDDKS010000006.1, read as the reverse complement.
CTCTTCGTTTTTTTGATGTTTTTTGGGATTTGGATTGGTTATTTTTCCTATTATGTGTCTTTTTATTTTTATTATTATTTTTTGATGTTTTTGAGTTTTTATTTGTTTTTGTAGATTGAACCTTCTTATTTCTTATTTCTTTTTTATTGTTTTTCGTTTTACCTCGTGCTTTTTTATACAACTTCTCTCTTTGACTTTTTTGAGGTTGAGAAGATTCTAATAGTTCAACCAGTTCAAAATCTATTTTTCTGTCTTCCAAATCAACGGCACTGACTTCAATCAAGACTTTATCACCCAGATAATAATTTACACCGGTTCTTTCACCTTTCAAACATTGTGCCGCCTGCTCATAATGAAAATAATCCCGTTCTAAACTGGTCACATGAATCAAGCCATCCACAAAAAAATCATCCAAACGAACAAACAATCCAAAATTCAATACGGTAACAACTTCTCCTTGATATTGTTGACCAATTTTATCCGTCATAAACTCACATTTTAACCAATCAATCACATCCCGGGTTGCCAGATCCGCTTGTCGTTCCATTTGTGAACAGATCTCACCCAATTGAGCTAATTGTTGTTCACTATAATTTTCAGAACCATAAAAACAAGTATGATGCTTATCATTGATTAATGCGTCATCATCAGATAATTTACTGTCTTTTAATAAACGGTTTTTTATCATTCTATGAACTAACAAGTCCGGATAACGTCGAATAGGTGAAGTGAAATGAGTATAGGCATCAAATGCCAAGCCAAAATGTCCTTGATTATCTTCTGAATACACTGCTTGATTCATCGAGCGCAGTAGCATAGTTTGTATTTGATCAAAATCAGGCCTTTGTTTGATACCTTGTAATACTTCGGCATAATCTGCGGGAGAAGGATGTGATCCACCAAATAAAACCAGACCCAATACACCTAAATAATTTCTTAAATCTTCCAGTTTTTTTTCAGAAGGCCCTTGATGAACCCGATATAATCCTGGTATTTTCTTTTTAAGAAAAAACTTTGCTGCAGCCACATTGGCACAGATCATACATTCTTCAATAATACGATGCGCATCATTGCGTTCAACCGCTTCAAGATAATCAATTTTCCGATGTTCGTTAAACACAATTTTCGTTTCTTTGGTATCAAACTCTATGGCACCTCTGCTTTTTCTTACTGTGGCCAAAGTCTGATATAACGCATATAAATCCAATAAATGCTTTTTTAAATCCACTGTTGTTTGAGGCAGCTCATCTTTGTTATTTTGATCGTCTTTGCTATTTTGTTCATCTTTGTTACATTGTAAAATATCCCAAACCTGATCATAGGTTAATCGTGCTTTTGAATGCATAACTGCTGGATAAAACTTTGAACGTGTGACTTTACCATTGACACTAATGCTCAATTCACAAACCATACATAAACGATCAACATTAGGATTTAATGAACATAACCCATTGGATAATTGTTCGGGTAACATAGGGACCACATAATCAGGAAAATACACTGAGGTTGTACGCAAAGAAGCTTCCTTATCTAAAGCTGACCCTGGTGTAACATAATAAGACACATCAGCAATGGCAACCCACAAACGCCAACCTCCCGACGCTTTGGGTTCACAATAAACAGCATCATCAAAATCACGTGCATCTTCACCATCAATGGTCACTAAAGGCAGTTTTCTTAAATCCTGACGCCCTTGCCAGTCTTTTTCCTGCACTTCAATTGGTAGTGTTCTTATATGCTCCAGTACAGCTTCTGGCCAATCACGTCTAATGCCATAATTGTGAATAGCCATATCAATTTCCATTCCTGCAGCCAAATAATCGCCTAATACCTGTATGACAGCACCTAAAGCTTTTGACTGATGTTTAGGTCGTGATGTGACTCTTACCACAACCACCTGGCCTGAAGTTGCCCCAGCAGCCTGGCCACTTGGAATTAAAATATCATGGATAAAACGATTATCACTGGGTTCTACAAAACCAATCCCTTCTTCATCAAAATAACGTCCCACCAATTGTAAGGGGGTTTCTGATTCCAATATTTCTACGATACCGGCTTCCACTCTTCCTTTAGCATCGAAGCCTTTTTGTCGCACAACAACGCGTTCGCCGTGAAATACATAACGCATTTCTCGAGCACTTAAAAACCAGTCATCGCCTCCTTCATCAGAAATAAAAAAGCCATAACCCTCTTTATGACCTTGTATATGCCCCCTTTTTAAATCCAGTTTATCAATAGGTGCATAACCTTCTTTGCGATTTTTTAATAACTGTCCATCACGTTCCATGGCTCTTAAGCGTCGTTTTAAAGCAATCACTTCTTCTTCATCTGTCAGTCCTATTCCCGAAAAAACCTCCTGAAATGTCGCAGGCCCATCATGATTATCAAGAAATTCCAGAATAAACTCTCGACTGGGTATAGGGTTATCATATTTCCGTGATTCACGTTCATAATAAGGATCTTTCTTTTTTTTAGTCATAGAGTAAAAAGCATCATTGAATGGGTTGTCATGCGCATTCAGTTACAGAATGGCATAGATAGAGATGATGAGAATATCAGTCACATAGGATTCTATACGACTGATTTATGTGATGTCTATGATTATTTAAAACCCTGAACTCCAGAATAGTCCATAAAAGTGAAATCCTTTTCTTCTGACCATCCTCAATATACAGATAGAAATGACTTAAATACTTCCTTAAAACAAGTTTCTCAAACGTAGTAATTGTGTTTCTCCGTTTGAATCATCCACACCATCGTTATCATTAACGATCAATGTTTTACCATTTCTCAACACTGCCATACCTTCTATCTTTTCTAAAACCAATCCACCTGTTGCTTTCAAGTGGGGTAATAAATCACTCACTATCGTTTTAGAAACAACTGGGAAAGCCGGTGTCTGAGCATCAGCCAATGGTGTTAAACCCGCAACAGAGAATTTATAAATTCGCTTAATTGTTGCATCCAGACCCGCTTGATTATCTCTTTCAATCACAGCGAACTCATCATTACCCAGGTAAGTTAGCTCAGATAAGCCAACCCAACCACCGTTTGGTGATGTGGCTGCTTCCAATGGATAATAAAAGAAAGTCCAATCACCCGTTGCTACCTCATAGCGACCGATACGTACATGTCCAGCTGTATCACCTGTCCACTCACGTTGGAAGGCAACATAAAGGACTTCATTATGACCACTGCCCACAGAGGCAACCCCTTCAAAACCAAAGCGAATCATTCGAGCGGTCACAGATGCTGGTAAGGTTACTGCTTGTTGGATAGTGCCATTCGCTGCAACACGAACCAATAGGTTTCTAAAGAAAACCGGTGCATCATCACCTTCTGAAGCAATCCAAAAGTCACCATTGTCGGCAACAGCAATACCTTCCTGATCGAGATTAACCGTCTTATCAGCATTCACTAAAACGGGCTCAACGGCAGCTAATACATTCAGGTTATCATTTAAAATAATTTCATCAGTGATTACTGCTGGTCTTTGTTTGACATCCATTTTAAAAATACGGCTTTGCTGATAAAAACTATCGTGTATTGTATAAACCGTTTTTCTGTCATACGCATCTGCAGCCAAACCAGATAATGCACTCCAGGGAATAGGCGTACCATCAGCTCTATCAGCAGACTGTATTCTAGGATACTTTGATTTATCGGTATTACGACGATAAATATTAATCACTGAACGAATTTTGTCACCACGATCATCCACTTCACTTGCCGCAACAAATAAGTTTCTCTGAGGAATGGCTAATAAACCTTCTGGACCAACACCTGCAGGTAAAACCTGGATGAATTCGGGTTTTGCATTATGACCTTTTAATTCATAAACAAAAATAACGCTGGAACGCTCAGAGCCAACAAACAAAAGATTATCGTTTCCAAATTTTGCAAACTCTACATTTTCAGGCTCATTCCCTTTGTTACCAGAACGATCATCTGGATAATGACCGAATCTAACCGTCATATGATCAAGGCTGTTACCGGCATCGAAACGAACATTGCCATGCTTATCAAAAATCGTGAATCCTCGGCTGCCACCAAATAGATCACCCTCATCAGCTGTTGCAATACGGTTATTGGATAACCAGGTAATGCCATCAGGTTCACGAGCAACAGAAGACAATGATTCCGTTAAAGAAATAAGTGCTGGATCTTCTTCTGTAGCATCTACCTTCTCTAAATCCACTGTACCAGCAGAAAAATCATTAATAATCTTACCGTTACTTAATCGCACCAAAATAATATGGTTGTTTTCCTGTAAAGTTACCGCAGCAATATTATGTTGGTTGATATCAACATATTCAGGTTCAGCATCCAACGGGAATAATGTTGGCACATTATCAAAAGAAACCGCTCTTAAACCCCAGTTTGATGGTTTTCCAACCAGATCGACAATTTGTAAAAAACCAGCTGGGGCTTGTGGTGGTTCACCATCACCCAAGTCTTCATCACGTTCATTTTCAATCGCTATCGCAGCATAACGACCATCAGGGCTGACGGCTATGGCATCAGGTTGACCAGCTAACAATAACTCCGCTTCAACAGCTCTGGTATTGATATTAATGACCATTAATTTACCACTGGTATTAATAAAATCAGCAGAAGTATTCACAACCACTAACGCAAACCTTCCTCTCACAGCAACAGAAGTCGGCTCACCGCCTAAATCAACAAAACCTGCTGGCAGTGGCTGCTTGGGTGATGAAATATCAACAAAGCCCAAACGCTCTTGCTCGCTGTCTGTGTAAACCAATGTTTTACCATTTTTACTAGCTGCAACAATTTCTGCCACAGTTTCAATATTACTGTCAAAACAATCGCTGTTTTCACATACTGGAAACACAGCAATTCTTTGAAATAAATCATCATTTGATGCCATAGTAACAGATGGCAACAGAGTAGAAAGTGAGAACAAACCTGCTGCAGCAAGTTGTTTCAATGTAAAACTTTTTTTATTCATTAAATATCTCCAAAGTGATATTTTCAGGTTAATTATGTCAACTCAATTCATACAGAAAAGAATTCAATATCTATCGCGTGAGTTAAAGCTTGTTAATCTTTCATATTTTCAATAACCAAAATGGACTATGAAAGAACAACAGCCCTTGTTATTTTTAGATGATAGATATTTCAGAGAGATGACAAATTGATAAAAAAGTGATATTCAGTGGATACTGAATATCACTCTAAATGTACTACTTAACCTAATTCTGTTGCTCTTTCAATTGAAAGAACAACAGCTCCTTAATAGCAATTAAAACCGATTTAACTGTGAAAACAGACTTGAAGAACCATGTAACCAAAAGCTTTTTGACAGTTCATTATTCCAATTATTTGAAATCGTCGAATTCATTTGCACACGCGTATCACCCCAATAACCTTCTGCGTAAGGTGGTGACCATAAAGCTTGTGCATCCCAGTCTGCATTGATGTAGCTAATGGCTTTAATCACATCGGCATTATCATAGATATATTGAAAATAGTCTGCAAAAAAGTTATTCCAAATTTGGTTTGCAGTAACTCTAACTCGATTACCTCCAGGTGTACCATCCCAATCGGGTGAAAAGTTGGACAACGTCAACTGTTCGATATCATAACCCTGAGCACCTGACTCAGCGATCATGACGGGCTTACTGCGATTGCGACAAAAGTTTAAAAGTTCGTCTGACAAATATCTTTGTGTAGATACCGTTCTTCGACCTACTGCACGCTCATCAGCCTCTAAGAACCATGACATGCCACACCAGTCAACATAATTATCACCCGGATACCAATTATTCAAATTTTCTCTGCGTCCTTCATTGTTATCATCAATCGGTGATGTACTGGATTGCCATACGAAAGCAACATTATTTACACCACGATTGCGTAACCCATTGACTATATTACGCCAGGCTCTTTTAAAATTATCGGTGTTTTCATAACCGGTATTCCAATTACCATCAAACTCATAGCCAATGCGTAAAAATACGGGTGTTGAGGATATGGCATTAAAGAAGTCAGACAATTGAGCAATTTCAGCCTCTCTTTGACCATTGGCAAGTTCTGCTAGACAACCAGGACACCAGCTTGATCCTCGTGTACCATTACCTTCGGCAATATTTAGACCAATTTGCAAAGCAGAATTAGGGTAACCATTAGCTGCATTATAAGCATTCAGAGGACCACCACCCCAATCAGTATCAATATTAGTAGGACGATCACTGGTATTCCAGCCTAAAGCACCATTGGTGTTTTGATCACTTAATATGTCATAAAAGGCAATGTAAGTAGCCACCCCGGAAGGTGTTGGATAACGATTGGCATTCACATAACCTGCAACTGACAGTGCATCCTGTCCAATAATCACTAAGCCTCTACCTCTTGGCGGTTCTAATTTCGCATTAAAAAATGTATCGCTATTTGTTGGACCGCCTCCGCCTGGATTAGGATTAGGATTAGGATTAGGATTAGGACTAGGACTTGGGCTTGGGCTTGGGTTTGGGTTTGGGTTTGGGTTTGGGTTTGGGTTTGTTCCGCCTCCAGATGAACCGCCTGTAACTCTAATATTATCAATAGCCATGTCTCCACGCCATCCACCCGCAGCAACGCCTCTGAATCTAATACGTACATTACCCGTAAAATTACTCAGATTAACATTTGCCTGACCCCAACTTGAGCCAGAAGAAGCCTGTTGCTGTCCGGAACGGTTCCAAACACTTTGCCAACCACGCCCACTATTGGCTTCGACATATAAAGTACCTACTTGACTGCCAAACATATGGTATGAAAAGCTCATACTTAAATTGCTGGCATTATTAAATGTCGGGCTGACCAAGCGTGCATTATTCCCCGACCGGTTAGCACAGCAACTGGAAGTCTCCAAATAAGCATAACCACTACCTTCTGCCGCGCGGGAAGGTCCGGTATTGTTAGAAGGTGTTCCTCCTGAATTAAGCTCCCAATCATGAGTATCACTGGATGATTGCTGCCAACCACCTGCACCACTTTCAAAATCAACACGGCTTAATACATTGCCATTGTTATTACCAGAACCTCCCGAACCAGGATTTCCAGACCCCGGGTTACCGGAACCAGATCCATTAAAACAGCCATTGGATTGGGCTTGCGCTGCACTTTCATAGCATTGTCCACCACATTCATAGGGATGACTTCCCTGACAATTGGTAGAATTTCCAGGGTTAGGATTGGGAGCTGGTGTTGGATTCGGTGCTGGTGTCGGGCTGGGTGTCGGCGTTGGATTGGGCGTAGGATTCGGAGCTGGGGTTGGATTCGGTGACGGTGCGCTGTTACTCACTTGTGCAACACCTTGAGACGTTTGTACTACTTTTCGAATAGTGCCATTACTGTTGTAATGCAAATAATCCACACTCACCCGACGTGTATATTGATTACCGGGGCCAACATGGTAAAACATATACCACTGCCCTTTAAATTCAACAATAGCATGATGATTTGTCCAGCCAGGCACCGTATCCAAAATAGTACCCCGGAAAGTATAAGGCCCCATCGGATTATTGGATGTTGCATAATCTATGGTTGTGAATCCGTCATACTTGGCTGAATAGGTTAAATAATAAATACCATTTCTTTTATGCAGATAAGGGGCTTCAAAAAATCTGGGCAAACCCTGCAAGCTTTGTACACTGCCCTGCAATGAAATCATATCATTATTTAAACGCACCACTCTGGCATCGTTACCTGAATCACCACCACCGAAGACCAGATAAGCCTGCCCATCATCATCAATAAATACTCCAGGATCAAAAACACGCTGCACGCCTGGTGCATTATTACGATCCAATAAAGGTCTGCCTAAAGCATCACGATAAGGTCCCTGAGGTCTTGATGCAGTTGCTACACCAATATGGCCTTCTGTTTTTGGAAAATATAAATAGTAAGTACCATTACGTCTGATAAAATCCGGTGCATACAAATAAGCATCCCCCCAGGAAATATCTGAAGAACGCAATGCCACACCATCCTGTCGCCAATTCACCATATCAGTGGTTGAAAATACCGTGTAATCGGTCATCGTCCAATAGGTTGCATTATTAGGATCATGAGAAGGGATCAACCATAATCGACCGTCATAAACCCGAACAGCAGGATCTGCAGTAAAAATAGGTAAATTTAAGGGGTTACCTGAAAAAGTCGCATTGTTATTGCCACCCGAAGATCCACCACCCGGATTACCCCCGCCAGGATTACCTCCTCCACCAGGATTACCCCCGCCTGATGAACTGCCAGAAAATTCAACATAATCAATATTAGCTGCCGCATCACCCGATCCTCGGTTTACAATAGCCACACGAGCACCGGCTGGAATATTAACATTGGCGGATGCGGTACGATAACTTCCTGTCCATGATCCCGTTGAACTAAAACTTAAAGAACCAGCTCTCACACCATTCACTTCAACAGTCAAACGACCACTAAATTGACTGGCGTAAGCAATCGTTACTGATGAAGAAGAAGGCGCATTATTAATTTGAAAGCCGGCACCTGAAGAGCTTAGCCAGGCAACACCCTGGCCACCTGATGCAGAGGCATCGCTATAGGTTTGTGCGCCACCTAAAATTTGCGCTGATTCGGCCTCAGTGCGTGTTTGAGCATAGGAAGAAAAACAAAATGATATGCCTAACCCCAATAAAGCCATTTTTTTAAAACAGGTATTTTTTTTCATTATTTTTTACCCAAAGTGAATGTTATATGAAACAAAAATCTATTTTTTTATATTCAATCACTATGCTTTAGAAAAAACACTCAGCATAAACACACATGTTTTTAAAGCATCTGACTTTATCAAACAATACAGTGAATCATTTTGATTGAATCGATTTTTTATTTTTTTATTGTCCATTAAATACTATTTTCAATTGATGTCTTCTTCCGAGATCTGTATCACAATTTTTCACATTCATTCTATAAAAAAATCAAGAGGTAACGCTTCATTCTGGACACTCATCACTGATTGATAATAATCCAACATCACTCGTCATTCTGTCATAGAAGCTTTTACAGGCTTAACCTATAAAAGATAAACAGGCTCTAAATTTATCAATAAAAAAGTAGGTGCTATCATTGAAAATAAGAGATAATATAGCTTTTAATAGCTAAGTCACTACCATGAGCGATAGCCTTTTAATTATTATCAGCACTGTTTTAGTCAATAATTTTGTGCTAACTAAATTTTTAGGATTGTGCCCTTTTATGGGTATCTCAAATCGAATTGACTCAGCTATTGGTATGTCATTGGCCACAACCTTTGTTCTAACTATCGCTTCTGGTACCAGCTATATTATCCATACTTATTTATTAATTCCGTTCGATCTCACTTATTTAAGTACACTGTCTTTTATTGTTGTCATAGCAGCCATTGTTCAACTCACAGAAATCATTATGCAAAAAACCAGCCCTTTATTACATCAGGTATTAGGGTTGTTCCTTCCATTAATTACAACCAACTGTGCCGTTTTAGGTGTTGCTTTACTGAACATACGTCAGGCCAATACCTTTATTGATTCGATTGTGTATGGTATTGGTGCCGCTTTGGGGTTTTCATTAGTGTTGATCATTTTTTCCAGTTTGCGCGAACACCTGGAATCTGCAGATATTCCCTCACCTTTCAAAGGGCCTGCAATAGCCTTAATCACCGCAGGTTTTATGTCTTTGGCATTTATGGGATTCACTGGGTTAATTAAAGAATAACATGTCTTCCATCATAGCCATTTTATGTTTGGTTTTACTGATTTTTCTGTTGGGTTTTTTAATCAGTCTGGCCTATTACCATTTTCAATCATCAGAAAATACTTTAGTTGACGCCATCAATCAATGTTTACCGCAGACACAATGTGCCCAATGCCATTATCCAGGCTGTTTGCCTTATGCAAAAGCCATTGCCGAAGGAGAGGCTATTAATCGATGTCCTCCTGGTGGAGAAGCAACCATTCATGCACTAGCAGAATTATTGGGCAAACCCATTATTCCTCTGGACGACGCTTTATCATTCAGTGAACCCAGAGTGGCTATCATTCGGGAAGAGGATTGTATTGGTTGTGCAAAATGTATCGAAGCCTGTCCGGTTGATGCCATTGTGGGCACTGCTAAATGGATGCATACCGTCATTACCGATGAATGTACGGGATGTGATTTATGTTTACCGCCCTGTCCAGTCGATTGTATTGACATGATTCCTAAACAACAGCCATTAAATGCATGGCATCCCATTCATCCTAAAGACTTAATTCACAGTCAATTACTTTAAATGAATCCTGTCTCTCGTTCTCATTGGCTGACACAACCTTTTCCGATTTATGGAGGCATCACTCCGCCAGAACATAAATCGGAGATTCATCACATTCCTATTCAAACACTGGCTTTACCAAAAACCTTGATCTTTCCTCTGGAAACAGGCAAACACTGGGAGACAGCAGGCTATCATTCTTCATCTATAAAAAAACGTATCGGTGCTTATGTTCAACAGGGTGAAGCTTTAATCCAAGATATGCATTTGCAAAAAGCCGCGCTCATTGCTTCACGCTCTGGCGTCATTTCCGACATCAAACCCTTTCCCAGTACACACCCATCCGGTCAAGCCATTGACTCCATCATTATTGAAACAGATGGTCAACAAAATATTTTTCAAAGAACACCTCTGCCTGTTGAAAAAATATCATCCCAAACCCTGTTACAACGATTTGCTGAATGCGGTATTGTGGGTTTAGGTGGTGCAGGTTTTCCCATGCATCAAAAGCTCAATGCTTCTATTCATACACTCATTGTTAATATTGCAGAGTGTGAGCCTTATATCTGCTGTGATGATCGTTTGGTGCAAGAAGACGCCCCATTATGTATTTCAGCCATTCATACCATTGCCCAACACTTCCATATTAACGAATGTATCATTGGTATTGAAAGCAATAAGCAAAAAGCGATTGATTGTCTGATGCATCATTTAGAAGCCTATCATCAAGCTTTACAGGATAATCAACCGACCATTAAGCTCTGTATTTTACCGACACTTTATCCCAGCGGCAGTGAAAGACAATTAATTCAATTAACCACAGGAAAAAAACTCAATCCTGGACAAAAACCAACTCAACAGGGCATTCTGATTCAAAATATTGCAACACTCGTTGCAGGATATAAAGCCATTACTCAAGGAGAAGCATTAACGGATCGTATTGTGACTATTGCAGGAAATGCCTGTCAGCATCCAGGTAATTACCGGTTACCTATTGGTACACCCATTCAAGACATTGTCGATCAATTGGCAATGGACAAACCCTATCAGGTACATATTGGTGGACCATTGATGGGATTTACTTTACAGGACACAAGATCGCCTCTTTTAGCAACCACCAATTGTATTTTAATAGTACAATCGACTGCTTCTTCAGAAACACAACAGGCTTCTCCCTGTATTCGTTGTGACGAATGCAGTAAGGTTTGTCCAGAAGAATTATTACCTCAACAACTCTACTGGTATACGCAAGGTGGTGATTTTCAAAAAGCCAAAACATATGGACTTTTTGACTGCACTGAATGTGGTGCCTGCTCCTGGGTTTGTCCAAGCCATATTCCTCTGGTCGATTACTACCAAATTGCAAAGTCACACTGCCGTCATCAGGATGAGCTTCAACTTCAGGCACAACATGCCAAACAACGTTATGAACAAAGACAAAAGCGCCTGGAAAAATCAATCGAACAAAATAACACTTTGTCACATCAACAACACGAAAACACCTTATCCGAAACCAGTGTCAAAGATAAAAAGTCGGCGATTGCTGCAGCACTGGCTCGTGCCAAAGAAAAAAACAATACACCATGACACGACATTCTATCCTTAACAACGAGAACCTATTGAATCAACGTAATGTCAGCCATATTATGTTGGAGGTCTCTCTTGCTCTATTAATAGGTATTTTTATCTTAGTGATATTCTTTGGCTGGGGTGTGCTCATACAAATGATATTATGTCTTGTATTTGCCATTGTTTTTGAAGCAAGCGTACTTAAATTAAGAAAAAAAAATATCCACTATGTATTAAAAGATTACAGTGCAATGATCACTGCATTACTCATTGCCATTTCACTTCCGACACTGGCACCCTGGTGGATTTCAGCCATTGGTGTTTTTTTTGCTATTGTTTTTGCCAAACATCTTTATGGTGGTTTAGGACATAATATTTTTAACCCAGCAATGTCTGCTTATGTGTTATTAATCATTGCTTTTCCACAATCTATGACGCAATGGCCATTACCCACTGCATTAACACAGCACAGTGTTTCATTTCTGGACTGTTTGCATTTAATTTTTACTGGCACTGATACACAGATGCAAAATATTCAAATCTATACCAAAAGTTTTGATGCTGTCACACTGGCAACACCTTTAGACACAGTCAAAACACAATTAACCCAGGGATATACTCTGCAGGAAATACAAACAACATTACCTTTTACCTCTTTTTTAAAAAACCCATGGCACTGGGTCAATAGTGGTTTTCTTTTAGGCGGTCTACTATTACTTTACCGAAAAATCATTACCTGGCATATTCCTTGTGCACTGTTAGGCAGTCTGTTAATTTTTTCCAGCCTATTATTTTTTTATGACCCAAGTCGATTTTCTTCTCCACTCTTCCACCTTTTCACAGGAGCAACCATGTTAGGTGCCTGGTTTATTGCGACAGATCCTGTGACGTCACCTTCAGTAAAAAAAGCACAAGTTATTTTTGGTATCAGCCTGGGGTTTCTTATATTGCTTATTCGAGAATTTGGCGGTTACCCAGATGCTATTGCCTTTTCTGTTTTGCTAATGAACCTCTGTGTTCCATTACTTGACCGTTTTTATCGTAAAAAGTTTTTAATATAAATTGATTATGAATACATCGGCATCCTTTAAATTTGCTTTCATATTATCAGGTTTTGCTTTTGTCTGTATTCTTCTTATTCTGGTGATTCAAAAAGCAACACAAAGTTCTATACAAAAACAGCAACGCCAATATCAACAGCAAAGTTTATTGGCAACATTGAATACAAAAAATACACCCTCACTTTCTGTTGATTATGAACTGGATTGTCTTCAATTGCCTATTCCAGAACAAACCGATGTATTCTGGCATGCTAATATTTACCGAGCCTGGCATAAGCAGAAACTGGAAAACATCATTATTCAAGCACATACTTTGAAAGGTTATAATGGTTCAATATCTTTTTTTATTAATGTGTCTCATCATTTAACCGTATCCAAAATCAATATTCTGAAACATCAGGAAACACCAGGGTTAGGTGATCGAATTGAAGCTCAAAAAAGTAACTGGTTGTCTCAATTTTCAAATACTTCATTACTCAATCCCAAAAAAGAGCGCTGGATTCTTCAACAAGATGGCGGTCACTTTGATGCAATAACAGGTGCAACCATTACATCACGTGCATTGGTTGATGCTATTTATCAAACACTACAGACATTTCAACAATACCAACCATTGCTTTTACACACACCACAAAATAAAAACTTTCAGTCAAAAGACTGGTATCATCACTGTCAACCTATTTCATTACCTGAATCCTGATGCAAAATAATTCCCATTTACACACTATTTTTATACAGGGTCTATGGCATAACAACCCTGGCATTGTTCAGTTATTGGGCTTGTGTCCATTACTGGCTGTCAGTAATACCACCATCAATGGTTTTACTTTAGGTATCGCAACTCTATTTGTATTAGTGGGATCCAACGTTTGTGTTTCTTTATGTCGACACTGGATTCCTTTTCATTTACGTATTCCTATTTTTATTTTGTTAATTGCCACAGGTGTCACCGTTATTGAACTGCTCTTACAAGCCATCAGTTACTCGTTATTTCTATCCTTAGGTATTTTTATTCCTTTAATTGTAACCAATTGCGCTATCCTGGCAAGAGCTGAAGTCTTTGCATCAAGAAACAACTGGCTACCCTCTTTTATTGATGGACTGGGACATGGTATTGGTTTTTTATGTGTCCTTACTCTATTAGGCGCCCTAAGAGAAATCTTGTCTTCTGGCACTCTATTTTCTGGAATTGAACAACTGCTTGGAACATGGACAGAAAATTGGACACTACAGATTTTTTCTTTTGATCAGAGTTTTTTGTTGGCGGCATTGCCGCCAGGTGCTTTTTTTGGTCTTGGATTGCTTATTGCCTTAAAAAACAGTTTGGATGAAAAAAAGAATAACAACGCCTAATGATATTTTTCAAAAACCAATGATGCGTTAGTACCGCCAAAACCAAAGCTATTCGACACAATTCGATGCAAACTGACATCATCCTGTCGACTTGTCACAATTGGAAAACCTTCAGCTCCTGGATCTAACTGCCCAATATTAGCTGAACCAGCAATAAAGCTATGTTCCATCATGAGTAAACTATAAATGGCTTCATGAACACTGGTTGCTCCCAAAGAGTGTCCAGCTAATGACTTTGTCGAACTGATCTTTGGTAATTCGTTACCAAAAATTTCTTTTAAGGCGTTCAATTCTGCAATATCACCAACGGGTGTGCTGGTGCCATGAGTATTGATATAATCGATGGGGCCTTCCACATTGTGTAATGCCTGTTGCATACAACGAACAGCACCTTCACCAGATGGTGCTACCATATCAAAGCCATCGGATGTTGCGCCATAACCGACCAGTTCAGCGTAAATTCTGGCACCACGTGCTTTTGCATGCTCTAACTCTTCCAATACCAACATACCACCACCAGACGATATCACAAAACCATCTCTGGTCTCATCGTAAGGGCGTGACGCTGTTTCAGGTGAGTCATTATATTTTGAAGATAACGCGCCCATCGCATCAAATAACAATGTCATTCGCCAATCTTCTTCTTCTCCACCACCTGCGAACATCACATCCTGCTTACCCATTAAAATTTGTTCATAAGCATTACCGATACAATGGGCACTGGTTGCACATGCAGAAGAAATGGTGTAATTCACACCTTTAATTTTAAAAGGTGTTGCCAAACAGGCTGATACAGTACTGGACATGGTTTTAGGCACAGCATAAGGTCCAACACGCTTGACACCTTTTTCCAGAGTCGTATTGACCGCTTCCACCTGGGTTTTTTGTGAACCACCGCCCGACCCCGCAATAATGCCCGTACGAACATTGGATACCTGGTCTTCAGAAAGTCCTGCATCTTGAATGGCCTGTTTCATTGAAATGTATGCATAAGCCGCTGGCTCTGCCATAAAACGTAATGCCTTGCGTTCTATGTGCTCTGAAACATCAATATTGGGCCGCCCTGCCACCTGACTTCTTAAACCAAATTTTTTATAATCTTCCATAAAACGAATACCTGAACGGCCTGATTTTAATGATTCAGTCACCTCACTCACATTATTTCCAAGGCAGGAAACAATGCCCATACCTGTAATGACAACTCGCTTCATAATGGGTACCTAGTTAAAAGTCTTCTGTAGATTCAAATAAACCAACACGTAAATCTTTTGATGTATAGATTTCCCGACCGTCCACACTCACGGACCCATCAGCAATCATCAATTTTAATTTACGTTCTATCACTCGTTTTACATCAATTCGGTAAGTTACTTTTTTTGCTGATGGCAGTATCTGACCGGTAAATTTGGTTTCACCGGAGCCTAAAGCTCTTCCCCGGCCCGGATGCCCCAACCAGGATAAATAAAAACCACACAATTGCCACATGGCATCAACGCCTAAACAGCCTGGCATAACCGGATCTGTTTCAAAGTGACACTCAAAAAACCATAAATCTGGATGAATATCCAGCTCCGCTTCAATATAGCCTTTATCAAATTCCCCACCCTGATTGGTAATACAACGAATTCGATCAATCATTAGCATATTGGGAAGCGGTAATCTTGCTATTACATTACCATTTGGGCCTTCAAGTTGACCTTTACCACACTGTAACAGTTCATTTTTTTCATACTGACTGGTTAGCTGCATCAAAAACCTTTATTTATTCTTAATTGAGATTAAAGTATAAGAGAAGTTTTCACTTGTGCATTATGCATTTGATGGCCATTTTAGAGGTACGACCAGTTTAAATAATAACTCTTCATTCAATGTTATTACTCACGCCGCCATCGGGTTCCACTGGCACTGTCCTCTAATGTAATCCCTTTTTCTAATAACTCATCCCTAATCTCGTCAGCCCGTTGAAACTGCTTTTGTGCTCTGGCTTGATTTCTTTCTTCAATCAATCCCTCAATACTCGCTTCATCCAGTTGCTCATCCTCAGCGGCACTTTGTAAAAATGCCTGAGGATCTAACTGTAAAATACCCAAAATATTTCCCAAATATTTTAAAGTCAGGCCTGCATCTTGCGCTATCTTCTGATTTTCAACCTGTGACAAGTCTTTTTTCGCTTTATTCACTATCTTAGCCAATTCAAATAAAACAACAATGGCCTCTGGTGTATTAAAGTCATCATCCATTGCCTTCTTAAAACGCTGAATAAAGTCTTCCAGCAGTTCAGCATCTGATGTTAACTTGATATCCAATAAAGCCAAATAAAGTCTTTCCAAGCTTGAATCTGCTGCTTTTAACTGTTCGCTTGAATAATGCAATTGACTGCGATAATGACTGGACAGCAAAAAGTAACGCAGGGTTTCATGTCGATGGGATTCTAAGGCCTCACGAATGGTCACAAAATTACCTAAAGACTTGGACATTTTCTCAGGAGATGCTGCGTCATCGTCATCTCGGGTGATCTGTACCATACCCGTATGCATCCAATAATTGACGAAACTGTCATCATTGGCAACAACAGATTGTGCTCTTTCATTTTCATGATGCGGGAACATCAAATCAGAACCGCCACCATGGATATCAAAATGAGTCCCTAAACAGCATTTAGTCATGGCAGAACACTCTATATGCCAGCCAGGACGTCCATCTCCCCATGGAGATTCCCAGGAAGGTTCTCCGGGCTTTGCCTGCTTCCATAGCACAAAATCCAAAGTATCACGCTTTGCATCAACAACATCCACCCGGCTGCCAGCTCTTAAATCGGCCATATTTTGACGACTGAGTTGACCATAATCTTTGTAAGCGGAGACAGAAAAATACACATCTCCATTCTCACTTTGATAAGCCACACCTTTATCAACCAACAGCTGGATCAGAGCAATAATATCACCGATAGATTCTGTTGCTTTAGGTTCACTATTCGGGCGGGTGATCCCTAAATGATCAAAGTCCTGATACATTTCTTTGCTAAAGCTCTCCGTAATATCATGACAGGACTGCCCTGATTCCTGAGAACGTTTGATGATCTTGTCATCAATATCTGTAATATTTCTTACATAATTAACTTGATACCCGCTAAATTTCAAATAACGTAATATCACATCAAAGGCAACATAAGTGCGTCCATGTCCTATATGACAAAAATCATAAACTGTGACACCACAAACATACAAACCCACTTTTTTGGGCTCTATAGGTTTAAATACTTCTTTTTGTCGTGTTAGATTATTATACACATGTAGCATGACAGTCTCTTTTACAATCTCTTTATTTTACTCACTATATTTGCTTTTGCTTCATTGTTCGAAAAACACCAAAAGCATTAAAGCCGACAATTATACTGTTTCTTTTGAAAAAAACTAATGATTCCCTGCATAATTTTTTTCGTAGACCATTTTAAATAAACAGGATAAAATTTTACAGAACCTACTCTATTTTAGTACGACAACCTTTTCAACTTGGAATTCCATATGATCACTATTTGTACAAATCTGGGCGATATCTCCCTAAGTTTATTTTCAAAAGAAGCCCCTAAAACCTGTCAAAACTTTATTGAATTGATACATTCAGGCTTTTATGAAAACACATTATTCCATAGAGTCATTGACGGGTTCATGATTCAGGGTGGTGGATTTACACCTGATATGCTGCATAAGTCCTGCGATATTCTCCTAGAAAATGAAGCGGATAACGGTTTGAAAAATCACATGGGAACGGTTGCTATGGCAAGAACCGCCAACCCTCATTCTGCTTCTTCTCAATTCTTTATCAATGTCAAAGATAATCACTTTCTTGATCATACTGAAAAAACATCCGAAGGTTGGGGCTATTGTGTTTTTGCAAAAGTCGTTGATGGTATGGAGGTTGTTGATAATATCAAACAAGTTGAAACAGGCTCACAAGCAGGTCATCAAAATGTGCCTATTAATGATGTCGTTATTCATCAAATCAAAATTACTGATTCAACTGACTGAATACCCCTATGATTCGACATTTTATTTCTGATATCCATTTATCTGCAGAAAATCCAAGTATTACACAATTATTTTTACATTATCTCCAAAATCATATTCACCTTATTGATGAGCTGTATATTCTGGGGGATTTATTTAATGTTTGGATAGGTGACGATGATGATTCTGAGTGGTTACAACCGATTACTCAACAAATACAAACGGTTACCTCTAAGCAGATACCCATCTACTTTTGTCATGGCAATCGGGATTTTTTATTAGGTACCCATTATGCCGAAATAATAGGTATGCAATTATTACCCGAGTATTTCGTACAAACTTGTCAATCATCGTCCATCTTATTATGTCACGGTGACAGTTTCTGTACCCATGATAAAGCCTATATGGATTTTCGTCATCAGGTACGTAGCGCCGATTGGAAAAATGCTTTTCTCAGTCTGTCTCTTGAAGAAAGACGTGTACAGGCAGAAAGTTATCGTCAACAAAGTCAAACAGCCTCTAAAGAAAAACAGGAAGATATTTTAGATGTCAATTTACATGAAATCGACAAGGCTTTTGAAACCTTCAACACACAAATCATAATTCACGGACACACACACCGACCAGCAAAGCACCAGCACAATCATCATTGTGTACGTTGGGTGCTCAGTGACTGGCATTCTAAAGGCAACTTTCTTGAATTAAAGGATACCGATTTTACGATGTTTTATTTTGACTTACATCATAAAACGATTGATAATCAAATCGTCTGAAAAAACTTACTTTCATACCACATGGTCTGATAATGTCGCCGATACAATACCCATGGTTTTTACTTTTTGTACTAATTTTATTGTTATCCAATCATCTTGTCTCCCAAACTATTCCAAGTAGTGCCCGTTCAAAAAAAGCAATTACTTCTGTAGAAGCTCATTTAAAGACAGAGCTAGCCAAAAAAAATCTGAATTATGGTGCACCTGTTTTTTTTCGAATATTTAAAACTCCGGCGCAATTAGAGGTTTGGGTACAAAAAAAAGAAGGTTCATTTGCATTATTTAAAACTTACCCCATCTGTGCATTTTCTGGCAAACTTGGCCCCAAACTCAAAGAAGGAGACAGACAAGCTCCTGAAGGTTTTTATTTTATTAAACCGAGACAACTCAATCCAAACAGCTCATTTCATCTATCAATGAATCTGGGTTATCCAAATCAATATGATCGTATTCATCAACGAACAGGCAGTTATCTGATGATACATGGTAATTGTGTCTCTATTGGCTGCTACGCTATGACCGATGCTGCCATGAATGAAATTTTTGCTTTATCCACTGCTGCATTATCTTCTGGACAAGATTTTATTCACGTACATATTTTTCCTTTTCAATTATCAGAAAAAAATTTACAGATTTATAAAACAGCACAGTGGTATCAATTTTGGCAAAACCTGAAAGAAGGTTACGATTATTTTGAACAACATCGACATCCCCCGAAGGTTGTTGTAAAAAACAAACGTTATGTTTTTTATCGCCATAAGCGGAGCATAGTCCAATGAATATTTGGGTTGATGCTGATGCCTGCCCTAAAGTGATTAAAGATATTATCTATCGTGCAGCACAAAGACTAAAAATTCAGGTCACTCTTGTTTCCAATCAATTTCATGCTATTCCTGAATCACCTTACATTCGTCAACAACAAGTGACTGTTGAACCCGATGAAGCCGACAAAAAAATCTTACAACACCTGTCACCCGGTGATCTGGTTATCACCCAGGATATTCCATTGGCATCCGAAGTCATTGAACGTTCGGGTATTGCTCTGAGCTTTAGAGGTTTATTATTTACCTCTGAGAATATCAAGGCTCGTTTAAATATGAGAGATTTTATGGAAACCATGCGAGCCAGCGGTATGCACTCATCAGGTCCGGCATCTTTAAATCAACAAGATAGACGACTTTTTGCCAATCAATTGGATAAACTATTGATGAGTCATCAAAACAATAGGTGATTTTCGTTACTTTTTATCCATAAAAATGACCTTTCACTTTTACTGATCAATATCAAGAAATATCCAGGAAGTGATTGCATTCATGTTTAATTTACATAATAATCCCTATGGTTCATCCATTAAGACTATTCATAATTCACATGATCAAATAGTTTTAACTTCTTCATTCTATTAAAAAAAGGGGGACAAAATGAACTACTATGTATCCCAGAATCATCAAGAAACCATTGTATTTTTAGATGGTCAGGTTGATCTCTCGCAATCCCCTCATGCGAAACAATTAATGATGGATTCCATAGAAAAAGGTAAAAAAGTCGTGATTGATATGTCGGGGGTTGATTATCTTGATTCTTCCGGTGTTGCCAGTCTTGTTGATGCGTTACAAGAATCCCAAAAAAAGAAAGTCGAGTTTGGTTTAAAAGATTTAAGCAAAGCAGCCTTAAAAGAACTACGTTTAGCCAGATTGGATAGTGTATTTAATATTTATTGATACCAGCTGTTACTTTTTAGTTCGGTGGTAATGACTCTCTAATATCAAACTCCATATCACCCAAACGAATTTTTTCAAAATGCTCTACATCAGGTTCTGTTTCCGTAATATGGACTTCTCCATTCGCATCCACCCAACGATAAACATAAGAATTTTCATCTTGAGCCGACATGGCAACAGGTCTTATTTTTCGTCCCGTCAAACTATGACCAATATCCGTAAATAACTTACCCACAGATTCTGAATCATGATAATTTTTAATGACACGCTTCCATTGCCCAGGATATTTTCCTTCCACCCAAATACCTCGTCCAACCATTAATATCATCACTACGAGCAAAAAAACAACCCCTTTCATTTCTTTGTCTCCTTAATTGGGTAAAACCAATTGATCGTTGGCATCAAACAATGCCCGCCACTTTACAATATCAGTCGTGTCATCATCAACCAGTTCAAAACCACAATAATAACTCTTGGGAGAAACATCGATTTCATTACACCACCTGACCTCTCCCTTTAAATAAAACTTAAGGGATGATGTTACAAATTCTATTTGTAAATCAATAATTTCTGTAACATCCAGTTTATAACTGGACTGTACTTTTAAACCACTTTCGGAAACATCTTTGGTAGGACATTGAGCAATTAAATCGCTCACTTTTTGTTCACCTAAAAAAATTTCTATAAAGACACTTTCTTCTCTTGGTATTCTTGTTTGTTTTCTTGAATCATTATTCATTATATGCTCCTTAAATTTTAAAATGCTCAGTATTAATAAATTGGTTCCACATTGGCCAGTCTAAACTCAGCGAACGAATTAATTTTAACCCAATTAAATAAGCATTCATATCTTCATGGACCAGGCACCAGCGAACCTCAGCAAACAATCGGCAGAGATCTTGCTTTCCTGGCATAGCAACTTTTATATTTAATGTCTGATTAATTGAAATAGCTTCATAGCATAACATTTTAATCCCTGATAAAGAAACATCTTTCGCCTGACTTACCTGTTCAACTTTTTTCCCTGCCAAATTGATGAATTGATACTGAACACAACATTCATTGTGATCAAGCATTACACGTTCTTCACTACGTTTATTTTCTGTTACAAGTTTTAAAGAGGTTTTTGACATGATAAGTCATCATTTTATGTATTGTTTAAGTTTTAACCACCGTTGTTGATATCATTTTTTCATCACGTTGATTCATTTGTGCTGGATAAGGCGCCAGCTTACTTAACGGTATCGGTTTTTGTATGCCATACCCTTGAGCATAATCTACGCCTATAGTTTCCAAAACATCCTCTATTGCTTTATTTTCAACAAATTCTGCTATTGTTTTTAATCCCATCACATGAGCAATATCATTAATGGATTTTACCATAGTGTAACTGACTTCATCATCACCTAATCCTTTAACAAATTCTCCATCGATTTTTACGTAATCTACCGGTAGATTTTTTAAATAAGCAAAAGAACACATACCTGAACCAAAATCATCCAAAGCGATATAACACCCCAGACTCTTCACACGAGCAATAAACTCTCTGGCCTTGTTAAAGTTTTCAATGGCAGCTGTTTCTGTAATTTCAAAACACACTTTTTCAGGAGGCACCTGATACTTTTTAAATAAATCCATTAGATACGTAAAAAATTCCTTTTGTACAATACTTAAACCTGATAAATTAATATTAATATGCTTGATAGGTAAATGTGAATTACCGGATAACCAGGTAAAAGCCGAACGAATGACCCATCTATCAATAATGGTTGCCAGACTATAACGTTCTGCCGCAGGCAAAAATAAAGCCGGTGAAATAATACTGCCATCGACTTCCCGTAATCGAATTAAAAACTCATAATGACTTTCATTTTCGTAATTACCTAAACCAATAACCTTTTGTTGAAAAAGCTCAAACCTTTCGTCCTGTATAGCAGTCGCTAGTTTAGAGACCCATTCAACCTGACTGCGATACATTAATAACTGACTGTCCTGTTCACAATACACCTTAACTTGATTGCGACCATCTAATTTGGCCTGTTGACAAGCTGAATCAGCCTGACTTAATACAGACACCCAGGAGTCAGTTCGACTATCAATGGAAACCAGACCAAAACTTGCAGAAATGACAAAGTTTTTATCATCCCAGCTAAATTGAAAATCAGAAATAGACTGTCTGAATTTATCAACAATTTCTGACGCTGTTTTTACATCCACCTTCCACAAGAGTAAAGCAAATTCATCTCCTCCCAGTCGAGCCAGAATATCATTGGAACGAATGCTGTTTTTTAAACGACTGGCCACTTGTCGAATCAACTCATCTCCAGCAACATGTCCCACTGAATCATTAATCAATTTCATTTGATCAATATTGGTTAAACACACACAATGTGTACGATGATTCACCTTTGCATCTTGAATGTATTCCTGTAGTTGATGTTCAAATTCGAAGCGATTTGCCAGACCAGTTAACCCATCACACTTGCGATGAAACTTTACCGACGCTAACAAAGCAATACGTTGACTGTCATCCTTAAACGTCAAAGTCACTAGCTTGGGTACATCTTGATTGTCATCTTCCATGGCAACTTTGGAAACCACAGCTTCCATCACAAAAGGGAAGTCATAATCAGGCAAACGTCGCATGTAGGTTTGCTCTTCAAGTAATTCAATATAGTGAGGAGACAATAGCTCATCCATAGTTGGTCTAACCACTACACCCGTATCTTGATTCACAAAAGTCAGTAGTTCATTTAAAGAAATAGAGGTGTCTACCTTGGTTTGAGCTTCATGCCCCAATAATTCCTGAGCAACACGGTTCATAAAACAGACTTGCCCGGATAAATCTGCGATTACAACGCCTTCACGTATTTGATTAAAAGCAACTTGTAATGCCGACGAAATATGTTGTTGCCCTTGATGATTGGACAAACCCATAACACCTGTTCCTCTTCATTATTTGCCAAAGAATTCGATGATTTAACAGTTTCTGAAAAAAAATCGTGTCTACCAAATACTTACCCCTCTTTTGTTAAGGGTAACTTTATAAGTATAGACTATTCGCTAAAAAATGGTGGATTCATCAGGTTTCGCAAGGTAGCATAGCGCCTTTATTTCACCGACATCATCATCAGTAAATTTTCTTTAAATATACTTGATAACTTGTTAATCTACACCATTTATAAATTATCTTTAGAATCAAATAATTGGAGAATAAAATGTCTGCTGTTAGCATTGCTCATATTCTTAAGGAATGCTCGATCAAAAATGAAAAAGTGACCGTTAAAGGCTGGGTAAGAACACAAAAAACCTCAAAAGGCGGGTTTTCTTTTATTAATTTACACGATGGCTCCTGTTTTGACAGTCTTCAGGTCATTGCAAATGAGAATCTTTCCAATTATCACGATATCGAAAAATTAACCACGGGATGTTCTATTGTTGTTGAAGGTCAATTAGTGGCATCCCCCGGAAAGGGACAAAGTTGCGAGCTACAAGCTGAAAGCATTGATATTTTAGGATGGGTTGATGATCCTTCCACCTACCCTATGCAGCCCAAACGACACACTCGTGAATTTTTACGTGAAAATGCCCATTTACGTCCCAGAACCAATTTAATTGGTGCTGTATCACGCGTCAGAAATTGTCTGGCACAAAGTATTCATCACTTTCTCTATGAGCAGGGTTTTCACTGGATTCATACCCCCATTTTAACGGCTTCAGATTGTGAAGGTGCCGGGGAAATGTTTCGAGTCAGTACACTGGATTTATCCAACCTGCCCCGTAACGACAATCAACAAATTGACTTTTCCCAGGATTTTTTTGGCGAGGAAACCTTTTTAACTGTATCAGGGCAACTCAATGTAGAATCCTATTGTCTGGCAATGTCTAAAGTCTATACGTTTGGCCCAACCTTTCGTGCAGAAAACTCCAATACCAGTCGACATCTGGCAGAATTTTGGATGGTAGAGCCCGAAGTTGCTTTTGCAGATTTAAATGACAATGCCGATCTAGCAGAACAGATGCTAAAAGCCATATTTAAAGATTTACTCGACAAACATGAAGATGATATGGCGTTTTTTAATAACTTTGTTGATGAACAAAAGCAATGTATTCAACGCCTTGAAAGTATTATTGATGAGCCTTTTGAGCGAATGGACTACACTGATGCCATAGACATCCTGCAAAATGCAAAAACTTCTTTTGAATTTCCTGTCGCCTGGGGCACAGATTTACAATCAGAACATGAGCGCTATCTGGCCGAAACTCATGTTGGTCGACCTGTGATACTACAAAACTACCCTAAAGATATCAAAGCATTCTATATGCGACTGAATGATGACGATAGAACCGTGGCGGCCATGGATGTTCTGGTACCGGGCATGGGAGAATTGATTGGCGGTAGTCAGCGTGAAGAGCGTCTCGATATGCTGGATAAACGCATTGATGAAATGAAACTGCCTAAAGAACATTACTGGTGGTATCGTGACTTAAGACGTTATGGTACGGTACCCCATGCAGGTTTCGGCTTAGGATTTGATCGTGCAGTCGCTTATGCAACAGGCATTAACAATATTCGGGATGTCATTCCTTTTCCTCGTTGGCCAGGTCATGTCGATTTTTAATAGAAATGTCTGCCACATTATTCTTAATACTTATGAATCCATTCAATGATACTTATTTTCTTTTGAGGCAATTATCATGAACCCATCACCCAACATTATGGTTTTTTCTGGCAGCTTAAGACAGCAGTCTTTTAACACACAATTGGCCAGATTTGTAACAAAAATACTGGAGCAGGAAGGCACAGAAGTACAAACGATTGAGCTCAATGACTATCCACTACCGTTATTCAATCAGGATAATGAAGACAGTGACGGTATTCATGCCAATGCTTTAACTTTAAAACAAAAGATGAACACCTGTGACGGTTTTATCATTTGTTCTCCGGAGTACAATGGTTCTTTTTCTGCCGCACTCAAAAACATGATAGACTGGTGCTCCCGGCAGGCTGAAGGAGAAAGTATTTTACAAAGTTTTCAAAATAAACAGGCTGCCATTCTTTCTGCTTCACCTGGTGCTCTGGGTGGATTAAGGGGCCTGACTCAATTAAGAGCATTATTAAATAATATTGGTGTGCATGTGATTCCTGATCAAATCGCCATTGGAAAAGCCCATGAAGCATTCACTGAAGAAGGACAATTAGATAATGAAAAGCAAGCGAATAAAGTGACTCAAATTACCAAAAAATTGTTACATCACATTGCTGCTTTAAAAGCATATGAACCAGCATAATTCAATATACATACTAATTCAGGTAAAGCCATGAGTATCGATAGACATTTTGTCAGTGATATTGATAAATTTTTAAATGAATGTGAAAAAGATCCTAAATCATTTTCTGACAGCCGACGTGCAGAAGAAGAAAAATACGAGCGTATTAATCGATTAAGAGATCATAAACAGAAAACCAAAAAAAATTCTTTTTGGAAAAATTTTTGAATCAAACCTGTTAAAGTCGATTCATTTAGAATATGAAGCAACAACAGGTCCTAAATATAATTTATTAACCCATTTTTTGGAGCCATTATCTTATGAGTGAAGTCAAACATTGCCAATTATTAGTTTTAGGTTCAGGACCTGCAGGTTACACTGCCGCAGTCTATGGCGCACGGGCCAATCTAAACCCTGTTGTGATTACAGGCATGGAACAAGGCGGACAACTCACCACCACTACCGATGTTGATAATTGGCCTGGTGACGATGCCGGTGTTCAAGGCCCTGAGCTTATGCAACGTATGCAACGTCATGCCGAAAGATTTGGTACTGAAATTGTCTTTGACCATATTCAGGAAGTGAACTTTAAAACCCGTCCATTTGAATTACGTGGTGATAACGGGCGATACACCTGTGATGCCTTGGTCATTGCCACAGGCGCTTCTGCAAAATACCTGGGCTTACCCTCTGAAGAAGCCTTTAAAGGTAAAGGGGTTTCTGCTTGTGCAACCTGCGATGGCTTCTTTTATAGAAACCAAAAAGTCGCAGTTATTGGTGGTGGAAATACCGCAGTCGAAGAAGCCCTCTACTTATCCAATATTGCCAGTGAAGTGCATTTAGTTCATCGACGTGACGATGTGCGTTCAGAAAAAATTCTACGGGATAAATTATTGGAAAGAGCCAAAAATGGCAATATTCATTTACATTGGAACCGCACTCTAGATGAAGTGTTAGGTGATGACTCTGGTGTTACGGGTATTCGTCTTAACAGTACACAGGATGACGCTACAGAAACCCTCGATGTACATGGCGTGTTTATTGCCATAGGCCATAAACCCAATACCGATATTTTTGTTGACCAATTAGAGATGAACAATGGCTATCTCATTGTTCAGGGTGGCCTGGATGGTAATGCAACAGCAACCAGTATCGAAGGTATTTATGCAGCAGGTGATGTCGCTGATCATGTTTACAGACAAGCGATTACATCAGCGGGTTCTGGATGTATGGCTGCACTGGATGCCGAAAAATATTTAGACAACCTGAATAGCTAAACATTATTTCATACTATTTACAGCACCCACACGACAGACAATGCCCACACCACTTAGAACGTCAATGCTATTTAGCAATACACATTATCAATGGTGTGGGTCTGTTTTTTGTTTATATGATTGAGCTTTAGCTTAGACATTAGGGGGCTGTTTATCTTTTAGCCATGAATTGACAGGAAACCACTCTTTGAAATCTGTACCCTGCATCATTTCTGCACAAGCGTTTCCACATCCCTGCTCTGCTCTAACGTCTCCCAATGGACTCCTGGCATACAGTTTTCATTTATCTCAGGAACTTTTATTAAACGCTTATTGGCGAGGTATTTTTCCCTGGTTTGCACAAGGAGATCCTGTGCTTTGGTGGAGCCCGGAACCCAGAGCTGTTTTTTATACCCAACAATTTAAACCCAGCAAAAATCTGCGCAAGTTACTTCGCCAGCAAAAATTTACCGTCACACTCAACCAGAATTTTCTACAAGTAATTGAAGCCTGTGCAGAAACCCGCATCCATCAGGAAGGCACCTGGATTACTGAAGAAATGATTCGAGCCTATTATCATCTCCACCTCAAAGGCTTTGCACATTCTATTGAAGTCTGGGAAGACAACCAATTAGTTGGTGGATTATATGGACTCAGTTTTGGCCTGCTTTTCTTTGGCGAATCGATGTTCCATAAAAAAAACAACACTTCGAAAATCGCTTTTTGTTATCTTAATGAACTCTGTAGAAAAAATAACTTCCCGATAATTGATGCGCAATTGCCAAATTCTCATCTTGAAAATTTAGGTGCAACTCCGATTTCCAGAATAGCATTTCTCGACTATCTTTATCGATGGAGAAATAAAAAAACTCCAAGTAATCTTTGGCAACCTAAAGAATTAACCTTTAATCATTGGTAGTGAGCTGACAGTTGTGCAACAAGATCCCAACGATGAATTATTAAAACTCAAATTCTATGCAACCCCTCCCCATAAATGCTCCTATTTGGCTGATCAACAAGCGGCAACCGTATTTCTTGATCCTGAACAGGACATTTCTGACAAACTCTATACCCGCCTTTCTGAGTCAGGTTTCAGACGCAGTGGAGAACATGTCTATAAGCCCTTCTGTCAAAAGTGCGATGCCTGTATACCCGTTAGGATTCCAGTAAAAGATTTTAAGCCCAATCGGACTCAGCGCCGTTGCTTTAAACGGGCTCAACATCTTCAGGTAAAAATAGAATCTGCGGAATTTAGCAGCCGACAATTTAAGCTGTATGAACACTATATAGCAACACGTCACTCTGATGGCGATATGTATCCAGCTTCAGAAGAGCAATTTAAGCATTTTTTACTCTGTGACTGGACTAAATCGGCGTTCATTAGTTTTTATGATGGTGATCATTTAGTCTCTACGGCTGTTATTGATTGGTTAAAACATGGTATTTCAGCAGTTTATACTTATTTTGACCCCAAATATGAATCTCTCAGTCCAGGAAGGCTGGCCATTCTGACCATGATAGATATCTGCAAAGAACGCCAGCTGGATTACGTTTATTTAGGGTTTATGGTCAAAGACTGTAAAAAAATGAACTACAAATCTGAATATCGTCCCCTGGATTGCTTTGTCTCCAATCGCTGGATTCAACTCAATTAATCTTTACTGCTATGATGGATTCTTTTCCCTGAGGATTTTTATCAATTTTTTTGCTTATTCCTTTTTTTTAAGGCATTATGTGCGGCTAATTCAGTTATAAGAGAGAAAACACCCTGCTATGGCGAAAGAAGAACAGATTGAAATGAATGGGACTGTCCTTGAGACTTTACCCAATACTATGTTTAGAGTTGAGTTAGAAAACGGCCACATAGTCACTGCACATATTTCTGGAAAAATGCGTAAACATTACATTCGTATATTGACAGGGGATCAAGTCACTGTTCAATTATCTCCTTATGACTTAACCAAAGGACGTATTTCTTTTCGAGCACGTTAAGTTTATTGCTCCTTCATAGTTAACCCTGCTGATTTTCAGCGCACTTAGTCGTAGATTGGCAAAATTATCTCAATCTAAAGATTAATTCCCACTAATCAAATCACCAACACCCCCCAGAACAGAGCCTTCGCCTTTGCCACCAGAGCCGATATTGGCAGATATACGATCAGCAAGACGAGAAAAAGGCAGGCTTTGTATCCAGACTTTACCTCTGCCTTTTAAAGTTGCCAGAAAAAGCCCTTCCCCACCAAAAAACATGGATTTAAGATTACCGGCCCGTTCAATGGAATACTCAATACCAGGTGTAAATGCAACCAGACACCCCGTATCAAGACGAAGTGTTTCATTATTCAGTTCTTTTTCTAAAATAGTTCCTCCAGCATGAACAAACGCCATACCATCGCCTATCAGCTTTTGTAAAATAAAACCTTCTCCACCAAAAAAACCAGCGCCAATTTTTTTATTAAAAGTAATGGTAATTTGAGTGCCCAGGGCAGCCGCTAAAAAAGCATCTTTCTGACAAATAATTTCATGGCCAAGCTGAGCCATATCCAAGGGAATAATGGTTCCAGGATAAGGTGCCGAAAAAGCCACCCGTTTTTTTCCTGATCCTTGGTTTGTAAAGTGTGTCGTAAAAATCGATTCACCAGTAATAGCACGTTTACCAGCACTTAATAGTTTACCCATAAATCCCTTGTCTGGATCAGAACCATCTCCCATTTTTGTTTCAAAGCTTATACCATCTTCCATATAGTTCATGGTACCTGCTTCAGCAACAACGGTTTCATTGGGATCAAGTTCCACCTCAACAACCTGTACATCGTGACCAATAATTTCGTAATCAACTTCATGACATCTCATAAAACCACCTTTCATTAAATTGTACTTTTTTAAACCATAGGTTTACTTATTAAGCCATCCACTTACAAACAGAATTGGCACAACAACTCAACTATTTTGTCTCAAGCTAATAGATGTTATATGTTTTAATTTTCAATATTGTTTTTTGTACATTCTGAATCAAGATCTAATAACCTGGACACTGTAGGCATCACTTCAATTTCTGCATCAAGTACAGGAGATGGCTGTGCTTTATGTATGGTATCCGGCCCTGTTTTATAACGATGATTGACTAAAAAAGTTGGTACATTAACTATCTTATAAGCCTGCATGGTTTTAAGATCAGAAATGATATTTTTTTCTATGGTTTTTATATCCTGTAGTGTTTTCAAACCCTCATCTTTATCAACGCCAACGGAAATCAATATATTCAAAGCATCTTCTTCTGATGCGATCAGTTTTTGCTCTTTATGAAGTCGTTCAAACAATTTTTGTTTTGCTTTATCCAGAACACCTAATGTTTGTGCTGCCTGGTGCACGATCAAAAAACCATTAAAATTATCATCACCCAAATTGGTGGCAATACTTCTAAACTCAACATGTTCAGGTTTATTTTTTTGCCACTCCGCCACTTCATTACTTAATCTATAACAATGAGGACAGTGATAGGCAAAAAACTCAATAACCACAGGTTTGTCGCAAGGAAACTGAGGTTTTAACTCGACATAATCCTTATTCACACTACTGGAGGATTCTTTTGTTTGAGTAGCATTGGCTTCATTATTTGCAGAATTTTGGCCACAGGATAGCATGCAACTCAAAAAACACAGGTTCAATAAATAAATAACATATTTATTTTTAAAAAAAGTGATCACGTAAAACTCCTAAACTGTTTTCATAATTGAATGAACATATCCAGACTACTTGAAACGCTTTTTTTTTGGGTAGACAGTGATTCAAATAACCTGGGTATATGGTAAAGCTATTTTAAACATCAATCGTGACATTGGATTGAATGCGTGTTGTACAAGTCAGTATATATCCACGCTTTTTATCGTCATCGTTAAGTCCGGCTTCTACTTCTGTCTCTGTATTACCTGATATCAACTTAACTTTACAAGCTCCACAAGAACCTGCTCGACAACCATAATCAATAAAGACACCGGCTTCTTCAGCTTTATCTAAAATGACGTCATCATGGCTTAAAGTAATACTTTTTTGACTACTTTTAAAAGTCAACTGGTATTCACTTTGCAAAGCATCATCAT
Organism: Kangiellaceae bacterium; assembly: GCA_965230335.1. GTDB lineage: Bacteria > Pseudomonadota > Gammaproteobacteria > Enterobacterales > Kangiellaceae > CBDDKS01. Next base: position 2,750,417 of record CBDDKS010000006.1, on the reverse strand, counting down.
GACTTGACGGTATCTGGGAGATGATTCTAGCATTATCTGATGAAGCATCAAGCTTTGATGCCTTATTTGGTTGATTTTCAGTAACAAAATGTTCTTCATGATAATGATTAAAATCAAAGTCTCTGTTTTTAAGTAATAGACGAACCTGTTGCATAAAACCCGTTGGACCACAGCAATAAACAGAAGTGCTACTAAGACTGGGACATATTTGCTGTAAAAGCGTTTGATCAAGCCGACCTTGATGCCCTAACCAGGCAGGTGAGCTCTCTTCTGATGTTAAGCTGATTTCTGCTCGGAAATTTTTTGCCTCTTCACTCATCAGAGATAATTCAGTTTTAAAAGCGATATGTTTCTCGCTTTTAGCACTATGAAAAAAAACAATCTCTTTGTTATATCCTTGATCAATTAACCAACGCGCCATAGATAAACAAGGCGTAATGCCAATACCCGCCGAAAGCAATACTATTTGAGGTTGCGTATCCTGATAACAGGTAAATTGCCCCATTGGGCCTACCACTTCTAATATTTCACCTGGTTTCATGTAGTCATGTAGCCAATGCGCCATACCCTCCGATGATTCTTTTTTAATACTTAATTCTAATAAGTGGGGACGCGTCGGTGTTGAAGACATCGTATAACTGTTACTTAATTCATTGCCTGCTATACGGAGTGTCAGTTGAACATACTGACCTGGACGATAATCAAAATACACCACAGGTTCAGCAATAAATTGAAATGACTTGACATCAGGTGTACGCTGTATCACTCGAACACACTTTAATTTTGTAGGGCCTTTTTTCCAAAAATTGCCGCCTATTGGACTTGTAGATACTGACATAGATGACCTAGAAAAGATAAGTTTTTATGGTGTATAGGTTAATCATATCAAAGAATAAATTATCCAGGGTAATATGTGTTAATTTTCTCGCCAATAAATCACCCTGTCGCTACCTCGGTACCGACCAAAACCCAGTGTTGCCTGAGGGGGATTATTATTATTATCACCATCCCAATCAAAAGATAACCAGGGATGGCTTGTGAGGTTATATTCAACATCTACCTGACCTTCATTGCCTATCAGTGGTGCTGAAAAAATAAGACCATTGCCAATTGAAGAAACCCCATTTACCAGATTTTGACTCACAACAGGCAGTGTTGCACTGGTTTCACCAGGATTCAGATTTTCTGTGTAAGTACCTGCTATAAAGTTTATATTACTGGCCAAATAGCTAGTACAAGCGTCTAATGTATTGGTACGCCACTCTACACCATCAAAAAATTGTGTGAATACGGGCATTTCCAATGCTTCATTTTCCGGGCCATAACTTGTGGTTAAACTAAAACGCCCCAACCGCTGTTCTATGGCATTGGATGAAACACTGCCACTGGTCACTGCATCTGAGTCAGTCGCAATGATATCTACTCTCAAATTAAATGGTGCAGCCAATGTATCAAACTGGTAATGACTGGAAGCAGAAATAAAATTGCTGACACCGTTACTGAAATTAAGAGGTGATGCTGCAAAGTTCAGTGTACCTGTCGCTGCTGATGAAGCTGTTGTATTAAAAGCCGAAGCAATCACATCATTACTCGTCAGCTTTGCAAAACCATCCTGGTAATTTTGTGTCGTATTGTTGCTTGTATTACGCGCTGTTATTGTTCCTGAAATACTGAATAGCTGACCACTTTTATTCAGCCCTGCATTAATACCATCGGCAAAACCACCATAAGTAAAACTACCACATTGAGGAAGAATGCCATTAATATTGAGTAACAAGGTATCAGGAATAAAACGTCCGATGTTGATCCTCTCTCCTGTAATATTTTGTCCCGTTGACATAAAGTTATTCGTCAAAGCATCGAGTTGCAGAATGCCCACTTCACTCCAACTTTGATTCAAGGTAAAGCTACCAGCATTAGCCGCAGCAGGTGCAGGAAAACTTGAAAAATTGATTGAAGTCGTTAATAAAGAACCGTTACTGTTGGTTACCACCAATGCTGTTGGACTTAGGACAATGCTTCCAGTAATGGCCGATAAGTTGGGCGTTACGCCATTATTACTTAAATCACCACCTGTATCGGGTATGGCATCACTATCGGTATCGATAAAAGGATCTGGAATACCATCATTATCGGTATCATCACTGGCTTCCCATAAAACACTTCGCAGCGTCATTGAAAAATTATTTCCGGCACTAGTGAATACAGCATCATTGGCATCATCGGCATAAGGATTGGTTGCTATTTGTATATCATAACCAAAAGGCCGAACAACAAAAGGCGCTAGTCCACCAATAATTTCACTACCACTCCCTAATGGTGGTGCACCAATACCGATATCATCTTTCACTTGCAGACTGATTTCACCAACATCATTGTATACAACAGAAACGCTGGCCACACCTAATGCAAATGTAACAGTTTGGGCTGTTGCTGCCGCTTCAGTTGTTGCAATAGCAACACCATCAACGGATACTTGAGTAACGCCTGTGTTAGGAAGTGTATAACTTGACCAGAACTGTAATGACTGATTACCTGCATACTCTTCAATCACACCACAATTGGGTGATGACGGTGTTTGTCCTGCAGCGGTTAACGTTATATTAAAAGGACGGCCTGCAATTTGTGTAGTAACAGGTGTGGGTGAAATAACAAAACCAAAAGGTCTGAAGGTTAACAAACCTTCACTGTCATCATCGGTGATAAGGCCATCTATAAGAGCAATGTTAACACTTTCTTGATGTGTATTTTCCAAATACAAAGTCACTGTACCCAGATCACCCGCATCAAAAGTATAGGTTGCATTACCATCATCATCACCGGCTGTATCTGTGAGTGTCCCCTGAGCAGGATCAGCACTACTACTACTGCTATCCACAATAAACCAATTACCATGACTGGTTGAGGTGGACAGGCTAATGGTACCCGTATAATCTGGTACTGTGACACCTGAAGCATCCACGGCACGAATGGCAATGGCTTCTCTTAAACAATTAATGCCAGAGCCATCGTGAAGTATTTCGAAATGATCGACACTGGGCACACAGGCGGTAATTTCTGTACCCGTAATATTAACATTATCGATTTCCATTCTTTCATTATTGCCACCAAAGTTGTTGGTAATACGAAATCTAACACGCGTGTTAACTGACATAAACGCTGAAATATCATAAGAAAATGACGCATTCACATCGTTTTGAAAGTTTTGTAACACCGTATAACTTGCACCACCATTATTCGAAACAGCCACTTCAAATTGATCGCCATTTTCCAAATTATTACCCGTACTTAAATCAAAAGAAAAACTCGCAGTTGTAAAGGTTGATAAATCCACTTCCCGTTCAATCGTAGGTTGCCCACCCGTATTAGGTCGATCATCCATACGTAATAAATTACCCGTAATCGTAATATTACCACCGTTGGGTACACCATCATCCTGTGACTCAATCCAATTCGTTGTCCAAAGACCGCTGCCATCATTATTGTTATAACTGACCGACGAAAAGTTATCCTGAAATGTCGTTGTAGATGTCGTACTCAGATTAAAACTGACACTTTGATTTGGATTCACGGTAGAAACATTATAAGTAATACCAGAACTCAGTGTGGTGGTGGTTAACTCTACAGTCGTTGTATTAATAAAGGTTGCGTTAAGTACACTCACACCATTATCAATGGAAAATTGTGTTGCATCGTTACCTAAAAAAGCATAAACACCTGGATCAAACGTCAGAGTGACTCGTGTCGTATTGCTACAGTCAGCAACAGCCGCTGTTAGCACGGGCAACGCAGGTGTCCATAAAATATCATTGGCATCACTCACTGCATTAGTGGTATTAAATGAAAATTGAGTAAAATCTGTATCATCCACTTCAATGCCTATAGTTGAACTGCTGCCATTGACATCATCGTTTCCATAACGAAAACGTATGGTTTGATCTTCATACAGAACCACTTGAAAAGAATAACTGGCAGCCGCATTACCAAAACGGGGCACGCCTTCCCAGGAAACAACAAAGCGTCGATTAGGTGCTGTGCCTAATGTATCATAACGAACCGTACCTCCTAAAGAAGGCTCGAGATCATCCCAGTAAGGTAATATGGCTCTATCTGAGGCTTCTTCAAAACCAGGTCCATTCACAAACCCCGTTATCGGTAAAGCTTCATTGGAGTAATCTTTGTGGAAACCCTGATCAGCACCAAAATGTAATGCACCATTGCCCAAAATACGAACTTGCGTATAACTGGCATTACCCAGATTAAAAGTAAATCCAATATTTACCAACTCATAATCATCATCAATTGGAAAACCCGTTTGCGTAGGATCATTGGTCCAGACAACATCCGTACCCACAGTATCAAAAGCCTCGCCAGGAACTACTTGAAAACTATAGTCTGCCCTGACCATAACACTGGCAAAAATAAACCATAAATAAATACTCTTAAGATAGACTGGATATTTCATGATAGAACATTCAATTCTTGAGCAATATTTTCAGATAAGTATTAAAGAGAAGCTTCTTCATTAAAGATAGCAGTATATCTAGAGGGATGCTATAAATAAGCATAAATATCATATATTTAGCTTCTTAGTCTGAATAATTCCTGTTGAAAAAATAATCAGCTCTATTTATCCACTGACTTGTCATAATAGCAAGATTCGGGTCGATCCAATCACTCTAATCTTATATAGTCAGTTGCATGAATATAAGAGTAGCTAGCATCATCCAGTCTATATCATCTCTGATTTAAACCCTTCTACAACAGAATTGTCATGGCTCGTCAACAGAATACAAACTACATGCGTATTGCACAGGCAATCGATTATATTGACACACATTTTAAAAATCAGCCATCACTGGATGATATCGCTATGGCAATCGGTATGAGCCCTTTTCATTTTCAACGTTTATTTACAGAATGGGCGGGAGTTAGCCCAAAAAAATTTTTACAATATCTCAGTATTGTCTATGCCAAAGATCTACTAAAAAATGAAAACGCAACATTATTGGATACCACCTACGAAACAGGATTCTCCAGCACTGCCCGCCTGCATGACTTGTTTGTCAATATCGAAGGCATGACACCCGGTGAATATAAAAATGGCGGGGAGAAACTCATTATTAATTATTGTTTTGCTGAGACGCCATTTGGAAAAATGCTTGTTGCATCCACTGACAAAGGTGTTTGTCATATGTTTTTCGAAGAGAATGAAAAACAAGCACTGCAAGATCTGATACAAAGTTTCCCAAACGCACAATACCATCAGGTTGTCGATAAGTTTCAACAGGATGCACTATTTATTTTCCAAAATGACTGGAAACAATTGGACCAAATCAAACTACATTTAAAAGGTTCAGAATTTCAATTAAAAGTCTGGGAAGCATTATTAAAAATTCCAATGGGCAACGTAACAACTTATAACAGCATTGCCAAACACATTGATAACCCCAAAGCCTCAAGAGCTGTTGGTACAGCCATCGGCAGCAATCCTATAGCTTATATTATTCCCTGCCATAGAGTGATAAAAGCCAGTGGTAGTCTTGGCAATTACATGTGGGGAAGCACTCGTAAATCAGCCATGATTGGTTGGGAATTATCAAAAGTAACCCATACACCATAGATATCATACCTAACGGCATAAAGAATTAGAAAATGATACGACACAGTGACATTGATAATAAAACCTTAAGCAACATGATCAAACAAGATGTTATTCTATATGGAGGAAACATCCGGCTTAAAATCTATGGCACTCTTCACTGTCGTTCAGGAAAACGAATGAAACGTGAAAACCGGGTTTTCTTTAAATCATCCTCTGAAGCAGAAGCCAAGGGATACCGAGCCTGTAAGCATTGTATGAAAAGAGACAATCAATAATGGACTTATTTCGTCAAGCCATTAATAACCCAAGTAACCTTCTACCTGAAGACGGCGATGTTAAATACTATGGCATACTTATTCCATTAACTTTGGCTGATGAGTATTTCAATCTTTTATTGACCAATATTGACTGGAAAAATGATGAAGCAATCATCTATGGTAAGCACATTATCACCAAAAGAAAAGTTGCCTGGTATGCTGATAAACCCTATAAGTATACTTATTCAAAAACAACCAAGCTTGCACTTCCCTGGACAAACGAATTATTACAACTAAAAACATGGGTTGAAAAAAGAACTGGGGAGCAATTTAACGCCTGCCTTCTAAACCTATATCATGATGGTTCTGAAGGAATGGCATGGCATAGTGATGGAGAAACAGACTTAAAAAAGAACGGGGCAATCGCTTCTTTAAGTTTCGGAGCTGAAAGAAAGTTCTCTTTTAAGCATAAGGCTTCCAAAAAAACCATATCCTTGATATTGGAGCACGGGAGCCTTTTAATCATGCAAGGCTGTACTCAAACCTATTGGCAACACCGTTTGCCACCAACAAAAAAAATACAAAACCCTAGAATCAATTTGACCTTTCGCAGTATCGAAGTAAACAACAATCCGTAACTTCATCAAAAAACTGGAGAACAAAATAAATTCGTCAGCATTGCTTATTACTTTTGGCTTAGTGTTACTATTTAACCTCAGCTGCGCATAAGAAAAGTTCACATTATTTTGCATATGAATCAATCGATAAATGTTATGCGATAAAAGTTTAAAATCTATATTCAGTTAAAAATCATGCCAACACTTTGTTTTTTTGTTATTAGTAAGACAAACTTGTGAAGAATAGCCAGCTATTTCGAACAAGTTTAACGCCAATAAGTACTAAAAACAAAGTGTTGGGGAATTTTTCTTATGCGCGGCTGAGGTTATTTAATAATGCGTTTCTTCCCACGTAACTGATGCAGAAATCCTGCTTCCTATTCCTAATGGTTCATAATTTGTATTACTCATCAATATATAAAAATTGTGTGTTGCACCACTTTCCAGCTCATTAAAATTAAAGCCTAGCGCATTACCATAACTATCCGTTTTATTTTCACAGCCATTTTCACCCTCTTTATAAACAATATACCTAAAACCAGGAGGTAAGTTTTGAGGATAAAAGCGTATACTTCCTCCTTGACCATTACTTCCAAAATCAAGGAAACTCACTTTAACCATTTTTGATGACAAACGTGCTAATTTAAATATAACTTTATTATCACTAGGAGAATACTCAGGTATTCCATTATTAAATCTATCCTCAGAAGGTGTACACCTATTAATAATTGAAGGCCCCGATGTAATTTGTACTTTCTTTTCATAAGCTTCGTTTCTAACAAATTGCCAATACATACCTTTAAGGCCATATTCATCATAAGTCGTTCTAGATAAGCCTGCATCTAACCCTTTGTGTAGCCTTTTTTCTGGAAAGAGGTACTTTAACTCTTCAACATGAGTCTCTGTTTTTTGACCAGCAAACACAAAAAAATCTTGTGCAGAGTAAGAAAAGGCCATCAATGGTTTATCTAGTCGAGGCGGATTATAACGTGAATCTCTTACTAACCGATGGGGAAACAAAACCCTATCTTGATATGTTTTTGCAGCAACAGTTGCACTACCTTCAAGTATCCATTCTGAAGTAGGTGTAGAACCATTTTCTTTCTCCGTTAATGCATATTGAAGCGCATGAAAATATTCATGTACGAAAATTTTAAGAAAGTCAGTAGAACTACATATTAAAACCTGCTTGTTTTCAACCACATAAACACCTTCATTATCTACACATCGGCCACTGTTAGGTGCATAATTAATCAAATAAGGACGTGCTCTATAATTATCCTGTATATTTGGTAATGTTAGAGCATCATTAGACGAAACACTATCTAAAATTCTAATAGTTCTAATTTTAGGCTCAGGATACCCTTTACTTGAAAAATATTCATAGACGTCATCCATCTTTGGTAAATAATCTTTAAAATCACTAGGACAATCCTCCTCGTTATAACTCTCATCTTGGCACTGTATCGCAAACCGACTGTGACTATTATATGTTAGTGGACCATTAGTAATTTGATTTATCTGCTGCAAAACATCAGGTGTTTTTGCAATAACACCAAAAGACATGAAATGGATGATTATCAAAAAATGTTTCATCACTATATTTATTCTACATACCATAAACTTTTACTACCTCAAATATTTCTTACTGACAAATAATTTTGATATTTTAAAAGACTCATTATACAAATCATTTAATAAAATAAAACCCGGCATAGGTAGACATCATGAAATCCTCTCCCCTTTAAAATGTAGCTTTAGAAACGGAAGCTTCATTGCAGCATAATATTCGATTTTGACTAAATAATAAGGAAATTATTAAAATAGCTAAATATGTCAAAATAAACATGGTGCCCGGGGCCAGACTCGAACTGGCACGGATGTTAATCCGGGGGATTTTAAGTCCCCTGCGTCTACCGATTTCGCCACCCGGGCAATCCTAAAACCTTTAAAAAATAAATTGCTCTATAGTATGGAGGCTGGGGTCGGAATCGAACCGGCGTACACGGAGTTGCAGTCCGCTGCATGACCACTCTGCCACCCAGCCATGATGGGTTAAAGACCACCATGTTACTTATTTAAGGTAATAAGTAAACAAAAAACCTCTATACTCACTTTCTATAAAGCTTAAGCTCGTACGAGGTTTTGAAATTTGGAGCGGGAAACGAGACTCGAACTCGCGACCCCAACCTTGGCAAGGTTGTGCTCTACCAACTGAGCTATTCCCGCTTAAAATTGAGTGCACGCATTTTACAACCTTAGCAGATTCTGTCAATAGTCGTCTTGAAAAAGATTTTTTTACTTGTACGAAAGGCATTTATACCCGTGCCACTTCAAATGACACGGGTCATAACATCGATAAATCCATGAACCTTAATTATCTCTTTTTGTTATTAGTCTGTGATTAAATTCCCACCAGCCAGTAAATTATTGATGATATCCTGATCGGTTAAAGTGCCTCCTGCTGTCAAATCGACATTTTGTAGCGTAATTTGCTGAGTTGATGAGAAAGGTGCGCCACCATCTGTATCTATATCAATCACAGTACCGCCATTACCATCACTTGAGAAATGTAAATAATCACTGAGAGAGCCTGTATCTTCACCTTGTAATAAGTCGGATAAATCCAACACATCACCATCAGCACCGACTTCAAAGTCAGTAATTGTATCTACAGCACCACTGTCTATCAGCTGCCAGGTGAAAGTATCAGCATGATCGCCCCCGGTTAAGATATCATCACCTAATCCACCAAAGAGATCATCCTCATCTTCTCCACCAAACAAGATATCTGAACCAGCACCACCATAGAGTGTATCCAGGCCTTGCCCACCCTCTATCGAATCATCACCGGCACCACCAAATGCCGCATCATCGCCACTTCCAGCAACCAGAATATCATCACCGATACCACCATCCAGCATATCTGCGTCATCACCACCTTCCAAGACATCACTGCCATCGCCACCAAATAAATTATCACTCCCTGCACCACCCGATAAATTATCAATACCCGCATTACCAGAAAGTGTGTCATCTCCTGCTCCACCACTTAAGGTATCATGTCCATCTCCACCACTTAAGATATCATCACCTGCATCACCCACAATCGCATCATTCATATTGCCACCCACAATACTGTCGGAACCTGTTGTTCCTGTAATAGTATTGTTAATGGCGTAAATGCTGAGTTGTGCTGAATCGGTTTGTCCATCAGAATCGGTTAAAGTATATTCAATCACTTCTGGTGTTTCATTGGTGGCTGGCGGTAGACTCAATAATGTTTGATAACTGACCGTTTGTAATCCTGAGTCAAAACCAGTACCTGTATACCCAATATTAAATTCGGTGACACCCGCAAAATCAGACAAGTCGAATGTTGCTGTACCGCCATTATCAACAGCAGTTAACGACACCGTATCTGTTGATAAGATGCCATCACCATCCGTATCATGGGTAATCACAACGGTTACCTGATCGGTATTGACCAACTGAAAATCGGTAATAGTTAAAATCAGATTATTCACACCTAATGGATTGGCAACGGCATCAAACACCACTTGTATCTCTTCTCCCTGACTTAATAAATTACCATTACCACCCAACACGCCAACACCATTGCCATTGTATTCTAGTGTTGCTCCACCTGTCACAATGCTCACTGTTAAGTCTGAAGCATCAACATTGGCTTGTGACGTTAAATTCACATTCGTCACAGGTCCAACTGGTTGGTTAACCGGGGCATCCGATTGGTCCGGCGTAAATTGATAATAACCGGCATTGTTGAAAATTAACTGCGCATTATCAGAAGTGTCTGTTACGGTTGCCCGAACAACGGTATTGCCATCAATATCTGTATCTGCAGCATATGTCCAGGAAATAGTGCCACCATCATTACCCCCAGCTGGAACAACTGTTCCAGGAGGTTCTGGCGTTGGATCATAATCCACAAATCTTAATGCAGAATCAAAACCACCTGCATGATCCAATTGAACGGAACCAATACCAGAGAAAGCTGTGAGGTCAATGGCATCTGTACTGGTTTGTGTAAAGGTTGTTAATACACCACCAGCGGTATCAAACACCGTGATAGTCACAGAGTCACCACCACCAAAATCAGTCATGGTTAAGGTTAAATTATCGACACCATAAGGTAATTCAGCGGCATCAAAAGTCACAACCAATGACTCTCCTGCATTCAGTCGCGTATTCGATCCACCACCCTGAACACCAACACCGTTATTGTAGAAATTCACTGCGGCTGGTGCACCACCCGATAAACCGGTAATGGTAAAGTTCGAATTGGCAGGATTCCAATTATTATCCACCTCAACATTATTTTCACTGCCACCATTCGGTGGAGGATTACTGGTCACTGTAACATTAAAGTCAATGACAGCACCTCTAAAAGTAAATTCGGTAATGGTGGCATCATCAACAATTTTATCAACGCCACTCCCCTGTGTTGCAAAAGGCGTAAAGTTATTACCAAATGTTGGTCCACCATCGGTTCCCTGTGCGTTAATCACATTACCCTCTGCCACTTCAAAACGTGCTACAGAGTCCAAATCATTATTGGCTGTTGGCGAATCATCAACAATATCAATCGTTGCAACACCTGATGCAGTATCACCATCGCCATCTTCTACTGTGTAATTAAAGACAAGCTGGTTACCTGCATTACCATTGGGTGAGCTGAAGGTATAAGAGCCATCTGAAAAATCAAATGAGAAAGTACCTAAAGTGAAACCGGCAACCGCAGGATCTAGCGTCACCGTAGAACCATCAATTTGAACATTTGCTAATGCCGGAGTTATTGAAATATTCGCGCCATCATAACTAAAGGTATAATTCGTACCACCGATATCCATGATAATCTGTTGTACAAAACCATCATCGGCACCAAAAGCAATGTTCTGCACACTACCATTCACAGTAATATTGCCACCGAAGGCTGTTGGTACTGTATTCAATAATTCTGACTCCAACTCATTAATGTCTTCGACAACAATCGCCCCATCTGCTTGACCAAAACCTTCAGCTAAAGCATCAACATTATGAATGAAATCCAAATCGGCACTGCCACCCGCTAAGCCTGGACCAATACCCACCGCGTATGAATCAATCGAATTGCTATTGACATAGCTATCAAAACCACCACCAACAGGAGATGATTGAGAAACACCATCTGAAATAAAGTAAGAAATATTTTGCACATCATCAACAGGATTTTGCGTAGCAATATCTGCTGTAAACTCTGTTTCAATTTGATTTAGAGCATCAACATAATCTGTACCACCACCAGCGGTTAAACCATTCACAGCCGTTTCAAAAGAAGTGAAGTCTGAATAAGTGCCAACCACGGTAGGATTATCAGCAAAAGATAGCAAAGTCACATCAACCAACGAGGACTGATTAAAATATTCAGCAGCCAAGGCCAACAAAGCATCTTTCGCAATATCCAGTCTTGATGGCTCTCCAACAGGTGGGGGATTATTATCCGTCAATGACCAATTCATACTGCCCGACGTATCCAAAGTTAACATAAGATTGAAAATTTGCTCTTCTGATTCAGGTACTTCTTCCATTAAATCATTAGCAATTGGTGCATCATCAACCACTGTAATGGTTAAGGTATCAGATAAATTAACTGCACTTTCTGTAAAGTTATAAGTAAAGACTTCATCAACATCATTGCTACTTGGATCTGCTGAGTCAAGTACGTAAACATAATCACCAGCACTAAAACCTGGTGTGGAATTATCCGCATAAACAGTTAAAGTACCAATGGCTGTGGTTACGGTAATAACACCACCTACAGGTGTTGTTCCATTCACATCATCAATACTACTGGTTGGCGTAGATGCAGCATCATTGGCAAATAAATTTCCTGACACAGTATTCGAACCACCACCTGTGCCATTACTTAATGCACTTTCATGCACAGTTCCTGTATCTGATTCAGTAGCACCCACATTAATGGTCGTTGTTGCTGAAGTTGTTAAAGCACCATCAAATACATCATAGGTAAAGGTTGCTGCACCATCTGTCGCTCCAGCATCAAATTCCAAACTGGATAATTCTGCCAAAGTTAATGTATCTCCGATCAATACAGGTGAACCATCAGCATAGGTTAAAGTACCAACCGATGAAGGTAATCCTGTCACTGTAATCACCAATAAACTATCATCCGTATCGGCATCTGTCGGCACATTAATATTTAATGCATTATCATTAGAGCTGTTTACAACAAATACATTGTTATCGAAAACATCAGGCGCATCATTCACTGGAACAACAGAAATAACACCTGCGTCAGTACCAAACAAATTGTTATACAAATCATCATAGGCTTCAACGGTAATGCTTCGTGCCGCAGAACTTGGGTTTTCAGAATTATTTTCATAAGTTAATGAACCCAGTACTATCAGATATTCATTAATATCGGTTCCACCACTTAACGTTAACTCCCAACTGGTACCTGTAAAAGATTCTGAAGCAGTCACACTGGTGCCAGCCGTTAAATAAGCCAACACATCCTGACTTGGAATATAACCATCAATACGTACAACAACGGATGATAAATTACTACTATCACTATCAGAAATCGAAACACCCGATAGCAAACTCGTTGCTGCATCATTTTCTGTATAAGTGATATCAGGAACATTCACAACCACAGGTGGATTCGTAGCCACCGAACTCACTGTTACAGTGACTGTCGCAGTATCTGTTTCTCCATCTGCATCAGTTAATGTATAAGTGAAGGTATCTGTACCACTATAGCCACCCACTGGAGAATACGTAAAAGTACCATCGCCATTATCGGTCACACTACCATTGGCACCCTGAGTAAACCCTGTGATAATTGCGCCATCGACTAATGAATCATTATCCAATAGATTTGTGATTAATAAATTGGTATCTGTATTAGTCACATAACTATCATCAACAGCCACTGGGGGTCCATTATTCGCTCCAATAGTACCAATGCCCTGAATACCATCTGTCGTAGTATGGGCTATCGCGGTAAAGTTGACTGTTTGATTAAAGTTACTTAAATCAACAGAAAAAGTCTCATCGCCTTCAAAATTATTGGCATCACTATTTACCGTGACCGTAATGGTTGTTGATGTTGAACCTGCAGTAATTGTGCCCTGAGTCAGACCAATAACCTGGTAATCAGAACCGCCTAGTGCACTGATATCAACCGTTTGATAATCAAAAGTTAAATCACTTGCCAGTGTTTCATCAATAGACACTGTGAAGGTTAACGTTGTTGTACCAGAAGCTGGTTCTTGTACCAATACATCATCGATACTAACTGTTGGGATCGTCGTTACATTGATCGTAGTTGTCGCAACACTACTATTGTCTGTGCCATCATTCACAACCACTTCCACAACACGGGCTGTGCTGCTACCAGAGCCACTGGTATTTTGAAATTGAATAGCGTTGATCGCTGATTGATAATCTGCAAGAGATCCCGTTCCCGTTAAAGTTAATATACCCGTCGCTGGATTATAAGCCGATGCTGTAATGCCAGGAGGTAACATCCCTACATTCAAGAGATCACCCGACTCTGCATTGGTTAATGTGATCTGAGCTGATTCAATGTTTGTATCATCAATGTCTGTAATACTAATATCAACATCAGAAATCGAAATAGCGCTACCACCTTCCGTGAAGTTCGTTGTATAACCTGTTCCTGCCCCGCTGGCATCCAAATCAATAACAGGACCATCATTGCTACCATTGATGGTAATCTGAACCGTCGTTGGCGTACCATCTTCCGAAGTGACATTAAAAGTTTCATTTACACTGTCGCCCACATTTAAATTATCGAATGCAGAATTCGCCGTAAAGGTCCAACTGCCATCCGCCAGCAACACCAAGTCACCGATTGTTCCGGTAATATTCGCAGGCGTAAATGAGTTATCGGTGTTATCCACATCTGTAGAGGTTAATGTACCTGTTGTGATTAATGGTGCATCCGTTTCAGTGAGTGTTTGTGAATCTGATGAAACCGTGGCCGCATCATTGGTGCCATTAATCGTAATTTGAACCGTCGTCGGTGTGCCATCTTCTGAGGTCACATTGAAAGTTTCATTTACACTATCACCCACATTCAAATTGTCAAACGCAGAGTTGGCCGTAAAGGTCCAGCTGCCATCGGCCAATAACACCAGGTCACCAATAGTCCCGTTAATGGTTGCCGGTGTGAAACTATTGTCTGTGTTATCAGGATCAGTAGAGGTTAAAGTGCCTGTAGTAACAAGAGGCGCATCGGTCTCAGTGAGTGTTTGTGAATCTGATGAAACCGTGGCCGCATCATTAGTGCCATTGATGGTAATCTGAACCGTCGTTGGCGTACCATCTTCTGAGGTCACATTGAAAGTTTCATTGACACTATCACCCACATTTAAATTGTCAAACGCAGAATTCGCCGTAAAGGTCCAGCTACCATCGGCCAACAAGACCAAATCACCAATAGTCCCGTTAATGGTTGCCGGTATGAAACTATTATCTGTATTGTCCACATCCGTTGATGTCAGTGTACCCGTGGTTACCAGCGGCGCATCCGTTTCAGTGAGTGTTTGTGAATCACTCGATACTGTCGCCGCATCATTGGTGCCATTAATCGTAATCTGAACCGTCGTTGGCGTACCATCTTCTGAAGTGACATTAAAAGTTTCATTGACACTATCACCGACGTTCAAATTGTCAAACGCACTATTCGCCGTGAAGGTCCAACTGCCATCGGCAAGCAATACCAGGTCACCAATAGTCCCGTTAATGGTCGCCGGTGTAAATGAGTTATCTGTGTTATCAGGATCTGTGGACGTTAAAGTGCCTGTAGTCACAAGAGGCGCATCGGTTTCAGTCAGTGTTTGAGCATCACTACTAACTGTGGCCGCATCATTGGTGCCATTGATGGTAATCTGAACTGTCGTCGGTGTGCCATCTTCCGAAGTAACATTGAAAGTTTCATTTACACTATCGCCGACATTTAAATTGTCAAACGCAGAGTTAGCCGTAAACGTCCAACTGCCATCGGCCAACAAGACCAAATCACCGATAGTGCCGTTAATGGTTGCCGGTGTGAAACTATTGTCTGTGTTATCCACATCCGTAGAGGTTAAAGTGCCTGTAGTAACAAGAGGCGCATCGGTTTCAACGAGTGTTTGAGCATCACTGCTGACCGTCGCCGCATCATTAGTGCCATTAATGGTAATCTGTACCGTCGTTGGCGTACCATCTTCGGAAGTCACATTAAAAGTTTCATTGACACTATCACCCACATTCAAATTATCGAATGCAGAGTTGGCTGTGAAGGTCCAACTGCCATCCGCCAGCAACACCAAGTCACCGATTGTTCCTGTGATATTGGCCGGAGTGAAACTATTATCAGCATTATCCACATCCGTAGACGTTAATGTACCCGTTGTGACTAATGGCGCATCGGTTTCAGTGAGTGTCTGAGAATCCGATGAAACTGTGGCCGCATCATTGGTGCCATTGATGGTAATCTGAACCGTCGTCGGTGTGCCATCTTCCGAGGTCACATTAAAAGTTTCATTTACCGAATCACCCACATTCAAATTATCGAATGCAGAGTTGGCTGTGAAGGTCCAACTGCCATCCGCCAGCAACACCAAGTCACCAATAGTCCCGGTAATCGTCGCTGGTGTGAAACTATTATCAGCATTATCCACATCCGTAGACGTTAATGTACCCGTTGTGATTAATGGTGCATCCGTTTCAACGAGTGTTTGTGAATCACTGCTGACTGTCGCCGCATCATTGGTGCCATTAATCGTGATTTGTACCGTCGTCGGTGTGCCATCTTCCGAGGTCACATTAAAAGTTTCATTGACACTATCACCCACATTCAAATTGTCAAACGCAGAGTTGGCCGTAAAGGTCCAGCTACCATCGGCAAGCAATACCAAGTCACCAATAGTGCCGTTAATCGTCGCTGGTGTGAAACTATTATCTGTGTTATCTACATCCGTAGAGGTTAAGGTTCCTGTTGTGATTAATTGTGCATCCGTCTCAGTGAGTGTTTGAGCATCACTGCTGACTGTCGCTGCATCATTAGTGCCATTAATCGTAATCTGAACCGTCGTTGGCGTACCATCTTCGGAAGTCACATTGAAAGTTTCATTTACACTATCACCCACATTTAAATTATCGAATGCAGAGTTGGCTGTGAAGGTCCAGCTGCCATCGGCAAGCAATACCAAGTCACCAATAGTCCCGTTAATGGTCGCTGGCGTAAATGAGTTGTCTGTGTTATCCACATCCGTTGATGTCAGTGTACCCGTTGTGACTAATGGTGCATCCGTTTCAACGAGTGTTTGTGAATCACTGCTGACTGTCGCCGCATCATTAGTGCCATTGATGGTAATCTGAACCGTGGTGGGTGTGCCATCTTCCGAAGTGACATTGAAAGTTTCATTTACACTATCGCCGACATTTAAATTGTCAAACGCAGAGTTAGCCGTAAAGGTCCAACTGCCATCGGCCAACAACACCAGGTCACCAATAGTCCCGTTAGTGGTTGCCGGTGTAAATGAGTTATCCGTATTATCCACATCCGTTGATGTCAGTGTACCCGTTGTGACTAATGGTGCATCGGTTTCAGTGAGTGTTTGAGCATCACTGGAAACAGTTGCCGCATCATTGGTGCCATTGATGGTAATCTGAACCGTCGTTGGCGTACCATCTTCCGAAGTGACATTAAAAGTTTCATTTACACTATCGCCGACATTTAAATGATCGAATGCAGCATTCGCCGTAAAGGTCCAACTGCCATCGGCCAACAATACCAAATCACCTATCGTGCCGTTAATGGTTGCCGGCGTAAATGAGTTATCCGTATTGTCAGGATCTGTGGAGGTTAAGGTTCCTGTTGTGACTAATGGTGCATCCGTTTCAGTCAGTGTTTGTGAATCTGATGAAACCGTGGCCGCATCATTGGTGCCATTGATGGTAATCTGAACCGTCGTCGGTGTGCCATCTTCCGAAGTGACATTAAAGGTTTCATTTACCGAATCACCCACATTCAAATTGTCGAATGCAGAATTCGCCGTAAACGTCCAACTGCCATCGGCCAATAACACCAGGTCACCAATAGTCCCGTTAATGGTTGCCGGCGTAAATGAGTTATCGGTGTTATCAGGATCTGTGGACGTTAAAGTGCCTGTAGTCACAAGAGGCGCATCGGTTTCAGTCAGTGTTTGAGTATCACTGCTGACTGTCGCCGCATCATTGGTGCCATTGATGGTAATCTGAACCGTCGTCGGTGTGCCATCTTCTGAAGTCACATTAAAAGTTTCATTCACACTGTCGCCGACATTTAAATTGTCGAACGCAGAATTCGCCGTAAAGGTCCAACTGCCATCGGCCAACAATACCAAGTCACCAATAGTCCCGTTAATGGTCGCCGGCGTAAATGAGTTATCCGTATTATCCACATCCGTTGATGTCAGTGTACCCGTTGTGACTAATGGCGCATCCGTTTCAGTCAGTGTTTGAGTATCACTGCTGACTGTCGCCGCATCATTGGTGCCATTGATGGTAATCTGAACCGTCGTCGGTGTGCCATCTTCCGAGGTCACATTAAAAGTTTCATTGACACTATCACCCACATTCAAATTATCGAATGCAGAGTTGGCCGTAAAGGTCCAACTGCCATCGGCCAACAACACCAAATCACCTATCGTGCCGTTAATGGTTGCCGGTGTGAAACTATTGTCTGTGTTATCCACATCCGTAGAGGTTAAAGTGCCTGTAGTAACAATGGTGCATCGGCGCATCGGTCTCAGTGAGTGTTTGTGAATCTGATGAAACCGTGGCCGCATCATTAGTGCCATTGATGGTGATTTGTACCGTCGTCAGTGGTGTGCCATCTTCTGAAGTCACATTGAAAGTTTCATTTACACTATCGCCGACATTTAAATTATCAAATGCAGAGTTGGCTGTGAAGGTCCAACTGCCATCGGCCAACAATACCAAATCACCTATCGTGCCGTTAATGGTTGCCGGCGTAAATGAGTTATCTGTGTTATCAACATCCGTTGATGTCAGTGTACCGGTTGTGACTAATGGCGCATCCGTTTCAGTCAGTGTTTGTGAATCTGATGAAACGGTTGCCGCATCATTGGTGCCATTGATGGTGATTTGTACCGTCGTCGGTGTGCCATCTTCCGAAGTGACATTAAAGGTTTCATTTACCGAATCACCCACATTCAAATTGTCGAATGCAGAATTCGCCGTAAACGTCCAACTGCCATCGGCCAATAACACCAGGTCACCTATCGTGCCGTTAATGGTCGCTGGCGTAAATGAGTTATCGGTGTTATCCACATCCGTTGATGTCAGTGTACCCGTTGTGATTAATGGGGCATCGGTTTCAACTAGAGTTTGAGCATCACTGCTGACTGTTGCCGCATCATTAGTGCCATTAATGGTAATCTGTACCGTCGTTGGCGTACCATCTTCTGAGGTCACATTGAAAGTTTCATTTACCGAATCACCCACATTCAAATTATCGAATGCACTATTCGCTGTGAAGGTCCAGCTGCCATCGGCCAACAACACCAAATCACCTATCGTGCCGTTAATCGTCGCCGGTGTGAAACTGTTGTCTGTATTGTCTGGATCGGTAGAGGTTAAGGTTCCTGTAGTAACAAGAGGCGCATCGGTTTCAGTCAGTGTTTGAGTATCACTGCTGACTGTCGCCGCATCATTGGTGCCATTGATGGTAATCTGAACCGTCGTGGGTGTGCCATCTTCCGAGGTCACATTGAAAGTTTCATTTACACTATCACCGACATTTAAATTGTCGAATGCAGAGTTGGCTGTGAAGGTCCAACTGCCATCGGCCAATAACACCAAATCACCGATAGTGCCGTTAATGGTTGCCGGCGTAAATGAGTTATCTGTGTTATCAACATCCGTTGATGTCAGTGTACCTGTGGTTACCAGTGATGCATCGGTTTCAGTGAGTGTCTGAGAATCCGATGAAACCGTGGCCACATCATTGGTGCCATTGATGGTAATCTGAACCGTCGTGGGTGTACCATCTTCGGATGTGATATTAAAAGTTTCATTTACCGAATCACCCACATTTAAATTGTCGAATGCAGAGTTGGCTGTGAAGGTCCAGCTGCCATCGGCCAATAACACCAAATCACCTATCGTGCCGTTAATGGTTGCCGGTGTGAAACTATTGTCTGTATTGTCTGGATCGGTAGAGGTTAATGTACCTGTAGTAACAAGAGGCGCATCGGTTTCACTCAAAGTCTGACTGTCTGAAGATACCGTCGCCGCATCATTAGTGCCATTGATGGTAATCTGAACCGTCGTCGGTGTACCATCTTCTGAAGTGACATTGAAAGTTTCATTGACACTATCACCCACATTTAAATTATCGAATGCAGAGTTGGCTGTGAAGGTCCAACTGCCATCGGCCAACAACACCAAATCACCTATCGTGCCGTTAATGGTCGCTGGCGTAAATGAGTTATCGGTGTTATCCACATCCGTTGATGTCAGTGTACCTGTGGTTACCAGCGGTGCATCCGTTTCAGTCAGTGTTTGAGCATCACTGCTGACTGTTGCCGCATCATTAGTGCCATTAATGGTAATCTGTACCGTCGTTGGCGTGCCATCTTCTGAAGTCACATTGAAAGTTTCATTTACACTATCGCCGACATTTAAATTGTCAAACGCAGAGTTAGCCGTAAACGTCCAACTGCCATCGGCCAACAAGACCAAATCACCGATAGTGCCGTTAATGGTTGCCGGTGTAAATGAGTTATCCGTATTATCCACATCCGTTGATGTCAGTGTACCCGTTGTGACTAATGGCGCATCGGTTTCAGTCAGTGTTTGAGTATCACTGCTGACTGTCGCCGCATCATTGGTGCCATTGATGGTAATCTGAACCGTCGTCGGTGTGCCATCTTCCGAGGTCACATTAAAAGTTTCATTGACACTATCGCCCACATTTAAATTGTCAAATGCAGAGTTGGCTGTGAAGGTCCAACTGCCATCGGCCAACAACACCAAATCACCTATCGTGCCGTTAATGGTCGCTGGCGTAAATGAGTTATCGGTGTTATCCACATCCGTTGATGTCAGTGTACCCATTGTGATTAATGGGGCATCGGTTTCAACTAGAGTTTGAGCATCACTGCTGACTGTTGCCGCATCATTAGTGCCATTAATGGTAATCTGTACCGTCGTTGGCGTACCATCTTCTGAGGTGACATTAAAAGTTTCATTTACCGAATCGCCGACATTCAAATTATCGAAGGCAGAATTCGCCGTAAACGTCCAACTGCCATCCGCCAACAATACCAAATCACCAATAGTCCCGGTAATCGTCGCAGGCGTAAATGAGTTATCGGTGTTATCAGGATCTGTGGACGTTAAAGTGCCTGTAGTCACAAGAGGCGCATCGGTTTCAGTCAGTGTTTGAGCATCACTGGAAACAGTTGCCGCATCATTGGTGCCATTGATGGTAATCTGAACCGTCGTCGGTGTGCCATCTTCCGAGGTCACATTGAAAGTTTCATTTACACTATCACCGACATTTAAATTGTCGAATGCAGAGTTGGCTGTGAAGGTCCAACTGCCATCGGCCAATAACACCAGGTCACCGATAGTGCCGTTAATGGTTGCCGGCGTAAATGAGTTATCGGTGTTATCAACATCCGTTGATGTCAGTGTACCTGTGGTTACCAGTGATGCATCGGTTTCAGTGAGTGTCTGAGAATCCGATGAAACCGTAGCCACATCATTGGTGCCATTGATGGTAATCTGAACCGTCGTCGGTGTGCCATCTTCGGAAGTGACATTGAAAGTTTCATTTACACTGTCGCCGACATTTAAATTATCAAATGCAGAGTTGGCTGTGAAGGTCCAGCTACCATCGGCCAACAAGACCAAATCACCAATAGTCCCGTTAATGGTTGCCGGTATGAAACTATTATCTGTATTGTCCACATCCGTTGATGTCAGTGTACCCGTGGTTACCAGCGGCGCATCCGTTTCAGTGAGTGTTTGTGAATCACTCGATACTGTCGCCGCATCATTGGTGCCATTGATGGTAATCTGAACCGTCGTTGGCGTACCATCTTCCGAAGTGACATTAAAAGTTTCATTGACACTATCACCGACGTTCAAATTGTCAAACGCACTATTCGCCGTGAAGGTCCAACTGCCATCGGCAAGCAATACCAGGTCACCAATAGTCCCGTTAATGGTCGCCGGTGTAAATGAGTTATCTGTGTTATCAGGATCTGTGGACGTTAAAGTGCCTGTAGTCACAAGAGGCGCATCGGTTTCAGTCAGTGTTTGAGCATCACTACTAACTGTGGCCGCATCATTGGTGCCATTGATGGTAATCTGAACTGTCGTCGGTGTGCCATCTTCCGAAGTAACATTGAAAGTTTCATTGACACTATCGCCGACATTTAAATTGTCAAACGCAGAGTTAGCCGTAAAGGTCCAACTGCCATCGGCCAACAACACCAAATCACCTATCGTGCCGTTAATGGTTGCCGGTGTGAAACTATTGTCTGTATTGTCTGGATCGGTAGAGGTTAATGTACCTGTAGTAACAAGAGGCGCATCGGTTTCACTCAAAGTCTGACTGTCTGAAGATACCGTCGCCGCATCATTAGTGCCATTGATGGTAATCTGTACCGTGGTGGGTGTGCCATCTTCCGAGGTCACATTGAAAGTTTCATTGACACTATCACCGACATTTAAATTGTCGAATGCAGAGTTGGCTGTGAAGGTCCAACTACCATCCGCTAATAAAACCAAATCACCGATTGTTCCTGTGATATTGGCCGGTGTGAAACTATTATCAGCATTATCCACATCCGTAGACGTTAAAGTACCTGTAGTAACAAGAGGCGCATCCGTCTCACTCAAAGTCTGACTGTCCGATGAAACCGTGGCCGCATCATTGGTGCCATTAATGGTAATTTGAACCGTGGTTGGCGTGCCATCTTCTGAAGTCACATTGAAAGTTTCATTCACACTGTCGCCGACATTTAAATTGTCGAATGCAGAGTTGGCTGTGAAGGTCCAACTGCCATCGGCCAACAGCACCAAATCACCTATCGTGCCGTTAATGGTTGCCGGTGTAAATGAGTTATCCGTATTATCCACATCCGTTGATGTCAGTGTACCCGTTGTGACTAATGGCGCACTGGTTTCAACGAGTGTTTGAGCATCACTGCTGACTGTCGCCGCATCATTAGTGCCATTGATGGTAATCTGAACCGTCGTCGGTGTGCCATCTTCGGAAGTGACATTAAAAGTTTCATTGACACTATCACCCACATTCAAATTATCGAATGCTGAATTCGCTGTGAAGGTCCAACTGCCATCCGCCAATAACACCAAATCACCTATCGTCCCGTTAATGGTTGCCGGAGTAAATGAGTTATCCGTATTGTCAGGATCCGTAGAGGTTAAGGTTCCTGTTGTGATTAATGGTGCATCGGTTTCAGTGAGTGTTTGTGAATCTGATGAAACCGTGGCCGCATCATTGGTGCCATTAATGGTAATTTGAACCGTGGTGGGTGTGCCATCTTCCGAGGTGACATTAAAAGTTTCATTTACCGAATCGCCGACATTTAAATTGTCGAATGCACTATTCGCTGTGAAGGTCCAACTGCCATCGGCCAACAAGACTAAATCACCTATCGTGCCATTAATGGTCGCCGGCGTAAATGAATTATCCGTATTGTCCACATCCGTAGACGTTAAAGTTCCTGTTGTGATTAATAGTGCATCCGTTTCAGTCAAAGTCTGACTGTCCGATGAAACTGTGGCCGCATCATTGGTGCCATTAATCGTAATCTGAACCGTCGTCGGTGTGCCATCTTCGGAAGTGACATTAAAAGTTTCATTTACCGAATCACCCACATTCAAATTATCAAACGCAGAGTTGGCGGTAAAGGTCCAACTACCATCCGCCAACAACACCAAATCACCAATGGTGCCGTTAATGGTTGCTGGAGTGAAAGAGTTATCCGTATTATCAGGATCTGTGGACGTTAAAGTACCTGTAGTCACAAGAGGCGCATCGGTTTCAGTTAACGTTTGAGCATCACTACTAACTGTGGCTGCATCATTCGTGCCATTAATCGTAATCTGAACCGTCGTCGGTGTACCATCTTCGGAAGTGACATTAAAAATTTCATTTACACTATCGCCGACATTCAAATTGTCGAATGCAGAATTCGCCGTAAACGTCCAACTGCCATCGGCCAACAATATCAAATCTCCAATAGTCCCGTTAATGGTTGCCGGTGTAAATGAGTTATCAGCATTATCCACATCCGTAGATGTCAGTGTACCCGTGGTTACCAGCGGCGCATCCGTCTCAGTGAGTGTTTGTGAATCACTGGAAACGGTTGCCGCATCATTGGTGCCATTGATGGTAATCTGAACTGTCGTCGGTGTACCATCTTCCGAAGTGACATTGAAAGTTTCATTTACACTATCACCGACGTTCAAATTGTCGAACGCAGAATTCGCCGTGAAGGTCCAGCTGCCATCGGCCAACAACACCAAGTCACCAATAGTCCCGTTAATGGTTGCCGGTGTAAATGAGTTATCGGTGTTATCCACATCCGTTGATGTCAGTGTACCCGTTGTGACTAATGGTGCATCCGTTTCAACGAGTGTTTGTGAATCTGATGAAACCGTCGCCGCATCATTGGTGCCATTAATCGTAATCTGAATGGTAGTCGGTGTGCCGTCTTCTGAGGTCACATTAAAAGTTTCATTTACACTATCGCCGACATTTAAATTGTCAAACGCAGAATTCGCCGTAAAGGTCCAGCTGCCATCCGCCAACAAGACTAAATCACCGATAGTGCCGTTAATGGTTGCCGGTGTGAAACTATTGTCTGTATTGTCTGGATCGGTAGAGGTTAATGTACCTGTAGTAACAAGAGGCGCATCGGTCTCAGTGAGTGTTTGTGAATCTGATGAAACCGTGGCTGCATCATTGGTACCATTGATGGTAATCTGAACCGTCGTGGGTGTGCCATCTTCTGAGGTGACATTAAAAGTTTCATTTACCGAATCACCCACATTCAAATTATCAAACGCAGAGTTCGCCGTAAAGGTCCAACTGCCATCGGCCAACAGCACCAAATCACCTATCGTGCCGTTAATGGTTGCCGGCGTAAATGAGTTATCCGTATTATCAGGGTCAGTAGACGTTAAAGTGCCTGTAGTAACAAGAGGCGCATCGGTCTCAGTGAGTGTTTGTGAATCTGATGAAACCGTGGCCGCATCATTGGTGCCATTAATCGTGATTTGTACGGTGGTTGGCGTACCATCTTCCGAAGTGACATTAAAAGTTTCATTTACACTATCGCCGACATTTAAATTGTCGAATGCAGAATTCGCCGTAAAGGTCCAGCTGCCATCCGCCAACAAGACTAAATCACCGATAGTGCCGTTAATGGTTGCCGGTGTGAAACTATTGTCTGTATTGTCTGGATCGGTAGAGGTTAATGTACCTGTAGTAACAAGAGGCGCATCGGTCTCAGTGAGTGTTTGTGAATCTGATGAAACCGTGGCTGCATCATTGGTACCATTGATGGTAATCTGAACCGTCGTGGGTGTGCCATCTTCTGAGGTGACATTAAAAGTTTCATTTACCGAATCACCCACATTCAAATGATCGAATGCGCTATTCGCCGTAAAGGTCCAACTACCATCCGCCAACAAGACTAAATCACCTATCGTGCCGTTAATGGTTGCAGGCGTAAATGAGTTATCGGTGTTATCCACATCCGTTGATGTCAGTGTACCCGTGGTTACCAGCGGCGCATCCGTTTCAGTGAGTGTTTGTGAATCACTCGATACTGTCGCCGCATCATTAGTGCCATTGATGGTAATCTGAACCGTCGTCGGTGTGCCATCTTCCGAGGTCACATTAAAAGTTTCATTTACCGAATCACCCACATTCAAATTATCGAATGCAGAATTCGCCGTGAAGGTCCAACTGCCATCAGCCAATAATACTAAATCACCTATCGTGCCGTTAATCGTTGCCGGTGTGAAACTATTATCTGTGTTGTCCACATCCGTAGACGTTAATGTACCCGTTGTGATTAATGGTGCATCCGTTTCAACGAGTGTTTGTGAATCTGATGAAACCGTGGCCGCATCATTGGTGCCATTGATGGTAATCTGAACCGTCGTCGGTGTGCCATCTTCTGAGGTCACATTAAAAGTTTCATTTACACTATCGCCAACGTTCAAATTATCGAACGCAGAGCTGGCTGTGAAGGTCCAACTGCCATCGGCCAACAAGACCAAATCACCAATAGTCCCGTTAATGGTCGCCGGTATGAAACTATTATCTGTATTGTCCACATCCGTAGAGGTTAGTGTACCGGTTGTTACCAGTGGTGCATCGGTTTCAATCAGTGTTTGAGCATCACTGCTGACTGTTGCCGCATCATTAGTGCCATTAATCGTAATCTGAACCGTCGTGGGTGTGCCATCTTCTGAGGTCACATTAAAAGTTTCATTTACACTGTCGCCCACATTTAAATTGTCAAACGCAGAGTTAGCCGTAAAGGTCCAACTGCCATCGGCCAACAAGACCAAATCACCAATAGTCCCGTTAATGGTCGCCGGCGTAAATGAGTTATCTGTGTTATCCACATCCGTAGACGTTAATGTACCCGTTGTGATTAATGGCGCATCCGTTTCAGTCAGTGTTTGAGTATCACTCGATACTGTCGCTGCATCATTAGTGCCTGTAATAGTAATCACAACATTCGCTTTTGATGTATTACCAAAGCCATCATCAACTGTATAACTAAAGGTTTCTGTTACAATTTGACCATCAGCTAATGCCTGTGTTGCTGCACTACTATTATTTAATGTGTAAGTATAGCCACCTGTATTACTAATATTTATTTCACCATAAGTACCCAATACTGCATTATTCACATTACCAGAAACACCATTGACCTCTATAACACTTAGTGGATCTCCATCCGGGTCAGAATCGTTCGCTAACACATCACCACTAACAGTATTAGGCGCAGCATCTTCTGTAATTGTTCCACTATCATCTGCAGTAATTATTGCACCTTCATCCAACCCTTCTATCGTGATCGTAATAATCTGAGTCGTGCCATCAGTTGCTGTAAAAGTGATGCTATCTGTTAATGTATCTCCTGTATCAAGTGCTTGTACTGCAAGATTACTATTATTTAAACTATAAACCCAAGTACCACCTGTTAGTTGGAATGTGCCGTAGTTATTATCACCAGAAAGTACGCCTGTATCATTAAAAGTCGGAGTATTATCAACATCAGATATAGAAAGTGCACCGCTAGCTGATAATGTCGTATCCTCAACAACCGTACCTGAAAAGATCCCACTTACTGTCGGCGCATCATTGGTGCCATTAATCGTGATTTGTACCGTCGTCGGTGTGCCATCTTCTGAGGTCACATTAAAAGTTTCATTTACACTGTCGCCGACATTTAAATTATCAAATGCAGAGTTGGCTGTGAAGGTCCAACTGCCATCGGCCAACAAGACTAAATCACCTATCGTGCCGTTAATGGTCGCCGGCGTGAAACTATTATCTGTGTTATCCACATCCGTAGAGGTTAAGGTTCCTGTTGTGATTAATGGGGCATCCGTTTCAGTGAGTGTTTGAGTATCACTCGATACTGTCGCCGCATCATTGGTGCCATTAATCGTGATTTGTACCGTCGTCGATGTGCCATCTTCTGAGGTCACATTAAAAGTTTCATTTACCGAATCACCCACATTTAAATTATCGAATGCAGAATTCGCCGTAAACGTCCAACTGCCATCGGCCAACAATATCAAATCTCCAATAGTCCCGTTAATGGTTGCCGGTGTAAATGAGTTATCAGCATTATCCACATCCGTAGATGTCAGTGTACCCGTTGTGATTAATGGTGCATCGGTTTCAGTGAGTGTTTGTGAATCTGATGAAACCGTGGCCGCATCATTAGTGCCATTGATGGTGATTTGTACCGTCGTTGGCGTACCATCTTCCGAAGTGACATTAAAAGTTTCATTGACACTGTCGCCGACATTTAAATTATCGAATTCACTATTCGCCGTAAACGTCCAGCTGCCATCGGCCAATAACACCAAGTCACCAATAGTCCCGTTAATGGTTGCCGGTATGAAACTATTATCTGTATTGTCCACATCCGTTGATGTCAGTGTACCCGTGGTTACCAGCGGCGCATCCGTTTCAGTGAGTGTTTGTGAATCACTCGATACTGTCGCCGCATCATTGGTGCCATTAATGGTAATCTGAACCGTCGTCGGTGTGCCATCTTCCGAAGTGACATTAAAGGTTTCATTTACACTGTCGCCGACGTTCAAATTATCGAATGCACTATTCGCCGTAAACGTCCAACTGCCATCGGCAAGCAATACCAAATCACCAATAGTCCCGTTAATGGTTGCTGGCGTAAATGAGTTATCCGTATTATCCACATCCGTAGACGTTAGTGTACCCGTTGTGATTAATGGCGCATCCGTTTCAGTGAGTGTTTGTGAATCTGATGAAACGGTTGCCGCATCATTGGTGCCATTGATGGTAATCTGAACCGTCGTCGGTGTACCATCTTCTGAGGTGACATTGAAAGTTTCATTTACACTATCGCCAACGTTCAAATTATCGAATGCAGAGTTGGCTGTGAAGGTCCAACTACCATCGGCCAACAAGACTAAATCACCGATAGTGCCGTTAATGGTTGCCGGCGTGAAACTATTGTCTGTGTTATCAGGATCAGTAGAGGTTAAAGTGCCTGTGGTCACTAATGGCGCATCGGTTTCAGTGAGTGTTTGAGCATCACTGGAAACAGTTGCCGCATCATTGGTGCCATTGATGGTAATCTGAACCGTCGTTGGCGTACCATCTTCTGAGGTCACATTGAAAGTTTCATTTACCGAATCGCCGACATTCAAATTGTCGAATGCAGAGTTGGCCGTAAAGGTCCAACTGCCATCCGCCAACAACACCAAATCACCTATTGTTCCGTTAATGGTTGCCGGCGTAAATGAGTTATCGGTGTTATCCACATCCGTAGACGTTAATGTACCCGTTGTGATTAATGGTGCATCCGTTTCAGTCAGTGTTTGTGAATCACTCGATACTGTCGCCGCATCATTGGTGCCATTAATCGTGATTTGTACCGTCGTTGGCGTACCATCTTCTGAAGTCACATTGAAAGTTTCATTTACACTGTCGCCCACGTTCAAATTATCGAATGCAGAATTCGCCGTAAACGTCCAACTGCCATCGGCCAATAACACCAGGTCACCAATAGTCCCGTTAATGGTTGCCGGCGTAAATGAGTTGTCTGTATTATCCACATCCGTAGACGTTAAAGTGCCTGTAGTAACAAGAGGCGCATCGGTTTCAACGAGTGTTTGAGCATCACTGCTGACTGTCGCCGCATCATTGGTGCCATTAATCGTGATTTGTACCGTCGTTGGCGTACCATCTTCTGAAGTCACATTGAAAGTTTCATTTACACTGTCGCCCACGTTCAAATTATCGAATGCAGAATTCGCCGTAAACGTCCAACTGCCATCGGCCAATAACACCAGGTCACCAATAGTCCCGTTAATGGTTGCCGGCGTAAATGAGTTGTCTGTATTATCCACATCCGTAGACGTTAAAGTGCCTGTAGTAACAAGAGGCGCATCGGTTTCAACGAGTGTTTGAGCATCACTGCTGACTGTCGCCGCATCATTAGTGCCATTGATGGTAATCTGAACTGTCGTCGGTGTACCATCTTCCGAAGTGACATTAAAAGTTTCATTTACACTGTCGCCGACATTTAAATTATCGAATTCACTATTCGCCGTAAACGTCCAGCTGCCATCGGCCAATAACACCAAGTCACCAATAGTCCCGTTAATGGTTGCCGGTATGAAACTATTATCTGTATTGTCCACATCCGTTGATGTCAGTGTACCCGTGGTTACCAGTGGCGCATCCGTCTCAGTCAGTGTTTGTGAATCTGATGAAACCGTGGCCGCATCATTGGTGCCATTGATGGTAATCTGAACCGTGGTTGGTGTGCCATCTTCCGAGGTCACATTAAAAGTTTCATTTACACTGTCGCCCACATTTAAATTGTCAAACGCAGAGTTGGCCGTAAAGGTCCAACTGCCATCAGCCAACAAGACTAAATCACCGATAGTGCCGTTAATGGTTGCCGGCGTAAATGAGTTATCTGTGTTATCCACATCCGTAGACGTTAAAGTACCTGTAGTAACAAGAGGCGCATCCGTCTCACTCAAAGTCTGACTATCGGAAGAAACTGTCGCCGCATCATTGGTGCCATTAATGGTAATTTGAACCGTGGTGGGTGTACTATCTTCCGAAGTGACATTAAAAGTTTCATTGACACTATCACCGACGTTCAAATTATCGAATGCAGAATTCGCCGTAAAGGTCCAACTGCCATCGGCCAACAAGACCAAATCACCGATAGTGCCGTTAATCGTTGCCGGTGTGAAACTATTATCTGTGTTGTCCACATCCGTAGACGTTAGTGTACCGGTTGTTACCAGTGGTGCATCGGTTTCAGCCAGTGTTTGAGCATCACTGGAAACAGTTGCCGCATCATTAGTGCCATTAATGGTAATTTGAACCGTGGTGGGTGTACCATCTTCCGAAGTGACATTAAAAGTTTCATTTACACTATCACCCACATTCAAATTATCGAATGCAGAGTTGGCTGTGAAGGTCCAACTGCCATCCGCCAACAATACTAAATCACCAATGGCGCCGGTAATATTCGCTGGCGTAAATGAGTTGTCTGTGTTATCCACATCCGTTGATGTCAGTGTACCCGTGGTTACCAGCGGCGCATCCGTTTCAGTGAGTGTTTGTGAATCACTCGATACTGTCGCCGCATCATTGGTGCCATTAATCGTAATCTGAACCGTCGTCGGTGTGCCATCTTCCGAAGTAACATTGAAAGTTTCATTTACACTATCGCCCACATTTAAATTGTCAAACGCAGAGTTGGCCGTAAAGGTCCAACTACCATCGGCCAACAACACCAAATCACCTATCGTGCCGTTAATGGTCGCTGGCGTAAATGAGTTATCCGTATTGTCCACATCCGTTGATGTGAGTGTACCCGTTGTGATTAATGGGGCATCCGTTTCAGTCAAAGTCTGACTGTCCGATGAAACTGTGGCCGCATCATTGGTGCCATTAATGGTGATTTGTACCGTTGTGGGTGTGCCATCTTCTGAGGTGACATTGAAAGTTTCATTTACCGAATCGCCCACATTCAAATTGTCAAACGCAGAATTCGCCGTAAAGGTCCAACTGCCATCGGCCAACAAGACCAAATCACCGATAGTGCCGTTAATCGTTGCCGGTGTGAAACTATTATCTGTGTTATCCACATCCGTAGAGGTTAGTGTACCGGTTGTTACCAGTGGTGCATCGGTTTCAATCAGTGTTTGAGCATCACTGCTGACTGTTGCCGCATCATTAGTGCCATTAATGGTAATCTGAACCGTCGTGGGTGTGCCATCTTCCGAGGTCACATTAAAAGTTTCATTTACACTGTCGCCCACATTTAAATTGTCAAACGCAGAGTTGGCCGTAAAGGTCCAACTGCCATCCGCCAACAACACCAAATCACCTATCGTGCCGTTAATCGTTGCTGGCGTAAATGAGTTATCCGTATTATCCACATCCGTTGATGTCAGTGTACCCGTGGTTACCAGCGGCGCATCGGTTTCAATCAGTGTTTGAGCATCACTGCTGACTGTTGCCGCATCATTAGTGCCATTAATGGTAATCTGAACCGTCGTGGGTGTGCCATCTTCTGAGGTCACATTAAAAGTTTCATTTACACTGTCGCCCACATTTAAATTGTCAAACGCAGAGTTGGCCGTAAAGGTCCAACTGCCATCCGCCAACAACACCAAATCACCTATCGTGCCGTTAATCGTTGCTGGCGTAAATGAGTTATCCGTATTATCCACATCCGTTGATGTCAGTGTACCCGTGGTTACCAGCGGCGCATCCGTTTCAGTCAGTGTTTGAGCATCACTGGAAACGGTTGCCACATCATTGGTGCCATTAATGGTAATCTGAACCGTCGTTGGCGTACCATCTTCCGAAGTCACATTGAAAGTTTCATTTACACTATCGCCGACATTTAAATGATCGAATGCAGAGTTGGCTGTGAAGGTCCAGCTCCCATCCGCTAATAAAACCAAATCACCGATTGTTCCTGTGATATTGGCCGGAGTGAAACTATTATCTGTGTTATCCACATCCGTAGACGTTAAAGTGCCTGTAGTCACAAGAGGCACATCGGTTTCAGTTAACGTTTGAGAATCACTACTAACTGTCGCCGCATCATTGGTACCATTAATCGTAATTTGAACCGTGGTGGGTGTGCCATCTTCCGAGGTCACATTAAAAGTTTCATTTACCGAATCACCCACATTCAAATTATCAAACGCAGAGTTCGCCGTAAAGGTCCAACTGCCATCGGCCAACAGCACCAAATCACCTATCGTGCCGTTAATGGTTGCCGGCGTAAATGAGTTATCCGTATTATCAGGGTCAGTAGACGTTAAAGTGCCTGTAGTAACAAGAGGCGCATCGGTTTCAGTGAGTGTTTGAGCATCACTGCTGACCGTCGCCGCATCATTGGTGCCATTAATGGTAATCTGAACCGTCGTGGGTGTGCCGTCTTCTGAGGTCACATTGAAAGTTTCATTTACCGAATCACCCACATTTAAATTATCAAATGCAGAGTTGGCCGTAAAGGTCCAGCTGCCATCCGCCAACAACACCAAATCACCTATCGTGCCGTTAATCGTTGCCGGTGTGAAACTATTATCTGTGTTATCCACATCCGTAGAGGTTAGTGTACCGGTTGTTACCAGTGGTGCATCGGTTTCAATCAGTGTTTGAGCATCACTGCTGACTGTTGCCGCATCATTGGTGCCATTAATGGTAATCTGAACCGTCGTCGGTGTACCATCTTCCGAAGTGACATTAAAAGTTTCATTCACACTGTCGCCGACATTCAAATTGTCGAATGCACTATTCGCTGTGAAGGTCCAACTGCCATCGGTCAACAAGACTAAATCACCAATGGTGCCGTTAATGGTTGCTGGCGTAAATGAGTTATCCGTATTATCTACATCTGTAGACGTTAATGTACCGGTAGTCACTAATGGTGCATCGGTTTCAGTGAGTGTTTGTGAATCTGATGAAACCGTGGCTGCATCATTGGTGCCATTGATGGTAACAGTAATAACCTGATTCGTTCCATCTGTTGCAACAAATGTTATCGTATCAGTTAAACTATCTCCATTACTTAAACCTTGAACTGCAGGGTGACCATTATTTAACGTGTATGTCCAAACGCCACCTGTTAATTCAAATGTACCGTAATTATTATCTCCGTTTGTCACTACCACATCATTAAATACCGGATTATCATCTCCATCTACATCGCTGATTGATAAATTACCACTTGTCGTTAGTATATTATCTTCACTAACTGTACCTATAAATGTTCCACTTACCGTTGGTAAATCATTGGTACCATTGATGGTAATTTGTATCGTTGTTGGTGTCCCATCTTCTGTAGTGATATTAAATATTTCGTTAACTGTATCACCAGGATCCAACTCATCAAACGCAGAATTCGCGGTAAAGGTCCAGCTACCATCCGCTAATAAAACCAGATCTCCGATTGTTCCCGTAATATTGGCCGGAGTGAAACTATTGTCGGTATTATCTGGATCGGTAGAGGTTAAAGTACCTGTGGTAACCAGTGGTGCATCCGTCTCAGTCAAAGTCTGACTGTCCGATGAAACCGTCGCTGCATCATTGGTACCATTAATCGTAATCTGAACCGTCGTCGGTGTGCCATCTTCCGAGGTCACATTAAAAGTTTCATTCACCGAATCGCCAACGTTCAAATTATCGAATGCAGAATTCGCTGTGAAAGTCCAACTGCCATCCGCCAACAATACTAAATCACCAATGGCGCCGGTAATATTCGCTGGCGTAAATGAGTTGTCTGTGTTATCCACATCCGTAGAGGTTAAAGTGCCTGTAGTAACAAGAGGCACATCCGTTTCAGTGAGTGTCTGACTGTCCGATGAAACTGTGGCTGCATCATTGGTGCCATTAATCGTAATCTGAACCGTGGTGGGTGTACCATCTTCTGAGGTCACATTAAAAGTTTCATTTACACTGTCGCCCACATTCAAATTGTCGAATGCAGAATTCGCTGTGAAGGTCCAACTACCATCGACCAACAACACCAAATCACCTATCGTGCCGTTAATGGTCGTTGGCGTAAATGAGTTATCCGTATTGTCCACATCCGTTGATGTGAGTGTACCCGTTGTGATTAATGGGGCATCCGTTTCAGTCAAAGTCTGACTGTCCGATGAAACTGTGGCCGCATCATTGGTGCCATTAATAGTGACTTGTACCGTTGTGGGTGTGCCATCTTCTGAGGTCACATTAAAGGTTTCATTCACCGAATCGCCCACATTCAAATTATCGAATGCAGAGTTCGCTGTGAAGGTCCAACTGCCATCGGCCAACAACACCAAATCACCTATCGAGCCGTTAATGTTCGCTGGCATAAATGAGTTATCTGTGTTATCCACATCCGTAGAGGTTAAGGTTCCTGTGGTCACTAATGGCGCATCCGTTTCAGTAAGTGTCTGACTGTCCGATGAAACCGTTGCCGTATCATTAGTGCCATTAATCGTAATCTGAACCGTCGTGGGTGTGCCATCTTCTGTGGTCACATTAAAGGTTTCATTCACATTATCGCCAACGTTCAAATGATCAAACGCAGAGTTGGCCGTAAAGGTCCAATTGCCATCCGCTAATAAAACCAGGTCACCAATGGTGCCGTTAATCGTTGCCGGTGTGAAATTATTATCTGTGTTGTCAGGATCAGTAGACGTTAATGTACCTGTTGTTACCAGTGGTGCATCCGTCTCAGTGAGTGTTTGTGAATCCGATGAAACTGTCGCCGCATCATTCGTGCCATTAATCGTGATTTGTACGGTAGTTGGCGTACCATCTTCGGATGTGACATTAAAAGTTTCATTTACCGAATCACCCACATTTAAATTGTCAAACGCACTATTCGCCGTAAAGGTCCAACTGCCATCGGCGAGCAAGACTAAATCACCTATTGTTCCGTTAATGGTTGCCGGTGTGAAACTATTGTCTGTATTGTCTGGATCGGTAGAGGTTAATGTACCTGTTGTGACTAATGGTGCATCCGTTTCAGTGAGTGTTTGTGAATCTGATGAAACCGTGGCCGCATCATTGGTGCCATTGATGGTAATCTGAACCGTCGTCGGTGTGCCATCTTCGGAAGTGACATTAAAAGTTTCATTCACCGAATCACCCACGTTCAAATTATCGAAGGCAGAATTCGCTGTGAAGGTCCAACTACCATCGGCCAACAACACCAAATCACCTATCGTGCCGTTAATCGTAGCCGGCGTAAATAAGTTATCGGTGTTATCCACATCCGTAGAGGTTAATGTACCGGTGGTTACCAGTGGTGCATCCGTCTCAATGAGTGTTTGAGCATCACTGGAAACCGTGGCCGCATCATTAGACCCATTAATCGTGATTTGTACGGTAGTCGGCGTGCCATCTTCCGAGGTCACATTGAAAGTTTCATTCACCGAGTCGCCGATATTTAAATGATCGAAGGCAGAGTTGGCCGTAAAGGTCCAACTGCCATCCGCCAGCAATACCAGGTCACCGATTGTTCCTGTGATATTAGCAGGTGTGAAACTATTATCGGTATTATCGGGGTCAGTAGACGTTAAGGTACCGATGGTCACCAATGGCGCATCAGTTTCTGCCAGGGTTTGTGCATCTGAAGAAACAACTGCCGGATCATTCACACCAGTGACGGTAATGGTCACTGTTGCCGGTTGACTGACGCCACCATCATTATCTGTTGCCGTATAACGAAAAGAAACTTCGCGAGTTTGTCCAATCGCTAAATCGTCAAAATCTGTACCAGGCTCAAAACGATAACTGCCATCATTATTAAAAGTCAAAGTCCCTTGATTAGCATTCGTTTCTAACACATAACTGACAATATTTCCATCTGCATCTGTTGCTACAGGTACTGTTGCGTTAATTAAGGTATCTTCATCCGTTGTAATACTGTCATCACCAGCAATAGGAAGATCATTGACCCTTAATTCATTTAAAGTCACCACAGATGAATTAAGATTACCTGCTGTATCAATAACTTCAACGGTATATGAATGTGATGAATTCCCTACCGAAAAATCATTAATTTCTGATGCAACACCCGCCGCAGTAATACGAATTTCACCATTATTGTTTATAGAAAAATAACCGTCATCACTGATTTGTGTACCATTATCAAATTGAAAGCGACTGACGGCAACATTATCACTTGCATTCACTGTTGCAATCAGTGCATCTTCAACTTGATCTTCTGAGTAATCAAAGCTTTGATCATTAACAACAGGATTAATCGTATCGATAAGATACGTTTCTGAAGTGCTTGCTGTTGCTTCACCATTGACACTGCCCGTTGATGTAGTCACTGATGCTTCAATCGTCGCATCACTATCAGCAGTTAATGCCGTTCCCGGAATATTAACACTAAAAGCACCACCACTGACTGTTCCGGTAAATACGGTTTCATTAATTGTTAAGGTAACTGTATCGCCATCAACAACATCACCACCCACTGTTCCTGAAACAGTAATATCACTACTTTCTTCAAGTGCATTAATGATATCATCCGCTGTAATATTGGTATCTAAAACGATGCTTGCTGTTGGTACATGCACATCAACAAGGTGAACGGATGTGGTTGCTGCTGCAAATGGATTATCCACATTATCGGCACCAGATACGGTTGCATCAAAACTGGTTTCATTCATCAAATCACTACCAGCAACAGCAATGCTGAATGTATTGTCTGATGCAACCGTACCAGAATAATCTGTGCCATTCACAGTAAAGCTCACTGTGTCTCCTTCACTGGCATCTCCGGCAACACTCCCTGTTACATTCACGCTCTGACCACTTTCAGCAAAACTAATCACATCATCTAATGTAATATCATCGACAGTAATAGAGGCACTGGCTTCCAAATCCACTTGATGAGAAGCATTAGTCGATGCAGAATAAAAGTTACCGGCAGCATCCTCTACTGTTGCAGAAATTTCCGTATCAGCTACCAGGTCAGTCCCAGGCACATCAACTGTAAATGTATTATCCGAACCCACAGTGCTTGTATAGGTATTACCATTAATTTGTAGGGTAATCGTATCACCAGCTCGTGCACTACCATCTACAACACCAGTAACGGGTATAGAGGACGTACTTTCTGCCAGGTTAATGACATTATCTGATGTAATAGAATTAATACTAATCGTAGCTTCAAAATCTCCAAATAATAAAATGTCATCATCACCACGAAAATCATTACTGTTATCTGAAAGACTTCCTGTAGCAAAAGGTGATAAACGGCTGTCCACCTGACCTTCCTGAGCATTTCTTTCATAAATAGATGCCTGGTGTAATCCATCTGCATTAGCACCTGCTGATGTAGCAACACCTGCAGCGGTTTCCTCTAAATCTGCCAGATCAATGCCATCAATAATAGCCTGCTGTAATGATAAGACCTGATCAACTTCTCCTTGTTCATAACTGCCATTGTAACTCACTGTGTCATCAAGCAGGACTTCAGCCTCTTCACCAAGACGCAATTGATGCCCATCATAGAATGTCACAACGACTTGAGTTGACTTGCCGGTTATTAAGACATCGCCATCCCTAACAATATCACCTACCTTAATGACACGAATAATACCTTCAAAACTACGGATCTCAGCAGATCCCGATAATTCACTAATGTATCCAATTGTTTTTTGCGCCATGACATACCTCTCATACTGTCAACTACGGCATATTAAGAAAAGTATAGAAAGGAATATGAGATAACGTATGCGACTAAAGTATTAGAAATGACTAACAGAATTTCTGATCAGACCAGTGGCTATATAAAGCAAAAAAAACCTAAATTTTTTACATTCTAATTGGAATTTAAAACAGCACTCTCTTTTTGCTTTACAAAAAGCACTAAACTGACTCTGTCTGTCACCGGCAATTTCTTAAAAATATTCGTCAAATGTGACTTCACTGTTTGCTCTTTAATGCCCAATTCATCGGCAATCACCTTATTGCTTTTTCCTTCAACAATATTCAGGACCACTTCTTTTTCTCTTTTTGTCAGCTCCGAAAACACATCATTTTGAGAATGAGTATGTTGAGTATGGGCTTCTTCCAAGTTTTTATGAGCCAGACTTAAAGCTTCTTCCAGTAAATGAGGAGGATACCAGCTATGGCCATTTTTTAGCATTAACACCAACTGCTGATAATGTGAGGCTGCCATATAACTATTACAATATGCCCGAATACCCTGTTTAGAAAAATGAAGCATGCTGTTTAAATTAGGTTTATCTTCCATAATCCCTATGTTTTTTATCTGTTGAGTATATTGTTTCATACAATCTTGCAGAACGACTGGATTAAACGATCCACTATGAATCAAATGAATATCCATATCGGACGCTAATTCTAAATTTGAAAAACAATGGAGCTCTACTTTTGAGAACACCTGTTGAAGGTGCCATTTAATAGAATCAGATAAAACATATAAACCAATCATCATATTAACTTTCCTTTAATGCTTTTTCTAATCCACGATTAATCGGTTTTAAAAGATATTCTAAAATCGTTTTTTTTGCTGTAATGATATCAGCTTCTGTTGTCATACCCACTTTAATCATTCTCTGTTTTTTTCTATGCCCCAAATAAGGATGATCAGGGTGAATACGTACAATATAAAAACTTTCACCCTCTTCATTAGTACTTGTGTCTGCACTTACAAAAATGACAGTACCATCCAAACTACCATCAATAGCAAAATCAAACGCCGTAAATTTAAGTCGTGCTTTTTGATTAATTTCTATTGAGGCAATATCTGAAGGTTTTATTTTTACTTCCACAACCAAAGATTCGCCTAAAGGAACAATTTCCAAAGCTGGACGACCAGGTTCAATAACACCATTAATTGAATTGGCATACAAACGTTTTACAATACCTTTTACTGGAGATCTTAGTATGGTTCGATTCACACGATCTTCTAAAGCCGTTTGCGTTTCAGCAATACGTGCAATTTCGGCATTCACTTCGTTAAGTTCTCGTTTTGCCTGATTTTTGAAATCCAAACGATGTTGTTCCAACTTGCCTTTTGCTTCCTGAATTAATGATTGCAATCTAGGAATAGAAATATTCGCAATTTCTAATTCACCCTCCATTTCAGACTCCCTTTGTTGCAGCTGCAAAAAATCAATCTCACTAATAATACGATCTTTCATTAAAGGTTCTTTAATTTTTAATTCTTTTTTTAATAAATCCAGAGAACGTTTAAGTTGTCTGGCTTTTGACTCAGCTTCTTCCAATGATTTTTGTTGTTGACGAACCTGTTCTTCGTAAATACTGATTGTTTCATCTAATTGTTGTTTATTGGAATCATATAAACTTTTTTCTGATTGAATTAAACTGGGAGCAACAACTTCCAGTTGTTTATCCAATAAAAATGCTTTTCCGTAAGCTTCTGCCTGCAAACGTAAACTTTTTGCTTTTAACTCATGAGCTTTCAGTTGATTCTCTTGAAATGAACTTGAAAAAGCCACATCGCTCAATTTTAATAAGGCTTGATTCACATCAACAAAGTCGCCTTCTTTCACCAGAATCTCTGAAACAACACCCCCTTCCAGACTTTGTACAAGTTGTACCTGACGGGCAGGAATCACTTTACCGCTACCACGAACAACCACATCAATTTTTGCCCATGCCATCCATACAATCACAAATAGAAAAAATAAGGCTATAACAAATACTATGAGAATCAAATGTTTTGGCGATCGCTCCACAACTGCAGCAGACAGGCTTCGCATATATGCCAAATCATGGTCAACATGATGTTTTGATTCACTCATACTAGTTAGATTCTCGCTGCATGCCCTTTAAGGCAGACAATACTTTTTGTTTCGGACCATCCATTAATACACGGCCATCATCTATCACAATAAGACGTTCAACTAATGAAAGCATAGATGATTTATGCGTAATTAATACCAGTGTTTTATCTTTTGTGTATTCCATAAGCCTTTCTCGAATAGCGATTTCACCCGATGTATCCATGTGGCTGGAGGGTTCATCTAAAATCAAAATAGGCTCATTCAGCAATAAAGCCCGGCCTAATGCGATAGATTGCCTTTGTCCACCCGAAAGATAATTTCCCTCTTCACCAACTGGTGTATCAAAACCCAGGGGAAGTTTATTGACGAAGAGATCCGTACCACATAAATTGGCAACTTTTAACAAGCGTTCATCATTAATCTGTGGATCTCGATAAATTAAATTATCTCGAATCGTACCTCTTATCAACTTAAAATCTTGAGATAAATAACCTATATTATGACGAATATCGGCTGGATCAATTTGGTTTGAATCGATGCCATCCATTGTAATTGAACCCTCTGTTGGTTCATAAAGTCCAATAAGCAGTTTGGCAATACTGGTTTTTCCTGAACCTACTTTTCCAATAATACCCACACGCTCTTTTGCCTGAATCGTAAAACTGATATCGGATAAAGAGGCTTTTTGTGCTTCAGGGTATAAAAAGCTGACGTGATTAAAACCGATTCGTCCTTCAAAACTGGGGCGTCTTACATAAGGTTTGGCTTCTTCTCTTTCAACCGGTAGTTTCATAATATCATCCAGTGTCATAAACACATTGCGCGTTTGTTGATACTGGGCAATTAAATTCGATACCTGCCCCATGGGTGAAATCGCTCGTGATGACAACATAACAGCAGCAATTAATCCACCCAATGATAATTCCAATTCACTAATTTGATAAACACCATAAATAATAATACCCACAGTATTCAATTGAATTAAAAATTGTGTAATAACAACAATTGAATTGGAAAGCATTCGGCTTTTCATCGATTTTTTGGCAATTTCTCCTGTAGACTCTTCCCAAATCCATTGTGAATGATGGGCAGCTCCCAAAGATTTAATCGTTTGTATAGAATGCAAGCTTTCAATAAGATGTGCATTTTTATTAGCTGAAGCTTCAAACGTTGATTCAATACTTCTTTTTAAAGGTTTGGCAATAATGTAACTGTATATCAAAAGTAATAATATGATACTGATAGGAATAATAACGATTGAACCAGATATATAATACACAATGGTGAGTAAAATAAATGAAAAAGGCAGATCAACCAATGTTGCAATGGTTGAAGCTGTAAAAAATCCTCGAATACTTTCAAAATCCTTTAAATTATTCGCGAAGGCACCAATACTTTTAGGCCAATGTTCCATTTTTAAATTTAATACTTTTTCAAATAATATGGATGACATAATCACGTCACTTTTCTTGCCTGCAATTTCCAAAAAATACGTCCGTATAAACTTTAAAATCATATCAAAAGCAAATACCAAAAATACACCAATAGCCAATACCCATAAAGTCTCCAAAGCATGATTAGGCACAACCCTGTCATAAACATTCATGGTAAATAAAGGCGTGGCAATGACAAAAAGATTAATTAAAAAAGAAGCCAACAACACACTCATAAATACTTTTTTTGAACGTGCCAGTGTTCTCCAAAACCAATGACCATCTTTTTCAGAAATCAACTTTAATGGCTTGTTTTTGGCTTTAAACTGTTTCTTTAGAAGGAATGCAAATCCTGTATATTCATCAGCCAAATCACTTAGCTCAACCCATTCTTCTCCTTCACTGACTTCAGGTAAAATAACTTTTGCCTGTTTATTTTCCCTGTCAATGGTTTCAAGAATACAAGCATGACCATTTTTTAACACTAAAATACAAGGTAAGAGCAATTCTGATAAATGATTCAAATCACGTTTGATTAACCTTGATACAAAACCTGCCCGTTGCGCTACCCGGGAAAACATGGCTTTTGAGCTGTCTATAGAAAATAACTCCGGTCCACGAGACTTGGGATCAACAGGCAAACCGGATATAAGTGCATCAATTGAAACTGGACGGTTATACAGTTTAGCAAAAATAACTAAACACTCTAACAGCGGATCATGATGGTGTTCAGAGTGTTTCACACATTCTCCTCAGGCTGCCCCAATAAATGTCCCTGAGCTGCATCAATATTTAATTGAATCAAGCGATCATATAGCTCCTGCTCATCAATACCAACAACAATGAGTTGAATATCTAATGTAGCCGTTAAATTTCTTAATGCCTTATAAGCAGCCAATATCATAGAATCACTGAGATCACCTAACATCTTCGCATTGACTTTCACATAAGCCGGTAATATTTTTTGTAACACTTGAAAGTCTCCATCCAAATCTATTTGATCAATACCAAATTGTTGTCCCGTTTGTTTCACTGACTCAGCAATTTGTTGACACATATCAATATGTTGTATTAAAGAAATATGTGGTGCTTCAACACAGAGTTGTTTTGAATTTTTTTGTACAAAGGAGAGTAATTCTTTAAACTCTGAAAATGCATCAGCATGATTGAAAAATGAAGGTGACAAATTTAATGCGACAGGAATGGCATCTTTTTTTTGTTCAATGTAAGATTTTACCAACTTAAAAACAGCACGATCAATCTCCAAACTATAACCCAATGCCAGTGCCATGGGCATAAACACAGCAGCCGGTATCAACGCACCTTTATCATCATTGATTCTAACAAACACTTCCCGTTGAATTAATTGTTTGTTTTTATCAAATACAGGTTGTTTAACCAA
Source organism: Kangiellaceae bacterium (assembly GCA_965230335.1). Taxonomy (GTDB): domain Bacteria; phylum Pseudomonadota; class Gammaproteobacteria; order Enterobacterales; family Kangiellaceae; genus CBDDKS01. Next base: position 2,707,953 of record CBDDKS010000006.1, on the reverse strand, counting down.
GTAGAACTTTTGTTGTGTCAACATATCCTGAAACCAATTACGCCATTGCATTTTACCTTTTGGTAAAACCAAATGTGTCGGTTGACTCACAAAATAATGATAACCACCTTGCATTTGTGCGCGAGTTAAACTTAAATCCAGCTCTGCCAGAACCTCTCCTAACTTGGATGAGTTGACAAGATTAACAATACCTGCCGATAGAGATACTTTATAATTAAAGTCAGATTTTTTCATATGATCTTTAAATGTATCAAAAATCATCTCAACCTTTTCTTCTGATGACACATGATCAACAGAAAATATAAAGGCAAACTCATCATCACTCATCCTAGCCACTCTTTCCCCCAATCCTTCATCAATAATTTGTTGAGTTATATTCGCAAATACTTTTACAATATTGTCCGCATCAGTATACCCCTGATATTCTCTTACAGAATCCAGTTTATTTATTTTAATGATCACCATGCTGCCCTGAAAAGAAGATTCTTCTGAAAGCGTTTGTTCCAATTGAGATAATATATAACGTCGATTATACAAACCGGTTAATGTATCAGTATACAATAATTCATGATAGGACTTGAGTGTTCTTTCTTCATTTTCAAAAACCGATTGCACTTTGGAAATCATACGATTAACTGCTTGTACAACTCGACGCAATTCTCGGGTTTTAGGCAACCTGGCTTGCTGAATGAATTGATTATCATGAATCGCATTAGCCTGAACATACATTTCTTTTAAGGGTTTTAAAGTAATATGCAATAAATACCACAATAAAATCAAAATCACTAAAAAGAGTGACACAAACCATAATAAAGTTGCTTTTAGATTATGAAAAATATTGGCATAAGCAAAACCTGGATGCAAAGTTACCTCTAATCGACCAAGAGAGACCCAACCCTGCATGACCTGAGCAGTACCTGTTGCCTTTTCTAATGAGAAAAAATTAATAAACCAGTTGGGAATACCTTGAATATTAAGTTTCCTTTTCTTTTCATAGATGGTTTTTCCTTCATCAGATATCAAACGAATATTGCTATAATAACCACTATCAAAAACAGCACTGAATAATGAATCCAGATTGCCTTCCTTCACTTGCTGATCTTCCTGATTAATCGATGAAATAGCAATACTTAGTACTGTTGCTGTATCTTGTGCCGTTGTTCTTAACTGACCATTTAAATATTTACTGGATTGGTGAAAAGTATCCATTGAAATTAATAAAAAAAGAATTAATAAAATCATGGATATCAGTAATGCAATCTGTCTAAACAAAGTCATTTTTTCTTCTTCTTTTCGATACTGTTTAATAGTTGGGTCCACTTACTATTTTTGATCTTATCAGTGGGTAGTTTTTTCCCTAATCCCGCTGACGCATTAGTAATAAACAAAGACTTTGCATTAAAACTATACACAGGTAGTAAATCTTTACGTTCATTGGCGGGTAACACTCTTAATTCATAATTATCCAAAACCAAAGGTATACTTTTAGGTTCCTCAAAATAAGTCAATACCATATGCGCCATATTAATGTTTTTTGCACGAACATAGGTGAGATACAATTTTTTCTCATCAACACCTAACTCCCTAAGAGCAAAGTATTTTGCAATAACATAATCCTCACAATCTCCTGAATGTACACCAATAAACTCCTCAGGTGTTGCCCAATAATCTGACTTTTTCCATAACTCAATATCTGATTTATAAGGAAACCGATTAAAAAATCGGTTAATTTCTACGAGTTTTTCTTTTACAGGCTTTGATTTTAACTCATCAATAAGTGCATTTAAAGAAAGTGCTCTATGATAGGCACCGTCATCATAATTTTTCTTCAAACGCATTAACATTGATTGATCAACTAAAGTCTGTGTTATTGTTGATGTACCAAAGAAGATGAGCCATAGATATAAAAAATTGAAATATTGTTTTTTTTTTCTAAAAGCATCATGTTTATGCATTTTTTTTCTTTTTAAACTTCATAGCTTTACCATAAAAAATGGTTAGACCACAAAATCAAATACATCATCAATATGACTATTTTTTATTTTGGTTATCTATTTTTTCAGCGGATTGGAAACGAAATACACCTCTTCGATTGATAGCCCGCCCTTCTTCTGTTGCATTGCTTGCAATTGGATTGGATTCCCCAAGTGCATACACTTTTATTCTTTTCTCATGGATATCTTTTGATAAAATTTTACTTTTTACACTATTAGCTCTTCTTTTTGATAGATCCAAATTATATTTATCTGATCCTTTGCTGTCTGTATATGCATAAAAGTTCACATGGACATGAGGGAACTTCTTTAATTCATTAATAATTTTATATAATTTATTATTAGACATTTCCGTTAATTCTGTTTTATCGAATTTAAAGTTTAAAAAATAATCTCGTGTTAATGAAATTTCAGTTTCCGGTGGTATGACAATACTCACCTGTGCTGTAGAGGTATTGCCCTGAATATCTTTGATGGTGTAATTAAACACATCAATACCAACAAATCCCTCTTTAGAACGATAAACAAAAGCCTTTTTATCATTCATAGCCAAATCACCTGTTTCAGGTTGACTATAACTGACTATCTGTACATTATTTTTATCCAACGTAAAATCATTATCCAATAACATCTCCGATGTAATAATAAATATACCATTTTGCTCAAGTCCCCAACTGTCATTCACTGCTTGTAATGCCAAATTTCTTTTTGCCCGAATAACAACACCATCACCCTGTTCAGATTGCTTTTCCATGTCTTGCTGTATGGTTTTTTCTTTTATTACTTTCTTTTCCGGCACCTGTGGTTTAGTTTCTTTTTTTATGATTTCTTTTTCTGTTTGTTGAATAATTTTTGGCGCTTGTATTTTAGAAGGATACTTTAAATTCACCGGCTCTCTAATAGTTTCTTGTTTACATCCGAATAAATTTACCTGGCTACCTTCTAATGTATTATCACATTGATCCTTTTTATCGACTTGTGCATCGTTATCATAATCCTGATTCAAGGGTAATTTATCCTTCCCTTTGGCTTTAACACGACCAATAGTGAAATCAGACTCATCCAAATTAATATTGATACCCAATGCAGTGAAGAGTTCACCAAAGCCTTCATAAACACGAAATCTTGAAATAAGAGACTCATAATAGGCTTCTGTATATTGATTTTGTGCTGAATTCAACTCATTTTTTGCATCCAGTAAATCAATTAAGTCACGCTGACCAATAAAAAATTCCTCTCGATATAAACTCATCGTTTGACGAGATTTATCAACATGTTTCTTTAAAAATTTCAACTGACTATTGAGTGATGTATCCGCAGTCCAGGCCAATCGCAGTGTGTTAATCACCTGACGTCTTACCCTCGCTGCAAACTGCTGTTGTTCATGTACAACACTGACTTTCTTGCGTTCTTCAGCTTTATCTGCCCCACCTCGATAAAAGTTGTATTGAAAATTAAGCGATAGTCGCGTTTCGTCAACATCACCAGGTATGCCATTTAAGTCATTGCCTTTTATTTTTGCTAACCTGATATCTACTCTTGGGTATCGATTTTTTCTGGTTACTGCCTGATCAAATAAGGCGGCATCTACATTAAATGAGGCCACTTTCATGGCAGGATGTTGTGCTAATGCCTGTTCTGTTAATCGTTCAATAGATTTCAAAGGTTTATTGGGTAGTGAGGGTTCCTGTAATTCTTCTGCTAAAACATATCTCCCCAATATTTCATGTAATGTGGTTAATGCATCCTGCAAATTATTTTGCTGGGCAATATATCCTGCATGTGCTCTGGCAACCCGGCCTTCTGTTTGTTCCAACTGAGAACGTCGGCCAGCACCCGATTGACTTCTTTTTCTTATTTTATCTAGAGTTTCCTGATGAGAAGCTAAATTTTCTTTAGCCAGAGTCAATAACTGGTGCTGCTTTAATACTTCAAAGTAAGCCTGAATAGCATCCAATGCAATGTTATCAGCTGTATCATACAATTCAAACAATGCCGCTTTTGCTCTGGCCTGCGTCTGCTTCTTTTCATATTTGGTTGCAAAACCTTCAAAAATATTTTGTGTTACGGATAACTCTGTTCGTTGACTGCTAAAGTCATTACGTTGTGACGGTATACTTAAAGGTCCATCTCTATCTACTTTTTCTGTCGTTGCTCCTAAATCAACACTGGGTAACCAACCACTTTTTGCAATCACTTCATCCTGTAAAGTCTGACGATAAATATGCACTTGTTCCCTTACTCTTGGATGCGCTGTTAATACATCCATGACATAATCATATAAAGGAAGTACATCTCTTTTTATTTCATTGAGAGTTTCTTTGGAATTTTCCGCCATCACATGACATGTCATAAAACTGACAAGCAAGTAAATAATCTGGTTAATTTTGTGGGTTCTTTTCATTCTACAACTTTAATCAATAATGAATATTTTCAAATACTTACAGCTAAATTTTTGCGCAAGTACTCTCTGAGTCTAGCAGATAATTTTAAACTTGCTCTTTTACTTAAAAAAAACTGAATAATTAATTGAAAAATCAACGTATTCTGATTTGAGCTTTATAAAAAATCCAACTAATTCAATGAGTTAGGATATAGCAAGAAAAAATAACTATTTGAGTTTAAATTGATATAAACCCATTAAAAAGAGTAGCTTTTATATGGCCTATTAAGGGGCTTATCACCTTTTCACAGATAGAGTCTGTATTTCAAAGATGGCTTATCTTCCCCCTCAATAGAGAATAATGTATCACATTGAGGGGGGCGAGACCTTATATGAGAGTAGCGTTTATTATGATTCGATTAAATAACATGCTTTAATTATTTTCTGCCGCGGCCTTTACTTCTTTGCCCGGTACCACCGCCATTACAACCGTCTCTTCCCCCATTAAAGCCAGTTTGGTGGCATTTGTGTGAAGGTAACAATTGTTTCACTACCTGAGATTGATTATTGTTTGCTTCTGTCTTTTCTGCATTTGTAGTCACATCTTGACCATAAATGAGCGATAAGATGTATAAAAAATAACTCATAAGCATTTCACCTCAAAGATTAGTCGTTGAAAAACCAATATATTGTTTTTTTACTTTAGTATCTCTTTAAAGATGACTGAACTTTCTATTGAAAACAGAAAGCCTCCCCCCAGGAGCTAAAGTAACAAACTATATTGATTGAGTAGGATAAGAAAAATTTTTAAACTATTTTTTTACTTATCTTTTTCAGTGTATAAAACAACCCATAAACTTCCAGTCAAACTTTGTGACGAATCCGTGTTATTAGTGTGGCTTGATATTTTAAGATAAGGAACACACTAAAATAACCTTGCGTTTTGCAATAAAAAAGCTACGTTTAGAAGTTATACAAAAAAATAATCCCTATGAAAAATCGCAAAACCACTATTATTCCTGCAGCAAATAATAGTTTAACTCTCCTTCATACGCATTCGTATGATAAATCGTGTTATTCATTTTATCACACGCTAAATAATAAGTTGGAATATTTAATGAAGTATTCGTATATAACGATTCCATTTTTGTTGAAAATAACTGATACTTATTGTCGACCTTATCAATAAAAAATAAAGAACCATAACAATACTGCCACTTAAAATCTTTATTAATAATCTGTTGCGTTGTGATAAGCCGGCTATGTTGTTCATTATGAAAAAGCCAGACAGAAGCATCGTTTTCTTTGGTATAGAAAATGCCTTGTGTTGGCTCATAAAGGACTACCAACGGATTATCCAAATCAAGCTTCTCTCTTTGACCTGAGTAAATATCAAAAGTAAAAGCTATCCGTCCTGTGGTATCAACAGATTGTACCAACAACAGCTGATGATTATTCATCCAGGATAAAGACAAAATATTATTCAGTTCATCCATGTTCGTTAATGTAACAAATTGATTATCATCAACAACGTTTATATAAACACGGCCGTCAGCTATCGTCGCAAGCATTGCACTATTTGGACTAAAACTTAAACTGGTAAACTCTTTATATTCAGAAAAATGCGTCAATTGACGTTCTCCATTTGAACCATCTTTTATCCATAATTGATAACGACCTGTTTTATCGGATGCCCAGGCCAAATGTTTTCCATCAGAAGAGATAGCAGGTAATAAATCATTAAAAGAGGAAGATACCCATGATTCCACAGATTTATCAAGCAGGTTAAACTTTAAGATATCAGTCTCAGAATAAAAGCCAATATTAACGGCTATCCTTTCTTCATTATCACCCGTGATAATGGGATAAGAAAAAGGTAATGACAACTCAGCAACTACGGATTTGACAAGATTATTTTTATTGACTTTAACAATTTGATTATGTTGATTACGATAAAATAAAAATTGTCCATCTTTACTCCAACTCACACTGACTAACGGGAAAGGTTGCTTATCGATTAACTTGGCTTCCCAGGTTTCTGTATTAAATAGCCAAACTTCTGTTTCCTGCCAAAAACGATTTCTTAATACGGCCAGATATTTTTCATCACGGGACAGTTCAAAAAAATAATCACCGGCACCTTCTGGAGGTGGGGAAGCTACCAGCCATCGCTTGCCGGTTTCCAGAGAATAATTATAGATTTTTAATGTTTGATGTTCATCCATTGCCTCAATAAAAAGTAATGAGCGATTTTTCTTCCATAACTGTGCCATACCAACAGGAACATCCTGATTACAGTTCAGCAAAGTTTCTATTTGTGTTAATTGATACAACTCCATATCAAAATAAGCTTTTACGAACTGACATGACTCATCATCGTAACGCGTAAACATCACATGTTGCCCATCCATTGACCAGCGACTGTGGGTATAGGAATAGTCATCTTCTTTTAAAATATATTCTTTATTATCCTGGTTATCTTTTAATATTAATCGCCAATTTTCACTGTCTGTTGCTTTGTGGCTAAATAAAAAAAAGCGACCATCGGGTGAAGCTGCAGCGTAATCTTCCTGGCCCCGCAAATCAGTAAAAGGTGATAATTTAGCTGCAATCGCTCTTTCTTTGAAAGACTTTTCTTCTAATGTCTCATTTTTCCAGGATAAAAATACAATCACAGAAATCAAAATGACAATAACTAAGGAGAAAATCCACTTTTGATAATTGACCAATACCCTATCTGCCTGCAAAGGCTTTTGCACTGTGGCAGCCACTGCACTTTCATCTAAAATATGTGTGGATGATATCAGTCGATATCCTTTTCCTTTTATATTCTCAATATATTGATAAGGTGTCGCGTCATGAAAAAGATTTCTCAGATCTTTGACTCTATGACGAAAAGAAGACTCAACAACATGCTGTCCCTTATTGACACAGTGAAATACATCATCCCGGGTAACAGCTTCCGGTGCTTTAACAATAAATAACGCGAGCAATGCCAGTTGTTTTTCTGTACCTGTTACACAATGTCCATGAGCATCAGTAATGGTATTTGCACGAAAATCAACTAAGAAATCACCAACCTGGATCAGTTTTGATTGTGTTTCCTGAATTTTTTCTCGCAACGAATTGTAGACAACATCAGTCATTTTATAACAACTATCTACATCAAGTAATAAGACTGGCTATTGTTTTGGCATCATAGCCAGCCTCATCGGATAAAAGGGAGACTAATTATGCATCAATAGTGACCAGATTCTCAACTGGTATGGTCACTGAATCAGCGCTCTCTTTATAAAGTTGCATTTGATCAAAATTCATATACACATAAATATCCTTAGACATGGTATCAATATCCTGTGCATAGGTTAAATACTCTTCAACACTAGGCAAACGACCTAAGACGGCCGCAACAGCCGATAATTCAGCAGAAGCCAAATAAACATTGGCACCCTGCCCCAAACGGTTGGGGAAATTACGGGTTGATGTTGAAACAACCGTTGATTTTGGTGCAACTCTGGCCTGATTACCCATACACAAAGAGCAACCTGGAATTTCTGTTCTGGCGCCTGCCCGACCATAGATATTATAAAAGCCTTCCTGTTTTAACTGTGCTTCATCCATACGGGTCGGTGGAGCCAGCCACAATCGGGTTTTTAGTGTACCGGCTTCAACCTGCTCCAATAATTTCCCTGCCGCTCTAAAGTGACCAATATTGGTCATACAGGAACCAATAAAGACTTCATCGATGGTATCACCAGCAACTTCACTCAATAAACGTGCATCATCGGGATCATTGGGCGCACATAAAATAGGTTCTTTAATATGATTTAAATCAATGTCAATGACTTCTGTATATTCAGCATCAGCATCAGCTCTCATCAATGTGGGGTTATCCAACCATTCCTGCATTTTTTCAATACGTCGTGACAAAGTTCTTTTATCACCGTAACCATCGGATATCATATACTTTAATAGTGTGATATTAGAACGTAAATATTCTGCTACGGATTCTTCACTTAATTTAATGGTACAACCCGCCGCTGATCTTTCCGCTGACGCATCGGATAATTCAAATGCCTGTTCAACGGTTAAGTCTTCCAGACCTTCAATTTCCAATATACGACCTGAAAAAATATTTTTCTTACCTGATTTCTCAACAGTTAACAAACCCTGTTGAATCGCCTGATAGGGGATCGCATGTACAAGATCCCGCAAAGTAATACCTGGTTGTAATTCTCCCTTAAAACGAACCAAAATTGACTCTGGCATATCCAAAGGCATCACACCGGTTGCTGCCGCAAAAGCAACCAACCCCGAACCCGCAGGAAATGAAATCCCCATGGGGAAACGTGTATGTGAATCACCTCCTGTGCCCACGGTATCAGGTAATAACATCCGGTTCATCCAGCTATGAATAATGCCATCATTCGGTCGTAAAGACACTCCACCGCGCGTCATAATGAAATCGGGTAATTCTTTTTGTGTTTCCACATCAACGGGTTTGGGGTAAGCCGCTGTATGACAAAAAGACTGCATCACCAAATCCGCAGAAAAACCCAAACAGGCCAAATCCTGCAACTCATCGCGTGTCATGGGTCCAGTGGTATCCTGAGATCCTACGGTTGTCATTCTGGGCTCACAATACTGTCCCGGACGAATACCTTCTACACCACAGGCCTTGCCTACCATTTTTTGAGCGAGGGTATAACCTTTATCTGAAGCATCAACACTACGAGGCTTACGGAAAAAATCAGCTTCCGGCAAATCTAAAAACTCACGCGCCTTTGCTGTCAAACCACGACCAATAATCATAGGAATACGACCACCTGCCTGCACTTCATCTAACAAGACATCGGTTTTTACTGTAAATTCAGCAATGACTTTTCCCTCTTTTTCAACCTTTCCAGCGTAAGGATACACATCAATGACATCGCCCATTTGCATTTGAGACACATCCAACTCAATAGGTAATGCACCAGCATCCTCCATAGTGTTATAAAAGATGGGCGCAATTTTGCCACCCAGACAATAACCGCCTGCACGCTTGTTGGGCACAAAAGGAATATCATCACCCATAAGCCATAATACAGAGTTGGTCGCTGACTTACGTGACGATCCCGTTCCTACAACATCGCCCACATAAGCCACAGGATGTCCTTTCTTTTTTAAATCTTCGATGATTTCCAGCGGATTGCCATCAATACCTTCTCGTGGATTTTTCAACATCGCCAATGAATGTAAGGGGATATCAGGGCGTGACCAGGCATCTTGTGCCGGAGACAAATCATCGGTATTGGTTTCTCCAGGTACTTTAAATACCGTCATGGTAATTTTTTCTGCCAAGGGATCTTTTTCTGTAAACCACTCTGCATTAGCCCAGGATTCAATCACATTTTTTGCAAAAGCATTACCTGATGTTGCCTTTTCAGCCACATCGTGAAAGGCTTCAAACATAAGTAATGTATGTTTCAATTGCTCTTCAGCTAATCCAGCTAACGCATCATCATCCAGCAAATCAATCAATGTCTGAATATTGTAACCACCCAGCATGGTGCCCAGTAATTCCGTTGCCTTTTCTCTGGAAACCAAATCACACTGCTTTTCACCTTTTGCAATAGCCGATAAAAAACCCGCTTTCACATAAGCTGCTTCATCAACACCCGCAGGAATTCTATGCGTTAACAGTTCCAGTAAAAAATCCTCTTCACCTTTAGGTGGATTCATTAATAACTCAACCAGGTCACTCACCTGTTCTGCTGTTAAAGGTTTGGGGGGAATGCCTGACTGCGCTCGTTCTGTTACATGTTGTCTGTAAGCTTCTAACACTGGGTTTATCCTCATCAAAAGTGCTTATATAAAACAAATTCTTTGAAGATATTATAGCGAAAGTTGACCTTATAAACTATGAGCACATCACTTAATGTAGATAAGTTATCTTCAAGTCATTGATGTATCGGTATATACTTTGCCCTTCTATAAAGCACGCATCTCAATAGTCCTAATAATGTGATACCGATTATCTCTCGATCATTAGGATCTATTGGTAGATTTTAAACCGATAACAGGAAGCCTTCAGCCTATGCAACTCACCTCTTTAACAGCAATCTCATCCGTAGATGGTCGCTATGCCAGTAAAGCAAAAGAGCTTCGTTCCATTTTCAGTGAATTTGGTTTAATCAAATATCGCACTCAAATTGAAATTAAGTGGTTTCAATACCTTGCCAATGATATCGATATAAAAGATATTCCGCCCTTTTCTGATACAGCCAATAGCCGTTTACAAGCCATCATGGACACCTTTTCACTGGAAGATGCTGAAAAAGTCAAAAACATAGAATCTGTTACCAATCATGATGTGAAAGCGGTTGAATACTTTCTAAAAGAAAAAATTTCTGACATCGACGAATTAGCTCAAGCGGAAGAGTTTATTCATTTTGCCTGCACCTCAGAAGACATTAATAATTTATCCTATGCACTGATGTTAAAGGATGCTCGACACATTATTCTTGAGCAACAAAACACCATTATCAAAGACCTGATGCAATTGGCTAAAAACCATGCCAGCATTCCCATGATGTCACGCACCCACGGTCAACCAGCCTCCCCCACAACTCTGGGCAAAGAAATGGCGAATGTAGTGATTCGTTTGCAACGGCAAGTACAGCAATTGGCATCAACACCTGTTTTAGGCAAAATCAATGGTGCCGTTGGTAACTATAACGCCCACTATGCCGCTTATCCTGACATCCATTGGCCAGACGTCGCCAAGAACTTCATACAACATCTGGGATTAGAGTGGAATCATTTCACCACACAAATAGAACCTCATGATTATATCAGTGAGTATTTCGATATTATGTCCCGCTTCAATACCATATTAATTGATCTTAACCGGGATATCTGGGGATACATTGCCTTAGGTCATTTCAAACAAAAAACCATTGCTGGTGAAGTCGGCTCATCCACCATGCCTCATAAAGTCAATCCTATAGACTTTGAAAATTCAGAAGGTAATTTAGGTATTGCCAATGCCCTATTTACTCACCTTGGTCAAAAATTACCGATTTCCCGATGGCAACGCGATCTGTCTGATTCAACAGCATTACGTGCACTGGGTATGGGTGTTGCTCACTCACTCATCGCCTACAAAGCCACCTTAAAAGGACTGCATAAATTAGAAGTCAATGAAGAGAGTCTGAATAATGAACTGAATAATAATTGGGAATTATTGGCAGAGCCTATTCAAACGGTAATGCGATGTTATCGTATCGAAAAACCCTATGAAAAGCTGAAGGCATTAACCCGTGGTAAAAAACTGACTCAGGCAGATATTCATCATTTTATTGATACCCTTGAATTGCCAGATGATGTAAAAGCACAATTGAAACAACTCACACCACGTAATTACCTGGGCAATGCTATTGAGCAGGTGCAAACATTAGACAACTAGGGTTTGTTTATCATAAAAACCGTCATCTCAGTGACATTGCTCTCAAACTTATAAAATAATACTGTCAAAATATTGATTTATTTATTAAAAACGCTAGCCTTAAAAATAGAAGAGCTATTTTTTCTTGACCTCATCCGTCATAAAGCTTTAGTCTTCATAAATAGATTATCAACCGATAATAGGTGAAATCATGAGTCGCTCCATCCATATTCGTGAAATAACCTGGGAAGAGGGAAAAGACGCCCTCATGTCGATAAGACAAAGCGTTTTCATTTGTGAGCAACGTATTCCTGCCTCTATTGAACTGGATGGAAAAGATCCTCATTGTATTCATGTTTTAGCAACGCTGGACAATGGCCAGCCTATTGGATGTGGTCGCTTATCCAAAAGTGGAAGGATTGGAAGACTGGCCGTTATTTTACCTTATAGACGTCATGGCATTGGCTCAAGAATTTTATCTGAATTGATTCACATAGCCACACAGCAAAGCTTCCCTCATATTTATTTACATGCTCAAATGCAAATTCAAAAGTTTTATCTGAACCACGAGTTTGTTGCAAAAGGTCCCGTATTTATGGAAGGTGGTTTACCTCATCAAACCATGCAATATCAATTAGCCAGTTAAACACTACCCAATCTCATTATGGAACATTCAGAACAAGACATCAGTCATGCCCAGTTGGGCATCACCCAGACGCCTTTCACACTGGACACATCAAAAGCCCTTAAGCTGGCAACACAATCTATGTTTTCTCAGGCAAAACGCCATATCGATATTTTTAGTCCATTGCTTGATCCTTATATTCTGAATGATCTGCAGTTTGAAACCCTGTTAAGTAAAATGATTCGCCAATCCAAAGATGCCCAAATACGATGCCTGGTTTATGATGTGTCTGCTTTGCAAAAAGTCGACCATTGTTTTATTCGCCTAGCACAGAATTTAAGCAGTTATACCCATATCCGTACGCTTCCTAAAAATTTACAGCATCATGCCCATGCTTTTTATCTGGTTGACAGAGCAGGCATTATCTATCGACGTTATGCATCACAGTATGACAGTGAACTTTGTTTTAACAACCCACTTAAAGTAAAAGAAAAACAGCACTGGTTTAATGAACTGTGGGAACAAGGTGAAATTGCCAGTGAATTGAGAAGGCTGCATTTATAATACTAGGGGTTGTTTATCTTTTATAGGTTGTTTGTCTTTTATAGGTTCTAATTTTATTTCTTGTTTTTTTGGGATGATTTTTTTTTAACAAAAAAAGTCATCATCATACGAGACCCAATATAAACACTGCCGCTAATCGCTAAAATGCTGTAAGTTAACATTAAAAACCAGGCATCCATTGCCGCATTACGACTATAGAATAACATCACAACACCACAACAGAATATCAGCATAGAAATATAAATACTGGCGGTCCAAACCTGCTTTTTCTTTTCAAATTGATACCAGCGTTCTCGTTGTTTGGAGATACTGGTTTTATTGACAGCTGCATCACTATCAGATAATTCATCCATATTATCTGACTTTGTAGAAACTAGATTTGTAGGGACCAGAGAAGTACCACATGCCAAACAAAACTCTGCCTGGGCCGACAAACGTTTCTGGCAATGAGGGCAGTTTTTAACTGCTTGAGGATCGTCGAGAGACTTCATTTTATTTGATTCAGTGTTTTACTCACTATTTCGAACACATCTTTCGATAATGATTTCTCAATCAATTCTGTTAAACCGGTTTTAATCATCGATTGCCGTGTTGCATCCAGTCTTGGCGCAATAGAGAAACTGGTACTCAATCTGGCTGCAATTTGTGGATTGATGGGATCTAATGTTTCTATCACTTTAAGAATAAGTTGATAGCCTTTACCATCTTTTCGATTGAACTGTGCAAAATTACCACCGGCAAAACTGGCATATAAAGATCGCACTTTATTAGGGTTTTTAATATCAAAAACCGGATGCTCACTTAATTGAGTGATCTTTTCAATCACAGCATCATCAGCAAGGCTCGCCTGAACAGATAACCATTTATCCATAACCAAGGCATCTTTGTGCCACTGTTGATAAAACTTTTCCAACAAGTCATCTGCACAGGACATTTGTTGGTGTACTGCTGCACACAATGCTGCCAACTGTTCAGTCATATTCCGACTGTTTTCAAACTGACTCACAACTTTTTCTAAATAGTTTTCTCCCACTAATGAAAGATAATGTAAAGCCACATTTCTTACGGCACGTTTACCAATCGCCTCTTTTTCTGTATCACTCTCTCTTATTTCATTGGTTTCATATAAGTGCAACCAATCGTTACTTAACGCTTCAGCCATGTTTTGTCTCAATTGTTTTCTTCTTTCAACAATGACGTCAATATCCGTAGACAAACCAAATAAGGTTTTTAAATCCGGACACGTCAGAACTCTGGCTTTTAAAGCATTATCTATGGATTGATCATGAATGACCCTTTTAAAGGCATGGTTCATCGTTTCAAGATCCACTGATGATTCAGCATGAATAATATAATTCCCCATTAACTGCTGCCCTGCATCCCAACGGGAAAACTCATTACTATCATGCATAAACAAACAGGTCGTGTCTTGTATTTTCGGTGTATAAACCAGCTGGACAGGTGCAGAAAAATCTCTGAGCAATGATAACACTGGAGGTTCAGAGATCCGATACAAGGTGACTTTCTGTAAAGCTTCCGTGACATGTATCACTGTTTCTTCGCACAGTTCACCGGATTCATTCAGTGCAAAAGACTGTACATCGCCAGACTCCGTCAACAAGCCCATTTTTACCGGAATTAAAAAAGGCTTCTGGGTTTCTTTGGCACAGGTTTGTTGGAAAGTGAGTGTCAGCTTGTCTTTATCATAAGTCATATCTACAGATAAACTGGGTGTGCCAGACTGTGAATACCAGTGTTTAAATTGTGTCAGATCATAATCATTGGCATCCGCCATGGCTGCCACAAAATCATCACAGGTGACCGCTTGTCCATCGTGTCTTTTAAAATATAACGCCATGCCTTTTTGAAAACCTGCCTCACCCAATAAGGTATGCATCATACGAATCACTTCGGCACCCTTGTTATACACAGTAACCGTATAAAAATTATTCATTTCAATGTATGAGTCCGGTCGAATAGGATGAGACATAGGACCGGCATCTTCAGCAAACTGCACACTGCGAATCACTTTGACATCATCGATACGTTTCACTGAATGTGAACGTTGATCGCCTGTAAATTCCTGATCACGAAAAACGGTTAAACCCTCTTTTAAACTTAGCTGAAACCAATCCCGACAGGTGACGCGATTACCTGTCCAGTTATGAAAGTACTCATGGCCAATCACCGCTTCAACACCTTCAAAATCGTCATCGGTGGCAGTATTCGTATCCGCCAAAACATATTTTGTATTAAAGACATTTAATCCTTTATTTTCCATGGCGCCCATATTGAAATCACTCACCGCAACAATCATATATAAATCCAGGTCATATTCTAAATTAAAACGCTCTTCATCCCATCGCATTGCATTTTTTAACGAGGCCATCGCATAATGACTTTGTGCCAGCTTGCCTTCTTCTACAAAAACCTGCAATGAAATCTCTCGTCCACTCCGTGTTTCAAACGTATCATTCAATACATCAAAATCACCAGCAACCAAAGCAAACAAATAGCAAGGTTTTAAAAAAGGATCATCCCATTCGACAAAATGACGTCCTTCATCCAAATCACCCTGTTTTACCCGGTTACCGTTAGACAGTAAAAAAGGGTATTTTGTTTTATCTGCTTCAATACGAACAGAAAACTTTGATAACACATCAGGACGATCTGGAAAATAAGTGATACGTCGAAAGCCTTCCGCTTCACATTGTGTACAAAACTTTTGGCTGGAAACATACAAACCCGACAAGGAGGTATTTTTATGGGGCAGTATTTCCACTTTTGTTTCTAACGTAAACTCAGAAGAATCGATTGGATAATGGGTTAAATCCAGAGTTAAACCCTCATCATTGAGACTATAATTCTGTTCAGAGACTTCTTCAGAGTTTAATAACAACTGCTTGAGAACCAAAGCTTCACCATCTAACGTCAATTGAGCATCCGAAGACTGACTGTCAGGGTTACGTTTTATGGTCATTTTAGAAAACACCCATGTTTTATCTTCAAACAACTGAAAAACCAAATCGATATTATCCACCAAAAAAGGCGGCGCCTTGTAATCATGGCGATATTTTGTAACAGGGTTATTGTCTTCTAATGCATTTGAATGATTCATAAGTTATCACTGACTCTAGAAAAATATTAAACAGGAAATAATGGAAGTGTCGCCTATTATAAAGGTAAAATTTTATAGATTAAAACGATATATGCCTCTTATTGCCATTCTAAAATAACTTCCACCTAATTTAATTTCAAAAAGAGATTCTCAATTATTTATCTCATATTTATATTATGAATTTAAGTTTATCATTTGTTAGCATAAACTCTAGCATTTGAGGGAAAGAGTTTTAGTGAAACTATCAATACTTTATATCCTAATAAGAAAACATTATTTCGCACCGCTTCACTGTGTGCGACTGACTTTTTCAAAGCAAGAAAAACATTATTGATTCGCTATAGCTCTTTCTTGTGCCAGACGTTTTCATCTTTTCTAACTGTGCTATATAAAAACGAAAATCTAATATAACCTGAACTCGGAATAAGAAAAACCGACTAGTTTTTTATTTTTAAAACAATTCAATATCACCACCCGAATCATCCTTGCTAATATCACGGCTGAATTTCTCCTCTTGTTTGATAATATCTTCTTTCTGTAAAGAACGCAGTTTTTTGACCTGTGCTTTGCCTGTGGCAGGGTAAAAATTTACCTTTCTTGGATAAATGGAACCCACATCTTGTGATGTCACTTTATAACCTTCACTTTTTAAAAAATCATTAATAAATTCAATATTTTTAGCACCAATATCATTCATTTGCGAATTAATACGTCCGCCACCAAATACTTTGAACTCCAATCGTTGTTTACTCGAACCCATTTTTAATAACGCATTGATTAAGTTTTCCATCGCATAACAACCAAATCGGGTTTCACAATTCAGTTGTGTGCCTGCCCAACCTGAACCACCCTCTTTACTTTTAGGTAACATAAAGTGATTCATACCGCCCATTTTTAACAAGGGATCATAAATACACACAGCAATACAGGATCCTAATACGGTTGTTAACAATTCATTACGGCGTGTGGCGTAATATTCTCCAGGTAAAATCCGAGCAATGGTTTTCTGACTCTTTGAGCAAGTTGACATTCGAATATGACTAAAATCATGTGTACCACTCATACAGTCTTCAACTCTTCACCATTGATTTTAAAACAAGTCGATATCATCATTGTCAAAACGATCAACACAAGGTTTATCAGCCTCTTCAAATAACGAGGCTCTGAGTACACCGTTAGTTCCCATATCCAATAAACGTTTTTCATGGGTTGTTGTATAAAGTAACGACATACTTTGAGTTAACTTTTGCCATTGTTCTTCCGACAAATCATTATTATGATTTTTTAAGCAGGTATCTTCATTTAAAAAGTCACTGAGCAATAATAAACTGTCTCTAATATGTTCCATACGTTGTTCTACTGCATCAAAAGCCTGTAATGCCATTAATCCTTTTCTTGCTTCATCTAATTGACCACTACAATCCTCTCTTTCTTGTTCATCTTCCTGAGTATGACAATAACGTTCATCCATATCTTCCACAACTTTTAGAAAAAAACGTGTGACTTCTTCATGATCCCGACTGCATTCACTATAAGCCGCCTGTACTTGAACTGCACAAAGTTCAATGAGTTGATGCAAGCGTCGTTGAGGCATATCACCTTCTACTTTTTTATTGCTTCCAGATATTTCACCCATGTTATCAAACCTTATTGATTAATCTTTAATCTAACAAACCAATCAACTCAACACTCTAGCTACAATATTTAATAATTTATCCGGATTAAAAGGTTTGACAATCCACCCCGTTGCACCTGCTGCTTTACCTTCTGCTTTTTTTTCATCGCTGGATTCTGTTGTTAACGTTAACAAAGGTGTAAATTTGTAAGAAGATAATTCTCGCAATTTTCGAATCAATGTGATGCCATCCATTACCGGCATATTAACATCCGTGATCACAAGTTTAAACTGATTGTCTTTTGCTATATCCAGCGCTTCCTGACCATTCTCTGCCTGAGTGATATCATGTCCGGCAGAGGATAATGCAAAAGTTACCATTTGCCGCATAGATTTTGAATCATCAACGACTAAAACATTAGCCATGACTTCTTACCTCTTGTAGTTTATTAATTACATTTTACACATGTCATAATATATATTATGAACAACTCGACTCATACTGCAAACTATCTTTCATTAACTTGCTTTTTTTTCACCTAATTGCGATAACGCAGTTAATATGGTTTCTGGTACCGATTGCAGTGGTTTTATTTCTCTTGCCGCACTGAGTTTTACTGCTGCACCTGGCATACCCCAAACAGCACTGGTTTTTTCATCTTGGGCAATCGTTGCAGCGCCTTTTTTCCTCATTTTCAATAAACCTTCTGCACCATCTTTACCCATGCCTGTTAACAAAACACCTACCGCTTTGTTACCCACCAGGCCCGCAACAGAATCAAATAACACATCTACAGCCGGTTTATGTCGATTCACAGGTGGACCATCATTCAATCGACAAACCAATTGTCCATTTTTATTTTCTAATAGTAAATGATGACTGCCTGGTGCAATATAAGCATGACCAAATTGTAGTTCATCACCATCCGCAGCTTCTTTGACGGTTATTTGAGACACCTCATCAACCCGTTTTGCAAAAGGTAAACTAAATTCAGCAGGAATATGTTGTGTAATAACAATGGGGGGTAAGCAGGCTGGCAGTCTTTCAATCACTTCTCTTATCGCTACAGTGCCTCCAGTTGAGGCACCAATGGCAATAATACATTTTCTAAGAAATCCTCTTTTTGATAATGTATTCAACTCTGGGAAATTATCCATAATATTGTCATTATTGACTTTTTGTGAGGGAGTTACCTTTTTTGCCGTTCCCCGTGCAACCACCTTAACCGTTGAAGCATTTTTTACCTTTTCAATCAGTTCCTCAGCACAATCTTGAAAACTACGTATGGCATCCACTTTCGGCTTGGGGACATAATCGACAGCACCCAGATTAATGGCCGTTAATGTGACATCCGCTCCTCTCTCTGTCAAGGTGGATAACATCACAACAGGCAATGGATTTAAACGCATCAGATTTTTTAAAAACGTTAGCCCATCCATTTTAGGCATTTCAATATCCAAGGTTAATACATCGGGTTTTAACTGTTTAATTTTGTCTCTGGCATCATAAGGATCAACGGCCGTTCCAATCACTTCAATATCAGGATCGGATTGTAAAATTTCACTAACCAGTTTACGCATCAATGCTGAATCATCAATCACCAGTACTCTTATAGGCTGCATCAACTCATCACCTTATTTATGATCAGTACGTTCATAAATTGTTTGGCCGGTTAAACGATAAAAAGGAGTAACATTCTGTAATGATTCGGAATGACCAATAATCAAATGCCCACCCACTTTTTGAACAGAAGAAAATTTCTCAGCCAGCATTTTCTGTGTTGGCTTATCAAAATAAATTAAAACATTACGACAAAATATTAAATCAAAATGATTTTTAAACGGCCAGTTTGTCATAAGATTCAATGGCTGGAAATGTATTAGTGACTGCAATTCAGGTGACACTTTTATTTTATCTTGATTGGACTGTTTCCCTTTCAAGAACCAACGTCTACATTGTTCTTTTGATATTTTTTCTAAAATTTTTTCTGTATAAATACCTGCTTTTGCTTTTCCTAAACTGCCTGTATCCAAGTCTGTTGCCAACACCTTAACATCCCATGCCTCTAAATCTGGCATATTTTCTTTTAAGGTAATAGCAATACTATAAGGTTCTTCTCCCGTTGAACATCCGGCAGACCAGATACGTATTTGACGTGTTTTCGAATTTTTTTCTTTTAATAATGGTAATGCTTTTTTTGCCAAAAATTCAAAGTGATGATTTTCTCTAAAAAAAGCCGTTAAGTTTGTTGTGATAGCATTGGAAAAATGAGTGATTTCATTTTTGTCACCTGAAGCTATAAGTTCACAATATTCTTTAAATCCATTTAAATTCAGAGATTTGATTCTTGGAGCAAAACGACGATACACTAAAGTGCGCTTCGCATCGCTGAGTGATATGCCTGTAATATCGAAAACCAAATCTTGCAGTTTACGAAAATCACGTTCTGTTAAATCAAATTCTTCATTCATAGCTGTACTAAATATTCAATAGAATCAGTTTTATGGCTTAAGGACTGATCACACTTTTTATAACAACACGGTCGATCGTGGTTTAAAGTGCTCCCTTAAAAGTCTTCCCATTCATCACCATCAAAGTCAGCATTAGCAGCTAATGGTGACACAATTGCCGATGATGCTGGTGCAGATTGTGATGCACTATTGTTGCCGCCCTTCCAAGGTCTGTCTTTCGCACGACGCTCTTGTTGTCCAGAAGAACCTGAGGCAGCACTACCATCGTTAACTCGGAAAAAACCAATTTGATTGTCTAAATCGGCAGCCTGACCGCCCATACCTTCACTGGTAGCAGCAACCTCTTCTACCAAAGCTGCATTTTGCTGGGTCATTTCATCCATTTGTCCAACCGCTTTATTCACTTCTTCGATACCTGCCGATTGTTCTTCACTGGCGGCTGATATTTCGGCAACAATATCCGATACTTTTTGAATGGACTCCACAATTTCATGCAAACGTTCACCAGACTCATTCACCAGTTTACTGCCTTCATCCACTTTAATCACACTGTCCTGAATCAGCTCTTTGATTTCTTTAGCGGCTGTAGCACTGCGTCCCGCCAAATTACGTACCTCACTGGCTACCACAGCAAAACCACGTCCCTGTTCACCGGCTCGGGCTGCTTCCACAGAAGCATTGAGTGCCAACAGGTTAGTTTGGAACGCAATTTCATCAATCACCCCAATAATGTCAGCGATTTCTCTGCTGGAGGTATTGATTTGTGACATAGCATCAATGGCAGAGTTAACAACACTCCCCCCTGATTCGGCAATTGAACGCGCATTACTGGCTAAACCATCAGCCTCTCGCGCATTTTCTGTATTTTGCTGAATAGTACTGGTCATTTGCTCCATACTGGATGCGGTTTGCTCCAAACTGGCCGCCTGTTCTTCTGTTCTTTGGCTTAAATTAGAATTGCCCTGAGAAATTTCTTCCGATGCACTTTTCACATTGGAAGCGCCACGCTTGATACCACACAAAACGGTCGTCAAGCGATCACTTAAATCATTGGTGTTGCACTTAAGTTGATCAAACAAGCCTTTATAATCTGCCGTAATTTTTTGTGTTAAATCACCTTCTGCCATGGCCATTAATATTTTTATCACATCATTTAAAGCTGATTCGGTGCTACCCATGACCTGATTCAAACTGTCACACAAGCGATGATAAAACCCATCGATATTATCAATATTCACTCTATGACTGAGATCACCTTCTAAAGCTTTATCCACCAGATTTTGTACATCATCTTCTATCATGAGCTCTTGAGTTAAATCTTCCCACTCAACCACTGTACCCAAACGTTGTCCTTCATCATTCACTATAGGGCTGGCTGTTAAATTAAAGGTCAGCCCGGCTACCTTTGCACGGGTTCTATAGGTTTTTTTCAAGCCCTCGATAATACGCTGCTGATGTTCTGGGTTTTTATGAAAGATATCCATATTACTGTTTAATAACTTATCTGCATTAAATGATGGTAATTCATTACGAATATCTTTTTCATTGTTTTTAAATAACTCATTGACTGATTTATTCATATAAACAATCTCATTATTAGCATTGGCCACCATGATATTGGCATCGGTAATATCCAGAGCCTGTTTCAAACGCGTGGTTTCATTCAATTGTCGACGATCCGTTTCTATACGCTCTTGTAATGAGTTATGCATATCGGAAAGTACGGTTAACATTTCACTTAAATCTGTCTCTCCCTCGTTATCTTCATAAATAATACCGGCAATATTACCAATACTGGATGAAAGTTTTCCAAAACCTTTTGAGGTAGCTCTATAAACAAGAACCAAAAAGCATAATGCAAACGTACTAAATACGGTATTCATTGCCATGCTATTAAATGTGGTATCCTGACGTTTTCCAGAAAGCTCTTGCAAATGTGATGCAATTTTATTTTCTACTTTATGCATCAAGTCAATACGTTGTGTTGATACTCTAAACCAATCACTGGCACTCACTTCTGCTGCCGCTTGATTATTTTTTTCTCTGGCAATCGTTCTTAATCGGTTAACCTCATCAACGACACCACCCTTTACGATAAGACTCATATATTCAGAAACCTCTTTAGGAGCAATCGCTTTAAATGCATTAAAAGCGACTTCTTGAGATGACAAGACTTTAATAAAATCAGCATATAAATCATTTGAAAATTCATTTTTAGAGAAATAGACATTTAAATAGGCTCTTTCCAAACCTGCATACTCTTTACCTTGCAAAAACTCATAAAAAGCAAAGCCACCTTCAGCAATTTCAGCATCGTGTGTTTCATGGGCAATAATAGCAACATTTTCTAAAACATCATGGTTCGCATTGGTATAATAACTGACTGCTGTTTTAACACTTAGGTTTAAGCCATCCACTTCACGTCTGTGACCAGGTAACCCAGACATATCTCTCTCGATCAACTTTAATTCATCCTGTAAATCCTTATTCACATGATCCATATCAACCAACTCAAGATAATCATTGTACTCTTGTAAAGCCTGATCTGTTTTAAGCCTTTGCTCTCTCAGTTCTGATGCGTTTTTTTCTCCTTTAGTCGCAACAAAACCAGCTGTGAAACCACGCTCTTTTTGTAACTCATGAACCAGATTGGCTGACCTTGTCGATATTCCATTGTGATTTTTAATCATCTTGAATTCCTGATATTCTCCATAGCTGGAAAATAAATTAACAAGACTCATGACGAGTAAAACTGTCATGGGTATCAGGAACAAAGCATAGACTTTTGTCTGAAAGCTGATTTTGTTAAAAATATTCATTTTATTTACCTTTAAACAATGATTAAAACTTAACTGATTAATGTATCAGGTACTTGATCTAATACACCGGAGTTGATAAGACTGTCGATTTCTAACAAGATCAACATTTTGTCATCAACGGTTACTAACCCTTGAACATACTCTGTAGAAACCGCACCACCAAAGTTAGGAGCCGGTTTTATTTCTTCAACATTGACATCATAGACTTCTGATACTGCATCAACCACCATGCCGACAATACGTTCTTTACCATTATCATTGACTTTAACAACCACAATAACGGTTGTTGGTCCATATGAGACGTCATCTAATAAAAAACGTTTCCGTAAATCGACAATAGGTACTACCGTACCTCTTAGATTAATCACGCCCAAAATATACTCAGGTGTGCCGGGAATGGGTGTGACTTTCCCCCAGCCCTGGATACCTTGCACTTTGAGTATTTCGACACCATATTCTTCTTCACTCAGCATAAAAGTGAGGAACTGACTGAGCTCTGAATTTTTATGAAGTTCGCTTTCACTTTCAATTGCTTCTGTAGTACTCATTTATTCAAACCTCTTTTCATTCTCAATCGTATATTATTCATCATGTGTTAACTGGCTTCTGCAAAATCTAAAGACAAATCACCCAGATCTTTAAAACAAGTATCCACCAAACTGATAACATCGATAATCAATGCCACCATACCGTCACCTAAAATCGTCGCGCCACTGAGTCCTGCAATGTTTTTATAGTTTGCTCCCAATGATTTAATGACTACCTGCTGTTGCTCCTGTAAATCATCCACCACTAAACCATATCGTCTGCCTTCTACTTCAACAATGACTAATAACTTATTGGCTAATGCATCTTCATCACGCGATACACCACCAAAAATACCAACCAGATCGGCCATAGGAATAAAGTTTTCTCTTAAACGATACACTTGTGTGTCACCAGCAATGCGATGAATGAATTCTTTTTTGATAACCACAGATTCAATAATCGATAATAAAGGTACGACATAACTTTCATCACCAACCTGAACTAACTGACCATCCAAAATTGCCAAAGTTAATGGTAAACGAATTGTAAAGACGCTACCTTTCTTAGGTTGTGACTGCACATCGACCCGTCCACCCAAATCATTAATATTTCGTCTGACCACATCCATACCAACACCGCGTCCTGATACATCGCTAATTTGCTCTGCTGTAGAAAACCCAGGTTGGAAAATTAAATTATGAATACGTTCTTCCGTAAGTTCTTCATTTTCACCAACCAAACCCCGTTCACGTGCTTTTTCTAATATTTTTTCTGTATTTAAACCAGCGCCATCATCTATGATTTGAATCAGAATACTGCCCGCTTCATGAAAAGCTTTCAGTTCCAGTGTACCGACTTCTGACTTGCCGGCTTCTAAGCGCTCTTCTGGTGTTTCAATACCATGATCCAATGAGTTCCTCACCAAATGCACCAAAGGATCGCTGATTTTTTCCAAAACAGTTTTATCTACTTCTGTTTGTTCACCAACAATTTTCAATTCAATCTTTTTACCTAGTTGTGATGATAAATCATGCACCAAACGTGGAAAGCGGGAAAAAGAATTTCTTATCGGTAACATACGCATATCCATTGCCACTTCTTGTAATTCACGCGCATTACTTTCCAATTGAAACAAACCGTCTCGTAATTCTTCAAGATAATCTGTTGACGCCTCTTCATCGGCTAATCGAGATGTATATCGATCAAGTATCGATTGTGTGATAACCAACTCACCTACCAAATTCAGCAAATTATCAATTTTTTCGATGCTGACTCGTATTGATCCTGTCGGTTTTGCAACGGCTTTTGATTTTCCTGCAGCCGCAGCCGCTGCCATATTGGTATTTTGGGCAGCCACCGGCTTTACTGACTCTGATGGTTCAGCTTGTGGTGTGACTTCAGTTTGACTATTGTTTTGTTCTTCTTGACTATTGTGTTCTTCCTCTTTTGACTCATTCGTATCTTCCGTCGTTGTTGAAGCTTCCTCTTTTACTTCAATTTTTTCAATGGATAGTTCACAGTCATCTTCAACCCATTCAAATAATTCTTTAATTTCACCTTCTTCACAGTCACTCAGTAGACGACAACTCCAATTCACATAACAATCATCCGCTTTTATACTGTCTAACTCAGGTAAGCTATCTAAATCAGCACAAAGACTCAGTTCTCCAAGATTGGCTAATTCTCTAAAAATCAATTCCAATTTATTGCCTGTATGCAAGAAATCCTGTGCAGGTTTAAAAACAATATCCCATCCATTGTCATCCTTTTGTTCTGAGGTTTCTGTTTCACTGGACTCATCAGAGGCTGTATCCGTCGTTTCATTATCGTCACTACTTTCATCTTTCGTTGCTGATAAATCTATTTCACCCAGTAACCATTTAATCGTGGCATTCACTACTTCAATTTTATATTCATCCAACTCGGTTCCTTCTCTTGCCGCATCGAACATATCCCGAATACAATCCACCGATTTTAACAAAACATCCATCACCACAACATCAACATCCCGAGAACCTGCTCTCATTTCATCCAGCAAAGTTTCAACACCATGTGTAAACTCTGCGATATTGGTCATGCCAAATGTGCCACTTCCCCCTTTGATAGAATGTGCTGCTCTAAAAATATCATTAATCAATTCAACATCAGCTTCTCCCAAATCCTTTATTTTTAATAACCCAGATTCCATGATCACCAAACCTTCATCACTCTCCTCATAAAATACCTGCATGATCTCTTGCATACTGTCAGAATCAAACATAGCTTTTCTCCCCATAATCATTCGATGAACCGAACATTGATAAATCAGGTATCAATAAATCAATCTCAATGACACTATCATGCCATTGTTTAAGTAAATGAATCATTGTGTTATAAACCCAGTGCATCATTCATTCCTAAATCTTCTGATGCTTGAAATAAACTGATGGATAAATTATCCCAAGCAAAATCAACCTTTTCTTTCTTTAACGTTTTAACGAAAGAAGCCAGAATTTGTAATCCTGAAAAATCAATGTCTTCACAATCATCAGCATCAATAATCACTTTACCTTTTTCTTTATATTCAAACTCGGTCAATGTTTTATAAAACTCATTGATATTTTCAATTGAAATGGTATCGGGTAAAGCAAAGGTTATTGTTTTCTCTTTAGCCATAACACTATCCTTTTATTTTACTGAAAATCCGTTCAATTTTTTTGTTAAGTCCTTCAGCATTAAATGGTTTAACAATATAATCATTGACGCCTGCTTTAGCAGCTTCAATAATTTGAGACTGCTTGGCTTCTGCCGTAAGTAATAACACAGGCAACTTCGCCAGCTTTTCGTCTTTACGTACCGCTCTTAATAAATCAATACCCGTCATATTAGGCATATTCCAATCACTGATCAAAAAATCAAAATTTCCACCCGTTAACTTCGGCAGTGCAGTTGCTCCATCATCCGCCAAATCCACATTGGTAAATCCCAACCTGTTCAATGTCTCTTTAACAATAGCCCGCATTGAACTTTGATCATCGACGACAAGAATATTCATATCTTTGTTAACATTCATAATACTTCTATCGACTCTTTTTGACTGTCATATTTTTAACGGTATTTAAATCTATGCAAATCTTATGCACAAAGCGACAAGATAGGCGCTCAACAAAGATCATTTGCTGCTAAATCATCGTTTTATATTTAAAGATTTAGTTGATAAAAGGAGACATAGCAAGCATTTACCGCCAAAAAACAGCTATAAAAACAGGCATTTTTTTGCCGCGTCAAATTGTTGACTGATTTTGAATTTCCTAAAAAAATAATTTTTCTACGCTAAGTCATTGAAATAGTATTTAACCTGAGTTCTGGATAAGAAAGGTCGTTATGTATTTAAATGAGGAAAACTTTTACCGCTATTGGCAGACTATCCATAAAATATGTCATCAATAATATCATGTTGATATAACAAACTTTTGAAGCTATCCATAACAAAATAATCATTAGCAGGCATTGCTTGATATTGGAAATCAAAAGTTCATGAATTTATTTATTTGTATAAACCTTTCCTCATTATTTTCACAACACCCATTAACAATGATAAAACCATAATATTGAGTTTGACATTTAAAGTCATTAACCTCGTCAAACTTATGACTTATTTCATAATGAAATATCGCACTTTTTTTAATTGATATATGTAGTTAGCCTTCCATTCATATTGTTTATTATTGACTTTTGATATTCCTTGGCATGCATGATTACCCACTTTCATTTTTTAATATCAGACAGATATGCCCAGTATGTTATGAGAGTAGTATTATGAGTGTGCCGTATAAAAATATTAAGATATGATTTTGGCGGAGGGATAGGGATTCGAACCCTAGATGGGCTATTAACCCATGCCGGTTTTCAAGACCGGTGCTTTCAACCGCTCAGCCATCCCTCCGGAAGAAGGCGAATACTACAGCAACAGTATGAAATTTCAAGTCCCAATTTATGAATTCCTGTTTTTTAAGTCAAATTCATGACAAAGATGATATTTGACATAAAATGACAAAAAAAATCGCTTTAGCTATTGAAAATTTTAAGGAAAACACAAATAATAGGTATAGGTCTGCATTTGTGGCACTAGATATGGCTATGAATGTCCAACTTACATGAGTATTTGGTTAATAGAGAAACGAACGAACTCTCTTAATACCACAACATTTTTAAACCCAGGAGATATTTATGAACAACTCAACTCAAGTCACTCGTTCATCAGAGAGTATTCTGGCAACGAACAAGCTGATTCGTAATACCTATATGCTGCTTTCAGCTACATTCGTTTTTTCTGCTGTTATGGCTGCTATATCCACCATTATGGTACAAAATGGCTCTATAGCTATTGATTCGATGATTCCTTTAGGCTGTTTTGCAGCCTCCATTGTTTTGATTTGGTTTGTTCTTCCAAGAACAGCCCATTCCAGTATCGGTATTGGTGTTGTTTTTGCCTTTACCGGTTTGTTGGGTTTTGGGCTTGGTCCAATGTTAGCAAGTTATCTAGCTCATAGCGGCGAAGTTGTTGGAACTGCTTTAGGCGGTACAGGTATTATCTTTTTTGCCCTCTCTGGCTATGCCTTAATGACCAAAAAAGACTTTAGCTTTATGGGTGGCTTTTTAATGGTTGGTTTATTGGTTGTTTTAGTTGCAATAATTGCCAACGTATTCCTGCAATTGCCAGCCATCCAACTCGCAATAGCCGGTGCATTTATTTTAATTTCAAGTGGATTAATTTTATATAACACAAGCCATATGATTCATAATCCGGAAAACAGCAATTATATTATTATGACTGCCGCTTTATTCGTTAACATATACAATATTTTTGTCAGTTTGTTGCAAATATTAGGCTTTGCCAGTGACGACTAATATTTTCACTTGTTTTATCAAAGGCTCCTAAATGGAGCCTTATTTTTTATTAATATCCTTATGAAAAGGTACAACTTATGAATTGGATAACTATTACATCTGCGGCAATAGCGATTATCATGCTTATCATGATTTTCCCTGGCGCTATGCACCAGCTAAAGCATGGTCGCAAAGGCACTCAGCAAGAATGGCTGGGTGCTATTGCCGTGCTAGGTGGCGTTGCACTGTTTGTTTGGTTGTTGATGAAACTGGTTTAAATTTGTTCACTGAGTTCTTTTTTGCTTTGAAAAAGTCAGTCGCACACAGCGAAGCGAGGTTACTCAAGACCCCTTATCTAAATAAAGCCAGGTTTCTATCACTGTATCCGGGTTGAGTGACACACTATCAATCTTTTGTTCCATCAGCCATTGGGCAAAATCAGGATGATCGGATGGCCCCTGTCCACAAATACCCACATATTTATTGGCTTTTTTACAGGCTTGAATAGCTTTGGCCAGCAAAGCTTTAACCGCAGGATCGCGTTCATCAAACAATTCCGAGACAATACCGGAGTCTCTATCTAATCCCAAAGTTAACTGTGTTAAATCATTAGAACCGATTGAGAAGCCATCAAAATACTGTAAAAAGTCTTCCGCCAAAACAGCATTCGAAGGCAATTCACACATCATAATAATACGCAATCCATTGTCTCCTCGCTTTAAACCATTGTCAGACAATAATTGAATCACTTTTTCGGCTTCATCTAATGTACGCACAAATGGAATCATAATTTCCACATTGCTAAAGCCCATGTCATTACGCACTCGTTTAATGGCTTCGCATTCCAACTGAAAACAATCACGAAAAGATTCAGAAATATAACGGGAAGCTCCTCGAAATCCTATCATTGGGTTTTCTTCATTGGGTTCGTATAAATACCCTCCCATTAAATTGGCATACTCATTGGATTTAAAATCAGACATGCGCACAATCACTTTTTCTGGTGAAAAAGCACACGCCAGAGTTGCAATGCCTTCAACCAATTTACCAATATAAAATTCTTTGGGTGTACTATAGCCAGCAATGGTTTCCTGTATTTGTTCTTTTAAGTCATCATCATCTAACTGATCAAAATCCAATAACGCTTTAGGATGCACACCAATCATACGATTAATAATGAACTCCAGTCTTGCCAAACCAACACCAGCATGAGGCAAACAGGCAAAGTCAAAGGCTCTATCTGGATTCCCCACATTCATCATAATTTTAAAGGGTAACGCCGGCATGTTATCGACTTTGTTTTCATGTTTTTCAAAAGGAAGTATGCCAGCATAAATATTACCCGTATCACCTTCAGAACATGACACGGTTAGATCAGTTCCTGTTTGTAACTGTGTCGTCGCATCACCACAACCTACGACGGCGGGAATACCCAATTCACGTGCAATGATGGCCGCATGACAAGTACGCCCACCCCGATTAGTTACAATCGCTGATGCTCTTTTCATAACCGGTTCCCAATCAGGATCCGTCATATCAGTCACCAGAACTTCGCCTGGCTGAACCTGATCCATGTCATTGACACTATGAATCACATGGGCTTTGCCCTGACCAATACGTTGCCCTATGGCACGTCCAGTGACTAAAATCTTCCCTGTTTCATTTAAGGTATAACGTTCTATGATGTTAGAGTCATCACGACTCTTAACGGTTTCCGGTCTGGCCTGCACAATATAAATCTGGCCATCTGCACCATCTTTTGCCCATTCGATATCCATCGGTCTTTGATAATGATCTTCTATAATCATTGCCTGTCGCGCTAATGATTCTATTTCTTCGTGGCTTAAACAGTATTCCTGTCTTTCCTGCATGCTGACTTTAACCGTTTCAACACCGACGTTGTCCTCTTCAGAATTTTGTGCATAAACCATTTTAATGGATTTTCCACCCATATTTTTACGCACTATTGCTGGTCGCCCTGCTTTTAATGTGGCTTTATGTACATAAAATTCATCCGGATTCACAGCGCCCTGAACCACGGTTTCACCCAAACCATAGGCTCCGGTAATAAAAACAACCTCTTCAAAGCCTGATTCTGTATCCAGAGTAAACATAACACCACTGGCCGCTATATCACTGCGTACCATTTTTTGAATACCACCCGACAAAGCCACCAGTTCATGTTCAAACCCCTGATGTACCCGGTAAGCAATCGCTCTATCATTGAATAACGAAGCAAAAACCTCCTTTAAGGCATGAAGTACATTATCAATACCACGTACATTAAGAAAAGTTTCCTGTTGACCTGCAAAAGAAGCATCGGGCAAATCTTCTGCTGTGGCAGAGGAACGTACTGCAACAGCAAATTCATCATTCGCATGACCTTTCAAGGCAATATAAGACTGGCGAATGGCCTGTTCAAAGTCTGGTAAAAAAGGGGTATCGATAATCCATTGCCGGATATTGGCACCGGTTTCTGTCAATTGCTCAATGTTATTGACGTCTAATCCAGACAGTGCCGTTTTGATTTTTTTGTTGAGTCCACTTTGGCTCAGGAAATCTCTATAAGCCTGTGCAGTGGTGGCAAAGCCATTAGGTACGCTGACACCTAAATCAGATAAATGACTAATCATTTCACCAAGAGATGCATTTTTTCCGCCCACACGCTCCACATCATCCATGCCTAATACATCATACCAAAGTACCCATTCAGACAGATTCTCTTGATTATTTGTATTCTCAACCACGTTTTCACCTTCGATTTGCTTTAGTTACCGGATTAGATGTTATTTCACTTAAGTCTTTGTATACTTAAGCTTTTGTATACTTAAACCTTTATATACCTAAAAATCTTTGTATATTTAAGTCTTTATATACATTGTTACATAAAGACAGAAGTTTAAGTAATACGAATATCGATCTTACAGGCTATTTTAGCCGATAGGTTAGCAATTTATGAAAAGAAAGGTACTTTTTATTTCTGATAGAACGGGGATTACAGCAGAAATGCTTGGGCAATCTCTACTCAGCCAGTTTGATAACGCCGACTTTGATCAGGAATCCCAACCCTTTATTGATTCTGTGGAAAAAGCAACAGAGTTAAAAGAACAGATTAATTCGATATCTCAAGAACAAGGATGTCCAGTGATTGTTTTTGATACCATTGTCACCCCTGAGATACGTCAAATTATCCGTAGTAGTGATGCTTTGGTGCTTGATCTCTTTGATACCTTTATCGGTCCATTAGAAAAAACGTTGGGGCTGACTTCAAATTTCCGTGTTGGTAAAACCCATGCAATTGACGAACAGGGACAATACGATGCCCGTATTGAGGCGATTAACTTTTCTCTCAATAACGATGATGGTATGGCCACTCAAAACTACCAACAAGCAGAAATTATTCTAATTGGTGTTTCTCGTTGCGGCAAAACCCCCACATCACTGTATATGGCCATGCAATTTGGTATTCTTGCAGCTAACTACCCTTTTATTGCCCAGGATATGGATAACCTGCAACTGCCTATGGAGCTCAAAAAACATCGACATAAACTGTTTGGATTAACCATCAGTGCCAATCGATTACACGATATACGTACTGAACGAAGGGCCAACAGTCAGTATGCTTCATTAAAACAATGTCAATATGAATTACGTGCTGTAGAAAATTTATATCGAAAAGAAAAAATTCCTTACTTATCGACAACCAGTAAGTCCATTGAAGAAATTGCCACCAAGATTATTGCACAATGTGGATTGAAACGTCGTGCCTTTTAAAAAACCTTAATTCTTCAATCATCGTTTTTCTGTACCAAATTCCACCATACGTTTTAACGGTTTTAATGCCTGCTTGATTAATTCAGGTTCCACTTCAATATCACAATCACTTTTATCAAATACGGCTTCAATTAATGACAAGGTATTCATATTCATCCAAGGACAATGCGCACAACTTTTACAAGTAGCTCCTTCACCTGCTGTGGGTGCTATGATGAGGGTTTTATTAGGTGCCGCCTGCTGCATTTTATAAAAAATACCTCTATCGGTTGCGACAATTACTTTTTCATTGGGTAACGTTTTACAGGCATTGATGAGTTGTGAAGTGGAGCCCACAACATCGGCCAGTTCAATAACCGATTCTGGTGATTCAGGATGCACCAAAACGGCTGCCTCAGGATGCAGTCTCATAGTATCTTTTAAGGCCTTGAGTTTAAATTCATCGTGGACAACACAATGGCCTTGCCACAACAACATGTCCGCTCCCGTTTTCTGTTGAATGTAGCGGCCTAAATGACGATCGGGGGCCCATAGTATCGATTCTCCCAAACTGTCCAGATGACGAATCACATCCACGGCAATACTGCTGGTCACTACCCAGTCAGCCCGGGCTTTTACAGCAGCAGAAGTATTGGCATAAACAACCACTGTACGCTCAGAATGCGCATCACAAAATGCAGAAAAGATATCAATAGGACAGCCCAAATCCAGGGAACAGGTTGCCTCCAGAGTTGGCATCACCACTCTCTTTTCAGGGCTAAGCATTTTTGCCGTTTCTCCCATAAAACGTACACCAGCAACAATTAACGTGGTTTCTGCTGCCCTGGCACCAAATTTTGCCATTTCCAATGAGTCCCCCACAAAACCGCCGGTTTCTTCTGCCAACTGTTGAATGTCGGCATCAACATAATAATGCGCGATAATAGTAGCATTATGCTGTTTCAATAATGCTGAAATTTTTTTAAAATAGTCTGCCTTTTCTGATGCAGACAGCGGTGCATAAAACTCTGTGGTCGGTACTTCAATATGAGGGATTTCAAGGCTAGAACTGGCGGTCATAATGTGATAGTCATCCAATTAATACAATCCGTATAGTATACCTGAAATCTCAAGCCATGTTTACTCCGATATAAAAATCGCTTAATCTGCCGCAACAGAAATAAGTTTCATCATTATCTTCATATAGAATGTTATTTTGTATAAATGTTACATAGTTATTTTAAATCAAACGATTCTAAAAAAACTATTATCATCATTGTGTATTCAATGGTATAAATAAACCTCAATCAATTGAACACTTAGCAGGAGACTTGCCATGTTGCAAACATCATCCCTAAACTTTTTTACCGGTATACTTTTTCTTCTTTTCTCAAGCTATAGCTTTGCAGCAGATCCTGATATTTTCAGTACTAAAAAAGGGGCTATCAGAGGCGTTGATCCTGTTGCCTATTTCAGTTTAAAACCAGGTGACAAACCTGTCAAAGGCAGTGACGAGTTCACTCATAAGTGGAAAGGAGCCACCTGGAAATTCTCATCGGCTGAGAACAGAGATAAGTTCTCTGCAAATCCTGAAAAATACAGTCCACAATATGGTGGTTATTGTGCTTTTGCCGTCTCACACAATTTTACCAAACCTGTCAATCCAAAATATTGGAAAATCGTTGATGGTAAACTCTATTTAAATGTTAATGGCGTTGCCTATAAAAAATGGGTAAAAGATGAAGCCGCTGCTATTAAAAGAGGTGATAACAACTGGCCAACCGTTTTAAAAGAGTGTGAAAAAAAGAACAATTGCAGAAAGCAACTTTAAGCAATATTTTTTAAACCATCCTTTTTAGAACCACCCTTGATAAAAAAAGCGTCGCAATATATGCGACGCTTTTTTTATGTTCTTTTTATAAACAGCTGAGGTTATTTAGCCATTAACCGCGTATAAAATTCTGGGCAACGATCCCTGAATAATCCCCAACTTTGCCTCTGTTTTTCGAGTTTGCTTAAATCAAATTGATTAAGAATAATATGTTCATCTTCTCTGTTGGCTTGTTGAAGTATTTCTCCCGTGGCATCTGTGATAAAAGAACTGCCATAAAAATCAATGGTACTGGTATCAAAAGATTCTTTACCAATTCTGTTTGCAGCAATCACTGGAACGCAGTTGGCTGCAGCATGCCCTTGCATGACTCTTTGCCAATGCGCTTGTGAATCTATCGTAACATCTTGTGGCTCACTGCCTATAGCTGTTGGGTACAATAATAATTCTGCGCCTTCCAATGCCATAGAACGAGCGGCTTCTGGAAACCATTGATCCCAACAGATACCCACACCAATGTTAGCATAGTGTGTTTGCCAAACCTTAAAGCCCGTATCACCAGGAGAGAAGTAAAATTTTTCCTGATAGCCAGGTCCATCAGGTATATGTGTTTTTCGGTAATTACCAAGAATATCACCATTGGCATCAATCACTGCCACTGAATTAAAAAAAACCTGATTGAATCTTTCAAAATAACTGACTGGTAAAACAACGTTCAATTCTGCTGCTAATTGCGAGAAATGTTTGAGCAACTCACTCTCTTCAAAAGTTTCTGATAATTTTAGATACTCCGACTTTTGCTCCTGACAAAAATAAGGCATTTTAAAAAACTCTTGCAATAAAATAATCTGACCACCCTGTTGATGTGCTCGTCTCACTAAGGTTTCAGCTTTATCAAGATTATTTTGTAGTTCCCAACTGCATGACATTTGAATGGCAGCGACGGTAATGTGTGTCATAATAAAGGCTCTTTGTAATGGTTTATGGTTCTAACTGGATTCTATTAAACTGAACTCTGTTCATCATCATGGTTCAGTGACATGGTACCTGTCGGTTGTTGTTGTGTAATACAATGAATACCTCCACCCCCTTCAAAAATATCCATAACAGGTAATTGTACAATCGTTCTATCGGGATAACAGGCCTGAAGTGTTTGCTGGGCCGCCCTGTCATAATCCACCTGATTAAACTCTGGTAAAATCACTGCATTATTGGCCAGATAAAAATTAATATAAGATAAAGATAAGCGTGTGCCATCTTTAAGGTACCGAGGTTCTGGTTGTTGTAATCCCGTCACTCTTAATGTTCTATTCCATTTGTCCTGTACCTGATTTAATGTCATCCAATTATTTTGCAATACCCTGTAATTAGCATCATTTTTATCTTCTGTTATCAGCGCTGCCACATGGCCTTCTTCGATAAAACAGGCGACTTCATCAACATGACCATCGGTGTGATCATCCACCAGACCTTGTTCTAACCAAATCAGTGTTTCAATACCTAACCAATAATTTAATTCTTTTTCTATACTCAATTTATCACAATGTGGATTACGATTACTGTTTAATAAACATTGTTGAGTGGTTAACCCCAACCCCTGACCATCAACATGCACAGCACCTCCTTCTAACGTTAAAGAGGAGGATACACTGGGTAAAGAAAAATAATCAGCAACTCGTTGAGGTATTTTATCATCATTGTTATAAGGTAAAAATTTTTGACCCCATCCATTAAATTGAAAGTTCAGACACACAAGATTGTTCTTCTCATCTAACACAAAAACAGGACCTGAATCACGCATCCAGGAATCATCAATAAGCCAGGCGATCACTATGGCATAATCACCTACTGCGGCTTGACATTCTCTTTCATCATCTGGATGACAAACCATATAAACCAGTTCAAATTGACTAATCGCTTCTGCAACACTGGCATAGGCTTTTTTTGCCTGCTCAATATTTTGCCATAGTGTTTTTCGACATGGCCAAGCCATCCAACAAGCATCATGTGATTCCCATTCAGCAGGCATACGATAAGACATATTCGATTTATAATTCCAAGACTTGTTTCACAAAGGGTAAAGTTAAACGTCTTTTTTCAATTAATGAAGCATGATCCAGTTTTTCTATAACCGATATCAATTCAGAGATATGTCGTGGATGACGTCGTAAAATATAATTGGCAATGTCTTCACTTAAATCCAAACCATATTCCAGTGCTTTTTTTTTCATCAACGCTTGTTTATTATTATCGTTTAATGGATGAACTTTAAATACGGTCATTTGTGTTAAACGTGATGTCAAATCTTTTAATTTAACGGGCAATCCCTTGGGTGTCTGATCTGAAGAAATGATCAAATTACCCTGATTCATTTTAATCACATTAAATAAATTAAATAAGGCATACTCCCATGACTCGTTTCCTATAACTGCATCTATATTATCCAGTATCACAAAAGGCATGGTTTCTAAATGGCTTAACATATCAGGATGTAATTCTGCATGTTCCAAAGGCAAATACAGACAAGGAATCTTATCAAGATGCTGACTGACTGACTGTAATAAATGTGTTTTCCCAACACCTTGCTCTCCCCACAAAAAAATCATTTCGTCTTTCGACTCTAGTGACAGACTTTTTAATTGGGCTATTAAAGCATCATTGCCTGAAGAAAAGTAATTGTCAAAATTACATTCTTTATTAAACTGAATATCAAGTGTTAACTGCTGCATGGTACATTAAGTCTGTTTATCGTGCGTCGCTGTCATTTTATCTGGCGTGGAAGTGTCTTCTTGAATGCCATATAACAAACTACTCAAATAACGATCATGCGCGTGACGTAATAACACCATAATGATTGCAGCAACTGGCAATGCCAGCAACACACCAACAAATCCAAATAACTGACCACCGGCCAATACAGCAAAAATGACAGCAACAGGATGTAACCCTATTTTATCACCAACTAATAAGGGTGTCAGAACCATGCCTTCTAATAACTGACCGATAGTAAACACAATACCTATCCACAGCAGGATCATAGGATCACCAGTTTGCATTAACCCGGCAATGGAAGCGACAAGAATACCAATAATAAAACCCAAATAAGGAACAACACTGGCCAGGCCTGCAATTAAACCTACTAACAATGCCAATTTTAATCCAACGATGGATAAACCAATCATATATACCAACGCCAGTATGAACATAACCATTAACTGGCCTCGAATGAAGGCACTCAATACTTCATCACACTCTTTGGTTAATAGAGAAATAATCGGTTCATCATTTCTGGGTAACAAATCCTGAATTTTTTTAACCAGCACATCCCAATCCCGTAATAGATAAAAAGTAACTACTGGAATGAGCGCTAAATTCCCTAGCCATCCAAAAAGTGCCATGCCGGATGAAGTCACGACTTTAATAATCTGTTCTTTGCTTTGTATTAATTGTTCAGAAACCAGTGTTTTCATTTCTTTCAAATCAAATTCAATACCAAAATTATTCAATAACCAAGGCATCAATGTCTCTGTTAAAAAAGATTCATCAAGAGAGTTTTTGGAGAGCAACTCCACTTGTTGACCTATCATGGGTATCATCATCAGTACAACAGCTAATACAATTAATGTCATCACAATAAAGACAATAGTGACTGATAAAGTTCTTGATAGTTTTTTTGTCTCCAGCCAATCTGCAACAGGATCACCCAAATAGGCAAAAATAGCTGCCATAATAAATGGCATAAGAATCGGATTTAATAAATAAATTAAAAAGCCAAGTATTAAAAAAATAAATATCCAAAAAAATGGACGTAATAATAATGTCATTATTTATTCCTCATCATATTGAAGGCACATAGCGTTTGTCTGAACATTTCGTTCATAAATAATCCCGGTTTCTAAAATAGCGACCACCCCATACATAGATATAGTGGAAACAACTTAATAAAATACTCATGTACACAGAAACCGTCAAACCTGACAAATACCATTCCGGTATAGATATATCATTGACAGTAATACCACTCAATGACACTAAAATGGAAACCAGCAAAAGTATTTGTAAAAAAGTATTCAATTTTGAAAGTCGACTTGGTGCCATATCGTAAGGTCCTAGAGCTCTATGATAGGCATAAGCGCCTATCACAATAATAATATCCCGTATCGCTGCTGCACTAAATAACCACCAACTGATTTTCTGATTAACACATAACATCAACATGGTAATCACCAACAATAATTTATCGGCAATAGGATCGAGAATAGCACCTAAACGACTCTGCCATTTAAACTGTTTTGCCAGAAAGCCATCAATGCCATCAGATAATCCAGCAATAAAAAATAGTAGCATGGCCTCCCAATAATACGATTTTGATAGCATCAAAATCAAAGGCAAAATAATAATAATTCTGAATACTGTAATAATATTGGGAATATGACGTAGCATATTTTATGGACGCCATTGATACATTAATAGGTCAGAATGTGTATTCAGAATATCTGTTGTATTCTGATCAATTTCAATTAATTTGTGATCTAAAGCAATGGCTTGAATCAATGAGTCCAAATCACCCACTAACTCTAAATTCACCAAAAGTTGACGACCGGATACTTCAGCAATTTCTACATTTCTAATAGCTGAAAGCTCTTCAAAATAATCAATCACCTGTCGATACTGCGTAAAATTACCCACACCAGTCACCAACATTTGTTTTTGATTACTCTCACCAATATCAGTTTGTGTTTGATAAACACAATACGCTTGACAAAGCTGTTCGCCCACCCAGTCAATCAATTGTTTCATAAGCATCTGTTTGTCTGGTGCTTCAAAAGTCTGATAAATAATCTGTTCTTTGACATTTAACATAAATGAACCTCGCCAAATGTCCCTATCCAAAATCATTCTACCAGCAACATTAGCCTCACTGGCATAACGCTGTGACGCTTTTAAAATGGGTTCCGGGAAACGCCCCCAGACATCACTGATTTCTATCTGATTACGATCCCTTAAATCCATGAGTGGTAATAAATAAGGCAAACCCCTTCTTTGTATTTCCTGATTAAATACAGTAAACAATAGCGGTTCTTGATTATTCAATGAGGTGATTGTTTTATCGTTTTCAGTATCATCAGAAGCATTGAGTAATTGTCTATTTTTATTGTGTTCATAAGCTATCCAAAATAAAGTGACTGGTTTGCGTCCTCCCCACATAGCAACGCCACTGTCTTTCACCAAGTCATCTATCGCTTTTTCGTTAAATTGAAATTCCAACGATAACTCGGGTATTCTTTCATCAGAGTTCAAAGGGTTGCTTTTTTTATATTGATAGGTTTTTATGAATGAAAAGACCTTTTTATAACTTTCTCTTACATAAAAGGCTGTTAAAACCTGCTCAGTACCGCTGCTTCTTATCAGCACCTCTTTAAAAGCCTTTAAGGCTGCAGTATTTCTTTCTTTTTCTTTTTCAGTGTCTACTTTTAGCGTAACCTGATAACTTTCTGCAGTAACCCCTAAAGCAGTCAATAACAACAATAGCGCAGATAGCCATTGACAGGGTTGTCTGTTAAAAACAATCTTATTCAAAAGAAATTTCCCCAAAAAAATGATACAAACATCAGACTTATAGTGGGCTATGCTTCGGCAGTCTGACAATCTATGCCTATACCCGTAGATTACTCTTATTGCGTTACTCTATAGGATACACATTTTCATAGAGTAGGGGTATTTAAAGCTGCAAACACTAAATAATAATCCAAGGCTGCCAAATCACCAAGTTTAAGGTGCTCAAAAACAAAAAAACATCCCTATTTAATATTATTTTCCTTATTTTTCATAGTGTTACTTTAAGATATTCGATTCATCAATAATGAATGCTTTATTCTTCCAATACCTGCCAGCAACAATAATATCAAAATCAGATATTCAAAACTGCCTGCAACAACCAATACCTCATCAAACTCATAAGACTCCAAAGGCAAACTATTCAAGGCACTCAACTCCGAACCCGCCTCTACCAGAACACGATCATCAAAAGAATCTCGTATAACAATAAGAAAATCATACAAATCTGTGGAATAACCGGTTTCCCAAATAAAATCCAATCCAAATCTGTCTTCTTCTGAGTCATAAGACAAAATAAAGTCATCACTGGTATATTCAAGAAACCATTGCCCGCCTAACTTTCTCGACCAAATTTCAGTGTAGACTTCTGCCTCAGCATAATCGGTATCTACATCAAACTCCAAGGCAAACTCACTAAAATAACCGTCTTCATCTTCATCATACTGTAAATCACTCACAACCTCGTAAAAATAAAAAGGGTTGTTAGCAGGCGTATCAAACTCCCTGCTTTCTAAGGGTAACTGAGCCAATGTTGTATCATCTTCTGACGACAGGGTCGCTATAATCGTGTTTTCACCCTGACGATAGACATCAATCAATACATCATAATCATCGGTCAATGTTTCTTGTAAAAAATTACTCGATACTTCATAGGTATCATCCAAAGATTGCTCTGTGATACGAAAAGTACGGGTTGTATGAAATAAAACCCATGGACCATCTGCCGAACGAAGATAAAGTTCAGCATAGACATTGTCCTGAACATTCAGTGTATCCACATCAAAAGACAGAGTTAAGCGACTATAGTAACCATCATTATCCAAATCATCCTGTAACTCCACATCAACACTGGCAATATAAATATCTGTATTGATATTTTTTAACCCGGCACTCTCTTTTTTGCGTGTTTTCAACAATGTCTGCAAATTTTTACGCACTTTTTCCTGTTGTACAGATTTATGGGTACTTTTTGATTCTTTATCTTCTTTTAAGTCATTTAAAGCAGACTTTTTGAGCACAGTAGATTTTCTTTGCGAAGCATCCATCTGCTGAGACAATGTTTTAATACCTTCATGACTAATCACTTTTGAATAGCCATAACCAGACTCAGGCATGGTTCTCTTGGAAGTTGTTTTATTTAAAGCTTGTACCTCAAACATCACAACCATCATACTGATTAAAATAAGGAAATAACTCTTTTTTATGGATTTTAATCCCATAGCTGTTGTATGAAGCTGTAAAAAGTTGTCTCGTTGAACCATTGAATTCTTCATGTTAATCACCCTATCGATTGAAACAGATTGATGTCTTAGTGTTTATTAAAACATCTCGATGCTGAATCCAGGCTGAACTGGTATCTCGAATAGTTCAACTTTATGTCACTCTATTTGATAACAATATCCATCATTCAACATCTCTCGATGCAAGGGAATAAATGAAATACATCAATTGTTGAATTAAGCATTGAAGCTTGTACAAAAAACAGGCAAACTCATTGTCTAGAGCCTGTTTATCTTTTACAGGCTCTAGCTGTTTTTATCCGTACGACATAAGAGATACGGATATATCTGCTCTATAAAATTGCACTATCACTTGTTCATATAAACATGCATTAACGAGTAAAGGGAAAGGCAATGGCACACAGTTACAAACATCTCATCATCTGCTGTGACGGTCTCTGGGATACAACACAAGCACCGACCAATACAGCAAAACTTTCATCCATTATTCATACCAATAAAAATCCAAAGACACCTCAAATCGTTTTCTACGATTCGGGTCATCTACATAAACCTTACATTAACCAACACTTACAAAATACGTTTGGATTAGGTATTAAGCGTAGTCTTTTTTTAGCCTACCAGTTTTTAAGTCATAATTACGAAAAAGGAGACAAAATATTTTGCTTTGGTGCCAGTAAAGGTGCACAAACCCTGTTGCATTTAATACATCTGCTCGACTTAATCGGTTTATTGCCAAAAGAAGAATTACATCTATTAGAAAAAGCCTATCAGTATTATTTAACACCCGTTCATAAACGCAATCAAAACCACTTCTTAATTGATGCACACACACCACCCATTCACTTTTTAGGTTTATGGGACTCGGTCGGAGCACAGGGTGTACCTGTTATCGGACTTCAAACATTATCCAGACTTTGGTTAAAGCAACAACCACCTTATTTACCGACGTGTATAGACCATATTTATCATGCCATTGCTCTGGATGAAAGACGCCCTTATTTTCATCAGGATAAACTAAAATTACAGGTTTCATCATCAAACAATCACCCTCATCAAAATCTATATCAAGCCTGGTTTCCAGGCAATCATGCCGATGTCACAGGTGGCACCAAAAAACAGCATGATTTCAATCCATCATTACACTGGATGATCACTCAAGCACAACAATCAGGATTATCGTTTGATGAAACCTTATTAAAACAACTGATTACTTTTAACACGTCACCCAACTATTTTCTGGATTTAAAAAAGACGCTTTTTAACAAACTGGTTACAACATTATTCTATAATACAAAACCCAGAGAAATACAGGCTGACGACTTAAGCAAACACTTTTACATCCATAAAAGTGTTTCTGAATATATGAAAAACAATCCGAACTATCGTCCCTCCAATATTAATGCCAATATTGAACTACTCAAACATCACTATGAACCCCATCATAAAGAAAGACGACAACACTTCCGTGTTTCTGTGAACAAAACTCAGGGCACCATTGAAACCAATCACAGTTTCGCTACTTGTGAAATTTTAAACTATTCCATTTATGGTGGTGTACAAATTAAATGTGATAATCAATTAAAACCAGATACAAAAATTATTATCAGTTCACCTTCTATAAAGTCTTCTATGACTCAATGTGTTTGGGCTAACTCTGGTTACTATGGATTGCAATTTTTAAATATTGAAAAGCCACCGAGTCATTCAATAAATTCTCAAGTTATGTGATTATATTGATTATTATTTTAATAAAATAATAAAAAACTATTTCGCACCGCTTCGCTGTATGCGACTGACTTTTCCAAGAGCGGCAAAGTCAGCAAAACGCCCGAATATACCTACGGTGGGTATTTGATTCGTATTATCATTCAACAATAGAGCACTTCTTTTTAATCACAGTTTACCGTAAAATAAAAGAAATACTCGCTATTCAACAACCACTCACAACAAGTGCCTGCGCAACGAAACAGCTTTTTTCTTGTCTTTTTCAGCGCCTGGAAAAAGACAACAGGCTTTCAAGGATGAAAGTCTGAATAACCTTTAAGATGGATGCTTTTTAAATAATAAATCTGAATAAGTGCCCGCATAGCGAACATGCTTTTTAATCTAATGCTTCTTTTAAAACATCCACTAGACTATTAAATTTCTCTTCAATAACAAACAAACGTTCATCCAAATTATTAGCTATACCTTTTCTTCCTTCTGACTCAATGGCTTGACACAAACCAGCTAATTCAGTTTCACCTAAGTTAGCACAGGCTCCTTTCACACTATGTATTTGATTCGCCATTTCTAATAATTTGTTTTCATTTGCTAAACATTTAGCATTTTCCAAATATTGTCGGTTATCTACATCAAATGCCGTGACTAATCTTGGAAAATCATCACCCAACAACTTTTTCATTTCAACAATATTAAAATTAACCATCTTCTTGCTCATCTAAATCATAGGTTATGATAACGGTTACTTTAGAACCATTTTTTTCGAAATTAATTTCATCTGAAAGTTTAAATAATAGTGGGAAACCTCTGCCACTATAACCTTCTGTTTTTGCAGATTTTGTTAATGCCTGATAGTTAAACCCTTTGCCACTGTCTTCAACAACAATCTTAAGTTTACCATTTTCATTACTCACTTCATGTTGTATTTCAACACGAACATAACCGTCTGTTAAGGCTTCAAGTCTTTCTTTTCTTTGGTCGTAATACTCAGCAAAACCATCTGCTGATTGTTTTAATGATGAGGATAAACCTAACACACCATGCTCTAATGCATTGGAATATAACTCCGTCAACATGGTTAAAATACGAGTACGATAGGGTTTTAAATGGCTGACTTCTAATATAATCTGAGAAAGAAAAGGTAAAGGGTTAAAATTTTTCAGAGATTCCGGACCAAACGTAATTTTTAAACCGGTATCTGTTGGACCGCTGTTTAACGAATGTTCATTTTTCCCACTTTTTGAACTATCTTGATCACTACGATATTCAGTATCATAATTGACTTGTATAAAAGTAATATCATCCGAC
Source organism: Kangiellaceae bacterium (assembly GCA_965230335.1). Taxonomy (GTDB): domain Bacteria; phylum Pseudomonadota; class Gammaproteobacteria; order Enterobacterales; family Kangiellaceae; genus CBDDKS01. The sequence continues at coordinate 2,663,841 of CBDDKS010000006.1, read as the reverse complement.
TGATGCCCTGATTGAAAATCATTCACCCCTTTATAAACTTCATCAAATACTTTTCCAGATTGAATACCTTTTTCCAGACTTTGAACCAGACGTTCACCACCAAACATGTCACCTTCTTTATTATCTGCTTCTGTTAACCCATCTGAATAAATAAATAAACTGGTATCCTTATCGAAGGTTTCATAATGCATGGTTGTGTCTAAACTTTCATTGCCCAAAATACCCAAAGGCAAATGTTTGGACTCAATGGCTTTAAATGTTTTATTGTTATGATTAATTAAATAACCTTCCGGTAAGCCACCATTCCATAAACTCACCGTATTCTCTTCAAAGTTAATATGTGCAGCAAAGGCACAACAAAAAAAGCCTGTCGGTAAAACCGTTTTTAAACGTTTATTGATTTCCTGAATGACTTCTACCATGCTAAATCCTTTTTCAGTCATGGCATAGAAAATATCACTTGTTGGCAATGCACCTATTGCTGCTGGTAAGCCATGGCCAGTAAAGTCTCCAACAAATAAATGTATACCGCCAAAAGGTCGTCGTGCAACCAGTAAAAGATCACCGTTAAATACCGACATTGCCGAAGCAATATAATTAATGTAGGAACTGTTTAATAAGCCAATATGTGCAATTTTATCAAATATGCTTTTTGCTGCTACTTGTTCCTGCATTAAGTGATCCGTATGATATTGAATTTTGTCTCTTTGTTTCTCTACGGTGTGATATAAAACGCTGGTTCGTTCAAAAGCATTGAGTTTCGCCTGCATAACCACTGGATTAAAAGGCTTCATAAAGAAATCATCACCGCCAGCATCCATACAGGCCACCATCGCATCCTGTTCTGCTAATGATGTAATAAAAATAATAGGGATATAATTGTTTTCTGCTCTCTTTTTGACTTCACGAGCCACATCCAAACCATCCATACCAGGCATCACCACATCCAAAAATATTAAATTAGGCATTTCCTTATCAAACAGTTCAAGTGCTTTTTCTCCACTTTCCGCTTCAACAACTTCATGACCACAATTTTCAACAATCTTTTTTAAAATAATGCGATCGGATAGATTATCTTCAACTATAAGTGTTTTCAAAATTTAACCTTGTAAACAATAAATAATCTGAAAGATAGTTTTTAATATCAACTAATCTCAAATAGTTGTTCAAAATTGGAGATTGACAAAATTTTCTTTGCCTCTGATGCACAATTGACTAATTTTATCTTGCTATTTTCACCGCCTGCATAATCCCTTAACAGCAACAGCATACCTAAAGCAGAAGAGTCCAAATAGGTGGTATCTCTCATATCAATCACATAGGATTCAGGTTTAGGTGATAAACTTTCGTAAGAATTTCTAAACTCCTGATGTGCACTAAAGTCAAATTTGCCAGTTATCTGAATAACCAATTCTGTCCCATTCAGACTCTGCGACACCGCCATATAGACCTCCTCAAAGATTGTTTGCTTATCACGCGTGCCAATTGAAAAACAGTAGGATACATAAAGCCAAGGCTTCTTAAGATCAGTTGCTATTTTATATATCATTCAGTTACAGACACGACATATAAAATAGCAGCAGACCTTAATCACAGTATAGCTATGAAATCATAAAATGCACCTTTTTTCATAGACTTATCCTATATAAAATGTCTGAAACACGAGATAATTATAATTTGAGATTATTTTTAATTTTTAAAATAAATTATTCTTTAAAATCAGAAAATTATCCATACCCTATCACGATGCCAGTTCTCCCTAAAAAAACAATTTAACTGAATTTGATATGTTCCACTGCATAATATCATCCAAATAATAATCTTCCCGTTTTAAAATGGTTTCATTATGTAAGCTTCTTAAGGGTTTGACATGCACCAGGCCTGTTGCCGGTTCAAAAATCAACTTTCTTGGATGAACACCTCCTAAATCTTCAGAAATGACATTCAATCCATCCTGTTTGACATATTGACGAATAAAATCAATGTTTACTCTGGAAATTTTTGCCAGTCTTTCTACGACTTCTGCACCACCAAACAACTTTATTTCAAGTGCTCGTCGATTACCTTCAAAAGCCATCACACGATTCATCAATAATTCCATAGCATGACAGCCATAACGCATGGCTTTACTGTTTTCACTCAAGTCATCACTTAAGATTGCCGGAACCATAAAATGATTCATACCAGCAATTCCTTTTTCTTTATCCATAACACAAACAGCAATACAGGATCCCAATGCAGTCACAATAATATCATCACCTTGAGTGACATAAGCCTGTCCAGGTTTGATTTTTGTAGCAAAAACATTCCTTTGTCTATCAAAATATTTGACTGCCTGGCCAAATTTAGAATGATTTTCTAGTATATTATGTTGATCAAAGACAAACATTGGATGCTTCTTTCATTTACGTCTTTATTCATTATAGATTGAAAAATCTTTTTTGATATGAACACCTGTGCTTTGATAGACAGGTATTTTTACTGAAAGTACTTCCTATTGAAATAGCTGCTTGGTCACCTCTGCCAACTCTTCAGGATCAAATGGTTTCATAATATATCCCGTTGCACCTGCTTTACGAATATCTGATTTTCTTTTTTCCGTTAATTCTGTTGATAAGATTAATATCGGTGTCAAATGATAATTAGGTAACAATCTAACTTCACTGATAAAACTGACGCCATCCATTGACGGCATATTAATATCCGTAATAATGCCTTGATATTGCTTAGACTTTACGAGCTCAAAGGCTTCTTTTCCATCAGATGCTTCATCGATTTCAAATGAACAGTGCTTTAATGTGAATAAAACCATTTTTCTCATGGTATTAGAATCATCAACAATCAAAATTTGAGACATACTCTTTCTAACCCATTGATAAAAATGAATATTCCAGGATAAACATTTTAAACTTTTCAGATATTGGCTGCATAAACAAAAAACACGTCAATTAAACTTACTTTGTCAATAAATATAGTGCATATTTTTTCAAAATTCCCAATACTTTAGGAAGGTTTAAAAAATTGCGTGTTCATATAATCATCCTGTGTTCTTTTTTCTTCCTGCTTTCTTGTCTTCTCTAAATCCTGTGACTTTAATTTATCTTTGTATTGACGAGTCATATGAGTACGTTGATGACTTTTTTCCCATGATTTCTTTTTTTCAGATAAATCATTTTGTAAACGACAGACTTCTTCCTGTTGTCGTTCAATCACATCATCTATTTGTGATAAAAAAGCCTTATAGTGTTGCAACTGTGATGCTGTCATACCTCTTTCTGCCCGATAATGAAATTCTGATAAATATTCCTGCTTGTAACGCATCAATTCATGTAATTTATTTTCAGCCGATTGTTGTTGTGATAAAGCCTGGTTCAAATTTTTAGCGGCACGTTTTTCTTCCTGCTCCCGATATTGAACAACAGAATGCATACGATCACTTCTTTTATTCATCGATACAACTCCTGCTCATTATGTGCTTAACTGCATGACTTGATTTAAACCATTAATGCTGTTTTGCAAGTCACATTGCTCATTCGTTGATTGTTGCAAAAACTGTCTCATGCTGGGTATAAGCGCAATGGCATTATCAATTAAGGGATCACTGCCTGTTTCATAAGCGCCAATATTAATAAGATCCTGATTTCTTTGATAAATGGAATAATTACGTTTAAATTCTTTAATAGTTTCCAGTTGCTGTTCAGAAACAATGTGATTAATCGCCCGACTCACTGATGCCTCTATATCAATAGCAGGATAATGTCCCGCCTCGGCCAATTGACGAGATAACACAATATGTCCGTCTAAAATAGCTCTGGCAGCATCAGCGATGGGATCTTGTTGATCATCACCTTCTGCTAGCACGGTATAAAAAGCGGTAATGGAACCACCGCCTTTTTCTGCATTTCCAGCCCGTTCAACCAACTGTGGTAATTTAGCAAAAACAGAAGGTGGATACCCCTTGGTTGCCGGTGGTTCGCCAATAGCTAAAGCAATTTCTCTTTGTGCCTGACAAAAGCGGGTTAATGAATCCATAAGCAGCAATACATTTTTGCCTTTATCACGAAAATATTCAGCAATGGATGTCGCCACCATAGCACCCTGCAAACGTTTTAGTGGCGGGTTATCTGCGGGAACAGCAACGACAACGGCTTTTTCTCGACCCGCTGTCCCTAAAATTTGTTCAATAAATTCTTTAACTTCCCTTCCTCGTTCTCCAATAAGACCCACAACAATCACGTCAGCTTCTGTAAATCGAGTCATCATTCCCAACAAAACAGATTTACCCACACCACTGCCAGCAAATAATCCCATACGCTGGCCTCTACCTACCGTTAACAATGAATTAATGGCTGCGACACCCACATCCAGTGGTTGTTCAATAGGATGTCTTTTTAAAGGGTTCACAGGCGTATTGATTAATGGATAGTTTTCACTGGTGTAGAGTTCACCCAAGTCATCGATGGGTTGTCCATAGCCATCTAAAATTCTTCCCAACAACTCTTCGCCAACAGAAACCTTAACACTCATGCCTGTAGGTCGTACCGTTGCACCAGGTCCCAACCCATAGACATCACTGGTTGGCATAAGAAACACTTTATCTCCTGAAAAACCGACGGCTTCTGTTTGATAAGCTTCATTATTATTATTAATAACCAAACATCGTTCACCAATGTTAACACTGCAACCCACTGCTTCCAATGTCATACCCACCAAACGTGTTAACTTTCCCTCTACTTGCAGTCGAGGTGCATCCTTCACGCACTGTTTCATATGTTTTAATGATGCTGAAAAATTTTTTTGCTTTGCCATCATTCCGGTGCGCTCTCTTGTGCTTCCCGTTCATCACCAAACACATGTGCAAAAGCCAAAGCGACTCTTTTTTCAACTGTTGCATCAATATTGGAATACTCAGAAAGCAACCGACAACCACCACGACTGATGGAAGGATCATCGACCACCTGCCAACTTCTTGGCTCATCTGATTTTATAGAAAAAACATCTCTTACCAACTGAGCATCATCAGGGTGTAAATGTAATGTCGCTGATTGATGACCAATCGGTAATTGTTTTAAAACCTCCCTAACCACTGCTATCACCTGTTCGGGTTCCTGTTTCATTTCTCGTCGAATAATATGTCGGGTAATGGTCATTGCCAAATCAGACAAGGCATTGGAAATATCTTCTTCCTGTCGTTTCAAAGGCTGACAAAAGGTCATCATAAAATCATCAAAAGCCACCTGCCAATTACTGATTTGCTCCTGGGCATTTTTTAATCCTTCTTCAAATCCTTTATCTAATCCTTGTTTTAGCCCTTCTTCATAAGCTTGTTTTTTTATTGTGTCAATATCATCTTTAAAGTTTTGATGAGAAGACATCACCTTATTCATTAAATCATCGCCAAATGCTGGCAAAACCCATGACTTGCTACTCATACCGAATACCCAATCATCAAAAAACTTTCTGCATTTGTTTTATTCAGTAAAATGTCCATCACAGCATCTCTTCTCCTGAATCTCCTAATACGATTTCACCAGCATCTGCCATACGTCGGGCAATGGTTAAAATATCTTTTTGCGCTGATTCCACTTCACTCACTTTAACCGGCCCCATCGCTTCCAAATCATCTTTCATCAATTCGGCTGCCCGTTTGGACATGTTGGTAAATATTTTTTCTTTCACACCTTCATCAGCACCTTTTAATGCCAATACCAGTGAGTCTGTTGCAATCTCTCTTAAGAGCGCCTGTATGCCTCGGTCATCCACATCCATTAGATTATCGAATACAAACATCAGATCCTGAATTTGTTGTCCGAGTTCTTCATCGGTTTCTTTAATACTTTCCATAATTTCGGCTTCAACACTGGTATCCAGAAAGTTCATAATATCTGCCACTTTTTTAATGCCACCAATTTTTGAAGATTGTGAGGTGCCACTCCCTGAAAATTGTTTTTCCATAATCGCATTGAGTTCATTGAGCGCTGTCGGTTGAATTGAATCCAATGCAGAAATTCTCATAGTTAAATCCAGGCGCACATTTTCAGGAAAAGCCTGCAATACCTCTGCTGATTGATCCGGTTCCAGATACGATAATACAATAGCTTGAATTTGGGGGTGCTCAAATCGAATCATATCTGCAACGGAACGGGCATCCATCCATTTCAGTGTATCTAACCCTTTAGTATTTGCTCCCAGTAAGATACGATCAATCACCGCACTGGCTTTGTCGTCACCTAAAGCAGAACTCAATGTTTTTCGAATATAGTCTTCTGTACCAATACCTATGCCTGTTTGATCTTCCACTTTTTCCAAAAATTCATCTAATATAACCTCAACTTCCTCTTTCTCCACTTTTTTCAAAGCAGCCATAGCCAAACCTACTTTTTGTACTTCTTTAGGATCCATATGCTTAAACACTTCCGCTGCATTTTCTTCTCCTAATGATAATAACAAAATAGCTGCGCGCTCTGTACCCGTATAAGAAACAGCATCAGCAATATTGTCTTTTTTTTCTAATGCTTTTTCTTCACTCATTCTTCTTCAACCCATCCTTTAACAACTTGTGCAACCATGGTCGGATCAGAAGAGGCTATCATTTTAGCTTGTGTTTGTTGTTCTGTTTCACCCAAATTGGGTAATTCAACATCCGAACTCTGATCACTGGTTAATGCCAGAGTATCATCACCACTGCTATTTAAACCATTGATATCAGAATTAAAGTCAGAAGACATTTTTTCCAGATCACCCGTTAAGGGTTCTGTCGGTGTTGATAATTTATTCATTAATGGTTTAAGGATAGCAAAAATAACCAGGAGTCCCAGTAATAACGACACCACAGGTTTCCATAAAGCATTAAATAAAGGTTGTTCGTAAAACGCCGGTGGTGTTGGATCCGGCAAAGGTTCTGGACGAACAAAGTCAAAACTCTGAACCTGAATAACGTCGCCTCTTAATCTGTCAAATCCAATAGCACCTCGAATAAGCTGAGTGATATTGACTATTTCTTCATTTGAACGAGCCACTTTTTTTGACGTTTGTTCATCGTTTTGTCCACCTGCATTGTTTGGATCAGCAACAGCAGGTGCTGTGATGTAATCCAAACCAACCGATACTGAAATCTTTTTAATCATACCTACCTGTTGACGAATATGACTAATGGTTGTATCCACGTCATATCTTTTTTCTGTTTCACTATTGCGATTTACTGGTGGTGTAGAAACAACTTCAGCATCAGCAGGATTTGTGATTTCTTCTGGTATATTCGACGCCGCCGGTGGTTGATTGGATAAAGCTCCTGGAACGCCGGACACTCCATTACCCATCATTTCACTTTCCATAATACGCTCGTTACGAACAGCTTGTGAATCAGGATTGTAGACCTGTTGTGTTTGTTCAGTTTTTGTAAAATCCATGTCCACATTCACCTGTACTGTATAATTTCCATCACCCACTATCGGTAATAAAATATCAGATATTTTCTGTTGATATTCCAATTGATGTTCTTTGATGACTTTTAATTCTTTGGACATTTCCATAGATTGAGCATCCTGATTGCCTGAATGAAGCAATCGCCCGAATTGATCGGTCACCGTCACCTTACCAGATTCCAAATTGGCAACACTATTAGAAACCAGATCAACAATCGCTTGTACTTTTTCTTCATCTAAAGGGCGATTGTTATATAAATTTAATAATACTGAAGCACTGGGCTTTCGTTTATCTTTTAAAAATGCAGAAGATTTTGGGATAGCCAAATGAACTTTTGCGGCTCTTACACCACTAAAACTTTCTATGGTTTTAGCCAGTGTTAATTCCCGACTTCTTTGTAACCTGGCAGATTCCAAACGTTGAGATACACCAAAGCCTGACTCTTTTTGCAAAAACATATCATTTTCCTGTCCTAATAAAATACCTTGTGAAGCAATTTGCATTTTTACTTTTTGAAAGTCATCGCTAGGCACTAATATGTGTCCTGATGTATCCATTTGGTATTGAATGTTATTTTGTTCCAAATAAGATACGATATCCATGGCAGAGGCAGGATCAGTGACACCCAATGGCCTCATATCGGGTTTACTTCCCCATAACGCCAGATACACACCCATAGCAATGCTGGCTGAAATACCAATCATCAATCCAATTTGTTTAAAAATACCTAAATTCATCATACCAGGCAAAAAGTTATTTTGACCGGCATTTTTATCGATCGTTGCTAAATCACTTGTCAGTACGTCTGCCACAATTGTTTACCACGCATTGGTTAAATCATAAAAATTATTTATTTAAATTGGCATATTCATAATATCCTGATAAGCTGAAACCACCCGGTTTCTCACTTGAACAGCGGCTTCAAATGCAACGCTTGCCTTTTGTGATGCAATCATGGCTTTTACCAAACTTACACCACCATCACCCATCTCTATTTTTTTTGCCAACTCACCTGCCTGCATTTGATGCTCATTGATGTTTTCCAGTGCATTCGTTAATACGTTGGAAAAACCACCCTTTTCATCAATCGGTTGTTGTACACCTGTTTTTGCAGCTTGCTCTAATTGCTTTAACTGATTCAGCATGTCACCAGCGGTTATCTTCATCTTGCAATCACTCCTATTTATTTTATCTCAACCATTAGTTCGGTAGTTGTATACCCAACTCTCTCATTTTTGCCAATTTATAACGCAATGTTCTTGGACTAATACCCAATTCTTCAGCTACATCTTTTTTCTTTCCATTGGTTTTTTTTAAAGCATCAATAATCAATTGAAATTCATGATTTTTCACACCTTCTTCCAGTGATGAGGTTTTTTCTTTCTCTTCTAGTGCTTCTTCAAATAAAAAATCATTGGTTTCAAACATAATGTGCTCTGGCAATATATTCTTGTCATAGGACAAAATGACACTACGCTGTATCACATTATCCAATTCTCTGACATTCCCAGGCCAGGAGTAACTTTCCAGTTTATCTATTGCTGCATCCGATAGATGCATTAATGCTTTTCCATTTTGTTTGGTATATTTTTCTAAAAGCCTATTGGCAATAGGTACAATGTCTTTTTTTCTTTGTATTAATGATAAACAGGTGATAGGGAATACATTCAATCTAAAATAAAGATCTTCCCTAAAGTGTTTTTGTGCAACCTCTTCTTTCAAATCTCTATTGGTCGTTGCAATAATTCTGACATCCAAATTGATTGATTTTCTGGAACCTAAACGTTCTACTTCTCTTTCCTGTATCACCCTTAAAATTTTTGCCTGCAAATTAATGTCCATCTCGGATATTTCATCCAAGAGTAACGTACCATGCTGCGCTTGTTCAAATTTTCCAGCACAAGCCTGATGAGCTCCCGTGTAAGCCCCTTTTTCATAACCAAACAAAGTGGCTTCTAACATATTTTCCGGTATGGCAGCACAATTAATAGCTATGAAAGGGTGTTCACTTCTTGAAGAATGTTTATGGATATACTTGGCCATTTCTTCTTTTCCGGAACCACTGGGGCCATTTAACAATACGGTGGATTGTGTTTGAGCAATTTGTCTGGCCAAATCAAACAAATGCTGACTTCGTTCATCTTCAATCACAGGATCATCATTGGATTCCTGTTTAACACAATATCTATCCAACAAATTTAATAATACGTTAGATTCAAATGGTTTTTGTAGAAATTCACTGGCACCTTCCTGCATAGCCAGAACCGCGGTGTCTATCGTGCCATAAGCTGTCATTAAGATAAAAGGCGTCTGTTCATTTTTCTTTCTGATGTATTTTAGTAATTCTCGCCCATCACTATCTCCCAGGTTCAGATCGCTGATAATTAAATCCGGTTTTTTAGTATGCCAATGGGTAATGGCAGACGATACCGAGTTAGCTTCAAGAACATCAAATCCAGAAATATCCAATGTATCCATCAAGGCTTCTCGTAATTCATTATCATCTTCAACGACCATAACAGTTGTACTACTCATTATTTCACCTGCTCTAGACAATGTTCATGATTACTATCAATAACAATAGGAATGCATAATTTAAAGGTTGTACCTTCATTCAATTTTGAACGTACAGAGATATCACCCGCATGATCGCTGATGACTGATTTAACAACCGCCAAACCCAAACCGGTTCCATGTTCTTTGGTTGTAAAAAAAGGTTCGAAAATTTTATTGATCTGATGGGGTTCAAACCCACGTCCATTATCGGCAATCATAATATCCACTCGTTCTTTATTCTGAATAAAAGAAACTTCAATTTTTTTGTCATCTTTTTTACAACAGGCATCCAAAGCATTATCAATAAGATTAACAATGGCACTTAATAAAGCATCCATATTGATATTAACCACGCCTTCAAAATAACCATCATTGTTTATAAAGTGTATTTCATCAAGGTTTGGTTTATAGAGATGAGTAATATGTTGTTGTAAAGCTTCATAAAACTCACCCACATACACCCAATTTTTGCGAATGCTTTTTCCTTTGGCAAATAACAACATATCTGAAATCTGACTTTCAATATGTCGAATACAATCCAACACTCTATTCGCAAATTTTTTCTTTTTTAACTCGTCAATATTGGATTTCTGTATATGTGATGCATACAACAATGCTGAAGATAAAGGTGTGCGTATCTGATGTGCCAATGATGCTATAAGTTTTCCCATATCAACCAGTCGTCTATCACGATTCAATGAATCCTGTAGATTCCGGGTTTCCGTCAGATCGGTTAATACAACCAACTGTCCAGGTTCATAGTCTAATGCTCGCGTTTCAATGCGTACTCGACGACCATCTTTTAACGAAATTTCATGTCCATCATCCAGTCTGGGAGAAAAAACCCGATGTATGATATTAATCCAGGCCGTTTTTAATAAGGGTTCACCTAATAACTCCCGAGCGACTGCATTACAATCCTGAACAATACCATCTCCATCAATCACAATCACCGCCGTTGGCAAAATAGATAATAAACTGGACAGCTTCTGAGCTATTTTTTCTTTTTCAACCAATTGACGTTCTTTATCTTTAATTTCTTCCCTTAACTGACTGGCCAGATCTTCTACTTCATCTTCCAGGCATTGATAAGAACTCACAAAAGATTCTGATAACCGATTAAATTGCTCCAATGCATCTTGCATTTGATGGCAATAATCAGATTCATTCATTTTTTTTTGAATAGCATTAGTATTTACCTTAGGTGCATTCATATAAAACTGACTAGGCATGAATACTAAACTCCTGCATTTTACGTAAACAACTTTAAAAACAACTCTAAAGTTATTCAGCAAACATTATGCCACTTTTTTTTTTGGAGTAAGATCAGTAAGTTACTATTTTAGATTTTTGTGACAGTCAATTTTCCGTCGTATTTTCCATTCTTTGAATATCATATTTCTTCATCTTTTCAACCAGCGTTGTCCTTCTCATGCCCAATAGTATCGCGGCTTTTGATACCACACCATCACTTTCATCCAATGCCTGTTTAATATAATCCACTTCCATTTTTGCCATAAACGCTTTTAAGTCCAGTCCATCCATTGGTATTTGAAATTGACTTTTTTTCGTTATCGTTGAATCTGTATCTGTACCATGTACAGGAATATTCGTATTTTTTTGTTGTGCCAATACTGATGAGCGAAATGACTCCAAGCCATCAAGGTACTGATATTTCTTAGGTAACTCATTGATATCCACAACACCATAAGGATACAAAATACATAAACGCTCTATGAGGTTCGCAAGTTCTCTGACATTACCATGCCAACTATGACGCATTAAAGAAGTCGTTGCATTGGCACTTAATCGAACCGAACCTCGATCATTTTTTTCCAATCGGGTTGTCAATTCATTAATCAAGAGTGGAATATCTTCTGAACGTGCTCTTAATGGTGGCATTTCGATGGGAAAAACATTTAATCGATAATAGAGATCTTCACGAAAACGCCCTGCTGATACTTCTTCTTCCAGAGTTCTATGTGTCGCAGCAATCACTCGCACATCTGCTTGAATGGTTTTATTGCTCCCTACTCGTTCAAATGTTTTTTCCTGCAACACTCTTAGTAATTTAACCTGCATAGGTAAAGGCATATCACCAATTTCATCCAAAAATAAAGTGCCCCCCTGTGCCAATTCAAAACGCCCCTGACGTGCACTTAAAGCCCCAGTAAAAGCACCTTTTTCATGACCAAATAATTCACTTTCCAATAACTCAGCAGGAATCGCACCACAGTTTACCGGTACAAAAGGCTTCTCTGAACGCTTTGATAAATAATGTATGTTTCTTGCAGCAACTTCTTTTCCAGTACCCGACTCACCTAAAATGAGTACATTGGCATCACTTGCTGCCACCTGTTCAATTAAATCCCTGACTTCCTGAATAGGCTCACTGCTTCCCACCATACTGCGAAATAATTCCAAAGGTTTCGAACTATGATTCATTAACTGATGATTCGTATGACATTCCTGGCAAACATGTAAAACCCCCAGCAACTGATTATATTGCATGGGGTGATGAATAAAGCCAACCACTTGCTTACTTAACTCTGGAGATAATGTCTGCGATCTTTCTTGAGAATCCATTTCTAAAACAGGTATGGTTTGAGATACTTTTTGTACTGCTTCAATAATTTGATTTAATATCTCATCTTTTTGTAATTGACCAACAACGACTGCCAACCATTGATCCGGGGATGTTAATTCTTCTGACCATTCTTTGGAAGAAACACACGTACATTCTTTACCGATGAAATTTAAAATAATAGATAAATCATATTGCCGTTGTTGATCATCGTCTATCAGTAAAATTTTTAAATCAGATAACACTCTTTTTCCTCAACATATGGAAAAGATAGCAAAAACAGTCGTCTTAAGTAATAAAATTAGTTGTCATAAATGAACCTGTCAATTTTTTGGCTGGTATACTCTTCATTGAGATAACTTTAAATGGCCTTTTTAAAATAGTGCAGCTTAACAATACAATCTAAAAAATTTACAAAAGGCAAATATTTTCCGCTTGGCAAATAAAAAGGGGCTATGACTAGCCCCTTTACGTACGACGTTTTAAAAGCGTTGCTTTCATATATTCTCAGTATACGTAAGTATCGCTTTTCAGACACTTAATTTTGAATTTGCCGTCTATCAAATACAAGTTAAGCACCTGTTTGAGAGTATTTTCATTGACTATTCTCAGTAATCAGTGATCAACCCTCTTTTCTCTTCGAAGAAAAATGCCTGAAAACCAAATTTAAGAGATCTATCATGGATGAATTCAAAAATTTAATTTTTTTGGCAATAAATACCTAGCAGTAACTATGCCAACAACAAATAAATCTCAAAAAAATAATTTATTTAAAATTAAAGTTGCCCTATCTGTTAACCGATACCTTCATTGAATGGTTATTCTCAGTAACCTTCTTCAGTGGTTAGCTTTTCTCAGATTCTTCACCACGCCATTTTACACTGATTAACCTTTGTAAAATGTGCGAAAGAAATATTCTCAGCATTTTCTTTCCTTTTATTAACCCTTTGTTTCACTTTGTAGGTGTGAATAATATTGTTTATTGTTCCCACATCAAAGGTCTATAGGAGTTTAAAATGGGCAATGTTTTAAATACAAATACTTCATCACTTAATGCACAGAGAAATCTTCTGTCTGTTAATAATCAGTTAGGTACCACTTTTCAGAGGTTATCTTCTGGTTTCCGTATTAATAGTGCAAAAGATGATGCTGCAGGTCTTCAAATATCCAATGCACTCACTTCCCAGATTAATGGGTTAAATGTCGCCGTACGAAATGCTAACGATGGTATTTCTCTGGCACAGGTTGCAGAAGGGGCTTTACAAGAAACAACCAATATTCTGCAACGAATACGAGAACTGTCGTTACAGGCAGCCAATGGCACTAATTCGGTTACTGAACGGGAAGCCATTCAATCTGAAGTCACTCAATTAAAAACAGAAGTGACACGTATTGCCAACACCACACGTTTTGGTGGCCGTACATTATTAAACGGTACTTTTACTAATGTGAACTTTCAGATTGGTGCACAAGCCAATGAAACCATTGGATTCAGTATCGCTTCAACCCGAGGTTCCGACCTGGGTCAGGTCAATAATCTGACTTTTGGTGGTTTTGCCACAGCGGGTGCTTCTGCATCAGCAGCATCACCAACCAGTTTGATTGATGAAAACCAAACACTTTCTTTCGTCGTAGACAGTAAAACAACAACAGTGGGTGTCTCATCCGGCGATTCTGCACAAACCATTGCTGATAATGTGAATTCTTCAGTAAGTAAAGTTTCTGCTAATGCACAAACGACAGCTCGTGTCACTTTTGCTAACTTCGATAACGCCGCCGATTCGGTGACTTTTACCATTAATGGTATTGCTATAACTGCAGTCACAGGTAACACCACCGATGCTGCTACAGCTGCCGCTGTAAAAACGGCTATCGATGGTGATTCCCGATTATCCAATATCACGGTCACAAACAATGGTAGTGGTGTATTGGATTTGGTCGATGCCGACGGCGCTGATATCTTATTTGATGACATCACACAAGTACAAGGTGGTGGTACGGCCAACACGGTTGCTGTTGTTGCAAGAAATGTAGCCAACGGCGCTAATGTTGGTTCCAGCGTTACAGTAACTTCGGGAGAGGGTACATTAGTCTCCGGTGATATTGCCTTTACCACAACCGCTGCCGCTGCTGCTCTGTTTTCATCATCCGCTACAGGTGGTGTCACGACATCAACAACACAAGCCGCAGGTAACGGCACAGTCACTGATACAGGTAATCGAGTCAGCACTGTTGACGTGTCTACAGTAACAGGCGCTCAATCAGCTATCAGCGTCATTGATGCTGCGATTGTATCCATTGATTCTGAAAGGGCCAGCTTAGGTGCCGTACAAAACAGATTCAGTAGTACAATATCCAACCTACAAAACATCGTTGAAAATGTGTCAACCGCACGTTCTCGAATCCGTGATGCAGATTATGCAGCAGAAACCGCCGCTTTAGCCAAAAATCAGGTACTGCAACAAGCTTCTTTATCAGTACTTGCACAAGCTAATGCTTCTTCTCAATCTGTGCTCACCCTACTCCAAGGGTAATATCATGATTCGCAAAAGCCCCTTTGCCAACGACGTTTTTTGATACTTTTCCGGGAGTTCTCTGACTCCCGGCTTTTATCAAAATAACTTTCTTAATAAAATATTGTAAAAAAACAGTTTTCTAAACAGGTAGTTATTCATTTATTGATGTATTAATTCATTTTTTTTCAGATTAAATTAAAGTCCGATAATTTGACCGCCGATATGATCAGTGAGCGTTAAAAGTTAACACGTTCTCACAGAATGATTTTGGATATTCTGGTGTTAATGACTCACTTGGGTTTGGTTGATTGTTCTCAGCACTCAAACAGCCGCCTCATTGTTTGGTCAGATTCATTCATTATCCTTTTTATTTCTTCGTGTTTTCCTATAACAATCACTTTGGTGGATAGTTTTCTCAACTATCTGTTTTTTAAACACTTTGTAATGTTATGCTTGTTCAATCAAGTATCAACTATCAAAGGTTTAGGAGATCTATCATGGGTAATGTTATTCAAACGAACTCTGCATCCTTAAATGCACAAAGAAATTTATTATCAACCAACAACAGTTTATCTCTTAATTTCCAACGACTCTCTTCTGGCTTTCGTATTAATAGCGCAAAAGACGATGCTGCGGGTCTTCAAATATCCAATGCACTCACTTCACAGGTTAATGGATTAACGGTTGCTGTACGAAATGCTAACGATGGTATTTCTCTGGCACAAACCGCTGAAGGTGCGTTACAAGAAACAACCAATATTCTGCAACGAATACGAGAACTGTCATTACAATCAGCGAATGGTTCTAACTCAGTGACAGAACGTGAAGCGATTCAGTCTGAGGTTACTCAATTACAAACTGAAATTACGCGTATCGCAAATACCACACGTTTTGGTGGCCGTTCATTATTAAATGGTACTTTTACTAATGTGAACTTTCAGGTTGGTGCACAAGCCAATGAAACCATTGGATTCAGTATCGCTTCAACCCGAGCAGCCGATCTGGGTCAGGTCAATAATCTGACTTTTGGTGGTTTTGCCACAGCGGGTGCTTCTGCATCAGCAGCATCACCAACCAGTTTAGTTGATGAAAACCAAACACTTTCTTTCGTCGTAGATAGCAAAACAACCACATTAAGTGTGTCATCCGGTGATTCTGCACAAACTATTGCCGATAACATCAACTCTTCTGTTGGTAAAGTTTCTGCTGATGCTCAAACGACAGCTCGTGTCACTTTTGCTAACTTCGATAACGCCGCCGATTCGGTGACTTTTACCATTAATGGTATTGCTATAACTGCAGTCACAGGTAACACCACCGATGCTGCTACAGCTGCCGCTGTAAAAACGGCTATCGATGGTGATTCCCGATTATCCAATATCACGGTCACAAACAATGGTAGTGGTGTATTGGATTTGGTCGATGCCGACGGTGCTGATATTTTGTTTGATGACATCACACAGGTACAAGGTGGCGGTACAGCCAACACGGTTGCTGTTGTTGCAAGAAATGCCGCCAACGGCGCTAATGTTGGTTCCAGCGTTACGGTAACTTCGGGAGAGGGTACATTAGTCTCCGGTGATATTGCCTTTACCACAACCGCTGCTGCTGCTGCCCTGTTTTCATCATCCGGTACAGGTGGTGTCACGACATCAACAACACAAGCTGCAGGTAATGGCACAATTACTGATACAGGTAATCGAGTCAGTACTGTTGATGTGTCTACTGCTGCTGGAGCACAAACAGCCGTCGGTGTTATTGATGCCGCTATAGCTTCCATTGATTCTGAAAGAGCAAGTTTAGGTGCGATACAAAACAGATTCAGTAGTACTATCTCGAATCTACAGAATATTTCTGAAAATGTATCAACCGCACGTTCTCGAATCCGTGACGCAGATTATGCAGCAGAAACCGCTGCATTGGCGAAAAACCAGGTTCTGCAACAAGCGGGTCTCTCTATACTTGCGCAAGCTAATGCTTCATCTCAATCTGTTTTATCACTATTACAGTAATCAACACTCTGAGTATTAGCATGATCGACAATGTGGAAAACGTAAAAAGGTTAAGAATCCAGATTTGGATTCTTAACTCCTCCTTTCCACGAGGAAGTAGCTATGGGCATTAATCCAATATCAGGCAATCTTCAACCGCCTTCACAAGTGGATAGGCAAGTGCCAACCTCACAAAACACCTCTGTTGATGTCGTAAAAATCAGTCGTTCTTCGAATACACAAGAAACGAACCTACAACAAGTCGAACAAACAGAACAAAGTAGCACAGCCAATATCCAAAATGATAATCAACAATTGCAGGAGCAAGTGCGTGAACTGAATGAATTGGCACAAAATATCCAAAGAAAAATCAGTTTCACCGTCGATGAAGATTTAGGAGACACTGTCATTAAAGTGATTAATCCGGAAAATGATGAAGTCATTCGTCAAATTCCTTCTGAAGAGTTAATCATTTTAAGTAAACGTCTCAAATCCATTTATGGTGATCTGAGTCAGGGATTCTCTTTATCTGGCGTTCTTTTGCAAAAAGAAGTATAACCCAATACTTTTCATGGGGTTACCTATGTCAAGTACATCATACTCTCTTTCAAAAACGCATTTTCCAAAGGAGGCCTTATAGGTCTCCTTTTATTTTTTGGATAATTGGCCTGTTAATTGCTTTTTTTAATATGGTTGTTAAAAAATAAGTAGTATTTTTTTATGAAAATCATCAAGTCTTTTAAAGACACCCTATATTGAAGCCGATACATTAAATAATGTGTTATTACTTTTCTTAAATAACTCTTAACTATGGGTCGTTAATACATGGGTTTAATTTCATTTGGTGGCTTAGGTTCCGGTTTAGATGTCAATAGCATCATTGATGCTATTGTTAATGCTGAACGAGCTCCCAGACAATTCAGTTTAGATTCTCGTGAATCACGACTCAGTGTCACCTTATCTGGCATAGGTGCGCTTAAGTCATCTCTGGATGGATTAAAAACACCAGTCAACGATCTTGCAGATACCAGCAATTACAGTCAACGCTTTACAAAACTGGATAATGTTGGCTTTTTTTCTGCCTCAGCAAGTACTACGGCAACCGTTGGAAATTATGATATTGAAGTGGTTTCCATTGCCAAAGGCAGCGAACACAAAACCTCTGTTTTTACTGGCGGTTCAACAACAACCTTTGGTAACGGCACGCTCACTTTTACATCAGCTGCCAAAACATTTAATGTCAGTGTGACATCCACCGATACTCTTGCTGATATTCGTACCAAAATTAATGAAGCAACAGACAATGACTTTGTCGAAACCAACTTATTAAATAACATCACGGATGGTGGCAGTACTGGCAGTATACTAACCCTTCAATCAACCAATACCGGCACCGGTAATGATTTGGCAGTCACCTATACAGGTGATGCCGCTCTAGCAGATTTATCTACTAATTTAACTTCCATATCTTCTGCATCCGATGCCTCAATTAACATTGATGGCTTAACTGCAACCAGTACAACCAATACTTTTGAAAATACCATTGATGGTGTCACCATTACGACTGTAAAAGCCAATACTACTGGAGAAACCAGCAATCTCACCGTTGACCTGGATAAAAGTAAAGTCAGTAATTTATTAAATGATTTTGTTGAAGCCTTTAATGCTTATGCACAAACAGCCAAAGCGCTGGGTTCTGCCGATCTTGAACAACCAGGGGCATTATTAAGTGATGCCACCTTGCGACAGGTAGACAGTCAAATCAGAAGTCAGTTATCAACCATTGTGCCAGGGGCAGGCAATGAGTTTAATAGTCTTTCTGCCATAGGTATAGAAACACAAGCTGATGGCACTTTAGAAATAGACTCCACTGTTCTTAATGATGCGCTGGATAATAACTTTGATAACTTTGAAACTTTATTTACTTCTGCAAAAGGTTTTGCAACACAACTTGATAATATTTTAACAACCTACACAGAATCATCGGGCATATTAGATTCACGTGAAACATCTATTAATGCTCAATTAAAAAAAATTACCAATGAACGTCTTGATCTTGACTTTTATATCTCTCAATTACAGGAAAGACTCGTTGCACAATATGCTGCTGTAGATGTCATTGTCGCACAATTTAACAATACCAGTTCTTTTTTAACACAACAACTCGCTAATCTTCCTGGTTTTTCCAGTGGTAGTAATAATGAGAGTTAATATAATTGAGGTTTAAACCATGGGTTTATCTGGCGTACTTGAATACAGCAAAATGAACACCGTAACAGGTGTTGAAAATGCAGACCCTCATCGACTGATTCAAATGCTATTAGACGGTGCCATTGAAAAAATTAATAAAGCCAAGTTTTTTATGAAAAATGGAGAGTTTTCTGAAAAAGGCAGTCATATCAGTTGGGCTATTTCTATTATTGGTGGACTGCAGTCCAGCTTAGATATGGAAAAAGGAGGCAACTTATCAGAAAACTTAAATGGTCTTTATCAATTTTCAATTGAACATTTATTAAAAGCCAATATCAATAATGATGAACAAAAACTGGATGAAGTGTTAGCCATTATGCTGGAAATTAAAGAAGGCTGGGATAACATTCGTCAGGAGGTTGCCCCTCAATGGCAGCAGAACAACTAAAACAATTACCTGATAGTTTTCAGGAGATTATTCATATTACTGATGACATTGATCTTTTGATTGAAAACAGAGATTGGGATAATCTTGAACATTTTTCCAAAAAGCGTCATCATTTAATTCAGGATTTTTTTTCTCAATGGGATAAAACCCTTGAAAAAGACAAAGTATTTTTTACTTTAAATAAGATCAATAAAACCATTTTGGAACAATTACAAAGAATAAAAACCATCAAGGAAAATGACACTTTAAAAGTCGTTCAATTAAACCGTAATAAAAAAGCCAATCAACTTTATAAAAGTACGTTGAACAGTGATTACTATTAGAACAGCCACACAAAATGATATAGACAGAGTGACTCAGTGGGTACTCAGTCTGCATCAACATGAATCTATTCAATCACCCAAACTACACGATGGTTTTTCGGAAAATATGCAACAATGGATTAAACAGGTTATTCATGATGATAATAGCTTATGTTTGATTGCCACATTAAAAAAAGAAGACAACTCATTACTTGAATGCGGCTGTTTAATTGGCAACATTCATATTTCTGCTGCTGGATTATTGGAAAACCCGTTACGAGGACAAATTCAGGTATTATGGATTGAGCCTGATTTCAGAAAAAAGAATATTGCTCACCAGCTTATACAAGCTTTTACTGAAACAGTAAAGCTCTCTGGTGCAGGCATGATTGAATGTCAATATACAAAAGATAATACATTAGCCAAAAGTTTTTGGGAAAAAGAAGGCTATGATGTTATTGCTTATCAATGCCAAAAAATTATTTAAGTTAAATCCACCCTATTACTCTTCAAACAAACTCTAACCCAATACTTACTCTATTACCATGAGCATGATCAAGTTCATTGCGTCCAATTCTGGCATTAAAATCATGTTTCCAATAATAGCTGTGTATTATCCCTGAAGTTCTAGCCTAAATCGATATGAACCGATGACTCATTGAGTTCTTTATCTTCAAAAACAAAACCTGATAGACCTATAGCAAAAAATAAATGTGCTGATTCAATTATATCAAAATAATCCAGGGTATAAGATAATTCAGACTTTCTTCCCTAAAAGTCTGTTGTCTTTTTGCAAACGCTCAAAAAGACAAGAAAAAAGCTTCATCGCTGCGCGGGCACTTGCTCAGAATAACTATTAAATATAAAGTATTTCTTTTATCTCGCAGTAAACTGTAACTGAAAAGGAATACCTCTCAGTTTAATAATCATACGAAGCAAATACCTACCGTAGGTGTTTTTCGGGCGTTTTGCTGACTTTGCCGCTCTTGGAAAAGTCAGTCGCACACAGCGAAGCAGTGCGAAATCGTTTTTATATGGATATGGTCAAATCAATTTAAACTGGCACAAAATAAAGGAATATTGTTTTTGGCTAATCGTAAATGACAGTATGTTTCACAAAGTAAATCACTGTGCCAAAATAGACTGATTCAGTTATATAACAATTCAAAATGTAAGGATAATAAAGGTTCACCGTTATCAAAAATTAACACATTGATATATCATATCTTCTTACAAATTTAAAATGTAAATAGGGAGCATTCCATAGTATTATAGTATCATGACTATATTCTCATATGTTTTGTAAGCTAATGTTTAAACTAACTACTTTTATCCTTTTTTCATTATGTTATTTATCTTCCGCATTATTTGCCACCACAACAAAACAATCAAAAAATACTATTGAAGACAAATTTCGTCAATTAGAGGAAATTTTACCCACCCCCAATGATTACCGGAATGCTGCAGGTGAACCGGGTAAAGATTACTGGCAACAACAGGTAGATTATAAAATTCATGTCTCCTTGGATGAAAACAAGCGTCAAATATCTGGAAAATCTACCATCACTTATCATAATAACTCTCCCTATAGCTTAAAATATCTTTGGGTACAACTTGAACAAAATCGATTTAAAGAGCATTCTATAGCTGAAGTCTCCAGTACAATACTCGGCAACGGAAGAAGTGGTGCACACATACATTTACACGATCACGATCATCCTTCCAGAATCAGTTTAAAAAATTTGCGCCGTCAACATGCACAAAATGATCATCTTTTTGGATTTGAAGTCTCCAATATAGTTGATAGTCATCTAAAGCCATTAAAACATACAATTGTTGATACTCATATGAGGGTTGATTTGCCGACACCTTTAGCACCAGGTGACACTTTTGTATTTCATATGGATTACTTACTGAATCTTGTTGAAGAAAACGTCATAGGTGCCCGTTCTGGCTATGAACATTTTCCTGATGATGCCCGTAAAGGTGGTAATGATATATATCTTCTATCGCAATGGTTTCCCAGACTCACTGCTTATTCAGATTATGAAGCCTGGCATAATAAAGCTTTTTTAGGTGTTGGTGAGTTCACATTAGAGTTTGGTAATTATGATGTCACCATTACCGTACCTGAAGATCACATTGTTGCATCAACAGGTGTATTGCAAAACACCGAACAAGTGCTCACTAAAAAACAACAGCGTCGCTTGGAAAAAGCAAAAAATGCAAAACGCCCTGTCTTTGTTGTTACGCCTAAAGAAGCTTTACGAAACGAACGATCGGGTACTTCCAAAACAAAGAGCTGGCATTTTAAAGCCAAGAATGTCAGAGATTTTGCTTGGGCTTCTTCACGAAAATTTATTTGGGATGCAAAAGGCTATCATCAAGGAGGCAGTGATCAGCCTTTTGTTATGGCCATGTCTTTTTATCCTAAGGAAGGTGGCGAATTATGGGAAAAGTATTCTACTGAAGCCATTATTCACACCATGGAAGTCTATTCCCGTTTTACATTTGATTACCCCTATCCTGTTTCAATTAGCGTAAATGGTCCGGTTGGAGGTATGGAATACCCAATGATCACTTTTAATGGTCCCCGTACAAAATGGCATGAAAATACCAACAGAACCTATAGTTTAAGCGATAAAATGTATTTAATCGGTGTTGTTATTCATGAAGTGGGACATAATTATTTTCCAATGATCGTCAACTCAGATGAACGTCAATGGACCTGGATGGATGAAGGTTTAAACAGTTTTTTAGATGGCCTTGCAAAATATGAATGGGATGCCAGTCTACCTTGGAAACGACTTCCCAGAAATATGATCCAATACATGACGTCTGAAAACCAGGTCCCTATCATGACGCAATCAGACAGCATATTACAAAGAGGACCCAATGCTTATACAAAACCGGCTGCTGCTCTGTATATCTTGAGAGAAGTTGTACTAGGAAGAGAATTATTTGACTTTGCTTTTAAAGAATACGCTTTGCGTTGGAAAAATAAACGTCCAACACCTTCTGATTTTTTTAGAACCATGGAAGAAGCCTCAGGGGTTGATCTCGATTGGTTCTGGTATGGCTGGTTTTATACCACCGATCATGTTGATATCTCTTTAGATAAAATTTATCAGCTTAAACTCAGTAACCAGGATCCAGATATTTTATACCCTCATTTACGCAATGAAAAACAAAGTGAACCTGAACCCTTACTGATTAAAAGAAATAAAGAAGAAAATAAAAAAATATGGGTAAACGAAAATCCGGATGTCACTGATTTTCACGATAAAAATGACAGATTTACAGTGACCAATAAAGAAAGAAATGCCTATAATAAAATGTTATCCAATTTATCTTCAAAAGAAGAGGAAACCATTAAAAGAGCCCTTAAAGAAAATAAAAATTACTACATTATGAATTTTTCTAATCTAGGTGGACTGGTCATGCCCATTCTACTTGAAATTACCTTTACTGATGGAAAAAAGAAAAATATCCATATTCCTGCCGAAATTTGGCGAAGAGATCATAACAATATCAGTAAACTTTTTGTCTTCGATCAAGATCAAGTCATTAAATCCGTTATCATTGATCCCCATTGGGAAACGGCTGATGCAGATATCAATAATAATACTTTCCCCAGAACCTTCACTAAATCCCGCATAGAATATTTTAAAATCAAACCTTCAAAAACGAAAATCAATCGTGATCTGATGAAAGACAGTCAAACCAAGTTAAAAGAAGTTAAGAAAAAAATTAAAAAGAAATAATAACTCACAACAAGTACCCACGTGACGAACCAGCTTTTTTTGTTTTTTTGAGCACTTGTAAAAAGACAGCAGATTTTCAGGGAAGAAAGTCTGAATTATCTTAAAATGGATTTATTTTTGTAAGAATAAAAAAGCCCGCTCTAAGCGGGCTTTTTTATTACCAAGT
The DNA here is from genome assembly GCA_965230335.1 of Kangiellaceae bacterium. Classification (GTDB taxonomy): domain Bacteria; phylum Pseudomonadota; class Gammaproteobacteria; order Enterobacterales; family Kangiellaceae; genus CBDDKS01. The sequence goes on along the minus strand of CBDDKS010000006.1, from coordinate 2,639,899 downwards.
ATTCCAAACATTAAACCTTAAATAAAGCATCCAGTGATAAATCCTGTTTATCTAAAATTTGTCGTAAACGTCTTAAAGATTCCACCTGAATTTGTCTCACTCTTTCCCGGGTTAAACCAATTTCAGCACCCACTTCTTCTAAAGTCGAAGGCTCATAACCCAATAAACCAAAACGCCTGGCAAGTACTTCCCTTTGTTTATCACCTAATTCATTCAACCAGACACCAATATTATTTTTCATATCATCATCCTGAAGACGTTCCGCAGGTCCCATATCTCTTTCATCGGTAATGGTATCCAATAATGATTTATCAGAATCAGAAATAAAAGGTGTGTCGACTGAGGCAATACGCTCGTTTAAACTCAACATACGTGATACATCTTCAACAGGCTTATCGAGCTTTTCTGCTATATCTTCAGCAGTAGGTTCATGATCAAGTGACTGAGATAACTCTCTTGATGCTCTTAAGTAAACATTCAATTCTTTGACGACATGAATGGGTAAACGAATGGTTCTGGTTTGATTCATGATGGCGCGTTCAATCGTTTGACGAATCCACCAGGTTGCATACGTTGAAAAACGAAACCCTCTTTCAGGATCAAATTTTTCCACCGCTCTTATCAAACCTAAATTACCTTCTTCAATTAAATCTAATAAAGCCAATCCCCGGTTATTGTAACGACGTGCAATTTTCACAACCAAGCGTAAATTGCTTTCAATCATTTTGTCTCTTGATTTATCGCAGCCTCTTTGTGCTTTACGGGCATAAAAGACCTCTTCTTCTGCTGATAGCAGTGGCGAAGCGCCTATCTCACCTAAATAGAGTTGCGTGGCATCAAGTGATTTTTCATGACCTTTCCGATAATCGCTATAATTAGACGATAAACCACCTTCTACTTCATCTTCATCGTCTTCGATATCCTCCATAATTGTCTCATCAACTTCTATTTCATTGTACAATTCTGCTTGATCGACCATTATGTGTACTCCACCAAAGTGCGCTTACCCGCGGTTTTTAGAATATGCAGTTTTCGTTCCTCTCAACTGCTGTAACTGGAAGAACCAGCTACAATTATAATTTTGGCAAATATTTCAATGGGTTAACTGGTTTGCCTTGATGCCGGATTTCAAAATGTAACATTTCTTTTCCACCATCGTTTCTACCTGTATCGGCAATAATCTGGCCAGCTTTAACAATTTCGTTCTCTTTTACGTGAATTTTACTATTATAGGCATAGGCACTGAGATAATCGTTGTTATGTTTAACTATCACCAGGTTACCGTAACCTTTTAAACCATTTCCTCGATAGACAACCTGACCTCCAGCCGCTGCTCTTACGGGTGAACCGTAATTACCTTGTATATTTAGGCCTTTATTGCCATTTAAGGAAGCAGAGTAAGGTTCAATCAAAGGGCCTTTTAATGGCCAATGCCAACGGTTTTTGAAGTTTTTAACCAACCTTTGAGTTGTTCGTGTTGCTTTCTGGCCGTTTCTAACTGATTTTGCCTGCACCGGCTTTTTTTGAACAGACTTTTTAATGACTTTTTTAGCCTGCGTTTTTTGCTGACTAGCCACTTTACCGGCAGCTTTATACGTCTGCTTGTTAGCAATCAACTTTTTGGATATCTTGACTGTCTTTTTATTGTGTTTTAGTGGTTTAGACGTTGTATTAAGTTTCGTTTGTAAGCTAAGTTTCTGCCCAGGGTAAATCCTGTGTTGCTTTAAATGATTTATCTGAGCAATTGTTTTAACGGCCACACCATAGTGTGAAGCGATGGAATATAAGGTATCACCCTTTTTAACCTGATGGTATTGAGGTTGTTTTTTTGTTGAAGAAGATTGACCTAATGTCTTTTTCTGGCTCAGTACTTTTATTCTTTCTTTAACATGAGAAGGTATGATTTCTTTAACTTCTGGCCAATGGGTATCTTCCGGTGCTTTTACTGGTGATAAGGTATTGATCTGATAATCTGTATTCAATGATGCCTTATGATTTGATCGATTTTGGTAGGAAACTGCTGAAACAGCTGCGATCGGTGTTTCTCTTTCTGCTTTTTGTAGCAATCGATAATCTGATAAATCAACCACAGGCGCAGGTGGTGTGTGCTGACAAGCCCCCACCAACAATAAAACAAACACCATCAATCCAAAGACACCTGTGCTCACAAAAGAAGGACTTTGAGTGGCTGTCATGTATTGAACTCTATTGTTAAGATTTTTTATCAGCATAAGCCATTATTTTTCAACTCATTTAATCAGATGAAAATCTTATTCAGAGATTATTTATCTGTGAAATAGATAAGTTGGATACAATTTATACTTATTTGTTATCTAATACTTTAAGTTTAAACTATAACTTACTGATTTTGCAACACTATAAGTATTTGTAGACTAAATATCCGATAATTGCAAGAAATATTACAACCCAACCCAGCCAATCTATCGTTGCTTTTAGCTGCTTATCAATGGCATCCCCGCCCCATTTCATGAGCCCTGCAACCAGAAAAAATCTTGCCGAACGTCCTATTAAAGAAGCCAATAAAAATGGCAACAGAGCCATTTGCATTGCACCGGCACTTAATGTAAATAATTTATAAGGTAGCGGTGAAAAACCTGCTATAAAAACTATCCAGACACCATATTCATTAAACCATTCAACAACCGCCTGATACTTTTCCCAATAGCCTAAGTCATGCAACACAGGCTCAACCAAACTATCAAAAGCAAAATAACCCAATGCATAACCTATCACCCCTCCCAATACCGAAGTCATACTACACACAAAAGCAAAAAACCAAGCTTTGTTTTTTTGTGCCATGGCCATAGGTGCCAACATGACGTCTACAGGAATCGGGAAAAAAATAGATTCAGCAACACTCATCCCCCCCAAATAATAAATGGCGTATTTATGTCGTGCCCACTGTAAACATTTTTCATATAAAGCAGAAAAGATTTTCATAATAACCCCGATAATACCTCAACCCATTATGATGAAAGGTTTAATCAACAACACCACTGATTAATGGTACAAACTTAACATCATCCAACAGGATCTCTGTCATTTTAGAATCCAGCTTTTGTAATAAGGTCAGCTTTTGCAAACCACCCTGAGGTCCAACGGGTACAATCATCCTGCCACCTTCTTTCAGCTGTTCCATTAATTGACTGGGAATATGTTCCGGTGCTGCAGTCACGATAATCGCATCAAACGGTGCTTTCTCCGGCCAGCCTTTTAACCCATCGCCATGTCGACAAGTGATATTGAATAGTTTTAAATTTCTAAAGCGTTGTTGAGCAAACTTTTGCAACCCATTAATACGTTCAATGGTATACACCTCTTTAAACACCTTTGACAATACGGCCGTTTGATAACCGGAACCTGTACCAATTTCCAAAACACGATCCATAGCACCAGTTTCTATTAACAATTCTGTCATGCGGGCAACAATAAAAGGCTGGGAAATCGTTTGTCCCATACCGATGGGTAAGGCCGTGTCTTCATAAGCTCTGTGTGAAATGGCTTCATCCACAAAAAGGTGTCGTGGTGTTGTGGTGATTAAATCCAGTATTTGAGGATTTTGTATACCTTCACTTTTTAATCGTTGTGCCAAACGTTCCCTCGTTCTTTGTGACGTCATGCCAATACCGCTTTGTTGATTTGCTCTCATAGTTGACTTAATCTCATAGTTTTGAAACCCAACCTGCTACTTCATTAAAACTGTCATAAGCTGTTAAATCAATGGTCATAGGGGTAATAGAAATATAACCCTCTTCTATTGCATGGAAATCGGTACCCTGAATGCGATCTTCAGGACTGGGCATAGGGCCTAACCAGTAGATAGGCTTACCTTTGGGATCAGTTTCTGCAATAATGGTATCAGAACGATAACGCTGACCCAAGCGAGTTAACTGATACCCTTTAATCTCTTCATAAGGTCTATCGGGTACATTGACATTCAAGATAGTACCTTTTGCTATACCACTGGTATTTAATTGCTTAACAATATGGACCACAGCCTTTGCTGCTGATAAATAATGTGGTGATGAGGATGTAGGGTCCATCTCTAGTGAAACAGCAATGGCAGGAAATCCCAAAGAACGACCTTCTGCTGCTGCTGCAACTGTTCCAGAATACCAGACATCATCTCCTAAATTAGCGCCCTGGTTAATACCAGAAACAACAATATCAGGTGCTGTCTGCATCAATTGATAAATACCCAAATGAACACAATCGGTTGGTGTGCCATTGACAGAAAAATAACCCTGTATGGTTTCTTTGCATCGAATAGGCCGTTCCAGAGTTAATGAACTGGATGCACCACTGCAATTTCTGTCTGGTGCAACAACCGTCACCTGATGTTCTTCTGATAACGCCTGCTGCAAGCAAGACAAGCCTTCAGAGAAATAACCATCATCGTTACTGAGTAAAATATTCATAGCATGATTGTCTCATAATGTTATGGATTCACTGTCTTTCAAAGCTGATGCTGCACCTGGTTCAGATAAGTCTCCCAAAGCATTCAACACGGTTGTTGCAAAACACCCAGAAGGTAAATCAAAGGATAATCTGAGTTGATCCTCTGCAAGCCAGTGCCATGCCATATTATCAGGAATCACCCGAAGTGCGCGCCAATGAGTTTTGATACGTTTGTTTTTAAGCAAATCGCAATAGTAACACCATTGTTCATTTTGTGTATGACAAAAACTGAACATTGTCTCAATATCTTCACCAGGTAAAGGACCTGCAATATGTAAATCACCCGTATTGAGACGCTGTTGTAGCTTATCCATAGAGTCATCCACAGAAACATCAAAAATAGAATGTGTGCCGGATAATATCAGTTTATCCTTTTCCAATACTCTGTCCCAGGTGTTATCCTGTACACGCATACTTAAATAATCATTAAATAACTTTGAACGCAACGCCGATAAATAAATACTTTGTTTTGATCGATTCGTTTTGAGCTTTCCAGATAATAACGCTTCTGCCGCCTGGATATTGTTACCGTGAATACCAAAGCGCTGCCGACCAAAATAATTGGGAATGCCTTTCACTGCTATTTGCTTGAGTCTTGTTTCAACATGATGCTGGTTGGCTTTTAATGATTTTAAAATCAGTATAAAACTGTTTTTTTCAATACAACCCTGTTTCAATTTCTTATGATGACGTTCGTGTTTTAAAATACTGAATTCTGTCTGTTCCTTTACAATATCAGGCATGGCTTTCCCAGGTAAATGGACACTAAACCATTGTCGGGCAACAGCATATTTGTCTTTTAATCCAGCATAACTCACGAAGCGCCGATGAATGCCCATTTGTCGGGCTAATTCACTGGCAAGCCATTGTGTATTAACGCCTCTTTTTTCAATCAATAAAAAACTGTGTTCTCCTGATCCCGTTGGTGTAAACGACAGGTGTTCTTCAACTCGAAAGTCTTCATTTTTTTCACGAAAAATACCTGATTCAATGACAGAATCATAAGGAAAGGGCCAACTCAGTATGGAAGGGTACAATCTGTCACCCGCTTTTTATTATTCATCTTTTGATAAGGACAACAACCGCATGAACAGCCAAACCTTCACAACGCCCAATGTAACCCATTTTTTCTGTGGTTGTTGCTTTTAAATTAATATTGTCAGTGGTTGTTTGGCAATCATGTGCCAACACTTGCCGCATTGCAGGAAGATACTCTGCCAACTTTGGTTTCTGAGCCACAATGGTAATGTCCAGATTGCCTACAGATAACTGTCGCTGTTCCAGCATGTGCATTACCTGTAGCAATAATTGCCGGCTATCCACATCTTTAAAACGAGCATCCTGATCGGAAAAATGTTGTCCAATATCCCCTAATGCGGCAGCTCCCAATAGTGCATCACAAACAGCATGTATGACAACATCACCATCAGAATGTGCGATCACTCCCTGCTTATAGGCTACTTCTACACCACCCAAGATCAAAGGTGCATCACCTCCAAAACGATGAGCATCAAAACCATGACCAATTCTTATCAATGTTAAAACCTTTCTATGTGATTTGAGTTAATTTTATGAATGGGGAAAGAGCAAAATGTCTTAACGAAGACCGACCTGTATTTGCTGCATAATATAAAATTCAGCTAATGCCAAATCTTCAATCTGTGTGATTTTAATATTATCATTGCGTCCCAAAACAACACCACATTGAATACCCTGCATTTCCAGAGCCTGTGCTTCATCAGTCACATCATCACCTTGTTTGTGACAATGCTGATAAGCATGATACAAATCATGTTTCAATGCCATTTGTGGTGTTAACGCTCTGACACATTCTTTTCTGGATAAGGTCGATGTGATATGACTTGATGCATCAATTTGTTTTAAGGTATCCACAACGGGTGTTGCTAAAATGGCGCCTTGTTGATAACGATATCGACTTTCCAGTAATAAATCGATATCTGTCAATGTCAGGCAAGGACGTGCTGCATCATGTACCAAAACCCAGCATTGTTCATCAGGTATGGCAGCCAGCCCATTCAATACAGATTGAGAACGTGTATCTCCACCCACGACGCGTTTGGGTTTCATGAATAAACGATTACTGGGTATCTCTTTATCTTGTTCACCTGGTGGCAATACCAAAATCACACCATGGATTAAGCTATGACTTAAAAATAAATTGAGGCTATGTGTAATGACAGGTGCTTTACATAAAGTAATAAATTGTTTTGGTGTTTTCAGCTGCATGCGACTTCCATGACCACCTGCTGCAATCACAACCCAAACCGGATAATTTTCCATAGTCATATTCTCTACTTAATCTTTTTTAGACACAAAGCGATAAAAGGTTTCTCCCTGTTTAATCATACTTTCCCTGGCGCGGGCATAGTGCTCAATCGCATCATCACTTTCTTTCAATGCCTGCACCTGCTTCATTAATTCCTGATTGCGTTGTTTCAATAGCTGATTCACCCGTTGATGTTCAGCAACACTTTTTTCCAGTTGTTCCAGCTGTCTGACACCACCATCACTTGACCACAAGCGTAATTGCATTATCGCTGTAAGAAATAGTAAAGTGAGTGCCAGCCATTTCATGACATTACCCCAACATCAATCAGCAAAATCTCAACGTAAACAAGCAAATGCCGTTTTACCTGGATAAATTGCATTTTCACCAAGCATTTCTTCAATTCTAAGCAATCGGTTATATTTTGCAACCCTATCGCTACGACACACCGACCCTGTTTTAATTTGACCAGCACCCGTTGCAACAGCTAAATCAGCAATGGTTGTATCTTCTGTTTCACCCGAACGATGGGAAATAACCGCACTATAGCCTGATTCTTGAGCCAAATTTACCGCAGCCAGAGTTTCTGATAATGACCCAATTTGATTCACTTTGATTAAAATGGAATTGGCGATATTTTTTTCAATACCTTCTTTTAATATTTCAGTATTGGTGACAAACAAATCATCACCCACCAATTGCACTCTATCACCCAAAGCTTCTGTCAACTGCTTCCAACCCGTCCAGTCATTTTCATCCATGCCATCTTCAATAGAAATAATGGGGTAACGATCCACCAGGTCTTTTAAATAACCCACAAACTCAGATGATGTTAAGGATTGTCCTTCACCTTCCAAATGATAATGGCCATCTCGGTAAAATTCTGAACTGGCGACATCAAGCCCTAGCCAGAAGTCTTCCCCCAAACGATAACCAGCTCTTTCAGTGGCCTGTACAATGGCTTCTACGGCAGCTTCTGTCGATGCCAGATTAGGCGCAAACCCACCTTCGTCGCCAACGGCTGTATTTAATTTTTTTTCACGCAGCACCTTGCGTAACTCATGAAACACCTCGGTACTGGATCTCAGAGCTTCAGAAAATGTCGGCATACCCACCGGTAAAATCATGAACTCCTGTATATCAATCGTATTATCAGCATGTGCACCACCATTAATAATATTCATCATGGGTACCGGCATTCGATAGTGACCCGTTGGATGAATTTGCTGATACAGTGGACGATGAAACGCCAAAGCCGCTGCTTTGGCTGCAGCAAGTGAAACGGCCAGTATGGCATTAGCCCCTAAATGACTTTTATTATCGGTCGCATCCAAGTCCAACATGATTTGGTCAATCTTGTTCAAATCTTCAATGTCTTTGCCAATCAATGCCTCCCGAATACTGCCCTGAATATGACCGACGGCTTTCAGTACCCCTTTACCACGATAACGGGAGGTATCGCCATCACGTAACTCTAAAGCTTCCCGTGCACCGGTGGAAGCACCTGATGGCGAACAGGCCGAACCCATAATGTCTCCCTGCAAAATAACATCGGCTTCAACCGTAGGGTTGCCTCGTGAATCTAATACTTCTCTTGCTCTTACATCGGTAATGACTGTCATTGATTACTCCGAAATTGACATCTCTTGAATTAGTTTGTTTTCATGAGTTCATGCTCAATAAATCCATCGGACTTGACCTGCTTATCAATCTGTATAAGCGTTTCAAGTAATCGATGAATATCGTACATAGGAAATGAATTGGGACCATCACTTTTTGCTTTATCGGGTTCTGGATGAGTCTCCATAAAAATACCCGCAACACCAGCGGCCACAGCAGCTCTGGCCAACACAGGCACAAACTCTCTTTGACCGCCCGAACTTGCCCCCAATCCACCCGGTTGTTGCACAGAATGTGTGGCATCATAAACCACAGGGCATTGGGTTGCTCTCATGATGGCAAGGCCCCGCATATCAGATACCAGGGTATTATAGCCAAAGGAAACGCCTCTTTCGCAGACCATAATCTGTTCGTTTCCAACAGCTTTTGCTTTTGCCACCACCTGTAACATGTCTCCGGGAGCCTGAAACTGGCCTTTTTTAATATTCACAGGCTTACCTGCCCGACACACTCTCTGGATAAAATTGGTTTGACGAACCAAAAATGCCGGTGTTTGCATGACATCAACTACGGATGCCACTTCATCAATCGGTGTGTCTTCATGAACATCAGTTAATACTGGCACACCAACGGACTCTTTAACCAATTGTAAAACTCTTAATCCTTCTTCTAAACCTACTCCACGAAAGCTGGTATGGGATGTGCGATTTGCTTTATCAAAGCTGGATTTATAAATAAAAGGAATATCTAATTTTTGTGTCACTTCTTTTAAATAACCGGCAGTGTCTATAGCCAATTGTTCACTTTCAATGGCACAAGGTCCGGCAATTAAAAATAAAGGCTGTTCAATACCTACTTTAAAATCACATAACTTCATCATATTTTAACCTGTCTCTTTAAACGTGACGTTCTTTACTGTAATCACGTGCAGCGGCAATAAATGCAGTAAACAAAGGGTGTCCATCCCGTGGTGTTGAGGTAAATTCCGGATGAAACTGGCAGGCAATGTACCAAGGATGATCAGGCAATTCAATGGTCTCCACCAAATGCTGTTCCAAAGAAAATCCTGATACTTTAAAGCCGTGTTTTTCGAGTTGTTCCAAATAATGATTATTAACTTCGTACCTGTGACGATGACGTTCATTCACTTGAGTTGCCTCATAAATACGACTTAATAATGAATCCTCTATCAGCTCTGAAGGTTGTGCGCCTAGCCTCATGGTGCCTCCCAAATCAGAGTCTTTATCTCTCATTTCTTTGGTACCATCAAGGTTGGTCCATTCCGTAATCAAACCGACTACAGGATGAGGCGTATTGGGATCAAACTCTGTACTATGAGCTGACTCCAAACCTGCAACATGACGGGCATATTCAATAACAGCAACCTGTAGGCCCAGACAAATACCCAAAAAGGGAACTTTGTTTTCACGAGCATAACGAGCAGATAAAATTTTACCTTCAACACCTCGCTCACCAAAACCACCAGGTATCAAAATCGCATCTGCATCTTTTAATATGTCAGCACCATTTTTTTCAACATCTGCAGCATCAATATATTGAATACTCACAGAGAGTCGGTTTTTTAAACCGGCATGAATCAATGCTTCATTCAGTGATTTATAAGCGTCAGCCAGTTCCATATATTTACCAACCATGGCAATAACTACTTCACCATTAGGATTTGCCTGGGCATACAACACCTGCTCCCATTCAACCAGGTCAGCTGGTTTAACATCCAACTCAAAACGATCACAAATCAGTTGATCCAGACTCTGTTGATGTAACAATGAAGGAATACGATAAATGCTATCAACATCTTTCATTGATATAACCGCTTTTTCTTCAACATTGGTAAACAAGGCTATTTTTGCTCTTTCTCCAGCTGGCAATAATCGATCAGAACGGCAAACTAGAATATCAGGTTGAATACCAATCGATCGTAGTTCTTTAACAGAATGTTGGGTGGGTTTCGTTTTGAGTTCACCCGCCGTTGCAATATAGGGCAGCAATGTCAAATGCATAAACAGTGCGTGCTTCTTGCCCAGCTCGTACCCTAATTGTCGGATAGCTTCAAGAAAGGGCAAAGATTCAATATCACCCACTGTACCGCCAATTTCAACCATAGCGACATCAGCACCTTGTGCACCCAGTTTTATTTTATTTTTTATCTCATCCGTAATATGAGGAATCACCTGAACTGTGCCTCCCAGATAATCACCTCTACGCTCTTTTTTAAGAACATCGGCATACACCTGGCCTGTTGTAAAATTATTCTTTTTCAACATGGGTGTACGCACAAAGCGTTCATAATGACCCAGGTCTAAATCTGTTTCGGCACCGTCCTCTGTCACATACACTTCACCATGCTGAAAAGGACTCATAGTACCAGGGTCAACATTGATATAAGGGTCAAGTTTTAATAAGGTCACTTTTAAATCTCGCGCTTCTAAAACTGCTGCTAAAGAAGCCGATGCTATCCCTTTTCCTAAAGATGAAACGACACCGCCAGTGACAAAAATATATTTTGTTGTCATGAATACCAACCTAAATATTCAAATAAAAGACTGAATATGGCAATTTTGACAGCGATTACCATACCGATTCTTAGATCACCAGATATTCTTAGACAACCATGTATTCTTAGATCATCAAAATATGGATGTGAATACTTATCTATTTTTAGATAGTATGGATATAACTAAGAAAATGATAACTTGGACGGGATACTAGTATATCAAAAACCAAAGCCTGTGCGTAGCCTTTTATACGGGTATGATTCACACCTTTTGAGGGTATTTTTGACTAATCCCGATAGTAATCTGCCAGAAAATCTTCAAAAGACTTACTCTTATCCTTTTCTAACTGATGTTGTTTACGCAGCGATACTGAAGAAACTTCATCAAACGCTTGCAAATCATTTTGCTTTAAAGGCCATTGACGAATACTGGCTCCATGTTGTCTGGATAAATTTAACATATAAGGGAAAAAACCTTTTTGCTGTTGTTCTATTTCTTCAAGTAACTTGGCAGACAAACACTGTTCAGGTGATTCAATACACGCAAACATGGCTTCCATTGTTTGTGAAAAATCAGATACCTGATAACCTTTATCAAATAAATTCGCTATCTCTATAAATCCAGTTAAGAGTTTTTGAGCTACCTCTTTAAAAGCCACTTCCCGATTGCAACTCAAAAAATGTAATTCAGGATCTCGACCATGCCTGACAACCCGCTTAAGATTTTGTTGAATTTCGGCACACTCACGATCGGTAATAGGCGGTGAAGGCTGTTTTAAACAATAGAGTAATAACATATCAATAAAATTCAAACTCTCTTGCGATACACCAATCGGTGAAAAAGGATTCAAATCCAGTGAACGCACTTCTATATATTCAATACCGCCCTCTCGCAATGCTTTTGTAGGACGTATGCCAGACTGACTGACTCGTTTGGGTCGAATACTGCCATAATATTCATTTTCTATTTGCAACAAATGACTGTTCAGTTGTCGGTATTCTCCTTCAACTAAAATACCAATTTCCCGATAATAAGGATCATCCGTACGAATGGCATACTCCAATGCATTAATGTATTCATCCAACGAATTAAAACTGACCTTCAAAGCAGACTGAGCACTGTTTTGATATCCCAAATCACTCAAGCGTAATGACGTGGCATATTTGCCATAACGTGTTCCGGGCGTTAATTGTTTTAAATAAGTAGGGCGTCCTTTTAAAAATGAATCACATAACGCAGGAGAAGCGCCAAACAAATAGGGTATTAACCAGCTCATTCTTTGAAAGTTACGAATCAATCCCATATAACGCTGTGAACGAAAATCCTGTAAAGACACCTCAGGTTTTGCAATATCATATAATCTTTGCCATAAACTTTCTGAAAATGAAAAGTTATAATGCACTCCGGCAATGGTTTGCATTAAACGGCCGTATCGATGCCCCAACCCTTTGCGGTAAATGGTTTTCATTCTGGCACTATTGGATGAACCATACTGTGCAATGGGAATTTGGGCTTCATCACCCATCACACAAGGCATACTGGTACACCAAAGTACTTCATCTCCCAAATAATGATACACATATTGATGAATCTGTTTTAATTCTTCTAAAGGTGCTTTCCTTTCTGTTGTTGGTGGCGTAATAAACTCAAGCAGTGCTTCAGAGTAATCCGTAGTAATAAAAGGATGCGTCAATGCAGAACCTAACGCGCTGGGATGTGGCTTTTGTGAAATGTGGCCATCACGATTCACCCGAAGGCTTTCTTTCTCTAGACCACGTTGAATGCCGGCAATAAACTCAACGGCCTCTTCTTTCCAAAACTGTCTTTCTTGTGATGTCATTATCACTCTCACTTTGTTTGAATTATCAGACTTTCTTGAATAACCACTCTATGACTGTCTATAAAGCTATCTCTATGGCTATCTTCTATAAAACCAACTCTGATTGTCTATCAAGTTCTTGTATAACATGACCATGGCTTCTATGACGCTGTGACTATCGACAAAGTTACATTGACGGTTTATAAAATTGTCAAAAACATCATAAAATGGTCTGGTTTATGACGTCCAGACCCGGGCATTCCGAAACATTCTCATCCAAGGACCATCTTCCTGCCATGTTTCAGGACACCAGGAATGTTGTAAACTACGTTGTGTGCGTTCTGGATGAGGCATCATGATCATGATACGGCCATCTTCGTTGGTTAATCCGGTAATCCCCTGAGGTGAGCCATTGGGATTGTGGGGATACATCATAGTAATATCACCCCTATGATCAATAAAACGTGCTGTCACCTGACCAGAGGTATTAACACTGTGTAATGCTACCTCAGAATCAAAAACAGCCTGACCTTCCCCATGGGAAACCACGACAGGTAAATAAGAACCCGACATACCCTGCATAAAGATTGATGATGAATTTTCAATTTTAACCAAAGACAAACGTGCTTCAAATTGTTCGGAACGGTTACGTACAAATTGTGGCCAATGTTCCGCACCAGGAATTAACTCTTTTAAATGGGATAACATTTGACAACCATTACAAATACCCAGAGAAAACGCATCCTGTCTCTGAAAAAAAGTTTGGAACATATCGCTCATTTTTGTATTAAACAAAATAGATTTTGCCCAACCCTGTCCTGCACCTAAAACGTCTCCATAAGAAAAACCGCCACAAGCAACCAGACCTTTAAACATGGATAAATCCACACGGGAAGAGAGTAAATCACTCATATGCACATCGATAGCCTCAAAACCGGCTTTCATAAATGCAGCAGCCATTTCCATGTGACTGTTCACCCCTTGCTCTCTCAAAATGGCAACTTTGGGACGTACACCTGATTGAATAAAACCATGAGCAATGTCTTCATTCATATCAAATGTTAAAGATGTCGTTAATCCAGGATCATCTTCATTCAACTTGGTATCATATTCTTGCTGTGCACATTCGGGATGATCTCGTAAGCTTTGCATTTGGTAACTGACACTGGACCAAATTTTTCTCAGATCCATTAAGGGACGCTGCAAACATATTTCATCACCTTGCTTTATGGTCACCTGTAGTGCGTTAACAGGCTGTCCAATACAATGTGCCCAGTGAGATGCCTGGTGGCGGTGTATCAGCTGCTCAACTTGTGCTTTGTCTTTTTCCCGAATTTGAATAACAGCACCTAACTCTTCGTTAAACAAGACCGCTGAGTGATCATGGGATAACCCAGACAAATCAATATCCAAACCCATTTTTCCAGCAAAAGCCATTTCTACTAATGTCGTTAGTAATCCACCATCAGAACGATCATGATAAGCCAATATCAGTCCCTGTTGATTTAATGACTGAATCAACGTAAAGAAATGGATTAAATCCTCCGCTTCATCCAAATCAGGAGGTGCATCACCCAATTGATTAAACACTTGAGCCAAAGCCGAGCCACCCAAACGGTTTTTACCACACCCTAAATCAAACAACATAAGTAAAGTATCATCTTCGCTGGACACAAGTTGTGGTGTTAAACTTTTTCGAATATCGGTAACAGGCGCAAATGCAGAAACAATTAAAGATAAAGGGGCTGTGACACTCTTTTTATCCTGCTGAGGGCTTTTGTCTTGCCAAACCGTTCTCATCGACATGGAATCTTTTCCAACAGGAATGGTAATACCCAATGCTGGGCATAACGCCATACCCACTGCTTTTACAGCATCATATAAAGCGGCATCTTCTCCTGGTGAACCTGCCGCACACATCCAGTTTGCTGACAATTTAATATCAGATAATCGTTCAATTTTAGCAGATGCAATATTGGTGATGGATTCTGCAACAGCCATACGCGCAGAAGCGGCTGCATTTAATAAAGCGAGTGGCGTTCTTTCTCCCATCGCCATGGCTTCACCACGATTGGACTGCAAACTGCCTGCTGTCACCGCACAGTCTGCAACAGGTACTTGCCAGGGCCCCACCATTTGATCACGACAACTTAAACCGCCCACGCTACGATCACCAATGGTGATTAAAAAACTTTTGTCGGCTACACTGGGTAAAGACAACACACGATCGACTTGTTCGTCTAAAGTGGCTGTGATGTGAAGCTTATGAAACGCTGATGTCACATGCCGGGTATCACGATGCATTTTGGGTGGCTTGCCAAACAATACATCCATGGGTAAATCAATGGGCTTATTACCAAAATGTTCATCCGATAACACGACCGAATTTTCTTGTGTGGCTTCACCCACAACCGCAAAAGGACATTGTTCACGCTGACAAATGGCTTCAAAATCAGAAAAGTCCTCTTTGCTCACGGCCAGAACATAACGTTCTTGCGCTTCATTACACCAAATTTCCAATGGACTTAATCCAGGTTCATCGCAAGGGATTTTTCGTAACTCAAATTGCCCACCCAAGTCATTGTCATGCACTAACTCCGGTAGTGCATTGGATAATCCTCCAGCACCCACATCATGAATAAAAGCAATAGGGTTACCACTTTCTTGAGAGAAACAACGTTCAATCACCTCCTGACATCGGCGCTCCATTTCTGGATTGTCTCTTTGCACCGAAGCAAAATCCAGTTCTGCCTCACTCATCCCACTGGCAACAGACGATGCCGCACCACCACCTAAACCAATCAGCATAGCAGGACCACCCAAAACAATTAAATAGTGCCCTGGTTGCACCTGTTTTTTTTCAACATCCTGCTCACGAATATTTCCCATACCACCCGCAATCATAATGGGTTTGTGATAGCCTCGAATACCACTGTGACCTTCTTGTTTTTGTTCAAAGGTTCGAAAATAACCACATAAATTGGGACGACCAAATTCATTATTAAATGCTGCTCCACCAATAGGCGCTTCCAACATAATATCCAATGCAGAAACTATACGATCGGGTTTACCATAGTCTTGTTCCCAAGGTTTTTGATCACCGGGAATATTTAAATTCGATACACTAAACCCGGTTAATCCTGCTTTGGGTTTTCCACCTCGACCCGTTGCACCTTCATCACGAATTTCTCCACCAGCCCCGGTTGATGCACCAGGATAAGGTGATATCGCTGTTGGATGATTATGAGTCTCCACTTTCATCAAAATATGAATAGGTTCTTTTTGATATTGGTAACGATGATCTTCCGATTGAATCAATAAACGTTCCTGTTCAGCACCCACAATCACTGAAGCATTATCTTTATAGGCTGATAAAACACCGTCATTATTTTGTTGATAGGTATTTTTAATCATCTGAAATAAAGACAAAGCCTGCTGCTCATTATCAATCGTCCAGGAAGCATTAAAAATTTTATGTCGACAATGTTCAGAGTTTGCCTGAGCAAACATCATTAATTCGACATCACTGGGGTTACGCCCCAATACAGTAAACTGTTCAAATAAATAATCGACCTCATCCTCAGCCAACGCCAAACCCAGTTCATCATTCGCTGTAATTAAAGCTGCTTTGCCTCCAGATAACATATCAACCAGAGTCACCGCTTTAGGCGACATTTCTTCAAATAACTGCTCTCCATCAGCCATCTGAAAAAACAAGGTTTGTGTCATTCGATCATGCAACGCACTGCCAATCAATGTTTTTTCTGATTCCGAGCATGAATGATTTTGCTCCTGATACTCAACCTGATAACAAACACCCCGCTCTACCCGTTTAACCGCTGTTAATCCGCAACGATGTAATATATCAGTAGCTTTTGAAGACCAAGGAGAGATGGTGCCCACTCTGGGTGCACTAAAAAAAATCGTATTTTCTGAAGCATCTGCACAGACATTATCGGCGGCTTCCCTGGCATCCAATAACGCATGTAAGGTTTTTTGTTCCTCGGCAGACAAACTATGCTGAACGGCTACCCAATACACATATTTCGCAGTGATGTTTTTTAATAAAACCCCTTCTTCGGCTATTGTAGCAATTAATTTTTGTATTCTAAATTCAGATAAGGCAGAAACACCTTGTAAAAACATCATAGTCATACTCTCTCAAACGACCCAATCATTCTCAATGTGCGTACTATCAATGGATACCTATATTGTTTAATACCCGTGCTACAGAAGGCACTGCTTTCAAATAATATGGGCAATATAAGATAGGTAAAACGACTTTTTAAAAACCACTTATTTTACTTGAAAATCCCATGAGACATAACAATAAAGCAACATGAAAGCCGGTTTTGGATAAAATAAAATCCTTGAATTTCAATGACAATGGCTAATGAATAATCACAAGAAAGCCTTGCATGAAACCTTTCTAGAGATGATAATTTAAATAAGCAGGGTAAAAAAGTGCCCTATGGAGCTTATTCAGATGTTAAGTATTTTGCAATGTTACAAGAAAATAGCGACATTTTCGCAGCAGATAGCGACAAATTTAATCATTTTGTCGTCTTGCCTTCTTGTGCTTGTCACTTTGACATCCTGCCAAAAGCCACAAATCAATCGATTGGAAGCCATTAAAAAATCAGGCAAACTAAGAATCGCAACAAGAAATAGTCCGACCACTTATTATATAGAAAAGGAATCCGGTGCTGGTATTGAATATGAATTAGCATCCAATTTTGCCAAAAAATTAAATGTGAAACCTGTTTTTATTGCCTATGAAACCGTCACCGATATCTTTGCCGCTTTAGATTCGGGTTTGGTTGATATCGCTGCCGCAGGCTTAACCGTCACAGAAGAAAGAAAAAAATACTATTCCTTTGCCCCACCCTATCAAGAAGTCTCCTCAAAACTGGTTTTTAAACAGGGTCAATTCTGGCCTCGTGATATCACCCAACTCAAAGGCACATTACACGTTGGTGCCAATACCAGTCATGCTGGTCAGTTATTACAACTTAAAAAAGAACACTCTGAATTACGCTGGTCAGAAACCGATGAACATTCGCAGGAAGAACTTTTGCATATGGTAAAAGATGGCATTATCGATTACACCATCGCAGATTCATTAGAGCTCGATTTACACCGCCGTTATCACGCCGACCTTGCTATTGCCTTTACCGTAGGCCCACCACAAACCCTGGCATGGGCTTTAAATAAAGATAATGACCATTCACTATTTAGTGAAGTGGTTAATTTTTTTGGTGAACAACAAGAAGGCGGTCAAATTGCCGAATTAATGGAGCATTATTATGGCCATATTAATAAATTCGATTATGTTGGCACCAAAAAATTCCTTAAGGCAGCACAAAGCACGTTAAAAACCTACAAAAACTTATTTCGGGAATATGCCGAAGAAGATTTGGACTGGCGCTTGCTGGCAGCCATGAGTTATCAGGAGTCTCACTGGAACCCTAAAGCCAAATCACATACAGGTGTTCGAGGCCTAATGATGCTCACTCAACGAACAGCAAAACAATTGGGAGTCACCAGTCGCATTGATCCTGAACAAAGTATTATGGGTGGTGCCAAGTATTTCAGACAACTCCTCAAACGGATTCCGAAAAGTATTGAACATCCCGACAAAACCTGGTTTGCACTAGCGGCTTATAATGTCGGTTGGGGACATGTAAAAGATGCCCGTAAAATTACCAAACAACAAGGTGGTGATCCCAACAAATGGGTCGATGTCAAAGAAAGACTGCCATTACTCAGTCAAAAAAGATTTTATAAAAAAACAGCATTTGGTTATGCTCGCGGCCAGGAACCTGTCAATTATGTAGTCAATATTCGCCGCTACCATGATGTACTCGTTTGGTTAGATGAAGAACAACCACAAAATATTGAACTGGAGCAAAGAGAAACCAAACTGGCAGAGAATAAAGAGTTCAAACCTGAAACCACCTCCTCAGAAAAAATATCCAAATCCAATAGTAAAAAAGGTCCCGGTATAGAAATTTCTGGTGAATGATTGAGAAAGATTCATTCATATTATGGATTTTATCGTTTTATTGTATTTAATTTTCACAAAGACAATCACACTACCCAAATAAGATGATTCAGACTTTCTTCCGTGAAAGTCCGTTGTCTTTTTGCAAGCGCTCAAAAAGACAAGAAAAAAGCTTAATTAAAATAGTGTCAATCACACATAACAAAGCGGTATGAAAATAGACTGGCTCAATTATATTCCTCAACATTGATTGTCTATTTTTATTCTGACACTTCTTGTTCTTTAAAATACTGCACATTATTCTGTATTTCGTCAACCATAATCAAACAACCACATGAAGGGCAGTTTTTTGCTATTTTTGACCTCACAATTATGTCGTTAAGATCAGGTTCAGTAACAACCACTCTATCCAGTGATTCTTCTGATACAAGAATAGACCATTGATTACCAGAAAATAAATTCTTATTAATTTTTTCTCCGCAAATACACAAAATCCAACTACTCATAGTTACCTCTCTAATAAAGATAAACAGCCCCTAATATGAAGTGAGCGATTAAATATCTAATTTTTGTGTTTGACCTATTCAATCTTGTGAATATGTTTTCCAATAATTTGGTTCACATATCCAATAATTTCATTTTCGTATTTCAATGGATCATAAGTAAGCAGATCAATATGTTCAGCACCACTGAATATTACAAGTTTCTTGGGTTCATTAACGGCATCAAACATTCGTTTCGTTTCACTGAGCGTGGTATGTTTGTCCCTATCACCCGATGCAATCAGAATCGGACAGTGAATTTTACCAAGCTCATCAATTGGACGAAGTTGATTAGGTGAAATACCTAAACGCGGATTCAATTGAACGAGTAGAAGTGGTGCAATAACATGATGCAAAAAACCCAATCGTATTTTTACCCGATTGTGAACAGCTTCCGATAGAGTCGGGAAAACCGATTCTAAAACAATAACATCAACGTCAGGTTTCGCCAAAGCAGTGGAGGCACCACCTAGAGAACTACCGATGATGGCAATCTTTTGATTTGGATCATTTTTACGAACAAATTCAACCGCTGAGGAAACATCGTATTTTTCGAGATATCCGATAGTAATGTTATTCCCAGACGATTCTCCGTGAGCCTGAAAATCAATCAAAAGCGTTGAATATCCATGTTTTCGTAACAATCTAGCACGTGAAAGCATTGATCGTCGATCACTGCGAATTGAATGTAGAAGAATTGCAGTAGCATTGGAATTGGGTAAAGGTAAATGCCAACCAGAAAGTATCGTTCCTGAATTGGATTCGATTCGAACTGAGACTGCCGGAAGATCAGGGGGTGGCGAGCCAACCACTCTATTCGCTGGTGCGACCAACGCACCACCTATAAACCATGCCGCAATCAACAGCACAACAAT
This sequence comes from Kangiellaceae bacterium, assembly GCA_965230335.1. Lineage (GTDB taxonomy): Bacteria > Pseudomonadota > Gammaproteobacteria > Enterobacterales > Kangiellaceae > CBDDKS01. The sequence continues at coordinate 2,619,757 of CBDDKS010000006.1, read as the reverse complement.
TCCAACTACAGAAAAAATGGCACACCACTTTCGAATTCGACACCAACTCATTTTAACTACATAACTCTATATTCTATTCACGAAATAAATTCATTTTTCTAAGCCTGGTTTTTATCCAATCCTTATTCATCCTACTCATTATTCTGTTTCTTTCTTTAACATCTCATCTATTTTATCCAGTTTACTTTTAATCACTATACGACAATAACGTTGTTCTTTGTGAGTGGCATAATAATTCTGATGTTTATCTTCTGCTGGCCAAAATTTTTCCAGAGGTTTAATTTCTGTTGTCATGGGCTTTGAATAATCCTGGCTGACATACTCGACCACTTTACGGATAACATTCAAATCAGCTTCATGCTCATAATAAATGACCGAACGATATTGAGGACCAATATCATTGCCCTGACCATCTTCTTGTGTGGGATCATGTGCCAGGAAAAAGTAATGTAAAATGCGTTCTAGTGACAACTCATCACTATTGTAAGTCAAGCGAACCACTTCAGCATGGCCTGTTGTGCCATGACACACCTGCCGATAATCTGGATTATCCAGCGTTCCACCGGAATAGCCAGAAACAATTTCCAAAATACCATCGAGTTTTTGAAAAACAGCTTCAATACACCAAAAGCAGCCGCCACCTAAAACAATTGTAGAAGCAGGTTTATGCATTATTCGTTTCCTTTAGTGCTTTGTTGTTCAGAGACTCGTTGTTCTGAAACCTTTTGTTCTTTCTCAGAAGCCCGTTGTTCTGGATGTTCTGGAGACTGTTGTTCCGACGTGTCATTATCAGAATCCTCGTCATCATTATCTTGATTATCACAAATTCGATAAAGCTCTTTTAAATGTTCTGTAATTTTTTGATGTAACTCATCCAGACTACCACCTGAATGTACTAATAGTAATGATAAAGCTTCATCAACGGTTTCTACTGAAAAGATATGGAACTGATTGGCTTTTACAGCAGCAATCACTTTGTGACTTAACATTAAATTACTTTCATTGGCTTTGGGAATAATCACACCCTGCTCACCCGTTAAACCTCTTGCAGCACAAAGCTCAAAAAAGCCTTCAATTTTTTCATTCACTCCCCCAATTGCCTGCACTTCACCAAATTGATTAATGGACCCTGTCACCGCCATGGTTTGTCGTATGGGCACTTCTACAATGGCAGAAATTAATGCACATAACTCTGCAAGCGCTGCACTGTCACCATCAATAAATCCGTAAGATTGTTCCATAACAATATTAGCAGACAAGGTTAAAGGAAATGCTTTTGCATAACGATTCGCTAAATAGCCCGACCAGATTAACACCCCTTTTGAATGGATGGATAAACCCAAATCACTTTCACGCTCAATATCAACAATACCTTTTGTTCCTGGAAAAACAGTTGCCGTAATACGTGCCGGTAAACCAAACTGATTGGATCCCATTTCCCAAATGGTAAGTCCATTAATACTGCCCACCAAACTGCCTTCTGTCAAAATTAAAATATGCCCCTGAATCATACTTTCCTGCATATCAATCCGAATACGATCGTGTCGGGCTTCTCTTAATTGTAATGCTTCCAATACATGTTCGCGATGAATGGATTTTGCACTTTCCCGAACTCGAATCACATCAGCCTCTCCTAATAAAACGAGAACTTCTCCAAACCGGGAGGATAACTCCGACTGTTCTTCACAAAGTCGAGAACTAAAAGAAACCAACTCCAGAAAAGCTTCGACTTCTACAGAACCAAAACCTTCTTTTTCTGCATGACTTTTTATTAAATAAGCAAATTGCCGTATAGACTCTGGTGTACGTTTTAATTTTTCATCAAAATCAACCAGTACTCTGAATAACTCACCAAACTCTGCATCATGTTCCTGCAATAAATAATAATGTTCCCGACTGCCGACAAGGATCACTTCAACATTCACAGGTACTGCATGTGGGTTAATGGTGACACTAACAAGATGCTGACCTTCTGTAATTACAGGTTCCAGTTTTAACTCCTGGGTTTGTAAAGTTCTTTTTAATTGTTCCCAAATATAAGGGTCATCAAAAATTTTTTCTGCTTCAAGAATTAAATAACCACCATTGGCACGATGAAAAGCCCCCGCTCGTACATGTTTATAACTGGAAGACAACACACCGGCTTCATTCCAATATTCAATTCTGCCAAATAAATTAATATATGTGGGATGAGGTTCATAAACAACCGGTGCTCCCAAATCTGGATCATTGGCCACTAATAAATTAGGAATCAAATTGTTTTGTAATAGTTCTTTTAATTCTGCACTGTATCTTCTTTCGGGTGTTTCCAATAATTCCAAGTTTTCTAACATAATATCAATCAAATGACTTTTTACATCATTTAAATAAATTTGAATACCTGTTAATCCTCTGTATTTTTCCTGAAGCTCACTGAGCAAACCAGAAATAGCACTGTCAATGGTTGAAGAATTCAAAGTTTGTAGTTGTTCATAGTTTTCTCTTTTCCATAGTGGCAATTCAACCAAAGCTTCATTCAGCTTGTCCTCCAACTCATTAATCGCCTCATTCACTTCATCTTTTTCTTCTCGTGATAATCCAGAAAAGGTTAAATCATCCATAGGCTTTCCTTCTTCCATTGGCGTAAAGGAAATATTTAGAGCATCCTGATAAACTGCAATATTGCGACTTTCTGCTTCTTTTTCCAGATTGGAAATAGCCGTTTCAAATTGCTGATTAAAGGTTTTATCAATGGATTTTTTCTTGCGTTGATAACTGGGATTTTCAAAAGCAGCAGGTATTACAACCAATAATTTTCTCACCAAAGACTGACAGTCTTTTAAAAACTGTTTTCCATGTCCGGCGGGTAATTGAATGGCCCAGGGTTCATTGGGTTCATCAAAATTATTGGCATAGATCCAATCAGGTTGCGAACGTCTGTCTTGTGCAGATTCTTTCAAATAACGCATAATCAAGGATATACGTCCTGTGCCTGATTCTCCCATAACAAATAAATTATATCCGGCTCTTTTGCAATCCAAACCAAATTCCAATGCAGCTTTTGCTCTTTCTTGCCCCAAAAAGTCGAAGTTTGTTGGCAGGTCTTCCAATGAACTAAAGTCCAGATCTTTTTTTAATGTTACAGCTAACAATTGCTGAGGGCTTAGGCGATAATTCTCAAAATCAGGATTTATCATTGTCTTTTTTGGAGTCACTATATATAACCTATTAAACGATTAAGTGGCACTCAATGCTATACACTTTGCCACATAGCAGTATTTTTATATCTGAAATGTATCAGGATGAGACAAAACTTAGAGCTTTTCTAACTCTGTATAAGCTTCGTTTAACAGGACTTCTGTTGTCTCCCAATTAATACATGCATCCGTTATTGAAACCCCATACTTTAACTCTGATTTTTCTTTAGCGATTTTCTGATTGCCTTCATTCAGGTGGCTCTCTAACATTAAGCCAATAATAGATCGGTTACCCTGACGCAATTGTGTTATTACGTTACGGAATACCAAAGGTTGTAGACGAAAATCTTTTTGTGAGTTGCCATGACTGCAATCAACCACAAAACTGGACTCAATACCTTCATGCTGCAAACGTTGCTCCAATAAAGCAATATTCACAGAGTCATAATTGGGGTGTTTACCACCTCGTAAAATAATATGTCCATGAGGATTGCCCCGGGTTGTTATTAAGGCAACCTGACCATCCTGATTGATTCCCATAAACCTATGAGAGGAAGATGCTGAGCGTAAGGCATTGACTGCTACATCTAAATTACCATCCGTACCATTTTTAAAACCAACCGGCATAGATAATCCTGAAGCGATTTCACGATGCGTTTGTGACTCTGTGGTTCTGGCACCAATCGCTGACCAGGTAAATAAGTCTGCCAAATACTGAGGAGAAATAGGATCCAATACTTCTGTTCCAGCAGGCAAACCCAGATCGGCTAACCAGGTTAATAATTTTCTTGCTTCACGCAGTCCAGTTTCCACTTCAAAGGTATCATCCAGATGAGGGTCATTAATGAGTCCTTTCCAACCGACCGTTGTTCGTGGTTTTTCAAAATAAACTCGCATGATGACAAACATACGATCATTAAAACGATCATGTAATTCCTTTAATTTCAAGGCATACTCTTTTGCTGCTTTTATATCGTGGATAGAACAGGGGCCAGCAACCACAACAATTCTTTGATCATCACGCTGAATAATGTGGCCCAACTGTTCACGAAAATTAAGAATGGATTGACGTCCTTCTTCAGATAACGGGATATCCGCTTTAATGCTACTGGGAATGGATAAGGTTTGCTCATCAGTAACGTTAATATTGGTTAAACGTTGATTCATCGTTCTAAAACTCATTTCATAGATAACACTTCAGATTGGTAAACCTATCTTATCAGTCTAAAGCCTGAGTGAAAACTCTCCTTATCAAAAATTTAATCAAATATTCATGCTTTTAGGATTTTAACCCTTTACCAACATTCAACAAATACAAAGCATAGGCAAATAACACCAAAATAAAAACGACAATAATGCCAAGTGCTACCATTAAATTAATATCCGAATGGCCCAAAAAGCCATACCTGAATGCATTCACCATATATAAAATAGGATTTAATCGGGACACATTCTGCCAAAAGTCCGGCAACAGGGACAAACTATAAAATACACCACCTAAATACGTCAGAGGCGTTAAAATAAATGTAGGCACAATCGAAATATCATCAAAGTTTCTTGCATAAACCGCATTAATAAAACCACCCAACGAAAAAAGTATTGATGTGAGAAAAATAACGACTATCACAATCAAGACATTATCAATGCTTAACTCTACAAAAAATAAAGAGACACAGGTAACAATGATGCCAGTCAATACACCCCGACAAACCCCACCACCCACATAACCTAATAAAATAAAAACATTAGGCACTGGAGAAACCAATAACTCCTCGACATGATGTTGATATTTTGCACTAAAAAATGATGACACCACATTGGAATAAGAATGTGTAATCACCGCCATCATAATTAACCCCGGAGTGATATAAACAATATAAGGAAACCCATTCATTAACCCGATACGTGGGCCAATAAGATTACCAAAAATGACAAAATAAAGCGTCATGGTGATTGCCGGAGGCAACAGAGTCTGCAACCAAATACGGCAAAAACGAGTAATTTCTTTAATTAAAATACTTTGAAGAGCAATAAAATGATGCTTAATCACACTCAGCTTTTACCTTATTATTGATTTGGAGATGGTTGAGGTTGTTCAATCAATTGAATAAACAATTCTTCTAATCGATTGGTTTTATTTCTCATACTAAGTACTTTAATACCCTGGTGATCTAACCAGTTAAAAATAGGGTTGATACTATCTTCTCGACGCACGTCCACCTCCAGAGTAGTTGCATCGATTTGTCTGATAGTATATTTCTCATGCTCCTGGATACTTTTGGCGCTGGATGCAATATCTAAAATATAGGTTTCTGTATCCAGTTTAGACAATAACGCTTTTTTACTCTGCTTTTCAACAATACGCCCTTCATTAATAATAGCAATAGTCCGGCACAAGGTTTCGGCTTCTTCCAGATAGTGGGTGGTTAGTAAAATGCTGGTTCCCTGCTGATTGAGTTCTACCAAAAAATCCCACATGGAACGACGCAGTTCAATATCCACACCTGCCGTCGGTTCATCCAGAATCAACAATCTGGGCTGATGCATTAAGGCTCGCGCAATCATCAAACGCCGTTTCATACCACCTGATAATTGACGTGACGTTTGATTTCTTTTATCGCCTAAACTCAACTGTTCCAAAAGCTTATCTGCTCGTTGACCCGCTACTTTACGAGGAATACCATAATATCCTGCCTGATTGACCAAAATCTGATAGGGTGTTTCAAATTGACTGAAGTTAAATTCTTGTGGCACTAATCCCAAACTGCTTTTTGCTTCATATTTTTGTTGATCCACATCATGACCAAAAATAGCCACTTGACCAGAAGTTTTATTCACCAAATCACTCACAATGCCAATTAAAGTGGACTTACCAGCACCATTGGGACCTAATAAAGCAAAAAAGTCGCCTTCTTCAACAATAAGATTCACTGAATCTAATGCGACGACTCCATTTGAATAAATTTTGTTCAAATTGGTTAATTTTAAGGCTTGTTTCATAAAATTTTTTTCAATGATTTAAAAATGTGTCTACTTTTTCAACTCGTCATGCTATAGTCCGCCTGAATAATAGATAAAAAACTCATTCTTCTATCAATTATTCTATGTGTTGATTTAAAACAAAAGGCGCCGACTTCACTCAATACTTTACTGTCTTGATTTGCATGTGCGAGTATATGATGTGGCAAAAGTAATAACAATAACGAGATAACCATGTTTGCCCTCTTTTTTATGTTACACCTTCAACATGTGCCAAAACATTATTTTTCTACCATCAATGAGACCCTGCTTCAGGCACATGCGACAACCTCAGATGGTTTTGCGCTCAATAGCCTTTCTACCCCCTACACTTATCTTCTGATATTTTTTGGTCTTTTATTTATTATTTTATTGGTATTCAGCTTAAAGAAACACAGCCAATATCATAAATCGATTCACCATCTGCAAAAATCCCAGGAACAACTTGATTCTGCACTTTGGGCCAGCGGAGATGGTTTATGGGATTGGGATATTACCAGCGGAGAAATCTGTCGTAAAGGTGCCATTGAAATGCTGGGTTACTCTCAGGACGAATTCAATAGTACCACTGAGCATATGATGCAATTAATCCATCCTGACGATATTGATGACGTCAAAAAGTTGATTGAACTGCATCTTTCAGGTTTACAGGATGATTTTGAAATCGAATATCGAATTCTAGCCAAAAATGGGCAGTGGCGCTGGATATTGGATCGCGGTAAAGTCATCGCCTGGGATAAAGAAAGAAATCCAATAAGAGCCGCCGGTACCCTCAAAGATATTACCAAACGTAAAAATACAGAAAACGAACTGCGTCTTGCTGCCGAAGTTATTCAAAGTATGAATGAAGTGGTTGTGATTACCGATTCCGATCTTAAAATACAATTGGTGAATGATGCCTTCATCCAATTAATGGGGCGTAGTGAAACTGAAGTGATGGGATTGCCCTTACATAATTTCTTTTCATCCCGTCACAATCATTCTTTTTATACCGATATACTGAAAAATATCAGACAAAAAGGCTATTGGTCTGGTGAACTGTGGCAAACTAATCATAAATCCAATGAAATATTAACCAAAATGGAAATCAAAACGGTACAACAGTTTAAAAAAGACAAAAGTTTTTTTGTCGCCATTTTTTCTGATATTACTGAAAAGAAACGTTCCGAAGATAAACTGGTATATCTAGCGAATTATGATACCTTAACAGGCCTGCCAAACAGAACATTATTCCACCAGCGATTACAAAACCATATTCAGGAGTCCAATAAAAAAATTCGTAATGATTCTTTTGCTTTAATTTGTATTGATATTGATAACTTTAAACGGGTCAATGATACTTTAGGTTTGAGTATCGGTGATACGCTTATACAATTGATTGCCTTAAAAATCAGAAAACAAGTGTGTTTTCATAATGCCACCGTTGCTCACCTTGGTGGTGACGAATTTACTATTCTGTTACCTTATCGAGGACGACGAAAAGAAATTAATACCGTTGCAAAGTCTATTTTGGACACGTTTAAAAAACCAATTTTTGTCGAACATCAAGAAATCATGGTGAGTGCCAGCCTGGGTATCAGTTGTTTTCCAGAAGATGGTAAAACACCCTCTATGTTATTTCGTAATGCAGAAAGTGCTTTGCATTATGCCAAAAAGAAAGGCGGCAATAATCACCAGTTTTTTAATGAAGATTTACAAGCCTCTGCTTCAAGAAAAACCAAAATTTTTGACCTTCTTTCAAAAGCCATTAAAAAGAATGAACTGGCACTTTTATATCAGCCCAAAATCAACCTGGATAATAATCAAACCGTAGGGTTCGAAGCCTTATTAAGATGGCATAATCAAGAAATCGGTATCATTAATACTCAAGAGTTCATCTCTATTGCTGAAGAATCCGGTTTAGTAAATGAAATTGGTTTATGGGTTCTAAAAGCAGCCTGCCATCAGGCGAAAACATGGGAGCAATCGGGTAAAAAAATTCCTATTTCGATTAATATTTCAGCAAAACAATTTTCTCAACCTGATCTCTATCGGATTATTTCTCACGCACTCTACACAGAAAAACTTTCCCCGGAGATGCTGGAGCTTGAAATTACAGAAACTATGATTATGGAAGACCCTGAAATTGCCATTACCACATTAGAAAAAATAAAAAATCTGGGAATAAAAATAGCCATTGATGATTTTGGAACTGGTTACTCCTCTCTAAGTTATCTTAAAAAACTACCTATCGACACACTTAAAATTGATAAAGCATTTGTCAATGATGTCACTACCGACTTGGACGATGAAGCCATAACCAATGCGATTATTTCTCTGGCTAAAAATCTGGATTTGAACGTTGTCGCTGAAGGTGTGGAAACATATGAACAACTGGAATTTCTAAAAAAAGCAGGCTGCAAACATATACAGGGTTATCTTATTGCTCCACCTATGAACTCACAGGATTGTGAATCCTTTTTTAAAGAAAAAGATCTGGTGTAAGAAACACTATTCTTATACTCAGAACTTTCCATTTTGATTTTTCCACTCACTTTTCGGTGGTATGATTTCAACCGTATCCCAATGTTCTACAATTTTCCCTTGATGAACCCGAAACAAATCATACAGTGAACAAAGTGCTTCGCCTTTTTGGCCTTCACACACCGTCAGTACAAAATTACCATCGGCCAAAACTCTATGTAACTTTTTGTATTTGGATATCAGGTACTGAGTATTCGTTTCTGTATTGGATTTAGACAACAACAATACTTTCTGTAAGGCTTGCAGTCCATCCTGACCTTCTGGGTTATGTTCTATATATGACTCAGATACATACTGTGGCAGTTCATTGAAATGAGCTTCAAGCAATACTTCATTAATAAACTTCTCTACCAACGTACGGTTTTCCTCAGTTTTATCTTCATCTTTTGATAATCGCTCTCCATCAACCATAGAATGACCAGACACATTAGGTCCTTTCCTGGGTTGAATGTTATCCCAGTGTTCTACGGCTTGTTCGTCTTCAAAACGAAATATTTCAAAACCGACTTTGGGGCTACCAAAATCATACTCTGTATGTCCAAAGACAAAGTCTCCATCTGAAAATATACGTACAATATTTACCTTGGGAGAAGACTTGGAAAGTCTTTTGAACAATTCAGCAAGTCCTTCACCCCCTTCTTTTGTCTGAGGATTATGTTGAATATATTGATGCTCATTGACCACTGAAACCGCTGAAGTATCGCCTGTTTCAATACTCTTAAGTAGCGCACAAATTTTTTCTTTTCTTTCTAAAGACAAAGCAGTTTTCCTCTGAATATTAACGCTAAGTTTTCCGAACAGTAAAAAGTTCAACCATTAAAGTTTAATCGGATACCTGACGATATCCCCAACGATGACATAAATCATGTTCAATGGATAAATGGTCTAATATTCTGGCAACAATAAAGTGAACACAATCCTGTAAAGATTGAGGTTGATGATAAAACCCTGGTGATGCAGGTAATATTGTACAACCTAAATCACTCAAACTGAGCATATTACGTAAATGAATGCTGGATAAGGGTGTTTCTCTGGGCACTAAAACTAAACGTCCCTTTTCTTTTATCACAACATCAGCCGCCCTTTCAATTAAATTATCGCTGGCACCCTGTGCAATGGCGGATAAAGTGCCCGTACTGCATGGACAGACTATCATCTGTTTTGGTGCGGAAGAGCCCGATGCTACAGGTGACATCCAATTATTTAGCGCAGTTACCTGAATATCACCCAAATGCTTAGGCTGCCCTGTTTCAGTATTTTCTATTGAATATTGTTTGTCACAATATTCCAACAACACTTCTCTGGCTTTTTCTACTGATTGAGGTAAAGCGATATCCAACTCTGTTGCTAAAACCAATCGGGCTGCTTCAGAACATAGTACATACACCTGTTCATAATGCTTGCGCAACTCAGTTAACAAGTTCACACCATAAATAGCGCCTGAAGCGCCTGTTAATGCCAAGGTAATGGATGTCTTCACAAATCTTCTCTTTATGTAATGATTTTCTTTTATTGAGTGACTGTCTTTATCTAGCGACTCTTTAGTTATCGAAGCGCTTTTTCAAGGCCTCTGTTAAATGTTGATAAATGTGTCCAAATGCCCCATTGCTCATCAACAATAAATGAGTACCTGGTTTGGCAATGTCCAATAATTGTTTTTCCAAGGTTGAAACATCCTGTGTTATGCTGACTTTATCATTGGTATTTGACCAATCGATACCTTGGGGATCATGTATAAAAATCTGATCGGCTTTTGCCAGTGCAGGTATTAATGTTTCTTTATGATGTCCCATTTTCATGGTGTTGGATCGCACATCGACAACCGCCACTAATGTTTCATTAGTACTGAGATGATGTCTTAATCCATCAACGGATAAAGCAATCGCTGTGGGGTGATGTGCAAAATCATCGTAAATACGTACACCCTGAATATCCGCTTTTAATTCCATGCGTCGTTTCACGCCTTTAAATGAACTTAAAGCAGATAGGGCATCCGGTATTTTAACCCCACAATGATGCGCAGCTGCAATGGCTGACAATGCATTCTGCATATTATGATCACCAATTAATCTCCATTCAACAAGACCTTGTCGTTTCCCTTGGTAAAATAGATTAAACTGGCTGGCATCCTTATTGAGTTTTTCTGCATACCAATCAGCAGATTGTTGTTCTTCTATTTCGGAGGCGTGTGAATGTGTTGTTTGTACAGGTGTCCAACAACCTTTTTCGATAACACGGTCAATGGCCTTTGAATCTTGTGGACGAATAATCAAACCCTGTCCGGGAATGGTTCTTACCAAATGATGAAACTGCGTTTCAATCGCTGATAAATTATCGAAGATATCAGCATGATCAAATTCTAAATTATTTAAAACGGCCGTTTTAGAATAATAGTGAACAAACTTGGAGCGCTTATCAAAGAAAGCAGTATCATACTCATCGGCTTCCACCACAAAAAAAGGTGAATCGGTAACACGAGCAGAAACACCAAAGTTGTCAGGCACACCACCAATTAAAAACCCCGGATTAAAACCATTCACTTCCAGTATCCATGCTACCATACTGGCGGTTGTTGTTTTTCCATGAGTCCCGGCAATAGAAACCACCCACTTATCTTTTAATACCTGTTCACCTAACCATTGAGGGCCCGATTGATAATTCAGGCCCAGATTAAGTACCGCCTCAACTTCAGGGTTACCACGTGATAAGGCATTACCGATAATGACTTTATCAGGATAATTGGCGACATTGTCTGCACTAAATCCTTCTTGCAATTCTATGCCTGCCTGAATGAGTTGATCACTCATCGGTGGATAACAGTGTCTATCAGAACCTGTTACCTGGAAGCCCATTTGTTTGGCAATTTGTGCTATGCCACCCATAAAGGTGCCACAAATAGCCGATATATGAAGACGCGTCATGAGTACTACCTATTCAATTTCAAAATCATGGGTATCGTTATCAATTTTTTATGACAGTATGACGATGCAACTTGGCAGAGCATCCGTTTTTACGGATAATACGGTCATTCTCAAACTGCTTAAAGAGACAAAAATACATTCAGTATGCCACTGTCTCTTAAAAAGCAGTGGATATAAATACATTATGCCGTAAAGCTGTTTTGAATCCAAACAATCTCACATACTGACAAGGTCGCTTTCATTATGCCATCAAACAAAACTTCTGCCTCCCGACAATCCACTACTGCTAAAAAAAACAAAAAATGGAATGCTTTTTACGCTCAGTCAGGCGGTGTGACTGCTGTGATTAATGCTTCGGCCTGTGGTGTTATTGAAACAGCTCGACAGCATAAAGATAAAATAGGTAAAGTCTACGCTGGCAAAAACGGTATTATTGGCGCCCTTACTGAAGAACTCATTGATACATCAAAAGAGTCTAAAAAAAATATCGCCGCACTTAAACACACACCTTCTGGCGCTTTTGGCTCTTGTCGCTACAAATTAAAAAGCCTGAAAGATAATCTGGCTGAATATAAGCGCCTTATTGAAGTCTTTAAAGCCCATGATATCCGTTATTTCTTTTATAATGGCGGTGGCGATTCTGCAGATACCTGTCTCAAAGTATCTCAACTATCAAAAGAATTGGATTATCCCATTCAAGCTATTCATATCCCTAAAACCGTTGATAATGATTTACCTTTCACCGATTGTTGCCCTGGTTTTGGTTCTGTCGCTAAATATGTAGCGACCTCTATCCGAGAGGCAGGTTTTGATGTCGCCTCTATGGCAAAAACCTCTACAAAAGTCTTTATTTTAGAAGTGATGGGCCGTCACGCAGGCTGGATAGCTGCAGCAGGTGGCTTGGCTTCAGAACAAGAAAGTGATTCGCCTCATATTATTTTGTTTCCTGAAATTGCTTTTAATCAAAGTAAATTTTTGAAACGTGTTGATTCCTGTGTGAAGCGATTTGGCTATTGTTCAATCGTTGTTTCAGAAGGTGCCCGTTATAAAGATGGTACTTTTTTAGCCGATGCCGGTAATACCGATGCCTTTGGTCACAAACAACTGGGTGGGGTCGCACCTGTTGTTGCCAATATGGTCAAACAGGAATTAGGGTATAAATTTCACTGGGCAGTTTCTGACTATTTGCAAAGAGCCGCTCGACATATCGCTTCAGCAACCGATGTTGAACAGGCTTATCAGGTGGGTAAAAGTGCCGTAGAGTTCGCGCTAAAAGGAAAAAATGCTGTGATGGTCAGCATCAAAAGAAAAGCTGACAAAAAATACAAATGGACTATTGATGAAGCACCTTTGGAAAAAGTAGCCAATGTTGAAAAGAAAATGCCCCGCAAATTTATTTCCAGTAATGGTTTCCATATCACTGAGGCTTGCCGTACGTATTTAAGCCCACTGATTGAAGGAGAAGATTATCCACCTTTTAAAAACGGATTACCGCAATATGTCACTTTAAAAAACCAGCTTGTTCCTAAAAAATTAAAAGGCTCTTTTAAATTGGATGAATAAGACATTACTGGTTGATATTACCCGTATTTTTTTATTGCTCACTTTGGGTTTGCTCAGTTATTGGCTGGTGCGGCCCAATATCCTGCTGTTTGATTGGTTAAATATTCAAAAAGATTTTTCTTTTCAATTAGATAATACTTTTATTTTTATCATTGCAAAAAATTATCTTGCCGATGCATTTTGGTGCATAGCAATATGTTTTACTTTTCGACTTTTACAAAAGCATCACCTCCCTAACATTTATAATCGCCTGCTATTGACACTCCCATTTGCAAGTGAAATACTTCAGGCTACATCTCTTATTCAGGGTACATTTGATCCTTTAGATTTACTGCTATACCTCACTATCTACCTTTTCTTTTTAAACACCGGTACGCTACATATGAAAAAGATAACAAAACATCTCGTTGGTATTTTTACTCTCTCAACCTTTACCTTAGCGATTATAGGTAGTGGCTCTCCACCTAAACGCACTTATACCCCACCTGTTTACAAAACAGGTACTTTTACCATCGCACAAAAACCGGATGATATTTTTACCAAACCATCCCTCAATACCATACTCAAAAAATCCAAAAAACTGGCTATTGTATTACGTGTCCCCTCCTCTGGAAAAAATGTGACATCCGAACAAAAACAAAGAAACAATCATCTATATAATACGATAGAAAAAGAGTTTGCTAAAGCCGGTTACATTGTAAGAGATCGCGCTTTATTTGCCAAAGTACTCGATCAGGAAAGCCTGGATTACTCAAAGATTGGTAACCTCACAAAAACGGATCTTATTTTAGAACTCGTCAGTTTTAAAAATCAAAGTTATCCTGTCAAAGAATATGTGGATGAGAATGGTGTTCAACAGGTTTCTGAAAAAGCCATCACCTTTACTGGCGCTAATATAGAATTTAAAGTCACCAGTGTAGAACACAATGATCTGATTGCCTCTTATGTATTTAACTACACACCTTGTACCAAAGGTTGTAAACATACATTCAGTACATCAGTTTCCAGCACTTTAAAAGGGCCACAATCCACACCTGCCGATTTATTTAAAAAGTGGTCATTAAGATTAATCAAAGAATTAAAAATGGAAACTAAAAAATAATACACTCATAAAAAACTCTCTAACATAAAAAAAACGCCTATGGTGACATAGGCGTCTAAAAAATATGTCTTATCCAATATTTTTTATAGAGCAACAATACCCTGAGTATCTCTTACCGGTAAATCAGAAACCTCCTGAATCAATGTTAAGCCACTACCTCGACCATCATCTTCGATTTCAAAAACACCGATGGTGCCATCCAAACCAAATAACTGATACAGATACTTACCATCATCACTGATCCAAAGATCAATCCAACCATCTGTAGTTGCAAAAGCATCTTGTGGTGTGGTGTTGTCCGGTCTCTGTCCAACAGCAGCCAATTTTTCAATTAACTTAATACGACCTCTATCAAATGAAAATGAAGAGATGCTGGAATCCAATGCATTCGATACCCAAAAAGTACCTTCATCTTCAGAGAACTCTATCCAGCACGCTGTACGTTCACCATCGAATAAACCATCGCCAGCACGAATATCCAAATTAATCGGCTTAAGTCTTCCACGACGTGTTAACTCCCATGTAGAAACAGAGCCTGTTTGTAAAGCAGGGAACGCTGGAGGAGCACCATCAGCCTGAAATTCTCTCGCTTCTGTTACAACAACATATTGACGTCGACCGTCACGTACAATTTCAAAACCAATAGCACTGGGTAAATTTCTGTTTTCAGCATTACCACGTAATGTTGATGTTGCTCTGCCTACTGGTTTACGACTTAATTTAATTCGACCAAATACTCGATAAACCACTAATTCATCCTGACTATCACTCGCTAATGCAGAAGATCCAGCGTTAATCGAAGATACTACAAGAAAACGACCATCTGGTGAAAATTGAACCGCTGATGGACGATTACCTAATAAGCGATTTGAAAATCGTAATGGAATAAGTCGTCCTGAGCGGGTTAACCTAAAAGTGGTCAAAGCACCTTCTTGATCAGGTTCTCCTGCAAACTCACCATCTGCATCAATACTGGAAACAACGACCAATCCCCGGCGAACAGCAATACTGTTAGGACCAACACCTACCACTTTTCGCTGATCAGTGAGTGTTAAGGAAAAGTCATCATTAATACGCATGACACTCACACTGTTACTACCTGCATTCACACTTAAAACAAAACGTTTATCGTCTGTTAATACAACAGCATATGCTGAAATCAAGGGATCTAATCCTTCACCACCGTCAAAAGTACCCCCCTTACCACCAGTTGCAAACTCTCCAATAAAATCTAATGTACCATCATCATTTCGACCATAACCAACCAACGTATTACCATCCAGTTTATTCGACATGGCATAAACAGCGCCTTCAAAATTGGATGAGTTATCATTAAAGAAAACTTTATTTTTAAAAGATTGAGCCGTAAGCATGCTGCTTGCAGTAAGACTCAACAAAAGAGCAAAGATTTGAAGTTTAAGTTTTAAAGATTGCATTATTGTCTCCTCACAGGTTAATGAATTAATGCAATCCGTATGACCGATACCTTCGATAAAAATTACACAGAGTATTTATTTGTTAGGAAATTGTGACAATTGTGATAACTCATTTTTACAATAATGAGTAATTAATTGATAGAACACTGTAAAAAAGCTGTAAAAAAATACTTCAAACTCAGATCTATATAACCCATCAGACACAATTCAAAAAGTAAAGTTTTACTTAAAAAAAGTTACATGAGAAGTCCAGTCCAAACTTTTAGCACTTTCCTGTTTAGAAGAAGACGTCCCAACATATAAAAAGCCTACGATTTCATCCTTATAATTTAAATCTAATAATTGCTTCAGCTTTTTATTTGTAGTCAGACTTCCTGTACGCCAATAACCACCATACCCTAGTCTTTGTAAAGCAATGAGCATTGCATGTAATCCACAAGATGTGGTTATTATCTGTTCTACTTTAGGCACCTTCGGATGCTCCTCTACTTTAGCAACAGCAACAATCACCATGGGCGCACGTAGCGGCAATTGTTTCGCTCGTGCGATACTGTTTTCTGTTGCATCAGGCAATGATGCTTGTGCCTTTGCAAATAACTCTCCCAACTTGATTAATGCTGATTCACCTTGAAATACCAAGTAATGATAAGGTCTAAGGCTGGCATGATCCGGTGCACGCATGGCTGCTTTTAAAATAATATCCATCGCTCTTTCATCAGGTGCTGGCTGTGTTAATTTTGCACAGGAAACACGATTCAATAATGCTGACAATACAACATCAGGTTCAAATACATTACTTTTGGACATAAGACTTAATCACTAAAATACGCACACTCATACTAAAAACAATAAGCTTACCCATAAATAACAAACCTTATAGACTTCTATTTAAAAATAATAGCTGTTAGTGTAACCGTTTTTATCATCAAAATCATATCTACAAAAAATGAATAAACTCAGCCTATGTAGCCTCAGCTGTGCGGGCACAAGTAGCTACCGTAGGCATATTCAGGCGATTAAAAACCCAAACCACAAAATAGGGTTAAATTATCTAAATTTGAAATTATTGACTATACTAAATCTCATAGAATCAACTTGGATCAGTCTCACAAATATTTTAATATAATGAGCTAACTTATGGTTTTTCTTAAATTTTATGTCCGAACAAATTATCAACGTTAAGCGATGTCATCTTGATGAGGAATGCCTGGAAATTACTTTAAGGCGTATGCCTTCTTTTTTAGGTAAGCTGATAGGGCAAAAACCCAAGATAGTCACTTATCGTGGCAGTGGCGATCATTGGTATCGATGCCCGGATTACAACACAGCCCCCGCCAGTATTGCCAAACTGTTGAAAGCTATTTGCCATGCGCCTGAGTTCCGACATATTCAATTAGCCTTACAGAAACGCTTACCCAAAGCCATCCACTAGTTGCTGCCTGGTTAAAACAAAAACACCCTCTCCGCCCTGTTCAAATTCACACCACTGAAAATCGATATGAGGGTATTTTTCTTCTAAAGCCACCGCGCTATTGCCAACTTCCAAAATTAAAACACCCTGTTCCGATAAATAATCTGCGGCCTGCTTGAGTTGCTGCTCAACGAGATGTAAACCATCTTCGCCACCATACAAAGCCAACTCAGGCTCTACTCGATATTCATCGGGTAAGTCGGCCATATCCTCTTGATCAACATAGGGCGGGTTAGAAACAATCACATCAAATGTCTGTTCAGGAATGGTGGCAAACAAATCACTTTTCAGTAAATCCACCTGTTCAGTAAATCCAAGATTATCTCTGTTTTTTTCTGCAATACCTAATACATCACTAGAAATATCGGTTCCCAGAATATAAGCATCGGGAAAATAATGAGCACAAGCTAATGCAATACAACCACATCCTGTACACATATCCAGAATAGATTCGACAGCATTGGGTTCAATCCAGGGCTCAAATCGTTTTTCAATCAATTCAGCAATAGGTGAACGAGGAATCAATACCTGTTCGTTCACATAAAAAGGCAGGCCACAAAAAAATGCCTGATGTGTAATATAAGCAACAGGTATGCGTTGATTAATACGCTTTTCTAAAGCCGATAAAATAGCCTGCTTTTCTTTTTTCGTTAACTTGGCATCAAACAACTCATCGGGTAAATCATAGGGCATGGAAATAATAGGTAATATCAATGCCAGTGCTTCATCCCAAGGATTATTGGTGCCATGACCAAAATACACTGAGTGTTGATTTAACTGTGAAGCACACCAACGAGAAAAATCTCTGATTGTGAATAAATCATGTGATACCTCTAACAGCTCTGATGCATCAATTTGCGTCATTTGTTTTTTATGCCTGTTCAATAAAGAAGTGCGTTACCCTTCCAACGAGTATATATCATTTATTCCTTAAACCCTACTCATGTCTCTCAGAGTATTGGATGGTTTTGCTTTTACAAACTCAGGTTACTTTAGTTTTTTTATGTGGTGTCTGTTCTATTGCATTTAAGCGTGTAAACATCACTTCCCTCATCTTTTTCATTAACTGATCCCGCATTGCTTTTTCTTCACCTTCTTTTTGATAATCACGAGTATCAATAGGCTCGTCAATAATCACCTCCACCGAAGTCTTTAGTTTCATCCGATAACCATTACTGGGTAAAACCTCATGGACCCCTCTAATAATCAGTGGCACGATGATCGCTTCTGTATCAAATGCCAAATGAAACCCTCCTTTTTTAAAAGGCAGTAATTGACCATTTTTTGAACGTGTTCCTTCTGGCGCTACCCATAAAAAAATACCGCTTTTCATTTTTTCTTTAGCTGCTTGCAAATCTTTTAAGGCCTGTTCATGACTGTGTCGATCAATGGCAATAAACTCCGCCAAACGTAATGCTCTTCCAAAAATCGGCACCGAAAACAACTCAATTTTGGTTAACATTCTTAAACTACCAGGAATGGCTAAAAAGCTTAATGGAATATCGTAAACGCTAGAATGATTACACATAATAATATAAGAACGTTTTTCCGTATCATCTTCTGGAAACTTTCCTTTAAATGTGACCTCCATTCGTGTCAGGCGAAGTATTTTCCTTGCCCAACGTCTTATTTCTCTATCAATAACGGGTCTTGGCTCAGAGCTTGTTAATGCAAAATAAATTGTACGACAAGAATACCACAGGGTCACACACCAAGTACTGATAACAATCCAAAAATTCTGCAGCCAATTTGCTTGAACCATGCTCTTTTGTAAATAAGTTCATTGAACCTTCTCCTATTATAGAAAAAAATTTTTCGAATGCATTATTTATCTCACATTAGAGCCTGTTTATCTTTTATAGGTCAGCATTTAGGTTTCCATTCATGAGCAATACACCATTCATTTTGGGTTTTCTCTAGCAGGGTAACCTGAGATGTAGAAAAACCTTTTAAATGATTGTCCCTTGACAAGGCTTGAACTAAATAAGCAACTATGGGCATGTGGCTGACTAACAATAAATCAGTTGATGACGTCTCTAAATAGCCGGTTAACATATCAACTGAAGAATCTGGTGTCAGCATCTTCTCTTCTTGAAATGTTTGAGGCTTCCAATCCAGAGTTTTCATTAAATGTTCAGCAGTTTGCTTTGTTCTCACATAAGGACTGCACCATAAGGCAACAGAAGAATCCAGCAAATGACCGATTTGAGCAGCGACCATCTCAATTTGCTGAAAACCTAATTCAGACAGTGGCCTTAAAGAATCTTTACCAGATTGCCAGACAGCATCACCATGTCGCATCACCCACAAACGGTTCATCATAATGAGATCTCCTGATTAGAGCCTGTTTTCAGATATGTTGAATGGATGGTGAGTCCATAAAAGTTTTTAATTCATGCAAGCCTTTGACTGTCAGTCTGGATGAATATTCAGTCACTAAGATAGAGGATGCATAATTGGCACTATGAGCAGCTTTATCATAATCGACACCTTGAGATATCATATGTAGAAATACACCTGCAAATAAATCACCTGCACCATTGGTGTCTATGGCTTTCACTTGTCGTACAGAAACTTGTGTCATTTGATTCGAATGAAACACTGCCGAACCTTCGGCCCCTAAGGTCACAACAAGGCTTTTTGCATTGTGTGCTAATGCCGGTATTGCTGTGTCCAGTGAATTTGTTTTTGTAAAAGCAAAGGCTTCATCCCGATTACAAAATAATAAATCAATGCCTTGTATTATCAAATTATTGAGTTCTTTGCCAAAAAATTTAACCATATTGGGATCGGAAAGTGACAGGGCAATTTTCACATTGTGTTTTTTTGCCACTTCAATCGCTTTCAATACAGCATTCAATGCCGAAGGTGAAGAAACGAGATAACCTTCAAT
Organism: Kangiellaceae bacterium; assembly: GCA_965230335.1. Lineage (GTDB taxonomy): Bacteria > Pseudomonadota > Gammaproteobacteria > Enterobacterales > Kangiellaceae > CBDDKS01. The sequence goes on along the minus strand of CBDDKS010000006.1, from coordinate 2,599,654 downwards.
ATAGAGCCACTCTGATTGCATTAATGCTTCTTCATTCACTTGCTGTTCACTCAATTCTGCACTGACACCGAGAAAAGTATTCATGGTTCGATCCGCATCCGGGGTAATAAATACCAAACATTGTCCCGTTTTACCTTGTTGTGAAAAACTTAGTGCTTCTAAGGTATCCACATGGTGCGCCATTAAATCCTTTAAATAAAACCGGCCCAGGTCATCATTGGCTACCTGACAGGATAAGTAACAAGAAGAGCCTAGTTGTGCAGCACCAATTAAGGTATTGGCAGCAGAGCCTCCACAGGTTTTTTTATGTTGAATATGAGTCAACTGAGCATATAACTCTTGATACTGTTCTCCATCTATTAAAGTCATCACACCTTTATCAAGACCCAAAGCGTTTAATGCGTCATAACTGATATCAATTTCTTGATCAACCAGCGCATTTCCCAAAGCATAAATGGCATATTTTTTCATTTTATATAGCAACCATCATCTGTCGTGAATATGTTAAACTAACCTCAGCTGCACATAAGAAAAGCTTACAATATTTAAAACCTATATTCAGCCAAAAATCAAACCAATACTTTGATTTCTGTGATTAGCAAGGCAAACTTGTGAAGGAATAGCCCGCTATTTCGAACAAGTTTAACGCTGATAAGCACTAAAAGCAGAGTATTGGGGAGTTTTTCTTATGCGTAGCTGAGGTTAAACTAAATCATTCACATTAAACGCTTTCCTGTACAGGTTTTCAAGTCATGCCTGCATTATTTGTAGAACAACTTACTGTCATTGATTTTGCTTATTTTCATCATCAAAGAGGCATTCTGGGTGAAAGCTGGCTATTGGATGTTACTCTCTTTGGGCAATTGGACCAACAAGGCATGATTTTTGATTTCTCAGATGTTAAAAGAAAAATCAAAGCCCATGTAGACACACTCATCGACCATAAATTTTTATTCCCTGCTCATTACGCCAGAGCAGAAATTAAAGAAACCGACCAACAAGTGACCATCACTGTCCATGATGAACACTATCGTCAATATATGCATGAATCCCCCAAGTCAGCCGTGGCACTGATTCCTGTAGAAAAGATTACAGTTTCTGAACTGGAAGTATTTTTGCAAGAACAGATTTATCCGATACTGCCCGAAAATGTTGAAAAAATTCACTGTAAATTACGCTGCGAACATATAGAGGGGTATTATTATCACTATGCACATGGACTCAAAAAACACTTGGGTGACTGTCAACGTATTGCCCATGGCCATCGTTCAAAAATTTCTATCTGGAAAAATCATCAGGCTGCACCAGATCTGGAAAAAATCATTGCAGAACAATATCGTGATATTTATTTATATACTGCTGAAGATTTGGTAAAAGAATATCAACTGAATGATATCGATTATTTGGTTATCCGATATCAGGCACAACAAGGAACGTTTGAATTACATATTCCCAAACAGTCATGCCTGGAACTCCATACAGATACAACGGTTGAACTCATTGCACAGCACATTGCGCAACAATGCCAAAACGTTGAACCTGATGCTCATCTTTTGGTAAAAACTTATGAAGGCGTCCAAAAGGGTGCTATTGCCGAACTAAATCCTATAGATTAATAAAATGATAGGTTGTTATTCTTTCCTGTCTGTCTTTTATTCGGCACAATAAGTATTCCAAAAACTATGATTTTGCTCTTTTTTGGTAATGGCATGGCTCTGTATCAAACTGGGTTCATGAAGCTCAGCCTGGACATCAACGTTATCCGTTCTTAAACCCAGGTGACCTGATAACCAATTCACCCCAGCAATAGATTCATTATTTTCATTAACAGTTAAGTCATAACATCGTTGTAATACGGTCTCACCTTTTCTCATCACAGTTAAGCACAACTCATTATTCTGTGGATCAAGAATAGCTTTCATACGTACTGGTATACCAAACTTCAAATTTTCTTCCGATAATATACTGGACTCAATCACTTCATCCTTAATAGTTTGATAACCATTATTACGACACTCTTGAAATGTAGAAAATGCTGTATTGGATTTAATTTGAATTTTAACCAGATCATCGTTCGCTGATGGGTTTACACGATAAGTAACATAAACAACATTACAAGCATCTCTTTCAAATAATTTAATGGCTGCCTGATATACAACTCTATTACTACCTAATGCTGTATTACCCTCTATTCCAAAAAAATGAAATGTAGTATCAATTTGTTGCTTTTCACCCTGGCTTGTTGTATTCGTTAATTTCGCCCGAGTTTTTCCTAAAATACCAACATAATTGGAAAAAGGTTTTTTTGTTACCTTTGAACCTTGTTCAGTAGGATAATAATAAGTAAAACAAAGATTATGTGCATCATCAGTTATTTGTGATGCATTATCTGATGTTTGTGTATACAAATTACTGCTGCCAATTAATAGCCAAAAAACGGAAAAATAATAATAAACAGATTTCATCAATTAATACCTGACTTGATATTGAGATACACAAACGATATAGAGATTGTATTTCAATAAAATGTCTTTTTTATGAATGTTCAATGATCCATAAAATCCATAATGATCCATAAAATCCATTTTGAATCAATAAAATAAAGCATTAAAACTCAAAAGTCGACCAAACGGGACAGTGATCAGAAGGTTTCTCCATGGCACGAATATCATAATCAATACCACTATCAACACACTGTTCATATAAACTCTTTGTTGCCAGAATTAAGTCAATTCGTAATCCCCTTTTAGGATCATCATTAAATCCTTTACTTCGATAATCAAACCAGCTGAAACGATCATCTTTCTCAGGAAAATGTTTACGATAGGTGTCATGAAAACCCAATGACATAACACGAGATAACCATTCGCGTTCTTCCGGCAAAAAGCTACACTTGCCAGTTCTTAACCAACGTTTTGCATTCTGCTCACCAATACCGATATCAATGTCCTGAAAAGAAATATTGAAGTCACCCAATGCAATAAAGTTTTTCTCTTTATGTGTTTTAAAGAATGTTTGTAAATCCTGATAAAATTTTTCTTTTGCAGGAAATTTAACAGGGTGGTCCCGACTTTCTCCCTGTGGAAAATAACCATTTAACACACCCAAAGTACTACCTCCGACTTCATAGTGGGTCACTATAATACGACGTTGAGCATCCCCATTATCTGTTGGAAAACCCTTTTCAACCAACACTGGTTTTTGCTTTGAGAAAGTAGCCACACCATAATGTCCTTTCTGGCCATAAAAGTCGACATGGTAGCCTAAATTTTCCACAGAGGATAAAGGAAAATCTTCGTCGGATACTTTAGTCTCCTGTAAACAAATAACATCCGGTTGATGCTGTTGAATGACCGCTTCCAATTGATGCAATCGGGCACGCAAACTATTAATATTAAATGATATGACTTTCATTGAATCTTAAAACCTTTTTTTCTAGTGTTGTTGTTTTTTGAAATAAATTAAGATCGGTTGATCTTTCATAACTTAGGGGCTGTTTATCTTTTATAGATTAAACCAGTCTTCAGCTGAAGTTTCTTTATCTTCATTGATTTTGAGCTCAGCTGTATTTTTCTCGGCTTCAATCAAATGTGTTGAAAAAGTGTTGAGTTCTTCTCTACGAAAAGCATGGAACTCAACAAAATCACCCACTGATAATTGAGAAATCATCTCTTCAATAGTATCGCTCGTTACTTGTCGATGATTCACGGCAACAATAATATCTCCTGCGGAAAGTCCTGCACGAAAAGCATTGCCATCATGATAAACAAAGTGTAATTGGGCACCGGATGCATGCTGTTTCAACATGACCCCCAGATTCACATCAACCGGCTTTTCAATGGGTTTACCTCCCATATCTTTATAAGTCTTGGCCGCACGCCATTCCAAATCAATACCAAAATAAGACAAGGCTTCTTCTAATGGTAAGTCGGCGCTTGAATAAACGGTATTTCGCAAGAAAGATTCAACATTGACTTCTGTTGCTGAATAAATTATTGACGGCATTTCTGCTTCTGTCAGGCCTTTTCCTTTCTTGGCATAATGCTGCCATACATATCGCATTACATCTTTTAAACTTTTGGTATTTTGACTCTTTTCCCGAATAGTGGCATCCAGACATAAAGCAACCAGTGAACCTTTGGTATAATAACTGACTATGGCATTTGGAGCATTTTCATCCTGTTTATAAAATTTTGTCCAGGCGTCAAAACTGGATTCTGCCAAGCTTTGTTTTAAGCGTCCTCCAGAACGGTACACATGAGTAATCGTTTTAGAAAGGCTGGTTAAATAATCTTGAGTTTTCACAACACCACTGGTCACTAATGCCAAGTCATCAAAATAAGAAGTCACTCCTTCAAAAAACCACAAAAGCTCTGTATGCTGTTCTCTCGTTAAATCAAATGGAATAAATGTTTGTGGTTTAATACGTTTCACATTCCAGGTATGAAAATACTCGTGGCTGCATAAACCTAAAAATTTCTGATAGGATTCAGAAATATCAACTTCACCTTTATTGGGCAAATCTTTGTAACTTGCATGTAACGCTGTGGAGGCTCTATGCTCTAATCCGCCATAACCACTCGGTAACAGTGTCACTAAAAAGACATAGCGATCCAACTCTTCAGGCAAACCGCCAAATACATCAACTTGTGCCTGACATATTTTTGTTAGATCCTGAATCACTCTATCAAGATCTGTATTATGGCGACCATAAACAGCAAAATCATGACGTACCCCTTCAATATAAAATGTTTTGCATTCCAAATCAGCAATCTCGAAAGGGTGATCGATGAGTTCATCATAATTTTCACAGTAATAATCACCAAAACCATAAATCTCAGCAGGATTATCTGAAATATCTTCTGGTGCAGATGACATAGAGGTAGCTACAGACCAATGTTTGCCTTCTTTAAACTCAGGAGCTTTTAAACCGAGTAAGCAGGCTTGTTCTGCTTGACCTAACACTTCCAAAAAGACACTGGTTCCATTAAAAAAGGCATGTGTTTGATCACAATGTGCCCCTCTAACCGATAAATCCCATGCATAAACAAAATAAGTCAGTTTGATATAACCACCTTTTGCATCAACTTCCCAAGTGGACTTATCCACTTTTCTGGCAAGCAGTTCTTTTCCTTCCTGATCTGCAGCATGAAATTCAATCACATGCTTTGCAAAATCACGAATCATATAACTTCCAGGTATCCAACTTGGCAAACGGAATTGTTGGGGACTTTGGCTGGTCTCTATCACACAGTTGATTTTTAATAGATGTGCAACAGGATCAGAAATTTCTATTTGATATCTAACCATAAAGTGATTACCATAAATTCTAAAGGGATAATGAAAGAGTCTGGCTCTTTAATCTATTGGAAATTTTGTAGTGGCAGATAGTAGTATAAAATGAAAGGAAATCCTAGAGCCTGTTTATCTTTTATAGGTTAATCCTGTTAATTTTGTAAAAGTTTCAATCAAGACACGAAGAACCTAGTTTGGTTATTCCAAATAAGTGATAAGTAATGCAGAGGGAAGTTTTTACAGTCTCTAGAAAAAATCATACTTTTTGTAGTCATTTAAAAAGTCATCAATCAATTCATCCGATAAAGGTTTAGCCAATAAGAAGCCCTGTACATAACGACATCCCCTTTCTTTTAGGTATTGACATTGTTTCTTTGTTTCAACACCTTCGGCAACAACATCAAGATCAAGACTTTTTGCCAAAGCTAATATTGCATTAACAATCATCTCCTCTTTTGAAGCTTTCGTAATATCTGCAATAAACTCTTTATCAATTTTTAATTCATTCACTGAAAATCGCTTTAAATAACTTAAAGAAGAATAACCTGTTCCAAAATCATCCACTGATAATCGAATGCCCATATCACTTAAACTCTCTAAAATAGAAACCGCTTGATTGGCATTAGCCATAAGCATACTTTCAGTGATTTCAATTTTTAATTGGTTGGGTTGGATTGGATATTTTTCTACACAGTATTTTATAAACTTTAAAAAACCATTTTCCATCAACTGTTTTACAGAAACATTGACAGCAATGGTCATATTTTTCTGTAAATGTGTATTAAAATATAGAATCTTTTTAAACACCTTCTCCAGCATCACTTTGCCTATCTCAACAATCAACCCTAACTCTTCTGCTAAAGCAATAAATTCTGAAGGGGAAACCTCACCCAATTCCGTGTTCTTCCACCTTAACAAGGCTTCCAATGCCACAACATCTTGAACTTCCAAATCAAACACGGGTTGATAATCCAAATAAAATTCATTATTTTTTAATGCCGTTCTTAGCTGACTTTCTATTCTCATTTTTTTCATAACAAGCACATGCATTTTTTCCTGATAAAAAGAATATTGTCCTTTCCCATTTTCTTTTGAATGATACATAGCTGTATCTGCATATTTCATGAGCTCAGCTTCACTTTCAGCATCATCCGGATATTGACTAATACCAATACTGGAAGAAACGACAACTTCATGCCTTGCTATTTTAATCGGCTTTTTAAACTCATCTAATATTTTTTTTGCAATAAACTCCAGACTCTCTTTATTCTTATAATCCTCTACCAATAATGTAAATTCATCTCCACTCAATCTGGCTAATGTATCTCCTTCTCTCACAAAATTGGATATAAGCTCACTGGTTTTCTGTAATAACAAATCACCAACATGATGCCCAAAAGAATCATTGACTTTTTTAAATCCATCCAAATCCATAAACATGACGGCTATTTTGTAATGATTTCTTTTTGCTAAAGCTAATGCGTGGCCCAACCTATCCATAAACAGACTTCTATTTGGTAACCCAGTCAACATATCATAACGTGCCAAATAGTTTAATTCTTTTTCTGCTTTCCTTTTTTCGGTAATATTACTTAACATTAAAACGTATTGTTTTTCTTCTTTAACATAATTATATATTTGAAAACCTTCTATTGCACATAATATATCTTTTCCATTTTTGCAATAACACCATAACTCCCCCATCCATTTTCCGAACTCTTCAAACTGTTTCCATACAGATTCATAATATTCATCTTTATGTCTGGATGAACGTAATCTAATAATACTTTTATTTAATATTTCCTGTTCATCATATCCCATAACAATGGAAAAAGCAGGATTAACAAAAGTGACTTTTTGATTTTTATCCAACACTATCACCACTTCCGTCATACTATGAACAATTTCACCAAAAACCTTTAAGCTGGTTTCCACTTCTTTTAAACCAGTAATGTCCGAATAAGTGCCACAAACTCTAATCACCTTATTATTTTTATCTCTATTGATGACACGACCTCGATCACTGATCCAACGCCATTCTCCCGTTTTGTTTTTAGCACGATATTGCACTTCAAAATAATCAGCACCTTGGGTCAATTCTTTACGCTGCTGTATTAATTTTTTCATATCATCAGTATGAATACGATTCAAAAAGTCCTCTTCGTTATTTTCCTCCTGTTTCAAACCTAATAATAAATCCAGATTTTTTCTTAACATAATATTTTCATTGGTATGCCAATCCCAAAAACCCTGACCACTTGCCCATAGTGCTTTTTCCATTCTATTTTCACTTTCTTTTATTTTTTCAAGTGCCAATTGTTTGTGCTTTCTTCTTCGAACCTCTTGATAAAAAATAGCGAATAGAAACAAACAGATTAATACACCATATAATAATAATGCCTGTCGAGTTAACCAGGGCAACTCCATAATTTCAAAACTCAATGGATTCACTACCGGCATCCAGTCCCCACCCAAAACTTTAGATTCAACCATTAAGTAATGAGTACCTGTATCTAAATTTGCCAAGACAATTTTATTGATATTGTTTTGATATATCCAATCATCTCTTTCATTAAACCGATACCTAAATGTAATATTTTTCTTTTTATTCCATTGATTTGTAGAAAAGTATACAGACAGGGTATTGTCTTGTTTTTGCAAGAACATTTTCTTTCTGGGAAAACCAATATGATTCTTCAATTGCTTTCCATACTTAACTAATGAAATCCAAAACTGTTTATCTTGATATTCCTTTTCTTTTTTTGATGGTGAAAAATAGGTAATCCCATCTAAGCCACCAAAATAAATCACGTGATCTTTTTTGAATTTTGCAGAAGCATTAAAACCAACCTGACCTAAATCTATGAGTGCATCATATTTTTCTATTTCTTGTGTGTTTTCACTAATAGTCATAATACCCTCATCAGAACTTACCCAAATATCCCCATTGTTATCTACTTCAACTGATTCAATATTTTCCACTTCCAAACCCATTTTTTTATCATAAACCTTTTCAATGACTAGTTGTTCTTTTTCTCTTTTTGCCTTAATTAATCCTTGCCCACTGGCAAGCCAAAAATATCCTTTATCATCTTCTACAATATCTTTTATCAGTGTGTTATTAAAGTCTTGCTGCTTGTATTTTAAATCAATATTGGTGAATTGATTAAGCTCAGGATTAAAGTGCTGTAAACCCTGTATACCACTTAGCCAAATCATATCTTTTTTATCAGAATATATGGAAGTTATAATTCTATAATGGTTTTCTGATGACTGTTTGCTCACTTCGGTCATTTCTCGACTATCCATATCAAAAACAATCAATCCTTTTCGTCTTGTACCAATGTACAGTTTTTTTGATGCCTGATGTAAAGACCATATTGAATCATCTGTATAAATTTCTGTTAACTGATTTTTGATAACATCTAATAAATAAACCCCTTTTCTTGTCGCCACCCATAAAAAACTATCCTCTTTTTTTTCTAGTCCAATGATAGCTTCACCATAATATTTATCATCCCATTCAACACTCATCATAGAAAATGTTTTATCTAAATGAGAATATCGGAAGAGTCCTGATTCATTTCCTATAAACCAATCATGCTCTGTAATAATAAAATGCTTAGCATTATTCACAAGACCACTACCAAACCCTTCGTCGGACTGTTCCAGACTCAATGGATTATGGTTAAAGTGTTGTTGAAAAACATCATGAAATAAAGGTCCCTGATGAATAGAAAAAATCCATAGCACTTCATTTGATATCATTTTTAATCCCTGTATTCTATTGTCATATAAATCACTATTACTACTATTCAAACTGATTGTTTCTTTTGTTTTTATATCAACGGCAATCACCCCTTTGCCTTCTGCTGACATCCACAAACGCCCCATACCATCTTCAGCTATACCGTTAAATATGACATCAGTCCAGCCTTTACCTTGCCATAACCGATTTAAAGAACCATCCTCATTTCTTTCATACAGTCCACCAGCCCCTGCCAAAAACAATCTATTGTCTGAGTTAACAAAAACCAGATCCCAATATTTTATTCTATTAGGTGTGCGTAATGGCAATGTTGTGACATCGTCTCCCTGTAGTTGAAATAAAGTTCGACGATTCAGTAGAAAAAAGCCTTTTTCATGATTATTCTGCAAGGCCAGATTAACGTGTCCAAAGTTTGATAATTTTTTTATGTCATGGGTATTATTTAAACTCATACGAAATAATCCCTGACTTGAAACAACAAAGAGTGACGCACTCTTTTTATCTTTGATAATTTGTAGAATACTGCCTATCTCTGTTCTCGTTTGATGGTTCCAATAGGGATGAATTTGCATCGTATCAATGGATACCTGATAAATATTCTGCCTTGTTGCTGCCCAAAGTCCCTCATTTTTTGCTCCTGTAATACTGACCATGTTCATTGCAGAAATTGTTCTTGTTTCATTAACCGATGCTTCCTGAATAAGATGTTCTCCATAACCATCATAAAAGTAAAGTCCTTCTGTTGTTGCAAACCATAAAAAGCCTCGAGAGTCTTCATAAACATCATTCACCAATCCCTTAGATAAGTGTCCTTGATGGCTCATTTGTGCCAATTTAAAAAACGCAGGCGACTCTCCTGCCCTGACGGATGTCATGCAACTCAAAAAAATAATGAAAATAATATAGAAATATGCCAAAGCGCTGATTTTTAACTGATTTTGCGGGATACGCCCATACTGTTTAAAGATACCTTTCAGTATAGACCAGGCATTAATAACTGTATGAATAAACCCTCAATATCACTGTGTCTTCTTCGACTTAAAAACAATATGAGATTTAATTATATCGATACCGCCCAAGTTACTGCACCCTAGTGAAAAATTAACTGGCTGGTGTATACTCGATACCTCTCATCAATAGGTTCGAAGATAACCATGTCTGATCAGTCCTTTCAAAAAAAAATCGTGTTTATCACAGGTGCCACATCGGGATTTGGCGAAGCCTGTGCCCATCATTTCGCAAACATTGGTTATCGCCTATTGCTTTGTGGTCGCAGGGAAAAGCGATTAAATGAACTCTCTAAACTATTATCACCCCATACCGATGTTTTGTGCTTTGCCTTGGATGTAACCGATCAAGCTGCCGTTTTTACATGCATTGAACAACTCCCCAAAGCCTGGCAGGACATTGATATCCTCGTCAACAATGCCGGATTAGCATTAGGACTAACGACAGCAGACAAAGCAGATATCAACGACTGGAATACCATGATTGACACCAATATCAAGGGATTAACCTATATGACCAGAGCAATATTACCTCAAATGGTCAAAAGAAATCAGGGACATATTATCAATATAGGATCTGTTGCCGGCAGTTATGCCTATCCTGGAGGCAATGCCTATGGTGCAACCAAAGCCTTCGTTAAACAGTTTTCAAAAAACTTAAGAGCCGACTTAATTGGCAGTGCTATCCGCGTCACCAATATTGAACCTGGCTTAGCCGAAACCGAATTTTCTATTGTGCGCTACCATGGTGATTTGGAAGCCGCAAAAGAAACCTATGAAGGCACTATACCCTTAATTGCTGATGATATTGCCAGAACCGTTTTATGGGCATCAACCCAGCCATCACATGTCAATATCAACCATATTGAAGTCATGCCAACATGCCAAGCTTCTGGACCGCTTGCCCTATCAAAACATGCACCTCCTCCTGAAAGTTGATAGACCAGATTTTATAACTACACACTGTGTTTACAAATACTGTGTTTACAAATACCGTATTTACAAATAGAAAAAGAGAACAACATGCTTAGAAAACCAACTCCTGTTGATCACGCCATTGGCTTTTTTGATAATGCCTTACAAACCCTCAGTGGCCAATATAAAACAACCGGCAGAGCAAACCCCAGTGATAACTTACCGGAAGAAACCTTAAGTCATGATGAAAAACGTCACATAGCCGCATTAATGCGCATTAACCATGTGGGTGAAGTCTGTGCTCAGGGACTCTATCAAGGACAGTCAGCAACGGCCAAACTGCCTGATGTCAGAGATGCTATGCAAAAAGCCGCCGAAGAAGAAAATGATCATCTGGATTGGTGTCATACCCGACTGAACGAACTCGACTCCCGCACCAGCTACCTCAACCCTTTTTGGTACCTGGGCTCTTTTAGCTTAGGTGCTCTAGCCGGATTAGCGGGTGATAAATGGAGCCTGGGATTTGTCGCAGAAACAGAAAAGCAAGTCGTTGCTCATCTTGACAGTCACTTAGAGCAACTGCCCGAACACGACAAAAAATCCCGACATGTACTGGAAACCATGAAAGATGACGAACTCAAACATGCCACTCAGGCAATGGCAGCAGGAGGTGCTGAATTACCTTTGCCAGTAAAAACATTGATGAAAGGCTTTGCCAAAGTTATGACAAAAACGGCTTATTATATCTAGGGGCTGTTGCTCATTTTTTTATTATCTCCAGTCCTTTGGTTTTGCAAATCGATTGCTTATGCTTTGAACTCTTCTGCATATCTTTGATGTACTTTTGACATCTGCTTCCTCCTACATCGTTTTTGCTTAGTTTATAATAATCCAACTGTCTACTAAATTGAGGGAAGATCACTATTTTATTTTTTCAGAACCAGACTGTCCATTATTATTTATTATTATTTTACCAAGTCAACATCAATGCCATTTACCATGTACGAACATAAAGAAATCCATCTTTATCTTTTGACTCCTTGTACCCCATAGACTCAATAGATTTATCTTCATCATTTCGTTTAAGAAAATTTCTTAGTAATTTTTCTTCTTTTGTTTCTGAAATGACTGATTCAAAAGTTTCTTTTGCATGTTCAGAAATTTTATCTGCAGCATCATATAGCAAACTTAATACTAAAATAACATCTCTTGGGTCTTCTGTTTGTGAATATATCAATAATGCATATAACCCATATTTTACCAAAGTTATATCATGATTTCTCACTGCAATAGAAGCCATTCTTTCAGCAAATAATCCTAATATTCTAGATTCATTACATGAAATTTTTTTAAACAACAAATCCAATTCTTTTTTTGTAATCAATCTTAAAGCTGAAATTTCTTTTTTCAATTTTTGGTCAATTTCAGAATTAAGAGGCTGTTTAAAATAACTTGATTCTAAAGCATGATTTAGCAAAAAATGTAAGTTTTCTAAAACATTCATATATATCCTTAATTATTTTAATACGTCTGGATGTACGTATGAATCACCTATCTTGACGTAACCTGCATCGATAATTTGTCTTAACTCTCTACCAAATACAGTTTCTCTATCTGCTGCTGCATCCCACAAATTATCTTTTTGTGGGCTAGCAGTATAAAATTCTTGCTTATTTTTGATACCTTGTTGTACCCAAGCATCATTTTTTTGATACTCCAATCTGGAATATCTAAAACATCGTGCCCATTCCAGTTTTTTGCTACTGCTGTATCGTGTTGCCGACCTATTACCTTTACATCTTTTGCGGCATCAACAGTATCTTCAGCTTTATCTAACGCATCTTTTACTTTCTTGAGTTTTGCTATTTTACAAATAGGTATTTCTGTAACAACTTCACCAAGAGCAGCCCAGTAATTACCTTGGGAAGCCTCATTATCAGAGGATTATGAGTAACATAGTTATAGGTATTCGGCCCATCAATCAATCCTAACGGATCGGATTGTAAATATCTACCCAAATTCGCATCATAATCTCGATGATGGTTATACCAACTGCCTTTCTCACTATCCCAGTATTGTCCCGGGAAGCCGATAAAAAAATAAATCCTTTTTTGTAAGAAATCAACTATTCGTTTTATAATCCTTTTCTGAATGTTGGCTGTCTGTTTTTATTTAATTACCGCTTACCAACTACCCAATGCAGAAACACTTGAAGATATTGAAAAGTTATTACCATGGAATATTCAGCTCACAAAATCAAGATAATATGTAGGTGGGCATAAATTACCGCTTACAGTTTAACTTTACATCCTGTCTGTAGTGCATTAATAAGATGAATTAACGGTTTAGCCGACCTGCTTTAAACTCGTATCGGACAAGATAATTAATATCGACTGACTGTATTTGAGTGAGCAGGTGCGGTTATCATCTGGAGCCTTTGGTTAAATTCACAACCAAAATAACGAGCTCGAATATATGTCAGCACTATACTTTTTACTAAACCAAATTCGTTAGTCGGCAATACAGATAGAAAAAATCAATCTATAAAAATCAGAAAAAATTCTGGTTACCGTTTTGTTATGCTTGACTTAACCCAGGTGTCCATATATGTCCATTATTATTTTGTTTTACAGGGTCATTCATACCCCAAAGGAAACCAAACCCCCCTTTTTATAGGTATACCCATATTTGGCAGTATATGATTTGGATCTAATGTTGATATATCAACATCTTTTTCTACTGACTTTGGAGTAGGAACTTCTCCTTTAAATACTTTTGTCTTAAGTAAACTTAATGCATCGTTATAATCATATGCTGAAACCCCACATCCCATAAGTAATCCGGGAGGAGATCCATCATCTAACTTAAAGTCAAATTGAAACCAAAATCGATGCATTACTTTAACCTCCTGAACCTGAATTTAATACCGGTTTGGAATTTGGTTCAAACCTAATACTAGGCCCTTGAAATGGATTATGGGTACCAGGAACAATGCCTGTACCCGGGTCAATTTCTGGTAGATTACTCTGTCTACCAGAAAAATACGGTAAATGCTGTGGATGTGTAATGAAATCAATATCACTTCTCATTCCATCTTCTTTTCCAAATGGAAGATTACTGCCTGGGTTTCTTCGTTGACCTCTTGCAGCACTACCAACTACATCTAAAGGCCTTCCAACTTCATCAACGACATTCTGAATTTGCCGAATCTCAGCTCGCGTAAGATCACCTAACCGTCTTCCAGCAATATCACATACTTTAGTAACAATCTTTCTGCCATACCCAGCTAAACCGCTTATAGGTACTAAAAAAGACAAATCTCTACCTAAGTGTTGCTGATTTGATGTCGCCCCTCCCCAAATTCCATCTGCCGATAAATCAACCATATTTACAAATGGTCGAATGAATGGTCCAATAATATAAGCATTCCCAAGGGCTGCCTGACCTGTTTGAGCTCCATCAGCAACAAGCCCCTGAAATAAACCATGCACAAAGCCGCTAAATCCTCCATTATCATAATCTTCTACTAAACCACTTGGATCAACCGCTCTCAGAGGATTATGACTCACATACCCATAGGTATTCACACCTGCAACCAATCCTAACGGATCACTCTGTAAATATCTACCCAGGTTCGCATCATAATCTCGATGATGGTTATACCAACTGCCTTTCTCACTATCCCAATATTGACCAGGGAAGTCGATAAAAAAATAAATCCTTTTTTTGTGAGAAATCAACTATTCGTTTTGTAACCCTTTTCTGAATGCAGACTGTCTGTTTTTATTTTGTTTTTTTAATTGGTTCGCACTTCTTTTCATAAAGCTTTTTAGAATTAATCATTAACTGTTCAGCTATATCCCCTAGCATTACAATTTTATTTTTCTCTTTAGTTTTTATTTTTATATCTTTTGTTAATTGTAATTGAAGTAATTTATAAATTTTTGAACTAGTTGATAGCATATAATCTTGACCATAATTCAGTTTTGAATAATACGCTGCAGATATAAATAAATTTTTCAACTCTAAAAACTTTTTACAACTTAATCTTTCTACTGAACCAGCATAAGTTTCCATATATCTAGCTGGATTAGTAAATGGTTTACTATAGAATGTTACTGGCACATCAAAAGTATGATCATGAGAGTAAATAATATTTGAAAAACATATTACTACACAAATGTAACTAATTTTAATTGAACTCATAAAATAAAACCTCTGCAGTAAATTACTTGTAAGACAGTGAATTTGATGTTGATACTAAACTGCCATTTTGATAACGATTGAAAACACCCGGCGGCTGTGGAATAGCAGTCGTACCACTTCTATTCGGTCCAACTCTACTATTAGCATCAGTTACGAATACGTCTTTTCGACCTATCACACCTAAATCACTAGATAATTCTTTTGCCAATGTATCTGCGTTACAAGCAAAGAAATTAATTTTAGCATTTTTTTCTAATATAAGCTTACCATCTTTTACTAATCTCACAAAATCATCAACAGTTAAAGCATCTTTACTTCTTGTCCACCAAGAAACAAGACCATTTATATAAAACCCAGATCCATCTTGGTCAACAAATAATCCCAAACGATAGCCATGAGAGTGAAAATCAAAACGACTTGCAGGTTGGCTCAGATTAGAAAGTCTCTCACCAAGTTGTCTCCCATTATCAAACGAAAAACTTCTATTCCAACCTGATCCTTGAATAGAGCGATTTTGAAAAGCATTTTGATCCGAACCTGTAGCCCAAAATCCATATCTTTCTAAACCCAATGGGTCAAAATAACTCAAAGGATTATGAGTAACATAGTTATAGGTATTCGGCCCGTCAACCAATCCTAACGGATCACTCTGTAAATATCTACCCAAATTCGCATCATAATCTCGATGATGGTTATACCAACTGCCTTTCTCACTGTCCCAGTATTGTCCAGGGAAGCCAATATTAAGGCCACCTATCTGGTCAAATAAGACAGTGCGGTCAAAGGCTTTGTTTTGTGCCTGCCAGACAGGTTGGTCATTGGTGTTGGTAACGACTTCTGGTCGTCCAAGATGGTCTGAATGAATGGTGTAGATTTGGTTGTTCTTCACCATGCCAATAAGGTCAAGACCATTGTAGATATAGTTTCTCTGCTCACTGCCTTGTTGCTCATAAATCAGCTCTCCATTTTGGCCATAAACAAAGTAAGTGGTTTGTCCGTTGGTGACTTTCTTAGCTCTCTGTTGATTGGCATTGTAGGTGTAGGTGGCACTGGTGCTGCCTTGTGAGAAACTGGTCATCCGGTTAGCATCATTGTAGTAATAATGCTTATTACCCTGCTGGATGATATTGCCATTGTTATCATAAACCAGGCTTGTGCCACTATGACTTAAGAGTCTGTTGCTGTTTGAATCAACGTTGTAGATAGCCGCATTGTTTTGATGAGTCCGGTTGCCGTTAGCATCAAAGTTAAAGCTGGTGTTTTGATTGTATTCATTCAGTGTTGTCACTCGGTCCATGGCATCATAAGTGTATGACTTGGTAACCTCGAAATCGAAATCATCCCATGATATATGTGGATTTTGCAGATTAGCTGATAAAAAAACGATGATATTAAGATTCGCATCATATTCCAACCAATGCTGAAATATATTGCCCGAGCTGTATCCATTACTACCATAAGCTTTCAGGTTGTAGTGTTCATCATAAATTTTGTGATTAATGACATCCAGGTTATTCGCAGCATAAGATTCCATAGGACCAAAGGGCAAATAGGTCGGCATATAGAGGAAGAAGTGCTGAGGACCACTGCCATTCGGTCTGCCACTGATACTGTGTAATTGTCCATTAGCCCCATAACCCATCTCTTCGATAAATCCATTGGGATGGGTGATTTGAATTAAGAAACCATTACTGTTGTAACTCCACTGGGTGGTGAAGCTCGCACCTGTGATACTGTCAGTTCTTTGTGTCAGTTGGCCATGGGCATTGATATAGAAATCAATAAAAATAACTCCCTTTGTAAGAAATTAGCTATTCACCTTGTAATCCTTTTCTGAATGCAGACTGTCTGTTTTTATTTGTTTTTATTTGCTAAAGCAGGGGAAGATCAAATTGAATGCTTGCTTCATAGCTTACGATTAATTTTCTTTTGTATAATAAAAATATATTGCAAAAGTTATTGAATATATAAAAATATGCAATGATGAGAGAAAATAAGCTTCTTCAGGTAAAAGTATCTTATTAATCATGATAAAAAAAGATATCACAGGCACACCCATACTAAAAGAATGAAACCTTCCTTTCCTTATTAAAAATATATTAGGAATGACAGAAACAAAGAATGCTACAATTAATATAATAAATATTTTAATAGAGTATTCTATATGTATGCTGAGGTATATCGTAAAAATAAAGCTGATGATACCTATAGCCACATAATGTGAATAGAATTTTTCTCTAAGCTCTTTATTCATACTACTTCATTTCAAATTATTATTTCTTTACATATATAATATCTAACTAATTTTATATAGGTTCCCCCGGGTAAATCCGGGGTGCTCTGTCGCTTCGCGACCGTTAACATAAAAGTTAATTTTTTAATCTTTATTATTATCATCACAATTAAAAAACTCTTCATACTCATCAAGTATCGACCCATTTCCATTTGTATCAAACTCTCGAAATGTATCCATTGCTTCCCGTACAGCATCTTGTTGTCTATTCAATTCTCGAGAGTTCGAAATAAACTCGCCTGTTCCCCATAAAAAAAATGCGGTAGATGTAGAGTAAGTATGAAAAGAATTCCATACTAAACTTTCCGTTACTGTAGCGTATGATGCAGGCCCTGCAGTAAGTAAAGCCCCTGTAGTAGCTCCAATAGTACCTGAACGAATTACAGAGTCCCAGTTTATAGGTCTGCTCCAAGGATGAGCGCCTAACTGATAAGCAATATCACCTCCAGCTCCAATTGCAGCTCCACCGAGAGCATTAGCCGTAGTCATTCTAACTGTATTACTCATCAAAACTCGCGTACCTGTTGTTGCGCCATATCTAGCTGCAGTCCAAGCAATTCCTTCAATTACAGCCCATACAAGGGGAGCTGCCTGCCCAGTTAGATCAATACGCACCAAAGGATTATGTATTGCATAATTATAGGTATTCGGCCCATCTATCAATCCTAACGGATCACTCTGTAAATATCTACCCAAATTCGCATCATAATCTCGATGATGGTTATACCAACTGCCTTTCTCACTGTCCCAGTATTGTCCAGGGAAGCCAATATTAAGGCCACCTATCTGGTCAAATAAGACCGTGCGGTCAAAGGCTTTGTTTTGTGCCTGCCAGACAGGTTGGTCATTGGTGTTGGTGACCACTTCTGGTCGTCCTAGATGGTCTGAATGAATGGTGTAGATTTGGTTGTTCTTCACCATGCCTATGAGGTCTAAACCATTGTAGATGTAGTTTCTTTGTTCACTGCCTTGTTGCTCATAAATCAGCTCTCCACCCTGGCCATAAACAAAGTAAGTGGTTTGGCCATTGGTGACTTTCTTGGCTCTTTGCTGATTAGCATTGTAGGTGTAGGTGGCACTGGTGCTGCCTTGTGAGAAGCTGGTCATCCGATTGGCATCATTGTAGTAGTAATGCTTATTACCCTGCTGGATGATATTACCATTGTTATCATAAACCAGGCTTGTACCACTATGACTTAAGAGTCTGTTGCTGTTTGGATCAACGTTGTAGATAGCCGCATTGTTTTGATGAGTCCGGTTACCGTTAGCATCAAAGTTAAAGCTGGTGTTTTGATTGTATTCATTCAGTGTTGTCACTCTATCCATAGCATCATAAGTGTATGACTTAGTGGGACTGCTGCTTCCCATATTGGGGTTTTGTGGTTTGAAGCCTGTGATATTCAGGTTAGCGTCATAATCCAGCCAGTGTTGGAAGATACCGCCATTGCCACTGTGATTACTGCCATAGGCTTTTAAGTTGTAATCCCCATCATAGACTTTGCTCTTGATGACCTGCATATTATTGGCCGCATAGGATTCCATAGGACCAAAGGGCAGATAGGTGGGCATATACAGGAATAAATGTTGATTATTACTGCCATTGGGTCTGCCACTGATACTGTGCAATTGTCCATTAGCCCCATAACCCATCTCTTCGATAAATCCATTGGGATGGGTGATTTGAGTTAAGAAACCATTGCTGTTGTAACTCCACTGAGTGGTGAAGCTCGCGCTTGTGATACTGTCAGTTCTTTGTGTTAATTGGCCATGGGCATTGACGGTGTACGTCTGACTGCCGGATTCATCGGTCATTCGATACAGATAGCCAATTCTTTGCGTATCATACTCATAGGTTCGTGTGATGTTGTTACCGATATCTTCTCTCGTGACTCTTCCTAAAGCATCATATTGATAGCTTGTGTTAATACCATTGGCATTCTGACGGCTGGTCATTTGTCCAGCTGAATTATAAGCAAAGGTGGTTAAGCCCGTATCAGGACTGCTTTGACTGGTGATTTCTCCAAAGCCATTGTACACATAAGTCGTGGTATTGCCTTTCGGGTCGGTCGTTGCAATCACCTGGTCAAGATGATTGTAGGTGTAACTCGTGGTATTGCCTTCTCGATTAGTACTTGATATCAGTCTGCCTAAATCATCATAAGTGTTAGTGCTGATATTACCCTTGGCATCTTCAACTTCTGTCACCTGATTGTTTGTGTTGTAACGGTATTTCACCGTCATGCCTGCGTCTGTTTGTGTTAATCGATTTAACGCATCATAAGTGTAATCCATCTGACGAGCTTCGGTATAAGTTGTCACTTCACAGAAGTCTCCATAATTACCCTGGTCATCATAATCCTGATAACCCAAAGGTACTGTATAAACATCTGAGCCACCACCTGATACCTGTCCACTGGATTCTCCATAAGTCACTCGATATTCCATTGCCTCGGCTTCACTACACATCAGATTCATTGCACTGCTGCGACTGAAACTTTCTTTTGTGATATTGGAAGCTACATCATAGGTGTAGTCTCGTTTATGCTCCGACACCATCGGACTGACATAATCCATATCATATAAATGATTCTCATCAAAGGCGTCACCATATATATCAATAGGATAATATGTCTGATTTGGCTGATTGTAATAACTGCCACCAAAGTCCCACTGATGACTGTGATAACTTTCTGATATCAAGCGATGGGCACTGTCATATTCAAAACTTGTTTGCACACCCTGAATATTTTGGCTGATAATTTGACCGGCTTTGTCATAAGTAAAAGTCGATGTTCTTTTTTGTCCGTAAAAATCATTTTCTCTTTTTAATAACCAACCCCGGCCATGATACGTTAGTTTATCTACGCGTCCATCAGCATGGGTAATCGTCTGTGCCTGACCTCGGTCATTGTAATCACTAAACTGTGTGATGTGTCCAAGAGCATTCGTGATTTTAATGATATGACCTGAGCTATTGTATTCTGTCGTCACCACATCATTCACATCACTTCTTGGTCCATCTACTGTCATGGTTTTGGTTAAACCATTCGCAAAATCTGTATAACTGATACTCGATGTTCTCACTTCATTTGTGATTCGGTCTGTCACACGAGTTTGAATCAGTCGTCCTCTGGCGTCGTAATCATTATCAGTAATTGTTGTATCAGTGGTAGTCACATCAGGAAGATTTAAGTTGGTATCCCAGGTGATTGTGGTCGTTTGCTCATTCGCACCCCCTTTACCTGAAACCACTTTTAAGACTCTGCCCTCTGCATCGTAATCATAATCCGTCACATTATCCTGCCAATCTGTTGTGGTGTTGACATAACCCAAAATGTCATAGGTCGTTGTCTGACTGGCAGCGGCACATGTACCCGCTGCATGACCAGCCACACCCGTTGACTGCCATCGCTCTCCAACACGTTTAAATGTGTAAGTCGTCTGCTTGTCATTGGCATTCTTCGTCACAACATCTCTGTACTTCACACCATTCGTTTCATATTCCGTTCGGTCTAATATTTCAAAGCGCTCCTGATTGTTACCATGGTAACTCACCCTGGCAACATCACTGTCTGACTCATACTCCCAGCTCGCAAATACATCACCATTTTCATCGGTGATACTTCTTAAGCGTGCACCACTACCCAAAGAATCATAAGTGTAGTGTTTACTGTGTGTCATGGTTGAGCTGCTGTACCGAACCTGGGTTAAACGCTCACTGCTGTCATGAAAGTAAGTCACCGTCATACCCGGCAAGGTTATATAGTTAATTAAACCCGATGACTTATAACTCAAGCTCATACTTTGTCCAGTATTCTTCTGCACCTGGGTTAAACGTGATTCTGCATCATAACTGTACGTCAGCTTCTCTCCATAAGGCTCTTCAACGGAAACCAAATAACCATGCTCCCCATCAAACTTTCTGATCCGTCCTCCATCGACAAAGCACCAAACACCTTCAGCTTCAATATAACGTAAATCAAAAGCCTTATCAGAGGCATTTCTCCATACATCATCACTACCCAAGGTTAATTCAACACCTTCTCCATCTTCTTTGATAACTGTCACCACACTGGCTTCCTGCTCATTGGTTGTTGTATTCGTCGTGTATTCATTCACAAGAATTACTGCCTGATGATTACTACGCCACTTGCGTCCAAATACTGATTCGATATCTTCAAAACTATTGTATGAGCGCATCACCACCAATGGCAGACGGCCACTGCCCACATAATCTATCTCACTCTGATACTTGTTACCCGTTGCAATATCTATCGGGTTACCACCCATTTTCTTTCCTGTATCACAAGGGTCATCTCCAAAATTCTCCTGATTACCATCTTTGTTTTTGTCATAACACATAAACTCTAGTTTATGATTATCAATATTTACAAAACTGGCACCAACACCTTCTGTAAAACGTGTGTCAAAATCTGGATGCTGTGACCGTCCTAATTCTTCACATAATTGCTCTGCGGCCTGTTGATGTAAATCTGCACTACAATGGCCTGACACTCCTTCATTCACCAAACCTTCTACAAAATAACAGCCACGATTCCCACTAGTATCAACATGAACATCATAATCAGCAACCCAGGAAGATAGACATGCTTTTTGCTGATAATTAGCTTGCAGCCAGGCTTGATGACAATTGTTTGAAAACTGCTGTCTTGCTTCCGAGGTCATATGCCCAAACAAACTACCAGGGGGTATATAGTAGTCATTCCATGTTGCCGGGCCTGAAACGACACTTGTCGAATAATTACCATCTATATCTGTATAACCACCGAGACGATTTGAATTATTATCTAACGTCAGAACGCCTTTATTAGCATTTGTTAATGATTGAATATATCGAATATGAGGATGAATTTCATCGCCTAGTAACTCGATAGTATCTCTGTATTTATTTAACTCTGATGCTGGAAAGCTATTCGAATAAACAGACAAACTACTCAATAATCCCAATACACTGATGGATAAAATACGGGATAAACGTCTTAACGAACTCTTACGACTCAACATTCTCATGCGACCAAACATAACAATAACCTCTTTCTTTTTTTAAATAATCAAACTTTACAATTTCAATCGTACAAATAACCTTGTGCTTACTGACACTCAACCTGATTTGTACTCAATAATAAGTCCCACAGAGTGACCTTTTTTATTTCAGTGACTGCTCCAGGATAATAAACGCAATAATTTTTGCGTCTTTTATTAATCTATCATTGAAATTTATCTCATGGCAACCCTTATTTTTCTATTTTTTTAAATTTCATGTTTTTGTCATCTTCCACAACAAAATCACTCATAAAATAGCTCCCATCGTCAATAGGCCATCTCTGAAATCTTTGTGAGACATTGTCCATTTCTCTTGTAAGATATTCGCCATACCCTAAACAACAATCAATTAAAAAATACCCAGGGTGAAGTACGACCCATCTTGCAGAGACTGAGTACTTAGGTGCGGATAAAATGCCTATTGTCTCGAATAACTTCTTTATTAAATATCATATTAAGATAATGTAATGTTTTTTGACACCTATTAGAACTATACCCATATCACGACTTTATGCTAGAGTTATTAATTAACGTTCCAACATAATTTCGTACTTAAAGGTTTCAGCCATTATGTCACTACCGAGATTTATAGCAAAAGACTCTACCATGGAGTGGTTTATCTCCCTTTGCCACCGCAGACGTTTTCCAGCAAAAAGTACCATTATTTATCAAGGGGATAAGTCTGATTCGCTTTACTTTATCCTGGAAGGTGCAGTCTCTGTTGTTATTGAAGACAATGATGGTAGAGAGCTGGTATTAACCTATCTGAATGCTGGTGACTTTTTTGGTGAAATGGGCCTATTTGATGGCCAGGATGTGCGCAGCGCTTGGGTTAAAGCCAAAGTCCAATGTGAAATTGCTGAAATCAGCTACGGTAAATTTCAACAATTGATCCAGGAAAATCCCGAGATCTTAATGAAGCTCTCCAGCCAAATTGCTTTACGTTTACGTAATACCAGTAGAAAAGTCGGTGACCTGGCTTTTATGGATGTTACCGGGCGTATTGCCAGAGCGTTACTCGATCTTTGTAAAGAACCCGATGCCATGACACATCCGGAAGGTATGCAAATCAAAGTGACCCGACAAGAACTGGGACGCATTGTTGGCTGTTCTCGTGAAATGGTTGGCCGTGTACTCAAAGTACTTGAAGATCAGGAGCACATTACGGTGAAAGGTAAAACCATGGTTA
Organism: Kangiellaceae bacterium; assembly: GCA_965230335.1. Taxonomy (GTDB): domain Bacteria; phylum Pseudomonadota; class Gammaproteobacteria; order Enterobacterales; family Kangiellaceae; genus CBDDKS01. Next base: position 2,575,916 of record CBDDKS010000006.1, on the reverse strand, counting down.
TCCACGGCGCCCGATAAATTGACCTTTATTGGCGCCTTTTACTTTTTCGTACCTATTGCTTTTTCGTCCTTAAAAACTTTACAGATAAATCACGACTAAAATCAGAGTCTGTTAGATATTCGTTATAAAGGAAAAATCAATCTCACTTCAAACCCACTAGTTGAATGATCATGTTGTTTTAAATGTCTCATTTCAATACGTCCGTCATGCATTTCCATGATACGTTTTACGATAGAAAGCCCCAAACCGGAGCCACTATCCGTACGCGCTTTTTCTCCTCTCACAAAAGGTTCAAATAATTGATCGATTTCAGATTCAGGAATACCAGCCCCCTGGTCAATAATTGAAATAACAATCGTATCCAACTCTGTTCTGGACTGAATCAACACAGGAGGTTTGCCATAACGGAATGCATTCTCAATTAAATTATCGATGACTCTTTTAATACCTAAAGGCTTCACTTGATAACTGGGCAGTGGCAATAAATCTGTTTCGATACTGCGTTGATGTAATTGTTGAACGCCTACAATTTGTAAAATAATTTCATTTAAATCCACTTCAACTTTTTCGTCATCCTGTCCATCACGAACAAAAGCAATAAACTGTTCGATAATGGCTTCCATATCTTCCGTGTCGGCAATAATGCCTTGTTGTGTTTCTTCATCGGCTGCCTGTAAAAATTCAGCTGCCAGACGTATTCGGGTAATAGGGGTTCTTAAATCATGAGAGATACCCGCCAAAAGTAAACTTCTGTCCTCTTCCAAACGACGAATATTCCTGACCATTTGATTAAATGCCTGCGTTACCTGGATCACTTCTGAAGCACCGTGATGTTCTAAGCGTTCAGGATATTCTCCCCGGCCTATGACTTTTGCTGCTACTTCCAAACGTTTGAGAGGACGATGTAATTGACGTGCCAGTAACCATCCACCCAATACACTTAATACAAAAATAGTCAGTACATAAATAACGGGTGTCAGATAAACACGATAATCAATAGGAATAATTAATATGCGAAACCAAATATTTGGATAATCAGGATGATTCACCCAATAATAAATCTTATCTGTATGCTCCACTCTTACTTTTGCTTCGCCGTTAAAATATTCAGAAAAAGCTTCTGAAAGATTGTCATAAGGTTCGGCAAGATTTAAACCCAAGTCTAAAGCATCATGAATGTTATACCATTGAATGTCTGTTTCTTTTTGAATTTCTCTCAATAAATTTAAATCAACACTTCTTTGATCAAGTAATCGAAGCATATTAATTTCATTGACAATTTGCTTCATGAGCATTTCGTTATTGGGTTTAACAACAAAAAAGGCAGTCACCAAAATATAGGCTAATAAATTTAACAAGAGCAATCCGGCAGAAAAAATAGCCGTTCGCCCAAAAGCCCCTTTAGGAAATAATGTCATGGTATTTTTGGCAACAACACGAATTACTGAACTTTACCATCCGGAACAAAAACATAACCGACACCCCAAATGGTTTGGATATAGCGAGGCTTTGCGGGATCATCTTCAATTAAACGTCTTAACCGGGAAACCTGTACATCAATACTTCGCTCCAATGCATTGTAATCTCTTCCTCGTGCCAGATTCATCAATTTATCTCGACTTAAAGGCTGTCGGGGATGGTTCACCAATGCATTCAAAACTGCAAACTCACCACTGGTTAGATTAATCACTTTATCGCCGTTAATGAGTTCCCGGGTTGCCAGATTAAATTGAAAATCCCCAAATGAAATTTCTTTTTGCTCTGAGCTGGGTGCTCCTGGTACATCCTTTGACTGTCGACGTAAAACAGCCTTAACCCTTGCCAATAACTCTCTTGGGTTAAAAGGTTTTGCCAGATAATCATCGGCTCCCAATTCCAAACCAATAATTCTATCTACTTCGTCTCCTTTCGCTGTTAGCATAATAATAGGAATAGGGTTTTCACCAGAACGCAACCGACGACAAATGGAAAGACCATCTTCGCCAGGTAACATTAAATCCAATACAATAAGATGATAATTTTCACGAGATAACGCACTATCCATTTGTTCACTGTCACCAACTGTTCGAACAATATATCCTTGTTCTTTCAAATAGCGTTCCAATAAGCCTCTTAGTCTTAAATCATCATCGACGACAAGAATTTTAGGTGTTTCAGCAGTCATGTTTTTATCCTATGTCACAGAGTCTGTTCAAGCCAATAAATATGGTCATCTTATTGAATCATGAGTCTTCTTAATAAAACGAACATACTCAAATAGCCTGAACAATAATAAGATTTAACCAGTAAACCGTCATCCTATACTATCCCTCTAAGGAATGAAAGTCATCAACCGGCTTAACAATGAAAGAACAACCCTCTCTAAGATAGCTTAAAAATACAGACCACATTTACCAGGGTCTGTTATAATCCGCAACCGATATGATTTGTCTATTCCTGTTGCCTGGAGAAAGCTGTCTCTCTAAGCAATAGGGTATATATTCTTTTTGTATTTTATTTTGGAGCACCATGCAAACTATTTTCAATCAAATAGCAACAGCATTGTCAGTAAAAGAACAACAGGTTGCGGCTACCGTTAAACTTCTGGATGAAGGTGCTACTGTACCTTTTATCGCCCGCTACAGGAAAGAAGTCACCAATAACCTGAATGACGAGCAATTGCGCCAGTTGGAACAACAGTTATCTTATTTGCGCGCTCTTGAAGAGCGTAAATCTGTTATTATTAAAACCATACAAGATCAAGGGAAACTCTCTGATGTACTGAAAGACCGTATTCATCAGGCCAGCACAAAAACCGAATTGGAAGATCTTTATTTACCCTATAAAGCCAAAAGAAGAACAAAAGCACAGATTGCCAGAGAAGCTGGGCTGGCCCCACTGACAGAAGCCATCTTGCAGCAACCCCAGGATAACCCTGAAGCGTTAGCAAAAAATTTTATTAATGATGATGCCAACTTACCAGACATTCAAAGTGTTCTTGAAGGCGCTCGTCATCTGCTGATGGAAACCATTTCAGAAAATGCCCAACTGTTAACCTTACTAAGACAAAAATTGTGGCGTGAAAGTTATTTGACATCAACATTGTTGGAAAAAACAGACTCAAAAAACAAACATAAATTTAAAGATTATTTTGACTATTCTGAATCCATAAAAAGCCTACCAAATCATAGAGCACTGGCTTTAATTCGTGGCCGTAATGAAAAGGTTCTCAACTTACAATTAATTGCCAATAAAACCTTATTGCAAGATCCTCATGCACCCAATGAGTATCTGGAAGATATAGCAAAAAGCTATGAACTTACCCACGATCATTTAACACATAACGATTGGTTAAAAACAAGCATTCTGTGGACATGGCGTATCAAACTGTTACCCAAATTCGAAACAGAGTTTATCAGTCAACTTAAAGAAAAAGCCGAAGAAGGCGCTATTGCTGTTTTTGCCCAAAATTTACGGGACCTACTAATGGCAGCCCCTGCAGGATCAAAAACAACCATGGGACTTGATCCTGGTTTAAGAACCGGTGTTAAAGTGGCTATTGTCAATGCAACAGGAGACATTCTTGAACACACCACTATTTTTCCACATGCGCCTCAAAATCAATGGCAGGCAGCCCTCAATAAATTAGCCACTCTTTGCAAACAACACGCCGTAGAGCTTATCAGTATTGGCAATGGCACAGCCTCCAGAGAAACCGATAAGCTGGTCAAAGAATTACAAAAAACACATCCTGAACTTTCTTTCAGCCGCATTACAGTCAGTGAGGCTGGTGCTTCTGTTTACTCTGCCTCTGCTTTGGCTTCTGAAGAACTGCCTGATTTGGATGTCAGTATTCGTGGCGCTGTCTCCATTGCCCGACGATTACAGGATCCCTTGGCAGAACTGGTTAAAATTGAGCCCAAATCCATTGGTGTGGGCCAGTATCAGCATGATGTCAGTCAGCACCATCTGACCGAATCATTAAATCATGTTGTTGAAGACTGTGTGAATGCTGTTGGTGTTGACCTCAATACAGCCTCCGTACAACTGTTAAGTCGCATTTCAGGTTTAAACAAAACCCTGGCCAGCAATATTGTACAAATGCGACAACAGCAAGGCCCTTTTCAAAACAGACAACAGCTGCTGGAAGTGGAACGTTTAGGTCCAAAAGCTTTTGAACAATCCGCAGGATTCCTCAGAATCACAAATGGCGAGCAACCTCTTGATGCCACCACCATTCATCCAGAATCCTATCATCTTGTTCAGTCTATTCAAACCTACCTGCAACAGGATTCTCTGAATAACCTGATTGGCAATACCCAACTCATGGACAGCATCCAGGTAGCCCAATTTTCTCAGGCAGCCGGCATCGAAAGCCTGTTAACCGTAAGCGATATCATTGATGAACTTAAAAAGCCAGCAAGGGATCCACGAGGCACCTTTATCACCCCCGAATTTAAAGAAGGTGTTGACACCATTGATGATTTAACGCCACATCTAACCCTGGAAGGTGTGGTGACCAATATTACAGATTTTGGGGCTTTTGTTGATATAGGTGTACATCAGGATGGCCTGGTCCATATTTCCATGATGTCTCACCATTTTATCAAACATCCGAGAGAGCATCTTAAAACAGGAGATATCATCAAAGTGCATGTTGTGGAAGTCGATACAAAAAGAAAACGTATTACTTTGTCGATGATCGATCCCAAAACCCTGGAAAAATCCTCCACAAAAAACCAGCGTCAAACAGCCATCAAGCCACAAACAAAGCCTCATCGGTCACAAAAAAAGAACCAAAAAAGTCATAAACAACAAGCACCTACCTCTGCTTTGGGAATGGCTTTAGCTCAAGCCCTAAAGAATAACCAGCAATAAACATCCCAAAATTGTAAATATTTTGTAAAAAAATGTTTGCAACTCATCATGCGCTTTGGTATAAATACTCCTGCTAGCAAATACAAAAGAAGATCAGCTCACTGATCCTGCAGACTGAAACTTTTTCAAGCCTCTTTCATAGAGGCTTCTTTAATTTTGTCATATGGTTTCTGTTCTGATATACAGTCCTGTAGACTGAATCATTTTGAATGGATAGTCATTAAAAGGAGCCGCTCATCACAAAGTATAAATCAAACATCTCTATTTTATGTTACAAATTATGAGTTCAATATTATGATAAACCCTCGTATAATTGACAGTCGTATTAGGTTCTGTAAAAGATAAACAGGCTCTAGAGTAACGCACTATAAACCATAAGCCATTTTTGTTATGAACATTATTAACACACTAGAAGACTGGAATCATTCTCGTTTATTTAATTTTATCATTGCCATTTTCTGTGGCAGTCTTATTGGCGCAGCGCTCTACTTTCAATACTATGAAAATATGATGCCATGTCCTTTATGTATGATTCAGCGTTATCTTGCAGGTGCTTTTGGTGTCATTTTTCTCATTAAGGCCCTTCATCATCTGAAAGAGCTCCGTGTCACTACACAACGTATCTATTACTTTCTAGCCAATGTTATCAGTATTACGGGTATTGCTTTTGCTGGACGCCACACTTATTTACAAAGTTTACCGGCTGATAAAATCCCTGACTGTGGCGGTTCTATAGAATTTATTATGGGCGCCTTACCTTTTTTTGAAGCCATTGCTCATATATTTACAGGTTCAGGATCCTGTGCTGAAGTGAATTGGTATTTTCTGGGTATCACCATGCCAGGCTGGATGCTGATTATTTTTATTGGCATGACACTCTATAGTCTATTATCACTGTTACTGACATTTAAAAAGACCTCTTAAGGTTTCAAGAATAACAGAGCTTAGTGCTCATCCATATTTTGACCAAGGAATGGTAATTCAATTTGTCCTTTAGGCTTATCTGTTGCAGACGCATCCATAGGTTGCACTTTAATTTTTCCATCATGGGGTAAGTAAATACTGAAACAGGTACCTCGTCCCTGTGCAGATTCCAACATCATATTACCACCCAATTGTTCTGTCACAATAAAATAAGATACCGATAATCCCAAACCTGTTCCTGCTCCTTCTTCTTTGGTTGTAAAGAAAGGTTCAAAAACCCGACGGCGCGTACTTTCATCCATTCCCGGACCATTGTCCTCAATATCAATTCGAATGACATCTTCTTGTAATTTGGCACGCATCCAGATTTTAGGATATTTATTTCTTTTGTCACTGGCCATGGCCTGTGCCGCATTCACTAATAAGTTTAAAAAAACCTGTTCCAACTGATTTTTCTGGGCAATCACCAAAGGTAAATCTTTTTCATATTCACGTTCAATTTCTATATTTTTAAAGTCAAATTTTTTCTTTTGATTATAATCTTTTCCTGCAAGACGACACGATGAATCTAATGAATCGGTAACCACAATAGCCGCGTTTTCACCTAATGAAGGCCGGGCAAAACTGAGCATATCACCAACAATATGAGCAGCACGTTCACCGGCATCCCGAATACTGTTCAAAAACTCAGGAATACGCTGCAAGGTTAAGTACTTATTGAGCTGCGACATTTCCACACCACTTTCTTCAGCTATTTTTTCATTTCTTGCAAAGTTCAATGACAAACGCCGTTGAATATTTTGCGTACTTTGTAAAATGGCGCCTAGAGGATTATTGATTTCATGAGCCATCCCTGCCGCCAAACCACCCAACGACAACATTTTTTCTGTTTGCACTAACATTTCATCAATGCGTACTTTATCTGTCACGTCATCAATTCGAATCACCAGACCAGGGCGTTCCAATCGCGCAGTGGGTGTTAACGGATATAACATGACTTCAAATTGTCGTCGTTCCTGGTTTAAATCCAAAGATATTCTGCGTGTTATTGATTTGCTTCCCTGCTCATTACTGTGTGTAAAATTTAAAATGGTCGATTGAAAGTCAGGTAAGACTTCATTGATCAAACGTCCGGTTGCATCTTGAGCCGAAATGCTCAACACTTTCTCTGCTTCCTGATTCCATTCGGTGACCCGAAAACGAGCATCCAATGCAATAATCACGGAAGGCATGGAGTTCACTAAATTTTCCAAAAGATGTCGAATCTCATGAACACTTTGCTCCGCTTGCTCCCGAATTTTTGTTTCATGAGCCAACTCAACCGTACGTTCCTGTACGCGACTTTCCAATCGGTTTCGCATACGTTCTAAAATTTCCTTTGAATGGCGTAACTCTTCTTCAGATTCACGTCGCTGAGTAATATCCCGGGCAATCTCCAAATAATAAGTATCATTAAGCCATCCTGCCAGGCTCACATGACTTTCAACAGGAACAGTTGAACCATCTTTGCACCGATACTCACTCTGAAATGAAAAAGCCTCGCCCTGTCTTACCTGCCACAATAAATCTGTATTGCTGCGCATAAAGTAATCTACATCCAAATCCCATGTCGACATTTCTATCAGCTCTCTACGAGTATATCCCAATATATCTGTCGCTTTTTTATTGGCATCAGCAATAGTACCATCTGCTTTCAGGATAAAAATCATGTCTGCCGCATAATCAGATACTTCCGACAAATGCCGCTTTTTTAAACGCTCATGATTGGAATCAAGAATTAACCGTAATAAGTAATAAATCGGGTATGTAATTAATAGAATACCCATCAATGTGATCAGTAACATCCACAGCAATTTTGTGAGATCTATGTCTATCCAAAAATAGCTGATTCCAAAGACAATACTGACCAACGCACACACCAATAATACGAGTGAAATCGTTGCTTTGGCATGAATTGAACGAAATTTATTCAATAACATCTCACTATGAATTCTTTCTGTAGTTTGTTAATTAAGTATTTGATATCATTCTATAACTTTGCTATTAGATAATATTAACAAAGGCGAAGCAGTAAAAACACTCAAGTCTACCTAAAATGATGTCTTATTGCGCCTTTTTACATTGCAACAAACTACAAAACCGAGGTTTTAAATGCTGACGACCGAATCTACTGCTGTTCCCAGCTCTCAAGGGTTGATTAAGAAATGGTTAGCTGAGCGAAATGAACTGCTTGTTCTTTACTGTCAAATGAGTGGCAAACGACGAGGCAAAGTGTTGCCTGATAAACAACAAATTAATCAATTTTGTGACATTCTTATTGATTATGTTTCTGCCGGTCACTTTGAAGTGTATGAAGAAATAGCCAGCCGATGCAGTGTCAATGGCAGTCATAACCTTGAACTATTGGAGAGTCTACTTCCTCAAATTCACCAAACCACCGACGTGGTTGTCCACTTCAATGATAAATACACGGATTTTGATGATAAGATGATGAATGAACTGGATGCCGATCTTTCTATTTTGGGCGAAGCCATTGCCTATCGTGTTGAATTAGAAGATAAGTTGATCCATCAAATCAGATCTAAAGAAGCATAAAAAACGGCTACTTTTATCGTTGTTGAAAGAGCTGCAGAACCCAATAAAAAACCCCGCATGCAGAAAAAACATGACGGGGTTTTTATTAGAGCCTGTCTATCTTTTAACAAGCTCTAGATTGTTAAAATCAGATCTATTGCTTAACTGGCTCTTCTTTTTTAGAAAGATCGGCCGGCTTGGGTGGTTCAACAATATCCAATAGTTCTACCTCAAAAATCAGCAATGAATTACCAGGAATCGAAGGACGCCCCTGTGGACCATAAGCTAACTCAGAAGGAATATAAAACTCATATTTTGCCCCCTTACTCATTAAAGGAATACCTTCAGTCCAACCTTTAATGACACCATTGAGAGGAAACTGAGCTGGCTGGCCTCTATCAACAGAACTATCAAACTTTTTGCCGTCAATTAACGTACCCGTATAATGGACTTTAACGGTATCTGTTGCTTTGGGGAAATTTTTACCATCTCCTGGAGCAATTTCTTTATATTGCAAACCGGATTCAGTCGTTTTCACACCTTCTTTTTTTGCATTTTCTGTTAAAAAAGTAACTTGTTTTGCTTTATTGTCTTCTGCCTGCTTTGCTCGGAATGTTTGTTCATGTGTACGTAAACGTTCACCAAAAGCTGTGGCCTGAGCCTGCAACTCTTCATCCGATACAGTATTCTTACCCATAAGCATATCTGTATAGCCACGAGCATAGGCTTCTTTATCAAATGCCGTGTATTCCATATCATTCAAACTATTTATACGGTCAAGGACCCTTTTCCCTTCACCCGAACCTACGGCATAGCTGTCTTTTTCAGCCTGTGTCATTTCTGCAAATGCAACCGAATTATCTTGTTTCTTTTCTACCGCTTGATTTTGCTCTTGATTCGCTTGCTGGCAAGCCGTAGCAAAAACCGCAAAAGCGGCTAATGAGATTAGTCTTTTCACGAAATTTCCCCTAAAGTTGTTAATAACGTCTTTGGTTAATGAATTTGAACGCGATAGTCTAACGATATCTACTAAAAAACCCAACTAATAAACCTATGCTGAAGCAAAAAAATACAAAAAAAAAATTTAAAACTGCGATTTTTTTATGTTTTACGACTATTTTTATATCATCATGCGATAAACCTATTCCCGCAGAAGCCTCTTGGCAGCATGCTGCTGTAGGTACACTCAGTGCCAGCTTATCAGATGACGGCCGTTTTTCTCTCATCAGTAGTGTGAATCATGGTATTGGTTATTGGGACCTCGAAAACAACGCCCTAAAGTTTCAGTGGAAACATAACGATAACCCTGATGAAATGATTATTGCATCAGATATTTCCCCTGATGGTTCCAGAGCCATCACGGCAGATAACCGTAATTTTGTCATATGGAATACCAATACAGGTAAAGCCTACGGATATTGGCAGGCACCTGACCTGATTCGCAGTGTTGCTTTGGCTAACAAAGGACAAACTCTGCTTTTAGGCCTACACAATGGTCTGGCAATACACCTTAATATTGAAACAGGCAGACGTATTGAATTCAGCGGTCATCAAGTCAGAACAGCAACTTCCTTACCTGGCGTAGAAAACTTTGCCTCTATTGCTTCTGCTGATCTCTCTGCCAATGGCTTATGGGCATTGACAGGAGGACATGATTACAGAGCTATTCTTTGGAATACACAAACCGGCCAACCTCGCTATATTTTTGAACATAAAACCCGCGTCACCCAAGCTGTGCTCAGTAAAAGCGGTCAATTTGCTTTTACTTCCGGTACTCGGGGAAATGCCATCATCTGGAATTTAAAAACAGGTCAACAACATACAAAACTGGCTCTAAAACCACGGGAATATGTGATCAGTGCAGCCAGGTTTTCATCCAATGATCAGTGGCTGGCAACAGGTGCACCAGGGAGAGATATTTCACTTTGGGACGTGAAGACAGGCAAATTACTCAAACGCTGGAAAGCAAAAACACGAAACCAATGGAAGCCCAGTGGCGCGATTATTTATGCTGTTGCTTTTGATGCATCCGATGAGTATCTGTTTACTGAAGCCTCCTCTGGTTATGGACAAAAGTGGCGTATTCAACCCTTGAAAAAATAACATCGAAACCCTCGGGGCTGTTTATCTTTTACAGGTTTTAACTATAAAAGATAAACAGCCCCTATTCCACAACTCTATTTTTGTTAGAATCTGATTTTAATATCAGCTAATCGGTCTTTGTTTTGAAAAAAAAACCTCAGCATCACTCAAACTCAACGTTATCCTCCCGTGATCTCTCGGTGCTGTGGCATCCCTGTACACAAATGAAAGATCATGAAAACATCCCATTAATTCCCATAAAAAGGGCCGAAGGTGTTTATCTCATCGATCATCAGGATAAACGCTACATCGATGGCATCAGCTCATGGTGGGTCAATATCCTGGGGCATAATCATCCTAATATTGTTGCCGCCATCCAAGAACAAGCGGCTCAATTACAACACAGTATTTTTGCGGGCTTCACCCATCAACCTGCCATTGAATTAGCCGAAACACTGGTCGACATCACCCCATCAGGATTACAACGTGTATTTTATGGAGAGAATGGTTCCAGTGCTGTTGAAATTGCCTTAAAAATGAGCGTGCATTATTGGCTCAATCAAGGTCGCCCTAACAAACATAAATTTGTCAATCTGGCTAATGGGTATCATGGAGAAACCATTGCTGCATTATCCGTCAGCGATGTTGCACTGTATAAACAACAATATGGTTCTTTATTGCTTGAAGGTTTTACAGCACCGTCACCTGATTGCTTTTATCGGGAATCAGGCGAAAGCTGGCACGACTATTCTGTTCGTCAATTTGAAAAAATGTCGGCGTTACTGGAAAAACATCATCACCAAATTGCAGCGGTTATTGTAGAGCCTCTGGTGCAATGTGCGGGATACATGCGTATGTATCATCCGATTTATTTAAGTTTATTAAAATCGGCTTGTGAAAAATTGGATATTCATTTAATTGCTGATGAAATTGCCGTTGGGTTTGGTCGTACAGGTACCTTATTTGCCTGTGAGCAAGCCAATATAACCCCTGATATTCTTTGTCTGTCAAAAGGACTAACCGGCGGTGCATTGCCTTTATCTGCCGTTATCACTACCGAAACCATGTATCAGGCCTTTTATGATGACTATAAAAACCTGACCGCCTTTTTACATTCGCACAGTTTTACCGGGAACCCAATCGGATGTTCGGCCGCACTGGCTTGTATTCAAACATTGCAAAATGAACATTGGATTGAAAAAAATCAACATCTGATCCAGCAACTCAAACAATTAAAAGAACGTTTCTCATCACATCCTCATGTGGGTGATGTACGACAAACCGGAACGATTCTCGCTATCGAAATGATGAAAGATCCTGTTGCTAAAATAGAGTATGACTGGCAAGAAAGACGTGGTATGGTGGTTTATCAATATGCACTGGAACAAGGTGCATTATTGCGACCATTAGGTAATGTCATTTATTTTATGACACCTTATGTTATTCAAGAAGAAGAGCTCAATCGCCTTGCGGATATTGCCTGGCAAGGTATTGAACTGGCAACGCGCGATTAGTTATAAAAGATAAACAGGCCCTAATAAACTCTGAAAGATCAACAGACCCTCAGCATTATGCAATCATATCGTATCTATACCCATGAAGTGCTAGAAGTTGCAAACACAGTCACGCTATCAGAGCAAACTGCACACCATATCATTCATGTACTACGTATGTCTGTATTAGATCCACTGATTTTACTCAATGGTGATGGTCATTATTATCATGCTCAGATCCAAGCCATTCATAGAAAACATCTTGAGGTTTACATTCATAAAAAAGAAGTGATTCAAAACGAATCGCCTTTGGATATCCATTTAGTACAAGGCGTTTCCCGTGGCGATAAGATGGATTACACGCTACAAAAATCTGTTGAGTTAGGTGTCAAAACTATCACCCCTCTATTCAGCGAACGCTGTGGCGTTAAACTACAACCTGAACGCTTACAAAAAAAACAACAACACTGGCAACAGGTGATTATAAGTGCTTGCGAACAATCCGGTCGGGCAGTCATACCGAAATTATCAGATAGCACACATATAAAAGAGTTTATTAGAACATTAACCCCTGAAGACAATCCACTCATACTCAATCCTCATTATGGTGAGTCCATTAAAAGTTTACCAAAGAAAAAAAATTATACGTTGCTCATTGGTCCTGAAGGAGGATTTTCAGACTCAGAAGTTGAACAACTACAGAATCATCATTGTAAGAATATTCAACTTGGTCCACGTATTTTAAGAACAGAAACGGCCAGTCTTGCTATTATCAGCTTACTGCAAGGTTTTTTTGGTGACTTTTAATGACAAAACCTTAAAAAATCATTGACGCCCAGTTTGCAGTGGTTCTGCACTAATTGAGCTCTTAATTTTTTATAATCATAACAATCATTTTCTTTGCCTGACTTTGCCATCATCAATTCCATATCAAAGAGTTTATTCACTAGATTTCTACAAAAAGGGCTGACTTCTTTTGCTACCATAGCTTTTCGTTTTTGCCATTGTTGACGTTTTTTTTCTGCTTCTAATCGTTGTTCGTTTTTAGAAGTCTGTTGCTTTTTGTTCCTATACACACCCAGACTTTCATCTAAAGAAGCATCACTTTTAAATGAAATATATGGACGCTCATCAGGTGGTGGCTGCGATTGAATAACTGTGTTGCCCATATCGTCTGTCCATTGATAATAAGTTTTTGCATTATCCAACGACATTTTATCATTTGAAAAAAAATCCTTTAAGCTCATACCATTATTGGCTTTAAAGTGATTATTCAATACAACAAATAATCCACCAACAATAAATAATATTGTCACGATAAGTAGCGCTTTTTTTATGAATGTCAACATATCAAATCTTTGTATTTAATTGAGATTTAAAGTATTTAGTCAAACGAAGCTTTTTTTATTTTACTTTTTAAAGACTTCAAGAAATCATGCTTTTTATTGATATTTTGATAACGAATACAAATATAGTATTTTTCTATTGGATTCAGTATAGGCGCCCAATGAGGTTGTTCCATAATAATGTGTTTGAAAAAATGAGAAACACCTTGATCTGTCGCTTTTTCATAACCTTTCTTTTTGAGTTTTCTCAATAAAACCATCATGATCTTCTCAACATCATCTTTCGATCTTTGTGGACGGAAAATAAAAAGAGCAACACCTAATACAATAAAAAATACAATAACCATAATCAATAATCCAGTTGTTTGTTTATTTTTCTTAAATAAAGAAAAATATTTTACAAATTGCCATTGTCTTTCTGCATCAAAGTCGATAATCCAGTTCTGCCATGTTTGATTAAAATAATCTACCCAGAGTTGTGTATAGCTTAGCCAGTTTTGAGATGATGCAACAAGCTCTGGTAAACGGTCAAAGAGCAATCCACTTTGCCCCATATCTGAGAGTAAATTCTGCTCTATTCGTTCTGGCGCTATTGCTGCTGTTGGATCAACACGTATCCAGCCTTTATTGGGTAACCAGTATTCAGCCCAGGCATGAGCGTTACGTTGACGAATGATCCAATAATTACCATGCTGATTGTATTGCCCTCCTTGATAACCAATCACAACACGTGCAGGAATATTGGCAGCTCTTAATAAAAACACAAAACTACTGGCATAGTGTTCACAAAACCCTTTTCGTTTTCCTAACCAAAAATCATCGACAATATCCTCTTTTAAAACAGGAGGCTTCAATGTGTAGTAAAATTCATTATTATTGATATAGGCCAAAAGAAAATCGACATATGCCTGTGCATTATTTAACTTAGCATAAGTTTGTTGAGCCCATGCTCTTGATCGACGATTACCGAATCTTGGTAATGCGGTATTCAATCGTTTAAATGTATTGGATAAGTTTTTTTCTAATACTGCGTTAGGGTTGGATATACCCTGATAACGTATTCTTTGTGTAATCTCCTGTTTACTATCAAATGTACCCGTTGTTCGCCAATTAAAATCATTCGATGTTATCAGGGGTTTATCCAAACCAAACAACCAATTTTGATGGGTAGGCTCCAGGGTCAGTTGATAATGGAAAGCTTCCAAAGGTTGTTTTTCAATATATATTTTTTGGAATTGTCGATCATAATTACGCTTCCATTCTATGCCATCAAAAACCTCAAATACCAAGCCTCTCCAGTAAAAATCCTGTTTATCGGGTGTATCATTGGTAAACTTTACTCGAAAAGCCACTTTATCTGATAAATGAAGTTCACCGATCGAACCAGGTTGCATTTTACTACTCATGCCCGTTGACGATTTTTCCCCCGGCATTTCCCATAAGGGTTGAGACAATCTCGGGAAAAAGAAAAATAAAAACAGCATAATGGGCAATGAAAAGGATAATAACTTAAAAGATACCCAAGAGCTTCTTTGCCAGGCATTCATTGAGTTAGCTTGTATTAAGGTTTTAATGATCAGACCTAACATCAACAAAACATAAACTAACATCCAAAAAGATTGATTAAACAAAAATAACAGAGCAATGATAAAAAACCCCAGAATCATCAGTAAATTAACATCACGATAGGTTTTTGATTCAAATATCTTCAAGCTGTACATAATGATAATGAGTGCCGTACCAGCTTCTTTCCCTTGAAATCCCTGATAATTTAAATAAACGGCCAGTGCTGATAAAATGGCACAAATCATTAATAACCAACGTGGTATAACGGTTTCCTTTTTTAAATACACTCGATATAACATCCAGGAAGGGGAAAATAACAAAGCACCAGATAACCAAAAAGGAAAATACAAAGTAAAGGGTAATAAAACACCTAATTGAACCATACACAGTTTTTGTAATAAACGTGATTCCAATTGCCTTTGTGATTCAGGTAACAATAACATAGTTTAAAACAGCGCCAGTGCTTTGAGACAACGGTGTAAATGGTTTGCTCCCTGATCAATATGAATCGTTTTATTCGGCAATTTTAAACCAAAAGCACGTCCATTTTTATCAGCATCCAATAACAAGTAGCATAAATAACTTAATCTCATCTCAACATCTACATTAGGAAACGCATTAAAATCAAATAATTCAGGTTCTCCCTGATGTTCTATAAAAGATTTTGTTTGTAAGCCTTTTTCTCTAGCAAAACTTTTCCAATCAACCCTCGACATCAAATCACCTGGTTGATAACGCTCTAATCCATTAAAATCTTCTACGCCCGATGTGATATTTTCTGAAATGGTATCACCCTGTTTTGCAAATGTGTTTTCAATGGGTTGTGCTGGGTCAACCGGTTGAGGATAAACCAAAACCTGTTGGTCCAAAAAACACCAAGACCAGGCCTCAACAAAACCTAAAGGATATACTGAGTGACAACGTAATGGCGATAACCTATGTAGTCCTCTTTTAGAAAAAGTCTGAGCGATATGAACGCGTTGTTCAGCATTTGGGTGAATATGAATAAATTCATGATAGCCTCCCTTTAAACCAACACCAATCGTTTGATGAAACTTATCACTGGTTAGTGAAATTGGAAATTCAGCATACTCTCCACAAAAAACAGGTAGCACAGGATGTGCACTTAAAGTGATCCCAACAAGATTATGTGATGTTTTTAATAAAACAATGATACCTAAAGCAATTAAAAAAAACATGACGACAAATATCAAATTATTTTGATAATTAATGGCACCTATACCGATAAGAATCACAATGCCCAATAATAAAAATCCATATTTTGTCGGTAATGTATAACTTTTTCTTAAGGTGATCACCACTTTTTTGGATAAAGGATTTCTTTTTAACATCCATCGAAACCATCGGTTTACAAAAAATGCTTTTGTATTTTTCCAGTCGAGTTGATAATTTCCGTTAAGATTCATGGTCATGCTGAAAAAAATATTTTAAAGAGGCACATCAACTTGTTGCAAAATTAATTCAGCGACCTGATGACTGGATAATTGGTTATGTGAAGCCATTAATAAACGATGTGCTACAACAGGACAAAACACTTTTTGTACATCTTCAGGTATGACATAGTCTCTTTGTGATATCCAAGCAGCGGCTTTTGCTGCTTCAATAATGGCCAAGCCCGCTCTGGGTGATAATCCATGCATTAAGTGAGTAGAATGCCGCGTCTCTAACACTAGCTTTAAAACATAGTCCACCAATGTTTCACTGGTTTTTATTTTTTGCACAATCTGTTGAATCTCAACCAATTGTTGTGTGCTCAGAACAGACTCTAACTGATTGAGTTGTGATCGTCCTGAATTACCAAGCAATAATTTCTTCTCAACTTCAGGCGCTGGATACCCCAAAGATAAACATATTAAAAATCGATCCAGTTGAGATTCTGGTAAAGGATAAGTCCCTAGCTGATGTGATGGGTTTTGTGTTGCTATGACAAAAAAGGGTTGTGGTAACTGACGTGTCTCCCCTTCAGCTGTGACCTGCCCCTCTTCCATCGCTTCCAATAAAGCACTTTGGGTTTTGGGTGTTGCGCGATTAATTTCATCCGCTAAAACCACTTGCGAAAAAATCGGACCTGGATGAAAAGAAAATTTTTCCCGTTGTCGATCATAAATGGCAACACCAGTAATATCCGCAGGCAATAAATCAGAAGTAAACTGAATTCTTTGAAATTCAAGACCGAAAACTTTAGACAGGCCTTGAGCTAAAGTGGTTTTCCCCATACCGGGTAAATCTTCAATTAATAAATGTCCTTTTGCCAAAAGGCAGATAATGGCTAAATTGATCTGCTCTTCTTTTCCAAGTAGTACTTGATTTAACTGATTTTTTAAAGCATCAAGATACTCTCTCATTATAGGTATTACTCTTTCTTAAAAAAGGTCTTATCAGTATAGTTTACCCTTTGAAAAATATAGATAATATTTATCACAAAATTAGAGCCTGTTTATCTTTTATATAGCTCAATCATTTTAAACTGATTGAGCGAAATCGTTTTATAATGATTCTGCTCTATGAATTGGTCGGAGCGAGAGGATTTGAACCTCCGACCACTTGCACCCCATGCAAGTGCGCTACCAGGCTGCGCCACGCTCCGAAAAGTGAACAATCAAATAAATGATAAACAATGATTAATCCCTAAATGGTTAGTCCTTAGATAATTAATCCCTATAACCCTATGCATCTTCTCGAGGGTGAATGATACTGGTTTGTTATAAAAAATCAATCTTATTTGAATCAACAATAAAAAAATCTAAGATAAAGAATTGGCTTATCCCAGGGTCTGTTCTTCTTCTACAGTAAAAGCTCAACAGTCCTAATGCTTTAACAATCTCAATATATCTTCAAGCTCGTCAATGAGCCGTGTTACTTCTTGTTTATCCATAGAAACACTGGCTTTGCTTTTATCTTCCTGATGACCTTTTTCAAATTGTTGACGTGCGCCACCAATAGTAAATCCTTTATCGTAAAGTAATTCACGAATTTGACGAATAATCATCACGTCTTCACGTTGATAATAACGACGGTTACCACGACGTTTTATAGGGCGCAATTGTGGAAACTCTTGCTCCCAATAACGTAAGACATGAGGTTTTACCTGACACAATTCACCTACTTCACCAATGGTAAAGTAGCGTTTTGCCGGTATGGGTTTTAATTCACTGTTGTTGCTCGCTTCCAGCATAGGCCTCAACTCTAGCTTTTAATTTTTGACCTGGTCGAAATGTCACAACCCTACGGGCTGATACAGGAATTTCTTCACCTGTTTTCGGATTACGACCGGGACGCTCATTTTTATCACGTAAATCAAAGTTACCAAAACCTGATAATTTGACTTGCTCTGCGTTTTCTAAAGACAGTCGAATTTCTTTAAAAAAAGCTTCAACCATTTCTTTTGCTTCACGTTTATTTAAACCTAATTCATCAAATAAGCGCTCTGCCATATCTGCTTTTGTTAATGCCATATCAATCTCTCAACACTGCGTTATATTGATTGTTCAAGGCCATCAAAATTTTATCGATGAGTTGGTTGACTTCGACATCTTCAAGGGTACGACTAGAATGCTGCAAATGCAACGTCAAGGCAATACTTTTTCGCCCGGCTGTGACACCCTCTCCTCGATAAACATCGAACACATGTATATGTTTTAGTAGATTTTTTCCGGTTTGTCTAATTAAATCAATAAGTTGCGATGCGTTGATTTCCTCATCCACAATAACGGCAAGATCACGAACAATTGAAGGAAATTTAGACATTTCGACGAATTTAGACACATTTTTTTGATTAATCATGTCAAAATCGACTTCAAAAAGAAAACAATCTTTTTCCAAATCCAATGCTTTTTTCTTTTCTGGATGCAATCGTCCAACCCAACCCATTGCTATACCATTTTTATAAACTCTGGCGGATTGCCCAGGATGTAATGCAGGATGTACTTCGGATTTGAAATCAATCTTTCCAGATTCGGTGCCACTCAGCTTTAACAAAGCCTGTAAATCACCTTTCATATCATAAAAATCAACACTGTCTCTTTTTCCAAACCAATGAGCCGGCTGCCTAAAACCAGAGATGACCGCAGCCAGACTTGGAATTTGTTGTAATCCATTGGCATGATTTTCAAAACGTAATCCAATTTCAAAAAGTCGGATACGATCCTGTTGTCGATTTAAATTATAACGTGCTGCATTTAATAACCCGGTCCAAAGAGAAGTTCTCATATCAGACAACTCTGAAGAAATGGGATTCAATAGTGCAATCGAAGGTATTTCAGGATTCACTGTCGCTTGCATCTTAGGTTCAACAAAACTATAGGTAATGGCTTCCTGGTAGCCTCTATCCACCATTAACTGTCGCAGTTGACGTTTATGCACTTGACTCTCACGTTGTGGAATCATATTCAAAGGATAGTGCGCTTTTTTTGCTGGAACGTTATGGTATCCATAAATACGTACTAACTCTTCAATTAAGTCTTCTTCCAAGGCAATATCAAAACGATAGCTGGGTATAGAAACCGTCCATCCATCCGTTTGTGGAGTTAGCTGCATGCCCAACCGAATCAATATATCCGTCACTGTGTCATCATCCAGCTCAATACCCAATAGGCGTTCAATGCGATGTCGACGTAATACTACATCGGTATGACTGGGCATTGCTTCTGTATTCTTTACATCAAGGATAAGGCCTGGTTGTCCTCCAACAATATCCAGCAATAGCTGTGTTGCTCTTTCAATGGCCAAAACCTGTAATTCAAAGTCAACACCTCGTTCAAACCTATGTGCTGCATCAGAGTGTAAACCATAGGTTCGGGCTTTACCTGCAATAAACTGCGGTTGAAAAAAGGCACTCTCCAAAAAGATATCCGTTGTATGACAACTGATTCCTGAAAACTTGCCACCCATCACACCCGCGATAGCCAGCGCTTTTTCTTCATCAGCAATCACCAATGTATCCTTGGATAATTTAACCTCTTGGCCATCCAACAATGACAGAGTCTCGTCGGTATTTGCCCAACGTACCCGAATGCCACCCGATAGATTTGCCAAGTCAAAAGCATGCAGTGGGTGTCCCAATTCAAGTAGTACGTAGTTGGTCACATCCACTGCCGGTTCAATGGCACGAATACCACTGACCTCCAGTTTTCTTTTCATCCATTCGGGCGTCTGTGCCTCCGCATTGATCCCTTTAATCACTCGTCCTACATAACGAGGACAGGCTTCGGGCGCCGATAATTCAATGTTTAACACATCATCTATTTTCGGTTCAACAGCATCAATAGACACTTCCGAAACATCGATTTGATTCAATACACCGACTTCACGGGCAATGCCACGAATACTCAGACAGTCCCCCCGATTGGGTGTCAGATCAACATCAATTACTACATCATTGAGTTGAAGGGCTTCAATCAAAGTTTGACCAACTGTCACAGATTCCGGTAGTTCCAATATGCCATCACTCTCTTCCGAAAAGCCTAATTCACTTTCAGAACACAGCATACCCTGGGACTCAACACCTCTTAACTTTGCCTTTTTTATTTTCATACCATTGGGTAATTGACAACCGATGACGGCAACGGCAACAAACAATCCTTTACGCGCATTCGGTGCACCACAAATAATACTTAGGGTTTCTCCACCAATATCAATATCACATACCTGTAATTTATCGGCATTGGGATGTTGAACAGCTTCTAATATTTTGCCGACCAAAATACCTTCCAGTCCAACCCCTTGATGTTCAACATCATCAACTTCTAAACCTGCCATGGTCAGTTGTTCTGTCAATTGTTCAACAGAAACTCTTGGGTTAACCCACTCTCTTAACCAATGTTCACTTAATTTCATAGCAATGAAAAACCACCAGAATAATTAATTAAATTGACTGAGAAAACGACAGTCATTTTCAAAAAACAAACGTAAATCATTAACGCCATAACGCAACATGGTTAAACGTTCAACACCTAAACCAAAAGCATAACCACTATAAACTTCACTATCAATATTCACCGAAGCCAAGACTTTAGGGTGTACCATACCGCAACCCAATACTTCCAACCAGCCCGTATGGCTACAAACCCGACATCCCTTGCCATGACACATGACACATTCAATATCGACTTCAGCAGAAGGTTCAGTAAATGGAAAATACGAAGGTCGGAAACGTGTTGCAACATCCTGTTCAAAAAATGATTTTAAAAACTCATCCAACATATATTTCAAATCAGAAAAGTTGGTATGTGTATCAATTAACAAACCCTCAACCTGATGAAACATGGGTGTATGTGTCAAATCAGAATCACAACGATAGACTCGACCAGGTGCAATCACTCTTAAAGGTGGTGTTGTGTTTTCCATCACTCGAATTTGAACCGGTGAAGTATGTGTTCGTAATAAAAGTGATTCACTAAAATAAAAGGTATCATGCATCGCCCGTGCAGGATGATGTGCCGGAATATTTAATGCCTCAAAATTATGAAAGTCATCTTCAATTTCGGGACCTTCTTCAATGCTAAAGCCCAGTTTTTCAAAAAAGGTTTCTATTCTTTCCAAAGTTTTGTTAACTGGATGAATACCGCCTACATCGGCATGACGCCCATCAAGTGTTACATCAATGGTTTCTTCTGCAAGTTGACGTTCAATAGCCGCATTGTGTAAGGCACTTTTTTTGGCATCATAGGCCATTTGTATGGCTTGCTTGGCCTGATTAATTTTTTGTCCAAAAACAGGACGTTCTTCTGGAGATAAGCTGGACAAAGCTTTCATCTGTTGAGTAACCAGTCCTTTTTTACCCAAATACTCAACTTTTATTTGTTCCAATTGCTGTAAATTGTCGACGTCGTTCATTGCAGATTGTCCATCTGCAACTAATGATTCTAAAGAAGACATGAAATTACCTGTAATATAACAATCATGATTTAAGTTCTGTTCAATTAAAACTCTATTCAATTAAAACTTTATTCTAATATTCTTAAAACAATAAAAAAGGGAAGAACACCTCGATGTTCTTCCCCAATGACTGAATATACACCATAGCGACCTATTCAAGTCATGTTTATTTAAGCTAATGCAGCTTTCGCTTTTTCTGCTAAAGCAGCAAATGCCGCTTTATCATAGACAGCAATATCTGCAAGTACCTTACGATCGATTTCAATAGAGGCTTTCTTTAAGCCATTAATAAAGCGACTATAAGACAAGCCACATTCACGAGAAGCAGCATTAATTCTTTGGATCCATAATGCTCTAAATTGTCGTTTTCGCTGACGACGATCTCGATAAGCATATTGACCCGCTTTAATCACTGCCTGCTTGGCTACACGATAAACACGACTTCGTGCACCATAATAACCTTTGGCTTGTTTTAAAACTTTTTTATGACGTTTGTGGGCAGTAACACCCCGACTGACTCTTGGCATGATTCACCTCTCCTTATACGTAGGGTAATTGACGATTTAATTGTGCAACATCAGAAGGTGAAATCATCTTTAAGTGACGAAGATGACGCTTTCTTTTACTGCCTTTTTTAGTCAATATATGTCTAAGGTGAGACTGGGCATGCTTAAAGCCGCCACTCCCGGTTCTTTTGAAACGCTTTGCAGCGCCTCGATCAGTTTTTATCTTTGGCATGTTTGCCTCCGCATTTTTCATATGATGTCTGTTAATACAGACTTCCACTGTTGGCCACTTAATCATTGATTCACAAGCCTAATAAGGCCTGATATTCCATAATTAAGTTGTTTAACAACGCACAACAACACAAATACCAATGCAAAGTGCATCATAGTGTACTTTACATTGGGACTAACTTCTGTCGGGTAGCGAAAAACCCTAAAAAGTCATTATTCGAATCTTAAAGATTCAAATTCTTTGACCTAAATGAAGGTTTACCTTTTCTTCTTTTTAGGTGCTAAAACCATGATCATCTGTCTTCCCTCCTGCTTAGGACGAAACTCAACAACAGCATGATCTTCCAAATCTTTTTCTACGCGCTTGAGCAACTCAAAGCCCAGTTCCTGATGCGCCATTTCACGTCCTCTGAATCTCAAAGTCACTTTGACTTTATCGCCATGCTCCAAAAAACGGAGCATATTACGTAATTTAATATTGTAATCCCCTATGTCCGTCCCCGGTCTAAACTTAACCTCTTTGACCTGCATTTGGGTTTGTCGCTTCTTTGCCTGAGCAGCTGCCTTTTTCTGCTCAAAAAGATATTTACCATAATCCATTATGCGACACACCGGTGGTTTTGCCTCAGGAGATATTTCGACTAGATCCAATCCTGCTTCTTCTGCTTGTTCAAGAGCTTGCGCCCCTGCCATAATACCGATTTGCTCTCCATCCGCACCGATAAGTCTGATTTCTTTATCGGTAATCTCATCATTCATGCGAACATTACGTTTGCCAGAATTACCTTTTTCTTGTTTACCTTTAATGTTTAAACCCTCATTTTTTACTGTTTTATCATCATCGATTGATACTGAATAACTATTGCCTCAGTTTAAATTGAATCATTTTCATGAATGCCTGGATAAACCACCCAGTGCTTCCGAGTCTTGTGACAAACGTTCAGTAAATGCCTCTATAGACATGACACCTAAGTCCTCACCACTGCGTGTTCGCACTGCAACCTGCTCATTTTCAACTTCTTTATCGCCCACAACCAGCAAATAAGGAATACGTTGTAAAGTGTGCTCGCGAATTTTAAAGCCGATCTTCTCGTTTCTCAAGTCTACTTTGCTCCTAAATCCCTTAGTTTTTAAAAAATCTGCCATTTTTTTCGCAAATTCTGCCTGTTTATCTGTAATATTCATAATTATTGCCTGTGTCGGTGCCAACCAAACAGGAAATTTACCTTCATACTCTTCAATCAAAATCCCAATAAACCGCTCCATAGAACCCAAAATAGCTCTATGAATCATCACAGGCGTTTGTCGACTACTGTCTTCTGCAATATATTTTGCCCCTAAGCGTTCAGGCATAGAAAAATCGAGTTGAATCGTGCCACACTGCCACGCCCTTGCCAGACAATCATATAAAGTGAACTCAATTTTGGGCCCGTAAAAAGCGCCTTCTCCCGGTTGATACTCAAACTCAATCTCATTCGCTTTTAAGGCCAGGGCTAATGCTTCTTCTGATTTATCCCAAATATCATCTGATCCCACTCGTTTTTCAGGACGCGTCGATAATTTAACAGCAATATCCTCAAAGCCAAATGTTCGATATATGTCATACACCATCCTGATACACTGACTCACTTCTTCCTGTATTTGCTCTTCTGTACAAAATATATGCGCATCATCTTGTGTGAATCCACGAACCCGCATTAAACCGTGTAATGCACCACTGGGTTCATTTCTGTGGCAACACCCAAATTCTGCCATTTTCAATGGCAAATCACGGTATGATTTCAAACCCTGATTAAAAATCTGTACATGTCCAGGACAATTCATAGGTTTAATGGCATATTCACGTTTTTCCGATTCCGTGGTAAACATATTTTCTGCATATTTGTCCCAATGCCCGGATTTTTCCCACAAGCTTCGATCCATCATGAGTGGACCTTTGATCTCATCGTAGCCATATTCCTGTAATTTTTTTCTCATGAAATTTTCTAATAGGGTATAAATTGTCCAGCCATTGGCATGCCAAAATACCATGCCTGGCGCTTCTTCCTGCCAGTGCATTAAATCCAAAGCTTTACCAATTTTTCGATGATCCCGCTTTTCTGCTTCTTCCAGTCGTTGCAAATAGGCTTTGAGTTGTTTTTTATCCGCCCAGGCAGTGCCATAAATCCGTTGCAGCATTTTATTATCAGAATTACCCCGCCAATAAGCGCCCGCCACTTTCATTAACTTAAAGTGATGGCAAAACTTCATGTTAGGCACATGAGGTCCTCGGCACATATCAATATACTCTTCATGATGGTATAAACCAGGCTCATCCTCTTTTTGAATATCGTCATCCAGAATGTCTACTTTGTAAGGTTCGTTGCGTTCACTAAAGGTATCACGGGCCTGTTGCCAAGTGACTTTCTTTTTAATAACATCATAATTGGTTTTGGCCAGCGCCAACATACGCTGTTCCAATTGCTCAAGATCATCAGAAGATAAAGAGAAATCCAGATCAACATCATAATAAAACCCATCGGTTATCACTGGTCCAATAGCCATTTTAGCCTGTGGCCACAGTTGTTTGATGGCATGTCCTAATAAGTGAGCGCAGGAGTGACGAATAATGTCTAAACCATCATCATCTTTATTTGTAATAATTTGCAGGCTGGCATCCCTGTGTATTTCATCACAAGCATCCACTAAATGATCATTCACACGACCTGCAATGGTTGCCTTAGCCAACCCAGAACCAATCTCTTGTGCAACCTGCATGACAGTAACAGGCTGTTGAAAACTTCTCTGACTGCCATCAGGTAAAGTAATTATTGGCATTGAACACTCACTTTCAATTTCACTCACTTTCGATTTAATGTAGACACCCATGCTACTTGGAGAGACATGGACATACCCATAAAGGGTTAGATCACTTAAAATAATTTAAGATTGTATATTATGCAAGATTTGAAGTCTTGTTTGTAACCAATATCTTTTAAAAAATTATGATCATTGCCAAGGATGTATCTTTTTATAACAATGGCAACAGGTTTAACCTATAAAAGATAAACAGCCCCTAAGGTTTTTCATATTAATTTTTTCGACGAGGGCTTAACCTTTTGGGGCGTTTGGCTTGTAACCGCTGACGCTTTTGCCGGTGATAGTCTGTCCCACGTTGAGACAAACCAACTTTAGGGGAGGGTTTTAAGTCAACCAGCTTTTCTAGTTTTTTTAAGTCATCGGCTTCAAGCTCAAGCCATCTTCCCCGTTTGATACGTGAACTCAGGGTAATCATGCCATAGCGTATACGAATAAGGCGAGATACCACACAACCCACTGCCTCCCATAAGCGACGGACTTCACGATTTTTACCTTCCTTTAACGTCGCATGATACCATTGATTGCTTCCCTCTCCACCAGAAAAAGTCACACGTTCAAATCGTGCTGAACCATCATCCAGCTGTACACCTTGTCGCAGTTGTTCCAAACTCTCCTTTGACACTTCACCTCTCACTCTGACGGCATATTCTCTTTCAAACTCATAACTGGGATGCATCAAACGATTGGCTAACTCTCCATCATTAGTAAATAATAATAAACCACTGGTATTCAGATCCAAACGACCCACGGCAATCCAACGTCCTTTTCCTGCCGAGGGCAAATTATCAAAAACCGTTGCCCGCCCTTCTGGATCTTTTCTTGTACACACTTCACCAACATTCTTGTGGTACACCAGTACCCGACGGGCAAAGCTCTCCTCTTTGGGAATATGAATTAAGCGGCCATCATAACGTATCTTATCATTGGCTGTTGCTCTGGCACCCAAGGTTACTTTTTCACCATTGACACTGACACGCCCAGCTTCAATCATGGCTTCCATTTCTCTGCGTGATCCCAAACCTGCTTTGGCTAATAATTTTTGTACTTTTTCAGACATAGATGACAACCAGGCTATCCATCCATCATTTCTGATTCTAATGAATCAACATCCGATGACAGATGTTCATCCAAAGTCACTTCCTTATTTTGTATGTTCTCATTTTGGATAGGTTCATTTTCAATAAACTCATCTTCAATAAGCTCATGTGAACTTTCTTCATCCTGAGTATCCACTGTTTCATAAACAGCTTCTTCAAAATCACTGTTATCGACTGTTTCAACCTCATCACTGTCTAAATCAACGTCACTGTCTGAGTGAGCAACACTGTCTAAATGAACAACATGATCATCTTCATCACTTTGTTCCAAATCAGTATCTGTATCATTTGACAGTAATGCACTGGCTTCATCCACTTTTTCGTTATCATTCAATTCAGACAGTGATGTTTCACTCAGATTTAATTCCGAATTAATCTGATCAAAATCACGTAACTCTGCAAGACTTGGCAAATCACTTAAGTTTTTTAGATTAAAATAATCCAAAAAGGTTTTGGTCGTTGCATATAATGCCGGTTTTCCTGGTGCGTCTTTATGACCAACCACTCTTATCCACTCACGTTCAAGTAAGGTTTTAATAATCGAGGAACTGACAGCAACGCCCCTGACCTCTTCAATTTCAGCACGTGTAATCGGTTGTCGATAAGCCACTAAAGCCAGAGTTTCCAAAAGTGCCCTTGAATAGCGGACAGGCTTTTCCTCCCATAATCGAGCAATCCATTCTGCATAATCCTGTTTTGCCTGAAAACGAAACCCCGAAGCAACTTCTTTTAATTCAACACTTCTGTCCTGATAATCCTGCTGAATCAATGTAATAGCATCCCGAATTTGAGTCTCTGATGGTTGGCTTTCTTCAGGAAAAACATGTTTTATTTGTGTAACAGACAAAGCTTTTCCATAAGAGAGAATCACTGCTTCTATAATTTTTTTCAGTTGCTCAGGCGTTTGCTCTTGTTCAGTCATAGATTTTTTTTACCACGCGTCTACTTTTTTATTTTTAATGAATATTTAATGAATTCGTGCTCTGACATGTATGGGGCCAAATGGATCAGCTTGAATAAACTCAACCATTAACTCCTTGGATAATTCCATCACAGCCAAAAATGTAACCACCACACCCATCCTGCCTTCTTCTACGGTAAATAAAGTGACAAAATCCGTAAAAGATTCTGCAGAAATAACCGCAAGAACATGTGTCATTTTTTCACGAACAGACAAAGGCTCTCTTTGGATATGATGATGAGAAAACATTTCTGCTCTCCGCAAAATATCTTTGAATGCCAATAAAATTTCTTTTAAATCAACTTCAGGCTGTGGTTTCGTCACATCCAGTTCTGGTATTTCCGCAGAGCTGATAAAAGTGTCTCTTCCCACTTTAGGTAACTCATCAATATCTTCTGCTGCCTTTTTAAAGCGTTCATATTCCTGCAAGCGACGAATCAGATCGGCTCTTGGATCGCCTTCATCCTCTTCATCAACTTTTGGCACAGGCAATAACACCCGACTTTTTATTTCACATAAAACAGCAGCCATCACCAAATATTCTGCAGCCAATTCCAGATTTAAGTTTTTCATTAATTCTACGTATTCCATATACTGCTCTGTAATTTCAGCAATAGGAATATCAACTATATCCATATTTTGGCGACGTATTAAATATAATAATAAATCCAAAGGTCCTTCAAAGGCTTCTAAAAACACTTCCAGTGCATTGGGTGGAATATATAAATCTTTTGGTAAGTCTTTAATAGGTTCCCCATTAAACACTGCAAATGATTCTGCCTCTTTTTGAGAAACATCCACATCATTGTTTTGTGAAACCTCTTTGGTTTCCTGATGATTATCTACTGGATGATTATCGAGAGCTACATCGTCTTTTTGCACCGTATCGTCTAACAAAGACGTATCATCCACCATCAACTCACTGACTTTTACAGAAGTGTCGGATGATTCATTGGTCTCAGGATGAACCGTTTCTTCTTGCATCATAAAATCATTTCATCTCTTGATTGATTCTTTAACAACATGATCGCTCGACATGATAACCCGTCATGACTTTGTGCTAACGTTTGTGCTAACGATAGTTTGAGACTATCGATAGATAAGCCCCATGGCCTGACGCACATCATCCATAGTCTCCCGGGCCAAGTCCCGGGCTCGTTCACAGCCTTCATTAATAATGTTTTTTACCAGCTCAGGGTTATTCTCATATTCTGCAGCATTCTCTTTGAAGGATTGCAGCTCTTGATTGATGCTGTCAATTAAAGGCCGTTTACACTCCAAACACCCCATGGAAGCTGATTTACAACCTTTAAAAGCCCAGTCCTGAACTTCTTCTGATGAATAAATTTTATGTAAAGACCAGGTCGTACAATTGTCTGGATCTCCCGGATCAGTAATACGAACGCGTGCTGGATCAGTGGGCATGGTTCTAATTTTTTTATCAACCGATTCGGGTGACTCCCGTAATTCGATGACATTATTATAGGATTTAGACATTTTTTGCCCATCCAAACCTATCATTTTAGAAACCGGTGTTAACATAACCTGAGGTTCAGGCAGTATCACTCGACCACCCCCTTCAATATAACCATATAAACGTTCTTTGTCTCCCAAAGAAATAGAGGCATGACCTTCTAACAGTGCACGAGCTGTTTCCAAAGCCTCCGCATCACCTTCTTGCTGATAACGGGATTTTAACGATGAATACAACTTGGCATTTTTTTTGCCCAGTTTCTTAACCGCCGCCTCTGCTTTTTCTTCAAAACCAGGCTCTTTACCATATATGTGATTAAATCGTCGGGCAATTTCTCTGGATAATTCAACATGGGGTACCTGATCAACACCAACAGGTACCAATCCCGAACGATAAATTAAAATATCTGCTGTTTGTAATAAGGGGTAGCCCAAAAATCCATAGGTTGATAAATCTTTTTCACTGAGCTTTTCTTGTTGTTCTTTGTAGGTTGGCTGTCTTTCCAACCAGCCAATCGGCGTTATCATGGAAAGCAATAAATGTAACTCTGCATGCTCAGGGACTTTTGATTGTATAAACATGGTGGCAGAACCAGGGTTTACGCCGACCGCCAACCAGTCAATTACCATGTCCCAGACATTTTGCTCTATGATGGATGGGTCATCGTAATGAGTCGTTAATGCATGCCAGTCAACGACACAAAATAAACATTCGTACTCATGTTGCAGTTTTACCCAATTTTTCAGAACACCGTGGTAATGTCCCAAATGTAATCGCCCTGTTGGACGCATTCCCGAAAGAACCCGCTGTTTTTGAATAACCACCGAACCCAAAACCCCTTAAATTGTGTTTACATTGAATGATGTATTTTCTTCGGGCATAAACCAGCATAGGTTGACAGTTTTACGCAATCTCATTCAATGTTTTTTTGAACTCACTATTATACCCTGCTTCATGCAAGCCAAGAAGCAAGAAACTTTATATAAGGATTATAAATACATAACTTATTGTTTATAAAGATAAAAAAGAACTGGTGTCACCCGCCCCTGTACGTAAAACCTGTGGGCTACCCTCCGTTAAATCCACAACACTCGTCGGCAGTGTTCCACAAAACCCGCCATCAATGACCAAATCAATTTGTTTTTTCAGTAACTCAAAGATTTCTATAGGTTCTAATTGTTCTTGTTCTTTCCCGGGAAGAATCAAACTGGAGCTCATTAAAGGTTCACCCAGTGCTTCAAGCAGTGCTTGTGTAATCACATTATCAGGCACCCTGATGCCAATGGTTTTACGCCTGTCATGTTGTAATCGCCGAGGCACTTCTGCCGTTGCTTTTAAAATAAAAGTATAAGGGCCTGGTGTAAAACTTTTTAATACCCGAAAAGACGCATTATCGACACGCGCATAAACGGCTAACTCAGATAAGTCCCGACAAATTAAAGTAAAATTATGATGTTTGTCTAACTTTCTGATTCTGCGAATCCTATCCAGCGCCTGTTTATCACCAATATGACAACTGAGGGCATATCCCGAGTCAGTCGGATAAACCGCTAAACCTCCCTGTCTTAATAAAGCAACTGCCTGGGTGATTAAACGAGGCTGAGGATGCGTAGGATGAATTTCAAGAAACTGTGCCATTGGAGACTAAGACCACAAAGTCCAAATCGGTAAAACGCTAGAGGGTAACACTGGAAAGCGTCCCGGCACAATCCAAGATTGTTCCCGTAAGTGAAAATCTGATCCCTGTGAAGCAAGCAAGTCTAATTCTTTGGCTTTTTTGGCCAACCAATCTCTGTCAGACGCTTGTATATTAGGAAAGCTGAGTTCAATCGCATGACCACCTGACTCTGCAAAATACTCTAATAATTCAGAGAGCTGTTTTTTAGATAAAAGGTAACGTGATGGATGGGCCAATACAGCAACCCCACCTGCATTCTGGATAACCGCGATAGTCTCTTCAAGAGAAGGCCACTCGATATCAACATACACTTTCCCCCGAGCACCCAAGTAATGTTTAAAAGCTTTATCCATATTGGGTACCATTTTTTTTTCAATCAATAACCTGGCCAGATGGGCTCTTGTTAAAGATTCAGCTTTTAAATGCGCTATGTCTGTATTTAAATCCAGGCCTAATTCTTTTAACTTGTAAACATAAGTTTCCACTCGTTCTTGCCGTATTTTTTGCTGGTTTTCTAAAAATGTATTCAATTGATTACTATTGAGAGACACCTGAAGACCAACAACATGAATTTCTCGATTTAAGGCTTTACAGGAGATTTCAACACCTGGAATCAAATCAATATCTATATCATCCATCACTCCTGTTTCCATAACTGTAAATAATTCTTTACACCCTGTAATTGAATCATGATCCGTTATTGCAGCATATTTGACACCACATTCAGAAACGTAACGTATGAGCTCCAAAGGTGATAATCCACCATCAGAGTAATGAGTATGCATATGCAAATCAAATACATGGGATTTGGTTGACAAACTACGCCGCATGGAAATTCTCTCAAGTGCCTCTAACTATGGAACCAAATGTTGATACATCATTTTACAAACAGACCCTAGTCTTACAAGCATAAGGCAGGTATGATCATCAATAAAATCGTATGACTTATTCACTAACCGTTAAGAAGGTCTATTATGAAGTTTCTTTTGGATTTCTTCCCCGTTTTAGGATTTTTTATTATCTATCAGGTTTATGATGACATCTATATGGCCACCTATGTCTTAATGGCTGCCTGTGTTGTTCAAACCTTAGGGCACTATTTTATCAGTAAACGCTTTGAAAGAATGCATGTTATCACACTTATCCTTGCGCTTCTTTTTGGTGGATTGACAGTCTTCTTAAGAGATGATGCTTTCATCAAGTGGAAAGTCTCTATTTTCCTATGGGGTGTTGCATTATTCTTTATTTTTAGACAGCTTATTCAAAACAAAATAGCGTTAAAAGATTTATTTGAAGGTATTTCCGGTGAATCCATGGGTATCAGCGACACGTTATGGAAAAAACTCAATATCGTCTGGATTTTCACCACTCTGGCCACCGGTTTGCTGAATTTATGGATAGCCTATAACTTTGAGCAGAGTGTTTGGGTTAACTTTAAATTCTGGGGTTTAACAGGTATTCAACTGGTTTTAATGATTGCAACATTTTTCATTATTTTTAAAAATATGCCCAAAGAGAAAAGAGAAGCCCTTGAAGCCCAATCATCAAAAGTAGATGATACTACAGAAAAGTCTTTATCAGACTAGAATCTTTTTCTCTTACCGTATCAATATAATATTCAGAGAGTTTATCTATGTGGTATGCCATTATTGCACAAGATGTTGAAAACAGTCTTGAACGCCGACTACAAACACGTGAGCAACATGTTGCTCGATTAAAGGCTCTCTTAGAAGAAGGCCGCCTTCTCATTGCCGGACCACATCCTGCCATTGATAGCCATGATCCTGGCGCCGCCGGTTTTACTGGCAGTCTCATTGTTGCAGAGTTTGATTCATTGGAAGCTGCTCAGCTATGGGCTGATAATGATCCCTACATACAAGCTGGTGTTTATGCACAGGTTACCGTAAAACCCTTCAAAAAAGTGCTGCCATAATACATCATGTCAAATGAAGCCCGTATCGAACTGATGCAATCCAAATTGGAAAAGGCCTTATCACCTTCCCACATTCAGATTATTGATGACAGTCATCAACATATTGGTCATGCTGGTGCAAAAGACGGTAAAGGACATTTTACCCTACATATTGCCTCTCCCTTTTTCGACAACAAGCCCCCTATACAATGCCACAAAATGATTTATCAGGCTTTGGGCGATCTTATGCAAACGGATATCCACGCACTCTCTATCAAAATTATCTAAAACAGATAGTCGCCTGATTCACCTGAAGTTTTCCTTAAATAACCTCAGCTGAAAGACTCCTATTTCTTTGTATATCAAAAAGTTACGTGCCCTATATTTTCTAATATTTAAAAAATACTCTATTTTGTTAAAAATCAGAGATTTAACCCGAATTTAGATGATTTTATTCAAATAGGTTAAATTTTTACTCTATAGCTCAAATAAAATTCAAAAAAACCTTCAAATAACCCATAAAAATAGACTATTTAGTCAAACTATTATCGACTTTTATTGCGACATGGGTTAAATTACGAAACATGATGATACAAAAAAAGCTAGCATTTTCATTACGATTCAATTAGAGGGGAGTTGAATACATTTATGAAGTTGGTCGCCATAGAAAAAACAGAAGAAAGTGATTTACTATCACAATGGTCCACTGAGTATTACAACGCTTTACATCGATATTTTAAAAAACGTGTCCCACCACATATTGAGCCGGAAGATCTGATTCAAGAAGTGTTTACACGGCTGGCAAAACGTTCCGATTTATCCGAAATAGAGCATATCCAAGGCTATATTTTCCAATCAGCCGCCAGTGTTTTAGCCGATAATGGACGTAG
Organism: Kangiellaceae bacterium; assembly: GCA_965230335.1. Taxonomy (GTDB): domain Bacteria; phylum Pseudomonadota; class Gammaproteobacteria; order Enterobacterales; family Kangiellaceae; genus CBDDKS01. The sequence goes on along the minus strand of CBDDKS010000006.1, from coordinate 2,542,569 downwards.
AGATATTGTCAGACAACGTTCATCCCATGAAGCTTTTGAGGAATATTCACATTACCAGGAGGATATGACTCTGGAACGCGTCTTAATAGGTAAGGAGGCACTAGACCATTTAATTAAAAACATCTACCAGTTACCTGATACCACTCGTCAAGTCTTTGTGTTGTATCACTTTGAAAACTATAGGTATTTACAAATTGCCAAACAACTCGGTATAGCAGTAAGTACAGTAGAAAAACATATGGCACGTGCTAACGCAAAATTACTTAAGAGAAAAAAACCTGAAAAATGAATAAAGACACTACACAAATGGAAGATCTTTCAATGGACATACCCCATGAAGCCGCTGCCTATTGGGATGCTAAACTGCGTAGTGCTTACTGTACCGATGAGGATAGAGCCCGTTTTATAGAATGGAAACAAAGCAGCAAAAATAACCTCATTACCTACAATCAATTACAAGCTTCTATTAGCCTACTAAAAATATGTAAGGAAAACCCTGAGTTGAGCGCTCTAAGGGAACAAGTTTTGCTGCATCATGAAGATTCAGCGGTTCAAGGCAAAAAGAAACATCAACGATTTTATTTTTCATTAGCCGCTAGCTTTACACTCATTTGTTTTACAGCCTTGCTGTTTATGTTGACTTACGATCCCTTGCCTGAATATTCCACTATGGTTGGAGAACGTTCTACATTTTCCTTGTCTGATGGTACCGTCGTGACTCTCAATACCAATTCTCTTATCAAGGTTGACTATACTGAGCAGCAACGCATGATTTATTTAATAAAAGGACAAGCTCTTTTTGAAGTTATGAAAGATACTTTCAGACCTTTTATTGTTGAAGCAAAAGATAAACGTGTTGAGGCCACTGGTACAACATTCGAAGTCAATCTACTCAATGAAAAAAATGTTAAAGTGACACTGATTGAAGGTGAAGTCAAAGTCGATTCCATCATGGATGAAGATCAAGTTGAGCATCATGATATAGCACCTAAAATCCTGTTACCTGGTGAACAACTTATTACAGAAGTCAATACAACGAAAGCTGTTGTAACAAAAGTGAATACACATAAAGAATTAAAATGGAAACTCGGTGAAGTTTTTTTTGAAGATACGCCTCTCAATGAAGCTATTGATGAAATGAACCGTTATTCAAACACTCAGGTTTCTATAAAAAATACACAACTTGCCAATATTCGTATTGGAGGACATTTTACAACGGGAAACCAGGAACGTTTTGTCAATCATATTATACAGATACATCCTAGTATTAAAATCAGTCATAAAGACAAAAATACCATTGTTCTTACGGGAATTTAATCTTTGTAAGTTTTTTGTCTTTTAGTCTTTCAGTCTTTTAAACCTTTATAGCGCAAATAGTGATCACAAATAACCAGTGATGCCATAGCTTCTACAATAGGTACAGCTCGGGGTAATACACAAGGATCATGTCGTCCCCTCCCTTTAAAAGTAACCGCCTCACCTTTTATATTCACCGTTGACTGATCTTGAATAATGGTTGCAGTTGGTTTAAAAGCCACTCGAAAAATAATAGGCATGCCATTACTAATACCACCTTGTATACCACCTGAAAAATTGGTTGCTGTCATAATTTTACCCTGGTCATTAACAAAAGGATCATTGTGTATTGAGCCTGTCATCTTAGTTCCAGAAAATCCTGATCCAATTTCAAAACCTTTACTGGCATTAATACTCATCATCGCTTTCGCCAAATCAGCTTCCAGTTTATCAAAAATGGGCTCACCTAAACCCACGGGTGTAGAATGAATCACACACTCTACAACACCACCAACTGAATCACCTTGCTTACGTAATGCTTCAATTTTTTTAATCATTTTTTGGGCAATATCATTATCTGGACATCTGACAGCATTGTCTTCAATCATTTCCATATCCACTGTTAATGGATCCTGATCACTAATAATATCCCCTACTGATTTTACATAGGCTAAAATTTGTAAATTACATCGTTCTCTTAAAATTTTATTGGCAATGGCACCTGCAGCAACAGATCCTGCAGTCACTCTGGCAGAACTTCGTCCTCCACCGGCAACATCTCTAAGGCCATATTTTTGTTGATAAGTGAAATCTGCATGGCTAGGTCGGTATAAAGCGGCCATTTCTGAGTAATCCTTGGAACGTTGATCCTTATTTTTAATCAATAAACTAATGGGAGTCCCTGTAGTTTTACCATCAATCGTACCTGATAATATCTCAACCAAATCTTCTTCTTTTCTCTGGGTAACAATATGGCTTTGACCTGGACGACGTCTGTCTAATGCAGGCTGGATATCTTCTTCTGTTAAAATTAACCCAGGCGGACAACCTTCAACAATACAACCAATGGCCTTACCATGAGATTCACCCCAATTGGTCACGCGGAATAATTGCCCAAATGTATCACCTGCCATTTATTAAAGCTCTTTTTAATCATTGTCTATGCTTAAATTATACGCATAAAATAGCTTAAGAGCATGTAAAAACACCAGACTATGTCATGAAATCTTACTTTACATTTAAATCAAAGACTGTATAATCTTTTTTTGCTATAAAAATTAAAACTCATTTAAAATGGCTACACTTTTAAGGAGAATCCTCATGATGATATTAACCAAAAGATTTTTCCATTTGCTCACTGTTTTGCTATTCACACTTTCTCTTATCTCTTGTAGTGAAAAATATGCTGATGACTATCAAGGCGTTCGTTTTGTAAAAGGTAAAAGCTTCCAAGAATTACTTGCATTGGCAAAAACTGAAAATAAGCCTGTTTTTATTGCTTGCCATACCTCCTGGTGTATCCCCTGCAATGATATGAAAAATAAAGTGTATCCTACCTACGCTATGGGCAGCTATTTTAATAAAAATGCAATTACCGCCATTTATGATATGGAGCTCGGCGAGGGTAGAAAAATTGCTAAACAATACAATGTTACCAGCTATCCAACTTATTTGTTTTTATCTCCTGATGGTAAAGTCATTAAAAGAACAAAGGGCGGTATGACAAGAAAAAGCCCGATCCTTACTGCTCACAGACTTATTTCTATTAATGAAAAAACAAAAAAAATATTAAGCAGAAAACCATTTTCACACCCCCATAACCAACATGCAAAATAAAACCATCGATCAACAAGATTTAAAACAAAAACTCAATCATGAAACAGCCGTCATTGAATGGAGAGAACTCGAAGTTTTTTTTGCTCGAGGCCAATTAATTTTTGTTGATCAACGTATTGATTTAATTGATGCAGCCTGTGAAGTGACTTTAGATAATAAATCCATGATTGAGAAATGGCTGGAAAACAACAGCCTGTTTCTCATTGATATTGATTGGGTAAAACAACACTGTCAAGCTGACCGATTATTTTGGGCAGTTGTTGTTTCTCCCTTTGTATTAATTCAATTTAAGTAAACACGTCATACGTTATGTCACTTGACTATTTAAAAATGACATATCACTTTACTAAGGACAGTTTGCAAAGACAGAATGGAACAAATATACAAGAATGGCTCCATCACCCTAAAACAGTGCTTCTACTCTTTAATGAACAAGGACAGTATCTTTTTGATAATGAAACCTACCAACCTGTCAATGCGAGACAATCTTTGTCAAAAAATATGTGTCTCAATGATTCTTGTATCATTCATTTTCTAGCCTATCACGAAACACAACCCTGGTTTTGTTTACAAATTAGTCAAGAACATACAGAAAGTATTTTACAAAATATGAATTTGCCACAAAATACCGAGTGGCACAATTTAAGAGATAACCTTTCTATTTTATATGAACCTTTAGCATCTATTCTTGCTTTCGCAAAAGCATTACTTCATTGGCATGAAAATTATCAATACTGTGGACGTTGCGGTCAAAAACTATTAACTCAACAAGCAGGTCATGAAAAATTTTGCCTGGCTTGTGATAAAACCTTTTATCCAAGAACGGATGCCGCTATCATCGTATCGGTTATTCACGATGATCATTTATTATTAGGTCGTCAGTCCCATTGGAAAAAAAATCATTATTCCGTATTAGCAGGCTTTGTAGAACCTGGAGAAAGTTTAGAACATGCTGTTGTACGAGAAGTCTTCGAAGAAACCAATGTTCAAGTCAAAAACCCCGATTATATTGCCTCACAACCCTGGCCATTTCCACATTCTTTGATGATAGGTTTTACTGTACATGCCTGCCATAATCATATCCAATGTAATGATAATGAACTGGAAAATGCCTTTTGGATTTCACGTGATGAATGCCAATCTCAATTACAAAACAAACAATTATCCATACCACCACAAGAAACTTTATCTGGATTACTCATTCGACACTGGCTGAATCAAACCAACTGAATGCATAGTTTTGAAATTAAAAATATCATCCATTATATCCTGAACGTCCTCTATCATTAAAAAAACCGTTTAATACAATCGGATTTAATCATTACACATGTGAAAGGGATGCCGTTAAGCTAATCAGTAGAAGTTCTCAAAATAAAATACTTTGTGAATATTCACGCTTAACTCACTTTTAACAGGAGTCACGCTCATGCTTCAAGCAACAAAACCATTACTGACAAAGCTAGTGATCATTTCTTCAATCATCTTCTCCAGTATTACCTATTCTGAAAATCATCCGAAAACCAATCAATACTGGTGGCCACAAAAGCTCGACCTTTCTCCTCTTCGCCTACATTCAAAATCCTCTAATCCCATGGGACAATCGTTTAACTATGCTGAAGCATTTAATACTCTGGATTTAAACGCTGTTAAAAAAGATCTTGAACAGGTTATGACAACGTCTCAAGACTGGTGGCCCGCTGATTACGGACACTACGGTCCTCTTTTTATACGCATGGCATGGCACAGTGCCGGCACTTATAGAACCATTGATGGCAGAGGGGGTGCCAATGGTGGCATGCAGCGGTTTGCCCCTCTGAATAGTTGGCCGGATAATGCCAATCTAGATAAAGCACAACGATTAATTTGGCCAATTAAACAAAAATATGGACGTAAAATCTCTTGGGGAGACTTAATGGTTTTGGCTGGTACTGTTGCTATGGAATCCATGGGATTTAAAACCCTGGGTTTCGCCGGAGGTCGAGAAGATGCATGGGAACCTGAAATAGTCAACTGGGGTTCTGAAGGGGAATGGCTAGCTAGTAAACGTCATAGTCAAAAAGGAAAGCTCGACAAACCCTTGGCAGCAAAACGAATGGGGCTCATTTATGTCAACCCTGAAGGGCCCAACGGGAATCCCGATCCACTTTTAGCTGCTAAAGATATCAGGGAAACATTTGGCCGCATGGCAATGAATGATGAAGAAACGGTGGCTCTGATTGCTGGCGGACATACCTTTGGTAAAGCTCATGGTGCCGCAAATCCACATAAACATGTCGGTGCTGAGCCAGAAGGTGCCAGTATCGAAGAACAAGGCTTCGGTTGGAAAAGTAAATACCGTAGTGGCAAAGGGGTTGATACGATTACGAGTGGGCTAGAAGGTGCCTGGACAGTGAGCCCGGCACAATGGACCCATAATTTTTTCCAGAATTTATTCCACTTTAACTGGGTAAAAACAAAAAGTCCTGCTGGTGCTATTCAGTGGATTCCTGATGATAAAAGTGCAGCCAGTATGGTACCTGATGCCCATGATCCCTCTAAAAGGCACGCACCTATCATGCTCACTACAGATTTATCACTCAGATTTGATCCCTCTTACGGAAAAATTTCAAAACGATTTTTAGATAACCCCAAAGAATTTGAGCTCGCCTTTGCAAAAGCCTGGTTTAAATTAACTCATCGCGATATGGGACCCAAAGCCCGTTATTTAGGAAAGCTCGTACCTAAAGAAGATATGATATGGCAGGATCCATTACCACCAGTCAATCATCCACTCATCAACGATAAAGATATTAAAAAATTAAAATCCACTATTTTGAAATCCGGTTTATCTGTTCCAGAATTGGTTAGGACCGCCTGGAGTTCTGCATCCAGTTTCAGAGGTACCGATATGCGTGGTGGTGCAAATGGTGCTCGCATTCGCTTAGAACCACAAAAAAACTGGCAAGCCAATAATCCTAAAGAAATTGCAAAAGTGATTAAGCGCTTGAAAAAAATTCAACAAACATTTAATAAACGGCAAAAAAACAGTAAGCAGGTTTCTATAGCCGATCTTATTGTTTTAGGTGGTGCGGCAGCCATTGAAAAAGCGGCAAAGCAAACAGGTTATACGGTTAAAGTACCTTTTAAGCCAGGACGTACCGATGCTTTACAGCAACAAACCGATGTTGACTCTTTTTCTGTTCTCGAGCCTACCGCCGATGGTTTTCGAAACTATTTTGCAAAAGGCAATCACTTATCGCCTGCAGAAATGCTGATTGAAAAAGCCAGCATGTTAACACTTTCCATTCCAGAAATGACCGCACTGATTGGTGGTATGCGTAGTCTAAATGCAAATACTGGACAAACCCGTCATGGTGTTTTCACAGATCGCCCTGGAACATTAAGTAATGATTTCTTTATCAACTTATTAGACATGTCAACACAATGGAAAAAGTCATCCGCATCTTCTGGTATTTATGAAGGCTATGACCGACAAACCGGCCGACTGAAGTGGACAGCAACGCCCGTTGATCTCATTTTTGGATCTAATTCTGAGTTACGAGCTGTTGCTGAAGTTTATGCATCAAATGATGCAAAAGAAAAGTTTGTACAGGATTTTGCTCAAGCCTGGGCAAAAGTGATGACACTTGATCGTTTTGACTTGTAAGACCATCATTAAAAAAAATAGCGGCTCTTGCCGCTATTTTTTTATTCATAAAAGCTGATGTAAGCAGAGACCATCCAATAATTGTTTTCATTTTCTTTGGCAACTTGTGCTTCAGGAATCTCTATTTTCAAATGATGTTTTCCAGGTTTAAGGTGTAATGACATTTCTTCTGGTACAACATCACTGCCTGGACACCAATTAGAACGGGATAAATCGGAAGATGCAATACGTTCTTTAAAATCTTTTCCATTCCATTTTACATTTCTTAACCATACGCCTGATGATGGATTAAAACGTCGAAAACTGGCACAGTCATCTCTCCAGGGAGTAAAGCGTTTTATAACCTTGTTATTAATATGAATAATATTTTCTTTCTTAGTAAACTCATCACCAAGTCCATGCCCTCCATGCCCAGTGACTATGTAATGTAATTTAAGATCTTTTACTTTCTTATGTAGAGTAAAATCAACTTCTATGGGTTTTTCAGAAAATGCATCGTAATGACTTTGATCCGACGCATATTTCACTGTATTGACTAAAGGCAATATGTGTCGCTTTCTTTTTTTATGCCCAATAAAATCACTTTCATCAAAATGTAGTGTCACACTGACGTGATATCCTTCTTTTGTCCAGGTATCGATATAAACGCCAATATAGACTTCATCTTCCAATAAAGGCGCAAGGTGCGTAATATCCTGCACCCATTCTACCTTGTCTTCCCATCGAGGAATATAAATCGGCTTGATATTATTGGCTTGTTTACTCTGACTAAAATGTCCGACACCAAAAGGTGTCATAAAACGCAGTAATTCTATGCTAGGCAAATAATGCATTCCTTTTTTTTGAAAAGGTGTAACAGCAGGATATTTCTCATTTAGCTGTTTAAGATCAAAGGTTCCATTTTCAAAGTTTAAAAGAGACACTTCTGTATTTTTTGGAATCACAAAAACAGACCCTGATTTATCCCAGGGATCGCCATTGGATGTCAATGACATTTCAATATGGATATTTGTCACCAAATCGTAGCTAGGTAATTTTACCTTTTTTAACAATACTCGTCCCGCATCAAGACGATGAATAGGGCTATGTTTATCAAATTTTTTTGATTTTAAGGCCATATCAAAATACAAATGTGTTTTATCAAATAGAATAATCGTTTGATCCCCTTTTGATGATATTTCGGCATAACTTGGCAAAAAGCTAAAAAACATCACCATCAGTAATGATCTTTTTAATAACAAAAAAATATTCATCATTTTTCTTCTCTTACTTTTAAATAAAGATATACATTTTTAAAAAATGATTTAAACATATTTATAATAAGTTGTCCCCATTTTTGATGAAGTGAATATCCATTTTAAAAAAACATCTTCCTAGTGAAAAATGAGATATTTTAGTCATCATAACCCCCTTTTATTCCTTCCAATAAAAAAGGGGCTAGCCCAATGCTAACCCCTTTTTTATACAATCAAAGACTATGATGATTTACGTACAAAGCCTAATCCAACCAGAGCCGAAGCCAATAACCAGATGGCTGCTGGCACAGGTACCGGTGAAACTTGAGAAACCGTAATATCGCTAATTTTAAACTCTTCACAAGAACTGTTGGAACCTCCACGATTTCTACAACCCAAATCATGATAGTTACCACTCAACAAAAGTACATTACCTGTTCCAGATAAGACATGGGTGTAAGGAGAAAAACTGGATGATGCACTTTCATGGGTTTCTGCACTAAAACCAGCCATTGTATCCAAAGTATCAAAGGTTTGTGTTGTTAAATCAGGCATTGAGTTTGTATTTCCTACCCAATAAATAATATCTCTATCATTAGGGTCATTACCTGGACCATTAAAAGGATCAACGGTTAAGAACTCAAAATTAACCTCCTGATCAAACTGTAATACCAATAAATCATCTCTTCTTACTGTATCCAGTTCATGCTCATTAGTGACACAACCTGCACCAACAATGCCTTCATCCTGATTACACACACCTAAACCCGTTGACCAGCTATACACTTCTGCTGTTTCAAAAAGATAGAATTGAGAACTGGGAGGAAACTCCGAGCCAGTTTCAGCAAAAGCGGATACATTGACGTTAATGCCATCTTGAGAAAAGGTTAGCTGGTTACCATACCCACCACCATTACTCCCCTGGCCGGTTAAATCAATGGTTGTCGCATGGATACTATAAGAACCCATTAAACATAAAGTGCCTATCAAAAAGTTCTTTATTTGTTTTCTAGTCAACATCTTAAGACCTCATTCTTTGGGTGAATGAATAATATAGGATAAATTCTAAGATATTTTCCGGGTAATATTGGTTAAGACTTTATGAAGCTTTTACGAAATATTTCTCTTAAACAAGAAGAGAAGTCATTGCTCCTTATTTATATATTCAATGATCTATTGATCTATTCCACAACTTATCTTTACACATTGCTTTCTGATATAACAATCAGAGGTGAGTCCCTTCTATAACATAGTGTTCAGTTTAAACCATTTATCCTCATTTCTACTAAGAGCAGGTACTGCTTCCTTCCGGCCAACAATTTCGATTAGTGCCATCTTTATCAACCCATGATTTATTACCCTGATGATCAATCGTTAAACTGCCATCTTGAGCTGCATGAGTGCCAATCGCTGTGGCCGTCAAAGTATAGGTGGTTGCGGTTAAATTTCCAATTGAAATATTGTAATAAGCCGTTCCACCATCAGAAGCAACATTCGCGACAAATGTTGTTCCCGCTGCTGCACCTACATAGGTTAAGTTTGCTGCCCGATGTCTTTCCATGGCAGCCGTAGCTACCATTAACCCAGACATGCCATCGTTACGCTTGGCCCTTGCAACATGATCCTGATATCCTGGTATAGCAAATGCAGCAACAATACCAATAATCGCCACAGCGATCATGGCTTCAATTAAAGTAAAACCTTTTGTTTTCATAGTATCACCTCATACGTGATTCAATTTTTTTATTTTTAATAAACCAAAAGGCTACCTGATCATATCAATGTCAAGTAGCCCATGACCTCTATTTTAGCTTTCAAAATAAATGAACATAACCATACTTTATCACAATGGTTCTACACTAAGGAGCCGGTGTTGTTTGTGAACTGCTATGCGTTGTTGGTTCATGGTACCAATGCTTGGGAATGAGCCCTTCAGGTATTTGTGGTAACAAGTCATTAAAGGCTGTACCCGTGTTACGTCCAACAATTAAACGAGTGCCATTGTTAGTAATCAATATTTGTGGCTCAGGTGCAATACCTGCGCCTGGTACGCCGATAAAACGATCACTGGCATCATTGAGTGAGCCATTATAGTTCGTATCTACCGCTGGCGTGCCATCTTCAATGTTGACAGCGTAAACTCTTGAAGATCCAGCAGAAGGTGCACAACCTGACGCATTAAGTGACGACGTAGGTGGTAAATAGGTTGTAAAGAGTAAACGTCCACCAAAAGTGGTTGATGTCGCTAACACTTTTTCACCGGTTCCACCTATGGAATTAAAATCGATATACCAGCCATGAGAATTTGATGAATTGATAGCTTCAGCCGCATCACTGATACCATCACCATCAGTATCACCAAAGGTATTAGAGACATCCACTAAATCAGCCGGTCCAATATCAAACCAGGCAGGTGTTGATAATACCCCTTTATCCTGTACCACATACATACGTTCTTGAACATTGGTATCCAAAGGATGTGCTCTATAACCTGAGCCTACTGAAATCGTCATATAACGTTCACCTGTATTGCTATCCCGAATTAAAGCCACATCGGGTGCATAATAGAAACGTCGATTATGGGTTTCAGAAGCATCATTCTGCAAAGCAGCGATACGTCCACCGGTAATAGTGCCGAAGGTATTATCTATATCGAAGCGGAAAATCTGCGCACGTGTATCAACGGCGTAAATGTGATCCAATAAACCATCATCATCCAAATCAAAGGCCGTCACATCCCCAGGTACCGAGTTCATGGTTGTCGCTGCACCAGCACCCGTTGGTGGTGTCCCGGCATCCACATAACTGTCCCACAGTAATGCACCTGTCTCCGCATTGGCAATCAGTACCCGATTACCCACATTATCATTATTAGTGCCGCCATAATTGTCTTGGTCCGTATCATAACCACCACCAAAGATTAATACACTTCTGACAGAGCCATTGAATTTCATTTTCCCAACTCTGGGTTGCGACCAGGTTTGACCTAATTTACCAAAGTAACTGGATGAAGGATCATCACCATCAATAACAAACTCCAACTCAGGATCATCTTTATCGGTAATGTCGAAAGCATAATATTTATTACCACCTCGTCTCATACCAATATACAAATAAGCCGTTTCTCCTGAACGGGCGATGACACCATCACCATTATCATCTTGAATATAGATGGTTGCATTACCGTCAACGCCATAAATTGGATTAGTATTGAGGACACTGTCTTCACGATAGTCATTTAAGTTATCGAGTTTTTCTTTTGGAATAAATGCCCAGTTTTCAACACCGGATTCTGTGTTAATGGAACTGACAAAGCCTTCATTGGTGCCCACAAAAACGACGGGCTCCAAAGGGTTACCGGCAATAGCTGGTTCATAGGACACAATGGTAGGCCGTGAATGTAAAGGCTGCCCAAAATTACCATGAGGTGATGTAGGTACAGAACCATCAACATCAAAACCACGCGCCCAGTCAATGGTTTTCCTTCTCTCTGAAACGACTGCTGGTATAGTCATATAGTTAATAACATTGGCATTCGATGGCAAGACCTGATTAGAACTATCAGTAATATCAGAAGAAGTGACATTGGTATAGAGTATTCTACCCAATGGCAAATTTTCTCCGGCACCACCCAGGTTCACTTCATTGCCATCAACAATATTGGACCAAAAACTTTGAGCGGTTTCTTTAAATTCTCCATTACTGCCATCAACAGCTGCTGCTGAGTTTTGATCAACAACAACGCCACTACTATTTAATTCGTAGCGTTTGATATTACCTGGCCAGCGATTGGTATTACCGGGTTCAAACAATGAAAAATACAATTCATCACTATGGGTTAAACGATTGTATTGATTCACAGTCACCCCTGCAGTCACAAAGGTGGCATTAACATCTATCACTGTGGCAACAACATCCTGAAAAGCAGCTAATAAACCATCTTTGGTATTGGTTGTATAATAATTACCACCACCTTCTGTTGCCAGATCATCCAAAAACTGAGAGTTAAACGCAAAGCCTATGGTATGCGTAATCACTTTTTGTTGGCCTGACACAGTCGGCGCATTATCATTAGTTCGCAAGAATGCCGCTATTTTCTTTGCACAAGATTCATGAGAATGACAATTGCCACCACCCAGCACACTGGTAAATGTAGAAGGCGTTAACGAACTCATACCATTCGGCGCACCGTCGGTTAAAAAGACAATATGGTTAGCCTGACATTCATCTTTAATAGGAGAAAGATAACGCGCTCCAGCTGAAACGGTTTCTGTTCTACAGGATGATGAATTAGAATCTCCACAGAGTTCATAAGTTGCACTCGCAGAGCTGGGATAAGAAATGGATCCTGTATGAGACCAGGGATGACTGACGCGATCATATTGTGAAGAAGGTGCACCACGAACACGACCATAAAGGACATTTTTGGCATTAAAATATAGACCCGCTTCAAGTAGGGTATCCGCTATGGGTGTACTTCCTGTGGCATTTAAAGAAGAGACTTTTGACAACAACTCCTGACGTACTGTCGCTGTCGATGTTGTCGTGGTCGCTGCACCTTGGTATTTAATGACCAATTCTGCAGCTCGAGATGCTCTACCATCATAGGAATAAGCTCTACGCAGTCCACTACCCGAAATACGTATCCCAATACTGTCTCCTGAATCCCAATCTGAACGATTAACCACAGCTTCAATTTGTTGTGCCAAATCAGGGTTCGCATGAGAAGGCTCTCTTGTTGAGTATTTTTGTCGATGTGTCCAGCTGCCTGGTGTCCAAGTAAAACTGGGACCAACAACAGAATGACTCATCCAGTTATTTTTACTTAAATTCTTTGCATTACTGCTGTTAATCACATCAACAGTTAAAGTCGTCGATGTATGTTGGTTATAGCCATTGGCTTCAAAAACAACGTAGGCCTCAGTAATTCTTGCATTTTGAGGAACAATAATATCTCTGAATATTAAGCCAACACCATCCTGAGTTTGATTATTATACCGCATCATTTCCAGACTTCTTTTCTGATTACTTCTGGTCACCATAGAGCCATTAGGTTTAAACTCAAAGTCATCACTTCTCCGATTGATTTTTTTTGCAAAGCTGGCACCCACACAGCCATTGTTGGCATGCACGGTAGATACCGCTGTCTTGGAATAAGAAATTTTGAGTATTGGTGTTAGGTCCGGATTATTTTCAAAAGTAATGGCTGAATGTGTTCCTGGCGAAGCCAACGTATTCACAAACAACGATAAGGCATTACCACCACACCAACCGGGACGATCAATAATTTCCTGAACCACATCTTTAATATCAGAAGTCACATGTGAACTGGTAACAATATCGCCATTGGCATTGGTTGTTGGGCTCAGCCAGTTTTCTAAACCAGAAACATGCCAGGGAGTTACTTTCGATGTTTTTGTACGACCACTCAAATCAAAGTTACTTCCTGTGAACACTGAGGAATTATCAACATCTTCACCAGAAATCAAATAATCTGAACCCACATTATCGGTCCGTGAAGAAGAAAAGGTCAAGGTTGCAGAGTTAATCAAAGCGCCTTGAGGAATAATAATATCTTCATAACGCAAACCCACTATCTGGTCGGTTTCCATGTCTAAATGACTACCTGTTAATAAAATATTTCCCGAACCCAGTGTTTCTTCTGAATCATTATTGCCTGACTCAATAGATTTAATAATCTGAGGATCAGCAGCAGCGTCAATATCCGTTACCGGAAAAAGAATAGGGCCACCAGGCACCGAAAAACGAGCAAGCCCCGCATTAATATTCGACAATGAATTAATCATTTCTGACAATGCATCTTTAACTACTGTAATACGGGATTGTTGTCGCTCTGGATTCCAGCTTCCTGAATGAGGATATTGCCCAGAGATACCGGTAAGATCCCATGCCATACTACCTGAAGTATCTACGACAAAAAGAATATTCGGATTAACAGGAGTTGTATTAGATGTACTAAAGAAAATTTCCGTATCATCTGCCCATGCAACACGAAAGGTTGCAAAGCAATAAATGCATACAAATACCAAGTACTTCAGATGTGTCGTCGCCGATTTCATGATTACCTCCGGGACTTTATCAAACATGGTTTAATAAAATATTTAATTCGGTTAATTTAACATTGCTTCTCTCTGTTTCCCCTAAAGTGTTTACATTGATGACGGTTCTATTGTTATGCTTTACCGTTCATTATTTGATAGTTCTTTAATTTTAAAGCTCGAAAAAGCCTGTTACAGTTATTTATCGTTACTATTTGTCGTTTTTATCAATTTTTTTCAACCCTATTGAATGACATGAACAAAGCTCAATAACAACGGGCAGAGACTTCAAAACCTTTCCAAAGAATGGTTTCCTGAAAACCGGCTACATTACTGGTTGCTGTCACATCATAAAACTGGCAGCGTTTGGAACCCACACTAAAACCTTCGCAACTGCGTGGCTGACAGCCTCCCCGGGTAACAACCACATTGGTCTCTGTCACACCCATTGAATCAAATTTGGTAGCCGCTGTTGATTTTAATCCTGCATCTGTCACAAACGCAGAAACAGAACCATTTAAACGGGCATCCTGTAATATGGTATCGCCTTGTTTAGACCAAGCATACAGTGCACCTATTGCGGCTTCACTGGCACCAAATGCCATATTTTGTTGATGATTATTACCCGCTATTTTTTCCTGGAATGCACCACTTCTTACCGCCGACACGCCCACAATGGTCAACATGGTTAAAAAAATCAAAGCTACAAATAATGCCGCGCCTTCCTGACGTAAATGCAGGTTTTGATTGTGATTCATTTTATATGTCATTAACATCATTATTTACCTAAATTACAAAGTATTTACCAGAGTCATAAAGTACCGTTTTTTGCACCATGGCCAATCATTTGATACACCTTATTGTGTAACAAAATCGTTTGCCTGAACTGACGACGAATTAACTCATCATTTTGATTAAAGGTTTCATCTAAAACTTCATGTGCTCTTACAATAGTCGTGTCAGACACCTCATTTTCTGTAGCAACCAAAATGGCTAGTTGAACGGCAATCACATCATCAAAGGTCACCGGATATCCTGTTGTTGCGGCTACATCACTGGCTTTAACATAACGATTGACGACACCGTTACCTGAAGTATCAATACCATACAAGACTTGAAAACTTTCTACATTTTCTATCACTGGCTGTGCCTGACCACCACCACTACCCTGACACATTAAAGAATCATTACCGTTAACAAAGAAATGAGCACTTAATGTCGACGTAGGAATAGCATTGCCATTACAATCTAATGTGCCTGCGGGCACTTCCATCTGTACTTTTATAGAATCATTGCCACCAGCTCCACCATCAGTTGTATCACCTGAAATAAAATCAATTGCAGGAACATTGCCACCAACACTCGCTGTACTTGAAACAAAGCCTGCGTTTTCCATTTGGCTTTGTAAAAATTTTAACGCGAAATGTCCTTGCTCCTGTACATTAGATAATTCTTCCTGTAATCGAAAGGTTTGTTTGCTACCAACAAACAATCGTGTAACACCAGCCATTAATACCAATCCTAAAAAACCAGCTATTAATATTTCCAGAATAGTAAAACCCTGGGTGTGTTTACATTGTTGAAAAGAAGAATGTTGTTGTTTTACTGTCATGGTACCATCTCCAAGATCACACAATCTTTGGTTGCTGCAATACCCAAAGCACCACATTGTGGATTCAGAATTTCCAGTTGTCCCGCATCACTTCTAGCTGCGATGGGTGTCCAGGCTACTGCTATGGTGACTCGATTGGTATTACTGGATACAAACACTTCACCATCTGTTAATTCATCACGTGCTCTTTGGCAAACAGTGGCAATATCATAAGTAATCATTTGTGCTGAAGTACAATTCGCTGTTGCACAATCAACAGCCGGAGCAGCACAATTATAAGCGGCACCTGCACCGTCATAACCATTAATCACATCAGCTAAAGGGACCACATTATTAATAGAATAAGTTTGATATTTTGACGCTTTCATACGGCTTGATAAGTCTTCAGCAATAGCAGAAGCTTGACTGCGAAAATAACTTTCCTGACTGCTATTAACACTGGTTATTTGTAAAGCCGCAACACCCAAAAGTCCTATTGCCAAAATCACTGCTGTGATCAAAATTTCTATTAAAGACACGCCATCTTGTCGCTTTAAATTGCCCCTTCCTGATACGGATTGTTTTACATCCGATAGGTTGTTATTGAGTCTAAGTCTTTTATTGGAAATCGTTTTATTGAATACAGTTTTATTAGATATCATTATGGACAAACCCCGCTACCCGCAAGAACTTTTTCCATAGATGTTGAACCACTGGTATTAATGGTTAAACGTCTTCCACTTCCCAATGAGTCCGAACAAAAAGTAACAGTGTCTGTTGCTGATGGAATAGTTCTAAACCCGTTGGGTGAAAAGCTAAAAATATTTTGGGCCGATGTAATGGTCATTCCTTGATCATCACATTCAAAATTTTGTATCGTAGCACCGGTTCCAACATTCACCATCATCCATTCGCCATTACCAGTAACCACCAAATTAACCTGCTGACGCAAAGAAACAGCCTCAGCCCGAGCCATATGAATGGAAGTCACGACTTTATTCGCGCAGGCTACTGCCTTATTTTCTTCGCTTATAGTGCGAAAGCCCGGCAAAGCAACACCTAATAAAATAGCAACAATAGCCATAGTGACCATTGCTTCAAGTACTGTAAAACCTTTATTGATACGCATACTTTACTCATTTGCAGTAACAAGCCTTGAAAACGATCTATGTCTTGAAAGTAATCTCTCATGGCATAGCAAGACCTGTCTCTTCAGGTAGCTTGAGTATAACTATTGTGCACAATAATACAAACTACAATCTTGAGCCGATAGACGCTGAAAGCTCACCGACAAACGGCTTCAAAATGAGATATTATTCAAATTTCTTAAGGTATTGTTTTTCAAAAGCTTCTTGATCAAACGCTGGCAGTAACCATTAATGTCTCAACTCAGCGGGTAATACAAACACGACATCCTCTGCTCTTCCCTGTTGCTCTAAACTCATACCACCACCCAGCTCATTTAAACGTTGTATCACAGATTGTACCAGTATTTCTGGTGCGGAAGCTCCGGCTGTTACTCCAATTCGATCAACCCCTGTAAACCACTCTGCCTGCACTTCATTAGCATTATCAATCAAATAAGCCGTTGCACCCTCTTTTTCAGCCAATTCTCGTAATCGATTCGAATTTGAACTATTTTGTGATCCAACCACCAGTACTACTTTAACTTGCTTTGCCAGACCTTTTACAGCATCCTGACGATTTTGAGTGGCATAACAGATATCATCTTTTTTAGGGCCTTTTATTTGTGGAAACCTTTGCTTCAATGCATCAATAATGAGCCGCGTATCATCAACAGATAAGGTTGTTTGAGTGACATAATGCAATTGTGAAGGATCATTAACATCCAATGTGCTGACTTCAGAAACATTATCCACCAAATAAATACCACCATTTTCATGATCATATTGCCCCATGGTTCCCTCAACTTCGGGATGCCCCTTATGACCAATCAACACACATTCATACCCCTGTCGACTGCATCGGGCAACTTCCATATGAACTTTAGTGACTAAAGGACAGGTTGCATCAAACACTTTTAAAGATTTTTTTTCTGCTTGCTGACGCACTGTTTGAGAAACACCATGTGCACTAAAAATACAAATACTTTTTTCTGGAATATCTTCAATTTCTTCAACAAAAACAGCCCCTTTCTCACGTAACTCGTCTACAACAAATTTATTATGCACCACTTCATGACGCACATAAATCGGTGCTCCAAAAACGTCAATGGCCCGTTTAACAATTTCAATGGCTCTATCAACGCCCGCACAAAAACCTCTTGGGTTGGCTAACAAGATATCCACTACTTAGGCTCCTCATCAATAGATACAATTTCAATATCAAACCTTATGCTTTTCCCTGCTAAAGGATGATTAAAATCGACTTTGACAGAACAATCATTCATCTCACGTAACACACCGGGTAATACCGAACCATTGGCTTGCTCAAACTCTATAATAGCACCTTCTTCAAGTAACGCGCCGTCTGAAAAGTCCTGAGGTTCAAAAAACTGAATCAAGTCTGGTTGGATGTTGCCAAAAGCATCTTCTGGTTTCAAAGTAAATCGAGTTTTATCGCTGGGTTTTAAATGCATCAGATAAGATTCAAACGTTTCACTAATCGAACCATTACCCATTTGAATAATATGGGGCTTGCCCTCTGGCCGGCTGGATGACACCAAAGAATGATCTTCAAGATAAAGGTCCATATGCAAAAACACCAAGCTGTCTTTTTTAATAATAGACGTCATATTTACATTTTTTGATGTCACATTCATTAGTCAATTACCCGCTCATTGAATTATTCTGTTTTTCTTGCTGCCGAGACAACCAAAAGCCATCAATTAATAGCATAACAGCACCAATGAAAATAGAGGCATCGGCTATATTAAAAGCGGGCCAGTGATAACCATCTAAAGCAACATACCAATCAATAAAATCAATGACACAACCAATGGTTAAACGATCCGCCAAGTTACCTATGG
The DNA here is from genome assembly GCA_965230335.1 of Kangiellaceae bacterium. Classification (GTDB taxonomy): domain Bacteria; phylum Pseudomonadota; class Gammaproteobacteria; order Enterobacterales; family Kangiellaceae; genus CBDDKS01. The sequence continues at coordinate 2,523,917 of CBDDKS010000006.1, read as the reverse complement.
CACCCGCTAAAATCAAACTTAACGCAATAGCCAGCCATTTTTGTTTATTGTGTAAACGTGCCATCCAAATAACAATAACAATAGCAACTATCAATGCCAGTCCACCTAACATCCAACGCTGCCAGCCACCTGCATTGGCAAAAATACTAAACGCCGCTCCCGTATTACAGGCAAAACGAAAATCAAAATGCGGCATCACCGAAATTTTTTGACTGGCTGCCGTCAAAAGTGTTTCAGCATTCAATGACATTGACCAACGATTAATATTCAATAGAGCTTCACAGGCCCACCCTTTTGACCATTGATCAACCAATAAAATAACCACTGTCAATCCCAGCCAGGGTAATCCACTTGAACGCCAATTGTGATTTAATATTTTTTTCATTTAAGCAAATTCTCTTATTTCACCTGCTCCAAAAGCATTACTAATACAACGTTGACACAACTGAGGATGAGAAGCATCACTGCCCACGTCTTCCAAACGATGCCAACAACGTTCACATTTAGCATGCTGTGTCGCTTTTAAATGGATGGATACACCTTCCACTTCAGTTGGCTGTCCGCCTTCACCGTCGATCACTTCAGCAGCTGATGTGATCATAATAAATCTCAATTCATCTTTTAATTGTTGCAAACGTGTCAAGGTATGACCGGTTGCATAGAGGGTGAGTTCAACTTCTAAAGAACTGCCAATGTCTTTAGCGATGCGCATGGACTCTATCGCTTTGTTGACTTCTTCTTTCACCTGTCGAATAAATTCCCAATCATCATTGCTGATAACCGCATCATCCGGGTAAGCTGATAGGCCTGTATACCAGGTTTCTGCAAAAACCAGTTCATTCAATCTATCATCTTTTTGCATCAGGCTTTGCCAAATTTCCTGTGCAGTAAATGACAGGATAGGCGTCATCCAACGCACCAAAGCATGAATGATATGATACATGGCTGTCTGACACGAACGTTGAGCAATACCGCCCTGTTTGGCGGTATATTGTCTGTCTTTAATAATATCCAAATAAAAATTACTCATATCAACAGAGCAAAAGTGATTGATATGCTGCACCACTTGTAAAAAATTATATTGATCGTAATTTTTCTGAATCTGCTGCTGTGTCGTGTAAGCTTTTCCAATAGCCCAACGATCCAATGCTAATAATTCATGATCATCCAGCATATCCTGCTTGGGATCAAAGTCGTGTAAATTGGATAATAAAAATCGAGCCCGATTACGTAAGCTGCGGTACACATCCGTTGTACGTTGTAATACCTCATCGGATATCGACATTTCTCCCCTATAATCTGCTGATGCAACCCATAATCGTAATACATCAGCGCCTAAGCGATTAATCACTTCCTGAGGAGCAATCACATTACCTTTGGACTTCGACATTTTTTCGCCTTTGGCATCCACAATAAATCCATGAGTTAATACTGCTTTATAAGGCGCATGATGGTTAATGGCAACACCTGTCAGCAATGACGACTGAAACCAGCCACGATGTTGATCAGAGCCTTCCAAATATAAATCAGCGGGTTCATGAAGTTCATCTCGAGCCGATAAAACACTAAAATGTGTCACGCCTGAATCAAACCAGACATCTAATGTATCATTGACTTTTTCATACGCATCGGCATCTTCAATCCACTCAGATATTTCACAATCAAACCAGGCCTGAATACCTTTTTGTTCAATGAGTTGTGCAGCCTTTTGCATTACATCCGGCATATTTGGATGCAATTCTCCCGTTTCTTTATGAATTAAAAGACACATGGGTACACCCCAGGTTCTCTGGCGGGAAACACACCAGTCTGGTCGACCCTCAATCATTCCCTGTATTCTTTCTGCACCCCATTCAGGAACCCACTGCACCTTTTGTATTTCAGTTAACGCCTGTTGTCTTAACCCATTTTTTTCCATACTAATAAACCACTGAGGCGTTGTACGAAAAATCAAAGGGGTTTTTGTTCGCCAGCAATGTGGATAACTGTGTTTTAATTTTGTTTTATAAATCAGATGTTGTTTTTCTTCTAATAAAGCACAAACCTGATCATCCACTTTATAAACATGCTCACCCGCAAAAACAGAGGCTGCTTCTGTATAAACACCATCAGCACCAACATAGTTTAATGGTGTCAACTGATATTTTTGACCGACATTAAAATCATCAACACCATGATCAGGTGCTGTATGTACCAGACCCGTACCCGCTTCTGTTGTCACATGCTCACCTAAAATAAGAGGGATACTTTTTTCATAAAATGGATGTTGTACATGAATATTTTCTAATGCATGACCTGGTTTCGTCGCAACAATAGATACTTGAGACATTTCAATACCATAACGTTCCATAATATTAGGCAGCATCTCTTCAGCAAAAACCATGAATTCATTTTTTTCATCCCGATCAACTTTCACTAGAGCGTAGCTTAAATCCGGATGAATCGAAATGGCCTGACTTGCCGGTAATGTCCAGGGTGTAGTTGTCCAAATCACTGCCAAAACAGGAAGCGCTTCAGACAGACTTGTATCAAAAGCTTTAGCTAATGCACCATCAAGGCTAGGATAGCCAACATCTATGGATGTTGAAACTTTATCTTCATACTCAATTTCAGCTTCAGCTAAGGCAGAACCACCCACAACACTCCAATAAACCGGCTTCACACCTTTATGCAAATGACCATTGGCAATAATCTTTGCCAGTGCTCTCACTATATCTGCTTCCGTTTCATAGTTCATCGTTAAATAAGGATTATCCCATTCAGCAAAAATACCCAAACGCACAAAGTCCAGCTTCTGACGTTCTACTTGCTTTTTGGCATACTCGCGACAATGTTTTCTAAACACATCAAAATCAACTTTAACACCTGCCTTACCTACTTTCTTTTCTACTTTGTGTTCAATCGGCAAACCATGACAATCCCACCCTGGCACATAAGGCGTATCAAACCCACTGAGTGTTTTGGATTTTATAATAAAGTCTTTTAAAATTTTATTCACTGCATGTCCAATATGAATATCCCCATTCGCATAGGGCGGGCCATCATGCAAAATAAATTTTGGACGATCGGCACAGGCTTTCCTGATTAATTGATACATATTGGCATCCTGCCACTTTTTCAATGCCTGTGGCTCTTTTTGCGGTAAATTACCTTTCATCGGAAAATCCGTTTTAGGTAAATTAAGTGTTGATTTATAATCAGTCATGATTTTGCCTTAAAGAGTCAATAAAACTTTTTACTTTATATCTTAAATGAACTTGCCATCGAGTTCATTAGAATAATGATGAATGAGATCTTCAGCTTCAGAAACATCATTAACAATTTGCTGAACTAATGCCTCTTTTGATGCAAACCGTTTTTCATCTCTGATTTTTTGAAAAAAATAAACATCCACATATTGGCCATAAGCATCCACATTCACAGCCAGTAAATGTACCTCAAAACGCAGTTGTTCTCCACTTAGGGTAGGGCGAATACCTAAATTGGCTACACCCCATAAAACTGGTTGATGGCCAATACCCTTTACTGCAACCAGATACACCCCTTGTAATGGTGGTTTTTTTCGCTTTATCGCAATATTCAGTGTGGGAAAGCCCAAAGTTCGACCAATTTTATCACCATGCAGCACTCGACCACTCATACTATAACGACGACCTAATAATTGAGTGGTTTTATTAAAGTCACCGTCACTTAAATAATGCCTAATCAAACTACTACTGACTCTTTCTCCACTGACTTCAATAGATTTCGCCTCTTCACAAGTAAATTGATGACTTTGAAGATCAGTCAATAATTGAAAATCACCTGCTCTATTTGCCCCAAACTTAAAATCATTACCTACGATAAGATGCCTGATATTTAATTGCTCTTGTAATACGTCTTGAATAAACCTATGGGGTGCCATGGTTGCTACCTGCTCATTAAAATGAATGCAAACAACAATATCTATCTGACACTTAAGTAATTGTATCCATTTCTCTCGAAAACAGGTGAGTCGCGCTGGGGCATGCTGTCCTAAAAAGAAAGCTTGCGGATCAGGTTCAAATACAATCACCATAGAAGCCATACTGTTCTCTTTGGCATAATTCGTCAGATGTTTAAAAATCTGCTGATGCCCGAGATGTATGCCATCGAATTTACCAATGGTTGCAACACAAGGATGCTTTTGATGATTTAAAAAGGTTAAACCCCGAATAAGCTGCATAGTGCACAAGGTATATCAATAAAAAAAGGAATTATACCCCATCACTATAGGACTTACTAAACAAGACTTACTAGAGCCTACTAATAAGGCTCACTAAATAAGACATGCGCAGTAATAAGGCTTACGAAGTGTGATGACTCTTTAAAATTAAATGTTTGGGACGTAATCCAAATAACCAAAGTAACATAGCATAAGCCAATGCAGCAATAACAATACAGATTGCCAAATATAAGGCTCTTTCATCATTTGACCAGTTTTGCCATTGATGTCTTTCTGGCAACCAGTGAATTAATCCCAAAATCATAATACTGTTGGCAGCAATAATTCTTATCAGCCAAAACAACCAATCTTTAGCAAATGATAAAGCCTGTTTTTTACACAAAATCACCATCAGTAATGACATATTAATGAACGCTGATAATGAGGTGGCAACAGCCAAACCAACATGTCCATAAGGTTTAAATAACAATAAATTAAACACCATATTACTAACCATAGCAATAATACCGATTTTGACCGGCGTTTTTGTATCCTGTTGTGCAAAATAACCTGAAGCCAGTACTTTAATTAACATAAAGCACACTAAACCTGTCATATACGCCTGCATGGCCAGGGATGATTGAGTGGCATCGGCCAAAGTCATCTCTCCATGTTGAAATAATGTCAGTATCACCGGCTCTGCCAATAAAAACAAACCACTGGCTGCTGGTATACCTAATAATAAAATACAATGAATGGCCCAATTTAAGGTTTTGTTATAATTTTCCTGGGATTTTTGTAAATGATTTCTTGAAAGGCTAGGTAAAATTACAGTAGCAATGGCAATACCAAATATCCCTAATGGAAACTCTAATAATCTATCTGCAGCATATAACCAGGAAATACTCCCTGTGATGAGTAATGAAGCAATCATGGTATCCAATAACAAATTTAACTGGCTTACTGAGACGCCAAACAAAGCAGGCATCATTAATTTTAAAACTTTACGTACACCACTGTCACGCCATCCCCAAACTGGCTTTGCCAAATAACCTGCTTTCCATAAAAAAGGCAATTGTAAACACAATTGTAAAATACCCGCAAAAAATATTCCCCAGGCTAAAGAAAAGATAGGCTGTTCTAACATTGGAGCCAAGAAAATAGCACACAAGATCATACTGATATTCAATAATACTGGCGTAAAGGCAGGTATTGCGAACTGTCCCAGACTATTTAAAATACTGCCGGCAAATGCGGTTAATGAAATGAATAATAAATAAGGGAAGGTAATTTTTAATAAATCTGAAGCTAAAATAAATTTTTCTGGTTCTCCAATAAAACCAAAACCAAAAATATTGATCAATCCTGACGAACCCAATACACCAATCAATGTGATGGCTAATAAAATACCTCCCAGTGTGCCAAAAATACGACTCACAAATGTAAGTATCAATTGTTTGTCTTTAGTGGCCTGATATTCGGTTAATACAGGAACAAATGCCTGGGCAAAAGCCCCCTCTGCAAATAAGCGACGTAAAAAATTGGGTATCTTTTGTGCCACAATAAAAACATCCATGGCCAAACCTGCTCCAAAGATATTATACATAATAATATCTCTTAACAATCCAAACACTCTGGAAATCAATGTCATCGTTGATACAACAATGCTCGATTTCAATAAACTACTCACTCACAATACTCTTATGAAATTTGTTATTCTTTATTTTCATCCTGTTAAAAAAAAACCTCTGAATATCATCATCCAGAGGTTTCCCCTATGATTTTTAGCTATGAAATTACTGAGGTTTTTTTACAGTAGTTTCTATCAAAGCTTCTACACGTCGATTTGCAGCACGACCTTCACGAGTATCATTGGATTCAATAGGCGATGTTTCACCATAACCTGTTGAAGAAACACGACTTGAATCAATGCCATAAGCAGAGATGAGTTCATCAGCAACAGCTTTTGCTCGCTTTTCTGACAACATTTGATTGTAAGAGGCTTTACCCATGCTATCGGTATGACCTTCAAATCTCACTGAAGTATCTGGGTATTGACGCATGAAAGTTGCCACTCTTTGGATATCCGCTTTATGAGACTCTAACAAAATACCACTATTAGAACCAAATTTAACATCCAAACTCATACGTACTGTTTCTTCTAAAACAATTCGGCATCCTCTTGAGTCAACTTTCGCACCGGCAGGTGTTCCTGGGCAGGCATCTTTTGAATCAACAACACCGTCGCCATCACTATCCACTTCACAACCTTTAGTGTCAACAACAGCGCCTTTTGGTGTATTAGGGCATTGATCGTCTTTATCCAATACGCCATCACCATCTGAATCATTACGTACAGGTACACTCACTTTTGGTGTATCCGCCGGTTTAGGTTGAACTCTTGGCTTAGGTGCCGACCGTTTCTTATGAGCATCTCCACCACCAAAACTTGCCGTAAGACCCACAAACACACCAAAAGCAAGACGATGATTTTCAAAGTCTCTTATCAAGTTAGTTTCTAATCGGCCACTAAACCAGCGATTAAATTTATGTTCATAGCCTAAACCAATCCGTCCGAAAAAGGCATCATCTTCGGCAGCGTCATTATATTCCAATAAGCCCATACCGAATTTCCAATAGGGTGAACTCACATGTGAACCCCGTTTATAATAAACATAATCAAGACTAGACAGCTCTTTATCTAAAAAGCTTGTGTTTTGGCCCGTACTCAGTAAGAAAACGTTTTCCATGTTTAATGTGGTATGGCTTAACTGAATAGCACTTTTGTTTGTCAACATGTAGCCCAAATCAATAGCTACAGCATCCGCCCGTTCAAAAGGCGCTTCAAAGAAAGTGAAAGTATTATTTCCACCCAATACTGAAATATAAGCATCTCTACCCTTTCCAGCAGCCAATATATTAAAGGAAACACACATTAAAATAAAACAATATGAGATTTTTTTCATGATTATATACCTCGGTTTTAATATTCTGGCGAATCATAACACTAGTTCGAATAACTTTTCTAGTATTTATATCAAGGCGTTATTAGATAAATACCATTTTTTGTACGGAAAAGCATTTTCAGCTTCTTGACAATACCCGACAAAACAGGCATATTTCGCGCCTTTATACTCAAACTACTTGAAAATACAGGATTAAGTATTATTTCGTATTGAAGTGGTATGAGTGTGATATCAATGACATTGTAAGCTAACATCATTCATTTCAGGAGACTCTATTTTGGCTAATATTAAATCTGCCCGTAAACGTGCTCGTCAGGCAGAAAAACGTCGACAACACAGTGCCAGTCGTCGTTCTATGATGCGTACCTATCTAAAACGTACCGTTGCTGCTATTGAATCAGGGGATAAAAACGCAGCTCAGGCAGCGTTAAAAGAAGTCACTCCCATTTTAGATCGCTTATCTGGGAAAGGCCTTATCCACAAAAATAAAGCCGCACGTCATAAAAGACGTCTAAGTGCACAAATTAAAACCATGAGTTAACATTGGGTTTAATGTATACAAAAAAACCGACATATTGTCGGTTTTTTTATGGCTATTTGATGGCAAATCTGTCAATTCATTTATTCTGTAGGCTGTTCTAAATAATCCATAATATCGTACACCAATTGTTGCACTCCCTGTTTTTTCAAAGCGGAAATAACATAAACAGGACCCTGCCAATTGATAGTTTCCACTATATTTTCTTTTATCGTTTCCAGTTGTTCAATATCCAACAAATCTATTTTATTCAGTACCAGCCAGCGGGGCTTCTTTAATATATTCGGATCATGGGTTTCAGAAAAGGCCACTAATTCATCCTGTAGCATTTTAATATGTTGGCCAGGCAAAGTATCATCTTCACAATACACATCAACCAAATGCAGCAATAGCTTTGTTCTTGATACATGCTTTAAAAACTGAATGCCCAAACCCGCGCCCTGAGCAGCACCTTCAATTACCCCAGGAATATCTGCCATCACAAAGCTTTGATAAGCATCAACGCGAACAACGCCTAAGTGCGGCGTCAATGTGGTGAATGGATAATCAGCTACTTTAGATTTTGCAGCAGAAACTGAACGAATTAAACTGGATTTACCGGCATTAGGCAATCCTAACAAGCCCACATCCGCTAATACCTTCAGCTCTAACCTGATTAACCGCTTTTCACCAGGTGTGCCGTTACTGGTTTGCCTCGGAGCCTGGTTAACACTACTTTTGTAACGAGTATTCCCCAAACCATGAAACCCTCCCTTTGCAACCAGCAACGTCTGTCCTGATTCACTCAAATCACCAATGATTTCACTGGTATCAACATCTTTTACCAAGGTACCAACAGGGACATCCAAATATAAATCCTCTCCTTTTGCTCCTGTTTTTTGGCGGCTTTGACCATTTTGTCCTCTTTGTGCATGAAAGAAACGTTCGTAGCGATAATCAACGAGGGTATTGAGTTCTGTCGCAGCTCTTAAAAAGACACTGCCGCCATCACCACCATCTCCCCCATCAGGACCTCCTTTAGGGACATATTTTTCCCGACGAAAGCTGCATAATCCATTGCCGCCATCTCCTCCTGCAACGGTAATAGTCACTTCATCAACAAACTTCATAGCATAGACACTCTATATTCCAAACGACGTTAACCTAAATGGCACGTTTTAATTTACCCTGAATAAAAAAGCCTCGCAACAGGCGAGGCTTTTAAAACAAACAATATATGGATTATGCAGGAATAATACTAATAGTTCGGCGATTTTTAACACCTTTTACATCAAATTTCACATAACCATTGGTTTTGGCAAAAATAGTATGATCTCTGCCAATACCGACATTTTTACCTGGATGAAACTGTGTGCCTCGTTGACGGATAATAATACTGCCAGCACTGACCAATTCACCGCCATAACGTTTAACACCTAAGCGTTTCGACTCTGAATCGCGACCATTTCGGGTACTACCGCCTGCTTTTTTATGTGCCATGATCTGCTCCTAAATTATGCACTGATGCTCGTAATCTTCACTTCAGTAAACCACTGACGATGTCCCATGGTTTTCATATGATGCTTACGTCGTTTAAACTTAACCACTTTAATTTTTTTAGCGCGCCCCTGGGCAACCACTTCGGCGCTGACTTTAGCACCATCAAGGTAAGGTGCGCCAACTTTAATGTCTTCACCGCTGCCTACCAGCAACACTTTATCAAAATCAATCGTGGAGCCAATCTCAAGCATCAACTTTTCAAGTTTCACTTGTTGCCCTTCTTTTACTTTATGCTGCTTGCCACCACTTTGAATAACCGCGTACATAATATTGCCTTAATTTTTCACCTAAACACAATCGACCAATAAATAAAGTCGTTGTTTTATACATGTATACAAACAAAGGGCGCAGATTTTACGCTATTCTTCTGTATGCTGCAAGTTACGTGCAATAAAAAGATATCTATACCGCTCTATTTGTTGAATATGTCAGTCGAATACCCAGTCAATTCCTTCATTTGCATTTACTACTTGACCAATGCACGATCACCCAATAGCATGCAAAGCCCAACTCATTGCAATGATGATAGCAGTATGGAGAAAGCAATAAGTACACAAACCCAAAGCCATGATGCTAACAGTATCTCATTAAATTTATATGACGATATTAAGCTATTGATAAAAGATGATATTTTAGCAACTGATACTCTGATCATTGAAGAATTGAAATCTGATGTTGTCCTTATCAATCAATTAGGATTGCACATCATTAACAGCGGAGGTAAGCGTCTTCGACCTCTATTAACCCTATTATCGAGCAGGGCTTTGGAATACGATGGAAAACAACATCATCTTGCAGCCGCTATTATCGAATTTATTCATACCGCCACGCTATTGCATGATGATGTTATCGATGCCTCCGATCTACGTCGCGGTCAACAAACAGCCAATGCCATTTTCGGCAATGAAGCCAGTGTATTAACCGGTGATTTCCTCTATTCCCGGGCTTTCCAAATGATGGTACGTCTTAATTCCCTAGCCATTATGGATATTTTTGCAGATACAACGAATAAAATCGCTGAAGGTGAAGTACTTCAGTTAATGAACTGTAACAATCCAGAACTGACTGAATCCGATTATTACGATGTTATTCAACGAAAAACGGCCATTTTATTTGGTGCAGCCTGTGAACTTGGCGCTGTATTATCCAGTCATGATCAGTATCGTTCTACCATGAATCAATATGGTTTATACCTTGGCATTGCTTTTCAAATTATTGACGATATGCTCGATTACGTTGCCGATGAAAAAGTGATGGGTAAACATCAAGGTAACGATCTGGGTGAAGGCAAAACAACATTACCATTAATTTATGCTCAGAAAGTCGGGTCTTCATCTCAAAAAATACTGATTCAAAACAGCATTAAAGATAGTGACTGTTCAAAACTATTAGAAATTAATCGTATCCTTGAAGAAACGCATGCACTCGATTATTGCTATGAACAGGCAAAAGTCTATACACAAAAAGCTTTAGATGCTTTATCCCCCATGAAAAGCTCACCTTATAAGGATGCTTTGATTCTTTTGACAAAACTTGCTTTAAAAAGAACCCATTAATTATTCAAATTCTTCAAACTATGATAAAAGACCTTTTTACTAAAATTGACTACTTTTGTTCTTAGCTTGTCACCATAAAAAATAACCCAAAAATAATGAGAAAACACTGTGAAGTCGACAAATATTAAAGATCCTGAATATTTTCACAAAGTAGTGGATTGTCAGTATGCCTGCCCTGCCCACACTCCGGTTCCTGAATATATTCGATTAATTGCACAACATAAATATAGTGATGCCTATATGATTAATTGGGAATCCAATGTATTCCCAGGCATATTAGGTCGTACCTGTGATCGTCCCTGTGAACCTGCGTGTCGACGAGGCCGTGTTGAAGAAGATCCTGTTGCCATTTGTCGACTCAAACGGGTTGCTGCAGATTTTAAAGACAATATTACAGCACGTCTTCCCAAGATACCTGAAAATAAGAATGGAAAAAAAGTTGCTCTGATTGGCGCCGGCCCAGCATCTTTAACGGTTGCTCGTGATCTAGCGGTTCTTGGCTATGAATTGCACTTGTACGATGCCCAGATTGCTGGCGGTGGCTTTATGCGTTCACAGATTCCCAGTTTTCGTTTACCGGAATCTGTGTTAAATGAAGAGGTCAATTATATTTTAAACATGGGTGTCGTCACCCACTTCAATACTTATGTTTCCAGCATGCAATCCATTTTAGACAAATCCTACGATGCTGTTTTTGTCGGTACTGGTGCACCAAGAGGGAGAGATTTATCATCCTTACCAGGCAGACAAGAAGGCGATAAAAATATTCACATTGGTATTGAATGGCTTGCCAGTGTTGCCTTTGAACACACCCAATCTATTGGTAAGAATGTCATAGTGCTGGGTGGTGGGAATACCGCTATGGATTGTTGTCGAACAGCCCGTCGCCTTGGCGGTGACAATGTCAAAGTGGTTGTACGTAGTCCACAAACGGATATGAAAGCCTCCCCCTGGGAAATCGAAGACACTTTACACGAAGATATTCCTATTATTGAAAATCACGTACCGCAATCTTTTGTGATTGAACATGGTCGTCTCACCGGCATGCTATTTGATAAAGTTGAAGCCCAGTATGACAATGATGGTAAACGTTCTTTAATCAGTACTGGAGAAGAACCTGTTTTCATTGAGTGCGATGATGTACTGATGGCTATTGGCCAACAAAATGCGTTTCCCTGGATCGAAAAAGATATTGGTATTAATGTTGACCAGTGGGAGCAACCCATTGTTGACCGCCAGACTTTTCAATCCAGTCATCCCAATATTTTCTTTGGAGGTGATGCTGCTTTTGGCCCAGAAAATATCATTACTGCCGTTGCTCATGGTCACCAGGCTGCTGTTTCTATCGATCTTTTCTGTCAAGGTAAAACACTCACAGATAGACCCGCTCCTACAACCCACTCAGTCAATCAAAAAATGGGCTTTCACGAATGGATTTATGATAATGATGTCACAACAGATCAGCGTTATATTGTACCTCTGGTAGAAAAAGACAAAGCGCTGAAAGACAGAAAACTGGAAGTGGAATTGGGCTTTGATGTAGAACAAGCTTTTGCTGAGGCAGAACGTTGTTTGAACTGTGACGTTCAAACAGTATTTAATAAAGATACCTGTATTGAATGTGATGCCTGTACCGATATTTGTCCAACAGACTGTATTAACTTCATTGATAATGATTCAGAAGATCAGTTACGTCAGACCTTAAAAGTCCCCGCCAATAATTTAGAACAAAGTCTTTATGTTTCCGGTGATCTCAATACCGGACGCGTGATGGTAAAAGATGAAAATATGTGTCTTCATTGTGGTCTATGTGCAGAGCGCTGCCCAACCACTGCATGGGAAATGCAAAAATATTTATACAAAGTGACTCAAGCAGGTTAAAGATGTCAAAAATAAATACGATTAATGATTGCGTCATTCGTTTTGCAAATATTAATGGTACCGGTTCTGCCAGTGCCAATCATTTATTTGCCAAAGCTATTTTTCGTTTAGGTGTCCCTGTTAGCCCAAAAAATATTTTTCCATCCAATATACAAGGTTTACCAACCTGGTATGAAATTCGGGTTAACGAACAAGGCCACCTGGGTCGCAGAGAAGATATTGACTTTATTGTTGCTGCCAATGGGCAAACGTTTCAAAAAGATTACGAATCGGTTCGTAACGGCGGTTATTTTCTTTTCGATTCCAGCAAACCTTTACCCCATCACTTTCAAAGAAACGATATTCAGCTCATTGGTATTCCCCTGACTGATATTGCCAATCGTGAATATGCTGATCCCAGTAAACGACTGCTATTCAAAAATATTATTTACGTTGGTGCACTGGCAGCACTGTTCGATATGGAATTTGATGTCTTTACACAACTCATTCAGGAGCAGTTTCAAAAAAAAGAAAAATTGATTGCACCCAATATTCATGCCTTGGAACTTGGATATGATTATGCCACAACTCATTTTTCCAATGTTTGTGAGTTAAAGATTCAACGAAGAGAACTCAATAATCATAAAATCTTAATCGATGGCAATGCTGCAACAGCTTTAGGTGCCATTTATTCAGGGGCTACCTTTGCTGCCTGGTATCCTATTACGCCTTCCACCTCTGTTGTTGAAGCCTTTGAGAAATACTGTCTGGCCACTCGTGTTGATCAAGAAAATCAATGTAACAACTATGCCATTATTCAGGCAGAAGATGAACTCTCTGCAATGGGTATGGTTATCGGAGCGGCCTGGAATGGTGCCCGTGCATTTACAGCCACCTCCGGCCCCGGTTTGTCATTAATGTCGGAATTTATAGGCCTGGGTTATTTTGCTGAAATTCCCGCTGTATTGGTTGACGTCCAAAGAACTGGCCCTTCTACCGGTATGCCAACAAGAACCCAGCAATCTGATATTTTATCGGCTGCTTACGCATCTCATGGAGATACCAAACACGTTTTACTGTTTCCGTCCTCACCCAAAGAGTGTTTTGATATGTCTGCCCAGGCTTTTGATTTAGCCGACCGATTACAAACCCCCATCATTATTATGAGTGATTTAGACTTGGGCATGAATGACCACTTAAGCGAACCTTTCACCTGGGATGATCAAAAAGAATTGGATCGCGGTAAAGTACTTTCTGCTCAGGATCTTGAATCACTCAATGAACGTTGGGGACGTTATCTTGATAAAGATAATGATGGTATAGGCTATCGAACTTATCCTGGCACGCATCCTGAAATGGGAAGTTACTTTACCCGGGGCTCATCCCATGATGAATATGCCGCTTATACAGAAGATACTGAAGCCTACGTACGTTCGATGCAGCGATTATTAAAAAAATGGAATACGGCAAAAACACTGGTGCCAAAAGCCGAAATCTTCACTTTTTCCCAACAGGCAAAATTAGGTGCTTTGTTTTTTGGTACCAGTACAGCATCGAGCCTCGAAGCACTTGAACTTTGTCATCAAGCCGGTATTTCTATCAATGGTTGTCGACTCACATCATTTCCATTTGATGACAATGTGCAAACCTTTATTGAACAACATCAAACCTTATTCATTATCGAACAAAACAGAGACAGTCAAATGCGCTGCCTGCTAATGAATGAACTCAACGTAGAATCAACAAAACTTATTCCTATTGTTCAATTTGATGGTTTACCCATTACAGCACACCACATTCTGCAACATATTGAACAATATGTTCCCAAAGCTTCTTTTCTTTCATCCGATCAAAATACAGCATCCACCACGGCTTAAACTGTTATGAGCTATATCAAACCTAAATTCCGTCACCCTGAACTTCAAACCAACCAACTGGGCTTAACGAAAGTTCACTATGAAGGTGCCTTATCCACCCTTTGTGCGGGTTGTGGCCATGATTCCATCAGTGCCTCTATCATTGATGCCTGTTTCGAATTATCGGTTCCACCGCATAAAGTCGCCAAACTGTCAGGCATCGGTTGTTCTTCGAAAACACCGGCTTATTTTTTAGGTCGTTCTCATAGTTTTAATTGTGTTCACGGCCGTATGCCAGCGATTGCAACTGGCGCTCATATGGCCAATCGAGACCTGCTCTATCTTGGTGTGTCAGGTGATGGTGATACCGCTTCTATTGGACTGGGTCAGTTTTCTCATCTGGTCAGACGTAATTTAAACATGCTTTACATTGTCATGAATAATGGATGTTATGGATTAACCAAAGGTCAGGATTCAGCAACGGCTGATCCAGGTTCAGCCAGCAAAAAAGGCAAACCGAATCCTTATTCAGCCATTGATCTTTGCGAATTGGCCATTCAACTGGGTTCAGGTTTCGTCGCCCGTTCTTTTTCCGGTGATAAAACACAGTTGATTCCTCTTATAAAAGCCGGGCTTCATCATAAAGGTTTCTCATTAATCGATGTGGTCTCTCCTTGCGTTACTTTTAATAACACGCCTAAGTCAACCAAAAGCTATAGTTTTACACGGGCCCATGCAGAAGCAACAGGGCATATGGATTATGTACCCTTGCAAAAGGAGATAGAAACTGACTATCCTGCTGATTCCACACAAGAAATACAACTACACGATGGTTCACATATTTATTTGCGAAAAGCAGACTCAGAGATTGATGTCACAGACTCTGCTTCTGCGTTAGCAACCATTGAACACTACAAAGAACAAGGGCAAATATTAACCGGATTGATTTACAGCCATACTGAGTCACAAGATACACACAGCATATTGAATACCAGTCAAACCCCTCTCAATCAGCTGTCTGCGAAAGCCCTTTGTCCTGGTCAAAGCTTTCTGGATAAACTGAACGCCCAATTGAGTTAAAGTAGGGTCTGAGCAAATCGGGTAGTTTTCAATAAAATTTCATAGGAATAATCTTTTGGGGCATCGCTCTTAAACTGACCATCTGATACAATATGCCCACTTTATGTATCAGTAGCCAAACTCAGGTTAACGAATAACAACAAGCCTTTATCAGACGGTAAAGCAGGTCTACAGTAAAAAGTTTTGAGGAATCCCCCATGAGCCAACCCCAGGTGTACTCTAATCTATCCAAAGAAAATTTAATTGAACACGCTTTAAATAATGCTGAAGGACGACTTTCAAGCAATGAAGCACTCGTTATCGTCACTGGCGCACGAACTGGACGTTCTCCAAAAGACCGATTTATTGTACAAGAAGACACCACACAGCAGGATATTGATTGGGGTAAAGTCAACAAACCTTTTCAAGAAAATCACTTTAATGCACTTTGGGATCGTGTTGAAGATCATTTAAATCACTGTCAACAATATTATCAATCACACTTCCATGTGGGTGCCTGCAACGAACACTATATTCCTGTAGACGTACGAACAGAAACCGCCTGGCAAAATTTATTTGCACAAAATATGTTTATTCGTGTCACCGATTACAACCCAGCAGACAAACCCGAATGGCAAATCTTAAATGCAGCAAATTTCGAATGTCAGCCTGAAAGGGATCATACCAATAGTGATGGTTGTGTGATTATCAATTTCAAACAACGTAAGGTGCTTATCGCTGGTATGCGTTACGCAGGTGAAATGAAAAAAGCCATGTTCTCGGTGCAAAACTTT
This sequence comes from Kangiellaceae bacterium, assembly GCA_965230335.1. Taxonomy (GTDB): domain Bacteria; phylum Pseudomonadota; class Gammaproteobacteria; order Enterobacterales; family Kangiellaceae; genus CBDDKS01. Next base: position 2,507,566 of record CBDDKS010000006.1, on the reverse strand, counting down.
TTACTACCTGCAAAAGATATTTTGCCCATGCATTGCTCTGCCAACACAGATAATAAAGGCAAGGTGACACTATTTTTTGGTTTATCAGGCACAGGCAAAACAACCTTATCCGCTGATCCTGATCGTTATTTAATTGGTGATGATGAGCACGGTTGGGGACCAGGCAGTGTGTTCAATATTGAAGGCGGCTGTTATGCAAAATGTATTGATTTAAGTCAAAAAAATGAACCTGTCATATGGGATGCCATTCGTTATGGCGCTATTCTAGAAAACGTTGTACTGGATGAACAGGGTAATCCTGATTATAACGATGGTTCTCTCACACAAAATACTCGTGCAGCTTATCCTCGTGAACATATTGAATTACAGGTTGAAGCCAACCAGGCTGAAGAACCCAATGCCATTATTTTCTTAACCTGTGATTTAACCGGTGTTTTACCTCCCGTTTCTATTCTAAGTAAAGAAGCTGCAGCTTATCATTTTTTAAGTGGTTACACAGCAAAAGTCGGCTCAACAGAAATTGGCTCAAGCAGTGCTATAGAGCCTACTTTCTCAGCTTGTTTCGGAGCACCTTTTTTCCCTCGTCCTGCTCAGGTTTATGCTAACCTTCTTATGAAACGTGTTGTACATAATAACTCTCAGGTTTATTTAGTAAACACAGGATGGAGTGGTGGCAGTTATGCCAATGGTGGTAAACGTTTTGATATACCAACAACACGGACTATCATTCATGCCATTCAAAATAATGATTTAAGAAATTCAGAAACCATCACCTTACCTCATTTAAACTTAACCGTTCCCAAAAACATTCCTGGTGTTGACAGTCAATTATTACAACCCAGATTAACCTGGGCCAACCCAGAAGCTTATGATGAAGAAGCGAAACACTTGATTCAATTGTTTGTTGATAATTTCAAACAATTTGATGTGGATGAAAAAATTACTCAAGCAGGTCCAACACTGTCATCTGACTAATTTCAACTTTTTTACTTTATCAATAAAAAAGCCATGATTTATATCAATAAGTCATGGCTTTTTAGTTTCTATTACCATTTTAGAATACATATTTTTTTATTGATTTTTCTATTGTATTAATAGCACCTAACATCCTGTAAAATTTCTTTTATAATATTTTCTTTTACATTACTTTTTACATTTTTTTCTATTTTAACCTCAGTACAAATAATTATTGAAATCAAGGTTTTGAAAAACTTTCCTTATCTATCCAAATCAGACTATTTTGGCACAATGATTGTCTTTTTGAAAACACTGTGGCTTACGATTAGACAAAACAATGTTCTACTATTTTGTTCCAGTTTAAAGTGATTCAGCTATATGCGAACAAAGTTATTTGCTTTTAATAAAATAAATTTTCTTGTTGTATAAAATCAAAATATATTGCTCTGTTAAATTATTGTAATAATCTATTTTCTATTGAATGAATATTTACTATTTTCTTACCAATTGGTTGGCAAATCAAAAAAATATATTTTCTTATTATTTTCTAAAACAACATTAAACAAAGAAATTAAAATGAAATTATTTTATATAGAATTCATAATTTATTACTCATTATATATTTAAAAGATATTTTTTATCTGCAATATTTATAAAACACCAACGGCATCACATAAAAAAACCTTGTTTAAAAAAAATATATTTGTAATAGTTTTTAACTGATTTGTTTTTTTCAAAACAATCAACTTTGAACTCCAATCCAAATATCATTAAACGAGGCTTCTCTATTATGAAATATTATCTAATCTTTTTATCCATTATATTGCTATACAATGTTAATACACCAATCAATGCACATGCATTGAAATATCATACTCATGATACAGAACTCAATCAAACTGTTACTAATGCTTTTGAAAGAAGAAATTCTGTAGAAGTACGTAATACAATTAAAAATCGAATTAATGAATTAAGAGAGCAAAATATTGATTTATCTACTCTACCTGAAATTGTTATCCCTATAAATCCCATCATACTAGAAGATACCCCTGAAAGAGACATCATCAACATTACAGCTATCCAGAAACTTATTGATTCAGGTAACGAATTTTATCGTCAAATTAATATCAGATTTGAGCTTTGTGGGTTAATCAAACAATCATTGGTCGACGATCTTGAAAGTCTTAATATTTCTCAAGCAACCCTAACCAATGAACTCGAACCAAGCATAGGCAAACCCAATACAATGAATGCTTTTTTCTTTGATAGAATTCCTGGTGTTGGCGGTGTATCTTCTTTACCGGGTGGTGGCAATGATGTAGAAGGCAACTGGGTTGTATTAACCAATACATCAACACCTGAAATTATAGTCCATGAATTAGGACATTTTTTTGGATTGTTTCATATCAATGAAAGTTTTTTAGGTACAGAATTTGTGAATGGCAGTAATTGTGAAGTAGCTGGCGATTTAATTTGCGATACGCCAGCGGCCCCCTTTATTGTGAGTGATATTTCTCTTAATATGAATTGTCAGTTATCCAGAGAGCGCATTGATCCGAATGGTGATGTTTTTGTGTCTGACTTTTCTAACATTATGAACCCCATCACAACGGGTTGTAGAACCACCATATTCACTCATGAACAATTGTTACGGATACGAGCAACTGCAGAAACCATCCGTAATAACTTTTTTTGTGATGATGAAGTACAAAATACGGCTTTTGATGCTTTCTTTAAAGCACCAACTAATGATTCAACCAAATGTAGTGGTCAACTAGATGGTGTCGCTTATAACTTTAGAGAAAAAGAAGATGGCAGTTTAGATATTACATTTACGATTGATGACAGTTTTTCTTTTACAGAAGATGACAGTATCTTTTTTATCATGTCTGCTGATGAGTTACCTGATAGACAAGAGCTTAATATTATTCAAGCAACACCGTCAGGCAGCAGCTTTTCAGAGAGTTCAACATTGACCTTGAACACCAATGATAATAGTGTTTTTACACTCAATACGAACATAGAAGAAACACCTTTCTATCAAATTCTTTTTGAACATTCCCAAAGTAATGGTTCTCGTGTTTCTTACTATATTTATGGTAGTTGTACTGACAGACTCAATGCTGTCAATAATTTAACCTCTGAACTATCACGAAAAGGTGTTGTATTAAATTGGGAGGATACCAATCGTAATGAATCAGGCTTTAGCATAGAACGTCGAGACAAACGTGGGTATTTTTATGAAATAGCACAGGTAGATGAAAATCAAACTCACTTTATTGATAGAGATGTTAAAACAGGCGACGTGACTTACCGTGTTAAAGCTTTTATTACCGATGTAAATGAAGGTGAATATTCCAACGAATCAGATATTTTTGTTCCTTTATATGTTCGAGCAACAGCATTGCTGGCGTTATTTAAAGAAAGATTATCCTCTTTTTTTAATCGGTATAAAGCACACTAACTTATCTTTCATTGCCTGATATTTGAGACATTTTTTATGATGTCTCAAATATCATGTTTCAATGTGAGATCAGAATAACATTCATGGTGTTATTCTGATCTCAGGCTATTTACTGAGTACCACCAACGGTCAGCTCGTCAATCTTGAGTGTTGGTTGACCGACACCAACAGGCACCGACTGGCCTTCTTTACCACAAACACCCACACCTTGATCAAGCTTTAAATCATGTCCTAACATGGAAATCTTTCCCATAACATCAGGGCCATTACCAATTAAGGTAGCGCCTTTAACTGGTGCCGTAATTTTTCCATTTTCAATTAAATAAGCTTCACTGGTTGAAAAGACAAACTTTCCTGAAGTGATATCGACTTGTCCACCACCAAAGTTAGGAGCATACAATCCTTTATTGACACTTTTAATAATATCTTCAGGTTCATCTGTACCAGCTAACATATAAGTGTTGGTCATACGTGGCATAGGCAAATGTGCATAAGATTCTCTACGGCCATTTCCTGTACAGGACTGATTCATTAAGCGTGCATTCATTTTATCTTGCATATACCCTTGCAAAATACCATTTTCGATCAGTAATGTTTTTTGACTGGGTGTACCCTCATCATCAATGGTTAATGATCCTCTTAAGTCTGGTAATGTACCATCATCGACAACACTGACCAAAGGCGAAGCCACACGTTCACCCACTTTTCCTGAAAAGTTAGATGAACCTTTACGATTAAAATCACCTTCCAGTCCATGCCCAACGGCTTCATGCAATAAGACACCTGGCCAACCAGGACCTAGTACAACTGGCATAGCGCCTGCGGGTGCATCAATCGCCTCCAGATTAACCAAAGCCTGACGAACGGCTTCTTTAGCAAAACTTTCTGCCAAACCCTGCTCTATAAAATAAGCATATTGACGTCGACCACCTCCTCCTGCACTCCCCTGCTCCCTGCGTCCATTTTGCTCAACCAATACAGTCACATTGAGGCGTATTAAAGGTCGAATATCACCAGCAAAAGTACCATCGCTGGCAGCTACCAGGATTTTTTCAAAAGAACCACTAATGGAAGCCATCACTTGTTTGACACGAGGATCCTGCGCACGGGCAATATCATCAATTTCTTTTAATAAATTAATTTTTTCATCTTCATTCAGTGACAAAATCGGATCATCACCCAGATATAAAGACGGCAATTGACGGGACTGCCAGGCATTCACAGTATGTTGTCCACCGGTTTTTGCAATACTTCGGGCAGCATTGGCTGCCTGCATCAAACCTGGCAAAAGAATATCTTCTGAATAGGCAAAACCTGTTTTATCTTCAGCAATGGCCCTGACACCAACCCCTTTATCAACATGATAACTACCATTCTTTATAATACTGTCATCCAATACCCAGCTTTCTTGCCGAACACTTTGAAAATATAATTCACAATAATTAATTTGATTGGTTAGTGCAGACTCAATCACTGTGACTAAATCTTTTTTATCAACATCAGATTGAGATAAAAAATAATCGGAAACTGTTTCAATTGAACTCATTCATGTAACCCTAATTGAATTATGTTATCAACACTCAGCACTGTATCATGCTTACACTCGAATACAAACACTCAAACACGAACACTCGGTCACAAAACATCTGCTTAACCTGAGTTCTGGATACTTATAAACATCTGTGCTGATGCACCGGCATATTGCGTCGTAAATCGCTTATCTCACGGCAATCTATCTGGCATCGTAGAATACCAGGTGATTGCTGAAGCTCTGCAATAATATTGCCCCAGGGATGAACGACCATAGAATGTCCCCAGGTTTGTCGTCCATTTTCATGTAAACCACCTTGTGCAGGGGCCAATACAAAACATTGATTTTCAACTGCTCTTGCTCTTAACAATAGTTCCCAATGTGCCGCACCGGTTTTTTCAGTAAACGCTGAAGGTATGACAAAAAAATCAACTTCATTTTGTGCATAATAGCGAAACAATTCTGGAAAACGTAAATCATAGCAAATAGCCAAGCCCACTTTTCCCCAAGGTGTTTCACAAATCACAGGGTGTGTTCCTGCCTGTGTCCCTTTTGATTCAAAATAGCTGCCAATATTATCGCCAACGTCAACATCAAATAAATGAATTTTATCATAATGGGTGACACACTCTCCTTCTGAATTAAATATCAAACAACGTCCATAAGGTCTTTGGGGATCCTCCGAAGCAATGGGCATGCTGCCGGCAAAAATCCAAACATTATTTTTTTGTGCCAAGCTGCCTAGCAAGGACTGTATCGGTCCGCGTCCCTGTTCTTCAACAATGGGTAATTTATCTTTTTCTTTCATACCCATAATTGGAAAATACTCAGGCAAAGCGATCCAATCTGTTGGTGCTTGACAGGTTTCAGTAATTTTTTCTTCGATAAACGTCAGGTTATTTTCATGTGAACTTGAAGAACACATTTGAATGAGTGCAACATTTAATAAAGGATTCATCATTTTTCTGCCTTTTCTGCTTCCTCTTTTTCTTGAGATTTTGCTTCTTTAGGTAATTTCATTTTTTTGGTTTTTTTATTGAGTTCAACAACATTGACATTATCAAAAGGCCCTGAAATAGCATATTCAATACGTGTAATAACATCAATATTAGGCTTAAATAATTTGCTTAATAAAAAGACAAAAAAGCCCGTTGTCGGTTCAACAGCCCAACCAGCTAAAATGGGTAAACTGGACGTTACTTTAGGAACAATCAGGGCTTGTTGATCTAAGGTTTTATTGACCAGATTAATATTCCCAGAAAGAGAAACTTCAGCAGCTTTACCATCAATCTTAAAGGTTTTAATCGTTGAAACACCATTTTCAACAAGCATTTTTCCTTTCATACTGGAATAGAAAAAACCTTCTTTATAGATATCTTCAAAATCAAGAGATAATCGACGAAAAATAGATTGCACACTGAGCAATGAAAAAACACGGGCTTCCTGATCAGAAAAGTTTTTAATATAACCTTTTTTCATATTAAAAAAAGTATCTCCTGACAAATGTTGAAAAGCAAAATCAAAAGGTGAACCCATCCAGTTTAAATCTACACCAGCTACACCGGATGTTTGTTCCATATCAACCTTAACACCCCAATGTTTCAGTAATTTTCCAAATCCAGAGCTTTCAATACGCATTCGTAAACGAGAGTTTTGTATGTCTTTAGAATTGTCCCAAATTAACTCAAAAGGAGCAGTCATCAATTGAGAAATCATCGTATTACCATTTATTGAAAACACATCACCCTCTGATGAGGTTGTCATTTTCATTTCACCTAAATCAATATCATTTACTTTACAGGACTGACAATGAATACTAATTTCTGGCCATTGAGAAAAATCAATAGTCTCCAATAAATTGTCTTTATCCTTTGTCGTATTGACTACATTTGATATATGTTGTTGACCTTCCTGTTTTATATCAGATTCTGATTCAGTCAATGAATTAAGATCTAAAGACAAATGTTCTAAAAAAACATCCACTTTTTTATCAGACAGTACTTTAATCGTACCTTTGGTTTCATCCGAAGAGAAAGAAACCAATTGTGTATTATCACTTAACCACTTTAGCTCAGCCTTAACCTGATGAAGCGCTATTTTGCCTATTAATAACTTTTTCACATTAAAATAAGTCACAGACTCTAATGTATTTGACGTTTTTTCCTGATTACCTTTAATACTTGTGTTAAATACTCCAATCCATTCTAAAAAAGAAAGTTCATCAAAATGTATATTAACAGCTAATTGATCTTCAACAACCTGGACACCTGTATCAATATTTCCGATCATCATTGAGCCTGAGCTCATTTGATAACCTTCATTTGAAGGTTTGTAATTTAAAAATGAAACCACGTGTTCATCTATAGAAAATGACATTTTTTGTTCTAACGGATTTTGTTGAAAATTAAATTTAAATGCCCATGGTGTCTCCGCTGATTTAAAAAGCGGTTCAGGCAAAGAAACTGTCACATTATTTAAAGTACTCTCAATAGATAGTTGAATTTGATTGCCAAGACACCCCCCAAGGCAAAAACGACCTTCCGCTAAATAAGATGTTTTTCCTGTTGCTGGGACAGTAAAGTTCAATGGCAACCAATTCATAATTGGTTCTATATCCACTTTACCAGCAAAGTCCAAATGAATGTAATCATGACCTTCTTCATGAAGTGTATCAATATTTAAACGACTTCTTCCACCAAAACTATTAAAAATCAGTTCATTGGCTGCAATATCTTTTTCAGTAAAATAAAGCTGTCCCTTTACATCTTCTGCTAACACCTGAATATCGGGTAGAAATACATTAATCCCTTTCAAATTTAACCGTCCTTTCAATTTAAAGTCATTGGTACGATTTAATGGTACATCAACACTGATTTGCGATGATAAATCATCTTCCGTTCTGACTTTATATAAAATGTTGCCTAATATATTTTTTAACGGTGAACTATCAACAAATTTTCGAGCATTTTTTCCATCAAAGTCTGCCTGAATATCTAACAGTAATTTCAAATCTTTATCGATAAAACTGGGAATAGCCGCTTTTCCTTGAGTAATATTGATACCCCATAAAGACGCTTTTCTCGTCTCAATATCAACACTATCTGCTGTAAAAAACAAGTCCGCATCCAATCTATCCAATTTAGGCCATCCAGGTATATATTGAAAATCCAGATTTTTGGTTTGCCCCATAATTTCAAAAACAGTATCAACCTGCCCCAATATATTAGGAACCAAACGCCCTTGCAAATGTAACTGTGCAAAACTTACTTCTCCATCCTTAATAGAATTATCCAAAAATTCAATTAAAGGCTTCGACATCACTTTAACGGGTAAATATAAAGATTTTTCTTTAGCATTTGCTTTCAGTAACTCGGTGTACAAGCTTATTTCAGCATCCTGACCATATTCAAAGTTAAGATTACCTAATGCATTGATCTTAAGATCCTTTGTTTCCAATAAAAACTGTTTAAAACTTAATTGTGTACCACTGTCATTTAAATAATAACTACCAGAAATATTCAATTGTTTAAATGGGATGATTGAACGAAATAAAGGCCTATAATCCATTTCACCTTTTTTAGATGAAAAGACGTAGTCATATTTTTTCTTGTCTAAAGTTATCCAGCCTTGCATAGGTGACATAGACGGTGTTGAATCTGTTCGTTGCATGATAAATTCAGCAATATCAATACGGCTCTTCTCAAAAAACCAACCTATTGTCTCTTCATGTTTCAAAGTGATATCAATACTGTTTAAGTTGAGTTGTGGATTTGCTGTTAAAAACCATTTTTGTATATGAGGCTCTTGAATTAACAATGCCCATAAACTATTTAACTGTCCTAACTGAATATTTGAATGTTGAATACGTAATTCTTTATCGGGATGATTGATATAGGTTAATTCCAAATCATTAAAACGTGTCACTGATTGCTCTTTTTCAGTGACTTTCAATTCTTTTAATAAAGTTTTTCCAGTAGTCCTATCCAGCTTTATCCAATTTAATGCCGTTGTAATATCATCATAACGAAACATTTTGTCATTAATCGCAAACTTTAGATTACTCAACTGTGTGCTTAAAGCAACATTTTGCCAACCATCGTAAGACCAAGTCGCTAAAACTTCTGTATCGAATAATCCCTGCTCAACATTTCCAGAATAAAAATCATGTATCCAAGGCAACTCTGGTAGTGATATTTTGTGTGACTTTAAATAAAATTGTGCTTTTGCATTATTTTTTCTTGGATCACCATATAATTCCAATACGCTTAATAATCGCCCTTCTCCTTCCTGATGTAACTCACCAACAATTTGGTGTAGTTCGCCATAATTATAGATATTTAAAAAATTCAACTCAATGGATGTGTCTTTAAATATCGTTTTTATATTTTTATTAACATCATGGTTATCATTTTTTGATAACACTTTATTCTTTCGATGTAAATGAAAGGTAATATTTTTAAGTTGCACATCATTTTGTCCTAATAAAATATCCAGTAAAAAATCATTTTTATTATAATTCTTAGAATCACGATCAACGCCTAACTGATTAACTATATCTGCATCAATATTTACATGAATATTACTATCATTAATTTTAATTTCGTGTGTTATCCATTGCCTGTAAAGTAAAGATTGCCAAAAGTCCATACCAATAAAAATATCATTGAATTGAAGCAGCTGTCTATTGGACTCATCCGATATATCATGAATAACCAGATTCTTTATAATAAATTGTGGTCCTTTTTCTTCCCAGGAAGCATCAATCGCTTCGATCTTTACCTGCACCCCTAATTTTTCACTGAGAAAACTTTCAATATCACTTTTATAATATCCCAAATAAGGTAAAAAAACTCTTAAGCCAATCACCAGAAAGGCAAATATAATAATAATAGAAGCAACACTTAACCATAACTTGTTAACACTGCTTGCAATAAAAGCTTTTAATTTCACAAAATGACCAGTTAACTGCTTATGTAAAACCGTTTATTTCTTAAATAAAAACAACATCAAATTGCTCTTGACTGTATAAGTGCTCAACTTGAAAACGAATGGGTGTTTTTATCACTTCTTCTAATTCAGCAACACTATTGGCTTCATCGTAAAGTAAACTGTCAACCACCTCCTGAGAAGCCAGCACTAGTAATTTTTGAGCATCGAACGCACGTGCTGAGCGTAAAATTTCACGAAAGATATCATAACAAACCGTTTCAACGGTTCGAATCATCCCTCGCCCCTGACATGTTGGACAATATTCACATAGCAGTCGTTCCAGGCTTTCACGAATTCGTTTCCGTGTCATTTGCACCAATCCTAACTCAGAAACCTCAGAAATATTATTTTTGACATTATCCTGCTCCAATGCTTTTTCCAAAGCACGAATCACTTGTCGTTTATGTTCTTCTTCTTCCATATCAATAAAATCAATAATAATAATACCGCCTAAATTTCTTAAGCGCAGCTGCCTGGCTAAAGCAACGGCTGCTTCCAGATTGGTTTTAAATATGGTTTCTTCTAAATTCCGATATCCCACAAAACCACCCGTATTAACGTCTATGGTTGTCATGGCTTCTGTTTGATCAATAATTAAATAACCGCCAGATTTTAGAGGAACCTGACGATTTAACGCTTTTTCAATTTCATCATCGATATTGTAAACATCAAATAATGGTCGACGCCCTTGATAAAACTCAATCCTATCTTTTATTTTTGGCATAAACTCTGAAGCAAAATCAAGCATCAAATGATAAGCACTTTCCAAATCGACCCGGATTTTCTCTATCTTTGTTTCTAACAGATCGCGAATCACACGTAATTCCAAATTTAAATCTTCATATAACAGTGATGGCGCAGTTTGTGACTGTATTTTCCTTTGTACTTTATTCCAGGTTTTTTTCAGAAAACCAATATCATGAAGTAAAGCCTCTTCATCGGTACCTTCTGCCGCTGTTCTGACGATAAAACCGGATGATAGATTTTCTACATTGGATAATATGATTTTAAGACGCTGTCTTTCCTCTTCATTATCTATTCGTTGTGATACACCAATATGCTCATGATCAGGTAACAAAACCAAATAACGACTGGGTAAGGTAATTTGTGTACTTAACCTTGCTCCTTTGGTGCCTAATTCATCTTTTATGACCTGTACAGTAACATCTTGCCCTTCTTTTAATAACTGCGTAATATCAGGTATGGATTCTTTTGCAGCATCATTCTCCTGATTCACTGAAATACTCTCATCTATATTCTCAGCTTCATTTTGAATATTTTTAACTTCAAGAATATCCGATGCATGTAAAAAAGCACTTTTTGATAAGCCAATATCCACAAAAGCTGCCTGCATGCCTGGCAATACTCTAACTACTTTTCCCAAATAAATATTACCCACCAACCCTTTATTTTTATTCCTTTCTATCATGAGCTCTTGCAACATGCCATTTTCAACAACGGCAACCCGGGTTTCCTGGGGACTGATATTGATTAATATTTCTTCACTCATTGATTGACACCCGAATAACGAAACGCCTCTGACTCATTTACTGATTATTTTGTGTTAACCAAAAACTCACTTGGTATAAACTTAATAATTGACTGACTTCAAATAAAGGCAACCCCATAATACTGGAATAATTACCTTCTATTCTTTCAATAAAGCTGGCAGCCAATCCTTGTATCGCGTAACCGCCTGCTTTATCTCGACCTTCACCAATAGTAGAGTAATGGTTAATTTCTTCGGTGGTTAATTGACGAAAAAAAACCTGATTGTGACTGAGTCTATCATCAAACTGTGCATCGTATCCTACCACTGTACCAGACAAAACCTGATGTTGTCTTCCTGATAAAGACTGTAGCATATCTTTAGCATCCTGCTCATTATTGGGTTTTCCCAATATGGTATTATCTATAACGATGGCTGTATCGGCAGCAACGACCGGATAGTTTCGATGATAATCCTGATGAAACCAGACTGATTCTGCTTTTTGACGAGCAATACGCTGGACATAATCTTCGGGCAATTCGTTGCCATCGGGCGTTTCATCAATATCAGGAACGAATACTTCAAAATCAACGCCTATCTGCTGTAACAGCATTTGCCGCCTGGGTGACTGTGAGGCCAAACAGATTTTTTTAAAACCACGTGACATAACTTTCTCTTATTCAACGACCGTCTATTTAATTCAACAGCTGTCTCTTGATTCAGCTATTTTCTTTTAATTCACTCGATATTTTCGCCGGACATCTCTTAATAATATGTACAACCATGGCCACATTAAGGCAGAAGTCGCCATAGGAATCCAATAGCCAAAATGGCGATCTACGGGTTGTGTCATGGTTTTTAGCCATAATCGAATGAGTAGATACACACCGATTAACATGGCAACCACCAATGCCTGCTTCACTCTCGGAAACAAACGAATACGTTTGTATAAAATCAAACAAAAGTAGGCAGTCACCGCAAAACTGATACCATGTAATCCCAAATGTGTATTTTGAATCACATCAACAAATAACCCCAGAAACCACGCTGTAAAAATACCCACTCTCTGGGGTAAAGCGACTATCCAATAAATCAAGGTTAACGTCAGCCATTCAGGTTTAAAAAACACCAAATTATCCGGCAAAGGAAAAATATCCAATAAAATGGCTAAAATAAAAGTGATTAAAATAACACGATAGTTATGTCGGGCATCAGGATTCATCGTGTGATTCCTCCTGGTTTTCTAAATCTATTGACTGCGTCTCATCTAAATCTATTTCATCACTTTTTGGTTCATCCTGATGAAGAAGCTCTGTTGGCTCAGGTAAACTTTCCGGCCAAATTAACAACACCTGACCAGAACGGGATAAATGAGCAATGGTTGTTGCTTCAACCAACATATAAGCAGAATCTGAGTTAGTTTTAATACGTTCTACCACTGCAACCGGATAACCACTTGGAAAACGCTCTCCAATGCCTGAACTCAACAATACATCACCTTCCTGAAAATCTGCTGTACTGCGTACATACTGTAGACTAATCACATTTAAATCATCACCACGACCATAAGCTACAGCTCTTTCACCACTGCGTTCAGAACGTATAGGTATAGAATGACGTGTATCTGTAATGAGCAACACACGACTCGTTAAAGGTGTAACCCGAATAACCTGTCCCATCACACCATAAGCATCAACCACTGCCTGACCTTTATACACACCATCTAAAGCACCTTTATTAATAACAATTTCGTGAGTAAAAGGATCGGTTGCAACCTGAATAATTTCAGCAACCAGTTTACGCCCTTCTATTTTTTGTTCTGTCCCTAAAAGATTCAGTAACTCTTCATTTTCAACCTTCATATTAATCAAGGTCTGCAATTGCCCTTTCAAAATAAATACTTCATTTTTTAATGATTGATTCTCTCTAAACAATACTTCACGTGATTGAATACGAGCTCCACCCCATACCATGAGTTGTTTGGGTAAATCGACAATATAAAATAAAGGCGCTGCAACCGTTGCAAAAACATTTCGAACAGGACTGAAACTGGAATCAAAAAACATTAAAACAGCCGACAACACTCCCACAATGAATAAGCGTGTTAAATAGGATGTTCCGGAAAGAAAAAGAGGTTTAATGGTTCAGTCTCCCGTCAAAGTAAAAAGTTGAGTTAATTTAACCCAACTTTAATCGTGAGAGAATAAATCGCCACCGTGTATTTCTATGGTTTCCAGCACTTTTCCACCACCTCTTGCGACACAGGTCAGTGGATCGTCTGCAATAACAACGGGCAATCCTGTTTCTTCCATAAACAAACGGTCAATACCACGAATGAGTGCCCCACCACCCGTTAACACGATGCCTCTTTCTGAAATATCTGCTGCCAATTCCGGGGGAGATTGTTCTAAAACTGATTTAACGGCCCTAATAATACCTGATAAAGGATCCCTTAAAGATTCAAGCACTTCGTTACTATTGATCGTGAAACTTCTTGGCACACCTTCAGCCAGATTTCGCCCCCGGACATCCACTTCCATAATTTCTGTACTGGGATAGGCCATACCAATCTCGTGCTTGATACGCTCTGCTGTACTTTCACCAATAATCGTACCGTAATTACGACGTACATATTCAATAATGGCTTCATCGAATCGGTCTCCACCCACTCTCACAGATTCCGAATGCACAACACCATTTAATGACAAGATAGCAATCTCAGTGGTGCCGCCACCAATATCAACGACCATAGAACCTCGTGCCTCTCCCACAGGCATACCTGATCCAACAGCGGCTGCCATAGGTTCTTCAATTAAGTAGACTTCTCTGGCACCTGCGCCATAGGCAGATTCACGAATAGCTCGTCGCTCAACCTGTGTTGAACCACAAGGTACACACACCAAAACCCTGGGGCTGGGTCGCATAAAAAAGCTGCTGTCATGCACTTTTCTGATAAATTCCTGTAGCATTTTTTCTGTCACTTCAAAATCAGCAATCACGCCATCTTTCATCGGGCGTATGGCTTCTATATTACCAGGTGTTCTTCCCAACATGACTTTAGCCTGTTGTCCAACTGCTGCCAGGGTTTTATTGCCATTCCTTTCTCTACGTATCGCAACAACAGAAGGTTCATTGAGTACAATTCCCTTTTCTCTGACATAAATCAATGTATTTGCAGTACCTAAATCTATGGATAAATCAGTTGAAAACAGGCCTCGAATCTTTTTAAACATAATTTCTTTAATAAAACCTTATAGTTATTGGCAAATAGGCACCATTATATACTCAAGATAGCCAAAGATGCATATTTCATGATATATCAGCTATATTGAATCAAACCTATCAGTAAAAAGGCATAAAATAGCTCTGAATATGCTTTAAAAGCTGAATGCATCATACCGTTAAGCTGTGCTGACGACTAGTGATTTATTGCATCATTTCTCTCATCAATATTGAAACAAATCAAATTCACACTACAAATAATCATTTTATGAGATAAAATATTTTTTATATCTGATATTTTCTCTTCTAGAGCAAATGAATCAAGTATGTAAAACAGTAAAGTCCAGAATATAAACTATCTGAATAAATCATCAAATAGACGACCTGCCTGCCTCCTTCTATTCTCAATTTATCATCATTAATGAATCACTTAGGGAGCAATTATTCAAGAATGTTTTATACTATATAGCAGGATAAAAGCTAGGGCCTACCCCTGTTGTTTTACCCTCCCTTAAAAAAGTTTGGGATTATCTGCTCATTTTAAAAAAACCGTATGAATAAAAATATTTTTGAAAAAAGCCGAAAGAACCGTGAATTAGAACAGCGGCTGTTTCAAGAGCATGATAAACGTCAAAGCGAATACCAAACAAAGCTGTCTGCTCAGGATGTTTTAAAAATTCTTCAAAAAATATATAAAGACAGTATGTCTGCTGTTCAACCATCGCAGTCTGCATTACATCGCTATGAAATTATATCCACCATTTATCAATATTTGCCCAAAAGAGGTGATTATTTAATTCCCCCTCAAATTAAAAGCAGCCTGCAATTAAGTGAGCTCAGTTTACAGTTTCTCAACGGACTCTCAGAACAGCACGAAGAAATGCAACGCTTAATGCAACTATTAGCACTCAGCTGGGCACAACTGTCGGTACATTCACCAGAATTTTTACAAGTCAAACAGCATCCTGCAAAAATCACCTTGTCAAAATTACTCATGCTGTCTGAATGCTGGGATCATCGTAGTGGTGATTTAGCCAAAAAATTATTGGAAGGCATACGTTTGGTATTGTCTCAATTAAACCAAAAAGCCAGCTCACCCAGACTCTATGAACAGGCAACCAATCGCATTCTTTCTCTTGAAAATGTGTTTCATCAATATCGAACCTCACGATTAAAAAAAATTATTGAACACAAACGAAAAGTAGAAAGAGAAACCAAAGCAGAAACTTTCATTGCTGACTATATTGCCAGTAAAATAGAAGGCATAGAATTCCCTGTGTTTCTTATAGAGTTTTTAGAAAACTTTATGAGCCCTCATTTAAAAAAAATATTTATGGAAACAGGACCTGTAGGACAAAAATGGCATCAAGCCATCGAAGATTCAGAAATATTAATATGGAGCATCATGTCAACAGATTACACCAACTATGTGGATGAATATGATAAAAAAGTCCCCAGTGCTTTAAAACGTTTATACACTGACTTAGAAAAACTACTACCCGACTCAACAGCCTTGCAACATTTTTTCTATGAGCTGGAAGAATTACATATTAAAAAGAGACAAGGTGAACGTTTGGACTTACACACTATTATATCGGCAACGGATATTCTGGAAACCAGCCATATCAACAAAAATAACTTTGATCTGATTGATAATGAATATAACGAAGAACTGTTAACAGATGATGACTGGTATTATTTAATTCAATCAGGTAAAAGATTTCGTTGTCAGTTAATACCCAGAGATTACACAGGAAAATGGCTTGTATTTGTTAACCTGTCGGGTACTTTGGTTGCAGAGTTTAACACTGAGTCACCTGGGTTTTCATTAAAACACCTACCTATTGTTCCCATAGAAACCCATGACTACTGGGAAGAACTGACTGAGTATTTAGACAACACATTAACACAACGCGTTGAATTTTTAGAAAAACATCTTTCACAAATAGAAAAAGAAGCAGCGGCTGATCAAGCCAGAAAAATGGCTGCCGAAGAAGAAGCACGCGCATTAATCCGAGAGAAAATTAAAGAAGAACGCGAACTACAAGAGCAAAAACGTAAAAAACTGGAAGAAGAAAAACAAAAAGCTCTTGAGGTAGCCAGAAAAGAAGAAGAAAAACTATCTAAACGTCGCCTAAAAGCCAAAAAAGAAGTTGAATCTCTTTTGCCCGGTGCCGTTGTCAGTTACATGACGCCTAATAAAGAAAAACAGGAACTGATTTTAAATATTATATCGACAACAACCAGCAAATATATTTTTATCGACAATCAGGGACAACGCCGCCTGGATCCTTTTGAAAATGATTTAATTGAATTATTCGCAACCGAAAAACTAAAATTAGTCAAACAAGGGAAAGATTTTAACCAGGCTTTACAATCTTTAGTCATTGAACAACGTCAGGCTCATAAAGATAAAAATCAGATTTGAACTGTAAGATATTGTTGATAACTTGAATACTTTTTATGACTCAATTCAACACGTCAAAATAAAAAAAACTTCCAGGAGATGCTCATTATCGACCATTTTATATATGATGTTTAAATATTGCGTATAGAAAAAATAATTAGTAAGCGTTATTTAGAATAATAGTTTAATATTGAGACAAACAGTTTCTGTATTATCAGGTAAGTGGAAAACGTCTAACTACGATCATTCGGTATAATGAATTATTTTAACGTTAAGGGCTACTGTGTGTTTTAGCAAAGCAAAATACAAAGTAACCGTATGTGTCTATTTTTTTAAAGGCCGATTGCTCTTAGTACACAACCACCAGAATTGTTAATACTGTCTTCTGTATAAATTCGAACCGGCTCATTTCTAGCTTGTGCAGATAGAAGCGCTGAAATGATATGACTATCTTCTCCTCTAACCATTACATATCGAGTATTACAATTTGTATTAGTTGTCCAAGGTATAGTTCCAAAATCAATTTGTACCATTCCTTTAAAATCAGGATTAGTCTCTCCCGTTGAATAGAAATACATCTTCTTTATTTCAATCGCTACTCCAGAATCAACACTCTTGACAGCTGCAGATAAACTGAATATTAAAAAAATCAAACAAAGTACATACTTCATTATTATACTTCCTTAAATGTAACCGTTAATTTCACGAATTGGGGTAGTGTACCAGAATTTATATTGAATGGCAGTAGTTAGGCGATAAAAGATCATCATATCTAATTTTTACATTACACTTCACAACAAAATGGGACAGCCAGCTTATCAACAAGCTCTGACAGAAACAATAGTCAATATCTGATACAACTTTAACAATCAGAGAGCCCACTATTGTTGGAAAATGTTAGCAATACAAATTCAAGGGCAATAAACATTGCCACTCGATGCTACAAACAACTTTTTTGATGTCCTAGAAATTCATATCGTCAGGGATGTTTCGTGCGACCTGATCATAACGAATAACATGTAGCGGACAAGGTCCGTTGTTTCCTTTAAAATTTCCTGCCGTATCCCAACGCTCAATATCTGCAAGATTTCGCAGCTCTCTATCCCAAGCCATAAAAGGCCCTCCAAATGCACCTGCGTTATTGAAACCACGAGCCAGAGCCTGTCCACCGGCAACTTCTACAACCACCATTGAGTGATGAGGGTTGTTACGTGCTCCCATAAATATGATATCACCTACCGAAAAAGTGTTACTTCTAATCGGCGGCATAATTTTGAATACAACACCTTTATACAGGTTCCTCGCAACCCAATCACCCGTGAGCTGCTTAGGATTCGCACCACCAAAACGCTCGGTAATTGAACGAAGGGTCAACCAGGCTTTTTCCACACCTTGAGACAAGGGATCCACATTTCTAAGAGAAGGATATTTAGCTTGAAGTATCCAACCCAAAACCGCTTCATGGCAATTGTGAGGCCTTAAATTATTGGTGGGAACCGAACCATTGGCTGCTATGATAAGATTTGGAATAGACATTTTATCTCCGAATAGATTAGATGTGGGAAGTTGAAAATTATATACAGCTCATTTGTGAGTTTCATTACCTAACCACTGATTAAATCGCATTTGCTTGTTAATATTCTGATATTTTCAGCAAATATTAGTTTTTTTCTTAAAGGTAAAATCAGACACTCAGATTACCAACAATATCTGATAAGTACAATAGTCAATATCTAGTGTAGAATCACTATAAAACAACATCTCTTCAAAAAAATTTAAGGATAAATAAAACCATACCCACCGTCATATCAACTTTCATACACAGTCTCCAATAAACTGGACGCCATTTGACTGGAAGGAACTTTAAAAAATCAGAATGTCTATTATTGCTTGCTATAGCTCTCAGGATTACATCGAGCAAAAAGTAATAATACAACCCTAAGGGCTGCATGTTATCTGTTTTTTATATTCTTAATTAGATTACCTATTTGTTCAATGCCATCAAAGATACTGGGAAACTTCTCTGGGTCTGATAATACTCCACTAAATATTAAGTTTTCAAATTTTTCCAAAGCTTTATCATCCTGTTTTTTTATTTCAGATGAATAATCAGTATAACTTTGGATAAACTGGCAGAGTGTCTGCCTAAGTTCAATTTGCATAATTTGAGCTTTCACAGACCGATGATTCAAAAGTATTACCCTAAAAAAGTAGATCAATATTATTTCGATTGAAATAATTGGAATTAAAACTATTATATGGTCTATTCCAAGACCTTTATCACCATACAGATTCGTTACCGCAAAAATAATTTCTGCAATTAGTGGGATCAGAATCAATATTCCCATCATAATCAAAGAGCAAAATAACAAAAATGCTTCTTTCTTCTTCTTTTCAGCTAGAATAGAAAACCCTTGATAAAGTCCAACAAAATTAAATCCAATTTTGTACTTTTCTAACTTATCTTTTAATGTTGCTACAATCAATTCTTTGGATTTGATTTCCTCATCCCATTTTTCCTTTAGTTTTTCGGCTTCTACTTTTTTTTCTTCAAAATCCTTAAAGGCACCAATATTCGTATCATTGATAAGCCTTTTCACTATATTTGCAGGCATTATGTAAGAGGCATAAATTATTTCAGATCTAGTTTTATCATCCATTTCAGCAATATCATTTCGAATTTTATTCTTTATTAATCTTAACTCATTGTTAAGCTCTTTATCTGTACTAATCAAAAAATCAAACTCACATAGAAAACGGTATGAGTTTGAATAGATGCTATCTACATATATTGGTTTAACTTTATCTTGCTCAAAGTCATCTAACCATTGTAGAAATTGGTCACCAATCTCCTCAATATTAAATGTACATCTTTCATCCCAATCTGAGGGAAATTTGTTGATATACCCAATGATTTCTCTCGATATAGATAAACGTATTGCTCTTGATTCATCTTTAATTTGTGCAGCTTCAGCTTTATGCAAGAAAGAAGCTATAATTTTCATATTATCTTCTTTTTCAAAAAACATTTATTCTCCAATTGTGTAAATCAGATTTTGATTCATAATACCCAAATATGACTCTTTAATGTAAAAATGCGAAGTATTAGAATGGAGGTTTGATACCAATCATTAATACCAAATACCCAGCTTATCAACCATATCTTACAAGTTAAAGATAAATAAAACCATACCCACCGTCATATCAACTTTCATACACAGTCTCCAATAAACTGGACGCCATTTGACTGGCAGGGGTTACTGTCACTCTATTCCAGGGTATGAAACCAAAATACCAGAATCGCCAAAAAAACAATGATGTAGATGGTAGCTTTGAATAGAGTTCCTTTAATGTTTCCAGTTTTCCAATCTCGATATCTAATACAGATTTGAATACTTCATACACAAACTTTGAACAAAACATTCTTTTTGAATGATACTTAAATCCTAAATGATAAAAAATACCCATTCGTTTATCACATTGTTTTTTGATTTCATGAATATTTTCTGGTGAAATAGGTTCTTTAAAACGTCTGATACAAACCCAACCCTTATCTGTTCGATTTACAAAATCATTTAATGTTGAATATTTTGAAAGTGGAACAGCACTTTCAGCAACAACCCAATTACCTGCATCATCTTTTAAAATAATACCCACATGTGACGCTTTGGAACCAGTACCTTTAGCCACACGCCTATAAAGAAAACTAGGAATGGCTATAAATATTATATCGCCTTCTTTTAAATCTTCATTTTTTATCATTATCTATTTATACCTCCTAATCATATGTGATATCTCTTATCATTTCATAAAAATAGTGCTATTAAATTTAAAATCCGCTCGGCTTTTTTTCATATATTGTTTTTTATTTTGTACCGACTTATCGGTGTGATGACTTTGTAGTATCTCTTTTTCACTATCATCTGATGTAACAGAAGCAATACTTTCATTCGTTGATACATCAAGAATTTCCTGCGATTGAATACTTACTGTATTTTCAACAGGTAGTTCTGACTCACTCACCTTTGTTTCATTCTGCTGAGTCGTGGGTTGTTGTATCACTGACTGTTGTGTCACTGGTTGTCGTGCCACAGTCCTATTTGAATAACGCATGGCATTAATATGTAATTCAACTTCATCCAACAGTTTTTTACGTCGCTGTAAATAATCCTGGCGATCAATCTGCTGTGCCGTATAACTTTTAACCAGTTGTTTAAAAGTTTGTGAAAATTCTTTGTCACTATGTTGTCGAGTCATACTCCCCTCTAACAAGAATAATGGATACATTATCCGGCGCACCATCGGCCAAAGCAATTCGCATTAACTCATCAACAGCTATTTCTATATTAGCATGAGCACCCAATGTATATTCAAGTATATTGTCTTCGACACAGTTATATAAGCCATCACTGCACAATAAAAAGTTATCGCCTGCATACACTTGAAATAGTGCAGCATCCACCAATAAATCCTGTTTTACACCGACAGCACGTGTAATGATATTGGCGTCCGGATGTGATTCTGCTTCCGATGGATCAATAAACCCCTGCTCAACCAATTCTGCAACCTGGCTGTGATCTTGTGTTAATTGTTCTAAATGCCCCTTTTTATTATAGCGATATAAACGGGAATCTCCCGCCCATAAAACCACGCCTACTTCTCCTTTAATAATTAAAGCAACAACGGTACTTCCTACAATTTCTCCAGCTAATTTTTCTTTGGCGTAGGTTAACAACTGTTCATTCGTTTGAAGGATGGCCTCTTCAACCTGAAGCACGCGTTCCGATAATAAAACATCACTTTCAGAAATAGCGGCAATGTGATCGACTAATAACTGGCTGGCTACTTCGCCGACTTCATGTCCACCCATACCATCAGCGACTGCCCAAATACCTTTATGCGTTTGTGATATGACAGCATCTTCGTTATTGGTTCGTATCATACCTTGATCAGTTTTTGCTGCTGCTTTCCAAACAAGGGGACGTTTTAATGTTGAATCATTCATTCTTCTATTTTATATAGAAAAAGGTTGAGGCTCATGCCATGCATAGGCTTGCCATTGTCCACTCAACATTGCTGGAAGTTGAGCGATTGAAGGCAACCCTTGTGTTGTTAATAAACAAGGCGGCACAATTTGTGAACCAGTTGTTGCCCATGCACTATAACTCGCATAGGTTTTCATCAATACGGAATCCAATAAAGGTGAAAATGCTGTAGCCGGATCATGTGTTTCAATATCCCGCATCTTCATCATAAAATTGGCTTGATGCTCAGAGGATGTTAATACGCGTCTAAAATGCATGCCGTTATTCAAGGGCACAGCATTGACTTTTTCAAATAAATCATCAACGCTTAAAGTGCCCGCTAAAGATGCCAGACATTCTTCAGTCACTTTTGCATACCAGTCATCCTGAGAAACCAAAAACTCTAAAGGATTAATATTAGATTGTAATTTACTGGCGATAGAAAAAGGAAAGTATCTTCCAACTCTATCAACACTTGGGATTAAAATACCAGCCCATCGGTAACTGTCAATCACACCTTCAGAAAAAACAAAACGCCATACAGGGCTGGTTAAATAAATATCCAACCATTGTTCACCTAATTTTTCCTTTGACGATGCAATATAATATTGCAACCACTCATCCCATACATTAATAAATGATGCAGGTAGATTACGTTGAATAAAATCACCATTTGCAGGTAATTTTCCGTAAAAGCCAACAAATTGTTTTTGTTGTATCATAGAAACACCTTTTTAAATGGATTCTGGACAAATAAACTTTGTTAACACATTTTCTGAAAAAGGATTGATACGGCTGGTTGCTGTGAGTTCGTAAATCATCTTATGCTTAATCACCTGACCACCTAATTTTTTATTCAAATTAAAGGTGATGACATAAACAGTAGAACGATTGGTTGATGAAATATCTGCATCATTAAATAGTTTTAATAATGCCCAGGGGCCTTCATAAATTTTGGAATGTAATTGCCCATTACTGTCTTCAAAAGATATGATGACTCTATCGACATCTGCTGCTGACCATTCAAGTGTTTTTAATGGTGAATAACTGTGTGAAAAAGACAATTTGTACTCACCAAACTCTAATGAAAAGTTTCTATCTTTTCCTTGAATGTGTTCGGGCATTCTTTTGGCTTTCATTTTAAATTTTAATCCTGGAGATTCTTTATCCAGTTTAAAAAATATATCTGTGATTTTCTTTGCATTTTTTATATGAGATAAGGTCTTTGGAAAAAATCCAAGACTGTCTTCATCAACCATACGATTATTCAGTTTTTTTGTTGTAAATGGCTTAACATAAGTAATGTAAAAAGAATCAATAATACCACCAGGCTTAAAAAAATCTGCAAAATCATTGAGTGCCACTTGATCCTGAGCTTTTTTCTTAAAAGGAAAGCGTCCGGCTATATTCGCTCGATAAGGCTCATAAACCTGTGAGCGCCATTCACTATTAATATGACGATGTGCTGTCTTTAAAATCACACGCCAGGATTGAGTGGATACTGAACGCAGCCACAAATTAACCGGCTTAGGCATTTTCTTTGAGTAAGAAAACAAATTAGTGATAACATTATTGCCACCCTGATAACGAGCCTGGGCAATTTTAAAAGCCTCACCGCCAGGATCAGGTGACGTTGCTACCGTATTCACAAACTCTTCCAGTCCGGCCACTTTTTCCAGAATAGTATCTAAAGGTCTGGGGCCACCTTTTGATCTTAATAACATATGAATATCTTTGAACGCCAGATCAATCGGTGTTAATGCTTTATCTGAAAAATTTGATGCAGCTGCGACAGCTTTTTTAGCTTTACCTTTGATTAATTTATTATTAGATAAACCATCCAGTACGGGTGGTGTTATTTCCGTATGCTCTTTCATCAATTCCAAAATTGATGAAAGAGCTGAATACACAGGATGAGTCAATCCTGAAATAGTATCACTGGCATCATCCAGATTTTCAAAGTTTTTAACTGTAAAACTGGCAAACACTTTATTCCAAACGTTGATATACTCTTTTTCATAAAGTACTTTAACTTTTTTACTGATTTCTTTTAAATCCTTTTCTTCAAAATCCAAATTGGATTGTTGATCGTCTGTTAATACCCAATCATCGTTGAGCAAATCAGAAATCATGGGCGATTTAGATGACAGATCGATATTCTTATAATAAGATTTTGTAAACATTTGAGGAATACGTAATGTTTTTCTCATTTGTGCATTAAACTCAAAAGTATTTTTAACATGTTCTCCTAAATCATTATATAAATCATAGGTGGCATCATATTCTGGATTACTTCGTATACGACGGTAAATCCTACTTTCTGTTGGCTCCTGCAATAATAAAGTTCTGACTTGAGACACCATATTTTTATTTAATGTAATGGGGTCAAGCTTTAAATTCAGTAAAGCCTGTAAATGTCTCTCTAATTCTTCTCTATCTGTCGCACGACCATGATATTCCACTTCCCATTGTTTATTAAACCAGGCAAGTATTTGCCCTTTATCTATTTTATCCAGTTTAAAAAACATTAAATACACTTTAAAGGTATTGTATAAGTCACCACCTTGATAGCCTTGTTGAATATGTTTTTCCAGATACTGAATTAATCTGGGAAGAAACTCTTTTTTCAATTCAACTGCATAAGCCTTATTGGCAGATTTATCGACTTTAATATCATATAAACCCAGACTCGATAGCCACATATGCTTGTCTTTATCGTATACACTGCTGGCAGATTCTAGTGCATTCAGTTGTTGCACAACAATTCGTAAATTTTTATGTGCTCGTTTATCTTTTTCGGTTTTAAACTCAGTGATATGGGCTTGAACCTCTTTCATATAACTTTTGTGAGTTTGAATACTTTGCCACCAAATACTTAAAAAGCCGACAATTAACAATACTGATGCTGCATAAGCACCTCTACGCGTCCAACGGATTAAATTTTCATATTTATGGTTTGCACCAACCAGTTCAGCTTCAGGGAAAACCACATCCTTAAACAGCTTTTCTATAAAAAAACTTTTTCCTTCGTTTTGTTCCATAGCAATATGATGTGCATCAAAACCAAAACTTTTACCCACTGTTGTCATTAAACGATCAATAGGCGTACCATCCTGTGTGCCACTTGAAAAATAAATACCACGTAGAAAAGGTTGATGCTGAAACCTGTTTTTTGCAAAAGTATTTCTTAAGAAGTGCGATAAAATGGGTTTAAGATTTTCCATTTGCTGTGGAAAATTCTGTATTACACCTCTCCGTTTTAAATCCCGCTCCTGATGCACACGCAACATCAGTTTATCGTAAATTCTGGTCATTAAATGTTGATATTCTTTTTCCAGAAAATCAAAATCAGGGCTCTCTGTAGGCTGCAATGCATTAGGAAATGAAATGCCCCAGACCTGTGATCGGGCTTCTTTGTTCAAGTCTTCAAAAAATTCGGAAAAACCAGAAATTAAATCTGTCTTTGTAAACATCACATAGATAGGAAAACGTATTTCAAGCTTCTCCATTAACTCATCTATTCGGCTGCGAATCACTTTAGCATGATGCAAGCGCTCTTCCTCAGACTGAATTAATAAATCCTGTAAACTAATTGAGACAATCACACCATTAATGGGACGTCTTGTTCTATGTCTTTTTAAGAGATTGAGGAAGCCTTCCCATGCGGAACTGTCTGCGACACGATGACTGTCTTGAGTAACATATCTCCCTGCTGTATCAACCAACACTGCTTCATTGGTAAACCACCAGTCACAATTTCTTGTACCACCAATCCCTTTTAAGGCACCTTTACCAAACTTTTCAGCCAAAGGAAATTCTAACCCGGAATTCACCAATGCGGTTGTTTTTCCTGCACCTGGAGGACCAATAATCACATACCAGGGTAATTCGTACAGTGCTTTTTTAAACCCGGATTTATTAAAATTTAACTTTTTTAATACTGACAATGCATCATCAAAGCGTTCACGTATTTGATGCAGTTCTTCTCTTGATTGTTCATCAGAGGCATTATCCAGTTCTTCATCCTGACTATTACTCAGTGCTTCTACCAAATTATCATTATTTTTTTTCGATTGAAATTGTATTCTAAGATTATTGGCTCCCCATAGTAAAATGATAACCATGATGGTTATCAGGCGAGCTATTTCACTTTCCAAAGGCCGGTAGTTGTTTTCTCCAAAACTAATGGCATCACCCCAAAACCAAATAATAATTGACAGTGAAATTAAACCCAGAATACCTAATACTATTTTATTGGTAAAAAAATCGATTATTTTTTTCATTATGTTAACTGTTTTGTTGTGGTTGATTCTTTTAAAAAAGAATCTCCGGTTAAATGGGTTGTTTTCTGTTCAATGACTTGTCCAAAGTGAATTAAACAAAACATTATTATGTATCATCTTCAGGTTTGTGTTGCGTCACGATACTTTCCAGTTCAGTAATCACTGGTTTTGAAATGTCATCCAACCACAAACGAAATCCACTATAACTGGCAATCAAAATCATACCAACAATACTGGCCAATACCCAAATCGGTATGTAGGCTCTTAGTGAACCACGAACTTTTCCCAATCCTTCCCATTGAGGTGAGAGTGTAGACTCATATTCGCCTCGTTGACTGCGAATGGTACGAAATAAATCATCTCTGATATCCTCTAACGCATCACGTCCACGATTCATAATTCTATATTTACCCTGAAATCCCAAACTGATTAATAAGTACAAGAGTTCCAACATATCCCTGTTTTCAGAAGGCCGTTCTCGCATACGTTCCAAAATCAGGAAAAACTTTTCTCCGCCAGCCGTTTCATTATGGAACACACTGAGTAATGTCCGTTGGTTCCAGGCGCTTTCTGAACCCCAAGGAGTATTTAAAACAGCTTCATCCAGAGCTGAACATAATACATAACGGGCCGATAGGACGATTTCTGGTTTTAACTCTTTTTCTTTTATTTTTGATTCAAAAGTTTTAATTTCTGAAACAAGTCTTTGATGTAAACCACCGACATTACTGTGTTGCACTGTACTTCTTATTTGAGAAAAAACATTCATTAGGGTTGTTGCTGCACCAACGATGGGATTTAACCCCTGCATCAACTGCATATCATGTAATGATTGATCAATATTGGGTGAGTAATTTTGTTGAGGTTGAGGGGCAACTTCCGGTTGAACAGGAGACGTTAATGTCTCTGGAAAAATATTATCCTGACTGGGCGTTACTGGAGACGTGGGTACCACGGTGCGATCAACATTCACACTGGGTTTACGAAATACCGTTTTATCCGGCTGTTTATCTGTCATCATATCACCTTAAAGTAACAGGTTATTGTCTAATAGCCCAAAACTCCAGCTCAAGACCAGGAAAGTCGCCACCCACATGAAATGCAAATCCACCGGAGTTGGCCAGTTCATTCCAATATTGGCTTTGGGTTTCCAATTCAAAATAAGCAAACCCCGTATGGTAAGGAATCTGCCTTGGTGCAACGGGTAAAGGTTTAATTTCAATACCCGGTAATGCCGCATTCACCAGTTGTCGTATTCTTTCTACCGGAGCAATACGTAATTGTGCTGGTAATAGACTGCGCAAATGATTATTGGGTATATCGGCTTTTGCTGCTATCACAAAAGTAGCAGAAGTTAACAAGGATTTATCCGATAATGGAGAAACACGGATACCAAACTTTTTCTCCACCAGTTCGAGAGAAATAGCATTTTGCTCATACACAGCCGTCAAACTTTTTCTTAACTCAACCATAACGGGAGAAAAAGAAGCCTGTAAATCATGATGCAGATAATGTGGTAATTCTGGAGGACGTTTGTCCTTGGTCACAAATGTAGAGAGTTCACCTAAAGCCTGCAACAATTGAAAATACAATACTTCTGGATGAATACCTTTAATTCTCGATAAATGTTGGAAAACAGGCTCCAATCGATTCAAAACCTGTAACATCATATAATCCGCTATTTCAGCACTGCCTCCCCTTTGTGCATCAGCTAATCGGCCAGATATTGCTTCGGCTCTATGATGTAACATACCCACCAATTCCGTTAAAAAGCCAGATAGCCGGGTATTGATACGACAATCCAGTATGGTGGGGATATAGGACTCATCCAGTAAAATTTCTTTATCATCTCTGGACTCAGTAATATAGAGCAAACCGATGGCACTATAACCACTGAGATCATCACTTTCGAGCATTAACTTGAGTTGAGGTTTACAAACATTCAGCTTTAAACTTTCACCATCTTCTGCAGTCACATCACGAACCGACTGCTCCATTGAATAATAACGACTCACGCCTTGTTGAGTCACACTAGGATCGATCACATCCAATGCATCAGCCCGTCTGACCGGCAAAGCCAAAACCACCAAAACATCATGCGTATTTTCAGGTAATTCATAAACCGGAGGTGGTTCGTCAATATCGGGAAAATGAAAAGGAGTGCCATCAGGAAAAACACCTTTGGCTTTGGAAATGGAAACTTTTCCTAATTTTAATAGCTCACGATCAATTTCAAGTTCTTGAAATCCCCAGGCATATGCCCCTAAAGCTTTACATCGACCATCAATATAACGCTCTAAATATCGTTCTTGTTGTTGAAAATGGTGGGGATTTAAAAACATTCCCTCAGACCAAACCACTTTATTATCTAACGACATTGTTTTCTCTCTATATTAAATAAATCATTTTAAAGCACCTGATTATAAAGCTAAAGGCGCTTCTATATTTTTACCTTCAAGCATTTTTTGGAATATTTTGTTTTCTGAAAATGCAGGATATTTTTTGAGTTCTGTCAATTGTTCGTCTGCAAAACGTGCAGCTTGATTTGTTGTTGCCTGATCACGCGTTTTAATCATCATATGAATGATTTTTTCAATGTCTTTTTCAATACCATCATGAACGGGATGCAATTGATAGGCTTTATCAAAATAAACAACGGCTGCGTTGATGTCACCAAAAGTCAAAGCTTGACGTGCCTCACGCATATAATCATTAAATGCACTTTGTTCCTGCTGCGATAACTC
The DNA here is from genome assembly GCA_965230335.1 of Kangiellaceae bacterium. Classification (GTDB taxonomy): domain Bacteria; phylum Pseudomonadota; class Gammaproteobacteria; order Enterobacterales; family Kangiellaceae; genus CBDDKS01. Next base: position 2,478,456 of record CBDDKS010000006.1, on the reverse strand, counting down.
TTTAAAGTCAATATGTTCAACCATGGCATTCTGTAAAAAAATAAAATTAACGGTTAAACCAATAAGAATAACAAAACTGGCTATTAAGATTTGCTTAGGAAGCTTTCGTGCACCATGTAAGCGTTTCAAAAACATGGCTGCATCAGGAATACGATCTTTTCGTCGTAATGCCACACTTTGTAAAAACAAGCGCTTGAATAATATATTTTTTGTCTTGGGAACTTTAGGTGATAAACCTCTGGATAACGCTTTATTAGCTTCTATTCGATCATACGCATGACCATCACCCAATAATTCACTAATAATAATACCTAATGCATAAATATCATCACTGGGATGTGGTGGTTCATTATTAAACATTTCTGCACTGGCATATTTTAATGTTAAAGCACCCAATTCACCGACATCAAAACTGTCCTGATATAATCCTTCTTGAGCCGCTCTTGCGATACCAAAATCCAGAATTTTGGCAACCCCTTTATTGGTTACAAAAATATTACCTGGTTTTAAATCTGAATGAACCAATCCTTTTTCATGAGCATAAGATAAACCTTCTGCAATTTGTTGAATTAAACCCAGGCGTTCTTCTGGATTATATTTTTTTGTACTTAATCCAGAAATGACATCTAATAAAGAATCCCCTTTTAATTCTTCCATTGTGATATAAACCAAATCATTATCTCTATCGAAATCGTAAACCGTCACGATATTGGGATGCGCCAGCTCCTGAGTTTTCTTGGCTTCTCTTTGTAATGTAATAAACGCTTTAGGATGATGTTTAAACTCATCACTTAAAATTTTAAGCGCAATATTGGGTGTTTCATCACCGGCTTCCTGCTTACGGAGATCAATCGCCTGGTACACAGCCCCCATACTCCCTTCACCCAAAAGACGTTGCAATACAAAACGCTCTCTGATAATTGTTCCTACATCAACATGGGTAGATGCTTGTTGAAGATGAGATGCGCTTTCTTTTAATGTCGGTATATCTGAAGCCAAAGCTGTGGCATCATCATGAAACTCATTTTGACGTGTATGTAACTGTGTTGCATCATTTTGAGTTGTGCCCTTTTGAATTATCTCCTTTTCAATAGACTCCTGCGACGATGTCTTATCCAGATAAATCTGCGTTTTATCATCCAGTGATGATGGCACATCCGTTTTTATACGCGTTTTATCTTGCATAAAAACTTCTCATGAAATAATCAAAATTGATTGTTTGTTTTACTTGTACTTATAGAGCTACCTGAAAACCTAAAGACACTATCGTATTATCGAAAAAATCATGTCCGATCAAGGTTTGTAAATTAGCATACCCTTGCCAGCCATTTTTAAAAATGGCAACAGCACCCAGACTCATTTCAAGAAACTCTCTATCACCTTCATCGGTATCAAAAGTAAAACGTTGCGAATTAGGATCACCAACAAAGCTGAATTCAACTTGTCTCGACTCATCATCCAATTCATTTTTTAATGTCACATTAATTTGTGGAATAATCACACCAAAGTTGGCGTTGCGTACCCAGGCAGCCTGTATACCTGTTGCAATTTGTAATGAATCTCGCTCATCATCATGAATAGTGACTTCAAAACCAGAATTACCTATTTCACTATAAGTACCATAATCACTGGTTGACCAACTGCCCCCCCACTGGAAAGTTAAATTAAAAGGTCCTGTGATAATATCGTAACCACCTGAAACCGATAAACTGATTTCATCAAAATCAAAATCCGTCTCTTGTTCTAGACCTGTTAACGATAATGATGGCACACCACTATTTAAATCGGTTTCTATAAAATTGGATACTCTGACTCTTTCATTGGAATGTTCTGTCTGACTGATTGCAACATCAATATAAGCTTTATCTGATAATTGACGGGAAGCCAATAAACGAATTCCCTGAGAACCAATATCAAAACTTCCGCCTACATTATAATCACCTTCATGCTCGACAAGATTAAAAGCCACACCCAAAGTGGTTGAATCATTTAAGGCATAAGTTGTTCCCACCAAAAAGTTGAACACGTCTGATTCAAATGCGCCACCCAAATTGGTTCTTTCTCTGTCCAAGGATTCGAACTGTGCAGTTGCGAAAAGCCCCCATTGATTATTGATTTTTGCAGTCATCACATCATCACTACTGGCACCACCGCCACGTTGACTGGATTGTTTCTGTAACGCTTTAAAATAGTTTAATGTGAGTGGTAACGAATCAACCACATTCACATTGCTACCACCGGAAGATGACAAACTGCCACTGGCAGGAATATTTCTGGAACAAATACTTAAAAGTTCTCTATTTGAAATATCACGTTGAGAACCACTGCTACCTTCATTAGGCGTTGATCCTCCAGGGTTAGTGATAAAATTGAATTGCCCACAAGGCAATTGATTCACCGGATCTCTAGATAATATCGTAGCAATAGCATCATCCAAGGTACGCAAAGGACGTGATTCACGTTCAGAAGGAGGTGTTTCAGGTAGTTCTGAAGTTTGAGCAAATACCGGTTGGTAAAATACACATGTCAACACCATGAATAAACCCATGTTGGTTCTTCTAACCAGTTTATTTAAACCGGTCACAAAAATAGATTTCACAGCGTTAAAAAGACAGTTTATTATTGATATCATATTGAAGTCTTCCTGTTTTCTTCCTGTTAGTTATTCGTTGTCGACAAGATACCCATGCTTCTTATTAAGTCGCCAAAAACTGCTTCATCAAAGCAGTATGAGTATCGTGATTCACTCAAGCATTTAACGGATATAAAAACTGACTTAGTGTACCATAGTTTTTTAAAGTCGCGCGAAATCTTACCCTGTTTTTCATGACCAATCCCTGTCATGCATTGCGCACACCCAACCACTCCTCAATTTGAGATAATCGTTCCACCATATGGGTAGGTTCACAACCCAGTAACGTATCTTTTGTATGAGCACCCGTTGTTACACCAATGGCATCAACGCCGGCTTCTTTTGCCATCAAAAGATCATGACTGGTATCACCAATCATTAAACAATGATGCTGAGAAACCAATTGGCGTTCTAATAAAACATGTATCATCTCTGGATGAGGTTTTGATTCTGCTTCATCAGCGCATATAGAATCATTAAAATATTTTTTTAAACCAGAAACCTTAAAAATTCGTTCCAAGCCATGTCGTGCTTTACCCGTTGCTACAGCTAATCGGTAACCTTCCGATTTTAATAACTTCAATAATGGTTCTGCATCTTCAAATAAAGGAGATGGTGTCGTATCCCCCTCAAGATATTCATAGCGATAGGCCTCAAATAACGCCTGTTTTTGTTGATGTTTTGATAAAATTCCAGGAAATAAAATTTCAAAAGCATCATCCAGACTTAATCCAATAATATGATTCACGGCATCTTCTGATGGCACAGGCAGTGCAACTTTACTGGCTGCTGTACGCATACTGGAAACAATCCTGGGCGTTGAATCCATTAAAGTGCCATCCCAGTCAAAAATGATCAATTGATAAGACTTCTTCATTCATTTATCTCTCAGTTTTATGGTCATGTTCTAAACGTGTCAGCAAGTCTTCCATCTCTTCATCAATATCAGCTGTCACAAGTATTGGCTTTTCTCTTTCTGGCACACAAAATGTTAATGTATGGGCATGTAAAAATAATCTTTTAAAATTATAGGATTCCTGTAGCCACTGATTTGTCTGTTCACTCCCATACTTGGTGTCACCGGCAATACTATGTCCGCTTGTTTGACAATGTACACGAATTTGATGGGTCCTCCCGGTAACAGGAGATGCTTTAACCAGCGTCATAGTTTTAAATCGTTGCAGAATATGAAATAAAGTACGACTGGGTTTACCTGACGCATCCACTCTAACAATACGTTCACCAGATTTTAAATGTTGTTTTTCAAGGGGAGCATTCACTTCTTTAATCGCTCGAGGCCAATCGCCCTGTACTAATGCCAAATACTCTTTTCGTAACGTTTTTTCCCGCAACTGTTCATGTAAACATTTTAATAACGATCTTTTTTTTGCAATTAATAAACAACCGCTGGTTTCTTTATCCAGTCTATGTACCAGTTCTAAAAATTTAGCTTGTGGACGTAACTCTCTAAGCGCTTCAATGACACCAAAAGACAAACCACTGCCACCATGAACAGCCATGCCACTGGGCTTGTTTAGTACCAAAAGGCCTTCATCTTCAAAAATAATGCGTCGCTCTAAATCCTGTACTTTTTTCAACTTGGGTAAAAATGATTGGTCTTGTTGTACTACAGTCATTCTTACCGGCGGAATACGGACTTCATCATCCAACTGAAGCTTATAATCAGGCTTTATACGACGTTTGTTAACACGCACCTCACCCTTTCGAATGATGCGATAAATATGGCTTTTGGGCACACCCTTCAAACACTTTAATAAAAAGTTGTCCGCTCTTTGCCCTTGATGTTCAGGTCCGATTTGCTCGTATTGAACCCCATTGAAGTTATTTTGAGTCAAAAACCACCCTGCAATCAATCAATTTAAGAAGATTAAAGAGATATTGTAACATTTTTTATGAAAGAATTTGCTGCTAGCGAATAAGCCTGCTATAGTCCACGCTAACGCTACCTGTAGCTTGGTTATGCTTATTAAGAGCTATGAATAGAAGTGGCCATTCTCTAAATCGGCCAAGCAGACAAAAGCAAAAAAACAGATCATAATTTGCTTATTGAAAGCTTAGGTAGTCATTAAGGTCGGGCATTTGTCAGACAAAAAAGAATTTTGTGATTGCGTCAATTAACGCAATCATCCGGATAAAATAGAGTGATAGCCTGTCACATTGAATGTCTCTTATGAGACAAATTCAAACAGACATCGACTAAACATACAGTATCACTCTAATATGAAGCATTTTTAACACTGGATAAAGATCCAGAATAATAAACCACTCGACGATTATCAAGAATGGTTATCAAAATAAGCATCTGATTGTAAAATACAATCATAAAATCCAGTACCGACTGGTTTACTGAAAAGCTTAAAACTATTTTGTTACATTAAAAAATGCTTTAAAAACATAAAGAAAGCTAAATAGCCTACCATATCCTGTCTTTTCTTTTTTGCCTCTACAACGCCTCTATTTTCAATTGAATCATAGACACTGAATATTATGGTGTTTGGAAAAGAGATTTTATTTAATGAAAAGAATGCTAATTAATGCAACTCAGCAAGAAGAGTTAAGAGTTGCCCTGGTTGATGGTCAAAAACTATATGATTTAGACATTGAGCTACCAGGACGTGAACAGAAAAAAGCCAACATTTATAAAGGGCGAATTACTCGAATTGAGCCCAGTTTAGAAGCAGCCTTTGTTGATTACGGTGCTGAACGCCATGGTTTTTTACCTCTTAAAGAAATTTCCCGTGAATATTTCAAAAAAGGGCTCCCCCAGGGCCGGCGTTTGGATATCAGAGAAGCCGTTTCTGAAGGTCAGGAAATCATTGTACAGATTGATAAAGAAGAACGCGGACAAAAAGGCGCCGCTTTAACCTCTTTTATCAGTTTAGCTGGCTGCTACATGGTATTAATGCCCAATAACCCCCGTGCAGGTGGAATTTCAAGACGTATTGAGGGCGATGATAGAGATGAATTAAAAGAAGCCATGCGGCAGATCAATGTGCCTAAAGGCATGGGGTGCATTGTTAGAACCGCTGGTGTAGGACGTAACAGCGAAGAATTGCAATGGGATTTAAGTGTATTACTGAGCCTATGGAGTGCTATTACAGATGCAGCAGCACAACGACCTGCCCCTTTCCTGATTCATCAGGAAAGTGATGTATTAATTCGTTCTGTAAGAGACTCATTGCGCCCCAATATCGGCGAAATTATTGTTGATAAACAAGAAGCTTTCGAACGTATCAAAAGTACTCTGGAATTAATCAGACCTGATTTTGTCAACCGTATTAAACTCTACACCGATAGGGAAACCCCCTTATTTAACCGTTATCAAATTGAGGCTCAAATTGAATCTGCTTTCCAAAGAGAAGTGCAGTTACCTTCCGGTGGCTCTATTGTCATAGACCCAACTGAAGCCATGATTTCAATTGATATCAACTCGGCTCGTGCAACCAAAGGAGCTGATATAGAAGAAACGGCATTAAACACCAATATTGAAGCAGCCCAGGAAATTGCACGCCAGTTACGTCTGAGGGATATTGGTGGTTTAATTGTTATTGATTTCATTGACATGACACCTTTCAAAAACCAGAGACAGGTTGAAAATGTACTAAAAGAAGCCTTACAACGTGATCGTGCACGTGTGCAGGTTGGCCGTATTTCTCGCTTTGGCCTTTTGGAAATGTCCCGACAAAGACTGAAACCTTCTCTCGGAGAGTCCAGTCAGCATACCTGCCCCCGCTGTAATGGTGTTGGCAGAATTAGAGATATTCAATCATTGTCTTTATCTATTTTCAGATTGATTGAAGAAGAAGCCACCAAAGAATCGTCGAGTCAAATTCAGGCATTTGTGCCGGTGAATGTTGCTACCTTTTTATTAAATGAAAAAAGAAAAATTATCGCAGCTATTGAAAAACGTCGTAATGTAAAAGTTGTCTTGATCCCCAAACCAGAGCTGGAAACACCTCACTTTGAAATCATCCGCCTAAAACAGGATGAAACACCTGAGCAAAGAAGCTATGAATTAACGATGGAAGCAGAAAGTGTTTCTAACGATAAACCTGAAAGATATGTTGCTCCTGCTGAACGCCAGTCAACAGAAACGCCCGCTGTACAAAATATTCAAGCACCTACATCACCATCTCCTACTCAAAAAACACCAGAGAAAAGCAAGCCTAGCTTAATGAAACGTATTGCGGCTTTTTTCTCTTCCGGCTCAAATCAGCAACCTCCAGCAAAAGAAAGTACACCTAAAAAAGACTCGTCTCCTGATGCCTCTTCTTATCAGAATAAAAAACATAACAAAAACAAAAAACATCATAAACAACGTCAAAATACTTCTCATCATTCAAAAAAGCGTCGACAAAATCATCAAAACAAAAATTACAATAATGCATCCTTTTCAGATAGGCAGCCTAAGCCAAATTATCATAACCCTATGCCGTCCCAAAATCAGGCGCATCAAAACTATGATCCATCTGAAAGAGCGCAACAAAATCATCATCAATACCCACATAATGAATCTTATGACCATCGTGGACCTCACCCGGAAAAACCTCAAAGGGATAATCGATCAAACCGATTATCTGAACAAAGCAAAAATCGCCGTCGCAATAAAAAACTAGGCAATCACTCTGACTATGAGACTCAACAACCTCAAGCAGAGTCAATGAATCCAAATCATTCAAATTATCAGCAACAACCATATTTACCACAACATCAGCAACAACAACGTCGGCCACAGCAGCAACGTCAACCGCAACCACAGCAACATCAGCAGCAACAACAACATCAACCGCAGCAGCAACATCAGCAACATCAACCGCAGCAGCAACATCAACCGCAGCAGCAACATCAACCGCAGCAACAACATCAGCAGCAACAACATCAGCAGCAACAACATCAGCAGCAACAACATCAGCAGCAACAACATCAGCAACAACATCAGCAGCAACATCAGCAGCAGCAACATCAGCAGCAACAACGTCAGCAACATCAGCAACCGCAACAACAGCAACCGCAACAACAGCAACAACAGCAACAACAGCAACAGCAGCAACAACAGCGCCGGCAGCAGCAGGATAATATACCTGAAGCTTCTAATGTTCCCTCTAACTTTAAATCTAATTCTTTAAAAGATTATCAAGAAGCAAAAGCGGCTATGCAACAAACTGTAAAAGTAAACGATGCCGACACACAATCCAACGATCAAAAGAAAGAACTCGAAAAAAATAAAACAGCTCAAATTAATCTGCAGGAAACACTTCCCTCTTCATCGAGTGAGGAAAACACTGCAACAACACAAGAGCATCGTGTATCATCAGAAAATGTGTCGCCTGACTTATCTAATGCTAATCATAAAACAGCAGAAATGTCATCCCATGTAAAAAACCATCATAACAACATTCCAAGCTCACAAAATAGCTCAGCACCTGCTGCAAAACCTGCATCAATAGGTCAGTTGGAACCTGTGGACTTTTCCAACTTTATTAAAGTACCTGCTCATACCGGGCCTATTATTCAAATTGAGCAGGAACAAGCGTCATCAATCAGTCATAGTCCTGCAACAAAACCTGAAGAAAATCATCCAGAAACAGAATCTGCTATATCTTCCTAGTAGTGATTCATTTGACTGAGAAAATAAAAAACCGGTCTTCAGACCGGTTTTTTTTATCCAATTAATGTGAACTTTTCTTATCCAGAATTCAGGTTAAATATTTATTTTTTAAACGAACATAATGTTCAGCAGAATATTTTAAAAAATCCAATTCTTCCTCTGTTAAACAACGTATTTTTCGAGCGGGAGATCCCACCCATAAATGCCCTCCTTCTAGTACCTTTCCAGGCGGCACTACACTGTTTGCTCCTAAAATCGTATGAGGCTCTATAACAGCATTATCCATAACCACAGCCCCCATTCCAATAAGTGCGTAATCATGAATGTGACACCCATGTAAAATAGCTTTATGACCAACAGTCACATCATTTCCCACAGATAATGCATAACCTCCCGGATAGTAAGTACTATCATGAGTCACATGACAAACGGCACCGTCTTGAATACTGGTTCTTTCGCCAATCACAATTGCATTCACATCACCTCTCACCACTGCCATAGGCCAAATCGAACTGTCATCACCAATCACCACATCACCAATAACAACGGCAGAGTCATCAACAAACACTTGCTGACCTAATTGTGGCTGGTTATTTTCAAAAACTTTTATTGGCAAAATAGTTTTCTCCGATTTCTGTCAAAACGTATAGGATCTAAGAGACTCTGACTTATACCTTATATTCAAGTCATAGTCACCCATTCTTCTCCTGATGTTGGATGAATCGCCAGCGTCCGGTCAAAGTCAGCTTTTGTTGCACCCATGGTAATCGCTACAGCAAACCCTTGCAAAATTTCATCAGCATTAAAACCTAACATATGTAACCCCTGGATTTTCTGATCAGCTCCTGTGCATATCAATTTCATATGTGTTTTTTGTCGATGCTGAGTAATGGCAGAATACATTGCTGTAAACGCAGTTTGATAAACAGTCACCTCTTTCTCACCAAACTGTTGAATAGCTTCTTTTTCTGTCAAACCTATCGTTGCTACGGGAGGATGACTAAAAACAACACTAGGAATTAAACATTTTTGTGTTGCTTCAATACAATGATCATTAAATAAACGTTCCGCTAAACGACGTCCATTGGCTACAGCCAAAGGTGTTAATGCTGTTTCCCCCGTATTATCACCTATGGCATAAATACGAGATTGGCTGGTGTTATGCAATGCATCGACTTGAATGAACCCTTGTTGATTCAACTCAACACCTGCAGCCTCTAAGTTCAAATCTTGTGTAGCCGGTCTACGCCCAATCGCCCAAATTACCTGATCAAACGATCCCAGTTCACCATGATTACTTTCTATAACAATACCCGTTTCTGTCTCCTTCAAAGCCTGTACACTGGTATTTTTCTGGAGCACTATGTCAGATTGGTCTATTTCCTCAGTTAATGATTCTGAAATAATACTATCGAAGTTTTTCAGTACTTTTGCTCCTCTTATCAGCAATGTGGTTTCACTACCCAATGCCTGCATAACACCCGCTAATTCAACAGCGATATAACCGGCACCAACAATAGCCACCCGCTTAGGCTGCTCTTCTAATGCAAAAAAACCGTCGGAGGTGATACCCAATTCGGCACCTGGAATATCAGGAATCACAGGATAGGCGCCTGTTGCTACCACAATATGTTCTCCACTATAAATCTGGCCATCCACTTCCAGACTATGACTATCATGAAATCGACCAACTCCAGATAATTTTTGAATATTATGGCGCTCCATTTGCTTTTGATAAGACTGGTGTATTCGCTCTATGTAAGCCGTACGGTTGGCCGTTAATGTCGACCAGTCAAAACCCTGTATTTGTGTATTAAATCCATAATCTGGCGCAAAACTGAGTGCTTCAGCTACCTGACCGGCATACCACATCACCTTTTTAGGAACACAACCACGATTAACGCATGTCCCCCCAATATCCTGTGATTCAATCACTGCACAGCGTTTACCAAAACTGGCTGCACGATTCGCAGTAGCGATACCACCACTACCAGCACCTAATACTAAATAATCGAAATCAAAATTTGACATATTTACTCCAGAGTTGAGTACAAAATACAAAACTGATCGATATACCCAAATTGACTCTCAATATTAATTCCCAATATTTGCTCTACCTCTCCACAGTATTCATTATCAAAATGATAATCTAGTGGCTTTTATAGAGTCAGATATCTCCAAAGGGATTGACATCACTCCATGAATGGTAAAGACTCTTATTATACAAAGAGACACACCAAAATATTCAAGCTATTCGAGTATAAATGTTTGATTCACCCATATTAACAGGATTGATTTAAATGAGTAATACTTTAACCAATAATCCCTTATTAAATATTGGAGATTTGCCCAAATTCTCTGAAATTCAGGCCAAACACGTTGTGCCAGCAATTCAACACTTGCTTTCTGAGCACAAAAAAAACATTATCACATTACTCAAAAGTCTTCAGGAACCAACCTGGGAAAACCTGATGCTTCCCCTGGAGCAAATGGGCAACCAATTGGATCGCAGCTGGTCTCCCATTTCACATCTCAATGCCGTTGTTAATTCAGAGGATCTTCGTACTGCGTATGACGAGTGCCTTTCTTTATTGTCAGATTATGGTACCTGGTTAGGTCAAAATCAATCCCTTTACAAAGCAACAAAAGCTTTATATGAAAACCGGGATAATTTAGAACTTAATTCGACTCAAATAAAAATTTTAGAAGATGAATTAAGAGACTTTAAACTCTCAGGTGTTTCCCTCTCTGAAGATAAACAAAAAAGATACAGTCAAATCCAAAAACGTTTGTCTGAGCTTTCATCAAAGTTTGAACAAAATCTATTGGATGCTACTATGGAGTGGAGCAAACATTATGAAACCAAAGAAGGCCTGGAAGGCCTGCCAATATCCACTCTGGATTTACTCAAACATAATCTGGAGCAAAAAAATCTTTCTGACAATACACAACTGGAAGGCTACTTACTGAATCTCGAATACCCTTGCTATCATGCTGTAATGACACATGCTGATAACGAACAGTTAAGATACGAAATCTATCGAGCATACACTACGCGAGCCTCTCAACAAAGTGAGTCACAAAAATTTTGTAATAAAAAAATAATGGATGAGTTAATAGAGCTGAGAGATGAATTGGCAAAATTACTGGAATTTAATGATTATGCCGAACTGTCTCTTGCCAGTAAAATGGCTGAGTCCAAAGAACAGGTTTTAGGTTTTCTTTATGAACTTGCTGAAAACTCCAAAAATCAAGCTGAAAAAGAGCTGGCAGAATTACAGGAATTTGCAAAAAAAGAACTGGGACTTTATCCACTTAAACCATGGGATATTATGTATGCCAGTGAAAAATTAAAATTACAACGTTACTCTCTTTCACAGGAAGAGTTGCGTCGTTTTTTTCCGGTTGATAAGGTATTAAATGGACTTTTTGACATAGTACATCAACTCTATTCTATTTCTGTCAAAGAAGTTACTGAACCTTTTGAGCGTTGGCATTCCGATGTTCGCTTATTTGAAATTTATAATAATGAAGGGGCTCACGTAGCAAGATTTTATCTTGATCTTTATGCTCGTGGCCATAAACGAGGCGGCGCCTGGATGGCTGATTTTTGTAGTCGTTTTCGTTTTTCCAATGGCGATTTACAGGCACCGGTTGCTTTTTTAACCTGCAATTTCAACCCGCCTATTGGTGGAAAAACAACATTACTGACCCATGACGATGTTGTCACCTTATTTCATGAATTTGGCCATGGTTTACACCATATGCTAACACAAATAGAATACTTGGGAGCCTCAGGAATAAGAGGTGTCGAATGGGATGCAGTAGAACTACCCAGCCAATTTATGGAAAATTTCTGCTATCAGAAAGAAGGACTAGATAAAATTTCTGAACACTATGAAACAGGGCTGCCATTACCTGAAGAATTACGTCAAAAGTTATTAGATGCCAAAAATTTTCAGTCAGCCATGCAAATGTTAAGACAATTGGAATTTTCTTTATTTGATTTCAGAATTCACTGTGAATATAAAGATAATATCAATCATTTTATTCAGGACACATTGGATAATGTGCGTGAACACATCGCAGTGGTTATCCCGCCCAGCTGGAATAGGTTTCAACATAGCTTTTCACATATTTTTGCAGGTGGTTATTCTGCAGGCTATTACAGTTACAAATGGGCCGAAGTGTTAAGTGCAGATGCTTTTGCCAAATTTGAAGAAGATGGCGTTTTCAACAAAAGCGTCGGCTATAGATTTTTAAAATCCATATTACAAAAAGGTGGTTCACAACCAGCTATGAAGTTATTTAAAGACTTCCGAGGCAGAGAGCCATCCATTGATGCTCTATTAAAACATTCAGGTATTGGGTAATGTTAATAGAGCAACAGTCCTTACTATAATCTAAAATTATTTAACCACTTTTAGATGACTTTTTCCTGTCACTTCTTTGTTTTTTATTTCCTTTTCATCAACCAATGTTTGTTCATCAACATTTTCCACTGTATCACCAGAAGAAAATTCTGTACTATCATCCATATCGACAAAAGACATACCCAAACCGTTTTCTTTAGCAAAAACAGCCACAATAGATTCAATCGGTAAATAAATATTACGTGGTTGACCAGAAAAGCGAGCACTAAAATGTACTTTATCGTTTGCCATAACCAGGTTTTGTACTGCACTTGGAGAAATATTTAAAATAATTTCACCATTATTGATATGCTCTTCAGGTACAACAACATTCTCTATCTGTGCATTAACAATTAAGTAAGGTGTCACTTCATTATCTAAAAGCCATTCATAGATAGCTCTTAATAAATAGGGTTTATTACTGGAAAATGATTGCATTATTGTTTTATTAAATTATCAAGCCACAGAAGAAGGCCGTAATTCTCTTTCTGCAGCAGTTAAACTTGCCTGAAAAGATTCTCGTTCAAACAAACGCTCCATATAACCATTGACTTCTTTTGCTCCCCGTCCACTCAAATGAATATCGAGGGACTCTAAACGCCAGAGTAACGGTGCTAAACAGCAATCAACCAACGAAAATTCTTCGCTTAAGAAAAAAGGGGTTTCGGCAAAAACAGGTGCTAAAGTAATTAAACTTTCTTTTAATTCTTTTTTTGCCTGTTCAATTTCTTTTTCTTTTGCTGTAAAAATAGTATTGAGCAGGCTATACCAATCTTTTTCTACCCGATGCATCATCAACCTCGATCTCGCTCGAGCAACAGGATAAACCGGCATTAATGGTGGATGAGGAAAACGTTCATCTAAATATTCAGTAATAATAGCTGCTTCAAACAAAACAAGTTCTCTGTCAACCAAGGTTGGCACAGAGTTATAAGGATTTAAATCAATTAAATCTTCCGGCTGATATTCTTCAGTAACTTCAATTGATTCGTAATTAACGCCTTTTTCTGCAAGCACTATTCTAACCTGATGACTATCTATATCATCGGCACCTGTATAAAGTGTCATAAGAGAGCGTTTAGTTACAACCACCATAGGACAAAGTCTCCAAAAAGTAAAACAAACTTAAATAACCAGATTGTTATATATGCATGATTTCATGCAATCAATGAATATCACGCCAGTATTCTTTTTTCAATAAATAAGCGAATACAAAAAAGATAAAGATAAATAAAAGGACATACACACCCATACTTTTACGTTCGAGTTTTGCTGGCTCACCCGTATAGTCAAGGAAATTGACGAGATCTCTCATAGCGTCATCGTATTCTTGCGGGCTTAATAAACCATCAGAAACCAACTTAAAATATTGACCGTTTTTAGATAGCTTTATCAACTCTTTTTCATATTGTTTAATGATTTTTTCTTGCTCTTTCTTTACTTTTTTAGCATTTTTTTTAGCTTCTTTGTATTTTTTTTCTAAGTCATTAACAGTATTTCTATCTGTTTTTTTCTTTTTACTTTTATCCAGTGCATTCTTGGCTTCTGACTTAATGCTATTTGCAGAAGACATTGTGTTTCTTGCATCCAGTATTTTACTTTCGAGAACTTCTACTTGTTCTGTCTTTATTTGCACGCCTTGTAATGGTTCTAATACATGGGGCATACCTACATCTTTAAAAACAGTATTGTTATAACCATAGGTACGATCAGGATTGTCATCTTTATAGAAAGCACGAAGATAGTTATATAACCAGTCCGTTCCCCGAGCTCTGGCAACCACACTTAAATCAGGTGGTATTGTCCCGAACCAGTTCTCAGCGTAATTATCTGACATGGCAATAGTCATTAAGTCACCTGGCTTGGCATCATCAACGATAAAATTATTTAATAATGTTTCTTCAGATATACCTAAATCTTTTGCCATACGACCATAGCGTTGAAATTTTAAAGAGTGGCATCCAAAACAATAATCCATATAAAGACGCGCGCCCTTTTGTAAAGAGGTTTTCTCACCTTCTGGCAGATTCGCATGATCATGTGGTAAATAATGACCACCACCCGCAGCCTGTACAAACACTGAGAAACAAAGCCCAACCAATAAAGATAATATGCTATTCAATATATTCATCAGTGAGTCACCCTTTCAGGAACAGGTTTTGTTGAATCAAACTTATGGTAAAACGGTAAAAATGGAATAAAGAAAAAGAAGTAATAAACAGTACATATTTGTGCCACCAAAGTTCTTTCAGGCGTAGGCGCCTTCATGCCTAAATATCCTAGAATCACAAAAGCTATCACAAACAAGGTTAAACCCAATTTATAAACAGGTCCTTTATAGCGAATCGATTTCACTGGACTTCTATCTAACCATGGCAATAAAAATAAAATGATCAGTGACAGTGCCATGGCCACAACACCCAAATCTTTATCTGGTACTGCACGCAGTATTGAATAAAAGGGCGTAAAATACCAAACAGGAGCAATATGTTCTGGCGTTTTTAAATTATTGGCCGGTGTAAAATTGGGTGGCTCAAGGAAATAACCGCCACCATCGGGTAAATAAAAGATAACCCAGGCAAAAATGAATATAAAACCAGCAACACCAACGATATCTTTCACTGTGTAATAGGGATGAAATGGAATACCATCCAAAGGGATGCCTTTATCATCTTTTAATTTTTTAATTTCAACGCCATCAGGATTATTAGAGCCAACAGCATGTAATGCCACAATATGCAAAAAGACCATAAGCAATAAAGCAATTGGCAATGCAACCACATGTAACGCAAAAAAGCGATTCAGTGTTGCTCCAGAAATTAAGTAATCACCTCGAATCCATTGAACCAAATCTTCACCATAAACGGGCACTGCACTGAATAAATTGATAATCACTTGTGCACCCCAATAGGACATATTACCCCATGGTAATAAGTAGCCCATAAAGGCTTCAGCCATTAATAATACAAAAATCATCATACCAATCAACCAGACCAATTCCCTTGGCTTACGGAAAGAGCCGTACATGATACCTCTAAACATATGCAGATAAACCACAATAAAAAATGCAGAAGCACCATCGGCATGCATGTATCTCAGTAACCAGCCATAAGGGACATCACGCATGATATATTCTACCGACTGGTAAGCACCTTCAGAAGACGGGGTATAGTGCATCGTTAACCAGATACCGGTTAACAACTGATTCACTAAAACCAACAAAGCCAAAGAGCCGAAGAAATACCAAAAGTTGAAATTCCTAGGTGCATAATATTCAGCTAAATGCTCATTCCATACTTTTGTTAAAGGAAAACGGTCATCAATCCATCCCATTAATTTCTGCATATTAGTCATTATGCAACTCCTTCATCTTGGCCAATCCCTATAATAATGACATCATCGTTTTTATAGGAATAAGGCGGTACTTCTAAATTATCTGATGCAGGAACCCCTTTAAACACCCGTCCCGCTAAATCAAACTTTGAGCCATGGCAGGGACAAAAGAAGCCGCCACCAACTTCAGGCTCTAATTCTGTTTTATGTTGAGGCACGCAGCCCAAATGTGTACAAAGCCCGACAATAACAACAATATCTTCACGGATAGCTCGATTAGTTTTATCAACATATTCCGGTTGTTGATCGGCATTTTTACAAATTGGATCCTTTAATTTATCATTTAATTTTTCCAGATTAATCACTTCATTTTTGGAGCGTCGTACTACAAACACGGGTTTGCCACGCCATTCGGTTTTAACAACCTGGCCCTCAGCAATTTTACTGACATCTATTTCAACTGGCGCGCCTGCAGCTTCAGCCCTTGCACTTGGATTCCATGAAGCAATAAAAGGCTTATTGACTAAACCAACGGTGCCCACTGCCCCAACAGCAGTCGTTGACCAAAGCAGGATTCGTCGTCGACCATGGTCGACTGGCTTTTCATTCATAATTGGAAATTCTCCACAATAATGCAGGTGTAATGAAACGAAAACACTGTATTAATATAGCTGTTTCAAACGGTAAATGTTGAGTAAAAGACACTTTTAACAAAACAATCTCTTTTATCAATAGAAATAGTTTATTCTGATTCTTAATTTGTGCATTGATTGACTCAAAAAATGGGGATTGGAATAAAAAACGACATGCACAAATATTTTTTTATAAAACGTGGCGCAATCATATAGAAAACACCTATTTTTGACAAGGTAAAACGTAGGCAATTTACAGATACTTTGCTTATAACCTCAAACAATTAGGAAAAACAGGGTAAAAGGCTTTCTTAATATTGGAAAACAAAAAAGCCCGGATTTCTCCGGGCTTTTTTGTTTTCCATAAGTTGTAAACTTAACGTTTTGAGAACTGAGGGCGTTTTCTCGCTTTGTGTAATCCAACTTTCTTACGTTCAACCTCTCTCGCATCTCGGGTAACATAACCTGCTTTTCTCAAATCACCACGAAGTGTTTCATCATAAGACATTAAGGCTCGTGTAATACCATGACGTATAGCGCCAGCCTGACCAGTGCCGCCGCCTCCTTTGACTGTGACATAGACATCAAATTTATCAACAGATTCTGTTAACGACAAAGGCTGACGAACAACCATTCTTGACGTTTCACGACCAAAATACTCATCAAGAGGACGTCCATTAACCGTAATAAGACCTGAACCAGACTTTAAAAACACTCTGGCTGTAGAGCTTTTACGACGACCTGTACCATAATATTGTTCAACCATGTGAATACCTATACTTAAACTAAATATTGAGTTCTTTGGGCTGTTGAGCAGTATGAAGGTGCTCAGGACCAACAAAAACTCTCAACTTTTTTAACATAGTCCGTCCTAACGGGCTCCGGGGTAACATGCCTTTAACAGCTGTTTGCAAGATACGCTCTGGTGCCTTCTCTCTTAATTTATCAAGAGATATGGAACGGATGCCACCAGGATAACCTGTGTGGTGATAATACTGCTTTGCTTTTTCTTTATTGCCAGTTACAACAATTTTTTCAGCATTGATAACCACAATATAGTCGCCTGTATCCATATGTGGCGTAAATTCAGGCTTATGTTTACCTTTAAGTCGGCGAGCAATTTCTGTCGCTAAACGACCCAAGGTCTTACCAGATGCATCAACAAGATACCAATCACGTTTTATGGTATCAGGTTTTGCAGTAAATGTTCTCATATGATTCCCATGCTCCCAAGCGCTTCATACCCAACAGTCTAGCCATCAAACTACTTACTAACCATCAAACTACTCACATCAACAATTTGGTACAGTTTGATATTCGAACTATCAAAATAACCTGTGTAACTGTAGATGACCTATCTTTTTTGTAAGTTTTGACAGTGGCTATTAGGTCTCAAATGCCTATTCAAATGATGGCAATACCTGCCTTGAACTCGATTGTCCAAAGCACGCCTAAACTAAAAAGAGCGCGAATTTTACAGAAAGTCAAGGCAACTGACAAGCCTAAATTTAAAAAAAGCGACCATGATCGCCATTAACTGCCCTTAAAGTTGATTCCAGCAAAATAAACATAAAAACAGGAAAAATGACACAAATCGATTTTCAAACACCTAAAAAAGGCCTTTTTTATTATTTTTTATAAAAATTCTCACTTTTTATTCACTTTCTTCTTTATTTGTTTCTGATTTTGTTATAGAAAGTGAAATTGAACAACAGATAAGTAAAATTCTTTACTTTCATTTAAACTATGAGGCACTCAATCATGGCTCCAGCAGCAAAAAAAACTGTAAAAAAAACGACAAGAAAAGCAGCTCCAAAAAAGAAAGTTGCAACGACTTCAAAAGCATCAGCTAAAAAAACGACTGCTATTAATGAGCGTTTTAATAAATCCCAAATCCTTAATGAATTATCAGAACGTACCGAGCTTTCTCGTAAACAAGTCAGTACAGTTATTGATGAGCTATCCGATTTAATTGAGCGTCACGTAAAAAAACGTGCCTGTGGTGAGTTTGTTATGCCAGGTTTATTCAAAATTCAAACCGTACGCAAGCCAGCGACAAAAGCGAGAAAAGGTATCAATCCGTTTACAGGTGAAGAAACTATGTTTAAAGCAAAACCAGCCCGTACTATGGTAAAAGTTCGTCCACTTAAAAAATTAAAGGAAATGGTTGAGTAATTATTAATCTTTATATTCAAAAAGGCCCGAAATTCAAATATTTCAGGCCTTTTTAAGCTTTGAAAAAGTTTTACTGTAAGGCAGTGGAATCAGTTTTAAGGTAAATGAGGCTGAGATAAATATTCGCAGGATTGCATTTCTTTCAAGCGGCTGATTGTTCTCTTAAACTCAAAAGCTAAAGATTGCCCAATATATAAGGCGTCAATCTCAACTTCTGCAGTAATGATCAAATTGACCTTTCTTTCATAAAACTCATCAACCAGATTTATCCACCGCCTGGCAGCATCATTTAAGTTATCACTCATCTGTTCAACAGAATCAATTAACACTGTATGGAAGCATCGAGATAATTCAATATAGTCATTTTGACTTCTTGGTGTACAGCAAATCTCACGAAATGATAACCAAACGACCCCTTCACCGACTCTTACGGTGTGAATCCATCGACCCTCTATTTCTATTTTTGATCCTGGCGTTTGTTCCTCTAAAACCAAATGTTCAAAACTAAACGTCAGATTTTTTTGTGCCTGCTCATCCAAGGGAAAATGATAAATCTCAGCTTGTTCCAATGTTCTTAAACGATAATCAGTTATCGAATCCAAATGAATGATCTGTGTATTCTGCTGAATAAGGGCAATCGCCGGTTCAAAGCGTTCGCGCTGCAACCCATTCCAATACAGCTTTTCCGGGGGAATATTTGAAGTGGCTACCAATGTAATTCCCTGTTCAAATAAACTCGCCAATAACCCTGCCAAAATCATGGCATCTGTGATATCACTGACAAAAAATTCGTCAAAACAAATAATACATGTGTTTTTAGCAATCGTCCGTGCAACATGCTTAATTGGATTTTTACGGCCAGCATATCTCTTTAATTCCTGATGTACCCAATGCATCATTCGATGAAAGTGCACTCTTTTCTTTTCCTGAAAGGGTAGCAAATCATAAAATGTATCCATCAAATAGGTTTTTCCACGACCAACCCCTCCCCATATGTATAAACCTTTTTCTGGTGTTTTTTGAGTGTCCCAAAACCTGGGCATCCACGACCATTTGCTTTTATGATGTTGTTGTTGAATGAGTCGGTGATATAAATATTCCAGTTGTTCAACGGTTACCTGTTGTTGAGGATCAAAAACAAAATCTGTTTGTGTTAAATCCTGTTTATATTTTTCTAATGGACTGATTAAGGTCTGTTGATCTTTCATATATAAAACAGATGCTAAGAAGATGAAAGATCAGGATGATTGGATAACTGTGTTTCTATTAAATGTTTCAATTCAACAAGACAACCATGAAAAAAATGCCCCGCTGAAGGTATTTTGATATAACTTGGCTCTGGTTTTACAGTCTGAATCCACGACTCAAGTGCATCAAGCTCAACGAGTTCATCCTCACTGCCAATAGTCACTAACCAGGGAATTTGAGGATGCACAAATGTCGAAAAATCAAACCTTTTGACGGGTGGCGCTATAGAAATAAGTTGTGACACATTTAATTGATGGGCGACCATCGCTGATACATAAGCACCAAATGAAAACCCACCTAACCATAAATGAAAATTATCATGTTGTTCCCTTAACCAGCGGACAACCGCTATAACATCATCCTGTTCACCTATACCTTCTGCATAATCACCTTCGCTCTTACCCACACCTCTAAAATTGAACCTGATTGTCATCACACCCAATGAAAGCAGACTTTTACTCATCATATGCACAACTTTATTGGTCATGGAGCCACCATGCAGTGAATGGGGATGACAACACACAGCAATCACATTCTTTTGTATCGAATCATCTGGTTTATCCACGATGATTTCCAACGAGCCTGATGGGCCATCAATGATATTGGGATATTGGGTTAATGGTTTAAATTGCATTGTGATATTTTAGGGTGTACGCCCTAATTCAATAAAAACAGCCTGTTACTTTCTTATAATGTAATTATACACCTAATGTCTTTTAAAATGCAGGTAGACAACAAACCCTAATACCTCTGAAAGCTGAGAAAGCCAAATGACTATTGAATACATAGGTATTAAGAAAGTAATATACGCCTTCTGCCTGAAAAGGCACGGCTATTTAACCATACACCCTATGGCTATTCATTATGTCTGTTCTTTCTATTTTAAAAATGGGAAACCCCATACTGCAGCAAAAAGCCCGCTCTGTTGATAGCTTTGACAAAAGCCTGGAATGCTTAATCAACAATATGATAGAAACCATGGATGCGCACAATGGCGCAGGTATTGCTGCACCTCAAGTGGGTGAAAGTCTGCAAGTGATTATTTTTGGTGTTGATTATAACCCCCGTTACCCCAATGCTTCTGAAGTACCTTTTACGGTATTAGTCAATCCTGTCATTACAGTCGTTGATGATGAGCTTGAAGAAGGTTGGGAAGGCTGTTTATCACTGCCCGGACTAAGAGGCCTGGTGCCTCGATATAAAAGCATTCGATATTCCGGTTATGACGCCAATGGCCATGCCATTGAGCGGGAAGCCAAAGGATTTCATGCCAGAGTTGTGCAACATGAAGTGGATCATTTACAGGGTATTCTGTATCCTCAACGTATGACCTCACTAACCCATTTCGGCTTTGAAGACGAACTTTTTCAAACATAAAAGTGTCACTTAGAGTATACTAAACCATTCATTTTTGTGAAGAGAACACTATGGAACCATTCATTTACCTTATTCTTGGTGCATTAATCGGCGGTCTTGTCGGTTTTATGTTTGGTAAGCAACATTCAAGTGATCAAAATAAACTGGATGAAATGGAAAAAACTATTTTAGAAAAAGATAAGGCTTTACAGGATTACAAAGAAAAGGTGGGACAACATTTTGAGCAAACAGCACAACTCTTTAATAATGTGACCAAAGAATATCAATCTCTTTACCAGCATTTAGCACAAAATGCTGCCCAGCTAACATCCAATCAACCTTTTTTGGAAAGTCATCAACAGGTTTCCTCTCTGGAAAATCTATCTAATCAGCCATCAACATCTTCTGATGAGAATGAAAATACCAATGAAACCTTTAGTGATGAAAGCCTTTATAAGGCCTTTGAATATCGTAATCAATCCATTGAAGACACTCCAACAACACAACCTTCTCATTCGAACGAAAATGTTGTGCAATTGGATGTACACGAAGAGACCAAGCAACAGCCTCCTTTAGACTATGCAGACAAATCTCAAAATAGCAAGAAACCTTTGGATTCATAAATAGCCTGAGTATCAAGATGCAGAAATCGATTAAATTTTGGTTTAAATACATATTGATTGGTTGTTTTATTGCATTGTTTTATCTTTTATTCATTGCCAATAATGAAACCAGTATAAAACTACGACAATGGATTGCGCATCGTTTTATATACAGTGTTCAGCCTTCTGAAAATACAATTTCCCATCAAAGTTATGCCAAAGCTGTTGGACTTGTGACACCCTCCGTCGTTAGTATTCGCACCGCATCCACCCGACAAGTTCAAAGTTTTAATCCTCTCAATCAATTTTTTAATATCCCTCAACAAAAGAGTGGGTATGAAGTGGATATTGGTATTGGTTCTGGTGTTATCTTTAACAAAAAAGGATATCTACTCACCAACTATCATGTTGTCGAAAATAAAGAATTTATTGAAGTGACATTACACAACAATCGAAAAAAAATGGCCTCATTGGTAGGCTATGATGAGATCACTGACCTTGCCGTTTTACATATTGATATGGATAACTTAACACCCGTTGCTATTGATCCAAATGTCAAAGTTCAACCTGGCGACATTGTTCTGGCATTGGGTAATCCGTTACAACTCAACCATGTCACCCTGGGCGTTGCCAGTGGAAAAACCCGTATTTATCCAGAAAACCTGAATGCGCCCAAGTTACTACAAATAGATGCCGCCATTAATCCAGGCAATTCCGGTGGCGCACTGATTAATTCACAAGGTGAATTGGTCGGCATCCCCTCTCGTTCCATACGTTCTCCAGGAGGCAGTCAGCTGGGTATTAATTTTGCTATTCCTGTAGATACAGTAGATAAAATCACCCGTTCCATTATTCAACACGGAAAAATGATTCGTGGCTGGCTGGGATTTAATGCCACACTGGTGACTGAACTGGGACATAAAAACTATGCCCCTGATCATATTCCTTACAATGCAGGACTATTGGTGACAGCCGTTGACCCGCAAAGTCCAGCAGCTCAAGGAAAACTTCAAAAAGAAGATTTTATTTCTCATTATAATGGTCAGTTAATTACTTCCGTTGAGGCTTTTTTAGAAGACATTCAAAATTCAGCGATTGGCAGTCCTATTGAATTAACTATTTATCGAAAAAAGGAAAAGCAACACCTCATACTAACCGTTGCAGAGCAACCTTAGAGGAACTTTTATAGCAATAAAATTTTTAAAACAAAAAACGGTTTAACAGAAAAAAACTGGAAAGCTTTTTTAAGATGGAATACGACGAATACAGGCACCCATTAACTGTAGTTTTTCTTCAATACATTCATAGCCACGATCAATATGATAAATTCTATCAACAATGGTATCACCTTCAGCCACCAGCCCGGCTAACACCAGACTGGCTGAGGCTCTAAGATCAGTCGCCATCACCTGAGCCGCAGTCAGTTTTTCTACGCCCGAGCCAATCGCTGTATTACCTTCAATACGAATATTTGCCCCCATACGACACATTTCAGGCACATGCATAAACCGATTTTCAAAAATGGTCTCTGAAATCGTACCCACACCTTCAGCAACAGCATTTAATGCCGTGAACTGTGCCTGCATATCTGTAGGAAAGCCAGGATAAGGCGATGTTTTAATATTGACGGCTTTGGGTTTTTTGCCTTTCATATCCAATTCAATCCAATCTTCACCAGTAGTAATTTCAGCACCCGCTTCATCTAATTTTGCTAACACTGACTCAAGAATACCCGGATCTGTATTTTTCACTTTGACTTTTCCCCCTGTAATCGCAGCAGCAACCAGATAGGTACCGGTTTCTATTCTGTCAGGCAATACCCGATAGTGAGTCCCATGTAGTGTTTCAACACCCTCAATTTCCAGAGTATCGGTTCCTGCCCCTTTAATCTTTGCGCCCATTGAATTAAGACAGTTGGCCAGATCAACCACTTCCGGTTCACGGGCAGCATTTTCAATGACGGTTGTCCCTTCCGCCAAACTGGCTGCCATCAATAAATTCTCTGTACCTGTCACACTCACCAAATCCATAAAGATATCGGTTCCCTGCAGTCGGCCATCACAACGTGCTTTGATATATCCACCATCAACGTCTATTTTGGCACCTAAGGCTTCCAAACCCCGTATATGTAAATCAACCGGTCGCGTTCCTATGGCACACCCACCCGGCAGTGATACATCAGCCTGACCGAATCGTGCTACCAGTGGCCCTAATACCAATATGGACGCCCGCATGGTTTTCACCAGCTCATAGGGTGCCGTAAAACTGTTGATGGTCGAGGTATCCACCTCAACATTCAAACGTTCATCAATCGTCAAACCACAACCCATACGGCCAATGAGTTCAATCGTTGTGGTGACATCATGTAAATGTGGCACGTTACCAACAGCCGTTTTACCTTCTGCCATTAATGTGGATATTAAAATCGGTAATGCCGCATTTTTTGCACCAGAAATACGAATCTCACCTTTTAAGGGAACACCGCCTGAAATCAATAACTTATCCAATACTACCTCCGAAAAAATACAAGTTATGAGTCAATTTTTTACCATGATATGCATCATATCATGGTATTTGACAGATACGACTTAAAATTGATTAAGGCGATTAAATTCAACCCACTCTTGCTGTGTATATGTTTTAATACTGAGTGCATGTAATTCACCGGATGCTATCTGGTCTTTTACCAAAGCATACACTTTTTGCTGCCGTTTCACGGCTGTCATACCATCAAAGTCATCAGAAACAACACGCACACCAAAGTGACTGCCGTCCCCTTCTGTGTATATATCGTCTTCTTTAAATTCAACAGCTAATAATGATTTTAAAGTCTCAGGAGACATAACTTAATTCTCATAATCATAACAACAGGCATCATTTTGCAGTATCATCCCTTTTCTGTCCAGGCAACTTATTGTTAAAACTCTTCAAGCAGAATAGAACACGCCACTTTAAAAACTTCTCAAGATCACCATATTTTACTTGATTCCTGTACCACTTATCTTTTTAATAGCTGACTTTTGAAAACATCACTATGAGACATTTCCTTTGATTTTAACCAGTTTTTTAATGATTCTACTCGGTTTTCTGGTTCTGATGTGGAGCGCTGATCGCTTCACAGATGGCGCCGCCGCCCTTGCAAGAAACCTGGGCATTTCCCCTATTATTATCGGATTAACCATTGTCTCCATTGGCTCATCTGCGCCAGAAATCTTTGTTTCTCTACAAGCTGCCGTTTCAGATAACCCTGATGTTGCTATCGGTAATGCACTAGGCTCCAATATTACCAACATTGCTCTGGTTTTAGGTTTAACAGCCATAGTAACGCCTCTCACCGTGCAATCGAAACTCATAAAAAGAGAATATCCTATTTTACTTGTGATAACCCTGGTTGCTACATGGATGCTTTATGATTTAAATCTGATTTTTTGGGAAAGTTTATTATTAATTATCTCATTGTTTGTCTATCTTATATGGGTTGTCCTCATGGGTATAAAAAGCCGACAGGATAAAATGATTCAGGAAACCATCGCTGAAATTCCCGATAACCTCAGTATTCAAAAAGCCAGCTTTTACTTAATATTAGGTATGATTTTACTGCCAATCAGTGCCGATATTCTGGTGGAACATGTTACTCATGTTGCAAAATATTTTAATATTAGTGATGTTGCTATTTCTGCTACTGTGGTTGCACTGGGCACAAGCCTGCCTGAATTAGCCGCAACCTTATCCAGTGCCTTGAAAAAAGAACATGAAATGGCTATCGGCAATATTATCGGCTCCAATATTTTTAATCTCCTGGCCGTACTCAGTATTCCTGGTTTATTTGCTCCACTTTATTTTTACGACAAACCTGAGATATTTTATCTCCATGCTATAACCATGGTAGGATTAACTCTAGCTATCATCGTAATGTCGATACATGTTAAACAAACAACGGTCACTATTGGCCGCATTAAAGGCGGGTTACTCTTCTTGTGTTTTATTACCTGGGTAAGTCTGGTAATTATCAATGAAAACCAGGGATTAAGTTGGATACCGACGCACACCTCTAAAAATAACTCATAACGATTTATATGACTATGACTCATTCTCAATGTTATCTCACTGCTGGACGCAATGTAATTGATATAGAAATTCAAGCGATTGAATTGCTCAAAGCACGAATTGACGAACAATTTGTAGAAGCCTGCAAAATTCTGCATCACTGCCCAGGACGTATTATTGTCATAGGTGTCGGTAAATCAGGCCACATAGGCCATAAAATTGCGGCAACACTGGCCAGTACAGGCAGTCCCGCTTTTTTTGTACATCCTTCTGAAGCCAGTCATGGCGATCTGGGTATGATTACACAAGAAGATGTCGTCATTGCTATTTCCAATTCGGGTGAAACCTCAGAAATCACAGAGCTTTTACCTATTATCAAACGACTGGGGATTCCTCTCATCAGTATCACCGGACAAGCTCAATCCACTCTGGCACAATTTGCAACCATCAATCTCAGTGCTGCCATTGAAAAAGAAGCCTGTCCCTTAAATTTAGCACCCACTGCTTCTACCACAGCAACCCTGGTGATGGGCGACGCCATTGCCATTGCCCTGCTTGAAGCCAAAGGCTTTAGTGCCGATGATTTCGCACTGTCTCATCCTGGTGGCTCTTTAGGAAAACGTTTATTACTCAAAGTCGAAGATTTGATGCATACTGGAGAAGCACTGCCTCAAGTACAGATGAGTACACCTTTGAGAGATGCTTTATTTGAAATGACCAATAAACGAATGGGCATGACCGCTGTCACAGATCATGATCAAAAAGTACTGGGTATCTTTACCGATGGTGATCTCAGGCGTACATTGGCCACATCATCCAATTTAGAAAATCAGCTCATCGAAGCAGTCATGACACCCAATTGCCAAACCATTGCTCCAGATATTCTTGCTGCTGAAGCAGCACAGATTATGGAAAAAAAATCGATTAATGCCCTGCTTGTTGTCAATAATGAACATCAACTCATTGGTGCCATTAATATGCATGATCTCCTTAAATCAGGTATTGTTTAGTGTATTTACAAAATTTATCCGAACAATTGCTACTCAGTGCAAAAAAAATTAAATTGCTCACGTTGGATGTCGATGGTGTTTTAACGGATGGCACTATTTATTATTCTGATCAGGCCAGTGAAATCAAAGCCTTTAATACACAAGATGGCTTGGGCATTAAACTCTTACACCGTTTTGGCATCCAGACAGCCATTATTACAGGACGTTGTTCTCCCATGGTAAAAAGACGGGCAAAAGAATTGGGGATCCAGGATATTTTTCAAGCCAGTAGTAATAAGCAGGAAGCCTTCCAGAGTTTGCTTAAAAAATATCACTTATCAAAAGAAGAAGTCGCCCATGTTGGAGATGACCTGCCTGATTTAACCATTATGAAACAGTGTGGTTTAGGTATTGCTGTAGAAAATGCCAACTGGTTTGTCAAAGCACAGGCCGATTGGAAAACCGAACGGGAAGGCGGTCATGGTGCCGTTCGATGTGTTGCTGAACTATTATTACTCAGCCATGGTAAACTTGAGTCTATTTATGAAAACTATTTACCTTAGCTACGCTTCATGTATTGATTGTTATTCACATGCTATCCAATAAACTTTTTTTAGTCATCTTTACAATCAGTGCCCTCCTCATTTTAATTTGGTTAACCTCATCACCAGATACAAAGTCACAAACTCCCATCATCACGACCCATGACGACTATCTTATGGCGGGTTATACGGGGTATCAATATAATATCCAAGGCAAACTCAAAGCCCAACTCAAAGCAAAAACAGCCACTTTAACCGCCATGGATAATACGGGACAATTTACCCAACCTGAATTAAAAGTCTTCATTCAAAATGTTTCCGACAATAAAAATAATGAACATCATCCAAAACCTCCAACCCTTCTCCATCTTTCTGCCAATTTATTATCCAATACTCAACGAACCAATGAACTATTACTGTCAGGCAATATACAAGGAGAAGTCATAGACAATGAAACGGGAACACCTTCTTTTACATTGAATACTCAACAATTAAGTTACGATCAAACAAAACAGCATTTATCCACTCAAGATACCATTCACATAGTCGAACAACAGGGACAATTATCCGGTGAAGGTTTACTGGCAGATCTAAAACAGTCGAGCTTTAAGCTACACAATAAAGTGGTTGCTCAAATCAATACTCAAAAGACACAGACATCGGAGCAACCCCATCCACCCACCACCATGCCACTTCAAGAAAAATGTGTTTTAAAAGCCGGCAGTGTGCATGCACAAAAAAGTAAAGGCATAACCCTATATCAGGGTAACGTCAGCTATCAATGCAAAACATGGTCTATTCAGGCGGAGCAGCTCACCGATAAAATACTCTCTTCAGGAGAAAGACATCTTGCATTTATTGGCAAACCCACATCCATTACCCAACACCTGCTGAATAAAACACAAGTTACCAAAGCAGAATCCATTGATTACTTTCCAGCACAGCGCCAGCTTACCGCAAAAGGAAATATACATATTCATTTAAAAGAAAATAGCCATACAGAATCCTGGATCACTGCAAAAACCATTCATTATCATTACCTCGATAATCATGGTGAACATTATGAATTTAAAGCAACAGGCACACCTATTGCTTTTGAACATCAACAAAACAAGACATCAAAAACACGCTTTAAAGCCCAAGCCAATCAACTCCTTTATAACTCGCAAAAGAATAACGTCACCTTATCGAATAATATTCAGATTTCACAGGCAGGTGATCATCTGCGCGCAGGTAAAGACGCTCAACTCTTTTATAATTTAACAACAGGTGATTGGAAAATGCCTAAAGTGGCTGGCCAACAGGCTGAGATCGTGAAAGAGCAGCCTTTATGACGTTTCTCCATGCACGACATTTAGCAAAAAGCTATTCTGGACGGCAAGTGGTTAAAGATGTTTCTTTAAGAGTTAACCAGGGACAAATTGTTGGCTTACTGGGGCCTAATGGCGCAGGAAAAACCACGTCTTTTTATATGATCGTTGGACTCGTCCATCATGACTCCGGCAATATTATTCTGGACGGCAAAGATATATCTCAGCTTCCCATGCATCAACGAGCCCAATTGGGTATTGGTTATCTTCCACAGGAAGCCTCTATTTTTAGAAAATTATCGGTCACCGATAATATTATGGCCATTCTGGAATTGAACGAAAGCATAACAGCTCAAGAACGAGAAAAAATGCTGTCTCATCTCTTGGGTGAATTTCAAATTGAGCACATTAGAAACAGTAAAGGCATGAGTCTGTCCGGCGGTGAAAGAAGGCGTGTTGAAATTGCACGAACCCTTGCCAATAATCCAAGGTTTATTCTTTTGGATGAACCTTTTGCAGGTGTTGATCCTATATCTGTTGGTGATATTAAACGTATTATTCATCAGCTCAAGCAACGAGGTATTGGTATACTGATTACCGATCACAATGTTCGAGAAACCCTGTCAGTTTGCGAACAGGCCTATATCGTCAGTGCCGGTGAATTAATTGCTGAAGGCAATGCTGCTGCAATACTAAATAATCAAACAGTTAAAGAGGTTTATTTAGGTGAAAACTTTTCATTGTAAGCCAAGCTATTCATTTTAAACCATTTGGTGCTTGATTGTTTTGAATAATACAATGGCTCATTTATGTCATTAATAGAAAATTCAAAATATAAAACTGGCAAAACTCATCAGGTAATTGCTATTATTAACTTATAGAAATGATAATGAATAAGCTCACTTTCTTTCATATGAGGGCAATAACTAAAAACTTATGAAACCCTCCTTACAACTAAAAATTGGTCAACATTTGACCATGACGCCTCAGCTGCAACAGGCCATAAAATTGTTACAGCTTTCCAGTCTTGATTTACAGGCAGAAATTCAGGAGGCTTTGGATACTAACCCTCTATTGGATCAGGATGAAACTCAGGAATCTTTTGACACTTCTGAAACACCGACTGAATTTCAAAATACTCAGGAAGACGTCGAATTAGAAACCACCGAAGCCGTTAGAAATGAACAAATAGAGAAAGAGCTGCCTGTTGACACACAATGGGAAGACTTACAATATACCGCACCTATTTCCGGTCAGCGTTTAGATGATGAATCCCTTTTCGAAGTACAAGGTGCTACAACAGATTCTCTCAGCCAGCATTTATTATGGCAACTTGAACTCAAGCCTTTATCAGAACTGGATAAAGCCATAGGCACTATCATTATTGATAGTATTGATGAAGAAGGTTATCTGCGAACATCCCTTGATGATCTGGTCACTTTGTTAAACTCCAGTCAAGAACTTGATTATAATGAAGAACCCATAGAACCCGATGAAATCCAAGCTGTCATTCACCTTATCCAATCGTTTGATCCCATTGGTGTTTGTGCAACAGATTTACGGGAATGCCTTCTGCTACAACTCAAACATTTTCCAGAAGATACTGAACTGCTCCGTGAAACCAGAGTTTTAGTAGAACAGCATTTTGATTCATTAGCCAGTAAAAATTACAAACGTATTATGCAGGTGATGAAGCTGTCTGAATCTTCATTAAAAAAAGTCGTTCACCTCATTCAAAGTCTTAACCCAAGGCCCGGCAATATCATAGCCAGCAGTCAACCAGAATATATTGTACCCGATGTTTTTGTCAGTAAGAAAAAGGGAAAATGGACCGTAGAACTCAATCCTGACAGCTCTCCCAAACTTAAAATTAATTCAAATTATGCTTCTTTAATCAAAAGGGCAGATTCAGGCTCAGATAATGTCTTTTTAAAAAATAATCTCCAGGAAGCCAAATGGTTCATAAAAAGTTTAATGAGTCGAAATGAAACATTATTGAAGGTTGCGAGTCGTATAGTAGAAAGGCAAATTAATTTTTTTGAGTATGGTGAAGAAGCCATGAAACCCTTAGTACTACACGATATTGCTGAAGAAGTTGAGATGCATGAATCGACAGTTTCCCGTGTTACCACTCAAAAGTACATTCATACACCCCGAGGTATTTTTGAACTCAAGTATTTTTTCTCAAGTCATGTGAATACCCATTCTGGTGGAGAATGTTCTTCTACAGCGATTCGTGCCCTGCTCAAAAAGTTAGTTGCCAATGAAAATCAAGCCAAGCCCTTGAGTGACAACAAAATAGCCTCATTATTAAAGGAACAGGGGATTAACGTTGCCAGAAGAACCATAGCAAAATATCGAGAGGCAATGAATATACCTCCTTCAAACGAAAGAAAATCATTAATATAGCATTTAATTATATTTTTAATATCTGATTGAATGTTTTACTTTAATCACATTCTATTTCCACCACCAACAGAAGGACATTCACTATGCAAATCAATCTAACAGGTCACCATATTGATATCACACAATCTCTTAGAAGTTTTGTTACAGGTAAAATGGAAAAGTTAGAAAGGCATTTTGATCATATCAATAATGTCCATGTCGTTCTTAGTGTAGAAAAATTACGTCAAATCGCAGAAGCCAAATTAAATGTCAATGGCGGTGAAATTTTTGCAAATTCTGAAAGTGAAGATATGTATGCAGCCATAGACGTACTCATCGATAAACTTGACCGCCAAATTATCAAACATAAGGAAAAAATGTCTCGACATTAGCATTATGAACTCACTACCCTGTCTTTCTATTGAAAGAACCTTAATTGCTGACGATATTCACAGTAAAAAGCAGGCTTTTGAAAGACTAAGTCTTCTATTAGCGCAAGATATGCCTGGTCTTTCAGAAAACCAAATCTTTGAGTGTTTACTATCACGAGAAAAAATCGGTTCTACAGGCTTGGGTGACGGTGTTGCCCTGCCCCATGGTCGGACCGAGAATTGTACTCAGATGTTAGGTGCTGCTTTACTGCTAAAACAACCGATTGATTATAACAATGGTGAGAAGGTTGATATCCTTTTTGCTCTCATTGTGCCTGACCCCGCCAATGAAGAGCATCACAAGTGTCTCGCCTACTTGGCAAAACACTTTCATGACGATAAACGCTTAAGCCGCATACGTCATGCTTACAGTGATCAAGCTTTATACGATATCATTACCGAGCAAAACGAGCATATAACGTCATAAGCAGGTAACGAAATGCGTAACATCATTCTCAGTGGCCGTTCCGGTTCAGGTAAAACAGTTGCATTAAGGGCTTTGGAAGATCAGGGGTTTTACTGCGTTGACAATATTCCCATTTCTCTTATCCCTCAGCTGGTAGAAGCCTGCCATAGTCTGGAAGATGGTCTTGCTTTAGGTGTTGATGCACGCAGTATGTCAGATGATTTAAGTGAATTCTCCAATATATTAAAAAAAGTCAATGAAAAAGGAACACCTTTTGAAGTGTATTTCATTGATGCTGACAATGCGACCATTCTAAAACGTTATAGTGAGACACGACGACGTCACCCCTTAACCCAATCCGGATTATCTTTAAAAGAAGCCATTGCAAAAGAAAGAGAGTTATTAGAGCCTATTGCCTTATGTGCCGATCTTCGTATTGATAGCACATCCATGACACCCTATGCATTAAGAGATTTTATTCAAGATAAATCTCGTAATGTACAAACATCCAGCATGGAAATACTCTTTGAATCTTTCGGTTTTAAGCATGGTATTCCTACCGATGCCGACTTCGTCTTTGATGCCCGCTGCTTGCCCAATCCTTATTGGGAACCCAGTTTAAGAGAGCATCATGGTAAAGAGCAAAAAATCATCGACTTTTTGGAAGAAAAGCCCTACGTTCATGAGTATTTCTGGCAAATCAAAACTTTTTTGCACACTTGGATGCCTCGTTTTGAGCAGGATAAGCGCAGCTATTTAACCATTGCTATTGGCTGTACAGGCGGTTTTCATCGCAGCGTGTTTTTGGCAGAAAAATTAAAAGAAACCTTTTCTCCTGACTATCCTAATGTACAAATTCGTCACAGGGATTTAAAAACCTAACGGCAGAATTTTTGTTCCATATTGTGAGTTGCCTTCAGCAACACTTAAAAAAGACCCTGATTCTTTTGCTGAAACGATAGCAACGCATCGTACCCCTTTTTCTACTAGCTCAACGGCTTCTTGTACCTTAGGAATCATCCCCCCTTGGATAATATTTTTTTCAATCAAATCATGCACGGTTTCCGCATTAATCGTTTCAATACGTGTATCTGGAAGTTTTAGATCTTCGAACACAGCCCCGACTTGTGTGACCATTAACATTAAATCGGCTTGCAACGCCATAGCAATCGCCGCAGATGATGTATCGGCATTAATATTAAAGACACGCCCATCATCGCCAATACATAACGTCGCAATGACTGGAATAACATTCAATTTAAATAAACCATGCAACAATGCCGTATTAATATTGGACACATCACCGACTTCACCAAAATCAATAGGATCTTTAAATCCATAAGTCTCTTGGGGTGGCCGCTTCTTGCCTTGTATGAAATTACCCGAAGCCCCATGACATCCCAAAGCCAATACACCATGGGCCAATAGCAATGCGGTTAAATCAACATTCACTTCTCCTGCAATGGCCTGCTTCACAACCGTTAAATCATTTTTACCCGTAATACGTCTGCCATTCACTTTATGTGGCGTTAAACCGATCTTTTTCTGTAATTGATTGGTTTGTGGTCCTCCACCATGAATAATGACCAGCTGCCATCCTGCATCGATCAATGCTTTTACGTTATTTGCCAAACCCGAAGACTCAGCTTCATCCAACAAAACATCTCCCCCTACCTTAATCACAGCTATTTTTTTGTCAGTCATTATTTATTCTCTATTGCAAAAAGCATCTAAAAAAATTTATCTCAAATTACGTCAAGATACGGTTTTCAATACTCACTTTTCTATGGCCATAACCCTGGATTATCCAAGCCATAATGCATCGGTTTATCAGTCATTAAATTAAAACTTTGAATAGCCTGACCTGCACCCCCTTTAATTAAATTATCAATGGCCGATGTACAACACAGAGTTTTAACGCCTGTCTCTTCATCATGGCGCACAGTAATACCAATTTCAACTCTTGCTGTACCAGATACCGCAACCACCTCTGGAGACACGCCAACAGGCATAATGCTCACCAACTTATGATCACCATAATACGCTTCATATAACGACTGTATGCTTTGTACATCATGATTGTCTGGCAAATCCAATTGCGATACCGCCAGAATACCTCTCACTAAGGGGGCAGAAACAGGAACAAAGTCCAGCGCAACCTTTTCACCACCAGCAGAATACAAAGTTTGCAAAATTTCTGAGCGATGTTGATGAAACAGGGTTTTATAGGTTTTTAGATTATTGACTCTCACTGCATGATGCGTACCTGCCTGAGGTTTTACACCTGAGCCAGATGAACCCGTCATAGATACATTACGCACATTGGTCCCTTTTAATAAACCCGCATTGGCCAGCGGCAATAATCCCATCGCGATACCTGTTGCAAAACAGCCTGGGCTTGCCACATGTTTCGCTGTACGAATGGATGCTTCGTTTAATTCGGGCATTCCATACACAAAAGTACCCAAACGTTCAGGACAAGGATGCTCTGGTGCATAATCTCTTGTGTAATCTTCCAGGTTATGCAAACGAAAATCACCGGATAAATCGATGATTCGCACATCAGTATCCAGTAAAGACATAGCAACTTTTGCTGTCGTAATATGTGGCATTGCCAAAAAAACAATATCGGCACCTTCTGCACATTCCTGAGGTGATATATCCTGTAAAATCAAATCATCAAAACCCACTAAAGCACGATGTACCTGACTCACACTTTGACCAATATAATCTTTACTGGAAATTCGAAGTATTTCAACATCATCTCTTACCAATAAATGTCGTAAAATTTCTGCGGAGCCATAACCGGCACCACCAATAATGGATACTTTCACTTTGCTCATATCACTATCACCTATTTATTTTAAACTGTATTAGGGGGTGTTTATCAATGTTACTCTATCATTTGTGTAAATACTCTACGTTGCACAATCAGCCCTGCCCGTTGACCTACGGGTATATTAGCATTAGGAAAGACAATCGCCTCACCCTTGGATTGTACCCGATAGCCACCCTGATGATCATCTGATAACACATCACCTTCATCAAATTCTGTAAAATTTTTTGTTGTCTCTGAAAAGTTTAATCGAAAAGAATCACTGTGTTTAATCAATTCTTGCTTAACGTCAAAAATATTCAATGTGCTGCCATCGACTTTATCCTTTGCATTGATGGTATTTTGCAGCAAATCCACCAATACCTGATAAACATCTGAAAATTCTTGTGGATCATTTTCTCCAAATGGTTTTACCTGCCCTAACTCAAGTGTAAATGCCTGTGCATCAAACTGTGCATGGCTAAAATAAGAAAACGTTGTCGAAGGCTTATGGCCTAACAAGACCGTTTTAATATTCATTTTATAAAGATATTTCAACGCCTGCCAATCCCACTGATTATCTGGTGTAAAAGGATACACCGCAAATCTTCGATGTACTGAACCTCGTATGGCTGTGTGAAGATCATAATGAATACGTTGTTTATCATCTCGGGATTCAAAAAAGGTCTGAACCGTTTTTTCCAGTAAAGCTGCTCTTTTGGCTTCGGGATGCTCTTTGCCACTATGTGCACCACTAAATAGCCGATTCATATTCTCATCCATAAACCGGCGCCCCTGATTCATTGCCACAGGGTTTCCCAACAATATCAACGTCCTGTTATTCACTGATATTTTTTCACTTAAAACATCAGCAACCAATTGATCCAATAATTCAATCGGTGCTGTTTCATTGCCATGTATCGCTGCAGAAAAAACTAAATCATAATCTTGAGCAACTCGAGGCGTTAATACCAACACACCGGTATCCAAAAGCTC
Source organism: Kangiellaceae bacterium (assembly GCA_965230335.1). GTDB lineage: Bacteria > Pseudomonadota > Gammaproteobacteria > Enterobacterales > Kangiellaceae > CBDDKS01. The sequence goes on along the minus strand of CBDDKS010000006.1, from coordinate 2,442,513 downwards.
TACCTGTGTACCATTCGCTAAATCAATCTTCACTGGTACTTCAATACCAGATTCATAATGGCGAGTGACATTCAGGAATCCCTGATTCAATAATCTTTGTTTGATTATTTCGGACATGGTATTGACTCTATCTATTCAATTTAGGATGACATGGCAGACAATAAAAAAGCCGATATATCCGCACCTGACTTTAAAGTGATTTCTGCAGCATCAGCAATACCCACAGAGTTGGTAAATGGTGCAATTTCCATCATATCTGCAGCAACAATAGGATATTCTTTAGATAAACCTGATAATATATCAAGTGCCTGTTGTGGGTTTAAGCCACCTGGCTCCGGCGTTCCTGTAGCGGGTGCATAGGTCTGATCTAGGGCATCAATATCAAAGCTGACATATAATTCATCGATCTTTTCCGAATGTAACAAAGACAATACTTGTTGTGTAATAAAGTCGGCACCTTGTGACTCTATTTGCTCAGCCCAAAACTGTCTCACGCCAAAAGTATCTTCCCAGTGAGATTGTTTCTTGCCACTACTCCGAATACCCAGCTGGATTAAATGTTCCGGGCTATGTAAATCATCCAGAATATGTGTACACCAGGAACCAAAACATAAATCAATGCCCAAACGCTCATGCAATAAATCCGTATGAGCATCAAAATGAATAATTGCCGCACGAATATGACGTGCTTTTCGATCCTGTAAAAAAGCTTTTACCAAAGGATAAGATATCGAATGATCTCCTCCCATCGCAAACAAACGGATTTTCGGATGCTCCTGGTAACAGGCAGATGCTACTTTTTCTGTGATAGATAAAGGGCTCACCGACAAATCATTCTGTTTATTGTGATATAAAGCCTGACGGCAGTTGTCTTGTGTGGCCTGATTCAGATACTTGTCATGTAATAAATGTGGAATGACACGAACATCGCCTAAATCAAAAGCCCGAATATCTCCATGATGTTTTAACAATGCATTTCTTAAAAAAAGAGGTCCCCAGTTGGCTCCTCGCAAAATACCGCCACCACAATCAGAAGCAATACCTAACATAGCAACATGATCATTGGATGAACCTAATGCGTGTAAAGAATCCCGCCAGGCTTCATGCACATTGGCACTTTCACCATAAAGTTGTTTCTGGAGTGCCATTTTGTGCTCCTTGGCCGTATTAACGGTAAAAACACCATCACCAGGCGGACATAAGTAGTGTTGTAATAAATCGATAAAAGATAACATAATCTAAAATAATAATGTTTAAAATAACAATTGTATAATACTGAAGAATGGAATATTGGGGATTATATCAAAAAACACTCAAATCATCAGCAGATTTAATGATGAAAGAATAAGAGCTATTTAACCTCAGCTGCGCATAAGAAAAATTAAAGTATTAGTATAACTTTTGATTGAGTATAGATTTTAAACCTTTATCGCATAACATTTATCGATTGATTCATAGGCAAAGTAATGAGAACTTTTCTTATGCGCAGCTGAGCTTATTTATATTTTTTATACAACAGTGCCTTTAATATTGAACGTTCCAAAGGTTTTGAATAAAAATACCCTTGTACATAATCACATCCCTGTTGATGCAAATAATTTGCCTGTTCATTGGTTTCCACACCTTCAGCAACAACTTTAATATTCAAACGTTTTGCCATAGCCAATATGGATTCCACTAAGGTTTGCTTTTCTTTTTTTATGGTCAATTCATCAATAAAACTTCTATCTATCTTTAGAAAATCAACCGGATATCTTGCCAAATAACTTAACGATGAGTAACCCGTACCAAAATCATCAATGGCAATACTTACACCATTATCCTTGACTTTGGATAATATTTGAAAAGCTTTATCTGAATCCTGTACAAATACATTTTCAGTAATTTCAATGGTCACCTGGCAATGTCGCCGTAATTCCAAAATAGATGCTAGCCACAAATCCAGATATTTTTTATCTGATAATAATTCTTTAGGGGACACATTCACCGTCACACCCAATGAAGACACATCTTCAAAACAGATATATTGTATATCCTCTTTGACTTGTTTAATTACAAACAAACCGATTTTCTTAATTAATTCTGTTTCTTCTGCTAACTTAATAAATTTATCAGGTGGCACCATACCCAATATATCATTTTTCCATCGTACCAAGGCTTCACACTTTTCCATTAGCCCGGTATCCAAATTAATAATAGGCTGATAGTTCATAAATAATTTTTCATTGTCCAAATCTTCAATCAAGCAAGTATGCATAGACTGTCTCAAATCTGATGCACTTTGCATCTCTTCAGAAAACACCCGCCAGCAACTCCTGCCTTCTCTTTTGGCAACACTCATTGCCTGCCCTGCTTTTTTCAAAACCTGATCAACATCCGTCGCATCTTTGGGATAAAGTGCAACACCAATACTTGCACTGACATGAACCACATGCTCTCTTAACTCATAACTTTCCTTTAAGTTTTCTGTTAAATTTTCCAAAATAAGGGACAGTGTTTGCTTATTGGTTTTTCTATTTAAAATAATGGCAAATTCATCACCATTTAATCTAGCCAAAAAATCATCGTCATTAATATGTAATTTTAATCTTTTTCCGATACTAATAAGTAACTCATCGCCAACAAAATGACCTAACGAATCATTGATAGGTTTTAAGTTATCAATACCAATAAAAAACAATGCTAATTCATCTTTATTATTCTCTATCATTTCCTTAAAATGTTTGCTAAATAAACGCCTGTTTGCAAGCCCTGTTAACATATCATAATTCGCCTGGTATTCAATAAAATCTGCAGCTTCTTTCTTATCACTGATATCCTGAAAAGAACAAATTACAAATCGATTACCATCTGATGCAATACTCATTTCTACCAACACATGAAACCAAATATCTTTTGACCCTTCAACAACACAACGCAACTCCAACTCAAACACTTGCTGTTCCAATTCTGCTTCATTTAAAGCATGCATTAACTTTTCTTTTGATGTTTCATCAAAATTTTTCACCAACTCTTCAAGATTTTCTGGTGGAAATTCTTTTGATAAATGTAAAATACGTATTAATGCTTCATCATAACTTAAAATCTTATGTTCAAAGTTAAGTTTCACACCAGCAACTGAAGCTAAATAACCGACACTGGCTAAAAGCTCCTTGCTTTCTTTCAAGGCAAGTGACATTCTATCTTGTGACATCCTGTATTGATGATGCCGTATCAGTATAAAACTCAGCAATAATGCTAAAGAAATTCCCAATGAACGAATAATCCAGACTGTCGTCATATCAACAGTCCACCCTCCTTTAGGAATAGCAGCGAATTCAAATGTTGTATTTTTTATTTGTGCCAATATAACCACAGGATTAAATTCAAATACTTTAGGATTACCAAAAATAATCTGTTTTTTTTGGGTCAAATGTTTTTTCTTTTTTATTGCAATATCAATGGTCAGCTGTTCATTTAACAATCCAGATTGTTCGTACATTTTTCTGGCAAGAATAGGTGAAGAAACAATACCCCAAAATGTTTTATTTTCCCTTTTCTTATCGTAAAAGTATACGGGAGCTCTCCCGATAAATGCCAAACCACCCTGTACTAATTCCACTGGTCCTGTAATTAACATTTCTCCATGATTCTTAACATATAAAGCATCTTCTTTTTGTTGTGGATGCTTTTTGTAATCCAAATTCATAGCAAGCTCATTACCTTTCCAGGGATACAAATATCGAATCACCAAATCTGGTGCTGCTGCCATATTGACTAATAAGGGTTGACTATCAACTATAGGCCGCACATAAGCTAAAAAGTCTTCTTTCGAAATATTGGGTTTTGTACCGATATAGATACTTAATCCCTGAAGATAGGTTAAATTATTATTGAGCACTGCTTCAAATTTTGCCCTAACAGGGGATAATTCCTGTAATGTCTCTGTATGTCTTTGAATAAGCAAACGATCAATATAGGCTTTTTCTAACTCCCAAGTCACTACACCGACTAAAACCATGCAAGTAAATGTGATGAGAATAATGCCTTGCCGTTTAAAATAATAAAAAATAAGCAGTGCGATAAAAATAATTCCAACCGTCACAATAACAAAATAATCAATATGTATTTTTTTAAAGGTTTTTTCAGATGAGTTTAAATAAGCAGTGTCAGTTGATAGGCTACTCCCATTGAAAACATCCTGTGTCATGAGTTTGTTAACGATACGGCTATATTGTAAATCATGAGTCATCTGGTGCTCTGACTCAAATGACCATTCGGCAATGTTATACAAATTCAATTCGGATGCTTGTGCGAATTGAACTGTAAATAGAGTAATGAACAGTGAACACATCACTGAACATAAATAATGGTGATATCTCACCCAATAAAGCATAAGTAATTATCGCTTAAAATTATAATTTAAATAATAAAGACATCTGAATTAAATTGGTTATTTTCTAATCTAAGGTTAGCAAATACTAGCTGATTTTCCATTCTAACCACCTGATACTCTTTTAATATATTAATAAGCGTGTTAGCCTGAAAAGCTATTTTGAAATAAACGAATCGTTGTTATGAATACCACTCCCTCAAAAACCACCTTTTCTTTAAGCACCAAAGTACTGATTGCATTAGGCTTAGGTAGTTTATTAGGCTTTCTATTATCTCTCATTGTAAACTGGTTACCTTCCAGTAAACCCATTATAGAACCTTATTTTATTCATGGATTGTTTGAACTTATTAAACAACTTTTTATGAACGCACTTAGAATGATGGTGGTCCCCCTGGTACTGGTTTCTCTTGTCTGTGGCACTTGCACCTTATCTGATCCCAAAAAATTAGGATCTTTAGGCATCAAAAGCATCTTGCTGTATTTACTCACCACAACCATTGCCATATCTATTGCTTTATTAATAGCCAGTTTATTCCAATCAGGTACAGGTATTCCTCTACCTGACTCAGGTTATTCTGGTAAAGAAGCCCCTTCTTTACTCAATGTTTTCGCCGGTATGGTAACCGATAATCCATTTAAAACCCTGGCCCAAGGTAATATGCTGCAACTGATTGTTTTCGCAATTCTGCTGGGTATTTCTATTTCCTGGCTAACATCAGATACCGCTAAAAGACTGACTGTATTCTTTAATGATTTTAACGAGCTTATTTTAAAAATGGTCACTTTAATTATGCACATCGCACCCTATGGTGTCTTCTGTATTATGGCCGCTGTTGTATATCAATTTGGTTGGGAAACTTTAAAACAGTTAGGTGGTTATTTTGCTTTAGTGATCTCTTGCCTTATTTTGCATGCCAGTATCACCTATTCAAGCCTGTTGATTTTACTGACACAACTAAACCCCTATACACTTTTTCAAAAAATGAAGCCCGCTTTGTTATTTGCTTTTTCAACCTCATCCAGCTCTGCCACTTTACCGGTTACCTTGGAAGTTGCCAGAAAGCGTTTAGGTATTGGCAAAACAACCGCCTCATTTACCTTACCTTTGGGAGCAACCATCAATATGGATGGTACAGCCATTATGCAAGGTGTTGCCACCGTTTTTATTGCACAGATGTATGGTGTTGACCTGACATCCAGTCAATATCTCACCATTATCTTAATGGCAACCCTGATGTCTATTGGTACCGCAGGCGTACCTGGTGCAGGTTTGATTATGCTATCAGGTGTATTGGCACAAGTTGGATTACCTGCCGATGCCATTGGTATCTTATTAGGTATTGATCGCTTATTGGATATGACTCGTACAGCAATCAATATTACGGGAGATGCCACCGTTGCCTGTATTGTCAGTAAAAGTGAAAATGATCTGGATGAAACAATATTCAATGATATGGATGCGGGAAGTGATTTTGAACATGATGAAACGCCAGGTGCAGCTTAACGATATTTCCCTGCTCCCCTTACAGAGCGGGGAAATATATACTTGTCCTGCATCATGATTGAAGAACTGAGCCTTTCTTTTAGGTTTCAGTTTACTTGAAGTAAAATGACAACCGACTTTCAAGAATGAAAGTCTGAATCATCTTATACTGTGGGTTATCTGTACCGAGAGTTACCTTGATATAACTAAATCAATCTATTAACGAACTTTCAATTCAGGAATAGGCTCCATTTGAATTTTATTTTGCAAAAACTTTATCGCTTCTTCTAATTGTTTATCTTGTCCATTAAATGTTGTAAAAGGCAGATTATCGACACGAATATCTGGCTCAACACCTCTACCTTCAATCATCCATTCTCCAGACATATCATACACAGGTAATTCTGCAGCTCTGGATAACCCATTATCAACGACTCGATTTCTTCCTGTAAGCCAAACGCCAGCACCCGCTGTTTTTTTACCAATCACAGTACCCAGTTTTAATGCTTTCACTGCTGCAGCAAAGGTTTCTCCATTAGAGTAAGTCATCTCATCCGTTAAAACAACCAGATGTCCTCTAAAGGTTTGTTGCATATTGGTATAGCCTTTTCCAATCGGTGGTTTCCAAAATGACCAGGCTTTGCGTAATAATTTTTCTATAAGCCAACTGTCAATACTCCCGCCACGATTTCGTCTTACATCAATAATTAAACCATCCATATGATATTGTGCATAAAAATCCCTGACAAATGTTGCCATATTTCCTCCAACCATAGCATTTAAATGTAAATAACCAATATTGGATTGTGACTGTTTAACAAAGGCTTTTCGGCTATTGACCCAATCCAAATATCGCAATTGTCTTTCATATTGTCGACTGACGGGTTCAACGATGACTTTGAATGATTTGTTTTTTCTTTTTAACTCAAGTAATACCTGTTTATTTGCTTGATTGAGAAGCTGTTGGTGTAAATGAGCAATAGAGTTTACTTTAACACCATTGATTGATTGAATTCGGTCACCCACTTTAACATCGACATAAGGACTGGCAAGTGGAGAGATTCTATCGGGTAATTCTGGATCATGCTGGTAAATATGTTGTATCAGAATACCTTTATCGGTTTGTTGATAAACCGCACCTAATGCGGCTACTTGAGGTTGCGATGCATCTCGAGGGTGATCGCTACTATATACTTGTGAATGCAGCACATTGAGTTCTGAAATCATCTGTGCAAACAAATCGCTGAGTTCATATCTGTCTGTCACACGATCAAGTAAAGGAAAATATCGTTTTTGTATTACCTCCCAATCGACACCTCTCATATTCGGTTCAAAAAAGAAAGCTTTATGCATATACCAGGTATCTTGAAACATTTGTTGCCATTCTTTTTTAGGATCAATGGCTATCTTCCATTGACTGGTTTTAAATCGAGTATTATTAGTCTTTGAAGGAAATCCTTTATTGGCACTAACCAAATAAAACTGATTGTTAGAGCCATCTTTTTGTACCAACATTTTTTTTCTACTGTTGGAAAGCTGATACCATCGGACACCTTCTGTAAATACAGAAACTTTGGCAGTAGGTTTCAATTCAATTTTTTTGATGACTGATTTTCTTTGTGTTCCTCCGACATAATCCATAACAAATAAATAATTGTTATTTACTGACAAGTTTCGATAGTTACCTGAAACAACCGGTACTTTCCAAAGTTGTTGATTGATGCTTTCCAGTTGAACCTTTTTCTTTTCTTCATCTTCCTCATCATCTGATATTTTATCTTGCATGAGTTCATTTTTACTTTGAAAAGGGAATGTAATATCCTCTTTCAATGCATAAGCAAAAATTTGTGTACGTCTTTCAAAATAAGCACCTGTATTTCTGTCACCCCAAGGAGAACCAGGCTTTGAACGGAAGAATCGGTTAGACAAAAAATAGAGCCATTCACCGTCTTCACTAAATGTAGGTGCATAAGAGTGATATGCCGGATCAGTTAGTACGACACTTTTTTGCTTTTTTAGATCATAGATGACAATTTGGTTTCTATCTGCTCCTTGAGGATCAACGGATAAAGCGATTCTTTGACTATCCAATGACCATTCAACATCCGAAAAACCTGAGCGACTGGCCCCTTTACTGAATATTTTTTTATTTTTTCCTGATTTCACATTAAGTAACCATAAGTCACCGTTTTTATCATCATGCGCTATCCATTTTCCATCTGGTGAAGGATAAAAATACCAACGAAATGCATCTGAATCAAAGGTCAACTGCTTTGCATCGCGACTTCCATCTGCGGCAAATCGCCATATTTCTGTTGCGCCACTGGCATCATTGAGTGCATAAATCCATTTTCCATCGTGACTTAAAGTGGCATAACGTGTTCGGGAATCCAAAGGTGTTGCAATATCAACCATACGTGAATCATCGGTAGATGCAATCGCTACTCTTCCCCGACTGGTTAATACTAATTTATCATCCTTAGGGGCCAGGCGGGCCGATGATAAATAATTCAAAGGACTATTGAACCAACGTTTCCTTAAATGAGCAAAATCTGATACAAGCTCTATAGGTAACACTTGGCTTTTACCAGTATCGAGATCAAGCAGTTTAATATCGGCACCCAATTGGTAAACCACTTTTCCCTGATCATGGGATGCAGAAATGATTGAAAAATCTTTATAATGCGTTACTTGCTCTTGATGGTTACCACTTTTATCCATTTTCCATATATTAAAACTACCACTTTGATCACTTAAAAAATAAATGTTGTTTTTATATGGCATAGGCTCTTTTACCGAACCTATATGCTTTTGAGTAAGACGAGTAGCTTCTTGGTTATTCTTTAATGAAAAACGCCATAATTCACCTTTCGCTCCTCCACGATACATTTTTGTATGATCATTGGTCAACTGCAATCCAAATTGAATAAAGTACAAATGATTTCCTTGAGAATCTGTCAAACCTTCAACAGCATCCATTAATGGAAATGTTTTAACCTGTAACGAAACAGGATCCACTTGACGTAATACCCAATTATTTCCGGCGCCAATAAAGTTGTCAGTACTATATATAATCTGCTGTTCAGGTGTCCAACCCTGTAAACGAACACGACTATTTTCATGACTTATCCTGCGGGCCACACCCCCTTGTATTGGCATGATATAAACTTCTCTTGCACCTTCATAAGTTGCTGTAAACGCAACAAAACGACCATCAGGGGAAATCATCGCCTCCTTTTCTTCTGATGGATGTGTTGTCAGACGTTTTGCTTTTAAATCATTTAACGTAGCAACCCACAGGTCACCTTCTGCTGTAAACACCAGTGTATCCTGATGTACATTGGGGAATCGATAATAACCCGTATTGGCTATAAGGTTTAAATGAATAAAAAGAATACAAAACGTAAGACAGTATTTCATGATTTTTTACCGATGTTTCAATGATATTGGGGATAAATAACTAGGGGCTGTTTATCTTTTATAGTTTACACCTGTTAATTTTGTAAAAGATAAACAGCCCCTAGTCGTAGAATGTGACTGGAAATTGTTTACTTTAATACTGATGAATATATCAGGATACTATAAAATATTCAGCAACTCTATAGACTGAAATATTAAGTAACATTTATTCTATTTTAGATTCTCCCAATGTTAAAATAACCTAAAAGCACGCTGTTCTGACATCAATCCATCATCATTCCACTTGTCCTTTTTTACATAATGAGAATATCTTTTTCTCTACCACCAACCCCACCTTAAATTCACTTAATACCGAATCCAGTGACTATGACAAACTATCCCTTACACAAAAAATTCACGTTGATTATTGATTTTGACAGTACATTCACTCAAGTGGAAGCATTAGATATTCTAGCGGATATTACGCTTCGCAATGATCCAGAAAAAAATAAAAAAGTTGCCGCCATTATTAAAGATACTCAACAAGGTATGAATGGTGATACTCCCTTTCAGCAATCATTAGTCAATCGCTTAAAATTACTTTCAGCAAATAAACGTCATTTACCTGATTTAATCCATGAACTACAAAAAAAAGTATCTGTCTCAATCGCAGAAAATCTTGATTTTTTTCAACGCTTTTCTCACCAAGTACTGATCGTATCCAGCGGTTTTAAAGAATTTATTATTCCCGTTGTTAATCAATACAATATTCCCGATAACCAGGTTTATGCCAATACCTTTTTATATGATACGCACAATAATATCATTGGTTTTAATACAAAAAACCTTTTATCACAAAATCAAGGCAAAGTTGCTCTGATAAAAAGTTTAAAACTGACACATCCTGTATTTGTTGTTGGTGATGGTTTTACCGATTATGAAATTCGACAGGCCGGTTTAGCCGATGCTTTTTTTGCCTTTACAGAAAATGTATTTCGTAATAAAGTAACTGAAAGAGCAGATTTCGTTGTGAATCATTTTGACCAGGTCTTAACTCAATTATTTAAATTATGAATACACCTACACAACAAAAAACCAATGTTTTGTTATTGGAAAATATTCACCCGAATGCTGAAAAATTTTTTTCAACACAGGCATTCAATATCAAAATCGTATCTGGTGCTTTAGATGAAGAAGAATTATCTCAACAAATTACAAATATTCACTTATTAGGCATTCGTTCCAAAACTCAAATTACTCCGAAAGTACTGAATAATGCAGAGCAACTGATAGCCATTGGCGCCTTTTGTATTGGTACCAATCAGATTGATCTCACACACTGCCTTAAACAGGGCATTGCTGTCTTTAATGCGCCTTATTCCAATACACGTTCCGTTGTTGAACTGGCTATTGCAGAAATCATTATGCTCATGCGCAATATTCCAGATAAAGCCAATGCCATGCATCAATCACAATGGCATAAATCGGCAAAGCACAGCTATGAAATCAGAGGTAAAAAACTGGGTATCATAGGTTACGGTAATATTGGTTCTCAACTATCAGTTATTGCAGAAGCTTTGGGAATGAAGGTTTACTTTTACGACATTATCGAAAGGCTGGCGCTTGGTAATGCCAAAAAATGCCATTCTCTTAAAGAGTTATTAAATCATGTCGATATTGTCTCTATACATGTCGATGGACGTACAGAAAACAAACATTTCTTTGGTGCCGATGAGTTTAAAGAAATGCAACAACACAGTTATTTACTTAACTTAAGTCGCGGTATGGTTGTTGATATTGAGGCTTTAAAAGAGAACCTTGATTCAGGTAAACTCCTGGGCGCCGGTATTGATGTTTTTCCTGAAGAACCCAAAACCAATCAAGATCCTTTTCATTCGCCACTGGTCGGCAAAAATAATGTCATTCTTACACCACATATTGGTGGCAGTACTTTAGAAGCACAGGCTCATATTGGTGAATATGTCCCACAAAAACTATTAGATTACATGTGCGTTGGAGATACCTATGGCAGTAGCAACTTTCCAAATATTCAACTGCCCAGTCTGCATAATGCACACCGGCTCATTCATATTCACAAAAATGTTCCCGGCATGCTGGCAGAAATCAACCGTATTCTTGCTGAACATCAATGCAATATTTTAGGCCAATATTTAAAAACCAATGAAGAAATTGGTTATGTCATCTCCGACGTTGATATACAATATGATGACGCTCTCATTCAACAACTCAAAGTCATTCCCAATACAATAAAGTTTCGGGTACTTTATTAGGTGTTTTTTATAGTTTAACCAATATGCAACAAAAACTCTTTTTTACACCAGGTCCATCACAACTCTATCCAGGTGTTGAAACCTTTTTACGATCTGCCTGTGAATCACATATCGGCAGTATTTCACATCGTAGCCAGGCTTTTAAAGATATCTATAAAAATACATGCGAACAATTACGTGAACTCATTCAACTACCCTCGAATTATCATATTTTGTTTTTAAGCTCTGCAACTGAGTGCTGGGAACGTTTATTTAACAACTGTGTATCCCAAAAAAGTTTTCACTTTGTTAATGGTGCCTTCTCGAAAAAATTTTATGATTTTGGATTAGCATCCCGTATTGACAGTCAAAAATATGAAGTTGAGGCTTTTCATGGTTTTGAGAGCTCATCCATCCCTATTGATGAACATGTCGAACTGCTGGCTTTCACCCATAACGAAACCAGTACAGGTGTTGTGACACCTTTCGATTATATCTATACGTTCCACAACAATTATCCTGAAGCACTCATTGCTGTTGATGTTGTTTCTTCTTTACCTTATCCGCATATTGATTTCACAAAAATTGATTCTGCTTTTTTTTCAGTGCAAAAATGTTTTGGTTTACCCTCTGGTTTAGGTGTTTGGCTTGTTAATGAACGTTGTCTCAACAAAGCCCAGGAAAAAAGTTTGCAGAACCCCCTAGGTGCTCATCATACATTACCTGAACTCATTCAACGTTCAGAGTCTTACCAAACACCCTGTACACCCAATATTTTGGGTATTTATTTACTAGGTCAAGTGTGTGCAGCCATGTTACATAAGGGGCTGGATAAGATTCGTGAAGAAACGGATTACAAAGCAAATCTGTTATATGAGTTTATCCATCAACATGATCTATTCAATTCACCCATTGAGAATACAGCACATCGTTCAAAAACAGTGATTGTATCGGATACCCAAACAGCATCGAAAACTATCCATGAATATCTGGAACAGCATTTGTTTTTTGTAGGCTCAGGATATGGTCGCAAAAAAGCATCACAAATAAGAATTGCTAACTTCCCTGCTCATTCCATTGAGTCTACTGAAAAGCTGATAGCTCTTTTAAAAAAGATTTAGTTTTAAAAGCGATTTAAATTAGTTAGAGCCTGTCGTCTTTTTATCTGTTGCTTTTTTATCTAACACCCCATCATCTGACGCTTCATCTTCATCCAACTCTTCTTCATCATCGCAATCCTCATACTCGGGATCACAATCAAAATCATCTAAAGGTAAATTACCATCATAAATTTCAAATCTTCGATTTTGCAAATAAGCATCACGAACAAACAAGTACTCATCAGCGACATTATTGAGCTGTCCTTCCAAAGACAATAAAGAAGAACGTGTATCAATCAATCTGATCACTGACATTCCAGCTCTCGCTGAATTATCTTCCAAATATCTGACCGGATCCCAATAGTTATCAGCCGGTAAACCAGAAACATCTCTCAGTGTTGAAGGACCAAAGAAAGGCAACATAATATAGGGTCCTGAATCAATACCCCATGATGCCAGGGTTTGCCCAAAATCTTCATTATGCTTTTCAAGCCCCATGGCTGTTGCCGGATCAAACAAGCCGCCTATTCCTAAACTTGAATTAACAATAAAACGTCCCAAATCACTGAGTGCATCGCCCAGTTTAAACTGTAAAATATTATTAATTAAATTTCCGATATCTCCCAAGTTATCAAAAAAATTGCTCACTCCTTTTTCTACCGGGTCAGGTGTGATGTATTTATAACCATAGGTGACAGGTTTAACGATAGATTTATCCAAAGTACGATTAAATGAATAAACTGAACGATTAAACGATTCATATGGATCAGGATTATTGGATGTTGTTGCACACCCTAATAAACAACAACAGCTGAAGATCAATAGGGCAATTCGCATAAAAAAATACCAGATTAAATCTTGAATTGAATGAATTATACGCTTGACATAAAAAAAATACTATGGCGTTTTAAAATCAAGAGCGCTTCGTACCTAAAATAATATCACGCTGATTTAACTGCCATAATGTATTTAATCCATTATCAAAAATTTGCTTTTGATTAAACTGTGGTAACTCTTTTAAGATCTGCTCAAAAACATCCTGTCCTGTATACTTGGAATTCTCTTGAATGATTTGTAACATACGGAAAGTCATTGCATTAATTTCAAGAAATTCCACATCATTTTCTCTATCACGATAAACCACAATAAATATAGGTAATTCAGATTTATCTTTTGGGCAATAATTTGCCGATATATGATGTACATCATACTCATAGACCAACGGCCATGCTAACGGAGATAATACGGGAATACCTGATAAAAAATCATTAGAATCATCACAATGGATATCATCAATATTCTCATCAAGAATGGCCAATGCCAACTCAACCCATTCATAATGTGCCAGTTCTTTTAAAAAAGGATAATCCTTTAATATATCTGGACTTGATTCAGATAAATAATTAACAAATTCTTTTGATATATCACTAAAATAAGGTGAGTGCGCCGTATGCTCAGAAAAAAAACACCGAACCATTCGATGCCATTTTTTTTTCGGTAATAATGAATAAATGACAGGAAAAGAATTTTCAATAAATCCTGCCACATTATTGTAAAAAAGGTCTCGATAAATCGCCATTCGACGTTCTTCGATATCTTGGGGTTTAGGATTTACTTGAGGGTTACGAATATGTGCTGAAAATACTTTTTGCACATCCTGAAATGGGAAATTATTGTTTAATTCTGGATCAGGCATTGGATGATATACGTTGGGAAGCCTGTTGTTCATGAATCAACATCCATTTGTTTTGAAGTGCTCTTATACGCGAAACTTCTGTCAATAAATCTTCAATGGGAGGATAATTAAAATCGCGTTCCAATAATGTTGGAAACACCCCAAAACTTTCATAAGCTTTTTCGAGAAGATTCCAAACATCTTCTTTAACATCTGCGCCGTGTGTATCGACTTTCAGATCCTCTGCTTCATCGAAATGGCCAGCAATATGACCATAAACAATACGTTCTCCGGGTAAACCGGTTAAAAATTCTTCTGCATCATAGCCATGATTAATTGAATTGACATAAATATTGTTAACATCAAGTAACAGTCGACAATCTGCTCTTTCTAACACAGCATTGGTAAATTCCAGTTCTGTCATTTCCTGTGATGGTGCCGCATAATAAGACACATTTTCTACAGCAATGGATGTTTCTAAAATATCCTGTACACGTCGGATACGTTGTGCTACATATTCAACGGCTTCTTCAGTAAATGGAATGGGCATTAAGTCATATAAATGTCCATGATCACTGCAATAACTCAGATGATCCGTATAAAAAGCAATATTCCAGTCTTTCATTGCCTTTTTTACAGAAAGCACCAAAGATTCATCAAGCGGTGAGGGTCCACCTATCGACAAAGATAATCCGTGAAAAACGAAAGGAAAACGCTCAAGGAAAAACTCTAATTGCTTCTTGATTTTTCCTCCCATTTTTATCCAATTTTCTGGAGCCACTTCAAAAAAATCGACATCGTCTGTCGTGACATGCTTAAGCTTCGCCGTTAAATCACGACGAAGCCCAAGACCACTACCATTAACTGGATAAGACAACATAAGCGTTAAATCGATAAATGATTAAGCAATGCCACCACATTTACCTTCACCGCACTTACCTTCTTTTTTGGTTTTCTTGTCTTCACCACACTTACCTTCGCCACATTTTCCTTCACCGCACTTGCCTTCTTTTTTGGTTTTCTTGTCTTCACCACACTTGCCTTCGCCACATTTTCCTTCACCACACTTGCCTTCTTTTTTGGTTTTCTTGTCTTCACCACACTTGCCTTCGCCACATTTTCCTTCACCACACTTGCCTTCTTTATCTTTGTCACCACCTTGCATAATTTCATAACCCTGATCCATATCGGTTAATGCAAATGGATTGGCATTGGCTTGTGTTACAGCAAGTGAAGCAGCTAAAGAGGCACCTACTAATGCTGTTAATTTTTTTAAATCATTGTTCATTACGATTTCTCCAGTAAGTTGATAAAAGTTAACCTGATAACAGGCTTCGAAGTATAGACTACTTTCGATTTGCATTGTTACATAAGTGATTAAAAGAACAATATTGAATTTGAGATATATATTTCTATTACCGAAGAATTAGTGCTACAAATACGCCAAAAAAGTCCATTTAATCTATTTAATATTAAATATAGAGATTATCAGTGTTTATTAAACCGACATTCATTTAGCTCTTTTCTACTGAAAATGACACATAATCACTCATAAGAAACCATACAAACAGTAATGCTATACAAGCTTCAACAGTAAGCAATAGGCTATTTCAATCAATAATATCAGAAACAAATTCTGAACAAATCCTGGCAATTCTAATAAAAAAATGTATACAATCTCCCAGTCAAAAATTTGACTGGGAGATTTTTAGTTTTACTCCCTTATTGATAACTTATTGTTTTACTTAAAATTAATACAATAACTAATGAACTGGCACACTTTTAGCTTGTTATTTTACAAGACTATTTTTTAGCAATATTTGCTTGAACAATACCAAAAATGGGTTTTTATCAATGGCAATAAACAAAACTATCTCTACTGAAGCAGCATCCGTGGAATATATTGCTCCCTATATTAATCAGGATACGGATGATAAATTAGCGATTATCGCTTACAAACTTTCCATGAAGCTTCAACGCACATTGGATGTCAAACGTATTCTATCCATGTTCTGTGAAGAAGCCTGCCATAGCATGCCATGTAATAATATTACCTATTATTATCAAGGCAATGATGAACTCTCTCTCACTTATGGTGAACAACAAATACACCACTGCCATTACACACTTGAACTGGATGGAGAAGTACTCGGTCATATCGAGTGTTCCAATGCAACACCCTTTTCTGAAAAAGAACTCATGCGTCTGGAAACATTACTAAACTTACTCATTTTTCCTCTACGCAATGCTTTAATGTATCACTCGGCAATTAAGCGCTCTTTGCAAGATCCACTCACAGAACTCCATAATAGAGCTGCTTACAATACAGCCATAGAAACAGAGATTTATCGAGCCAGCCGCCATAGCAGTGACTTATCTTTACTGATGATCGACATTGACCACTTTAAACAAATTAACGATCAATATGGCCATTTGTCTGGAGATAAAGTACTCAAATATGTTGCTCAAAAACTCAAAATACTGGTCAGGAAAAGTGATCTTGTGTATCGTTATGGGGGTGAAGAGTTT
Organism: Kangiellaceae bacterium; assembly: GCA_965230335.1. GTDB lineage: Bacteria > Pseudomonadota > Gammaproteobacteria > Enterobacterales > Kangiellaceae > CBDDKS01. The sequence continues at coordinate 2,425,682 of CBDDKS010000006.1, read as the reverse complement.
GTGATTCTAATGACCAATACCCACTTGGTTAGAGCAAGGCTGATTGCAGAAAGAATTCGCATGCAAATTGAAGATACTATCGTTGCCATTAACCAAGATGATGAGCTCAGTGTTACTGTCAGTATTGGTGTTTCCGGATTTTTTGGCAATGACGATGCCAATAGCTTTTTCAATAGAGCCGATCAAGGACTTTACCTGGCTAAAGAACAAGGTCGTAACCAGGTTCGTTCCATATAGGCAGTGTTACCTTTAAATCGCTTATCATCTCAACATATACAGTAACCTCATCAAGATTCCCTCTGACAATACTTCAAATAAGACGCTTCTTTTCAAACTTTTTTATAGAGTCTCATTGAAGCCATTCAGCTAATATTCAGCTGAACTCTTTAAAATAACACTCTTAGGATCCATTACTCTTTCATATTTATTAACCTATGTTTTATTGGTATCATCACAGCATCCACATAAACAATATCTCATCCTAAGGCTTCATCTATGGAATCCCAATCTAAACTAGGTGAGTTTATAGCACAACTCGTTACTCGGCATACTCGCCTGGTTTTCGTGTTTTTCTTAATACTTCTGGTTTCTTTATCAATAGGCACGCTGCATTTTCGTTTGGATGCTTCTGCTGACTCATTGCTTCTGGAAAATGATCCCACCTTAAGAAGTTATCGACAAGCCACTCTGGAATACGGCAGTGATGATTTTTTATTTGTTGTTTTTTCGCCTAAAAGTGAGCTATTTCAACAAAACAATATGGATGCCTTAGCCCAGCTACAGGAAACCTTTCGTCAATTACCGGGGGTCAGTTCAGTCATTTCTTTACTGGACATCCCCATTTTTGATTCAGCTAGCGATGATATTTTTTCTGCACAGGACAACGCAAAAACACTCAAAGATAAAAATATATCACTATCAAAAGCAAAGCGGCTGTTAGTACAGAATCCTATTTATAAAGATCTGATTATTAGCTCAAATGGTCACTTAACAGCCTTACAGATTAATTTAAAAACACCTGAGTCATTAAAAAATGCCGTAAGAGCATTGACTGAATTTCAAGTGGCACATGACGGTATTCTATTAACTGAGCCACAGGAAAGCCAACTCAACAACATCAAACAAACACTGAGATTACAAAGTCAAAAAAACAGTCTGGCCACCAAACAACTCATCACCGATATCAGAAAAATCTTGTCACAAAATAAAGCAGATGCTGAATTGTTTCTGGGTGGTGTCCCCATGGTTGCTAACGACTTAATTGAATACGTCAACAATGATTTAGTTCTTTTCGGCATTCTGATTTTTCTTATTCTGATCGTCATACTCACACTGATATTTAAACAATGGCACTGGATTTTTTTACCCTTAACCATGAGTTCTCTGGCCGTTATCAGCATTGTCGGTTTATTAGGCTGGCTTGATTGGCCGGCAACCGTTATTTCTTCAAACTTTATTGCCCTGTTGCTCATCATGACCATCTCTCTGACAATTCATTTAATCGTACGATTTAGAGAGCTGACCTTAAACAACACAGACACCCCTGTCCCCCATAGAATAAAAAATACCCTGGGCAGTATGTTTTGGCCTTGCTTGTTTACCGCCATCACAACCATGGTGGCTTTCGGCTCATTAATTGTCAGTGATATTCGTCCAGTTAAAGATTTTGGTTTGATGATGTCTATGGGCCTGGCTTTGGCTTTTTTTATTGTGTTTTTTACGTTTCCTCTGTCGGTACTCTGGACATACAAAAATGAAAAAGAAAAAGTCTCATCATCTTTTTTAACTGAATTTACCAGTAGCCTTGGTCGCTGGACATTAAAACATCCCTTACTTATTTTTATTATTTCGTCTGTCATTGCCCTTTTTGCAATAACAGGGATATTTCAACTCAGCGTTGATAATCGGTTTATCGATTATTTTCGTTCCCATACCGATATACACAGAGGTATGAAAACCATTGATGATCATCTGGGGGGAACAACACCACTAGATATTATTATCAAAACCGAAGGCATGTTTGCTGAATCCAATGCAGAGGACATTGATGCTGATGATGAATTTGAAGATGATTTTGCAGCAGAGTTTGACACACCCTCTGAAGAAAACACCTTATCACCCTGGTTTAGTTTACAAGGCGCGACCAAACTTGCCGAAGTTCAACAACACTTAGACAGCTATCCAGTGACTGGCAAAGTATTATCCTTATCAACTACTTTTGAATTTTTAAAAGTACTCAATGGTGGTCAATTGTTAGATGATTTTATTTTAGGCCTTGCCTACAAACGATTGGATAACGAAACCAAACAACAATTATTTTACCCCTATCATAAAGAAGATGGCTCTGAAGTTCGATTCACCATCCGTATGATAGATTCACATCCTGAATTAAAACGTTCTGCTTTTTTGCAATCACTCGATCATTATTTTAAAGATACATTACAACTAAAACCCGAAGATTACACCATCACCGGTATGTTTGTTCTCTATAACAATATGCTGGATAGTTTGTTTGACTCACAAATTAAAACCATCACCACCGTATTTTCTCTTATTCTCATCATGTTTATTTTTATATTTCGTTCATTCTATCTGGCCATTATCGGATTAATACCCAATCTCATAGCCGCCAGTATGGTACTGGGTGCCATGGGATGGTTTAATATTCCACTGGATATGATGACCATTATGATTGCCGCCATCGCCATAGGCATAGGTGTCGATAACACGATTCATTACATCTTCCGTTTTCGCAAAGAGTTCAGCAAAAATAATGATTATGCCCGTTGCGTCCAAGCCTGCCATGACTCCATTGGAAAAGCCTTATACTACACCTCCCTCACCGTTATTGCTGGTTTTTGTATACTCGTTTTTTCTAACTTTATTCCAACCATTTACTTTGGTTTATTAACCAGCATTGCTATGGGCACGGCATTATTGGCTAACCTGACATTATTACCACAGCTGCTACTGCGACTAAAACCTAAAATACCCGGTTTTTCTCATTAAACAACAGAATGCTGTTTTTTTATCTTGCTTTCAAGATAGCATTGACTTTCTGGTTTAATTCTTCAATTAAACCTTGATCCATATATTGATAATCATCTTGAATGTCCAAAATGTGAATAGGTTTGTGTTCAAGCATTCTTGTAAATTCTGCTAATAATTTGTTTTTATGTTTTTTCTCCATAACAAAGATCATATCAGCCCAACTGATATCAGCTGGACTGACAGTTTTTCTTGCTCTGGGGCTGGTACCTGCGGATCTGACTTTAAAATGCGGTTGTTTTCGCCATAAAGCTTCTGCTGTAGGACTACGCCATTGATTTCGACTACATATGAAAAGTAGGTTAATCATACTTTATCTTCCATAGGCAACTCTTTGTCCAGAACTTGACGAACTGTACGCTTGGGATACTCAATACCCAATTGTCTTGCTCGTCGTAGTTTTTCTGAACGGGTATACATTAATTTCCAGTTTTTTTCGGAGCACCATTGTTTCAAATTATTAGATTTTTTTGAAAATGACTTTACTCTTGCCTGAGATCTTCTCCAAGCTCTATTTCTTAATTGTTTCATTTGAATACCTCTTCTCGTTATCGGGTTCAGCAGCCGCGATAATACGGAGAGGATCGTCTGATATCATATCCTTACGCGATATATTATGTACAAATTCAATAGTTACAACAAGCTTTTTATTATTTTATAAAGCAGATTAAGTTGATTCTTCTTAAAACCTATCACTAAACCAGTGATATTTGAAATATTCTTTAATTTTTTTAAATCACTATTGACTAATTAGTCAGTCAGGAGTATTCTTTACATCGATTTTATTGACTGATTAGTCAATCAACTCTAAATGAGAACCTAATGAACGATAAGACAACTTTCGATAAAAGTACTCAGATTATTCATGCCGCTATCACTCTTTTTGCAAAAGAAGGCATTGGCATTGCCACGTCCAAAATAGCCAAAGAAGCCAATATATCCAATGGAACTTTATTTAATTATTTTGAAACCAAACAAGAACTCATTGACGCTGTGTATTTGTTTATTAAAGAGAAAATATCCCATGACATGTTAGATAAAATACAACCTGATCTTGATACAAAAACCTTTTTCCATGATCTCTGGACGATTTATATTCACTGGACTTTACAGCATATTCAAGAGCGTAATGTTTTAGAGTTGTTAAAAAGTTCTCAAATACTCTCTCCCGAAACGATTAAAGCCGGAGAAAATCTGTTTGCTTTTTCTTTTGAAGCCATTCAACAGGCAATAGACAATAAAGAAATACTAAATTTACCCATTGCCTTAGTTGGTGAAATTACACATTCACATTTAAATGCGACCATTAACTATATACACAATAACAATATTCGTAAAAAAGAGATTGAGAAAACCATTGATCTCAGTTTTCAGGCTTACTGGGAAGGTTTTCAGATTTAATTGATTCAAATACACCCTTTTCAAAAGCAAACTATTCAACATGCTCTAAAACAAGATTCCAACTGAAATTTACAATGCATTTAACCCAATGAACGAGGTTCCATTATGTTTTTAAAATACGTGAAATTTCCAATACTGATGATGCTACTCACGTTTTTATTGTCTGCCTGCCAAGAGAATAAACAACAAGAACAAGCTGCACAGCCACCCATGCAAAGTATTCCTGCACGTGTTGAGCATCCTCAAGTGAAAGAATTGGTGGAGTGGGTTGAGTTTACCGGACGCTTTCAGGCGCAACAACATGTTGAAGTACGCGCCCGTGTCAGTGGTTATCTGGAAGACATCAAATTTGAAGATGGTCAAATTGTACAAAAAGGAGATGCTCTTTTTGTTATTGATCAACGTCCTTTCAAAATCGCTCTTGCCAGTGCACAGGCACAATTTGAAGCCGCCAATAATGAATATAAAAGAACCAAAGGCTTACGTAACTCCAAGGCCATTTCTGAAGAAACCTATGATGCACGTTTACAGGCTATGCGTATGGCAAAAGCTGCTCTAGATGAAGCCAAATTGAATCTGGAGTTTACTGAAGTCAAAGCACCCATTACAGGACGTATCAGTAATAACCGTATTGATGTTGGTAATCTGGTTGATGGCAACCTTGCCGTCAGTGCCACATTACTCACCACCATTGTCAGCATTGCACCTATTGAATTTTATTTTGAAGCCAGCGAAACCGATCTTCTGCAACATTTGAGAAATCGAGACAGAGGTGTTGCACTGGCAGAACGAGGTATCGGTTTACCGGTTTTTGTCAAGCTTCAAGATGAAACAGAATTTCTCCACGAAGGAAAGATCAATTTTGCTGACAATGCATTATCACAAGATACAGGCACCATTCTTGTTCGCGCCATTTTTGATAATAAAAAGCGCCTTTTTGAACCCGGTATGTTTGCCCGAATGCGTATTGCCAGAGGATTACCCGATGAAAAAATCATTGTGCCGCAACAGATTATTGGGACAGAACAAGTTCGTAAATATGTTTATGTGCTCAATGATGAAAATAAAGCAACCCGTCAATACGTCACATTGGGTGATGTCACCAGCGATGGTATGCAAATCGTTCGTAAAGGACTCACAAAAAACGATCGTGTGATTGTTGGCGGATTACATTTAATCCAGCCTGGTGTGTCGGTAACTCCGATTGAAAGCAATCCTGACAACACAGCCTCTAAACAACAAAACGCGCACTAGGCAAGCCTATGAAACTCTCACATTTCTTTATTGACAGACCTCGTTTTGCAACAGTGATTTCTGCATTGATTGTTATTTTCGGTCTTTTGTCTTACTTCACATTACCCGTTGCCCAATACCCCGAAATTGCCCCGCCTCAGGTTCAGGTCATGGCTTCTTATCCTGGTGCCAATGCGGAAACCATCGCCAGTACTGTTGCAACACCTTTAGAACAAGAAATCAATGGTGTCGAAAACATGCTGTATATGTCTTCACAGGCAACCAATGATGGCTCTATGACGCTCAGTATCACTTTTAAACCGGGCACCGATATTGATACCGCACAAGTCCTTGTACAGAATCGTGTTGCAGCAGCAGAGCCCCGCCTCCCCGAAGAAGTGCGTCGACGCGGTGTCATTACCATCAAAAACTCTCCTGATATTCTGATGGCTATCAACCTGTATTCTCCCAAAGGGACTTATGATCTCAATTTTATTGGTAACTATGCCAATCTGGAAATCAGCGATAAACTGAACCGACTGGATGGCGTTGGTAATTCTCAGGTTTATGGTGCCAGTGATTACGCCATGCGCTTATGGTTTGATCCCGATCATATGGCCTCATTGGATTTAACAACACAAGATGTGATCAATGCAGTACGCAGTCAAAATGTTCAGGTTGCTGCAGGCACTTTAAATCAAGCTCCGATTACTGGACAGCAACATGCTTTTGAGTTATCCGTACAAACTCAGGGACGCTTATTAGAAAAAAAAGAATTTGAAAATATTATTGTGAAGTCTGGAGAAAATGGTGCCTTAGTCCGCTTAAAAGATATTGCACGCGTTGAATTAGGTGCAGAAAGTTATGTCACTCGAGGTTATCTTGGAGAAAACCCTTCGGTTGTTGTACTCCTCAATATGCGTCCAGGTGCCAATGCACTGGATACAGCTGATACGGTTTTAAATGAAATGGAACTTCTTGCAAAAGCCTTTCCTGACGATCTTGAATATAAAGTGATTTATAACCCCACCAATTACATTGCCCAATCCATTGATGAAGTATTTGTCACACTCTTTTTGGCCATGTTGTTGGTTATATTGGTCATCATTGTTTTTTTACAAAACTGGCGAACAGCAATTATTCCGGTGATTGCTATTCCTATTTCTTTAATCGGTACTTTTGGTTTAATGCTGGCTTTTGGGTACTCATTAAATATGTTGTCATTGTTTGGTCTGGTATTAGCCATAGGTATTGTGGTTGATGATGCTATTGTGGTGGTTGAAAATGTTGAACGCAAATTACGCATGGGCATTGATATCAAAAAAGCCACCAAAGATACCATGACCGAAGTGGGTTCAGCTCTTATTGCCACCTCACTGGTTTTGGTGGCTGTATTCCTGCCTACAGTGTTAATGGAAGGTATTTCAGGGCAGTTTTATAAACAATTTGGTGTGACTATTGCTGCAGCTACGATGCTATCAACAGTGGTCACATTAACCTTGAGCCCTGCGATGGCAGCTATTTTTATGAAAGGTATCACCAATGAAAAAAGTGATAGTATTTTTTCATTGCCGGCTCAATTATTTAACCGTTTTATGAACCGGCTCTCTGAAAGATATGGCGTTATCGTCAGTAAAATAGTACGACTCAGCTTTATCATGTCGATATTTTATATTGGACTCATCGCCCTGACAGGTTTTCAGTTTTCCAAAATACCAACGGGCTTTATCCCTGAGCAAGATCAAAGCTATGCCATTACCATTATTAATCTACCGCCTGGGGCTTCTTTGGATCGTACCGATGCCGTCATTCAAAAAGTCAGTCAAACACTTTTGTCGATTCCCGATGTTGAAGATACTGTGGGTTTTGCTGGCTTTTCAGCAGCAACCAATTCCATTGCCAGTAATGCCGGTGCTGTATTCGCAGTATTGAAACCTATCGAAGAGCGACGTCATATCGATGCCATTATTGCCGATATGAGTGCGGCCATGTTTGCCATTGATGATGCTTTTGTTATTTCCGTGCCACCACCTGCCGTTTCTGGTATGGGTAATGCCGGTGGTTTTAAAATGATGATTCAGGATCGTGCCGACAAAGGCCCTCAAGCTCTGGAACAAGCCGCCTGGATGCTTGCCATGGCGGCAAATCAAGCACCGGAAACAACGGCTGCTTATACCTTTTTTGAAACCCATACACCCAGAATTTATTTTGATATTGATCGGGAAAAAGTACGCCGTCTAAAGGTTGAATTGCAGGATGTTTTCAATACACTGGAAAACAATCTGGGATCAGCTTACGTCAACGATTTCAATTTTCTTGGACGTACCTTTCGAGTACTGGCTCAGGCTGATGCACCTTACAGATTGACCAAAGATGATATCTTACGTTTACGTGTACGCAGTAGCGAAGGTCATATGATCCCTCTGGGTTCCTTAGGTACTCTGCAAGATACATCCGGTCCTTCACGTATGCCCCGTTATAATCTTTATCCTGCCGCTGCAGTCAGCGGTAACACATCCATAGGTTACAGTTCGGGCCAGGCACTGGCACGTATGGAACAATTAGCCGAGAGTGTTTTACCTGAAGGCTTTGGTTATGAATGGACAGAGCTGGCCTATCAGGAAAAATCAACCGGCAACACCGCCATTATTATTTTCTCTTTAGCTGTTTTATTTGTTTTTCTCTTGTTATCTGCACAATACGAAAGCTGGACACTCCCTTTGGCCATTATTCTGATTGTGCCCATGTGTTTACTGTCTGCCAGTGCCGGATTGTTAATTGCCGGTATGGATAATAATATCCTAACGCAAATTGGCTTGATCGTTTTAGTGGGCCTGGCTTCCAAAAATGCTATCTTAATCGTCGAATTTGCAAAACAAAATGAAGATGACGCCAATATGGATCGTTTTCAGGCCGCTGTTGAAGCCTGTAAAACTCGACTACGCCCTATTTTAATGACCGCTTTTTCTTTTATTCTTGGCGTTATTCCGCTCTTGTTTGCCAGCGGCGCTGGTTTTGAAATGCGTCAGGCTATCGGGCTCACGGTATTTAGTGGCATGTTAGGTGTCACTTTATTTGGCCTGTTTTTCACACCGGTTTTCTATGTCATTTGTCGAAAACTGACCACGCTCGGGAAAAAAGAGACACTGAATGAGGAAATGCCCCATGCATCCTAATAAGTCTTCTACAAGATCTTCCATTACCTCTGTATTTTTCACAAGCCTTTGTGTATTGAGCCTCAGTGCCTGTGTCAGCACACGTGACTATACCGCACCCGATGCACCAAAGGGATCATCACAAACCCATTTAATTGATCTTGGCAATCAACGTTTTCAAGCAGCCCAACCCGTGATTACCTGGTGGAAAACACTGGAAGATGCGCAACTCAATGCTTTGATTACCCAGGCTCTCGACAGTAATAAAGATATTGCTGTCGCTCTCACCAACGTACTTGAAGCACGTGCTGTTGCACGATCCAGTGGTTATGATCGTTATCCCACAGTCACTTCCAATGCAACCTATCAGCGTATAAGAGCCAGTGAAGCCAATATTCCGCCAACAGCCAGTCGCACCAGTGATCATTATGAGCTGGGGTTCGATGCAGCCTGGGAGCTCGATTTATTCGGTCGGGTTTCTGCAAAAATAAAAGGCAGTCAAGCACGGGAGCAAGCCGCTGTTGCAGGTTTAAACAATGCTTATGTGACGATTGCGGCAGAAGTGGCTCGCGGCTATGTCGAATTACGTGGTGCCCAATATCGATTGAATATTGCAAAACGTAACGCCAAAAACCAACAAAACACTTATGAACTCACCAAACAATTGACTGAAGGTGGACGGGGCACACAGTTGGATGTCTCACGGGCATTAACACAATTGGAATTAACCCAAAGCACCATTCCAGGGTTGGAAGCCGAAGTCACCGCACAAATCAATCGATTATCGGTTTTAACAGGACAAGTACCGGATGCACTACGACAAGCACTGAGTCAAACAGCACCGTTACCGAGTATTCCTGTGAGTATTCATGTTGGCAATGTTTCTGATTTACTGAAACGGCGTCCCGATATTGCCGCAGCAGAATATCAACTAACCGCCGCGACAGCTGATTATAATGTGGCTGTTGCCAATCAGTTTCCTATTGTTAATATCATTGGCTCCCTTGGATTTATTGCAACCCGGTTTTCTGATTTTGGTGCATCCACACTGGCATCCACCGTTGGTCCCAGTGTCAATTGGGCTGCATTTGATATGGGGCGTGTCAAAGCCAGTATTGCTCAAAATGATGCCCGGGCCAAACGCGCTGTTATCACCTATGAAAAAACAGTATTGGAAGCACTCGAAGAATTACAAACGGCCATCAGTCATTTTTCCAAAGAAGAAGAACGCCGCAAGCTGTTACAACAAGCGGCTATTTCCAGTCAAAAGTCAGCACAATTGGCACGACAACGTTATGAGGCAGGCATTGATACTTTTATTGATGTACTCAGTGCAGAAGCAACTTTACTTGAAGCCGAAGACAGACTGGCACAAAGTGAAATCAATGCACTGTTCAATCTTGTTTCTATTTACAAAGCTCTTGGTGGTGGCTGGCAAGTGAAACAATAGTCCATAAAAAAACGGTTCTTTTCACTGCCTTAATCGCGTAACAATATCTGTTATTTGTTCTGTGGCAAAATCAATATCTGCTTCTGTGGTAAACCTTCCCCAACTGATTCTTAATGCCGACTCTGCTCTTTGTCGTTCCAAACCCATACCCAGCAATACATGAGACGGTTCTAAAGTTTCAGAATTACAGGCAGAACCGGTTGACAGTGCTAACGTGTGTAAGGAAACCAACAAGGTTTCAGAGTTTATCTGTTCAAAACTTAAGTTAATCATATGATCACTACAAGCATCCTGTGCACCATTGATCTGCAAATTGGGAAGTGATTGACAGCCGCGAAGAAAACCTTGTTTTAAATGTGCCAGATGTGCTTTTTCCTGATTCAGTTCTTCATGCAAAATAGCACAGGCTTTTCCCATGGCAACAATTTGATGTGTTGGCAAAGTACCAGAACGCAAACCAGATTCATGGCCACCCCCATGTATTTGAGGTTTTAGCCAATGTGCTACTTGTCGTCTGACAAATAAACAACCGATACCTTTGGGTCCGTATATTTTGTGTCCTGAAACCGATAATAAATCTACCGGTACTTTTGATAAATCTATCGCTACTTTTCCAACAGCCTGCGCCGCATCAACATGAAGCAACACTTGTTTTTCCTGGCATAATTGAGCAATTCTGGGTATATCCTGAATCACGCCTGTTTCATTATTCACCCACATGATAGAAACCAACGCTGTTTCATCATTGATTGCCTGGGTTAACGTTTCTATATCCAGCAGACCATTGTTTTGTGGTTGCAGATAAGTCACCTGCCATCCTTTGGATTGTAAAAATACCATACAATCTAAAACCGCTTTATGTTCGGTTTTAAGTGTGATCAAATGTTTTTTTGATACTGTTTTTTTTGATACTGTTTTTTTTGATACAACGGCCTGTTTGGGTAAAGTGTCTTTTTTCAAATCATTTTTTTGTAGTGTATCGAAATACTCAGCAATGCCTTTAATGGCCAGATTATTGGCTTCCGTTGCACCTGATGTCCAAACAATGTCACGTGCATCACACTGTAAACAATCGGCCACTTGATGACGCGCTATATCAACCGCTTCTTCTGCCTGCCAGCCATATCGATGTGACCGGGAAGCTGGATTACCAAATGTCCCCTCTATCATCAAATATTGTTTCATACAATCAAATACCCGGGGATCCATGGGTGTGGTTGCCGCATAATCCAAATACAGTGGTTGCTTCATAGATTCAAATCTCTTAATTCATCGATACAATAGATATCAAGTACGAAATTTTTCAATGGATGCCAATGCGCCTCTCAGCAACCGAACATCACTCTCTGTTAATAATGACTTGCTCAATAAGCGTCCCAGGCGTAGTCGTGTCATATGCAATTTACTGGCATGCAGATAACCACTACCCGTAAAAATCTGTTCAATATGTTGTATTAATTGCTGCAACTCAGCGGCTGTTGCCGGAAGCTCGCCACTCTCTTCTGTTCGACTATCCTTTTGTGAAAAAGAAGACTCTTCATCATTGCTCTGCTCTGCCTGTTGTAACAGGGCAACTCTCAGTTCGTACGCAATGAGCTGCACTGCAGATGCCAAATTTAACGAAGAATAAGTTTCATTGGTTGGAATGGTTAAATGATATTGGCAGGCCTGTAACTCTTCATTGGTCAAGCCTGAATTTTCTGTACCAAAAACAATCGCTATAGGTAATGCCAGCTTGTCTGATGCCAGCTGTTCAGCCATTTCCCGGGGTGTTAAACCTGGCCAGTCCAGACTTCTCTTACGTGCTGTTGTGCCAATAACCACTCGGCAATCAGCAATCGCTTCTTCTAAAGAAGTGTATACCTGCGTATTTTGTAACACATCCTGAGCACCTGATGCGCGACGAACAGCAACCTCTGAAGGATAATCTTTTGGATTAATCAGCGCCAATTGGGATGCACCCATGGTTTTTAATGCCCGAGCAGCAGCACCAATATTACCTGGATGAGTAGGATGAGACAGGACAAAACGTACCTGATTTAAAGCTTCTAATGGATTGGAAGTCGTCAATGAAGAGAATCTTGTATTTGCCAATGAGTGAACGATTTTATCAGATTTTCAGTTAAATCAATAAACTCTCCCTCAAAATACCTGAGCCTGTTGATTTTTTATAGTTAAACCCTACAGGTGTTCAAACCCTGCTTTTTCTGGTAGTATTCGCGCCCCTAAAAATGCTTTTCTTATTGGTCATTATGCTATGTCTGCTCATCCACTAATCACTATTGCGACTCGTGCTGCAAGAGCGGCAGGCGATATTATCATGCAGGCTTACGACAGAGAAGTGCCTGTTAAACATGCCGATATCAAAGGCAGAAATGACTTTGTCACACACATTGATAAACGGGCAGAAAAAGCCATTATCGAAACCATTCAAAAAGTATATCCGGATCATGCCATTTATGCAGAAGAAACCGGACAACAAGGTCAACATGAATATGAATGGATTATTGATCCACTGGATGGCACAACCAATTTCATTCGAGGTATTCCTCATTTTGCGGTTTCTATTGCCTGTGAAATCAAGGGCCGTGCCGAAATTGGTGTGGTTTATGATCCTTGTCGGGAAGAACTTTTTACCGCCAGTCGAGGCGGCAGTGCCCAACTGAATCACCGAAAAATTCGTATCAGTGCCTCCACCACACTGGAACAAAGCCTGTTAGCAACAGGGTTTCCTTTTCGTAATATGGAAAAACTTTCCAATTATTTAGCTATTTTTGAAGATTTATATCAGCAATGTGGCGATATGCGTCGCGCTGGCGCAGCGTCACTGGATTTGGCCTATGTTGCCTGTGGACGTCATGATGGATTTTGGGAATATGGTCTAAAACCCTGGGATTTCAGTGCCGGCGCTCTTTTAGTGGTTGAAGCGGGCGGTATTGTTTCTGATTTCGAAGGAAACCCCAATTATCGTCAGGCCGAATCCATCATGGCAGCAAACCCCAAAATCTTCAAATTAATGTTACAACATATACAAAACCATGCTTAAAACAATCCGTTATATCACCTTACATCAGATCCTTGAACCTGAAGAGGATATCTAACGAATTGAAGAGATATAGCGAGTTAATGCCCCATAGAGAGTCCACTCTAATCTACAGATGCAAGCAAAAAATACTTGACTAAAATACTTGGTTATTAGTATGATACTGATATAACCCTGCTTGTCTTAAAAAAGAGTACCTCACTATGAAACTTACCACTAAAGGTCGTTACGCAGTTATGGCTATGCTTGATCTCTCATTACACAGCCAGGACACTCCGGTTGCACTGAATGATATCTCTGTACGTCAAGGCATCTCTTTATCTTATTTAGAACAATTGTTTTCAAAACTACGCCGAAACGGCTTAGTGAAAAGTGTTCGTGGCCCAGGTGGCGGCTATTTGCTCAATCACTCCACCCACGAAATCAACATCGCTCAGGTTATTGATGCGGTGAATGAAACAACCGATATCACTCAGTGCCATGGTAAAGCAGATTGTAACGACGGCAGACAATGCCTCGCCCACAATTTATGGTGTGAATTAAGTGAACAAATCCATTCGTATTTACGCAACATCAGCTTGCAGAGTGTGCTCGATAAACAAGACAACCTTCAACTTGAAAACAAAATGGCCAACACCACCATTATTGGTGATGAATCCCTGGTTAAAACACCGCCCATTGCAACCACTTAATACCCATTCAAACCTAATAGTCTGAGATAAAACAAACAGGATAACTCAATGACTGATCTCATCAATCAACAATTGGATTCTGATTACAAAGCTGGATTTGTTACCGATATTGATGCGGATACTATTCCCCCAGGGCTCAATGAAACGGTTATCCGTATCATTTCTGAAAAAAAAGGAGAGCCAGAATGGCTGTTGGATTGGCGTTTAAAAGCTTTTACCTTATGGCAATCGATGCACAAAGAACCTGAATGGGCACACCTGGCTTATCCAAAAATTGATTTCAACAGTGTCTCTTATTATTCAGCACCCAAAAGTATGAAAGACAAACCCAAAAGCCTGGATGAAGTTGATCCTGAACTTTTGCGCACCTATGAAAAACTGGGTATTCCTTTACATGAACAAGCCATTCTTGCAGGCGTGGCTGTTGATGCTGTCTTTGATTCTGTATCGGTAGCGACCACTTTTCGGGAAAAGCTGTCAGAAGCTGGCGTTATTTTTTGTCCTATTTCCGAAGCGGTTCACTCTCATCCAGATTTAGTCAAACGTTATTTAGGCTCGGTGGTTTCTCAACGGGACAATTTCTACGCAGCATTAAATTCAGCTGTCTTTAGTGATGGCTCTTTTGTTTACATTCCCAAAGGGGTACGCTGCCCCATGGAGCTCTCTACCTATTTCCGAATTAACGAAGCCAAAACAGGACAATTTGAACGCACTTTAATCATTGCCGAAGAAGGCAGCCACGTCAGTTATTTGGAAGGCTGCACTGCACCGATGCGTGATGAAAATCAACTCCATGCTGCTGTCGTTGAGCTGGTGGCTTTGGATAATGCCGAAATCAAATATTCAACCGTACAAAACTGGTACCCTGGTGATGAAGAAGGCAAAGGCGGTATTTATAACTTTGTAACCAAACGGGGCATCTGTCATCACAATGCAAAAATTTCCTGGACACAAGTAGAAACCGGATCAGCCATTACCTGGAAATATCCTTCTGTCATTTTAAAAGGCGATAACAGTATTGGTGAATTTTATTCGGTAGCATTAACCAATAATTTTCAACAGGCCGATACCGGTACCAAAATGATTCATATTGGCCGTAACACCAAATCGACTATCATTTCAAAAGGTATTTCTGCGGGAAAAAGTCAAAATGCCTATCGTGGTCTGGTACGTATGAATCCCACAGCGGATGGTGCTCGTAATTACACGCAATGTGATTCGTTACTCATCGGCAGTCAATGTGGCGCACATACTTTCCCTTATATTGAAAGTAAACACCCCTCTGCGGTTATCGAACATGAAGCCACGACATCCAAAGTCAGTGACGATCAATTATTTTTATGTCAGCAACGCGGTATAGAACCAGAGAAAGCCGTTTCAATGATTGTGAATGGTTTTTGTAAAGAAGTTTTTAAAGAACTCCCTATGGAGTTTGCTGTTGAAGCCGGCAAATTATTAGAAGTCAGTCTTGAAGGTTCTGTAGGTTAATAACCAACCTTCATGGTTCATTTATAAGGCGATACACCATGTGTCTCAGTATTAAAAATTTACATGTCGATGTTGAGAATAAATCCATTCTAAATGGATTAAATCTCACCGTTAACCCTGGTGAAGTACATGCCATTATGGGACCTAACGGTTCAGGAAAAAGTACTCTGGGTAATGTGTTGTCAGGACGTGATGGCTATCATGTCAGTCAGGGCAGCGCGACATTTCTGGATAACAATTTATTGGAGCTGGAACCAGAAGAACGTGCCGCCGCAGGTTTGTTTTTGGCTTTTCAATACCCAGTAGAAATTCCTGGTGTAAGCAATCTGGAATTTTTAAAAACTTCACTGGATGCCATATACAAAGCCAATAATTTAACACCCATAGATACAGTGACTTTTATGAAACAGGCAAGAGAATATTGTCAAACCGTCAATCTTTCTCAGGACTTTCTCAAACGTGGTGTCAATGAAGGTTTTTCCGGTGGTGAAAAAAAGCGTAATGAAATACTTCAAATGATGTTACTACAGCCCAAGTTATGCATTCTGGATGAAACCGATTCAGGTCTTGATATCGATGCATTACAAGTAGTCGCTCAAGGCGTTAATCAACTGCGCGATGCACAACGTTCGTTTATTGTCATCACTCATTACCAGCGTTTGTTAAATTTTATTGAGCCGGATTTTGTTCATGTTCTTTCTCAAGGTCAAATTGTAAAATCAGGTGATAAATCTCTGGCTTTGGAACTTGAAGAAAAAGGCTATAGCTGGCTTGAACATGAGGTGGCATAAGCATGCAGACACACGCTTTGTCTTTTGTCGATCAGGCCCAAAACCTTGCCAATCATTTGCAAACACATTCTGTAACACCTTGGCTAAATGACTTTCGACAAACCCATTGGCATCAGTTCCATCAAATGCCCTGGCCTACTCGAAAAACCGAACACTGGAAGTACACACAACTAGACACATTAAATCAATCACTCAATACTGCATCATCTCGATCGAATTCTATAGAGTTGCCTGACTTTAATGCACAAACCATTGTTTTTAATCAGGGTGAATATGATGAGGCACGTTCGTCAATCACCTTAAGTGATCAAGCCGTTGACAATCCTATTCTATTATTTAGCCAGGCCTCATCAGAAAAACAAACACTGATTCATACGTATTTATCAAAAAATAAAAAGTCGTCGCAACATATTTTTACCAGATTGAATAACAGCCTGTTGAATGATGCTTTACTGATTCACATTAACCAATCTCTCCCTGCATCCGAACCCATACATATTCTTCATCTCAACGATACAGAAAACGATGACTCATTTTGCAGTCACACACGCCACTTAATTATTGTAGAAGATCAGTGTGAAGCCACCATCATTGAACACTTTCTATCGTTCTCTCCTCAAAGTAATGCTCGCCAAAATCAGGTCACCGAACTATTTTTGCATCCGCACGCAAAACTGAATCATTACCGATTACAGTTAGAATCTGAACAGTCAACACATCTAGGGGCTGTCTTTGCCCAGTTGGATAAAGCATCTGAACTCAACAGCTTTTATTGTGGCTTGGGTGGAGAATTAAAGCGTATTGATATTGATGTCGATTATCTGGATGTTCATGCACAAGCTCATATCAATGGTGTTTATCTCGCCAAACACCAACAACACATCGACTATCATACCAATATCGAACATCAGTCTCCTCACTGCACAACCCAGGAAGTTTTTCGTGGCATCATTGATGATGCCGCCAAAGCCGTGTTTAATGGACGTATTCATATTCATCCTGACGCACAAAAATCATTAGCCGAATTGAGTAACAAAAATCTTTTGCTTTCCAACAAAGCAGAAATCAATACCAAACCCGAATTAGAAATTTATGCCGATGATGTGCGTTGTGCCCATGGTGCAACCATCAGTCAAATGGATGAATCCGCTTTATTTTATTTGCGCTCCAGAGGAATTGACAGTATCCAGGCTAAAACCATGTTAAACCTGGGTTTTATACAACAACTGATCCATACCCTCGAACAGGAAAAAGTCAAAACTTATCTGCTCGACTTAATTACGCACTGGTTAGCGCCATCATGACAACACACCCGGTGACTGCTCAATCATTACCTGCTGATGTCTTATCCAACATACGTCATGATTTTCCTATTCTCAATCAAAAGATCAATCAACAGCCACTGATTTATTTTGATAATGCAGCAACTACTCAAAAACCACAAAGTGTAATTGATCACCTACAGGATTATTATGCTACCCAGAATGCCAATGTGCACAGAGGGGTTCACTATCTCAGTGATCAAACAACAACAGCATTTGAAGACAGCAGAAAAAAAGTACAAGCTTTCATTCATGCATCCAAAGTAGAAGAAATTATTTGGACACGCGGTACCACAGAAGCCATTAATTTGGTTGCCTATAGTTATGGACTGCATCAATTAAAAGCCGGCGATGATGTTTTAATTTCTGCAATGGAACATCATGCCAATATTGTTCCCTGGCAAATGGTGTGTGAACGAACCCAGGCTAATTTAAAAATTATCCCTGTTTCATCAAGCGGTGATATTGAACTGGATGCTTATCATGATTTACTGTCTGAATCGACCAAACTCGTTGCCATTAATCATGTCTCCAATGCCTTAGGCAGTGTCAATCCTATCAAGCCTATGATCGATGCAGCCCATAAAACCGGAGCTGTTGTTTTAATTGATGGTGCTCAGGCTGCGCCACACTTATGCATTGATGTTGCCGAACTGGATTGTGATTTTTATACATTTTCCGGTCATAAATGCTTTGCACCAACGGGAATCGGTGTTCTATATGGCAAAGAATCATTACTGGAAAAAATGCCTCCTTTTCAATTAGGTGGAGAAATGATTGAGCAGGTCAGTTTTGAAAAAACCACCTATAACCAATTGCCCTACAAGTTTGAAGCAGGCACCCCTCATATTGCAGGTGCAATAGGATTGGGAGTAGCTATTGATTATTTAAACCATCATGACTTTGCACAACTTCAATCCCATGAGGCTCATCTATTATCTGTTGCTCACCGCATGGCTGAAGCCGATCCTGACATTCAACTAATAGGCACCGCATCAGAAAAAGTGGGTGTTATGAGCTTCTTATTAAAGGGTAGCCATCCCCATGATGTCGGTACCTTACTAGATAAACAAGGTATTGCCCTACGTACGGGGCATCATTGTGCCATGCCTATTATGCAGCAATTTAATATTCCTGGAACAGTACGCGCTTCATTTTCTTTTTACAACACAGAAGATGAAATCATTCAACTTTTTAAAGCGATTAACAAAGTAAAAAGTTTTTTATAATCGATGACACCTTCGAGGTATTTATGTCCGTTGAAAAATATAATCCTGATGACATTGATATTCATATTACCAACAAAGCCATCCAACATTTTTCGCACCAGTTACAGCAAAAAGGTACCAAAGCCATTCGTTTTTGGATTAAAGAAAGTGGATGTTCTGGTTACATGTATGAACTTGATTTTGTGGATACGCCCCACGACTCAGACAAAACATTGACCTTTGATGACTTAACATTACATATCGAACAAAAAGCCATTCCTTTCCTTAGAGGAACAGAAATCGACTTTGTCACTGAAGGGGTTAATCAAATGATTAAGTTTAACAACCCCAATGCCAAAGCCATGTGTGGCTGTGGCGAAAGCTTTACAGTTTAATCGATTGCAATAGAGAATAAACAATATGCAAAGAGAAGTGGTGGTGGTTCAGCGTGATTGTCCAGCACGTTTGGTACCTGCAGGCACACCAATCATGATACCTAAAGACACTTTTGTGAATATCACTCAAGCATTGGGTGGTAACTATACCGTTGCCGTCAACGGTAACCTGGCCAGGATCGATGGTACCGATGCCGATGCTATTGGCAAAACCACGCAAGCCTTTAACTTTGCACCATCCAACAAGAAACAACTTGAAGAAGAACATATCTGGCAAGCCTTAAAAACTATTTTTGATCCGGAAATCCCTGTCAATATTGTCGATCTGGGATTAATTTATGATGTCAGTGTCGAAAAAAATACTGTATTGATCGCCATGACACTCACTGCACCTGGATGTGGCATGGGCCCCGTCTTAATCAGTGATATTGAATATCGTGTTGGAAAAGTGCCTTACGTTGAAGACGTGAAAGTTGATTTGGTATTTGACCCACCCTGGTCTCGCGAAATGATGAGTGATGAAGCCAAATTAGAAACGGGATTGTTTTTTTAACCGTTCAATATATACTCTGTTCTAATCTATTTAACGTCTGTTCTATCTCTGGCTTATATTCCTTTACGACAATATTCATTATGAACACATTACCTGAAAATGCAGCACATATTTTGGATGATCTCTCTTTTTTCGACAATTGGGAAGATCGATATCGCTATATTATTGATTTGGGAAAATCATTGCCCAAAGCTGACGATTCAATAAAAAATGAACAACATCTGGTTCGAGGATGCCAAAGTCAGGTATGGCTCATAGCCACCAAAAAAGACAACCAATATACTTTTCAAGTCGACAGTGATGCACATATTGTTAAAGGATTGCTGGCCGTTGTTATGGCCGTTTACCAGAAACAAACACAGGAGTTTATCTTACATTTTGATATTGATGATTACTTTGCAAAGCTCGGACTTATACAGCACCTTAGCCCGACACGTGGTAATGGTTTAAAAGCTATGATCCAACGCATTAAAACCCTGGCCGAAACTTTGTAAGATTAAAATATATCATCCCACCTTTAAGATAATCAAATATCATTCCTTAATCTTGCATTTCTAAAAACTACTGACAACCACCATATAATTTCTTCAACTTGTATCTTAACTTTAAAATAAACAAAAGAACTATAAGGTATCCCAACATACGTAAAGGATTTCAATAGTGAAAAATTATCTTTCATCGTTATAAATATTGACTATCTTATATTATCTCCAATTAACCTTTAATTTTATTAATGGTTTTTTGTAAGATTCGCTGTTCTTTTTTAAAGGAACCTTGTAAAAGAGTAGTATTTAAACCTTCTAATAAAACAATATCATCTTTTTTCCATTTGCCACGATACTTCCTAACAATTAAAGCGATATTTTTTGCTAATTCTCTCTTAGAAAGAACTAGTTTATCAATCTTGTTGTTTTCAATGGCATTCTGAAAATTTTCAAGAAGTGCTATTGTTGCCTCCTTGTCATTCAATAAAGATTTCATGTATCTTTTTTTACTTTTTTTGCTTCTTTCAAGCCAGGGAATTAAACTTGTAATTTTGTTTTCTCCATAACTAAAAATGTAAGCATAAAAAAGACATCTTTCGTATTTTAAATTCTTATCTAATTTAATCGCTTCTATAAAAGATAATGACACTAACATATCATTAGAATATTGCCTTAAATTATTGAAAGCCATTGCAGCGAAAGAAGTAACACCTCTATCACTTTCCTTGAGTAAAAGAATTAATTCAGGTACCGCACTTTTAGCATGTACTCCTAAGCCACCTAAAACTTTTGCAGCAGAATAACGAACACCTCTATCACTATCCTTAAGTAAAACAATTAATTCAGGCACAGCATTTTTAGCATGTGAGCCTAAATCACCCAAAATTTTTGCAGCACTACTACGAACAAGTCCATCACTATCCTTGAGTAAAAGAATTAATTCAGGCACTGCACTTTTTGCGTGCTTACCTAGTTGACCTAAAATCTCTGTAGCAGCTCTACGAACATTCTTATCATTATCTTTGAGCAAAAGAATTAATTCAGGCACTGCACTTTTAGCATGTGTGCCTAAATTCCTAAAAACTTTTACAGCACTTATACGAGCATTCTTATCACTATCCTTGAGTAAAACAATTAATTCAGGTACTACACTTTTAGCATGCTCACCTAGCTGACCTAAAGCTCCTGCAGCGGCTCCACGAATAACATTATCACTATCCTTGAGTAAAAGAATTAATTCAGGTACCGCACTTTTAGCATGTACTCCTAAGCCACCCAAAGCACTTGCAGCACTTCTACGAACATTTTTATCACTATCCTTAAGTAAAAGAATTAATTCAGGTACTGCACTTTTAGCATGCTCACCTAGCCAACCTAAAGCCCATGCAGCGGTTGCACGAATAAAATTATCATTATCTTTGAGTAAAAGAATTAATTCAGGTACTGCACTTTTAGCATGTACTCCTAAGCCACCCAAAGCACTTGCAGCACTTCTACGAACATTTTTATCACTACTATCCTTAAGTAAAGGAATTAATTCAGGTACTGCACTTTTAGCATGTACTCCTAAGTCACCCAAAGCACTTGCAGCGAAAAAACGAACATGGCTATCACTATCCTTGAGTAAAAGAATTAACTCAGGCACCGCACTTTTAGCATGCTCACCTAGCTTACCTAAAGCCCATGCAGCGGCTTCACAAACATTTTTATCACTATCCTTGAGTAAAAGAATTAACTCAGGTACTGCACTTTTAGCATGCTCACCTAGCCAACCTAAAGCCCATGCAGCGGTTGCACGAATAAAACTATCATTATCTTTGAGTAAAAGAATTAATTCAGGTACTGCACTTTTAGCATGTACTCCTAAGCCACCCAAAGCACTTGCAGCACTTCTACGAACATTTTTATCACTATCCTTAAGTAAAGGAATTAATTCAGGTACTGCACTTTTAGCATGTACTCCTAAGCCACCCAAAGCTCTTACAGCACTTCTACGAACATTTTTATCACTATCCTTGAATAAAACAATTAATTCAGGCACTGCACTTTTAGCATGTACTCCTAAGTCACTCAAAGCACTTGCAGCGAAAAAACGAACCATCCCATCATTATCTTTGAGCAAAAGAATTAATTCAGGCACTGCATTTTTAGCATGCTCACCTAATTGTCCTAAAGCCTTTGCAGTTGAATAACGAACATTTTTATTACTATCCTTAAGTAAAGGAATTAATTCAGGTACTGCACTTTTAGCATGTGAGCCTAAATCACCCAAAACTTTTGCAGCACTACTACGAACAAGTCCATCACTATCCTTGAGTAAAAGAATTAATTCAGGTACTGCACTTTTAGCATGTACTCCTAAGCCACCCAAAACTTTTATAGTAGAATAACGAATATACTTATTATTATCTTTGAGCAAAAGAGTTAATCGAGGTATATATTTTTTAAAATCAACATTTTTTTGAGAAAAAAATCTTCTTGCAGGTTCTGCTTGCGAAATTGCATACCTAAATAACTCTGTGTGTGGATCATCCAGTGCAGCATGAAACCCTTTAAGCTGCCAATCAATATTATTCTGCTCTTGTGATTGAGACGTATAGCTTGCAAATAAAAGAGTAAAATAGACAGTACACTTTACAAAATGATAAGCCGTATTTAATGAAGTATTTATTATTTTATCTCTTCTCATAAGTATTTTTATTTCCAACACATAATTATCAATATTGTAGTTTCCAGTTTACTGGTATTGATAACTGAACAATCAAACGCGTAGTCTACCAATAATTCCTTACATCTACAATACTCAATATAAGGCTATTCAACTTTACTGAGACTCCAGTTCATCCCAACAAATGACACAATTATGACAACACATCAGGCCGATAAATATTTCTGAACCAATGCTGAAACCGATTCAATTTCAGCTAAGTTCATGGATGAACATAATTGAATCGTTGCAAGCTCACCTTCTACCATGGTTCGCTCCATTTCCAAAGTGTATGTTTTTTCTTCTCGGCTTATTCCATCAGTAGTAATATAAAAAAAGGATGTTTTAATATTAGTACCATGAATCTCTCTACGTTTAACTTCCAAGGTTTGTTTTCGGACTAAATCACGCACAACAACAATATCTTTTTGTGGATTAATTTCAATGTAAGAACATTTAAAAAGCCTCATCAGATAGCGCAATGCAAAGATACAGCCGATGAAAACCATCAACCCCATAAGCACTTTAATAATCAATGGATTCCTCTGAAATTCCTCCCATTTATACCAGGCCATAAGAGCTATTCCTGGACCTAACAAAAACAAAATAAAAGAATTTTTTAAACGGTTCTTAAACGACTCTTTTATGATCAGGCATCCAGATTTTTCTTTACAAACAAGATAGTGACGGCCACTTTTGTAACCAACGACAGGGCAAACATCAACCGTTTTATCTCTAAAACCCTGCAACTTTTTATTTTTCTCTTCTTTATTCATAAATTACACCCATAAAGTTAGAAAAATCACAAGTAAAAACCAGACACCCAGCTTATCAACAATCTTTGGCATTCTCAATTTCCAGAACCAAAGTGTCTCATTTTATTTTCTGCTATATCTAGTACCCTATCCCGATGCTCATCATGTGATGCAAGTGGATAATACGGTTTTTCATACCGCCAGAAAGATCCAGCTATATATCAAAGGTTTTAACGAGTTTTTACGCAGTCTGCGCAAAAACTCTGAGCTCAATTTGTAACTAATTGAAATAAAGATGGTTTTTAAAATCAGTTTTGTTAACACAGGCAATAATGACTTCAGAATTTGTGCGCACTCAGCTCACAAATTCAATACTCTTACGGAAACGTTATTTAATAACTGGTTGTTTTAATTAATTAATTCGCTTATATTCACATACTACTGAAAGAGATTGTGCGCAATTAGCATCTTGAGCAAGTTGCGCAAAACTAAGCTGTTATAGGTCAAGAGTAATTCATGGATAACCTAGAGAAGATCAAAAAGATTATACCTCTTTGGTATGCTCAAAAAGCTTGGGCAGAAGAACTACTTGTTAAGTCTTTCAACTTAGATAAAGCTGAAGACATCCTCAAACAAGAGAATCGCGGCAATAACCCAATTCCAGGCACAAATTGGATGTACCGTACCCACGGTGTGGGCGTAGACATTTATCGTACAGCTGACGTTGGTGGTATTGATTTCGATTTTGATAAACCAGATCCAGACACATGGCGGCTACAGATATTTTTTGAAAAACAGTACAACGAAGGTAATCTGCCATTAAACGAATACCGTGAATTGTACGAAGACGAAGGGCTTTTAAAATGCTTCGTAGAACAAGCGCTAGCAAAGTAAAGCCTATAACAAGGCAAGCCAAAATCGCCCTGCGGGCTGGACGCGCTAACGCACGCCTTTGCTTGCGGCGTTAGCTTTCAAGGGGAACGGAAGTGCCTTATTCTAATGTATCCATTTATAAAGAAGTGGTTTATGAAAACTATTCGGAGATGGTTGCAATTATAGAGGAAGACAGAACACTGAAAGAAGGTGGTGGCTTATGAAATCATTAACTATGTATCAAAACAACTTAACATTAAAGGCTAACAAACACATTAAAAATCGCCCACGAAAAACGTGGGCTGGACTCGCTACCGCTCGCCTTTTATGTGGGCGTTATGTGCTCCAGGAGTTAGAACGTGAGTTATGACTTAATGGTGTTTGAACCAACCGTTGCACCAAAAAGAAGAAAAGACTTTATGGAGTGGTATGCCCATCAAACGGAATGGACAGAAGGTCACTCATATCAAGATCACGAAGTTTCGACAGAACGGTTGCAGGCCTGGTTCAAAGAAATGATTCAGCATTTCCCGCCAATGAATGGTCCGTTAGCGTCCGAAGATGTTGACGATCCTAAGGTAACCGATCACTGTATAGGACGGCATGTAGTTTACTCTACATTCGCATGGTCAGTAGCTGAAGAGGCCTATCCAAAAATGCGAGAGCTCGCAATCAAACACTCCGTAGGCTTTTTTGATGTGAGTGCAGACAAAGGAGAAATATTGTTCCCGAAGGACTCCAATGAGTCCTCAAACAATAAACCGTGGTGGCGGTTTTGGTAAAACACATAACAAACCAATTAACGACCGCCAGCGAAGCTGGCTCGGACTGCCAAAAAGCTTCGCTTTTCGCCAGCCCGTTATTGAGGCGTTAGGCGTCAGTAACGATGATCGTTGAAGAAATAAAATTATTACTAGATTTATTTTTGGAAGAGGTTCCTGATAGAGAATCGAATAGATTGGTTTGGAAATTTTGTGATGAAAAACATCGCTGGATTAAAGCTCATGGGTTACACGACACGCTGAGAGATCGTAACTTAAAAGCTATCAAGCAAAATAATCACATTAAAGAGTGCCAATATTGCTTTGAAGAGGTAATTGCTAAAACATTATTTAATCTCACAAGGTCCGAGGCGCCCTTTGATCCCGATTCACCATATTGGGTAATTAAAAATGCTCTTACTTTAGCAAAAGCTCTAGGCATTCCAGCAGAAAAGGTGATCGAAATTGTTGCCTAACAAAGCTACCTTGCATCGCCAGCAAGCTGGCTGGACAAATTTTCCGTGGCTCGATTTGTGTTTTAACGCTACGCTAACACAAATCGCTCCACTCCAAATTTGCCGCAAATGGCGGCGTTATGCATAAAGAGAAGTTATGGGAATAGCCAAAAAAGGAAAACGAAAACTCGTTCATAAAGGCGTAGACTATTACTGGTGGGTTGGTGATGACTATGAAGGGCCAACAGGTCATGAAATAGAAGTAACTGTATCGTCGGAAGATAAAGAGTTCCTTGTTAAATATTATATTAACCAGAGGGAAAACCATTTCGTAACGGTTTTAGGAAAAAGGTTCGGGGCAAATGTCAAAACAGGGGGTTCTTGGAAGCGTTTTGCTAGCTCCAAATTCGGCGAGGTTACAACATTTACCCCTAAACATGTAGTTGAGCTAATTGATTGGTGTTTAGAACCTTCCGATAACAGGGAGCAAGTAGACTATAGAGGTAATCCAATAAATGCATAACAAAACCAGCCAAAATCGTGCGCTTCGCGCACTGGACTCGCAACAAGTTGCTCGCCTTTGCTGGCGGCGTTAGGTGTCACAAGGTTTCAGATGATAGAAGTAGTATCTAAAAATAACTTAAATGAGGTGCTTCCTTTAATTAGGGCTTACCAAGAGCTTTATAAAGTTTCTGAGATTTCTGATAAGAGAAATGCAGAGTTCTTTTCGCAGTTTGGCGAATCAAATCCTGCGGGCTGTCAATTTGTCTTTCGAGAGTCTGGCAATATAGTTGGCTTTGCAACAGTATATTTTTGTTTTACCTCTACAACCGCAATTAAAGTTGGTGTTCTCAATGACTTATATACTCTGCCAAATTGTCGTGGTAAAGGTATTGGCCGAAAACTAATCGAGCATTGTCGTAACTACGCAGCTAAAAACGGAGCATCTCGTTTACAGTGGGTAACTGCTCCAGAAAACGAACATGCTCAAAAGCTTTATGACAAATTAAATACAAGTAAAAGTACATGGCACTTTTATACATACAACACTTAACAAGGTGGTGTAGTCGCCTTCGGCTGGGACGCGCTAACGCGTGCCGCTGCTTTGGGCGTTAAGCATACAAATGGAAAAGACTTTAATAGTTCTAAGTGTTTTACTAATCGTTGCATGCGGGACAAAACAAAGGCCAGATACATCTATGCTTCCTTGCTACGAAGGATGGACTGTTGATGCATCAGGAAAGTCTGTTGTATGGCAACCGACTCAAAAATTTTGGGATGAGTTGGTTTCCCAAATTCCGAAGGGGCGCACGGTTGATTGCTGGCATAAAATGCCAGACGGTCGTTTTTTAATTCCTAATGTAGATAGTAGTGGTAATGCCTACGTAAATACGTTTAAAGAAATTAATGGCGTTTATAAAATGATCTTAGAGGAATACCTTGTTAGCTCAGACTGAAATGCTTAACAAAGCCATCTTGCTTCGCACCAGCAAGGCTTGTGCTGCTGGACCTCCGTTTCAGCGCTTCGCGCCTACTCTACGGCCGAAAATGGCGGCACTATGTATCCAAGGGGTAATTATGAAATTAATTAAAACAAGACACCCACTCATTAACCATCCCTGACCACTACAATACTCAATATAAGACTATTCAACTTTACTGAGACTCCAACTCCTCCCAACGATTGAGTTTTTCTTCAAGTAAGCTTTGTTGTTCCGACAATTGTTGATATGTTTTTTCTTGTTCAAGATGTGGTTTTTTTTGGAAGTCCGGGCATGACACTTCTGCTTCCAACTGTTCAATTTCTTTTTCAATATTCTCCAATAACGAAGGCATTTCATCGAGTTCTTTTTGTAATTTATAAGATAATTTTTTTGTGTTTTTTATCTTGTTATTGGATTTAGACGTTTTTTGTTGTGTTTCATCCTGTATTTCAGTTTTATTTTTTTCCTGGTTATGTTTATGTGCCAGATAGTTTAGCCAATCCTGATAACCTCCTTGAATGGTGATCAGTTTTGTTTCTGTATGCTCATCTTCTTCAAAAACAAACAGTGATGTTGCTGTGTTATCAATAAAACGACGATCATGGCTGATAATAATCACTGTACCATTAAAGTTAACAATTTGGCTTTCGAGTAATTCCAAGGTTTCAATATCCAGATCATTGGTTGGTTCATCCAAAATCAATAAGTTTGCCGGCCTGGTAAATAATTTTGCTAAATACAATCGACTTATTTCTCCACCGGATAAAGCTGAAACCGGTGTACGCATACGTTCGGGCGTAAAACCATAATCACTTAAATAACTAATGACATGTCTTTTTTCATCACCTACTTCAATGAAATCTCTGCCTTCTCCCAAATTGTCGAAAATCGTTTGCTCAGGTTTAATATCGCTTCTCATTTGATCAAAGTAAGCAATACTTAATTGTGTACCTAATTCAACAGTGCCTTCATCCGGTTCAAGTTCTCCCAGTAACATTTGTAAAAATGAACTTTTACCACACCCATTGGGGCCAACAATCGCTACTTTGTCGCCTTTCAAAATAATGGCAGAAAAGTCATGCCATAACTTGTGATCTCCACGTGACAAGCTCACATTCTCCAATAACGCAACCCGCTTTCCTGAAATGCCACTGCCTTTAATCTCCAGTTGTGCCGACGATGACAACTCTATGCGGGCTTTTCTTTGTTCCCGCATCTTTTTTAATGCTCTAACCCGTCCTTCATTTCGAGTACGCCTGGCTTTAATACCCTGTCGAACCCAAACTTCTTCTTGTGCCAATTTTTTATCAAATTCAGCGTTTTCTTTTTCTTCTTGTTCCAGTTGTTCATTCTTTTTTTGTACATACTCATGATAAGGTGCAGGAAAATAACGCAACTGTGCCCTATCAATTTCCCAAATGCTGTCAACCACTGCATCAATAAAAGCCCTATCATGGGATACTAATAAGAGTGCGCCTGAAAAATTGTTTAATACACCTTCCAGCCATTCAATAGAGGTCACATCAAGGTGGTTGGTTGGCTCATCCAATAATAGTATATCTGGCTCGGCAACCAGACATTGTGCCAGGGAGGCTCTTCGCCGCCATCCGCCTGACAGTTCATTCATCCTTTGCTCTCCTTTTAAGCCCAGTTGTTGTAATGTCTGTTCCACTCGATTACGCCATGTCCAGCCCTGATGTAAATCAAGAAACTCATGGAGTGTGGCTAAGGTTTTTTCATCACTATGCTGCAAAGATAACTGCTCAAAACGTTCACTCGCTTCTCTCAAATCATCAACACCTTGTGCGACAAAATCAAAAACCGGCATCGCCTCTGCATCTGGCAGTGTTTGTTTCAGATATCTTAGGCGATATCCTTTACGCCAAAAAAATCGACCATCGTCCGGTTTTTCTACGCCTGCAATCAATTTTAATAATGTTGATTTTCCCGTACCATTGCGTCCAACCAGTGCAATTTTATGACTCTCTTCAATTGCAAACTGAACCTGATTGAGCAAACAATGTGTTCCGAATTGACAACTGAGTCCTTCGGCTCTTAACAGCGACATGCATTTTACCTAGTATTTTTTAACGTCTTTATTGGCACATTATACCCTTGAATGGGCTGAACTCTGAAATCATCCGTTGTCAAATAACAAGAGTATCCATAAACCTTACTGGCAAAACCTGCATTTGAAAAGCCTAAGAGAAATCAATCTGTCCTGGTCATTTATGGCGGATTTAGGCTATAGTTATAAAGTACAGATATGCCCTGCGCCATTGTGGCTTTTTCAGCAAAATTTTATGTTATTTCAAATAGTTACTTGCCATACCTTCTAAAGACACAACACACAAAGGGCTGAGTATCCATCAAATTCTGAGTATACAAAATACTGGACAAGCAAAGTGCCGGTATAAACTACTCGATAATTTGAGGCATAGTATGATCAACGTCATAAAAAAAATCGGTTCTATGACAGGTGTTACGCCAAAACACACCTTTGTTTTTTTTGTGATGTTACAATTCATATTGACCTCTCAAATATCGCAGGCACAGTATGATAATAAGAATCAACCGATTATCACAGCCAGTGCAACCACATTAAAACAAAGACAAATATTTTCTAATGCCCTCAATGCCTTGAAAAAAGGCAATATCAAACAATTTCGCCGGTATCAATCACGATTGACCACGTATGCCTTATATCCTTACCTGGAACAAGCCTATCTGCTCAAATATACACGTTGGTCAAATAGAAAGAAATTTGAACGCTTTTTAGAAAAATATGACGATCATCCTGTTAGCATACCGATAAAATATCGCTATTTAAAACTACTTGCCAATAATAAACAGGGAGAAGACTTTCTTAAACATTATCAGGGAAGCCGAAATACCAGTTTGCAATGTCACGCGATGAATTTTAAGCTTCAGCAATCCTATGATCTGACAAGCCTAATGCCTCAAATAAAAGCCTTGTGGTTACATGGTAAATCACGTCCTGATACCTGTGATCCTGTGTTTAATTATTTGGAAAAGCATCATTTACTCACAGAAGATCTGATTTGGCAACGTATGCTTTTGGCAGCCAAAAGTAATCAACGTATGCTGTTTAAATACCTGAATAAAAAATTATCTGTAAAAAATCAAATTGCTGGAAAACATTTAATTCAATCTATCAGAAAACCTGAGCATTTAATAAACATTGATCCTTATATGATCGATCACACAATGTATCAGGATATTTTGTTAACCGTAATTCATAAAACCGTCTGGAATGATAGAGAACGTGCTTTACAGATTTTGGATAAATTAAATATTGAAAAATATATGTCTAAGGAACAAATAAAAAATCTGGATAATACCATTGCTTTGGCATTAGCAACGGCAGATCATCATCAAACCAATATCTGGCTGAGTAAACGTCCTATACATGAACAGTCAGAATCATTAATTCGCTGGCAATTAGCTCATGCATTGAGAGAACAAAACTGGCAACGGGTCAATGATTGGGTTTCACAAACATCAGCACCCGATGGCGATGAAGCCAGCTGGCAATACTGGCTGGGACGTTCCGCTGCAAAAATTGGAAAAAACAGCCAAAGCCAACAAGTACTTTCTGAATTGTCTCAACAACGCAATTACTATGGTTTTCTGGCCAGTGCTCATTTAGGCACATCACCCACTCTGCAATCTCATCGTATTCAAACAACAGATGAAGAATTGCTGGCCATGGTAAAACAACCGGGTGTTCAGCGTGCTTATGAACTTTTCAAATTAAAACGTATTGTTGATGCCAGACGTGAATGGAATCATCTGAAAAATCATTTGGATAAAAAACAATTGGTGCATCTTTCTGTATTGGCCCATCAATGGCAATGGCATACACAAGCCATTATTGGTCTAGCTGAAAACAATCAATTCAATGCTGTTAATATGCGTTTTCCATTGGCTTATAAAAAACTATTACAAAAAGAAACAAAGAAAAATAATCTGGATATCAGTTGGGGCCTGGCAGTTACCCGAAAAGAAAGCGCCTTTATGCCAGATGCCCGTTCACATGTGGGTGCTTTGGGCTTAATGCAGTTAATGCCACATACAGCAAGAGAAGTCGCTAAAAAAGAAAGATTTTCTCTGCGCACCAATCAACAATTATTAAAACCCGAAGTGAATATTCGTTTGGGTGTTCGTCTTTTGAAAAACTTATTAGAACATCATGATGGAAACCAGGTTTTGGCAACGGCTTCCTATAATGCGGGAAAACACAGGGTAAAACGCTGGTTACCCAAACAACAGGCATTACCGACCGATATCTGGATAGAAACCATTCCTTATTACGAAACACGGGACTATTTAAAAAATGTTTTAGCTTATCAACAAATTTATAATATGATGTTAAATTCTGATAAAGATGTTTTTTCTCATATCATCCAGTCAACAATCGATGCGCCCAAACAATCCGTTAATAACAGGCAGGCATCAAAAAATAAAAATTCTAAGTTCTAGGTTCTAAGTTCTAGGTTCTATTATCATCAAAGAACATCCATCATTAAGTTTTATTTTAGATAATTTTAAAAACTCCATACCAGATTCGCAAAGGTTTTCTTTAAGTTATTAAAATTAATGTATTGGCGCCCCACACGTAATTTAACAGTTGAAGAGATCGTCCACTGTAATCCTGTTTCAACACCCAACTCAAAATGCTTATCGGTCATTCGAGACACTTCATCACCGTTTTTAATTTCAAATTGCAATTTTAAATAATTAAACCCTGCCTTACCGTAAATATCCAATGTGTCCGAAATTTGATGTTCAGCAAACACTGAAAAACTGACTATATCAATTTCAACGCTGGCAAAGGGGTCTTGTGATAAATTACCCGCAAAATCAATACCGCTGGTTCTATCAATTTCAAAGTTAATTTTAGGTTTCCACCGATAGCCAATGCCTATAGGTCCAGCATTAGCATCGCTTTCAAAATTTTTATCTGGAGTTGCACCAACGTCAGTTAAGATTTTATCGGAAACTTTATAACCCTGAAAAGCACCAAAATAAAGATAAAACCCCTCTTTAAAATTTGCTGGTGGTTTACCTCCCTTTTTTTGTGCAAAGCCAGTCAACGCAAATAAACTAAAAAAAAGTGCCACGAGAATTCTCATTGCAAAACCCTCAATCTTTAGGAGCATAATAGATAATTTAGAAAAATAGAATTTATGGAGGCTCAGGCTCATGAATTTTCAGGATTCAAAATTCAAGATGCTTAAGCATAATGCTTTGTTTTTTATAAAAAAATTTAAGCATTCATTGATTTAGACGAAAAATAACTTAAATAGAACTTAAAGTCGAATAAATTTTTATATAAAGTCAAAAAAGTGTGAGCTGTATCACTTATTGCATTCAAATTTATCAAAAAGAAATTTGCCTGTTTTCAAGATCATTGAACCATGTCTCATAGATTAAGGAGCAACAGACCCTAATCTTTCTGGCTGGAGAGTTTGTCAAGAAACTCTCTTGTTTTAGGTCCATTCCACAGGGCTTCTCCCAGGTAACGCAAAACAATATAACCATCAGAACTCACCATCAAGGTCTGAGGTATGCTTCTTCGTTTTAATGATGAAGGAATATCAGTGTGTTTGATATGAAATACCGGGAAATCATATTGTTGACTGAAAGCCTTTAAAGCAGCTTTATCTTCATCAATGGATATCATCATAAATTGAATCTTATCTTTATAATCAGCATACAGACGATTAAATTCCGGCATTTCAGCAATACAAGGGCCACACCAGGTCGCCCAAAAGTTAATCAAGATAGGTTGACCTTTCAATTGGTTTAAGTGCACTTCATTATTTTTTAAATCAAACACATGCCAATCATAATCCATCTTTTTTTCTTTAGATAACGACTTGGAATAATGTGGCTCTGATGGACCACAGCCTAGATTTAAAAACAAAGTGAAAAGTATTAAAAGAGTATAAAGGGGTCTTAACATAATCAACAATCAATCATTTAGGGAACTACATCAAATCATGTGAAGATCATACCACATGTATAAAATACATCACATATCAGGTACATGATCGGGATACTTTGCTTTCAACTGAGCCATTAAACGACGATGTGTTTTATCCAATGGGAAATTATGCTGTAAAAAAATATGTAATAATTCTGACTTCGCAGGTGTAAAATTTAATAAAACCACATCCAATGTATTGATTTTATCTTGTTGCTTTTCAATAGAATCTTGATCACTTAATAAATAACGAACCAAAGAAACATCATTATTCATGGCTGCATAAAATAGTAAATTACCAGTTTTTTCATTTGAACCTGAAAAGTCGATATCAAGTTTTTTTAATTCTTTAAAATAACGGGTACTAGGTAGACTTTCATCAGCCAATACAAAAGATATCCATACATTATTCAAGTGCTTGTAAAATGTCTCATTGATCAGATTATCTTCTTTTATTGTTTCAAACCATTTCACCTGCTCTGATATCATTGACATTTGAATAATCAAAGCAAGTTCTTGTTTAATATAGGTGGTTCCATATTGATTAATCTGATCGTCAATATCATCCTGAGTGATTTCAAATGCTTCTTCAATATAAGAAAAATTATTTTCATGAATCATATCTGGATAAATGGCTCTATCATATTCTATAAATTGATTGATAAAAAATAACCGTTTATCAATTGTTAACAAGTAAATATTCAAATCTCTAGAACTTATATTTTTCTTTTTATTCCTAAAAGACCACTGCTTAAAAGTACGCAATGCGTTATTAAAGTTTTTATGATAATGAACAAACAATTTATCAAATTCATCATAGGGCATATTATCTTGTAATTCTTCCAACAAAAATCGATTGTCATTTTCCCATTCTTTATGTTTTTTTTGTGCCTCTTTATAGCACGCTGAAAAATGGTTATCTATTTTCTTTAGTAAAGCTTTATCCTCTTCACTGACGCCGATTAACGATAAATAACCGGCTATATCGATATTATGTTCTTCAATATAATGCTCCAAGCTTTGAATAGGTTTAAATTTATTTTTAATATGATTCAAATGTTTCTGCAATTTTTCATTATCATGGACTTGCTCTATATCTTTCAGTATCGATTTGTCTGAAGGATAAACATCTTGCGATAGTAAATAGTTTAGAGACTCAATGGTATCTTCTTGGGAGATCTGACGTGAGTAAATAGAACGACGAATTAAATCATCAGCTAAATTCTGTTGTATATTATTATCCGCTGCTTCCTGTTCATCATCTTCATCATTATTAGAAGCGTATGAAAACCCTGGAAACACCTGATTATTCGGTTTATTGAATTGAAACCCCTGTCTTTGTAAAAACTTTAAAAATTCAATACTGCCAAACTCAGCAGTTATACTTAACAGATTATAGGACTCTGTTGTTAAATGTGCTTGTGATAAATCCAGATCTCCAAATAACACATTGATTTTTTCCAATAAGGTTCCTCGCATTGTTTCATCAAGAAAACTTGTTTGATAATTATGAATAAAATTTGTTAAATCAGCAGTGGTTGGTTCAATGTTCAATCGATTTAAACGTTCTTTCAGCTCAGGTAAATGATGTTCACGTTCAAAATTAATTTTTGAATATAAACTTTTTCCATGGATTAACAGGTCTCCAGGTAACTGTTCAGATTCCACATAAGATAATAAAGTATCCGTTGTGATTTGATTGTCTTGTGATTCAATATCATTGCCTCCTTCATTCCATTGTTCAGCATCAAATGACAACATTGCATCTGGACGTGGCAGCTTTTCCAGAATCATCGATTGTTGTTTATCCGATAATTCATTCATGGAAGTTCTATCCTTGTAAAGGTATTCATCCATAACTTGCTGACCTAAATTCTCTAAACCGGGCAGTGTGTGAAGTGTATAGAGTACACCTTCGAGCTCCTTATTGGATAATGTCAAACTCTGTATTTTTTTCTTAATATCATCAAACAGTTTAAATACCGGTTTTTTCATAGCAAAGCAATTATCCATCGGTTCTGTCGGCATAGTGGCATAAATTTCTTCCATGTCTTTCATCAGTTCATCACTTTCTTCTTTGCTAAGTTCTTCGGGAGGTTTGGGTGGTATTTCAAGTAAGGCATTAATCACTTCTGGTGACAAAGGTATCACACCGGCAGGATTTGCTTTCGACTGAATACTTTGTCTTTGATATTGACTACTTTCATAAGTGTTATCATGTTCATCCATGATTGGAGTTTCAACTTCAGAGGTATTCCCTTTTTCAATACCATCCTGAGCCCACCATATCATCAAGCTTGCAATCAAACCAAAAACGATTAACAGATTTACAAAAGCTTTACCATGAACTTTTGGCATACTAACAACCTTAAAGTCATTATGATATTGACAATATAACAACGAAAAATTGAATAAATATTAGAGCCTGTTACTCTTTATATAGGCTAATCCTGCTGCTTAAAGAGACCTCTTTCAAGCAGCAAGGAATTATACCCGATAAGAATATACCATTTTCCAAAGTTGATATATACGACTATATAAAAGATATTTCCATATTCAAAAGTGGGTTATCAATCACAACGACTGGATGCTGTATCACCACCCTTCATAAAAGTAACCGATTGTTGACCACTGATGCACTGTCCTACTCTATTATCCTGGACTTTAAATTCAATGGTGTATTGCCGTCCCAAAGTTAACCTTCTAAGATTGCGCTCATAACGTCCGTTCCTTCTGTTAGCTCTGCGACAATTATTATTAATACATAAATAGACGAAGTTTGCTGTCCATCCATTATCTTCATGGTAAAGCACGCCATTATTTCCTGATACATAATCCAAACCAAACGCACTTGAAGATGATGATTGAGGCTGAGTATTGGTTTGAGGTTGTGGATTAGTCGCTTGTGATTGAGGACTGGCTTGAGGTTGAGAATTATTTTGAGACACGTTGCCAGAAAAATCTTCATAAGTAATAAAGCGTGAGTTATTTATTCTTGATGCCCAATCATCGGCAACGCCCGAAAAACGGGTTAACCGTGAATCCCCCCATTCATTGGTTGGCCAACCTTGTGCAGGCCAATTGGTGCTAATAAATGACACCATTTTAGGATCATGGTCTTTAATAATATCAAACAGTCTCGACAAATATTCTTTATATCCAGATTCAGAATTTACAGCAGGAACTCTGGGAGATGACTCTGGAATAGCCCACGCTTTACCTCTATTTTTAACCCATTTAATAGAGTCTACCAATGGAGGACTGACTCTTTGCCCTGGACAAAAACTTTGATTAGCCAAAGGCAAACAAACAGACGCATTAAAAACAGAAAAACCAACATAATCGACAAAGTCATCGCCAGGATATAATGCTTCGATATGGTTAACAAAATGAATGGGATGATACATAAAAGCTACATTACTGACGCCATTGTCGTTACGAATACGGTTTGCAATATAATTATAAGCATCAGCAAATTGACTGCCACTCCCAAAAATCCCTGTGCTGACTTCGTAACCGATTCTAAGAATAAATTTGCGATCAGGTTCAGCCTTCATCGTATCTGAAAGACGATCAATCTCTGTATCTAATGCACCATTGGGAATAGCATTGAGTGTATCCAAAACCGAATTAAAACCACCTTCTGAAGGATTATCTTTTATATTCAATGCCAATAAGGAGTAAGCATCCGGATAAGATTCATTAACAGTGCTCAAATGAAACTGTGCATTGGAATCCGTATCATTACCAACACCGCCTCTCATAGTTCCAGAATAAACACTGCCATAATGAGAAGAACCGGCAGGTGCCCTGAACCTGGAGCTATAATCATCATATTCTCCCCAAACATTTTGCCCTATCAAAAGAATGGTTTTATTGGCACCAGGATAAAACTTTGCTGTTGTTGGTGTGTTTGAATTTGAACCGGATGAATTATCTGAGCCTGAATTACCCGAACCCGAATCACCTGAGCCTGACGTGCCAAAGAAAGTCACACAATCAAAGTTCATGGCGGTATCTCCCTGTTGAAAAATCAACGAGAAGTCTGCACCTGATGTCAATGAAACATCGAATGAAACCTCATCAAAACTTCCAGACCATGCTCCTGTTGAGTTAAATGCAATTCTACCCGATACACTGCCATTCACTGCATAGCTGATATTGCCGCTCATTGCAGATGCATAACGTATCACAATACGTTCAGACTGTGGCACATTATCAAAACGCACACCTTTGCCTTGTCCATAAGTATTACCAACTACTCTTTGTTGAGAAGCTTGCGCATCAGAAAACACCTGAGTTCCACCCAATAAAGCCGCATCTTCAGCCTCACGTTTTTCTGAGTTGTTACCGTTGTTACCGTTGTTACCGTTG
Organism: Kangiellaceae bacterium; assembly: GCA_965230335.1. Taxonomy (GTDB): domain Bacteria; phylum Pseudomonadota; class Gammaproteobacteria; order Enterobacterales; family Kangiellaceae; genus CBDDKS01. Next base: position 2,387,999 of record CBDDKS010000006.1, on the reverse strand, counting down.
TTACCGTTGTTACCGTTGTTACCGTTGTTACCGTTGTTACCGTTGTTACCACTATTATTATTACCCTGTAAAACAGGATCAATGATAGGCTCTAGTGCGACAGCCTGAGTATTTGATTGATAACTTTCATTAATCACTGTCCAGCCTGATCGATTTCTATATTGACTGATTAATTCCTGTGCTGCCTGATGCGTTATATATCGATACTCTCCTGATTCATTCGGTTGTACTGCAATAATTGCAGAAGCAACCGTGATGGGTCCCTGTTGTCGATTGGCCGGGTTATGTCTGTTCTGGGCAACCAAGGTTGCTGTTGCCTGATAGTCATTGGTTTTTTGCATATCCACAACACCTTGCAACTGATCGTCAATATAAAAAGCAAGACCGTAACCAGGATCACCAGAAATTAAAGGATCATAACCTTCCGCAGTCCTCAGTCCAGCGAATAATACGTTTTCTGTAAAGCCAGGACGAAAATCAACATTAGGATCGAGATTATAAGCAAAACCTGGTGTTCCGAAATCTCTGGCTTGATTACCTCCTGAGTATTCTGCGGGTGACCAGGAAGAATGATGCCAACCTGGAACATGTAAAGGATTTAATCCAGCAACCGAAGAATAGGTTTCTGGAACCACCGAATCTGGCCACCAGCCTTTCGGTGCCAAAGGTACTGTAATCGTTTGTCCGGGATTTAAAATGTTGATCACTTGTCCAGGTTGTTCTGTACCTGGAAAACTACCGGTTGTTATCAAAAAGGAATAAGATGTTTGATTGACGGCTTTTAATCGATTATCACCTTCAACAAATAAAGGCTCTTGTGTCGCAACAACCCGACCATTCATAAAGTAAAGCCCGGCATCTTGCCCAAGATCTTTTTTATTCGATGGCAAATCATTAGGCAGTGTTTGTTGCGGACCAACATAGGGCCACTTATTACCTTCTGAATAAACAGGTACATGTCCAGTAAAATCACTGGGAACGCCAGCATAAACATTCATGGCCAAGCCTGTTTTATGATATGGATTAGACAATAATCCAGGGACTTTACTCGGTTGAACAAAACCTCTATCAACCCGCCATGGGGCCAATACATCAACACCATTGGGGTAAACCCAATTGGGATACCTGGCAATTTTTCCGTTTCTTAGTAACCCAGGACCATTATCTGAAACAACGAAATTATCAAGATTGGAAGGGGGTGTTGAACTGACTTGTGCAAATGCATGAGATATAGAACAAAGTAGAAGACAAACATATACAGCGATATTTTTCATTATTTTTACTTTTTTTATTTTTATGATGTAAAAATAAAATTACCAATGATCCTAAAATAAAACCGTGAGCTATGTCTCAGTTTATCTTATCGTAAAAAAATATCTCCTTAAGACCTGTTGTTCCTTACTGATTATTTTTTCAAGCACGTTTATTTTTGAAGAGAAAAGCGTAATCCAATAATATTAAAATCAACCTCTTCAATTCTTTTACGCTCAATAAAAATACTTGAGCTTTTATTATAATGGTAATGAATACCGACTTGAAAACCACTATCAACATCGATTTCATCAAAATCCATATAGTTATATTCTAATTGAAACTGAAAATCATTAAAGAACAAACGTCCTCCCAAGCTGATTCCAGGGCTTTCCAAATGAACCTCATTGAAAGTCAATTGTTGTGTTAATGCAAAGGTATCCAATCTTAAACTATCCACTGTACCATAGAGTAATAATTCTTTGCCCACTTGATGGACATAGCCTAAACCAATTTTGCGTAATGTGACTCCTACATCTTCATCGTCTTCTGCTTTTTCCTGACCTAATGTCAATAACCAATTACCTGAAAACTGTACACCCAAACGAAATAATGCGCCGTTTTGCCGGCTGCTTTCATCATTAATGACTTTACCGACATCAAAAAAAGTGGCATCAATCTTATCACTTTTAACATAGGAGGCATATTTACGTTTTTGTAATTGAGCGTGGGCAGTAGACATAGTCAACATTGCTAAAAGCACATAAGAAAGCAATCGCATAAAAATCTCCCAAAGAAATGTTATATTTTCTTTATAAACCGCAAATAAGTCACAGATTTAAGACCTAATAACGGCAGTATTGAACCAAACTTAATTCATATCATAGCAAATATCTCTAAAAACCCCAAAATATAAATGATAACAATCACTTACTTATAGCCCATGCCTTTCAGGATGCTTGAATCTCCCGATACAAACTTCCTTTCGACAGTTAACTTCTCTATAATCAACGGCATTGCTCTCGGGGCGCCATCATGGCTGAGATGGGGAATTGATTGCCAGTCAACAAACAATACCCTAAACCCGTAGAACCTGATCCGGCTAATATCGGCGTAGGAATGAGCAACAGAAAGCCTTTTGATTGTTCGCTGTTAACGACATCATAAACTGACACCCGATTCTCTTTTAAGTCGGTCCTTTTAAAATCGTTATCAGAAGAATGCGTCATGCATTTGTGAGTGCAGTGAATTCTCAAACACTCATAGAAACAACCGGCTAATCTGTTTCACTTTCCTGCCCCCTGTATCCGATCATTTTGTTATTTTGTTTTTTTACTCACTCGATTGCGGGGAAAGTTAATGAATAGTTATGTGCCTTCTGAAACCTTTGATAATCAATCTATCACACGAACGCCTCTACCAGGCAGTCAAAAAGTTTCTATCTCATCTGCCACGCATCAAGATGTTCATGTGCCAATGCGTTCTATTCAGCTCACTGATGGCACACAAGCAACGCTATACGATACATCAGGTCCCTACACTGATCCTAACGCTTCTATTAATGTCCATCAGGGACTGCCTGATTGCCGCAGTGTTTGGATCAATGCACGTAATGATTGTGAAGTTTATGAAGGAAGACAAGTAAAGCCCGAAGATAATGGACATCAGGATAACCATAAAGCCTTTCAGTTTTATAATGCTGATCTGCAAAGACAACCTCGTCGTGCAAAATCAGGTAAAAACGTCACACAAATGCACTATGCCCGCCAGGGTATTATCACGCCTGAAATGGAGTTTATTGCGATAAGAGAAAATCAAAGCCGTGAAGCGCTCATCAATGAATTCAATACCGATGAACGACAACAACGTCTTGCCGGTAACCCTATGGGTGCAAAGTTACAACCCATTACTGCTGAATTTGTCCGCCAGGAAGTGGCCGAAGGCAGAGCGATTATTCCGGCAAATATTAATCATACCGAACTGGAACCTATGATTATCGGCAGAAACTTTCTGGTTAAAATTAATGCCAATATCGGTAACTCTGCTGTCACTTCCAGTATTGAAGAAGAAGTTGAAAAACTGGTTTGGTCCATTCGCTGGGGAGGAGACACAGTAATGGATTTATCCACTGGCAAACATATTCACGCCACCCGCGATTATATTATTCGTAATTCACCCGTACCCATTGGCACCGTACCTATTTATCAGGCACTGGAAAAAGTGAATGGTATTGCTGAAGATCTTAACTGGGAAGTGTTTCGTGATACGTTAATTGAACAAGCCGAACAGGGCGTGGATTATTTTACTATTCATGCAGGCGTTCGCTTGCATTATGTGCCTATGACAGCAAACCGGGTGACTGGTATTGTATCCCGTGGCGGCTCTATTATGGCCAAGTGGTGTATTGCGCATCATAAAGAAAATTTTCTATACACACATTTTGAAGAAATTTGTGAAATTATGAAGGCTTATGATGTCAGTTTTTCTTTAGGTGATGGCTTACGTCCTGGATCTTTAGCAGATGCAAATGATGAAGCACAATTCAGCGAACTCGAAACCTTGGGAGAACTGACCAAAATTGCCTGGAAACATGATGTACAAACTATGATCGAAGGACCTGGTCATGTCCCTATGCATTTAATTAAAGACAATATGGATAAACAATTGGAGTGCTGCCACGAAGCACCTTTTTACACATTAGGTCCATTAACAACGGATATTGCACCAGGTTACGATCATTTTACCAGTGGTATCGGAGCAGCTATGATTGGCTGGTATGGTTGTGCCATGTTGTGTTATGTCACACCCAAAGAGCATTTGGGTTTACCAAACCGTGATGATGTCAAAGAAGGTATTATTACTTATAAAATTGCAGCCCATGCTGCGGATGTTGCCAAAGGCCATCCTGGTGCCCGTTATCGGGATGATTTGTTATCTAAAGCACGTTTTGAATTTCGTTGGCAGGATCAATTTAATTTAGGCCTTGATCCTGATCGTGCCCGAGAATTTCATGATGAAACCTTACCCAAAGACTCAGCAAAAGTTGCTCACTTTTGTTCTATGTGTGGCCCTAAGTTTTGCTCAATGAAAATCAGTCAGGAAGTTCGTGATTATGCTGAAAAAGGCATGCAAGAAAAATCAAAAGAGTTTAAACAAAAAGGGGGGGATATTTATATTAATGCCCAAACGATTGATTAAACAAACGACTCATTAAACGAACGATTCATTAAACGAACGATTCATTAAACGAACGATTCATAAAGAACTGTTGATAATGCCTACCGCGTCAAAAACCACACATCAACCCTCCAGCATTGCCATAGTCGGTGCTGGCATTATGGGAAGAGTGCTGGCCTGGCAACTGCATCAAAATGGCTATCAAGTCACTGTGTTTGATAAAGACGCTAAAGAAACCGGCTCTGCTGCTGCTTATGCCGCCGCAGCCATGTTAACGCCTTATTGTGAAATTGAATCTGCTGAATTGTCCATTTTTACCATGGGCATACAATCACTCAATCTATGGCCACCATTACTGAAATCATTAAATGCTGAACATTTATTGAATCAAACGGGTACTTTGGTTGTTGCCCATCGACAAGATAAAGCTGATTTTGAACGCTTTCTATTGCAACTGAATCATAAACTCAATCATGCTACAGCACACTATCAACAACTCGGAAAAAAAGAATTAAATACTTTTGAAGTGGATATCAACGATTCATTTCAAGAAGCCTGCTATTTGCCTCAAGAAGCCTGTTTAAATAATCCAGAAATCATGAGTACTTTGGCAAAAGCATTACAGCAACATATTCAGTGGCACAGCCATACGCCCATCGATAATTTACAACCACATCAGGTTCACTTGTCTCATCAAATTCAAACGTTTGATACGGTCATCGATTGTCGTGGATTAGGTGCCAAAAACGAATTGCCTGATTTACGAGGTGTTCGTGGCGAAATTATTCGTGTTCATGCACCCAAAGTGAATCTGACCCATATGATCCGTGTCATGCATCCACGTTATCCCTTGTATATCGTGCCACAAAGTCAGCAACATTTTTTAATTGGAGCAACACTCATAGAAAGTGATGATATGAGTCCTATTAGTGTTCGTTCTACATTAGAATTATTATCGGCGGCTTATAGTGTACATGCCGGCTTTGACGAAGCCCATATTGTCGAAACACGGGTCAACTGTCGTCCGGCAATGGATGATAATTTGCCTTACATGGATTATCAACCCGGATTAATTCGAGTGAATGGGTTATATCGACATGGTTTTTTATTAGCGCCCGTACTGTCCGAACAAATTCTACATTATTTACAAAAGCATTCTCAGTGATTAACTATGATTCAACTTTTTCTTAATGGTAAACCTGTCACCTTGTCTCAAAGCATGTCATTGGATTTGGCTTTACAGGAATGGAAAAAAAATAACATTGGTATTATTCCAGAAACCTTTGCTATATCCATTAACGAACAATTTATTCCCAAAACACAGTATACAGCAACGATTTTGCAAACAAATGACTGCATTGATTTGCTGATTCCCATGCAAGGAGGTTAAGTCATGTGGCAACTTGCTGATCGTCATTTGAATTCCCGTTTACTGATTGGTTCGGCTTTATATCCATCACCCCAAATTATGTTGGATGCCATCACTGCCTCTGAAGCAGAAATCATTACCTTGTCTCTTCGCAGACAAAATCCTGAAGCCAATAAAGGTCACGACTTTTGGGAAAAAATTAAACAACTCAATAAATGTGTATTACCTAATACGGCCGGCTGTCACTCTGTTAAAGAAGCCATTACCACAGCACAAATGGCACGAGAATTATTCAATACTCATTGGGTTAAACTGGAAGTAATTGGTGACGATTATAATTTACAACCCGATCCCATTGGTTTGTTAGCCGCAGCAAAAGAATTGATTGCCCAGGGCTTTGAAGTCTTTCCTTATACGACAGACGACTTGGTCATTTGTGAAAAACTGGTTGAGTATGGTTGTCGTATTTTAATGCCATGGGGTGCGCCTATTGGTACCGGAAAAGGATTACTTAATCCTTACGCATTGACAACACTCAGACACAGACTGCCTGATATTCAGCTTATTGTTGATGCCGGTATTGGTGTGCCCTCTCATGCCACACAAGCCATGGAATTAGGTTTTGATGGAGTGCTACTCAACACAGCTATTGCCAAAGCCGTCGATCCAGTCAGCATGGCCAGTGCCTTTCGTCACGCAGTCATTGCCGGACGACAAGCTTACCGCAGTGGCATAATGCCTGAGCGTGATACAGCCCATCCGAGTACACCTGTGCTGGGCCAACCTTTCTGGCAAGGTTCAGCCACTTAAACGTGAACAGACTCACTGATTTATGAAGCGTCTTATGCAAATTCAACATGATGATTGATTATGTCTAATAAAAACCAACATCGTCCCTGTGTTTTAACCATTGCCGCTACTGATTCGGCTGGTATGGCAGGCATAGGTATGGATATTCGAACGCAAACAGCCTTGGGTTGTCACACTTTAAGTGTCATTTCAGCCAATACAGCACAAAACAACGAAAAAGTATTGAGTGTCAATGCCGTCAGTGATCAGGTCTTTGATGATCAAATTCAAGCCATTTTACATTACCCCATAACGGTGATAAAAATTGGTTTATTGGCCAACATTCAACAGCTTCAATTGATTTTAAAATACTTTAAAAATCATTCCGCCAAAATTATTTATGATCCCGTTTTATCATCTACCAGTGGTCACTCATTTTATGAACCTGAGTTTATTTCAACACTCAAGGATTTTTTCTTACCCCGCTGTGATTTAATCACACCCAACATCCATGAAGCACGACTGCTCACCAATACTTCGATAGAAGCACTCAAAGACTTTGAAGCCGTAGCCAAACAACTGATTGAGTTAGGTTGCTCACATGTTTTTTTAAAAGGTGGACACACACACTCAGATGTTTGTCGTGATTATTTTACTGGTTCAGAGACTGACTTTTGGTTAGCCAGTCCCAGGATAGACAGCAATAATACACGTGGTACAGGATGTGCTCTTGCTTCAAGTGTGGCTTGTGCATTAGCTCTAAATTATTCGTTGGTTGACGCCATCGTCATTGGAAAAATGTGTATCAATCAGGGATTAGAACAAGGCTTCGAATTAGACACATCTCATGGCCCTGTTTGCATTACTCACTTTCCCAATCAACAACGACATTTGCCCAAGTTGTACGACACATTCAATGATATGCAGACATCCACACAAGATGATGCAACTGCTGGGTATTCATTTTCTGATTGTAGTGAAACACCTTTGGGTTTGTACCCTATCGTTGATAGAGCCGAATGGCTGAACCGTTTACTACCTTTGGGGGTCACCACCCTACAGCTACGTATCAAAGATTTAACCGGACAACATTTATCAGATGAAATTGCCAAAGCAGTTCACTTTGCCAAAGAATATCATTGCCGTTTGTTCATTAATGATCATTGGCAACTGGCCATTGAACATAACGCCTACGGTGTTCATTTAGGACAAGAAGATATCAAGACTGCCGACCTGGATGCCATTCATCAGGCGGGATTAAGATTGGGGATCAGTAGTCACTGTTATTACGAAGTGGCCCGAGCCAATACTTTGAATCCCTCTTACATTGCTTGTGGCCCTATATTTCCAACCACAACAAAAATCATGCCCTGGCAGCCACAGGGTATTGAACAACTGAATGACTGGAATACACTGCTCGATATTCCCTTAGTGGCTATTGGCGGCATCAAAGAAAAGCATATTGCACCTATTGTCAAAACAGGCACCAGTGGCATTGCTATGATTACAGCCATTACCTTATCCCAAACACCCGAAATCACAACACGTCGTTTTTTAAATATGATGCAAACCTCTCAAAAAGACAGGGGCTTATTTCATGAAACCAGCTAATTCAGAGACCGTGTTTTCAGAGACCGTGTTTTCAGAAAAAGAATGGTTACGCTATACACGCCATATCCAATTACCGAACTTTGGTGCTCAAGGCCAAACACGACTCAAACAATCAAAAGTACTCATTGTCGGCACGGGAGGATTGGGATCACCCGTTGCATTTTATTTAGCCGCAGCCGGTGTAGGACAACTCACGCTCATCGATAACGACACTGTCGATCTCACTAACCTGCAACGCCAGATTTTATTTCAGCAGCGAGATATCAATAAAAGCAAAAGCCATACTGCAAAACAACGATTACAACAACTCAATTCAGATATTGATATCATTGCACATGATAACGCTTTAACCATCGACAATGCCGAGTCATTCATCCATGATGCTGACTTAGTCATCGACTGTACCGATAACTTTGCAACACGTTACTTAATTAACGATGTTTGCCTGGCAACAAAAACACCTTGGTTATTTGCCAGTATTTTTCAGTTTTCTGGGCAGTGTGCTTTTTTCAACTTTAAAAAAACAAAACAAACACCTTGTTTCCGTTGCTTGTTTCCTGAAGCCCCGAGTAATGCGCCTGATTGTAATCAAGCAGGTGTACTCGGTGTTTTACCAGGTCTGTTAGGCACCTTACAAGCCAATGAAGCTATTAAATATTTAAGCCAACTACACACACCACTTGAAGATCATTTACTATTGGTTGAAGCCTTGGATTTAACCTTTCGTAAAATTCAACTGACCCAAACGCCAGGATGTCTCTGCACTCAGGAAAAAGAGTGTCTGCTACAAATGCATCACTTACCATCCAAACAACAGGATCATCCTGTGTGTGCAACCGACTCAAAACAGAGTTATGACTTATCACCATCAGAATTTAAAACATCATTTTGTACTGACACTTGTTACTTGATCGATGTCAGAACAGACACTGAACGAGAAGCTTTCCATATTGGCGGTCATCATTATCCATTGGCACAGCTTTCCAACCACCTGAAAAACCTGCCTAAAGACCAACCAATTGTTTGTTATTGCCAAAGTGGACGACGAAGCCATACGGCTGTAGAACAACTCATACAGGCTGGCTTTAAAGATGTTTATCATCTTCAGGGAGGCTTAATTGCCTGGTGTCGGGATACACTTTAACTCACCTGAACTTGTTAACTCACCTGAGCTTGGGGTAATGATTTTCTAATAACTCCATCAATACTCGTTTAATAACCCTGGAATCTGTAACACTTTTATCGTTCATTCTGATCACTGTGTAAAAGCGACAGACCCTGTATTTTACTATTTAATTTTTCGTTAATTCACGTATAATCCTGTCCTTAATTTTAATAATTATAATGTGAGATTACCCATGCCTGATACTAACCCACAACCAGAAACCAACGCTGATATTGCTAATAAAGCAACAGAGTCTATGGATTTCATGACATCCTTTATCAACTCGGGCTCTGAATGGATACAAGCCAATTATCCTAATCTTATCATGGCTATTGCCACCTATATTATCGGTATGTGGCTTGCCAAGTGGATTGCATCTGCTGCCAAAAAAGTGATGACCCGTTCCAAAACCGATCCTATTCTTGTTAACTTTTTATCGGGCATTATTCTTACTACGGTAAAAATCTTCGTTATCATCGCAGCCTTGACGCATTTAGGTTTTGAAACCACGTCACTGATTGCCATACTGGGTGCAGCAGGTTTAGCCGTTGGTCTCGCTTTAAAAGATTCTCTGCAAAACTTTGCTTCAGGTGTTATGTTAATTATTTTCCGGCCTTTTAAAATTGGTGATTTTGTCGAGGCAGGTGGTATTTCTGGTGTTGTCGAAAAAATAGAAGTGTTTGCAACAACCATGCGAACGGGTGATAACAAAGAAATTATTATTCCTAACTCATCAGTCTACGGCGGTACCATCACCAATTTTTCCGCAAAAGAAACACGTCGTGTTGATATGGTTTTTGGTATTGGTTACGAAGATGATATTAAAAAAGCCAAAGAAGTCATTCAACAAGTGTTGGATACTGATGAACGTATTTTAAAAGATCCGGCTACAGTTATTGCCGTATCTGAACTTGCTGATAGCTCAGTTAACTTTGTTGTCAGACCCTGGGTAAAATCAGGAGACTACTGGGGTGTCTTTTTTGATACACACGAAAATATCAAACTGGCATTTGATCAAGCTGGCATATCCATTCCTTATCCACAAATGGATGTACATAATCCTTCAAGCAATTAAATGCATGACTGATGTGAAAAAGGCCACTGATGATGTGGTCTTTTTTATGTCTATCTTTCATACCTATTAATGTTTAATATGAATTTATCATCTTTAAATATAATGATTTCGCATCCCATCGCTTCGCTGTGTGCGACTGACACTATTCTCATTCAATTTTTTAAATATAAATAAGTAGTTTCACGATGATGTCATCATCGCGACTGACACTACTCTCATTCAATTTAAGAAATAAAAATTAACTATTTGATTTCAAAATATAAAAATAAAAGCCTTTTCGCACCGCTTTGCTGTGTGCGACTGACTTTTTCAAAGCAAAAAAGTCAGCAAAATGCCTGAATATGCCTACGGCAGGTACTTGTTTCGTATCATAATTAAAGAACTGGGTCATTCTTTTAGATTCCAGCTTGCTTGAAGCAAAAAGAAATACTCTCTATTCAATAACCATTCTGAACAAGTGCCCGCGCAGCGAATTAGTTTTTTTCTCCTCTTTTTGAACGTTTGCAAAAAGAGGGCTGGCTTTCAGGGATGAAAGTCTGAATCATCTTATACCATGGGTTATCTATATCGAGGATTACTTTGATATAGCTGAATCAGTCTATTTTGGTAGTGTGATTTAGCTACATCATATGAATTCATCATATTTAACCTCAACTGAGGTTATTTAATATCCAAAACATACGGTAAAATCTCTTAAAAGAGATATTTTTACAGGTTTTACATAAAATCATTGATTTATAAACATGTTTTTTTTATTATGAATCTCAATGAATGATTTATCGATTATTTCAGTAGCCACTCTGTCCTATCTAAAATGATCAACCTTAAACACAGAAAACAGTGATGAGTAAAAAAGATCCCTCAACTCAACAAATACCCTCTTCTTCCTCTCAGCTTAAGGAAAAGTTAGCTCATGCTTATAAAGAGTATGATTATGAGTTTACATTTACTCCTGAATTTTCCAATACACCTCTTTCTGTCAAACCAGATTCCTCCAAAAATTTCTTTCAAATTTCCAATCATTCTATCAGTTCCAATCATATTCTTAAGATTGATAATAAATAATCCAAGCTCTCCGTCAGTAAACACTTGCAACTCGTGCGTTATTAAAATATAAAGCACCATTAATCCAGCTATCTTTCCATAATCACTTTATGTCTGCTTCTCAATTAGTGACTCGTATTCGCTCAGAAATTTTTACCTGGGTCAGCCTGGTATTCGTCATGTCGATTATGGAAGGCAGCTTTATTGGTATTTTGATCAAAAATGGTTTTCAAGGCCAGGTCAATGACTGGACTCTTAATTTAACAGTAGCCATTGCAACAGGTGCCCCCTATTACGCCAATTTGCTTAGCTTTTTCTGGGTCAAGATGAGTCGGGGACGAAGTAAAGCTGTGCTTGTTTCCAATCTCGCTATCATTTGCTGTCTATGTGCCTTTGCTATCAGTTTCATTCCCATGAATACATTTGGGCTCATTGTATTATTAGTCTTACTTATAATCACCAGAGTTTGTTGGTCAGGTATTTTAACCATCCGCTCTAACATTTGGCGTGTTAATTATCCTCGACATATACGCGGCAAAGTCACCGCAAAAATGTCTACCATGGCCGCTTTTTTGATGTCTTTGGCTGCACTATTAGCTGGCTGGATTTTAGACAAGCAATTTGAAGCATTTCACTGGTTATATATTGGCTTTGCTTTTTTATCCATTATCGGCGCATTTCGCTATCGTTTTTTATCGGTTCGTCATCAGAAAAAAGAAATTTCAAGAGAGAAAAATCCGTCGAATCATTTACCAATGAAAAAGTTATTTTCTCTGTTGACTGAAAATAAAAGCTTTGGAAAATATATGTTGGCCATGTTTACCTTAGGCACAGGCAACCTGATGCTTATGGCACCACTCATTATTTATTTAAATGAATACACAACCTTAAGTAAAACCAGTCAAATTTTAATTACCCTGGCAATTCCATTAGGTTTGATACCTATTGCCGTCAACTGGTGGGCCAGATTACTGGATGGCCATCATATTTTTCACTTTCGACGTATTCACAGCTGGTTTTTTGTCGTAGCTATCAGTTTATTTTTAATCGCACAAATCAGTCATTTGAACTTTATATTTTTTATCGGATCAGTGTGTTACGGACTCGCAATTTCTGGTGGCCTTATTGGCTGGAATCTTGGACATAACGATTTCGTTGGTAAAGCCAGTCCTATGGAATATATGGCTGTCCATGTCACACTGACAGGACTACGGGGACTCATTGCCCCATTGGTTGGTATTGGTTTTTATCAATGGCTGGAAAGTCTAAAACCTGGCTATGGTCAGTACGCTTTATTGTTACCTTTATTATTAAGTACTTTGGGCGGCATTTTATTTTTTTATTTTAATCAGCAACGATTAAAAGGATGTTTGAATTAAAAGTCTTTTTTATCCAGTAAAGATACGCCTCAAAGATAGAAGCCCCTAATAAGTTTCATTAAAAAACATTCAGAATATCTCTTTTTGTTACTTGAATTTTAATCGAGTCAGATATAGGATATTCATCCTATATCTTGTGCTGCAGGTCATATAAAAACCACTATATATAGTCATGCAGGCATGTGTATAGATTTGTTATATAAATGCGTGGCAATTGTTTGATATTAAAATAGTTTTTAATTTTAGATAACAATCCACCCATCAAATGATGTGATTTAATCACAGGTTATCCAAAAATTTACTCACAATTTGGGGGCTAGATCAGGGGCTGTTTATCTTTTATAGTTTAAACCTGCTGAGAGCTATTTTTTTGACCAACAAGGCAGAAAGAGAGAATAATAGTTATTCTATTTGAACGATTGATAACACAGTTGGGCAAAAAGATAGACTCAGCCCAAAGGGTTAAGCCTGTAAAAGCTTCACTCTGCGTTACTTATCGCTTATTTGGAATAACCAAACTGCGCTCTTCGTGCCTTGATTGAAGCTTTTACAAAATTAACAGGTGTAAACTATAAAAGATAAACAGCCCCTAATCTGGTAGTCTTGTTTATTTACCAGATTAACAGCAGCTATTATCATCATTAAACTTATCGTTTGCTATTGATAATAAAATGTTAAGCGATGAGAAAAGGTGCAAAAAATTTTAAATGAGCGTATATCTAAAACAAAAACCAACATCAGAAAACTTTCAAATAGACTTTCAGCATACTTCCATTGATATTTGGCAAACAAAATATCAATTAAAAACCAAAGACAACCAACCTATCGATAAAGACATAGAAGCCACCTATGAAAGAGTGGCTCGTGCATTATCGGAAGTTGAAGACAAATCCAAACAACAGCAGATTTATCAGGACTTTGTATGGGCACTTAGAAACGGTGCTATTCCTGCAGGACGCATTATGTCGAATGCTGGCGCAGAAGCATACAAACCCGCGACCTCTACCATTAACTGCACTGTATCAGGCACGATTCAAGACTCGATGGATGATATCCTGGGAAAAGTTCACGAAGCAGGCTTAACATTAAAAGCCGGTTGCGGTATTGGTTATGAGTTTTCAACGTTAAGACCCAAAGGCGCTTATGTCTCAGGTGCAGGAGCTTATACTTCCGGGCCACTCTCTTTTATGGATATCTACGACAAAATGTGCTTTACCGTATCTTCAGCGGGTGGTCGTCGCGGTGCCCAAATGGCAACCTTTGATGTCAGTCATCCCGACGTTATCGATTTTATTAAAGCCAAGCGGGAAGATGGCAGATTACGCCAATTTAATTTATCACTCCTCATTACCGATGAGTTTATGCAGGCGGTTATTAATAATACTGACTGGCACTTGATTTTTCCTATCACTGAAAAAGAAATCGAGATAGATAACATAGATTTAAATGACACGAGTAAAGTTATCTGGCGCGAGTGGCCAGTGACAGAGAAGTATATCAGTAATGAGTGGGGACAAGTGGCCTGCAAGATCCACAAAACGATTAAAGCCAAAAATCTTTGGAATTTAATTATGTCTTCTACCTACGATTTTGCAGAACCTGGCTTTATTCTCATCGACCAGGTCAACGATAAAAACAACAACTGGTTCTGTGAAAACATTCGCGCAACCAATCCCTGTGGTGAGCAACCCTTGCCTGCCTATGGTTCTTGTTTACTGGGCTCTATTAATTTAACTCGTTTTGTCAGCAACCCTTTTACTGACAAAGCTGAATTTAATTGGGAAAAATTCCGTAAAGTTGTCAGAATATTTACGCGTATGCTCGACAATGTTGTTGAAATCAACGGACTCCCTCTCATTGGTCAACAAGATGCCATTTTATCCAAACGACGTCATGGAATGGGCTATTTAGGCTTAGGTTCAACACTCACCATGTTATGTAAAAAATATGGCTCTACCGAATCTATCGACTTTACTGAGCAGGTCACTCGAGAACTTGCTGTAGAAGGATGGAGAACCGCATTAGACTTGGCTAAAGAAAAAGGGCCAGCACCCATTCTGGATAAAGAATACCTGGTCACCAGCGCAATGCTGCACAAAAGACCCGAAATGAAACAAGACGGTTACCAGGTCGGGCAAAAAATTAAAGGCAAAGTTTTACACGCAAAATACAGTCGTTATATGCAAAAAATTGCCAGTGTTGAGCCAGAACTGGTTGAAGAGTTAGCTAAAGTGGGCGCACGCTTTACACATCATTCTTCTATTGCACCAACAGGCACCATTTCTTTATCGCTTGCCAACAATGCCAGTAATGGTATTGAGCCAAGCTTTGCGCATCATTACTCTCGCAATGTGATCCGGGAAGGTAAAAAAACAAAAGAAAAAGTGGATGTTTTTTCTTTTGAACTCTTGGCCTATCGTGCATTAATCAATGACAAGGCCATGCCTTTTTCAGAAAACGCTGAAGAACAATTACCTGATTACTTTATTACCTCAGATGACATCACACCAACACAGCATGTCGATATTCAGGCAGCAGCACAAAAATGGATTGACTCTTCCATTTCAAAAACAGCGAATGTACCCACAGATTTTGATTATGAAGAATTTAAAGACATTTATCTTTATGCTTATAAAGAAGGTTTAAAAGGCTGTACAACTTTCCGCTTTAATCCCGAAGTGTTCCAGGGTGTACTGGTTAAAGAAACTGATTTAGAAAATACCACTTATCAGTTTACTTTAGAAGATGGCAGCACTATGGAGTTAAAAGGCAATGAAGAAGTAGAGTATGATGGTGAAATCCATTCAGCCGCCAACTTATTCGATGCACTTAAAGAAGGTTATTACGGGAAATTTTAACAGCCCCCTCAAAGAATAAGATCAAGAGACCATTCAATAAAGAAAAAATACGAGAAAACCTCATGCCAAAAGTAATTAACCAACCTATTATCGGTTATAAAGTAAAGTCAGAAGAAACTGAAACTCAAAAAGCTGACGTTCAAAAAAGTGAAGAACAAAAAACAGCTGAAATTGTACAAATGCACGAAAGTCTTGCTCGACCAGAAATGCTGATGGGTTCAACCTATAAAATCAAAACACCACTTTCTGATCATGCTCTTTACATGACCATTAATGATATCGTTTTAAACCCGGATACAGAGCATGAATTACGTCGCCCATTTGAAATATTTATTAACTCCAAAAACATGGACCACTTCCAATGGGTCGTCGCTTTAACACGGGTTATTTCAGCTGTTTTCCGTAAAGGTGGCGACTGCACTTTCTTAGCCGAAGAATTGAAAGCTGTATTTGATCCCAAAGGAGGCTACTTTAAATCTGGCGGTAAATTTATGCCATCATTAGTCGCAGAAATTGGTGATGCCATTGAATCCCATTTAAAAATGATTGGACTTTTAAAAGCACCTGAACTCGACAAATATCAACAAGCTTTTATTGATGAAAAGCGTAATGAATTTGAAAAACAAAATCAGTATTTAGAAGAGTCCAAAAATTCTGGTGAATACCCGGATGCAGCAACCAACTGTTCAAAATGCTTAACTAAAGCCGTTATTTTAATGGACGGTTGCATGACCTGCTTAAACTGCGGAGATTCAAAATGTGGTTAAACTGTATCAGTTTAATCACCTGTTAGGTATCTGAGTTCGATAAAAAAATAAATTAACATCTCATTCTGGTATTGTTATTCTAGCAGGCACGGAATTAACACTCTATCAATACATGCCCGAAGGTTAGACAACCTCTGATACCACTTGTGGTTTTCTTTAGTTAATCAGGAAAAGTGCTCCGTTGAGCGTATCTTCTGAAATGTTTACTTAGTTTTCATTCAATATTTGTAGTCCACAGCTTGGACAAGAATACCGATAACCATTAAAAAACATAAAATAAAAAATTCCTGGAAAAATACCAGGTAACAGAAGTAAGCAACCAATAATAAAATATCCTCTAGGTGACTTTATTGGTTTACCTCTATAGTTGCAATTGGTATTGGGACAAATGATTTTTTCCATAATAAACCTCTCTTATTGTGAGTTAAACAGTTCTTAAAAAACTAACCAAATTTTTCTTTCAACAAAGCCAAAACAGGTTGATTGGCTTCAGGAAATTCCAAATTCAACAAAGTTTGTAAATCAAACCAGGCCACTTCTTGTTGTTCTTGTCCACACGGGTTCCCAGAAAACTGTTCTACTAAAAAAAACTCCAAAGCCACTTGTTTATCACCATAGTCAAAATCTAATGCATGAAAAAACTCAGGGTGGTCAATGGTAATATTGAGTTCTTCTTTACACTCTCTGATTAATGCTGCTTCAGATGTTTCGCCAGATTCTTTTTTGCCGCCAGGAAACTCCCACTTACCACCCTGGTGTTTATGTTGCGGCCTACGTGCCAATAAAAAACGACCTTCACAAAATATAATCGCCGCGACAACCGCAATCATTTGTCTACTGTCTATGTCATCTATTAATTAATTTAATTTACCACAACACTGTTTATATTTTTTACCTGAACCACAGGGGCAAGGTGCATTTCTACCTACTTTTCCACCTTCACGTACAAAAGGTGCTGCTTTTTCCTGTTCTTTCTGTTGTGCTTCACCTTCATTATTGTCTTGATCCAGACCACTGACTTCCTGATGTTGGAATGTCATTTTTTGTTGTTCAGATTCACGGCGTCTTTGTGCTTCAAGGGCTTCAACTTCTTCTTCACTACGCACTTGAACACGGCTTAAAATCGTAATCACTTCATTCTTGATATCTTCCAGCATACGACTGAATAATTCAAAGGCTTCCCGTTTATATTCCTGTTTTGGATTTTTCTGAGCATAACCTCTTAGATGAATACCCTGTCGCAAATGATCCATAGCCGACAAATGTTCACGCCATTCATGATCCAGTGTCTGTAACATAATTTGTTTTTCAAAATTACGTAATACGTCTGCACCCACCTGCTCTTCTTTTTTCTGATAATCTGCTTCAACAGCCTCAAAAAGTTTTTCTCTTAAATGCTGTTCTTCCATGGCGTCATCACTGTCCAGCCAGGATTTAACTGGTAGTTCCAAATTAAATTCTGTTTTAAAATGCTGTTCCAAACCTTCAATATCCCACATTTCTTCAATACTTTGTGGTGGAATAAATTGACTGATCTGATTGTCAACAACATCTTCTCTTAAACCATGAATGGTATCAGACACATCATCTCTTGCCATCACATCATAACGCTGTTCATAGATCACTTTACGTTGCTCATTAGCAACATCATCGTATTCCAGTAACTGTTTTCGAATATCAAAGTTGCGAGCTTCAACTTTTCGTTGCGCATTTTCAATAGACCGTGTCACCATTTTATGTTCTATGGCTTCCTCTTCTTCCCATCCCAGTCGTCGCAACATATTAATCATACGTTCTGGCGCAAAGATTCTCATTAAATCATCATCCAATGATAAAAAGAACCGGCTTAAACCTGGATCACCCTGTCTTCCGGAACGTCCTCTCAACTGATTATCAATACGTCTTGATTCATGGCGTTCAGAGCCTAAGATAGCCAGGCCGCCTGATTTAAGCACCTGTTCATGTCTTTCTTCCCATTCACTTTGAATCATGTCAATACGACGTTGTAAACTGGCTTCATCCAGTGAAGCAGCTTCTTTGGATTTTTTAAAATCGTTAATTTCTGCTTTCACATTACCGCCCAATACAATATCGGTACCTCGTCCTGCCATATTGGTTGCGATAGTCACGATACCTGGACGCCCTGCGTCTGCAATGATGTCCGCTTCTTTTTCATGAAACTTTGCATTCAGTACTTTATGTTCAATATGTTTTTCCTGTAATGCTTTGGATAATAATTCCGATGTTTCTATGGAGGCCGTACCGACCAAAACCGGTTGGCCTTTATCCCGACATTCATGTATCTGTTCAATCAGTGCTTTATATTTTGCTTCACGAGTCAAGTAAACCAGGTCTGGTCTATCATCTCGAACCGTAGGGCGATGTGTAGGCACAACCAAAACTTCCAGGCCATAAATTTGCTGCAATTCAAACGCTTCTGTATCTGCCGTACCTGTCATCCCGGCCAGCTTGCCATACAATCTAAAATAGTTTTGAAAAGTAATGGATGCCAGAGTTTGATTTTCATTTTGAATGGCCACACCTTCTTTGGCCTCAACAGCCTGATGCAAACCTTCAGACCAGCGTCTGCCTGGCATGGTACGTCCTGTATGTTCATCCACTATCACCACCTGTCCATTCTGAATAATGTAATCCACATTCTTTTTAAACAACGTATGGGCACGTAACGCCGCATTGATATGATGTAATAAAGAAATACTTTGTGTGCTGTACAAGGATTGCCCTTCTTCCAACAAGCCACTTTCTATTAATAACTCTTCAACTTTTAATTGACCTTCTTCGGTAAAATGTACCTGACGTCCTTTTTCATCAATCACATAATCGCCAGCTTTTTCGACGACCTCTTCTTCACCTTCACCGGTTGATACTTGCTGATTTAATTTTGGAACGAGCTTGGAAACTCTTTTGTATAACTCTGAGCTGTCTTCTAAAGGGCCGGAAATAATCAAAGGGGTTCTGGCTTCATCAATTAAAATAGAGTCCACCTCATCCACTATCGCAAAATTTAAATCACGCTGAACCTTGTCATCCAGACTAAAGGCCATATTGTCACGCAGATAATCAAACCCATATTCATTGTTGGTGCCATAGGTGATATCACAATGATAAGCCTGTTGTTTTTGTTCAGAGTCCTGTCCGGACAATACAACACCGACAGATAGCCCCATAAATTCATATAAAGGTCTCATCCATTCTGCATCACGCTCTGCCAGGTAATCATTGACCGTGATAATGTGCACACCTTTTTCCGTAAGCGCATTTAAATAAGCCGGTAAGGTTGCTACCAGAGTTTTCCCCTCTCCGGTACGCATTTCTGCTATTTTTCCCTCATGTAAAATCATGCCACCGATCATTTGCACATCAAAATGCCGCATTTTCATCACACGCACACTGGCTTCTCTTACGGCAGCAAAGGCCTCGGGTAAGATATCATCCAGTGTTTCTCCCTGCGATAAACGTTCTTTAAATACCTGCGTTTTTTGCTTGAGTTCATCATCAGACAAAGCCTGATAAGCTTCTTCAAATGCATTAATGACTTCCACACGCTTCATCAGGCGTTTGATATTACGTTGATTACGACTACCAAAAATTTTGGTTAAAAACTGAGCTACCATAGCATTTCTCTTTAAAACGCAGAAAACATTGTGGAGAACGACATACCCCACTCAAAAAAATAGGCCTAGATTGTACTCTTTCTAGATGTAAAGGTCATGCATGAGGGTCAATTAAACACTTTTCAAGACCCGGTGAAATGAAAAAATCCCTATGTCCTAGCTTTTACTGCGTCTATTCACATATTTGGCAGGATTAATAGCTTTACCATCTTTTAATATTTCATAATGTACATGAACTCCTGTGGAACGTCCGGTATTCCCCATTTTGGCAATCGTCTGTCCTTTTTGAACCATTTCTCCTGTTTTCACCAATATCTGTTTATTATGGCCATATCGGGTCACATAACCATCACCATGATTCACTTCTACCAAAAGACCATAGCCATAGCGATCTCCTGCATAAGTCACCACACCGGCTGCTGTAGAAATGATATCGGCGCCTTCCTTGCCAGCAAAATCAACGCCCGCATGCCAGGCAGGGCGTCCAGTGAAAGGGTCGTTACGCCGTCCAAACTTTGAAGACATCCATCCTTTTTTAATAGGTCGACCAGAAATATAGCTGGATACATCAATATCTTTATCAAGTAACAGCTTTTCTAATGCAGATAATTGCTGATCACGACTGGATAATTGTGACTTTAACTCATCGAGCATCGATAAAAAGTGGGGGGGCTCTATTGATTGTAGTTCTACTGAATCATCCTCTGGTCCGCCAACGGCAGGAGAAGACTCAAAATTAAACTCACTGACATCCAAACCTGCAACACCCGCAATACGCACGCTGGCTGCATCCAGTCGACGAATATGTGCCTGTAAAATACCCACACGAGCCGCCAATGCATCCAATTGCTGTTGAGACTGTTTCTTTGCCACAGACACAGCCTGTTTTTGTGTTTCCAGTTGTTGCCGCCAACTTTGCAGTGCTTCTTTCTCTACTTCAGAAATATCACTATAGTTTTGTCCAAACTGTATGCCCATATACGCTGACAGCCCTAAAACCATCACCAAAGCCACGATAGATAGCGTATAATGCTTCACATTGAGTTGAACGCGCTTCAAACCTTCGTTTGAATGGCGGATTAACGTTAAATTCATCAAGTATTACCTTTTTGTCCCCTAATCAGGGTTTATTTTTTTCGTTATGATGACTGAATCAAGACCACAAGCAGTGTCTCACATTGTGTCCCATGCAGATGGTAGTTTGAGATACCTATTAGATAATTTAGCAAGGATTCAAGAATTAGACCAATTTGTTAAGCAAAATTTGCCAAAAAACCTGTCTTCTCACTGTCGAGTAGCCAATATTCGGGACAATAGAGTCATTATTGCTGTCGATTCTTCTGTCTGGGCAACCCGTCTAAAATTTGAACTTACCGAATTATTATCTGGTATTCGTCAGCAGGGTTATTATGGTCTGGCAGGTATTGATACTCTGGTAAAACCTTAAATAACCTCAGCTGCGCATAACGAACGATCATCAGATAAAATCTCAGAAGAGAGATTTTACTGATAACCATTGAAAATGAAAGCTTAAAAATGAGATAGTCAGAATAACTTTGCCATAAGACACACAAAGCTAACAAAAACCTGGGTTATACTGACAAAATTGGACTCATAAGATAGGAAATCGGTGCTGCCTTGGCGTCTTCAAAGGTAATTCTCTCCCAGGCTTCTGTATCAGCAACCAAAGCTCTCAATAATCGATTATTTAAAGCATGACCTGACTTATAGCCAGAAAAGGATCCAATCAGGCTATTGCCCAATAAATACAAATCTCCAATGGCATCCAGAATTTTATGTTTGACGAATTCGTCATCATAACGCAAGCCATCTTCATTCAATACGCGATAATCATCCAACACAATGGCATTATCAAGACTACCACCCTGAGCAAGATTTTTTGAACGTAAATATTCATAATCGTTCATAAAACCAAAGGTTCGGGCACGACTGACTTCTTTTACAAAAGAAGTGCTTGAAAAATCAACAACGGCTGTTTGTGCTTTATCTTTAAAAACAGGGTGCTCAAAATCAATACTAAAAGAGACTTTAAAACCATCAAATGGCTCAAAAACAGCTTGCTTACCTTCTTCCTCAACGACAATGCGCTTTTTAATCCGAATAAAATCTTTTGCTTTATTTTGCTCTTCGACACCAGCAGATTGAATCAAAAAGACAAAAGGTCCCGCACTGCCATCCATAATGGGTACTTCAGGTGCCGATACATCAATCCAGGCATTATCAATACCCAAACCGGCCATTGCAGCCAACAGATGTTCCACTGTCGAAATACGCACATCATCTTTCATCAAGCAAGTGGATAAAGTGGTATCACCGACATTTTCTGGTCTTGCTTCAATTTCAACGACAGGTTCTAAATCAACACGACGAAATACAATCCCTGTATCAATGGGTGCAGGTCTTAATGTGAGATAGACTTTCTCACCAGTATGAAGACCAACACCGGTTGCACGGATAGAGGTACGCAATGTTCTTTGTCTTATCATTAAATAAAGAGCTCCAGAATTTGAGTGGTACTAATTATTAATGTAGTACTCATGTTAAGTCATACTAAATTGTTCAATGAGTACTATTTAAACAAGTACTAAGTGAGTTATCTCAGTATTTTTAAGTACTGCATTTTTTAAGGTACTGCTTATTAAGGTGCTAATTAAAGTACTTTATTTATAAAAGAGTCATTTTTATGCTTTTTATAACAACTTTATTTTATAGAAGCACATCTCTAGAGGGCTTATATTGCCACTTTTTCTAGAGCGGGTTGCAAATACTAACAGATGACACTTTTATTGAAAATGAATTTTAGCTAAAAAATCGATTATCTCAACTTTTTGGGCCTTAATACCCATAAAAAATCAAATTTATCGACCTAACTACTTCATTTTTCAAACACTAAAGCGAATTCAATGTTGTTTTTTAACGCGCTCTTGCCCATATAACTATTTGATAAAACATAGTTTTACAAACTTAATTGAATAGCTATACCCTGACATTCACGATATTGGCATTAATCTGCCTGTTTTCGCAAAAATGCTGGTATATCAAGATAATCCATATCGCTGCCAACAGCATGTTTGGAACGATCAGCGTCTTGTTGTCGCAATATCGTCGGTTTATCCAAACGTTGATAGTCTGCTGTTGTTACGTCCATAACTGTATCGGTTGGCGCAGATGACGTCACCAGTTTCATTTGTGTCGATTCATCAATGCCCAAGCCCGTTGCTACTACTGTGACTCGCAATTCATCACTAAGTTCAGGATCAATGGCTGTACCAACCACCACAGTGGCCTCATCGGATGCAAACTCCTGCACGATACTACCCACTTCGGCAAATTCATCGATACTTAAATCTTCTCCACAAGTGATATTCACCAGAATTCCCCGAGCACCAGATAGATCGACATCTTCAAGCAATGGACTGGCAACGGCTGTTTCTGCAGCCAGTTTTGCACGATTGTCACCTTCACCTACGCCTGTTCCCATCATTGCCATGCCTTTTTCTGACATAACGGTTCTGACATCAGCAAAATCCACATTGATCAAACCAGGACGGGTAATTAACTCAGCAATACCCTGAACAGCACCATGTAAAACATCATTAGCTGCTCGAAACGCTTCTGTTAATGCTTTGCCTTTTAACACGCTGAGTACTTTGTCGTTAGGCACAATAATCAATGAGTCCACATGACGACGCAGTTGATCAATGCCCTGTTCTGCAACATGCATACGCTTTTTTAATTCAAAGAAAAAGGGTTTTGTCACAACTGCAACCGTTAGAATACCCATTTCTTTGGCAATTTCAGCAACAACGGGAGCAGCACCGGTTCCGGTTCCGCCACCCATGCCAGCAGTAATAAAGACCATATCTGCATCACTGATGACTTCCTGAATACGATCTCTATCTTCCAGTGCAGCCTGACGCCCGATCTCTGGATTGGCACCGGCTCCCAAACCTTTGGTCATGTTACCACCCAATTGAATGGTCGTACGCGCATTGGATCGACCCAAGGCTTGTGCATCGGTATTTGCACAAACGAATTCGACGCCATCAACGTTCGCCTGCAACATGTGTTCAACGGCATTACCGCCACCGCCACCCAAGCCAATGACCTTTATAACCGCACTGTCTTGGCAATTATCGACTAACTCAAACATATTAGACATGGTATATCCCCTTGTTTTGCTCTGTTAAATGATTAAAGTGATAAAAAAATAAAACATGTTAAAACCAATTTTTCATGCGTTGCCAAATGGCACTAAACACATTACGCCCATCAAAATGGAAAGACTGTTCTTTATTTTGTTGATGGCCATACAATAAAAGGCCAACACCGGTTGCATAAATAGGATTGCGCACAACATCAGCAAGACCTTTGACATATTGCGGCATACCCAGTCTGACAGGCATATGAAATACTTCTTCTGCAAGTTCAATTAAACCTTCCATTTTGGATGAGCCACCTGTTAAAACAACACCAGCTGGAATTCTGTCTTCAAAACCACTGCGACGTAACTCTGCCTGAATCAATGTGAATAATTCTTCGTAACGTGGTTCAACAACTTCTGCCAGGGTTTGACGTGATAAACGTCGTGATGATCGTTCACCAACACCAGGCACTTCAATCGTGTCTTCGAGTGCTGTTAATTGTCGTAAAGCACAGGCATATTTGATCTTAATATCTTCGGCATGTTGTGTGGGCGTGCGTAATGCCACAGCAATATCATTGGTCACTTGATCACCTGCAATAGGAATCACAGCCGTATGACGAATCGCACCTTCAGTAAATACAGCAATATCAGTTGTTCCACCGCCGATATCGACAAGGCAAACACCGAGATCTTTTTCATCTTCGGTTAACACAGAATAACAAGACGCCAACTGCTCTAAAATAATATCGTCGGTTTCCAAACCACAACGCTTGACACACTTATGGATATTTTGTGCCGCACTCACTGCACCAGTGACAATATGAACTTTTGCTTCCAAACGAACGCCCGACATACCTACAGGTTCTTTAATACCTTCCTGGTTATCAATAATAAATTCCTGCGGCAATACATGGAGTATTTTTTGATCAGCTGGAATGGCAACGGCTTTTGCTGCATCAATCACACGTTCTACATCCTGATGATTCACTTCGCTGTCTCTAATAGCAACGATACCATGGGAATTTAAACTGGTGACATGACTGCCGGCTATCCCCGTAAATACCGAATGAATCTGACAACCAGCCATCAACTCTGCTTCTTCAACAGCTCTTTGAATAGACTGTACTGTCGATTCGATATTAACAACCACACCCTTTTTTAAACCCCGGGAAGGATGAGAACCAATACCAATGACATCGATTTGATCGTCCATAGACACTTCACCAACAATTGCGACAACTTTTGATGTGCCTATATCAAGACCGACAATTAATTTTTTTTCTGTTGTCTTAGTCATAGTTTTTTCTCATTCTTGTTACTTGTAGATTCTTCGTTTAACTTTGCAAATTGATGAACAGACTCTGATGCAGAGTCTTTCCACCCAATTGCTGCTGCTGATGCGTAACGCAAATCAATATAATCAATTCTTTTCTGTTCTTTATTGCTGATTTTGTTCATTAACACTAATAAACGTTCTAATTTTTCATTCAGTTTTTTTCTTCCCAAAAATAAGGTGATCTGATTACTCAACAAAATACTCCATCCGTTTTCTTCTCTAAACTGTAAGGTTTTTATTTTTAGTGATTGAATAGGCATTTGCTCTACAAAAAAATGATACATATCCAATAAATCATTAATATTGCCGAAACCACCTTCCAATCGTGGCAAATCATAAAAAGGCAGCATGTCACCAGGTTCAAAAACCACACCTTCGGTACTGACCAATTGATAACCATTGAGGTTTAGCCAGGGTATGTGTTCTTCCAAATCCAATAACAAACGATTAGGCCATACTTTTCTTGTGCTGGCAGATTTAATCCACGGATGTTTCTCCAAAAGATGATTCATCTCCTTTGTTTTAAGTGAAAAATAATTTTTCACAGGATTATTTTTTAAGTACTGCTCTATTTCTTCCTGTGAAATAATGTTTAGTGGTGATGTTACTATCACTTGCCAATGAAATACAGAATTCTTTTCATTTTCTTTTGTCTCTTTTGATAATTGGTTTTTATCCTGTGTATCCAATTCAACATTGTCTTCATGATGTGTTTTTGATGATTTATGATTAAAATCAGATTTGTTATCCAGATTGAATAACATCTGCTGACCCATGGGCGATGTTAAAACAATACCTGAGGCAACAGCAATGACCAAACCGATAAAAGACCATAATCTGATACGTTTGTTTTTTGCCAAATTATTTTTTGTTTTACTTTTATAGCTGGTTCTACGAGTGGCTTGTTTTATATTTCGTTTCATCGTCAAACTCCTCTCTCAAAACTGGTTTCCAATATTTTGATACAGAGTTGATCAAAATCCATATTGATCTCTTTGGCTGCTTTAGGGACCAAACTGGTTTCTGTCATTCCTGGTATGGTATTGACCTCCAACAAAATGAAATCACCGGTTTGCTTCTTACGAATAAAGTCCACTCTTCCCCAACCAGAACAACCTAATACAGAAAATGCATTTTGTGCCAAATCATGAATTGTTTTTTCTTCCTCTTCATTCAAACCACTTGGACAATAGTAGCGTGTGCCCTGTGATTCATACTTTGCTTTATAATCATAAAATGATCGCTCTGTTTCCATACGAATACTGGGTAATATGGCACCATCCAATATACCGTAGGTATACTCCATACCATCGATAAATTCTTCAACCAGAACCTCAGAATCTATCGTCAGTGCATGAAGTAATGCCGTTTCCAGCTCATGGATATCATTCACTTTGCCGATACCCACACTGGAGCCTTCATGGCTGGGTTTAATAAATAAAGGTAAACTCAAGTCATCAATTAATGCCTGCAATGTATCCGATGTTAATGCTGTTTTTGTAGATACCAGTTTATCTTTAGCAACAGGTAGTCCCATCGCCTTCCAAATCATTTTACTGCGCCATTTATCCATAGCCAGTGACGAAGACGCTGCACAGCTGCCCGTATAAGGAATAGAAAGATAATCTAAAATATGTTGTACCTGACCATCTTCTCCACCACGACCATGAAGTGCATTCCAGACACGTTCAACCTTTAAATCCAATAATGTGAATAAATGCTTATCATCCGGATCAAATGTGAACACATCAATATTTTGTCGTGACAAAGCCGCTGCAACGGCTTCACCCGTTCGAAGAGAAATGGCTTTCTCTCGCGAACTGCCGCCCAATAACACAGCGACTTTACCAAAATTTGATGATGACATTTGCTTCATAAATAACTGTCGATACCTTTAATGAACATCTGTCTGGTTCAAAAACAAGGTGTGTTTATTTTTCTTCCAATTCTTGGATATATTACCGATATCACCTGCACCTTGAATCAGCAACATATCGCCGGGTTGTAAAATACCAGCAAGAATGGATGTCAATTTCTCTTTTGCTTCAACGTAAACAGGATCGGTTTGCCCTCTCAAGCGTATACTGCGACATAATGATCGTGTATCAGCACCTGAAATAGTTTTTTCTCCTGCTGAATAAACATCCAGCATTAGCAAAATATCGGGCTCAGACAGTGTGGCTACAAAATCTTCAAAGTAATCCCGTGTTCTTGTATAACGATGAGGTTGATACACCATCACCAGACGTTTATCCGGCCAACCTGATCGCACAGCATCTAACGTTGCACGCACTTCACTGGGATGATGTCCATAATCATCAATCACCTCAACTTCACCCTTTGGTATTGCAAATAATCCCAATGAATGGAAGCGACGATTAATGCCAGAGAAATTAGACAAAGCTTTTTGAATCACTTGATCATCAATACCTTCTTCTATGCACACAGCAATGGATGCAGCTGCATTTAACGCATTATGTTTTCCTGGTAAACTCAATTTAACGGATATGGGCTGCTGGCTGCCTTTTTTGTGTACTTTGAAATAACTGAAATGCTTTTCCTGACTAAAGTCACTGATTCTGTAATCTGCCTTTTCATTGAAACCATAAGTAATACAAGCTCGTGAAAATTGTGGAATCAACTCAGCAATCACTGGATCATCCAGACACACAATCGCCAAACCATAAAAAGGTAAATTATGAATAAATTCTTTAAAGGTTTGTTTTAACTTTTCAAAATCACCTTCATAACTTTCCAGATGATCGGCTTCAATATTAGTCACCACTGATGTCATTGGATGTAAATGTAAAAAACTGGCATCACTTTCATCTGCTTCAGCAATAAAATAACGACTGTTACCCAAACGAGCATTGCTCTTTGCCTGACTCAGTACTCCGCCAATCACATAAGTGGGATCTTTATCTGCCTCTGCGTAAATCGTTGCAATTAAACTGGTGGTCGTTGTTTTGCCATGTGTGCCTGCAACAGCAATTCCATGACGAAACCGCATAAGCTCTGCCAGCATTTCAGCACGTCTCACAATAGGAATTCGTCGACTTCTGGCGGCTTCCACTTCCAGATTGTCTTTTTGGATGGCTGATGAAACCACAATCACATCAACACCCAAGATATTATTGGCTGCATGCCCAATCGTAATATCAATCCCTAATTCTGCCAGTCGTTTTGTGATAGCACTTTTGTTTTTGTCAGAACCTGAAATATCATAACCTTGATTATGCAGTACTTCAGCAATACCACTCATACCAACACCACCGACTCCCACAAAATGAATGCGTCGAATTCTTCTCATTTCAGGAATAAAATATTGGGTTGTGTTTTCTATACTCATGCTGCTTTTTCCCGAATGGTTTTTTCACAAATATCAGCAACCCAGTGTGTTGCATTTAAATTTGCCATGGTTTTTGATGTTTTTGCCATAGCCGATAAACAGATTGAATTCTCTACAAGTTCATTCAATAACGTCTGAATCTGTTCAATATTTTTTTGTGGTATTAAATAAGCTGCTGAATGCTGTGATAAGTATTCCGCATTTTTTGTTTGATGATCATCCACGGCATAAGGATAAGGTACGAAAACAGCCACCTTACCGAAGGCTGCAATTTCTGAAACCGTTAATGCACCTGAACGACAAATCACCAAATCACTTTCAACATAGGCTGTATGCATATCATCAATAAATTCTTTAATGTCAACGTGAGTCTCTGTATTAATACCCATCGACTGATATTGCTCTATCACAAACTGTTTTTTATGCTTTCCTGATTGATGTGTAACTTTAATTTTTTCTTCTTTTAACCAACGAGAAAAAATAGAAGGCAACACTTCATTAAAAATGTGAGCCCCTCGACTGCCACCGACAACCAGAATACGTAATTTTTTTGTATCAGATACTAATGATTTTTCAGAATAACTGTTTTGAGCGGCATCAATAATACTTTGTCTTAAAGGGTTCCCTGTTGTTGTGACATGACGACCTTGAAACACATTTGGAAAAGCCTGACAAATATGTACAGCAAATCTGGATAAAATTTTATTGGTTGTTCCAGCAATAGCATTTTGTTCATGAATAATAAGAGACTTTCGAGTCAACCAGGCAGCAATACCACCCGGACCACTGGCAAATCCACCAAATCCAATCACCAAATCAATATGAGAACCTCGAATAACCGCTATGGACTGCACAATAGAAACCAGCAAACGATAAGGCGCTTTTAGCAGTTCTAGCACACCTTTACCTCTTAATCCTTTTACGGGTAATAAAAACAATGTGAAGGACTCTTTTTGTAACAACTCTTCTTCCATACCGCCTTTGGAGCCCAACCAACTGACATGATAACCTCTATTTTCTAATTCGGTTGCCACTGACATCGCCGGAAAAATATGTCCGCCAGTACCACCAGCCATGACTAAAACATTTTTCGTTATCATTTTTTTTGTTACCTCCTTATTCATTTTCTTTTTCCTTTTTTTAATGATAACTGGGTTTCATAATCCACACGCAATAGCATAGCTACAGCCATCACACAAATCACCAGACTGTTTCCACCATAACTGATAAAAGGCAAAGTTAATCCTTTGGTTGGCAATGCACCACTACTGACACCAATATTGACGATAGCCTGCATGGTTAACCAAAGTGTAATACCATTACATAAATAGGCTCCATAAGGATTATTATTGATTAACGCCTTACGGGCAATGGCCATACCGCGATAGAAAAATAATACAAAACACAGAATAACCAGAACGACGCCGACAAAACCAAATTCTTCAGCATAGACAGCAAATACAAAATCATTATGGGCTTCTGGTAAATACAATAATTTCTGTACACTTTCACCAAGCCCCTGACCAAACCAGCCACCCCGACCATAAGCGATGAGTGATTGTATTAATTGATAACCATCACCTTGTGGATCCTGCCAGGGATCCAAAAACATTTTTAAGCGCATCAAACGATAGCTTTCACTGATGGCTAAGTAAAATAAAATCACACCAACACCACAACTTAAAGCAATAAACTGCCATAACCTGGCCCCTGCTAAAAACATCATGCATAAGGTGGTCGCCATGATAACGGCAACACTACCAAAATCAGGTTGTAATACCAGGGCAATAACAATAATGCTCACCAACAATAACGGTTTTACAAAACCAATTATTTGAGTTTGTAACTCATCTGTACGCCTGACGAGATAACCCGCCATATATACAACCACAAATAATTTAACAACTTCCGCTGCTTGTAACGTCACAGGGCCTAGGGTCAACCAGCGCTTGCTGTAATTCACTTCTTTACCAAACATCAACACCATCATTAATAAAACAATACTCAATAACATGCACCAGGGGCCCAATTGATGCCAAACTCGACTGGGCAGCATAAGTGTTATGATGCCGGCCAATAAGGCAACGCCTAAATACACAAAATGTCGATGAACAAAATGGAAGCTATTTGCCAAATGTTTACTTTCTGCATAATCAACTGACGTTGACACAATCATTAATGCACCCAAAGACACTAAAATCATGACAATGAATAAAAGATATTTATCAATATCAATGGATGGCTTTACTTTTTGTTCAATCGCTGAAGAAAACATCATGCGGCCAACTCCGTTACCAAAGAAATAAAATGTTCGCCTCTTTCCTGATAATTACGATACATATCAATACTGGCACAGGCCGGAGAAAACAAAACCCTATCACCTGGCTTTGTCTGCTGTTTGGCTTTTTTAACAGCTTCTGTTAATCCATCGACTTTTTCACACTGTTGATCCGGCAAAAAGGTCATGAACTGATGTGCATCTTTACCAAAAACCCATACTTTTTTGACCCAACGTTGAATCGATGATGATAAATCATTTAAATCACTGCCTTTAGCATCACCGCCAGCAATTAAATACAGTGCATTAGATTCTATGGCATAGCTCTGAATGGCTGTTTCGGTGGCTCCCAGATTTGTTGCCTTAGAATCATTAATCCACATCACACCATCGTTAGAGGGTATCCATTGACAACGATGTGGCAATCCAGAATAACGCTGTATTTTTTCCAGAATATCTTTTGAAACCGGAATATTACAGACTTTAAGAATGGCCAGGCATGCCGCAATATTTAACGCATTATGAATACCTTTTAACGTCATATCATTTTCATAAATGACCTTGTCTTTACTCCATTCAATGACATAGTTTTCTGTTTTTTTGAGCACTCGAAAGTCGGCTGTTTGCTGACAACCAAAGGTCAACATGACTTTCTTTTTCTTATTCGGTTTTGTTAATCCATCATCCTGGTTATAGACAACCGCATTGGCCTGACGAAATATATTGTGTTTTGCTTGTACATAAGACTTCAAATCACCATGTCGATCTAAATGATCTGGTGATATATTTAGAATCACCGCAACATCCAGTGGCAAATGCTGAAGATTTTCCAATTGAAAACTGGATAACTCTAAAATATACCATTTGGGTTTTTCCATAGCTAAATAATCCAGTACTGGCTTTCCAATATTGCCCAGGGCTTCAACAGGATAATCTTCTGTATTTAAAATAGAATGCAAACAATCACAAACGGTTGATTTACCATTAGAACCCGTCACTGCAATGATAGGTACCGGTTTATTGGACTCTGCATTCTCAAGCACGAAGAGCTCAATATCATTAACAATGGGTATGCCTTGTAACTTTGCTGATTGAATAGCAGAAATTCTGCTATCAATACCGGGACTTAATAAAAGCAATCCGGCTTTCAATAAGTGCTTTTCATCAAATTCACCTTCAACAAAACAAATATCAGGATAGGTGTGTTGGAATGCTTTGATTTTTTCAGCACTTAATTTTGAATCCATGACAAAGAAAGGCCAGCCTTTATCGATACAATAGCTGACATAAGACAAACCCGTATGCCCCAATCCCAAAATGGCAACAGGTTTTTCTTTGCTTACTAAATCAGCGATTTTGTCTATCGATTGTATCGACATATTCTATTTCTTTTATTATTTATCGTGTTTTAAAACGAACTATCTTACTTTCAACGTTGCTAACCCCACTAAAATCAAAACAACAGAGATAATCCAAAACCTGACAATGACTCTAGGTTCTGGCCACCCTTTTAATTCAAAGTGATGATGTAAAGGTGCCATATTAAAAATACGACGCCCAGTTAATTTAAACGATGTCACTTGTAAAATAACGGAGACAGTTTCTATGACAAAAACGCCACCCATAATAAATAACACCAACTCCTGTCTGACTGTCACAGCAATGGTACCCAATGCAGCACCTAATCCCAGTGCGCCCACATCGCCCATAAAGACCTGTGCCGGATAGGTGTTAAACCAAAGAAAGCCCAAACCGGCACCAACAATGGCACCACAGAAAATCACTAACTCACCCACGCCAACAACATAAGGAATGGATAAATACTCAGCAAAATCTACACGCCCTGTTAAATAGGCAAAGACACCTAAAGCACCGGCAACCAATACCGTCGGCAAAATAGCCAAACCATCTAAACCATCTGTTAAATTGACCGCATTACTCGTACCGACAATGACAAAATAAGTTAACGGAATAAATAACCATCCTAAGTAAATGGCCACATTTTTAAAGAAAGGGACAATGAGTGTCAGCTCAATATCACTTTGATGAGAATAAAATAAATAGAATGCTGCTAATAAACCAATGATGGTTTGCCAAAAATACTTCCACCTTGCCACCAATCCTTTGGGATCTTTGCGGATCAATTTTCGATAATCATCAACCCATCCCACCAGACCAAATGCCAAGGTGGTTAATAACACGACCCAAACATATCTATTGGTTAAATCACTCCACAATAAAGTCGATAAAGCAATGGCAATTAAAATTAAAGCTCCACCCATGGTTGGCGTGCCTGATTTCGACAAATGCGACTGAGGACCATCTGTTCGCACGGTTTGTCCTATCTGATAATGTTTTAATTTTCTTATCATAATAGGACCCACAATGAGTGATATGAGCAATGCTGTAATCACACTTAAAATACTACGCAATGTTAAATATTTAAAAACATTCAACGCAGAAAAGTAATCTTGTAAATAATCAGCTAACCAGACCAGCATCAGCATTAACCTCTTGAAATGTTTGATTGGCCCATGAGAGTAACTCCTCAACAACCTGTTCCATTTTTGAACTTCTGGAACCTTTTACCAAAACGTTACCAGGCGTTATGGCAAGTTGTTGAATTAACCAATCTTGACTATTTTTTTTATTTGAGAAATGTCGAGCACCTTCACCGAAAGCCTCAGCAGTATACACACTCCATTCTCCTGTGGTGACTAAGCAGTCTATTGCCAGTTGTTTCGCTATTTTTCCAATGGTTTGATGACTGGTTTGTGATTCATCACCTAACTCTGCCATATCTCCCAGTACTAAATACTTTTTCCCTTCACATTGTGCCAATACATGAATCGCTGCTGTCGTAGAAGCAACATTGGCATTATAAGTATCATCAATAATACATAACTGATTATCAAAATAATATCTTTGTAAACGACCTTCAACGCCAGAAAAACCTTCCAGCCCAGTTTTAATATCTTTTAAATCAAGTTCACAAGCTAAAGCAACACTTGCCGCTGCCACTGCATTATTAACGTTGTGCCTTCCTGGTGCGGCTAAATGTATTTCTATACATTCACCTTGATAGTGCAAACTGAATCGGGTGCCATTTAAAGCTTTTTCTTCAATATCAGTGACTGTCACATCTGCAGTTCTACCACTAACAACAGAATTTTTACAACTCAAAGTCAATAATGGGTTATGTAAATTGTTTATCCAATATTCAGAATAGTCATCATCAAGATTCACAACAGCAATGCCTTTATCAGACAATGATCTGTAAATTTCTCCTTTGGTTTTGGCAATAATGTCTACTGAACCAAAACCTTCTAAATGTGCTGCAGACACATTAGTTACTAAAGCAACATCCGGTTCAACAATTTGAGTCAAATACTGAATGTCGCCTTCCTTTGCAGCACCCATTTCAACTACTGCAAACTCATGTGTATCATCTAAACGAAATAAGGTTTTGGGTACGCCTACTTCATTATTAAAATTAGAATGTGTTGATAAGGTTTTTCCTTTCTGTGACAAAATACAAGTGATCATTTCTTTTACGGTTGTTTTTCCACAACTGCCTGTAATACCAATCACGGTTGCCTTAACTTGTTTTCTAATAAAGTGCGCAATTTGAC
The DNA here is from genome assembly GCA_965230335.1 of Kangiellaceae bacterium. GTDB lineage: Bacteria > Pseudomonadota > Gammaproteobacteria > Enterobacterales > Kangiellaceae > CBDDKS01. Next base: position 2,353,116 of record CBDDKS010000006.1, on the reverse strand, counting down.
CTAAAGCCTTCAACGTATTATCTACCAACACATAAGGCACATCAAAATGGTCGCCCTGCTTTACGGCCTGTTTTTCAAATACCAAAGCACTCGCATTCGCTTCAACAGCTTTATGTAAAAAGTGGTGTGCATCAAAGTGTTCACCTTTCAATGCAACAAATAGTGCGCCAGCACAGGATTGCCGGGTATCAGTCACTATGTGTTCCACTGTTTGGTCTTGTCCACAGAGTTGCCCTTGTGTTGCTTTTGTAATGTCTTGTAATGTGAGACTTAACATGCCCGACTCCTTGTCATCAGTGATTGAACACAATCAATATCTGAATGTTGTAAGCGCTGTTCACCATAAATCTGATAATCTTCATGTCCTTTGCCGGCAACCAATACCATATCGTCAGGTGCCGCCTGGCAAGCCACATGTTCTATGGCTTTTTTTCTATCTGATATATAAATAATATTATTTTTATTTTCCACTCCTGTTAGCATATCGTCCACAATCGCCTGAGGTGATTCGTTACGAGGATTATCATCCGTCAATATCACTTTATTCGCCAAGGATTCTGCGAGCTTTGCCATTTGAGGACGCTTTCCTATATCACGATCACCGCCACATCCTAACAAACACCACAAGTGTCCCTGAGTATGATGACGAACGGCAGTTAATACTTTTTCCAATGCATCCGGGGTATGTGCATAATCAACAACAAAACGAGGGAAATTGGTCGCTTCAAATAATTGCATGCGACCTTTAATCGGTTTAATGTGTTGAACCACATTGGCAATTTTTTGAATATCCTTCACATAAATGCCCAATACAGCTATCACCAATAATGCATTATATAAATTAAATACACCTAACAAAGCCAAATGAATCTGTGCATTACCCCAAGGTGTGTGAATATCAGCCGTAATACCCGATGTTGTTAATTGATAGCTTTCAACCCATACACAGGTTTTTTGAGCATCTTCTTTTTCTGGCTTATTCAGACTCACACTTAATTTTTTTGCCGTAATAGAGTCATCATTCAATAATTGCTTTCCAAAAGCATCATCGATATTGATCACCACCCAATCCAGTTTTGGAAATAAAAACAGTTGTCGTTTAGCCTCTGCATAAGCCTCCATGGTTTTATGATAATCCAGGTGATCGCGTGATAAATTGGTCAATGCCGCAACATTAATCTGCAAACCATTCACTCTACCCTGGCACAAACCATGTGAAGAGACTTCCATAAAAGCAAACTCTGCCTGTTCTTCTAAAGCTTGCAATAATTTTTTCTGAATACTGATAATATCTGTGGTCGTATTATTTGTGGGTACCTGTTGTTCTAAAGCACCAATACCCAAAGTACCAAATACCCATGATTTCTTTTTCAAAAGTTCAAAAGCCTGGGCTAAAAACTGCACACAACTGGTTTTTCCATTGGTACCTGTCACAGCAATTAATTGCATTTTACTACTGGGTGAATCTAAAAATTGATTTAATAAAAAACCCAATCGTTGTTTTAAATGAGGAACGGCATAGCAAGTGACATGATGTGTTTGACATAGACTTTCGATATCCTGATGCAGTTCAACAAGATCACATATAATTAAATTGGCACCTTGTTTTATCGCAGAAGCAATAAAATCACGTCCATCAACCTGTTCTCCTCGGTAAGCAACAAAAGCATTTTCTTTTTGAATGTCCCGACTATCCAGACAAATATCCTTTACCAAAACACGATCGCCACCACAGAGTTTCACACTGTCTGAATAGTGTTTCTGGATACTTAGAAAATCAATATCGATTGACATCTTACAACCTGTTATCTTACAACTTGTCATGATGTGCTACCTGTTTCCGTTTATCAGGTACCACGTTTAACATGCGTAATGCATACTCTGCTACTTCAGAAAAGACTGGCGCAGCCACTTTACCACCGTAATATTCTTCACCCGATGGTTCATCAATTAAAACTACCATCGCAATCTTAGGTTGTGATACCGGAGCAACACCTGCAAAAACAGCGACATACTCTTCACCATAGCCTCGCCCTTGTTTTGCACGCTTTCTGGCTGTCCCTGTTTTTCCTGCAGCCCGATAGGAGGCCAGTGCTGCTGATGCTGCGGTACCTTTTTCATCTACAACGGTTTCCATCATGTTTAATACTTGAGAAGCCACACGTTTTGAAAACACCCGTTCTTCCACAATCGGTCTTTCTGTTTTTAAAAAAGACACTTGTCTTTTGATACCACCACTGGCAATCGTGGCATAAGCATGAGCCAACTGTAATGGGGTTACCTGAAAACTGTAACCATAAGAGACCGTTGCTTTTTCAAAATCAGTCCAATTAGGACGTATATAAAAATTACCCGAAATTTCTCCGGGGAAGCCACTGCCCGTATCCAAGCCAAAACCTAATTTATAAAATGTATCTAAAAAATCTTCATCTTTTAAATCCAGTGCCAATCGGGTAACACCCACATTGCTGGATTTTTGAATAATCTCTGTCACACTGATTCTGCCCAGATTACGACTGTCTCTGACCCAATAGCGACCCACTTTCATTTTTCCTGGAGCTGTTGATAAGAGTGTATTAGGTTTTACTCTGCCAGCTTCTAAAGCTGAAATCACTGTAAATGGTTTTGCTGTTGAACCGGGTTCATACATATCAATCACAGCCCGATTACGTGTTAAAGGTGCTTTTCGTTGAGCAATACGATTGGGATTGAACGATGGTTGATTTACCATCGTTAAAATTTCTCCGGTTTCCACATCCAGAATAACCAGGCTGCCTGCACTGGCCCCATGACGTAACACAGCCGTTTTTAATTTGCGATAAGCAAAAGCCTGTATTTGAGCATCAATACTTAATTGAATATCCTCACCCATTTTGACAGCATCAATCATATCTTCCGTCTTAATGACATCACCTTTACGGTTGCGTACCACTTTTTGACGACCGGGTGATCCAGACAAACGCTGTTCATAAGCTTTTTCAAGCCCTTCAATGCCTTTGCCATCCACATCGGTAAAACCAATGATATGCGCAACATTTTCTCCTGCAGGATAATAACGTCTTTGTTCTGCTTCCAAATAGACACCATCAATATCCAAAGCATGTATCATTTGGGATTGACGGGGATGTGCCAGACGATTCAACCAGATTTTTTGTTTACTTTTTTTCTGTTCGACCAAAGCATTCAGCTTTTTAACGGGTATATTGAGTGTGGAAGCCAGTTTTTGCCACTTTAACGATTGCATAACCTCTGGTGTTGAATAAATTTTTTTCGCATTAATCCAAACCGATTCTGAAGGCACACTTCTCGCTAATTCACTACCATGACGATCTAAAATCAAACCACGCTGTGATTGAATCACCTTCTCACGAAGTGAGTTTTTATCAGCCTGATGACTCCAAAATTCTGTATTCACAATTTGTAACTGTGCAGAACGTACAATTAATGAAACAAACGCAACAGTCACCACCATCACCAGCAGACTATAACGCCAGTTACATAATGGAATACCTTTTGGTTTGCGTGCCTGTTTCATCTATCGGGTCTCTATAATAATTTCATCTTCTCGGGAAACCAGTTTCATACCCAGTTTCTCTTGAGCCAACATCAAAATTTTTCCATGTTCAATCAGTGATGCCTGTTCTAATCTAAGTTTTGACCACTGCTCTTCTAATTGATATTGCTCATTATGTAATGTTTCTTTTAACTCAGTATATTTTCGAATTTGATGGGCATGCCATACTGTCATAGCGGCACTGACCCAAACCAATAAGGCCAGTAGTAATACCCACTTAAAGCGAAATAACGTTTTCAATAACAAAACCAGTAATGTTCTTTCAAAATAATCTTTGCTCAACCAGCTTTTCAATGATTTTTGAGTATTTTGATTTAACATTTCTCTGCCACCCGTAAAATAGCACTACGTGAACGTGGATTCTTTTCTACTTCTTCTTGTGTTGGCTTCTTTGCACGTCCAATCAATTTTAGCTTTGGTTGAATCAAATCCTGTGTAATGGGCAAATCAGCCGGAAACTCATCACCTCGTGACATTTTCTTAAAATAACGCTTCACAATACGATCTTCCAATGAATGAAAACTGATCACCGCCAAACGCCCCCCCGGCTCCAACAGGTCATAAGCACTTTGTAACCCCGTTTCCAGATCAGATAATTCTTCATTAATATGAATACGAATTGCCTGAAAACTACGTGTTGCAGGATGTTTATATTTATCTTTTACAGGCACGGCATCTTCAATCAACTTGGCCAATTGCAATGTTGTAGTAATAGGCGTTTCTTTTCTTTGCTCAACAATGGCTCGAGCAATACGTGTAGCAAACTTTTCTTCACCATACACTTTTAAAACATATTTGATATCAGATACATCGGCCTCCATTAACCATTCTGATGCTGTCATTGCTATTTGGTGGTTCATTCTCATATCCAGGGGTCCGTCTTTCATAAAGCTAAACCCCCGCCTGGCATCATCCAACTGCGGTGAAGAAACACCCAAATCAAACAGAACGCCTCGGATCGGTGTCATATGTGAAAAGTCGTTATGAATGCATTGTTTCATCTTTGCAAAACTTTCTTGCACACAGAAAAAATTGTTGTCTTTAAAATGCTCTTGAGCATAGTCAAAAGCCGCTTTATCTTTATCAAATGCAATCAAAGCGCCCGTTCCTTGCAAGCGATCCAGGATCGCCCGACTGTGACTGCCTCGCCCAAAAGTGCCATCAAGATAAGTATGATTTGGATGCACCTGTAAAGCGTCAATCGCTTCATTCAGTAATACAGGTATGTGTGTGTAAACATCATTACTCACACTTAAAAATCCAGGTTGGGTAATTGTGATGCATCAAATGCTTCATTTTGCATAGCTGCTGCATCAGCCGCTTCTTGTGCTTTCCAGGCAGCGGCATCCCAAATTTGAAAAACTTCACCCTGCCCAACCAACGCAATATTTTTTTCTAAATTTGATAACTCTCTAAATTCAGAAGGTAATAACAAACGACCACTGGCGTCCATATCAATTTCTTTTGAACAACCAATGGTTTGTCGCTTAAATATTTGGTTTAACTCAACGTTGTTTGGTAACAGGCGTACTTTTTCTTCAAATATTTCCCATTTATTCAATGGAAACAGCATCAAATACTGTTTCTTAAACTCATAAGGATTTTTACTGACCACAACCCGACCCGCACACATATCCATTAAGCGTTCACGATACCTTGACGGCATCGCCATTCGCCCTTTAGAGTCTAAGTTAATGTAGGTTGTGCCTCGAAACACAGTAACCTCATCTTGGGATAAAATAACGAACTACGCCACTTTATCCCACATTGTTGTATATTCTCCCCACTTGTTGACACTATAGTGTCACAAATGCGCCATAGCAAGTAAAAAAAACGCAAAAATAGGATTATTTTTACTTATACGACAATAACTTAGATGATTTTGAGAGATTCCTTGTAGGCTGTTAACAATTAGCTCAATTTATTCAATATATTACTTAAATAACTTAAAGTAATTTATTAACTTAATACTTTATTAGATTAAGAAGAAATAAATATTTATTTTCTTATTCCATAAAAAACTAAAAATGGCTGACCTATAAGCCGGATTCTGTCGTGGACAGTCATTCATCTAGGCCTTACGTCACCATAAGGCTCAAGCAACCTACCCGGATCCAGCGCGGGTCACGCCATAGGATCCCTATTTGGTCTTGCTTCAGAGCGGGGTTTACCCTGCCACTGATGTTACCATCAGCGCGGTGCGCTCTTACCGCACCATTTCACCCTTACCTGTGTTTAACAACCATCGGCGGTATATTTTCTGCGGCACTTTCCGTAGGCTTTCGCCCCCCAGGCATTACCTGGCGCTCTTACCCTGTGAAGTCCGGACTTTCCTCCCCTTGCAAGCAAGCGGCGACTGCCCAGCCAGCCAAAACGAAGCATGCAATAAAATGCATCCAAGTGCAAGGATATTTATTACTGTGTTCAATCACCAAAATCAAATTTATCTTCCTGACTACAAATAGGGGCTGTTAAACTATTTTGTGCCAGCTTAAAGTGATTAAGCAATACCCATATAAAAATTATTTCTCACCGCTTCACTGTGTGCGACCGAATTTTCCAAGAGCGGTAAAGCCAGCAAAACGACCCAAATACTCCTACGGAGGGTGTTTGTCCTGCATTATGATTTTAGCACTGAATCACTCTTTTAGATCTCAGCTTGCTGGTCATAAAAGAAATACTTAAAACTCGATAACTACTCTAAGCAAGTGCTCGCACAGCGAACCAGCTTGCAGCTCTCTTTATTTTCACATACCATTGCAGGTCATTTTGAATGCATTCAATTTAGGGTTGTTATGATATTTTTACGTTCACCATTTAATGCCTCCATTGTCTTACTTATTGGTTGTATGATGTTTAGCCTCCTCTGGCACAAACCAGTTCTCAGCAAAGACAATCATCAATCATTAGGCCCTTATGAAGTCCATTACAGTGTTTTTAATTCGACTTTTTTAACCCCTGAAGTGGCCAAGCGCTATGGCATTCAACGCTCTAATAATGTGGGTATTGTTAATATCAGTATTCTGGAAAAAACATCACAAAAATCAACAGGAGCCAATGTACAAGGGTATGCCTATAACTTATTGGGACAGCAAAAAGTATTGGCTTTTAAAGAGATCAAAGATAATACGTCCACTTATTACATTGCAAAGTTCCGATTTGCCGCAGAAGAACCTTTGACATTTAAACTCAAGGTTTCACCCAGACAACACAAAAAAACATACGACTTATCATTCTCCCATAAGCTGTATAAAGAAAAAAAGTAACTATGATGAATTCACACACTATTGTGCTTGCCAGTGGCAATCAAAAAAAAATTCAAGAACTCACTGATTTATTATCGCCGCTCAATATTAATATTATTCCTCAGAAAACCTTAGGTATCGATGATGCCATTGAAGACGGATTAACCTTTGTTGAGAACGCACTCATCAAAGCAAGACATGCTTGCAAACACAGCCAACGGCCCAGTTTATCGGATGATTCAGGTATTGAAGTGGATGCACTTAACGGACAACCTGGTATTTACTCAGCACGTTTTTCAGGTGAACAGGCTACCGATGGAAAAAACAATGCAAAATTATTGTCACTGTTGGAAGGGATACCTGATGAACAACGTAGAGCCCGATATCAATGTGTCATTGTTTATTTAAAACATGAAAAAGATCCAACACCGATCATCTGTCAGGCCAGTTGGGAAGGCTCTATATTAACGGAACCTAAAGGAAATGGTGGTTTTGGTTATGATCCTCTTTTTTACTGCCCGGAATTTCACTGTTCTGCTGCTGAGCTGAGTGTCGAACAAAAGCAACGTATCAGTCATAGAGCCAAGGCACTACATCAATTAAAAGAACGATTAAAACAATCCATTTAACCTGTCACTTTTAATATCAATGACACACACTCTTCATTCATAACATTTTCCTCACCCACCAATGACGCTTTCTTCTGCTCTTTTAAAACCACCACCACTTTCTCTTTATATTCATATTCCCTGGTGTGTTCAAAAGTGTCCCTACTGTGATTTTAATTCACATACTTTAAAACACCATATTGACGAAACCGCTTATTTAAATGCGCTCATAGCTGACTTAACACAAGAATTGCCTCATATTTGGGGAAGACGACTCGTCAGCATTTTTATTGGTGGCGGCACACCCAGTTTAATGTCTGGTGATTTTTATGATCGGTTATTCAGTCAAATTAGAGCTTTGATTCCATTTGCCCCTGATATTGAAATAACACTGGAAGCCAATCCTAACAGTGTTGAAGCAGATAAGTTTCAAAATTTCTTTGATGCAGGCATTCATCGTATTTCTATTGGTGTACAAAGTTTTCAACAGCATCAATTACAACAATTGGGCAGAGCCCACAGTGTTGATGAAGCCCATAAAGCCATTCACATTGCACAATCTGCTGGTTTTGAACGCATCAATGTTGATCTCATGTATGGATTACCCAAACAAAGCCTTCAAGAATGCCAACAGGATTTACAAAAGGCTATTGATTCTGGTGTTACGCATATTTCCTGGTATCAGTTAACTCTAGAACCCAATACTCCTTTTTATCGTCAGCCACCGGTTTTACCCAATGATGATACGATCGCAGATATGATGCAGACTGGTTTGGAATATTTACAAGAGCAAGGTTTTACACGCTACGAAATATCTGCTTTTTCATCCAATAAAGTGCATGCCTGTCAACACAATATAAATTACTGGCAGTTTGGTGATTATCTGGGTATTGGCGCAGGTGCCCATGGCAAGCGAACCATGATAAATGACAATAATATTGTGCGAACCATGAAACACAAACATCCCAAAGCTTATTTACAAAACCATACACACGATTTTATTCAAACCCAAGAAACCATTCCTCTAGAAGATTTGCCTCTTGAATTTATGATGAATGCATTAAGACTGACACAAGGCGTGCCTGCTCATTTTTTTGAAGAAAGAACAGGGTTATCGATATCCACCATTATGCCTTTGTTACGTCATTTAAAAAATAAAACGTATTTATCAGATTCACTGTCACAAATCCAAGCAACCGATACAGGATTACAGTTTTTAAATGATTTACTGGAACATTTTTTACCTGATAACTTTAAACAAAACCAATCATCCATTGATATTCAATACATAACCTGAGTCTGTAATAGATGTTTCACGATGATTTCATCATCGCGACTGACTTTTCAGGAGCAAAAAGTCAGCAAACGCCCTAAATACTCCTACGGAGGGTACTTGCCCTGCATCATAATTCAAGTACCAAGCGATTCTTTCAGGTCTCAGCTTGCTGGAAATAAAAAGACATACTCCAAAATCAATAACTACTCACAACAAGTGCCCGCGCAGCGAACCAGCTTTTTTCTTGTCTTTTTGAGCGCTTGCAAAAAGACAATGGACTTTCAGAAAGGAAAGTCTGAATCATCTTATACCATGGATTATCTTGATATCTTTCGGCTTATTGAGTTATTTTTTTATCGTTCCATATTATCGATGCTCATGAATAAGCTGAGCCATCATATGAATATGTTCTTTATTGTCATTTAAGCACGGAATATATTGAAATTTTTTCCCACCTGATTCTAAAAACACCTTTTTATTTTCTTCCTGAATTTCTTCCAACGTTTCCAAACAATCGGCTGAAAAACCAGGGCATATCACTTGAACCTGTGAACAGCCTGATTCAGCCAATGATTGTAATGTATGATCCGTATAAGGTTGCAACCAGGGCTCTCGACCAAAACGGGATTGATAAGTCAATTGCCATGCATCATCCGATAATCCTAATGCCTGAGCCACACGTTCACTGGTTATCTGGCAATGATGTGGATAAGGATCCCCTTCATTGGCATAACGCTGCGGAATGCCATGAAAAGACAATAATAACTTTTCAGCTTTACCTTCCTGCTCCCAATATCGACGAATACTTTGTACTAATGCATCAATGTACGCAGGATGCTGATAATAATGATAAATCATATCAACGTTAGGTACATAGCGTTTTTTCTTAAACAATTTGGCAATATGATCAAATACCGAAGCCGTTGTTGCCGATGAGTATTGTGGATACAAAGGCAAAACAATAATCCGATAACATTCCTTTAATTGTTCAAATCCTGATGATAATGAAGGCTCTCCATAGGTCATGGCCAATGCCACTTCAATCTCATCTTTTTGGTGTTCATCAAAATAAATCTGCAATGCACGTTGTTGACGTTGACTGATGGCTAATAAGGGTGAACCATCTTCTGTCCAAATGGATTGATATAATTTAGCAACCTTCGCTGGACGAAAACGCAAAATAATACCATGTAATACTGGACACCAAATCCAGCGACTCACATCAACAACACGAGGGTCATGTAAAAATTCAGCTAAATAGGTTCTTACTGCACTGGCATTTGGAGCACTGGGTGTACCCAGATTAACCAATAAGACACCCAGTTTACCTTGTCCTTGTTGTATCATATCAACTCGATAGGATTGGATTATGCTTGTAAGGCTGAAAAAATCGCATCTCTTACGGCTTCCAAACCACCAACACCTGATACTTTAATGCATACGGGTGCTGACTCTGATTGTTCAGCATAAGTATGATAATACTCCACTAATGGACGGGTTTGATCGTGATACACTTTGAGTCGTTCACGAATCGTTGCTTCCTGATCATCATCCCGTTGAATCAGTGCTTCTCCTGTTTCGTCATCTTTGCCTTCCTCTTTGGGTGGGTTATGCTGAATATGATACACACGACCCGAAGCAGGATGCACACGCCGACCACTTAAGCGCTGTACAATCTCATCATCGTCCACCTCAATTTCAATGACATAATCCACATCAATACCACTCTCTTTCATGGCATCGGCCTGCGCCAGTGTTCTGGGAAAGCCATCAAATAAATACCCGGATTGACAATCAGGTTCGGCCAGTCTTTCTTTAACCAGCCCCATAATAATATCATCTGACACCAACTGTCCTGCATCCATTACGGCCTTGGCTTCCAGTCCCAAAGGTGTCTGTGCTTTTACGGCAGCACGCAACATATCTCCTGTCGATATTTGTGGAATTTTATAGTGTTCTTTTATGTATTGCGCTTGTGTGCCTTTACCTGCGCCAGGCGCACCTAACAAAATAATTTTCATCGGTTGTTCCCCCAAAAAACATCATATCAATGACAACCATAGCGTCCAAATAAAAAGAAAACAAGAGAAAACACACAAACAAAGTGTTTTCTCTCTTTGTCTTTTAGCCTTGTAGCAAAAGTTTATTAAGACGGCGTGTAAATGAGGCAGGATCATCCAAAGAGCCACTTTCTGCCAGAACAGCCTGATCGAACAACAACCATGCCCAATCCTCAAAGCCATCACCTTCACTGTCAGCAGCTCTTTGCACCAGACTATGCTCTGGATTAATCTCTAAAATAGGTTTTACTTCAGGTGCAGATTGACCCGCTGAAGCCATTAAACGTGCCATTTGTGCAGACATATCACCGCCATCACTCACCACACATGCTGGAGAATCAGTAAGACGATGTGTTAATTTGACGTCTTTCACTTTCTCACCCAAGGCCGCTTTAAAACGTTCAATTAAAGGTTTATTTTCTTCTTCGGCTTTTTCTAAGGCTGCTTTTTCTTCTTCATTTTCCAACTCACCCAAGTCCAGTCCACCTTGAGTAATGGATTGAATGGACTTACCTTCGTATTCCGTTAAATGAGACATAGCCCACTCATCAATACGTTCAGATAATAACAAGACTTCAATGCCTTTCTTGCGGAATACTTCGAGATGAGGACTATTCTTTGCTGTTGCAAAACTTTCCGCACTAATATAATAAATTTTTTCCTGACCTTCTTTCATGCGTTCGATATAGTCATCCAAACTCACACTTTGTTCTTCAGTATCCAGTTTGGTTGAAGCAAAACGTAATAACTTGGCAATGTTCTCTTTATTTGAAAAGTCTTCACCCAAACCTTCTTTAATCACATTACCAAATGCCGTCCAAACGGTTTTATAATTGTCAGGATTATTTTTAGCCAGTTTTTCCAGCATACTTAATACCCGCTTGGTACAAGCAGAACGTAATGATGCGGTAACCGCATTATCCTGCAAAATTTCCCGGGAAACATTCAGTGGCAAGTCATTGCTGTCTAATACGCCACGAACAAAACGCAAGTAAGTTGGCAAGAACTGTTCGGCGTCGTCCATAATAAACACACGTTGTACGTAGAGTTTAACACCTCTGGGTTTTTCGCGATTCCATAAGTCGAAAGGTGGATTTTTAGGAATATACAACAAACTGGTATATTCTTGTTTGCCTTCTACCTTGTTATGAGACCAAGTGATAGGCTCTTCATAATCGTGGGAAATATGTTTATAAAATTCTTTATATTCTTCTTCTTTAACATCCGATTTTGAACGTGTCCATAATGCCGTTGCTTTATTGACCGCTTCAAACTCAACAGGTTTATTAACTTCAACTTCTTCTTTTTGTTCACTGTCTTGTTGATCATCATCCATTGACGGTGTTTCCACCTTTGGCATTTCCACAGGTACAGCAATATGATCAGAATATTTACCAATGACTGAACGTAAGCGCCAATCTGACAAAAACTCTTTATCCTCTTCTTTGATAAATAAAATAATGTCAGTACCACGCGATGTTTTATCACAAGCTTCTATTTCAAACTCACCATCACCTTCTGAAGTCCAGGCCGATGCTTCTTCACCAGCAGCAGCGCGTGTTTCAACGCGTACTTTATCTGCCACAATAAACGATGAATAAAAACCAACGCCAAACTGACCTATCAATTGTGCATCTTTCTTTTGATCACCAGACAGTTGTTTTATAAAGTCAGCTGTGCCAGAACGTGCAATCGTACCTAAATTATCAATCACTTCCTGTCGCGACATACCAATACCATTATCACTGATGGTCAAGGTACCAGCGGCTTCATCTGACGTAATACGAATACGAAATTCTGGATCATCAGCAATTAAGCTATTGTCATCCAATGAACGAAATCGCAATTTATCGATAGCATCAGCAGCATTAGAAATCAATTCACGCAAAAAGATTTCTTTATTGCTGTATAACGAATGCACCATCAAGTGCAATAACTGTTTTACTTCTGTCTGAAAACTGTGTTTTTCTACTTTTTTATCAGTTGCATTTTCATTCACTACATCAGTCATTGGTGGATAACCCTCTTTAGCTTATTATCAGTTAATACGAATATGAATAGGATAACGAGAAATGTTGTACTATATGGAGTCTTTTCAAAAAAACTCAACTATTGCAGATATAAATATCGGAATATCTGTCGAAAAAAATTACCCATATTAAAAACGTCCCATCGGACGGCGTTCTGACAGTGAACGGGCCAATGTCGATGCATCCAGATATTCCAGCTCACCCCCCATAGGAATTCCCTGGGCAATACGACTCACTCGCACACCTGCTTTTTCCAGGTTTTGCTGTTCCAGACTGTATTTTTCAACGATGTCCTGTATGTAATGTGCCGTTGCTTCGCCTTCGACGGTTGCTCCCGTTGCAATAATCACTTCTTTGACCTGTTGCTGCCTAATACGTGACTCCAGGAGAGGCAAACCCAGGCTCTCTGGTCCCATGCCATCTAAAGGGGATAAATGCCCCATCAAAACAAAATAGACACCATTAAAGCCGGCACTGCTTTCAATCGCCAAAATATCCGCAGGCGATTCAACCACACAAATAGTCTGCTGATCCCTTTTAGTATTGGAACATATGGTGCATAAGGTTGACTCACAAAAGTTACGACACTGCTGACAGTGTGAAATATTTTCCATAGCCGCCTGTAAAGCTTGCGATAAGGTTTGCCCTCCCAGACGATCTCTTTCCAATAAATGGTAACTCATTCTTTGTGCTGATTTACGGCCAACACCCGGCAAGCAACAAAAAGCATCGATTAAAGCTTCCAATAAAGGGGATTGTTTCATAATGGATATTGTTTCATAGTGAAGAAAGAGTAAACCTTAGAAAGGTAATTTAAATCCGGGAGGCAATGGTAAACCAGACGTTAACTCAGACATTTTATCCTGTGATTCAGCTTCTATTTTTCTGGAAGCATCATTCATAGCCGCAGCAATTAAGTCTTCCAGAATTTCTTTGTCGCCGGTTAACAAACTGTCATCAATGTCAACGCGACGTACATCATGCCGTCCGGTCATTAAAACTTTAACCAGGCCAGCACCAGATTCACCCGTGACCTCTCTGTTAGCCGCCTCTTCTTGCAGCTGTTTCATTTTTTCCTGCATCTCCTGCGCTTGTTTCATAATATTACCTAAACCTTTCATAGGGCACCTCTCTATTGAAATATGTTAAATGTCATCATCACAATTCGATATTCAATTGAATATCCTCTTTGGATAAACTGGCTGAAAAGGTTTCCAGTATGTCGCAAAGTTGTGGATTTTTAAGCAATGATTGATAGGCATCATCCAGCCGTTTTTCATGTCTTTGTTGCATCAGTTTTTTAGGTGTTTGTAATGTGTCATCTGCCACCTCAAAACGAATATTTACTGACTGTGATAGCTGTTTATTCACCGCTGTATTAATTTTACCGAGTATCGACTCAGAACAAAAGTGTTCAACAGCAGGGATCAGTGATAATGTGAAATCAGTATCTGAATAAGTTTTTAATCGACTGTTATTGAGTACCTGATAGGCCTGTCCATTCACACCTAATTGTTGTATCCAATCTGTCCAGGGTACCAATTGTGTTAAATCATTGACAACCTCAGACATACTGGCAGTATCCATCTTATCTGAAGCACTTATGTTAGAAGATGCCATGACTTCTGCAACACTTGCTTTTGAAGAGCTGGCTGTCTCTGATACTGTGGTTGCATCTGAATAGGTTGTCGTTTCTGAAGATGTTCTTTTTTCTAACAGTGTCGTTTTTTCTAAAGGTATTGTTTTTTCTAACGATGTCGTTTTTTCTAAAGTTACGGACGCTTTTGGAGAAATAGCTTTTTCTGGAGATGCAGGTGTTTTTGAAAAATGTTTTGCTTCTGAAAGCGCTTCAGAAACTAGATTCTTTTTTTTTTCCGTTGATGTTGCTGTAGGATTCTGTTGTATCGTCGGAGTCTGTCGTATCGTTGGATTTTGTTGTGTCATTGGTTTTGGTGAACCTGATATCCCTTGCGTTTCACCAGGCTTAGCCGGACGAAATGCCAGCATTCTTAACAAAGCCATTAAAAAACCTTCCTGGGCATCTGCTGACAAAGCCAAATCTTTTCGAGCCATTAAACCCAACTGATAAAATAATTGCACATCTTCTGCTGATATTTTTGTGATCAAATGACGTAATGCCACATTATCATCCAATGAATCACCCGTCACCTGACATACAGCAATTTGATGCAATACAGATAAAATATCATTAAGTACCGATTCATAATCTGGAGAGAACTGGGCCATATGCTGTGTTACATTCACCAGTTTTTTAGCATCATGCAGGGCCAAAGCCTCTAATAAATCTAAAACGTAGGATTGGTTGATCAAACCTAACATATCAAGAATATCTGACTGTTGGAGTCTTCCTCCACCATGTGCAATGGCTTGATCCAACAAACTTAATGCATCACGCATACTGCCATCAGCAGCCTTGGCAATGATACTCAAACTTTCATTGTCACTCTCAACCTGTTCCTCTTTTAAAATAAAATCCAAATGTGATGCAATCTCTTGTGTCGTCATATGTTTTAAATGAAATTGTAAACAACGTGATAACACAGTCACAGGTAATTTTTGTGGATCAGTTGTCGCCAAAATAAAAACAACATGCGGTGGGGGTTCTTCCAAAGTTTTTAATAACGCATTGAAGCTACTATTGGATAGCATATGTACTTCATCAATCAAATAGACTTTATAACGTCCCCGTGTTGGACGGTATTGTACGTTATCCAGTATTTCCCGTGTATCTTCCACTTTAGTACGGGAAGCTGCATCAATTTCCAATAAATCGATAAAGCGTCCCTGATCAATTTCCAGACAGGTAGGACACTGACCACAAGGTTCCGAGGTAACACCTGTCTCACAATTCAAACATTTTGCAAAAATTCGGGCAATGGTGGTTTTACCAACCCCTCGAGTCCCGGTAAATAAATAGGCATGATGTAATCTTTCCTGTTCTATCGCATTCATTAACGCCTTTTGCACATGAGACTGCCCGACGAGCTGGGAAAAATTACGAGGGCGCCATTTGCGGGCTAAAACAGTATAAGACATATTTGATGTATTGATTTGAGTACTTTTTATTTGGCTATGTATGCTGATGTTTTGTGTGTGTTTTCGTTTTTTGGTGATATCTTTTGACTATATCATATGGGTATTTTCTGGAGGGGGCCTGTCAGCCACACTCCGGCACATGAATCAGTTGCTACCGTTGCTCCCTTCCGGGCCTGGCGGGGTTTACAGCCTATCATTGCGAAGGGACCAACAGGCACCCATAACCTCTGGATGATAACCAACCTATGTCATCATGGAATATCATCATAACCTGGCTATACAAAAAATCTATTATCCATCATTTTATAAATCATGAAAAGAAAGTTTAACATACAATGGTTATAGAATAACACGAATCATATCATTGAAGTTAATTATGAGCATTGCATGAATCTAAAAAATTGGCGGTGAGAGAGGGATTCGAACCCTCGATAAGCTGTTAACCTATACACGCTTTCCAGGCGTGCGCCTTCAACCACTCGGCCATCTCACCTAATACACATTAAAAAGCTTAAAGCCGGTTATTTTAAAACAAAGACTTACATTTCTTTTGTTGTTGCCAAATCAATGTTTCAAGCTAAGCACATCCCTTTTCTTTTATAAAAATAAACTCTAATTATTTGAATAATAAGTTATTTTCAAAATTACTCAATCATTCATCGATTTTTTACTATTAAAAAATCGAGGGGCTACTCTATACAATTCATCAACATTTTACAATGAAAAAAATGGATATTTATCGCAATAAACCACTATCTCAAATTTCATTTTTTTATCGGTATAGGCTATCCTCATTAGTATCAATCATAAATTCCTATCATCAACACCGAGAGCTATTGTGGATATCAAGTTACTTCTGCGATTAATGGCTGAACGCTCAGCATCTGATTTATTCTTTAGTACGGGTGCTGCCCCTTATATGAAAATTGATGGTGTGGCCACGCCCATGGGACAAGGCGCTTTACCACCCGATGCCATCAAAAATATTGCTTATTCGCTTATGACACCCGCTCAAATAGAAGAGTTTGAAGAAGAGTGGGAATTAAATTTTGCGATCTCTGTTGAAGATATTGGCCGTTTTCGAGTGAATGTATTTTTGCAGCGTGGCCAGGTGGGTATGGTCATGCGACATATTAAATCGGACATACCCACTTTTGAAAAACTTAATCTACCGAACTCTTTAAAAAAGCTGGTGATGGGACGCAGTGGTCTTGTGTTGATTTGTGGCCCTACAGGTTCGGGTAAATCAACCTCACTTGCTGCAATGATTGATTACCGTAATAGAAATGAAACCGGACATATTTTAACCATCGAAGATCCCATTGAGTTTTTACACGAACACAAAATGTCTATCATCGATCAACGTGAAATCGGTGTGGATACCAAGAACTACCACAATGCTTTAAAAAATGCGATGCGTGAAGCACCCGATGTGATTTTAATTGGCGAAATTCGTGATCAGGAAGCTATGGAGTACGCCCTCTCCTATGCGCAAACCGGTCACCTTTGTTTAGCCACCATTCACGGCAACAATTCAAAACAGGTTTTGGAGCGTATTCGAAATTTGTTTCCCGCAGAAAATCGCGGCACCGTTATGAAAGAGTTATCCAGTGTTTTAAATGGCATCGTATCGCAACGTTTGGTCCGAACCACCGCCGGCTCACGAACAGCCGCTCATGAAATATTATTATATGCGCCTGATATTGCGGAAATCATCCAAAAATCCTCTTTGGAAGAGTTACGTAAAGCCATAGAAAAACATAAAAATGATGGCATGATGTCATTCGATCAATGTCTGTTTAATCTTTATAAAAGCAAAACCATTTCACGGGAAGATGCCCTTCATTTTGCCGAGTCAAAAACCGATTTGAATTTACAAATGCGACTCTCAGAAGGTGGCAGCAAAACCTCAGGGCTACCGAAGAAAAAAGCATCAGGCGGACCTAATTTTAAAACCGTTTTATAACCCTTCCGCCTTAAATAACCTTTCCATCTTAAATACCCCTTCCATCTTAAATACCCCTTCCATCTTAAAATAACGCTTCCACTTTAAAAAGTTATACCAGAGGCTCCTGATCAGCCCCTTCTTTGTCTACTTCAGGTGGCATTAAGTCTTCCTTGGACACACCCAAAAAGAGTGCTGCCGTACTGGCAACATAAATAGAAGAATAAGTACCCACAAGTACACCGGCAATAAGAGCTAATGCAAACCCATTAATCAACTCTCCACCCAGGAAATATAAAGCAAACAAAGTCAATAATGTGGTTAATGATGTGATGATGGTTCGTGATAAAGTTTGATTTAATGAGGTATTCATCACATCCTGCGTACTGCCTTTTCGAATTTTAATAAAGTTTTCCCGAATACGATCATACACAACAATCGTATCATTCAATGAATAACCAATGACGGCAAGCAACGCCGCCAATACGGTTAAATCAAACGTTTTACCAATCAGCGAAAACAAACCCAAAACGATAAGCACATCGTGGGCAAGGGCCATAACCGATCCAACAGCAAACTTCCATTCAAAACGTATGGCAACATAAATCATGACGCAGAGTAAAGCTGCCAATAGTGCCATCGCACCATCATTGGTGAACTCTTCACCCATAGTTGCACCAACACCTTCATCTCTCAATAACTCTAAAGTACCCAGCTGTTTTAACACTGCTAATACCTGATTCACTTCTTGAGAAGATAAAACACCTTCTGATGTACTGGGTAATCGGATTGTCACATCTGTAGCATTACCATACAGCTGTACCAGGGCATTTTTATAACCCGCCGATTTTAATGCTGTTTCAATATTATCTTTACTGGCCGCTTGTTCGTAGCGGACTTCTATTAAAGTACCCCCCGTAAAATCCAAACCCCAATTAATGTTTTTGGTCAACAATAGAACAGCAGAACCTATGAGTAATACACAGGAAAAAATAACAGCATAGGTTTTATAATTTAAAAATGGAATATTAAATGTCATGGGCGTGCCTGCTAAATCATAAGACGTTTTACGGTTTTACCACCGTACAAACTATTAATAATGGCTCTACTGGCAAAAATTGCCGTAAACATGGAAGTTAAAATACCGAAGAATAACGTGATAGCAAAACCTGAAACCGGCCCAGAACCTAATGAGAATAAAATTAATGCAGCAATCATTGTGGTGATATTGGCATCAGCAATGGTTGATAAGGCTTTATCAAACCCATTATGAATGGCTTGTGCTGGCGACACATTATTTTTTAACTCTTCTTTAATCCGTTCAAAGATCAACACATTGGCATCAACGGCCATACCTATGGTTAATAACACACCCGCCATACCCGGTAATGTCAACACGGCATTAATCAGTGATAGGAATCCTGCCAATAGTACCAGGTTCAATATTAAAACCGTGTTGGCAATCATACCAAACGCTTTATAGCGTACCAGCATAAAGATTAATACGGCACAAAAACCAACCAGTATAGAAAGCATCCCTTTTTTGATATTGTCTTTACCTAAGCTGGCACCAATGATTCTTGATTCAATAATATTAATCGGTGCCTTTAGTGAACCTGATTTTAAAATTAAAGCTAATTGATTCGCTTCAAATGGCGTATAGTCTCCCGTGATACGAAAGTTTGCCGCAAACTGGCTTTGAATCGTTGCAATACTGGCCACAGTTTTTGTGACATATTTCTTTTCAACCACTAAATTACCAGCTTCATCTTTAATAAACTCGCCTTTCTCATCTTTTTTATATATCGTCTCTACGTTGGTTAATACCGTTGCCATACCTTCGCCAACATTTCTTTTGGTATTTTGACTCATTTTATTACCGCCACTACCATCCAGGTTCACATTAATTTGAGGCATTCCTGAATCTGGGTTTGGACTGACAGAAGCATGGATAATATGTTCCCCATCCAACACCACTTTCTTTTTAATTAATACCCACTGCCCATCTTCATCTTTCATTAATTCCAAATGACGCGGTACTCGTCCATCCAATGCTCTATTGATATCGGCATCTTTATCAACCATACGAAAACTTAAGGTTCGTGTATCACCAATAATCGATTGTGCAATGGCTGAATCCTGAATACCAGGTAATTGCACTAAAATACGATCACGCCCTAATCGCTGAATTACTGGCTCAGAAACTCCCAGGGAATTCACACGATTATTTAAAATAGTAATGTTTTTCTTAACCGCAGCATCGGCAACGGTATCCAGTTGTAACTCCGTTAATTTAAATGTCAGTAAATAGCGGCCATCGGCTTCTGTATCAAGAATGTCATAGCCAAAAGTTTGTCGGTTCAGTGCTTTAAAAGCCTCCTGACGTACATCTGATGTTTTAAAAGTTGCAACAATGGCATCCTTACCTTCTTTTTTAATACGACCTTCATAATAAATTTTGTTATCACGCAGTGTTGATTTAATTTGATCAATACCATTTTTAATTTCATCTTCCAACAAAAAGTCAGTATCGACCTGAATTAAAAACTGTACCCCCCCTCGTAAATCCAAACCCAACTTCATGGGTGCCAACCCCATACCCTTTAACCATTCTGGTGTTGCAGCAGCCATATTGAGTGCAGAAACAATATTCTCTTTGATATTAGCGTCATCATGTTTTTCAGTATATTGAAAGATAAGCCCCTTTGCCTTGGATTGATCATCCGTATTATTAAAGCGAATAAGACCTTTGTTATTCCCAACTTCCATCGCTTTGATATCAATCTGATTCTCTTTAATATACGTCGATAATTCATCCATAAAACTCTGAGAAACGGCACTCCCTTTTTTATGGGACAATTGTATGGCTGGATCTTCACCAAATATATTGGGTAACGCCAGGAAAAACCCTAACAGTAATACAAACACCAAAAGTGCATACTTCCAAAGAGGATAAGTATTCAGTGGCATGGGCCTTGTCTGATCTGAAAACATAACTATGATTCCTATCTATGTCTCATGAATAGTGAGAAATGAACGTGTTTAAAAAATAATAATGATCGGACTACTCTTTAATGGATTTTAAGGTTCCCTTAGGCAGAACCGCAGAAATAGCATGCTTTTGCAAATTCATTTCAACATTATCAGCAACACTCACCACAACAAACTGCTCGGTTACTTTGCTGACTTTGCCTAAAAAACCACCAACGGTAGAGACTTCATCGCCTTTCTGAATGGCTTCGATCATTTTTTTATGTTCTTTTTGTCGCTTGGACTGTGGTCTGATAAATAAAAAATAAAAAACCACAAAGAATAAACCAATCATACCCAATGACATCAAAGAGCTTCCCCCTTGATTGGCTGCAGCCTGAGCAAATAACATAATGCTTACCCCTAAATTGTTTACCTAAAATAAATCGACTCAGCAAGAGCCCGTATGGATTCTGTACAGCCTTTCTCTATCTGTACAGGTGTTCTCTGTTTTAATTATGTAATGGCGGTACTTTTAAGCCCCGCCTGTCATAGAAATCAAATACAAAGTTGCTTAATGTACCCGTTTCAATGGCTGTACGCAAACTCAGCATCAATTGCTGGTAATAATACAGGTTATGGATACTGGTTAGCCTCGCCCCCAGCATTTCACCGCATTTATCCAAATGATGCAGATAGGCCCGGCTATAATTCTGACAAGTATAACAACCACACTCATCATCAATGGGCCGAGTATCCCTTTTATTGGGGCTATTGCGTAATCTTACAACACCATTGGTTGTAAAAAGATGACCATTTCTTGCATTTCGAGTGGGCATCACACAATCAAACATATCAATGCCCCTTCTGACGGCTTCCACTATATCTTCCGGCTTACCCACACCCATTAAATATCTCGGCTTATTCTCTGGCAATAAAGACACCGTTGTATCCAATACCTGCATCATTTCATCTTTAGGCTCTCCAACAGACAAGCCCCCCAGTGCATAACCATCGAATCCGATATCCTGTAAACCTTGTGCAGAAATGGCTCGCAAATCCGGATACATACCCCCTTGGACAATACCAAACAATGCCGCAGGGTTATCGCCATGGGCTTTTTTTGAACGTTCTGCCCAGCGTAATGAAAGTTCCATAGATGTTTTGGCTTCATCCCAGGTGGCCGGGTAAGGTGTGCATTCATCAAAAATCATCACAATATCTGAGCCCAAAGCCTGCTGAACCTGCATCGACTCTTCCGGGCCTAAAAACACTTTATCGCCATTAATAGGCGATTTAAACTCAACACCTTGCTCTGTGATGGTTCTTAATTCCCCTAAGCTATAGACTTGAAACCCACCGGAATCCGTTAAAATCGGTTTCTGCCACTGCATAAAATCATGTAAATCACCATGAGCCTGAATCACTTCTGTACCTGGTCGAAGCATTAAGTGAAAGGTATTACCCAATACAATATCAGCACCAATATCATGTAATTCGTGGGGAGAAATAGCTTTGACAGTGCCATAAGTGCCAACCGGCATAAAGGCTGGTGTTTGCACATTGCCTCGTGCAAAACGAAGCTCACCTCTTCTGGCCTGATTATCAACGGCCTGTAGATCAAACTGCATATCAGTATCTCTTCTGTCTTATGGTCATCATTTGAGTCATCATTATTTTACTTGGCTATTTAACCACGTCATCGATTTTATGCTCAATCAACATGGCATCACCATAACTGAAAAAACGATAGCTATGGTCTATCGCCGTTTGATAAGCCTGCATAATAAACGCCTGTCCTGCCATAGCACTGACTAACATCATCAAAGAGGATTCCGGTAAATGAAAATTAGTGATGAGGGCATCAACGGTTTTAAACTGATAACCAGGATAAATAAACAATGCCGTTTCATCGGTTTTAGCCTGTAACTTTCCGGTTATTGAGGCCGCTTCCAAACACCGTAAACTCGTTGTACCCACAGCAATCACCCGTCCACCTTTTGCTTTAGTCCGTCTCACCAGATCAACCACAGAATCAGACACCTGAAACCATTCACTGTGCATTCTGTGTTCAAGAATGTTATCAACCCGTACAGGGGAAAAGGTGCCTGCGCCCACATGTAACGTCACAAAATCATGTTCAATATGCTTTTGTTTTAACTGTTCAAATAATGTTTCCGTAAAATGTAAACCGGCTGTCGGTGCAGCAACGGCCCCTAATTCGCTGGCATAAATGGTCTGATAGCGCTCTTTATCCAGAGCACTGTTTTCCCGATCAATATAAGGGGGTAATGGCATTTGACCAATATCATGACACCATTGCAGTACAGAACATTCAGGAGATTCCACTTTCAGTTGATAAAACAATCCTTCACGTTGTACTACAGAAAGTTCATATTGCGTTAATTCTGCCGATTGGGTGATTGAATCCCGTTGGAAAAAAAGTCGTGTTCCTGGTTTCAGTGTATTGGAAGACTTAACCTGCGCCAAAAAATGACGATCATCCACCAAGCGTTCAAATAAACATTCAATCTGCCCACCCGACTCTCTTTGACCTTTTAATCGGGCTGGAATGACTCTGGTATTATTAAAAATCAAACAATCTTCTGACGACAAAAAATCACACAGCTCTGAAAACACATGGTGATGTATGCTTTGCTGAGTCGGATCAATTACCAATAAACGACTGGCATCACGTGCTTCAGTTGGATAATGGGCAATCAGATTTTCTGGCAGAGTAAAATTAAAGTCAGAGCGCTGCATAAGCTCAATTGTTGTCAACTTAAAACCGACGCATTTTACAGGATAGTCTTGCTTTATACGAGAGAAGCTTTATACGAGAAACATTTTCTACAAGAAAAGCTTTCTATGGAAAGATACCACTGAAGCAGAAAACATCAGAATCTGTAAAGCTTTCAGATTCTGAGTGTGTGTGAGCAAAGAGTACGTAGTGAACTACGGGGGGTAGTGAATTACGAATAATAGTAAATTAAGGCGTTGGTGCTGTTGTAAAAGATGATGGTTCATGATACCAGGATTTCGGAATCAACCCCTGGGGTAACTTAGGCAACATATCATCATAATCACTGCCCATGTTTCGTCCAATCACCAAATGTGGCCCATCATTCAAAATAACAATGGCAGGCTCTGAAGCAATACCCCGACCTACGCCAAGATAACGATCACCAACATCCGTTAAAAAATTACCCTGAACAACATCGGTCACTGGTGTACCATCTTCTATATTCACAGAATACACGCGGGATATACCAATATCACCATTTGCACAAGGAGACACGGCCCCAGAGCCAGGTGGTACATACGTGGTAAATAACACCGCATTATTAAAGGTAGTGGATGCTGAAACCACTTTTTCTCCAATAGACCTGCCGCCATTTTGTGCTTTGAAACTAATATACCAGCCTTTTTTACTTTGCGTACGAATGGTATTGGATGCTAAAGATTCACCCGTCTGGCAACCTGCACCGGTACAAGGTCCAAGTAATTGACTGACATCCGTCAAATCGGCATTCGTGACATTTGTCCATGGTGCCGCTTCATTTAAAGGACCTTCATCAAAGAAGACAAAAAAACGTTCATCCAAAGTTTTATCAAATGGGCTGGGACGCATACCCGAACCCAGGGCAACACTTAATGAACGAATACCTGTTATTGCATTACGAATCACAGCAATATCTGGCTTATAAAAGAAACGTCGATTATCAGAACCAGAACCACCCAAATCCGCAATCCTGCCACCAATCACTCTGGTGGTCGATGTAATATCTGATGGAATATCAAAACGGAAAACCTGACCTTGCGTATCCGATGAATAAATATGATCCAACAAATCATCATTATCCAGATCGAAAGCCTGTACATCAGCAGGTACTGAGCCCATTGCTGTAGCACCCGCACTGGCACCTGAAGCACGAACGGCATCTGTGCGACTGTTCCAGACAATATTGCCATTGTTAATGTCTACCATGTAAATGGCATTGCCTTCTGTTGCATTGGTTGTGTTTAAATTATCAAAAGCAAGATCGTAACCACCACCAATCACCATCACCGTTTTTGTCACACCATTGATTCTGACTTTACCAATCACAGGTGTTGACCAGGTTTGACCGAAATCTGCATTGGTTAAAGTAAATCGCTTTTCAGGTGCAGAAGGGTTACTGATATCCAAGACAAAATACTCTTTTCCGCCCCGACGCTGTCCAATGATTAAATAAGCGGTTTCTCCAGCATCGATAATATCATCTAAATCTGTGTCTTCATGGTAAGTCACCACATTGCCATCTAATCCATAAATATGTCCAACGTTGATAGATGGTGCATTTTCACGCACCTTATGTAAATCTTTTAACTGGCTTTCAGGAATATAAGCCCACTCTTCTCTTCCTGTTGTTGCATCCACGGCATGCAAAAAGCCGTGATTTGAACCAAAGAAAACCAAAGATTTACCATTACCATATTGCATTAAAACAGGCGCTGAGTGTAAAGGTTCAGCAAATACATTATGGGGTTGATTGGGTGTTGCAGAGTCAACATCGTAACCTAAAGCCCACAACAGGGTTTTCTCTTTTTCTGCATCAGATAAAGTGGCATCCAATGCATTTTTTACTGGAGCCGTTGTTGACGTGAAAGTCGTAAGGTTACCACTGGTCACACCCACATCCGTCAGTAGATTTCTAGGTAGACTGGCTAACATCAGGCTTTGCTCCAAAGCACCACCCGCTTCAACAATATCGCCATCAATCCCAGAACTCCAAAAGCTTTGTACCTGATCATTCAATACTTCATTCACAATCACAGGCGCACCATTGGCTCCCACTAAATCACCACTCCCATCAATTCTGTATTTTTTTAAATTACCCAACCAACGACCACCTGATTCAGGTTTAAACAAGGTGTAATACAACTCATCATTATTAAATAAACGATTCGCCTGACTCACGGTTGTTGCCGCAGAAACAAAAGAAGCATTCTCCTCAATAACACTGGTTAAAATATTGGTAAAGACATTGAGTAACTGTGCTTCATCATTGGCCGCATAAAAGTCACCATTGCCTTCTTGCGCCAACTCTCTTAAAAACTGACTCACCCCCGCATTGGCAAAGCCAATCGTGTCCGTCTGAATGCCCCGTCTGGTTAAACTTGAGCTATTGGGATCAGCAGCAAAGCGCACAATATTTTTTGAACATTGTGCACCGTCATCATTACCACCAAAGAAATAGGTGGTTGTATCCGATAAGGTATCCTGACCCTGCCCTCTGAAAGTACAATTTTGTTCATTGGCATTTAATTGAGACCAGCCTGCCGGTTTTGGCCAACTATTAAAACGAGCTTCTGTTCTTCCTGTATAAACATTAAAAGCACCATCACCCAGTAATATCAATCGATTAACCTGACAGGTATCCTGTGCATCAATGGGTGTTTTATAGGCCAGGACCTGACTGCTTACCAATCTTTCAAATGTACAGGCAAAATCAAAATTATTTTTACAGACTTCTGGGTTAGGTAATTGCCCCCGATTGGGTCCAATATTTTGTAATCTTGGCGTATTTGGAAAACCTAACAAATCATTGGTGTTATAAGGCCTTTGTAAATGAGGAGCCAATTGCGAGTTTGGAAAAGGATTATCATAAGAAATATCTGGTACAAACTGAAATGCCAAAGGTGAACTCACGCCTGCCGATACAGCTGACCGTCTGACGAAACCGGAAGAAGAAAAGAGCACTTCCCCCCGAATATCGCCATATTCAGGTCTTTCACCTCGAAAGTAAGCTATCGTTTCCAATAATGCTCCTGAGCCCGGAGTAAACCCTTCATGGGTTAAATTATTCACTTCATCCAATAATAAGTTTCTAAACGTCGTTTGAGCAACAACCCGCTCCTGACCATTCGCATCTTCCAATGGTTCAACAGGATGTAAAATAACGCCACCTGGCATAGAAAAACGAGCCAGACCCACATTGTAACCTCTAAAGTTTTGATTAGAAATAATGCTTGTTAACGCCGACTGCACAACATCCAAGCGATCCTTACAATTCAGAACAGTCACCTGCTGATTACCGCCCCTGCCATTTAATTCAATACGGATGGTTCTTGTGCCACAGTTGGTATCATAACGTGAACACCCCTGTGCAAGCGTATTAATTGTTCTATTAGGATTAAAAAATGTTGGTGCTGGTACTGTCTTGATAAAATTACCACAAGAGCCATTCGTCCAATTGGGATCACTGGGTGATGTTTCAACAATATCCTGCTCTCGCATACTTAACGATGTATCAATAAGAAAAAGAATATTGGGATTGGCTGTTGACTGTAACTGAGGACTACCAAAAATATCAATATCATCAGCATAGGCAGAATGCATCATAGCAAAACAATAAACCCCTACGAAGCCTATTGATTTTATCGAGTTTAATAATTCCTTCATGCGAGCCATGGTAACCTCCACAAGCCAGTATTCATTAGTGGCTTATTTAAAAATGACAAGGAGAAAACAAGGCTATAATTTATAGAAAAAAAGGTTATGTGTCAAAGAGTTAGAAAATTGATAAAAGTTGTCAATATTTTTAACAAGTTCAAAAAATAAACGGTTTAGAGATACAGACAAACGGTTAAAATTCATCCAAAATGTGCTGTATGTTGGTTTTTTTATGGAAAAAATTAAATGAAAATACTCAATAATCACAAAAATATTTCCCAAAATATTTTTATTTTGAGATTTCAATCACATAATTTTTCCTTTCAATCACAGTTAACTGCAAAATAAAAGTTTTTTCGCACCGCTTCGCTGTGTGCGACTGACTTTTTCAAAGCAAAAAAGTCAGCAAAATGCCTGAATATGCCTACGGCAGGTACTTGTTCTGTATCATCTCTTACCAAGAGAGTTATTCTTTTCCATCACAGTTTATGACAAGTTAAAAGAAATACTTTTGAACTTAATTTTTACTCCAAGCAAGTGCCCGCGCAGCGATGAAGTTTTTTTCTCCTCTTTTTGAACGTTTGCAAAAAGAGGACGGGCTTTCAGGGAGGAAAGTCTGAATAGTCTTTCAAATGGATACTTTTTATATCAATATCAAAGATTATTTCGCACTGCTTCGCTATGTGCGACTGACTTTTGCAAAGCAAAAAAGTCAGCAAAGTGCCTGAATATGCCTACGGCAGGTATTTGTTCTGTATCATCTCTTACCCATAGAGTCATTCTTTTCCATCACAGTTTATGACAAGTTAAAAGAAATACTTTTGAACTTAATTTTTACTCCAAGCAAGTGCCCGCGCAGCGATGAAGTGTTTTTCTCCTCTTTTTGAACGTTTGCAAAAAGAGGACAGGCTTTCAGGGAAGAAAGTCTGAATAGTCTTTCAAATGGATACTTTTTATATCAATATCAAAGATTATTTCGCACCGCTTCGCTGTATGCGACTGACTTTTTCAAAGCAAAAAAGTCAGCAAAATGCCTGAATATGCCTACGGCAGGTACTTGTTCTGTATCATCTCTTACCCATAGAGTTATTCTTTGGCATTAACAGTTGATTGGAAATAAAAAGAAATGCTCCACTTTCAATAATCACTCTCAACAAGTGCCCGCGCAGCGATGAAGTTTTTTTCTCCTCTTTTTGAACGTTTGCAAAAAGAGGACAGGCTTTCAAGGAGGAAAGTCTGAATAGTCTTTCAAATGGATGCTTTTTATATCAATTTAAAAGATTATTTCGCACCGCTTTGCTGTGTGCGACTGACTTTTTCAAAGCAAAAAAGTCAGCAAAATGCCTGAATATGCCTACGGCAGGTATTTGTTCCGTATCATAATTGAAGAACTGAGTCATTCTTTTCCATCACAGTTATGACAAGTTAAAAGAAATACTTTTTAACTTAATTTTTACTCCGAGCAAGTGCCCGCGCAGCGATGAAGTTTTTTTCTCCTCTTTTTGAACGTTTGCAAAAAGAGGACAGGCTTTCAAGGATGAAAGTCTGAATCATATTAACAATGGGCTATTTTAAATAATAAGAAAAGAGCATTTCGCACCGCTTCGCTATGTGCGACTGACTTTTTCAAAGCAAAAAAGTCAGCAAAATGCCTGAATATGCCTACGGCAGGTATTTGTTCTGTATCATCTCTTACACATAGAGTTATTCTTTGGCATTAACAGTTGATTGGAAATAAAAAGAAATGCTCCACTTTCAATAATCACTCTCAACAAGTGCCCGCGCAGCGATGAAGTTTTTTTCTCCTTTTTTAATCATGGATTGTTTTAAAAATAAGCTATTTTTCTTTTAATAACTCTGAAAACCTTGACTTTACTTTTGGGTGATACAGTTTTATATAAAAAATAGAACCTATCACTTTTTTTACATGAAGCCTCATACCTTTCATAACAATCGATACAATAATCAATAAAGTCAATGCAACAAGTAATGCGATAAAAATTGTACTATATAATCCTCCCAAAGCAACAGCTGATATAACAGTAAGGACAAATAACATCCATGATATTACTGAGATCAGAAGCCATCTTTCTTTTTGTTTAGCACAAGACTCACATCTATAAAAAGATATCACTGATTGCTTTCGACTTAAAAAATACACAATAATAAAAACCAATGGACCTAAGAGCAAACTCAAAAATGCTATAGTATGAACATAATTTAATGTATCACGATAAGGCTCGAGATTCTTTTTGGTACCACAGTGAATACAAAACTCTGGTAAATACGCCGGACTTTGAATATGCAAATAAGTACCATCCCAACAATATCCCTGCTCATTAATACGACATGGTTCACCTTGTTTTTCTGATAACATTTAATTCACTCAATATCTACGCTATTTAATTTTAAAAAATTATAACTTAGGCGCTTTACCAGGGTACTGTTCCTCAAGCCAAACCACTAACTCCTTATGAGTTTCATCAACAGGATGCCCATGTTTCAATAAGGTCTCTACAATTTCTGGCTTTTCTGGAGAGTATGTAGCCAAAGCAAAATCCAGAGGGTTCATACTTGTTTCACTAATAATGAAAGGTACTTTCTCTTTTAAAAAATACTTAAATTGACTTTCCTTTCCAAATACTAACGCATACATTAATACTGTATTATTCAAATCATCTGATTGAGAAAAATCAAACTCATAGCCTTTCATTACATCAAAAAAACTATTACCTGGAAATGGAGTAGGATGATACCTTTCTCTGGCAGTATCAGCAATTGCATATAAAAACTTTTGGTATATCTCTTTTTTAGGTAAACCATTTTTTATAAATTCATTTAATGCCATTGGTGAGTTTTTTTGAAAAGCAGTTGATATTATAAGTTCTAACACATGATTTAACTCATCTATAGAAAACTTCTTATCCCTTAAACTCATTTCTATCCCTTCTATCAAATCAGGCTCATAAATTAAAAGCGCTTTCGAGACTTTATTTAATACGTTCTTATCAATATCAGATATTATTTTTTGCCAACGATAGAGCAATAACTTTTGCGATTTTTTAGTTAAATAAATATCTAATGCTCTAGCCGAAACACCTTTTTCAAATTCATTTTTTGCCCATGATTTTAATCTTTTAAACGCTAATATTTTATTTTCATAATATTCATTTTGCTTTTTTTTCAAATTTACAACAGGACTTTCACTTTCATGCCATTTCATTCTACGTTTTGTATAATTCTCTCTACAACTCTCAAATTCTCTATCTAATGCTCTAATTTGTTGAATCCGTTCATTATTTAATCCTAGTAATTCATAGTATTGTTTTATTTCTTCTGTATCAGAAAAACGCTCAACTTCATTCGTTGGTTTATACATATCATTTACCTTAGTATAACTTTGCACCATATCAATAAATTTATCTTTACTATTATCATCTTGTACTCTAGATAATAAACTATCATCACCACTTCCAATATCTTTTGCTATCAAATATTCAAATATATCCATCATATTGTCTAATTGTTCTGGATTTAAGTTATCCCTATCATGAAAATAAATATTGAGTAGCCGATCAATCGCTGTTTGTTGACCATTATGGAACTCAGCTCCTACAGGATCATCAAATCTTAGTCCACGCTCATAAAAAAAACGATATAAATTCACATTATTTAATGCTGCCAATTTGATCTGCAATTGAGAATATAAAGTATAATAAATATGAAATTCTGAGAAATTCATTTCATCAAATAAACTTTTCAATCCATCATAAATTCTATTTGAACTTATATTTTTATCACTCATATGTTCAATAAATCTTAAAGCATCTGCTGGTGTTGGCTGAATATTCAATAAAGTTAGTTCTTGTTTTAAAGAATCAAAATCATCTATGACTGTATAATCAATTTGTGAATATAAACTAAACACAATTTTCACAACATCTGGAGGCAAAACATTTCGCTCAATTAAATCGCCTATATACTCCAATGAAAATGTGTTAAACCCCTTATTGAAGAAATCACTCTCATCGAGTAAAGGATGGTTACGCTCCTCTTTTGTTAGTTCTTCAATACTTTTCCTTTTCCCCATATATGAAAAAATCATTAAAAAAGTTTCTCCAGAAATAAAATCACTGGATGAAGAAAGAGATAGTAGAGTATAAAATAACTTTTCAATATTTTTATTATTTTTTATTGCTTGAGCAAAATAAAACACCATCCTAGCCATGTTATCTTTATTTTTTAGAGCAATTTCACGACAATTAGATATTGGCATTGTTTTATATTCTTCCGTTTCATTCAAATTAATTATAACTGTAGTATCATCGGAAAAATGAGCACCCTTAATTAAGGGTTTTGGTGCTAATAGTGCTTGAACAACATCATAACTTAAATCAGATAACGGTAGACTATTTTTAAAATCTTTTTTATGTTCTTTACCACTCTTTAAATACTCTTTTTCTATTTTTTTTATACTATTGTTTAATGTAATACTGTCCTTTTTAATAAGCCAAATACTTACCAATAATAAAATTAATATAACAACAACTTTTTTAAAACTCAAAACAGAATACCTATTGTATTACACTTTCTACATAAAACTGAAATATATCAAATACATATCATAGAATTTTTAAAAAATGATGCAGTTTAATATTTATAAAACACTTCATTAAACTGCATAAATAATCTTATACTAAAATTTCAAATAAATTAATAATTTGAAATTTTTCCTTTATCATATAAACAATAAGCTATACGGCTATACCATAGATTATAAAACTCATTGAAAGTATAAGGTAAGTTTCGTATTGCTCCCACCCCATCAGACCCAAGGCATGTATACATTGATGCATAGATATGCCAGTCGATACCACCTTGATTATTGACTTGATGAAAACTTATAGGTGCATCACCATTAAGTCTACCTCGCCTTTCAAACACGATAATATCATTATGCGAATTAAGCAAGCCTATGGGGAATAATGACGTATATCCAGGCAATTCTTCCTTCTTAAGTTTCACCCCCATTTGGTCATAAGAGCAATACACATAATCATCCCAAAAAAAACCACTCTTTTGATTACTCAAAATTTTTCCTTCTTGAGTTAGCGAGTAATTAATCATCTGCCATGGTGATAAATTTATTCCAACTTTATCAGTCCATTTAGATTCAGGGGTTTTCACCTGCACACCACCATGCATCGGCGCGCATGCAGTGTTATCCGGTGCTGGTCCGTAATAACCAAACCATGTTATAAGTTCAGAAAAATCATCTGCATAACTTTGAATTTTACCATGATCAATCATGCCGTAGCGATTATTATCAAGACTTAAAGTCGAACCTGGATACAACTGAGCAGGATAAACATACATTCTTGTATTAAAACCATGAGCCTCAGATACATTCATAAATACAGTTGGAAAATCACTATTGTAACTTATAGCTGAAGGCATCGTGTCATAGAGAAAAGCTCTAGTTTCAAAGCTTAGCGAACCAGTTCTCTGCGATACAACATTCTTAACAAATAAAAATAACATTACACATAAAAGAAAATATATTCGAAAAAACTTTTTCATTTTTTACCTCATTAAAGTATGTTGAAAAATATTTATATTAAATAGAGATACTACTCTAATTTCAATCATATGTATATCCCCAAAATTGGGGATATTTTAAAGTATTTTTATCTAAAAGCATAAATAATTTCGCTTTATTTTAAATTAATTGATATTAAGAGACATTATTCTTTCGTATTACTTTATTGCTCACTAACAAGGAATACTCTCTATTCAATAACCACTCTAAATAGTGGGCTATTCTAAATAATAAGATAAAAGCCTTTTCGCACCGCTTCGCTATGTGCGACTGACTTTTTCAAAGCAAAAAAGTCAGCAAAATGCCTGAATATGCCTACGGCAGGTACTTGTTCTGTATCATCTCTTACCAATAGAGTCATTCTTTTCCATCACAGTTTATGACAAGTTAAAAGAAATACTTTTTAACTTAATTTTTACTCCAAGCAAGTGCCCGCGCAGCGATGCAGTTTTTTTCTCCTCTTTTTGAACGTTTGCAAAAAGAGGACAGGCTTTCAAGGATGAAAGTCTGAATCATATTAACAATGGGCTATTTTAAATAATAAGATAAAAGCCTTTTCGCACCGCTTCGCTGTGTGCGACTGACTTTTTCAAAGCAAAAAAGTCAGCAAAATGCCTGAATATGCCTACGGCAGGTACTTGTTCTGTATCATCTCTTACCCATAGAGTTATGCTTTGGCATTAACAGTTGATTGGAAATAAAAAGAAATACTCCACTTTCAATAATCACTCTCAACAAGTGCTCGCGCAGCGAACAAGTTTTTTTCTCCTCTTTTTGAACATTTGCAAAAAGAGGACAGGCTTTCAAGGAGGAAAGTCTGAATAGTCTTAATGGTGGATTATTTTAAATAAAAAGAAAGAGAAAAGTCTGAATAATGGATATTGCTAAAACAAAAAACCGAAGCCAAAGCTTCGGTTTTTATCAAACAGCAAAATACCTGAACTTACCAGCCCGTCACTTCCTTCAAGGCACTGCCAATATCTGCCAGACTACGTACGGTTTTTACGCCGGCATCTTCAAGGGCAGCGAATTTTTCATCGGCTGTACCTTTGCCGCCC
Organism: Kangiellaceae bacterium; assembly: GCA_965230335.1. Classification (GTDB taxonomy): domain Bacteria; phylum Pseudomonadota; class Gammaproteobacteria; order Enterobacterales; family Kangiellaceae; genus CBDDKS01. Next base: position 2,319,258 of record CBDDKS010000006.1, on the reverse strand, counting down.
GATATAATAGCACCAGCATGTCCCATTCGTTTTCCTGGAGGCGCTGTCACACCGGCAATATAAGAGACAACCGGTTTTTTAACATTGGCTTTTATAAAGGCTGCAGCTTCTTCTTCTGCGGTACCACCGATTTCGCCAATCATAACGATGGCTTCTGTCGCCGGATCATCCTGAAACATAGATAAAATATCAATAAAGTTGGAGCCAGGTATCGGATCGCCACCAATGCCTACACAGGTGGATTGGCCAAAGCCAGCATCGGTTGTTTGTTTAACGGCTTCATAGGTTAAGGTTCCTGAACGAGAAACAATGCCTACTTTTCCAGGACGATGAATATCGGCAGGCATGATACCAATTTTACATTCACCAGGTGTAATTACACCAGGGCAGTTAGGACCAATCAAACGGACACCCAATTGATCGCACACAACTTTTGCATCCAGCATGTCGAGTGTTGGAATGCCTTCAGTAATACACACAATGAGTTTAATGCCTGAATGAGCGGCTTCTAAAATAGAGTCTTTACAAAAAGGGGCTGGGACATAAATCACAGAAGCATCGGCTTGTGTGGCTTCAACGGCTTCAATCACCGAATTAAAGACAGGCAGTTCCAGATGCGTTTGTCCTCCTTTACCCGGTGTGACACCACCCACCATGTTGGTACCATACTCAATGGCCTGCTCTGAATGAAAAGTACCTTGAGAACCGGTAAAGCCCTGACAAATCACTTTGGTGTTTTTATTGATTAAAATACTCATGAGCTTTCTCCTGCAGCAGCAACCACTTTTTTGGCTGCATCAGCGAGACCTTCTGCAGCAATAATGTTTAAACCACTTTTTGATAAGACTTCAGCACCCAATTCTGCATTGTTGCCTTCCAGGCGAACCACCACAGGCACTTTAACACCCACTTCTTTCACGGCACCGATAATGCCCTCTGCAATCAAATCACATCGGACGATGCCACCAAAAATATTCACAAGCACGGCTTTTACATTGTCATCGGTTAATATAATTTTGAAAGCTTCAACCACACGTTCTTTGGTTGCACCGCCACCGACATCAAGAAAGTTTGCTGGTGAACCGCCGTGTAAATTTACAATATCCATGGTACCCATGGCTAAACCGGCACCATTGACCATGCAGCCAATATTGCCATCCAGAGCAACATAATTCAGTTCCCACTGTGCTGCATGCACTTCACGCTCATCTTCCTGAGTCGGATCATGCATATCACGCAGTTGTGATTGACGATACAGTGCATTGCTATCGATATTAATTTTTGCATCCAGACAGTGTAAATGGCCTTCATCGGTAATCACGAGTGGATTAATTTCGAGTAATGCCAAATCTTTTTCATGGAAGAGTTTCGATAATTGTAAAAAGATTTTTGTAAATTCTTTTACCTGATTCTTATCTAACCCTAATTTGAAAGCCAGTTCACGTCCCTGATAGGCTTGCGCACCCACGGCAGGATCAATGGTTGCTTTTAAAATTTTCTCTGGTGTCTCGTGAGCTACTTTTTCAATTTCAACACCGCCTTCGGTCGATGCCATAAACACCACTCGTCGTGTTGAGCGATCAACAACCGCACCTAAGTATAATTCCTGAGAAATACTACAACAGGCTTCAACTAAAATTTTACTGACTGGCTGTCCATTGGCATCTGTCTGATAAGTGACCAGGTTTTTGCCTAGCCATTCAGAAGCAAAGGTTTTCACTTCTTCTTTGGTGTTGACTAATTTCACGCCACCTGCCTTGCCTCGACCACCAGCATGCACCTGTACTTTTACAACCCATTTGTCACCGCCTAATTGACCTGCTGCTTCAAAAGCCTCTTTGGGTGTGTCACAGGCAATACCATCGGATACCGGCAAACCATACTCTCGAAAAAGTTGTTTACCTTGATACTCATGAAGGTTCATTGTTTTGTCTCACTTGTCAGTTAAATAAATACAACCATGGTTAAAAAAACAGAAACTAAAGATCCAGTAATAATCGGGCCGGATCTTCAAGATAATCAATAATGCTCTTTAAGAAGGTCACAGATTCACGTCCATCAATAATACGATGGTCGTAAGAAAAAGCTAAGTACATCATGGGCAATACCACAATGTCACCATTGACAACCATGGCTCTTTCTTGTGTTCTGTGCATACCCAGAATACCACTTTGTGGTGGATTAATAATGGGTGTCGACATCAGCGAACCAAACACACCACCATTGGATACAGTAAAAGTACCGCCCGTTAAATCATCGATGGTTAACTGATTATTTTTGGCTTTCTGACCATACTCTGCAATGGTTTTTTCTATATCCGCCATGCTGAGTTGATCGGCATCACGTACGACAGGAACCACCAACCCTCGGGGTGACGACACAGCAATACCAATATCATAATAACCATGATACACAATATCATCGCCATCAATGGAAGCATTCACCGAAGGGAAATGCTTTAAAGCTTCAACGGCCGCTTTAACAAAGAAAGACATGAAACCAAGTTTGACGCCATGTTTTTCCTGAAACGCTTCTTTGTAACGTGATCGTATATCCATGACGGGCTTCATATTTAACTCATTAAATGTCGTTAATATGGCTGCTGTCTGTTGTGCATCGACCAAACGTTCTGCAATACGTTTGCGCAAACGTGTCATTGGGACACGCCGCTCTTCCCGAGCACCCGCAGGGACAGGCACAGAGGATGTCGCTGGTGTCGCAGCAGGTGTCTGCGTTTTTCCACCAGACTTCATAAAGTTTTCAACATCTTTTTTGGTTAAGCGTCCATTTTTTCCTGTGGCAGGAATCACACCAGGATCTAAATTATGTTCTTTTACCAAACGTCTGACAGTTGGACTTAAACTGTCGTTATCTGCTGATGATGACTCAGCAGGTTCTGAAGATTCATTGTTAGAAGCACTACTATCATCCGTAGCAGTTGCGCTACCTGTTGCACCCGCTTTAAATAAAGCAATGACTTCTTCTGCCAGAACGGTATCACCTTCCTGTTTAACAATACTGTCAATCACACCGTCTTCCGGTGCTACCACTTCTAACATCACTTTATCAGTTTCAATATCAACAATATTTTCATCACGCTGACAGGCTTCGCCGGGTTGTTTATGCCAGGTTGCTACAGTTGCATCGGCAACGGATTCTGGAAGCACGGGCACTTTAATTTCAATAGACATGATGGTATTTACCTTTTTCCTCAAAGTGTTGATGGATTAAAAAACGAATAAAACTTTTTTGAAAAACCACCTTGTCATCAAGAAAACAATGCAAGGTATCTTTCATGCTAGTGCTCCAGGCCCAATGCCGAAGCAATCAATGATTTTTGTTGTTCAATGTGTAAAGCAATTTGACCGACAGCAGGTGAGGCAGAAGCACGTCTGCCAGCAAACTCGACCTGGCAGCCTTCAGGCACACAACGTTGCAGATTATGTAGGCTGGAGTACCAGGCACCCTGGTTTTTGGGTTCTTCCTGACACCAGATAAATTCTGTTGCATTGGGATAGGTTTCCAGCATATTTTTTAAATGCTTAGGAAAAGGATAAAGTTGTTCAACACGAATAATCGCCACGGTTTCCAACTCTTCGGCACGCCGTTTTTCCAACAAATCAAAATAAACTTTACCACTACACAACACAATGCGTTTCACCGCTTCTTTATTGATAGGATCAATTTCATCGATCACAGTTTCAAACTCACCACTGATCAACTCAGAGGCATCACTGACGGCCAGACGATGACGCAATAAGCTTTTGGGCGACATCACAATTAAAGGTGCACGCCAATCACGCAGCATTTGTCGTCTTAGCATATGAAACACCTGTGCTGGTGTACTGGGGATACATACCTGCATATTATGCTCTGCACATAATTGTAAAAATCGTTCCAAACGGGCAGAAGAATGTTCAGGGCCCTGACCTTCATAACCATGAGGCAACATCATGACCAGGCCACATAAGCGCCCCCACTTTTGATAACCCGAACTGATGAACTGATCAATCACCACTTGAGCGCCATTGGCAAAATCACCAAACTGCGCTTCCCAAATAACCAGTGTTCTGGGTTCTGTTGTTGCATAACCATATTCGAAGGCCAATATCGCCTCTTCAGACAATACTGAATCAATCACCACAAACTCACCCTGTTGATCATGAATCTGTTGCAATGGAATATAAGTCGAAGCATCTTCCTGATGATGTAATACTGCATGTCGATGAAAGAAAGTACCACGTCCACTGTCCTGTCCTGAAATTCGAATAGAGACTTTCTCATCAAGTAAAGAAGCATAAGCCAGAGTTTCTGCAAACCCCCAATCCATAGGTATTTCACGTCTTGCCATTTTACCGCGTTCGCCCATCATACGCTTTACTTGAGCCTGCAACGGAAATGATTCAGGTACGGTGACAATACTGTTTGCCAGGTTATCAAATTGTTCCTGTGTTAATGATGTCTTTGCTGGTGATAACCAGTTTTTATTTAAATAAGGTGTCCAGTCAACGGTAAATTCATGTTCCTGCATCGGCAACCAATGGTGTACCACATTTTTTCCTTCATCCATTTTATCCCGATATTCATTGACTAATTTCTGGGGAACTTCATTGGAGACAACCTTCGTATTGATCAGCCTATCGGCATATTGCTTTCGTGTTGTATCATGCTTGCGGATTTTTTGATACATTAAAGGCTGTGTTGCTCTGGGTTCATCCGCTTCGTTATGACCATGACGTCGATAACACACCAAATCAATCACCACATCTTTTTTAAAGGTTTCTCTAAAATCTGCCGCTAAATCCGCCACCATGACGACAGCTTCGGGGTCATCTCCATTGACATGAAAAATCGGTGCCTCAATCATTTTGGCAACATCCGTACAATAGGTTGTTGAACGCACATCCTCTTGTTTATTGGTTGTAAACCCCACTTGATTATTGATAACCACATGTACCGAACCACCCGTGGTATAGCCTCTGGCTTGTGACATATTAAAAGCTTCCATCACCACACCTTGTCCGGTGAACGCAGAGTCGCCATGAATCACAATAGGTAACACTTGAGACAAGCTATGATCTTGTCGTCGTTCTAATCGGGCACGAACTGATCCCTGAATGACTGGTCCTACAATTTCCAAATGGGATGGGTTAAATGCCAAAGCCAAATGCACAACCCCACCCGGTGTGTTGATATCTGAAGAAAAACCCTGATGATATTTCACATCGCCAGAACCTGAATCACTTTTCTTGCCAGCAAACTCAGCGAATAACTCCTCAGGTTTTTTACCCAGCAAATTAACCAGCACATTGAGTCGACCACGATGAGCCATACCAATAACGACTTCTTTTACGCCGGCACTGCCCACTCGCTGAATCATTTCTTCCAATAAAGGAATTAAACTATCACCCCCTTCCAATGAAAAACGTTTGGCACCTGGAAACTTATTATGCAAATATTTTTCCAGCCCTTCTGCCGCTGTTAACCCGGATAAAATATCGACCTTTCTTTGTTCAGAAAACTCAGGTGTTGCCAAACAACTTTCCAAACGCTGTTCTATCCATTGCTTTTGAATCGGATCAGAAATATGCATGAACTCACTGCCTATGCTGCCGCAATAGGTTTGTTCAAGTTCACTTAAAATAGATTTTAAACTTTTGGTATCAGCACCATAAAAAGATCCGGTACGAAACTCCGTATCATAATCGGTTTTTGATAACCCATATTTACTCAATGCCAGATGATCCACTTGTGTTTGTTTCCACAAACCCAAAGGATCTAATTTAGCGTATTGATGGCCATGGGCCCGATACGCCTGAATCAATTCGAGTACATTGACTTGCTTGGCATCAAAAGAATGATCTTCTGCGCCACTCAACGTCATGCCACGGCGTTGTAATCCTAATTGACGAAAGTATTCGCGAATCGATGAATGCGCAACTTCGTGACCAGCATGCCCATTGGCTTTTAGTTGATCAAATTGTTCACGCCACACATCATCGACATCATTGGGATTATCGAGATAATGTTCGTATATCTCTTCGAGATAGGAAGAATTGGTGCCTGTCAAAAAACTCGAGGCAAACTTTTCTTGAAGTGTTTTATCCATAGTTGCAGACTGCTGTAAGAATTTAAAATCTCAAAAAACATTAACCAATGATTTTTATTTTCTTATAATAAAAAAACATCAGTCTTTGTCGTAATAATAGCGCATTTTAAAACAATTGCGTGATTACACCCCTTGTTTCAAGAGCATTGAACGCACATGACCAATCGCTTTTGTGGGATTCAATCCTTTCGGGCAAACACTCACGCAATTCATAATACCGCGACAACGAAAGACACTATAGGCATCATCCAGAGTTTTTAAGCGTTCATCATCTTCAGTATCTCTACTGTCTGCTAAAAAGCGATAAGCTTGTAACAAACCGGCAGGCCCTACAAACTTGTCGGGATTCCACCAGAATGAAGGACAAGAGGTTGAACAGCAGGCACACAAAATACATTCATACAAACCATCCAGCTTCGCTCTGTCTTCGGGTGTTTGTAATCGCTCTTTAGCAGGCGGTTCATTCTTATTTAATAAGTAAGGTTTTATTTTTTCATACTGCTTATAAAATTGCGCCATATCAACCACCAAATCGCGAATAACAGGCAAACCCGGTAGCGGTCGAATAACAACTTTATGGCCTAAGCTCGATACGGGTGCTACGCAGGCTAATCCATTTTTCCCATTAATATTCATACCATCTGAACCACATACGCCTTCACGACAAGAACGACGAAACACCAAAGTGGGATCCTGTTCTTTTAATAACAACAAGGCATCAAGCAACATCATGTCTGAACCTGCAGGAATATCCAAATCAAAATCCTGCATACGAGGTTTACTATCAACCTCTGGGTTATAACGATAAATCGAAAATTTCATAATCAATCAACCTGTAAAAATCTGTCTGTCAAAAGACTGTGTACACACTTTCATCTGCAAGCCTTAATAGCTTCTGACTTTAGGTGGAAAAGCATCGACGGTTTCTGGTTGCATATTCACATCTCGCGTACTCATTGTTTCGCTATCCGGATAAAACAAAGAATGTACCAACCAGTTTTCGTCATCTCTATCGGGAAAATCTTCTCGACTGTGTGCACCGCGACTTTCTTTTCTAAACTCTGCTGCAACCGCTGTGGCATGGGCCACCGCCATTAAATTATCCAATTCCAAACATTCTACACGTTGTGTATTGTAAGCTTTGGATTTATCGGTTAACACCGACGTTGTCAAACGTTCACGAACACTTTTCAATTCATCCAAACCTTTTTCCATACGCTCTCCAACACGGAAAACACCAAAGTTTTCCTGCATGACTTTTTGCATATCATTACGCACAGAAACCGGGTCTTCTCCTGATTCAGAATCATCCCATCGACGTACTCGCGATAAGGCTTTGTCTAAATCATCATCACTGTAATCAGAAAAAGACAGACCTTCTTTTAAAGATTCTTCAAGGTGTAAACCAGCTGCGCGACCAAATACCACTAAATCCAATAAAGAATTACCTCCCAAACGATTGGCACCATGAACCGAAACACAGGCACATTCACCAACGGCATAAAAACCCTGCATAATGGATTCATCGGTATTTTCTGTTTTTAACACAACCTGACCAAATTTATTGGTTGGTATGCCACCCATCATGTAATGACAGGTTGGCACGACAGGAATGGGTTCTTTTATTGGATCGGCATGACCGAAAGTGCGTGATAATTCTAAAATACCGGGCAAACGTTTATTAAGTGTTTCTTCACCCAAATGATCTAATTTCAAATGAACATGATCACCATTAGGGCCACACCCCCGTCCTTCAAGAATTTCTTTTGTCATTGATCGTGCCACAACATCACGGCTGGCCAAATCTTTTGCATTGGGTGCATAGCGTTCCATAAAACGTTCGCCATCTTTATTCATTAAATAACCCCCCTCTCCTCGACACCCTTCTGTGACCAAAACACCAGCACCCGCAATACCGGTTGGATGAAACTGCCACATTTCCATATCCTGAATGGCAACACCTGCCCGCAACGCCATACCAATGCCGTCACCACTATTGATTAAGGCGTTGGTTGTGGATTGATAAATTCGACCAGCACCCCCTGTTGCAAATACTGTTGCTCGGGCACGAAACATGGCAATCTCGCCCGACTCAATCGACATAGCAACGACACCGGCAACCTGCTGTTGTGCATTCACCACTAAGTCCAATGCCAGCCACTCATTAAAGAATTGTGTATTGGCGGCTAAATTCTGCTGATACAAAGCATGCAGTAAAGCATGACCGGTTCTATCTGCCGCGGCTGCGGTTCTTGCTGCCTGCTCTCCACCAAAATTTTTGGATTGACCACCAAAAGGACGTTGATAAATGCGTCCGTCATCCTGTCGGGAAAAAGGTAACCCCATATGTTCCAGTTCATACACTGTTGGTGGACCCATTTGACACATATACTCAATGGCATCCTGATCGCCAATATAATCGGAACCTTTCACGGTATCATACATATGCCAGCGCCAGTCATCTTCATGACTGTTACCCAGGGCAACCGTGATCCCGCCTTGTGCTGAAACCGTATGAGATCGTGTCGGAAAAACTTTCGAAATTAATGCAACTTTTTGTCCGGATTGCGCCAATTGCAACGATGCCCGCATACCAGCACCACCACCACCAACAATCACAGCATCATAAGTATAAACAGGGATTGTCATTTAAAGACCCCACACTATTAAAGCGCCCCAAAGAATCATGGCAAGACAAACAACCATGACCAGGGCTTGAAAAATAATTCGTAACATGACCGGTTTAATATAATCGGTTGCGACAATCCACAACCCCACCCACATATGTAAACTCACCATTAACAGCGTGATAATCGTAAACACTTTAAAGAACAAACCACTAAATAAAGCAGACCATTCAACATAACCAAGCTCAGGTGTTGTGATGACGAAATAAGTCATATAAATGGCATAACAGGTCATGACAACGGCGCTCAGTCGTTGTACAAACCAATCATGTAAACCGCTGCGTCCTAAACTGGTGACTGTTGTTACCATATCCACACTCCTAACACAATTGATAAACACACACCCAAAAACAAGATGATTTGAGAACCTAAAATACCGCCAGCTAATGTTTCACCGATTCCCATATCCATCAATAAATGGCGAATACCGGCAACCACATGATAAGCCAGTGACGATAAAACAGCCCAAAATAAAAAGGAACCTAAAAAAGAGTCAAAAATCACAGCATAAGCCTGATTAAACCCTTCGTTGGACTTCAAGGATAAACTGAGCAACCACAACAAAAAGGGAACACCCAAAAACAGTAGCACTCCAGTAATTCGGTGTAGTATGGATGAAATAGCCGTTATCGGAAATCGCATCGATAACAAGTCGAGATTTACAGGGCGTTGTTTATTCACAATGGTCTCTGTCACTATATGGATGTTAAAGTTAAAATAAATATTAAAGTTAAATAGACACTCAATAGCGTCATTATTTTATATTGGTGTCAATTGACATTCACATCAATCAACATTGTTTTGTTCAGAAAAAATGTAAAGTATTTTTTAGACTATAGTAAAGAAAAGCGCTAAGTGCATGTCACATAATAAAATGCGAATTATATCTACGCTCTCTTATATTGACAAATGGCTTTTAAAATTAAATTTTATTGATGAAAGAAATATCTCTCTTCTGCTGAAATTATGTATCTTTAAAGAACAGGGCAGACAATTAATCTATTTTGAGATAGGTAAAGACTTTAAACACAGGTATTGTTAAACTTAACATTTATGCCCAATTAACCTCAGTGATATGGAGCTGTACTATGACCAACAAAACTGCAAAGCTGACTTTACACACAGGTGAAGAAATAGAACTCCCAGTATACAGCCCTACGTTAGGTAAAGATGTTATTGATGTATCGCAACTTGTAAAACATGGTGTCTTTACTTATGACCCAGGGTTTATGTCTACTGCGGCCTGTGAATCAAAAATCACTTTTATTAATGGAGAAAAAGGCCAGTTACTTTATCGGGGTTATGCCATTGATGATTTGGCTGCCCATTCTGACTATATGGATGTCTGCTATTTATTGATTAATGGTGAGCTGCCCAATAAAGCCGAGCATGATGAATTTGTTGGTGAAATCAACAGTCATACCATGTTGCACGAGCAACTGACCAAATTTTTAATGGGATTCCGACGTGATGCTCATCCTATGGCTATTATGGTCGGTACCGTTGGTGCATTATCTGCTTTTTATCACGACTCCCTGGATATTAATAATCCTGAACATCGACGTCGCAGTGCATTTCGTCTGATTGCCAAAGTACCTACCATAGCCGCTCTCTGCTATCGGTACTCCAATGGCTTCCCTATCGTTTATCCTCGTAATGAAATGTCTTACGCCGAAAACTTTTTGCATCAGATGTTTTCCATGCCATCTCATGATGAAAGACCTGATCCTGTGGTTGTTAAAGCCATGGATCGTATCTTCACACTACATGCGGATCATGAACAAAACTGCTCAACCTCTACAGTAAGGCTGGCGGGTTCATCGGGTGCTAATCCTTTTGCCTGTATTGCTGCCGGTATCGCTTCACTGTGGGGACCGGCTCATGGTGGCGCCAATGAAGCCTGTCTGAATATGCTCAAAGAAATTGGCGATGTTTCCAGAATTCCAGAATTCATAAAACGAGCCAAAGACAAGTCGGATCCTTTCCGATTAATGGGCTTTGGTCATCGCGTTTATAAAAACTTTGATCCTCGCTCACGTGTATTAAGAGAAAGTGCACATGATGTATTGAATAAGTTAGGTAAAACGGATGATCCGATACTCAAAGTGGCTATGGAACTTGAAAAAATTGCTTTGGAAGACGACTACTTTATACAACGTAAATTATATCCTAATGTTGATTTTTACTCGGGTATTATCCTGCAGGCGATTGGTATTCCTACCAATATGTTCACCGTGATTTTTGCACTGTCAAGAACCGTTGGCTGGGTTGCCCAGTGGATGGAAATGATCAGTGAACCCAATCAAAAAATCGGCCGTCCCCGTCAATTATACAATGGCACTGAACAAAGAGATTATGTGCCTTTAGAACAACGATAATGGAAAAAAGTCCAACCCGGTAAAATAACTCGGTTGGACTTTTTTAAATAACCATGTAAGGTCTGTTTCAGAATCACAACAAACACAATTATTGTGCAGAGCAGCAAAGCTAGTAAATAACACAAGCACTGTTATACTATGGCTTATCAAGTCCACATTACAAACAACAAGTTAATAACTTATGATTGATGATCATGATTTAGACGATCTAAATGATTTTAGTGATTCTGATATAGAAATTTCTGTCGATACCAGTTCCTCCTCTTTAGAGATTGCTGCTCACGAAAATCTGCTACCAACCGAAATTTGCCTGCTACCTTTATCAGAGAGACCTTTCTTTCCTCCCCAGACTTTACCCATTCTTATGAATGAAGAAGTTTGGCGCGATACGATCGAATACATTGCAGACACAGAGCATAAACTGGCCGGTTTAACCCTGGTTCGTAATCCACAACCGGAAAACTCATCTCCGGAAGAGTTTTTCTCGATTGGTACATTGGTGCGTATTCATCATCCAGTACTGTCTGCCGGAAAAATACAATTTATTGCTGAAGGCGTGCAACGTTTTCGTATTGTAAAATGGTTAACAGAAGAACCGCCTTTTATTGCACGGGTTGAATACCCCGAAGAACCTGAATATGTCAATCCTGAAGAACTAAAAGCCTATGCCATTGCTATTATTAACACCCTCAAGGAACTGGTGCCTTTAAATCCACTGTACAGTGAAGAGCTGAAGTTTTTCCTCAACCGTTTTAATCCCAACGAACCCTCACCTTTGACAGATTTTGCGGCAAGTTTAACCACCGCAACACGCGAATCATTACAAGATGTACTAGAACAGGTTCATCTGCGTAAGCGTATGGAAAAAGTACTGGTGATGATTAAAAATGAGCTTGAAGTCGCACAGCTTCAATCTCAAATTCAAAGACAGGTGGAAGAAAGACTCAGCGAACATCAAAGAAAGTTTTTTCTACGTGAACAATTAAAAGCCATTCAAAAAGAATTAGGTATAGCCAAAGATGATAAAACGGCTGACATTGAACGATTCAAAAAACGTTTGGAACCTCTCACAATACCAGAATCACCCAAAAAGAAAATTGACGATGAAATGGATAAACTGTCTGTGCTGGAGCAAGGTTCCCCAGAGTATGCGGTAACTCGTAATTATCTTGACATTATTACCACTCTGCCTTGGGGAATACATACGAAAGACAAACTGGATTTAAGACGGGCACGCAGAGAGCTCAATAAAGATCATGCCGGTCTGGAAGACGTCAAAGATCGTATTGTTGAATTTCTGGCAGTGGGTGCGCTCACAGGTGAAATTGCCGGTTCTATTTTACTGCTTGTAGGACCTCCTGGTGTCGGTAAAACATCCATTGGCCGTTCGATTGCTAATGCGTTAGGTCGAAAATTTTTCCGTTTTTCTTTGGGTGGCATGCGTGATGAAGCAGAAATAAAAGGGCACAGAAGAACCTATATTGGAGCCATGCCTGGTAAATTTATTCAGGCATTAAGAGAAACCGAATCTGCCAATCCGGTGGTCATGCTGGATGAAATCGATAAAATTGGTGCTTCTTATCAAGGTGACCCTGCATCTGCATTATTGGAAGTCCTGGATCCTGAACAAAATTCTGAATTTCTTGATCACTATTTGGATGTTCGCTTTGATCTCTCCAAAATTTTATTTATTTGTACAGCCAACCAATTGGATACCATTCCGCGTCCTTTACTGGATCGTATGGAAACCATTCGTTTATCAGGTTACATTACCGAAGAAAAAATGGCCATTGCCAAACAGTATCTCTGGCCTAAAAAACGTCAACGCTGTGGCCTCAAAGCCAGCCAGATTAACTTAACCGACAGTGGGTTACGAAAAATTATTGAAGATTATGCCCGTGAAGCAGGTGTCAGAAATTTAGAAAAACAATTAGGTCGTATTGCACGACAGGCCGTCGTTGAGATCGTTTCCAAGAAAAAGAAAAAAGTCTCTATTTCCAAAAATAATATTACCGATTATCTTGGTGCTCCCTGGTTCCAACAAGAAACTCCGAATAATCAAGTAGGGGTTATCACCGGTCTGGCATGGACAGCATTAGGTGGTTCAACATTAAATATTGAAGCCGCTGTTATCCATAGTAACAATCGAGGATTTAAACTCACCGGAAAACTGGGTGAGGTGATGAAAGAATCGGCTGAAATTGCTTATGCCTACATAGCAGCCAATCTGAAAAAATATGGTGCCGATGAAAATACCTTCGACAATACTTTTATTCATTTACATGTTCCTGAAGGTGCCACCCCCAAAGATGGCCCCAGTGCAGGCATTACCATGGCAACCGCACTTTTATCACTTGCGTTAAATAAATCACCTAAAAAAGGTTTTGCGATGACAGGAGAATTAACCTTAACCGGGAATGTGCTGTCGGTAGGGGGTATTCGTGAAAAGATTATTGCCGCCAAGCGTGCAAAAATTAAAGAAATTTTATTGCCTCATGCCTGTATTGGTGATTATGAAGAATTACCCAAACATATTCGTAGTGGCATAAAAATCCATTTTGTGGATCACTTTGATGATGTTGCCCAATTAATATTTAAATAATCTGAGTTGTATATAAGAAAAAAATATCTATTGTAAGATTTAAAATATCTTACCTTTTTCTTTTCACAGCTTTTATTTTTTACGAATAAAAGTCGTGTCGTCATCTTCATAATATTCATATTCCCTGGGGATAATATATTCCGTTCCATTGGAATCATGCTTATTTTCTTGCATATCGATATGATCATCAGGATCAATGTCTTTCTTTCGAAAAAAATTTCTTGGATTTCTCATGCGTCTACTGCTCACATTGGTCAACAGCTCTTCGATTTTAAATTTAATTTTATCTTCGGTCATGGTTTTTTCTCTTATTTTTATTTGGAAGATGTTATCTAAAAATAATGCTGCCTGTACCCGTATTTTCAACAGACACAGTGGCATCATTATTTACTGTTAAATTTCCCGAACCACTCAGACTACCTGTCACGTTATCTGAGGTAATATCCATATGACCTGCCCCAGATAAATGAACATTGGTTGTTACTGCAGAAAAATTGCGTGCTGAAAAATCGCCACTACCATTAGTGTCAGCGACAACATTGGTACAACTTCCACTAGTGACAAGAATATCGCCATCACCTACCTGAAATTGGCAGTTGGTACCGCTAATGCTATCAAATGTCAACGCACTAGAAACACTTGATACATTGATAGTGATATCTTCACCACTTCTTAAAACAGTTGCTGTAATATCACTAACGGGTAAATTCACTAAAACATTACCCGTGATATTACTGTCTATTTCAATCAGGCTTCTCATACAAATTTGAATAACAATAGGTGTTGCAATAAGAGCGCTATTACTGTTACTCACAGTTAAAGTACCATTGGAAATATTGGTAGAAATGAGCGGAACAATATTATCATCCGCTGTAATAGAGACAGAATGATCACAGTCAAGTATGGTCACTTCTTCTATAATGCCTGCATCCAGGCTCACTTTGGAAAAAGTATTCAGTGTTCTTTGTTCAGTGATTGCAAAACCTGAACCTATCACTATAGGTCCATCGCCAATCAGTAAAACACTAACAAAAATATTGGTTGTTTCAAATTCCACTGTATCGGCAATACCATCGGATATGGCATTATCATTGATTTCTATAAACTCTCCAATATCGAGTTCCGAATAAAAAGTAGGTGATTCGATCATTTGTTCATTTTGATCTTCAAAGGTTGCCCCTAGTGTTGAATAAGTCAAACCAAACACTGTCACCGATTCACCGCTCACAAAACTTTCGATAGGACCATGGATGATTTGATCGCCATCTTCAGTTAATAACAAATCTGTAGCAATAATTGTATTATCATCCATAAACCCTCTGACAATAACAAAGTCATTGACTTGAAGATTATCAAGAGTTAATGATGCAAAAGTAGCTGTTGAATCATTCAGAAGGGTTCTCGCATTTACTATAAAATCTACTGTTCCATTCACAAATTCAAGAGTGATTCTTGTTGAGTCTTCAAGTGTTTCTATCGATTGAATACTCGCGCCTAATCTAATGCGTCCATCACGAGATTCAATTTCGTCCGCTATAATAATGCCATCAACAATTCTGCCATTAATATTAACCTGAACTCCATCACCCAGCTGTAAATTACCGGGTAACAATACAGCATTTGAAGCATCTACTGGTTGCCCCAGGATTTCAAAATCTGCATTACTGACAAACTCAGTAATGATACCACTCAACAACACATTTTGTTCATTACTCAACAAGGAGGGAATATCCAGTGTTATATGAGTCGCTGAAACAGTTAAGCTCTCCATAGAGGGTAATGTGCCTTCAATTTCTATGGTTAAACCATTTCTTAAAATTTCATTACCTAAGCCAGAAAGATCTGCCGAAGAAAAATCAACCGTTAGTTCACCCAACATAAATTGTGACTCAGTTAATCCAATGATTTCACCACTAATGCCTACACTGCTTTGATTAGGGATAAAGCTTCCCTCTCTTTCTATTCTGGTTGCCAGACTGGGTGAGGTCGTATTTAAGAAACCACTCACCTCAACAAGGTCACTCACTGATAAAGTACCAAACGTGACATCAGAAAAAATAGTCGAATTAGAATTAACAATAATCTTTTGTCCTAAGATAGTTAATATGATTTCTGAGCCATCATCACTTTCAACAATCTGTGTAATAGGACCTGACAAAGTATTATCCAACTGCACTTCTGTCGCAACACCGGTATCATCATCATTAACAGTACCACTCACCGTAACAATAATTCCCTGCTTAATTTCTGATTCACTGACACTATTCCCATCAGATAATATCGATGCTGAATCAATACTAAATTCGATGCCATTCACCAGAATATTCGTCATTTCCCCTTGTTTTGTAATTCGATCAACGGTTCCTTTTGATTTAAATCCTGTCCCGCTAATGCCGGCACTACCACCACAAGCCCATAAGCTCATGCATAAAGATAAAACTGTAATGTACTGGTAAATGCGTTGTTTCATAATGTATTCTCTTGGATGTTTTTCATATTTAATTCATCAAAATAATAAATGCCTAAGGCAACATAAGTGCCTGAGTTATCATCTGTTTCGTAGTGAGATAAAAATAAATCTAAATCTTCAAGCAGTAACTGTGCTTTTTTAGCAGCCAATGCTTTAAATACTGGCAGAATTTCCGGTTGTACGTGATAATTGGAAACTTTTCTTTGAAATAAACGATGATTGACTGGACAAGTCAGGTTATGACCGATAGTTGATATCAATTCGGAAACATCCGAGCCCAACATATCGATGTTTTCTGCTGAATCGGTTTGTGGCAAATAAGCATGTTGCAATAATTCAACAAAACCATTTTCATACTTCACACTATTCGCCGCCTGAAGAACCGATAACATGGTTGTTGGTGGAATATCACCACTATAACTTTTGACTAAACTGGTAAAAGAAATCTCATCTCCATCGATGGGTAATGCCTGCACTTCACCTTCTTTATTTTGAAATCGTGGATCATTGCGCCAACCACTAATCACTCGGGTACAACGATTCCAACGCTGGTGTGTTTCTTCCAAATCAGGCATATCTAGCTCTTTTAATCGTTTCACTTCTTTTCTGGTTAAACCGGTTATCGCAGAAACACTGGAAACCGTTTGACGCTTACCACTATCTTGTAACTCTTCAAAAACAGCATCCACATAGGCTTTTCGAATCACTTCTGTAAAAGTGCCATAATCGATACCAAACTTTGGCAAGAGTTTGACCAAAGGTTTTATCAGTTTTGATACCGCACTTAAAAAAGCGGTTTGCGCTGCATTCAACATAATTGGGATTATATTCCCAATTTAAGCCAAATTAAACCCTTTTTAACTAAAAATTCCGACCAAAAACATACTATTTGATAAAAAAAACCGGAAAGTTTGAAAATAAAACTTTCCGGTCTTCTCTTTTGTTGACTAAATTAGCAACCAAAAAGGGCTTTAATAAAGCTTGGAATATTGCTTGCACAAATGCCACCACCAGTGTTACCGCCACCAGTGTTACCACCTGCTGATGAGCCACAAGAAAGATTTACTTTGCTTGTAGGACAAGATGCAGTAAATAAAGTATTACCCGTTGCTCTTGAACGTACTGTAATAGTGTTACTAGGAGATGAAGATGAGAAGCTTACATTTTCATTAAATGTTTCTTCAAAACAATCAGGAGAGCTAACAGTACAAGTTGTTCCAGCAAATACAGTACCAGATACAACCAAGCTTGATAATAAAACAACAGATTTTTTCATGATTAAACCCCTTAAACTATGGTTTGTTAAATTTTAAAATGAATGTTTATGTAAGAAATCAACTCTAAAACTTGATCAAACAGGCTTCATTTAAGACTTGTCTGACATAATCTTTGTGAAAGAAATCACAGAAACCACTCAAGTTTTTATTTTGTATTTATTCCCGAAAATATTTTTTTTACAATAAACAGGTTGATTTTTAGTAACCGATTTTCAGTAAAAATTAATTCAGGGATAGTACATCAATTAACGCCTTACACATTTGGGAATATATTCCCAAAAAAGTCATTTGGCAAGTTAAATGACTGTTAAATAGCCTGAAAATCTTGTATTTTGCCAATGGAATCACACTACAATACCAATATTTTCTTTATCCAATACATCAAATATCATCTAATACAGTAAGTTTCACGATGATTTCAAGTGCCTGCGTAGCAAAACAGTTTTTCCCCTCTTTTTGAACGTTTGCAAAAAGAGGACAGGCTTTTTATACCCTGGATTATTTTGATATAACTGAATCAACATATAGTGAAAGGAGAGTTTTTCTTATGTGCAGCTGAGGTTATATAAGCAAAACCTTTTCTTCTCCTTGAATTCAATACAAAAAAAGAGCTGCAAACGCAGCTCTTTTTTAAACGTCCTTTCTTACGTAGAAGGGAGAAAAAAACCTATGTATTAAAAGTTCGTTTGATAACGAATATCATAAGTTCTCTCACGAGGGTTAAAGTTAAACACAGAAAAGTTTTCAGTTCTTAGATTTTCAACGTCCCCTCGACCTAATGTTAGTGCATCCACTGGATCAATGGTCCACTCTCTACGTACCACTCTATTGATAATTTTAGTAGGTCTTTCAATCAAGCCATTGATAGATAAAGAAATGCTTCCCTCTTTACCCATCCAGTCCAAGAACTTGACACCAGAACCAAAACGATAATTTACATTTAGATTAACCGTACGAGCAGCTTTTGTGGTGGTCTCTATCGTGTTTCTCAATACAGCATTAGTTTCGTTAACACCAGCGCCTTGACCACCTGTTCTATAATCCCCTTGTAAATTGAACCCAAATCTTGGGGCTTCATCATAACTGACTTGGCTCGTATCACTTCTAAAAGAAGTCGATGTCGTTAAATTAAACCCAGCGATATTCCAACCAATACCTATAGAGGCACTATCGATTGGAATAGGGTTAATAGAACGGCTCACATTTAACCCTGTAGGTGATACAAACCTTAAATCAACACTGGATAAACTACGTGTCACGCCTCCAGACGGTAATACTAACCGTTCTCGCCCACCATTCGAAGCAATACCATCGGTTCTTGTTGGGAGGAAAGTACCGAAGATAAGATTAGGTACCCCCTCTGTAGCAACATCCTCACCGCAAAACCCATCTAAAGATTCCGGACACTGATTACTGAGTATGGTTCTATCATCCAGTACACGATTATATCTGACATTTATGTTTAATCGACCGGCTCTTTCAAACTCAAACACTTTACTCATACCAATACCAAGATTATCTACCTCTCTTGTACCTGCATTTTTAAAGCGATTATCAACCACCAAGCGACCTGGTTCCAACGCTCCGGCAATGTCACCATTTTCAATGAAACCATCTATAACAACATCACCAACAGTGACTGTGCCATCAGCTGTAACATTAGAAAATATGCCTCCCGTTTGTGACTGAAAAACTGGGTCATTATATAACTGCTCAAGCTCAGGAGTTACAAACTGTGGATCAAAGATACCTTCCCGCCCAGTTGCTCTAAGTGTAATCAAGTCTTTGGTTTTATTTCGTGAATAATTCACATTAAAACGTAATCCATAATCTTTGAGATCAAAATTCAAACCAAAGTTATCATTTAGGTTACGTTCCGGTTTTATATCATCAATACCGCCTCTCAGTTCATAGTAATCCCGTCTGTTTGCCACCTCAGCACCAGGGAAAGGTACTAAATTGTAACCATTAGAGCCACTTTGATCAGTAATAAATATTGTTGCTCCGACAAACGCTGGTGCTGGCAATCTATCACCGACACTACGATTCCAGGTTGCTCTAAACCAATCAAACGGTCTCCAGCTTAAGCCAAACTGAAATGCTGGAGAAGGAGATGAAATATCAGAGGACCTAGTTCCATTAGCAGCAAAACTGAAAAGCAGATTTTTATAAATAGGTGCGGCCAACTCAGTTGAAAAACTGTCTATATCTCGACCTCTGCCCACACTGGTAATAATCTCTACTTCTTCTCCATCAGCATTTCTAACTATACTGTTTGAATTAGATAAATCAATCAATGATCTGATTGGTGTTGTTGTAAAAGATTGTGATTTGCTTGTGCCAGTTGAAAAACTGAAGCTGCTTGAAACATTTCCATAAGGTAATTTAAATAAAGTCCCTGAAACACGCAGGTTATAACGAGTATTCTCTCCATCGGCGAATGAAAATGTAGAAGGAAGTCTAAGACTATCAGCATAAGTGCTATCGCCATTTAAAGATAATCCAGGCAACCACCAAACAATGTCAGTTTCAGCAATACCTGGAAAATCTACCAAGGCGATGGTTCTTCCACGTCTGTTTACCAAAGGGTCACCATTTTCATCAACTGTAATAGGATCACCATTGGCATCTAAAACCGCCACAGGTGTAGTGGATCTGCCTATAATAGGTGCATCTCTTGAGCTATTAGCAGCAAACGCCCCAGTATTTATTTCATTGATTCTAAAAGCTTCTGAATCACGTTTGCTGTAATTTATAGAGATAGAAACCCTACCATCTTTGGCAAAGCCGAACCCCGAATTTAATCTCAGATTATCTGTACGCACATCTGTTAGCCTTTCTGTGGGCAAAAAACCATCATCATTAAACAATAATGTTGCTTCATCGAAAAACAGACTTCTTTGATCAAGGCCCAATCGATTACGTCGACCTAATGGATACTGTCTTAAACTATTGGAAAACTCGACTCTCTGCTCTCTTAGACTGTGCCTATAGGCTACGTTTATATTGAAAAGATCAGCAATAGGCACACTAAAGCGAATACCAGCAGAAACATTAGTCGTTTCAGGTGCTAAAGAAATACCGGCTTGAGGGTTATAGGCATTCGCAATGGTCGGAAATCTTGCCGCCATAATACGATTGATTTCCACTAAATCATCAGCATCACTGAAATCCAGCGTATCGGCTGGCAGATCAACACTGAGGTCTTCCTCAAAGTCATACATGGAAAGTCTTAGTCTATTTGCTATTTCCTCAGGCATACCTACTGCGTAAACCGGAAAATAACCCACATAACTTTGTGTTGCCGCAATAAAATTAGGCACACTAGCGGCATTAGCAATCTGACGTCTATCAAAGGCACTAGCCACTCTCAAAAAGTTATTACCCATAATAGGAAAACCTCTAGGGTTAATATTAGGATCAGCATCGCGTTCATCTTCAGGTAGGGCCTGGTTAGCTAAAAATGAACGATATTCACCCTCTGAACTAATACCCCTTACACCATTCACAGGGTCAAAATTATCAAGCCGACTTAAAACATCCGCTTCATCCTGATTCACAAAGCCACCTTCAACCAATCGTCTGTCTATTTCATAATACACTGCAGGTAATCGCTCATTGAGTGCCTGATTATCCGTTCGACCATCACCATCAACATCTCTGGCATAAAATAAAGGTCTTGATGCACCATTTGAAATAAGATTACCTCTTTGAGTCGTACCTGGGTCAATAAACTCACCTGTCAATGGATGCGTAGGTAAAGATCCAGGACTACCGACAAAGTCAACATCTCTTGCATCACCATCAATGCGCTTTTGTGTTTCTATAGAAGCATCTACCGTAAAACGAGTTGAGCCCAAATTAAACGAGGTACCTATGCTAGCATCATATCTTTCACCGCCAGCTTCATCAGTCACAGAAACACTTAAACTAAAATCAATCTCGTCATAGTCTTTTCTGGTTATGATATTTAAAACGCCACCCAAGGCATCTGGCCCATAAATAGCCACTGCATTGTCAAAAAGAATCTCAATACGTTCGATTTGTGCCAAAGGAATAGTACTGATATCAAAGGCATCACCAAAGAAACCAGCCCTCACTGGACGCTCACCATCAATTAAAACCAATGTGTACTCTTCACCCAAACCCCTTAAGTTAATACCGGTATCACCAAATTCGTTTTGAGCGGCACCAAATCTAGCGGCTTGTTCCAAATCACCTGCTGCTACAGTGCTTGGTGCATTCAGGTTTTCCGGTAACGTCAATAAATAATCTGCTAAACGTGTTGCCCCTGTCTCTAAAATCTCTTCTCTGGTAACCGTTAATGTCTGACGGGTCAATTGTGCAGGATCGGTAATCAACGCACTGCCTATAACAACCACGGTATTTCCCCCATCCTCATCGTCGTCGTCATCATTATTACTCGAGCCTTGCTGCTCCTCTGCATCGAACGACTTACTATCTTCCAAACCGGTTCCTTTATAACCACTGTTATCACTGACCATGGCAATATTGTTATTGCGAGCTTTCAAATACTGCTGATAACCATATTGAGATGCAACGGGTTTCTTTTTTATCAGGTATACATTATCTGGTGTCTTTTCAAAGGTTAACCCCGTGCCCTCCAACATTTGACTCAATGCGGTTGAATGGTCATAAACACCTGATAATGCCTTATTACTTTTGTTATGAACGACTTCAGATATAAAAAGAAGTTCAGCACCACTTTGCTTGGCAAAGTTATCCAGCCCTTTCGATAAAGCCTGTTTGTCAATATTAAACGCTGCTTTCTGATGACTTTCATCGGCTAGAGTGTGTTGTGAAAACACCATCACCAAAAAAACATAGACATATGTTGTTAATTTAGAATATAAAGAATGCACAATAGCCCCCTAATAATTGTTCTGTCTAATAGCTAAAGACGCAAAGAAAAAGAGATCCCGCCTCATAAAATCAATAAAAAATAAAATCTTTATCATAAACATCTCAAAAATAATAAAAAAACAAATTCCCCTTTTAATAACAAATGCTATTAACCTTTGGTTTATCTTTATTTAAATCCAATAAAATGAGGATAATCCTCACGGTTATTGACGTCAATCATAAGACACCAAGTGTCTATAGTGAAATCTGTTTACTAAGGTATGTATTATTTATAAGGTCTATATTTTATTTATAAGGTCTATATTTTCAGTCCTTCCAATTAAAAATAAAAACAGCATTTTGAGATAATCTGTATGATTTTAAATATTATAGGATAGTGTTTTGTGTCACATAATAACTTTAATTCAAACTGAACTCGGGATAATTTAATGAACCATGAGCCAATGAACTCAAAAATCACCAATTTTGTAGTGGTTTATTAAATCATGCGTTTTTTATAAAGCGTGTAAATTTTTTTTAATTTAATAGGAGGATTCTCTTTTTCTTTGCGTCTTTAGCTATTAGACAGAACAATTTTTTGAGTCTGTTTCCTATTTTTGTTTATCCAATAAAAACAGGTCAACAAATACTCAATATAAAGTAATGAGGGGTCATTAATGAAACGTTTTATAAAATCTCTTAACTCACTGTTTTACTTTGGTTTACTCTCCATATTCATGTATGGTTGCAGCGAAGATGACCAAGAGTTTCCAATCACGGTCAATGGTGGTTTCGCTGAACAAATTTTTATTGTTACTTCAGCTGCGGCAATAGATACTGAAGTTGAATCTGCTCGCCTTGCTGTCATAGGTCTTCCGAGAGACACAGATGAACATGAAGTATCAACTATTGCTGTGCAATACCAACGGGTGGTTAATAACGGCGAATTGAGTTTTAATGTCGTCCCTGTAACGTCAGGCCACAAAGTCATTACCATTGAAACACTCCGTGAATTGGAAGGGCTGGAAGATGACCTGAACGATGCAGAAGATGCACGTGATTTAGCTAATTTACAACTGACTGCGGCACAGACACAAGGTGACCAGGCAGAAGTTGATAGATTAACCGCTCTTATTGATACTTTAGATATAGAGATCGATGATCTGACTATCTTGGTTAATAATTTTAACCAGTCTATCGATGACGCACCTTTTGTGACCAATGCAACCAGCACAACTAATAACAGAGACCTGTTGGTTTTAAACACAACAGGGGGTTCAGACAGGGAGACGCGTAATGAAGTCTATTTATCCATCACCAATCGGCCTGATGAGATTGCCGCATTACAAACTCAATTAATGACTGCTTTAACCAGCCAGAATACTGCAGATATTGAACGTATTCTGGAAGAAATGGATGACATCAGTATGACAGCTCGCTGGGAAGTCAGCACACCTCGTTATGATAGACGGCCCAATACAATCTTTTTTCAAAATCATTTCTCTCGTGTAGAAGAGGGTGACGAAGTCTCTACAGGCGAACACACTATCACGGGTGTCGATGATGTAACGGATGATGGTCTACCTGTTAGGGTCACGGTTAACTTTGGTGGCGGTGCTCGTTTCCTTGATCGTATTGTGATTAACGGTGGCAATCCCGATTCAGATGGCAACCCTAATCCAAATGGTATCACCTATACGGTGAATAATGGCATGATTAATGTTAATGGAGAAGACATTGTTATAGACGGTGGTACTATCGAAGTAGGTTTAAATGATACATTTGAGGCCTTTCTTATCGCCACAGAACCAAGCGCATCTGAAAGATCGTGGATAAGCCCTGGTGGCGTTGCTTTTCAAATAGGTTTTGGCAGTCCAACATTTGGGCGAATAAACTCTAGAGGTGATGCATTAGATTTTCCAGGCAGTGGATTTGAAACATCTGGCTGGACTGTAAGTCGTACACCTCCTCGGTAATCATTGCTTTTTGCAAAAAACCTGGCACAACGCCAGGTTTTTTTTACCTATAGAAAATCAATATATCTCTTTTTAATAGAAGAATACTTATGTTTTTGTGAAATGATTCAATACCTTATCTCTCCGTATTAAAACATCCTTCCAAATACGTCATTACCCTAAAGGCTTTTGCTGGAGCCTGTTAACCTCAGCTAAATGTCACTTTTTTGTAATATATTGCCACTTTTCAATATCTTTATTTGATATCTATCTGAAAACTGTTGTATATTTAAAATAAAAACCTTTTTTATAAAAAATATAAATATCCTACTCTACCAATGAGACATTCGTCGACTTGTTATCAATAAAGTGCATATCGTACTTTGCTAATAATAATCTGAATAACGACATTGCTTCTCACCCATAATATTTATTTACGAGATTTCAAGTCATGAAAAAATGTATCGATTTATTGAAAATACTGCCCAACAAGACTGTATTGCCAATCATTTGCCTAAGTCTGTTCACTTTAATGGCTTGTGGTGGTGGTAACTCCCAAACAGATGCATCGGCCTCAGATGAAAATTCAGACACTTTTAACTCTGGAGAAGATACTCCATCAGACAACAATAACGGAGAAACTGCAGAAAGTAACCCCAAAGATACTGCCTTTAAAAAAGTCGATGTCAATATCGATGTCACCACACTGTCAGGTATTCATTTTCAACATTTAAATGGTCGTTTTGCTTATTACCATGGAAATATGGGACATGGTGCCGCTGTTGGTGATTATGATAATGATGGTGATCTGGATATCTATGTATTACGCCATCTTAATGAAGAAAACATTCTCTACCGTAATAATCTGGAATCGGGTAATAAAAATTTTACCAATGTTACACCAGATATTTTAAAAGATACTGGTGCATCAAGAACAGCTCAATTTGTCGATCTTAATAACGATAATCATTTAGATCTCATTTTAATCAATGACCATGATGGAAGGGAAAGTACGCGATCACACAACAAAATTTTTCAAGGTGATGGTCAGGGCAATTTTACGGATGTCACCCCCGAGTCATTCATCTATAAATCCTATATTAATACTGGATGTAGCTTAAATGACTTTGATAAAGACGGCCTTATTGATATCTATATCCCCAGCTGGATTCTCGTAGACGTATCCAATCCCCCACAAGCTACTTACAATCGTCTATTTCGCAATCTAGGCAACTTTCAATTTGAAGAAGTCCGTCTTTCTCCGGAAATTGATAATTTAAGTGAGTCCAACTATACCTCTTTATTCACTGATTTTAATCAGGATACCTTTGCAGATATCTTTGTTGCCCGTGATTTCGATGACGATAAATTTTATTTAAACAACCAGGATAATACCTTTTCAGAAATGTCAGAGAGTGTGAATTTAACCCATGCAGGTAATGATATGGGCGCCACTGCAGCAGACTTTGATGATGATGGTGACTTGGATATTTACGCAACCAATATTTACCTCGAACCCGGAAAAGGCAATACACTCCATATCAATCAATTATCTGAAGGAGAAGATTCCTTTACTTTTATTGATGAGGCCGGCAGTTTTAATGTCGAAAATACAGACTGGGGTTGGGGAACCGATTTTATTGATTATGATAATGATGGTCATCTTGATCTTGTCGTAGTCAACGGCTGGAACGTTGTAGAGCAAAATGTTCTTTTTAAAAATAATGGTAATAGCTTTGAAAAATTTGATTTGGGTGACAAGAAAACCAACTCAAGAGCACTGATTGTGTTTGACTATGATAGAGATGGTGATGAAGATTTACTCATCACCAATATGGATGAACCATTACAGTTATTAGAAAATCAGGATGACAATGACAACCACTGGCTTCATTTAATTTTAAAACCACATAATAAAGCGATTGGTGCCTATGTGACAGTTAAAAACGGTATTACCACAATGCGCAGAGATATTATTGTTGGCAAAAGTTATCTGGCAGGCACACCGATTGAAGTACACTTTGGTCTGGGCACTGATACACTTGCAGAAGAGTTGACCATTTATTGGAATGATGGCACAAAACAGGTCTTCAATAATGTGAGCGCTAATCAAATTTTAACTTATGAGGCCCCATAAATGATGTCACCCAGTTGTACTTCTCAATTTAAAACCGGTGTCTCTATATCAATGGCTTTGTGCTTCTTTCATTTAGCAGGTTGTTCTTCAAGCAGTTCCTCGAATGATTCAAATAATGACAATAATGAAATTACCCCCACAGAAAATCAAAATCCAAACTCTAATGTTACACCTGTACCGTTACTCAACAACGCATCATTTAAAGATGTCACCGCTGATTCAGGTATTGATCTGACAATACTGACAGGGAGTCGTTTTAATGAAGTCACACCTGCTGGTGCCAGTAATCAAACGTTTCTCGGCACAGGCGCTGCCGTTGGTGATTATGATAATGATGGTGACCTGGATATTTATTTATTAGCTCAACTGGGACAGGAAAATAAACTGTATCGTAATAATCTGGAAACAGGCAACAAAACCTTCACTGATGTAACACCAGAATTATTAAAAGACGCTGGCTTTTCACGTGTTGCCCATTTTGTTGATCTGAATAACGATAATCTGCTGGATATTCTTTTAATTAATGATGATGATGCACGTGTTTCCACAAACTCCACCAGCAAGATTTTTCAGGGCCACGGCGATGGCAGCTTTACCGATGTAACACCGACTGGTTTTTTGTCCCGTTCTTTTTTCAATGGTGGTTGTGCCATCGCTGACTATGATCAGGATGGCCTATTGGACATCTACTTAAGCACTTGGATTAGACTCGCTGACCTTACAGCCGATACTACTTCTATCAGTAATCGCTTGTTGAAAAACCTGGGGAATTTTACCTTTGAAGAAGTGACTGCTGATATGGATATTGGTACGAATATCAATATTGTTGAAACAAACTTTACCAGTCTCTTTATCGATTTTAATCGAGATACAACACCCGACTTATTTGTTGCCCGTGACTTTGTGGAAGACAAACTGTTTATTAACGTCAATCATACTTTCGAAGATATCTCCGCTGCAGCCAATATTGAGCACAGAGGTAATGATATGGGAGCAACCGTAGCCGATTATGATGATGATGGCGATTTGGATATCTACACAACCAATATTTATAGTGGGCCTGGAGAAGGAAATACTTTCCAGGTTAATCAATTCTCTCAAACAAACGATTTAACATTTGAAGATAAAGCAGGTTCATTTGATATGGAGGATACCGAATGGGGATGGGGTACTGACTTTGTTGATTTTGATAACGATGGTGATTTGGATTTAATCGCAGTCAATGGTTGGATGTCACCTGAACAAAATATTCTTTTTGAACATGTCTCCACGACAAAGTTTGTGAAACAAACACTCACCAATGAACTTAACAACTCAAGAGCACTGATCGCCTTTGATTATGACAGAGATGGTGATGAAGATTTATTGATTACCAATATCGATGAACCAGTGCAATTATTAGAAAATCAGAATATTAATACCAATAATTGGTTACATGTTATTTTAGAACCGCATCATAAAGCCATAGGTGCTTATGTCATCTATGTTAATGGAGCAGTCACTAAAAGAAGAGAAGTTGTTTTTGGTAAAAGCTATTTGGCAGGCACACCCAGTGAAGTACATTTTGGTTTGGGTCAAAACATCCAAGTGCCTCTACTCAGAATTCACTGGAATGATGGCACTGTACAAAGCTTTTTTGATATTGAAGCCAATCAAACACTCACCTTTACTGCACCTTAACTTTTTCAACAACTTCTAATATGACACTTTATTGAATATTTATGGAAATGGATTTCCTCATCTATCCAACTACTCAAAAAAATTGTTAACATAAAATAACTTCAGCTGTGCAGCTGAGGTTAAAATAGCTTCTATTCTTCGGTTAGAATAGAGCTGTCGGTATTTATCTCATACCCACTCTAACATGCAGCTGATTTGGGTATGGACATTCGTAGTATTAGGATCAAAAGAGGAAACCATCATGTCGTACAAATTGATCAAAGGCACCTTCCACATACACTATCCAGATACGCCACGTAATGGCCCGGAACCTGATGGAGACACCATTAAATTTAAACCGGATAATCGCTCACTTGTTGAAGCACTTCCCCACCCCAACCGACCTGCAAAATTTACCCAAACGGGCATTACAACCATTCGCTTTGAAGGTATTGATGCATTAGAAACTCATTTTGGTATTGGCGATCAAGAATTTCACCAAGCTTTCGATTTGGCTATTGCAGCACGTGATACCATGTTAGCTCAGTGTGGCTTTGGTGATATTGATTATTTCGATAACTTACCCTTTAAAGTGGAAAGTGTCGAGAATCATCCTATTGAAGGCTATATCCTGTCCAATGGATTAGATACTTTCGGCAGAGTTATTGCCTTCGTTTTTATTGGTGAACATTCGAACATGGATGGTTCACAAATTTTTGTAACACCTGATATGCTCGACAAAAGCATCAATGTTCATTTATTGTCTGCAGGCCATGCTTACCCGGCTTTTTATTTATCATTGCCCAGTGATTTAAGAACACATCTTGCTAACATCATTACCCATACCCGAAATGATAGGATTGGATTATGGCAGGAAGCAACAGCAACCACATCGCAAACAGCTGATATACCCAATGCTGACGCTTTGCAAGATCTGGCAATATGGCCCAAACTTTTTCGAAGACTGGCCGCTTTTTTCCAAGATGGTCATACCGATTTAAATGTATTTGACGAATGGTTACGCGCAGATCCCAAAGACAGGGATGATCGGTTAATTTTACCGAATCAGGAGTTAGGCAATATGCATGATTTAATTGCAATCAATAACACTCAAGTCGGTTTAAATTTTGCCCCGGAAACCGTTGTCATTGTGCCTGATGATTTTGAATTACCCACACCAGCACCCTCTCCAATTCATCAACATATTGGTGAAGGCTCCTTAAGAATTGTTGGTGCACTGGTTAATCCAAATACGTCATCGGAACAATCAGAAGAAACCGTCACTATTTTAAATACCGCCAACCAGTCCATTGTACTGGATCTTCTCTATGTTGCCGATAACCATAATCAACAAGCATTGGATGGCACCTTAAACGCAGGAGAAACACTGCGCATCACCTTATCCAATAAAGTACGCTTGAGTAACAAAAGAGATACCATCAGTATCATAGATAACCAAGGTACTATTATTGACCAGGTTTCTTACGAAAAAAGAAATGTACCTGAAAAAGGCTTTACTTTGGTTTTCTAAAAAAACTGTATGTCTGAATCAAGACATTTTATCAAAAATTAAATCCCAAACAGAATGACCCAACCGCTCACCTCTTTTTTCAAATTTGGTGAGTGGTCGACTTGCCGGTCTTTCTACATAAGTATTATCCAGAGAACGATTTTTTAACTGTTGATTTTTCTTAAAAACCCTCAGCATATGCTCGGCATAGTCCTGCCAATCAGTCGCACAATGTATCCAACCCTGTTTCATCAGTTTTTGACAACACATCTCTAAAAAATCTGTTTGTATCAATCGCCGTTTATGATGCTTTTTTTTATGCCAGGGGTCGGGGAAAAAAACTTGCATCCCCTGCAAACTCTCATCCGGTATCATATTGTTGAGCACTTCTACCGCATCATGCTGAATCACTTTTAAATTATCAATGCCACTCTCTTCGATCATCAATAAACATGCACCAACGCCGGGTTGATGCACCTCAATACCCAAAAAATTTTTATCAGGATTTTTAGAAGCCTGTTCAACCAAAGACTGTCCCATACCAAAACCAATTTCTAAAACAATGGGGGCCGAACGCTCAAACACATCATCCATCAATAAACTACTGGATTGATAATCAATACCCCATCGTGGAAAAAGTTCATCCATTGCCCGTTTTTGCCCTTTGGTCATACGTCCTGTTCTTAAAACAAAACTACGAATAGGTTTTATCAATGTGAAGGTTTGTTTTTCCATTCAGATTCAGATGTTATGCTTCTGGGGTTTATCAGTTAAAAATTGTTCGATGCGTTAGAGGCTGTTTATCTTTTTTATCATAACAGTAGCTATTACAACGAAAAAAGAAAATCAGTTTGCGATATCAATAATAAATATTGTAACAAAACCCGTCTTAACTTGCGATTCACTCAATCCAAGGTATGATTAGGTGATAAAGCACTCAGCTTAGCGCATACTTAGTGTACACTAGATTTTTTAATTATCCCATATATTGATAACACAGCATTTTTATGTTTGAGTTTCCTGATATTCCCAATTACCACGCACTGGCCGTTTTATTATTAACTGTGTTTGCTCTCTACTTGTTTCGTAGAGATGACATACCACTAGAAACCAGTTGCTTGCTGATTCTGATTATTCTTGCTGTTGGGTTTGAATTGATCCCCTTTACACCAACAGGAAAGCCAGTGCCACTAAAAGCAACGGATTTCTTTTTAGGATTTGGACACGAAGCCCTGGTTTCCGTTTGTGCCCTGATGATGGCAGGGCAAGGCCTGGTAAGAACAGGTGCTCTTGAACCCATTGGACGCATTCTGGCAAAGCTCTGGAGAAAAACACCCGTCATCTCTCTCTTACTGACTTTAGTTATTGGTGCAATTTTGAGCGCCTTTATGAATAACACACCCATTGTCGTCTTACTGCTGCCTATTTTAATCAGTGTGTCCATACGCACAGGTTCATCCTCATCATCCGTATTGATGCCCATGGGGCTGGCCACACTTGTTGGCGGTATGTCCACAACTATAGGCACATCGACCAATCTTCTGGTTGTTTCTGTTGCTGCTGACTTAGGTATGAAACAATTTGAAATGTTCGACTTTTTTGGAACAGCCGCGATTGCCGGCGCTATTGCGATTGCTTATTTGTGGCTGATTGCACCCCGTATTATCCCTTTTCGACAGGCTACTATGGGAGATGCCTCTCCCCGGCTCTTTAGTGCTAATCTGACCATCTCTGAAGGTGGCTTCGCTGACGGAAAAACATTATCAGAAATTATTGAACGCGCTGGCGGCAACCTCAATGTTGAACGCATACAAAGAGGGGCTGAAAGCACAACACATATTCTTCCCATGCCAGATGCACAGGTAAAGGCAGGGGATCGACTCAGAGTCAAAGATACACCAGAAAACTTAAAAGAATTCGAGCAATTAATTAATGCCAAACTTTACGTAGGCAAACAAAGAGTGGATAAAGAACATCCACTGACCGCTGACGATCAACAACTGGCAGAAATTGTCATTGTTCCTGGCTCCCCCCTGGTAGGAAAAACACTCAAAGAAATTCGTTTCATTGATCAATTTAAAATGGTGGTGATTGCTGTCCACCGTGAAGGGAAAGCCATCAAACAAATGAGTCGAGTTGGTAACGCACCCATTATGATAGGCGATGTATTGCTCGTGCAGGGACCAAGAGAAAATATTGCTACCATGAAACAACAGGGTGAACTCCTGGTTTTGGATGCCACCACAGATTTGCCACGCTCACAAAAAGCAGGCCTCGCATTGATTATCATGGTCAGTATTATTTTGTTTGCAGCAATAGGCATTATGCCCATCGCTCTCAGTGCACTCCTGGGTGTCGTCCTGATGATAGCCACACGCTGTATGAACTGGCAGGAGGCCTCACGTGCTCTAAGTACACAAGTTGTTTTAATTGTTGCGGCCTCATTGGCACTGGGGCAGGCATTATTGCAAACCGGTGGTGCCGATTATGTGGCCCAAAGCTTTGTTGCACTCATGTCTGGCGCACCACCTACGGTCATTATCAGTGGCCTAATGCTACTTCTTGCTCTACTGACCAATATCGTTTCAAATAATGCCGCAGCGGTTATAGGTACGCCTATTGCTATATCTGTCGCTGAACAATTATCTCTCTCTCCCGAACCTTTTGTGATTGCCGTTCTTTTTGGCGCCAATATGAGCTACGCAACACCTGTTGCCTACAAAACCAATCTATTGGTTATGAATGCCGGAGGCTATCGTTTTTCTGATTTCTTGAGAATTGGTATTCCTTTGGTAGTGATCATGTGGATCTCTTTATCTTTTATTATCCCCGTTATGCACCCTATTACACCTAATTAACCTCGAACCCTGTTGAAAACTTTTACAAATGCTCGATGATTAAACACCCATAACACTATAACCTTTTGATAATTAAGTTATTTTTACTTTGGTACGATTTGTGCTTAACTTAACAATGATTTATTGATTGCAAGTTCGCAAATTAGGTATAATAACGCGGATTTGTATATTGACTGCTTCATCGATTTGCAAGCCGTCACAAAACAGACATCTCGTTATTATATAGTCGCTGGTTAAATGTATAGTCATATAATCCGATGTCATTGAACAAAATCAGTGTTTATCAACCACCATCATTTTTGGAACTATTATGTCAGATATCAACAGTAAAGACGAAAACATCGACAATGATGTGAATACTTCTTCAGAAACGAATGAAAAAAGGCGTCGACTGGTCACAGGATTAACGGCTGCACCCATTCTTTTAAGCTTGGCGAGCAAGCCTGTTTTAGGCACTTATACCTGTGCACCGTCTGGATTCATGTCAGGCAATCTTTCCAATCCAGATGTTCACAAGCCCTGCGGCGGTCATTCACCTAAATTCTGGTGTAACAATTACAACTGGTCTCCTTATAAGCATTCTGGATGCGCAATAAAAAATCCTGGAAATTCCAACTGCCAGAATGATCCTAACCAGGGCGGCACTTTATGTAAAGATGCCTTTAGATGCAAGGGGCGGCTGAGTCATCGAGCCAATAAAACCATGCTTCATTGTATGAAAAATAAACCAAGTTCTTTACACGCCCTTTTCTCTGCCGCTTTATTAAATTGTAATGCCAATCTCCCAGGCTATGTGGTTACCACGAAAGAAATCAAAGGCATGGCTTCTCAATATGACAAATTTGGATATTGCAGAACCTCAAATGGCGTAAAAATGTACAAAACCGATATTAAAAAATTCTTAAAAAATATCTGTGGCGCCTAATTTATTGCATTTATGACTGCTTCCCCTGTCATCTACCATTTGAATCATCCTATTCAAATCAGAAGATGGCAGGATTATGGTGTTTTATACCATCCTCTCTCTCATAGTACTTTATTAATTAATCCCATTCTATTTCATGCACTTCAATATTTAATGGAAGAACCTCTGTCTTTATCATCAATCACACAACGTCTTTGTGAAGGAATCAATATTCAACAAGAAGAGATCATGTCTCACCTGGAATCAGGATTCGACAGCTTATGTATTGACGGTATAATAAGCGTCAATGAAGCTGAATCAACTATCTCTCCATAAACTGCAAAAAACCTTGAGTGCGTCAGGCCTATGCCTGAATACGCCCCCCTTTACTACTCGTTTTTTTTCAAAGTGTTCTAATGTGATTCAAAATCTAAGAGCCATGTACGGAGACTACCCTATTTCAGAAGCTCAATTTGCTGATTTTGATGTCTCTATTCGCTACCAAAGACAGTGGTATAAACCTCAGGCACAATTTTATTTTGATGACTTTGCCCCTTTTTTACCACTTCCCAAACAGCAGGATTATGCCATGCTGGAATGGGGGTTAAACTGGTGCTATGCCAACCATGCTCATGAATATCTGATATTGCATGCCGCTGTTATTGCCCAAAAAAACAAAGGCATTATTATGCCTGGGTTTCCCGGTGCTGGAAAAAGTACTCTGACGGCTGAGCTCATGTTTAATGACTGGCAATTACTGTCTGATGAATTGACTTTAATTGATGACATACATCACTTAATACCCTCACCCCGACCTGTCAGTCTTAAGAACCAGTCCATAGATATCATTCAAAACAGACATCCACAATCTGTTTTCACTTCTATCGCTAAAGACACAGCCAAAGGTACTGTGGCTCATTTAAAGCCCAAACACTCAGATATTGAACAGGCACACCAAAAAGCAACCCCGTTTGCTATAGTATTTCCACATTATCAGGCCAATGCAGCACTGACTACAAAGCAACTCGATCCAGCTGAAGCCCTGGTTGTTTTGGCTGAACAGGGGTTTAACTATCACCTTTTAAAACAAGAAGGATTTCATCGACTCTCTGCTGTCATTGATGCCTGTCAAGATCGCTGTTTTCATTTAACTTACAGCGCCCTGGATGATGCGGTTTCCTGGTATAAAGAACTGATAGGCTAATACTTTGAATCTATTGTGCCAATTATTAACTGAGCAGTTGTCCTATGAACGCTTAACCGACAGTGACTGCGACCTGCTCATTCGTCAATCAAGAAAGTGTTTATTATTACCTCAGGTTGCTCAACAACTCCTACCCTATCAATCACAGTTTAATCCAGCACTTGTGCGTCATTTACAATCGGCTCGTATTATCTCTCAGGCACAGGTTGCTGGCATTCACTGGGAATTGAACCGTTTACAAAATGCACTTTCCAAATCTGATGCGCCCATTATTTTACTCAAAGGTGCTGCTTATCTGGCACAGGAATTACCACACAGCAGCAATCGACTCTATGGTGACATTGATTTACTGGTGCCTGAATCTGAAATCAGTCATATCGAAGAGTTACTAAAATGGTCGGGATGGATATCCAGTCACCATGATGATTATGATGATCGTTATTACCGACGCTGGATGCATGAAATACCGCCTTTACAACACGCCAGTCGTGCCAGTGTGTTAGATGTCCATCATCGTATTTTACCGCCTACGGCAAAAATCACAGTACCAGGTGAGCCACTCATCGAACACGCTATACACTGTGCCGCATTTCCATTTTTTAAAGTACTCTCACCTGTCGATCAAGTGATGCACTCTTCGGCCCATTTATTCAGTGAAGGTGAAACCGATCATGGCTTACGTGATTTATTGGATATTTATCAATTAATTCAGTATTTCCAAAAAGATGAACCGCAATTTATCGAAAAATGGATTGAACGCAGTAATACCCTGGGATTATCGCGCTTTACTTATTATGCCTTACGTTATTTACGTCACTTTCTTTGGCCATCACTGCCACTAGAGCTGGAAAGGTCCTGTCGTGATAAGCCATCACCTTTCACTCAGCGTATGATGCATAAATTAATGATACAGTTGCTGTTACCCAACCACATGACTTGTCGTACACCTTTGAGTCCGTCTTTAGAAAAAGCATTATTTATTCGTGGCCATTATCTGCGTATGCCTTTGCACTTGTTAATTCCACACCTTGCCAGAAAAGCTTTTATTAAAGATCAATCTGCTTCCGAACAATCTGTTCCTGAAAAAACGGCTCCTGAACAGTCTGAACAGCAACAATCTGAACAACAACAATCTGAACAACATCCACTTCCGTGAGGTTATTTTTTTGCAACCCAAAGATTTTCAAAATGCTTTGCTCGCTTTCTATGATCAACAAGGCAGAAAAAACCTGCCCTGGCAAAAAAATACGACACCCTATCGGGTTTGGGTTTCAGAAATCATGCTGCAGCAAACTCAGGTTGCCACGGTCATCCCTTATTACGAACGTTTTATGCACCAGTTTCCAACCCTGGAACATTTGGCAAAAGCGAATGAAGACGATGTGCTCTGTTTATGGAGTGGTCTGGGGTATTACTCACGTGCTCGCAATCTTTTGAAATGTGCACAACAGATTGTTGATGACTTCCAGGGCATCTGGCCTGACACACTCGAACAATTACAAAGCTTACCGGGCATTGGACGCTCAACGGCTGGCGCTATTCTTTCATTATCCATGCAAAAAGCGGCCAGTATTTTGGATGGTAATGTCAAACGAGTACTCTGCCGCTTCTATGCCATCGAAGGCTGGCCTGGACAAACAGCGGTTAATAAACAACTTTGGGACATTGCCGAAAAGCTCACACCTCAATCACAAACGGCTCAATATAATCAGGCTATGATGGATTTAGGGGCCAGCTTATGTCGTCGACGTCATCCAGAATGTCATCAGTGCCCTCTACATCTATCCTGTGAAGCAAAACGCAATGACCGCCAGCATGACTTTCCAAACAGTAAACCCAAAAAAGCCAAGCCACTCAAAAATAAACGTTTTGCCCTGTTGATATCCAAACAACAGATACTACTTGAAAAACGCCCTTCATCAGGTATATGGGGCGGATTATGGGCCTTACCGGAAATTCCAGATAACATCCACCAAATAAAACCCTGGGCTCAGGAAGCACTTTGCCAGTCTATTGGCAGTCAAGAAGCACAACCACAGATAAAACACACCTTCACTCATTTTCACTTGAATATTCATCCCATAAAGCTGTGTCTAAAAGATTCTGCCAAACAACCACCTATTAAATTTAACTGGCACAAACTCTCTGACCTCGATAAAATTGGCTTACCCGCCCCTTTTTACAAATGGCTATCAACATTACAATGACAAACACTGTCTATTGCCAAAAGCTTAAAAAAAACCTTCCTGGACTCCATCAGGCACCTTTTCAAAACGAACTTGGACAAAAGATTCTGGAGAATATCTCTCAAGAAGCCTGGTTATTGTGGCTAAAGCATCAAACTATGCTCATCAATGAAAAACGACTCAATGTTGTTGACCCAGACACTCGAGTCTATTTAACCGGTGAAATGGAAAAATTTCTTTTCGGTGGAGACTATGACATGCCAGAAGGATATGTTCCACCAGAAAATTAACACCAAAAGCTTGACTTTAAACACTCGAGCCGGTTTAATACGCCACTCTTTTGTCAAGTGGCCATCCATTCAAATAGAACCGCCATCGACAAAATTAAATTGCTTAAGGAATCATAACCAATAATGACATTGATAACCTGTTGCCTCTTTGAAGTGCAATGGGAAATACAGCACAACAAGAAGTACTTGCAAAGAAGTACTTACATCAGAAAATACGTACAATAGGAAGTACAGTGTAATGGAAACCTTGGCCTGGTAGCTCAGTTGGTAGAGCAGAGGACTGAAAATCCTTGTG
Source organism: Kangiellaceae bacterium (assembly GCA_965230335.1). Taxonomy (GTDB): domain Bacteria; phylum Pseudomonadota; class Gammaproteobacteria; order Enterobacterales; family Kangiellaceae; genus CBDDKS01. The sequence goes on along the minus strand of CBDDKS010000006.1, from coordinate 2,281,874 downwards.
TCGGCAGTTCAATTCTGCCCCGGGCCACCATTCTACTTATTTATTTTTTAGCCAGTTAATAAGCCAGACAAAGATAAGTGCACCGATAAAACTGTTAATAATCAAGCCAAAGAAACCAAAAAAGACGATACCCAATAAGGAAAAGACAAAACCACCTATCAATGCCCCAATAATCCCAACAACAAGATTACCTTGCCAGCCAAAACCACTGCCTTTCATTAGTTTGCCGACAAACCAGCCAACCAAACTGCCTACCAATAAAAAAATAATAATTCTAAACATAGGAGCTGTTTACCTTTTATAGTTTGCTCATAACCTGCATATTAAGTCATTGGTGACTCATCATCCAGTGTGCTAATACGTTTGGATTTGGGCAAAGTGACCAGTGATGAAATCAACAAACCGGATATTAACGAAATACCCACCAGACTCATTTGAAATGCCGTTTGAATGGCGCCCAGGATATCATCTTCCAATAAGGCCATGACACTATTAAATCCTATGGAACCAGGAACCAAAATGATAAAACCAGGAATCACCATAAAAGCTCCGGGGATTGCTTTAAAACGGGATATTAAATTGGCTATAGCTCCCACAGCGACAGCGCCAAAAAAAGCACTGAGGGAGGTATTTAAAAACAGGGAGGTATATTTAACCGTAGCAAAAGCAACCGCGCACCCTAAAAAAATCCAACCAAAATCCTTTACACGACTTTGAAATAAAATTGAAAAAGAAAATACTGCAAACAAAACGGCCACCCATTCACTCCAAGTCGGCAATACCACTTTTGTGTGCTCTAACATGGTCAACTCAGGAAACCAGGTATTGGCTAATTGGCTCCCGATAACAATACCAAATGCCATTAAAATAAAAACAATCGTTGCACCAAATAAGCGCGCTGTCCCAGACATCAGATGTTGTGTTGCTAATTCTGTCATGGCAATGGTTAAAGCCAGTCCAGGTAATAAAATAATTAATCCAGAAAGAATACACAAGGTTGTTGAGGTAATCGGTATCACCGTCGATAAGGCATGCGCAAAAATACTTAAACTGAGTGCTGACAGTGCCGGCAATAAATGATTCACAAAGGTGACTTTTTCTGCAAGTGCAATCAATAACCCCATACAAAAACCACAAAACAAGGCAACTATCACTTCATTCAATCCAGCACCAAACAATCGACTGACCGATGCTGAAACCAATGCAAATGCCAAAAGCTGTAAACCTTTTGAGTATAAAGCGCCTTCTGAATTCAATTGTTTTAATGCTTCAGCACCCTCTGCCACAGTGAGTTTATCTGACATGACCTGATGTGCAATATCACTGACGCGACGTAACTTATCCAAATGGATCTCACCAGGCGTTACCCGAATCACAAAAGTATCAATATTATCCTTAGATACCATCAATGTTAATGTAATGCTCGTTGGCAAAGATAGACATTGAACACCAAACCCTAACTTTTGTGCACAGGCTGTAATAGTATGTTCCAATTCATACGCAGGCACGCCATAAGTGTGCAACGCTTTCGCCAGTCGTAAAATAAATCCAACAGGCTGATGTCGATCGGGTACATTAGGTACAGCATCCAATGAATGATCAAGCAAACTGGCTGGTGTCTTTGAACTCATCAATAAAATCGTTTTAAAAGATATGTTATCTTAGGGACTGTTAGAACTGAATACTTAACCTGAACTCGGGATAAGAAAAACCGATTAGCTTTTAATTTCAATGAGTTAGTCAAAGCATGATACCAGTGCTCAGATTTAAGTGGTTAGCCAGGCAAGCTTGCGTGGTAATAGCAGGCTATTGGTAGCAAGCTTAACGCAGAAAAACGTTTAAATCTGTGTGCTGGGCGGGCTTTCTTATCCCGAGTTCAGGTTACTTAAGTATAACGGATAATATTGCGGAGGTCCGTGTTATCTTATATTTGCCAAGGCAGAATCATACGATATCTGCACTACGATTAATTCGGTAACATTGAGATCACTTCAGAAAAAGAAAATTTTCCATCAAAAAGTGACTTACCCAAAGTCACACCATATAAATTGTCAAATTCCGGGTTGGATAAATTGGCCAAATCTGTTCGACTGTTCACACCACCATGAGCAATAACCGGCACATTGATTCTAGATGCCAATTCACCGGCTGCCAATAAACTATGGCCATTCACTTGTCCCTTCTCGGGAATTTGCTTAAACATTAAGGCGGCAATACCTTCTTCTTCCAATAAACGGGTCCATTCTGCCAAACACATACCATTGACCGGACAGTAGCCTTGCTGCCACAACGAAGCCTTCACATCAAAATTAATAATAATTTCCCGACCAAACTCCATTAAAAACATTTCCAGACGACTCATATGTCGTACTACCTTTCCACTCACAACGACACAGGCAGCCCCTGCATCCAACCAAATTAAAACATCATCGGTTGTATTCACACCACCCATCACCTGCAATTCAATATCAGGGAAAGATTTTTTTATCTTTTCAACAATAGTAATATGTTCAGGGAGTCCATTACGAATCGCATCCGTATCAACAACATGTACTGTCCTGGCACCCTGTTCAGCCAATGCTTCAAAAACTTGAACAGGATCATCCTGAATAATTTTATTCTGATTATTTTGCGAATGAACTCTAACACAATAACCGTTTTTTAATTCAACAACTGGAATAGCAAGCATAAAATAAACACACTTTTTATTTGCACACTCTATTAATAGTGTAGGAAAAAAGCTTAATCTATGCTAAATATTTGTGTCATATTTATGACATTTATCATTTTTTGAAATCACTAGAAATTTTTTTCTGATTTATCCCCAGATGATTTAATAAATAAAGCAACATACCTAACCAAATCAACCCAAAAGTAATTCCTTGCTTTAGATTAAAGGCTTCCTGATAAACAAATACAGCCAATATAAATGTCATGCTGGGTGCAATAAATTGTAAAAAACCTATTGCATATAGAGGTATCCTCCTGGCGCCATAAGCAAATAATATCAAAGGTAATGCTGTGGCCAAACCGGTCATGATCAATAGACCATCGGTTACTCTGTTTATCTGACCAAAACTCATTTGAGAATAGACTGTTAAAACAATCCAATAACCCACTGCCAATGGCAATAAAAATAATGTTTCAATCAATAAGCCATTCATAGCGCCAACATCCATTTGTTTTCTGATGAAACCATAAAGGCCAAAGGTGATAGCTAGCGTTAAAGACATCCAAGGTACCTCTCCAACAGCCCAAACCTGATTTAAAACACCCAACAATGCCAGCAAGACAGCCATCCACTGCAATCGATTCATTTTTTCATGTAAAAAAAGTACACCCAATAGAATAGAAAAAATGGGATTGATGAAATAACCCAAACTGGTTGCCAGTATTTGGTCATGAATGACTGCCCATGCAAAAATAAACCAATTAACCGAAATTAAACCAGCGCATAATAATAAATACCAACGCAGCTTGGCATTCTTCCATATTGTTAAAACAAGGACAGGACGATTGAGTAACGTCATCATGATCAATACGGTTGGTATACACCAAAACACCCGATGTGCCAAAATTTCCAAAGCATCGACTGCTTCAAGCCATTTGAAATAAATAGGGAATAACCCCCACCAGACATAAGCAGCAATGGCTGCCAAATAGCCTTGCTGTTTTTCATGGGACATAATGATTCCAACCTAACATCTCTAAACAAAATAGTTTGACAAAATACCCTCTAGGGCTTTTATCACGCTAAAAACTGTATCTTCAAGTAGCACGGGTATATAATGATACCAATGGTAGAAAAAGAACAACACCATAACACAGCTACCCCCTCTCATGCGCCATCTGATACACAACAGATGAATGCAGAAAGTGCTTGCACCAATAATAATGAAACGCCTCAAATTCCATCGGATGATTCACCACACCCCCCCCAAAAGGACCTGTCTCAACCTCATCAGGAACCCGTATTAAACGGCTATTGGGGACAGGTAAAATCAAACCTGCATGCCTACACCCAACAAGGGTTGAAGCATACTGCTTATTTAAAGCAACTATTTCAAAAAGACCCTAAAACTGCCGTTTTCTGGTGGTTCAAAACTTTTCGAGAACAAGATGCCCTGAAAGCATCAATTCACGAACTGGTGCATGCCAGTAAAAAAGATGACTTTACATTGAATCAAGTGAGCCAAACATTATCTTCTTATACCTTTACTGAAGATGTCAAAGGGCAGATTCAATGGTTTGCAGACGCACATAACAAAGTCATGACTGCCACTCAGCAGTTAGAGGCAGCCTCAACTATAAAAAAGTCGATATTGACACCCATACTGAATGAATTCAAATATATTATCAATGCCGAAGAACTTTGGCATGATTTAGGTCTCAGTAGCATTCATCTTCAGGTAAACACTATGTATCAAAAACTGTTCTCATTGTTAGAAGATTTAAAAAAAATTGAATCTGACAAATTAACATCACAAAAAGAACAACAGGCGTTAGACAAAGAAAAATTGAAACAAGAAGAACATCATGCACAAGTTGAGTTAGAAAAACTGGCTGCTATTAAAGAAAAAGAGAAACGCTTGTCTATCGTAGAACAAAAAAAAGCACAAATTGCTAAAAAAGAAGCTGATGTTATTGAAATACAACGCCAGGAAAAAGAAGCTGAACTGAATGCACAAGCAGCTGAGAAGCAAAGACAATTACAATTACAAAACTCTTACGTTGAATTGCAAATCCAGGAAAAACTGGATACTTTGTCCATCCCTGAATTAAGCATTATGTTATCCAAAAAACTATCTAAAGATGCCGATCTTTCTGATGCTGATCATAGAACACTGGATAACCTGCGTAAAACACTGGAAGAATGCAAATAATAAAAACATTTATTTTATACTCAATACCATGCAAGTCATATGTAGCCATAGCTACCTCTAATAATGCTATCAAATATCTTTCAATAATATATTTAATGTTCTACTGGTTTCCTTTTCACTACCGATAGCACATTGTCCCTGACTGGTAACTCTGTAATAATTTTCACCATTCACAATCGTGGTTGTACATACCACAGAAGCTCTGCATCCAACCAAACCATTTGCAGTAAAATTGATGGTGCGATTTGTACAAACACCAGCACCAGCCAATGGAAAAATATCCATTGCCATAGCTTGAGCCCCAGTTTCAGCAGCAAAAAAAGCCCTGATAGATAATACTTCCTGTGCTACAGCAATATTACCTGACTGTGTCATTCTAAATAAAGCTGCCGCCAGTAATGATAAAATAATAATGACAAATAAAGTTGTCAATAAACTAAAACCTCTCATTGTATTTTTATTGTGTTTTGACATGATTCTATTCATATTTAGGGAATATTACGAACATGTACTTCATGTTTTAGGGAAATGGATTCCTGTCGACCTGCTAAATGCAGATCAATACTCAATAAACCATTACGATTTAAATTGCCTGCACTATATTCAAAGACAGTAACGGGAACACCTCTATCAACAAGCAACACATCATTTAACGTTCTTACACCACCTGGTGGTGGATTAGATTGTGTTAATTGAAAACCATACTGACTATAACGATAGAGTACATCGGCAACAACACAATAACTGACTGGTTGACGCACAAAATACAATCGGTTTCTTGGTGATGCTCTTAAAAACCGTGTTGCTGCAACCAGATCTATTTGCATTTGATTACCTGCCAAAGTTGAAATATTAGAGACTTCAGCTGAAAAACCACTGGCAAGATTATAAATTTCACCTGTATTCAATGGCATGACCATAACATACAGTGGTGTTGCTGTACTGGGTTGGGTATCATTTAAGGCGATGATTTGATTACCTGGCTGCGTTAAAGGTAAATTCAGAAAATAAGTTGAACCCACAATGGGTACAAACTCTACACAATTTGCTGCAGCATTCACACGTATACTATTGGGCATGGCTTCTCTGATATCCCGACCAATTCTTTCCAATACCGTTCTTATATTTCCTGACTGCTGTAATCGTGTTTCAGATTGTAAATAACTCTCAACACTGTCTGCATAAAAACTTGTTATAGACAAAGCAACAACAGAAACAATCATAATAACGACGATTAATTCAATTAAAGTAAATCCTTTCGAAAAAAATATTGACTGTCTCTTATCATTCATTAGAAATTTCCTTTATAAACCAAAAAATCCATAATATCACCATTAGGCGCTGTCACGCGGATGTCAATACGTTTGGCATCGGCATTAGGCAAACTGATATCAGCACCAGCATAGGCGATCGTCACCAAAACTCTATAATTGGCATAAGCACTTCTCACATTACCAAATGCATCGGTAGGAATATCTGGCAGGCCATCCTGATCCTGAAAATCATCCACATCATCATAAGTTGCTCTCGTCTCACCAGGTTCAGGCCCCAATACCGCAGTACAAGCAGGGCCTGCACCACAACGAATACCCGAACCTAAGGCATTATTTTCATCAAAACGTTTCCCTAAAATTTCTTCCATATAGGCTTGTGCCAACTCTGCCGATCTTAACTGTAAAACAGGATTAACACTTGCACCACTGCGAGGGAAAAAAGCATCTATTAAAAACGAAAAAGCAATAGCAAACGCAGCAATAGCAACAACCACTTCAATTAAAGAAAACCCTTTTTGAAACTCAGTATTGATCATGCTATTTTTCATTGTATTATTTTACAGTCTAGACATTAACATAACCAGGCATAACCACTGGTTTCAATACAAATATTGCTACCCATAAGTGGTGTAAACATTAAAGTAACACCAGAGCCTGCCAATGTACCTTCACTGGTAAAGGTTAAACTGGTTATTGGTGATATTGTAACATTATGAGGAAACGTATAAGGATAGAGCTCTCCCTGCAAAGATCGAATTGGACTGCCATCCTGCTGAATACTAATAGAATTGCTGCCAATATTGACCGTCACTTGTTTTCCCGTATGGTTCATTGCCAGTTGTTGCGCATATTGCAGATGAACAATCAATTCCGCAGCAACAGAACGACTGCTATAGTCATCATCCGATAAAAATTTGGGTATAACAACAGCGGCCAAAATAGCAATAATTAATAAAACAACAATCAGTTCTAATAACGCAAAAGCCGCCTGACAAGCAGACGGCTTTTTATCATACAAATGATTCACGATAATATCATAGCAAAGCTAGTACAGTGATTAACAACCTGTTGATGTTACCGTTACTGTGGGTGTACCACCTGCAGCCGCAGCTTCCGTATAAACCACACGACATGTTGCATCCACTGCTGCGTCATTATTTAAGTCATATCCCACTTCGCCTGTCGCTGCTGCAGTAATTAAATCATTGGATTGTAAATCCAATAAACCAACAATAGCTTCTGTTTCAGGATAACCAAACTCAACATTCGTATCACCTGCACCATCATTATCTGTATCGGCTGATTGTCCTGCAGTACCTTCAATACCCTGTATCAATGATTTTGCATATACCAGACTTGCAGCACTTAACATCGAAGCTTCAACACCTCTCAATACAGAAATACGAGCATCTGTTTGTACACCAATAAATCTCGGCGCAGCGACTGCTGCCAAGATACCGATAATCGTAATTACTACTATTAACTCAATCAACGTAAAACCTTGATTACTCGCTTTCATAGTGCCTCCAAAATGAATCTTTTAATTGATAAATAAAAATAAAACTTTCGCAAACTATATTTAATAACTGCGACACTTAACTTTAAGTATAGAATAGCCTGAAAAAATGCAAAGTTTTCTACACTTTTTTTGGTATATTTTCTTTATTAAAAAAGCAAATTAAGATAATATGGAAAATTAATTTGGATATTCCTATGAAATTAGGATTTTAGTTATCCATTTTAGTAAGCGCTAACTTACCTTTAAATTGTTTTTAATACAAACAAACTTTAATCAACTTTCCATTTCTCAATAAAAATATCTACTGTAGAGTTTTCACCATGCATAAATTAATTATCCCTGCGATTACACTTATTTTTGGACTTGTTTTAGGATTCATATTATCTCCAAATCCGAATAATAAAAACACGTCAGAAGCAGATTTGGATACATTGGATGAAAACACAGAAGTGCTTATGAATGATATTTCAAATATCAATATTGAGGACAGTGATCAAAATGAACTTGAGTTATTCAAAAGTAAAATCAAACAAGTACTCAATAAAAAAGATCAACAAATTGCACAGCTAAAAAATCAGATTCAACAATTGCGTTCTAATGATACTTCTAAAAAGAAAGGTAATCTGGCTGAATCTGAATCATCAGCACCTATGAGTGTTGAAGAGCTTGAAAAATTAAATAAGGAAATGGTACTGACAAAGGTTAAAACATCCGGTTTACAACTTGATGAAGAGCAGTCATCTCACCTACAAAAAACATTTGAAAATAACAACGAAGTAGATGACTGGAGTATCGAATATGAAAAGAAAATTTCAGATTATTTACAAAATACCAACAATCAACATCAAATTGACTCCATTATTTGTAAAGCAGATATGTGCCGTATCGAAGTGTACTCACCAGAGACCCAGGCAGTAGAAAAGTTAATTGCTTCTATTTCACAGCAGAGTTGGGCAGAAACAGTGCATATGAAAACCAATTCATCGGATGATCCTGAACAGCACGTGTTTTATCTTCCCAGACTTAAATAATTTGACTCGAGATAAGTGACCTCTATTGAACTACCCAGTTCAATCAAGGATGCTTTAGCGATACCTATATAAATTAGCTATCACTCACTCTAAAACAAAAAAGCCGATTGGGAAACCAATCGGCTTTTTTGCTCAAAATGATAATTTTAAGAAATTATCGGCACATTCTGAAGAAGCTTCTGAACCTTTGTGGGATTCTGTCGCAGAATGAGCTAGAAGAACTACCACCTGTTGAACCAGCAGTAGCACTACAAGAAAAGTTAACTGTGTTTGTTGGGCAAGAAGCAGTAAACAATGTATTGCCTGTAGCGCTTGAAGTTACTGTAACATTACCATTTACATTGCTAGCACTGACATTTTCGTTAAACGTTCTTTGAAAACAGTTATCAGAACTTACTGTACAAGTTGTTGCAGCGAATGCAGCACCAGATAACAATGCTGCTGAAGATAAAATAATTAATTTTTTCATAGTCATCACTCTCTAAGATTTCAAAACCCTTTACGGGATTAAAGAAAATTTAAAAAAACATTAAGATTATTGACTTCAAAAATGAAGTCTGCTTACTTTACACAAATTTACAAAAATTTGTAAAGTGATCCAGACCAAATTCATACAGATACTTTTTATTTTTGTGATAGGTGTATCAAAAACCAGTTTCCATGATTTAGAAAAATATATTATTAAAAATAATTTTTAATTTTACACGACATTTAAACTAGAGCCTGTTTATCTTTTATAGTTTGCATCTGTTCATTTTGTAAAAGATAAACAGGCTCTAACATTACTTTAACATTTATGATTAAAACCAATAGACATTTATTTTTTTATTACATCACTTTATAAATATCAAAACGATATTTTCCAGATATCATTTGATAAGCAGGTTTAACATATCCCAAGCAATCTGCATTGGCAGGTCTCTTTACCACAACACGATTTTTTACTTTTTTTAATGCTACCATCATAAGTTTGTCATAAGATGTTTGTTCATTACCCACTAGCTTTTTTAAAACTCTCATTTCACTTTTCACTAAAGCAGATTTCTGGCGTTCTGGAAACATAGGATCAATATAAATCATGTCTGGATATTTATCTTTTTCTAAACCTTCCAAATAGTGTTCACTCCTTCCATAACGAATATCCAAATAAAATGACGATTGAATCAATGAACTTTTCTTAAAATAACTCATTGCATCTTTCAATAATACAAACAAAACTGCGGACTGTTCTACAGCTGTAACGGCTGCTCCCCAAGATGACAGTAGAAAAGCTTCTCTTCCCATACCCGCTGTTGCATCCAGAATGTTCGCCTCTGGATTTTTTTTTAAACCTAAAGCTTTGGCTAACATTTCCTGACGACCACCACCCTGTTGTAATCGAAAACGCATTTGCTTGGAAGACCAGTCAAAAGACAGTTGTCCTGTTTTGCTTTCTTTCTGCAATCGATAACACAAGACCAACTTACCCTCAGGGTTGTTCGATATAATCCACCTATCATCCGTGACTTGATCATCATGAGTTACTTCTAGCCCTACATCAAGCAGTAACTGCTTCTGGCTGTCTTGTATAAGAGGATTATCTAACCAAAATACGTTCGGTGGCATAGTGTTTACTGATTGAATGAATTGAAGCTAGACATTTATCGATTGATTCATAGACAAAGTAATGTGAACTTTTCTTATGCGCAGCTGAGGTTAGTTATTTTATAGTTGTACTATCCAATGATACAGGATTTCAAATAGCACAGTACCAGAAGTAAACCATTATAAAATAACAATAACCAATATAAATAACATTGTCATAAAATAGATATTGACATACCAACTGGTCTGTTTGTATGCTCTACGCCCCCATACCTCTGGAGTAATGGCAATGAATGAAAACAAAATTGTAAATTATGCTCACTGGATTATCCGTCATCGTTGGTGGGTCATTCTGTCAACCATTGCATTTATCGCATTAGCTATGACCTACATGGCACTTAATCCTCCTGTCTTTAAATCAGATTACCGAGTTTTCTTTTCGCCAGATAATCCACAGCTCATTGCATTTGAAGATATGCAAAACACCTATAATAAATCGGATAATGTATTAATGGTGATTACGCCCAAGGATGGTAACGTTTTTACTCCCAAGACCTTACAGTCTATCCAATGGCTCACAGAAGAAGCCTGGAAAACCCCCTATAAACTCCGTGTCGACTCCATTACGAATTTCCAACATACCTGGGCAAGAGGAGAAGATGATCTTGTTGTTAAAGATTTAATTTGCTATCCGTTAACGACTCGGAATAACGGCGAACTCTACCTGGATGAATGTTCTCATCATGTCATTTCAAAGGAAGACATCGCCAGCTTTACTGAAAAAGAATTGATCGAATTAGGCAACATTGCCACCAGTTATCCAGCATTACTCAATCGCCTTATCTCTGAAGACAAAGCCTTTACAGGGGTCAATATTACCGTTCAACTACCAGATAACCCTATTACTGAAGTTGAAGAAGTCGCCAGTTTTGTTCGCAATCTGGCAAAAGAAGTAGAAGCACAGAACCCTAATATTCAAGTTCACTTAACCGGATTGGTTATGATGAATGTGGCTTTTCCTGAAGCTACATTCAAAGACTTTTTTACATTGTATCCATTAATGCTAGTGATTGTTCTTCTTGCCTTATGGGCATTAACACGAACACTCAGTGGCACCATTTCCAGCCTGTTTATATTTGTATTTTGTTGTATCGCCTCTGTCAGTATCTTTTTCATGCTTGGCGGATTTTTAAGTGGGCCAATTATGAATGCCCCCATTATTATTCTCACTATGGCTGTGGCGGATACCGTACATGTTCTCAGTAGTTTCCAGCAAAATCGTAGAGAAGGTCTCGATAAAACACAAGCTATGGTTGAATCACTTCGTATCAATATGCAACCCATATTTCTTACCAGTATCACAACAGCCATTGGCTTTTTAAGCATGAATTTTAGTGATGTGCCGCCTTTAAGACATATGGGCAATGTCATTGCTATGGGCGTGGGTTTTGCTTTTATTTTCTCAGTGACTTTTTTGCCAGCAGCCATGTCACTATTGCCTGTCAAATCCAAAGGTGCTTCACCCAAAGCAGCTACCTGGATGGATCAACTCAGCCTTTGGGTCATTAAAAAACGTAACATCTTATTACCTTTTTTTGCGATCAGCTCTATTGCAGCCATCCTGTTTATTCCCCAAAATGAACTCAATGATGAATTTGTGAAATATTTTGATAAAAGTGTCCCTTTCCGTAATGCGACAGATTACTCAGAAGAACACCTAACAGGACTCTATAATATTTTTATTTCCGCAAAATCGGGAGAAGAAAATGGTATTAATGCAACAGAATACTTGGGAAAGATAGAGCAATTTTCCAAATTTGCTCAACAGCAACCTGAAGTACTGCATGTAGAAACCCTCAGTAACACACTAAAACAATTGAATCGCAGTATGCATGCCGATGATCAATCATGGTATCGTTTACCGGATTCCCGTGAGCTTTCTGCACAATATTTATTACTTTACGAAATGTCCTTACCACAAGGCCTGGATTTAACCAACCAGATTGATGTCGGCAAATCTTCTGTTCGTTTAGGCTTGACCTTAAAAACTCTGTCATCCAACCAAATGATCGATTTGGAAAAACGTATTAACACCTGGTTTAAACAAAATGCACCCGATATCGTCGTTGAATTGGCCAGTCCCAATTTAATGTTTGCCCATATCGGTGCCCGTACTATTAAAAGCTCTTTAATAGGTACGTCGTTAGCTCTGGTATTAATTTCCGCTATTCTTATTTTCTCATTACGTTCTCTTAAAATGGGTTTCATCAGTTTAATTCCCAACTTAATACCCGCCGGTATAGCATTTGGACTTTGGGGTTTATTTGTCGGTCAGGTCGGTATGTCTCTCAGTATTGTTGTCGGTATGACGCTGGGTATTGTGGTTGATGATACTGTTCACTTTTTAAGTAAATACTTAAGAGCCCGACGTGAAAAAAATATGAATACCTTTGATGCTACGCGCTATGCATTCAAAACTGTCGGCGTCGCCTTAACGGCAACCACACTGATATTGGTTGCTGGATTCTTTATATTAACTTTTTCAACATTCACCATGAACAGTGACATGGGGAAAATGACAGCACTCACCATAGCAGTAGCTCTTATCGTTGACTTTTTATTACTTCCCCCATTACTAATGAAAATCGAGGAAAAAGATCATGAAACATCACAAACTGACATTGAAAACTCTCAGCCTGTTAACGTTTAGTCTATTATCCTTCAACCTTATTGCAGAAACCCCCGAAGAAAAAGGGTTAGCAATTGCTATAGAATCTGAAAAAAGAGACAGAGGATGGACTGATTCTAAAGCCACCATGTCGATGACATTACAAGATAGAAAAGGCCGCATTACCACACAAAGAAAAATCCGCAGCTTTAATTTAGAAGTGAATGGTGATGGTGATAAAGGCTTGACTATTTTTGATACTCCAAAAGATGTTAAAGGCACGGCTTTTCTTTCCTTCAGCCATGCTTTAAAACCGGATGATCAATGGCTCTATTTACCAGCACTAAAAAGAACCAAACGTATTTCATCCAGTAACAAAGCTGGTCCATTTATGGGTAGTGAATTTGCTTATGAAGATTTAAGTTCATTTGAAATAGAAAAATACAATTATAAATTTATAAAAGACGATACTTATGAAGGCCAGGCTGTTTTTGTTGTTGAAAGCACACCTAACTATAAACATTCTGGTTACAGTCGTTTAATCAATTTTATTGATAAAGCAGAATACAGAGTACTAAAAACAGACTATTATGATCGTAACAATAAATTATTAAAAACCTTGCATAATAAAAACTACAAGCAATTTCTTGATAAATACTGGCGCCCTCTGTTAATGGAGGTGACCAATCATCAAACACAGAAAAAAACTTCTTTAGAGTGGTCTGACTTTGAATTTAAAACAGGGTTAGGTGATTCAGACTTTACTAAAAATAAATTAAAACGTTTGCGTTAACTCATTTTTATGTCAGAAATATTAGAGGCTGTTTATCTTTTATAGTTTAAACCTGTAAAAGCTTCCCTCTACGTTACTTATCGCTTATTTGGAATAACCAAACTGCACTCTTCGTGCCTTGATTGAAGCTTTTACAAAATGAACAGGTGTAAACTATAAAAGATAAACAGCCCCTAAAAACTGCCGATGAAACCCGCTTGAAAATCCTTCAGGCGGCTTTGGATGAAATTCATCTCTATGGATTTCAAGGTATGCGTGTTGATAACATTCTTTCAAAGACACATTTAACGAAAGGCGCACTTTATCATCATTTTAAAAATAAACAGGAATTGGGATATGCTGTTGTTGATGAATTATTATTACCTTATGTTTTAGAAACATGGGTAAAGCCATTAGAAAATACTCAAGATCCTATAAAAACACTCATTGATATTTGTCATCAGCAAATTAATGACAATTGTCATCCCGAAAAATTAGAACTGGGTTGTCCTGTTAATAATTTATCACAGGAAATGTCACCCATTGATGCAGGCTTCCATCAAAGAATACAAGCTATTTATCAAGCATGGTCAGCAGCAATGGAGAAAGTTTTTGAGCAACAAATAGCATTAGGTCACCTGAAATCAGATAAGTCTGCCCATGACATCGCTCACTTCTTACTCGCTATTTTCCAGGGAATGATAGGTTTATCAAAAACCTACCAAAACGCCTCCTTATTGCGTAATATGGTTTCATGCCTTGAAGACTATCTGACTTCTTTAAAAAATCCACCGCCTAAAACCCATTAAAATTATTTCGCATCGCTTCGCTATTTTCCCAAGAGCGGCAAAGCCAACAAAACGCCTTCAGGGATGAAAGTCTGAATATTCATAAAAGTGGATTATCTTGATATCACTGAATCAGACTATTTTGACTTTGTAACAACTCTTTTTTTGTAACAGCTCTTTTTTTGTAACAATATACCCTATATTCTGTCTATTGAATTCGAGCGGCGAAAGTCTATCGATTTCACGTCACCCAAATAAATCAACCACTCTCATAAAGGCTTCATTTATGTCAACTTTTCACCATGTATTTTTCATATTGTGCTTCAGCTTAATATCCTTTAATAGTCATGCTTTAAATATTGCAAAAAGTGCCAAAGATACTCAACCCATTAAAGTAGGCACACAAGCACCTGATTTCACCGTATATGATATTTATAATAAACCTTATCAATTCACTCCTAACAAATTATCCAAACCTACATTAATTATTACCTATCGAGGTGGATGGTGTGGTTATTGCAACAGACAATTGTCATCATTAAGACACGTATTGCCAGAGCTGGGAAAGCTGGGCGTTAAAACACTGTTTCTCAGTGGCGACAGCCCGCAGGCTTTACATTCCAGTTTACAAAAAAGTACTCAAAAACTGATTGAACATTTACCTTATACCATTTATTCAGACGCTGATTTAAAGGCATCATCGGCTTTAGGTATTGCTTTTAAAGATGAACGTACATCCAAATTTTTGAAAAAAAGACCAACGATAAAAGGATCATCTCTTGATAAACATCAGGCACTTCCTGTTCCTTCTGTTTTCTTTATTGATAAAAAAGGAGTTGTTCGATATGTGTTCTCGGAGCCCAAATATTCAGTTCGCTTGCCTCATGACCAATTACTTGAAAGGGTAAAACAAATACTATCCCAATAAATCCTTCTTGTTTTTTTAGCCTGTTAGCTCTCTTCTAAAATAGTACAGAGCTAACAGGCATCAATCACTTACTGCTTGCTTCCTTTTACATTTTTTAAATATCTAAAAAATTCACTATCCGGTTTAATCACCAACACATCTTCTTTTGAACTAAAGGAAGCTTTATAGGCATCCAAGCTTCTTAGAAAAGAATAAAATTCAGGGGCCTTCTTATAAGTATTAGCATAAACCTCAGCGACTCTTGCATCGGCCTGACCTCGTAATGAACGTGCAAACTCATCAGCCTCAGCTTTGATTTTTTTCACATCAGCATCGGTTTCAGCAACAATAATATTGGCTTTTTCCCGCCCTTCACTGCGTATTGCAACGGCTTTGGCTTTACGTTCAGAAATAATTTGTTCATAAACGGTATTAAGTACTTTTTCATTGTAATTCACTTTTTTCACACGAATATCTACTACTTCAATACCATACTCTTCCAAAGTTTTTTCATTGACGCTATTTTTAATTCTCTCCATCATATCTTGTCTTTGCGTAGAAATGGCTTCTTTTATAGAAAACTTACCGAACTCATCCCGCAAGGCATTATCAACCAGTTTATCCAAAAAACCTTCTGCATTTCGACTGTCACCGCGTGTTCTTAAATAAAACTGAGCAAAACTGTTTCTTCCAACTTGCCACTGTACATAAGTATCAACAAGAACATTTTGTTTATCTGATGTAATAAACGTATCGGGTTGTCCATCCATTGTTTGAATACGCTTTTCAATCACTACCGGAGTTTCAATAAAAGGCCATTTAAGGTGTAATCCAGGATCATAAATAATCGGAATATTCTCTGAATCACGATGGACTTTGGAAAACTTTAAAATAAGCCCTTTTTGGGTTTCATTAATAACAAAAAAGCTGTTTGCACCAACAATAATAAAGATGAGTAACATCACTATAGAAAAAAAACTGGATGGCTGCATGAATTCTTCTCCTCAGTCGATAGACTTTATCAATTACTTTTTATTTTTCATTAATTGATCAAGCGGTAAATACATCATGTTATTACCACCATCGACATCAATCATGACTTTAGTTGAATTAGACAAGACTTCTTCAACCGCTTCAATATACAAACGCTCTCGAGTCACATTCGGTGCTGCCAAATACTGAGGCAATAACTGTTTAAAACGCTCTACCTCACCATTGGCTTTGGCCACTACCTGAGCATCATAAGCTGAAGCCTGTTGCTTTATTTTTTCTGCTTCCGCTCTGGCTAAAGGCAACTCTTTATTTCTGTAAGCTTCCGCGTCTTGAACAAACTTTATTTGATCTTGTTCAGCACGATTCACTTCTTCAAAAGCATCGTTCACCTGTTGTGGAGGACGCGCTCTCTCCAAAGTCACCTGAACCACTCTCAGCCCTGTGCTATAGGCCTCTAAAACTTGCTCTAATACTTGTGTAATAGACTCTTTAGCAATATCTTTTTTATCAGTCAATATATCATCGACTACGGTATTACCGACAACTTGTCGTAATGCACTTTCCGCCGCATGCCTTAAAGTGTCTTCTGGATCCACTACATTAAATAAATAATTTTGTGGGTTATCTATTCGGTATTGAATACCAATATCCACTTGAATCACATTAATATCTTTGGAAAGCATTTCTCCATTAACGCGTACTTCCTGTAATTGAGTCACATTCACCTTTTGCAATGTGTCAATACCAACGGGGCGCCAACCCAAACCTGGTCTTACCGTCGTATGGTATTTTCCCAAACGAAGAATAACGCCTTCCTCCAACTCTTTAACGGTATAAAACCCGGCAAAACCCCATATGGCAATCAATACAACAATGCCGGTTATAAAAAAGCTTTTCGAAGCCCCCGGTTTATTATTTGAACCAGAGCCTTTACCACCACTGATCTTTTTCCAAAGGTTTTTAAATACCTCATCCAAATCAGGTGGGCCACTCTGGTTATTGCGATTACCCCAGGGATCTTTATTACCGTTATTGTTACCGCCCGGTGAATTCCAGGACATAGTCTTCTCCAAAAAAGTAAATTGGCCTCAAATTGTAGAGATGCAAGAGGCCTTGTTCAAGTGTATTGTGTATTTATCCTGTATTCAGGTTATTCTAAATACACAAAAGATGACAACACATCGTCATTTTTACGTTGCAACCGTTTCCAATCAGACAATTGCAACTTAATATCAAGTAAGAAATCCCCTTCTTCTGTAATGTTTTCATTGAGCACACTGTTTAAATTGTATAACTGCCCTCTTAACGACATCTCAGTCACGGGTAATTTTAATGTCACTTGTTTCCAGACACCGGCTACTGCCTGAATAATCATGTCGTTTAACAATGACAGGCCTTCTCCTGATTTTGCAGAGCACCAAACTCTGTGGCGACCTGTTTCAGGGCAGATATCACTTTTTGGTAATAACTCCTCTATGGCATCAATTTTGTTATACACTTCCATTACCGTAACATTCCCTGCTCCTATCTCGTCTAACACCTCATAAACCTGCTCTTTGTTTTGTTCGCGGCGCTCGTCTGAAGCATCGATCACATGCAATAGCACATCGGCTTCTCTTCCTTCCTGTAACGTTGCTTTAAAGGCTGCAACTAGATCATGGGGGAGATGTCGGATAAATCCAACTGTATCCGCTAAAATAATTGATAAATGTTCACTCAATGATAAGCGTCTATGGGTAGGATCCAGGGTTGCAAACAGCTGATCAGCAGCCAAAACATTCGACTGTGTCAGACGATTAAATAAGGTTGATTTGCCTGCGTTGGTATAACCCACCAAAGAGACAGACGCTAAATTTGCCCGCTGGCGTGAACGACGACTCTGCGCTCTTTGTTTCTCAACCTTTTGCAAACGATGATCAATGGTTTTGATTCTAGCTCTCAATAATCGTCTGTCTGTTTCTAACTGGGTTTCACCAGGCCCTCGTAACCCGATTCCCCCTTTTTGTCTTTCCAGATGAGTCCACCCTCGAACCAAACGGGTAGAAAGATGCCTCAATTGAGCTAACTCAACTTGCAATTTACCTTCGTGTGATTGTGCTCTTTGTGCAAAAATATCAAGAATCAGCCCCGTTCTGTCTACAACACGGCACTGCAAAACCTGTTCAAGATTTCTTTCCTGAGATGGGGATAGTGTATGGTTAAATAAAATAACATCGGCCTGGTGGCTTTTAACCAAAGCCGATATTTCCTCCACTTTACCTTTACCAATAAAATATTTGGGTACCGGCGTATGTAGAGACAAAGTCACTACCTGTAAAATACCAATTTGAGCCGAACGAACCAATTCAATAAATTCATTCAAATCTTCCTGATTACTCTGTTCCGGAAAATCCACATGAACCAGTATGGCATTTTCTCCGCTTTGATAACGTTCAAACACTAATTTATCCTAACCAAATGATAATACCCTTTTAGACAGATCACACCTGACAAACATGATACCGCTTATTCATCCAAAATGACTTCATCAAAACGACTGATTCACTTAAAACGACTTTATAGATTTCCGTAACTATCCTCTTCATCCTGCGGGATGACTGTCTCACTGGATACTTCTTCCTGATTGGACGCACCTTGATGAGGCATGCGCACATTTCTGGAAGGAACAATAGTGGATATGGCATGTTTATAAACCATTTGGCTAACCGCATTTTTTAACAATACGACAAATTGATCAAAGGATTCAACTTGACCTTGTAGTTTAATACCATTAACAAGATATATAGAAACAGGTACACGCTCTCGACGTAACGCATTCAAAAAAGGGTCTTGTAAAGACTGCCCTTTTGCCATGATGTTCTCCTTAAAATTTGTTTAATTATTCATAAATTTTTATGTTTATTCATTACTAGCTCTGACTGAAACAATGAATAATGGTTCAACTAATGACCATGCATTCTTTGGATTGCTGAATACGAAAATCACCCATAAAATGAAACGATTGGTTTTCCCCAAACCAATATTGGCAAATAATGACTCAAAATGGGATTACTGCACAATAAATCATTACATAGTCACTTCATAAGTGTAGCACGTGGTTTCTAAAGTGCTACACGCAGACACCTTCAATAGACAGGACTCAATCTATAAGGCACGTGGCATCTATATTGTGTCGGATTTGATGGATTTCAATACTTCAGGAAAAATATTGTTTTTAGATATATGAAAAGTCTTTAAAT
The DNA here is from genome assembly GCA_965230335.1 of Kangiellaceae bacterium. GTDB lineage: Bacteria > Pseudomonadota > Gammaproteobacteria > Enterobacterales > Kangiellaceae > CBDDKS01. Next base: position 2,262,216 of record CBDDKS010000006.1, on the reverse strand, counting down.
TTGGCCAGGAACGTAACCAGGTTAACTGGCGTTTTGCCAATTGACGAGTCGCAGCAACCGCTTTTTGCTGTGTCTCATCCATAGAGATGCCCTGGTTAAGATATTGGAGCATTTGCCGATACCCAACGCAGCGCATAGATGGCATCTCCTCTTTTAAATGATAACGAGATACTAATTGTCGCACTTCTGCTTCAAAACCCATCTCAAGCATCTTTTCAAAGCGAATAGCAATGCGTTCATGTAACCAGGCTCTGTCTTCTGGTATCAATGCATACTGTTGCACTGGGTAAGGGAATGTTTCGGCTTCTTGTTGTTGCCAGTCAGACAAAGCAACGCCACTAATTAAAAAAACTTCAATGGCCCGTGATAATCTCTGTGAATCATTTTCATGTAATCTTTGAGCAGAGACAGGATCAATATCCTGCAACCATTGATGTAGAGCTTTAGGGCCTTCCTGATTCAATTTTTCCTGAATATGTGTCCTCACTTCAGGTTCCGATGGTGGCAGTGGTGGTAACCCTTCTAATAAGGTTTTAAAGTACATCATGGTCCCACCTGCCAAAATCGGCCTTTTACCAAGACGATACAATCGATCAATACAAGCTAAAGCATCACGTCTGAATTCTGCTGCTGAATAAAATGAATCTGGTGTACAAATATCAATTAATTCATGTGGTGCTTTTGCCAGTTCTTCAGCAGAGGGTTTGGCTGTTCCAATATCCATCTCTTTATAGATCATGGCCGAATCAACACTGATGATATGCCCATTCAGCTGTTCAACCAATTCAATAGCTAACTCTGTTTTTCCGATGGCTGTCGGCCCCATTAAAAAAATAACAGGTGGATAGGAGGCAACATCCATTATTCAGTACCGCCTCTAAATATCACAGGTTGTTTTAAACTCAGTGGTCTCTACTGAGGATTCTTCTGTATGACTGTCTGTAGAAGTTGCCGCAAAAGTGGGTAACAGATGTTCAATAGCAGTCGCCGTCATAGTACCTGAAAATGCTTGCCATAAATCCGTCTGCTGCTGATGTTTTGACATCCATTGAGTAAACCAGTGTTTTAAATCAAAAACATTGTCCAAAGGTATTGTTTTCAATAAAAGAAGCAATTGTTGTATTAACGCTTTTAAACTGGTGTTAATCACAACCTGTTCACTTAAATGTTGCAATAATAATAACCATAGGGGTGTCGCATTTTGCATACAATCCATTTGTGGTATTTTTCTGATCAGAATGTCATGATCATTGGCAACACTCAGTTCAAAACCTAACTGTAATAATTGCTCAAAAATAGTTGCATCTTCGAAAACTTCCGGATGATTTAATGTTAAACGATGGGGTATCAATATGGCCTGATTCAATAGTGGTGTTTTTTCAACGGCCATCCAGTTGGTTTCAATGACATGGAGCCATAAAGCATGCGCATCAATCAACCAAAGCTGTTCATTGTCTGAATAAATAGCGATTTGATTAAGCCATACACAGGCCAGGCTATTGTCCAAATAACTTTCCTGCTCCGAAAAAGAAACGGGCAAATCTTTGCCATCATCTTGTAAGGTCGAAGAGTGCTCCTGTTTATTCTGATTGAAACATTGTTGATTGATCCATTCTTGTTGTTTTTTATCTGCCTTATCGGCAACAGAAGAAAAATAATGTTTCATTTCTTCTCTTACCCTTGACATACTGGGACGAGCTGACACCCTGGCCTGAGACTCTTGCATAGATGGATAAACAGAAGTGTTTTCTGATAAAGAATGTTCTTCTGATAAAACATGTTCTGATGCTGTCTCATTTAAAGGTACTGTCTCATTTAAAGGAGCTTCATCCGATCCCTTGTTATCTTTGGAGGCCATGGCGTGGTCTGTTTCTGATAGACCAGATATGTTTAATAAATCGCCTGTTTTGGATAAACTTTGAGAAACCAGACTAACAAGATAGTCATGTATCTGTCTTGGATAACGGAAACGGACTTCGTGTTTTGTCGGATGTACATTCACATCAACCTGATCACTGGGTAAGGTTAAAAAAATAATAAATGACGCAAAACGCCCTTGTGGAATATGATCACTATAAGCCTGACGTACAGCATGAAACAATAATTTGTCTTTAACCGCACGTCCATTGACGAAAACCAACTGTGCATCCGACTCACTACGGTGGTGTTGAATGTCACCTAACCAACCAAACACATTCAGTTCATCCAGATTTCCAGAAAACTCTATGGCAGACTTTGTAAAAGTTTGACCCAGTGCAGATGTAATTTTAGGTAACAACTGCATAAAATCATCCACTGCTGCGTAACGCTTGACCACTTTACCATTATGCTTTAGAACAAAAGCCACACTGGGATTCGATACAGCAGCACGTTTTATCACATCCTCTATATGTAAAAATTCTGTTTTTTCTGCTCGTAAAAATTTACGTCTTGCTGGTGTATTAAAAAATAAATCACGAACCTCTACGCAGGTGCCTTCCTGAGCCGCAACAGGCATCACTTTTGCCTGCATGTCTCTGCCTTCAGCAATGGCTTGCCAGCCTTGTTGATGATCACGCAGCCGGCTTTGTAAAATCAAATGAGAGACAGAAGCGATACTGGCCAAAGCTTCTCCCCGAAAGCCCAAAGTATTTAAAGCACATAATTCTTCAAAACTATGAATTTTACTGGTCGCATGCCGGCTTAAAGCCAAAGCCAGATCATCTGGATGAATACCCAGTCCATCATCTTTAATCCGAATTAAACGAGCACCACCACGTTCAATATCAACCTGAATTCTTGTTGCCTGTGCATCAATTGAATTTTCAATCAACTCTTTAACAACCGATGCCGGCCGCTCAACAACTTCACCGGCTGCAATTTGATTGGCTAATTGATGTTCCAGCTGTAGAATTCTTTTCATTTAAGGTTGTCCAACAATTTTTAATTTTTGGCCAATGCGCACCATAGAACTTTTCAATTGATTGTGCTGTTTAATCTGTGACATGGTCACATTAAATTTTTCTGCAATTTCAGAGAGCGTATCGCCACGCTTCACAACATAGGTTACCGTTCTTTTCTTAGTATCACGTATTGTTGCCAATAAAGAACCATCAGGCGGGTTATCATGAAAATATTGTTTAATGCCCCTAAATACAGCTTTTGCCACTTTTTTTCGGTATCGAGCACTTCTTAATAATTTTTCTTCTTCCCGATTGGATATAAAGGCGGTTTCAACCAGAATCGCTGGAATATCCGGCATTTTCAACACAACAAACGCCGCTTTTTGTACTCTTTTACCATGCATTTTAGGGACGACTTTTGATAATTGCTTATAAACAATACCCGCTACATCATAGCTGGCTCCCATCGTATGGCTTTTTGATAAATCCAATAACACTTCTTTTAAGTAAGGATCTTTATCACTCAAATCTTCAACGCCACCCAGTAACTGAGACGTTCGTTCGCCTTCTTCAAGCCAGCGACCAATTTCAGAATCGGCACCTTTAGGGGAAACCACCCAGACTGAAGCACCTCTGGCACGACGATCATGAAATGCATCGGCATGAATAGAAACCAGCAGATCCGCTTTATGATCACGGGCAATTTCTGTTCTTTTTGACAAACGAATAAAGTAATCACTTTTCCGTGTCATAACGGCTTGCATACCCTTTTCTGCATTCACTAATTTGGCAACTTCTTTAGAAACTTTTAGTGCAATATCTTTTTCCTGGGTTCCTCTGGCACCAATCGCACCAGGATCTTCACCACCATGACCAGGATCAATTGCAATGACAATATTACGTTCGCCACTGATCGATGTTTTTACCTGTGTTGGCGGTTTTGATTTTTGTCGTGTATCCGCTATATCAATAACCAATCGATGACCATAATTTTGAATCGGCTTTAATACAAAAGATTTAAAAGTGATTTTCTCCGTTAAATCAAAAACCAGACGTGTGCTGTTTTCTTTTTGGCTCGTTCTAACCCTCGACATGATTTCGGTGGGGATTTTTTGTTGTTTAATATCAAAAGTTAATCGTGATGATTGAATATCCAAAACCAGTCGATTGGGTTTATTTAATGTAAATAATTTATATTGAACAGGCTCCGAAACATCCAAGACAAGACGAGTTTTTTCTGGCGACTGCCAAAACCGCATACTTTTTATATCTGCTGCATGTGAATAACTACAGGCGATAAAAAAAATATGGACTAAAAAGATACGCATTAAAATATTTTTTATTTTTTTCATAATCTACAACAATGTTCTTTTCGATTTTATAATGATTTTGGACTCACTTAAACCAGGTCGGCCAAGCCAGCGCATATTTTATGGCTAAACCCTTGTATATCCACTTTTCGTCCCGAGTCAATATAACTCAATTGAAGTAATAAGTCAGGGTTTGGCAACCTGCCTTGTGCACATTGTGGCCATTCCACAATAATAACACCAGACTGATCATCAAAATAATCTTCGATGCCCAAAAAATCCAGTTCTTCAGGATCAGATAACCGATACAAATCAAAATGATAGACCTGACATTGCGAAAAATGATAGGGCTCAACCAATGTATAGGTTGGGCTTTTCACAGCGCCTTCATGCCCCAAATAACGCAGAAAACCTCGAGTCCAGGTTGTTTTACCTGCTCCCAAATCTCCTTGCAGATAAATCACATAAGGAGAAGCATGAACCTGAGTCAAATTCAATAGCTTGGCACAAGCCGATCCAAAAGCTTCCATATTGTCTGAATGACTCAGAGTCATTTGAAATTGACAATAGGCACTCAGTGTATCGGAAACATTAGACATCATGTTCAACAATTGGGTTCACTAATTCTCTGACGTAGCTCAGTAAATCACTGGCTAATAATCCACGTTCCAAAGGAGCGGCTTTTATGGCAACCGTTTCTCCCGTCACAGCCAGATCAGCTGCTTCAGCATGAATGGCAGCACCCAGGCATGTGGCTTTATCCAAAGGCAATGCTTGTGCAATGAGCCCTGCAATAATACCTGACAATAAATCTCCCATTCCACCACTTGCCATACCAGGATTTCCTGAATGCATCACATGGGTATACTTCACATCAGCAATAACAGTACCCGCACCTTTCAACAAACACACGCCGCCATATATGCTTTGTAATTGCCTGGCACAAGCAAACCTGTCACTTTGCACTTGACTAACAGAAGTATCTAACAAACGAGAGGCTTCACCAGGATGTGGTGTGATGACCCGACAATCATCCCGTTTCGGATCTTCTGCCAAAAGATTTAAGGCATCAGCATCCCAAATGCTTTTTTTATCCCATACACCCTGTTTATCTCCTTTCCCTTTCTTTTTTGCCAATTTTTTATAACATTGCTGGAATTCTGATAAGAGCGCTCTTCCCCAGCTATCCGTTCCCAAGCCAGGACCTATAACAATGACATTAGCTTTTTCCAATAAATGTTGTAATTGCTGTGTTATGGCACTTTTTGATAAGCCATGCACCATCATTTCGGGTCTTTGGCTTGCCACAGCCATCACATGGTCTGGGTGCGTTAAAAGGCTCACTAAACCGGCTCCAGTTCTTAAAGCCGCTTCTCCAGTTAAAGTAATAGCACCTGAATAACCTAAGTCACCACCAATAATAAGTACATGGCCAAAATGTCCTTTATGACTGACCCGAGGACGAGGTTTTAAATATTTGATACCCTGCTGATAACGAAACTGATAAGCATCGGGCTCAACCAAACTAAATATACCTGAGCCACAATCCAAATCTTTTAATACAATTTCACCACAATAATCTGCTGCATCTCCCGTCAACAACCCTCGTTTAACCCCAATAAAAGTCATGGTTAACTCAGCCTTCACAGCACTCTGTCTTACCATCCCTGTATTGGCATCCAATCCACTGGGCAGATCAACTGCCACCACGGGAATAGCCGTGGCATTAACCGCATCAATCACCTTCAAATACTCAGGCTTTAAAGCTCCCGTAATACCCGTACCCAATAAGGCATCAACCAAAATATCCTGTTGTTCCAATAAGTGGACGTCCCAAGGCGCATAATTGACTTTGACTTCATCCAGCCGCGCATAAGCACGGGCAGCATCCCCTTTCTTCTTGGCTTGGGATAACTCAACCACCGTGACTTTACGGCCAGATTGTGCCAATAAACGGGCAACAACAAAACCATCGCCTGCATTATTTCCAGAACCACACATCACGAGAATATTTTGCGACTTTGGCCAGCGTTTTTTTATTTCAATGGCCACTGTAGCACCTGCCCGTTCCATCAATGCATAGGTTTCACCTGAATGCATATTGGCATAAAGTTGCTCAAGCTTTTTGATTTGATCGACAGTATATAAACCTTGCTTACTGTACATAATTTGAGATATTGCTTCACCTCTAATAGGATTGAAGCATAACATGAATGGATATCAGGATCCTTTTTTCTTTCTATTTTAGAGCCTGTTTATCTTTTATAGGTTAAACCTGAAAAAGATAAACAGGCTCTAATTAAGGTCAATTGGCTCAACATACTTAACTTTACTCAACAAGTTAACAATATCCCTTTGATCTATTTCAACAAAACATCGCTTAATTAATTTTTTCAAATTGGGCTTTAAGAATCGAAGCGCTTCATCTTTATGAATCTGCTTCAAACTTAAAAATAACGCCAAAGCCATACAGTGCTCAGCCTCTGATAAATAACCCGTTGTGCTACACTGCCAACCTAACTCATCAACACTTGAGAACTGAGAAAAGTTAAAACAGGTGTTCGCCATAAAGAGACCAAACCCCAAAAAGGTTGCAGCGATATCTGTTGCGAACTCCCAATTTTCCCAACCACCTGGTGGCGGCTCTTGTGCTGTAGCAGTCAAGTAATGTGCCAATTCATGTGCGAAGGTTGCGATCAACGCATTAGGATTGCTAACCATAGCTGGGTTATAAGTGATGATAGCCTCATTGCTTTCATCAACAGTAAAGGTACCTTGAGGATCTATGGGAACATCTTTAACCAATAATGTTGGTGCTATATGAGGATTCACCCCCTCTTCCTGTGCGATCAATTGGCATGGCCAGGATTCTAACCCTGCATAGCACTTTATCTTTTCAAAAATCACTGGAACCGTGTCATGATCACCCAGGTTCATTGGAAAAAATGTTTTTGTGGGTTGAACCAGTTGTGTTGTTTTATAAAAATCATCACCGCCAAAATAAGTTAATAACCATTTATAGGTTTCAATCTGAAACTGAAAATCCTCTTCATTTAACACAGGTTTTGATTTTAAAAAGCCAAACATGATAATTCCATAGATCTTTTTTACTTACTCTCTTTTAAGAAACACGAGTCACTCTTCTTAATAGGATCCTTAAAATAACATGTTTTAATAAAAAATAAAAATAACTAACTCAGCTACACATCATAAAAGTTCACTTATGCGATTCTGATGATGGCTTCAATTTCCCAAAAATTAAAAAATACATCAAACCAATCAGTGCCAGTGACCAAACAATGGTTGCACCAGACGGCAAATCAAACAGAGCTGATATGACTAATCCTACAATATAACCTATGCTGCCAATCATAAATGCATGAGTACCAGGCTTTTCCCTATTCAATGTTGCCAAATTAGGAATAATCAAACTGGAAAAAACCAGAAACACGCCAACAATCTGAGTGGATAATGTCACGGTTAATGCAAACAAAGGGTAAAAAATACAAGCACCCAATCTATTTTTTAACCTAAACCAAATGGCTAAAACAGCTGCATAAATAAATGCGATAACCACAAGTTCATGTAATTGTATCCATAAAATTTGTCCCACAAGAATTTCTTTGATACGTTCACCGGCATGCGGATTTTTTGTCAATAATAAGATACAACCTGTGGCTGACAATACATACAAGATACCAATCATGGCTTCTTGCACTCGAATTTCAACACGACGAATTCTATACAGTAACAATGAACCAATAACGGCAACAACAATAGCAATTAAGGTTTGTTCGAGATGACTATGATGCGCATAATCATGTAATAAAACAGCATCGGCAATAATCACACCAAATGCAGCAATCTGTGCAATAGCCAAATCAAGAAAAATGATTCCCCGTCTTAATACTTCCTGACCCAATGGTACATGAGTCGATAAAACTAAAAGGCCTGCAAGTAAGGCAGGCCATAATATTTCCAGTTGCAACACTAAATGATTCATTAGCTGGCATCATTCAACATAGACAAAGCTTCTGTGTATAACTCAATTAGATTGGATGCCTGCTTACTGCCACCCACAGTAAAAGGTAAACGTATGATGGGAACACCTATTTTTTCACCTAGCCATTTTGCACCTTTATCATCCTGAAAATTGGTCATTAAAATAAAATCTGGCTTTATTTCACGGCTGGTTTTCAGCAAATGGGCTAAATGTGTACTGGTAGGTGGCAACCCAGGTTTAGGTTCAAGATCATCCACTAATTCAATACCCAACCATTTTAATAAATAACTCCAGTTTTTATGATATACAATGGCTTTTTTATTACGTAGTGGAGCTGCTTGATTTTCCCATTGCTGAATAGCTTGTTGCCATTTTTTTTCAAAAGCACCTAATCTTCGTTGATAGTAATCAGCATGTTCAGTATCTATGAGACTTAATTGTTTAGTGAAGGCTTTTGCAATGAGCAGCAATCGATTGGGATCCCAAAAAGCATGAGGATTACCAGCAGCATGCACATCACCATGACTGCGATCCAATTCTTTAGGTATCTCTATCAGTTCAACAAATGACGTTGCCATAAAGTAGCCAGGCTGCGACTCTTGTATTTTAGTATTACCTGACTGCCTTATTAATAAAGGCAACCAACCAATCTCCAACTCAGCCCCAGTACAAAATACCATATCAGCACGTCTTGTTTTTGCAATTAATGAAGGACGAGCTTCAATAAAATGCGGATCCTGAAAGGCAGTCGTTGCTGAGTAAGCTTTTACCTTGTCTCCACCAATTTCTTCTGCAATTGCCTGCCATTCTGGCTCACAGGCAAAAATACGCACCTTGGCAAATGCAGAGGAAGCAGTCAGACACAGAAAAACAAAAAGAGCAGCAGAAGCATTCATAAACTTTCTCATCAGGTTTTCACCTTCTTGTTTAGCGCATATTTAAAATTTATGAGCACCATGAGAGCCCAGGCTCATTAAATATTGCAATTGGATGATATCGTTATTGTCCTCATGTCCATTATCCAATTGACTAAATTGCAAACGTAATCGACTAAAATGACTGGGCGAGTAATCAATCATCAAACTGACTCTAGAGGGATCATCACCTTCAGTACCTAAAGCAGACTCTTCCAAAAATTCATCAAGATCAATACCCGTACCTGTAAAGTTGCTAATCGTATTATCCGCCTCTAATTGATCATAACGGAAACCAACGCGCCAGGCTGGCATAAACTGATAGATAGCTTGTGCATAAAATCCTGTTTGCTCACCATCAAGACTGGCTTCTGCTGTATTGGCACCTTCAGTCAACTCAGCATCACCCTGTTCATTTTTCACAAAATATTCTGTTTGAAATTTAAAGTTTGTTTGTTTTGGGTTACCTTGTGGTGCCCACTTATAGACAAAATCAAAACCAGTGACATCCACTTCACCATTCAGCAATTCATTATCAGCACCAGCTTCTTCATCACCATGCCCATGACCGCCGGCTTCGCGTACATCAAAGTCTGTTTCATGATAACTGAAACCCAATAACCAACTGGAACTGGTATTAATGTCACCACCTGTTTTAAAAAACAAGGTCATGCCATTATTATTATCTTCACTTTCTCCACCAGGAAAACCAGAACCTGCCGTGATTTCCAAACCAAAACTTAAATAGGTTTCTGTTGGTGCTACCCATCGGGCTTGTACACCCGAATCTAATAAATGGCCACCAAATATAGCATCATATACCAATGGACGATCAGCAAAATCATGAGCATGATCATGAATACTATTTAAATAACCCAAATCAGAAAAAAACTGACCACCTTTAATGGTAAATCCTGAACCCAATTTCAAAGTTTCCATGTAAGCTTCTTCAAGTTCAAAAAATGTCTCACCCCCTTCTATAACGATGGCAGCCGTCATGAAACCATAGAACTTATCATCCACGTTAGCAGAAATACTTAATTCATTATGGCCAGATGAAAAGCCATTTTCAGGTAATTCTGCTTCGCCACCCAACTGAAAGCCTGGCAGTTCTAATTCACTGGAATCAATATCGGTATAAAGTCCTTCTAAAATCAAACTAATTGCCGGATTAAATTCACTACCTGTGATTTTGCCAGCTTTTCCGGCATAAAGAGTATTCGCAGAAAATACCAGAGCTAAAGCAGTAACGTTAAGAAACTTGTTCATGAGTTGCCTCTGTTTTTACAAATTGTTAAAGGAGATATGGAAAGTGTTGATTTTTGATCCATACATAAAGCCGGATATGATATAACATATCATTTTTATTGACAATAGATATTTTCTTCACTTTATTCATTGATATATATAGTGATTTCTTGCTTCCATAAGTCATATCCAGAACCTAATAAATGAATAAATTATTACGATTTAAGATAAATTATTATGAGAATCTAACCTTTCAGTTCTTTTTTCATCCAAATCAAGTTTTAATTAATGGACAATCCATTCATTCATTAAAATACCAATAAAAAAATATTATGAATGAGAGAAAGTAAAACAAATTTTTTTCATTGTAAGCATAAGCATTATGATTTCCATGAATAACATTTTTTCATATCTGCAACGGATTTTCTGATAATCTGTTTCAGCACTTTTTTATCAATATTTTCCAATTTGCTAAAGTAAATACAGGATACACTGGTTTTATGTTTACCCAAGTCCACCAACAAATCCTGATAATTCTTAAAACCGGGCATAATATAAACCGTCATATTACTTTTCCTTGGAGAAAACCCTGTAAGCGGCCAATCACCTTTTTGTGCACTACGCTCAGATTGATAATGATACTCACCAAATCCAACAATACTATCGCCCCAAAGTCTGGGTTGCATTTTTGTCACCTGCTTAAACATATCCAATAATTCAAAAGCATCCTTACGTCGCTGTTCATGTTCAACAGATTTTAAAAATTTTTCAACACTGGCTCTGGTTTTCTTGGTTTTTAATTCAGCCATAATGATAATGATTTTAAATGAGTCTGTTTTAAATACATCTGTTTTAAATATATTTGCTTTAAACACATCAATTCTAAATATTGATACTCCATGTTAGAACTTTAGTTTTCATTCGACCATTTGATTTGAAACTCTATTTCCTCACACCCCTCTTCTCTTTCATGCTCAATATTAAACTCTGCTCTGACAGGTACATAAATCCGTTCGCCGGCTATTTGGATTTCAAATCGCTCATCATTTTCAATAGCATCAGCCAAGCGACGTAATTTAGCAACAAACTCTGATTTCGGATAGGCTTTTTCTATATCTCTGTTATGACTCATCAATGATATCTCCAAGATAGAAGTCTACTAATATTTATTAACATCAAACCAGTTCTAATAGTTTAACCACAACAACACCCAGTCTATCTATATTATTGCGAAGCTGTGCTACTTTATTATTTCTATTAGTGGATGAATTGACAATAGCCATTAACTCTGCAAATTTTTCTTTATCTGATTTATTTGGCAGTAATCTGGCTAATTTTTCTTCCGATAAAGAGGTGATCTTTGCTAATTCACCATCAAGTTCTTTACGAGTAAGTTCAGCCGCTTCTTCAGCGATTTGTGTAAATCGATTGGGCATAATACCTCCTGACTTTATTCATCAATTAATTGTTTAATGGCTGTTATTGTTTGTTCTACATTGCCACTTTTTGCAAGCAAAGCAATGATTTTTTCATTTAAACCCATAGCCTGTTCAATGGCTTTGTCTCGTTTTTTCAACAAACCCAGTCGTTCCAATAAAGCATCCTGTTCCAAAGTCACATTATTAATGGACTGTAAATGTGCTGTGACTACCGAGTGCATTTGATGTAATTCAGCATAAGCACCTCGTATTTCTTTTAACACAGACTGCTCTTTGGTTAATAGTGATTGAATAATAGGTTGACGTTCTTTTTCTATTTCTGCAAAGGCGGCCTCAACAAACTCAACATAAATCTGTCCACGTTCAGCATCACCCAATGCATTAGACACAGCTTTTAACACATCATTATGCCTGCTGCCGTCAATTCTTTTTTTGACGAGTTCTTCAATAAGTCTTTGTTTATCCTCTGCACTTAACGGATCTGTATTTTCTAATTCCTCTCTTCCCAAACGAACCATATTTTTTAATAATGTTGGTGTAAAGTGATTATCAAAATAATCGGAAACCTGTTGTCTCATCAACTGAAAATAATCACCAACAATAGCTTCGTGTGAAATCTGAATATCTTTAATGCGTTCACCCACCAGATAGGATAATTGAACAGATTCTTTAGGTGCATGACTGCAAGCCGTTAAAAGAAAAAATAATACATAAGGTATGATTTTCATTATCTGTACTTTCATTATCAGTATTCGCCTTTTTCGTTATTGTTAAAAAATCAATATGATTTAAAACAATAGAAGATGCCTCTATTATTTTAGGGTTCTTTTATGTTACTGTATTCCAGATTTTCTTTAATACGTTCAGACCATACCTGCGTATTTTTAACATTAGGATGACTGTCAGGTAGAAAGTGAGAAAAAATCTGATGTGCCTTATCGACTAAATTTAATGCATTCTGATAATCCTGCAAACTATTTAACACACTGGCCAAGTTCCAATAAGCCATAGCAGTGGCAGGATGTTCTACACCAAAATTCTTTTCATTGGAAGTCACTGCTTTTTCATGTAACGCTTTGGCACCTTCATAATCACCCATAGCACTATAAACAGATGCCAGATTGGAATAACTGGTCGCTGCATAGGGATGTCCTTCACCAAAGCCTTTTTCATAAGAATTCATGGCTTTTTCGAGTAACACTTTTGCTCTGTCATGCTCTTCAAGAGCTTTCAACACCAAACCCAAACTTGAATAGCTTCGCGCTGTATTGGGATGTGTTTCTCCAAAATGTTTTTCATCGGATGCCACTGCTTTTTCAAGTAATATTTTCGCTTCTTCGTAATCACCCAAGTCTTTCAATGCCAATGCCAAGTTGGAATAACTGTTGGTGGTAGACGGATGCTCATCACCTAATTCTTTTTTATCTGCCGCCAGTGCTTTTTCATGTAGCTCCTTAGCACTTTCATATTCACCAAGGTCTTGTAATAATAAACCCAGATTGGAATAACTGGTAGCCGTATAGGGATGTGTTTCTCCGTAGCTTTCTTTATAGGCCGCCAAAGCTTTTTCAAATAACTGCTTGGCATTGTCATAATCACCCAACGCCCGAAGCACCAAGCCTAAACTTGAATAAGCTCTTGCTGTCCAGGCATCCATATCTCCATGATGCTCTTTATAAAAGGTAACTGTTTGTTCCAATAACACTTTGGCACTTTGATAATCTCCCAGTGATTTTAATACCAATGCCAAATTATTCTGTAATCTGGCAATAGAAGTATCATGACTTGACGTAAATAATGACAGTATCGCTTCACCAAAAAAGCGCCACTCAAATTTATCCACCGGATTATCTTTGTTTTCATTAATATATAATTTATTGATCACTGCTTTCAATAATTGCTCAATATCATCCAAAGTGACAGGCAGTTGTTGTTTAATTGCTTCAGCAACAATACGGTGCATTTTGTAGCCTGACGATTCACGTCCCTGTAATAACCAACCTTTTTCTTTTAAAGTAATCAGGGTATCTGCAAATTCTGTTTCATCGTCTATTTCAGAGACCAGTAATTCTGATAACCTTTGATAAGTATGATATTCAGGTGGTAGACATAAAAAATTCTTTAATAAATGACATTCTTTTTCATCCAGTGTCTGTACCGAAAAAATGGTTTTCATATAAGAAGCAACACGCTGTACTTTTTCACCACTTTTTTTATGAGGCACCGACACATTGGTCCGTAAATCATTTTTTAATGCTGTCTGCAAATCTGTAATGGAATAATGCTCATAACGTTGTGCTGTCTTAGCTAATAACTCAACGGTCAAAGTATGATAGTCCACCATTTTGACTAAAGCTTTGATAGTGTCCGAATCATAATTTCCCCGTGTATAGTATTTTAAAAATAACTCCGACGCGGCACCTTCTGATAAAAATCCTAACTCTAATTTATCAAAGTCCTCTATGATTTCCCGTGATGTCACCAAAATATGCCAATTAGGTGGAATCGGCAAATAATTAATATACTGATTTAAACTCATCTCGGCATTATCAATAATCAACAAATTGGGATTGGCTTTAATCTGGCGCAATGTCGTCATTGCTTCAATAAATAATTCGCGATATTGCTGACCATCAATACTGATATTAAGACTCTTCAGTAATCCTTCACAAGAGACAACATCATTCTCGAAAGTATCTGAACTTTGTGTCACCCAGGCAACATGCTGATAGTCATCCCAATAGCGACTTAAATAAGCCTGTGCCAGCATGGTTTTACCCACGCCGCCCATACCATTCACCAGTACCACTTTTTGACTATTAAACAAACGGTGATGTAATTCATTCAACTCAGCTTCTCTGCCAATAATATCAGAGATACTCACCTTGGGTAATTGTGCTGTTAACGTTTTGGGCAGTGGTTTTAAAGGTGAAGGATCAACCTGTAAACTATTCAGGTTTTGAATATAAGTGTGATCGCCAACAACACCAGCCGTGTCATTTCGAACCGAGTATTTTGTGTTGTTTTTTGTATTGCTTTCGGTATTGTCCATAATAAAGTCCGTCAAAAACCTTACATTATAAATTCAGATTGGTAACCGTTGCATTGTCGCCTGCAATACCAATTTTTTGTGCCTGAATATTATATTTTGATAATGCCGTTCGACCGACATCTGTTTCATCCATTTTTTGCAACAAGGCATTGACCAGTTGAAGAAGATCTTCTTGATGTTCTGGCTGCTGTTCCAGGTTAACTTCTTCAAACTCTTCTTTGAGTAACTCTTGACGAGCGGTAGATTCTGGTTTTTCTTCCAATTTTTCCAAAGCATCAACCGCATTGTTATTATTGTCACTTGAAAATACATCGACCAGTTTATTTTTCAAAGCTGAATAAGCATCTTTGACAGCTTCACCACCGATACTATTGATGCCACTCACAAGAGCAGCAATAATGGCTGTTGTAATTTGTTCCACAAGAATACTCCCCAAAGCATTACGTGCTACAAATAAAGGCTCGTTAGATAAAGTCACTACTTTACCCTAAACCCATGTCCTTTCAAATTATACACAGATAACCCATAACTGCAATTCCTCTATTCAGACTCTAGATTCAAGTTAAAATATTTCTTGAGATAATTTAAAGAATCATACTTTACAGGCAGTGGCCTTTTGGTTAGTTTATTAGCAAAATGTCATAAAGGCACATCTCAAAATAACAATATAGCAAGGATTACCCATGCTTAAAAAACTGATTCAACTGATTTTAGAAAACCCCTCGCATCTTGTTAAACTGATTCAGCTCACCGGATTTACTTTTTTCTTTAACATCCTGGTTTTATTTTTATTGCTGCTCAATGATCAGCTGCTGGATATTTTATACCATGCCAATGATACGCTATTGCGCAGCTTACTGGTTTCACTCGGTGTGTTAAATTTTTCCTTAACCTCCTGGTTTACCGCTCGCCTGATCATTTGGTATTGCGTACCAGGTACCAGTTTACATTTAAATGATACACTGTCAGAAAACAGTCTGGATGTACAAAAGACAGCTGTCAGTCCTATTCTGATTACCTGGCTCCCTCGATTTTATGCATTATTAACCCCACTATGTGCAGCCATTTTTTTAGCCATTAAAGCGCAATGGAATCTGGCATGCTTTATGTTTTTAGCAGGCACCTTAGCTTTTGTATTTACTATTTTTCGACGACAATATTGTCGTCATTTAGCCCGTGTATTACTCATCACCATGATGATATTCAGTGCAATCATTTTAATACTTGCTTATTGGAAAATAGGCTGGTTGGCTTCACTGTCCAATCCTGGTTTTATTATTTTTTGGGGATTGGCCAATGTATTATTAGGTTTAACCATACTGGCTTATACGTTTCATTTGTTCATTGGCCAGCCTCACCGTCCAGCAAAAATAGGTTTATTGGTTATTGGCATCAGTCTTATTCCTCAGGTTTTTGCCAAATGGATTGCATTTATTAGTGGTGGCGCCCTGCTCTACAATAGTTTATTAATTCTTTACGGTATTTTATTTTTATGTTTTTTCATTGTTCAGTTACGTCGAGTATGGCATTACATTCAACACTATATTCAGAAAAAACAACAAGAAGAAACACTCACATGGCAAGCACCTCATAAAAAACTACGAACGATTGTCAGTTTTATCACCATACTGCTGATAGGATCCTTGTTTCTACCCAATCAACAGCAGCCATTTTTTACTTTGACTGAAAATCATCAAGTCCCTCAGCTTATTCATAATAGTGAAACCATAAAAGCACCTTATGCCTCTATGAAACAGGCATGGGATTTCTACAAACAACACCTCAAAAAAATGGACACGACGACGCACTCACAACCCAAAAAACGGCCTGTCCTCTTTGTGCTTTCACAAGGCGGAGGTTTACGTGCAGGTTATTGGAGTAATGTTATTTTACAAAAGTTAAAAAATGAATATCCTGATATTGATCAACATATATTTATGTTATCCGGTGTTTCCGGTGGCTCTGTTGGCAATGCCTTTTATATTGCCCATGTCAATGAGAATACGCAAAGACAACCGCTGGAAGCCATGGAAGAAGATCATTTAAGTCGCGTCACCATTTCATTTTTATACAACGACTTGCTGTTTCGTTTTTTTCCACTCAGTTTATCTAAAAACTTAATGACCGATCGTGCCAGATATTTGCAAATTTCCTGGGAGAAGAGTTCTCCCGCCTTAAACCAGGGCTTACGGCAAATGTATTTAACCGCTCAAAAAGAAGAACGGTGGTTACCTCTATGGCTATCTATGGGCACTCTGCAGGAAACCGGGCAACGCGTTGTGACCAGTCCAGTGACATTGGAGTCTGATATTTTTCCTGATGTACAAGATTACTTTGCGTTAAACGACTATCACTTACAACAAGAAAAAAACTTGACTCATTTTGATATCAGTTTATCGGCAGCTGCACTCAATGCAGCAAGGTTTCCATATATTACACCTCCTGGCGCACTCTATAGTGAAATTAAAACCACCTCTCAAGATAAAAAATCTACAGACTCTAAAAGTATCATACGTCGCCATATATTGGATGGTGGTTATTTTGATAACTTTGGTAGCGAAGTGATACAGGATTGGTTACGTTATTTAACGTCAACACCTCACGCCTTAAGCTTAAATGAACAAACAGAATTACAACCTGTGGTGATTATTATTGATAATAATCTTAAAAGAACCGATGACCCGGTATTGCAAACACAAAGACACGCCCATATGAATTCAAACAGCTGGATTCTAAGAGAAATCACCTCCCCACTCCAAGGACTGATTCAAACCCGATCAGGCCACACAATTAAATCCATTGAAAATTTTAATGCCATTGAAGACATCAAAGTATTTCGATTTTCACTCTTATCCATGAAAGATGAACCTTCTCATTGTGCGGAAGGCCTTCCAAATACCAGTAGAGATGTGCCTTTAGGCTGGTGGTTATCGGAAACAGCCGAAGCATATATGAAGAATATAGACACCTGCAAAAATCACGAAAATAATCGAAAGGAATTCACAAGATTAAAAGCACTTTTTGAGTGATAAAATATGGAATTATACATACAAACTTATAATCTCGGATCAACAGGTTCACTTTCCAATGCCAGCACAGCAAAAACACATTCATGCACTTTGTGTAACGGTTGCCGTTCTACAAAATTTTTGAGTGCTTCATAACCAAGAGCATATTCACGTAGAGCCAATGAACGCTTCTTTCCAAGCCCTCTATGACGTAACCGTTTCAAATTATTCTCTCTGGTATATTCAGGGCCATAAATAATCCGCAAATATTCAGAGCCACGGCATTTTATGCCAGGTTGAATAAGGCCTTTCTGTCCCTGCGCTGTAAATGCTAAAGGCTTCATAACCATACCTTCACCACCTTTAGAGATCATTTTTTGCCACCATTGCGATGCTTTAGTACATGCCGCAGCATCAGCTACATTGACAATCTTATATTGTGTTTTCTGAAATAATTCAGGATCAGCATCATAAAGCTGTTCAACAACGTCCATATGCCATTGATGATTTTTATCCATATTCAGACTATTCTCATGCGCTAAAATATGGAATGGTGCCAAAGAATAATCTTTAATGCTTTTTACAGGCCAACAATAGTGTTGATAAGCTTTGCGATACTGCTTCGCCATTTTCAAACGATCTTTAAAATCATCACTTAACTCTTCAATATCAGAAACTCGCTTGGTGGTTTTTGTTAATAATTTCGAGGCTTCTGCCAAAGAAATTTCTGCTGCCGCTGCAACAGGGGCATATTGCTGTTCCAACAATCCTTGTGCTTTTGCAGACCATGGCATCAACTCACAATCCAATACCATCCAATCTGTCTCCAGTTTTTTCCATAAATCAGCTTGTTTAATGGCTTTTCTTACGCGTGTAATCAATTGTTTTTCCAGTTTTGTGTCATTAAAGAATGAACGTCCTGTTCTTGTATAACAAACACCAGATAAACCATCCGTCACATGAAAACGTTTTTTTGCAGACTTTGCATCTTTACATACCACCAAAATAGCACGTGATCCCATGTGCTTTTCTTCACAAATAACATCTTCAACACCCTGACTTTTAAAATAATTAAACGCTTCTTCAGGATGCTCTAAATAGCCTTCCTTTGTGGTTGTTTCAGTTGGTGACATTGTCGGAGGTAAGTACACAAGCCAACGTGGGTCAATTGCGAAACGACTCATCACCTCCAAGGCAACCATCGCATTTTCTTCATTGATTATCATATTCTTACGCAGTTGTGTATTGACAATACGTTTACCTGTCACATCCGATAAATCCAGTAAATCATATGCCCCACGTCCACTATTCACTGTTTCCAAAGGTTTGATGGGCTCAGCATAAACTTTCTTGGCAGGAACCGATACCAATGCCTTTTCTGGATAACGCAAAGCTGTTAAACGACCACCAAAAACACACCCTGTATCGATATTAATAGTATTGTTAATCCATTCAGGTTCAGGAATGGGTGTATGTCCGTAAACAACTAACGCCTCCCCTCTATAATTTTCAGCCCATGGATAACGTATTGGTAATCCAAATTCATCAATTTCGCCTGTCGTTTCACCATACATGCAAAATTGTTTAATACTGGGAGCACCTCGACCAATATAGTCTTCTTTAATGCCAGCATGTGCAACAGTTAATGCACCATTATCAAAAACATAATGACTGATAAGGCTTGCAAGAAATTGTTTAACTTCTTCACGAAATGTTTCCGTTTCTTGTTCAAGTTGATCCAGACTTGCTTGCAAACCATGTGCAACCTTAACTTTTTTACCCATTAAAGCACGCTTTAACTTATCATCATGATTACCTACAACACAAAATGCCTGTTCATCTTCAACAGCATGTTTTACAAGACGAATTACATCGGGAGTTTTGGGACCTCGATCTACCAGATCTCCTGCAAAAATAACTTTTCGACCTTCTGGATGTTTTACTGAATAACGACCTTTTACTTTGGAAACTTTATATCCCAACTTTTTCAACAAGGCTTTTGTTTCGTCAAAGCAACCATGAATATCCCCGATAATATCGAATGGCCCAGACTCGTGTTTTTTGTTATTCCACAAGATTTGTCGTTCAATACGAACAGCATCAATCTCTTCAACATTCTTCAAAACATGGACATTAGTGAAACCCTCTGATTTACGCAAAGATCTTAGCCCTCGACGTAAAGCTTTGGTGTGGTTCATAACAACATGCTTACCAAATTGCCTGTCGGGACGTTGTTGATTGCGTTCATAACAAAGCTGCCATGGCATATCCAACACAATAGCAACTGGTAAAACATAGTGATCACGTGCCAACTTAACCAGACGCTTTCTATCTTCCGGTTTTACACTTGTTGCATCTATCACCGTCAACTTGCCCAAACGTAATCTGGTTGCTGCAATATAATACAACACCTCAAATGCTTCTTTACTACAGGTAAGATCATTCTCATCATCTGAAACCAAACCTCGACAATAATCTGAAGATATAATTTCAGTCTGTTTAAAATGTTTGCGAGCAAAAGATGACTTACCAGAGCCAGAGGCACCAACCAGAATAACAAGTGACAATTCAGGGACCTTTATTATTTTTTCCATGTTACAGCACCTGTTTTTTTATAAAGACATACCAAAGCACATATATTGTTATTTTTTAAAACACTCATCCGTTATCTCCTTCCTCAGGCTTCACAAACACAGCCATTTGTGAAGGTGCACCATGTTGTTTATCTTCATCGCCAATTGGACAAAAAGATACGTCATATCCATGATCACCAGCAACACGATGAGCCCACGCCTGAAATTCAGCACGAGTCCATTCAAAACGGTGATCCGTATGCCGGAACTGATCTTTCGACAATGTTTCAAACAACACATTATATTCACTATTGGGTGTTGTCACGATAATAACTCTTGGGTTTGCACATTCAAAAACTACACGCTCTAAGGCTGATAAACGAGATTCATCGATATGTTCAATAACTTCAACCAATACAGTGGCATCATATTGTGAAAAGCGCTTATCACGATAAGTTAATGCCGATTGAAATAATTCAATATCAGGCTGACCACGCTTTTGCTGATCTGGCTTCAAGCGTTCGTGAGCAATTTCCAATGAACGAATAGAAGCATCACACCCTGCAATTTTCGACAAGCTCCTCTCCTTTTTTAACAGTCGTAATAACTTGCCTTCACCACAACCCAAATCTAATACGCTGGTCACATGATGTTCTTTTAAAGCATGAAGCACCACTTGATGCCTCTGTTTATGAAGACTCACAACTTTTTCTGATTTTACGGTATCTTCCAGTGCTTCCTCTTTTGCGTCTGCATGGATACTTTGATCGTCACTGTCATCTTCTGCTTCTGGTTCATCTTCTTTCAAACGGTTAAGTGCTATACGAGAGAAAGAACGTAAATTTTTAAAGTAACGACGTGCAATAACTTCTTTTTGTGGATGATCTTTTAGCCATCCTTCCCCATATTGCAATAATTTCTCTACCTCTGCATCTCCAATAAAATAATGTTTTTTGTTATCCAAAACAGGGATAAGTACATAAAGATGTGTCAATAATTCCCGAAGCGGACACTCTTTTTTTAAGGTCAAAGTATAATAAGGACTATCACCCCATTCTGGAAACTTTTTATCCAAAGTATAAGACTGTACATCCACTTCATAACCAAGGGGTTCAAATAATTCTTCCAAAAGTGTTTCATTGGCTCGACATGGTAAAGAATGAATAACTGCTTCCAATGGTATATTAGCTTCAATAAGTTCCTGCCTGTGCTTACTCTTCCCGGATAACAGGGTTCCAAAAACACGATTAATGGCAACACTAAGAAAAGAAGAAGCCACATAAGGACGATCATTCACATACTGCCCTAATGGAAAAGCACTTCCTTTATCTTTACGCACCAAACCAACCGGATCAACATCCAATAATAACGCAGCCGTACATTTTTTCTCGGTTGCTTCTGGATAGAACACATGTGCTGTACCAAAAGATAATGTTTTGCTGTGCAGATTATCCGGGTTTTTATGTAATAAAAAACCCATATCGGTCGCAGGGTAGTGTGTTGTTGTTAGTGTTAAAAGCATAGTATGTTCCACTCAATCGTCTTATCAATATGATTCATACGTTATTATAAATAATTCACCATCATTAGGATTATGTTCTATTTTTTAATTTATCGCAAACCTTCTTAAATATATAATCTTAATAGTTCTCATCAGTATAACCAATCACTCAATCATTGAATACATTTTACCCTGCATTATATCACTCCTGAGGTTATGGATTATTTCTTTGGCAATGCAGCACGCAATGTATCCAATGAGACCTCTAATTTTTGTAACAGTTTACCATCATCAGCATGAATGTGTAATTCTAATGATTGTTCTTTTGCATTGATTGCAATAGAGCCAAAATTATCCTGTCGAATATTCTGTTTAAATACGCGATGTCTGTTTTTTTCTTTGATACCCTGTGAAAAAGCACCCATCGCAGAATTAAGACCACTGGCAGTCACTTCATACAAAGGATAACCTACCGTCGTCTTTTCCAAGCGTGATATTTCTGCCAGGTGCCGGTCTCCACTGATAAAAATCACGGCATTGGCTTGCGTTTGTTGAATCAGTGAAAATAGTTTTTTGCGTTCCAAAGGAAAATTGGTCCACTTTTCATAGCAATGTTCCTCAGGAATCACCTGAATGCTCGAGGCAATGATACGAATATCTGCTGTCTTTTGTAACTCTGCTTCCAGCCATTGCCATTGTGTGTGGCCCAGTATCGTTGCCTTGGCATCCCAATTGGGTACCGTTTTTGTTGATTGACATTCCGCATCTTCTGACTTGCTTAAAGGGCTGCGAAAACTACGAGTATCTAATAAAATCAACTGAACTTGTAACCCATCTATTTTCAAATAATGGCTATGATAAATTCCAGGTTGATGCGCAGGACTTACAGTCTTTACACTCGAAAAAAATGATTGAAAATATCTTTTGGACTGTACTTTAAATGGATAATCCGCACCAGCATCATTCAAACCATAGTCATGATCATCCCAGGTAGCATAGAGTGGAATACCATTCGATTTGGCAAACAGACTAAATCGACCAAACTCTTTACTGTTTTTTAAATCATCATATGCTAATTGTATTCTTTGTGGATCAGGTTGCTTAAGATAACTACCTACATCAGCATACATATTGTCGCCAAGAAAAACAAAAGCACGGGGAGTTATCGCCTTGACACCTTCCCAAACTGGCTGTGGCTTCCATTGTCTTAAACAAGACCCAAAAGCAATGGTCGTTGACTTTGGTTGTTCACTTGGATGATTTAACGCTACTTTTTCTTCAGCCAAAGCCAAAAAAGTCATCGCTGTTAAAGCTAAAATAAAAAATAGATAAAAAAGAGAGGATGGCATAATGACATTATCCTCTCTGCTTATGACAAATGTATTAAACCAATAGATACGAGATAAAATAAAAAAGAACGACCAATTCCGTTTTTTTGCTTACTCAGGCATTTGAGAAGAATGATGTTCTACAATCATCCAGCGCTCACCATTCCATCGATACACAAAAGTAAACCGCGCCTGCACGCTAGAATCATCTTTGAAAGTAAAGGTATAAATGCCCGAATGAATCGCCAATTGACCGTACAGTCGTATATTGGATTCATCAATCTTACCCTTGGGTCCTTTTTCGAGGAAATGAACAAAATAATCTTCGATTTCTTCGTGATTATGTCGAACCTGATTGGATACCGTTGGCAGTAAAATACCATTACTCTCGTAAAGAGCTGCTACGTTTTTAGGATTTCCAGTTTGTAACGCATTATTCCATTCATCAAATAATGCCAGGATTTCTTTTTCGTTCATGCTTTAACTCTTTTAATATCGATGCTATTTTCTATCAATCACAACCGCATTATGAGGATGTAAGCTTTCCCGGTGATCAACTTTAAACCAATAATCGGTAACAAAAGGCATCATTTCTAAACAGTGTTTAATTCTTCTGGCGGCATCTTCACAAAACATCAGATTATTAGCATTCAGCCGAGCAAACTCTTGCTCATCCATCCGCTTAACCACCGTTTGTACCGGTGTACCGATCACCCCTTCAAGCTGACGAATCAATGAAGAAAATTCAGGCCAGGGATTTTCACCAACCACCATTTTTATGCTGGCATACGATCGCTGACTATGAGGCGTGGCAACACTGCCCTTTTCTGACTGCACCCATTGCAAGAATGATGCTTTATCAATCGTGTCGCTATCAAACTCTTTATCTATAGCATTGGCAAACAGCTGACGTGCCAGTGATGCCGAACAAGGACAAGTACTCGAATAAGGTATGGTCATTTCTATTTCGTAGGTACGCTTGCCTTCTATGATTTCTCCATGAATGGCCATACGATATGTCTGAAAACCACTTTCATTACTTAGCAATGCCGGCTTTTTCAATAACAGATCAAAGGCAATATTGATTTTTGCATGTTTGCTGATGCCCCCTTGAGACTCAACGGCATCATCCAAAACCTGATCAAGCACGGATTTCTTACACGTCTCCTCAGCAAGCCGATTAAGGATGCCATGAAGACGAGACATATGAATGCCTTTTGCAGAGGGTTCATCCAGACTGACGAATATATTAGCCTTAGCGGTCAACGTCTGAAGACCACCACCATCCAGTTCAAGAATCAGTGGCACATCAATTTGTTCCATGCCCACCCATTCCAGAGAAAGCGGAGTATCAGTAAGGGTATGGCTGGTTACATCAGGAAGCGTATCGTTATGAAGCATCATTTTCCATTAAAGAGTAGAACAATTTGTTGCTTTCGCACACAAGTCAGTTGAGGATACTTTTATATTCATAAATAAAGGACGAAGATACATTACTCGCGTTAATGCCTCAATTTAAGTACAAATAAGCGCTAAAAGCAGGCTAAATATTAAGAGGCGCATCATATAACATATCTTTTTTAAAGTAAAATGACGGAGTATTTATCCTGTATTTTCTAACGGCCTAATGAGTCATTCCATTTATCATAGTGTGGGTTATATGATCCAGAGCGGGTTATATAGTGGAGACAATGTCAATGTGAATAGTAAGGGATTATTGTTTAAAGCCTTTTCGTATCTTCGCTATGTGCGACTGACTTTTTTAGAAACAACTGCCCGCGACAGCGGGCAAACTGACAATCAATTTAATTTTGGTGCTTTATCACCATATTTTTCTTTTAACCAGGCGACCAACTCTCGGTGTGTCTCATCTACCGGATGTCCTTTTTCCAATAACAACTTTATCATTTCTGATTTGCCAGGCTCATAAGTCAGTAACGCTGCATCCAAATGATTTAAATGTTCATTAGAGGATGTCAATTGTGCACCATTCTCCAATAACAACTTTACCGCTTCTACATCCTGATAATAAACAGCATAAAATAATAAATCTAAACCTTGTTCATCTTTTTGATGGATATCCAGTTTTTCTTGTAACCATATTTCAACTAATGGTAATAGATTATGCTTTAATAAATGTTGTGTTCTCTTATTTTTAAATGATGCAAATATCGACTGATAAATAATATCATCGCTTACATGATAAGATTTTAAAACACGAACAGCATCTACAGAATACTCTCCTGGTACTCCTCCTAATAAAAACATATTCCAACGAAAATCATATAAATCATCAACCTGCATCTGCTCTGCACTCATCATCTTCTCAACAATCAATGCAATATTGGTTTTATCATCACCTGTCATTTCATGAAAATGACCTCTAAACTGGTTCGCTAACCGACTCAACTTCTTGCCATCTTTAGCATTTATAGAATAGTGCTCATTCTCAAAAATACTCCAACGCAAATGCATAAAAGCTTTATTGACTTGATATAAATAAGCATCAATCTCTCGATGACTAAAATGTTTTTCATGTAGTGTTAACCAAGCTGTAAATAAACTTTGAATATCCTGCTCTGACAATCGTGGTAGCATCTCCTGTGACCCCAAATGACATTCTAAAAACTTTAATTGTGCATTATGTAATATAGTATTTAATGCACCTGGCTCATAATCAAAATAACCCTGTATCTCTTTAATCGTTTCTACACTTTTTACCAAAGGTGGCAAAAGACGAGTTTCCTCTATGCTCTTTAATTGCTCTATTCCATTAGGAAAAGAGCTGTCTTTACCCTCTGCACTCACTTTATTCAACAACTTCTTCTTATGAAAAGCTTCCGGGTAAACCCCTCTCTCATGTAACCACGCAAGCTTCACACCCCAACCCTCTGTAGCTTCATCATGCTCTGGCCATAAAGGGGCTATATCAGGACGTGACATCGCAGATAAAACATCACCCGCTGCATTGTTAAATATGAACATCAAACTATCCCATTTAAAACCACGCTCATGAAAAAAATTCAACATCTCTATATCACCAAAGCGAATTAAGTTACCTCTTAATGCATCATATTTGTTCTCTATGTCTAAAGCAGAAAAATCATGATCTTTAAAAAGCTCATACAATAATCTGGTATTGAATTGTCTAACTTCATAAGGCTCAAAACGATGTTGTTCCTCCTTAGCATGTATTGACGGACTGTTAATCAAATACAATACTTCTGTAATATCATAGGATAAATTCAAATCAACAATTTTTTGATAAGCTTCATCCCAGTCAATGGTTTCTCCATAAATTAACTGTCTCTCTAATTGCGCAATCAGTATGGTAATTAAGCCATAAGAGTTTCCATCTATATGTCCATTCTTGATAGCCTCAATGGTTTCAGAAAAATTACTCTCATTAAAGAAGTCTTCTGTTGATTCATCTTTCCAGGGTTTTCTTTGTAACTTCAAGGTTTTTCTTATTACCTTTCTAAGTACTTCAAACGCCTCATGACTAAAGGCCTGTGTATTATGCAAAGCAGCCATAATATCGTTACCACTGTATTCTTGTTTCGGTAACTTTTGTAATTGTTTTATGAAACCCTGAACCTGCTCATTAGCAAATAAATCTGCTGCACATTCATTAATAGGCTTGCCTGCATGTCCATTTGGTGTAGATAACATGGTCAACAAGGCTGCTGGCAAAGGTTGAATGTGCTTTTGTTTTTGAGAATGATTGGATAATCCTTTTTCTATCACCGCCAACTCAGCTTGTATGTCATCTTTGATTACCTGGGCTTGAGCTGCCTCTTCGCTCTGATTCGATGACCAACGGATATAACCCACAATACCCACCATCAACAAAATAACCATTACCCATACTATCGATTGACTAACTCTCATAAAGAATACCTGCTCTTATCATATTTCTTCTATACTGCTTACTTAAATAAGTATTTGTTTCAAATAATTGTGATTTTTATATATCAATAAAACAAAAAATCTAAAAAAACATCATTATTTTTCAAAAACAAAAAGCTTTTCCTCCTTGAAATTAACAATTTTTAGCTTTGATAAGCTGAGCGTTCATTATCGTTGTTACTTATCTTCCATTCGATTGGTTAATCCTAATGAGCGTAAATACTTAATCACTTCAGGTGTACCCACCTCGGGCATTCGCATAGCCATCTCTAATGGATTTTCTAATAAAGGATCAGAAATAGCAGGTACACCTTTTGAATGCAGATGTTTTGCTAAGGCTAAATCCTTATTATAAATTGCCATATAAAAACTATTATTTCCTTTAATGGTAGGTAATGATAAATCAACACCCCATCCTTCCAATACATCATAGACTCGTCGAGTAATTACTTTATGATTTAGTCGAGAGTAATATTGCATAGCCTGACACATCATGTTCAAATCACCACCCATAGCTTTAATAGCTTTTAGGTGCTTGGGAGCATCATCTCTTTGCTCTTTATCAAAGACATAATACATAATCAACGGATACATAAAGTTACGACTGTTTAAATCATCTTGACTAAACAATCCCTGTTCAATTGGATTATCGATACGAAAAAATTGAGATAATATTGGTCTTAAATCATCATGTATACCAATAGGGTTAGCTCTTTCCTCTTTTTGTAACACCCATTCGCGTTTGAAACCCACCAAAAAACCCGATGTTTGACTCATATAGGCTTCAATCTCTTCACTAGTCTTACCTGATGCATAAGCGTTGTCTATCCACTCCCCTGTATCGTAACTGACTTTTTTAAAAGCTACGATTTTCTTTTGGTTGAACTTACGATGCAAACTGTCACAATCTCTTTGTGTCATGGATTTTTTAAAATCCTTTAAATCGGACTCATGTAAGCGCAAACGATCTTTAATATAATTCATTTCATCAGCAAGCTCTGCTTCTGCCTTTTCCACATCTTCAAACTGATTCAGGTTATTAATATATGCTTCAAAAACCGGAGCTTTGCCTGGATATTTTTCTATATATTCTTTTGCTATTTTAACAGCCGATGAATCAGTCGGATGAAACCCTCGTTTTGCCAACCATTTTAATTCGTCTACCAACATCTCACTGGTTAAATGACGAGGATCATTAGGGTTTGGCTCAGTGATTCGACTAAAGTTTAAAGTAAACGCGTCTATCACTGCATCTGCCAGGGTATGGTAGGGTTTTTCAAAGGCTGGTAAGCCTCTGTCTAAAGCAAATTCAATCAATTCAGTATCACCTGTCCGTGCCAAGGCTCTATAAAGATAATAAGGATTTTTTAATACAAGAGGATCATGCCGTAACTCACTAAAATCAGCATCCGCAAAAGCATACATAAACACTTCTTTTTTCTTTTGAAACAAATCTTCTGCATCAAAAGCCGATGGCAACATATAAGAAAAAAACTGAGCGCCCATAACTAAACCCGAAGCCTTAATATCATCAACTAATGCCTTACTCCACTGGTTTTGAAAGATTCGACTTGCCAACTCTCTATTAAAAGTACGTAAACCGGTTGTAATCTCTCCAACCTTAACCTTTTGTAAAATCTCTTCTATTGAAAGCCCTTTTAACTGGGGATTATAAATTTCATCGATTTGAGGAAACTTGCGTAAGGCATAGGCATCAACAGCATCTCGCCAGTTGGCATGAGTGTCAAGATCGGTAACTAAAATCATGCGTATAATATGATCGACATCTGCTTCTCCATTGATAGCCAAATCAATCGCCTCACGCACCAGACGCTCCTCATCGGGTGAATAAAACGGTGTGCAAGGCTCTGGCTGTAATGCTGATATCCGCTTGAATTCATGATAAAATCGCCACAAGTCGGCATCAATTTGTGTGTTATTTGTAGGTATGGGCGGTGTTTCTGAGACTTCCTTTTTTATTATCCGCTCTGATTCATCTGATAAACTCGTGGGGCTTTGGATACGTATATCATCCATTATCCAATAGACTACACCCACTAATGATAATAACATCACTATCAAAAATAGTTTTTTCATAACTAAAACCTTATTTCTTTTGAATGATTATTTTTTCAAACCTCAGCTATCAAGCAAAAACCTGGCAAAGGCCTTCCCTTTGCCAAGTTAATACATCTCCTAAGAGATAGTTTGGTATTTATCCTCACATAACAGTATTTATTTTAACATGCGAATAAGGTGTCGTATCAGGTCCAAAACTAACATCAATGCCTCCTACTGAGAAATTAATTGAGTTATATGCATTATTTTCATCATGTTTGGCATAGTAATCTGAATTTAGAATTGTCGCGACTGTTGAACAAGCTGCTGATGTATCGACTGCTTTAAACTCAGAAGAAAAATGTTCTATTTGACCATCGGGAAGCTCACCTCGTACACTCCGCTCAGAGCTAAGATAGAGTCTACGTCCATCTCCACAAGATGCTCGATAATCATCAAAATAAGGCATATTTACAAATGTCACATCAACGGTGGCCAAAGCTGGTTTCTCCGCTCTCAACTCTAGAATAGCATCAGGTAGCTGATCAACATCGTCTTTTGTGAAAGAATTTCTCGTATTATGAATAGGGGTAGGTGAGTATGGATTAACATTACCATTAAATCGCTTTGCATCACGGTAAGACATATAACCAACAAAATAAGCAGATCTCGGAGCCTCTTCGATACGATCAGGTGTTAATACACGTGAAAACCAAGTAGATTGATTTGCATCAGTTAAAAACAAATCTACACTTCTGCTACCATAGGCTGCACAAGTACTTTTGCCTTGGATTAAACTTGGAGGCGCATTATAATGACACATTTCTTTAGCAGTAACCGCATAGGCATTACCCAAATCCATCACATTTGAACCAAAAGTATCCTCTTCCCCCGCATTAATTGCAGTAGCAGAAAATAAAGCCAAGCTGCTAATAGCAGCACTTAAACATGTTTTTTTAAATAACATAGGTTTTTCTCCGATTTAAATTTAAATAGTTTATAAAAAACAGACTCCTTACCTTGCCGTACAACTTTACTCGGTTTTCGGCCATGCATTAATATACAAAAAGTCTTCAATACAAAGTTCTTTTTCAATCCAGGCACCGGCCTTGGTAGTGAGTCGGCAATCATAATAACTGAATCTTTCATGCTTTGCAAACACGAAAAATAAGAACAAAGTCACACTTTATAAAATTAAACAAACATTTTGGTTAAAAAATGACCAATTTAATCTTATTGAGAATTAATGGAACTTAAGATGATTATTTATTCATCGATTTAGAGTTGTTTATAAAATAATAAAGACAAATAAAAATTAATATATCAACTATCCATGAGTAAGAATTCAATGACTCATTTTGCCATCTTCTTCTAAATGCTAGGTGTCTGGTTTTGCTGTCAATCGTGCTTCAATTACTTTTAAAGCGGCTTTATTGTTTGTCTTTTTCTTTAATTCAGGTAATCGCCTTAAACCAATTCGCTTATCCGCTGCTCTCAGTATATTTATAAGCCCCCAACAATCATTTGTGAAAACCTTTGTCATAATTTCTGTTTTTGGGGTATCAATATACTCTCTAATAAGATTTGAAATATCAGGAATATCCGTACTATAAGGATACCACTCCAAAGATTTTCTATTTGGATGTGACTTTCCAACAAAATCTTTTGGATAATCCCAGATTATTTCTTTACCTAATGTTATCCAATAACGCGGACAATTCGTACTTCCCATTTGAGAGTCCATTCTATAGACACGACATTGCAATTGAAGTTTAAGTCCTTCAGCTCTAAGTAAATAAAATTCTTTTTGTAATTTACTCCAGGGTTTTGACATTCTTTATTTCCAATTACACTGATAATTTATTAAGGGAGCACAACATAGTAGCAGTCTCTTAAAGAGTTACAGCTTTAAATAATTTTGAATAACTTACTATGTTTTTGTTTAAAACACATTACACCAATTACCATTATGTAAGTATTGCAGTTGATTTGTCTTAAAAAACCACCAACCTACACTTTTAATTCTTACTTCATTAAACAAATAGTTTTCAGCTACTTTTTTAGTATACGACATAAACTCTGATAAAGGCTCATCCATTATTTCATACCAATCGGAAAAATAAGGTTTTCCATTTAATTCAAAATCTAAAAAAAACTCATCCACCTCGTAAGGAAAAATAATGATCAGTTTTTTTGATTCGTATCTCAAAGAAATTTTATAGGCTTCACCCTCCTCCTTAATTTCCATATCATCAAATGTATCCCAAGCTTTTAAATATGCAAGTAAATTCTCTTTATTAATTTCTTGTTTCATGCTTTTTGAGAATATAATGTTTAATTTAGTTAGTGTCGGAATGCATAGTATACAAGATAAAGTTATCCACTTGTTAGATTTTAATACTTTTAGATAATGTTGTTTGTTATCTTTTTTGAAAGCGAGTGTCTGTTTTTGCTTTCTAAGTCTAAGTTATTCAATGAATGTTGAGTGTCTGGTTTTTACCACTTTTCTCTTATTTTTTTACATTCCCTTTTCATGGTTAAGCAGAAACTTCTTCTTCAATTTTTTCTAATATATCTTCTAAAATAGGCCATTTATTAAACCTGTAATAGTTCATATAATCCTTATCGATCTCCTTAGATATTTCTCTTTTAGCATCCTTTGTATTATTAAGCAATGAAAATGCAGCAATACGTATATCTTCACAACTAGATTGTGCCGAAAGATTTCTAATTGAAACTTTATTAAAAGTAATATTTTTCTTTTTTAATGCATAATTATAATTTATTTTCCAAGCTTCGAATCCTCTTTCTTCTTGATATTTTTTGTATTTTTCACTTAATTCAATAACTGGTTCGTATTTTTTCATCAAAAGGCAAATGTATGAATATCTTACTAAATAACTTTCTAAAGAAAGCCCTTCATCAAAAGCACGTTCAATAAACTTCAATGCTTTATCATATTCTTGAATAATTACATGAATTTCTGAAATATAGTAATAATAAAGTTTATCTCCTATTTTAAATTTATTTTGCTCAACTATCGCTTTCACTTTCTGAACAAAATTCTGTTCAAAGCAATCTAAAACATTAATTAATTCTGGCAACACATCCAAGCAATCAGATATTTCAAGTAAGCTATTAAAATAACCTTCAGCTTTATCTTTATTTTTAGCTTGTCCAATTTGATACTTAACCTTTGCTAAAAGTAACTCTGGATTTTTTTCAATTTTTTTATCTGCTAGATGTGATTCAAAAAATTTACGAAGTATAGGAGTATATTCATCTTTATCTAATGCATCTATCAATTCAAAATGAACATCAGACATTAACTCATTAATTTGCATTTGACGTTCTAATGAAGAAATATTAAATTCATCATACAATTGATCAATTATTTTTTTTAATTCATTGCCATCTTTTCTTTTTCCAGCATATTTAGCCTTTATAGTTAATGTTCTAATATGACAAGGGTTTATTTCATTAGCTTTACTTATAACTTTTTCAAAACTCTCTTTTGTGTATTCTTCAGAATTAAAAAACATACTATCTAATGCATTATATTTCAATTCCCATGCATCATTATTAAGTGATGGTTCTAATAAAAGGCTTTGATCTAAAATATTAAAAATAATACCTTCTGTTTCTTGTTTTTTAGTGGGATCATGCTTTAACTCTTTCAAAAGTTCCCTTACATATTCATTTGAAATAATATGCTTTTTAGGATACTTTTCGTGTAACTTTTTAAGATATCTAGCTTTTTCGCCAACAACCAATAATTTTGATTTTCTCAGTAAGTAATATATATTATTTGGATCTAACTCTATCAACTTTTCAGTCCACTTTAATGCTGCTCCTTTTTCACCTAATTTTAATGATAATTTTATTAGTTTATCAAGATATTGTGGCTTTACTCTATCAATATGTGATTCATAAAATTTAGATTCTGCAAGTTCAATAGCTTTTTTAATATCTCCTTTAACAACCAATGATTCCATTTCCAAAAGATTTCTATAATCAGACATTGTTAACGAAATTGATGGATCATCTTCTTTAGAAATTTTAGTAATAAAATTTGATATTTTAGTTTTTTGATCCATATTTTTTAATCTATTTATTTCATCAAGAATAAGATGATTTTTAGCTAGAGAAAAGTCATCATCTATCATTAATTTTATAGCTTTATTAAGTTTAGATTGACTAAAATTTGATTCAATATCTAGACCATCATCAATATTATGCTTATGTATTTCTGCAAAAAACTCATCAAACCCATCAATTAGTACCGGATATACACGATCACGCCAAAGAAGATTTTGTAATGTTGTATTTACGTCATCATCTTCTCTGAAACACCAGTAAAGACCATTATTTAAATAATAGTCTTGCTTTGTTAAAAACTCTAAAACATCTATTATAGAACGATCATTACCTGAATAGCCCAGTATAATAAGTCCAAATTCTTTACAAAACTCTATTAATTTATCTTTTATATTTTGTTCTAAAGACTCTGTTTCTCTTAATGTACTTTTAATATCATCAAAAAGATAGTCTCCATGTAATTTAATAATTTTTGGCCGAGATGATGTTACTGAAATTGAATGTACAGACGAATCATGTGCACACATAATTGGCCTTTTATCAGAAAATTGATAAAAAGCTTCCTGTATTAAATCATCAAAATTTGTAGTAAATATAGTTGAAAACTGTCCTTTATTGACCAAATCTATTAAATATGCGTACCCAATAGATGGTAATTTATTATCTACTTGAAGTTCAACAAACCGTCTTCTCTGTGTTGGTAAATCATATTTTTTTTCAAATAAAGATGAATACGGGTTCGAAGAATTAAACCAAGAAGTCTCTTTTTTACAAAAATATTCATACAGTTCTTTTTCATTAAGATTATTATCTTTTTCTGGATACAATTCTCGCATCCATTTATTTATTAGAGCTATACCTGAGTCAATTCCTGATGTGACCGAACAACCTGCCCCTAAAAAAACTGCATAATTAGGGCTACCATCAACACTTGTTCTAATATGCTCTGCCAAATCATTTTGACTTCGTAATTTATGCTTTAGTGGCCCCTGTTCTCCAAATAGCTCTTTTGCTCTCATAGTTTCCTCTCTTTCAGTTTTTTATCGTATTATTAGAAATAGATCTTTCTTAACTTATTTTTTATGTGGCCAATACCCTATCAACTTTTTCAAATATCTTCAAAATAAAATATGAGATAAATGGGTTAATTTTTTATGTCAGGTTTTAAAATAATCTCAAAAAATAACACAACTCACCAATATTGTGGATTACTTAATGCCTTAACACAGTGAGCAGAACCTTTCATTGCTTCTATTGGTTTATCATTCAACGACTGAGCGAGCCAACCCTCTGGATAAGTCAGTTTAAAGGGTGCTTTTACAATGTCTTCATTGATCTGTTTAAAACCCACCTTGGAATAAAAATCAGGATCACCGTAGGTAAATACCCAATCAACATTCAGTGATTTTAAATGTTCGAGACCAAAATGAATTAACTTCTGTCCTATTCCTCTACCTTGATGATCAGTAGAAACAGCCACTGGCGATAATATAAAAGCCACTTGATGACTGGGTATTTTAAGGCGGCTAAAAAATATACAACCTAATACATCATCTTCTTTCACCTTGTCTGTTGAAGCATTATCATCTGAACTGGCAACAAAGCCCATAACATCCTGTTGCTCTGTTGTTGTTATCAACTCAGACACTAAATTGCCAATTAACTGACCTTCAGCTTTGCCCTCTGATTCAGTAAACGTATTCACAAATAATGTGATAATTTCTTGTGTTTTTTCTGAGTTAAATAATGTTATTTTCATAATTAAAGACTTACCGATTAAAAGTTGAGCTTATATATAAAACTATTTCGCATCGCTTCGCTGTGTGCGACTGACACTATTTTCACTAAGTTTATAGCATAAATAAAAGCCTTTTCGCACCGCTTCGCTGTGTGCGACTGACTTTTCCAGGAGCGGAAATAAGCAGTTTAAGTCTATATATAGACAAATATATGCAATTTTCATATAATGAGACTACACTTAAATTGAGGTATATCTTATGCAAGACTCAGAACATGGCAAAAAAAGTACTCTAGACATAGGTGCAGCGGGTTTTAAAGCCGCCCTGAATATATTAGATAAATGGGGTTGTAGTAATGAACAGCAACAAGCCATTCTTTCATTGCCTAAATCAACTTTTTTTAAATATAAAAAGAACCCTGACAATGTGAGATTGGATGGTGACCACCTTGAACGTTTAAGTTATTTATTAAACATCCATGCCTATTTGAGAATTATATTTGATAACCCCAAGAATGTTTATGGGTTTATGGGGATGAAAAATAACAATATTTTCTTTAATGGTCGCTCACCTTTGGACATTATTAGCAGTGGTAAATTCAGTGCTTTATATGAAACCTTTAAACGCATTGATGCTATGCGAGGCGGTCATTGGTGAAACATCTTTTAAAGGATTTAAAACAAGTTAATCTGGGAAACGTTTCATCATATAGGGTAGTCAGCACAAAATATCCTCCAATAAGTTTATTTGATGATGTCAGTAGTGCAGAAGAATTTGATGCTTTATATGAATTGCAGGCATTAACTAATCCCAGGATTCAAAATGAAGTAGGCAATTTAGCCTTATTACCAAAGAGTGATATTCCTTTCGGGATCAGAGGCTGCAACTACGCTGTTGCTCCTTTTGTCCATATTTCTCCTGATGGCAGTCGATTCAGCGATGGACAATATGGCATTTTGTACCTTGCAGACAGCATCGAAACCGCCTTATCTGAAGTTCATTATCATCAAAGCATCTACTGGGAGAAAATTGAAGGCCTACATTATGAACGCTTGGTATTTAAAGCTCTGAAAAGTGAGTTTACCGGTAATGATTTTATTGATTTAACCCGATTCAATATCTCTGATGCTATCTATGACAGTGATGATTATTCAAAAGCCAGGCAGTTGGGAAAAGCAATGAAAAAAAAGAACATAACAGGCTTTCAATATTTCTCGGTAAGAAACAAAGATGCTATTTGCTGGGGATTGCTTACACCTATGGTTGTCAAGTCAATGATTCAATCATCACATTATCAAATGATTTGGGATGGTGAGTCTTTACACCCGCCTTCAAAAATTTCTAAAGTTTAAATTTAAATATGCCTACGGAGGGTACCTTCTTTTACTCCACAACAAATTGGTAAACAAAAGAAATACTCCCTATTTAGGACAATATTTTTCTTGAAACAGTCAGGGACATCCGTTTAAAGTAGCCTCAGTATAAAGCCGATGTGACTTTTTCTGATCATTTGGAGGCCAATGCCATGTATACCGATTATTTGCAGACACCCATAGGTACTTTAAAAATCATCGCTTCTGAAACAGGGGTTACTCGTATTGATTTTTTAAAATCGAAATCCAGCTCGCAATCTGTTAGTAGCAATAAGATCACCAAACAGTGTAAACGGGAGTTAGAGGCTTATTTTAAAGGAAAGAGAAAAAGTTTTGATTTTCCGTTAGATCAACAAGGCACTGATTTTCAAAAATCAGTCTGGGCGAGTTTGTTGAAAATTCCCTATGGTGAAGTGGCTTCGTATCAGGATATTGCCAATATGATTGATAACCCTAAAGCGACGCGTGCGGTCGGTGCTGCCAATGGTAAAAATCCACTCAGTATTGTCGTCCCTTGTCATCGTATTATTGGCAGCAACGGCACACTAACCGGCTATGCCAGTGGTCTGGATCGTAAATCCTGGTTGCTTAAGCACGAAGGTGTTGATCTTTAAGCCATCAAAGAGCAACAGACCCTAGTCAAATTGAATGACATTCAGATCTACCTGTGTTTTAAAGGTTTTACGCTCTTTAACACGACGGTCGACTCTCTTATCAAGAATCACCTGTAGCTTTTTGACGTCTTTGATAATGTCATTTAAATCCATATCTCTGGTATCAACAATCTGTTGTGCTAACCATGGACTGATACGGTTGTCATGAATAATGGCATCTTCTACTGTTGGATAACTTTTCATCGTAGCACCTTTTTTAATGGTCTCTTTAGTTTAAAAATAAACTCTTATAGAGATTTATCAAATACAAGTGCTACCAAATGCTCAAATTAACCGATAGTTGGACAATGAACGTTGGTTTTGAGTGTTTTTGAAACGCTATTTTGGCAAGTTTCCAGTGACAAATACAAAAAACAGAGAAAAATTAAATGGTTATAGATAAATGCAATGAATCTGAAGAGGTTAACCTGAACTTAGGCTTTCTTATGCACGGCTGAGGTGAATTATCCTTACGACATAAAAAAACCAGCCCAAAATGGACTGGTTTTTTTATTTGGCGTCCCCTAGGGGATTCGAACCCCTGTTACCGCCGTGAAAGGGCGGGGTCCTAGGCCTCTAGACGAAGGGGACAAAACCGAAGAAAGCCTAGTTACTCAAAAAAGTAAGTCGCGCATTCTATTAGGATGTCATGCGTTTGTCAAAGCTATAATGTAAAAAATATGTCATGATGTTTTTTCAATAACTCTATATGGTTATTCAATAATCCTGTTTTCATTTTGATCTGACACACGACGCGCGCTATTCTGCACTAAAATCAAGAGTTCCCTTAAGGTCACTGAAAATTTAGCGAACTCGTGGCTGGAATTACTACGAAAATCAGCCGTCATATGATTCCAACGATTTAGCAAATCACTTTGTTCATTTAACCAACTGGCAATCAACTCTGATGCCGAAGTATTGTTTCCTTTTGCCTGCAAAACCGTTAAAGTGAGACTGCGTTGATGCCAATCCAGATCTTCACGTAAACTGGCTCTGGCAAACGCCTGCCAATGGTTATCCACAGGCTGGGAAATAATTTGATCCAGGAACCAATGTAACTCTAACTCTGCACCCAATTTGTAAAAAACCTCTGCTACTAATTTTATGGGTAAGTAGGTTGTTTTTGACAGTTCAACAATATCCAATGCTGAAAAGATAGTGCTCAAATAAACAATCTTGGATGCCAGTTCTTTGGGTACACCCTGTTGTGCCATATCATTGACTTTTTTATCCAGTAATTTTGATTCATTTTCTTCCAGACAATCAGACACTTCATTCCATAATTCAACCACACCATCATGAAAATAAGCCACCCCATCGGCAATTGACAAGGATTTTCGTCGATGTCTTAATAACCAGCGTGTACACCGGCGTACCATCCTTTGTGTCTGATAAATCATATAATACTGAAGTTTGGTCGGCACACTATGCCCCAAAGCTTCTATGGCATTCCACAACTCCGTCATAGAAAAAATCTCTTTGCTCAACACAAAACAGATGGCAATATCTTTTGCACTTTCCCCGGTTTCATCAATAATTCGATACACAAAATTACTGCCCATATAGTCAACCATTTCATTAACCAGTTTTGTGGCAATAATTTCTTTTCTTAAGGGATGCTGATGAATGTCATCAGCAAACTGCGCTTGTACATCTTTAGGAAAATAATTCACCAGATAGCTTTCGAAAAAAGGTTCTTTATCGAACTCACTATTGAGCAAGGCTTCTTTTAATTCCATTTTTCCGTAAGCCAATAATACTGAAAGTTCCGCCCTTGACAGACCTTCATTCTGAGAAAAACGTTCTAGCAAAGCTTCATCATTGGGTAAAAACTCTAAGGCACGATCCAGCTTGTTTTCTTTTTCCAAAGCATGAATAAAGCGCATTTGTTCTTTAACAATATAGGGCGCACGTTCTTCTCTGACACTAATGGATTGCGCTTGTCTGAAGTTTTCATACAGCACCATCTCGCCCACTTCATCGGTCATGTTAAGAAAGAACTCATTTCTTTGTTCGACCGTTAATTTACCCTGTGCAACACATTGATTCAGTAAGACTTTAATATTGACTTCATGATCAGAACAATTGACGCCTGCTGCATTATCAATAAAGTCGGTGTTACCCCGTCCACCCTGACGCATATATTCAATACGACCTAATTGGGTGAGTCCTAAATTACCGCCTTCTCCAATCACCCGACATTGCAATTCACTGCCATTGATTCTTAAGGCATCATTGGCTCTGTCACCCACATCATTATGATGTTCTATTTCTGATTTCACATAAGTTCCAATACCACCATTCCATAATAAATCAAACTTTGATTTTAACAGATATTGAATCAACTCATTGGGAGACAGATTCTCATGCTCAACACCCAACAGGCTTTTCATTTCCGGTGATAATGGTATCGATTTGAGTGAACGGGAAAAGATGCCTCCACCTTTTGAAATCAAAGATGTGTCATAGTCTTCCCAGGTTGATCCAGGCAGTTCAAATAAACGTTTTCTTTCTTGCCAGCTTTGCTTCGAATTGGGTGTCGGATCAATAAAGATATGCATATGATTAAAAGCACCCACCAGGCAGATATGCTGTGATAACAACATACCATTACCAAATACATCGCCGGCCATATCCCCTATGCCTACAACGGTGAAATCCTGTGTCTGGGTATCATGTCCCATTTCCATAAAGTGGCGTTTGACGCTCTCCCAGGCACCTTTTGCTGTAATACCCATTTTTTTATGATCGTAACCAATGCTGCCACCGGAAGCAAAAGCATCCCCTAACCAGAACCCTTTGTTGACTGAAATTTCATTGGCAATATCTGAAAATGTGGCGGTCCCTTTATCTGCCGCAACCACCAAATAAGGATCATCGGCATCCCGACGCACGACATTCTCTGGCGATACTACTTTATCATCCACATAGTTGTCTGTGATATCCAAGAGTCCTTTAATAAAAATCTGGTAACAGGCAATGCCTTCTTTCATTAATTCGCCTCTGTCTTGGGTTTGAGGCATTTGTTTGCATACAAACCCACCTTTTGAACCCACAGGCACAATCACTGTGTTTTTCACTTGCTGTGCTTTCACCAGACCTAAAATTTCTGTTCTAAAGTCTTCCTGTCTATCAGACCAGCGTAATCCTCCCCGGGCTACTTTACCAAAACGCAAATGCACGCCTTCTACTTTTGGAGAATATACAAAAATTTCGAACAAGGGTGCCGGCAATGGAATTTCAGGAATTTCTTTGGGTTTCAACTTAAAAGAAACATAGGATTTTACTTGACCTGATTCATCCACCTGATAAAAATTGGTTCGAACCGTGGCTTCCATCAAACGCAGTAACCGTTCAAGTATTTTATCTTCATCAATATTGCTGATTTTTTCTAAAGCCTGCAAAATATTGGTTTTGATCTCATTCAACTCTTCTGCATCACACTGGAATTTAGGTGAGAATTTTTTTGCAAAATAAAGGACTAACTGACGTGCCACTTCAAAATGTTTCACCAGGGTTTTTGCAATAAATCGTTGACCAAAAGTCACACCAATTTGTTTTAAATAACGGGTATAGGCTCTTAAGATAACAATATCCCGCCAGTTAATACCAGCACATAATACCAACCGGTTTAAAGCATCATTTTCACAAGCACCTTTCCAGATTTGAAAGAAGGCATCCTGAAACTCATCTCTTATTTTTTCTATTTTTAATTCTACATGGTTGTTCAAGTACAGCATCGAGAAATCCATGATCCAACATTCCATTTTATTATCCACTTTAACGTGATAGGGTGTTTCATCGAGAATTTTTAAACCCATGTTTTCCATCATAGGTAATACTTCAGATAAAGGTATGGGTTCATTCCAATGAAATAATTTCAGTTTTAACATGCCCGCTCTGTCTTTCTGCGAACGATACAGCAACATGCTCAATTGCTCTTTATCTGATAATTTTTCTATATGTGTGATATCCAATACCGCACTTTTAGGAATGGTTTGATCTTTATAACCTGATGGCAAAGCATCACAATACTGCTTCGCAAGCATTAATCCTGTTGCTTCACCATGCTCCAGAATCAAAGCATCTTTTAATCCATCATCCCATGATAACGACGCCTGCTTTAACTCTTCTTCTATCGCCTGTAAGTCATAATCAACCAGCTCTGCATTTTCAACGGGAACATTAAGTTGAATTCTTGCCAGAATAGATTCTGAAAACGTTGTCGTAAACTTAACTTCGTTATTGGCTTGTAACTTATTTGATAGGATGCGGGTTAACTTTAATCTTAACTTGGTTGTGTAAAGCTCTCTGGGCACATAAATTAAGCAGGAGAAAAAACGACCATAGGGATCGCGTCTGATAAACAGACGAATAATGGAACGTTCCTTGATATGCAAAATACCCATGGCTGTACCTAACAAATCCGGTACAGTCACCTGGAACAGCTCATCACGAGGATGGGTTTCCAGAATATTCCTGAGTACCTTGCTGTCATGGCTGCCGGGAGAGAGTCCTGTACAATCATGTACGGCCTGTATTTTTTGCCTTAATACAGGAATAGACATGGGGTTCATGTTATAGGCCGCAGAAGTGTAAAGTCCTAAAAAGCGATCTTCTCCAACCACATTACCCGCTTTGTCCAAGCGTTTGATACCAATATAATCAATATGTGCTGGACGATGCACACTACTCACATCACTTAACTTGGTTAAGATCATTAAATGACTGTTATCTAAAATCAGTCGTTGTGCTCCTTTGGGTAACTCTTCTAATAAATAAGCTTCGGGCTGCCATCGCTCCGATGTTGCCAGTCCTAAAAATGACTCTGCCACAGGCTGCATAAGGTTGCCGTCTGCATTCTCCACCTTCTGATATTCAATATAAGACAGAAATGTAAAATGATTGGCAGCGACCCATTTCAAAAACTCTATGGCTTCATCCCGTGTTTCCTCAGTGACCACATCCAGCGACATACTTTCCACGGCATCAATCGCCGAATGGAGTCGCTCTTTCATTGGCTCCCAGGCATCTACTGTGATGCAGACATCTTCCAGAACACGTTCCAGATTTTGTTTGATTTCATCCAGGTGCTCTGACGTTGCCTGCCGGTCAATCTCAATATACATGGGGGTGATTTGATGGCCGGTTTTAAACTGATTGATGGCCTGCAAATGGGTGATCTTATTGCCCGCCTTCTTGTCAGAATCCATCTGTACCGATAAGGGAATATGACAATGTAAGTGAATATTTACTCCCATTCTATTCAGCTCCATTCTTACAGAGTCTACCAAAAATGGCATATCTGGATACACCAGCTCTATCACCGTGTGATTGGAATACCACCCACAGGTTTCCAAATCAGGATTAAAAACAGAAACCTGCTTAAATGACTTTGGCATGGACGCCAGAAAATCCCAAACACTTAAAATGGGTGCAATCACATCATCCAAAGCCCGTTTACTCAAATCATCATGGGCAATACTGCCACAGAACAAACGAGCAAACTCTTTAATCACATGAGATTCTTCCTTATCAAATTTTTCATCAATTAATTGGAATAAACGGTCTAACACCATTGTTTGGTTTTCATTGTTGGGAACAGCCATAACAGCTTCCTTAAACAGTCAGCTTACAAAAAGTAAAAATAAATAATATAGAGCAACAGACCCTATTATTATATTAAAGTCTATGAATAATAGATAATTCAAATAATCTTAACAGCAAAAAAATAATTATCTCAAAAGCCAGGGTCTTTTACTCAATTATCTACTCGAGTTAATGAAACAAAGGCATAATCATCATGGGTCTCTAAGCGAAAATGTCCCCGAATCCCTTCGTGTGTCACATGTTCAAAAAAATGCCGTGCAGCAATTTTAATACGCTTGCCTTCTCTATCCTGACATAACACCTGATGAACACCATCACGATATAAGGTCAGCCATTCATCTCTTGTTATGATAATGTCGATCCAAAATACTTTCATTGTCAGTTTTTATGTAACCTCAGCTGTGCATATTAGTGTATCTATCACGCTATATCACTGTAATTATATAGTGTGATATGCAGCTTTTTTAACAAAAGCTACTTAATTTGTTAGTATAGCGATTAATAAAATTATTATAGGGCAGTATGAGATGATTGATGCAGTTTTGACTTGGCTTCAAGAGCTAGATGCACTTGGCTGGTTGACAGTGCTTGGTGTTTTTATAGCTATTTTTGGGTTATTTGTAGTCAGGAGTAGAAACAAAGTTACTCAAACGACAGATGGAGGAGGAAACAATTTTAATAATATTACAGGCAATGTGAGTGTTAAAAATGTTAGACAAACAAAGAACCAAACCTATGATTTATTCAAATTATTTTTAATACTGACATTTAGTTTTTGTGTGATTTCATTAGGGACTTATATTTATCTTCAACAAAAACCTGATAATGCTTCTGTAGATACACAAAAAAATGGAAATAGTATGCAAGTTGAAAAAATAGAAATGAATGGCGATGATAATGTTCAGATTGGTGTTAGTACTGGTGTTATCAATATAAACTCTACTACAAAAGAAGAGATGAAAAAAGAAAAGGAAAGCAAATAAAATGAAAAGCATGAATATTTTATTTTTCATTTTAATAATTATAACCACACCTGTACTTTCTCAAACAGTAGCATC
This sequence comes from Kangiellaceae bacterium, assembly GCA_965230335.1. Classification (GTDB taxonomy): domain Bacteria; phylum Pseudomonadota; class Gammaproteobacteria; order Enterobacterales; family Kangiellaceae; genus CBDDKS01. The sequence goes on along the minus strand of CBDDKS010000006.1, from coordinate 2,218,460 downwards.
ACTTAAATTGGAAGGTAATCATGGTGTTCAGGTGGGTGTGAATAAGGGAGTAATAAACATAGAAGGTGTCCCTGTTCAAATAGCACTTAATCAAGGGAAGGTGAATATATTTGGTAGAAAGGAAGATTTAAACAAGATAAAAAATCATGAAGAAAAAATAAAGAATTTAGAAGAGAGAATCGATGGTTATTTATCAGAGATAAAAAAGATAGAGCAGAGGCGCTTGGATGATAAAGAGTTATTAAACAAAGCTATCACCTATACAGAGGATTTAAATCAAAAATTAGTACAACTGGAAAGTCGAATTGAAAGATTGGATAAACAACATGAGTTAACGAAGAAGATATTAGCAGCAAAAGAACGTTATGATATTGCAGAAATTAAACGATTATTGAAAGAAAAGCAAAAGCTGGATGATAAAGAAGCTGCTGAAACAGCATATCAATTAGCAGAGTTTCAGAAATTGGATTTAGAGTACGAAGAGGCATATCTGAATTTACAAAAAGCAATCATGTTACAAAAGAATAATAGCATTTATTTAAATGCAGCAGGGTTTATGGCCGATGAACTTGCACTGCATGATAAAGCCATTGAATATTATGAGTTAGCGCTTGAGAGTGATTTAAAAATCTATGGTAAGGAGCATCCAAATGTGGCGACTTATCACAACAACCTGGGGAGTGTTTGGCAGGCTAAAGGCGAGCTGGATAAAGCTATTCAATATTTTGAGTTGGCGCTTGAGAGTAATTTAAAAACCTATGGTAAGGACCATCCAAAAGTGGCGACTCGTTACAACAACCTGGGGCTTGCCTGGAAGGATAAAAGTGAGTTTGATAAAGCCATTGAATATTATGAGTTGGCACTTGAGAGTAATTTAAAAACCTATGGTAAGGACCATCCAAGTGTGGCAAAGATTCACAACAACCTGGGGGATGCCTGGCAGGATAAAGGTGAGCTGGATAAAGCCATTGAATATTATGAGTTGGCGCTCAAGAGTGGTCTAAAAACCTATGGTAAGGACCATCCAAGTGTGGCTATTCGTCACAACAACCTGGGGCTTGCCTGGCAGGATAAAGGTGAGCTGGATAAAGCCATTAGATATTTAGAGTTGGCACTTGAGAGTGATTTAAAAACCTATGGCAAGGACCATCCAAGTGTGGCAAGGACTCACAACAACCTGGGGGGGGCCTGGACGTATAAAGGCGAGCCAGATAAAGCCATTGAATATTTTGAGTTGGCACTTGAAAGTGATTTAAAAACCTATGGCAAGGACCATCCAGATGTAGCGATTAGTCACAACAACCTGGGAAGTGCCTGGAGAGATAAAGGCGAGCTGGATAAAGCCATTGAATATTTTGAGTTGGCACTTGAAAGTGATTTAAAAACCTATGGCAAGGACCATCCAAGTGTGGCAAGGACTCACAACAACCTGGGGGGGGCCTGGACGTATAAAGGCGAGCTGGATAAAGCCATTGAATATTTTGAGTTGGCGCTTGAAAGTGATTTAAAAACCTATGGCAAGGAGCATCCAAGTGTGGCGATTGACCACAACAACCTGGGAAGTGCCTGGCAGGCTAAAGGCGAGTTGGATAAAGCCATTGAATATTTAGAATTGGCGCTTGATATTTTTGAAAATAAATTAGGTAAAAATCACCCTAATACGATTGCAGTTAGAGAAAATCTTGAGGTTGTAAAAAAGAAAAATCTTTAGGAAAAGGTGGGTAATTTACAGGGTTTGCTTAAAACCCTGAAGTGTATTAGCTCAAACCTGATCTGACAGTTTAAAAAATAAGCTTTGGTATTGTTGCACTGATTCTTGTATGATTGACATTCTTCAAAGTCACCAATGAATACAGAAAATGGACAAAAAGCAATTCATTACCAAAAAACTAGAATTCCTCAAAAAAGATAATCAAAAAACATTCTCAGACTTAGCCGAACCACTCGCAAAAATGCTAGAAAAAGGCGAAGCCTCAAAAGTTGTAAAAGTGCCTAGTGGCAAATATTTTGATGTATCGTTTGATGCTGTAGAGGTAAAGGAAAACCGCCTTGTTATTTCAGCAGCAAGACAATCAGACGGGTTTGTAAATGATCGTTATATCGTGGGCTTTGAAAATACACGGGCTGCCTATCTGTATGGTATGTATAATAGTCATAATCCTAAATATGGTTGGTCGTATTTGAGTTGGGATATTCGAGCCTATAGGAATCACCCCACAATTTCAGATGCTCGCGTATATGTCCATAATTTCAGGGCACAGAAAGAAATATCTAAAATGATTCAGCAAATGGAAATACGTTTTGGAACAAGAAATACACTTAATCAGTATATCAATGATAACTTAACTCGTTTTCAATCAGCCATTAGAGCAGGAAAAACACCAGAGCAAATAGAAAAGGCAGCGTCAATGGGAACTATGGAAAGTCTTGGTTATAAATATGTTGAAGCAAAAGACATCGGCAGAAGAAAAGGGCATTGGGATAAAGTAGCCGTACATTGGTTTAAAGATGAATCGGATAGGATGTCACATGACTGATAAACCAGATTTATTTGTTGTAAATACTTCCTCTCTTTTAGAAAAGTATCCTAAAAGAATGGTAGATGATTTTGTGCAATTTATTAATGATGGATTAAGTCCATCCCAAGCACTACGAAAAATAATGAACGCACATGACTTAAAAAGAATAGATCCAACTGTTGTATATGATCTAATAGTCGCAGGGTATCCAAATGTAATGTTTTTCAATATTGCGGGGCAAGTCGCCGATAATTGCTATCCTGAAAAAACAGAGTATATGAGTGATAAAGAGTTTGACGAAATGATACTAGAACAAATCGAAGATCAAGCGAACTGGTAATCACTATTATTCTATATATGGTACTTTGAAATTAAAAATAGGTTGCACCTGCAACCCTGAACAACTGGCGAAGTTTGGTGGGTATGAGCGCAAGGGATGATTTAGCCATAATTCAAAAGGTAATAAAGAGTCAATTTCAACAAATATTACCAGAGATAGGGCGATAAATAAAATGCCCTAAAATGTTATTTTAGGGCATTTTGCACTTTAAGATGTTTTTTCATCTTTAAATTTGAGCACTTTTCCATCATTGTGTGTAAACGCAGAACCCTTAAAAGGTGCAATGTTTTCCACATTGTGGGAAAGTTATGTTCTTTCATATTCTGAAGAATATATTTGAACTAATCTTGTTCTATTTGATCTTTTTGAACGCAAAGCATTAGAGCTACATTTTTTGGGCGTGTTTCCTTGCTGCCTGCGCTTGAAGAGATACCGTTATGCTTTAGTTTTTTATTACCTCTCCAATAACTATTATGGGGTTGACTACCAGAGCTTGTATCTTTAGAGCCATCTGGATTTCCTTTTCTGTCATCTGAGTGCGCATATTTGTGTTTATGATTTATAATACTGTCTTCTTGATGATCGCCAGGATCTCTTATTCCATCTGGTTCGATACTTCTTGATCCAGTTGGATCAATTCCTCTTATAAATCGCCCATAACCCTTTTTGTAAGCCTCCCAACCATCAGGACATGTATCACTATGAAAGGCAACGACAGATTTACTGATTGATTCTTTAAAAGAATTATAGCTTGAAAATAAGTCGTTATATTTTTTCTCTAAAGATTGTAAAGTATCTACTGGTTCGTTGTTTTCATTATATTTATGCCATCGTAATGATAAAGTATCTCTTGGGCTTCCTGTATCAGTTCGAGTTACTTTAATATTATGAGGTTCATTGGAATTTTTGCGCGTACATTTAAGATCTCTACTTCCATCTCCTTTTATAGATACTTTTTTGCGACCTCTTTCAATCCAAACGCATTTAACATCATTGCTTGACGTAACCACTAGATCAGCAATGTCGTTTCTAGAATCTGCATCAAAATGCACGCTCATAGTAAACTCAAGAGGAAGAAAGTCATTTCTCCTTACATTAAAAGTTAAGCCACTGTTGTTCTTCATATAAATACATGCTTCATAAGCATTATATGCATATGGAGATATTGACTCAATATATTTCTTATATGCCTGCTCTGAACGTCTTCCTTTCCTGGTAGCATCACAGTATTTCGATGCAATTTCAGAATAACTTATACCGCTACTTGATGCCCCGCCAGAAAGCATTTTAAAGCTGGCATTTAAACTTCTATTATCTCTTTTACCTTTCTTCTTAGCGTACTCCTTACAAAATGCCTTTGCATGCTTTTCTACATGGACTTTATCATCAACAACTATTGATTCTGTACGTGATAAGGCTATTATCTCAGTACAGTCTTCTGACTTAATAAAAGTAGCGGTAAATAAAGAGCATAGTAGTATTAAATATTTCATCATTTTTGTATCCTTATATTGGATGTTGTAACTCAAAGAATATGAGTGTTTTACTCGTTCTAACTGCGGTTTACTGTCTAGGGCTGCCAGTATGTACATATGCAAACACGGTAATGTTTTTAGGCCTTGTTTCTTTGCTAGTATTTTTTTGAGTTTCATAAGGCCCGTGCGGCTCAGCACGGCTTGAATCTCTATCAACCAGTGTTTTAGGATTGCCGGGGTCACCTTCGAATGATCTATCCCAACGAAATATTCTATTCCCGATAGGATGCTTATGCGGCCCAACTGAGTCTTTTTGTGGTGAAGCTACTTTCCTTTTATTACCATCAGGATCTATCTTCCCTGTAACATCCATCACCCGAAAAAACCTTCCAGCAGCATTAGGCGCTTTTCCTTCCAAATGTTTAAATTCTTGAGCTAAGGGTGTACCCTTTATATCATTTCCGTTCATAGGTTTCCAGCAGTATCCGTGAGTCTGAATAAATTTTGATTCACCGAGAAGGCTCATTTTTACATCCCCCATTTTTCCTGTACATTGTTCGGTATCATCAGTGTAACCAACATTAAATAGAGTGGCTAATAATATAGTTAAAGCGATTAAAAGAATTGATTTTTTCATCAGTTATCTCCGGTTATTTAAGTGTTCTTCAAGAATTGTTAGTGTTGCTCTAGAGTGAATTGAGTAAATTGATATTGGATTGACTTTACCAATAACCTCCTCCTGTGAAGGAGTGGTTATATCAAGCATATGGCGGTCTATATCCAGTCTAATCTTAGAGCCAGACACTATAGCCGAATTGAATGGGCTATATAAATTAATTATCGAAGCAAGTTCAATACTATTAGTGTTCGCGCTCGAGCTTTTTAGAAAATCTAGACACTGGTTATTAAGTGGACCCCCAGCAAGTTCACATTGTAGAATAAAAAAGCGTCTAGTTAACTCAGGAAAATTCTTCATCAATTCTATATCTTGATCTGTAAGGCGTCTTAACTCATATTGAGTAACAACATCATCTAAATAGGCAGCGCCGCTCAAAACTTCTTGCTGCAAAATCGATAACAGGATATATTTTCTGAACTTAGATAAAAAGGATTTCGTAAGGTGCATATGACTACTTAACTCTGGATTAGTACCTCTTACAACAGTCATATATTGAAGCAGATCTAGAGTAATGTGAACGACTTGATTAGTTAATACAGGGTTTAACATATTGAGCAATATGTCCTCCCTAGTGAGCCATTGATAGACTTTAATTTCATACAGACCCGTTTCTTGAAAAAAGATATCAACCGGTTCTGTTTCTAAAAGCCTAGGGATATACAAGTTATTGTTAGACGTATTATTTACAATGTTTATTGCTCTACGTTCAACCATATTAAGATAGTCATTACTATCGTTCCATCTTATACATTGCTGCGTATTATCGTTATTACACAGTATCGCAGAGGCCAAAGTCGAAAATGTGTTTTTAAATTCCTCAGTATTCGTATTGAGACCATTTCCTGTATAGTCATAACTCGATGCTGATAATGTTTGAGAAAGGTTTTGCTCTCTCTCTAACTGCCGCATGATGTTGATATACTGATAACAGGATTCAAACCACTTTTTATAGCGTTCATTATTTTCGTTATTAAGCAATTTATTTGAAAAAGACAGTGACTTTATGCCTTGGCCAAGTGGTTCGCCTACTCTCAATTGAAACCGAAAATATCTTTCTCTAGATTCAATACCAGAATTTAAATTCAAATGAGCGCTCAGTAAGTCGTATTGGCCCAAACACCTCATCCATTGCGCATTAATATCACCATGTCGATAGATGGTATCTCTTAGAGCACCTATACCATCCATGATATCGACCCTCGCTGAGTTAACCGTTACTGTTAGATCATCAATTCTATTTTGTATATCGGTAACCTTCTCTTCAATTTCAGACACTTTATTTAAAATATTTTCCTGACCTTCTAATAACTTATCCAGCTTCTTATTAATAATACTTAGTTGTGCCATTACCGCTTGATGTTGTTTTTGTTCAGGGCTAGGCTCTGATGAGTTTGAGAATGCGCTTATGCTGCTCATAATAGCTACAGGATTACCTGTAAAATAAGCGACACCAATATTGGTTATCATGTCCAGATTTCTTGCATCATCACTTTCTGGCGAAATATTAAAGGCTAATTTAGTTAATGAATTTACAGCTGGTGCAATACTAACTAGATCATCATTGCTTAATTGGCTGAAATCTAAGTTATTACCTCTAAGACTTTTATATAGCTGATTGCCTGTTGTAATAGCGGCTGCCGTTTTTTGAACCATATCATTTTTAAAAAGAGACACCACTTTGTTAATCGCTTCAACCTCATCAATATTATCGGATGAGTATTTGGCCAGTATCGATGATATTTGTAGCCCTCTCCTCTCATTATTACCCAACCTTACATTCGACAACATCATTACTTGATCAATTTTGCGATCTAATGAGAGCGATGGATTACTAGCGATATTATCTATAAGGTTGTATAACCTTCGGCTGGCGTTTAACTTCTGATAAACATCATTGATTTCGTCAGGTAATGTAATATCAACATCTAAAACCGGGTTAATATCATTGATACTTACGTTCTCATTAAACATGAAAGTCTTATTTAAACTTTTAGCTATTGCTTCTTTTTGGTTAACAGTTAACGAATCTGAAAAAACTTGAGCACTTTTCTTAACAGAGTCATGCTCTTCTATTACGTTAATTAGAGACTGCATTTCATCAATTGAATCTACAACAAGGGTGTAAGAGTTGATCAGTTCGAAGTATTTCTCTTTTTTATTGATAGCTTCATTGCTGGTTGAGCATTCTTGTTGTAAACGTTTAACTGTTGCGTTATAAAGGGTACCAAGTAACCTCTCTTTAATATCTCTATCAAAAATAGAGCCAAGCTTCAAAGCATTAAAGTCATTATTAATATAATCGATTAGTGCTTTTCTAAATCTTTCTGAGTGAAAATTGGTAGAGTCGCATCCTGATTCCAGTGCACCAAACTGAATTACAGGGTTGTTATCGCTAAAAATCCATTCTCGGACTATTTTGTATTCTGAACGAGTTATAAGATCTGATATAGGATCAATTGAAACTGGATTTCTTATAAGTTTTGAAACCACACTCTCGTAGCTTTTTTCCGCAAAAGAGTCAAAGCAAGTCAGTATAAAAAAAACAAATATTGGAAAAGCAAACGTCTTTCTCATTCAATCTATCTCATTAAAATATAGATGAACTATTCTATAAGTAATGCATTCTTATTTCTTCACCCAAATGGAGTATTTTTACAAAAACATAAAACTATCTTTGAAATATGTTTTTATTTTGTTAGTATTCTGAAACGGTTTGAGACCACTTTGCGCTGCTTACTGTCATCAAGACTTGAACTCTAACCCTGAACTATCAGTTAGTTTACTGAGGAATTCTATGAAATATTACAAAAAGAATGGGACAACAGCAGGAACCATTGTATTTATTCATGGCAACTCATCGAGTGCAAAAGTATTTAAGCCACAACTCAATTCAGAAGTAATCACTCAAACAAAAATAACACTCGATCTTCCAGGCCATGGATTAAGTCCAGATAGCGACAAAACTAATGATTATTCTATTAAGCATTATATTAGTGAACTGATTAAGTTTATTCAGCCTATAGATGATGTATTTTTAATAGGACATTCTTTAGGCGGAAATTTAGCAATGGAAGTCATTTCTAGTCTTAATAATGTTAAAGGGTTAATGATTTTCTCACCCCCTCTAAAATCACCGATTAATGTTGATGAGGTTTTTTATCCAAGCAAAGAATTACAAACATTTTTCACTGAAAACCCGACAGAAACTGATGTTGTAAGTGCTATTAACTTCCTTTTACATAAAAAAGACTTAATCCAGCTTTTAATTGATGATTTTCATAATACTGTTCCCTCTGTTCGCGCTAAGATAGCTGAATCAATTACTAATAATGAATGGAAGAACCAGGAAGAAGTTTTTATCAGTACTAACATTCCAAAATATATTATATATGGAAACAATGACCCTGCCATAAGACTGGACTATTTAAAGAATATACAGGCAGATTGCTCTAATAATTGTGAGTTGCATTTAATTAATGAATGTGGACACTACCCCAGTATAGAACAACCAGAAAAATTAATTGATATTATTGCTCAATGTACTAAAAAAGTATTTTGCTAAACTTACGTTACACTACATATCATGAAGATAAAAGACTCTCTTAACGAGATAATTCGTAGGATCTATAAAACAACTATTGTCCCTGAAGAATGGGATGCTCTATTACAAATAATAGGCAACGAATTTCATAGTCCTTTCACTGTATTTATGGATCAAAATATAAAAAATGGAAAGGGCTTAGGGCACTTCTATTTAGGAATAGATGATACTGGCGTAAAGTCATATTCAGAATATTATGTTCCCCGAAGTATTTTGTTTGACGAGATAAGACATTATAAACCTGGACAAGCCTTTATTGATACCATGTGTACAAACTATAAGGCCTACTTAGCTAGTGAAACCTATAATGATTTTCATAAGAGATATAATGCTGAGCATGCTCTAGCTGTCCCACTGAATCAAAATAATGACTGGATGAGCCTGCTACTATTAAGGCGCTCATTAAAAATAGGTATATATACCAAAACGGAACTAGAAAAACTCAATATTTTGACACCTCACTTATTGCAAGCTTCTGCAATATCAAGAGAGCTTAATTACAAACAGTTGCTTTCAGTAAGTTATGAAAAAGCTTTTGGTAATTTGTCTTTAGGGATTGTGTTGATTAATGACTTAAATCTTGTTGAGTTTATCAATTGTGCTGCCGAAATCTATTTTAGTGAAAATAGTTTTCTCACAATCAAAGATAAAAAATTAACCGCAATACTGGCAAAAGATAATCAAGTATTGCAAGCTGCTATTGATAAAACATTTAATTTAATAGAAGGGCAATTAATACCTTTCTCTAACAAAGTCTGCATTAACGATCACAATAATACTTCAGCCTGCAATATCTACTTAATACCACTAATCGATGAAATACAAGCAAGCCATAGCAATAAAAAACTCCTTTTAGCTTTGATCATTCCTAAAGAAAAATGCTTTATCCCTGAACCTCGTTTACTGATTAGTTTATTCAACCTAACAAAAAAGGAAGCTTTGTTAACGAGTATGCTCTGCCAGGGTTTCACTTTTGAACAGATAGCTAAGTCGACGTGTACCAGCCTTAACACAGTAAAAACTCATATAAAAAATGTTTTTCAAAAAACAGAAACCAACAGCCAGGCTCAGTTAATCGCAAAAGTTCTTTCAAATCTAGAACTAAGATTTCTAAACGACAATTAGTTATTTAGCATTAAGCACTACTATTTTAATAAATAGTATAGTTAATCACTTCAATCTTTTACACTCAAAATCCTGGGCCATCGATGATGAATAGCCGCTGTGTCTTCAGGTGTTACAGTGACAACATAGATCCTTTTCTCTTCTCCCCCAGGGCAAGAGGATAATGCTTTTATCCTTCTTTATCACAGGCAGCATAGCTTTAGGATTCGGAAAATAAATCCGAATGTCCTCTTTATTAAATTGATAATAGACACCGCCACACATAATAAATTGTTATTTTATTTTAAATCGATTTCTTAATGCCAGTAGGAAAAGTGCTATTAGCAATGTTGAAATAAGAATTTGTAAAATACCAAGTGTTCTAGCTATATCATAATGCGAATTAGCACCGTAGAGCGCTTCCATTGAACGCTTGCGAACTCGCTTATCTTTTTCAATAAATGGTACGACATAAGTAGAAGAAAGCCTGATAGAGTTTTCTAGTGTATTACGATTTAACTCCTTTGATGCTAAAAAGAACAGTCCTGAAAACAGCATCCAAAACACACCAAGTAATATTATTGGCCTTGAAAGACTGCGACCAAAATCACTGAGCCAGCCATAAAGATAATTAGGGATTAATCTAAAACCTTTTACTTCATGATAACGCTTGGCTCGTAATTCCTCAGCAAAAAAATCCAGTTCAAGACGATGGTCTTTAGCTTCTCCGGCAAGCTGTTTGAGTCTACGTAATTTTACGACATCTCTGTTCTCAGATATTCTTTGAGGGTAGTATTGTAACCATGTTTTTTTATTTTTCTCATTCTTTTTTTCTTCCTTTGATAGTTGTATTCTTTCGGTTTTAGGAAACTCTACTATCATGTTGCCGATATTAAGATGATAATTAAATTTTGTTGAAGTGAAATCAGGAATATCATTAAATCTAGAAAATTCGAGTGTAAACATCTTTTGAAACGAACAACCAGCAAAGCTCGAAACGTTTCCAAAGTATGCCTTATAAAAGCTAGTCGCACCCTCAAAGTTTATATTATAAAAGCTCACCGGCCCTCTAAAGCTTGTATTACGAAAACTCACCTCCCCACTACCAAAGTTTACATTATAAAAGTTCACCTCCCCTCTAAAGGTTGCATTATCAAACTCCACATACCCATCCCCCAAGGTTGTTCTATAAAATTTCACCTTCCCCTCTCCAAAGGTTGCATCACCAAAGATCACATCCCCTTTAGGAAACTGAAATCCAGAAAAGTTGATGAGTTTTTTATTCTCTTCTTCTTCATTAGCTTCGATGGCTTGATGTGAAAAATCTACATCAGCGACAGGGTTTGCTTTTACCCAAGTATTCCAGGCATCTTTACCTTGCATATATAAATTAATAGCCTCTTGACCTTTTAAAACTACCTTTTCTTTTTCTTCAGTCATTGTTCATTATTTCTTATTAGTACTCAATGGAATTTCATTTTAATATAATTTTTTTCACTTCTTATTAAGATCAAATTTTATAGTTATGAACTAGATCTCTCATAAACAAGTTCTGTTCGTAGTGATCCAAGAAGCAGACTGTTAATACGAAGTTTAATTGAGCACGAAAGCTTAGAGAATGAAAACATTCTGTTAGTTTTTTATCTTATATTCATATTGTGTTTCATCCTTTGCTCCGGCATCTAAAAACGACTTTATTCGCTCGCGACAGCATTCGCATATTCCACAATGCTGAGTTGAAGATTGTGAGCACGAATAGGTAAACTCCAACGGTACACCAAGGTTTTGTGCAGCAATTAAAATCTCCAGTTTATTGTTTTCCACAAAAGGGAAAATAGAATTCAGTAGTACGCCCACACTTTGGTTTTTCTGATAAGTGCTTTCATTAATAGCACAAGACATTCGTTGTAGTGACTTTTCGATCTTGGGAAATTTTTTTCTATCTACTGATGTTAAACCCAATGACACCTGATTAGCACCTATACGACAAGCTATCAGGCAAAGAGTTGAAAATAGATAAAACAATGCATTTGGCATACTATTATTCGGAATTTCAGATAGATGTTTTTGAATTGGTAACATTGAATAAAATGAAAAATCAACAATGCTTAACTCTAAATTTAAGTCTGAGCAACATCTTTGAGCAGATTTCAATTGGCCGGAATCGGCAATACTATAGTTTGCAAAATAAATGGGAACTAACTCAAACCCGGAAGCTTTGAGTTGATAAGCGGTGACAGTGGAATCAATACCTCCAGACAACCCAAGAACAACCTTCTTATTCATTCTGAGTTATCTCCCTTTTTTCTATTTCTTTTAAAACAACATTTGAAAGTGTTTTATATCGAGCTCGGCAGTGCCATGTTTCCATCGCATCAAAGCTTCCCGTTTCTCCCAATTTATTAGACGGGCATCCTCCCCCACATACAGTGAAATATTTACATCGGTCTCGACAGCGTGTTACACCCCGTTCGATATCAGTATACATAATGCTTTGACTTGAATTAACAATCATTTCATTAATTGAATTGGTTTGTATATTCCCCAAACTAAAATTACCATATTTTCTATGACTCAATCCAAGCAACTCAGGTGAAAAAGTGTAAACTTGACCTCGAGCATCCACGGAAACTTGTGCAAAAGGCACATTTGAAATATTGCGTTTTTCAATATTTCCATAAAGAATTGACTCCTCCATTTCTGCTATTTCGCGAATTTTAATATTTGTGCTAGCACTAACTTCATACGTTCGTTGAATAAATGACTTATAGCGTTCCAGTATATTTTCTTCTGCATGAGTTGAAGATTTATTTACACCTTCACTTTCTTCAAGATTATAACCAATGGTACGTGCACCGATATCTACAAAAAAAGAAAATAATTCTTCAGGAAAGTCCAAACTTGATGGTGTCAATACACAAATAATGTCGAATGGTATATGAAAATAGTTTAAATTTTTAATACCCTTCAGCACTTTTGCATAAGTGCTGTTACCGCTTCGCGTAATTCTCTGACGATCATTAATGACTTGCGGCCCATCTAAACTAACACCAATTTTAATATTGTACTCTCGAGCTAGAGAACAAAAACTTCTATCTATAAGCGTTGCGTTCGTTTGCAAGCTATAATTGAAATGTATGAGCTTTGATGTTGAGAACATATTGAGGGTTGAAAGAAAGCCTGATAAATACTCCACACCGGCTATGAGAGGCTCTCCAGCATGCAAGCGAACTTCAACTGACCTACTGAGCAAACCTGAACTCGCTAATTTGGAGACTGTTTCTAAAGCAATACTCTTCGGCATTATATAAGAGTCGCTTCTATTGGGTAGATAACAGTAAGTACAATCAAGGTTACAAAAATTTGTAAGCTGAAAAATCAATTGCTTTACTGGACCAAGTGCATTTAAATTCTTAAACTCAATATTCTTCATTTGAGTGAAAATTTCCTGAAACCAGCAACGCTATATCCAGCCCGGATTCGTTTGTATTCGACGGTGCACCATCGTGCACAACATACTGGGTAGTTGTAATATACGCACATCCAGGTTTGAGCTTTATGCGAATAATCGGATAATCAAAAAAGATATTAAAAAAATCACGTGTTAGACAGGAAATTTTTGAAGGAGAGTAATGTAGGTTATGACCAAAGTGACGGAGCTTTTCAATCATATTTTCTACTGACAAATTTAAGAAATGTAGATAACGTTCTTGTTGCCCCAAATTAAGACCTAAAACCTGAAAGCTGGTTCTACGGCCTGTTGTATCCAGTCGGTCATGGTTGTCCAAATGCAATCCTACAAAACGATTTTGAGAAAAGTCATATGCGGTACCAAAACCGCCAGGTGGTGTTATCTGAATATCAGTTGATCGGTGAGAAAGCAGTTCAATCTTATTTCGCGCAGCCAAACTATTTGCGAGGCATTCAGTAACCCTTGTGAGTAAGCGTTTATTATAATAACGAGTTGTTAATCCTTTTGATTCATCTAAGAGTACATCAATTTGGCTACGATAATTGGTGACTTCCTGATGAGGTATTGATGTAAGTGTAACAGAATCTGGAGAACAAGACTTAGATTCTTTAGTTAAAAGCTTTAATTCATCTGGCTTTGGAGATCTCCATTCCCGTAAAGGGAAATGGGCTCCTCCTACATTTTCAACACCAGAAGACAACTCAATCAAATTAGATGTAGAAGCGAAGTTTTTAGCAAAAGCTAAAGTTATTCCTTCCGCAAGTTCCATTAGTAGCTTCACTGATAGGTAAAGTTGACATCTGGCTTTCAATTAAGCTCTTTAGCTATCCCATCCAGCATGAGTACAGGATCCTTTTGATTGAGTATTTTTTCGCAACATATCTAATCGACGACCAAAAGAACTCTCATCCGAATGAACTTTTCCATCAGAACTCGAAATGGCGATAGGGCCAGAACTATTCTTATCGGATTTAGCAGATTTATTTTGTACTTGATTTTGATTCAACACAATTTCACCTTAATTTTTTTGACAGTTATCGTAGGAAATAGCCTACCCTAATTTATGCACAATTGCAATGTAGACACCAGTATGTATTTCTGACGTTAGAGTCGAAAAAACAAAAATTAATCCAGTATCGTCAGACTGCTTAATTTACGCGCGATGACTAACTGATGTATCTGAGCAATTATACAAATGGGTTTTAGAATAATTCAAGTCCAAGCCTTATTAAATAGCAAATTGAAATCAATGTATTAAATTTAAAACACTCCCACTCAAAATCCTGGGCCATCGATGATGAATAGCTGCTGTGTCTTCAGGTGTTACAGTGACAACATAGATTCTTTTCCCTTCTCCCCCAGGGTAATAGAATAATGCTTTTATCCTTCTTTATCACAGGCAGCATAGCTTTGGGATTGGGAAAATAAATCCGAATATCTTCTTTGTTAAATTGATAATAGACACCTCCACACATAATAAACTGTTATTTCATTTTAAATCTATTTCTTAATGCCAGTAGGAAAAGCGCTATAAAAACTGTTGAGCTAATATTTTGAAAAATCGAAGCTCCATAAACAACAAGAGGTATATCATAAATGTCTTTTTTGCCTTTCACATCTTTTTTATTAAATAATGCATTTTTTCCATCTTTATTTAAGGTTTTGGATATGGGAATAAGTGGTATAGATTGTGAAAATGAAAATTTAAAAGTATCAAAGTATGAAGGATCTTTACAAGATGCCTGCATATACACAAAAGGGAAAAGTAAAAAAATAAAAACCACCAGCCATAAGAATGGACGTGCAAGACTGCGACCAAAATCACTGAGCCAGCCATAAAGATAATTAGGGATTAATCTAAAACCTTTTACTTCATGATAACGCTTGGCTCGTAATTCCTCAGCAAAAAAATTCAATTCAAGACGATGGTCTTTAGCATCACCTGCTAGCTGCTTGAGCCTGCGTAACTTTATGACATCCCTTTTGTTTGGATAATATTTGCATAGTGTTTTTTCACTTTCTGTGTTTGGCAGCTCTATTCTCATGGTTTTTGGAAACGTAACATCTATATTGCTTATAGCTACATGATGAGAAATTTTGATGCTTATAAAGTCAGGAATTGAGTTAAAAGTACAACCTTCTATAGCTAGGACTTTTCCAAAATAGCAGCCATAAAATGACGTATGTTTATTAAGAAACTTCACATTATTAAAGTGCGCATTGGTATTTTCAAAAGAAGAATATCCAAAACCAAGCGTGCCTTCTTCAAAGCATGCATTATTAAATTCTGTATTTCTACAGTCAAAATGTGCGTGCTCGTAAGAAACTTCACACTTCATAAATTTGGCATCTTTAAAAGAGACAGCGGCACCTCCAAATTTACAAAAATGAAAAACAATAACGCTATTACAAAATATAGTTTCTTTAAAATTCACTTGAGATATTTTTGAAAAATTTGTATTTTCAAAATTAACATCACTGCTACCAAAATTAGTTTTCATGAAGTCAACCTTATCCCCCTCTCCAAAATCAGCATCTTTAAACCAAACTGCCTTAGAATTAAAATTTGCATCCATAAAAAACAAATTACCATCTCCAAACTCGGCTCTATCAAAATGAACAATACCATCTCCAAATTTAGCATTTGTGAAAAATACATTGCTGTGTTTTTTACAAAACTTGGTTTCTATAAAGTACTTACCTCCATTACCAAGTTTGGGTTTTAGGTCGTTTTCTCCATAAAACTTGGTTTCTATAAAGTGTGTGTCCCCATCACCAAAATTGGCCCCTGAAAAGTTAACTTCACCACTGCCAAAATTGGCCCCTGAAAAGTCGACGAAGCCTCCATTAAATATAGTGCGTTTAAAATGAATTTTTTCTGCTATAAATGTTGTATTTAAAAAATTAACATTTCCTCTAGGAAATAGAAAATTTGAGAAATCAATTGTTTTTTTGCCATTAACTTCATCATCGCTGTCGAATGTGTGAAAGGAAAAATCCACATCAGCGACAGGATTTGCTTTTACCCAGGCATTCCAGGCATCTTTACCTTGTCTATATAAATCTATAGCCTCTTGGCCCTCTAAAACTACCTTATCTTTTTCTTCGGTCATTATTTATTATCTCTTATTAAAATCTATTGATGTTTCATTTTAATACATTTAACTTTGATTATTCTATGGTTTGTCTGTGACCATCGGGTTTCCATGCTGGTGCTATAACATCCGGCATTTCTGAGCGTTCTAAAAAACAAAAAAAGGCTCTACTGCATCTGTCGATTCTGTTTCTTCAAAGCAGATCCCTTCCTGCTCTAACAAAGGCAGCATCTTTGAATAATAAACAGATCGCACTGGAATATGTACACCCACATCATCTATCTCTTTATCCAGTATCAATTGGGTTGCCATAGCAACAGGATAACCCACGGTTTTCGCCATGGCAGAATATCCACCCGGATCACCCATGGCAACCAAACGACTGGTTAGCCAATGGGTTTTGTCACTGGCCTGATCCTGTATTTCAAAACGATGCTGAAGCACAACCATATCTGTTTCATTGTCTTTATAAATTAAACGCTGTGCCAATAGCTCACATAACGCATCCAGTCTACTCAAGTTGTTAGGCATTGTGATGTCTGAATTAAAGCCCAACCACTGCAGAGCTTCTATGACCCTTGTCGGTATTTGATCAGCCTCTGGTAGCAGGACACTGTCATACCATTGCTGCCAGGTATCAAAATGAGGGATGCCTTCTGTTTCTAAAGACAGTAAACCCAGTGATTGAATCACGGCAAAAATGTCACAAAACCCCTGATAACGTAATGTGCCACGTATCAGGTTGCTGGCATCCTTTAAACCATACAAATGATGGTACAGGGTCGCATCCCGATTGGGATAACCTTCCAATAATAAATCCGGTGTGACATCAATGGGTTTTGCCGAATCGAGTAATTGATTCCCTTCAACATCCACACGCTGATGATCTTTTAAGAACCGGGCATGATTTAACAGTGCCAACAATACGGATCTGGGCGCCCAGGAAAACTTATAACCTAATGGATTATCATTAAATGCTGGTGAAGGCAAACCACCACACCAGGAAGCAAAACTTTTAATTTGACCTCCTGACTGTTTAACCTGATCAATCACCTGCATGGTTGACAAATGATCAATACCCGGATCCAATCCTATTTCATTTAACAATAAAACACCCGCTGCTTTTGCAGCATCATCTAATGCGCGCATTTCATCACTGACATAAGACGCTGTCACTAAAGGTACTTTGGCCACAATACATACCCTGGCAATCAATGGATGTAAAACATAAGGCACCAGACTGATCACGAGATCACTCTGCTGAATTAAAGAGGTTAATTGTTCCTGATTGGTAGCATCTATCTCAACAGCATCAACGCCTGTAAAATCTTTGGCTAAATCCTGTGCTTCCTTTAAAAACTGCGCGGCAACGATGATGTGATTTTCAGGACGCCGTAATAAATATTCAACACAAGGTGCAACCACATAGCCGGCACCCAATATCACGATTCGTTTTTTCATAACTCAAGTGTCTTAAACAATAAAGTCGATAATCCAATATTAGCATATTTGATGCGTCAGCTCGAAGGCACATGAATACAAGAATTTGACAGCTCAATCACTATACCCAAATAATCTGATTCAGTTATAAGTCTAGGGGCTGTTTATCTTTTATGATTTACATCATTCATAAATGTTTACAATAATTATATTGTTAATTGATCATGTATTTGGCATATTCCACAGAGTATTCATTATAAAAGAGCAACAGATTCTCATGAACAGCATTGTACTTTTTAATATCACTAGGTTTTTTAATATCACCAGTTGTTTTAATACGACTGCGCTTTTTATTAAAACAACTGGTAATAAAACAACATACTGGTTGTTTGTCATGATGTTCATGTATGGAATCACTTTTCCGCTCTCAGCAAAAGACAGCAGCTTTCCGTCCAATCATCAAGTTTTATTAATTACTTCACAAGAATTAGTCACCGCCTGGCAGCCCTTTGCAGACTGGAAAACCCTGCATGGAAAACCGACCAAAATCATCAGTGTGCAGCACATTGAAAAAACTTATCAAGCAAAGCATATCCAGGAAAAAATTCGTCTCTGTATTCGTGACCATATTGATAACCATGACATCCGTTGGGTGATATTGGGTGGTGACAGCCTACCAGGTGGTAAAGGTCTCGTTCCCGGAGGACATACCACGGTTCACAAAGAAGAGCCTCAAGGTATACCGACCGATATTGTTTACTTGAGTCCCACTAACTGGGATGCTGATAACGACGGTATTTATGGTGAGTTTTATGATGACCGAAAAGCCATTACTTATCCTGATGGTCATGTAGGTTTGGGTCGTATTCCTGTGAGAACCCCTGAAGATATTGCCGCTTTTACTGAAAAAGTCATTGCTTATGAATCCAATTATCCCAGTACTGGTTTTGCAAAACGCATGGTGTATACCAATACTGAAAGTCATGCTGCACCCAAAGTGCACAATAGTTGGAATAATTATCTGTCAAAAGTTTGGGATGGTAACGCCAAACGATTTTTCTTTAACAAAACAGCCTGGGATACATTTGGACAACCTGGCAGTTATCCATTATCACCAGCAAACATGGTCAAACTCTTTAATGATAAATCCACAGGAAAACTCCATATTCATGGACATGGTCATCTGCCGGTCTGGATACTTGAAAACAATACACATTTTTCAAGTGCTCATGTCAAACAACTCAATAATGAGCATGCTTATCCTTTAATCACCACTGTTTCCTGTAATACTGGCGAATATGACTCTGAGCATGATCCTTCTATTGTTGAACACATACTTCGTCATCCCAAAGGGGGCTCTGTTGCCGTTGTTGCACCCGTTCGTACTGGTAAGCCGCACTTTTCCAATCCGAATGATTATCGATTAATGATAAGCGAAGGCAAACTGGATGGCACTACCATGACCATGACACAATATTGGGCCATTGGTATGCAAGAACAAGTGACAACAGGTGAAGCATTAATGAAAGCCAAAGCACAAATGATTAAAGATGGCGAAACCGCACATCAATATCATTTATGTCTTTGTGAAATTAATTTATTGGGCGATCCAACATTGGATATGAGAAGTGATAATCCACGTTATCCTAAATTATCCATACCTCAAACAATAAAAACTGGTCAGCAAAATATACAAGTGATCTCTGATGCACCAGGCAGTACTATTACCCTTTGGAAAAAAAACGAACTGTATAAAACAATTATTGCTGATAAAAAAGGAGAGGTCCAGATTTTAATCCATCCCAAAACACAGGGGAATCTACTTGTGTCTGTCTCTGGCGTTAATCTCAACTCGGTTATTCAACAGATTAACGTGGTTTCTCATAAACCTTAACGCCTTAACTCAAAATCTGTTGATTCTTCAAAATTAATCTTGGTGTTCCATTAATAGTGCCATTAATAAAACACCTTGTGCGGTAGCATGAAAGGTTGATTGTTTACGATCAACAGATATCAATCGACTGGAGAAACCAAGCGCCTGTTGATTAAACAAAGGGATGATGGATTGAAAGTCACCCCAACCACCATCTTCGTTGGCACCATGCACGATTCTATAAATCCAACGTTGTCTAACTTTTTCTTTATGACCACTTTCTAATAACATCAATACACGTTGTATGTAAACATCCACCAATCTTGGATCAAGATACAGTTGATATTGAATATAATCTGCAAGTTTATCAATAGCCTGTGCAACATCAAAATCACCTGAGCACTCAGTTCTTTGCATAAAACGAAAAGCCATCATCTGATGGGTAAAACAGGCAGGTGAAACAGGATGGTTTTGGAAACAAAAGTTTAATCGGTTTTGTTTTTGAATAATGTCTGCATCCTGCAAATCTTTATCACAAGTAAATGCATAAATAAAATGCTTATTATAATCAGGGTAATCAGATACCAACACATCAACATCGTCAACTGTTGGTATTTCTCCATGTATAAAATAACGCCAGGGTGTATGCAGGTATCGGGCATGATTGTTCTGTTTATACTCCTGAATAATGCTGTATAACTTATTATTTTTATAATGATTTAATGACTCAATCAACATCCACCATAAAATAGGGTTATGTTCTTCATAAATAAGGCTTCTATTGGCGTCGAGCCATACTACAGCTTTATCGTAAGCTGTTTCTATATCCGTCTCTTTTAATTCAGAAAACTCATAATTATTATGTGTGAACAGTATTAGATAAACACCGACCATAACATAACATAATTTTAGCAGTACCTTTTTCAAAGTTTACTCACTCTGCCAAAAATTCAGAATTTCTTTTGATTGTGCTTGTGCATCCTGATATCCCAGTTCTATTAATGCTTGCGTAAAAACCTGTTCAAATAATAAATAACTTAAGATGGTTTCACCACCCCCTTTATAAATACCAATACGTCGTAAAAAAAACTGTAATGAATCAGGTAATGCATGTAATTTATCATGTGCGATGGTATTAATATCTTTTGACGGACAAATCACCAGTGCCGGTATATTTTTGAGTGCTATGTGCTCTCTACTAATGTCTTCAGGAATCTTCTTAACAGTATTATTGATTCTTTGTAGCCTTTCAAAATCTTCTTCCAAGCTATCCACAAAAACACTATCCATTAAATGTCCGGCAATTTCTGCAATCGTTGGATAACCCTTAGGATGATATTCCTTCACTTTCTCTCTACTGCCATCCATTGGATTTAAACCAATCACAAACAATTTATCGGCACCTAAATGCAAAGCCGGGCTTAATGGTGATAAAAAACGCATACTGCCATCACCATAATATTCCTGATCAACTTTTACCGCAGGGAATAACAAAGGAATGGCTGCCGATGCCAATAGGTGATGTTTGTTAATCGTGGTTGCATGACCAATACGTCGATGACGCTGCCATGGCTCCATACTTTCTTTTGCCTGATAAAAGTTAACCGACTGACTGGATGTATAACTTGAGGCTGTCACACACAATGCATGTAAAGCACCCGAATCAATAGCCTTCTGGATCAGAGGGTAGGGAATCACATGA
This sequence comes from Kangiellaceae bacterium, assembly GCA_965230335.1. GTDB lineage: Bacteria > Pseudomonadota > Gammaproteobacteria > Enterobacterales > Kangiellaceae > CBDDKS01. The sequence goes on along the minus strand of CBDDKS010000006.1, from coordinate 2,197,160 downwards.
TCCAGTAAATCTACTAATGGACTGTTATCCAATAATCCTAACGTTGTTTTAGGATGTGTCCCTAAAATAGTACGAAACCAGCGCCATGCATTTTTTGCCAAGTGCGAATAATCACTGTGATAAATTTGTGCACAACGAAAATTAAGCCAGACATTTTCTAATCGTCGCATACCCAATCGAAAGTGTTTGGCATAGGCGGCAACCACCGTCGCATTAATGGCCCCGGCAGAACTGCCACAAATCACAGGAAAAGGATTACCATCTTTAGTAAAAGGTAAAATATCACTAACCGCTTTTAAAACACCAACCTGATAGGCTGCACGTGCACCACCGCCGGTTAATACCAATCCTACTTTTTTCTGATTTGAATGCGTATTCATATCATTGTTTGATGTACTTTTTTCTTAGACGAAAAGTTATCTTAGTCAAGTACTTACTTTTATCGAAAATTAATCTTTATCGAAAGTTTATGTTCGCCAGCGTTTTTTTAAGGCAGAAAAAACACGTTGTGGATACCAGGTTTTACCCAAGCTACCATTGTATCTGGCCAAAGCACGCGTCATATTATTTTTTTCTTTTTCCAAGTACAAACTTAAAATAGCACAGCCATAGCGCAAATTGGTTTCTATGGTCATTAAATTATCTCCCGGTTTGCCAATTTCATCTTTCCAAAATGGCATAATCTGCATTAATCCCAATGCACCAGCTTTTGAAATAGCATAACGATCAAAGTTAGATTCCACTTCAATCAAGGCCAACACAATCTGCGGATCCAGTTTGTAACGTTTGGCTTCACGGTGTGCTAATCTTAAAATTTCAAAACGTTCTTTTTCAGGAATATGGGGTGCCCGTTTTGCCAGCCTCAAAGACATGGCTTTCAACCAGACTTGTGCTTCATATTTATCTTCAAATGCATGTTCAACACTTAAAGCAGCTTTTAATTTTTTCCTGAAGTCATCATTGGGCTTTTCCTGGTTGGCTTGTACGACGCTCTGACAAACAACACCCAGAAAAAATATCACACAGCAAACAATACTGTATTGTTTTATTAACGTCTGTTGATTGTTCAATACCATAAGCTTATCAATGCATTGTTGAGTTATGATGATACATCTTCAAGCCGTTGTTGTATAAAGTTTAGTGCATTTTCTAATGGAATATCGATTTTTTCACTATTTCGACGTGATTTATATTCAATGGTCGCCTTTTCCAGACCTTTTTCTGAAATCACAAAACGATGAGGAATACCAATCAGTTCGGTATCAGCAAACATCACTCCAGGACGCTCTTTGCGATCATCAAATAAGACTTCGATGCCCTGCTGAACACATTGTGTATATAACGATTCTGCAGCTTCCTGTACTCGATGAGAACGATGCATATTCATAGGTACAATAACCAAGGTAAAAGGTGCCATACTTTCAGGCCAAATGATGCCATAATCATCATAGTTCTGTTCAATTGCTGCGGCCACAATACGACTCACGCCAATGCCATAACATCCCATATTCAAGACCGTGGCTTTACCGGATTCATTCAATACATTCGCATTCATCGCTTCACTGTATTTGGTACCTAACTGAAAAATATGACCGACTTCAATACCACGTTTAATGACCAGCTGCCCTTTACCATCAGGACTGGGATCACCTTCCTCAACATTACGAATATCAAAAGTATCGGTTATCACAACATCTTTTTCCCAATTGGCATCCATAAAATGCTGTTCATTTTGATTGGCACCACACACAAAGTTATTAAGTACTTTTGCAGCAGGATCAACAATCACCGGCATGTTTAAGTCACAAGGTCCAATAAACCCGGCTTCACAATTCACTTGTGATTGAATGCTGGCTTCATCCACCAGTTCTACTGGTGATTGAACCAAATCATGCTTTTCTGCCTTAACTTCATTCAAGGTATGATCTCCCCGCAAACACAAGGCAATCACCGGATGCGCTTCTGTCGCACCTTTGACCAATAAGGTTTTTACTGTTTTTTGTGCAGATATATTTAAACACTGACAAACCTGTTCGATGGTCTTGGCTTTCGGCGTTTCACACATGCGCTTGGTATCAGCCATGCTTTCCTGAGAAGGCTCTGAAGTCAGGCTTTCTGCTTTTTCAAGATTAGCCGCATAGTCACTCGTATCACTAACAGCAATGGCATCTTCACCAGAATCAGCCAAAACATGGAACTCATGGGAAGCACTGCCACCTATAGCCCCTGTATCTGCAATCACGGCTCTAAAATCCAACCCCAGACGTGTGAAAATACGTGCATAAGCCTCGTACATCACCTGATAAGTTTTTTCCAGGCAATTTTTATCAATATGAAAAGAATAAGCATCTTTCATTAAAAATTCGCGTGAACGCATCACACCAAAACGAGGACGACGCTCATCACGAAACTTCATTTGGATTTGAAAAAAATTGGCAGGAAGCTGTTTATATGAACGAATTTCATCTCGCATTAAATCCGTAATCACCTCTTCATGGGTAGGCCCAATACAAAAGTCACGTTGATGTCTGTCTTTTAAACGTAATAATTCAGGTCCAAACTGATTCCAACGTCCTGATTCTTCCCAAAGTTCTGCCGGTTGTACAGCCGACATCAAGATTTCTGATGCGCCCGCTCGGCACATTTCTTCACGAATTATACCTTCCACCTTACGTAATACTTTGAGTCCTGTAGGTAACCAGGTATACAATCCCGAAGCCAGTTTACGAATCAAACCGGCTTTTAGCATCAATTGATGGCTTATCAGCTCAGCTTCTGAAGGGGTTTCTCTCTGTGTAGCCAGTAAATAGTGAGATGTTCTCATAATCAATAAAATAAATTGTCGTTATATTAAACATGAAGCGCATTTTAACAGTCTGAGACTTATTGATCTTTCAAATTTTGTCATACCCATCATTATTTATTTTTATCTCCAAAAGAAATACATTTAATACGGGCTTTAAATCAGACAGAATGCCCCAATTTTATAGAGCTTATTGTCAATCCAGCTTGTGTGATATACCCATGCGTCTTCAAGTCAGTAGGGATACATGGGCTGTTTTAAGAGGTTATCCATGCCAATTTACGAATATCGATGTAATGCCTGCCAATATGAATTCGAAAAATTACAAAAAATCAGTGATCCTGCTTTAACGGAATGCCCAGAGTGCCTGCAACCTGAACTAAAAAAACTGGTTTCAGCGGCAAGGTTTCAATTAAAAGGTACCGGCTGGTATGAAACGGATTTTAAAAATAAGCCAACACCCCAGTCTTCAGAAAAAAATGAGGCCACTTCATCGGATAAAACCGATACTTCTGATAAGACAAGCGCTTCACATCAAACAGACGCTTTACATCAAACAGACGCTTTACATCAAACAACAACGGACAAAGCAAACTCTGCGAGTCAGTCTTCCCGTGAAGCCAGTCACAGCAATGTTTCTTCATCCAGTAATGCTTCTTCATCCAATAACACGTCATCATCCAGTAACACAGAATAAACACGGTCGTATTGTCCTATGATGCAAGTATCGAACAGACTTCCAGTCACCACTCTGGTACTTATCGGAATAAGCTTACTCGTTACTTTTATGACCAATTTTGGTCAACAATTTACGACTGTCTTTTTATTTGCTGACAACCTGCTTTTACTAAAACCTTTTGGACAGATTTTACAAGGTCAGCTTTGGCGATTGATCACACCCACCTTCCTACATTTTTCAGAGTTACATTTGATCTTTAATTGTCTCTGGCTTTGGTTATTAGGCGGACATATTGAATTAAAGCAAGGCAGAGTAACACTGCTCTCATTATTTTTTATCATAGGTATAGGTGCCAATATTGCACAATATTTAATCTCCGGCCCTCATTTTGGAGGCTTGTCTGGTGTCGTATACGGTCTATTTGGTTATGTTTGGCTGCAAGGATTATTCAATCCAAAATCCGGCTTACATTTGGAAAAACAATTGGTTCTATTTATGCTGGTTTGGCTGGTTTTAGGCTGGACAAACTTTTTTGGACTTCTGTCCATTGCCAATACAGCCCACAATGTGGGTTTGATTCTTGGGCTCATCATTAGTTTTCTGGTTGCCTGGCGGCGGCATCGTATCTCTTGAAATTGATTCCGTATACCGTTAGTCTAGGGACTTTTTTCAAATAATAAGAATCTATTTTTATCGTATGGGAGTTTACTCCATGTTGACTACACCATTTTTACGTCAAGTTTCCATCAGTTTCATTTTTTTAAGTACCCTGATTGCCTGCCAAGATAATGATGAACATAACAATCAGGAGACACCACATAATAAACAAACACCAGACGCTCATGATCGAGTAGCAACGCCTGAAAAACCAACAACACCTGATCTATTCAAAAAATCATCACAAACGATCAATCATCAAAAAGCAAACACTATGTCTCCCTCTTCAAATATATCCACTCAACTTTCCTTAGAAGAAGCCAACACACTCATTCAATTACCACTCCATTGTATTACGGTGGAATACCCGAATAAATTAAATAATGTATTGAATAGCGATCAAGAACTCGCGTCACCCAAAACATTGCATCCTGCTTTTTATGGCTGCTTTGACTGGCATTCATCTGTACATGGTCACTGGTCTTTGGTCAGTTTGTTAAAACAGTTCCCCAATGCAGACAACGCCGATCTTGCCAAAGAAAAATTACGCCTCAATATATCAAAAGAAAATATTCTCAAAGAAATCGCCTATTTTAATATTCCAAATAATACGAATTATGAACGGGCTTATGGATGGGCCTGGTTACTAAAATTAGCAGAAGAGTTACACACCTGGGATGATCCTCTTGCAAGACAATTGGAAAATAACTTACAACCTTTAACGGATTTAATTGTAGAAAAATATTTACAATACTTGCCTGTTTTACATTACCCCATTCGTGTTGGAGAACACACTAACACAGCATTCGCGCTAAGTTTTGCATGGGATTATGCCAAAACAACCCATCACACCACTTTAAAAACAGCCATTGAACAAAGAGCCAAAGATTTCTTTTTGAAAGACAAGCACTGCCCTATTAACTGGGAACCCAGTGGTTATGATTTTCTATCACCTTGTTTAGAAGAAATTGATATTATGCGACGCGTTTTGTCTAAGGACACTTTTGCACTATGGATCGAACAGTTTTTACCTGAGTTAAAAGATAAGCATTTTACTATGGACACTGGCATTGTGTCTGATCGCAGTGATGGCAAATTGGTTCATTTGGATGGCGTTAACTTTAGCCGGGCCTGGTGTCTGTATGGACTCGCTAATCAATATCCAGAATTTCAGCATTTGGTTGCTTTAGCAGATAAACATATCGCCTATTCTTTACCGAATCTCATTGGTGATCATTATGAAGGTGGCCATTGGTTAGGCAGTTTTGCCATTTATGCTCTGAATCAAAAACCCTAATGTCCATTTTTAAAAAAATAGGTCCAGGCCCTTTCAGCACAATATAAGGTAGTCAATCTCTTATGAATCCATTACTCGACAGTGTTATTATCGAACCGGCAGAAAAAGCAACGGCTTCTATTATTTGGTTACATGGCTTAGGTGCCAATGGACATGATTTTGAACCGATTGTCCCTCAATTAAAATTATCACCAGAGCTAGCCATTCGCTTTATTTTCCCTCATGCGCCATCACGCCCTGTCACATTAAACCAGGGCATGGTGATGCCTGCCTGGTTCGATATTTTAGGTCTGGACAGACAGTCTCAAGTCGATGAACAGGGTATTCAGGAAACCTGTCAGCAAATTCATCAACTCATTCATCACGAAAAACAACAAGGTATTCCTGCTTCACGCATTATACTGGGAGGCTTCTCTCAAGGTGGTGTCATTGCTTTACAATCCGCGTTTACCTACCCTGAATCCCTTGCCGGTGCTTTTGGCTTATCTACCTATCTGCCTCACCCCAATCAATTTAACATACACGATCATGCTGCACAGGAAAATACACGGTTATTTTTAGCCCACGGCACTTATGATCCAGTTTTACCTTATGAATTGGGTGAATCCAGCTTTCAGGCGTTACATCAAAATCAATTTCAAGTTGAATGGCATAGCTACCCTATGGCACATGAAGTTTGCCTGGAGGAAATTAAAGCATTAAGTGAATGGATAACAGATTCTTTTAAATAATTTTTTAATAGCTCTTTTAAATGACCCTTTTAAAACAAGTGCTTAATATTTTTCAAAGCGTCATTATACAAGTCTTTTTGACACATAGGGTTAACCTATAAAAGATCAACAGCCCCTAATATTCACCTTTGAAAAATACTCACCATCTTCCATATCTCGTAATGATATGATATAATGTATCAATATGTGTGTTTTAAAAATGTAGGATCATGAATAAATTCATTCCATTAAACCTCTTTCAATCAAACCAAACTGAAATAGGTGATAAGGCTGGTGTTATTGCCTCCAGCTTGTGTGCAATACACTGCTTAATCGCGCCTGTTTTTCTTATTTTTGCAAAGGATTTTGCCAGTATCTGGTCTCATCCTGCTGCACATTGGATTTTAGCATCTATCACTATTCCTTTAGCCATAAAAGTGATTCTGAGTGCTGGAAAACAACATGGTAAAAAGTGGGTTATTTATTGTGCCTGGTTCGGAGCTTTAATGATTTTTGCCAGTCTATTAGCCCCCATGCTAGTCGAAGGATCACCTACTTGCACTAGTGGATGTTGCCCTTCTGCACAAACCAATGCTGATGGTAGCTGGTCTTTTAATCTTCCTCTGGGAAGTCTGCTGAGCATTTTTGGTGGACTCTCTTTGATAGCTTGTCATCTTGGGAATATTTATTTAAATCGTTGTCATAATAATCGTGGCAGCTGTCAATGTAATTAACCTCAACTGTACATAAGAAAAATTCCCCAGCACCCTGTTTTTAGTGCTTGTCTACGTCAAAACGCAATAACCACTTTGAGCAAGTGCCCACGCAGCGATGAAGTTTTTTTCTCCTCTTTTTGAACATTAGGGGCTGTTTTTAAACAGAATAATAAAAAATAAAACAATAATCAGTTGTCTATTTTTTTCACTTTTAACGTTGCCCCATCAACATCAACGATCTCAATCGCCGCTCCTAAAGGCAAATCTTCACCTTCAACCCGCCAAAAAGTATCATCCAGTTGAATACGTCCAAATCCATTTTCTATGGCTTCAACCAAAGTTGCACGTCTACCGATGAGTGCTTTAGAACGTTGGTTCAGTTGATTGTTTTCTTCAGGATGTGTACCACGAAAATAGTGTCGCCAGACAAAAAAGCTAACCACACTGAGTACACTGAAAATCACCCACTGCCATTGCCACATCATGTCGGGTATAAAAAGGTGCAAAAGACCGACTATCAACGCCGATGTTCCACACCATAAAAAAATGGCGCCCGGTACAAACATTTCTAATATAAGCAGCAATAAACCCAAACTAAGCCATTGCCAGTATTCAATTTGCTGTAACCATTCAATCATTCTATTATCTCCTCTCGTTTATTATGTTCGTTGAATCAAATTTATTTATTGAGCGTACTTTTCGCTAACTCAGCAATACCACCCAAAGAGCCAATAATAGAACCGGCTTCAAGAGGCATCAGTACAAGTTTTTCATTAGGGGCCGAAGCAATCTCTTTTAAAGCCTCAACATATTTTTCTGCGACAAAGTAGTTAATTGCCTGAATATCCCCTTTTGCAATCGCCTGAGATACCATATGAGTCGCTTTCGCTTCTGCTTCCGCCAATCGCTCTCTGGCTTCAGCATCCAGAAAAGAAGCCTGTCGCTCACCTTCTGCTTTTCTGATGGCCGCTTCTTTTTGACCTTCTGCTTTAAGAATTTCAGATCGTTTTTCACCTTCCGCTTCCAGGATTTGTGCACGCTTAATGCGCTCAGCTTTCATTTGTTGTGCCATAGCTTCTACCAAATCTCTAGGTGGTAAAATATCTTTAATTTCTATACGTGTGACCTTCACCCCCCAAGGGTTGGTTGCCTCATCAACAATACCCAAAATACGTGCATTAATTTGATCTCTTTTTGATAGCATCTCGTCTAAGTCCATACTGCCCAAAACTGTACGAATATTGGTCATGATCAGGTTTTGCATCGCACGAATTAAATCATTAACTTCGTAGGTTGCTTTTGCTGAATCAATGACTTGAAAAAAACAAACTGCATCAATAGTGACTGTCGCATTATCTTGTGAAATCACTTGCTGTTCAGGAATATCTAATACCTGTTCCATCATATTCACTTTGTTACCGACCAAATCAATGACGGGAATAATCCAATGTAAACCAGGAGATAAACACCGCCTAAATTTACCAAAACGCTCTATTGTATATTCATTACCCTGTGGTACAGTTTTTACTCCCATAAAGATTAAAACGATGGCGAAAAAAACAAATATTGCAACTAAAACTAATTGATCCATTATAGATTCCTCTTGGTTATTATTGAAAATGTGAATAAATACTCTATCATAAATAGCATTTACTTGCCAAACATCCCAACACTTAAAAAGTTTCGTTTAATACGCCTGCTTTCAATATTGTCACTTTTAAGTTAAATTATGCACTCTCACTTTTTTTAAAGATAAGCCCTTCTTCTTGTTCAGTCACACAAAAACTTTTTTCATAAAACAACTCAACAGCACAAACCAATTCGTCATTATAAAAAATCAAAGGTAACTGCTCACGTTGCCACGGTGGTAATGAAGATTCCTGTAACACCTTTTTTAATGAAGTCGATACTTTTCTATAATGTGGATGACATGTCTCTCCACCGATGCGGGTTTTCACCGTCACGATCTCATTTTCTAAGGGAGGACGAATCCCCTTCCCTTGCTTTTTTACACTTTGTATTTGAACAGTATTATTCCATGTCAATGACAAAGATATATCCCGCCAGGCAATCTCTTTTTTTTCAATATTTAACTCATCCAATGTACACAAATAAAGTGTCTCTCTGGATTGTTTAAAACACCAGTCACCCCAACGAAAATCAATGGCCCCATCTTGACGAAAATCCTTCAATTGCTTTAGTAATTCATCAAAATGATCACTGTTTGGTAAGTAATAGGCTTGTTGTGATGCCCAATAACGCAATACATTTTTCCTTCTAGCAAAATTCAATGTATTTAATAAAGGAATCTGACATTGATGGGTGATGGATAGTTTTTCAAAATCCTGTTTCGCAATATCGTTTAATAAGGATTGTGTTTCTTTCATATGATCACAAAATTGCGATAAATTTTTTCGATATTCAGGCCACTGTGTTTTTATAACAGGAAAAATATGATGACGTAAAAAATTGCGTCGTAAGTTATCATTGTTATTCGATTCATCCTCTATCCATTCACATTGTAACTGTGTTGCTGCATGCAGTAACTGTTGTTTAGAAAAAGACAACCAGGGACGGACAACATGATAGTTTTCTTTTTTATACCGTGATTCAATACCACTGGCACCTTTCACCCCTGTTCCACGCAATAAGTTCAGTAATAACGTCTCGACCTGATCATCCTGATGATGTGCCAAAAATAATAATCCATGTTCTTCAACCTGTTCATCAAATACTTGCCAGCGTTTGTTTCTCGCTTCAGCTTCCAAGCCCAGACTTAACGAATGTTCCAGTGTGACATGTTGAATAATTAAAGGTACATTTAAACGATCACACACTTTTTGGCAATGCTGCGACCAAAAATCAGCATGGCTACTTAATCCATGATGCACGTGAATGGCCGTTAATGAAAAGGGAAGTGTCTTTTTTAAATGAGCCAGCAAATAGAGTAAAACACTTGAATCCATTCCTCCACTATAAGCCACAAAACAAGAATGTGTTACATCAACATCATTTTCAAAATACTGTTTTAAAGCAGACAGTAACTGATTGATGAGCTCTGTATCGTTAAAATTATGATTCGTCGTATTCACCGAATGACATTAAACGTTGGAAACGTTTATCCAATAAATCATCAAGCGTCATGGCCTGTAATTTTTTTAAATCAGATACAATTTGCTGCTTAAGCGATGAAGCCATTTGTGTATGATCTCTATGAGCTCCTCCCAAAGGTTCTTCAATAATGGCATCAATTAAATTCAATTCTTTCAAACGCTCGGCCGTAATCCCCATTGCCTGTGCTGCTTCTTTTGCTTTTTCAGCACTCTTCCACAAAATAGATGCGCAACCTTCTGGAGAAATGACCGAATAGGTTGAATACTGCAACATATTCACTCTATCACCCACTCCAATGGCTAAAGCCCCCCCTGATCCACCTTCACCAATAACAGTACAAATAATAGGGGTTTTAAGGGCCGACATAACCTGTAAATTGCGAGCAATCGCCTCACTTTGACCACGTTCCTCTGCACCCACACCAGGATAAGCACCCGGTGTATCAATAAATGTGATCACCGGTAGATGAAACTTTTCAGCGGTCTGCATTAAGCGTAACGCTTTTCGATAACCTTCTGGTCGGGGCATACCAAAATTGCGTTTAACCTTTTCTTTGGTATCTCGCCCCTTTTGATGTCCGATAACCACTACAGGTTCGTTTTCCAAACGGGCAATACCACCAATCATTGCCCAGTCATTGGCATACGCCCTATCACCGTGCAACTCTTCAAAATCTGTAAAAATATCCGCGATATAGTCTTCTGTGTAGGGACGTAACGGATGTCTTGCCAATTGTGCAATCTGCCATGCATCCAGATCAGAAAAAATTTGAGCGGCTAAATCTTTACTTTTCTTTTGTAAACGCGTGATTTCTTCAGAAATATTAATTTCAGAATCATTTCCTACCAAACGCAATTCTTCAATCTGGGCTTCCAGTTCTTCAATGGGACGTTCAAACTCAAGAAAATGGTGACTCATTAAAATAATGCCTCAAAAAAACAAGGGTCAGCGAGGGCGCTATTATACTGACTTGCTATAGATAAAGTCTATTCCTATGCCAATAACTATATGAAATACCCACTCAAAAAGAGATGCCGCCTTATTGACGGATATTCCGTCCAAAACCGGTTATCTCTTGCTTATCACTACTTCTCCAGGGATTAATATCAATACCCCCTCGACGTGTATAACGAGCTGCCACACTCAATGTCTGCAGTGAAAACCGATTCATTAAATCACAATAAATTCTCTCCACACACTGCTCATGAAATTCATTATGGAAACGAAATGAAACAATATATTGCAGCAAACTTTTATGTTCTATGCCTTCACCACAATAATCAATCAGCAATGTTGCCCAGTCAGGTTGAGAAGTAATTAAACAGTTGGATTTTAAAAGATGAGAATACAATCGTTCAGAAACTACCTCAGACTGATTATTTGCATGATGAGCTGACTTAAGTAAATTTGGATTGTAATAATACTCAGAACACTCAATATCCAAATCATCCAAACAAACGCCGGGGATGGTTTGTGTATCGGGATACTCATGTAATGGCCACAAAGTTATCGCAACAGGATGTTTTACCCGTTCTGACACATCATTGGTGATAACCTCCCGAACAGAATTCCAATCTTTAAAGTGTGCCTGGTTTAATGAATTTAAATACAATTTTAATGACTTAGACTCAACAATCATCGGGGATTCACTGGAAAAAATCATATCAGCAATCGCAACCTGTGGCTTTCCCTTTTTATTCAACCAGGAAACTTCATAAGCCGTCCAGCGATCTTCACCATAAAAATCTGTTGCATCAACCAAACCCAGTTCTTTTCTTTTATCAGCACGTGCAATGGCAAATAATAACTCAGGTGAATAAGTGTCAGGATAATCCGTTGACTGTCCTAATGGGTTGTTTTTTTCATAGGTCATTTTTTGAAAGTCTTTTTAAACAATTATATTGAGTGATATATTTTAAGGCAATATATCATGTTTAGGTTTAATTGATAGGTGTTTTTAATTTAAAAAATTATTTCGCACCTTTTCGCTGTGTACAACTGTCACTATTTTCATTAAATTTATAACATAAATAAAAATAGTTTCACGATGATTTCATCATCGCGACTGACTTTTCAAGAGCAAAAAGTCAGCAAACGCCCGAAATACTCCTACGGAGGGTACTTGTTCCCGATAATCATTCAACGACAAAGTACTTCTTTTAAATCACAGTCTACTACAAAATAAAAAGACCTACTTCCTATTCAATCATCATTCTAAACAAGTGCCCGCGCAGCGATGAAGCTTTTTTCTCCCTTTTTTCAGCGTCTGGAAAAAAGGGACTGGCTTTCAGGGAAGAAAGTCTGAATAATATTTAATATGGATTATTTAAAAATAAAGAAAACTAAACCACTTTTACTTCAATACTTTTACTTTGATTCACTAAAGACAAATCTACAGATGCCTGTAATGACGTCGCTTCTTGACAAAAGGATTGTATTTCCGTCAGTAAAATCTGATTGGCAGGACAATAGTTTTCTTCCACATCTAAAAATACACGATGATAATTAGGTGTATGTCCTACATAACGGCGCAAACCATTAGATAATATCTCTGAGCTGCCTTCCCATAAAACAGGAACATTTTGTCCAACTTGTTTTTGCATGGCATCTTGTTTCAATCGATTTGCCAATACATGTAATGTCTGACTTCTTTGTTTTTTTATTGAGTTATTAATATGATGAGGTAACCGGGCTGCTTTAGTGCCTTCTCGTTTGGAATAAGAAAAAATATGAATATGGCCAAACCCCAGGTTTTCAATAAAATGACACGATGCCTGAAACTCTTCATCTGTTTCACCAGGAAATCCAACAATGATATCTGTCGTGACATTAAAGTTGGGTATCTGTTGTCTTGCCTGTTCAACCAATTGAAAAAAACTGTCTGTTTTACAACGTCGAGACATACGCTTTAACACAGAATTGCAGCCACTTTGTAATGGCAAATGCATGTGTGGCATCACTCTTGGATTGTCGAACAAAGTAAAAAAATCTTCCGGTAAATCCCAAGGTTCTACAGATGCAAAACGTATGCGTGGAATATCTGTCTCATTCAGAATGGTCCTAACTAACGAAAAAAGATTGCTGTCGATATCACTACCGTAACCTCCGACATGTACCCCCGTTAAAACAATTTCCTGTACGCCCGAAGCAGCATGTTGATTGACTTCACTTACAAGCTCAGTGACAGAACGACTGCGTTCATCACCTCGAGCTACGGTCACAATACAAAAAGTACAACGATAACGACATCCATCCTGGATTTTTATAAAGGCCCTTTCTTTATTGCGTTGAAAAATTGCTGCATCCTCTGAAACTTCAGCTATTTTTGGCATAGAGGGTATAGATAACAATTCACTGGTTTGTTCAACCAAAGTTTCCTTTTCGCTATTATCAATCACTAAATCAATATCTGACATCGATTCAAGCTCTTCAGTTTCTAACGACGCATAACAACCCGTCACTGCCAATTTTGCTTGAGGATTCAAACGATATTGACGACGAATATGTTGACGTGATTTTCGAGAAGCCTCACCAGTTACCGCACAAGTATTAACAACAATCAAGTCAGCCTGTTCTGGTTGATTGGATAAAGCAATCCCTTTTGCTTGATAGGCTTGTGCCCATTGCTGTAACTCGGCTTCATTTAAACGACAACCCAATGCCGTTAAAAATACTTTTTTCATTTTGTGATAGATAAATGATTTAGTTCTAAGCGAATAGCCGGTTATTTTAACATAATATTGTAAAAATGCTTCTAATATTACGTCGTATTATTTTGCTGTGTACGAAATGATCTTTTATATTGATATCAAAATCATCCACTTTTATGAGTATTCAGGGAAGAAAGCCTGAATACTCATAAAAGTGGATGATTTAAAAATAAGAAAAGAGCATTTCGCACCGCTTCGCTGTGTGCGACTGACTTTTCCAAGAGCGGTAAAGTCAGCAAAACGCCCTAAATACTCCTACGGAGGGTACTTGCTCCCGATACTCATTCAACGACAAAGTACTTCTTTTAAGTCTCAGTTTACTTGAAAAAAAAAGATATGCTCCCTATTTAATAATCACTCTGGACAAGTGCCCGCGCAGCGATGAAGTTTTTTTCTCCTCTTTTTGAACGTTTGCAAAAAGAGGACTGGCTTTCAGGAATGAAAGTCTGAATATTCTTAAGAAAGGATTATTTTAAACAGAATATAAAAAAATCATTTTAATTCCTCTTCATCATAAACCAATAACCTTTGATGAAACGGATAATATAAAGCACATTGAATCGAACAAGATTCATTCTGTTGATAAAGACTGGCGTATTGTTTTAATTGCGATAAATAACGTTGTTTTTCAGAAACAAAAAAATCATCAAGTCCACTGCCTAAATGTCTTCCTGATTTATAATCAATAATCCAACGCGTGTTGTTTTCATCAATAAAGCTACGATCGATAATATAGGTTTTAAGTTGTTTGTTTTGTAACTGTGTTAATGATTGTTCACACACTCCCAATGTATGTTCACTTAAAATCCAACGACCTTGATCATCATCCAGGGTTAACCTGAGTGCTTCACAAACCAAATCAACCAATAATGAAATACTTTTTTTATTTACTGCTTTTTGATAAAAGAAATGCATCATTAAGTCTTTTTGTTGAAGAATTTTATGATGATTCCATTGGTTAACACCTTCTAGACAAATACGTTCTAAATACCGATGAATTAAACTACCTACTAACAAAGCATTGGCACTGGCCCAGTCGAATTCCAACACTTCATCTTCATAGGTTTGTTCTTCAATGATGTCTGGAATAGGTATATCAACTTCTGGGAACTTCACTGTAAAGTGTGAGGGTAATCTTTGAAAGCTTACCGATGATATCGCTTTATATAAGTGCTCCTTGTCTTCATGAAGGCTGTAAGGTATCGTGTGCCAGTCGACTTTATTCCAAATATGTCCTAATAAAGATTGTTTGCTCGGTTTTGTTTTAAACGAAGACAAATCTTCTTTTGATGTCTTCATTTTATTATCTTTACTATATTTATCATGCAGTGTTTGTGTCAGTAGTACCAAACGCTTTTTTGCCCGTGTTGTCGCAACATACAGTAATCGTCCTGTTTCATAATGTGTTTTCTTCTTGTTCATGTTTTTTAAAAAATCATACAAACGATCATCCTGTTTGTCTTGTGTTCGCATAGGTGCAACCAAAAAAGGATACTGTTCTGTTTCATCAACAAATTCCTGCCATAATATTAATGCAGCAGCATCCGGACGTCCCTGTTTCTCCAAATAAGGTAAAATAACGGTATCAAACTCTAATCCTTTGGCTTTATGCATGGTCATTATTTGTATAGGCACTCTTTTTTCTCCAACATTTCCATCTATCTGTTCTTCCGTATTTCCTTCTGTTTTTTTTGCATGACTATCGCTATCTTTATCTAATATTTCTGGTTCAGAAAACAAATATTCTAACTGTTCATCCAGCTCAAATACGGTTTCAAACCAATCCTGTTTTTGCAACATGGTAAAAAACTGTTTCACATCTTTTTTATCGGCTTCACTTTGACACGTATGTGCACCACCCAATGCATACCAGCATAATTGAACACGTTCTGATAAATTGAGCAACTCTGATGTTAATAAGGGCTCATTAATACACTCTAAAAACCGAATTAAATATTGTTTCTGTTCATCAGATATTGCAAAAGTCTCTTTATTTTGTTCCAAAGCTGTAAAAAAATCGACTGTACCCTGAAGTCCATCAATTGTTTCTATCACGCAATGAATAGATTTCAGTTGTAAACCACAAAAGGGACTTCTCAACAACCCCAACCATGCTAAACGATCTTCTTTGTTCAATACTATACGAGTTATATTACGACAATCTAAAATAACCGATTTGTGTGATAGTCGATTCATTTCCACAGCAATGAAAGGCAGGTTTTGCATTTGTAATAAGTCAATAATATCCTGTACATGACTTTTATTACGAACTAATACGGCTATGGTTCCTTCAGGATTTTTTTGATAGCTGATATCAATCTGTTCTAATACACGTTGTGCCTGAAAAGTGGTAGAAGTAACGGACACCTGTAAATTTTCCAAAATAACATCGCCACCAGATTTGTGTTCCAGGGCATTGGATTGTTTCATAGAAACACGTCCTAATAAAAGATCATCCTGCTTGGGAAAAACCTGCGTAAAGGTTTTATTAACCCAGGCAATAATATTTGAATGTGATCGAAAATTTGTCGTTAACAACAACGGCTTTAAGTCAATATCATCAATACCATAACGCCAACACTTTTGAAACAAACCAACATCAGCTTCTCGAAAACGATAAATGGATTGCATGGGATCACCCACTAAAAATAATGTGCGACCATCATTAGGTTGCCATCCCTGTATTAATAATCGCATCAATTCATATTGATTGTGTGAAGTATCCTGAAACTCATCCATCAATAAGTGTTGAATTCTATTATCCAGCTTTAGAGCCAAATCAGTTGCACCTGTTGCATCATATAAGGCTTTTTGCGCTGCCAAAGACAGTTCAATAAAGTCAACTTGATTATTTTTTTTGAATACCAGTTTTAAAAAACCCAAGGCATAATACAAACTATGATGAATCGCCTGTATGATCTTCCACTGAATATCGCTATATTCAGGTTTTGGCAAGTTTTTTATCACTGATAATTGTTTAATAAAGGCTTCATCTTGCACAAATTCAGCAAGCCATTCATTGATGCGTTCTTTTTGTATGGCTAACTCTTCTTTCAGTTGTTTGTCTTTTTCAGAGGAAGGCGCACGTATACCTTCCTTAACCGTCATGCGTTTTTTTAATGCATAGATACCCGATTCTTCCTGATTGGTTAATAGAAAAGCTGATAAACAATGCCAATATTTTAATTCACTCACACCATCTGAAGGCCAGTCATCCCTTTGTGCCAATATGGCAATAGGTAAAGATGAATCAATATCCACATACTGGCTCACAATATTTTTTAATAAAGAAAAAAAAGCTTTGCCATTATGATGAGATGATACATCCAACATGGTTTTGAGTTCTTTTTCAATAATAAGCTGAATATCTTTCTCTAGCTGCGTTCGATCAAATAGTTTTTCTTCAGTAACAAAATGTCGAATCCACTGATCTCTTTTAGATAACATGGAAACCAGCAAATCACTCAGTTTTTCAATTCGATTGTCTAAATATTCCAGTAGTATTTTGAGTGCTTTCTGACTGTCTGTATTATCCTGAATATCATCAGATAACGCATAGGTAATATAATCCTGAACAGCTTCATAATAATATTTTTCAGACTTTTCACTAATATCAATATGTGCACCAAACTGTGAATGTATAGGCATTTGACCCACAATATCAGAGCATAAACTGTCTATCGTTTGAATACGTAATCGATATGGCGACACAAGCAATGACCATTCCTGATTTTTATCCTGCTCTATCACTCGCTGGGCCAGTTGATAGAGTTGTTTTTCATAATCATCATCTGGCACAGGCTTATTCACTAAGTTTAACGCCTGAATAATCCGACTTCGCATTTCATTCGCTGCTTTACGCGTAAAGGTAATGGCCAATATGTGTTCTGGTTGTTCAACCTGGGCCAGTAATACTAAAAACCGTTGAATTAAAAGGCCGGTTTTCCCTGAACCCGCTGGTGCTTGAACGATATAGGAATTCTGAGTATTCAGTGCTTCCTGACGTGCCTTACCATCCGTTAGATTCATTGAATATGTTCCTGTTGATCATCATGATTGATAGGATGTTCGTACTGTTGGTTAATACGGCATACGGAAGCATAACAACAATATTCACAGGCATGTAATGTTTGATTTTCCGGTTGTACTTTGGCATAACCCTGTTGAATTTCATCCACTAGTTCATCCAGCTTTTTTTTAGACTCTTGTAAAAAAAGAGGCCAGTCATTATTATGATAATTCGCATCATATTGACTGAGAGCAGATACTTTAGGTATGACATCCTGATTAGAGGCAACACCTTTAAATCGCGTTTCCTTTGAATTAATTTCTGCATAGACAATAGCTGCTATTGAATGCTGATAAGCTTGAGCATAAAGCAGCATTTGAGGCTCACCCAGTCTGTCAGAAAACCATAAACCCGGATAGGTCACACCGGTTTTATAATCAATAACAACGGTTGAACCATCCTGTAGTTCATCTACTCGATCGACTCGGGTATGAATATCCATATTCTTCATGGAAATAACCATATCCTGTTCAATCGCTTTAACCTGAAAAGGTGTTCGTTCTTTTTCAATCACAAGCAAATTCATCATTAAGTGGATTGCCCGATTTTTTTCTATTGTTTTTAATAGGGATGAATTAACAAGCTCCGATTTTTCAATACATCTCAATGATTGTTCAACTATACGATAGAGTTCATTATGATTAGTTTTCATCAAGGTGTCACTGTTGTTCAGTTTACTCCAGATGTACTGCATACCCTGATGTATCCATTCTCCACGCTTACGTAAGTCAATACCTATTTTAAAGTATTCCTGCTCCTCTATATTGAGTCGAAAATTAAGATAGGCTTTAAATGGACACATGGCTTGTTGCTTTAAAAAACTCACGCCACCAGATAATCGTGTGCCCTCATATGAATAGCCAAAATCATCATGGAAATTTTCCAAGTCTGCTTTTTTCAATGCGTGTAATGGAGAGGCTTTACCTGTAACCAATGTCCATAATCTCTGTGATAACCCAAGAATATGACTTGGGAAAAAATACTGTTCATTTTCCTGTTGATAAAAACTCAAATGTCTGTTTTTGGATACTCTCAATAAAGCATGCAAAAGTCGCTCTGATATTTTTTTATCACGTTGAATACCACATCCTGGTAGGTTGTATTTTTTTAATAACGAACTGGGTAAGAATGGATTTTTTGTCACTTTAGATGGTAAAGCATCACTGGATAACCCGGTTATCCAGATATGATCACATTGTAAATTAACCGCTTCATATATTCCCAAAATCTGTAATCTTTGTGTTTGACTTTGAGGTTGAAATTCTATCTGATACAACTCATTCTTAAAGAAAGTCATACACTGATTCAGCGTTACTGTCGAGTAAAGCTGATTTAACCGTCGAATACCTATCATTGTTTTTTTCAACAATTCATTTAACTGAAATGCTTCAGATTCCAGACTGTTTTCTCCAGGCCATCCCCACGCAGATAAGTAATCTTCCATCTGTTCTATCCAATATTCAGCAACCGCTTTGTATTGGGTGGCTTTCATCATGCTATCCATTTGTTTTAAATGCTGGATAAAATGAGGTAAACGAAGGTACCATTTTTCTGAAACTTCAAGATAGTCAATAAAGTGCTCAAGAGCCCATTCTTTTTCTGATTGCTCAGGCAATGCAAAAGCCAAATCATAGCAGGCTTTTTTTTCGTCATGCGGTAATTGAATCCATGTACTGGTGAGTAACCGAGTCAATTGTTTTAATTCTATCGGTTGGACCATCCATTGCATTAATGACCATAACACTTGTGTTAAAGGATAATCCATGAGTTTTAAGGATGCGGAAAGATTAAAAATGTCAGAGGCGTAGCCGACTTTATGTAAAGAGTCTGTATGCAGATATTCATTGAATAACGTGATTATGTCTTGACGACGACGACTTAAGTCCGGCACAACAATCGCCAGCTGAGCCTCAGGTTCCTGTAGCATTGTGTCACGAGCCCAATCGACCACATGTGTCAACTCACTTTTAGCATCATTAAATTGGTAACAGTGTGTTTCATTGATTAAAACCTCTTGTTCATCCATCTGAACCGCTTCTTCTGAAATATCGATACCAAAATCTCTCAGTTTATAGATTAAATCACTTTGAACCTTCGTAAACTCTATAAAACCTATCAAATCCATGGACTCCATTGCCAATTTATTTAAATCTGCCTTATCTGTATTCTGTAAAAGCCAATGGGGTAAACTGTGACTATCAATAGCCCCTTTTTCCTTTAGAATCTGTTCGTACTTTTTACACCAATCATAAAAGTTCTGATATTCCTGGTTAGCATATTCCTTTATGCCATGCTGATGGACAGCTTCTATTGATACATGTCCGCTTTGGCATAATTGCCAGGCTTCATAAGCCAATTGGGCCGTGCGTTGACTATCTAACCAATCAGATGAGATTTTACTGTCTCTTATCATTTCCTGCCATAACCAAAAACCCAATTGTGGATCAATCACCATTGGCACGCGACGATATAAGGCAATTTCATGAAACCAGTGTTGTAACCAGGCTGACCAGGTCAAAATATTTGCCGAAGGCAAGACCCTGCCTGAGGTTTGTAAATCGCTATACACTTCCCTGCGCCAGAAACGAGCCTGTCGATTACTGGCGGTTATCCAATAATGCCCAGGGTTCAATGGTGATGTTAACTGTTTATTAGACAACATTCATTTTCTCAATAAAATCACTTTTAATTAGAGGCTGCTGTTCTTTATACAAAATTAACAGGACTAACCTGTAAAAAAACAGCAATCCCTAAAGTGAATTCATCTCATATAATGTGAAACTCAGCACTTTTAGTAAAAAAATATATCAATATAAGGTGTTTTTTATATAAATGTTGATATAGATCATATATTTATTAAAGAGTTTAAACAAAACTTCTTATATCATTTTTTTAAGCCAATGATTTGCTTGCCATTTGTTTTTTAATGCTAAAAAACTAAAAAAAATATTACATTTTGCATTAAATCAATGGTAGTCTTGATGTAAATCAGTTAAGTGTTTATCTAAAACGCTTACATACAAGTGTAAAAATAAAGCATCAAAGATTACCCGGTTGCTAGAATATAAAACTAACATAACTCAGTGTAAAATGACTATGTTATTCGGGTATAATGATGAACTTTTAGCTGGATATGGTGAAGTATTCAATGCCGCCATTTTAAGTTAGGGTTTACATTTTTGCAGTATAAATTTTGGGGCTGTTCTGGTAAATGAGCAATACTACAGACAAGTTAAAGCATTTATTGCATCAACTTGATCCCAATATCGTTGAGTCGTGTTTTGAAGAGGGTGTATTGGATTACATGCAGCTTTTGTCTGCTCTTGTTTCTGAAAATCAAGCTCTGAAACATGAATTTAAAACACAACAACCCTTAAAAAATAGAGAAGGAACAGAAAGCCAGTTAAGAAGTAACCCTGTTGTCCATCAAATACAACCTCAACTCGATCCACTCACCCAATTACCTAACAGGGCTTTCTTTAATCAACTCGTTGAGCAGGCGATTCACCGAAGTGAAAGAAATAACGCTTGTTTTGCTTTAATTTTTATTGATATTGACCATTTTAAATCCATTAATGATACTCATGGACACCGTACCGGCGACAGGTTACTGAAAGAGCTTTCTCAACGTATATCCAAGTCAATACGCCAAAGCGACCTTTTGTGTCGTCTGGCAGGTGATGAATTTTGTCTTATGGTTGAAGGTGTCAGTAAAGTTGATGCCATTATGCGTGTTGTTGATGCCTTAAAAAGAAATATGACACCCTCCTTTGAATTTGATGACACAACCATTCAGGTAACAACCAGTATTGGCGTCAGCATGTTCCCCAATGACGGCAAAACATTTACTGATTTATTGCATTTTGCTGACCTTGCCATGTATGAGGCGAAAAGAAGTGGACGTAATACGGTTAAAATTTTCAGCCCTGAAATTTCTGAACATATTCACAAATTATCCAAGCAACAGCATACATTAAAAGATGCTTTACAGTCCCAGTCACTGGAGTTTTGGTTTCAACCTGAACTCAAATTAAGAACCGGCCGTATTTGTTCTGTAAGACAATATGCATCATTATCCAGCTCTGGGTTAGAATCAGAAACTGCATTACTTGAAACTGCTCGCCGTGCAAAACAAATTCTGGTATTCAATTTAGAACTTTTTCGTAGTGCCTGCCAACATATTCAAGATTGGAAAGATCACTATAAACATGTTCCCAGAATTATTATTCCTCTTTTTCGTGAACTGATTGCTTCACCTAACTGCTATTCATTAATAAGAGATATACTGACAAAAGCGGGTATTGATGGTAACACCATTGAACTTGAGATCGATGAACAAGAGTTTGATATTTACAACACGGCTGCTGTAAAAAATATTTCCCGTTTATATATGTTGGGTTTTAAAATCAGCTTAATTAATTTTGGTATAGGTGCTGCGTCACATGCATTATTGACATCAGGAGAGATCAGTACCATCAAAGTCAATTCAACCTTGATTAATCATCTTGAAAGCGGACAAACATCGACTGTGATGCTGGAAAGTATTATTAAATTATGTAATAAGTTTAATATTCAGGTCTTTGCACTTGATGTTTCCTCTCTCTTCCAAATCAAGTTATTAGAACAATTAAAATGTGACGGTATACGGGGAAATTACTTTAGTCCGGCAATTAGCATTGATGAATTCGAAAAACTATTACTGGATAGTGAACAACAAAAG
This sequence comes from Kangiellaceae bacterium, assembly GCA_965230335.1. Classification (GTDB taxonomy): domain Bacteria; phylum Pseudomonadota; class Gammaproteobacteria; order Enterobacterales; family Kangiellaceae; genus CBDDKS01. The sequence continues at coordinate 2,174,685 of CBDDKS010000006.1, read as the reverse complement.
AAAAGTGAATTACCTTCAGATAATAATTTAAACGATCAGGCCCATTCAGTACCACCTATTGCCTAACGACAATCCACTAAAACTCTTCCAAATAATTTTTTATCTAATAACTGGTTAAATATCGGCGTCACATTTTCAAGAGACACACATTGTGTCACAATTTTTTCCAAGTGCTGAGGTTTTAGTTCATTGCCTAAACGCTGCCATATTTGTTTTCTCAAGTGAATAGGACAATTGGTCGAAGAAATACCTAACATACTGACCCCTCTCAAAATAAAAGGAAATACACTTGCATCAATTTCAGAAGCCTGTGCCATACCAATCGATGCAATAGATCCCCAGGGTTGTACGTGAGCCAAAAGTTGAGACAAGGTTTGCCCGCCTAAATTATCGATAACCCCGGCAAATCGTGCTTTTTCTAATGGACGCTTCCCTAATTCAAGTTGCTGTAATGTCATCACCTTTTCTGCCCCTAAAGCAGTCAGGTAATCATGCTTATCTTCCCGGTTGGAAACAGCCACCACGGAATAACCGCCTTTAGACAAAATATCAACAGCCAAACTACCTACACCACCACTTGCACCTGTCACAACAATAGAACCACTGTCTTTACAGACACCATTCAATTGCATCCGATGTAACGCCAGTGCCGCGGTAAACCCTGCTGTACCAATAGACATGGCTTCACCTGCCGTTAACTGTTCTGGCAAAGGCACTATCCACTGACTGTTCACACTGGCAAACTGTGCCAAACCACCATCATACACTTCACCAAGGCCACACCCATTTACCAAAACTTTATCACCTGCCTGATAGGCCGGGTTTTGACTGGAGAAGACTTCACCTGCTAAATCGATACCAACATTCAAAGGCAGGGTCTTTAAAATTTTACCTCGACCAGTAGCTGCCAGAGCATCTTTGTAATTGACACTGGAATAAGCAACCTTTACAACAACATCTCCTTCTGTTAAATCGTTTAAATCCATCTGAACAAGCCTGGATTCAACACCTGATTGGCATGAATAAGCTCTACAGGCAAGAAAAGTCATCAGCATTCCTAAAAGTGAAAAAGCGTCGGATAACTTTACAATCAAAAATTTATTATCACAAGAAATCTTACAAATATTTAAGAAAATCGATGCTTTTTTATGGTTACAGACTATACAACTTGCTCACTCTTGTATAGGATAGCTAGTCACTAAAAATAAGCATAAAATAACAAAAAGAGATTTATTTTAAAGTAACCAATCATTGGTATTATCCCTTGGATTTATCAGGTTTTCTTCATGATTATCCCTATTTGAATCCAGAAAAAACCAACTTTAGGAAAAGCAGTACATATGACAAATTCATCTCCAACATTCAACTTGTCTGAACAAAAAACACTCTTTGGTCACCCCACCGGCCTTTATACCTTATTCTTTGCAGAGATGTGGGAGCGTTTCTCTTACTATGGTATGAGAGCTCTTTTAATGTTTTATATGATAAAAGGCTTTCTTGGCTTTGGAGACAAAGAAGCTAATGCTGTATATGGAGCATATGTCGCTTTGGTTTACTTGACACCTTTTTTTGGTGGCATGATCGCCGATAGATGGCTTGGCTCACGAGCTGCCGTTGTGATAGGCGGTATTTTAATGGCTTTAGGTCATTTGCTGATGACAATTGAAGTAGAGTTCTGGTTCTTTACTGCTTTGGCCTTTTTAATTGTTGGTAATGGTTTTTTTAAACCCAATATTTCAACCATTGTTGGCCGTTTATATCCTGATGGAAGTCCCAAAAGAGATAGCGGTTTCACATTATTCTACATAGGAATCAATTTAGGTGCTGCTATGGCCCCTTTACTTTGTGGGTATGTTGGAGAGGTCTTCGGTTGGCACTATGGTTTTGGCCTGGCTACAGCAGGTATGCTTATAGGAATTGCAGTTTTCGTTGCTCCAACCAGGCTAACACAGATAATGATATTAATTACCGCATTAATCAGTGCTTATATGTTATTTTTTGATATAAAAGCTGATGGTTTAGCAATGAGTTCTAACTTTTTTGTTGCTATTGTCCTTATTATTTCTGCTTTTTGTGCATTAATGGCTCTTAATCGAGGTGGCTTATCAAAAGAATTAGGAGCTCCTCCCATTGCTGAAAAGTATATGACATATCTCCAACGTACTTTAATTGGTACGCTTCTTATTATCCCAATAATTGTTTTATTTGTTTCAGGCTTTTCTGTAATCCCTGGGATTGATAAAGGTGTTACTTTAGTTTCTCATTCTTTTATTGAAAATTTAAATGGCAGTAGCTCTCCTCTAATAAGAGGGTTAGCTACTTTTGTAGAAGAGGGAAGCAGGCCTGCCGGTCTAGTATTGCTTGCTGCATTTTTTGGTGGGTTTGGTTACCTGGCTATGCAAGCACTAAAGATGAACGCTATTGAACGCCATAGAATGTATGTGGTTTTTGTATTAACCTTTTTCTCACTATTATTCTGGGCATTTTTTGAACAGTCAGGAAGCAGTTTAAATAACTTTGCTGATAGAAATGTTGATAGAGTTTCAGAAAGCAGACTGGTTACTGACAGTGATATTGGTAAAACCCAAAAGTTTCGCTTAGTTGCCCCTGGATCAAATGAACTTGTTAAAGACTTAGCCCCTTTAAGTCAAGAGTTTTTAGGTCAAATCAATGATGCTGACATAAGTCATTTAATCAAAAAAGCCATTACACATATTGAAATGTCAAAACCTGAAAGTAAAAGGATGACTCAAAATAAATTGACTGAAACCATTAATACAGTGTTAAACGAAAGTCGGCTAACAATGAGCACATTAACTTATCTAAGAGAATATGCAAAAAGCAAGGATGCTCAATCTGAAGACACTTTTATTGAATGGACATTTCATCAAGATAATGTTGGAAAGTTAGGCTTAGGAGGAATAGAAACACCTGCATCAGTATATCAATCGGTTAACCCTATCTTTATTATAATTTTCGGTTTAATTTTTACTGCATTATGGCAATTACTTGCAATCAAAGGGCTAGAACCTAATACGCCTGTCAAATTTGCACTTGGTATATTACAGCTTGGATTAGGATTTTACATGCTTTACATTGGGGCCCAGTCAGCCGATTCTGATGGCATGGTAGGTGTTTACTGGCTAATCTTAATGTATTTATTGCTAACCACTGGTGAACTTTGCTTATCTCCCGTTGGCCTATCAATGGTTACAAAAATGGCACCTAAACACTTAGTAAGCACAGTTATGGGTGCTTGGTTTTTAGCAACAGCAATGTCTGGTTTTATTGCAGCCATTATTGCCCAATTTGCTGCAGTAAACACTGGAGACAGTAATCTGATACCTGTTCCCTCAGAAACAGTGCATATTTATGGTGATGTATTTAAATTGGTTGCATATATGGCTCTTGCATCTGGAGTTCTTTGTCTCCTCTTATCTCCTATTTTGAAGAAGTGGATGCACGAAGAAACAACAAACTAGCTATTTTTTGTTTTTAACAATGGGGAGTTATTGTCACTACAAACAATAACTCCCTTTTTTATTTCAATCGCTCATACAGAGCTGATAATCTCAAATGGTTTCCTGCAAAGTTGAAACCTGCTTAATTCAAGTCATACGGTATCCGCTATTTTGCCTCCTGATATTGCAATACATCCAGTCTCTAAAAGGAATAGCCTGACCTTTTTAATTGCTGCCTGTATTGGCTGTATTGTTTGTTTTTTTCTGATTAAATTACAATGGTTCTTACCAGCCTATATTGTAATAACGCTTACCATTCTTCTATTTATTTTAGCCCTTGCAAAATATCTGGAACCTAAAGTCAGCATCAGTTTATCTCCAGATTATTTTACCTGGCACTTACGTCATGGCGATGTCCCTATTGAATGGAGCAATTTAACCTGGTGTTGTTTACTTTCTGTTGAAACATCCCGAGGAACAAAGCCTCTACATTTTGTTGGGATAAAAGTCTCTTCATTAATCCCTGTTATTCAAAACTTATCATTACGTAATGCCAAAAACTTATATCAGGAATACCATTGTTTAACTTTATTAAGCTCTAACAATGAAACCGTGTTTGAACACCAAAAAATAAATCATAAAGAAACAGAACATCATGAGTTTTCAGGTATCAAAGCACAACTCTTTACCCGCTTGGTGCACTTGAAATCTACCTGGAATGCAGAACTTTATATTCCAACACAAACGCTGGATCGTCCCGAAGAAGACTTCGTTCGTTTAGTGAATGAATATCGACTTGCTTCTCTTCATCAAACATTGCAAAATAATGAAAAAAAATAGACTCAGCCCAAAGGGTTAAGCCCATAAAAGATAAACAGACTCTAATTTAACCTGAGCTCGGGATAACTTATGACACTCTCACACTATACTGATCATTCACCTTTCGAGTTATTCTCACAATGGTATCAAACAGCGCAGGAAGATGATCCAGAGTATTTTTGTGGTATGCAATTAGCAACGGTCAGCTCAGAAGGGAAACCCAGTCTTAGAGTGGTTTTAATGAGAGCCTATGATGAACAGGGATTTATTTTTTACACCAATTATCACAGTGTGAAAGGTCAACAGATAGACAACAATCAAAATGTGGCGGCAACTTTCTGGTGGTCACAAAGACAAAGACAAATCCGCATCGAAGGTTGTATCGAAAAAGTTGAAAATTCATTATCCGATAATTACTTTCATCAACGCCCGACTAAAAGCCAAATTGCAGCAATCACATCTCAACAAAGCCAACCCATTGACTCCTTTTCTGAGTTAGAAAAAAATTTTCAGGAAACCTTCGATCAATTGAATAATACAAACATTCAACGACCTGAGTATTGGGGAGGCTATCGGATTAAACCTGTCCAGATAGAATTCTGGCAAGGTATGAATCATCGTTTACATCAACGCTTACTGTTTACCAAGACAGATAAAGAATGGAAGACCAGCTGGCTACAACCTTAAAAAATATCGACAACTATCCCTAGTGTTTATAGACGGAATCGGTTCATGATTTCAGACAGTTTTCCTATAATGTCATCCTGCTGTCCCGTATCCTGTGATACTGATATTGCCTGATCTGCTGTCTGATCAGCCAGATGTCTGATATTAACCGTCTTACTGGTGATTTCTTCTGCCACACTCACCTGCTCTTTGGTCGCAGAAGCAATTTCTGCAGACTTCCTTTGTATATCTTCTACCGCTTCAACAATGGTGCTTAATACATCTTTCACTGACTGTGTGCCTTCTACACCCACTCTGGCTTTATCCTGACCCGCATCCATCACTTCAACGGCACTCTCCGCACTGGATTGTAATTCTGTGATAATCGTTTGAATTCTTTGTGTGGATTCTTGTGTGCGACTGGCCAGTGAGCGTACTTCATCAGCTACCACAGCAAAACCTCTGCCCTGATCACCGGCACGTGCAGCTTCAATAGCAGCATTTAAAGCCAATAAATTCGTTTGCTCCGCTATGCTGCGAATGACTTCCAAGACCTCACCTATGGTTTGACTGTCTTCATACAGCTTCTTCACCACATCCACCGCATTATGAACTGCCTTCGATAGGTCTTCGATACTATCCGTTGAGTTCAAAACAATTTTTTGGGCTTCCAAAGCCTGTTTCTCTGCCAAATCTGCAGCTGATGAAGCACCCGCCGCACTTAAAGAAATACCTTGTACGGTTTGTTCCATTTCTGTTGCTGCTGTTGCCACCAATTCAATTTGTTCTTTTTGGTCAACCGCCGTCGCACTACTTTGATCAGATAAATTACTCACTCGTGTTGCAGAATCTTTTAATTGTGAAACTGAATCTCGACTTTGCTCCACCAAGTCATGCAGCTTTTGTACAAACTCATTAAATCGATGGCTTAAGTGCCCCAGTTCATCTTCTCTATGTACTTCGATGCGTTTACTTAATTCACCTTCACCACTGGCGATATCATCCATGGTATCCACTATTTTTTGTAAGGGCCGTGTGACACGCAAACTTGACATATAGGCAATCAATATCACCATCACATTCAACAATATGACAACCATAATAGAGATCCATATGACTCGATTAATGGGCTCATCAATTAACTTTTTGGGTACAATCAAACCCACTGACCAATTCATCAACGGACTTTTCAAGCGAATAGAATCAAACACCACTAAGTGCGGTTCTCCCTGCCAGACAATTTCATAAATCCCTTTTTCACTGTTTCTCATTTCTTTGGATAAATCAGTTAAGCCGGATATATTATTACTTTTAATGATCTCTCTTAGATCTGAAAAATTAACATCACCCACTTCTTCTTCTTGTTTTGCCTCCAATCCACTCAACTTTAACCCTTCTCGAAATCGATAGCCTTCCAGTTTTGGAAAAAAAGCAAGGCCATCTGTATCAGTAACCATAATGGCTTTACCATAACCTTGATATTTCAATTGCTCTAATAATTCAGCCATCGTTTTTAAACTGATATCCATACCGGCGACACCCAGTCGCTTTCCTTTTTTATTATACACGGTTGTTTGTATCACGGTATTAATGGCACCACCATCATAATCGATGGAAGGTTCGTCAACATAGAGTTGATCAATGTCATTGGCATATTGCCACCAAGCACGTTGGCTCATGTCATAACCTTCTGGACTTTCATAACGTCCATACACAAAGTTTTCCGACACTTTCGTTCCAAAATATTCATTCGAATCCGTATCACCATAAAATAGATCTTTAATCGCAGAGTCAGCTGTCGAAATACTACTCATATACTCGATGACCTGAGCTAATTGCTTATCTCTGGATAGATCAGAAACACGTTCTGTATAGCCTTCCATCCACTTGAGTATTTCCTGATTTTTAAACGTTGTTAAAACAGTACTGCCCATCTTGTCAAAAAAACCTTTAAAAATTTCTTTTTTATTAGCCACTTCACTGGTTAACCCACTATAGACCTTTTCTTTTGTTAAATCGGAAATATATGAGGTTCCCCACCAGGCTGCTATCGTTAATACCAACGTCAATGATATCGCTAAGGTTAACACTTGTTCTTTTATAATTGATTTTGTCTGCATATTCTTTTCTATTGCATGTTCTTAGAGCTTAAAATCAAACACAACGACTGCTTAAAAAATAACCAAATTATTCTTCTGTTTTTCTAATTCAAAAAACAATATCTATATTTATAGCAACAGCTATGCTTTATCGCCATAATTACTTGAAAAAATTCATAATTTCAGATAAATAGAGGGTTTAAAGTAAAAATTAACTTTGAAAATCTCAATTAATAGATATTTGGAGATACTTTATAAACGGAATCGATTCATGATTTCAGACAATTTTCCTATGATGTCATCCTGCTGACTGGTATCTTTTGAAACGGATATTGCCTGATCCGCTGTCTGATCAGCCAAATGCCTGATATTGATCGTTTTACTGGTGATTTCCTCTGCCACATTCACCTGCTCTTTGGTCGCAGAAGCGATTTCTGTAGATTTCCTCTGTATATCCTCTACTGCTTCGACAATGGTGCTTAATACCTCCTTGACGGATTGTGTGCCTTCTACACCCACTCTGGCTTTATCCTGACCTGCATCCATCACTTCAACGGCACTCTCCGCACTAGATTGCAGCTCTTTAATAATATCTTTAATTCTTTGTGTGGATTCTTGTGTACGACTGGCCAGTGAGCGTACTTCATCAGCCACCACAGCAAAACCTCTGCCCTGATCACCCGCACGTGCAGCTTCAATAGCAGCATTTAAAGCCAATAAATTCGTTTGCTCCGCTATGCTGCGAATGACTTCTAATACTTCCCCTATGGTTTGACTGTCTTCATACAGCTTCTTCACCACATCCACTGCATTATGCACCGAATGGGATAAGTCTTCGATACTTTCCGTTGAATTCAAAACAATCTTTTGCGCTTCCATGGCCTGTTTCTCTGCCAAATCTGCGGCTGATGAAGCACCGGCCGCACTTAAAGAAATACCTTGTACGGTTTGTTCCATTTCTGTTGCTGCCGTTGCCACCAATTCAATTTGATCCTTTTGATCGACTGCCGTTGCACTACTTTGTTCGGATAAGTTACTCACTCGTACTGCAGATTCTTTTAATTGTGAAACCGAATTCAGACTTTGGGCCACCAAGTCATGCAGCTTTTGTACAAACTCATTAAATCGATGGCTTAAATGTCCCAGTTCATCTTCTCTATGCACTTCAATACGTTTACTTAACTCACCTTCACCACTGGCGATATCATCCATCGTATTAACTATTTTTTGTAAAGGTCGTGTGATACGTAAACTTGACATATAGGCAATCAATATCACCACAAGATTCAAAAAAATAACACCTAAAATGGAAATCCAGGTCACACGCTTTATAGGACCATCAATCAACTTTTTGGGCACAATTAAACCCAATGACCAATTCATCAGAGGCTCGTCTAACTTGATTGAGTGATAAGAAACAATATGAGGTTTTCCTTTCCACTGAATTTCATAAGTCCCTTCTTCGTTGCCACGCATGGCTTTGGATAAATCAGACAAACCTGAAATGCCATGGCTTTTTATGGCTGTTCTTATCTCTGAAAAGTCCACATTGGGATCGCTTTCCTCTTCCTGCTCTATTTCTAATCCGCTCAACTTCAAACCTTCCTGATATTGATACCCTTCTAATGCTGGAAAAAAAGCAATGTTGTCTGTATCAGTAACCATGATAGCATCTCCCACTCCTTGGTATTTCAATTGACTCAGTAAATCAGTAATCGTTTTAAGGCTAATATCCATACCTGCCACTGCAATCAGTTCGCGCTTTTTATTGTAAAGTGTTGTTTGAATAACCGTTAACACCTCTTGATTACTTCTTGAAACAAAAGGCTGACTCACATAAAGAGTGTCTTTTTCTTTAGACAAAGTCCACCAGGGTCTTTTATTGGTATAATAATCTGGTTTGTTATATCGCCCGTAAACATGTTGCTCACCTTCCTGTGTTGAAAAATACTCATGAGTACTTTCTGTACCAAAAAATAAATACTCTATGTCTTTATCGGATAATTTAATGGTTTTTAAATAATCAAGATTTCGTGCCAGTGCATAATCTTGAGATAAATCAGCACCTCGCTTATCTGCCTCAAAACCATCCAACCAATCTAAAATATCCGGATTTTGAAAAGCGGTTGAAACCACCTTCCCCATCTTGGAAAAAAAACCTTCAAAATGCTCCGATTGAAACTGTACTTCACTTCTTAATCCACCATAAACCGTTCGTTCTGTCGATTCCGATACCCGTTGAAGTGCCCACCAGGAAGCCAGGCTTAACACCAAAGTTAAAGCAATGGACAATGTCAGTACCAGTTCACGAACAATAGAATATCTAAATTTCAATTTTTAAGCCGTTTGTTAATTTGACAGACAAACTGTTTGAATAATTTTCAGGGCGGTATCTTATGTATATAGCAACGGGCAGCGTTTCTAGCAAATATTGGCTGTTTAAATAAAAAAATAACTGATTGATTTATTAGAGTAATCTCCTTTTAATATAAAAAATAAATTTTTTTTCTTGTGAACCGGATGTTGCTTAACCTTTTCCCTATTACATTCTTTCTTTCACAATACAAAGTTTTATTGCATTGCACAAAAGAATGTATCATTCACTCAGTCAGCTCAACAACATCCGGTTACCAAAGAGACTCAGTTGATATGACAAGACACCCCTGCCCAACCAGTCATATCATCCAAGTGTTTACATAGTAACTATATAAGTAGTGTTTATGCAAGTAGTTTTTATGATAAATGACCATTTTATACCCTATGAGCAAATCACCTCAGCTGAGGTTAAATATTACCCTCCTAGAGCTTGTTTATCTTTTACAGGCTCTATCTAATAAACCAAAGCCACATTTTGACAGCCCGTAATGCCTTTTAACTGATAAATCAAATCATCGGTAGGATGTATGGACCACTCTTTGGGTAAAGTGACTCTCGCTGTTGCCTGTGTCGACTGGTAATTCACCTTAACTGGTAAATGTCCGCCAATATAAGGCTGGAAACACTGTTGTAAGGCTTCACCTACATGGTTTTCAATTTGCGTTTCATCTAAATGAATTTCAAGACATTGCGCATAGTCCTCTCGTGCTTCATCAAATTCCTTGAGTTCACTGACACTCATCCTTATACCGCCACTATAATCGTCATGACTGACCTCTCCCTGGACAACAATAATCTTATCTTTTACCAGTTTTGCTTTGTATTTATCGTAAGCTTCCGAATACAGCACTATATCCATACGTCCACTTCTGTCATCTAGGGTCATCATGGCAAAAGGAATGCCTTTTTTCGTTTTCATAACCCGTAATCCAACAATCAAACCTGCGGCTTTAACCATTTCTCCTCGTCTTGTTGGCTGAATATCAATAATTCTTCGAGGAATAAAAGATTTTATTTCTGGTAAATAACGATCGATAGGATGACCAGACAAATATAAACCCAAGGTTTCTTTTTCTCCCTGCAAAATGGCTTCTTCCGACCAGTTCCTTGCCTTCTGCCAGTGAGGTTCTCCAGTGGCTTCATTACCTAACAAAGCTCCACTGAATAAGTCATTCTGACCTAACGCCTGATTACGACCACTTTGCTCTGCTGTCTTAATCGCTTCGGAGATACTTTCAAATAACGTCGCCCGATTAGGTCCTAAAGTATCCATAGCCCCACTTCGAATTAATGCTTCCAATACTCTGCGATTAACTTTTTTGAGTTCAACCCGACGACAAAAATCAAATAAATCCTGATAAGGACCATTCAATTGACGTTCATGCACAATATTGTCTATGGCCGCTTCACCCACACCTTTAATGGCACCAATACCATAAACCACCGAACCATTATCCACTGTAAAGACGTAATCGCCTTTATTAACATCAGGTGGTAAAAGCGTCAACCCATGTGACAAGCAGTCATCCACCAGTGTCACCACTTTATCGGTATTATCCATATCAGCAGACAAAACAGCGGCCATAAATGCAGCAGGGTAATGTGCTTTTAAATAAGCTGTCTGATAAGCAATGAGTGCATAAGCTGCTGAATGTGATTTATTAAATCCATAACCGGCAAACTTTTCAACCAAATCAAAAATATTCATGGCCAGCTCTGATGACACGCCTTTTTCGACGGCACCATTACGAAAGATCTCTCGTTGTTTTGCCATTTCCTCCGGTTTCTTTTTACCCATGGCACGACGTAATATATCTGCACTCCCTAAACTGTATCCTGCCAATACCTGTGCAATCTGCATGACTTGTTCCTGATAAACAATCACACCATAGGTGGGTTCCAATATATCACGCAAAGAATCATGCTGGTAATCTGGATGGGGGTAGGCAACCTCAGCTTTGCCATGTTTTCGATTAATAAAATCGTCCACCATACCAGATTGTAAAGGGCCAGGACGAAATAATGCAACCAAGGCAATAATATCTTCGAAACTACTGGGTTTTAACCGTTTAATCAACTCTTTCATGCCATGGGATTCCAATTGGAATACAGCGGTCGTATCGGCCTGTTGCAGCAATTTAAAGGTTGGCATATCGTCCATAGGAATGTCATGGATATCCAACACTGCTAATCCTTCTTTTTCCCGTTCAGCATTCGCCAGCTTAACAGCCCAATCAATAATCGTTAATGTTTTTAATCCCAAAAAGTCAAATTTAACCAATCCCACTTCTTCTACATCATCCTTATCAAACTGCGACACCAAACCACTGGCATTTTCATCACAATACAATCCTGTAAAATCCGTTAAATGTGAGGGCGCTATGACGACACCTCCAGCATGCTTTCCGGCATTACGGGTAATCCCTTCAAGGGAGAGTGCCATATCCCAGATTTCCCTCACTTCTTCATCTTCTTCATATACTTCTCTAATCGATTCCTCCTGCTCAAATGCTTTTTTTAATGTCATACCAATTTCAAAAGGAATCATCTTTGACAAACGATCGACGAACCCATAAGGTTTACCCATAACCCGGCCAACATCCCGAACAACCGCTTTTGCCGCCATAGTACCAAAGGTAATAATTTGTGACACACTGTCTTTACCATATCGGTCTGCAACATACTCAATCACTTTATCACGTCCCTGCATACAAAAATCAATATCAAAATCCGGCATGGATATACGTTCAGGATTTAAAAAACGTTCAAACAATAAATCATATTCCAAAGGATCCAAATCAGTAATGTCCATAGCATAGGCCACTAAAGAACCGGCACCTGATCCTCTACCAGGACCCACTGGAATTTTATTCTGCTTGGCCCACTGAATAAAATCAGCAACAATTAAAAAATATCCTGGGAAGCCCATTTCATTAATAACTGACAATTCCGTTTGCAAACGTGCCTGATACATTTTAACTTGTTCATCATAATCATCATGAGTTTTATCTAAAATAGTTTGTAATCTTTTTTCTAATCCTTTTTGACTTTCTTGACATAAATAATCAGCTTCATTCATATCACCTGTTGGGAAACGAGGTAAGAAATACTCACCAAGATGAATACTAACAGAACATCGCTTTGCAATTTCTACAGTATTGATAATGGCACTGGGTATATCAGAAAACAAAGCAACCATTTCATCCTTCGATCGTAAATATTGCTGTTCACTGTATTCTTTAGGCCGACGGGGGTCATTTAAGACTCTACCTTGTGTAATACATACGCGGGTTTCATGAGATTCAAAATCATCTTTTTTTAGAAAGTGCACATCATTAGTGGCAACAACGGGTAAATCCTTTTGTTGTGCAATATCAACAACCGTATGAATATAGTGTTCTTCATGCTCTCTTCCTGTACGTTGTAACTCAAAATAATAACGTTCAGGGAAATATCTCTGCCAAAATTCAAGTTGTTGATAAGCCAGTGACATTTGGTTATTCACGATGGCCTTTCCAACATCACCATAACAACCTCCTGACAGGACGATAAGACCTTCATTTTTTTCTACAAACCATTCTTTTTCAATAATGGGATGTCCATACTGTTGATTTTGTGTATAGGCTCTTGAAATTAACTGTTTTAAATTTAAATAGCCTGTTTGATTCATACTCAACAAAACAATACGAAATAAATCATCTCCGGTTTCTTTTGTTCTAATCCATACATCACTGCCAACAATTGGTTTTACACCTGCATTGACTGCTGTTTTATAAAATTTTACCAGACCACAAATATTGTTTTGATCAGTGATGGCAATTGCTGGCATTTGATTGTCAACTGCACTTTGTATTAAAGGTTTAATACGACATAAACCATCCACCATAGAATATTCTGTATGGACACGAAGGTGAATAAAATTTGAATTCATAAATTGATTAAACAGCGCTTATTGATTTTAGAATTTAATAATTGGTCAGCCATTGTTCCAGATTATCCTGATCTTTAATAAAATTTCGAATACCTTCTGATAATTTTTCTGTTGCCATCCTGTCTTGATTGAGACCTAAACGAAATTCTGCTTCAGTTTCGGGTTGATCCGTGATCAATGATTTTTGTTTTGATTGATCTGCATCTAATTTTTGTGGCAGAGGTGCTTTATCATTTTCAAGTTCACATAACAGTTCTGGACTGATGGTTAATTGATCACAACCGGCCAATGCTTCAATTTGTCCGGTATTACGGAAACTGGCTCCCATAATAATGGTATTAAAATCGTGCTGTTTATAATAATGATAAATTTTACTCACAGACAATACACCAGGGTCTTCATCAGGTAAGAAGCATTGTTGCTCCCCATTTTTTTTATGCCAATCTAAAATACGCCCAACAAAAGGAGAAATTAAAGTCACACCTGCATGTGCACAGGCAACCGCCTGATTAAAACCAAACAGCAAAGTTAAATTACAACAAATAGCTTCTTTTTCTAAAATTTCTGCTGCACGAATCCCTTCCCAGGTTGATGCAATTTTAATAAACACTCGTGATGAATCAATACCTACCTGATCGTACAGATCAATCAGTCGTCGTGCTTTTTTTACTGTTCTCTCCGTGTCAAATGATAGCCTTGCATCCACTTCTGTAGACACTCGTCCCGGTATACAGGCAATAATTTCTTTACCAATCAGTACAGCGAGTTTATCCGTTGCATTGCCCAATTGTTGTTGGCTGGTCCCTCCCTGAGCCTGACTCCATTGAATAGCTTCCTGAACCAGATCCTGATATTGTGGCAGTTGTACGGCTTTAAACAACAAAGAAGGATTTGTCGTTGCATCAAGGGGTTTAAAACACTTGATGGCTTCAATATCACCGGTATCAGCGACTATTTTTGTCATGGATTTGAGCTGTTCCAGCTTATTCATGAAATTATTCTCGGTAAGATCATCATGACTGCTTTTATATCAAAGATAGGCGTCAATGTTAACCTTTAACTCAATAAAACATCGCTATCATCACGTCTTGGCAGGAATATGTTCTACAACATCCCATTGCAAGCCTAAACCGCACTTTGAAACAGCAACATCAAGATAAATAACCCAGATATCCAAAGCAATACGATATATATTGGATGCCAGCCACTTTTTTGTCGTTGTTTCATTTTCTCCTGATAAAACATCTGTAAATCTTGAGGTATTTCTTGTAGTTTTTTGGTATTAATACCCTGACCTGACAGTGTTCCTATCATCTCTTGTATACACATGAGTAAATTATCCTGTATGGATTCATTGGATGGATCAAGCTTGACTGAATTATGCAAAACCTCCGCTGCCTCACGCCATTTTTTCTGTCCAATTAAACTGCGTGCCAAATCATTTTGTAACACCAAAGAGTCGGGAGAAAATGTCAAAGCCTGTCGATAACTTTCTTCTGCCTGGGTGAATTTATCCTGATAAAAATAAATATCGCCCATTAATTCATAAGCTGACTCGGAATCTGGATGAATTGCCAACAGTTGCTGACAAGCCGATTGTGCTTTTTTGACCATACCACTCGACAAACAGGCTTCAGCATAACGCTGAATATAATCGGGATGCTCAGATTCAATTTGAATCGCACTTTCAGCAGCTTGTAATTCCTTATCAAACTTTTTTAAATATCGGGAAATAAAGCTTAACAAGTAGTAGCCAAAAGCTTCTTCTGGTTCACAATGAATACCTGTGTGACAGGTTTCTTCGGCTTTTTTATAATCACCTTGTCCAAGATACACACGAGTTAATTGGAAATACAAATAACCATTTTCAGGCTCTGAAGATAATAGTTCGCCAATGAGAGGATAAGCATCATCATAACGGCCAATCGTCAACAAGTGTTCTATTTGTGTTTCTTTGCCTGAAGTCAACCTATCGCCCTAAAGTACTTTATTGATATATTCCAATAAATCATCATACATGCCATTTTCGTTGGCAAAAATAGCATAGTTTTTTGCCTGCTCTAACCAGCTGCGTGTACTGGCCTTCACTTCTTTCAATGCATGCTGCACATCCTGAGTCACTATAGGTCTGACTTCGCCAGTTGTCATGGATTCTTCCAGAGCCAAATCAACACTTGAATCACAGATATGTGCAATATCCGCCCCTGAATAGCCTTCAGTTTTTTTAACAATATCTTCTAAATTTAAATCACCACAAGGTTTATTCTTTAAGTGATATTGAAAAATATGCATTCTTGCTTCAGCATCTGGAGGAAAAACTGCTATGACTCGATCAAACCTTCCAGGGCGTCGCAACGCAGAATCGATATCCCAGGGATGATTGGTTGCCGCCAAGATAAACACGCCTTGATTATCTGAACCAATAGAATCCATTTCAGCCAAAAATTGATTCACCAAGCTACGCATACCTGTGTTTCTCAATTGACTTCTTTTTTGTGCCAGTGCGTCCAGTTCATCAAAAAAAAGAACGCAAGGCGCACTCTTTCTTGCCAGTTCAAATAATTCATGTAGCTTTCTCTCACTTTCTCCTATATACATATCTAAAATGTCGGAGATACCAATAGAAATAAATTTTGCACCTAATTCTCCTGCCAATGCACGGGCAATAAACGTTTTTCCACATCCAGGAGGTCCGTACAACAATAAACCGCCACCGACTGATTTACCATAAGCTTTCATCAGTTCAGGATTTTTGAGAGGCGCCAAAAAAGATAATTGAATCCGTTTTTTCACCTGCTCCATACCACCAACATCTTTCAAATAAACAGTGGAATCTTCAACATCAGTAATAAATTCAGAAGTATCCCCTCCCCCCTTAACCAAAGACAGTTTATGCCCTCTTATCCTTGAAGATTCGAGTGAAACGATATCAGCCTGTTCCACTGCCTCTTTCTCAGTCTCTGAAGGACTGTCTGTTTCATTAGATATTTCATCTGACGTCGTGTTTTTATGAGTATTCAATAATAACTCAAATGTTTGAATTAAGGTGGTATCACCTAATTGTTTTGCCGCAGCCAGAGCACCTTTCAGACTTTCATGATCAGTCGAGTCTTTTTCCAAAATAGACTGATACAAAGACAAAGCCTGTTCCACTTCTCCTTCTTCCAAATACAGGACTGCCATATGACGTTTTATATCATTATTTTCCGGATCATTTTTTAATGCATTGACCAATACTTTAATTAAACTTTGATTGTTTGACATAATCAGAACCCAAAAAGATCAACAGCCCTCTAATCTTTTAATTTTTTCTGTAAAAACAGAATCAGTGCAATAACAGGAATACCCATTAAGGCCGTTAATAAAAAGAAATGATTATACCCCATTATTTCAACCAGAGTTCCAGAAAATCCAGAAAAAAACTTAGGAAACAAAACCATTAATGAACTGAATAGTGCATATTGAACAGCAGTAAAAGAAATTTTTGTAAGTTGAGACAAATAACCAACAAATGCAACCGTCGCTATTCCACCACTTAAATTATCCGCTGAAATCACTAAAATCAACCCTAAGGTACTGGGTTCGCTGGTGGATAACAGCATAAATAATAAATTACTGGCACTGGCCAGTACAGCCCCGACTAGAAGTAAGCGAAATACACCCACTTTTACGGTTAAATAAGCACCAGCAAACCCTCCTGAAATCGTCACGATTACACCAAATATTTTAGAAATGCTACCTATCTCTGTTTTTGTATACCCCATATTTTCATAAAAAACATTGGCAATGGTCCCCATCACCATATCTGATGTTTTATAAAAACCAATCAATAATAATATCCAAACTGCTAATGTTTTATAGCGCACAAAAAAATCTTTTAAAGGCATCCAATAGCCTTCTTGCACTAAACTTTGATTCACCACTCGTTGTTTCCAGAATGTTAACAAAACTACACAAAAAGCACTTAACGCCAGTACAAACTCTATCGATTTAAAAACAAAACTATGTACATGGACTAGAAAACCACTTTCTTCCTGTGTTGGAAAAAGATGATAAACACCAATAAAAGCCAAAACAGCAATAACAAACATCATTAAAAATTGGATATAATCCTTATTGGCATAAGGATAAGCTACGTTGGTTTGTTGCTGTAATCGTTTAGGTTCTGAAATTAATAGCGTTGTCATCACACCAATCACCATAAAAAATGCCATAGCCCAATAAGTCATTTGCCAGGCACTATAGCTATAAGCCTCTTTACTGGTACCCAAATAATCCGCTAACAATAAGCTGCCCCCTCCAGCGATGATCATACCCAACCGATAACCCATGACATATTGTGCCGAGAGCATAGCCTGATGATTTTCTTCGGCACATTCGATTCGGTAGGCATCGATCACAATGTCTTGTGTGGCCGAAGAAAACCCTAAGGCCACAGCAGCGATAGCCATAGATTGTAATGCCAGATCATTCACTTGGGGATTAACACTCGCCATAGCGATGATACTGGTTATGACCATTAGTTGAGATAATAAGAGCCAGCCACGTCGTCGTCCTAATGCTTTTGATAAAAAAGGTAGAGGTAATTTATCGACTAATGGTGCCCATATAAATTTAAATGAATAACCTAATGCCGCCCAGGCAAAAAAAGTAACCGCAGACCTTTGTACACCCGCTTCTGTTAGCCATATGGATAACGTTGAAAATATCAATAAAATAGGTATACCTGCTGAAAACCCTAAAGCCAGCATCACCCAGGTTCGTTTATCCTCTATTAAATCGAAAAAACTGATTGCCTCTGAAGATTTATCTCCAGAATGGGATGTTACATTTTGTGATACTTCTTGCAGTTTTGTCATAAGAATTTCAATAAATCCACTATACTGTCATAGATACGTTATTACTTCTAAAAGTGTTCGTTCAATGACACCTCAACAAACTTATATTCTAGGCGCTGGTGCCATAGGCTCATTATGGGCTGTTGCCCTTCAACAGGCAGGCTACCTCTCTCGGCTTATCTCCAGACAAAAGCAGACAAGTGAGGCCACACAATCCAATCATCAACCCCAGTGTGATCATCATAGTGCACAAATAGATAAAGTGCCTATTACCATCGAAACACCCTATAAGCCTGATAATGAAAACCATAAGGTCGCACAGTCTATTCCAGCCGTCTCAACAAAACAAATACAAAATATTCATTTTTTAATTGTCTGTGTTAAAAGTTATCAACTCGAAACTGCTTTAAAAAGTATTGCTCACGCTATTGAATCGCATTCCACTGTTTTATTATTACAAAATGGAATGGGGAATAGCGACATCGCACAGCAATGTCTCCCAAAATGCCAACTCCTATTAGGCACAACCACCCATGGTGCTTACAAAAATCAACATGGACATGTGATTCATGTCGGTCATGGAACAACACATATAGGGCCAGATGCGGCAACAACATTATTAAAGGGCGTTCCACAATGGATTGCACAATTACAATCTGCCTTACCTGAAGTCATATGGGAACTGAATATTCAAGATACCCTATGGAAAAAACTCTGTGTCAGTGCCATCATCAACCCTCTGACAGCACTACACCAATGTAAAAATGGTGATATTTTAACCAAACCTGAGTATCGTGATCAGATAGCTTTGCTGGCTAAAGAATTACAACCCGTTATTCACGAATATTGTCCTCAGCTTGATGATTGGAACATCATCCAAGCGGTACATCAAATTGCCACACTCACAGAGCATAACCATTCTTCCATGTTGCAGGATGTTCGCCAAAATAAACCCACTGAAATTGAAAGCATCACTGGCTATTTACTACAATGTGCAAAACACATCGATGTCAGTATGCCTACCCATCAATCCCTTTATCAATTTATTCATAACTGCTGATTTGCTTTTCAATCCACTAACCAGGGTGATTAAGCCTTACTTGCCTCTTTGTATCTTGAAAGACAAAGAGGACAAAATAAATTCAAGAAATAGGCCCATTTACAAGAGATTTTAGTATTCATCTGCTAAATTTAAATAGATACCTTGATTAAAGTCATTCTTTTTATTTCATACCGCTATTAAATTAACAACAATATGAAAATTAAAGCAAAATTAACGCTTAGTCTCCTTTTTGTACTTTTAACAACTGCCTGTTTACTTTGGTTAAGTTATAACCAATTAAGCCATGAACAATCCCAATTACAGGCTGCCTTTAAAAAAGAACAACAAGAATTTGCTCAATCTCATCTCGATCAATTTATTTTGGATACACAAAAAATCCATAACAATCTTTCCCGGCATTTAGTTGAACACTTTCCACTCAATCAAACTTACTTTAATAATTTACTTTCAGTTTTACGTTATGATGATCTTTTGCCAATTAAATTAATTATTTTTGATGTCGAAACAAGAACATTCAATCAAGCCAATAAAAAACCCATAGTCAAGGATAAGTCTCATGGCTTAGACAATATTATTGTCAGTCAAATGGCAACGCCTAAAGATATGATAAAAATCACGTCCCATCATGATATTCCTTCTTTGATTTTTAGTCATGGCGTTAAAAAAAACAACAATCTGATTGCAATTAATTTTTGCATCCTGCCTCTTGATGAAACCTTGTTAACCTATCTTCAAAAACAAACCGGTATTGATTATGCGTTTACTTTTGGTCCCAATACCTACACCAGTGATGCACTGAAAAAAAACACGATCACTAAAGAATTATCCTGGCCCATCGATTCAGAGGAATTATCCAGCAATATTCAGTTTTATCCAAACCAGCAAACCACTTTCTCCAGTGATTGGTTATTACAAATTTCTATTATAGTCACTATTGTATTGATTTTATTTTTGTTGATTCTTGCTTCAAAATTACTCTCACAACTTTCAGGCAGTCTTTTTCAGTTAGAACAATTATTTTCTCATCCCGTCCCTTCTGAACAAATTATTGGGCAACTGAAAAACTGTCAACTCATACCCGAACTGGAACCCCTTAAATCCAATATCGAAAAAACGCTCAATCGAAATCAAAATGATATTCAAATTGTCAGACAAGAACTGTCTCAAATAGAAAAAAAATATAACAGCTTGACCAGTGAAACTGATAAAGTAAAAAACCAGCTAAATCAAGCTGTATCTGCTCCCAAAACAAAATCAGAGTTTTTATCCAGAATGGGAGATGAAGTCACCACACCGATGAAAACATTAACCAGTATGCTGAATTTATTAAATGAATACCCTCTGAGTGAAGAACCTAAAGAGCTGTTGTCTATTGCACAAAGAGCCTCCGGTTCATTGGTTGATAATCTACAAAATATTATGGATTTTTCGAAATTAGAAGCTGGATTACTACCATTACATAACTCACACTTTAATGTCCGTGAGTTATTGGATGAAATATCAGATGAATACAGAGGACACGCCGAAGCAAAAGGCTTGATATTTAATGTCAACGCTTCTCCAGAAACACCCAAAACCTTCTTTAACGATCCCAAACGAACCCGACAGATCATCAAAAATCTTATAGGCAATGCCATTCGATTTACCAAAGAAGGCGAAGTATCTATTTTTACAGATTTTATGCTGCAGGATTCTGAACCCTATTTACGCTTTACCATCAAAGACAGTGGTATTGGTATTCCACAAGATGCACAAAAAAGTTTATTTGATTCTTTTGACAAACGATCTCGTTTAACCAATAGTAGCTTTGCTGGTCGGTTGCGATTAATTGTTTCCAAAAAACTGGCCGAACTCATGGGTGGCGAAATTGGTGTAAACAGCGCATTAAACCAAGGTTCCCGATTCTGGTTTACTATTGCATCCAAACAAATTGATCACCCATAATTAGAGCTAAGCTGAACGGTTTGGGTAGAATTCAGCAATCACAGTGATTTTTTACTCTTCAACCTCAAAAACTCATAGGTTTTTTTATGAAAACAGATGAAGAATGGCGTTCATTATTACCTGAAAATGTCTATGAAATTACCCGACAAAAGAAAACTGAACCACCTGGAAGTGGTCAATATTATCTCCATCATGAAAAAGGCAATTACTACTGTGCCTGCTGTGACAGCCTTTTATTTTCATCTCAACACAAATACGATTCAGGCAGTGGTTGGCCCAGTTTTTTTGACTTAATGGATCCTAAGGTCATTATTGAAACCATAGATCATAGTTATGGTATGCAACGCATTGAAATTTCCTGCCGCCAATGCCATGCACATTTAGGACATAAATTTAATGATGGTCCACAACCGACACACACCCGTTATTGTGTTAATTCGTTGTCTTTAATGTTTAAAGCCAAAGAATGAAAGAACTGAGTCATTCTCTCCAGGGCTTTTTCTGTTGATACATTTCCAATTGCTTGAGTAAATCTTCTTTTAATGGCATCTCATCTTCTGACGAATGTTTATTTACCGATAATTGTTCGTTTTCTGAAAGGTACTGAATAGCCAGTTCCTGAGTTTCAATGGCCTTTTGAAATTGGCTTTGTTCAGCATAGGCGGCTGCCAGTACTTTTAAATAACCTGACTTTTGAGGATGTCTTTTTACGAATGTCTGTATCAGTTTTTCAGCATGCACTCCTCTGCGTAATGAATCATTTTTACTGGTTGACAGCAACCAGGCTAAATCAATGGTGGCTGGTTTAAAATCATCAGATACCGCTTTTTTAAACCAGTTGAATGCCGAAGCCTGATCAACTTCTCCACCAAAAACACCTAAATACACCCGCCCCAAAAGATGTTTTGCCTCTGAGTCTCCTCCTCTGGCAGCCAGTGATAACCAGTGTTTTCCCTGTGGTATATCTATGGCCACGCCTCTGCCTTGCAAATAAGAACGTCCTGTTTCTCTTTGTGCTTCAGTATGCGCATTTTGAGCTGCTTTTTTTGACCAATAAAAGGCACTTTCTAAATCTTTTTCAACGCCCTGTCCTTTGGAATACATGAGACTGAGTCGCCACTGCGCCGTTAAATAACCCTGTTCAGCGACCCGGGTACATTCCTTTAAGGCAACCTGATAACTTTCTGCCTTGTAATGTTTATCGCAATACGCACGTGCATCATAATCAGCCTGATCATGACAAGCACTGATTAAACCTATCATCAACAGATGAAAAAAAATTCCTCTACCTGAATACCCATTTCTTTTCACGCGCATTACCTCAAAATATTTAGACAATTCTGACCTAGAGTCTGTTTATCTTTTACAGGCTTAACCTTTTGGGCTGAGTCTATTTTTTTGAATAGACAACATCACCCCATTCTGTTTTAACAAATTATAACAATTTCATATTATCTTTTTGAACAAACAGGTTGTGGTTAGTGCCAACTATCGTTATGATACAATTTTCCCAACGAATGGAACTAAAACATTCAGAGGCTATAATGGATGCAAACTTAACACAAGATGACATTCGTTATATTTGGCAGGTTCTTCACCAATCTGCCAAATCTGTTGGCGGCTATGAAAAATTAATTTCAGCGCCTTTAGAATTTTTTGAAGACAATAACAGAGTGCAGTTTAAGTGGCCAGTCTGGATGCGTGATATCAAATCATATCTCTCAGATAAATATCAGGAAGATACTTTAGATACGATGTTAATTGATGTGTTTGCAGAAATTTATAATCCTCAAAATTACGAAACCTATTTAAACTCGATCATTCTGCCATCCGAAGAAGCATTATCGCAACATCAAAACAGTTCTAAAAATCTTTAAACCAAGATCGGTTGCCTTCCAATAAAAACCCCTAGAAGGCTATTCGCATTTTGAAATAACGCGATTTCTTCCTCTTCTTTTTGCCTCATACAAAGCTTTATCTGCCATAGCAAATAATTCAGAAAAGCTTTTTGACTCACCTTTACCCATGTAAGTCACACCAAAACTTGCCGTCATAGGAATACCCGAAGGTTTTAACTTTTCAATTTCAGAGCGCAACTGTTCAGCTTTACCGACAGCACCGTCTTCGTTGCAGTGCAGCATCAGTAAAACAAACTCTTCACCACCCAAACGAATAGCAATATCTTCATTACGACAATTTTGCTTCAGTAACAGAGCGACTTCCCTTAAAACACTATCACCCATCTCATGACCATACTTATCATTCACCTCTTTAAAATAATCCAAATCAACCACCAGTAAGCTCACATCAAAACCATGGCGCTGTGCTTCACTCAAACGCTTGGGGGCCGAGCTGGCTAAAAAATGACGATTGTATAATGTGGTCAATTGATCGGTAATCGCCAATTGATGTAATTTATCCTGTTGACGCTTAACCTGCTGGTACAGCTTACGCTGTGTCATTAAATTAGACAATCGAGCCATTAACTCTTCATCAATCACCGGTTTGGCAATATAGTCATTCGCCCCTAATTTTAATAACTCAATACGTCGGGAAACGTTTTCCTGACCGGATAACATCAGAATAGGAATTTGAGACTTTTCTTCATCCATCGCCCGAATATACCGAACCAAATCATCTCCAGAAAATTCACCAGGCAAAATGACATCAATTAACGCAATATCAAACTCCTGATTTGCCAGACATTCAATAGCGACATCACCACTGGTGCAATGCACAACCTCTGCACCCATTCTGCGAATAATTTGCTGAATCACTAATGCCACGGCTGGATTATCTTCAATATATAAAACCCGCCCCATATGACGTTTTTCGTCGCTTTCCTTATTGGCAATATCAACAACATATTCGTGTAATGCAATATGGTTGGAATAGTGAAAGATTTTAGAAACCCCAGCCGAAACTGCATCAACAACAGATTCTTTGGTGTTTTCTTGAGTTAACATCACAATTTTTGTTTCAGGCTTTTCCTGATTCATCCAATGAACCAAATCGATACCACTGCCATCAGATAATTTAAATGCAATACAAGCTAAATCATATTGTCCATCGGCCATTTTTAATTGTGCATTTTCCAGACTGTCTGCAACATCGACATCTATATTGGTATTTTCAAATACACTCAATAATACTGCCTGATGCAACCTTGAAGGCTCTACAATAATACCGCGCATAATGCTCTATTTTATTTTATCTTATCAATGAATGATGTTTATTATAGTCAAACTATTGGCATCTAATATATAAAAAACTTTCTAAGCATAAGAAAATACTCGTATTTTTCTTTTTTTGCTCAAGAAATATCTCACTTTAATAATTAAACAATCATTTTTTTGAACCCAGAGTCTGTTACCCTTTTATATTGCACATTATTTCTGGTGAAACATCGACATGTCAAAAGTTATCTTATTAACAGGTGCCACTGATGGCATCGGCTTGGCCACGGCCCAAAAGCTGGTGGCACAAGGTCACACCTTATTGATTCACGGACGCCATATGGAAAAATTACAAACCGTTGAAAAAAATCTTCTTACCTTGAATGCCAATGCCCGCATCAAAAGTTATTGTGCTGATTTATCAGATTTTCAAGCGATAGAGATTTTCATTAACCATTTGCTCGAAGAACAACTTCATCTTGATGTCATCATTAACAACGCCGGTATTTATAAAACCCCTCACCCTATCACACAAGATCATTTGGATGTCCGTTTTGTTGTGAATACCCTGGCCCCCTATCTATTGAGTCAACGTCTGTTACCTTTAATGAATCCATCAGCTCGTATTATTAACCTGTCATCGGCTGCTCAAGCACCGGTTGATCTCAAAGCATTAACCGGTCAATACCCTATTGACGATGACTTCAGTGCCTACGCTCAAAGTAAACTCGCCATCACTATGTGGTCACGTTATATGGCCCTCAATTCTGACAAACAAGATCCCATTATTATTGCAGTGAATCCAGGTTCTCTGTTAGCCAGCAAAATGGTTAAAGAAGGTTTTGGTGTTGAAGGTAAAGACATTAATATTGGTGCCGACCTGCTCATTCGTGCCAGCCTCGATGACACTTTTGCACAAGCATCAGGCCTCTACTTTGATAATGATATCAGTGATTTTGCATCACCTCATCCAGATGCTTTGAATGACACAAAGTGTGAAGAACTGATGTTCACCATGAAAGATTTATTAAAAAAACTCGGCGTTGATATTTAGAGTCTGTTTATCGTATGAAAAACATGGTGATTATTTAACATGTGCTAGCCACTCACTTCTAATTCTTCCCTAAAGCGATTCATCAGTTTTTTAGGTTTTATATTGGAAAGGCGTATTGATTGGCAATCATTAAATTGAGCAAAGCGTCGTATTGTTTTAGCAAAGTGCGGTATAAAACGATCCCAATCATTTTGTTCAGACTCAAGGTGTAAGTCAATTAATTCTAAATCCTGATGTTTACGATGCACCTTGCAATCCACCCGACCAACAAAAGTATCCTGATAAAGAATGGGTAAACAAAAATAACCGAACCGTCGTTTTTCTTTTGGAAGATAACATTCCAATTTATAGTCGAATCCAAATAACTGTTGGACTCTCTCCCTATGAATAATGGCATTATCAAAAGGAGACAATATACGCACATTGGCTGTCGGTCGATTGACCTTGGTTTCAAGAACTTGCGGAGTCACATAAAGTGGTGGCAGACCATCAACCATAAGCTCCATCAACACACCCTCTTCTATTTTCTGCTCTAACACCTTATTCACCGCTTTGCGTAATTCTGTACCTGGTCTTAAATGTGTCAACTGCTTCATGGTCGTAAACCCATTGGCTCGCAGAGAAAGATCAACAAGGTACTCAGAGAATGCCAATAAAGAAGGCTCACTCACATTAATGTTGTCAGGCAAAACCCTTTCTCGTAAATCATAGACTTTTTCCATACCAATACGTTGCGCTATCATAAGATCACCCTGCAAAAATAATCGTTCCAAAGCCCGCTTTGTTGGCTTCCAATTCCACCACTTTTTATTACCCTTTTTCACTGATTCAAAATCTCTCGCCTTAAGTGGCCCCTCAGCACGAATACGATCAAACACATAACGCATATATTTGGGTTCTGCCTTAGGACAAAAAAATCCTTCTCCACGCTTTATCGCCGACATCTGAGGCAATACAAAACGATAATCCTTAATCGGCAAAAAAGACGCAGCATGAAACCAATACTCGAAAACACGCCGGGCTTCTACCGATTGCCAAAGATAATCCACCTTATAATCAGGAATACGTGTCCAAAGAGTATGATGATGTGCACGCTCCACCACAGACAAAGTATCAATCTGAACATAGCCCAAATGCTCTAACACAGATTGCACAGCCTCAGGGCCTTTACCAAAAGGACGCGCTTTGGTTAACCCTTGGTGTGCTAAAGTAAGGAGGCGTAGTTTTTTATGCAAACTTAAGACTTATTTAACTTTAGTAGGTTTATTATTATTACACATAAAAAATTATTTCGTACCGCTTCGCTGTGTACGACTGACTTTTTCAAAGCAAAAAAGTCAGCAAAATGCCTGAATATGCCTACGGCAGGTACTTGTCCTGTATCATAATTGAAGAACTGAGTCATTCTTTTGGGTCTCAGTCAAAAACCCAATAAAGGAAGTTTTTTCAACTTATGGTATTGCAATGCCATTGAAATACAGCCTTTTAACTCTGCAATAGGTAATGGCTTAGAAAGAGGAAAAATCAGCTCTCTATTACCTGCATATTGTAGTGAATTTCCATATATCTCCTTATAAGTTTCAATGAGCACCGTTTTACAATTAACAAATACTGATACTTGATTAGGGTATTTAGACTGCCAATCTATTCTAATTGGACTGCCAATTTTAGATGAATAGCTGGGCTGCCCCCACTTTAGCTCTTCAGTAATAACACCCAAATCATTTTCTTCAGCTATTTCAAATATAACTTTTCTGATTGCACTTAATCGTTTTCGCGCTTCGGGTGGATAAGATTCAAATTTTTCTTTTACTGATTTTTTCATAAATACTTTTTAATTTTTTTGTTATTCATTTTAAGCTATGCAAATCCCAGACAGTCAGCTTATCAACATTACAATAAGTAAGCGTAGTTTTTTATACAAATTTAAGATTTATTTAATTTTGGTGCTTTATCACCATATTTTTCTTTTAACCAGGCGAGCAACTCTCGGTGTGTCTCATCTACCGGATGTCCTTTTTCCAATAACAACTTTATCATTTCTGATTTGCCAGGCTCATAAGTCAGTAACGCTGCATCCAAATGATTTAAATGTTCATTAGAGGATGTCAATTGTGCACCATTCTCCAATAACAACTTTACCGCTTCTACATCCTGATAATAAACAGCATAAAATAATAAATCTAAACCTTGTTCATCTTTTTGATGGATATCCAGTTTTTCTTGTAACCATATTTCAACTAATGGTAATAGATTATGCTTTAATAAATGTTGTGTTCTCTTATTTTTAAATGATGCAAATATCGACTGATAAATAATATCATCGCTTACATGATAAGATTTTAAAACACGAACAGCATCTACAGAATACTCTCCTGGTACTCCTCCTAATAAAAACATATTCCAACGAAAATCATATAAATCATCAACCTGCATCTGCTCTGCACTCATCATCTTCTCAACAATCAATGCAATATTGGTTTTATCATCACCTGTCATTTCATGAAAATGACCTCTAAACTGGTTCGCTAACCGACTCAACTTCTTGCCATCTTTAGCATTTATAGAATAGTGCTCATTCTCAAAAATACTCCAACGCAAATGCATAAAAGCTTTATTGACTTGATATAAATAAGCATCAATCTCTCGATGACTAAAATGTTTTTCATGTAGTGTTAACCAAGCTGTAAATAAACTTTGAATATCCTGCTCTGACAATCGTGGTAGCATCTCCTGTGACCCCAAATGACATTCTAAAAACTTTAATTGTGCATTATGTAATATAGTATTTAATGCACCTGGCTCATAATCAAAATAACCCTGTATCTCTTTAATCGTTTCTACACTTTTTACCAAAGGTGGCAAAAGACGAGTTTCCTCTATGCTCTTTAATTGCTCTATTCCATTAGGAAAAGAGCTGTCTTTACCCTCTGCACTCACTTTATTCAACAACTTCTTCTTATGAAAAGCTTCCGGGTAAACCCCTCTCTCATGTAACCACGCAAGCTTCACACCCCAACCCTCTGTAGCTTCATCATGCTCTGGCCATAAAGGGGCTATATCAGGACGTGACATCGCAGATAAAACATCACCCGCTGCATTGTTAAATATGAACATCAAACTATCCCATTTAAAACCACGCTCATGAAAAAAATTCAACATCTCTATATCACCAAAGCGAATTAAGTTACCTCTTAATGCATCATATTTGTTCTCTATGTCTAAAGCAGAAAAATCATGATCTTTAAAAAGCTCATACAATAATCTGGTATTGAATTGTCTAACTTCATAAGGCTCAAAACGATGTTGTTCCTCCTTAGCATGTATTGACGGACTGTTAATCAAATACAATACTTCTGTAATATCATAGGATAAATTCAAATCAACAATTTTTTGATAAGCTTCATCCCAGTCAATGGTTTCTCCATAAATTAACTGTCTCTCTAATTGCGCAATCAGTATGGTAATTAAGCCATAAGAGTTTCCATCTATATGTCCATTCTTGATAGCCTCAATGGTTTCAGAAAAATTACTCTCATTAAAGAAGTCTTCTGTTGATTCATCTTTCCAGGGTTTTCTTTGTAACTTCAAGGTTTTTCTTATTACCTTTCTAAGTACTTCAAACGCCTCATGACTAAAGGCCTGTGTATTATGCAAAGCAGCCATAATATCGTTACCACTATAACGACCAACAGGCAATTGTTTTAAATCATGGATTAACGCTTGTATCTGCTCATTAGCTAAAAACTCCTCTCGACATTGCTCAGGAGTTTTTGTTGGTTTATTAGGAACAATAGGAGTAATACCAAGAAACTCTTTTACAGCCAAAGGCAATGGTTGTATTGATTTTTTAATGGTATTTTCTTTTTTTGTTTTTATAGTCTCATTATTTATATCTTTCAATGATAAAAAATAAACAAACCCAAAAAAAATTACTAACACCACAAAACCTAAAAACCAATAGCGTTGTTGCATTATCTTTCTCTCTTTTTTGGCAATTATTATTTTAATCTATCAAAAAAAACAGACCTTCAAAAAAGAAAGTCTGCTTTTATTTAAGAATAGAAATTCTTTATAAAATATATTTATTGTTTATCTTCCATTCGATTGGTTAACCCTAATGAGCGTAAATACTTAATCACTTCAGGTGTACCAATATCTGATGTCATCATCGCTGTCTCTAATGGATTATCCAATAAAGGATCTGAAACAACAGGCACGCCCTTTGAATGTAAATATTTAGCCAGTTTCAAATCCCTGTTTTCAATAATTGCTGTATAAAAACTATTGTAACCCACCGAACTTTCCAAAGCTAAATCAACACCCCATTCTTCTAATAACTCATACACAACAGGTTCAACATAACGCTCTCCTATAGCGTACAACTGAATCACCTCCAGCATTAATGGGATTTCTCCACCCATTGCTTTAATGGCTTTTAAATATGTATGCGCATCTTTTCTGGTATTTTTACTAAATACATAATACAAAACAACCGGATACATAAAATCTTTGCTATTGATATCACTGCTGCTAAACACACCCTTCTCATAAGCTTGTTGTATGGCATGAAAATTATATAATATGGGTTTTAACTCAGGATTGACCTGTATGCCTGTGGTCTGCTCCGCATGTTTTAATGACAATCTGCGTTTTAATCCAACTAACAAACCCGATGTTTGGCTGATATACTCTTCTATCTCTGCATCACTTTTACCTGAGCTCTCAGCAGCTTTAATCCACTTGTCCAGTTGACTTACTAGCTCTGATAACACAATAGCGCGTTTTTGATTAAACTTGTCCTCCCTATTTTCGCAGGTTCTTTGGGTGACCGAAGGTTTGAAGTCCTGCAAATCACTTTCATGCAGACGAAGTTTATCTTTTATAAAATCCATATCTGCAGCAATATCTGCTTTGGCTTGTTCAACATCTTCAAACTGAGTCAGGTTATTTAAGTAATCTTCAAAAGCAGGGAATTTTCCTGGGTGTTTTTCAAGAGCTTCCCGAGCTCTTTTTAAATCTGTAAGATCAGTAGGATGAATACCCCGTTTAGCCAGCCATTCTAATTCAGCAATCAAAGCTTCACTGGTTAAGCTATGAGGGTTTCTAAATTGTGAATCTGTAACATAATAGGTATGAATATGAAGGACTGCATTAGCCAAGCTATGGTAAGGCTTTTCAAAAGCGGGCAAACCTCTATCCAGTGCAAACTCTATAAGCTCAATATCTCCTGTAAGAGCCAATGCTTTATGCAAATAATCAGTATTATTTAAAACAATAGGGTCGTATCGCAACTGACTTAAATCAGCATCAGCAAAAGCATACATAAAGGCTTCTTTAGTACTTTGATATAAATCTTCCGGATAAAATGGTGAAGGTAGCATGCGCTGAAAAAATTGAGCCCCTAAGGGAATACCCGCCTCTTTTATATCGTCCACTAATTCTTTTGTCAGTTGACTCGGTATAATATTTAGTGCCAATTCTCCTTGATGGGTACGCAACCCCGTAGTAATTTCACCAGACTTTACTTTTTTAAGGATGGCTTCTATCGACAAGCCTTTTAAGGCTGGATTCATTGTTTCAGATAATTGGGGAAAACGCTGTAAACCATATTCATGCACTACCTGACGTGAATGCACTTTGGTGTATCGTATACCGCTAAATACTGTTGTTTTTACAATTCTCGGATCAAATTCCGGATCCAGCATTAAAGCAGTAGCTTCACGAATCAGTCGTTCTTCATCAGGGGATTGCCAGGGCGTACAAGGCTCGGCTTTTTTATTCACTAACTGTTTAAGACTCTGATATATCTGCCATAATTCAGCATCCATCTGTTGATGTGGCATAGGTGCTATAGTCTGCTTATCAATCAAATCCGATGATACTGACTGATTGCTTAACGAGGTTTGATTAATCTGGATAACACCGCCCCAAAACAATACGCCTACCAACACCAGAATAATCGCTAACATCCACAATATTTTTTTCATAAAGATTCTCTCCACTAACAATTCATTACACAGATTTTCACTGTGCGTATTTTATCATGTTCATTGATATAAAAAGCCTGACAAAGATATTTGTATTGCTTAAAGCTATGTACATAACCTATAAAGCATTGCCATGTCTTTGACAGGCTCAGCATATTAATGCCTATAGCGATAGTTTATTGATAATTTCGATTCACCAATAATTCGGCATAAGGACTCTCTGTTAGCTGTCCACCAAAACCGATGACATAACTCACTGACATAGTAGGGCCTACATTATAAGCGCTACCATTTAACCGACTATCAGACCTCGCATTAAGAATGGCGACTCTAACAGAGCAGCCTGGAGGTGCTTTAAAATCTTTTTCTTGAATATGAAAACGTTCTTCTCGGTAATCTTCAGGTACATTTATTTCATAATCACTTTCTTTACTAAAATACTCAACATAATTACCAGAACAGCCTGCTTTTTCATCAGTCTCACTTGAAAGAGATTTCGGCATCTCTTCTACATAAACTTGTACATTAGCCAATACAGGCTTTTCCGGTTCAATGCTAACAAAGGATGAACCCATTTGGTCATAGTGAGCTTTTGTTAATGTTTTAGAGTTATAGCGTTCTTGATATGATAAATTCTCATCAGGCAATTTAATAGTCTCGCTGCCTTTTATCTGCTGTGCATCCCGTAATGACATATAGCCAACATAGTGAATGGATTTATTACCATCCAAAATTTCATCCGGAGTGAGAAGATTAGTTGCCCAGTTGGATTTCGTTTCATCAACTCTATAAAGCAGTGCTTCTGAATTAAAAGTACCACAAGCATCCATGGGCTGTTGCATGTTTGAACTAGGGAAATTACACATTTCTTTTGGTGTAAAAGCAACTGCTTTACCACCGGTTGCATCAAATGACATTGAATATATCTGGAAACTGACTTCTGTTTCAGAGTGCAATTGAGTTGCAGAAAATAAAGCCAAGCTACCAATAGCAGCACTTAAACATGTTTTTTTAAATAACATAGGTTTTTCTCCGATTTAAATTTAAATAGTTTATAAAAACAGACTCCTTACCTTGCCGTACAACTTTACTCGGTTTTCGGCCATGCGTTAATCAACAAAAAATCTTCAATAGAAAGTTCTTTTTCAATCCAGGCACCGGCCTTGGTAGTGAGTCGGCAATCATAATAACTGAATCTTTCATGCTTTGCAAACACGAAAAATAAGAACAAAGTCACACTTTATAAAATTAAACAAATATTTTGGTTAAAAAATAACCAATTTAAGATTATCAAGGAATATGAGATTTAAGATGATTATTTTTTAATCAATTTAGAATTGTTTATAAAATAATAAAGACAAATAAAAATTAATATATCAACTATCCATGAGTAAGAATTCAATGACTCATTTTGCCATCTTATTTGGATGTTAGGTGTCTGGTTTTGTTCTTTTTTTAAACTAAGCAAACTCCAGCCAGCCAGCTTACCAACAATCATTTTATCTTTGATCAGGTGACTGTTCATTACTGTTTCTCTTTTGAGCGTCCAGTATTACTTGTTTTTCTAAAATACGCATTAACTTTTTTATTAAAAAAAAGATACACTATCATTATACAAGTTAATATAACTCCAAAAATTGTTATAGCGAAATCCTGCAAATGTACATATGGAAAAACAACCAATACACAACTAATTAAAAGAATATATACTAATCGGGCAGGATGCCAACGTTTAAGAAATAAAAAACCAACTAATGGCATGCTTATACCGAAAACCACTTGTAATTCTCCCAACCCCCGAGACCAAAGCTCATGAGGATTTAAGTCTTCACCATTAATAAAAAGAGGTATACCTGGTATGATTGCATCTAAAAATAAGACTAAAGAAGCAAATGAGTGCATAGTTATAAATTTTAACAATACTGGCATATCTTTAAATGCTTTATACATAACTGCATACCCAACCTATTTTAAAATAATTATAATTGTGGTTTTTATATATCAATAAAACAAAAAATCTAAAAAACATCATCACTTTTCAAAACCAAAAGCTTTTCTTTCTTTCCGAGGCCAAAGAATTTTGGAAACGTTCGCTGATGAGGACAATATACTTTGTATAGCACTCCAGTATTCAAAGCTAGTAGAGGCATCCGCAAGATTCTCTCCGGCCATTATTGCCAGTTTGGTTTGCAAAACAATTTCGCTAATTAACGCCATCTCAACCAGAGGCTTAAGTATTGGTTTTTCAATTTTAGATTGCATATAATTTTCTTTCCGGCCAAAAGTGGACATTCAAGTAGAGCCTTCCGCATGCAAAATTGTGCCAGAAGACAACGGGTGGAAACCGTAAACGTCACGACACACATACCCATCGTCAACATATATTCTGCTTGAACAATTAAGAATATCTTTTTCAAGCGGGATAGTAGCGTTTGGATTCTCGTACAATGTCACACCTTCGTTCCAAAGTTCTGAGGACTCTTCATCTCCAAGAATTTTTGAAAACTTAATTAATCGGTAATTTTCAATATCAGTCGATTTGTAGGCACACCCTGACAGGATGGCCCTATAATTGTTTAATCTTTTAAAATCAGTCGAAATACGAAGAAACTTCGAAACAGTAAATCTATTGCAAAACAACACTGCACTGATATGCCTTGAACTATCTTTTCCAAAAAATGCATCTTGTGAATTGTTTCTTTCTGGCGATCCGTAAAGATATTTAATTAAGCAATGATCAGTATATAAAAGTGATCCGCCTTCGAAAAAAGGGGCAATAGCTAAAACCAAAGGCGATCCTTGGCAATGCGGTAAGTCTTGGTAATGGTGATCTAGTTTTTTCCACAAAATACGCCCAAGCCTTTTCGGTACTTCATGAGAAACTTTATCCATTAACTCATCATGTGAATAATTAACCATTTGGGTTAATGATATGT
The DNA here is from genome assembly GCA_965230335.1 of Kangiellaceae bacterium. Taxonomy (GTDB): domain Bacteria; phylum Pseudomonadota; class Gammaproteobacteria; order Enterobacterales; family Kangiellaceae; genus CBDDKS01. The sequence continues at coordinate 2,140,332 of CBDDKS010000006.1, read as the reverse complement.
CAGTTTGTTGTCCGCTGGATGGATTTGCAGTAGCACACTCAATAGCTACGTTAATATTCTCGGATACACCAATCAAATCAGGTTTTTCATAGTTTCTATCTATTTTTAGACCGCATTCCTCTAGATACGCAAAACACGCAAGTTCAAACAAGTGAGAATGAAATCCACTACCTTGAAAGTGCTTAGCAAACTTCCCATTTGGGTCTCCCATTTTTTGAAAAGTATTGTTAATGTATTCTCTAGCATATCCGTGCACGTCAGAATTTAACAGAGAAATGAATTGAGGATGCTGCTTATCTACCGAAATTGATTGCTCGAAAAGGTTGACTTTTGACATTTATGTTCCAATTAAATTACTAACATACAAACGGTTATTAGTGAACATCAAGCCCAATAAGTTTCTTTAATGCCTAGAATGCCGAAAACATTATTAATTTCATCCATCGTGTTTGAGAGAGTCTCGGTCAATATTCCTTCTACACCATAACATTCCTCTGAATAAGATTTATTGCTATAGATAGTTTCATCGGTATACTCCAAGCCAGAATCAGACCATTTTTTAACATATTCAAACGCATCATTGAATGTGGTCTGATGGCCCAAAGAGTGACAATAATCATTTCTAATATCGTTAATATCGAGGCAAATATCTGCTACCCATTGAGGCATTGGGCTGGCGTCAACACAATTCTCTATTTTCTTTGGAAAAGACCACCTCCATATTTTTTCTCCGAAACTAAGATGCTCTAAGATTTTGGCAATCATCGCTTCGATTACCAAATGACCCTTTAAAATTAAGCCTAGAATATCGTCATCTTTAAAGGCAGAGCTTAAGTGATAATCTATTGTTGGCTCAGTTTTAGGTTTTCTTGGTGGCAATATTTATCTCCTTCAATAGTGTATTCGGCCATTAGCGGACATTAGGCTCGACACCATTTTCAACATATTATGTGTTATCGGGTATTTGATCTTCTTCAATTTTCAAACTTGATGTTTTGACAAGCCCTACTGTAGGATCAGCTAGTAGAGCAATCGTTACTCCTAACATTGACTTTGCTTGGGAACGAGTAAATTTTTCTTTGCTATGAGCTCCTAAGTGACAAATATTCTTGAGTTGTTCTCTTAGGCTTAACATACGCTCTTTCGCGGTCATTTCCTCTCGTTCGTTCTTGGATTGAGCCATTTTGTTAGCAGCTAGGGAGAGCTTTTTGTCCCCACGAATAGTTTCTAGCTGCTCAATAATATGACGGCACTGCATCACAGCGTCTTTGTAATGGCCTGTCTCAATAAATTCTTGCGATTTGGAAAGAAGCTCATCTAACTCGGATGCTAATGGAGGTAATGGTAATTCAAACAAAAGTGTTTGCCTGAATCCAGAACTGTTTAGCGCTTGAAGCCAATGTTCTCGTGGAATAGTTACATCACCACAATCGAAGCTTGTCCAAACTGAATTGTCAGAGAATGTTAATGCTCGTAAAGCAAAATTAAGAATTAAATCGGTCTCCTGCCTTTTCTCTTCAATACAATTAATTTGTTCCTTGGTAAATATCACCTCAAAGATAAGCTGTTCGCTGTTATTAGGAAAATTTTGGCACTGTATCGCCTGAGTGGAAGAAGGTATAAATGTTGCAATAGGCTTAACTGGGTCAGTTAACGAAAGAGATAAACTAATATTGGAAACCAACAACGGATTTTCTCGACCTTGACGGCTACCTTTAAACACGAAGTTTAATCCATACCCTCCAACAGCTTCGCGGCCACTGACAGTAAGTTGGTCAAACTCGATAACATAATCACTATTGTGTCTTATTAAAATTCTCATTTTTTATGGGCTTATCTATTCGCTACAAATAACGCCTAATTTGTTACTAGTAGTTTCTACTATAATTTCGTTTGCACCGCCGAGTAAGTTAATTACATTCTCAGTAATCATCGAGGCACTCAAACCAGGCTGGACGACAAAAATCCTATACTTTTTTTTCATCCTTCCACCATGTTGAGCAAGTGAATCTAGCAATTTGTAATCGCCTTTTTCAATTCTACCTTTCGGGTCTGAACTTAACCTAGATCTCTCACGATTCTTTAGTCTTAAAATTAGTTTATCTAGCTCGTCAATCCAGCGTGTGCTGCGTATAGCCTGCCCACAAACCTCATAGAAATCGTTGACTCTTGACCCAGCATCGCTACTAGAAGAATATTTTAGATGATATAACTCAGTAACAAAGACGGAACCTTCTTCTTTAAATGCTACTATATCGGCAACTTCATTTGCTCCATCATCATCAAATAGCACCAGATACTCTTCTTCTTTAAGCTTCTGTAAAACAGCATATTGAATACTATTTTTGTTCTTTTCAGCACCCTGCGATTCATTCGTGATATCCACATCCCAGACCCAAGGAACTAAAGAGCCAGTATCAAAAGGGATAGATGCTTGATTTGGAGCCCTAACTATATGTATATCACCCTCTAATAAGCTGCCATCTTCGAGATAGATAAGTGGGTAATGCTCATTCTCAAAATAATCTGTTATGCGAATGAAGTTGCCTCTTCTCGATACTCGTATTAGATCTTTTTGGACTGATGTAATCTGAATGCGTTTGTTTATGAATTCTGCTTTAATCTGAATAACTTTATCGTCATGTGATAACGTAAAAACTATTTCATTTTGAGTACATTTTTCCGAAAGCACACGAATTTCAATATCATCTAATCTAGTTGGAACACCATCGAAAACAACATCTGAAGCTAAACCTCTTTCGTAGAACTCGCTAGGCCAGTCAATACCTATAGGTAGCTTATCTGGAAACTCTGTTATTTCGTTAGTTCTCATAGTTCCATTTAAAACATCATCTGGATTGATGTCTCGGTCGAGCAATTTCTCCCCTATTGATTTGCTCCAATTTATCCATTCAAGAACGTCACTAGATCTCATAGACCAAATTCTTCCTTTATGAGAACAGCCTACAGTGACCTTTGCTCCTCCTTCAAAACCTTTGCCAAATATATTTGATTTATATGAAATTCTCTGGCGGATCTGGTCTATAGCCTCTGCAATATCAATCCCTGTGTACATGACATAACGTAATGCGCCGGATCTACCTCTGTTCAATCCAGCATTTTGCAAACTGAGCCTCATCACATTTCCAAATACTTTGAATACATTATCACCTTTAATCAAAGCCGGATTCCGAGACACCTTTTTAACAACCTTGTTCCTAGTTCCAATTTTTGCTGAGTCATGCAAATAAAGAAGACCCTGCTCCTGATCCCAATAAATCATCATTAAATGCCGTTCAATTTGTGGAAACTCGTTCTGGCGTGCCCATTTATATGGATGTTGAGACTTGATAATGGAAATAACTAGCTTTTTATCTGTATCATATAGATAACTTTCTACTTCTTCATCAGGTTCAAGACCTTTCCAAAAAGGTTCTAAATCAACATTTTTATCAACTCGGTATACAACGGCACTTTGTGGAGGGAAAAGGTTTTCTATAGCCATAGGTTTGCCGTGCACTTCATTGCTTGCAACAAATTCCTGCATAGCTACCTGATTTTCAATTAAAGTTTCGGAACTCAATCTGAGCACACGCGACCATTCTGAATCTTCTAGATACAAGTCGCGTAAAGTATCTTCAACTCCTGTATCACATATATTTGCGATAAATGTGGGGTCTCCGAGATCATCTCGATCACGAACAAACCTTCCTGCAAACTGTAGCGTAATTGCTAATGTTTTATGGATGTCGTGGAACGCACAAACCTTCAATTCAGGAAGATCAAAACCTTCCCCGAGCATATTCACACAAACAATTATTCTATGTTTTTTCGCATTTATATCTAGAAGTTTACTCTTGCGCTTCTTAACGCCACTATGAATTAAGACAGGGGAGTATTCTGGATATTTTTCTTTATAAATTTCATATACTTTTTCAGCTCTACCACTAGGATAGCATCGCGCCATTAGGATATGATCTTTGCCTTCTTCTAAATCTCGAGCAAGTTTATTGACGGCTTTCTCGGCTATTCTTAAATCTGCTTTAGCCTGCACCACCTCATAGACAGAATCAAAATTTATGTGTCGAAAAAGGTTAACCTTCTGAGCTTCAGAAATTGGATAATTGAAAATTATTTTACCATCTACTTTCTGTCTATCTTCTCTAAATGGAGTGGCTGTAAATTGAAGAATTCCTTTATTTTCAAATGATTTTTTTATTGTCTGCCAAGTAGGTGCTTTAACATGGTGAGCTTCGTCTAAAATTAGTAGATCGCAACTTTTATAAAATTTATTTTTCAATTTCGTTTCTGAAAGAGCTAGAGACTGTGGTGTTGTTATAACGACATTTGCTTTACTTACTAAATCAAAATCTTCAGTTGTTTTTACTCCACCTTTCAGCATGGCTGTGACAGGATTTAACGCTTGATCCTTTACTACATTGAGACTTCTCAATAATCCCAAAGCTGCGAATTTTTTAAAAGTTTGCTCTCTTAGGCTATCTGAAGGTACGACGATTAGCACTCTTTCGTAGGCTGAAGCACAAACCGCCGCAATCATTGTTTCCGTTTTCCCAGTACCAGTAGGCATTACTATTGTAGCTGGAGCTGGATCTACATTTGATAGATGCCCTAAGATGGAAAAAAGTGCTGAAACTTGAGCTTGTCGAAGGTATTTAGAGTGCTGATCAATTCGATGTATTGGAGTCAGATTTAGACATCCAATCCAAGAGCTAGAAACATCACGAAAAGTGCTTTCTAAAAGTTCTTTATTAACGTTATCAGCATAAGACTCTGAGATATGCGCCAAATAAACACTCTCAGATTGCTCAAAAATACAATTGTCTACATCAGGGAACAAGTCCTTTTGAAAAGCCATTTGTACTCTCCTAAAAAGTATGCGCGTAAAGTAATACCAATTTATTTGCGACAATAATTTTCATATTTCTAATGTCTGCAATGAGTCGTTCCCAATCATTCATCATCTCACCCCTCACAGAGTATCTTTCTTAACTTATTTTTTATAGGGTAAATACTCTATCAACTTTTCAAACAATCCTCAAAAAAAATTTGAGATATATTAGTTACACTTTTGTGTCAAACTAAGCCAATAAGAGATTAATAAAAGAACAACAACCCCTAGTAACTCTTTTCATGTATTCCCCGCATTGCACGACCCGAAGGATCGGACTGATGTTTAAAACTTGCATCCCATTCCAGCGCTTCTTTCGTACTACAAGCAATCGATTTACCACCCGATACTGTGGCTGCTGCACTATTGATTTTAAAGTGTTGAGAAAACAATTTTCGATAGAGTAAAGCCTCTTTGGTATCTGGTGTATTAATAGGAAAATCAACACCCGCTCTTTGTAGCTCAGAATCACTGATTTGAGCATCAGCATGCGCTTTTAATCCATCAATCCAGGAATAACCCACCCCATCGGAAAACTGTTCTTTTTGGCGCCATAAAATTGCTTCTGGCAAATCACCTTCAAAGCTTGCTCTGAGTATTTGCTTTTCTATTTTTCCATCACGGCACATTTTTTCTTGTGGTGATAAACTCATTGCCGTATCTAAAAAACATCGATCTAAAAATGGGACTCGTGCCTCTACGCCCCAGGCAGCCATGGCTTTATTGGCACGCAAACAATCAAACTCATGCAGTCTTTCCAGTTTTCTAACTGTTTCTTCATGAAAGGCTTGTGCATCGGGTGCTTTATGAAAATATAAATAACCACCAAAAATTTCATCGGCTCCTTCACCCGACAACACCATTTTAATACCCATAGATTTAATTTTACGCGCCATTAAAAACATGGGCGTCGAAGCACGAATCGTTGTCACATCGTAGGTTTCCAAGTGATAAATGACCTCACTTAAAGCATCAATACCCTGCTCAAAAGTAAATTCTATCCCATGATGAATCGTACCAATAACCTCTGCCACTTTTTGTGCCGCCACTAAATCTGGCGAGCCTCTTAAACCCACCGCAAAAGAATGCAACTGCGGCCACCAGGCCGGACTTTGCTGATCATCTTCTATACGTTTTGCCGCATGCATTTGTGCAATGGCAGATATCAAGGAGGAATCCAGACCACCTGACAATAAAACACCATAGGGCATATCCGACATTAAATGTTTTTTAACCGATGCAACAAGCCCTTTTTTTAAGGCCGTTTTTATTTTCTCTTGAGACGTTTCTGCCTGTTCCATCACTGCATCATAGGTTTTCCATATGGGTTTGTAATAAGGCAGAATCTTACTTTTAGCATCACCTTGTTGCGGCTGACTTTTTGTATACAGATAATGCCCTGGAGGAAAACTATAGACTTCTTGACAAAGATCAACGATGGCTTTCATTTCTGAAGCCACATAAAGCTGCTGATTGGCATCATAACCATAGTAAAGCGGAATAATACCTATGGGATCTCTGGCAATTAAATAATGCTGACTTTGTGCATCAAATAAAATAAAAGCAAACATGCCTTCGAGTTGGTTAAGTCGTTTTTCAATCTGTTCTTGATTGACTGTCTGTTCGTAGTTCACGACCTGCTTCTGATTGTCTTCCTGACGAACCAATACACTGCCTTGTTGATCTTTTACAGACCGATCTTTTGCGTACAAAGCAGCAATCACTTCACAATCGGATTGCGTTTGAAAGGTATGATCTCGTGGTGTGATTTCCTGTTCAACAAGTTGTTTGTGATTATAAATTTCACCATTCACTAACAAGATCAAATCATTCTCCTGATTCACCAACGGCTGCTCTCCACTGTGAATATCCACAATCGCCAGTCGCTCATGCACCAATACGGCATCATCATTTAACCAGATACCAGACCAGTCAGGGCCTCTATGCCGCTGTTTTTTAGAATGCTCTATGGCAAGACTACGTAATGCGGATGCATCACCGTGAATATCTAAAATACCGAAAATCGAACACATGTTGCTATTAACCTATAGATGATTGAATCAATTGACTGGTTTTTAATTATATTTTTAACTATTTCCTTGAAATTTAAAACAAACAACAACTAAAATACTTATAATGGAAGATATTTTTTAATAAAACCAATTTAAAATTAAATAATATTTAAATATAGCCTGAAAACACTATGCCAAATTATCCAATCGACAATTTAGATAAACAGATTCTCAACAGCCTGATCACCGATGCGAAACAGCCTTATGCCGAACTGGCTAAAGCCTTTAAAGTCAGCCCAGCAACCATTCATGTCAGAATAGAAAAGATGAAATCTGCAGGTATTATTGCTGGCACAAAACTCAATGTTGAGCCCAAAAATCTGGGCTTTGATGTCTGTTGTTTTATCGGTATTAACTTAAGAAGTGCGGGTGATTACAAAGATGTTATCCATCAATTAAACCATATTCCTGAAGTAGTCGAGGCCTACTACACCACCGGACAATACAGTATTCTGATTAAAATTCTCTGCGCCAGTATTGATGATTTTCAGTGGCTGCTTATCGATCAGATTCAATCCATTGATAAAATACGATCGACAGAAACCTTAATTTCTCTACAAAATCCGATTCATCGAAACATTCAACTGTAAAACGCCCGAAATACTCCTACGGAGGGTACTTGCTCCCGATAACCTTTAAGTAATGAGGTGTTTCTTTTAATTCACAATATTCTGGGAAGCAAAAGACTTACTCCAAAATCAATAACCATTCTGAGCAAGTGCCTGCGCAGCGAAGAAGCTTTTTTCTTGTCTTTTTGAGCGCTTGCAAAAAGACAACAGACTTTCACGGAAGAAAGTCTGAATCTTCTTATTCCATGGATTATCTTGATATAGTGATTTAGCTTATAGCTCGTAATATATTTAATTATTAGATACTTGGCCTGATATACTCATTAGAATAATATGACAAGTTTGGCTTAAAGAAAATCACGATTAAACCTTAAATTCTGTTTTTTTTGCTAGAATACATGATAATATAAAGATTACTTAGATAAAGGAGACATAACTATGTCTAGTGAAAAACTGAAAACAGATCCGAATAAGCATGAAAATGAAGCGGCTGAAGAGTTTGTGAAAAGGCTTGAAAAAGACCCTCAAAAATTAGGGGATGAAGCTTATAAAACAGCTCAAAAAGAAACCAATGTCAATGGAATGCGCTCTTAAAAAATGTCACGTCCTCAAATGGTGCTGATTGCTGGCGTTAATGGTTCTGGTAAATCCACTTTTACAAGAACAGCCAAGCATAAAAACTCAAACCTTAAAATTATCGACCCTGATACCATAGCTAGAAATATGACAGGTTCTTTTGCAACAGTTGATAATGAGCAACTTGCAGCAGGTAAAGCAGCTTTAATGGCTGTTCAACAATGTATTGCCGAAAAAAAATCTTTCCTCGTGGAATCGACTTTATCAGGTCGTCTTTATATAAAATATCTCCAACAAGCGCGACAAAATGGCTTTAAAACTATTCTAGTTTACGTTGCTCTTAAAAATGCTGAATTAAGTGCTGAACGTGTCAAAATTAGAGTAGGGAAAGGTGGTCATAATATTCCAATAAAAGATATACAACGCCGTTATCCCAAGAGTTTTAAAAATTTTAAAGAACATATGCGGCTTTGTGATTTAGCTTATGTGTACGATAATAGCGACCATTACAAATTGGTTGCAACTTATCGAGATGGAATATTGCACCGCCAGTCTGATGTTCCCGCGTGGTTATCTAAATATTTATAAAAATAAAAAATCCGAACCATTAGGTAAGTATAACGATATACCAAAACTATTCAGATTCACGCCACTAATTGCTTCGACATAATATCCAAAAACTCACGCTCATCCAGTAATTCCTCAAAGGTTTCATTCACTTCATTTTCATCCAGTGACAGTAATTCTAATGTGGATTGAGGTAATTCAATTTCGTGGGAGTCACCTAGCTCTATGCGTTTTAATAAACGATTTGCTAATAACACTAAGTTAGAATAGATGGCATGCTTGCTCCAGAACTCTTCTTTATGATGCCAGCGAACGGCGGTAATTAACTCATCAGGCATATGCCAACTTTGCATTAACCATGCACCCAGTTCTTCGTGAGTCACACCCAATACAAAATGTTCAACGTCTTCGATGGCAATAGATCCATTGGCTTCAACATAACGATTGATCAAATAAAATTGCGGTGGAAATAAATGGCCTAATAATAAATGTCCGAAGTTATGCAACAAACCCGATAAATAAACCAGGCCTCTTTCGGGTCTTTGTTTAACGGGTATCAAACGACATAATTTATCAACCAGTGCTGCACAATACACTGACTGCCGCCAATAATTTCGCACACCTAATGGACCATCGTGACTGACTTTTAATGATTTCCCAATGGTAATCCCTAAGGATAGATTCATTACCAAATCAAAACCCAACACACGGGATATTGCTGTTGTTAATGAGTCTACTGTGCCTTTATAACCATAATAAGGAGAGCAGGCCCAACTGATGATTTGTGCCGACAAACTGGGATCACGTGCAACAATATTGGCCAAGTCTTCTGCATTAGCACCTGGGTCAACCCTGAGTTTCATAATATCATGTGCAATATCGGGCATGGAGGGCAAATCAAAGGTTTCATCAACCCGTTGCTTCATTCGCATGGGTGTAAATTCTTCAACCCCATCCGATTCATTTTTATTCAGATTACTGCCAGAAAATAATCTTTCCGGACCACAGGCAAATGTCTCTTGTTCACAGGATCCAAACAATGTTTGAATGCCCTGTTGATTAATTTTTAAAAAATATCCCGAATGTCCACTTTCAAAATAAGCCGATTCCAATCGTAATACACTGGGATCGACTAAAGTATCAAACTTAAATACCTGAGGTAATGGTGGATAACATCCGTAATCACACTGTTTAAAAAGTCCTTTGGCGGCTTCTCCACTGATAATGCTCAACTCTTCTCCTTTCATTTGTCTTAACGCATCATAATCCAATAAATAATTTGACGGCAATATCGCCATAAAACGTCCCTGCGAACTTTGTAATATCACACATCTTAATAACTGCTCACCAGAAATATCCAATTGTTTGGCAATACACGAATAACAACTGACGGTTTGTTGATGATTAACGACTTCAAATGGCATGTTTAAATCATTAAAGTAAGATTGGATAGCCTCCGGGATTTTTTCTGGAATGCTTTCTGGGATTCTTTCTGAAATAGCCACGAACAAACCTCATGATATATTGAATGCCTCTCCTTTAAAGATAGTCAATTTTTTGCAGCATGGTTAATGGATTATGCGAGAATCCATTAAAATTTGAACAGGTTCTCACAAATAGAGATGTTATTTTTCTTCCTGCTCGACTTCCAGTTCATTGAGTTCCACTTTCTCTATTTTATTGAATCTACTGGATATTTTCTTGGCTGAAATATTAATTTGATCGACATCCTGACTCACTTGTCCAATGTGTTTGGATAAATTGTTCATCCTTTCCTGAAAACGGGCAAAATCTTCCCCCAGTTTACCTAGATGTTCCTGAATAATATGTACCTGATGACGCGTGGCTTCGTCTTTAATCACAGCACTGGCTGTGGTTAAGACCGCCATCACGGTTGTTGGTGAAACCAGCCAGATTTTTTCTTTGTAAGCGTATTCAACCAGCTCCGAATGATGGGCATGAATTTCTGCAAAAACAGCTTCTGCCGGAATAAACATCATGGCGCCCACAGCCGTTTCACCCGGAATAATATATCGCTCTTTAATGTGATTGATATGTACTTTGACATCCTGACGAAATTGTCGTGCAGCCAAAGCGCGTTCACTTTCCGATTCTTCAAAGTCGGTCATTTTTTGATAAGACTCTAAAGGAAATTTGGAATCAATCACAACATTGCCCGTTGGCTCTGGCAAAAACAACACGCAATCGGCTATTTTGTCATTGGATAATTTGTGTTGAATGGCAAAATGTTTCTCAGGTAACACGTTGCGAATTAATCGTTCCAGTTGTATTTCACCAAACGTGCCACGAGAACGTTTATCAGCCAGGACTTCCTGCAAACTCACCACATTGGTTGATAACTCTGTAATTTTCTTTTGAGCATCATCGATTAAAGCCAGACGTTTGAGCACATCGGTAAAAGTCTGTGTGGTTTTTTCAAATCCTTCCGTTAAACGCTTTTCAACTTGCCCACTAATGTCTTTCAGTCGCTGTTCATTGGATTCTGTTAATGCGGTCATACTTTTTACTAGATTATCCGAATTGGTTGTCAGCGTTTGTGTTAACTCGGCTCTGATATCTTTGATACTTTGTCTTAATTCATTGACCAGCTTATCTCTTAACTCAGCATGTTGCTGACGCCACAGATCATTGGTTTCACTAAAATTGCGTTGTGTGGTGTCTTTAAACTGATTAAAGTCATGATGTAATGTAATGTGTCCTTTATTCAGTTGTTCTGTCGTTTTCTTTTCTGCGTCATTCACCTGAGCATAAAGTGTTTGTTCGAAACGATTGTGTTCCTGCATGATTTTTTTTGCTTGCTCATGAGCCAGATCTGATAATGTTTTTTGAGTCTCATGCATCATCTCTCGAAACAGATGATTCATTTGATCAAACCTTTGCTGCATTTGCAGGGAAAATTCCGAATATCGTGCTAACTGTGTTTCTCTTAATTCCCTAATTGCTGTCATCAATGCCTGTTCATCTTCTTTGGAAGATTGCAGCAAGTTTGTCACATCATGGAGTTTTGCAGATAAGCGAAAATACAAGACTATCAATATGATGAATGCCACAACCATTGTGATAATAATCATTAACTCATGGGTGATGGATTCAGGCATACGGATAAATGCTCCCTATAAAAAAACCGACCTTTGAGGTCGGTTGGAATTGGCGCGCATGGAAGGATTCGAACCTCCGACCGCCTGGTTCGTAGCCAGGTACTCTATCCAGCTGAGCTACATGCGCAATATAAAAGAACAATGGAGTATTCATCAAAAGGTTAATTTTGTTGAATATCTGCTCAATCAATTTAACAAATATCTCAAAAATAAGTGAAGCCATTTTCGCAGTTTATCACACGAACTCAGATTCAGACATTTTTGACGATAGTAAGATTAACAAAAGCTTAAAAAAGGATGTTCTTTTTGGTAAATGGCGGAGAGAGAGGGATTTGAACCCTCGATACGGGACAAACCGTATACTCCCTTAGCAGGGGAGCGCCTTCAGCCGCTCGGCCATCTCTCCTAAAGCCTTTGAAATATTAACGGGCGGATATTACTCGATCACTACAAAAAATCAAGTAATATCTGTCTGTTATCTTATTTTATCAGGCTATTCTCCGAAGCATTTCTCTCACGTTGAATACGCAGATAAATTTCTTCCCTATGTACTGAAATTTCTTTAGGTGCATTCACACCTATTCTGACTTGATTACCTTTAACACCTAAAACAGTCACAGTGACATCGTCACCAATCATTAACGTTTCACCTACGCGGCGAGTTAGAATTAACATATCCTAAAGTCTCCATAAATGGTCCAGCCTGTATACCCTTCGCTTTTCACTATGCAAGGCTAACAGCAAGATTCAATCGCACGAGCCACTTAGTTGAATGTCCTAAGCATCTGAATGCGCTCTTCACTTACCACTTACCTGCCTATTGAAATCCATTGGGTATATCAATACTGGGTTATAACACTTGATGATGAACCTGCGAGTATAACAGTATGTGCTTCTCTTGTTGATATCTAATACTGAAATTTTGATTATTTTTTCAGTTTTATAGCATTATTGTGAGAAATTTCTTTCATTTTGGACAAAAATAATAAAAAGTCAGGCCCTACCTCTCGGTAAAATACCCCAAAAAACTCATTTCAAATGAAGATAAACAGCCCCTAAGATAATTGCTCTTTGATATAATGTTTAGCAGCCTCCAATGCATCGGACAGTTTATCAGGATTCGTCCCTCCCGCTTGCGCCATGTCTGGTCGCCCACCCCCTTTACCATCCACCAATTCTGCCGCCACTTTAATGAGTGCATTCGCTTGGATCTGTTGTGTTAAATCTTTGGTGACACCAGCAATCAAATGGGCTTTTGATTGCGCAATACCGCCCAGTAAAACAACACCTGATCCTAATTTATTTTTGACCTGATCCATCAGGTCACGCAAAGATTTGGGTTCGCATTGTGGCAATTGTGTCACGACCACTTTAATACCCTTTATTTCAATCGTGTTATTGGCCAAATCATTTCCTTGTTCTGATGCCGCTTTATTTTGCAATTGATGTATTGATTTTTCCAAGGTTTTATTTTTTTGCAATAACCCGGATATTTTTTCACTGATCAATGAAGGTTCCACTTTTAATAACTGACTTAATGTAAATAATTCTTGTTCTTGTTTTCTAACATGATCCAAAGCCACTTGCCCTGCTACAGCTTCAATACGTCTGACACCTGCTGCAATACCTGTTTCTGAAATGAGTTTAAAACATCCTATGTCACCCGTTCGTTTCACATGTGTGCCGCCACACAGCTCTACAGAAAAAGCACCCATACTCAGTACGCGTACTGTCTCGCCATATTTTTCACCAAACAAAGCCATGGCACCTTTTGTTTTTGCTGCTGACATAGACATTTCTTCTGTCAACACCAAATGGTTTTGGCGAATTTCCTGATTCACCAAGTCTTCAATGGCTTGTTGTTCTTCGGGACTCACAGGTTGCGTATGAGAAAAATCAAATCTGAGTTTGTCACTATCCACCAAAGATCCTTTTTGTACGACATGTTCGCCTAAAATCTGCCTGAGTGCCGCATGCATTAAGTGAGTTGCTGAATGATGAATCGCTGTTGCCTGGCGTTGTTCTTTTGTCACCTGCAATGTCACAGTTTCACCAACCGACAAACTGCCCTGTGTCACTTTGACCTGGTGAACATAAGTCTCATTCACTTTTTGTGTATCCAGAATATGTCCCTGCCCTTGATGACCAACAACAGTACCGACATCACCCACTTGTCCTCCGGATTCTGCATAACACGGTGTTTCCTGTGTGACCAACAAGACATCACTGCCTGTTTCGGCCTGTTCTTGTTTTTCACCATTGACCAACAAGTGATCAATCACTGATGTTTTTTCCAAGACATCGTAACCGACAAAGTGTGTTTCTCCATCAAAATGCAATTGTTGATTGTAATCAACATTGAATTGCCCGGAAGCCTGTGAACGTTGACGCTGTTCATTCATGCAGCGTTCAAATCCTTCTCTATCAATCTGTAATTGTTTTTCCCGTGCTATATCTGCCGTTAAATCAATGGGAAAACCATAAGTGTCATACAATAAAAAAGCCGTTTCACCTGAAATCATATCGCCTTCAAGTTGTTCGAACGCCTTATTCAATATGGACATACCTTTATCCAATGTACGGGCAAACTGTTCTTCTTCTTTTAAAATGGTTTGTTCAATCAGTGTCTGCTGCACTTTCAACTCAGGATAAGCAGCACCCATCTGTTGTATCAAGGGTGTCACCAACTTGTGTAAAAACGTGGATGACGCATTCAATCGGTGTCCATGACGAATGGCCCGACGCATAATACGCCTTAATACATAACCACGACCTTCATTACTGGGTACAACACCATCGACAATTAAAAAAACCGTTGAACGAATATGATCAGCAATAACACGCAGTGATTGCTGTGTGGCATCGGATTGCTGTAATAACTCAGCAATGGCCTGAATTAAAGCTGCAAAAATATCAATGTCATAATTATTGTGTTTGCCCTGCATCACTGCTGCAATACGTTCTAATCCCATACCAGTATCGACAGAAGGCTTGGGCAGCGGATGCATCACCCCATCATTGGTACGATTAAACTGCATAAAGACCAGATTCCAGATTTCAATATAACGATCACCGTCTTCATCAGGTGAGCCAGGTGGTCCACCAAATACCGTGTCACCATGATCATAAAAAATTTCTGTGCAAGGCCCACAAGGTCCGGTATCCCCCATGGCCCAAAAGTTGTCTTTCTCACCCAAGCGAGAGAATCGTGTTTGATCAATGCCGATCTTGTTAAACCAAATCTCTTCGGCTTCCTGATCATCTTTATAAACGGTTACCCATAATTTTTCTTCGGGTAGTTTCAATACCTGTGTTAAAAAAGTCCACGCCAAGGTGATGGCCTCTTCTTTAAAATAATCCCCAAAACTAAAGTTACCCAACATTTCAAAAAAGGTATGATGTCTTGCTGTATAACCCACATTCTCTAAATCATTATGCTTGCCACCGGCTCGTACACAACGCTGGGATGACGTTGCCCGAACATAGGATCTTTTTTCCTGTCCCAAAAAACACTCTTTAAACTGAACCATGCCAGCATTGGTAAACAAAAGTGTTTGATCACCTTGTGGTACTAATGAAGAACTGGGCACAACCTGATGCCCTTTTTGTTCAAAAAATGCTAAAAATGCCTGTCGTATTTCATCGGTTGTTTGGATGGTCATAGTGTGTCTCTTATGGTGAAAGACGTTTTATAGTGAAGCCAGCAAGTCGTGAATCATATCAGAAGAAAAACCACGATACGTTAAATATTGATAAACTTTTTTTTGCCTCTGCATAGAAGCCTGATAATTCGTACGGTTAGTTTTAAGAAGGTTTTTATCAAGATTGTTTTTATCAGCAACATCATGCTCATCATCGGTATTGATATCAGCCACAGTAGTGTCTGCTTCGGAAATAATGAACATTTTAGGGGATAGTTTTGCCGTGTTGAATTTTTTTTGCCAGGTCTCATAACATAGCGCCTGCCAATCGATATCCGCCGTTTCCAAAGCCTGCATAATCGTGGCATCATCCACACCCTTGCCTTTTAATTCCTGTTGAATACGTTGTGGGCCAAAACCACGCTGGCTACGATAACGTAACCAGCTCTCAGCAAATCGAGTATCACTTAGCCAACCTTTGTGTTCAAACTCATCCAATAACAGGTTGATCTCTGTTTCAGAAATCCCCTTGTGTATCAGCTTATGTGTGAGTTCAAAGCGAGAGTGCTCCCGCCGTGACAAATAACCTAATGCACGTTGACGTAAGGATATCTCTTTATCTTTAAACTTCAACTCGTTTTAGGCTTCAACAGGCTCAGCGGCATTTTCTGTTGCTGATTGATTACCAGGCAATAGATTTTGACGCAATTGTTGCTCCAGTGTTTGAGCGATCTCTGGATTATCTTTCAAATACTGAACCACATTCATTTTGCCCTGACCGATACGATTGCCCTGATAGCTATACCAGGCACCTGACTTATCAACCAGATTTTCTTTAACACCCAAATCGATCAGCTCACCCTCAAGAGAGGAACCCTGACCATATAAAATCTGGAAATCTGCCTGTCTAAAGGGCGGTGCCACTTTGTTTTTCACCACTTTAACCCGCGTTTCGTTACCGACCACTTCATCACCTTGCTTAATAGCACCGGTACGACGAATGTCCAAACGGACGGAAGAGTAAAACTTCAAGGCATTACCACCGGTTGTTGTTTCAGGATTGCCAAACATCACCCCGATTTTCATTCGAATCTGATTAATAAAGATAACCGTTGATTTAGTGCGCTGAATATTTGCCGTCAGTTTACGTAAAGCCTGCGACATCAGACGTGCCTGTAAGCCAACATGGGTATCGCCCATATCACCTTCTATTTCTGCTTTGGGTGTCAATGCAGCAACAGAGTCAACCACCACCAGATCAACAGCACCAGAGCGGACCAGCATGTCGGTAATTTCCAATGCCTGCTCTCCCGTATCTGGCTGAGACACTAATAAGCTGTCCAGATCAACGCCCAGTTTTTCGGCATACACAGGATCAAGCGCATGTTCGGCATCGACAAAAGCGGCGGTGCCCCCATTTTTCTGACAACTGGCAATGGCCTGCAAAGTCAGTGTGGTTTTACCGGAAGATTCCGGTCCATAAATTTCTACAACGCGTCCTTTAGGCAGTCCACCAACACCCAGGGCAATATCCAAACCCAGTGAGCCGGTAGAAATCACCTCGATATCTCTTTGCCCCTGTTCGTCTCCCATACGCATAATTGAACCTTTACCAAATTGTCGTTCAATTTGCTGAAGTGCGGCACTTAATGCTTTTTGTTTGCTGTCATCCATCATTTTGTCTCCTAATTATTGAGTGGAATACCAAAACCAACCGCTCATCAGCTCGATCAGCAATGCTTGGGTTTAGTTATCCAAAGTTTTAAAGTGACACGCGATCCATCCCAATGGAATCATCGTGTTGCAGGGGTAGCCCAATTATTCCAAAAATATCACCATAAAGGTAGTCCCTTAAGCAAGAATTCTTGTTAATAAACCCTCTAATGCCCTATAAACCGTTTGACTGCGAACCTGAGAGCGATCGCCCTCAAAGTGAAATCGTGAAGATTCGGCACTATGATGCTGATTTTGCCAAGCTATCCAGACGGTTCCTACAGGTTTCTCGTCACTGCCTCCCGAAGGTCCGGCAATGCCAGTAACAGAAACGCCCCAATCCGATCTGGATACGTTTAATAATCCCGATACCATAGCTTCTGAAACCATTTTGGAAACAGCACCATGGGTTTCAATGGTATTTTCAGGCACTTGCAACAAACGATGTTTTGCTCGATTACTATAGGTGACGACACCGCCTTCAAACCATTGGGAACTGCCTGCTAAATCAGTACAGACTTTTGCGATGGCGCCACCGGTACAGGATTCAGCGACGGCCAACATTGCCTTTCTCTCAGAAAGCGCCTTGGCTAAGGCAATCACCATCTCTTGAATGCTGGTTTGTATCTGTGCTGCTTGATCATGTGTTGCCATAAAACCCATACCGTCGTATCGTTTTTTCTCAGTTGCTATCAAATGGCTGTCATAGAAAGTGATTTCAGTTACAATTTACCCATGTTGACGACATCTCCTAAAAACACCGAACAACACGCTCATCACACGCCCATGATGCGGCAATACCTTAGCATTAAGTCAGAACATAGTGAATATTTATTATTCTATCGAATGGGTGACTTTTATGAGCTCTTTTTTAAGGATGCGATAAAGGCGTCTGACTTACTGGATATCACTTTAACCCGTCGCGGCCAAACCGCTGGTGAACCGATTCCTATGGCGGGCGTGCCCTACCATGCCGCTGATAATTATTTACGACGCCTGCTTGATTTGGGTGAATCCGTTGCTATTTGTGAACAAATTGGCGATCCGGCAACCAGTAAAGGTCCTGTTGAACGTCAGGTTGTACGTATATTAACGCCAGGCACTATCAGTGATGAAGCTCTGCTGGAAAGTCACAGTCAAAAATTCCTGGCTGCTTTTTTGCCATCCGCCAGCAATATAGGATTAGCCTGGCTGGATTTGGCCAGTGGGCAGTTTTGGGTCACAGAATGTGCAAACCCGACTGTCCTGGAAAATGAATTATCCCGTATTCAACCTGCCGAATTACTCGTCTCTGAATCATCACTCAAACGTTTTGACTGGATTGATGACTCGGCCACACACTTGCGCCAATTACCCGATTACTACTTTGATAAGACTGAAAACCGTCATACCCTGTGTCGCAAGCTCAAGGTCGATAACCTCTCAGCCTTTGGCTGCGATACATTAACCTGGGGCATTGGCGCTGCTGGCGCCATTTATCAATACGCAGAAGAAACACAGCGTACCCCTTTGCATCACATTCGCCAACTGAACCATTATGCGAATGAACAGGGTATCCAACTGGATGCTGTCACCCGTAAAAACCTGGAAATTACCCAGCACCTTGGTGGCGAAGATAAATATTGTTTGCTGCATGTGTTAAATGCCACACAAAACCCTATGGGTGAACGCCTGCTCAAAGCCTGGTTACACCATCCGCTTGCAAGCGCAGCAGAAGCACAACAAAGACACCAGTGGGTTTCTGGGTTTATCCAACATCCATTGGATGAATTACAAAATACATTAAAGTCCATTGCCGATATTGAGCGTATTGCAACACGTATTGCCCTGGGTAATGTCAGACCCAGAGATTTGGCACGACTCAAAGACAGTCTGCACCATCAAAATGAACTGAAAACGCTCTTATCCGAATTTCAACCCGTATCCGAATTTCAACCCGAATGCAAATCTCAAGATAATGAACTTCATCCAAACACAAAGCTCACCTCTCTTATTGATGGCCTAAAAGATTTTTCATCATTACAGGATCTATTGCACAAAGCCATCATTGACAATCCCCCCGTTGTGATTCGTGATGGTGGTGTCATTGCACCAGGCTATAACGAAACCCTAGATGAATTGCGAGCATTGTCAGACAATGCAGATGACTATATCAGACAGCTCGAAGAACGGGAAAAAGAAACTCTGGGCTTGGGCACTTTAAAAGTTGGCTATAACAAAGTGCATGGTTTTTATATAGAAATTTCACGGGCACAAAGCGATCAACTGCCCGATTATTATAATCGCCGCCAAACCTTAAAAAATGTTGAACGTTTTGTCACACCTGAACTTAAAGAGTATGAAGAAAAAGTCTTAACTGCCAAAACCAAATCACTGGCTTTGGAAAAACAACTGTTTCAAACGTTCATCACTCAGTTGCAACCCTATATTGAAGATCTGCATATAACCGCTCAATGTATTGCCAAGATTGATGTCTTGCAGAGTTTTGCCGATCGTGCCATAGCGCATGATTATCACTGCCCTCAATTTATGGAACAAAAAGGCATTCATATTACCGCAGCACGTCACCCGGTTGTTGAGCACAATGTTGCTGATTTTATTCCAAACGATATTCATATTGACAACGACAAACGAACCCAACTGATTACCGGCCCTAATATGGGGGGCAAGTCAACCTACATGCGTCAGACAGCATTGATTGTACTGATGGCTTATGTTGGCAGCTATGTGCCCGCAAAAACAGCTTCTATTGGCCCTGTTGATCGCATTTTTACCCGCATTGGTGCCTCAGATGATCTTGCCAGTGGCCGCTCAACCTTTATGGTGGAAATGACAGAAACCGCTTATATTCTCAATAACGTGACGCCACACAGTCTGGTATTAATGGATGAAATCGGTCGTGGCACCAGCACCTTTGATGGCTTGGCACTGGCCTGGTCAACAGCAGAATATATCCACCAAAAAGTGGGGGCTTTCACTCTGTTTGCAACCCATTATTTTGAAATGACGCAACTTGAAAAACATTTTGCAGGCGTGATCAATTTACATTTTGGTGCTCAGGAATATGGTGATGATTTTATTTTGGATCACAGCTTACACACTGGCCCAGCCAATCAGAGTTTTGGCATTCAGGTTGCCAGGCTTGCCGGTTTACCGGCAGCCGTAATTGCCTCGGCCAAACAACAACTCAAACTACTGGAACAAACCGCTCCCTCATCACTCGAACTATCTCCTAGTACGCCAGAATCAACTGACCACACCACGACCTCATTCATTTATGATAAAATTTGCCAGGAATTAACCCAGTTAGATGTCGATCAGTTAAGTCCCCGTCAAGCGATGGACTTATTATATGATTGGCAAAATCAATTAGGATCAGTTGATCGTTCATAGTTAAATCTGTTCATTTATCGGAGTTACGCCATTATGGCTTTTATTGTCACTGACAATTGTATTCAATGTAAATATACTGATTGTGTCGAAGTCTGTCCTGTCGACTGCTTTTATGAAGGCCCCAATTTTTTAGTCATCAACCCGGATGAGTGTATTGACTGTGCTCTGTGTGTGCCTGAATGTCCCGCTGAAGCTATCTTTGAAGAAGATGACTTGCCTGACAATATGACACACTTTATCGAAATTAATGCCGAACTGTCTGAGAAATGGCCCAACATTACCGATCAAAAAGAACCCTTGCCTGATGCCCAGGAATGGGATGGCAAACCGGATAAACTCAAGCATTTGATTCGATAGAAAAAGCGAACACTGATTAAAGCACCTCTTCCTATCGACTTGATCGATATTCCTCACTAAAATCAGTTTTCTCATATTAAGATTTTTTGATATTTATTTTTTAGAATAAACCGTTGTTATTCTATAATTTCCGTATATCGCCTAAGAATTTATCATTAGGCGATAACAATAATGATGATTCTTATCTAACTTCAAATAAGGTATATATCATATGGCCGATAACGTAGAAGAACATTTAATTCATTGTATCTACTCAAGTGTAGAAGTCACAACATTCAGCCACGATGAGATGATAAAGCTATTGGCAAAGGTGAAAGAAAAGAATGCCAAACTGAATGTGACAGGCATGCTTTTATATGATGAAGGCTCATTTTTTCAAGTACTGGAAGGACCCAAAAAAACAGTTACCCAACTATTCGAAAAAATCAGTAAAGATAAAAGACATGATCGTGTTACCAAAATTATTCAGGAACCGATAGAAGACAGAAACTTTGCAGAGTGGACCATGGGCTATTCAGGCGTTACCCGCGAAGAACTCAAAAAAATTGAAGGTCTCAATGATTTCTTTTACACTAAGAAATGCTTTACCGAACTTGATGAAGGTAGAGCAAAAACCCTGCTCGAAGCATTTAAAAAAGGACAATGGCGAGCTTCTCTGAAATAATCTGTGCCATTTCCTGAGTGGGTATATGACAAGTATCTTTCGTTGATACCTACTGATTAAACAAAAAAGCCTAACCAAATGTTAGGCTTTTTTTACTTGGATTTATATTAAGGTCTTTGAGTAAACTCTCCAAAGAAAAAGGTCGTTCCAGGTGAAAAAGAAATGATTTTTAATTCTTTCGGGCCTCCTGGAATAAAGCCAAAGTCTTGCTCAAAAGTGGTTAAAGCAAATTCATTTGCCTCAAATCTTTGAACTCGACAATTAAAGTCAACACAAACTAGAATAAAAGTCTCTTCTCTTGCAAGAAAACTGATATTAGATTGATACTGAGCCAGCTCTACAAAATTTAACTGCAATGTAAGCGGTTCCATCGGTTGTAAATCTTGAGATCCAAAGCCATCAAGGAAAAAGTCTCCCGGCATACTAAATGGCTCTGTTCCAAATCCAAAATCAAAGGGGGTTATATTGGGTTCTTCAGGGAAAAGGAAAAAATCTGAATGGACAGGGACCGCCTGAATATGTCTTAAAAAGAAACTGGGGCTTAATGATCTTATTTGTAATCTGTGGCGACCTTTTCTTAAAAAGGGTGTAAAGAAGGTGACTGTTTTTCCAGAATCAACGGCCATTAAGCGGTGTTTTCTACCTAAAGATACACGAAACAAGCGACTGTCAAATTCAGAACTGCTTTGAAATAATACTTTATAACGCCCTGGCTCTTGAACAGTTAAAGTAAAACTTTTTCTTGTTCTATTTAAAATATTCAACGGTTCATCCTGAATAACGCCTGGGATGGCAAAAGTATCGAGACTTGGTGTGGCAACATTAGGATCAGCAACAACATCCAAAGCCCCTCCCAAAGCTTCTTCCACTCTATCAATAGCACTATAAACACCTGTGCCACTATGATGTATTCCATGTAATATGACTTCATCTTCGGAACCAGGCACCCGGACAAATACAGGAGAACCGCTGTCACCCGATAGCGATAGATACCCAGCACGATATTGACACGCTGGTAAAAATACCGATGTCGCAACCGTTGTTATAACATTAATACAGGTTGATTCTATTTCACCCGATGACCAGCCAGTTGTTCTACCCACCTTATTGACTTCTGTACCCAGAAGAAATGCTGCCTGCTTGTCAACAATTCTAAAATAAGGATTTTGTGTATCAATATTCAATGAACCCTGATTATCTTCTGGTCTTGCAATAAAACCAACCGGTGGCGCAGCAAATGAATCTTCGAATCTGGCAAAATGAGCATCTGCTGCCAACACAACCAATGGATTACCCTCATCATCTGTAACATCTGGAACAGGATCTAATGGCAATGCATCCTGAAAGCTTGTGGCAATAATTGGTGCATCTGTTAACTCAGACTGTCTGTATTCTGTTGGGCCCAATAAGGTTTCTCCGGCTGTACTATCAGAAGTACAATGGGAGTTTGTAACAAAACCCAATTCGCCCTGAAGTCTGGCAGTAAATCCCCAGGTACAAGAGCCTGGAAGACCCAAGCTACCGATTGGAAAACTCAACTGTAAGCCGCCAGCTTTAACACCCGGTGAACCTCGTAACCCCAAAGGAGGCAATACTTCAATAGAGTTATCCATATTACCTTTAATCTGACTGGGTTCCATAATCTCGAGAGTCAACATATCTTGTGGTACCTCTATGGAAGCCTGGGCAAATAATTCATTGATAACCACACGTGTTTTAACGAGATCAGTGCCTTTTGATACACCGATCCTAATACGATTCTTTTTTTCATCAATATCTGTCATGGTTACATTGGTAATACGATTCAAGTTAGTCAATAAAACTTTATAGGCTTTATGTAAATCCAGAAAACTGTACTTTGCCTTCTTGAACTCAGCTTTATTAAATAAGGCTTCTGTAATACCAAATGCTTTAAATAAGGCATCATCATATTGCAACGATATATTGTCTGTATCTGTAACTAATATAATCAAGCGACCTTTTTCCATATACATTCCAGAAAAGTTGGGATGGCTATCACAAATTTCTGTGAATTGTTCATCAATATTCTTTGCTTGTAAGGGTAACCATAAAATAGCCAGTAAGCTAAAAATGATTTTTTTATTAAGTGTATTCATATGTTTTGACCTGATTGTTTATCAAATGTAAATTGATACAAAAGTAAAGAAATATAAGAATACATAAATACTATTTAACCTATAATCTTTTTTTCTAAATTTTTTTGTTTTTGTCGATGGCATGTCACATTTTATTAACAATATCTCTCATTTTGAAAACAAATAATCTCTATAAAAAAACCTGGGCAAGACCAGGTTTTTTTTATCACAACTTAAACAGATTGTTTATTTTCTTTGAAAAATTTCTCCCAGGAAAAAATTAACACCAGAAGAGAATGATGTTATCGATAAATGGTTGTTGCCTTTTCTTAAAAGGCCGATATTTTGTTCAAAGTCAACAGAATCTCCAGGTTGTAATATTTGAAAGTTACATCGATAGCCCACACAAACCATCACTATACTATTCGGCTCTGTTACTGAGAAATTTAATATCGATGTATATCGACCTGTTTCAATAACATTAACATCTAATTGAAAAGCCTGCATAGGTTGTAACTCAACAGGATCAGTAACAAAAAAGTCTCCTGGTAAATTAAATGGCTCTGATTCATTTACAAGGAATAAACTTTCAATGATGGGTTCTTCCGGAAAAAGGAAAAACTCTGACGCAACAGGAACTGCTTGTATATGTCTTAAGTAAAAACCATGACTGTATGGTTGAATAGTTAATTCATGATGGCCACTTTCCAAAAAGTCTGTATGAAAAATCGCTGTTTCTCCAGAATCAATAGCCATAAAGTGCTTCTTTCCACCTAAAGAGATTTTAAAAAAACGGCTGTCAAATTCGGAGCTACTTTGTAATAACACTTGATAACGTCCTGGCTCTTCTACATTTAAGTTAAAACTTTTTATATCTTTATTTAAAATATTAATGGACTCATCCTGAATCACACCCGGCAGATTGGCTATATCCAATCTTGGTGTTGGTACTGAAGGATCGGCAACCACCTCCAAAGGACCACCTAATGCTCTCTCCACTAAATTAATCGGACTATAAAATAACCTTCTAAATATAGGTCTGCTATTTAAACCATCGATACTGGAGTGATGTAAACCATGTAAGATAATTTCATCTTCAGAATCTGGTACACGAACAAATACAGCTGCACCACTATCTCCCGTAGTTGCCGCATAACTGCCTTCAAATTGACACGGTAAAAATACAGTAGATCCCACCGTTGAATTGGTATTACTACAGGTTCTTTTTATTTCCCCCGTTGTCCAGCCTGTGGTTCTGCCGACTTTGTGTATTTCTGTTCCCACTAACATGCCTGAACGTTTCTCAACAATTCTGAAATAAGGGCGTACTGTATCTATCTCTAATGAACGCTGGTTATCAACAGGTCTTGCGATAAAACCAATGGGAGGGGCAAAAAAACCTTCTTTAAACTTTGCAAAATGTGCATCCGCATCTAAGCGAAAAACCAAATTACCAAATGCTGTATCAACAGGCTCTTCAAATACCGGTTGCGCATCTTGAAAACTGGTTGCCATAATCGGGGAATCATTAAAATCCGATTGACTATATTCTGTATCCCCATTTAATACCTCAGCCGCCGTTAATTCATTGGTACAATGGGAATTGGTCACAAAACCCAACTCACCTTGAAATCTGGCCGTAAATCCCCAAGTACAAAATCCCCGACCCAAATCACCTGCATCAAATTCAATTTCATACCCTCCCGCTTTAATCACTGGCGAACTGAATAAATTTTTTGGCGGATTAATTTCCACAGCGACATTACCTTCTGCTTTCGGCATGATTTCAATCACTAGCATATCTTGTGGTACTTTTATGGAGGCCTGAGCAAATAACTCATTTAAGGTTAAACGTGTTTTGTCAGTATCAGTACCTTCCGATACAGCAATGGTAATATGATTATTTTTTTCATCAATATCCGTCATCTTCACATTGGCAATAGTATCCAGATTCGCCAATAAAACTTTATAGGCTTTATGTAAATCCAGAAAACTATATTTTACTTTCTTAACGATGGCTTTATTGAACATCTTTTCACTGATACCCAATGATTCAAAAAGCACGCTGTCATAGGTTAATGGTGTTGAATCATTGACTAATAATACCAAACGCCCTTTCTCCAGATACATACCGGAGAAGTGTGGTTGGTTATCACAGATTTTTGTGAAGGTTTCATCGATATTGCTGGCTTGTAGTGGTAACCAAAATAGAGCCAGCAAAACATAAATGAATGGTTTATTTTGTTTTATCATATTATTTTAACCTCAAATGAAATGAAAAAAATTTATTGAGCAAACTTGACCGTACTACACTCTCATCATTGAAAGTGCACTCATTAACCTCAACTGTGAACTTTTCTTATACGCAACTGAGGTTAATTAAAAAGTTGATAAAGTGAATGAGCGCATAAAATACAAAATAAATATTTCAATGGATATCCTTTTTTATGGAAAAATCTATACTTGGCTACTGTTTATCAAATCCATTAAACAGCATCTCAGTGGAAAGAAAACTGATGACAATCACGTTGTGATAGGAATCACATTTTAAAGTCTGTGATCCAATACTAGAGGCTATTTATCTTTTACAGGCTCTAATATAGAGTCCTCTGACCTTTAACCTGTTGCTTAAAATCAATCCATGTCATACGAATAATGTGACCGACTGCTTAATATGAAACATTGATGTGTACTTTTCCTTTATTCAGCTTGTATTGCAGACGATTTCAACTAAATTTTTAATACTCAATAATCATTGATTTACCGTTTGTCTGTGTCTGTTTTTTGACACTCTCACATTGAAAGGTACCCTTCATGTCCACTCAAGACTTAAGATTATATGATATAGAATCTGCTTTTTTTCCTGGAAGTGATATTCAAACCCCACAGGACTTTATTTGCTCTAAAAGTATGATTAAAAATATCCTTCTACAAATGCGTCAACTGGATACAGCAATGGCATTGATTGGACCTAAAGGCGTTGGTAAAACATCTTTAATGAATCAAATCTGTAGTTTGGCAAAAGGCAATAAACAATTGGCAGAAAAATACGATCAACTGACTTATTGGCCAAAATCAGGCTACAACTATAAAGTCATTCGTTATGACCTTTCTCAACCTATCTCAAAGTACGGTGACTTTTTGGATTTTCTTCTTAAGGGTACCAATGTCAATAACTCATTAAGACTACTCAGTGATTTAAAAAGAAATATTGAACGCGCTCAAATCCAGGATACGACAGAACAGGCCAATATCAGTACTGCTTTAATGGTTGTCAGAGATGAAAATCGCATTTCAGCATCCACACAAAATCACTCTGATGACTATGCCTACAAAATTCTGGAAATAAAAAATGCCCTTAATATTATTCTTGATAGAAACAGACGAAGAAATGGCCCAGACAGAATCCTGATTGCCATCGATAATATTGAATATTTACAGGATAGAAAAGGACTCAGTATTTTATTGGATTCCTGCTCTAACAAACATGTTAAATTTGTTATTTCCGGTGAAGCCAAAGATATTGGAGAGCTGTTGACGGATAATCAGTACCTATCTACTCCATTACTACCTATTGCCGTTAACTCTATCAATAAATCAGAACTTTATGGTATTTTGGCCAATGCAGAAAAACATTTAAATCATCAGATACGTTTTTCTACACAAGTCATTAAGCAAATTGCTGAAAAATCTGAAGGCATTCCTTATTTTACCCATTTTATGGGATTACATATGGCAAAGAATGCTTTTCAAAGACAAGCTGATGTTGTTGAACAAGAAGATTTTGATAAATTTTTTCTATCATTAAAAGACAGAAAAATAGAATCTATTTTTGCCCAGGCTTACTATGAACTCATGGATATTTCTGAAAGAAGGGCTCGTATTTTAGGTTCTGCATCAAAAATTGCCAAAAAATCATTTACTTTAAACATGTTAAGGCAAGCTGAAAAAGGTTACAGTAAAAAAATCCTAAAACATGAATTAGACAACTTAACTCATTTTACCTATCAGGAAAAACCGGTTCTTATCAAAAAAGATGAAGAACACTATGAGTTTACCCATGCTGCATTTGAAACACAGTGTCGATTACTGCAAACATCTGCATAATAATCCGTACAAGCTTACCATTTAAAATAGGTTTACCACCTATTTAACCTCAGCAACTGAGGTTATTTATAGCTCAAAATAGCTATCTAAAATATGTCGGCTTTCCTGCCAGGCTGGGTTATGAGATTGCATATCTTCTAAACCCAGCATTTTTATTGATGTCTCTGCTTTCATAGCACTTAAACGTTGTCGACATACTTCTGGAAAATCGATTGTTTCGCAGAAAGTTAAGACTCTACCTGCTTCTTCAGGCTGATTACACACCAAAACCATATCACATCCCGCCTCTAAAGCAGTTCCGGCTCTTTGTGTAAAATCACCTGCCGCCTCCGCACCTTTCATCGATAGATCATCAGAAAAAATGGCACCTTTAAAACCTATCTCCTCTCTTAAAATGTTCTGTAACCAAACTTTAGAAAAACCAACGGCCGCATCATCAACTTGTGAAAAAATAATATGTGCTGGCATCATACCACCCAACTCATTGGCCAAAGCTGTAAAAGGCGTCATATCATCTTCCCGAATCTCAGACAGCACACGCTTATCAATCGGCAACTCTGTATGGGAATCCTCTTCTAATCGACCATGACCTGGAAAATGCTTCCCTGTTGCTGACATACCCACCTCATTCATACCTGCAATATAGCCTTTTGCCAGGCGAATAATATGTACAGGATCTTCATGAAACCCTCTATCAGCAATCACTCGGCTTTTATGCCAGCTAATATCCAATATGGGTGCAAAACTCAAATCAAAACCAACAGATAAAACCTCTAATGCCATGAGTCGACCATGATGAAAAGCCAGACGAAGCATTTCTTCTTCTTCCTGCACAGCTTCACTGAGTTTTTTTAATGCAGGCAAAATTGAAAAAGGCGTTTTTAATCGTTGAACCCGTCCTCCCTCTTGATCAACAGCAATTAATAATGCTGGATTCAGTTTTCTAATATGATGATTGAGTTCCATAACCTGGCGGGGCGATTCTATATTGCGACTAAATAAAATAACGCCACCACATGCAGGATGAAGTAATTTTTCTTTATCTTCAGCACATAACTGTGTTGAAGCCACATCCAGCATGACTGGACCAATCGTTGATTTTTTCATTCGCTTACAGATGATAATAAAAAAGAATAAGATATTCTTTTAACCGTAAAAATTTAATACTAATATAGTGTATAGAAAAGAGCAATATAAGATCTTTTTATTCCATCTCCGTTGCTTATAACAACCTGGTGACATAGATATGCAAATTACAACATTAATGAGTAAGAAAGTCGTTAGCGTGAGTATGGATGATAAGCTAAGCAAAGTGAAAGAAATCTTTGAGTCAAAACAATTCCATCACTTACTGGTTACGGAATCACATAAATTGGTTGGTATCATTTCTGACAGAGATTTATTTAAATCTATCAGCCCACATCTGGACACAGTAAGAGAAACAACCCGTGATTTATCCTGTTTAAATAAACGTGCTCATCAAATTATGAGCAGACATCCTGTCTGTTTAGAAGACAATGCTTCTTTAAAAGATGCTATTCAAATTTTCAGCACACACAAGATCTCATGTATCCCTGTCGTCACTCAAGAAATGAAAATTGTGGGTATTGTCAGTTGGCGGGATATTATCAAAGTGCTATGTAAAGCCTATCATATTGACTGTTAGAGTTAACAACAACTGATTAACTGTGCTTACCCAATAATACAAAATAGTTGAAATACTTGTTACGTACCTCCATCACTATGATTTTGAGCAATGGATATAACGGCTTTCATATGATTATCGATTGAATATTTAGAATGAGCCTCTACCAAAAGTACTGAAACAAACAAAAATGCAGCAGGAAAGGCAAAACCAGTCCAAAATGGCTTTGCAAATAGTATGGTGATCAAAGATATAAATACAATAGAGGAAAATGCTATTTGATAGATTGTGTAATCACTGACAACTTTGTTCATCCGCTCATTCTCTGCAACTAAAGTGGTTGCGGGATTGGATTGATATTCAGATTCAATTTGGTTATGAACCTTCCCGGAAAAATTCAAATAACCAATTCCTCCCAAAAGTATCATCAAACCGAAAACTAACGCCCCTATCTTAAATCCTTGCCAAAGTGCAGCATTCGTCGGAGAAAGAATGAAAATACCTAATGAAGCAAGCAACAGTACAATGCCAATGGAAATAAATCCATAAGCGACCATTTTTTGTGATGCAGTATAAAGTGTTAAAGATTCCAGAAATGACATTCATACTCCCCCGATAGTCAATTGGATGCATAACAGCTTCCAGATTTTAATCAACATAATACAGAGATTGACAAGATTTTCAATCATCCTTATATCAACACGAGTTATTTTATAAAACTCGACTACAAATCTGAATTAAAATAATATTTATTAATGTGACTTTTTCTTTCTTCCGTAACACTAACTCAATAGTGCGACTGAAAGCGAGGATACATTATGTCAAATATACTCAAGAAAGTATGCAAACCATCTCATATCAATCAAGTGTTCCAGTTAGAAGAAGGATGGTTTTTCTCAACCAAAGAAGGGATTAATATGGGGCCTTATGAAGTACAAATTACCGCCGAGTTTGAACGTATGAAATATTTGCAATATCTATTAAGAAAAGAGCGTAATAAAACCCAATCATAAAGCATCAAATTTATTTTTTATAGTATGACAAGTAACAGTTTCTTGAAAAACCATTATTTTATTTGAATGGTTTCACTGTTATGACAGTTAAAAGTTTGATCCGATTTTAATTTTTCCAGATATTTTTCATTGGAATAAATAAACTGCATGGTTTTCTGGCAACATATCACCTGGCTGATACTTTTCGTATGGGAAATATTTCTTTCCATCAATACCGACCAACTTTTATTATCATCAATTTGTGACAAATGAAACTCTTTCAGTATATTGGATTGAATGGACTCTATCGTATTCTCTTTATAGAAATCCTGCTGCTCCAATAAAGTCTCAAATAACGCTTTACGTTTTTCAATAACCTCATGAGTATCCACTGAAGAAGAGGTTATCATAAATCCTTTTTCTGGAAAAATGGATTGGTAAAATAACTCTGCGCCATTCCATGAAAATTGGCATGATTGCATCGGTGTTGTCACAATCAAATCGAAAGGTGAAAACAGCTGAACATCCAAAGATTGAATATAAGCAACAACATCATCGTAAGAGGTAAAATTCAAAGCTTGTGGAATAATGTATCCCCGACTTTTTCGGTTTTCCTCATTATGTGGATTATTATCATGATAACGATTCAATAAGCAAAGGACGATGTGATGTTGATTGGCTCCCATCCAGGTACCTGACGAAACAGAATCCACAGGAAATATCGTTTGCTGTCCTGGCGTATCGCAATAATTTAAACCAGCCTCCGCTCTGACTCGCTGCTCATCACGATTCATTGTAATCAGTTGTTTCTCTCCTTGTTTAAAAATCGTTAACGTACACATCCCTAACTATAAGCTTGCGACCTCAGATAAGTCGCTGTTGCTGGCGCTATACCCAACTCATGTTCTATTTTAAGATCAAATTGCTTTACCAATAATGTTGCATAAGCCACATGATGGATTGTATGGTTAATCAGGTAACATAATTCTCTTTCAATCGTTGAATCAATCACCATGTTTTCCGTATGATCAATGGCCACTTCTGTCTCTATTCGAATATTCTTGTCGGCCACCACATAATCACGAAACCAGGCAGAAATTTGCTGTGCTTTCTGAAGTGCTATGTCACGACTCGTTTCAATACCACTGCCTCGAGAACGATTATTATAGTTGATTAATCCTTTCTCAATACCTTCCTGAAATTCCATAAAGTGATCAAGAATATGACGCATGTGCTGACCTATAGAAGAAAGCGCGCACTCAGGTACCTGAGCATAAGTTTGCTCGTCACAAGTGTTTATTAATATTTCAACTTGCTTTAATGTATCTATAACGGAACTATGCAACACATTCATCTTTAACCCATTTCTCCAAAAATTTTTGACTACCCTCTTTACCTAAATAGCGTTGTAGGTATTTTTGAGGTGTTTTACGCAGATCTACTAAGATTAATCCATCTAGAGAATTATTGAAACCTGTATTTACCGAAAAACAAACAAATCGGCCATTTAATGCCAAATATTGTCTCAATAAAATAGGAATCGACTTACCAGGATCACATCGTCCCAGCAATTTATTAATAACAACCACATTGGATAAGGATGCCAAAGCCTCTTTTGTCCAAAGTTTTCCCTTCACTTTTAAAGGAACAGTAGGACGTACATCATTTAAAAATTCCTGCTGTGCTCGAAAACTTTCCATCATTGAATCAGATAAAAAGGCTTTCGCAAGCTCAGAATGCTCATCGGATATACTGACACAGCCAAATAATGTATGGTATTCAGGATTCTTTGCTATATAGGTGCCAATGCCACGCCATAACATATCTAATGCTTTAGGATGTCGTTGATAGCTTGGTTTGATAAAAGAGCGTCCCATCTCCAATGACATACCCAAACGTTCAATGTAAGCTTCATCAAATTGATACAATAAACGACTATACAATGCATTGATGCCTCTTTCTGCAACAATTTCATTGGTTCGCCCAATACGATATCCACCAACCAGTCGATTAAGCTCATTATCCCAAAGAAACAAATGTAAATAATAAGGATCAAAGCGGTCACTGTCTTTTTCAAAACCGGTTCCTTCACCTGCAGCCCGGAAAGTTTCCTCTCGGGCATAAGCAATTTCATCCATGATCACACCCAAACGGTCATAAGGTGCACAATAAACAGAAAAACTGCCTTTGGTTTGCAAAAGATAATCTGATAAATTCGATAAGCATTGTGAAATTTGCTCTTGAGAATGCCGGTTAGTTGTATCAGACTCTAAAATTTGCACTGTTTTGGGTTCTTCGTTCACTGTTTCAGGTATGGCTAATAAATCCGTTGCCACTCTTAAATAGTGAGTGATCGCACTGGGTGTTTCCAAATGCTTTATTTCATCAGGTGTAATGACATGCCCTACACAGACTTCCAGATTCATACCTTTTTTATTGACCAACTGTCTTGGTAATAAAATAGTTCGCAAACGTTTATGAATTAATCCTGTCAAATAAAATAATCGGCTGTTTCTACCTTTCACATAAAAAGGCATACATGCTGCCTGATACTTTTTGAGCAAGCGCCCAACTAAATTATTCCATTGAATGTCTTCGACTTTCCAAGTTTTTTTATTAATGGCTGATACACGACCGGCGGGATAAATCAAAATAGCACCACCGTTTTCAAGGTGGCTATAAACCTGACGTATACTTTTCGAATTTTCTTTGGCCGCATTTTGTGACAAAACATCAACACCAATAAAAATATCACTTAATTCAGGAATACGCCGTAACATTTGATTGGTTAATACTAACGTATCCGGTCTGTATTTGAGCAAAAAGTGAGACATGGCAATGCCTTCCAACCCACCCAAAGGGTGATTGGATACAAAAACAACCGGACCTTCTTTGGGTATGGTTTGCAATAAAGCTTCATTTTTTATTTGCAAATGAATATGTAAAGCATCCAGGGCATATTGCAAAAAGCGCTGACTATCCACATTGTCGCCATTGTCTTTTCTGGGTCTTTCTTCATACAGCTTAATAAGTGCCTTTAAACCTAATATTTTTTCTAATATTGAAGCCAACCATTTTGACTTCATGGGAATACGTATTGGATTAAATGAACTGCTCATAACATGTTAACCTGTATCCTAATCAGTTGTAGGATAAAACTTTTTAAGTAAAAATTCTTTTTTTAAATGACTGATAAATGTTCGCAATTTTGGTGGCTTGTAACCGCGTTGACGATTTTGATGACCTAATTTGAATAACATTCGATATTGATACAACAAAGCCCGATTGGCTTCAAAGTAAGAGGTTTCACTATCCCATATATGTAAAGACTCAGAGCTTGCCGTATTAATTTCAATAATTTCGATGGTTTCACCACGTTTTAATGACTGGATATCTTTAAACTTAATATCCAGACGCCCATAATAAAACTCAGGTATTTCTGATAATAGATGATTCATATACTCCGTTAACTCTGGAGTGATGAGTTCTTCAGCATTACGAAAAATAGCGCCACGGCTGTGACTGGCAGAAAAAACCAGTCGATAGGGCTCTCCCTTTGGAATCACTTTATCCAAATGTGCTTTATGTCTTTCCAGATACAAATGCAGCAACTGGCTTGCTCTTTCCTCATGGGAAATCAATTGCTTTAACGTATCACGCCCATTGCCAACCACATAGGGCATGTATTTTAAAGCCAAAGACACTATCTGACCTGTTTGTTGATTCGGCTCTTTAATAAAAAAAACACCCGCCTCAGGTTCATGATGAGCCAACTCCTGAAGCATAATACTGGTACCCTCTGGATAACATGTCATGTAGGCTTTTAATTGTGATTCATCATGGATTAATTTAACACCTGATCCTCGGCACCCTATATCCGGTTTAGCAACCAATGGAAACTGAAATCCTTCTTTATCCAATTGCTGCTTTAATGCTCGTAATTGGATCGTTATCTCTTTTTCATTAATATCGTA
This sequence comes from Kangiellaceae bacterium, assembly GCA_965230335.1. Lineage (GTDB taxonomy): Bacteria > Pseudomonadota > Gammaproteobacteria > Enterobacterales > Kangiellaceae > CBDDKS01. The sequence goes on along the minus strand of CBDDKS010000006.1, from coordinate 2,105,938 downwards.
AAGTAACCAGGACAAAATGGCCTTTTGGCAGTTACCTGTAGCCTGAGACAATAAAGCACTTTTGGGCACACCCACCATACCGGAAAGCGGCAATTCAGGATTGGCAATGAAAGGAAGCGTCAGAGAGCGGTAGCGGATACTGAGAAAAATCCACTGAATACAAACCGGTAAATAAATTAACCAGGAAGGCCAAAATTCAAAAAAAGATAAGGATTTTTGTCTTTTCTCCAAAGGCGGCATGCCAGGAGACACATAACCATCAAAAGATTCATCAATGATGGTGTCCTGAGAAGCAACAACTCTGGAATCAACGCCTGAATGACTCATTTTAACCTATCTTTACAATCTAAAACCGAATTCTAACAACCCACTAATAAATGGCAACACCATCATTGTAAAGTTATAGAAAAAACATCTTTAGGATGACACAAAATAATGATTGTATTTTTTAATAAAAACACATGTCAACTTATTGATAACTCATGCAATTATTCTATCTAGACCCTCAAAAAACCAATAAGTTACAATACGTATCTATCTATGAGAATATTTTGTGACCATTCTACCTGGAACCACTCATAATAAAAACCAACTTCATCACGAATTTTTTATGTGTTTATATTTCATTAATACTTGTCTTAAATACAAGACTGGACGATCTCTTACAAGATTTTGAGATATAAACACTTACTATAATAACGCATTTTAAGATAAGCTCTCTCCATTCAAAAAAATCAAAGGATGACACATCGCCATGGACGCAAAAGGCTTTACCCTACTCAATCTGATCTTTACCCTGTTAATCATTTCTGTCTTACTCGGCATCGCCTTCCCCAGCTTTTCAACCATCTACGATAAGAATCTACTGGCTTCTACTAACAGTCGCCTGGCCCACACAATACGCCTGGCTCGAATAGAATCGATTACCCATAAAAAATATGTCGTGGTTTGTGCGACAACCGATGCAATTCAATGCACAACCGACTGGTCTCAAGGCTATATGGCGTTTGTTGATGCCGACAACAATGGCGTTGTTTCAAATGGCGATACCCTACTTACCCGTGAACACAAATTACAGAAGAACCTAAGCATCCGCTGGCGTTCATTTAGCGGTCAACGTCCTATCGTATTTATTCCTCTTGGTGTCACCCAATCTCATAATGGTACATTTGTAGTGTGTGTACAGCGTAATACCGCTCAACAACCTTTAGTTAAAGCATTAATCATGGCCCGAACCGGCCGCTTAAGACAAGCAAAAGATAAAAACGGTGATGGCATACCAGAGAATAGTCGTGGCAAGCCTTATCGTTGCTCTTAGGCATATTCTTAATAAGAATCAAAGATCATTTCGCACCGCTTCGCTGTGTGCGACTGACTTTTTCAAAGCAAAAAAGTCAGCAAAATGCCTTTATCGCTTACAGCGGGTATTTGCTCCGTATATTATTTAAACTATGAAGTATTTCTTTTAAATTACCGTTTACTGAATATTAAAAGACATACTCCATATTCAATAGCCATTCTGAGCAAGTACCCATGCAGAGAACAAGTTTTTTTCTTCACTTTTGCCTCAGATTTATTTTAGAAGTCTCGCAAAAGTGAACTGATTTTCAGGGGAAAAAGTCTGAATACACTTTGAAATGGATTATTTTAAAAATAGATAACTTAAAGCTGTGTCAATTGTAAACACTTTACATTTTTAAATCCCTGTAAATTCAATTGATGTGTTTGCAAGTGACTCATCGTGCCTTTCTGGCAATATAACAGATAGGTTTGTTTTTGGTTTAATTCTGGAAACTGTGTCAACAATCGATAAAAAGGAATCGATAGAACCTGTGTGGCTGTGAGTGAAAAGGGATGTCGTGCCTGTTCTTGAGTATCACGAATATCAATTACAACGTCATCGATTCCTGGCGTTGTCACAACTTCAACAGATGTATCAGTCACAACGCCTTCCAAAACTTTATCAATAAATGCAATGTGTCTTGCTTGAGTGGCTGTCTCTAGTACTGAAAAATCAAATGAAGATTCGGCTTCTTCTATTTTTTCTAATTTGACGCGTGTATTTGGTTTTTGAGAAATAACCGCACAATATTCCGGCATGCTGGCCGCATATTCTTCGACACCTATCTCACGACTTTTTGCAATAATGGATTGTTTATCTTCTACAATTAACGGGCGCAATACGGGAAGACTAACGCACTCATTAATAACCGATAAGTTGATCAAGGTTTGGCTGGATACCTGACCAATACTTTCTCCTGTTACCAATGCTGGAATATTTTGTTCTTTAGCGATCGCTTCTGCAGCGCGTAACATCATTCGTTTTAAAACCACACCCATCAATGCTGGTGGAATGGTATGCAGAATATGTTGTACCACTTCCTCAAAGGGAACAGAAATAAATTTGACTTTATGGGTGATTGAAAAACGCTGCCATAAATAATGAGCAACTTGTTTGACACCAATTTCATGTGCTACACCCCCTAAATTAAAAAAAATAAAGTTGGTGATAATGCCTCTCCGTGTCATTAAATAACTGGCCACCAGAGAATCATAACCACCCGACACTAAAGATAAAACCGATTCTTGCTGTCCTAATGGATAACCACCTAATCCTTGCCACTTTTCATTCACCAGCCATAGGGTTTGATCAATGATTTCTATTTGGATCAATTCATCAGGTGATTTTAAATCAACACGTCCATTGGAGACTTGCTGTAATAGAGTACCACCAATCTGTTGTTCAGCTTCTAATGATGAAAAGCTATGTTTTCCTTTGCGTTTTACCCGGACACAAAAGCTTTTATCTTGCAAACGCGCCTGATATAAATCAATACTATGTTGAATCACATCCTCTAGCTGATCAAACTGATATTCAACCACCAATAAAACAAATTCAATACCAGGTATTCTTTGCAATGCTTCCTTTAGTTGTTGTACTTTATCTAGTTGTTGTACTTTATCTAGTTGTTGTATTTTATCTAGTTGTTGCATTTTGTCCGAATCATCGGCTTCAAATGATTCACCAAAAGCGATTTCAATTTTATCCCAGCGACTGTTGATTTGAATATCAGTAACAATAGGTTTTATCACCGCAGTGATATTTCTTTTGAGTTGCTTGATAAAAAGTAATCTTACAGGTCGACTTTTTGTGCTGATTTCATGGAATAATTTAACAACTAACTTCATACTGAATAGACTTTAATGGACATGGATATGAATGAAAATGATAGATTACTTAACCTAAGCTCTAAATACTTAGATAAGTGAATTTTGTTCCCTATTTTACGTCAATTTACACCAAGTTACATCCTGGAGAGACTTAAATCATCTGAGTCTGGAGTCCATCCTTGAATATAAAAAAACTGTTTAAGCCCGAATCAAACCCACAAATTGGCCTTCAATGGTCACATCCTGAGGATCAGCTTCTATAGGTTTAAACTCTGAATTTTCAGGGAATAACACCACTTTTCCATTACGCTTACCCAAACGCTTTACGGTCACTTCATCATCGATTCGGGCAACAACAATTTGCCCAAGTTCCGCAGTTTGCGTTTTACGTATCGCAATAAGATCACCATCCAGAATACCAGCGTCAATCATACTGTCACCACGAACCCTGAGTAAAAATGTGGGCCGCTTTCTTCTGAGCACTTCCGGTATGGTCACATATCGCTCAACATTTTCTATGGCTTCCAGAGGCAAGCCTGCCGCCACAGAGCCAATTAAAGGTAACGAATCCTCCTCCTCCGCTAAAATCTGAATCCCCCTGGGTTTATCACTATGCAAGCGAATGAGTCCTTTTTTTGCCAATGCTTTTAAATGATCCGATGCAGCCTTGGTTGAACTGACATTAATCAAATCAGCCAACTCAGCATGTGTTGGTGCGATACCTTCTTTATCGATAAAATCTCTAATAGTATCAAGTACTTGTTGTTGTCTAATTGTTAAGGCTTTGCTCATCATCTTCTCACTTATCACTTTAAAGAAAAGCTATGTATATTATTACTACTTATATAAGTAGTTTTCAAGTTTTTTATTGATATCAGTAATATTAAATAATAAAAAATAAATTTATGCGATATCCAACAAGTCATAGAAAAGTTCACCAAGAATCGATAAGATGAATTTCCTGATCGACTGCTTTATATTGAACACTCAGTTTTGCCACAATTTATCTTACATAATCAGACATATTTCATTGTGTCTGATACAGCCTCACAAAATGGTCATCTTGATACTCTTCAAGCTGATTGGTTTGATCCTGCTTTTCTAAAACAAAATGATTGGATTACCGGATACTCCCGGGGGCGTAATCAAGTCTATTTTTTCAAATCGTCTCAAATAGAAAATCATACAGATACAGAATATGTATTGCGTCACTATTATCGAGGTGGTTTATTCAGCCGCTTTAATAAAGACAAATATTTATGGACACACATACAAGAAACGCGTGCTTATCAGGAAATTGCTATCTTAGAACATTGCACTCAACAAAAACTTAATGCACCAAGAGCCATTGCTGGTTTTATTCAACTGCAAGGTCGTTATTATCAAGCCGACATTATTATTGAAAAAATTCCTCAATCAAAAGATGCTTTCCAGATTTTATGTGAACAGCCATTAACAACACACCAATGGAAAAACATTGGTCAATGTATTGCCCAATTTCATAAAGCTCATATTTATCATTCTGATTTAAATATTCATAATATTTTGTTGGATACACAAGATAAAATCTGGCTTATCGATTTTGATAAAGCACAAATTAAACAATCTGAATCATCCTGGCAAAAAGATAATTTACAAAGATTACTGCGCTCACTGAATAAAGAAAAAAAGAAGCAACCCTCTTTCCATTGGCATGAAAAAGACTGGCAGAGTTTATTATCAGGTTATGAAGCGTAATCTACTTTTTTATACCCATTCTGTTACCTATAAAAGATAAACCTTAATAAAACAATCTTAACTTTTAAAAAGTACTAACCTTCAAAAAAACATTAACCTTAAAAAAAATAACGATTCATTATGACAAATATATCTAAAAAAACTGAATACACCATACCTTGTATTACTAATAACGGAGACAATGCTTCTTACTTTTCAATGAAAAGCATAACATTAAGTGGCGATCTATCTCGTATGCTTTCTGAACAACAACATTGTATCAACTTTCGTCTTCGCACCAGTCCCTCTAACTATACATCTGATTTTCATGTGGCTGGTGACCCCACATTACTCATCATTTTACAAGGAAGCATGCAAATTGAATTAAGAAATGGTGAACAACAATGTTTCAACAAAGGTGAACTATTTATTGCAGAAGATTATTTATTGGAGACTATCCCATTCGATCATGAACAACATGGACATAAAGCCAGTGTTATTGGTACAGATGATTTACATGCGTTGCATTTAAAATTGGACAAACGGTAACAACCTAATCATTTTGAATATAACCACTTTTTGTTATTAAATATAACTTGTCTCTCCATTTATAAAACCTTATTTCCATATAATCTCTAATAATGCAGCTTGCATTATTAGATCTGTTGTTCTTCCATCGTTAATTGTGTTAGTTTTGACTTGAATTGGCAGCGATTGATGTCATCTGATTTTTATTGAATGATATACACTTCGCGTAACGCAATATAGACTGATAAACGAGGAGATTCAAATGACTAAAACCGTTTTAATTACAGGCGCTTCTTCAGGAATCGGCAGATCAACTGCAACTTTGTTCCAACAAAAACGTTGGAACGTTATTGCAACAATGCGTACACCAGAGAAAGAGACTGAACTGGGCGGATTAGATAATGTATTATTAACCAAACTGGATGTCACTGATTCAACTTCAATTGAGACCGCTGTGACTGCAGGCATAGAAAAGTTTGGCTCTATTGATGTATTAATTAACAATGCAGGCTACGGCGCCTATGGGCCACTTGAAGCATTTTCTATGGAAGGCATTCGCCGACAGTTTGATACCAACGTCATTGGCTTACTAGAAACAACCAAAAGTTTATTACCTCATTTTAGAGCCAATAAATCAGGTGTCATTGTCAATATTTCCTCTATTGGCGGACAAATGGCTTTCCCTCTAGGTTCACTTTATCACGGCACTAAATTTGCTGTAGAAGGCATCTCAGAAGCTTTACATTTTGAAATGGATGCCATTGGTGTGAAAGTCAAAATTATTGAACCCGGTATGGTCAATACTGATTTCTCAGGCCGCTCGTTTGATTTTAGCAATGATGAAAGCATGACCGAATATCAAAATGTCGTTGCCAAAACTTTCGCAGCTTTTGAAGCAAGTGAATTTCCTGGATCTGAACCAAGTCAAATAGCAAATATTATTTACAAAGCTGCTACTGACGAAAGCAATACTTTACGTTATCGTGCAGGTGAAGATGCCGTAGAACTTTTAGGTAACCGTAAAGCTCTGGATGATGAAACATTTATTGGTGGATTAAAAGCACAATTTAAACTGTAAATATACAAATCATTGTTTAACTTTATCATTCACTTCTTTAGAGTAACCCTAAGATTTTTAAGACTAATTTATATATCTAAACCACAGACCCATTCTCAAAATATGTCTATATTTTTTAAATAAATAGACATATTGGGAAAATACATCTATTCTTCCGCTATAAATCGATATCAATGAACAGCTTATGAACAGCCCAACTTTCGATAAAGACAAGCCATTCAATAAGTTACCACTTCTGCCTCCTGGGTTAGAAGTAGAAACAGTTGCAACCTTAAAAAAGGCAATATCTGCCAATAAAGCCTTAGCCGAACTAAAAGGGGCTGGAGATTCGGTACCCCATCAAGGCATTTTGATAAATAGCATCGTACTGCAGGAAGCGCGAGTGTCTTCAGAAATTGAAAATATCGTAACCACACAAGACGAACTCTACCAAGCAGGCATACAGGGGGAAATTAAAGGTTCTCCCGAAGCAAAAGAAGTTCTTTACTACCGCGAAGCTCTGGCAGCGGGCTTTCAAGCCGTACAAGAACGACCGTTATCAGTTAATACAATAGTTGAAGTTGGTAACGTTATTAAGCAAAGCGATATGGGAATTCGCAAAATGCCAGGAACTAAAGTTGCGAATTCGAGTGGCGATGTGATTTATACCCCCCCAGAGGGAGAAAAGCTTATTCGTGAAAAACTAGCCAACTTGGAAGAATACATTCACGCAGAAGATGGGGTCGACCCCTTAATTAAATTAGCCGTAATTCATTACCAATTTGAGGCTATTCACCCGTTTTCAGATGGTAACGGAAGAACAGGCAGAGTATTGAACCTTTTGTATTTACAACAAACAGGGTTACTCGACATACCAGTTCTATACCTTAGCCATTATATTATTGAAAATAAAAATGAATATTACTCCGGCCTCAGAAATGTGACCGAAAACTCTGCTTGGGAAGATTGGATTTTATTTATGCTCGAAGCTGTAGAAGCAACAGCCAATCAAACTAAAGAGCGTATATACGAAATCGCGACATTAATGAAAGAGTCCGCAAACTATGTTAAGGAAAAGGCTCCTAATATTTACTCTAAAGATCTAATTGAGCTTATATTTCAACACCCGTATTCGAAGATAAAACAACTGGAGGATGCAGGAATCGCAAAACGTGAAACTGCTTCCAGATATTTACATTGTCTAGCAGAAATAGGTGTCCTTGAACTAAAGAAAATCGGACGCGATAATTATTTCATCAACACAAAACTCATGGAATTGTTGCGATAGAAAACCCTTTGGGCTTAACGCCCCGGTAATGAGCCGACGCAGTGGAGGTCCAAGCAGCGTTAGCTGCTTGCATGAGAAAACAATTAACTATTTTAAATACGATGGTTAAAAATAATACTTATTGGAATGAAAATATGACTTAAAAAACTTGACTTGCAACCATAGTCACTTGATATGACAGACAAAGTAAATAAAACAACTTATTCTATTGGTTTTAGTCACCAAAGTAACCAAAAAAATTACTTTGTTCCTATTGACTCGAGAACGGCTCATATGTGTTAGGCATTTCCCAGCCTTTTAGGTGGCCAGTTTTCAAAATCCCAGCTTTTGCTTTTTCCATACTTTTTCATATTTCTTTCATGCTTATAGTCGAAATACGCAGAAAATATTGACATATACTTACCTTTATGAAAACTCCACTTTTCTATGCCATCAAGATAGTTAATAAACAAGTCTCCAGATAAAGGTAAACTATATGCATGAAAATAAAGCGCTAAAACGATATCATAGGTTCTGAATACAAGTTTATTTAGGCTACGCAGTTCTGCTGTAGTCTCATACCCTAGAGCTCCACCTCGATCGCGCTGTGCCAATCGTTCTTTTACTTGCTTTGGTGAAACATGGATGTATGCGCAGCACTGTCTGTATGTGTCATAAAGCTCGTTAATAAATAGTTTCGCGTCCTCTTTATGAAAAGCGTCTAAATGCACATCACTTCTAACGTCAATTGACGAATTCATACCATCCAGTAAAGTTAGTTTATTTTCTAGCGTTGAGCCTTCTGATTTTTGATCGATATACAAATATTTTACAGATGATTCAATAAGATACCTGAGCTCTCTTTTTATTGGATTAATTAATCCTTGATCGAAAAGAAAACTGCATGCCATTATTGACTGGTCTAGATCATCTGTAGATTGAATTGCTAGCGAATTCATAGAAAAACTTTGAGCTATAATTCCATACGAATAGGCAGTCCTTAAAGCGTTAGACGCATCCATGGTTAGTCTCATAAAGTATTTCTTCTGTGATTTAAAATCCACCGAATCGTGCATTTCTTCTAAACTATTCTTATCTTCCATAGCTGATGTGCCTAACGCCACAATAACCGAGCGGAGCTAAGCGTGGTATCGTGAGCAAAGCGAACCACGCTTAGCGGAGTACGGTTGATTGTTTTGTTAGTGATCATGCTGCCTCTACACTATGAATATTGGGATTATTTTCAAATAAATTTTTAAAGAATAAAAAACAACTGTCTTGCTCGGTCATTTTGTTTTTACCAAACAACTTTTCTTTGAATGAACGATATTTATCTACCTGAAAAACCCATTCTATTTCCTGGTTAGGGTCATCTCCTTTTTCATAAAATGCAGCTGAACCAATTAGATAATTATTACCTTCCCATTCAAGTTCACTGTACCAACCCCAATCTTCGGCATCAGGTTCCATGAGAGTCACCTTATCCTTTAGCTTCTCGCGTAACCATTCTAATAAAGAAACCCCATAAATCGGATTTATTGGATTCTCACGTTCTTGAGAGACGTCGAACATGGAGGTCTTGAAATGTATCACTTTGTTCATGTTTCTCCTTGATCACTAACGCCGCGCTCTGCGGAAAATTTATCCGACAGCAGCGTTTTGATACTCATTGAGCCTTCTCCCAAGCAATCGGTATTTTCGGTATGCTGAAGGTGACCAAATAAAATGAGACAACCAGCTTATCAACAATTTCTGATAGAAACAATGGCCAATATCTGATACGACTTTAAAAACTAGATTGTCCAGTATCATTCTATATCAAGATAATCTATTTTAAGATGATTCAGCTATAACTTTGCATGACGACTAATCAAAAGTGGAACAGCCTTTTTAATCCAAAACTCTGGAGCAATACCACCACTTGACATACCATGACTACGAAACCGTTCGATACAAAATTGTTCTTTGTGAGTAATAGGATAACCGGTAGCTGCTTCGTACTCTTTTTCGATTAAACCTTTCAATAATTCAGGAGTTTCCGGCATATCTATTTCTTTGAAGCGTTCTTTTAACTCTCGCCAAAGAAAAGGATCGCCTCTTAACCCCCACTGTATTGGTTCTTCTTCAAATATTGTGGCTATCTTCATTTTCTTAAGAGTTACAAAAACCAGGTTAAATAGTGCTTGCTTGTTAACATTCTAAATGACTCAACTTATCTAAACACCAGTTCTCCCTGTTCTGTAGATACTTGAATACAATCACCTGACTGATAGTCTCCCTTCAATAGTTTTTCAGCCAAAGGATTTTCAACATATTTTTGTATGGCACGTTTTAATGGCCGGGCACCATACACTGGATCGTATCCACGTTCTGAAATTAAGTCGATGGCTTCTTGTTCAAATTCAATATCAAAACCAGAGGCTTCAATACGTTCTCGTAATCGTTTTAGTTGAATCACCACTATGTCACGTATACCGGATTTTTCCAAACGATGAAAAATCACCATATCATCAATTCGGTTAATAAACTCTGGTCTGAAAAACCCTGATACCACTTCTTGAATCGAGTCAACCAAAGTGTCGTGGCTGGTATCTGCACTGTGTTGTTGAATAATGTCTGAACCCAGGTTAGATGTCATTACGATGACTGTGTTTTGGAAATCTACGGTTCTGCCTTGTCCATCGGTTAAACGTCCATCTTCCAATACTTGCAGTAACACACCAAACACATCAGGATGTGCTTTTTCAACTTCGTCGAACAAAATCACTGAATAAGGTTTACGTCGCACACGTTCACTTAAATAACCACCTTCTTCATAACCGACATAGCCTGGAGGTGCACCAATCAAACGTGCTACAGAATGCTTCTCCATATATTCAGACATATCGATACGAACCATCGCTTCTTCACTATCGAACAAAAATTCTGCCAGAGCTTTACATAATTCAGTTTTTCCAACACCTGTTGGCCCTAAAAATAAAAAAGAACCATTGGGTCGATTGGGATCGGATAACCCGGAGCGTGCACGCCGAATGGCATGAGACACAGCTTTTACGGCTTCATTTTGCCCAACCACGCGTCGATGTAATAAATCTTCCATCTGAAGTAATTTTTCACGTTCACCTTGCAACATTTTTTTCACTGGTATGCCGGTCCATTTAGAAATGACTTCTGTAATTTCATTGTCGGTGACTTTATTACGTAATAACGTATGTTCTTGCTCATCGGATTGGGATGCCATAGCCAACTGCTTTTCCAATTCAGGAATTCGTCCATATTGAAGCTCTGACATACGTGCTAAATCACCGGCTCTTTGTGCCGCCTCTAAATCAAGACGAGCTCGCTCTAAATCGGCTTTGATATGTGCAGACCCCTGAACCGTAGCTTTTTCTGCCTGCCAGATTTCATTCAACTCTGAAAACTCTCGCTCCAGTTCAGAGATTTCCTGTGTTAAATCTTCCAGTCGTTTTTTTGAACTGTCATCGGTTTCTTTTTTCAAAGCTTCACTTTGAATTTTCAATTGAATCATGCGCCGTTCTAATTTATCCATGGCTTCAGGTTTTGAATCAATTTCCATTCGAATACGACTCGCAGCCTCATCAATTAAATCAATGGCTTTGTCGGGTAACTGTCTATCAGAAATATAACGATGCGATAGGGTTGCGGCACTGACAATAGCCGGGTCAGTAATATCAACACCATGATGCACTTCGTAACGTTCTTTTAAGCCTCGCAAAATAGCAATGGTATCTTCAACGGAAGGTTCTTCAACCAATACTTTTTGAAAACGTCTTTCCAGAGCGGCATCTTTTTCAATATATTGACGGTATTCATCCAGCGTGGTTGCACCCACACAATGCAAATCACCTCGTGCTAATGCTGGCTTTAACATATTGCCAGCATCCATAGCACCATCAGCTTTTCCCGCACCCACCATAGTATGCAATTCATCGATAAATAAAATAATTTGTCCTTCTTGTTTTGATAAGTCATTGAGTACGGCTTTTAGACGCTCTTCAAATTCACCCCGATATTTTGCACCAGCAATGAGCGCACCCATATCAAGGGATAACACCCGTTTGTTTTTCAGACCTTCGGGTACTTCTCCATTAATAATACGTTGTGCCAGACCTTCTACAATGGCGGTTTTTCCAACACCCGGCTCTCCAATCAAAACCGGATTATTTTTTGAACGACGTTGCAATACCTGAATCGTTCTACGAATTTCATCATCACGACCTATAACAGGATCCAGTTTACCCTGCTCTGCTCTTTCGGTTAAATCAACTGTATATTTCTCTAATGCCTGACGTTGCTCCTCCGCGTTAGGATCATTAATCGATTCACCACCCCTAACATCATCGATGGCTTTTTCTATGCTTTCTTTTTTTGCTCCCAACTGAGTTAGCAATTGATTGAGCTGACCTGACATATCCAAGGCCGCCAGTAAAAATAACTCCGAGGATATAAATTGATCTTTGCGTTGTTGTGCCAGTTTATCGCACATATTCAATAATCGATTTAAATCATTAGAGATATGCAAGTCACCTTGATTACCGGATACTTTAGGTAATTTATCCAATAACTCTGCAAGCTGTGAACGTAAACTATGAACATCTACCCTGATTTTCAATAACAAAGGCCGGGCAGTGCCACCTTCCTGATTTAATAAGGCCAACATGACATGAGCCGGTTCAATAAACTGATGATCTCTGCCAATAGCCAGTGATTGAGCATCAGAAAGTGCCAACTGAAATTTACTGGTTAATTTATCCATTCTCATGGTGGTTTCTCTCTCTTTAGTCTCTTTTTGATCTCATTTACAATCTATTTTAAATTTATTTTTCATGTTTTCTTGAGTTTTCTCTCATGGTTCTTTTATCTGTTCACTTTTCAAAATTATCAACTTTGCATCTGTCATTCTGAAAAAGTAACAGGCTCTAACGCATTAATTGGGTTTTTCGTTTTCATTTTCAAGTCGAATTCGTTTTCCCATGAGTAATTCTCCAATGATGATATTCATGTTGTCTTTCTGGAATATGACAGCATCCAATGGTTTAAAATAAGTGAGTTGTACTTTAGAGGGTAAAAACAAACATAAAAAAACACTGCCTTGTCCCGTAACCCCTTCAATACGCACCGGATAAACCGGACATTGCAAGCGCTCTGCCAACTTGGAAACGCCAGGTTTAATTAAACTGACAGGTTCATCATCCAAATGTATTTTTCCATGAGGAAAAATAGCCACGATGTTATTATTCTGCAAGCAACGCAGTGTTTCTCTATAAGCACTATCAGCTCGCCCCTCTCTTACAACAGGAATACATCCTGCTTTTCGAAACAACCACTGCAAGCCAAAACGTTCATACTCTTCTTTGGCTATCATAAATCTTAGTGGACGATCACTGGCAGCAATCAAAAGTAAAGGATCCAATCCTGAAATATGGTTTGAAATAACAATGGCACCATGTTCCGGTAATTTTAAATCATATAGCGAACTTCGATGAAAGATTCGACAATACAATCGAACCCAACCATCGATACAATTTGCGGTTTTATTGCCCCAGTCAACCTGATTCAATGACAAACCAATCACAACGAAACCTATCATCATTAAAAGAATAAAAATAACAATGAAAAGAATAATTGATGTCATTATTGTTTAACTCAAAACCGTTTAACTCGAAACCGTTTAACTCGAAACCGTTTAACCCGAAACCGTTTAACTCGAGTCAGCATTATTGAGCCAGATTAATGTTGCCATTCTCCCTGTTTGTCCCTCTCTTCGATAAGAAAAAAAACGTTCTGTCTGAGTCATGGTACAAAGCTCATCATGGGGATCAACCGAAGAAAATACCTTGACACCTAATTGTTGCAATTGATAAGCACCTATCCCTCGTAAATCACCTAAAAACTTTCCACGCTGTGTCTGACAAAAAAAATGGGAAGTAACCTCATGATCAGAAACCAATGGATGATCTTCTGACTGTTTTTGATCATTTAAAAAACTATCAACCACCTCTTTGCCCACTTCAAATTGTCTGGGTCCGATACAAGGCCCTAGCCAAGCCATCAGCTCTGTGCAATGACCTTGATATTGTGTCACCGTATTTTTAATAATGCCATTGAGCAACCCTCGCCACCCGGCATGAATAGCAGCCACCCAAGTGCCTGATTGATTACAGAGAATAACCGGCAAACAATCTGCCGTTAGTACAGCACAAGCCTGTTGTGATTCTTGTGTGATTGTGGCATCAGCACACCGGTCAGGATGTATCTTATCGGATAGATTATCCAGATCAATCACCCGATTACTGTGTACCTGTTTGAGCCAAAAAGGAGGGTTGGAAAGCTTCAGAGCCGTCATCAGTTGTTGTTGATTTTGAGCAACCTTTTGCAGATCATCGCCCACATGCTCACCTAAATTCATACTGGCATACGGACCTTGGCTATAACCACCCTGTCGTGTTGTTTGTACAGCAGACACCGACTTGGGTGCCGGCCAATCAGGTGTTATCCAATCAAACATGGATGACATCCACCGATGTTCTAAGATCCTGCAACCTCATAAAGATTGCTCCGACTGTATCATCTCAAGCAAAGTCATATAGTCTTCGGGTGGCTCGACTGACCAGGACACAGGCTTTCCAGTGGTTGGATGCAAAAAACCCAATTGCGTCGCATGCAGTGCCTGACGTTGGAATTGAGCTAGTTCATGTTTTAACTCATCACTCAGTTGGGGTGGAATATAACCTTTCTTGCCATACACCGTATCTCCCACAATGGGAAAGCGGCAATGGGCCATATGAACCCGAATTTGATGAGTGCGTCCTGTTTCCAATGTCACCTTCAAATGGGTAAACGCCTTAAATTTTTGCTCAATACGATAGTGTGTTATAGCAGGCTTACCATGATGCACAACCGCCATGTGTGTGCGATGTTTAGGGTGCCGGCCAATGTTGGCATCCACAGTACCGCCTGAAACCATTTGTCCATGCACAATGCATAGATAATGACGATCAAAGGCTCTGGCCTGTAATTGCTCCACCAGAGATTTATGTGCCATCAGTGTTTTCGCGACAACCAATAACCCGGTTGTGTCTTTATCCAGACGATGCACAATACCGGCTCTGGGTAATTGCTGTAATGAGGCATCGTGGTGTAGTAACGCATTGACCAAAGTACCGCTATAGTTGCCAACAGCCGGATGCACGACCAACCCGGCAGGTTTATTGACAACCAGTACCTCCTCATCTTCAAAAACAATATGTAGAGGAATCTCTTCTGCCTGCCATTCATTCACCGATTCTAATTCAGCATGAATATGAATATTGCGACAAGCCTGGAGCTTTTGCCCCATTTTGATAATCACCCGATCATCGACTTGTACACAGCCTTCTTTTATCCATTGCTGCAACTTTGAACGCGAGATATCTGGACAATACTTCACTAAAACATGATCCAAACGCTGATTTTGGTCAGATTCATCCAGATCAATGGTCATACAATAGGTTTCATTCTCAAACATCATTTTTCGACAATTCAACCCCATATTGGAACTTTTGACAACAAATTAAACCTAAATAGTCTAGTGTTACGTTCATATTGTTAACATCTGTTTAGCAATCAGTGATACTTATACTTCGTGAATATACTAGGGTCTGTTGATCTTTCATAGTGAAACCCCATTCATGAGCAAACAACTCAAAATAAGAAAAATGTCTGGCCAAAAATCATGACTCCGGTAAAATAACTGACTATAGAAGGCTTTTAAAGCGATACCAATGAAAACATATCAACTTATTTTTACTTTATGTGCTTTTTTAGGCTTATTTGCCTGTTCTTCAACACCGACCTATAACAAAAAAGAACAAGATGCCCATCGGCTACTCGAATCGGCTAACAAACAACTCAGCTCTAATAACTTTCGACTAGCGATTGAACAACTGGAGCATGTGAGTAGTTTATACCCTTTTGGCAGTTTTTCTCATCAGGCACAACTGTCACTGATTTATGCCTATTATAAAATTTCAGACAAAGAATCAGCCACTACAGCAGCAGATCGTTTTATTCGCCAGAACCCAAACCACAAAGATTTGGATTATGCGCATTACATGAAAGGCCTCATTAATTTTTCTGATGATGATGGTTTTCTAAGAAAATTATTTTCCCTGAATGAAGCACAACGAGATGCCAGTGCCTTAAGAACGTCTTTTAATGACTTCTCCAATTTACTGCAACTTTTCCCAGGTAGTGAATATGCCGCAGATGCTCGACAAAGAATGGTGTATTTGCGTGATCGCCTGGCAAAATATGAAATTCAAACCGCTCGTTACTATATGAAAAGAAAAGGCTATGTTGCTGCTGTAAAAAGAGCACAGTATGTGGTTGAACATTTTCCCAAAACATCATCCGTGCCTGATGCCATGTTGATTATGATTTCTGCTTATGAAATGTTAGAGTTGCATGATCTTGCCAGAAAGACGACCAATTTATTTAAGTTGAATTACCCGGAAATTGCCAAAAAGACTTTGTAAGTTTTTAAATATAAATACGTAGTTTCACGATGATGTCATCATCGCGACTGACTTTTCAGGAGCAAAAAGTCAGCAAACGCCCTGAATATGCCTACGGAAGGTATTTGTTACCGATAATTATTAAGACAACGGACTTCAGGGATGAAAGTCTGAATCATATTTAACATGGATTATTTAAAAATAAGAAAAGAATAATAAAATTAAATAGCCTCTTCTCCTTCATCACCCGTTCGAATACGAATCACCCGCTCAACATCACTGATAAATATTTTTCCATCACCGATTTTTCCTGTTCTGGCGACTTCCAAAATGGCATCGACACAAGTGTTCACTAAAGACGCTTTGACCATGACTTCAATTTTAACTTTGGGTAAAAAATCAACCATATATTCAGCGCCCCGATAAAGTTCTGTATGTCCTTTTTGTCGACCAAATCCTTTTACTTCTGTGACGGTCATTCCCATGACACCCAAATCCTGTAATGCCTCACGCACATCATCCAGTTTAAAAGGTTTGATAATAGCTTCTATTCGTTTTATTGACATGATTCATACACCTAATGATTCAATCGATACACATTGTTTTTATTATTGTATTTCTTTTTTGTTACTACAGTTTTTTTGTTACGACAACAGATTGTTATCACTGTAATGCTTTAGTAAAACCTGAAGTGATCGGATAACGACGATCACGTCCAAATGCTCTGCGGCTAATACGCACACCCGGCGGTGCCTGACGACGTTTAAATTCATTACTATCTACTAAGCACATCACCTGCACAACGGTTTCTCTTTCAAAACCCAATGCCACTATATCAGAGATGCTTTTATCATCGACCACATAGGCTTCTAAAATGGCGTCCAGCGTTGCATAGTCAGGTAATGAATCCTGATCCGTTTGATCAGGTGCCAATTCTGCTGAAGGGGCTCTTTCTATGACACGTCGTGGGATGACCTCCTGCTGGTTTTGATGATGGGCAACCTGATTACGATAGTGTGCCAAACGATACACCCAGGTTTTGGGAACATCTTTTAACACATCAAATCCACCAGCCATATCACCATATAAGGTGGCGTAACCCACGGCAACTTCCGATTTATTCCCAGTGGTTAAAACCAGACGCCCTGTTTTATTGGATAACGCCATCAATAAAGTGCCTCGACAACGTGATTGCAGGTTTTGTTCTGTTGTGTCGACCTCTGAGTCTTCAAAGGCAGGTTCCAATGTTTTTATAAAGGCATGATAAATGGATTCAATAGACATCACTCGATAATGCACACCTAATACTCTGGCTTCGGTTTCTGCATCTTCAAGACTCATATCTGAGGTATATTGATAAGGCATCATCACAGCTTCAACATCTTCTGCACCTAGCGCATCCACAGCAATTGACAATGTTAAAGCAGAATCAATGCCTCCCGATAAACCCAGCAATGCCCCTTTAAAGCCATTTTTTTTCACATAATCTTTTACGCCTAACACCAAAGCCTGATAAATTTCCTGCTCCAGGCTCATAGATGAAAGTGTTGGTGTGGCCTCAAGACGGTTTATTGTGTTCTCTTTCCACTCAATACAATAATGATCTTCTTCAAAGGCCAGCATTTCATGCATCAATTGCCCTTGTTCATTGACAACCAAAGAGCGTCCATCAAAAACCAGCTCGTCCTGCCCACCGACCTGATTCACATACAAGATACCTAATGCATTTTCTCTTGCTCTTGTCTGCACAATCTGAACTCTATCGTTTCTGTGTCCAAAATGATAAGGCGATGCATTCGGTGATAAGATAATATCTGCACCGGCCATTTTTGTCTGTTTCACTGGCGCTTCATGCCAAAGATCTTCACAGATCACCAGACCTATTTTTCTGCCTTTGAAATCAACAACACAAGGCTCGCTACCTGCCATAAAGTAGCGCTTTTCATCAAATACTGAATAGTTAGGTAATTTTTGCTTAAAATAAACATGCTGTCGTTTTCCTCCCTCAATAAAAGAAGCTGCATTATAAATGCCTTCTGTTGTTTTTTCTGGATGCCCTATGACCAAAGCCACTTGAGAGCAGACCTCAGTTATCTCATTAAGAGCTTTTTGTATCTGATGATGCAAGTCATCTCTTAATAACAAGTCCTCTGGCGGATAACCACAAATCACTAATTCAGAAAATACGATAATATCGGGTTGATGCGCAGCATATTCTTGCTCGACACACCGCAAAATCATCTCTTTGTTATAATGAATGTCCCCTACTTTCGGATTAACCTGGGCTAATACAATACGCATATTTACTACTTAACCAATAAAAATTTTACGTTGATAACGTTTTTTGCTCTGTTTTACGATTTACTGGTTATTGTCTCTTATTTAGTCTGTTATCGCAAAACATTCACTAAACCTTATAAGTCAACTAAAATGAAAGAAAAGAATACTATTATTAGCGAAATACCTTTATACCCGAATGAATTCCATACAGCTTGAATATCAAAATACGCGGTGGCGTGCCCTGCAAATTTATACGACTTTTCGTATTATCACTGCTTTTAGTTTATTGATATTCTTTTTATTACAGGATCAATATATCTTTTTCGGAAAAAGAAACCCTTCTTTATTTTATTGGTCAGTGATGAGTCATTGTTTTTTGAGCTTTACTTTTTTTATCACCAATCACTATATCAAAAAGAATTTACGCCTTAATATAGAGCTTCAGGTATTACTGGATATTTGTTTCATCACCATTTTCATTCATGCCAGTGGCAGTATTAGTACAGGGCTCGGTATGCTGATGGCAGTTTCAGTCATGACAGGCTGTCTGTTAATTTCCAATTATCGTTCGATGACCTTTGCCGCCATCGCTACCACAGCCGTATTATCGGAAGCTTTTTATTTCCATTTACTGGACAGTCAGCGCATTAATCAAATTACACAGGCTGGTTTTTTAGGCGCTACTTTTTTTTCTATTGCTCTCTTTGCTCTTATCACTGCAAAACGATTAAAAGAAAGTCAACTGCAAATTGAGTCGACCAGCGCCATTCTTGCCAACATGGAAAAGTTAAATGAACATATTATTCAATTTATGAAAACAGGTGTGATTGTTGTCGGTTATCGAAGTCGAATTCAATTTATTAATACAGCAGCCTGGACATTATTGGATATGCCTGAAAATGCAGTAGGTCAATCTCTAAATCATATCAGCCCTAAACTGGACGATATTCTAAAGCAATGGCAACAGCAGGACGATGTCACTTCTTTATCTATGCGCCATTCTCCAACATCGCCGGTTATCCATGTTTCTGTTACCATTATTGACAAAGAACAACATATTTATCTCATTTTTCTGGAAGACAGTACACCGATGACCAAACAGGCACTGGATTTAAAACTCGCGTCTCTAGGAAGACTCACAGCCAGTATTGCTCATGAAATCAGAAATCCATTAGGCGCATTAAGTCATGCTGCACAACTACTGGATGAATCAAAAATCATCACTGAAAAAGAAAAAAAACTGGTTTCCATTATTGAAAAAAATGCTAATCGGGTGAATATCATTATTGAAAATGTAATGCAACTTTCCAGAAAAAAACCATCACAGCCCAGCTTTATAAAGCTATTACCCATTTTGGAAAATACCATTCACGAATTCAAATCAGATCACGATTTAAAACAGGATTTTAATATTACCTTACAGATTCAACCAGAAAATCAAACGGTCATGTTTGATACCAGCCAATTACATCAGGTCATTTATAATTTATGTGAAAATGCATTAAAACATGCTTTTGCTACCAATCAAAAAAAACGACTCACGTTAATCTCTGACTTCAACCCCAAAACAAAACAATTCTTTTTAGATATTATTGATAATGGTCTTGGTATTGAACCACAACAAGCAGAAAGCATTTTTGAACCCTTCTTCACCAGCAGTAATTCAGGTACTGGCCTAGGACTTTACGTATCTCGTGAACTTTGTGAAATCAATCAGGCTCATCTTGATTATATTCCTATACCTTCTGGTGGTAGTTGCTTTAGAATCTCTTTTTCAAAAAGCAATACAACACTCCAAGAAACAGCCTTGCCTGATAAAACCTCTTTTTCTTTACCATAACAGTGACTAAATAATTATTATGACCAAACCATTAGCACTTATTATTGATGATGAACCAGATATTCTTGAGCTTTTGTCTATGACACTAGAACAAATGGATATTGATTTTCATACAGCAGATACGGTTGCCAAAGGAAAAGTATTATTAAACCAACACACCTTTGACTTTTGCCTTACCGATATGAAACTGCCAGATGGCAATGGTTTTGAGTTAATCAGTCTGTTACAGGAGCAAAAAAAATCGACACCTATTGCTGTTATCACAGCACACGGTAATGTTAATACAGCCATTGAGGCAATGAAACTGGGCGCTTTTGACTTTCTTTCCAAACCTATTGAATTAAATAATTTACGCAATCTTATCTCCAGTGCCATTCAGGCACATCACACCAAAAAGACATCTTATAAAATACAGAACCGACAACTGATTGGTAACAGTCCACAAATAAAGTCTTTAAAACAAACCATTTTAAAAGTTGCCAATAGCCAGGCACCTGTCTACATTATTGGAGAATCCGGTACAGGTAAAGAAATGGTAGCACAATTGATTCATAAAAACAGTTCAAGAAATAAACAGGCTTTTATCGCCATCAACTGTGGTGCTATTCCCAGTGAACTCATGGAAAGTGAATTTTTTGGTCATAAAAAAGGCAGTTTCACAGGTGCTACGCAAGATAAAGCCGGATTATTTCAAGCCGCCAACGGTGGCACTCTGTTTCTTGACGAAATTGCAGACTTACCTTTATCTATGCAGGTAAAATTATTAAGAGCGATTCAGGAAAGAAGCATTCGACCTGTAGGCTCAGAAAGTGAACTCTCTGTTGATGTTCGTATTATTTCAGCCTCACATAAACATCTCAACACATTAGTAGACCAAGGAAAATTCCGACAGGATTTATTTTACAGAATTAATGTCATAGAAGTGAATGTTCCTGCTTTGAGAGAACACACTGAAGACATTCCTTTACTGATAAAATATTTTCTAGAAAGATTATCCAATAGAAATAATATTGAATTGCCTAAAATAAAAAAATCTGCTGTTGAAAAACTCATGTCTTATTCTTTCCCAGGAAACATACGTGAACTGGAAAATATTTTAGAGCGTGCATTAGCCCTTTGTAATGAAAACACCATTTATGATATTGATTTAAAACTGTCTCAAACCACCTCAACAACAACGGACAATACAAAAAACAGTCAACCACATGATGCAGCACGAGGCAGCGAACCTCTCGAAAAATACCTGGAAAACATTGAAAAAGAATTATTATTAAATGCTCTGGAAAAATTTAATGGTAATAAAACAGCTGCCGCGGAATATTTAGGCATCAGTTTTCGAGCTATTCGTTATCGACTAAAAAAATTAAACATTGATTAAAAGAGTAATATGCGCTAAATCTATCGTATTGCCTCCCTACAATACGATAGATTTACTAAGAGACTATTCCTTGCTTATTACTTATATGAATGACTTATGACTTGCTATTTATCTGATACGCTTACAATTTGCATAAAAGGTTGTAGTGGCAGGCCAATCAGAGAAAATACCAATCACACCAACATCCTGAGCTAATACATCTAACACATGTAGCATATCCCCATCATTGTTAATCACAGGCGTTATTGATTGATAGTACCAACCGCCACCTGTTGCCAATAAACCGGAACGCTCTAATGTCCAGGTAATTAACTTAAGACCTGCATACTTGGCTTTATCAGCATAAATAGAAGGCACAATAGCATTGTCACTATCCAAATCCAAAAGCATCCATGTTGGTGGTGCCAAAATCTTAACGCCTGATTGTGCTAATTCATCCATGCTGGGTGACCATGTTGATGGATTTCTAAAATCAAATGTTGGGTCACTGTAACGACCATCCAAATAAACGGCTTGCCTACCAAATCTGGGTTCATTATTGATCCAATATAATACGTCTTGTAAATTAAACGATTGCGCATAAACATTTCTAGGTTTAACGCCTGCCGCTTTATACTCATCGATCATTTGTTGCGCATAATCTTCTTGCGTATAAGTGCCTTCATAAGGCATAGGCACACTAGGCGATTTAAGTTCTGGTGTCATTTTCACATTAAGCGATTTAAATAACTCAATGCTTTCTGCATGAGTTAACAAAGTTGCATTTTGTGTATAAAGATCGGTTCTCCAGTTTGCTGTTGCGTTCATATAATCAGCTAAATTGGTTGCTCCAGAATTAGCTGCATCCATTTTCCCTTTCAGTGTTTTAAATTCAGCCAAGGTGATATCACTGGTACAACACTTTGCCGTTGCTGGTTGAATTAAATTGCCTTCATCATCATAAATGGCAGGAGAGAAAGGCTCTGAACATCTTTTTGCTAAAGGTGTTGCTAAGATATTTGTCGTTGTATGCAAGTCACATTGTGAATGACGACAAACCAGCTCTCTATCTTTTGTAAAAGTCACATCACATTCCAAGATACCAGCACCTTGTCTTGCCGCAGCAATATAAGACTCTTTGGTATGCTCAGGAAATTGCATTGGCGCTCCTCTATGGCCAATAGAAAAATTACTTTTTTTATATTTCCGAATAGTGTTTGCACAATGACTTAACTCTTTTTTTAGTTGTCCATTATCCATATCATCCACTAAATAAAAAGGACGAACACCCAGTTGCACTGCATGATTTCTAAATTTAAATACCGATGCTTTGTTTGATGAATCAAAAAAATCGTATGATTTTTTACTATCTGCAGAAACAGGGTTCATAAAACCACATCCTGCACAAAGAAAAACGGTAATCATTTTTTGTAAATATTTCATTTTATTCTCCAACATGTTTTTTAAATGGAGATTGCAATATATTTTTCAGGTATGGCAAATGAGTGACATTAATGTGTCCGTTACAAGAAGAAATATTTATATATATTATTTTAAGATATAGCTAAATCACTTTAAACTGGCATAAAACAGTGAATCATTATTTTGACTCATCTTAAATGACGGCATCTTTCACAAAGATAATCACACTACCAAAGCATGCTGATCCAGTGATATATGAACCAAATACTTATCATCATTCCTTCAACAATTTAACAACAACAACCTCTTTGATAACGCCATTTTTACTAAAATTAATTAAACGTTCTTTTGCAGAAGGCGATAACATTTGCCCTTTTGCAATCAGTAAAGTGCCCGACTCTGTAATAACATCCTGTGCCAATTCCATGTTATCCGTTAACTGATACACATTCACTTCTCTAACATTACTATTGTCATTGCAGGAATGGATTTTTATCAAGGCATTGACTATGTCTGGATCATAAATATGGTTTTTTGTAGACATCATATTGAGAACATCCTGTATTTGCATACCAGACTGTTCCAATGAATCCATTTCTGTCACCACTCTTAGCAACCTGGCACCTATGGGTATTTCAGCGCCTTTCACATCATCTTTAGGTTCACCTGAGCCATCAAAATTTTTCCTTTGATAGCGAATACTTTTTGCAACCGCTTCCATACGGGGAATTTTACTCAGTACATCCGCACCAATAATAGGATGATTATGAAAAGCTTTACTGTCGTTATCAGATAGCACACCGCCTGACAACGCTTTTTCTACAATGGCATCAGAAAAAGACACCGTACCGATTAAACTCAATAAAGCAATTGTTTCTAATGTCCAGTCAATTTCAATATCCAACTGCTTTGCACAAGCCAACATGTTGGATTTATAACGATTGGTTCGACCAAAAATATCGGGTTTGGTTAACGATAGCACTTCTGATAAAACATTGACGCTACCCTTCACTGTTTTTTCCAAAAGCTCCTTTTCTGCATGAATTAAACGATACTGTCGAATACCCGCCTGCAATGATTCTGCCATCGCTTTGGGAGAACAAGGTTTGTTCATAAATCGAAAAACATCGCCTTGATTCACCGCATCAATGGCCGTTTGTTGATCAGAATTACCGGTTAACATCATCCTGACGGTATGAGGTTGCATTTTCTTTAAACGAGATAATAATTCGACGCCATTCATTTCTGGCATTCGCATATCAGACACAACAACGGCAAAAGGTCCATTTTTACTGGCAACATCCAGTGCTTCAGCACCACTGGTACAGGTGGTAATTTTAAAATGCTTGCGTAATGTTCTAGCGTATCCGCTCAATACATTAGGCTCATCATCGACAAGCATGACTTTAACATTCACGATGACTCTGTTTCCTCATTCTTTTTATGTAAAATATCGATATATTTTCTCAGTGTTTCTTCATCATATATCTCCAATAAATAGCCCATATCCAGGAAATTCTCAAGCTCTCCATCCAATTTAGATCGTCTGTCGGCATTAATTAAAGTCACTGCTAAATAAAGACAGGATAATATAGATAACTCTGCCGTTGCACTGGAACTCGGGCTATGATGAAAAGAAATGGCTTCCACGATAGGGTTCGGCAAACCCCACATACCCAAAAGATAGCCACCGACTATTTCATGAGTGATGCCAAATTCTTTACTTTCTGCCTCTCGAAAATCAATACCATTGGCATAACCTGTTGTGACCACCTCATAACGTTCTGGAAAAGAGCTTGCCAAAACCAGTTTACCCACATTATGCATGAGGCCTGCCATTAAGGCGTCATCACACAGTTTTCTGGGCATACCAGCCTCCTGGGCAAATGTTCTTGCCAACGAAGCCACTTGATTACTATGGTGCGTCAGATTATATAAATCCAATCCACCCAAATCTTTTTCATCAAAAGACTGAAAAACCTCCTGGGCCAAAACCAAGGATTTTAAGACATCAATACCCAAAAGTGATGCGGCATGCTGTACCGACTCTATCTTTCGTGGTATCCCGAAAAAAGCCGAATTAACCAGCTGCAACACTTTTGTTGTCATGGCAATGTCTTCACCAATAATATCGCCAATTTTACCGACACTACCATTGGGATCAGCTGCTTCTTCCAATACCCTTTGATAAAGTTCAGGTAAACTGGGTAAAGCATCAACAGAACCAATCATGGCTTGCACCCGCTCATCAACCACCACATCCCTAAGATTTGCAGCCCGACTGATGGCTGATTTTAAAACATCACCATCTGTTGGTTTGGATAAAAACTGGTGTGCCGCCTTTGCACATTCTAGTTCTGTTTCAGATCCTGCATCACCCGATAAGGCCAATCGAATAATCTTCGGATATTCTGTTTTCACCTGATTTAATAACTGTACACCACTCATCCCTGGCATTCGAATATCACTGACAATCACATCAAATGCTTGCTCACTAAGAGACTTCAGTGCTTCATCAGCTGACTCACAAAATACCATATTCCAATCGTTACGCATGGGTCTTAATATGCGTTTTAACCCCCTCAGTACATTTGGCTCATCATCAACAAATATGATATTCAGCATACGATGCTCTCCCGTAGTTCCTATTCAGCCGTTTTGTTTTGGTTTGCATCCGTAATACTGACAGGCAACCGGATGATAAAGGTCGTACCTACATCTAATGTTGTTTCAAATTTTAAAGAACCACCATGATTCTGTACTATCACCTTGTGAGAAATATAAAGTCCCTGTCCAGTACCTTTGCCGACTTCTTTGGTTGTAAAAAAAGGTTCAAATAATTTATCACGTACTTTCTCGGGAATACCTGTGCCAGTATCAGTGATTCTGACCTCAACAAATCCTTCATCAAAAGCAGTCGATATGGTGATTTTGCCTTTTTCTGATTTTTGTGAATCAGCAATAGCATGGGCTGCATTCACAATTAAATTCAATATCACCTGTTTTATTTCACTCGAAATAGCCTGAATAATCGGTAAATTTTCTTCCAGATTTAATTCTACTTCAGCAACATACTTCCACTCATTAGTTGCTACAGTCACGGTATTGCGAATGGTACTATTCAAATCAACACCAGAGACAGCATCTGGATCAGCTCCCGGATGGGAAAACTCTTTCATGGACTGAACAATGGTACGCACTCTGTCAATACCTTCATGACACTGCTCTAAAGCCACCGGCGCTTCTTCAAAAAAATACTCCATATCAGCCTCTTCATATAACTCTTTAAAGGCTTGTGCATGGTCAGCATTGGCTTCTCCTTTTTCTATCGTTTCAGCTAATGTCATGGCTTGCTGTATCACCTTTTTTAAATCATCCATACAATCTGTAATAAAGTGGATATTATCACTGATAAACTGTGTCGGCGTATTAATTTCGTGTGCAATACCTGCAGCCAATTGGCCCACAGCTTCCATTTTTTGTGCCATTCTTAATTCGGCTTCCAGTCGATCTCTTTCTTCTGCCTCTCGCTTTAACTGACGTTCAGATTTTTTTAATTCATTAATAGTATTCGAATTCTCCCATAGAATATTTTCCAGTAAATCTCGATAAATTTCGAGTAATTCTGCTTCACCAACTCCACTACCAATCTGAAATAAATCAGTTGCCAAACTTTTTTTACTGTCTTCAGTCATTGATCAAACCCTCCACGTATTCATTCACAATGAATTCTGCATTATCCGACAGTTCTCCCAATAAATTTTTAAAATGTCTGTTAACTAAACCCAGTGTAATAAAACTAAAGGTATAAGCTTGCTGTTGTTGTTTTATAATAATCTCTTTATCCTGTTCTTCTAATGTTCTTCCAATTACTCGTTCCAAACTGGATAAATCACAGACAGCCTGTTGCGCCATCATATTGATTAACAGATTACACATTTGTAAACACTCTTGGATATTCACATCAATCTCATCAGTTTGCATATCTTTCGCAAGACGTAAGGTTTCTAGTGCATCAAGACGTGCATGTTGTGCTTCTTCCACCCAATGTAATCTAAACAACTCTTTAAAAGAATCATCTATCAGCAGGCTGTCTCCTTTTTTACCACTGAAATAAGCCATATAATGAGATTGTGTTAACCACTCCAACATGGTTGTGAATAACATCACACTGAGTGGTGAATGAGCCAATATGGTTTCTGAAGCTTGCTTCATACCACCAATAACATCACATTGAACAGAAAATCCTTTTACAAATTCTTTTTCAAAATATTTAAACAATGCCTGATGTTTCTTTTCTTCTTCCAAAAATATAGATAAAGCTTTATCCCGTGTCTCATCCGACTCTTCCTTCAATAAGCCATCAACCAGACTAATAATATATTCTTCTATAAATCGAAAAAGATACGCATAGGAATAACCTCTAATTTGATTTAAGTACAAACGTTCCTTGTCTGATAACATAGTTAATGGCTCTGTTTTAGCTAAGTGTTCTGGAAGAAAAGGTTTTGAAAAATCCAGATTAATATCATAAAAATAATCCAGATCCCATTGCGCGGTTTGACTCCGTTGCAAGCATTCTTTATATGAATAATTGAACTGCATAGCCATAATTCATAAAATCTCAGGTTGATTAAAAAAGCTCTTTTTACATGATCAGTATAGCCCCTATAAAACAAAAGGAAATAAAACCTGGAGATTATTTGCCTTTCATCGCAAAAAATAACACTACCCCAAAATAATGAATACCTGTGCTATGACAGTGACGTTTCCATTATTTCTATATATATCAAAAAGAAAGCGAGCTTTTGCTCGCCTTCATCGTATCATTCCAATCACTAAAAACGCATACCTAAACCGACACCAAAAACAAAAGGATTCAAATCAAAATCCACTGTTGCGGCATCTGAGCCATTGGCACTAATTGTCGCAGTTGTGTCCAACATCATGTACTTCATATCAAAGTTTAAGAAGTAATCTTCATTAATATCAATATCAATACCTGCTTGTAAAACAAAACTTAAGGTCGGATCAATATCAAGCCCTGTAGACGTTGCTCCTAAAGCCGTTGTGGTTGTTGGTGTTGTTTCCTCATCAAAAAAGATAGTGTAATTGATTCCTGCACCTACATAAGGCCGTGAATGCTTCCTTGGAGAAAAGTGATATTGTGCAATCAGTGCTGGAGGCAACACCCGAGCTTCACCAAGCTTACCGGCACCTGCCAGATCACCATCTCCTTTAATATCATGTACCGATGATAAATCCAATAACAGCTCCAAGCCAAAATGATCGGTTAGAAACCAGGTAAAATCGATGTCCAATGTGACTTTGCTATCCACATCAATAGTTGCATTAGCCCCTAACGGTGTTCCACCACCAATAGCCGTAATAACATCACTGTCTGCGCTGGGCGACACATTAATAATTCTTGCCCGAACAAGAAGATCACCTTCTTTTGCAAAAATAAACGGACTAAATAATAAACTCATACATATTATTAAAGCTTTGAATTGTGTTACTTTCATTTGTGTTTCCTCTTAGGCGTTAAACAAACAATGAGATAAATTTATTTTTGTAATTATGAAAGCAGCGTAATCCAGGTAAACATACGAAACAAGAAAAACTCCCTATAAAACTCAACTATTTCTCTATCTTTTGATTTGAGTCAAGTCCATTTAAACTTCAAAAAAATTAATTA
This sequence comes from Kangiellaceae bacterium, assembly GCA_965230335.1. Classification (GTDB taxonomy): domain Bacteria; phylum Pseudomonadota; class Gammaproteobacteria; order Enterobacterales; family Kangiellaceae; genus CBDDKS01. Next base: position 2,077,086 of record CBDDKS010000006.1, on the reverse strand, counting down.
CTAATTCTTTCAATTCATAAGTATTATAAAAAATCTCGGACAGAAAAAAGGCTATCTCAGAAACAGCGTTCCACTGACTCTGACTCAAAAAATAATTTAACTGAAGGTTTATTGATCTTAATAAGTGATTTTGAATATCATCTCAAAATAATAAATACAATGAGTACTGCGCCTAAAGCCAGGCGATACCAGACAAAAGGCATCATGCCAATTTTATCCACTAGTTTTAAAAACCAATGAATGCAAGCTAACGCACACAACATTGCCACACTACTGCCAATGGCCAAATACAACCAGTTGACAGGTTCAGGTTGTTGAATCAATTTTAATGTTGTTAATCCGCCGGAAAGCAAAATGACTGGAATCGATAATAAAAATGAAAAACGGGCTGCGGCACTTCTGGTTAACCCCAACCATAAACCCGCCATCATAGTTGCTCCACTACGACTGGTGCCAGGTATTAAAGCCAATGCCTGGCAAAAACCAACCATCGCAATATCAAACCAGCCCATATCGTATTCATCACGGTGATGAGATGCTTTTTTTTCAACCCAGGCCAACAATAATGCAAAGACAATGGTTGTTGCTGCAATCACTTCAACATGTCTTAAATAACGATCAACAATATCAAACTGATTCAATAAAAAACCTATTATGCCAACAGGAATGGTTCCCCAAAGTACGGCCCATGCCAGATTAGCATCAGGCTCTCGCTGTTGACTGAACCCACTGCGAAAAAAAGCAATACTCATTCGTTTGAGTTCTTGTCGAAAATAATACATGACCGCCAGTAAAGTACCTACATGCAAAGCCACATCAAACGCATTACCCTGATCAACCCAATTGAGTAATTGTGCTGGCAGAATTAAATGTGCTGAACTGGAAATGGGTAAAAATTCAGTTAATCCCTGAATAATAGCGAGCAATAAAACCTGTAACCAATCCATTACTGACTCACCTTTCGGTTATAACAATCAAGCATTAACACATTAACGAAAAAAGCCATAATAGATACCATAAAGAATCGCCTGAAAAAAAATCAATACCCAAAAATATAAACCAAAAGTCAGTATACGTCCTAACCAATGGGTTAATGCTTTATGACGGGCAACCAATACAATAGAGACCAAAGTCGCAATGGATAATGCCATTAGACCATGAGTTCCCCAGCTGAGCTTTTCAACAGCATACGCATATGATGGGAATATGACAAAATAACACAATATAATGGGTAAAACCGATTTCATTAAAGTCGCGAGTCCAGTGTATTGGGTATTAAAGGTTGTACATTTTCTCTAATGTTTTTGTGAAAGGCAATGACTTTAATTAACTCTCCCATTTCTGAAGGCATCAGCAGCTTCTGTAAGATTTGGGAATACCGGGTTCTTTCTATGACATCATTCTTTGTATTCTCCTGATGTGTCTCTAAAATACCATGACGCATTAAAAAATCAGCCTGTGTGGTATACCCCAATAAATTCAAACCTGCATTTTCTGCAGCAAAACATATTTCAGAAAAGTTCACATGGGCACTAATGTCCTGTAAACCTAGCAAGTACTGAAAATCTGAATGTTTTCTATGTCGATAATAGCAGTGAAACGTCCCCTGACAGCGTTCCTGATGAAAAAATTCTTCTGCACCATACCCATAGTCCATCAGTAATAACACGCCTCGTTGTAATTTTGCTGCCAATTGGTGAATCCACTGACAACGTCTGGGACCTGCTTCATAAAGCACATCCGATTGCCATTGTTGTTTATCCTGATGCTGTTGTAACCAGGATTGTAATTCATCTGACAGTTCTCGTCGCCAGGTAAATTGCCATTGTTCATTTTGCCAGATAAGGCAACGTTCCTCAAAAGTATCTTGAACCCATCGAAACTGATGTGCCGGAATGGCATCCAATACTTCATTAGCAATGAATACGCCATTCACTGACGTTTCTTTGAGTTCATCCTCCCACTGTATCGGTGTTGATAAATTTTCTTTTTCTATCTGTTGCTTTTGTAATACCTGTAAATATTTTGATTTTTCAATAATGGTGTATGTATCCAAAATAATATTATTTTTTTCTAATGTCTTTAATATTTGAATGGCCAGACGTCCTGTACCACCACCAAATTCATAAATACTTGTCTCACCTTCTTTTAATAATGACAATAAACTATGCGCTATACATTCACCAAAGTGTTCCGATATTTCTGGCGCAGTTACAAAATCACCCTCTTCTCCAAAAGGTATGGAGGATTTCATATAGTAGCCCAGTTCCGGTTCATACAAACAGTGTTCAACAAATTCCGGTATACTCAATAACCTATTATTTTTTTTCTCCGCTGTCCTTTTTATCATCATTTCATTTAACAAAAAACTACTTTTCATAGCCTCCTTTGATGGATAAGGTGCATCTATCTTGTCACAAAAGGTTTGTATATTTTGAATGTATTGTTTTTCTTCTTTTTCCATAGACTTATAAAAACTCACCGCCATCTAGAGTTAATACTTCTCCTGTCACAAAATCCTGTTCCAATAAATACTGAATGGCCTGATTAACTTGTTTTAAATCACCCGTTTTTTGTAATGGAATACGTTTTGATAGTCGCTTTAAATGATCTTGAGGTGCACCAGGTGGTGCCAGAATAGCCCCCAATGCCAAAGCATTCACTCTTATATCCGGTGCCAATGCTTTTGAAAAATTCAATGTCGCTTCTTTAAGCACTGATTTTGCCAAACGATAGACAAAATGATCACTATCAGGTTTTGTCAAGCGTGCATCAATAATATTAATAATTTGTGCCTGACTATTATTTTCAGCAGCCTCACAGGCTAATTGTTGGCTCAATGATAAAGGGGCATAAGCATTAATGGACATAATGTGATCCCAATGGGAGCTCAAGTGTTGCCACTCATCATCTTCAGGAAAAACAGCTGCACTATTCATTAACAATGTAACCGGTTTAAATGCTGATGGTATGCTTGCAAAGAATGAATCTGTTTTTTCTTTATTGGATAAATCAGCTTGCAATAAGTAACTTTTAACTGATTGTTCATCCAATATTTTTTTTAATTGCTGTGCTTCTGAATCAGACTGTCCATAATGTAAAATCAAGTCAAATCCCTGTTGCCCTAAATAAGTTGCAATACTGTGACCTATTCTCACAGCGGAGCCTGTAATGAGAGCAACCGGTTTTTTGTTTATTGTTTTTGGGTTACATTGCACCATAAGATTATCGAATACTATCTTCTTTTTTAACAATATGTTTTTGTGTAAGCATACTTTCTCGTCTAAAAGATTTCATTGTTTCCAAATCATCAACTTTAGTAATACTTTGATTATCGGCATCAAAAGCTTCCCATAAGACTTGTAACGATTGATTCATCTCTGGATGAATCCAGTCTGGTGCCAATTCTGAAAAAGGCAGTAAGACAAAAGCATGGTATAAAATTTCTGGTCTGGGTAAAACAATCGGCTCCTGACATACTTTATCATCATAAGTCAGTAAATCGAGATCCAAAGTTCTATCACTGAATTTTTCTATATTCTGTTGCCGACCAGCCTGTACTTCAATATTTTTTAAAATGTCCACGATGTGTTCTATAGTTTCATCCGTTTCGAAACCAATCACCATATTGTAAAAATTATTGCCAGAAAAACCAACTGCCTGTGTGTCGTATAAAGACGATAGATTGATTTTCTGCCAATGTGCATATATTTTTTGTAAGCAGAAATGAATATTCTGCTGTCGATTAACATTTGTACCAACACTGATATAAATTTGCGCCATAACCGCTATCTGCTCAATATCATGATTAAATCACCTATTCAAAAACAGGTTAAACATCATCTACATCACGCTCAATGATGACACCAACCGATTTTGAACCACGGACGGCACCCACTTTACTTAATTTTAAACGTAACCAGGTCACTGGACACTGTGTCAAAATTAACTGTGCAACTTTTTCTGCCAAGGTTTCAACCAATTGAAATTCACTGGCTTCAACAAAGGCAATCACTTTTTTAGCAATATCTTTATAATCCAGAGCCTGATCAATATGATCTGTTTTAGCAGCTAATCGAATATCTGATTGCATTTCTATATCAAAAGTCACTTTTTGTCGAACCTTTCGCTCCCAATCAAAAATACCAATAATCGTCTCTATTTCAAGCTGCTCAATAAATACGCGATCCAATGTGATGGCCTCCCGGGAATTTTTAAATTTAATCTAAGGTCTAGAGCCTCATGATACCGTAACCCAAGCATTTCAGGTACACTAAATATGATTGTGTTTATCACCACACCCTATTAACATCTCCATAAAAGATAACTATCAGCTGGATTGACTATAAGAGAGCAACCGACACTATACGAATGATAGATTTTCCAACCACTAACATCATTATTGGTTTTTTAGTTATCTTGACAGCTTATCTTTTAGGCTCCGTATCCACCGCCATTATCACCTGTCAGCTATTAGGTTACCCTGATCCCAGAAGTGGTGGTTCCGGTAATCCTGGTGCAACCAACGTACTAAGAACCAGCGGCAAAAAAGCAGCCGTTATTACTTTAGTTGGTGATTGTCTAAAAGGATTTGTTGCTGTCAAAATCAGTCAGTTATTAACACTACCCGAACACTGGGTTCACCTGGCAGGCTTCTCCGTTTTTTTAGGCCATATTTATCCTTTATTTTTTGGATTAAAAGGAGGAAAAGGTGTTGCTACCTATTTTGGTATTTTAATTGCCCTCAATCTGCAATTAAGCCTTGTAGCTGTCGGTATTTGGATAGCCTGTCAGATAATTTTCGAGCGGGCTGCACTATCTTCAATTATCACAGCATGCTTTATTGCTTTATTTGCTTATTTATTTTTTACAGCACAATGTCTTATTATATTGTGTTTAAGCGGCTTGCTTATTTTGCGCCATCATTCCAATATTCGTCGCAGATTTAACTAGAGCCTGTTTATCTTTTATAGTTCAGACATTGGCCATCGTGGCTTAACTTGTATATTCAGTGATTCCTTTTGTTGTTTCATGTAACGTAAATATCCTGCAAAGGCAATCATAGCACCATTATCCGTACAATATTCAAATGCCGGATAATACACCTCACCTCCCATCTTTTTCATTAAACCATTCAGCGACGCCCTTAACCGTTTATTAGCACTCACACCACCAGCAACCACCAATCGGGAATAATTCACTGATTGTAATGCACGTCGGCATTTGATCACTAAAGTATCTGCCACGGCTTCTTCAAATGCCAAGGCAATATCTGCCAAGACTTGTGCATCACTGTTATCATGAGCTTGCAGTGTATTGGCAGCATAGGTTTTTAATCCACTAAAACTCATATCCAATCCAGGCCTGTCTGTCATTGGCCTTGGAAAATGAAACTGCCCTTTTCTTCCTTTTTCTGCCAGCTGAGCTAAGGCAGGACCACCTGGATATCCTAAACCCATCAATTTGGCTGTTTTATCAAACGCCTCTCCAGCCGCATCATCAATCGATTCTCCCAATACCTGATAGCAGCCCAATTGCTCAACAGCAATAAGCATCGTGTGTCCACCAGAAACCAATAAGGCCACAAAGGGACACTCAGGTGGGTTATCACCCAATAATGCAGCAACCAGATGTCCTTCCATATGATGAATCCCTATTGCCGGGCATCCCCAACCAAAAGCGAGGCTTTTTGCAAAAGTTGCCCCCACAAGCAAAGCACCCACCAAACCTGGCCCTTGTGTATAAGCTACCCCATTGATATCGGCCTTGGTCAAATTAGCCTGTTGTAACACCTCTCGAGTTAATAAGGCTGTTTTACGGATATGATCTCTTGAAGCCAACTCTGGAACCACGCCACCATATTCAGCATGCAAATCAACCTGACTTGCCAAAGATTGAGCGATAATACCTTGATTTTCTTTATATATTGCAACACCCGTTTCATCACAGGATGTTTCAATACCTAAAATGTGAATGGCCAAATACTCCCCCTACTCCAGGAATGACGCCATGCTTTGAGCACACACATTGAATGCCCAGGCATCGATTTTCTTGATACCCCCGCACTGCCTGAAAGCGGCAACGTTAAAACCAAACGGGGATATGATCATATACAAAGTGAAGGGTAATGTCTCAAGAAATCGAATTCATCATAAATTCGGTGTTTTTTTGAACTTTTTAGTAGATTTCACCCTGTTTTTCTTCTTAAAACTTTACTTTTCGGTAGAAAAACGATTAGAATCTGCGGCCTCCAATTCGTTGGAGGTTTAACTATTGGTTATTTTTTATGAAATTGCCTAAAATTTAACCACTAAATAGCTCATTAACCCAGATTCAACAAACTGAATACAATTCAAGTAGGTGAACACTCTATGCCAAATGTAAAGGTAAAGGACAACGAACCCTTCGACGTTGCCTTACGTCGCTTTAAACGCTCCTGCGAAAAAGCAGGCATTTTAGCTGAAGTCAGACGTCGTGAGCACTATGAAAAACCCACTTCAGTGCGCAAAAGAAAAAAAGCAGCCGCTATAAAGCGTCACTTAAAAAAGCTATCACGTGAAAATATAAAACGCGTTCGCCTTTATTAAGTTTTTACTCATTTCAATCATATCTCAATTTTTCCACTGCTATGGTTCCATTACTTGAGCGTTTAAAAGAAGCTATGAAAGATGCTATGCGGGCTAAGCAAAAAGAACGCTTAGGCACCATACGCATGCTACTAGCAGCAGTAAAGCAATATGAAGTGGATGAAAGAAAAACGATTGATGAACCAACCCTATTGGCCATTTTAGATAAATCAGTCAAGCAACGACGTGAATCTATCAAACAATATAATGATGCAGGACGCACAGAACTTGCCGATATTGAGCAAACAGAAATTGAAGTGATTCAGGAGTTTCTTCCTCAGCCCTTAACGGAAGATGAAATTAATCAAGCCATTGAACAGGCCATTAATGAAACTGGTGCTGAAAGTATGAAGGATATGGGAAAAATCATGGGGCTTCTTAAACCTCAAATGCAAGGAAGAGCGGATATGTCTGCTATCAGCCAACGCATTAAAGCCAAGTTGAGTTAATCTTAAAAACGTCTCAAGCAACCCTACAAGCTAGCTACAACTCATCACATCGCCTTTCCAAATTGACAGTTCGATATCGAAAATATTTAGTCATTATTTTTAAAATAATATTTTTTAAGCATATAAGCTACACCATCAGCAACTAATTGATAACTTTCCTGAGTATAACCACCACTCAACAACATCACCGACTTTAGATTTCGCTGATAAATTTGATCAATGACATATTTATCTCTTTCAAAAACGCCTTGTTTGGAAATGTTCATATGGCCCAAACGATCTTTTTTGTATATATCCGTGCCTGCATTATAAAAAACCAAATCTACAGGTCCAGTTTGTTCAAAGAAAAAAGGAAGTTTCTTTTTTAAAAATGACAAATAAGTTTTATCTCCGACATGACTATCTAATGGTACATCTACCATAATTGCTTTTTTTGCCTCTGTATCATTTGGGTAAATGTCAGCATTATACATATCAAAAATAAATACATTGTTATCATTCATAAACACACGTTCAAAACCATTCCCTTGATGAGCATCAAGATCAATAATCGCTATCTTTGCATTTTGATTCAGTCGTTTTTCTTTCTTAAGTACGGCAACCGCCACACCAATATCTGAATATACACAAAAGCCTTCACCATGATTTTTAGCTGCGTGATGGTACCCTCCAGATAAATTGACTGCTGCTTTGTTTTCCAGTGCCTGTTTTGAAGCTAATACTGTACCAGAAACAGCCCACCTCATGGGGCTCAATACTAAGTTATCCACTATACTACCCGGTAAATAAGAAAGAGGAGCAAGCTCAAGAATTTTAGCAACTGACTGACTGTTCTTTAAACTATCAAGATATGTTTTACCATGCACTAATAATAAATCCTCTTGTGAAATTTCTTTTTCGGGACTTTTGACAATTTGCTCTAGTTTTTTTCCAAAACGATCAGATAAAACAGACATTGCTCGTCCATACTTCTTACTATCAAATGGATGCAGTTTTTCTAAACCCATAAAACCAATATTATAATGTTCTGAATAAATCAATGTAATATCAGATGAGTCATTGGGTTTTTCCTGAACATTTTCAGCGAATAATGGAAAAGCCATTAACAACAAACAATACCTTAGTTTTTTTAATAAAATCATTTGAATTCCTAAAAAAGAGTACCAAACATAATGTTGATACTGAGTTTAAATTAAACAAAATAAAACATCAATAAGAGAAATAAACAGCCCCTAATAATGCATCTCAAAATATCCTCCAAATAACGCCTGTCTCTTATATAAATACGTTTGTCATAAAAAATTCAGTATCCTACTCACTATTCATTATGATTAACTGGGGCTGTGTTAAAAACAAAGTGGTACTCATCATGACTCAATATTTCACCTTATTCAACATAACTCAAGGGCTGTCTGTCTTTTTTATCCTGTGTATTATAGGTTGTGGTAGCAGCAACAATGGAAACACTGTATCAGCCCCCGTTATTACACTGATTGGAGATGATCCACTCATCCTTGTACAGGGTTCGGATTATAATGAACCAGGAGCCACAGCAACCGATGAAGAAGATGGCGATGTCACAGTCACGATTAGTGGCACTGTCGATATCAACACAATTGATATTTACACCATCACCTATTCAGCAACGGATTCAGACGATAACACAACGGAAGTGACCAGAAATGTTCATGTTGTGATTGATCCTGTCCGTTTTTCCAATATTGATTGTATTCCTCCTGAACCCATTATTGGTGGTTTGGGACAGGTCGATATTGAAGCACGCTTTGTTAATCTTCCCACACTATCTTCTCCTTTGGCTATGGTGCAACCCTCCTCAGATTCAAGTTTTTGGTTTGTTGCATTAAGAGCTGGACGTATTGTCAATTTTGACAATACATCGACGGCTAACAATGCCACTACTGTACTTGATATTTCATCGAGAGTATCAACAACTTTAGAGATGGGTATGACCGGACTGGCATTCCACCCTGATTACCCCACTGATAATCGAATTTTTGTTGTCTACAATGATTTAACTCAGCAAGGACGTTCCACTCTATCGTCTTTTAATGTCAATACAACAACCCGTATGGTTGATCCCGACAGTGAAGAAGTTTTTCTGACACTGGATCAACCAGCGAACAATCACAACGGTGGCGACATTGCTTTTGGTCCTAATGGCTTGCTGTATGTGGCCTTTGGAGATGGTGGTGCCAATGCTAATGAATCACAGGACTTAACCAATTTATTAGGCACGATGATTCGTATTGATGTCAGCACATCACCTTACACCATTCCTGAGAGCAACCCTCTCAATACTGGACAAACACGTTGTGATACCGGTGAGCGCAGTGGTAATGACACCACCCATTGCCCTGAAATTTATGCCTACGGCTTCAGAAATCCCTGGCGCTGGAGTTTTGATAGCGAAACCGGCGATCTCTGGCTTGCTGATGTCGGTCAACGTACATTTGAAGAAGTCAACAAAGTAATCATTAATGGTAATTATGGATGGCCCATCATGGAAGCCAATGCCTGTTTTAATAACAGCAATTGCGATACCACAGGTTTACAATTACCTATTACTCAATATCCACGCTCTGTTGGTGTTTCAACCGTTGGCGGTTATGTTTATCGAGGCGATGATTATCCCAACTTAGTAGGGCAATATATTTGGGGTGATACTTTCTCTCAACAATTTTTATCGATTCCTGCCAACGCTAGCGTCGGTTCAGATTTTACACCTATTTTTTCAAGTGGCCGAACCATTGCCGCTATGGCACAAGGCAATGATGGTGAAATTTATTTATTAAATTTAAACGGCGGTTCAGGAAATACTATATTTCAAGTGACATCCAACGGAGGAGAGCCTACAAGTGTTGTGATGCCGACACAACTCAGTCAAGTGGGTTGTTTTAATACTCAGACAAAATCATCATCGACTGGCGTTGTTGATTACAATGTATTGTCTCCTCTTTGGTCTGATGGCGCAGATAAACAACGATCTTTTGCTATTCCCGATGGTGAAACCATTGAAATAACCAATGAGGGTGACTTTTTATTTCCGACAGATACGGTTTTAATCAAACACTTCCTGGATAACGATCGATTTTTGGAAACCCGATTGTTCATTCATCATCCTTTTGGATGGCGTGGTTACAGCTATGAATGGAACACAGAACAAACAGATGCGATCTTATTGGATGAAGGAAAGACAGTGGATATTAATGGTTTTGTACACACATTTCCCAGCAGTAGTGAGTGTGCTATTTGCCATACTAATGCAGCAAATCACAGTTTAGGTTTGGAAGTACCACAGTTAAATGCTGTCAATCCCGCATTAGGCATTAATCAATTAGACTTTTTAAGTGAAGCGGGCTATTTATCAGAGTTATTAGACAGTGAAGATGAACCTCAGCTATATGCACTGGATGATGGCAATGCAACTCTGGAGCAACGAGCCAGAAGTTATTTGCACAGTAACTGTTCTGGTTGTCACCGCCCAGGTAGTACAGCCAGTTTTATGGATCTAAGAATAACAACCGAATTAAACCAAACCAATACCTGTAATGTGCAACCCTCTGCAGGTAACTTAGGCGTCAACAATGCATTCAGATTATCGCCCCGTAATGCAGATAGATCCGTTTTACTGTTACGTATGGAAACACTCTCAGATGATCGCATGCCACCTCTTGCCAGCTCAAGAGTTGACCAGGCAGCCGTTGATGTCATACGTGATTGGATTAATAGCTTACAAGATTGTGATTAGAGCCTGTTTATTTTTTATTTATATAAAATCTAAATGATGTCTAGGCATCATAAAAACCCAGTTGCCGCCAGGCTTCATAAATAAAGACCGCAACACTGTTGGATAAATTTAAACTACGACTGTTTGCTTTCATGGGCAAACGAACAACTTGTGATGTTTCTAAAGTATTTAAAATGGTATCTGGCAAACCTCGGGTTTCTGGTCCGAACATAATGGTGTCGCCCACCTGATAATTCACTTGGTCGTATCTCTGTGTCCCTTTTGTTGATGCCGCATAAAGTTTATTAGGTGATGGATTATCTGTGTGAGTTATGTTTTGAGTATCACAATATTCCTGATAGCTGTCATATTGTTTAATATGGGTAAATTCATGGTAGTCTAATCCTGCCCGACGTAATCGTTTATCATCCCAGGCAAATCCTAATGGACGAATCAAATGTAAATGAAATCCGGTATTCGCACAAAGACGGATAATGTTTCCCGTATTCGGTGGGATTTCTGGTTCAAACAACACAATATTTAACATATTTTATAAGTTTCTCTTCAGAGTTTTTCAATGGATTATTTTATGGCATGTTTTTATATAAAAGACATGATTTAATTCTTTTTTTGTTGAGACAGATTTAATTTTCGTGTCAATGTATTACGCCCCCACCCCAACAAAGTGGCTGCTTTTTGTTTGTGTCCCTGGGTTAATGATAAAGCAAGGTGTAATATACTGTCTTCAAACACAGGCTGTATAGACTGTAAAATATGTGTATCACCTTGTCGATATTGTTCTTTCACAAAAGATTCTAAAGTCACCTCCCAATTTAAAGGTATCTTTTTTAAGAGGCGTTTATCTTCATCATCTGGTTTTGCTTTTTCATTATCCAGTATGTCTACCTCCTTGCTGTCGTTATCATTCAAACCGACTTCTTCTGGTAAATCATTCATAGTGATTTTTTTACCGGGACACATAACCATTAACCATCGACACATATTTTCCAATTGTCGAATATTACCTGGCCATGAATAAGATAAACATTGCTTTAGGGCTTCTTCAGTCAATATTTTTAAAGGCTCTTCCAATTCTATGGCTGCCTGTTTTAAAAAGTGTGTTATCAATAAAGGAATATCACTCTTTCTGTCTTTTAAATCGGGTAATTGCAATGGAATCACATGAATACGATGATATAAATCCTCACGAAACTTTCCCTGTTTAACCAATTCTGACAAGTCCTGATGTGTTGCAGAAATAATACGAACGTCCGATGAAATAGGTTGTTTTCCACCTATGCGATAGAAAGAACCTTCAGATAATACTCGCAACAAACGTGTTTGCGTTTCCAAGGGCATGTCACCAATTTCATCTAAAAATAAAGTGCCTCCCTGAGCTTGTTCAAAACGCCCCGTTTTCTTTTGATTCGCTCCTGTAAAAGCACCTTTTTCATGACCGAATAATTCGGATTCTATCAATTCCTGAGGAATCGCCGCCATATTTAAAGCAATAAATGGTCCCTGACTTTGCCTACTGTGTTTATGTAATGCACGTGCTACCAGCTCCTTACCTGTTCCCGATGCACCTTTAATCAAAACACTGGCTTTGGATTTTGCCAACTTTCCAATGGCCTGATAGACCGTCTGCATGGAAGACGCTTCACCTATCATAATATTTTCAAAATCCTTATCATCCACTGTGTGAATACTTGTCGTATTACTTTGATGATCGTCCATATGATGTTGCTGGTAAAAAGTAACGGCTTGATGCGCTAAATCAATCGCATTATCCAAGTCAAATGGTTTGGGCAAATAATCAAATGCCCCAAGTTCATAAGCTTTGACTGCATTTTGAAAGTCACTTTGTGCTGTCATTAAAATAACTGGTAAATGTTTTTTTTGCTGGGATAATCTTTTTAATAATTGAAAACCATCATCCCCTGGCATTAACACATCGGTAATTACTACGGAAAAAGATTGCTCTTCAATAGCTTGCAGTGCTTCTTTAACCGACGCCAGGGTTTCTACACGAAATCCTTCATCGGTTAATGCTTCTTTCAATACCCAGCGAATGGATTCATCATCATCAACAATTAAAATAGAAGGATGATGTTCTGTCTTTTCTTGTCCCATGTCGTCGGAAGATTGCCTGTTATGATACAAAGCGATGAAACCTCTTTATTATGTTGCTATTTTATTATCATGGTTATCATGAATCACTGGCAAACAAATGGAAAAACAGGTTTTTCCAGGATGAGACTCAAATTCAATAATGCCATGATTTTGGATAACCAATGATTGCGCAATACCTAAACCTAAGCCCTGATTTTGTTTATTGAGTGTTGTTTTACTACTGATAGTGGGTAAAAAAATAACCGGCTTGAGTTCTTCTGGAATTCCTGGACCTGTATCTTCGATATCAATTTTAATCACCAGAGCATATTGCTTACCAGCAATAGCATATTGATGCATTGCTCGTGTTCTGACAGTAATCCGACCTTTGCCTTGCAAAGCCTCCCGTGCATTGTTTATCACATTCATCAAAGCCTGATAAATGTGTTCCTGTGCAATCTTAACGGCTGGCAAACTGGGATCATAATCCTGTTGAATCACAAGATCAGCTTGCTGAGGAAACTGAATCATATCAATCGCTTTATCGATCACTGCATGAATGTTCACCCACTCCTTTGATTCTATTTGTGCTGGCGTCATCATTCTGTCAACCAATTTTCCCAACCTGTCTGCTTCAGCAATAATAATATCCGTCAATTTTGTTAACTCAGTCTCTGTTGCCCGTTTGGCCATCAGTTGTGCCGCACCCCGTAAACCACTTAAAGGATTTTTAATTTCATGTGCCAGATTTCTAGTTAAAGACTGGTTGACCTGGTTTTGTTGCATCAGGGCTCTGTCTCTTGCCAGATTGTCACCTTCCAATAATAAAACTTCGATCAATACATAAGTGCTTTGTTGAATAGAAACCGGATGAAAAAAAATATGGCGGGGCCGCCACTCAGCAAAAGGTGTGACAATGAATTCAAATTCCAGAAAACCTGGCCGTTGCTCCTGCAGACAGCGTTCAATCAATGTTTGAGAAATGCAGCCTTCAACAAATAAATGTTCAACCTGTTTATATTCTGTTTGTTTAAAGCTTTGTCCCAGCAAGACTTCAGCCGCATTATTGGCATAAACAAGCCGATGCTGTGCATCAAATAGAAGCACAGAAGTGCTGATGTATTGCTCAAGAATGTTACTTAATGGTGCATTCATTGCACCATTATAGTCTATTTTATAGAAAAATAACCAAAAAAGTGCATTTCCTTATTATCCTATTCATAAAAAATTAAAGCAGAATCACTGTCCCATTGACCTCCATCTTCTAATACCCACAACCTTCCAATACCTACAATCTTTCATTACTCATGGCTTTTACTAACGTGATCTTCTATTAATTGGATCGTCTGGCAAATGCTCTAAAAACATGTACCTTTATCGATTTGGTTCTGTGTTTTAGGTTGCCTTTAGTATCAATAGCTTCGGCCTGTAATGTATGCGTACCTCTCTCAACATTGTTCAGGACAAATTTCGTACCTTTCTGAAGAGGAGCGACAATTTTTTGATCCATCAACAAACGATATTGAAAAGCTTCAGATTTAGGTTCAGCAACAATACTGACCTCAACCTTGCCATCATTGGCAACGATTTGAGTATCATGTGCAGGTTGACTGATTGAAAATTTAGCAAGTTTGGGGGCTGGTGCAAAATCAGGATTACCCGCTTCTTTGCCCTGAGGAAAGGGTTGCTTAATTGACTCATATTCTTCCGTTTCTTTCACTTTAGGTCGGAAAGATTCAATCACTGTTGGTTCAACAATCTCTACTTTTTGGGCGCCTTTTTGAGGTTTATCAGAAAAATGAGTAACACCATATTCATCTTTCCATGTATAAAACTCTTTTTTTACAACTTCAGTTTCTTCCTGTTTTTTGACTTGTTTTTTTTCCGTTGCTTTTTGCGCATTGACGGAAATCATTAAAGTACAAAACAATGTTCCCATCAAAAAGTGATGGATTCTTACGCGAATACTTTTAATCATGTTGTCTCCAGGATGGTTAAAAAATAGCATGATTCACTCCTGTGAGCTCAGTTCAAGCTCTTGTTACCGATTGACTACTCTAGGGTCTACCCTAATATATTGGACTCTATATCATAAGTACAGTGCCATCATTCAATGATTTCATTACTATAAAAACGATTCATGCTTGATTTCATATGAAAAAGGCCTTATAAAAAGGCCTTTTTCACGAAAGTAAGTATTTACTTAAAAATTATTTTTTAATCAATACATTACCTGGCGTCATCTGTGGTTTATACACTGTAATACATTTCAAACTCTAAAGGATGTGTGGTTACGTTCAGAGCATCCACTTCTTCCTGTTTTAATTGAATATAGGAATCGATAAAGTCATTACTAAACACACCACCAGCGGTTAGAAAGTCTCTGTCCTCATTTAATGCGTTCAGTGCTTGTTCAAATGATGTTGCCACCGTTGGGATTTCACTCGCCTCTTCAGGAGGTAAATCATATAAGTCTTTATCCATGGCATCGCCTGGATGAAGTTTATTTTTTATACCATCCAACCCAGCCATCAACATCGCCGAAAAGGCCAAATAAGGATTTGCTGTCGGATCAGGGAAACGCACCTCAATACGCCGTGCTTTAGCGCTGGTCACATAAGGAATACGTATAGAAGCACTTCTGTTTCTTGCAGAGTAAGCGAGCATAACAGGCGCTTCAAATCCTGGTATCAAACGCTTATAACTGTTGGTTGATGCATTGGCTAATGCATTGATAGCCCGAGCATGTTTAATAATGCCACCAATATAAAATAAAGCATCTTCCGACAAGCCACCATATTTATTGCCAGAAAACACATTTTGTCCATCTTTACTGAGTGACTGATGACAATGCATGCCACTGCCATTATCACCCACAACAGGCTTGGGCATAAAAGTGGCTGTTTTACCATAACCATGAGCCACATTATGTACAACGTATTTTAATACCTGCAATTCATCTGCTTTTTTCATTAAAGTATTAAATCGTGTTGCCAGTTCATTTTGATTGGCTGTAGCAACTTCATGGTGGTGTGCTTCGGTTTCAATACCCATTTCTTCCAAAATCAAACACATTTGTGAACGAATATCCTGTGAAGAATCTACAGGAGGTACTGGAAAATAGCCGCCTTTGACTCGTGGTCTATGGGCAACATTACCATCTTCATAACGTTTATCTGAATTCCAGGCGGCTTCTTCGGAGTCAATTTCATAAAAAGAGCCTTTCATATCGGTACGATAACGTACATCGTCAAACAGGAAAAACTCTGGCTCAGGGCCAAAATAAGCTTCATCGGCAATACCTGTTGAGCGCATATAGTCTTCTGCTCGTCGGGCTATGGAGCGAGGATCCCGGTCATAACCCTGCATCGTTGTTGGATCAAGTACATCACACCGCAAATTCAAAGTGGCATCATCACAAAAGGGATCAATCACTGCTGTATCACAATCGGGCATTAATACCATATCGGACTCATTAATTCCCTTCCATCCAGCAATGGATGAACCATCAAACATTTTCCCCTCTGATAAAAAATCAGAATCCACCTGAGAAACAGGAATAGAGACATGCTGTTCTTTACCTTTGGTATCAGTAAAGCGTAAATCAACAAACTTAATATCATTTTCAGACAGTGTCTCAAGTACAGATTCAACGGACATAGTTTTCTCCAGTCATTTTAATGGTGAGTATTTCAATTAAACAGCATCATCTAAAGCATGAATCATGCCAAGATATTCTTTTGCAACTTGATGATGAGGCTGTTTATTATTCAATATGGTTTTTTTAATGCTTATTCAAAAAAAACAAGTATAGCGCTTTACTTGGATGATGCCTTCTTAAAATGATCAAAACCTGCATACTTCGGCGTATAAACTGCTCCATGACGCATCACCTGCACACCCGATTTACTTTGTATGCGACCTATGACATGGGCTTTCACACCCACCGCTTCTAACTCTGACATGGCTTTATCGGCATACACTTCATTTAAGGTAAAACACAACTCATAATCATCGCCTCCTGCCAGGGCGGCATCAATGAACAGAGTTTCTGAGTCTGCATCACATCCCTTTCCGGCCAATGGCAAATCTTTGGTGTCAATCAATGCGCTGACCCCACTCACACGACAAATATGCGCTAAATCCGCTATTAATCCATCAGAAACATCAATCGCCGATGTTGCAAATCGTCGGAGTACGATGCCAGCAGCAACCTGCGCCGTAGGGCGGCGATAATGCGTCAGCCAGTCTTCAAAAAAGAGCGCCCAATTATCGCCAAACTGCTTAGGTTCCAATTGCTTTTGCTCTAACATCAAACCCAGTGCACCCTTTCCTAAAGCACCTGTGACACAAATTAAATCACCCACCTGTGCACCCTGTCGTTTCAATGCGCCATCTTCCGGCACAAAACCATGCACCTGCACAGTGACACTTAGAGGACCTGATGTCATATCACCACCGACAAGCTGTACTTGGAAGTGATGTAACACTTCATAAAAGGAATCACTAAATGCCTGAAGCCATGCTTTATCCACTTTGGGCAATGTCAATGACAAAGTCACCCATGCAGGTTCAGCCCCCATGGCTGCCAAATCACTTAAATTCACCATCAAGGCTTTATGGGACAAATCTTCAGGTGCCATACTTTCAGGAAAGTGAACACCTTCAACCAAAGTATCCATTGAAACAGCGAGGGATTGTCCGGGAGGCACTCTCAGCAACGCACAATCATCACCGACACCCAAAGCAACATCCGGTCTTTGTCGATCCAAATCACAATAGACCGCTTGATGTGCTGGTAAAGAACGATTAAAGAAGGTTTGAATAATATCAAACTCAGATAATGAATCATCACTCAAGTCATGATTCCTGGAATCATCGGACATCATTATTTTTGACCTGCTTGCAGCACTTCATCTGCTGACAAATAAATAGGGATACTGCTATTTTTAATAAACATTGAAATAGCGCATTAGGGTTTATTTATTGTTCACCCTGAAACACAGACTATATCTCTGAAGTACGTATTTTTCTGGCTAATTTATCTAATACGCCATTGACATATTTGTGACCATCTTCCGCACCAAAGCTTTTTGCCAACTCCAAAGCTTCATTAATCACCACTTTGTATGGGACATCAATACGATCACAGAGTTCCCATGTGGCTAATCTTAAAATGGCTCTTTCAACGGGATCAACCTGTTGTATATCTCTATCGAGGTAAGGTGCCATTTGCTCATCAATGTTGCCAAGAGACGCTAAAGTTCCCTGAAAACCCAGTTGAAAATAGTCAATATCAACTTTTTTAGGATTCAGCAATCCAAGGAATTGATCAACGATAGATTGTGGCTCATTATCCGACAGCTGCCATTGATACAGTGCCTGCATGACACTGCGACGTGCCCGACGTCGCATAGAGGGACTCATCATGAATGGATTGAATCCAATAAATGAACCATCTCCAGTGCAGATAATGCCGCCTCAGCACCTTTATTACCTGATTTGGTGCCCGCACGTTCTATGGCCTGTTCTATCGTATCGACAGTCAATACACCAAAACTGATAGGAATATCTGCTGCCAATGACACCTGTGCCAATCCTTTTGCGCATTCACCTGCCACATATTCAAAATGAGGCGTGCCACCCCGTATAACCGCACCCAAAGCAATCATGGCCTGGTATCGTTTGGTCTGCGCCACCCGCTGTGCTGCAATCGACATTTCAAAAGCACCAGGTACACGAAAAATATCAATATGATCATCCTGAATACCATGTCGTTTCAAAGCATCTAACGCACCATTGAGTAAACTGTCAACGACAAAGCTATTAAAACGAGACACAATAATCGCAAATTTTGCTTGATGTGCCACTAACTGACCTTCATATGTGTTCATTAAACGAATCCTAATAGTAGGGGCTGTTTATCTTTTATAGTTTACACCTGTTAACTTTGTAAAAGATAAACAACCCCTTATGGATGGAAAACTTTCCAGAACCCTGGAAAACCCAGGTCACTGGCATGATTAAATAGATAGCTACCATTCACTGTCTTCAATATAGTCGACTATTTCGAGGTTGAAACCGGAAAGCGCGTAATATTTCTTTTTGGGACTGAGTAATCGAATTTTATGCACCCCGAGTTCTACTAAAATCTGAGAACCGATACCAATACGCCTCAAGCCATCTGTCCGATAATGCTGTGGCTGTGCCCCTTGATCTTCGGCTGCAAATTGCTGCATACGCGCCAACATGCCTTGTGTTGATTCCTGCTTGTCCAAAATGACAATCACCCCGGACTTTTGCTGACTGATATATTGAATGGCATGGTCCAGAGACCAACTCGCAACCTGACCACGTTTCTGTGCCATTAAATCAGCAAATCTGTCTGTAACATGAACACGAACCAACGTCGGTTCCTCAGGGTTTAAATCACCTTTTACCAAAGCATAATGCAGACAGTCATCAATACCATCCTGGAAGGCATATAACTCAAAGTCACCGTAACCTGTTGGCCAATGACAATGAGCCACCTGCTGTACTGTTTTTTCATTCAGTGCCCGATATTTGATTAAATCAGCAATATTTCCCATTTTTAGCTGATGTCGCTTGGCAAATTGCTCCAAGTCCGGGCGACGCGCCATAGTACCGTCTTCATTTAAAATTTCAACAATAACCGCCGCAGGTTTCAAACCAGCCATGCGAGCCATATCACATCCGGCTTCTGTATGCCCTGCGCGGCTTAACACCCCACCAGGTTGAGCCATTAATGGAAAAATATGGCCGGGTTGAACCAAATCACTGGGTATAGCGTTTTCTGCTACAGCGGCTTGAATAGTTTTGGCTCTATCCGCTGCGGAAATACCCGTTGTTACCCCTTCAGCAGCCTCAATAGAGGTGGTAAATGCCGTTGAAAAGCGGGCAGAATTTCGGTTGACCATTAATTCCAGATCCAATTGTTCACACCGGGATTTCTCCAGTGTTAGGCAAATGAGCCCTCTACCATATTGCGCCATAAAGTTAATATCTTCGGGTTTGACATGGCTGGCCGCCATCAACAAATCACCTTCGTTTTCACGATCTTCATCATCCATCAGTATGATCATACGACCATGACGAAGCTCTTCTAATAAATCGGGTATCGAACTGAATGCCACAAATTAACTCATATTCAACTTATTGAAAATCCAGCCATTATAACAGGCTCGTCTCTTTGAATCACAGGTTATCCACATTAACACGAGGTGAATAACCTGATTTCTGGAAATAAGTATGCTTATTTTTTAGTCAAATATCCTGCCAAAAGACTCGCATCATTTATCGTATATATGCAATAATATGACCGATTTACAGACATTTACGGACTGACTCCATTCAACCCCAAGCAAAACACTAAGGCGTAATCTATGCGAACGCTGAGCACATCTCATTCCCTTTGGAAACGCTCTTTAATCTCTTCTGCAAAAAAAACGATATCCCTATTTTTCCAATATTTGGTATCAAAGTGTCTGGTGATCATGTATTTATGCACCAAACCAATATTTTATTTTATGGCTTTATTAACCGCCAGTAGTCACCTGTCTGCACAAAGTTCGCATCCAACGGAAGACAAGTCACACGATTTAATTATTACCGGCTCTCATATTCCTCAATCTCATAATGACAAAAGCACAGCTCAAACCACGATTGATAGCAGCTTATTAATCAGAACCGGCGCTATCAGTGTGATGGATGCTTTAAAACGATTGCCACAAGTGGGGCTCACTTCACTATC
This sequence comes from Kangiellaceae bacterium, assembly GCA_965230335.1. Lineage (GTDB taxonomy): Bacteria > Pseudomonadota > Gammaproteobacteria > Enterobacterales > Kangiellaceae > CBDDKS01. Next base: position 2,056,380 of record CBDDKS010000006.1, on the reverse strand, counting down.
ATCCACCGAAGTATCTGACTTTCCTGGCGTGAGCCTGGCTAACTTGCGGGATTTAGGCAGTGAAAGAACGCTGATTTTAGTCAATGGCAAGCGTCATGTGGGCACTATAGAAGGTATGGCCAGCGTTGATCTGGAAAACATCCCAACACAATTGGTTGATCGAATAGAAATTACAACGGGCGGCCACTCAGCTATTTATGGTTCTGATGCTATAGCAGGTGTAATGAATATTATTCTGAAAGATGATCTCGAGCATGTACTGTTTGATGCACAAACCAGTTCTACTGATGATAATGATGGAAAAACTCAGCATCTTGCTGTCTCCTGGGGAACATCATTAAATGAAAAAGGCAATATTACATTGCATGCCAGCCACCGTTCATTTGATGCGGTTTCACAAAATAGTCGACGTCGTTCCGCTCAAGCATTTTGGTTTGCAGAAAATCAAAATGACACAGGCATTATTGATAATGGCATCCCTAATAATAATGATGGCATTGCTGATAATATTCTGATTGATAACCAACGCTTTATTTTTTCTAACCCCCGAGGTGTGGTTTATGGACTTTCGGAAACCTATACCTTCAACGAAAATAATGAATTAATCCTTCACGACTTTGGCAGTAATATTGATGGCACCTTCGCTTCTGGTGGACGTGGTCTTAATTTTAGAAACTTTGGGCAACTGCAACCTGAAGGCCGTAGAAATATTCTTCATTCTTCTTTTCATTTTAATTTAAATCATACATTAAACCTATACAGTCACCTTAAATGGGTGGATTCATTTACTGAAGATCGATTTAGCCCAGGCTTTATTGAAGGAGAATTAATTACCAATGATAACCCTTTTATTCCTTCTGATCTGGCAACCTTGATGCAAAACGAAGGTGTCACAGAGATCTTCATTGACAGGGATAATGGCCAGTTACAACGACGAGGGGATCGTGCTGAACGCCGTACATTACATTGGGTAAGCGGATTAACCGGTCAATGGTTCAACAACACATTAAACTTTGATCTTTCTTTTAATTTAGGAAGAACCAAATCAACCATTACACATTTAAATGATATTCTAACGGATAATTTATCAGCTGCCATTGATGCTGTTGATGACGGCAATGGCAATATTATCTGTCGTGACCCCAGTTTTTTTGGTGCTGATGCCGTCGGTTGTACACCAGTTAATATTTTAGGTATTCATCCCATTTCTGATGCAGCAAGAAACTATATTGTCAGAAATACCCAAAGCAATCATCAACTTGATCAACGGGTCATCACTTTTGTCACTTCCGGTCGTAGCAGTGATTTTGATATCACTCTGCCTGCCGGAGATATTGGTTTTGCTCTGGGTGCAGAATATCGTCGGGAAGCCAGCGCTCTAAAACCGGAAGCGCTATTACAAACGGGCCGCACCTTTAGCAATCAGGAAATACCACAATCCAATCACTTTGATGTCAATGAAATCTTTGCTGAAGTGAATGCACCTTTAATCAAAAACCAATCAGGTGTACAAACATTACAAACACACCTTGCATTACGTTATGCTGATTACAGTTCGGTCGGTAGCGATCTTTCCTGGAAATGGGGCTTTGTTTACCAACCCTTACCCCTATTAACAGCTCGCTTTACAAAATCCCAAGCATTAAGAGCGCCCAATATTGGAGAACTTTTCTCAGCGCCTCAGCAAACATTTGAATTTTTTGATGACCCTTGTGATATGGAGCAAATCGCTTTGTTCACCAGTGAACAACAAATTCGTATTATGAATAATTGTCAGGCTGAAGGTATCGACACCAACACCTTTAGTTTTTTACAAACCGCCAGTCTGCCAGGTAATATTGCCGGAAATCCTGATTTAGAGGCAGAACATACAGATACGCAAATTTTAGGTATCACTTTTCAACCTTTCTCTTCTTTAGAACTGTCCATGGATTATATTAATATTGATGTCAAAGATGCCATCCGCGCACCCGGTGTTCAGGAAATCATTAATCGCTGTTATTTAGCGCCTAATTTAAATAATCCTTTTTGTGCACTCATTAATCGGGATACAACCACATTGGAAATTAATCAGTTTTTATTGCAACCCGTTAATGTGCAGAAATTCAGTTATAAAGCCATTGATTATCAACTTTATACACATCATACATTAGGTAAGGCCAATATCGAATTATCCTGGAATGCCACGCGTCTTATCAGAAATGATGATCAACCTTTTGCTGGAAGCAACGAAAGAGATGACTTTACAGGTGAAACTTTATTTCCTAAATGGCGCCATCATATTAGTCTCAACACTCAAATCAATACTTTCAATATTCATTGGTTAACCACCTTTATTGGAGAACAAAAGCTGTATGACCGTTTTATAGGGGAAACCGCAGAAACCTTTGGCCCGTCAAAGATTGGTGGTGCCAGTCAACACGATTTACAAGTTGCCTGGACACCTAACCATTGGACCATTGCGTTAGGCGTCAATAACCTTTTTGATAAAGAACCCACACCCACAGTCTATGCGCTCGATTTAGAATCTACCTATGGTGCACTAGGTAAACAATACTATTTACAATTCAGTTATGCACCCTAAATCATTTATACTCTATTAAACCCTTTATCACTCTTTAAATCATCATTGACTGTGTATTCATTATTCTAATGCAACGACTCTATCCTTATATTCGCCCTATTTTATTTCAGATGGATGCTGAAAAATCTCATCATATGGCATTAAAAAGTATGCACTATGTCTATCACTCTCCTTTGCGTTGTTTATTAAAGCAACCTTTGATTCAGGATCCGGTTAAATTATGGGGTTTAACCTTTCCCAATCGATTAGGTTTAGCCGCAGGTCTCGATAAAAATGGAGATTATATTGAAGTATTGCATGCTTTGGGTTTTGGTTTTATTGAAATTGGTACTGTCACACCTAAACCACAAACAGGTAATGAACAACCCAGATTATTTCGCTTACCGAAATCCCGAGCCATTATCAATCGTATGGGTTTTAATAATAAAGGCGTTGATTATCTAACTGATAAAGTGAGTACTTTAACATCTCGTGGTTTAATCGGTATTAACATCGGAAAAAATAAAACCACGCCAGAAGACAAAGCCGTAGAAGATTACCTGATCGGTTTAAACAAAGTGTATCCTTTTGCCGATTATATTACGATTAATATATCATCACCCAATACTCCTGGATTACGTAACCTTCAATTTGGGGAGCATCTGGAACAATTGTTATCGGCTTTAAAATCGGAACAAAAACAACTGGAGACACACCATCAGTGTTATAAACCGATTCTTATTAAAGTCGCACCGGATCTTTCTACAGAAGAAATAAAAGAACTCGCAGATACTTTTTTAAAACATCAGGTCGATGGCATTATTGCAACCAATACCACCAATTCGAGAGACACTATACCAACAGAAACCTTAGCCCAAGAAACCGGCGGGTTAAGTGGTGAACCTTTAACAAAACTCAGTTTAACGGTTATCGAGTCATTTAAAAAACACCTGGGGGATAGTATTCCTATTATCGGTGTTGGTGGTATTCACGATGCACAATCAGCACTCGATAAAATGAATGCCGGTGCCAGCCTGATTCAAATCTATACGGGATTTATTTACCAAGGCCCACAATTAATTCAAGACATTAATTCTTTTTTAAAAGATCACAACGCGCAACAACTCACAACCAACAATAATCTTTAAATTCGCTCTCCCATAATGGTTGCAAGCAAGTGGCGTGAACCACCCTGGTTACGATGTTCGCATAAATAAATCCCTTGCCATGTGCCTAAATTAAATTGTCCATCGGTTATGGGTATATTGAGACTGGCTCCTAAAATACTCGACTTTAAATGTGCTGGCATATCATCAGAACCTTCATAGGTATGAATATAATAAGGTTGATTTTCTGGTACAGCATCATTGAAATAACTTTCGAAATCCTGACGTACGCTGGGATCAGCATTTTCATTTATGGTTAATGAAGCAGACGTATGTTGTATAAACAGATTCATTAAACCAATACGATAATCTTGTAATTCATCAACAGCATTGAGAATATCATTTGTAATTAAATGAAATCCTCGTGGACGAGCTTTCAATCGAATGTTTTTCTGATACCACATCATCATTTTTACTCTATCTATAACACTATCAGCAATCAATACCATACCTTATCCTGCTTTGCATAAAAACACAAAATATCATTGTCCGCTTAACGCCTTCTGAATTAACGCCCGAAATGCAGTTAAAACTTGAAGAGATCGCAAAAAAAATAAAAAACTAACGCTTTCCTTTTCAAACACCTTTAAGAAAAATAAGGCTCCAATACTTTTGGAATATCAAAAGAGCCATCTTTATTTTGATAATTTTCCAGAATAGCCACCAAGGTTCTACCTACTGCCAATCCTGAACCATTTAAGGTATGCACCAGCTCAGGTTTTTTACTATCAGGATGACGGAATCTTGCGTGCATTCTGCGTGCCTGAAAATCTCTTAAATTACTACAGGATGAAATTTCACGATAGGCATTTTGACCGGGTAACCAAACTTCCAGATCAAAGGTTTTTGCTGAACCAAAAGTAATATCACCACTGCACAACACCACTTTTCTGTAGGGAAGCTCTAATAACTTCAAAATATTTTCCGCATCTTGTGTCAGTGACTCCAATGCTTGCATGGATTCTTCTGGATGTACAATATGAACCAGTTCCACTTTTTCAAACTGATGCTGACGAATCAAGCCTTTGACATCTTTACCATAAGAACCGGCTTCACTACGGAAACAAGGGGTATGGGCAACAAATTTTAACGGTAATTGTTTTATATCAAGAATTTCATCACGCACCAGATTAGTCACGGGGACTTCTGCAGTAGGAATTAAATACAAAGGTCTGTCATCTTGTGTTTTCCCTTTCACTGCAAATAAATCTTCTTCAAATTTGGGAAGTTGTCCGGTTCCCATAAGGCTGTCTTTGTTGACCATATAAGGCACGTAGACTTCCTGATAACCATGTTCTTTTGTATGCACGTTCAACATGAATTGAATCAAAGCACGATGTAATCGTGCAATTTTTCCATGCAACACTGAAAAGCGTGAGCCAGTAATTTTAGCGGAAGATTCAAAATCCAACTCACTATTTAACTCTCCCAAAACAACATGATCACGTACTTCAAAATCGAATGTTTTCGGTTCACCCCAGCGAAGTACTTCCTGATTATCAGATTCATTGGCACCATCCGGCACAGAATCATCGATCATATTGGGAATAGAAAATAAGAGTTCATCCAATTGAGTTTGAGTCTGCTTTAAAGAAGACTTGGCTTCATCCAATTGATCACCTAATTGAGAGACTTCATCCAATACAGGTTGAATGTCTTCGCCCTTAGCTTTCATTTGGCCAATTTGCTTTGATTTGGTATTTCGAATATTTTGCAACTCTTCTGTACGCACCTGAACTTCTTTGCGCTGCTCTTCTAATGAAGACCAAAGCTGGTGATCAAATTCAAAACCACGTCGCGCGTAATTGGCAACAACAGTATCTAACTCAGTACGTAATAATCTTGGATCTATCATGGATGTTTACTCGATCTATTTCTATTTCTCATCACTCTGGATGAATCAGGACTTTATCAAAATCTAATGAGCTATTTTACCACCGATTAAGCTGCCTAGCATTACAGCCAATCCACTTAATAACACATTTAGGAGAATGTTGAATGACGCTTTTAACCACAGTGCCTGTTGAATCAACATCAGAGTTTCTACCGAAAAGGCAGAAAATGTCGTTAATGCCCCTAAAAAACCGACCATAACAGCCGCTTTGAAAATAGGTGACACATCTACATTCTGCCAGTACATCAATAACAGACCCGCAAGAAAACAACCCACGCCATTGACGATGAGCGTTGCCCATGGAAATGAAGGCGCTAACCATTGTGTGATGACATGTCCAATCCACCATCGGCTCACGCCACCCAAAGCACTGCCTAGAGCAATAGACAGCATCAAAACACCAATATGGGGTGTGGTTAACGGAGTCATACTATCATCACCTCACACTATCATCACCTCACACTCTCCTCACCTTACGCTATGATCGCTTTTTTAAGCGAGAGAGTTTTTCGGCAATCTGTACTTCCAACCCTCGACTCACCGGTTCATAAAATGTGGGAGGCGAACTGATATCATCTGGCCAATAACTCTGTCCTTCTGCAAAGGCCTCTGATTCATCATGGTCATATCGATATTCTTTGCCGTAACCTATGGATTTCATCAGTTGTGTTGGTGCATTTCTTAAATGCAGGGGCACATCATACCCAGGGTCATCTTTTACCCAGGCTTTTGATTTTTTAAATGCCACATAAGCGGCATTACTTTTTGCTGCCACCGCCAAATACAATACAGCTTGTGCCAGGGCCAGCTCTCCTTCTGGTGAACCCAAACGTTCCTGCACATCCCAGGCCTGTAACGTTAAGGTCAAAGCTCTGGGATCTGCATTACCAATATCTTCGATGGCCATACGGACTAAACGTCGCGCAACATATAAAGGATCACAGCCGCCATCTAACATACGTGTACACCAATAGAGTGCAGCATCGGGATCAGAACCTCGTACGGCTTTATGTAATGCAGAAATCTGTTCGTAAAACACATCCCCTTTTTTATCAAAATGACGAATGTGAGATCCTAAAATAGGCGTCAGTATTTCCTTGGTAATTGTCATACCTGTAGCAGATTCCTGTGCCAAATCGCTGGCTATCTCCAAGTAGGTCAACAACTGTCGAGTATCACCCTGAGCAGCCGCCAACATAATTTGACGAGCTTCTGACGTCAATTGAATGTTTAAATGTCCTAAGCCTTTTTCTGAATCGGTTAATGCTTTATCCAAAACCTGGGCTAAATCGTCTTCTGTTAACTTTTTTAAAATATAAACCCGGCAGCGTGATAACAAAGCATTATTTAGTTCAAAAGAAGGATTTTCTGTTGTTGCACCGACAAAAATAATCGTACCATTTTCAACATGTGGTAAAAATGCATCTTGTTGTGCTTTATTAAACCGATGGACTTCATCAACAAATAATATGGTTTTTTGGCCCTGTGATTGGCGCTGGATAGCTGCGTCAATGGCAGCACGAATATCTTTGACACCACTTAATACAGCAGAAATTGCAACATATTCAGCCTGTGTTTCTGCCGCTAAAATATGCGCTAATGAAGTTTTGCCAACACCAGGTGGTCCCCAAAATATCATGGAGTGGAGTGTATCTTTTTCTAATGCAATCCTTAATGGCTTGCCCTCTCCCAATAAATGTGTCTGACCCACATAATCATCGACTCTGTCAGGACGCATACGAGCAGCCAAAGGCATCGCAGCCAAAACATCCGTGTCATTATAAAACAAATCACTCACTGGCAGGTTCTAACAAAGAAGTTGAGGAGCGAGTATCAACAATATCAAATCCTTTGGGGATATCAACATTAAATTTTTTATCTGAAACCTTATCATTCGTCACTGTTTTTACAAATTGAATAATGGTTTTTTGATCAAAGCTGTCTTCTAATAATAATTCCTGTAATTGCTGATGTTCAAATTGCAATATCATACGTTTAAAAGAATGTTCCTGATTTCTTGGGTGTAATTCAAACACCTGAGAATCTTCTACACCACCTGGCAATGCCGTTACTTTAAAAACAGCGTCTAATTCATCGGCAGAAGCAGTTAACAATAATGCAGGTGTTGAACCCAGAGAATTGTCCAGCTCTTCTATAGTCACCTGATCAAGATCCAAATCAAAAGTCCAAAGGGTTTGCTGTTTAACAACAATTTTTTGTTCATAAGGTTGATTAACTTCCCATAAAAAATAATCCGGCTGCTTTAATAAAAAATAACCTTGAGAACTTTCAGTCACAACACCATATTGATTTTTTATTTTTTGTTTAAAATCTCCATAGAAAGTTTTTATCTGACTGGTTAAAGCAATCAGTTTTTTAAGATCTTTCTGTGATGTTTGTTTTTTTTCTTGATGTTTAACAGATTCGATAGTCTTTTGAGAAGGCAGTTCAGAAGTGTTTATTTTTGGTTCAGCGCTTATTCTCGATTTAACCTTTGCTTCCGATTTAACATTTGCTTCTGACTTAACATTCACCTGTGACCATAATGACATATTGAAGAACAGACTACACCATAATGTTCCTGTCATACAAACTGCTTTAACATAACCTACTTTTCTCACTATCGTCTCCTAATCTTTTGGGGGTGGTGGCGCAAGTACTTCACGAGAACCATTGGATTGCATTTCTGTCACAATACCAGCGGCTTCCATATCTTCTATCATTCTTGCTGCCCGGTTATAACCGATTTTTAAACGGCGTTGTACATTAGAAATCGAAGCCCGCCTTGACTCTGTAACAATACGCACCGCTTGATCATACAGTTCATCACGTTCTGCTTCTGTCTGTTCGTCACTGCCATCAGGGATCCCCATCATTGCCGTTTCAGAAACACCATCAACAATAGCCTCTTCATAAACAGGTGAACCTCTTTTTTGCCAGTCAGCAACAACACGATGTACTTCATCATCATCGACAAAAGCACCATGCACACGCGTTGGAATACTTTTACCTCCGGGTAAATACAACATGTCCCCCTGCCCCAGCAATTGTTCTGCACCCATTTGATCCAAAATAGTCCGTGAATCAATTCGAGAGGATACCTGAAATGCAATTCTCGAAGGCACATTGGCTTTGATTAACCCTGTAATCACATCCACAGAAGGCCTTTGTGTCGCCAATATTAAGTGGATCCCCGCTGCCCGTGCTTTTTGTGCAATTCTGGCAATCAGTTCTTCCACTTTTTTGCCGACAATCATCATCATATCGGCTAACTCATCAATCACAATGACAATACTGGGTAGCTTTTCCAATACAGGCGCTGTTTCTGACATATCGTCTGTTGCTGTCCATAGTGGATCAATCAAAGGCTCGCCAGCCGTTTCGGCTTCTGTCACTTTACGGTTAAACCCTGTCAGATTTCTCACACCCAATGCTGCCATAAGTCGATAACGTCGCTCCATTTCTGCAACCCCCCATCTTAATGAGTTGGCTGCCTCTTTCATATCCGTCACCACAGGGGCTAATAAATGAGGAATGCCATCATAAACGGAGAGTTCCAGCATTTTAGGATCGATCATGATCAATCGGACTTCATCTGGTGAGGATTTATATAAAATACTCAATAACATGGCATTCACACCAACGGATTTTCCTGAACCTGTTGTACCAGCAACCAGTAAGTGTGGCATTTTTGCCAAATCAACAACGACGGGATTTCCTGAAATGTCTTTGCCCAATCCCATGGTTAACGATGATTTGGAATCTTCAAACTCCTTGGCACTCAGTACTTCTTTTAATCGAACAAACTCACGCTCTTCATTGGGTACTTCCAAACCTACATAAGGCTTGCCCGGAATAACCTCTACAATACGAACACTCACCGATGATAATGCCCGTGCCAAATCCTTGGACAAATTGGTAATTTTGCCAACTTTAATGCCCGGTGCCAGATCCAGTTCAAAACGTGTCACAACAGGACCAGGATGTACCGCCACAACTTGTGCATCAACACCAAAATCCAATAACTTTAATTCAACCAAACGTGACAGTGCCTGTAATGATTCTTCAGAAATTTTATGTTTCTTTTCTACTTCATCATCCAATAAAGTTAATGCAGGTAACTCCCCTTCAACTGGATCATCAAATAATTTCTGCTGTTTTTCTTTATTGACACGTGTACTTTTTTCGATCTGTGTTACTTTGGGTTCAATACGTACCGGTGTTCTTTGTTCTTTTTTTGTTTTCTCAGTTTTTATTGCCGTTTTTCTGGTTTCTTTAATGGTCTCAACTTGTTTCTTTTCATGATACTTTTCTTTTTGTCGATACCAGAATTGAATTGCAGCATCTCCGCCCTTTAAAACATACTCTCCAATTTTATCCATTATGTGAAACCAGGATACGCCCGTCAATAAGGTCACACCCGTTAATAGCAGTGATAATAAAATTAAACTGGTACCCAGTTCATTAAACACAGCCACCAAACCACCGCCAATCAGATTACCTAATACACCGCCTGACTGATGAATCGGAACTTGGTTATTTTCCAGAATCATCGGAGCATAAAAATTTAAATCTGATAATGCAGCACCCGCTATCAGTGTTAACACAAATCCGACACCTCGCAATAACCAGTACTGCCAGTCATGTTGTTGAATCAACTTTCTTTCACGAAAAATCAAATAAGAAAAATACAGCACCAAAAAAGGAAATAAATAAGCCAAATAGCCAAACAATTGTAGCAACACATCCGATAACCATGCTCCAACACGTCCCGCACTGTTTTGAACAAGATCACTGCCACCACTATAGCTCCAACCAGGATCCGTATGATGATAAGTCATAATGGCTAACAGCAAAAACAAAGACAGAGTACCCAAGCAAATGACAACACCTTCCCGGACACGCCAGGCTATGGTTTTATCATCATGATGAGGTGTCTTTTGTTTTACTTTTTTTCTAGACAAGGTGATTTCAGCCTATGGTTTTATTCACTATGTTAAGGTTGTATTCTACCATGCTCAAATGATAAGACTCTACAACCGGTATGCTTGTTCAAAAATCGTTTTAAAAACCAAATATGCCATACACATCTACATTTCTTATCCAGAACTCAGGTTAATACAGGTACAGCCGTTGTTTCTTTGACCTCTTCCATCACCACATAGGTTCGAGATTCGCTCACACCAGGTAACATCAATAGAGTTTCACCCAATAGTTTTCGATAAGCCGACATATCTGCCACCCGTGCTTTTACCAAATAATCAAAATTTCCAGAAACCAGGTGACATTCTAAAATCTCATGTAAATCCTGTACAGCTTCTTTGAACTCATGGAACACCTCTGGTGAGGTTCTTGTCAGGGTGATTTCTACAAATACCAATAAGCTGGATGATAAATGCTGAGGATTCAGTAAAGCCTGATACCCCAATATCACACCCTCCTGCTCTAATCGCTTCATACGCTCCAGACAGGGTGTTGGGCTTAAACCTACCCGCTTTGCCAATTCAACATTTGAAATACGGCCGTGGGTTTGCAGTTCCCGTAAAATAGACTTATCCAGTCTATCGAGCTTTCTTCTTTTAACCGTCATAAAACTTCTATAAAAAACCAATAATATTATCAATAATAGTATTTTATACCATTTTTAATAGAAAATTCGGAATAAAAGCCTGTTCACTTTCAATTATAATCCCACATCCTAAAAAAACCTTCAATAATGAAAGAGGTTACTATGAAAATCGGCATCCCAAAGGAAATCAAAAACCATGAATATCGCGTTGGTATGATACCAGCCAGTGTTAGAGAGCTCATCAGCCACGGTCATTCTGTTATTGTTGAACATAACGCAGGTCTTGGTATTGGCTTTACCAATGAAGATTATCAGGCGGTTGGTGCTAGCATTGTTCAAACCCCAGAAGAAACCTTTGAAAAAGCAGACATGATAGTCAAAGTGAAGGAGCCTTTAGCTATCGAGCGTTCACGCTTAAAACCTGGTCAGATCTTATTTACTTACCTGCATCTTGCCCCCGACGAAGCACAAACCCAGGACTTAATTCGCTCAGAATCCATCTGTATTGCCTATGAAACCGTGACGGGACAGCATGGAGGATTACCATTATTGGCGCCTATGTCTGAAGTAGCTGGCCGTATGTCCATTCAGGCAGGGGCAGAATGTTTAGAAAAATCCAATCAGGGACGAGGCATGCTACTGGGTGGTGTACCTGGCGTTAATCCCGCTAAAGTTGTCATCATCGGTGGCGGTGTCGTCGGTTCAAATGCCGCTCAAATTGCTGTAGGCATGGGCGCAAACGTCACATTACTGGACCGCAATATTGATGTGTTAAGACGTATCAACCGACAATTTGGTGTCAGTGTACAAACAGTCTATTCCAGTAAAGATGCCCTGGAACATCAAGTGCTAGATGCCGATCTGGTCATTGGCGGAGTTTTGATTCCTGGTGCTTCAGCTCCCAAATTAGTCTCTGCCGATATGGTAAAACGCATGCGACCAGGCACCGCATTGGTCGATGTAGCCATTGATCAGGGCGGATGTTTCGAAACCTCTCGCGCCACCACCCACGAGGAACCCACCTATTTGGTGGATGATGTTGTCCATTATTGTGTCGCAAACATGCCTGGAGCCGTACCTTATACTTCCACATTTGCCTTAAATAATGTCACCCTCCCTTATATTATTCAATTGGCTAATAAAGGCGTGAAACAGGCATTAAATGATGATCATCATTTACTACAGGGACTCAATGTCTGCTGCGGCCATATCACACATGCCAGTGTTGCTGACAGTCAAAAACTACCTTTTGTTGATCCTGTGAAAGCCATTGAGAATCTATAAGCTCACTGTTACTTGACGCATGACTTCAACATAAAAAAGCCAGGATTTATATCCTGGCTTTTTTAATCTTTTCCAATAATGAATGCCAAGCCTTTAAGTTTTAAAACTAAAGATTAATCCACTCCATAAAGGATCACGGCCTAACCCTTTAATTTCATTGGCGCGCTTACGTATAACAAAACTCAATCCAAATCCGCTCCTCCAGGTTTTAGTGATACCTAACCACGCTTCCCAGATAATATGTTTAAGCTCATCATTTTTATATTCGAGCATATTATCTCTAAATTGCCCCTGTAACAAACCATTGTAAATACGATATTTACTTTTTAGTCCACCCCATATAAATAACTCGGGGGGTAAAGCCCTTTTATTGACCCTACTGGTAATGGTTTGTCCCAAATTAATATAATCAGATTGATGCGGGGTGAAACTCCACCATGGAGAACGCAATTTTCCATAACGAAAACCTAAGTTACCTGATACATCTGTATTTAAGCCAATATTACCCTCTACACCTGTCGATAATTCAAATGATGATTGTTTACTGTAATTTTGCATAATATTTTTTTGGGCAATAAGAGAATATCGAGCTGTCATTTCGCCACCATCCGAAATTTGATTATGCCAACCTAAAGGATCATCACTTCCCGTGATATTATGAATCAATCTTTGTATTTCCGGGCCAATATCCAACCCTAAAATACCAATAGTTAATGCTGACTGTATCACTAATCGACGTTCTGGAAATGTTGTTTTTTGTGAATTACTCATAAAAAGTAAACTTGCATAAGGATGATCACCTAGGACAGGATTTAATTGGGTAATATCATCTGGTGTAAATAAAATAACACCAAATTGTAAGGTATGCCGTGAAAAACCGCCTTTAGCAAAATGTAACGAATCGATATCGAGCCAACGGTCTACCTTATCCAATAGCGTATCTATTGAAAACCTCCAATTCCGAGCTCGTAAACCTGAAAATGATACAGAAAAACCTCCTGTATAGTCTCTATCAGTATCTGGATTAATAAAAAGATCATTATCAACATAAAGTTGCCACCCTGTACTCCAGGGTTCATCATAAATCAAAGGATCAACCAATAAAGGTGGTATATTTTCTGTTTGCTCTAAAAATTTTGCCTGAGAAGATATGACCCGTGGTGGATATCCTTCTTTATATGAATCCTGAGTTTCTTTCGCTAACGTTACTTGACACAATATAAGTGGTAAAAGCCTTACAAAAAATACTGAGTAATAATACATTAAGAAAAAGCGTCTTTTATTTTTTTAGATTAATGAACACATCTTAGAAAAGCCATGTTAACATATTATGCAAATATCGTAAAAAATGATAACACTATGTACCCTACTTTTCTTTTTTATTTTTGGATACTGCTACTCATATCGCTAGGTGTTAAAACCAGTGTGGCCAATGATCATTCTTTTGAAAACTGGAAACAATCTTGGTCAAAAACCGATTTTTCAAAATATAGTATTCCATTCAATGAAATTATGTCAACAGGCTTACCTAAAGGCGCTATTCCTGCCATTGATCGTCCCAGATTTGTATCTATCCGCAATGCCCGTAAATGGGTTAGGGATAATGAACCCGTTATTGTTGTTGTTGTTAAAAATGAAGCACGGGCATATCCTTTGCAAATTATGGTTTTTCATCAAATAGTCAATGATAAAATTAAAGGTGAACCTCTTCTAATATCTTTTTGTCCACTGTGTAACAATAGTACTGTATACGAACGTAAAGTTGACTCAAAAGTTCTCTCATTTAACACAACAGGCCTGCTAAGAAACAGTGGTCTGATTATGTATGACAAACAAACAGAAACCTGGTGGCAACAATTCACAGGAGATGGCTTGGTCGGTCATTACGCCAATAAACAGCTAAAAAATAAATATCCTACCTATATCATTTCTTTTAAAAAGTTTAAAGCACATTACCCAAAAGGAAAAGTCTTATCACGTGATACAGGCTATCAACGTCAATATGGTTTAAATCCTTTCACAGGCTATGATGCTATTGATAATTCTCCCCTGCCTTTGAAAGGCAATACAGATCCTCGACTTCCACCTATGGAGCGTGTATTAAATGTAAATATTAATGGCAATTATAAACTCTATACTTATCAAACCATTAGTAAAAACCCTGTTATTAATGACTCTTTCAATGATACCGCTATCGTTGTTTTTAGTAAATCAGGCTACGCATCACCACTTGATAAACAAGAAATTATTCAATCAAAAACTGTACCTGTAGCTGCTGCGTTTAATCGATATCTTAATAACATGACATTAACATTTACATTTAAAGATCAACACTTTGTTGATGATCAAACAGGATCACAGTGGAATATTTTTGGTCATGCTATTCATGGAAAACTGAAAGGTGCTCAACTACAAAGAGTAGATATTGGCAGCCATTTTGCTTTTGCATCATTGGCGTTTAGACCTAATGCAAAAATTTATAACTCAACATTTCCTTCTCAAAAAAATAATAGAGAAAATTAATTCACTAAAGCAAAGAAAGCCACTATAACAATAAGAAAAATAATCACGGAAGTGAGCATCCAATCCATTAAACGAGAGGTTTTGACTTCATAAGAGCGGAGCTGTTTGGGTTTGGCACCTAATCCCTGAAATTGTAATTCATAACCACCAATCGTAATTTCATCTCCATCCACTAAACGTATCATAGCCGTCATACGGCCGTTGACTAATAATCCATTGGAAGCACCGTTATTTTTTATAAACCAATGGCGTCCTTCCCGATAGATTTCTACATGACGTGCAGAAACGCTGGAATCATCTCGTGATAAGTGATGGCCCAGCATGCGACCTACCGCATTACCGGTTTCCTTTAATTCAAAGACTTTACCTTTGATGGCACCCGACATGCCATGCAGATAACCAGGAAACACTTCTATGCGTTTTTCTTTTTTTTCATTTTTATTTTGCGGGTTCTCTTTAACCGGAATATCTGATGCCTTTGCAATAACGGTTTTATCCAGTTCTTCTATGCTACGAATACTGGTCTGAAATGGTTCCGGTTCTGCTGCTTCTCCAACAAACACCACTTTAAACGCAAACTGATCAATTTTAATTTCATCATCAGCACGCAGTTGTATTTCCTTAATACGCTTACCATTCACAAAAGTGCCATTGGCAGAATCATAATCAGAAACAAATAAAAGGTTGTCCCGCATAAACAGTTGAGCATGCTTTCTGGATACATGTTGCACAGGTAATGTCACATCACATCCCATATCTCTTCCAATGGTAAACACATTACCAATGGGAAATAGGCGTCCAGTAAAGGGTTGCGTTTCTGCTTTAAGCAGCCAGTCACTAATGGCTGGACGAATCGTTGTCGGATGATGGGACTCTTCGGCCTGAGTCTGGCGCTTTTCAAGAGGGTCATAAACCATCATTTCTGTATGACCAATCCTTAGAATATCTTCGGGCTTTAACACCTCTTCAAGAGCGACCATATCATTAACGTAGGTACATTTGGTTGAAGCAATATGTTTCAGAAAAACATCATTATCTTTAATCAACAACTCGGCATGAATATTGTCCACGCCTTCTTCATTAATCACGATATCACACTGGCTGTCTTTGCCAATTTTCAAGCTAGGCGGAACCAGCCATATCTCAGGACGTTTATTATTTTTAAACTTCAGTTTTAACACAGGTTAAAAAATCTCAAAAAATGGGTAGTTTTATGTAACAATCCACCGCATCATCAGACTGCAAGCCCAGGCACCAAGAGTACCTACAATATATCCAAAAATGGCCAGCAATGCACCTACTGGTGCCAGTGATGGATGAAACGCAGAAGCGACTGCGGGTGCAGAAGCTGCCCCCCCGATATTCGCCTGACTGCCCACTGCTAAAAAGAAAGTGGGGGCCTTGATGATCTTGCCCACCATTAATAATAGACCAGCATGGATACTAATCCAGATCAAACCAATAACAAAAATGGGAAATAAGTTGCCTATCTGGCTTAAATCAATCCCCATACCTATTGAAGCCACCAAAATATAGATAAAGGCTGATGCGATAGAAGATGACCCCACGGCTTCAAGCTCCCTGACTTTGGTCATAGATAAAACCACGCCTGCCGCTGTAGCAATAAAAATTAACCAAAAGAAGTGCTTATAAATACCCGTAAATTCTATCAGTTTACTGGTGCTTTTCAGGTCTGTTAGCCAGGGTGATAAGATATCTGCAAACAGGTGCGCCAATCCAGTGACACCAAAACCTACCGCAACAATCAGCATAATATCCTTTAAAGACGCAATACGGGCATACTGAGCGGTATAATCCTGTATTGAACGGCGTAAACTCTCTATAGACGAGACATCTGCACCATTGCGCTGATCTATCTCATTAGCTCGTCTTGCCATAAATAAGAGTATTGCCATCCACAAGCTGGCCACCAAAACATCGATGGTTAACATGGCACTGAATAACTGTTGTTCTACCTCCCAAAACTCCTTCATGGCCAATTGATTTGCACCACCACCGATCCAGCTACCTGCCAAAGTTGACATACCTTTCCAAAAATCACCACCCACTACATCCGGCCAAAACCAGCTGCCTACCAATAAAGCAATAGGGCCACCAATCATCACGCCAGCTGTTCCGGTAAAAAACATACCCAAAGCCTTAGGGCCCAAGGCAAAAACACGCTTTAAATCGACACTGATAATAAATAGGACAAGTGCCGTCGGTAAAAGAAAACGGGAAGCCATATAATAAATTTTGGAACCTTCGCCATTAATAATACCCAGAGTATTTAATATTGCCGGCAAAAGATAACAAATCAATAAAGGAGGAACATAGTGGTAAAACTTCTTCCATGATGGATGTGTCGATGTATAAAAAACAAACCCCAAACAAAGAGCCAATAATCCAAAAGTCGTACCATCACTATTGATGAGAGCCTGAGTACTTTCGTTAGGTTGAGTCATTAATCGGTTAACTCCAGGAAGTGAAACTTGATTGTTTTTTCATGAACAACGGCCCCTAATATACCACAAAATCTGTTTTTTTTACCTGGGGGCTGTTTATCTTTTATAGTTTACACCTGTTAAGCCTGTAAAAGATAAACAGCTCCTAGATAATCTACTGGTGTTCAAAAAATATCTATCACTGTTTCATTGACTCATCTTTCATTAAATGACCAATACACTGTTTCATCCAATTTTCAAAACCCTTAACACCTTTTAGATGATATTTGTGTTTTATATAATCTCTATTATTTTGAAAAAAAACAGCAATCATATCTTCAACTATTTTATTATCCAGAGCTCGTTTTTCAAATAACCATGTGTACACTACGTAATATATGTATTCTGTCAATTCAGCAATAGCATCATCAAAATATCGATGACCATTCACATAGGTCTCAATAAAAGCCCGCTTGCTAGTATTCTTTTTGTATGGATTATCCAGTGTGTCTTTATCCAAGGTACCTTCTAATAATAAGAGTGGTTTTATTGCATCAGGAAAAGCCTGCCACATTTGTCGAATCATGATGGGAGGCAATTCAGAAAAACAGTTCAACAACAAGATATGCATTCTTTTAAAAAAAGTATTTTTCACTTCTTGCCAATGAGACGATATCCTATGAGACAATATCGTATGAGACAATATCATCTGTTTTGATTGCGTATCCTGAAAGGGATACACCACTAATAAACTGTGACATGAAGAAGCCTTATCCCGATTCAACCCTAACCTTAATGGAAAAAAATGATTTTTAAACCAAAAAGGTAACAAATCATCACTGGCAGAAAAACTGCTACTTAAAAAAGATTGTTGTTGGTTTTGTGCCAGTAATTTTATTTTTTCAATCAGTTGTGAACCAACACCACGACGTCGAAAGGATTCATGCACAGCAATACGTTGAATACGCCAACCGTTTAAAGCAGCCAAATCCGGCTGATCCAAATGAAACGCCAGAGACTGTACCGTCATATGCCCCTGTAATCGTCGTTTACCATAACGAACTTGCTCAATCAATGCTCGATCGATTCCACCCTCCTGCATCACACTCATAACACCGACAACTTTTTTTTGTGCATCGTGATCATTCACAGACGCAACCAAAAGCACACACCTGGGATGATCACATAACCAACGTAAATCTTCTGGTGTTGTTTGATAATGTGATGTTACCAATAATGCAAAGACCTGATTCAATAATGCCTCTTGAGGTATGAATTTTCCACCATAAAACACATCCCAAATCAAATCCTGTTGTCCACTTTTCAAACGTGTTAATACATTATTTGATGTCTCTATAGTCACAGAATCCAATGACTGTTTATCTAATAATAATAAGGCATTTGTCCAATGCTCTAGAGGATCGCCTAACTGCCAGCGTATAGGATGAGTTATTTCATAATGTCGCCATTGCGGCATACATTGATCCAAAGTCTTTTTAAAACGAAGATAAAATCCCCGACCACTGCCTTCATAACCCTGTAGCGTTGAAGTAAAGATCATTCTTGAAAAACACTTTAAAAAATCAGTCAATATCGGCAAAGGTATTGCTGCAGCTTCATCAACCAGCAATAGTTCAAATGGCTTTTGAGTTTTTTGTGCCACCTTTCCATAAAAGAAATCATTCTGTACCTGATTGTTCGCATAATGACGTAATTCATCGGGAGGTAAAAAAATAAACTGTGACCATTTTTCTGGTGCTACCTGAGACTTAAACCAATAAAAAACCTGTTCAACTGCTTTTTTATGGTGTGCTGTAATCACTAACGTTTTATCAAAATGATTCACCAAATAGGCTGCAGCTAAACCCAAAGCCGCACTTTTCCCTCGTCCTCTATCTGCAGTAACCACTAAAGGTCGACGACTGTGTCCATTGGCAACACGAATCATCTGTTGTATGACCTCTATTTGTTGGTGATGAATCATAAAATGGTGTGGTAATCCATCCTCCTTTAAATGTTGTATTAACTCAGTATTCGATGTCTTATGGGTATAGGTATTATGGGCACAGGTCTTATCAACACAAGATGTCTCAGCAGATTTTAAATGTAAGTCTTCTGGTAAGCATGTCGTTTCGGGTTGTATTCGAACGGCATATTCATATTGCTCAATATATTGAATGATACGTTGTATAAAAAATGCCTGTGGTAATTGTTCCAATACATTTAAATGAACCTCTGACTCTTTCTTCTGTATCCACTTCTGATAATTTTGTAACCACTCATCCGTTGGTGGTGCGACCATGAAAAAAAAACCACCCGCTTTCACACTACCACTTGCCGCTCCCAAAATATTGGCATTAATTCCTGAGTACACATCGTAAATGATATGAGACCATTCCTGTCCAAGTAACTGCCGGTAATGGTGAGGCAAAAGATGCGAAAACCGGTGATCTTCATTTTCTGAAATGTACAGTACTGAACTCGACTCTTCTACCGAACTGGCAATACTCTCCAGAATATCAGATAACACCCCCTGCCATAAAACAGGCAGCCGGAAACCACGTTGGGACAAGGCTTGACCATAGGCTTTAAGTCGAGCCGGTATATTGACAGAATCAAGCATCACCGCCTCCTGTATAAAGACGTTGTTTTACCTTTTTGTTATCTCTATTCAATTTGTACTTTTCACCGCCGATAAATAGATAGGGCTTTGCCTATTTTGCAAGAGTCTCTCTTTTAACACATGAACAAAGAACAAGTGTAAAAGGCCTGTTCTCTAATGACATAATCTCTGTATCTCAATACTTGACATACTTTAATCACTAATGAGTTTAACAGCATGCATCAACATCTCTTAAAAAAACACTTTGATTTACCCGGTTTTCTCACGATGATGGCCATTAGTCTTCTGATAGTCCCTTTGGTATTGCATGCCGATATCAATTATCGAAAAACAGAAACACTCAAAGGAAAAGATACCCGTTTTTTCAGCCATCTGCTCTGGACAACGAAAACCAACTCAGCTATCAAGGTTAAATTATTACCCAGTATCAACGCAACCGGAAAATCATCCTATCCCAACCAAAGTGTTCGTGGCATTCATGCAAAAACAGAAGTACGCACATTACCTGATAATTTTAATCATTTAATCAAGCAACTGATTAATAACACTCAATTTCTTCGAACAGATCAAACCCATTACGATTATCAAATACAATTTCATATTAAACGCTACGATACTTTATATCATTCAGCACGCAACAATCATTTGTTTTTTAGAGTCTTTTCTGAAATTGATCGTGTCTGGTCAAACCTACATGGTGACTCAACACCCAGCCGGGTTACCCTTGTTTTAACATTGTACGACCAATCACTCAATACATTACTCGAAGTACCAGTATCCAGCGAACTCCTACCTTGCCAAAAAGCACAGCACACTATGACATTTCAACCGGGGCCCCAACAAGCCTTTTTCGATGCCTTAGCAACCACAACAACCGGACAAACCTTAATTGCCGCCATCAATCGAAGTTTAGTGGAAGTGGATCATCATTTAAAAAATACGCCCATTCAATTTCCTGTGATTGACATCGTTGATAATACATTAATCGCTCAATTCCATCATCCGCAGTTAAAACCAGGAGATTCCGTTCAACTTATATTTCCTGAAGAAGAAAGGATGTATCACACTGGATTACTGGAAATTGAAAGTATTCGTAATGGCACCATTCGATTACATAGTATCGATACTCCCATGGGCTCCATTCACCAACAGGATCGATTGCAAATCGCCTACACCAAAGAACTCTCCACCTACAAAAGTGTTGCCGGGTCAGCACACCAATGTCATTATCCCTTGTCTAAAAAAACAAAAAGATAGCCTTTACCATCATTTCGGGGTATCTTAAGCTGGCTTAAACAGATTTGTCTCTCTGTTCTATTTAGCCTGAAGACATAGATTTCAACAAAACAAAAAACAATTGTGATTTGCCCACAATTTAGTATACAGTCAGAGCGACTGCATATCTTCCATACTCATTATGAATGACGGACAAACATCTGGAGGTTATCCCAGGTTAATTAATGTTATTTCTGCCGATCAACATTGGCTAGGGCAACTCAAACCCGGTGACGAGATTAGCTTTTATCCAACCACAGTCGATAAAGCACAACAAGTGTATCAAGAAAAACAACAATTATTAAAAAAACTAATTCCGAATTAGAGCCTGTTGACCTTTCACGGTGAATTCTGTTAATTTTAAAAGATGAATAAGACCAAATCATTGTCATTGACAAATTGACTAACCAAACAATAGGTATCTCTTATGTTTCGTATCATTACATTCCTACTGATTGTCCTGATTAACCCTGTTTTGGCGGACAATATAAGCCCTCAAGATCGACAAAAATTATTGGATAAAGTTGAGCAGTACAATAGTGCTATTCGAGAAGGCGATAAAAAGAAATATAGTGACGTATTTACTGATGACTTTATTTTCACCTGGGGACGCAATGGCCAAATTTATAACAAAAAAGTGATTCTACCTAATGTAGTACCCACTCCAGATCACAAACCTATTGTAGACGAAGTATTAATGCGTCAATATGGGAATAGCGCTGTGGTGAATTGTAGAGTACGTAAATCCGAAAAAGATACTGGTACACGGGTAACATTCAACTACAGCAAAATTAAAGGCGAGTGGAAAGTCATTACCATTCAGGGTACACCTATTGTTGCCCCTGAATCAAAAGAAAAAAAATAACGCTTAATCCGCTCACACACTCACAGCTTTAATATATGTCGCAGATGTCACAAGTTTATTGTTTTTTCAGCATGACGATCTGTCAAACCAATGGACTTTAAATAATCAATCACTTCAGGCGTACCAACAGTAGGATCCAATAATGCCGCTTCCAAAGGATTATCCAACAAAGGATCCGATACAGCAGGTACTCCTGAATCATACAGAAATTTAGCCAACTCTAAATTTCTATCACGCACAATCGCTCTATAGAAACTGTTGTAGCCTATATCGTCAACAAGATTTAGATCTAATCCTAGCTCATGAGCTTTCTTATAAAATGCCGTTGAATGTCGAAGTGCATGGCTGTGGTTTATAAATATACGTTTTTTAAAATATCGAAGTGCATGGCTGTTGTTTCTAGACATACGCTTTTTAATAAGTTGTAAATAATTATCTTGATATTTGTTAATAGTATAATTAGAAATCTCTTGATAAGGCATATCCACTTGATGAAAATTCATAATTTTAACCAATCCTCTTTCAATTAATTGCTTGTCGACACCCAAACGAACCAGTTTGTCTAATATAAGCTTCTTATCATCCGTTACCTGATTAAAATACATATGCATTAAAGGTGTTAAAATTGATAGTTGATTAATTTGAGCTAATGATACCTGATTATTTTTAACAGCATCACTGAGATTATCTATGGTATTCAGATCTTTATAAACAGTATCACGTAGAGGATTGCTATGTGAAATATTAATATAGTCTTTTTTCTGAAATCCACTTTCATAAAATCGTTTCATAGCAACAAATACTCCTGAAATAGATGATAGTTCTTTTTCTATAGCACTCTGCTCTTTTACATAAGCTATCTTATTTTGAATCCAGGGTTCTAAATAATTAAAATACAGACCACCAGAATAATAAGGATCTTCATAAGGTAAGTAATAAGAATATTCATAATTGAAAACGTCCTTCATATTACAAACTGAATTTTTTAATGTATCTTTCCATTTATTTAGATTTAATATTTCAACAACATTTTTATAATCGTCACTCACTTTAATATCACGCCATACATCTTCATTAAAATAAGTAATACTGTTTAATAATTCCATAACTTTTTCATAATCTTTGGTCAAATCACTATATTGCCCACGATTAATATTTCTTATAGCATGAACAATCTTTCTTTTTAACAAATTAGTTTTTCTTTTACTGGGCAGCAATTTATTTTCTAACAACCAATTCAAAATATCTCTATTTTTTTTATTAGGTCTTATAACTAGCGCATTTAAGAAGTAATCTGAAAAATTAACATTAGAATAAGGGTTTAAGTTTAACCCTTGTTGATAAAGTTGCTTTAATACTTCTAAACTTTCACTTGCAATAACTAAAGAATAAGCATTAGACTCTAAAGAGAAAGCACTATTATAATTCCCTTTAAAAGAGTACTTCTTATTTCTTTCTAAATCATAAGAAAACTCTGGAAACAAATGAATTTCAGAAAAATCATTACCCGGAAGATGTTGATTTATTGTTTCTTCTATTTGAGGATAAGATATAACTTTTTTATAACGAATATCATTATTAGTTTCATTAGTAATATAATAACCATATGGCGTAAATTCTTTTAAAAAGGTTAAATTAAATTTAATTTTATTCTGTTTTAAAAAATCTAGAAACAAATTTTTTTCATATGACATATAATATTTTCCATATAAATTAATACCTGGCAATACAATACGATTATCAATATTTAATTCTTTAATTTCTTTAAAATATTTTTTTAGACTAGAAGAACGACCTCCAAATACTTTTTTTGATAAATCAAATCCTCTTGTATACAGCATAGGATGATAAGTTTTACCCATATTTTCTTTATTAATAGCATATTTCCATAGTAGATAGAATTTTAATTTTTTATTATTTTCAGATAACGCTTCAACCACATATTCAGATTTTATACTATCATCATTCATTAGTTGAATACTTTTATCGATCAACGGTTGCATATTTTTGGAAAAATCATGACACAATTGCTTTTTATTAGTATTATGAGAAATTATCGTTTCTTTAACTCTAGCTAAAGTATGATTAGTTATTGTTTTTTCATATCTATTTTTAAGACCAATAGATCTTAAATAATCAATAACTTCATAATCCAAATTATACCTTTCTAATAAAACAGCTTCTAAAGGGTTGTCCAATAAAGGATCCGATATAGCACTCACACCATTATTATATAAAAATTTTGCCAATGCTAAATTTTTATCGTACACAATAGCTCGATAAAAACTATTATACCCTATACTATCTGTTAAAGTTAAATCGATATCATTATTCAACAATACTTTATAGAATGATAATGGTAATGATACTTTAGGTGTCATACTAATATTATGATTCAATTGTTTACCTTTACTTTTATCATCAATAAGATATAAATTTTTAATAAAAGCAGAAATAATTTTATTTTTATCCATACCAGCATTAAGTAATGTCATCATATGCTTATCTGCATTTTCAGGATTATTGAAAATTAATAATTTAAATAACGACGCTAAAATTTTATCTTTATTTACTTGAGATTTTAAATATTCATTTTTTTTATTTGCGATCAAATCATTTGCAATAGCTAATATTTCAACCGAAATTGGAATATTAGACCGTATTTGATTGGCTGTATGGTAAAAACTTTTTTCCCTGTCTTTATATAATTTACTATACCTATATTTTGCAACAATTTTTCCATGAGCTTCTGACAGTATTTTTTCCATATTTTTATGACCTATATTTTTTCCTTTATTTCTAAGATTGGAAACATGCATTCTGCTTGCTCCTTCCAAAATTTCTTTTCGACTATTTATCTTTTGTACTTCATAAAAACAATCATAAAATATTGATGCATCATATTTTTGTTTATTCATAATACCTAATTGTTTTTTTGCCAAAAGTATCTCTTGATTAAATACAGACTGTTTCTTTTCTAAATTATCATTTTTTTTATATGAAACTAACCAATTAAATAAAGCTTGGTAATCATTATTGTCATACTTTTTCCATGATAATATTTCTTTTTTCATTTCATCCGATGGATAAACATCTATCAACGCCAGCCAACTCAATATCTCAATTGCTTTTTGTATATCTCTGTTTCTATCTTCAGGTAATTCAAAAATAGATTTTCCTTGCTGTTTATTTTTTTCTTGTTGATCTGAATGCCAAAAAATAAATCTGAAATCTTCTAATATTATATCTGATAAATTTGCAAAGCTATAAGGATTAAAATTTAATTTATTTTTATGTAAAAACTTCAATAATTCTAAATCTTGCTTTTGAGAAAGAACACTAAATAAAGGAAGATAAATACTATTATTATACATTAACATAGTGAAACTATAATCAAAATGTATTTTTGATAAATCTATATTATCAAGCCATGTATATTGATTTTTATTGATACTACGTATTATCGCACCAGGTGTAATAGGGTAACCTAATTGGCTGATTGTTTTATGAATTTTTTCAGTTGATAATTCTGGCAACCGTCTATCATAATCACTAAATAGTGTTCCTGAATTAAATGTAAATAACCCTTGATTAATAACACCATTTTCTATATTTTCTAAAATAAGATTAGAGTAATGCACGTAAGGATAATTTCGAGAGTCATTACTTTGCCTTTTGATAATTAATACAGGATGAAGCACTTCAGTAATATGCGGATATATTGCTTTTGTATATTGACGAATGACATCATGAAATGTTAACTCTGTGTATTGAGTAACTGCCGCAACAACGGCTTCTGGAGTAATAACTCCTTCTTGCATTAATTTTACTGCATTATTTAATAACGCATCATGTTTTTTTATCGTCGCTAAACAGTCAGGTTGTTTTCTTTGATAAGCATTATATAATGCTATTTTATTTCTAAATAAATTACCTTGCAATGAAGCAGACAATATATGACTTTTATTTTCAACTTCTTTTTTAATCAAATCATAACGCTCATTTTCTTTTCCATAGTAAATACTTAAAAAAGTAATTAGCAAAACATTAACAATAACAACAATAAATATTTTTTTCATAATATTTCTCCAGAACTAGAAAGATAAACTTTTATTTTTTTTATATATATAAGCAATATAAAAAAACAATTGTGATAGGTATAAATAGAATAAAAAATATACACTAAAAATAAAACCAACCCGACTTTTATATAAAAGATTTATTTCTTCAAAAGCTGTTTGAAAAAAGCTATCTGCATGTAGAAGGTAATTTTCAGGCATATTAAACATCCAAAAAATACCAGGTGAAAATATGAAACCTATATAAAAGCCTATTATGCTATCTGATAGATATTCTTTTATGCCATCTTCAGATTGTATTGTATTACCATAAAATATATATTCAATAACAGGCAACAGTATAAGCACCATAAAAAATAAAGAGAAGTAATATCTTTTACCAAACATAGCAATAAGATAACAGCAAGCAAAAAAGGGAGATTGCATAATAACTTGTATATAAACATTACATATAAAATTATAAATCAATGTCCCTGAATAACTGCTTTTCCAAACGGACTCCCAAACATGCAAATCCAAATAAATAGCATATAGAGTTCCTATTGTTAACAAAAACAATACTGTTAAAATAAAAATTATACACATTATAAATGGCAAAATTATAAAGCCAGTAATTAATTTTACTTGAATATTCTTTGATTGATTGATAGGCAATGAATACCAAAATAGACTTTCTAAATTATGTGAAAATAAACTATTAGATTTTATAAAATAAATACTTAATAAAATAGTAAGTATTATTTGATAAAAAATTGCTATACCTAACAGTGATGTATAATCTAATTTAAAATACAAATCACCTTTAGCATCACTGTCAAATAGTATATATGCCAAACTTCCAAAACTTGAGTATTGAAATGCATCAAATAATATAAAGCCCAATATACCAATCATAAAAATCATAACTAGGCTTATTGGTAGCCATAACAAATATTTATTCTTCCAAAATTCTCTTTTTATCAATAAAGTTGTCATTTTCATACGTTGTTCTCTTTCATCATAGCAACAAATAAATTAACAACACTGGGGATATGAATTTCTCCTAATTTATTCAAATTAGATTGATTTTGAAATATCATTGAATAATGCCCCAATGCACTTCTTTCATGTAATGGATTTAATGCCCTTGCAGCATCGAGATTATCTGGATGCACCAAAACTTCAACATAGGTTTCTGCAATATCTTCCATAGTTTGATTTAAAATAATTTCTCCCTCTTTGATAAACATTAAATGTGTTAATAGATGCTCAATTTCTTCTGCTTGATGTGTAGTGACAATAATACTTCGATGCTCATCGAAGTATTCTTCGAGTAAATGAGCATAGAATTCCTTTCTATATAAAATATCTAAACCTAATGTTGGCTCATCCAAAATAAGCAGTGGCACATCTATTG
This sequence comes from Kangiellaceae bacterium, assembly GCA_965230335.1. Lineage (GTDB taxonomy): Bacteria > Pseudomonadota > Gammaproteobacteria > Enterobacterales > Kangiellaceae > CBDDKS01. The sequence goes on along the minus strand of CBDDKS010000006.1, from coordinate 2,028,699 downwards.
ACATCACAAATGCCAAATGTGCCTGGGTAACCATGCCTTTTGATAATTGTTTTATTTTCTGACTTTCCTTAATTTTGGTCTTACCCAAATAATGTCGCATTTTTTCCTGGCTAAATTTAGGATGAACGCCATCAGCAAATTGAATTAATTGTTTTATCGTCATCCATGTTGGTAATGTCGCTACATCAGCGATAAATGCAACATCATTCATTAATAAGTGCCGCTTCCTTGCGGGATTATGTCCGAGCACATTAATATCTCCTTTAAAAGAAGTCAGTCCTAACAATGCCCTTAATAAAGTACTTTTTCCTGCACCATTGGGACCAATAAGTCCTACAAACTGTCCTGGATAAATATCAAAATCAATATTCCTCAACACATGGAATCTTCCATAGTATTTATTAATATCACGTGCTTGTATTATGGCTTCCATTTTTAATCCTCCTCCTTATTATCAAACGATAGAAGTTCTGTAATACTTAACCCCAACCGTTCAATTCTTGCTTTAATCACCGGCCATTCGTTTTTCAAAAACTCTTCGCGTTGATTTTTTAATAATGCTTCTTTAGCCCCAGTTGTTACATACATACCCAACCCTCTTCTGCTTTCTACTATCTCGTCATCAACCAGCTCATGATATGCCTTGGACACAGTAAGATGATTCACTTGTTGTTCTTTAGCCACTTGCCTCACCGATGGCAGTGCCTGCCCTTCTTTAAGGGCATCATCTAGAATCAAATTCACAATTTGCTCCTTTAATTGTCGATAAATGGGTAATTTATCGTTCCACTGTTTTGACATATTCATTCACCTGCATACTGTTATACATAACTATAACACTATAATTGTAAGAAAAACAAGTTTTTTATCGATCTTTTATAAAAGTGAGTGATGAACTGATTAGAAAATAATAGATATTTGGATAGAATCCTTTTCTATAGAAGACTTTAAACAGAAGTAAATGCTTACTTTATTCTGAAACTATATTTAACCTTTATCCCTGCTCTAATAAACGCCGTAAATCAATAATACCGGCGTTGGCTCTGGCAACATAGGACGCCATCACCAAAGAATGATTGGCTAAAAAGCCGAATCCACTGCCATTGAGTATCATGGGGCTCCATACCGTTTCTTGTGTGCTTTCCAGTTCTCGTATAATTTGCTGCAAACTGACTCGAGCATTCTTTTTATCGAGCACTTGTGCAAAATCAACTTCTACTGCTTTCAAAAGATGCAATAACGCCCAACAAGTCCCTCGTGCCTCATAAAAATTATCATCTAATTCCCACCATGAGGTTTTGACTTTTATATTCTGTTCTTTTTCTGTTGATTGTTGTGCAGAAGCATCACCTGCCAAATCTGTATTTACGCGCTGCTGCCCAACACTGGCAGATAAACGCTGCGATATGCTGCCTAAACGTTTTTCAACGGTTTCCAACCAGATGCGAAGATTATCTGCCCTTGAGTAAAACTGTACATCACTTTCCTGATTGCTGGATAAATTATCTCTATAAGCTTTTAGCCGACCTATACCTTCTCTATAACGATTTTGTGCGTCGGGCCAAATCCATGAGTCATGGTTATTATTCAATAAAGGTTCTGCCTGTTGTAAATCCAAGTCTTCGAGTGACTGTGATTGACTGCGACTCATGTGATCCCGCAACGCAGACACCATATCTCTTATTTGCACCAAAACACCAAACTCCCAGGAAGGCATATTATCCATCCAGATACTGGGCGGCATAATATCATTGCTTAAGTAACCACCCGGTTTATCTAGCAAAGTTTCACCCAAGGTAATCGTCGTATTAACCAAGGTATAACCAACAATCAAGGTGTCTTCTTTCTGACTGTTATTAACATAGGCATTAGATGATTTCACATCAAAAATATCCGGTTCAAGACTCCAATAAACAGCAATCAAGTAACCTGCAACAAGTAATGTCACCATAATAGAAGCACAAAGCTTTAGCAGTTTTTGCCACCCCAACTCTGTTTTTTTATCACTCACTTTGTTCTTCAATGATTGAATAAATGCCATTTGAAAGCCTCTTTTTGTGAACTCACCACATATAGATGTATTTTACACTGATGTATTTCAAGATTTCATCACCTTTTTCCCATGGTGAACCGTTCCAATTGAGCATAATCTTTTTGTGTTGTTACCATTTGATAATTGGCCTCTTTAAACAAAACCTGCACTTTTTCAGCTTGTTGATATCCATGTTCTATAATCAGCCAGGTCCCTTGCTTTAAAAAATGCCCAGCCTGTTGAATAATGGTTTTAATATCAGCTAATCCTTTTTCATCAGCCACCAAAGCTGACTTAGGTTCAAAGCGACAATCCTGTTGTTGCCAGTGTGCTTCTTGTTCACCAATATAGGGTGGATTACTGACGATAACATCAAATGGGTTATCATCTTCTAATTGAGAATACCAATGACTTTTTAGAAAATGAATATCAACTTGATGTCTTTTTGCATTTTTTTGTGCAATCTCCAAAGCGGCATTAGAATTGTCTATTGCCAAGACATCGGCATCTGATCGTTCAAACTTGATACTAATAGCAAGAATACCGCTGCCTGTTCCTAAATCCAAAATCCTTGGGTGACTGATATGTTCAATTTTATTAAGCACGGCTTCTACCAACAACTCAGTTTCAGGTCTGGGAATTAACACAGCGTCTGATACATAAAAAGGTAACGACCAAAATTCCCACTCACCGATTAAATAAGCAACAGGATGTCCTTCTGATCGCTTTTCAACAAAGGATTGAAATAAAATTTCCTGTTGATGTGTTAATTCTTTTTCTGGCCATGTTTTCAAATAAGCTCTGTTGACTTGCAACACATGTGATAACAAAATTTCAGCATCATTTTTGGCAACAGATGTATCTGTAAATTTTGATACAGCCCATTGTAAAAAATCTTTTATTGAATTCAACGACATATTATTTCATTCAAAATAATACCTTTTCTATTTTTTAGGTTTTGTTGAATAAATTTTATTTTTTTCCAAATCAACAAACTGGTCTGCATCACTAAAATCAGCATCATTCATCAAGTTGATATACACTGATTGTTCACCCTGATAAATAATTTCTGTATCATCTAACATTTTAAACAATACATCGCCTGCTTTTATTTGACTGTAATCTTTACCCATAATGGAATCATAAAATATTTCTTTATTTCCTTTGGAAGCAGATTGATTAAACAATGTATGTTCACCTTTCATATGTTTCTTTGTTGTGTTTTTTCTTAATTTTTCTTGTTTTGCTTTTCCTTGTTTTGTTCTGTCTTTTTTTGAAATACGCACTTCATTATCAGTGACTCTTTTATTCCATTCATTTACAAAATCCAATAAATGATAAACAGCCTGCTCTGTTTCCTGTATCGCCGTATAATCAATCGTATTGTCCAGTGCCGGACCAAATTCAACAATGATACTTTGGTTTGCCAAAGCACATAAGAAATGTTGTTCATTAATCGTATCCATAATTGTTGTAATCGAAACATGATCCATGCATTGTTTTACATAATCTGCCATATTTAAATGAAAAGTATCAATGTTGGTTAATTTTAAATTAATGCCTACAGGTGACGCTGTTGTATGTAAATCAATAATTAAGTCATATCGACAGTCATTTTTTACACCAATAAACTCAACCAGTTTTTGTGCTCTGTTTACTTCAAAGCCTTCTATTTCCGTATCAGTTAATGTTTTAGGACTAAAACATTGATTCAAATCTTTATCGATAAAGCGACGACTTTGATGAACGGCTTCTGGATTTGCCAGAAGTAAGTCAACTTCAAAATGGTCACGACATATCAAGTGAAGATCTTGGCGCCATTTTTTAAATAAATAAATACCCGTTAATTCATTACCATAAGTACCGCCTACGATTAAAACTTTTCGGATCAGTTGACTCATGTGAGCTCCTAACTTCTGGTTGATTAAGACTCGGTTGATTGAGACATAGCAGCAAGCTGATCAGCTTGATATTCATTATTTAAAGGTTCTACAACTTGATTTAAATCACCCTCCATAATTTCATCTAATTTGTATAAGGTTAAATTAATTCGATGATCCGTCATACGTCCCTGAGGAAAGTTGTATGTACGAATACGTTCACTACGATCACCACTGCCTACCAGGTTACGACGTGCTTCAGATTCTTCTTCTTTTGCCTGGCTTTCCTGCGCCGCCAATAAACGTGATGACAACATTGACATGGCTTTTGCTCTGTTTTTGTGTTGCGAACGCTCATCCTGACATTCAACAACAACGCCTGTTGGTAAATGTGTAATACGAATAGCAGAGTCCGTTTTATTAACGTGCTGTCCACCAGCTCCTGAAGCACGAAAAGTATCCACTCTTAAATCACTGGGATTAATTTCAATGGCATCCAACTCATCAGCTTCAGGTAAAATAGCCACCGTACATGCCGAAGTATGTACACGTCCTTGAGATTCTGTTTCAGGAACCCGTTGTACACGATGTGCTCCCGATTCAAATTTTAAATGTGAATACACCGCATCACCCATAATTCGGGCAACCACTTCTTTATATCCACCATGCTCACCAGCTTGTTCACTGATACATTCAATTTGCCAACGTTTCTTTTCAGCATACTTACTGTACATCCTATATAAATCTCCGGCAAAAATAGCGGCTTCATCACCACCTGTACCAGCCCGTATTTCTAAAAATATATTTTTTTCATCATTAGGATCGCGTGGTAATAATAATTTCTGTAATTTAATTTCATAGGTTTCAACATCCTGTTTTGTTGTTTTCAATTCTTCCTGTGCCAACTCACGAATATCAGCATCACTGTCTTTCAACATACCTTCTGCAACAGATACCGCCTCTACCGATTTTTTATAAGAAGCAAAAGTGGAAACAATGTCTTCCAGATAAGCATATTCTTTAGAATATTCCTTAAATTTAGTTTGATCGCCAATCACTTCCGGATCACCTAAAAGAACAGATAACTCTTCATAACGTTCGGCAAGTGTTTCTAATTTATTATTAATGGATGGATTCATAGATTCTCTTTTATTGTCTTACTACTTTTGTTTAAGAGTCAATACCTAATACTTTTTGTATAAGATGAAGTGTTTCTTTTTGTGATTCATCAGATAATTCTTCTCTTAAAAACTTTGTTGGTGCATGCATCATTTTATTGGTTAATCGGTGTGCCAACTCCGATAAAACATCTTCTGGTTTGCTCCCTTGTTGTAATTGTAGTATTGAACGCTCAATTTCTTGTTGCTTGACTGTTTCAAACTTTTTACGATAATCGCGTACCAAATCAATGTGTTCAAGTGAGTTAAACCAGCGAATCAATTGTTGTGCATGCTCAATAACCAAAGGTTCTGCCTGTTCAGCTGCATAATGACGTGATTTTACATTTTGTTCAATCACTTGTTGAAGATCATCAATAGAGTAGAGATACACATCTTTTAACTTGGCAACGCCTGTTTCAATATCTCTGGGAACCGCCAGGTCGACCATAAACATGGGTTTGTGTTTGCGCTGCTTAATGGCTGATTCAACCAGCCCTTTACCAATAATGGGCAATTGACTGGCTGTAGAAGATATCACGATATCAGCTTGTGGTAAGTATTCCTGCATCCGTCCTAATCCAATGGCCATAGCGCCTAAACTGTCCGCTAATGATGAACCTCGTTCCAGTGTTCTATTGGCAATAATGAGTTGATTCACCTGATGGCTATGTAAATGACGTGCCACTAACTCTATGGTTTCACCAGCTCCCACCAGGAGAGCCGTGACCTCACTGAGATCGGTAAATATTTTTTTACCTAAAGCCACCGCTGTTGAAGCAACAGAAACCACATTACGCCCTATATCTGTTCCTGAACGGATTTTTTTGGCTGCGGCAAACGTCTGCTGAAAAAAAGACTCCAATATTTGCCCTAAGGTTCTGGCTTCCTTGGCAACCTGATAACAACGTTTTAACTGTCCCAGAATTTGAGGTTCACCTAATACCATCGAATCCAGACCTGTTGCCACTCGTATTAAATGCCTGATCGCCTGTTCATCCTGATGTACATATAACCAGGGTTCCAATTCACTTTTTTCAAAACCATGTCGTTGACAAAGAGACAGCTTCACCTGATCTGTGGCATCAATCGGCCCTCTAAAATAAACTTCCATTCGATTACAGGTCGATAATATCGCAATATCATCTAATTTTGCCTCTTGATGAATCAATTGCAGGGAAGCATGTAACGTTTCCGGAGCAAAAGCACAGCGTTCCCTAATATGAATAGGTGCTGTTTTATGATTCAGGCCTAAAACAGAAATAGGCATAAACGTCGTCTAATTGTCATTATATTGCTATAAAGTGAAGTCAATATTGAGTTTTTGATAATGAATGGCAACTTTTTGATTTCAACAAAAGTCTCTTGAACAATGGTTGGATAGTATATACTCAAGCCACTTGAAGATGTAGTATTAGATGTTTGTTGTTCTATGAAGGTATTTCAATGTATTTGGCACTAAAACACTTTGTTGAAACTCGATTATTTTCTCTATCTTATCCATTTGGCTTTATAAAGCACTTAAGCAGGGCTGCTGTCTTACAGAAGTTATCCTTTTTGCCCTTTATTGTTTTAATGATCAGTCATCTCACTGCCTGCCATTCTTTAAAAACCAATACCCATGAACAAGGAGCAACCCAGGACTATTTATTATCTCAAAAAGGGGCAAAACATCGACTCCATCAGGCTCTGACGTCACAAAGAGCCAGTGCACTACACCTTGCCGAACAGGCAAGAAAGCGAGGTGATAATGAAAATGCCCTCAGTCATTATCTATATGCATTAAGCCTGGAATCTGACTCAAAGATCGCAGAAGAAGCTTTCAAACTGGCTCAAAATTCTGATGCCGCTATTGCATCACATCAAGCTGCTGAAGCCTGGTTATTGGAACAACCCAAACACAAAGAAGCCATTCAAGCCGCTATTCTGGCCAACCTTAATTTAGCCAGAAGTGAACTCAACCCCAATTTTGAAGAAAAAACCTTTTCTTTGGTCTTAAGACTGATCGACATTGAAGACAATGATGAAGAACGTTTTGAAGATCTGGTTGTATTTAACCGCTTAATGTTAGATCCAACAACGGTGACCTTATGGCGCATTCTGATCAAAAAGTTACCTGAGAGTCCATTAGGGTATTCATTACTTGCCCATGCCATGTTATCCATTTCAAAAATAAACAATGATAGAAACTATATTAATTATGCTCGTATTGCTGTCACAGAAGCGTTAAAAGGCCACCCTACTTTTAGCAATGCCGTACAAATTTACATTAATATTCTTAATCTTACCGAACCTTCCTCTTCTGCCACTCAATACCTCAGCCGTTTAATACAGGAATATCCTGAATCCGCAACAGGGTACTCTCTGCTGGCAACCATCTATTTTGAAAGAAAAGAGTATCAACAATGTATTGCCACAGTAAAGCAATGGCAAACACAATATCCAGACAGTCATCAGGCTCACTATTTATTGGCTTCAAGTTATTATGCTTTAGAAAACCTGCAGGATTCTTACGATGTCTTTTATAACTTATCAAAAACTGATTTTAATCCCAATTTAACCGCCTACTTTTGTGGCGAAACCGCTCGTCAGTTATTAAACATTGAACAGGCCATCGATTGTTATAAAAAAGTACAAGCTGGAAAATATTGGTTACCGGCACAAAAAAATATCACACAATTGCTTATTAATCAGAAAAAAGAAGAAGAAGCATTGGCACGTCTGGAAACATTGGCTTTTAATGGCTTGAAAAACCAGGCCGAAGAAGCCGCTACACTAAAAGCACTTTGGCTGGTAAAACTCGAAAGATTGAATGATGCACGTCAGTGGTTAGACAGTTTAATTGATGCTAAATTAACCTCTCTCAAACTGCCACTTGAGCGTCTTTTATTACACATTGAATATCCAGAAAAAGATCGGGAGATGGCGCAACTTATTTCTGATACTGCCAATCGTTTAAACCCGGCATTAGAAAAAGACTGGTGGCTAGGTGCCAGTCGTTTGTTAGGTCATAGAGATAAGTCAGCTGCATTAAATATACTCAATGAAGGACTGTCTCGTTATGAGAACAACGACAATATGATGTTGTCTAAGGCTTTATTATTAGGCCAAATGAATCAACAGAATGACATGGAGGCTTTACTCAGAGAAAGCCTGATATTGCATCCTAATAATCCAAGCATCAAAAATGCATTGGGTTATTATTTGGCAGATAACAATCGTGAATTAACCTATGCGATGCAATTAATCAAAGACGCTCTTGATATTCATCCCAATAGTGTCGCCTTTTTGGACAGTCTGGGTTGGGTGAATTATCGTTTAGGTAAGCTTCAAACAGCAGAAAACTATCTTCGCAGAGCATTTGATGTTTCAAAAAACAGACAAACAGAACCTGAAATCATCGCGCATTTGATTGAAGTACTTTGGCATAATAATAAAAAAGAGGAAGCTGCCAAATTATGGTATCAATACAAAAAAGAATTCTCTGAAGATACCAACAAAAGTATGTTATCCAAACAATTACAAACACAATTAAATGCCTTTGGCCACCATTTGAATATTTAAGATTGGGTCTTATTGAAGACTTTGCTTTAACATGTTTCATATCGGGTACTGATTCTGAAAACCATTTATTCACATTGTTTATACATTGGTAGTTTCCTGCTTGTATTCATAAGCGGGTGTGTACATAAACCACCCCCACAAGAACCATTGACCCATGCTTCTATTCAAGCACGCTCTCTTTATTTATCCAAGTTATCCCATTGGTCTTTATCGGGTCGTATTTCCATCAAAATGCCCGAAGATGTCAACACAGCCAGTATTTCCTGGAAACAAAATCAACACCATTCTGAAGTCCGTATTTTCAGTATGGTAGGCACACATGTGCTTTTACAAAAAAATAACGATGAAGCCTCTATTCAAATCGATAAAAAAAGTTATTCAGGGAGCAATATTGAACAACTTTTATATGAAACAACAGGCTGGTTAATCCCTATTCAACAAATTGAATACTGGATTCTCGGTTTAGATCATGATGCACCAGCATCAACACATAATACTTTAGGACTGGTTGAAACCCTTCAATTTGGGCAATGGCATATGCACTTTCAAAAGTATCAGACTTTTCATAATATGATGATGCCAAAAAAAATAACCCTGACCCATCCTGATATTACTATCAAATTTTCTATACACCGATGGACACTCAACCCTCACCAAACATCCCGTCCACAGTAATGTCACTGCAAAAAAAACAATGGCCAGCTCCGGCAAAGCTCAACCTGATGCTATCAATTGTTGGTCGCTATAGTGATAATGATCCTTTATCCAACCAACTTTACCCAAGCAAATCATCAAAAATACAACCCGGCTATCATCTATTACAAACCCTATTTCAAATTGTTGATTATGGCGATAGTTTACAATTTGATATTCATCAAAGTCCCGAAATCAGCATCCAGTGCTCAGATAAACAATTGGCAACATCCGACAACTTGATTGTCAAAGCAGCAGAAGCATTACGCCAATATAGTGGTAAATTTAATATTGGTGCGCAAATTTACCTTGATAAACACTTGCCGGTTGGAGCAGGACTGGGGGGAGGAAGCTCCAATGCGGCCACCACATTAGTCGCTCTAAATCATCTCTGGCAATTACAATTATCCAGGCAAGAACTCGCCAATATAGGGCTTGAACTAGGTGCCGATGTTCCCCTTTTTATTGAAGGTCATACCGCTTGGGCAGAGGGTATTGGCGAACAATTAACCCATGTCACATTGCCACCATTGTGGTATTTGGTTATTTATCCGGGTTGTGCTGTTTCAACGGCAAATATTTTCAGCCATCCACAGCTTGAACGCCAGGCTCGTCCAACAACACTGAGTGATTACCTCAGTCATGGAGGTCCACAGCAAGGTTATAACGTTATGGAACCTCTTGTCACTCAGCATTATCCACAGATCGAAACAGCATTGACATGGCTAAAAAAGCATAATAAAAACGCTCGTTTAACAGGAAGTGGCAGTTGTTTGTTTTCTCCCTTTGACAATGAGCAAGAAGCTAGTAAAATAGCGGCCCTGTGTCCATGGGAGCACTTTGTTGCGAAAGGGGTTAACTTTTCCCCATTGTTCCAATAGCTCTGTGCAGCAATGCTTTTTAAAGCCCTGTGTGACAGATATTATTGATAACCAATCTTACTTAAAGGGGTGTAGCCAAGCGGTAAGGCAGCGGGTTTTGATCCCGTCATGCGCAGGTTCGAATCCTGCCACCCCTGCCATATTCAATACACATATCCATAAAAATAACATTAAAGAAAAATAATAGGTAAATACAGATTTTTTTTGATAATGATCAATTCATCCATAAAGAGGTAGCCCTACTGATAGCCTGCTCTTTATATATGTGTCTTTCTTCTTATAAATACTTCATGTTTTGGTTTCGGGGTTTTCAATGTTCGACATGATGCTTTTTCGTGGTAATGCCACACCCAAACTCGCTAGTGAAATTTCTAATAGCTTACAGATTGAACTAGGGTCTATTACCGTTGATCGTTTTAGTGATGGTGAAATCAATATCGAAATATTGGAAAACGTACGTGGTAAAGATGTTTTCATAATCCAGTCAACCTGCGCACCAACCAATGATAATTTAATGGAGCTTGTGGTCATGGCCGATGCATTAAGACGTGCCTCTGCAGGCCGCATCACGGCTGTGGTTCCTTATTTTGGTTACGCACGCCAGGATCGTCGGGTACGTTCTGCGCGAGTCCCAATCAGTGCCAAAGTGGTTGCAGATATGATGGCCATTGTCGGCATTAATCGTGTCCTGACTGTTGATTTGCATGCCGACCAAATCCAGGGTTTTTTTGATATTCCCGTTGATAACGTTTATGCCACTCCTGTATTGCTTGAACACATCGATCTTTCTAAAAATCTAACCGTCGTATCACCTGACGTTGGTGGTGTTGTCAGAGCCAGAGCAGTTGCCAAACGTTTAAATGATGCCGATTTAGCCATCATTGATAAACGCCGACCCAAAGCCAATGAATCCAAAGTCATGCATATTATTGGTGAAGTTTCGGGACGAGATTGTATTATCGTTGATGATATGGTGGATACCGCTGGCACCTTATGCCAGGCCGCAAAAGCCCTGAAAGAACATGGCGCCAGTTCGGTTGTGGCCTACTGTACTCATCCGGTTTTATCCGGCAAGGCATTGGATAACCTGGAAGACTCCGATCTCGACAAGCTTTATGTGACAGATACCATTCCATTATCTGATGAAGCACTTAATTGTCATATCATTCACCCTATATCAATGACAGGTATTTTGGCTGAAGCTATCAGACGTGTTAATGAAGAAGAATCTCTCAGCTCTATGTTTCTTGATTAAAGAATGATCCCATAAATAACATCTCCATATTACAGAAAGTAATACAACTATTTTGCTAGGAATATATCAAATTCGTTAAACCAAAAACTTTATTGTTCATCAAAAATAAACAATTTTTTACACCAGGAAAGTTTCGCTTTTTGATATTGGCTATAAGCCTTTGATGCACTAAGATGGGTATTTTTAACATTCCTTCCTGAAAACCAACTACTAATCGCTGCTTCTAATGTATAGGCTTCTGGTGCCATAAAACTGGAAGTGGTTAGTAACTTATGCGTCTTCACTTTTTGGAGGTATTTAGAAAAATAAGCATCACTTTTGCAGGCTAAAATAATTGCACTGGTTGCTGTATTATTTTTATTGTCTTCTATAGCCTTTATGTTAAAGTCCATTAATCCATTGTGACCGATATAAACATTCACATGAGGAATAACATCATTAAGTGAATTATTTTTAATATTAAAATGTTTCTTGTCGGAAAAAGAAGCTAAATAAGAAGTGGTTGCTTGTTTGATATATTTCCCTTGCCAGGCATCAGCAATAAGATAAACAGATACTAAATTGCTCCTCTATTTCGACTAATCTAACACAATCTATGACCTGTTGTCTGGATTAACTTTCGGGGAATATTCCATGTGTGTTGAATTTATGGAAGCATACAACGAGATCTATGGGTATAAATTTACAGAAAAGGTGGGGGAAATTATTGATGAAACAAAACGGCAAAATATACCGGAATCTAAATACTAATAAAGCAAATAAAATCTGAAAAGATACTTTACTGCGTCATATCATTCCAAAAATTCTTTACCCCTTCAAACCAGCTTTTTGCTTTGGGGCTGTGTCGGGAGTTACTGGATTTTAAAGACTCTTCAAATTGCCTTAACAAATCTTTTTGTTCTTTATTTAAATTCACAGGTGTTTCAACAACGATACGACAATAAAGATCACCAGCAACACCACCTCGCATAGAAGTGACTCCCTTTCCTCTTAAACGAAACACTTTGCCTGTTTGGCTTTCTGCCGGAATTTTTAATTTTACTTTACCATCCAATGTTGGTACTTCCAGTTCACCACTCAAACAAGCTGCTGAAAAGCTGATAGGAATTTCACAGTGTAAATCGGCACCATCCCGTGAAAAGATAGAATGTTCTTTGACATGCACCTGTACATATAAATCACCAGGCGCACTTCCTGCAACACCGGCTTCACCTTCACCTGTTAAACGAATTCTGTCACCGGTATCGACACCTGCCGGAATTTTAATGGATAAGCTTTTATCTTTTCGAATACGTCCCTGACCCTGACATGTGGGACAAGGATCCTTAATAATAGAACCTTTGCCCTGACATTTGGGACAGGTTTGTTGAATAGAGAAAAAGCCCTGCTGCATACGAACCTGGCCATTACCACCACACATATCACAAGTGACAGGAGAAGTGCCTTTCTTAGCACCAGTACCATCACATGTGCCACAGACAACATAAGTTGGCACATTAATTTTTGCTTGCGTACCATGTACCGCTTCTTCCAAGCTGATTTCTAAATTGTAACGTAAGTCAGCGCCTCTTCGTTGCTGTCGACCTCCGCCACCACCTGAAGCCCGGCCACCAAAAATATCGCCAAAGACATCACCAAATATATCGCTAAAGCTTGCACCGCCACCACCAAAACCACCTTGTGACTGATCGACACCAGCATGACCAAATTGATCATAAGCCTGTCGCTTTTGTGGATCGGACAATACTTCAAAGGCTTCCTTGGCTTCTTTAAACTTTTCTTCTGCTTCTTCAGAATCAGGATTACGATCCGGATGATATTTCATCGCCAAACGTCGATAGGCTTTTTTAAGCTCTTGATCACCAACGCTTTTTGAAACACCAAGAATTTCGTAATAATCACGTTTTGCCATATAGCGCTACTCTACATTCATTTTGAATTATTTTATATTGAATAGTCAGGGTCTGTTGCTCTTTCATATCCAAAACACAAGCGCGCGGGACAATGCCCGCGCAATCAATAACGTTATTGCTTAGATACCCTTAACCTGATATCGAGCAAAACATTTTATTTTTATTTTTTGTTGTAGTCTACTTCTTCAAATTCAGCATCGACTACATTACCATCATCAGAAGCATTAGCCTCTTCTCCTGCAGCACTGGCACTAGCGTCTCCTCCTGCATTGCCTGCTGTTGCAGAAGCTTCCGCTTCAGCCGCTTTATACATTCGCTCAGCCATTTTTGCAGAAGCCTGGCTCAATGCCTCCATTTTTGCTTCAATGTCTTCTTTATTATCACCTTTTAATGCCTCTTCCAGTGCATTGGCAGCAGATTCGATAGCTTCTTTTTCGCCCGCTTCAAATTGCATTTTTTCATCTTGCAAACTTTTTCTGGTGGCATGTACCAAACCATCGGCTTTATTTCTTAACTCCACCATTTCCTGGAATTTTTTATCTTCTTCTGCATGGGCTTCGCCATCTTTTACCATACGATCGATCTCATCCTCTGATAATCCAGAAGAGGCTTTAATCTGTATAGATTGCTCTTTTCCTGTGGCTTTATCCTTTGCAGAAACATGCATAATACCATTGGCATCAATATCAAAGGTCACTTCAATTTGTGGCATGCCTCTTGGTGCCGGTGGAATATCAGTTAAATCAAATTTACCTAACGATTTATTTTGTGAAGCCTGTTTTCTTTCACCCTGCAGAACATGTACGGTTACAGCAGTCTGGTTATCATCTGCTGTAGAAAATACCTGCGATGCGTTGGTTGGAATCGTGGTATTTTTTTCAATCAGTGATGTCATCACACCACCCATGGTTTCAATACCTAAAGATAAAGGTGTCACATCCAGCAAGAGGACATCTTTGACATCACCAGCTAAAACAGCACCTTGTATGGCAGCACCCATAGCGACAGCTTCATCAGGATTCACATCTTTACGAGGCTCTTTGCCAAAAAATTCAGTAACTTTCTCTTGAACTTTGGGCATCCGGGTTTGCCCACCAACCAATATCACATCATCAATATTAGAAACGCTCACATCGGCATCTTGTATTGCTGCTTTAACAGGCGCTAAAGTGCGCTCAATCAGATCATCCACCAAAGATTCCAACTTGGCACGGGTTAACTTAATGTTTAAATGCTTTGGACCTGATGCATCAGCCGTAATATAAGGCAAATTCACATCAGTTTGTTGACTGGATGACAATTCAATTTTTGCTTTTTCCGCTGCTTCCTTTAAACGTTGTAATGCCAGTGGATCATTGTGTAAATCAATACCGGATTCTTTTTTAAATTCATCGGCCAGATATTCAATGACTTTTAAGTCAAAATCTTCACCACCTAAAAAGGTATCGCCATTGGTTGAAAGTACTTCAAAAGTATGTTCGCCATCAACCTCTGCAATTTCAATAATGGAAATATCAAAAGTACCGCCCCCTAGATCATAAACTGCTACGGTATGGTCGCCTTTTGCTTTATCCATGCCATAAGCCAATGCTGCTGCGGTTGGCTCATTAATAATTCTTTTAACATCAAGACCCGCTATACGACCCGCATCTTTTGTAGCTTGTCGCTGCGAATCATTAAAATAAGCTGGTACAGTAATCACCGCTTCCGTAATGGTTTCTCCTAAAAAATCCTCCGCTGTTTTTTTCATTTTCTTTAGTACTTCCGCAGACACTTGGGGTGGTGCTTTTTTGTCACCTTTGACTTCAACCCAGGCATCGCCGTTATCCGCTTTAACAATTTTATAAGGCACCATTTTAATGTCTTTTTGTACCACGTCATCCTCATAACGACGCCCAATCAAACGTTTCACTGCGAATAATGTATTTTCCGGGTTGGTCACGGCTTGCCGCTTGGCAGATTGTCCCACTAAAATTTCACCATCGTCTGCAAAAGCAACGATAGAAGGGGTTGTACGCCCACCTTCACTGTTTTCTATCACACGTGGCTCTTTGCCATCTAAAACAGCCACACAAGAGTTTGTTGTGCCTAAATCTATGCCAATAATTTTACCCATTTTATGTCTCCCAATTTTGAACGAATTAATTTAAATAAGTGAGTGTTCTTTAAAAAACCAACTCGTAACTTACGTTTCTAATTGATTAAATCTTTAGTTAACAGCATTTAATCTAATGTGTTACTAATTTTGGGGCTTTTTTATCCAATTCAACCCGACTTGCCGTATGTTTTACGCTTTGGTATCAATATTTGCGACATCGACAGGTTTACTGACGACGACTCTTGCTGGCCTGACTAGACGACCATTGAGTGTATAGCCTTTCTGAAATACAGCCATGATGGTATTTGGCTCATGTTCTGCACTGGGCTGCATTGACATGGCTTCATGAAATTCAGGATTAAATACCTGACCTACGGGGTCAAGTTGTTCAACCTGTTTTTTGGCCAACACATCAATAAACATTTTTAATGTTAATTCCATACCTTGTTTCATGGCGATACTTTCTTCATGGCTGGCATTTTGTGATAAACCCTGCTCCAGGCCATCTAATACCGGTAACAATGCCTGTACAAAACCATCCAAAGCAAATTTGTGTGCATTTTGTACATCTCTTTCTGATCGGCGACGTACATTTTCTGCTTCTGCAGCAGCTCTCACTGCAGATTCTTTATGTTCATTCATTTTAGCTTCTGCTTCTGATAATTGCTCTTTTAATTGAAGTATCTCATCTTCTAAAGAGTGTGTTTGATTTCCATTCTCTTCCAATACTTCTTGAGCTTCCTCATTACTTTCAGAAGCAGCATCAAGATGATCGTCAACTGGTGCTGATTCAGCTGCAGCTGCCGTATGATTCATGGATTCATTATGTTCGGACATTGATCACTCCACATAAACCAACAGATATACTTATATAAACTTAAATATATCTGTCACTCTTAAATAGTCGTATAAAGAGTGATGCTATATGGGGGCTTAGTCGGTTTGATTCAAGGCTGAAGACAGTAATTTAGCGGTGATATCTACGATGGGAATCACCTTGTCATACCGCATACGCGTTGGGCCCACAACGGCCAATACACCAACAGGCTGGTTATCGATATGATAAGGTGCACTGATCACACTACAGGCTTTAAATCCACGTGTATCACTTTCTTCACCAATAAATATCCTGACACCATCGGCATAAATGGCTTTATCCAATAAAGCCAGAATATCCTGTTTTTGATGGAAAGCTTCAAAAATCGCCTTTAAATTACTTAAATCACCCGCTTCGACAAAATCCAGCAAATTTCGGTCACCCGATAAATGATAGTCATCTGACGCTGAGATCGTATCATCATCCAAGCTTTTATGAGCCAAATCCACGGCTACTTTCATTAAACTGTCTACTTCGGCCTTCTCTTTTTGCATTTGTTTTAAAATACTGGCTCTCGCTACTGACAGCTCTTCACCGACCAAATGTGCATTAACATAATTTGCCGCTTTTTGCAGTTCATCCCGGGTATAAAATCTATGGGTATGAATGACCTTATTTTGTACTTCGTTGTCATCCAAAACCAAAATTGCCAACACTCTTTTTTCTTCTAATGGTAAAAACTCTATTTGTTTGATTCGGGTGACTTTTTTACTGGGTACCCGGACAATACCTGCTAAAGAAGTCAGTTCCGACAGTAATAATGAGGCTTTGGGCAATAACTCAACAGCAGGCTTTTCAGGCAATAACTGTGTTTCCAACTGCTTGACTGCGGTTTCGTTTAACTGCCGGATAGTCAAAAAATTATCAACGAACAAGCGGTAACCCTGTGTGGTGGGTACACGCCCCGCTGAGGTATGGGGAGACTCAACAAAACCACTTTGTTCCAGTTCACCCATAATATTTCTAATCGTCGCTGAGCTCACCGATAAATCTGAAATTTCAGCCAGAGTTTTTGACCCCAAAGGCTGACCATGTTTTAGGTAGTTTTCTACCAAAACTTTCATCAATTTTTGAGCTCTATGGCTAATGTGTGTGTTGGTCTCTTTACTCACAAAACAGGTTCCAGCAATGGTCATGTCACAGTCATCTCTACCATAAATATAACCCCCAGCAGTATTCGTCAAGTTTAATCCGATATTTTCTTGATATTCAGGTCATTTCATGGGTAGAGTACCCCTAATCTCATCATAGGAGTTTGTGGATGTCAAAAACTTCTTTATTGTTCCAACGTATCGGCATTATGGGTAAACCTGAAAGCCAGGATGCCGCCGAAACAATACAAATATTATATCAACTTCTTTTAGAAGAAGGTTGCGACGTTTATGTACAGGAGTCCGTATCGGATAATTTGAATGAGAATCACATTCAAACTTTACGTCGGGAGAATATGGGCAAGCATGTTGATTTAGTCATTGTTGTGGGTGGCGATGGCAGTATGCTGAATGCAGGGCGTAATCTTATTGAATACCAAACCCCCGTTGTCGGCATCAACAGAGGTCATTTGGGGTTTTTAACCGATGTGCGCCCTACCGAAGTCAAAGAACGTATCAGTGAAATTTTATATGGCGATTATATTGAAGAAAAACGTTTTATTTTAAATACGGTTGTTTCCCGCAATCATCAAGTCATCGGTCAAAGTACTGCCGTGAATGATGTGGTTCTTTATCCAGGGGAAATTGCCCGTATGATTGAATTTGAACTCTTCATCGACGAGCAGTTTGTGTATAGCCAACGCTCTGATGGTCTGATTGTATCCACACCGACAGGATCTACAGCCTATGCATTATCAGGCGGTGGTCCGATTATGTTTCCAACGCTCAATTCTGTTGTGCTTGTCCCCATGTTTCCACACACGCTCTCCAGCCGTCCCATTGTGATTAATGCAGACAGTGAAATTAAAATCATTGTTTCTGAACACAATCAACAATTCCCCATGGTCAGCTGTGATGCTCAAGTCAATATTGAACTGGCACCAGAAGACAATATTGTCATTAAGAAATATGATATTCCATTAACCCTGCTTCATCCTAAGCAACACGATTATTATAAAGTGTTACGTACTAAATTAGGTTGGGGGCAAAAGCTCTAACAAACACTTTCATCAATACATAGGACACTGACTTTATTCTGCTATGTTACTTTCTCTTGATATCAAAAATATTGCACTGATTGAACACTTATCGATTGATTTCTCTTCGGGTATGACGGTCATTACTGGAGAAACCGGAGCCGGTAAGTCCATTATTATTGATGCTCTGGGCCTGGCCTTAGGTGATAAAACCGATAATTCTGTCATACGCTTTGATTGTGACAAAGCCGATATTTCTGCCTGTTTTGATATTTCACAACAACCCGTTATTCATGCATGGTTACTGGAACATGCCCTGGAAGCCTCTGGAGAATGCATATTACGTAGACAGCTCTCTCGAAAAGGCCGAACACGCTGTTTTATTAATGGTCATGCTGTTCCCTTGAATATGCTACAGGAAATAGGAGCATATCTGATTGATATTCATGGTCAACATGCCCATCAATCACTCAGCCAAACCACTTATCAACTCAGTTTATTAGATGCCTTATTAGATAACACAACATTGCTCGATAAGGTTCGTGACATAGCAACAACCTATCAGACACTTTACAAAACATTTCAGGAAAATCAAAAAAACACACAAATCACACAAGAGCGTATTGCTTTATTAACTTATCAGGTTCAGGAATTTGATGGATTAAACATCACCGCTGATTCCGTACATCAAATTGAAATCGACCACAGCCGGGCAGCTAATGCTCAGAATCTATTATCTGCCAGTCAAAATGCACTGACTGAACTTTACGATACAGATAATAGCCTGCATAACCAACTGACAGTCCATTTAAATGAACTGACTGCACTTCAAGACAAAGATCCTAATTTAAAAAACTCTGTCGAGCTATTACAAAACAGCCTCGATTTTTTGCAAGAAAGTATTTCTGAAATACGACGTTACCATGATGCCGTTGAGTATCACCCGGAAGAACTTTCGAGATTAGACGATGAACTCAGTCAACTGCATGACTTATCAAGAAAACACCATGTCACGCTTGAACAGTTACCAGACACGATACAACAACTTCATCAAGAACTCAAAACCTTAACGAGCACCTCTGAGCATCAGGATGAATTAAAAACTGAATTGGAAATATTAAAAAATGATTATCAAACAGCCGCTAAAAAATTATCCAAAGCCAGGAAAAATACTGCCACATCCCTGGCAAACCATGTACAACAGGAAATGCAGCAATTGGGTATGGATGGTGGACAATTTAAAATACAATTAGAATCTCAACAAAGTCAGGTGTCACTCACCGGAAATGATGTTATCGAATTTCAGGTTTCGGCAAATCCTGGTCAACCATTAATGCCCCTTTCCAAAGTAGCCTCTGGTGGCGAACTGTCCAGAATCAGCTTGGCTATTCAGGTTATCACGGCACAAAAGAAAGTCACACCTTGTTTAATCTTTGATGAAGTCGATGTGGGTATTGGTGGAAAAACCGCCGACATTGTTGGTAGAAAATTGAAAAGTATTGCCCAACACACCCAAGTACTCTGTGTGACCCATCAGCCTCAGGTGGCTGCACGAGGTAATCAACATCTTCTCAGTAAAAAAACAAAGTCCCAAAACCATACTCATGTCAACCTTGACTTATTAAGTAAAGAAGAACGTATTGAAGAAATTGCCCGTATGGTTGGCGGGCAATCCATAACAGACAATACTCTGGAACATGCTAAAGAACTATTGGGGGCTGTTTAATCGTCTGGCAAAATATAAAGACATTACTATGAATAACCATGATACAGGTATCGAACCACTCGACTGATCAGCAGAGCTTCCCGGTGTGTTTGGATCAGAAGTATCACCCGGATCTGATGGAGAAGAACCCCCTCCATTATCACTATTAGAAACCGTGATTGTCACTGATTCACTTTGTACATCACCTTCAAAATTAAATGCAACGACCCGATAACTGTAAGTCGTTCCTGTCTCAACCGATGTATCTAAATACGTTGCTGTATTAGCTGTCAGAGAAACCACTTCAGCAAAACCACCACTTCCTTCCTGTCGTTCTATACGAAAACCATTTTCATTATCACTGGCATCCACCCAGGTTAAGTTGACGTCATTATTTGCCGTCACACTGGCAGAGACATTATCCGGTTGCGCTGGCAAATCTCCCTTTGCTGGCAAGTTGGAAAAATTGATTTGTTCAACCAGATTATTATTGGTTTCATCAACATCTTTAAAGCTATCTCCGTCATTCACCTCTAGTGTATGCGTGAGTTCTACGAGTGCAGAAGCACCCGTGACACTGATAGAAAGATCAATGCTATTGACTGAAACATTTTCTAATGCACACTCATATTCTTGTGCACTGTTCAATAAAGTACAATTCGTACCATCATAACTGACCGATGTAAAAACAGCATCTCCATTCGTTACCGAACCATTGATCGAAAAACTATCCAGTACCTGAAAACTTCCTGACTCCAATAACACAGTATAATCCAGATCAACATTGGGTACGCTGGAAGCAGCGGGATTATTCACACTGGCACTCACTGAAAGTTCCACCGGAAAATTAAAACACAAAGGCAAAATACTATTACTGATTTGTGAAATTTCTGTAGTAATTTCTGAAAAAGAACAACTCGAAAAATTAGTTGCTCTCAGAAAAAGGTTTGGCGACATGATAAAACGATTATTTTGACAAGAATTATCATCCGAATCATGTTGTGCACCAAAATTATGACCGACTTCATGAGCTACAACTAAAGCGGTTGCACTAATACTACTAAAAAACTGCGTCAAACCAACGGCACCCGAAGAACAGACTTGATCAACAAAAGCACCTCCTATAACCGTACCATCCAGATTTCTGCCTGTTAACAAGTGCATAATTGAACGACGGTTTTCATCAAAGGTTAATTGATTAAGACGACGCTTTGAAAGAATATCATTTAATAATGTGTCTTTATCCGTTGATGTTGTAAAGACATTTGACGTTAAAAACTCCGTAGTAATGGTATTAAATGCAATATTAAAATCTCCCAGATAAAAACCTTCCACCATATTAATCAATGAATCCACCTGTTCTCTAAAATTGCCAGGGAATAAGTTCTGAAAAGATGAATCAATCACAAACTGTATTTCAGTAAACACACACACACCATCCACTAAACGATCACATAGGGTTGCAAAAGCTACTTTTTGGTTATTAAAAATACTTTTACTGGTTAACACATTAGAGGTTTGTGCATGAGCTGGGACGATAGCGGAAAAATTGATAGGATGTTTGGCACCACAAGTCATATTGGTTTTATCAAACTCTGAAGCTTTTAATGGTGATGATGTTTTTTTTCCATGTGATAAAGGCTGTTTTTTAAACTCATATAACTCCCCGGATAATGAGACAATACCCTGCCAGTCTTTCCCTATTTTGGAAATTCTTACCCAACTATTGGGTTCATTAATAATCTCTCCCTGATAGTGCACCACATCATGATGGGATGTATCAGAAATATTTTTTGAAGAAAAACGGGGGCTCGGCTCTATATCCATTAAATAAGTCTTTCCATTCAGCTGCCATGTTTTGATTTCTGCCATGACTGGAATCGCCGTCATTATGAAAAAACTGACCATAGTTAAACAGTATTTCAGTTTTTTTATCATTAACATTGCAGAACTCCTGCCACTTAAAGGGAGTTTAAAACGTACATACTTCTCATCTAATCATAGCACTGTGAGGTCATAACCCAGTCATTAGCCGATAAATTGATGCTAATCAATGACAAAAGTATTAGGGAGCTTATCTCACTAACTATAGATAATCTCACATTAAATACGAAAGTGTATCGCCAAATTATCACAATACTCCTCAAAAAATGATAAATAAATCTCATTTATAGGAAATATATCGCTTATTCCTTTTAACGACTCATCTCAAAATAGTGTTTTACTAAACACTAGGTTGGTTCAATATCTTTTAAATGACGGCCTACCGATAGCCAGGATCCTAAAAAGCCTAACAGTGTACTCACTGCCAATAATTGTACAACATCTGCTATTGATAGCCCGGTCAGCACAAAATGACTGTTATATTGTGCCGATAACCTATTCACCGGGTCACTCAACCAAAACACACTGATGCTGATTAAAAGAAAAGCAATCAATCCAGCAATAAGGCCATACCAAATACCCGAATACAAAAAAGGACGCCGGATAAAAGCATCTGTCGCACCAACCAGTTTTATAATTTGAATTTCTTCACGTCGGCTCTGTATGGCCAGTCGAATGGTATTCCCGATAATCAATAAAACAGCCAAACTCAACAAAATACTGAGTATATAAACTATACGCTCTGCAATATGCATAATACTGTGAAATTTTTGAACCCATTTTAAATCAAGCTGTGCTAGCTCTACAGCACTTTCTTTTTGCAATTCTTCCGTCAGTTGTTGTGATGCTATTGGTGTACTAAATGATTTACTGGGTATCACAAGAAAAGTATGAGGTAATGGATTGTCATCCAAATAAGATAAGGCTTCACCAAAACCTGAACGCTCACTAAACTCCTTTAAACCTTTTTCTTTATCAATAAATTCTATTTTTGCAATTTTCTTTGATGTCTGTAGTTTTTTTTGTAATTTTTCAATGGCTTTCTCATCGGCAGAGGTTTTTAAAAATAATGAAATTTGTGCAACACCATCCCAATTATCAGACAAGGTATTAATATTTTTTAAAAAAATATAAAAGCTGGTTGGCAAAGCAAGAGCAATGGCTAACACAGCAATGGTCATAAAACTGGATAATGGATATTTCAGAATATCCTGAATACCTTTTAAACATTCTATCCTGTGTTGACGCATCGTCATATTAAAACGAGAAGAGATGGTTCCCTTTGAGAAAAGTTGAGCGCCTTTTTCTGTTTTATGCTTCATGGGATGCACTACCTGTATCTCGAATTAAACGTCCATCTTTCAATGTCATGACCCGATAGGGCATACGTGCAATCAAACCCAGATCATGAGAAGCAATAAGTACGCACACACCCACCTGATTAAACTGTTCAAACAAATTCATGATTTCTGCCGATAAATTAGGATCAAGGTTTCCTGTCGGCTCATCGGCAAGTAATATGGGCGGTTTATTGACAACCGCTCTGGCAATACCCACTCTTTGTTGTTCTCCTCCTGATAACATAATGGGCGTCATTTTTTCTTTCGAAAGCAACCCAACCTTGTCTAATGCCGCTCGAACCCGTTTACCGATTTCTCGAGGTGGATAGCCTTCAATCACCAAAGGTAACGCAACATTATCAAATACATTCCTATCCATAAGCAATCGATGATCCTGAAAAATCACACCAATATTACGTCGTGTATAAGGGACTTTTCTTCGACTGATACGGCTGATATTTTTACTGTCGATCAATACTTGTCCTGAGGTGGGTTTTTCCATAATACAAATTAATTTTAATAACGTACTTTTTCCTGCCCCTGAATGTCCGGTCAAAAAAGACATCTCACCGGATTCCAGTGTAAATGAAATATCTTTTAGTGCTTCATGACCACTGGTATAACGTTTGGAAACATGATTAAACTGAATCATAATGTATTATATCGCATCGTCATTATTCAGAGGTTCTTTGTCAGGTACTTATTGGTTAATCGCTTCTTTGCTAAAAAGCGCATCATCAAATAACGCATCAATAAAATCTTTTGCATCAAAGGGGCGTAAGTCGTCTAATTTTTCACCAACACCTATAAAACGAATAGGAATACGTAATTGATTAGCCAAAGCAAAAATAACACCACCTTTAGCTGTGCCATCCAGTTTTGTTAAAGTAATACCGGTCACATTCACGGCTTTATGAAACTCTTCGGCCTGTTTTAAAGCATTTTGTCCGGTACCAGCATCAACTACCAGCATCACTTCATGGGGTGCACTGGATTCAATCTTTTGCATCACCCGTTTGACTTTAATTAATTCATCCATCAGATTATTTTTGGTGTGCAAACGTCCTGCGGTATCAGCAATTAACACATCCATTTGCTTGGACTTTGCTGACTCCAAGGCATCATAAATGACAGAAGCACTATCAGCGCCTTCATGCTGGGCAACCACAGGAATTTGATTACGTTCACCCCAAACCTGAAGCTGCTCAACCGCAGCGGCACGAAAGGTATCCCCTGCTGCTAACATGACAGAAAGCCCCTGATTTTTTAACGTCTGCGCTAGTTTGCCAATGGTTGTGGTTTTTCCTACGCCATTTACGCCCACCATTAAAATGACATAAGGAGACGTTTCTTTAGTAAAAGACAAAGGCTCGGCAACAGGCTCTATCATATCCTGCAACAACTGTTTTAGCTTGTACATGAGTGCCTGAGGATCTTTTAATTCTTTCCTTTGAGTGGATTCAGTTAACGTATTAATAACGGATTGTGTCGCATCAATACCCACATCAGCCATTAATAATTGTGTTTCTATATCCTCTAATAATTCATCGTCAATGTGTTTCTTGCCCAGAACTAAACTGGATAAGCCAGATGTCAGCTGTTGACTGGTTTTTTTCAGACCCGACTTTAAACGTGAGAAAAAACCCTTTTTCGGACCTTCCGACTGTGCTTGATCTATCGACTGTGTTTCATCTACCGACTCTATTTCACCTGCAGCCGCATCCTCAGAAACATCATGGGAAACAGTGGCTATTGAGTCAGTGTCTATTGAAGTAGTAGCCTCCGTCGACAGATTGGTGCCTTGCGTCATCTCTGGCAAAGCATCATTATCCATAACCGGCTCTTGTATTTCTGTATTTAGCTCCGTAGCAGAATCTGAAGAGGCTTTGTCATTCTGTAATGACGTATCTTGAATCTCTGATGTGGCGGCTTCACTTTGGGACTGTGAGCGTTTGCTTCGCTTAAACCAACCAAATAAGCCGCGAGATTTGGTGGTTGTGTTAGAATCTGAATCAGACATATTTCAGTATGGCATTGTTAAGTCGTCTATCGTCGCTATAGTAACATTTTCGGGCAGCTCGAGTACATGCATCAATCCACAAGAAAACCCAGTAAAGCCTCAAGCAGTGGACAAGTCCGTATTATTGGCGGTAGTAAAAAAGGGCATAAACTAAGATTTAACTCAGTAGCAGGCCTGCGTCCTACCCTGGATCGTGTTAGAGAAACCCTGTTTAATTGGCTTATGTACGACATTAGTGGTGCTGTCTGCCTGGATTTGTTTGCTGGCAGCGGCGCTTTGGGTTTTGAGGCCTTATCCAGAGGGGCAGATTCCGTCACCTTTGTAGAAAAACACCGTAAAGTTGCAGCTCAACTACAACAGAATTATCAGAAGTTAGGATTTAAAAATGCACGGATATCCAATATTGCAGCAGAAACTGCCATTAAAAAAAGCCAACAGGTCTTTGATATTGTGTTTATTGATCCTCCCTTTTATCAGGATTATGTAGAAGGCATATTAACCTTATTGCATCAATCATCCTGCTTAAAGCCTGAATCCAAAATTTATGTAGAATGTGAAAAACAAACACAAACACTCAAGCTTCCTGAAGGGTGGTCCATTTTAAAACACAGTGAAGTGGGGCAATCTCTGTTTTATTTATTAAGTTGTCATGATGAACAATAAGCTGACAAGTAAAATTTTTAAATACTGCCTCAATTGATTTATGAGACAGTATTTAAAATACCATTGATATAATTCACCTGAGTTCCAGATAATTAGATTATTTTCTTTTTCGAAAAACACCTAATCCTGTTAAAGCTGACAATAGCAACCAGGCACTGGCAGGTAAAGGAACAACACTGGGTTCTTCTACTGAAAAATGAGTCTTCCCAAAAGAATCATAGTCTCCAACGTGCACTTCAAAAAATGACGTAGGATCGAAAAAAGTACCTCTATAATTCAATACATAATCCGCATTAATTCTATAATTTCCAGATGCCAGGCTACCGAGATCATAGGTTGTTTCAAATGTTGTGTAATCCCCTAAAGAAGTACTTACAGATGAAAAGCCCTCTATGAAAAAATAAAAAACCGTTAGGTCGTTTCCAACAGAAGTACTAGGCTCACGGACCCAAATACTAAATCTTTCTCCTGTTGAAACACCTGTATTCCCACTGAAAGTAGCCAAAACAGTTTCGCCACTCGTATCAACAGAGATGTTTAATGCATAGGATGTGATTGAAAAAAAGACAAATACAGCTAATATCACTTGTTTCATAAGTTCACCTTTGATAGTTAAAAGTTAATCATTTTTAATAAATTATGAACCTACTCATAACTTATTAAATGAAGATATCACTGTGTTTATTATTTTTTATTCACTAATAATGAACATTTGATGAATCTGGTATGAACTTTTATAAAACTCCTCAATTTTGAGGATGTTTTTTTAAAAACATTTATGTTAGTACATCCGATTTAAATTGATATCAGCTAAACAAGGTCAAATATGATTCAACAACATTAATTCAGAAGGATGAGGAGAAAGGTAATAAGAATTAACCATATAATCATTTGGATATTTTCTAAAATAATGTTTGAGTAAAGTAATCGGTACAATCAAAGGCAATAACCCAAGTCGATAATTTTCAATAGATTCTGTCAGTTCCTGTTTATCGTCTTTATCCAAGTGACTCTTTAAATAACCCTGGATATGCTGTAACACATTGGTATGATTTTTTCGGGTAGCCGGTTGCTTTAACAACACCATTAAATCAGCACCATATTGTGGTATAAATTCTTCGGCAGACATTTTTGTATTGGCTTCAGCCAATTCTCGCCCTAATGTACGTGCTTGTTCCTGATTGTGACTCATTAAAATATATTTATGTTGTGCATGAAAACGATTAAGCAATTGCCAACTTATTTCACTTTCAGTCAATTTTTTCCAACGATAGAAAATAAAAACCCGTTGAATAAAATTTTCTCGCAAAACAGGATCTCCCAAACGACCTTCTTCTTCAACAGGAAGATTCGGATGATTTTGCATCATCTGCTGTGCAAAAATACCTGAACCATTCCGTTGTGGCATACCATTGTGATACACCCGCACTCTCTCCATACCACAACTGGGAGAATCTCTTTTTAATATATAACCACTCAATGCCTGATGATGTGAAGACTGTTGACTTGCCGAATCCTTCAGAGCCTGCGTGACATCCAGTTCGGAAGACTTGGTACCAACACATCGAATCAGATCATTTTCCCGAATGAGATGAATCGTCTCCCTAGGCACACCCAAACCAATATCCACTTCAGGACAAAATGGCTGAAATGTAAAATATTGACTCAGTGTTTTTAAAATATAACTATTTTGCTTATGGCCACCATCAAAGCGAACCTTCTCACCTAACAAACAACTGCTGATACCAACAAGGGGTGCATTTTTTACTAAAACATCTTGATTCATAGAGATAACACTTATAGGACAATAACTATCATATTCTAAAAGAACAGTTTAATTATAGTCAGTTAATCCTGGTTTAATCCTAACGCTTTTTGTAATTTTTTCGTCAAACCCAGTGAAACCAGACGATGAGATTCCTTAATGTAATATTGTAACTCCTCGTCATTATCTTTTTTTGACTGATACTGTTGAATCCACTTCATCCCACGCGATGCCATATAAGGCGCAGGCCTGAAACCTGCCTCATCCTGCAAAATATTGAAATGCAGCTCTGATGTTTTAAATGTAAACGCAGGCTCATCCCCTTTCTCCCAACCACCAATAGCAAACACCTTCCCACCCACCTTCCAGACATGAGAATCACCCCATTGAACAATATAACTGGTTGCAGGAAGCGAACGACAAAAATCATTAAACTCATCGTAAGTCATATCAATTATTTTTAAGCTAATAAGATTAAATGATAGTCATATAGGTAGCTATCTAATTGAGAAATGTAACCTAATTTATTAATCAACACAATGATTTGTTTTAGTGAAATTTTGAGCGCTTAATGAAGCTTGATTAATAAGCCTGTTCACTAATTTTTGGGCTGCGTGTGCGGCAGCTAACAAAGCCCGCTTATCGAATTACTTACATGGGGTTTTCTAAGCTGCGTGTGCGGCAGCTAACCGAGTATGTCGATCCATCGGAGGTACTTCAATTTTCTAAGCTGCGTGTGCGGCAGCTAACACACATATACAGAATTGAGCAGTGGCGGTTTATTTCTAAGCTGCGTGTGCGGCAGCTAACACCTTGGAAATCATTATTGTGATAAATGTAAATTTCTAAGCTGCGTGTGCGGCAGCTAACACAAGAAATGGATATATTTCTCCAAAAATACATTTCTAAGCTGCGTGTGCGGCAGCTAACCGATGTATAAATTTTCCTCCGCCCAATCTACGTTTCTAAGCTGCGTGTGCGGCAGCTAACCTCCGCATGTAAACACAAGCAGGTGCTGAAATTTTCTAAGCTGCGTGTGCGGCAGCTAACCTTACATGGTAGAAAAGCCAGAGTAATCCACTTTTCTAAGCTGCGTGTGCGGCAGCTAACGGACGAATTGGGAT
Organism: Kangiellaceae bacterium; assembly: GCA_965230335.1. Taxonomy (GTDB): domain Bacteria; phylum Pseudomonadota; class Gammaproteobacteria; order Enterobacterales; family Kangiellaceae; genus CBDDKS01. Next base: position 1,999,720 of record CBDDKS010000006.1, on the reverse strand, counting down.
ACCGGGGGGACGGGTAGTTTTCTAAGCTGCGTGTGCGGCAGCTAACAGGTCAACCATATTTTATCTCTAAGCTGTTTATTTCTAAGCTGCGTGTGCGGCAGCTAACTATTTTCCTTTTTCGTTTCTTCGTGATCGACTTTTCTAAGCTGCGTGTGCGGCAGCTAACTCTGGTGTATTATGAATAGCTTGTAAAGCTGATTTCTAAGCTGCGTGTGCGGCAGCTAACTTTTCTCATAACAGAACCATATTAATCATTTTTTTCTAAGCTGCGTGTGCGGCAGCTAACGGCTTGGGGAGGTATCAATTCGATTTAGCTGCTTTCTAAGCTGCGTGTGCGGCAGCTAACTATAAAGAATTAAATAAGAAATTATAACAAAATTTCTAAGCTGCGTGTGCGGCAGCTAACGTTTATGAGTTGCAAGGGGACTATGCGGATAGTTTCTAAGCTGCGTGTGCGGCAGCTAACGAAAACATCCTTTTCTTTGAGAAAAAAGAAGATTTCTAAGCTGCGTGTGCGGCAGCTAACAGGTAGCAATCGAAGCAGGTCATGTACAATTATTTCTAAGCTGCGTGTGCGGCAGCTAACCAACGGCATAATAACCATGGACCTTGGCGCGTTTTCTAAGCTGCGTGTGCGGCAGCTAACTACCACAAGCCCTAAACAATGGCCCGCATTCATTTCTAAGCTGCGTGTGCGGCAGCTAACAGGTCAACCATATTTTATCTCTAAGCTGTTTATTTCTAAGCTGCGTGTGCGGCAGCTAACATGATAATATTTCTCGTGATTATTTTGTTACTTTTCTAAGCTGCGTGTGCGGCAGCTAACCAAAGAGACGAGAGTCTGCATTGTTTATATTTTTTCTAAGCTGCGTGTGCGGCAGCTAACATAATATTGTTTCTCAAGATAGGGTCATCATATTTCTAAGCTGCGTGTGCGGCAGCTAACGGCTTGGAGAATGTTATTATTGTTAAGTCAGTTTTCTAAGCTGCGTGTGCGGCAGCTAACCTGGTGAGCTATCTCATCCTGACGCATATTCTTTTCTAAGCTGCGTGTGCGGCAGCTAACAGAAGGATAAGAGAGCTTGTTGGCGATGTTCCATTTCTAAGCTGCGTGTGCGGCAGCTAACAACATCCGAGCAATGGAAGGATAGAACTACAGTTTCTAAGCTGCGTGTGCGGCAGCTAACAACGCAAGCGGGCTGAATTTATTTTTTGAAACTTTCTAAGCTGCGTGTGCGGCAGCTAACTAATTGCTTGGTTAAACAATAAAGAAATTATTTTTCTAAGCTGCGTGTGCGGCAGCTAACTTATACCGAACATGGCTATTTGATACCAGATATTTCTAAGCTGCGTGTGCGGCAGCTAACTAGATAAAGTGACAAGATATGAAAATAATTATTTTCTAAGCTGCGTGTGCGGCAGCTAACTAGCTGTAACCGCGTTGGTAATAAAATCAACGTTTCTAAGCTGCGTGTGCGGCAGCTAACAAACTAACGCATTACCGCGTAACTTAACTAAGTTTCTAAGCTGCGTGTGCGGCAGCTAACAAAGCAAGAGAGTATCGAAAGTCGGACGACGATTTCTAAGCTGCGTGTGCGGCAGCTAACTTACTAAAGCGCAGATGGCGCAACTACCTGCGTTTCTAAGCTGCGTGTGCGGCAGCTAACGCGACGAACCCTTAATCGCGTGTATGTTATACTTTCTAAGCTGCGTGTGCGGCAGCTAACTCAGGTAAGAAAAAAACTAAGTTCGCCAGTTTGCATTTTCTAAGCTGCGTGTGCGGCAGCTAACATCTTTACAGCAAAAAAAGCTTGATAGACATTTCTAAGCTGCGTGTGCGGCAGCTAACGTGATGTTGAGTTCGACGATTGAAATAGACTTTCTAAGCTGCGTGTGCGGCAGCTAACCTAGCAGTTTGCAATAAAGTCCATTTCTAAGCCGTCGGATTTCTAAGCGCATTTTCTAAGCTGCGTGTGCGGCAGCTAACTGAAGTATAACAACCAAAAAAATAGTTACAACAAAGACTTAGATCAAAAAAGGCATAAAAACCAATGATTTTAAGCTATGTTGTAACTATATGATTTTATTGAATTATTAAAGAGCGTGGAAAATAAAGGTTAAAACCAAGGTATGGTTGCTACTTTTGAAAGCCCAAAAGTATCAAACTCACCTTTAACAGGCTCATCAACCAACTCACCAAACTGAATATAACGCCTGTGTTTATGGCCATTGGAACCACTTTGCAGTTCAATGTATGATCGTTCAGTCATTTGCTGTTTAAACATCTTTGCTCGGTAAGCTTTTATCTCTTCCTCAGAGATCGACTCACCTCTCACCTCAGCTCGCTTAATTAAACGCCGCAAATGCGCTTCGCTCATATTATGTTGCCAACGAGAAATAGTACAATGCTGTGCAGTGTTCGGTACCTTTTGTATATCGGTAACATCACAATAACCTGAAAGACCGCCGAGCCACTCTAACTCTTGAAGCTCAACTAAGCGGTTTTTAGAAGAATGTGCACGAATAGTTTTACCTAGTAAGACCTTATACTCAGGAAAACTAACACCTATATCATTAGCATTTAAATCAGATAATGCTTTATGGAACTTAGAATATACTTTATTTAAAAGTTCATTCAACTTCATTTCTGCATCAGGCTTCAAACCTATATCAAAATATTCATTCATTTCTATCTACCTCAAGCTGATTTCAGAAACATAAGCCAAGCCTTTTTTACCTAAATAAAAGGAAGAAACACCTGCATTATCTATCATACCTTTAAGCTCCTTTGCTTTTTCAAAATCAATATCTAAGTTGATTTCAAGTTGTCCACTAGCCTTAGTAAGCGAATGTTTTATCTTTCCTTCGCCTTTGACATATTCTTCTCGCACATAAGGATTTCCATAGAGTATTTTTTTATCTCCTGTCGTATAACTATTCATAAAATCTTTGGGGGTAAACCCATTTTTAGATATACCGCTGATAAGACCTCGCTTAGATTTAGCTGTACTCATATCATACGTTCTTTCTAAACGTGACAATTGCAGATACAACGCTGAACAGTACATAGGTAAAACAAGCTGCTGTCCTTTTTTATTTAAAGGCTTCATATCTTCAAACTCATTTTTTAACTTATCAGATACATCTTTAAACTTACCCTCATACGGTATTGGTTTTTGCTTTTTCAGCTCCTCAAGGCGATTCAAAATTGATACTGGATCTAGAGAAATACTATTCTTTACTTGACTTTTATTTTCTATAAAAAAACATAGTTCATTCAAATCTAGCGCTAATACACCCCAAAATTGATCTGAATAGTCAGATTGAAAAATAGGATCATTAACCTTAATCATTCCAGTAAATGCATTTTGATCCGTACTACCATTCATATTTCTTATATAGGTAATTTCTGAATTGATAATTTCTGGTTTATCTATAAAAGAAATACTTTTTGCCATGCCTGAAAAGTAATAGTCATCGCTTTTCTTAGCCTGATAAAGCTTTCTCTGATCTCCTATTAGGCGGCTTAACAGACCCAAGACCGTATTGATACTCACTTCACGCACATGATAATTTTCAGACTTACGAAGCTCGGTCATAGAGGATACAAAATTTCTTCCTTTTTTGTTGGGTAACGCTTCGTCATTACTACCGTCTAAAAATGAATTTCGCCATGAAGCCTCATAATCAATCGTTATTTTCATCACTCACTCCTAGTTGCCTTCAAAATACACGGCATAATCAACAGTAGCTTCTGGAGAGATTTGCTCTGGACTTCTTTTAATTCGCATCATTTTATTACTATCATTGTAATCAACTTGAACTTCATCAACATACATATAACCTTTAGCTTGACGAATAGACAAATTTGAAATCATATTCAGTGCAGTTTGAATCAAAATCGAAATGGCGGTTTGATCCAACAGTAAACCAACTTCTCCTTCTTTGTAAATTGTCCCCTTACGTACATAATTAGAGTGGAAAGATACTTTCGGGTCAGCTTCGGGGTCTAATGATTTGATAAAAGCTTCTACCAGAGAGGCTATTGAATCACCTTGATTGTCTTTTACCACCATAGCGCAACGGTCAAACTTATTATCCAATGATATAAACTGCAATTGCTCTATACTGATTGAACCGTAAGAAATATATTTGGTATCACCAAATGTGGTTTTTGAAAAAAAAGAGTTGCTAGATTCTTCACCCTTTTTATTTTTTTCTTTCTCCTTGCTGCCAGAACGCCCCATTTGTTCAAAATTACCATTCCCTAATTGATCTACAAAATCTTCAATTAATAACGGGCTCGTTCTTTTACACTGACTTGAAGGTACAACATAACCTCGTATCATCCCCGTAATTGATGCCAAGACTTTCTCCAAACTCTTTTCACCCGCAAAATGAAGATCAAAGGCTTGATCTCTAAACAAATGGTGGCGAATGCAATTTTGACTAATGTATAGTGGCGTTTTTTTAAAATCTATATCCGTAGCCTCCTTTTTATATTTATAACCTGTTTCTTCCTTTATTTTTCCTGTTAAATTGGTAAATCCTCGCAACTTTGGAAGGGTATGGTTATCAACCGTTTTTCCATCACTACTCAATGTAGTGGGGCCATTCCAATTAACAACACCGTGCCCATACGCTGTTATTTTAAAATCAACGCTTTTAATACCCGTTACTTTGTTCATCTTTCTTCTCCTCTGAGATTTTTGAGTTTTCTTTTAAGGTTAAAGTCTTAAATTGATCTAGCGACATTGTTCCCACTGGCTGCTTTTTGGTTTTTACGTAGTACATTGCATATGGATGAGGTTTTGCATTTACTTTTTCTAAATCTTTTGGGCTATAACTTAAATAAATGGGGAACTCTGGCGAGCGTGCTTCACCCAATAAAACGTCATCTTTATACGCCTTTTTTGCAGATTCCTTAATGTTATGGTGCTTTTTCTTCATAACGGCGAGCAGATTTTTATCACTATCTTCAAATCCACGAATGCGCTCTACCGATTCGGTTAACCCTATCGTTTCTTTGCTATGATCTGTATTTTCATCATAAGCATACTCATCAACAAAGCTAGCTTGTAGATTGTCGCTGATATAACACACGGCCATTTGTACAAAACGATTGTCCCCACGTAATGAATTTTTCGATATTTTTATAACACCACTCTTTTTCTTACTTTTAGGTGGTACAGAAATAGGGTCAATAATCTTGGCACGAATAAGTTTTACGCTTTTTCTCAATGCAAGCTCTAAATCTTGCGTAACCTTACTGCGGCATTGTTCGTCTTGATAAAAATATTGATAAATAGTGTATATTTCATTAATCGTCAGGCTTTCTTTATCTGCAATACTTTCTCTTAGAAAATCTAGCCACGCCACTGTACTTTGCCACACACACAGATCATTCAAAAACTTAGCTGTATTATTGGTTTGCTTGCCCGATATTGAGCTTTCAGGAATCATTGTGATGTATTGATTCACTGCTTCATTTACCCCAAACCTATCTAACCTCCCTAGGCGTTGTAGCCAATTTTCCGCACTGGTGAGCTCTGTCACCATTCGGTCACAGCTTATATTTAATGATGCTTGCACAATCGGGCCACTGCGTAATACATCATATTCATGTGAACCTTGTTGCTTAAAGCTATTAAATACTTTATTGAACCACTTCATTTTGTCTCGCTTAGTGTACTTTGAGTGAATCAATATGTTGTTTTCATTGGCTTGATGCCGTAAAAAAGCCTCTTGAGCATCTTTAGCTGTATTGGTAATCACAAAGGTAGAGGTTGTATCACTATATTCTTGATGAATTAGAGGGTTTAGATCTTCTTTATCGTTATATATTTGTAAGTTGATTTTATAATTGGATGAATTAAAGCTTTTTATACGAACAATATCTTGGTCATTAATTGCCAATAGCTCTGTTACGAAAAGATCGTGTGGTGTTGCAGAAATAAGTAATGTATTGGCGTGTTGCTTCTGAAGTTTTTTCGATTCTATTAATTCAGCAAAGAGCAAATTATAGGCTGGCATAGATACCAGCTCATGAAATTCATCGAATACAATATGCACTTTCATAAAATCCACCATCAAGGTGGCTTTAGTATGCGAGATAATATTATTTACTACCTGATCAATAGTCGTTATGACGATATCGCCGCTTAAATACTCATCTGCTGGTGTTTCTCCGGCATCCTCAATAGACATGCCACCTTTAAGTATATGCTTAAATTCACCTGTAAAAATTTCTATGCGGTTATTCGGCAAGTAATGATTTTGAGTTAAGTCATGTAATAGGCCTAAACACACCTGAACACGTGGGCACACCCAAATTATTTTTTGTACTTCTGTTTTTTCTGCCCATTCTAAGGCTATTTTGGTTTTGCCACACCCCGCAGGGCCTTGAAGCACACCGATATTGGCAACCTCATCAAATTCTGCAATTTCTTTTAAGCGAGCAAGCTGGCCAGCCGTTTTAGATTGCTCTATATTTCTTTCGCTTTCAGGGTATTGGTTATTAAATCCTTCCAAGCACTTTACGATATTTTGAGAAAGCGTCGATTCTTCAAAAACAATATCATCTAAGGCATTCAGTAAGGTTCCTTCATTAAGGTATTCTCTTAAATCTTCTTTCGACATAGCAGAGATAATACGATCTGCGCTGATTACCGATGTACGAATGATATTATTTAATGCATTTTTCTTTAGATCTGGCCGAAACTCTTCGCATGTTTCAGAAATTTCGCAATATATTTTATATTGTGGAATTTCATTACCAGTTAACGAAAACGTATTTTCCCATTTTGGGATGAGCTCATTGACTGAAAAATCATCATCTTCAAAATAGCTAGCTATGTGTTTAACCTCTTTTAAAACACTAATAGCTTGTTCATGTATTTCATTAATTGTAAAAACATCTTTTAGTGATTTATTAAATAACTTATGCAGCCCTTTGGCTGTATTGAAATGCGTATCATCAACTCTAAATGGTTTGGTATGATGCCAGTAAACCCCATGGGAAATTTGCTGTTTTTGATCGGTGTTTAATGATGTATTACCAGCAAGTAATGCCTCTGTAAACAACCACGACAGTTCATTATGTCGTGGATGATCTTCAAATGTGAATTTTGTAAATCCTTGAACACTCTTATCAATATGATAACCATCATCAGGTTTTTCTTGGTCTTCCTGTTTAGCTATTTTTTTATTCAGCCAAGTCTGAAATTGAGGATCTAATTTACCTATATCATGCAAGATTCCTGCTATAAAAACAGCGCTTGCTAATTTTGGCTGCTCAACTTTCATTTGCCTTATTAAGTGGTACGCCAAATAACCCACAGCAAATAAATGTTGGGATAGCGGTTGTTGGTGAGTGTTTGCTAGTACATGCTTTGTTTCGATAGGTAACTTATCCATTATGACCTCTTTAGACGTGTAATTCACTGGCACAATGCCTTTTTCATTAAACTTGTGTTTTGCACCAACCACCCAAACCAGGTCACTTCTCGCTCTGGAACGGATCCAGTGACAACCGACGGCTGTATTTTTACTGGCTGTTTTACGTAGCAATTTCTTTACCGCTAACAATCCATCTTGAGTAATCACCGTTTGCCAGGTGTTATCACCTATACGATCAGCGAAAGCATCCAACACTCGGCGTGTTCGATTGAGTGCTTTTTTCTCACACTGACTGACAAAGGTAACCATCATAACGACTACTCTCTTGAAAAATGTTAAGCTAGAAACGTCTTATTCTCGCAAAAAAATAGACGCATCTAATACAACTCAAGATTGGCCGAGAGCTCAGAGATTGACCAACCATACAACAGCTGGTTTCATCATTACTCTGTTCCAAAAATACACCGACAATTAAATATTGTCAACCTGTATATAGTTTCTTTACCCATTTAAATTAAAGCTGTATAATAGTAATACTGCTGAAATTAGTAGCTTAGAAATGTATATAGTTTCTTTACATTTTGCTGCCGTAAACGCAGTTTGCTTGGAGTGCTAAAAGCACTTCAAGCACTTAACATTTTGAATTCTTTCATATTTACTCATTACCCCACTCCTTATTTAATGCAGCATGCTTAACCTGGTTAAACATAAAATCCAAAACTTTATGATCAGTAAAAGCTTGCAAGCACTGCTGGCGAAATTCCTGCTCTGTCGCATTTTCTTTAGCGCAAATAAAGGCCCAAGGTAAAACCAAAGCATCTTTAATCAAATCAGCCACATCAAATACCAAGGCTCCTCGTCGAGTTTTACCATGCATAACGGCAAACCCATGAGGGATCCCTAACACCCAGAGTGTTGTCGCCGCCAAACCATATGCCAGATAATTACCATGATTAAGAAATGCATTGGCTAAATCAACGGCATCCCGCTCTCTAATAAAATCACCATATTTTGTAGACTGAGCAGCATATTTATATAATCGCTTGGTCAACTCAGCTTCTGCCTGTAATAAATTACCTGAATTACCTGCTCTGGCTATTTTATACTCACAAGTATCCAGAGCGCTTTTTAAATGTTCATCTTCAATGTAAAAATGATTGTTTCTTAATTCTTTATCTTTTTGCCATATGTTCCTTAAAAACTCGATTCTTTGACTTTGGAAAAACTGACCGACTTGCAGCCTTTTCTTTTCATCAAACCAAAATTGCATCCACCCCTGTATGTATTCTGTAGGCCGGTATTCACTTTGCGGATTTAACCATTCAATTTCTGTCGCCATCAATAAAGGCGTTCCTCCTCCACCACAAAACCCAACCAATACACCTGCTTGAGCCAACATACGCATTGCAGCCTGTGTAATAGAAGTGCCTGTACCTAATAAAAGACAAGTGGTATTAGCAATGGGAATATTCCAGTAATGATTTTGGTTTTTTGCTTCCGTTAAATAAAGTACTCTGCCATCTTTTTGCATAACTCGACATTTTTCCAGATAATAAATATTGGCCCTTTTAGAGTGAAGGATTGCCTTTAAATCCGTTAACTGTTCCATAATATGGTTTCCAATTTTTTTGTGTACTAAAACCCTAAATCAGTCTATTCATACTTATTATTAAACCGTATCGCTTTTATACTTTGATTAAATAAAAAAATCAAACCTTAATAAGATTATTTTTGAGATAAATAATCACATTGTAACAAAATTTACTTTTTTTGTTCCTTTTTATTCTGTTTGGAATTCTTTCCTTTTTTATTCGCCTGAATTCACTTGGATACTCTGGAAGTACCTTATATTCCCACCCTGAATGATAAGATTTTAAGGTATTTTTAATAAAATATATACCAGCTCAATCAACATTCATCAAATAGTCTTTTAACCCTGGCTTTTCAATGTAATACTCACCTTTATTTATTTGACTGATTAAATGTCTATCAGACAAACGTTTAATAGCTCTTTGTACATTAGCGGGTACACCTTTAACTGGTGTTTGTTTATCGATGCTATCAAGTATTTCTTTTGAAAATGGACTCTCACCTTCACATAAAGCAAGATAAACCATTTTATCAATTTCCCTCATATTTTTTGCGATAGATTCATAACCTTCTGCTTCAATGATGACACGACTTACATACTGTTGAGCTACATCCACATCACTTTTATTGGTTAACATGTGAGAGATAATTTTCATCATCCAATAAGGTGATTTATCAATTTTTTCAAAAGCAACATCTAATGCAGATAAATTGACCTCTACTTTATAATCTTTTTTCAAAATCTTATAAAGATGCTCTGTAAACTTTTCATCCAAATCAGGAAAAGTCACTGCTTCTACAAAGTGATAAAAAGGTGATTGAGAATCATTAAATAGCAGGTTCATATAATGTCTGGATGAACCTGTAAAAATACTTTTAATTCTACCTTGCCGTTTATCAAGGGAAGTTCTTAAAGCATGAGAAAGTGATTCAAATTTTTTTGATGTCGCCAAATGTTGTATTTCATCAATAATAAGTAATAACTTCTTTTTACCTGCTTTTTTTTCAAGCTTTCCGATTAATGACTCTATCAACACTAATTGATCGCTTTCTGCCTGCTCTGCCTGTTCAGCAAACTCCAACTCCATTTTTCCTATAAATTCGTTGCTTAATGATGTTTTTTTGATTTCAGCATTCAATATTCTCCCTATCATGCCTCTTTTTTCAAGTGCCTCCAAACTTTCTTCTAAGGCAGAAATAATGCCAACATGTGGAGAGTTAATATTCTGCCAAAGGCTGGCATAAATAGGTATATAGCCTTTTTTTTGTGCCAAAGGTGCCAAATCCCTAAGAACAAATAAGGTTTTCCCCTTTCTTCTAGGTGCTATTATTGCGAGGCTACTTGATATACCGATATTAAGCAACTCAAGATAGTGCTCTGCTAAAGATTTACGTGGAAAATGCCATTCTTTCATTTTATGCTACTTTATCTAGTATATGCATAATTATGCATTATAAGCATAATTATGCATAATGCAACATTTTGAAATTAATTATTCTTTTAATTTTTTAAGAAAAATAATACCCGTTAACAAAATTTACTTTTTTTGTTTCTTTTTATCTTGTTTGGAATTCTTGCCTTTTTTATTCGCCTGAATTTCCTTGGATACATTGGGTGCACCTTGCACAATAATCACTTCGACCCGTCTGTTTTTTGCTCTGCCTTTGGGTGTTTTATTATCCGCAATAGGACGTGTGTCCGCATAACCATTAATTGAAAAGCGTCCTCGTTTTAATTGTTTTGTTTTGAGCAATTCACGTACCACTGAGCCGGCTCTGCTTGCTGATAATTCCCAGTTTGAAGCAAAGTATTCAGGATCAATAATGGGTACGTTATCCGTATGTCCGGCCACTCTCACTTCTCCATCCGTTGTTTTTAAAAGCTTTCTGATTTTTGCAATGACTGGTAAGAAACCGCGTTGAATACGATCAGAACCTGAAGCAAAGGATCCACTTTCACGAATACGAATAATCACCTGTTTATTTTGAGCAATTAACTCAACCTGCCCCGATGCCAATTCTTTCGATAAACTTTTGGCAATATCTTGTGCTAATTTTTCAGCCGCCTTGCGTGCTTTTTCTTCCGCAGCAGCTAAGGCTGCTTTTGATTCTGCATCACTGGGTGAACTGGATGTATCTTTTGACTGATCTTGTGATTGGTTTTCGGCTTTACTTTCTACTTTAATGGCTTGCTTTTCTGCTTCACCCACGTTCGTACTGGTGCCATCACCTTTATTGCTGTTTTCACCGACACCTTCTTTGGGATCTTCTTCAACGGGTTCATCAAAGTCCAATGTTTCTTTGGTAATTTCCACCGTATGTTGCATCACAGATTTTATGACGGTTGGTGACGGCTTCCCAGGTGAAAATTCCTGTGCCACCACACTGACCCCTTTGGGTACATCTCTGACTTTCACTTTATTCTGCACACCAAAAGCATACTTCATCGAACCGGCAATTTGTTTAAACTTTAAAACATCCATTTCAGAGAAAGACAACAACAAAACAAAAAAGCACATGAGTAATGCCATCAAGTCGGCAAAGGTTCCCATGTAGGCGGGCAATCCTTCGGGGGGACATTTACATTCTTCTTCATCACTCATAGTTTAAAAATCCGAACAAGTTCCCAGTCATATTGATGAGTTATCAAAATGACCATTATTCATCAGCACTAGGGCGTTTACCTTCAGCCAGATATCCATGTAAGATTTGTTCAATAACGCGAGGATTCTGTCCAGACTGGATACCAATCAACCCGTCGATCATTAATGTTTTTGCAATTTTTTCTTCTGCATCCCTTAATTTTAATTTTTCAGAAAGTGGCAAGGCCATCATATTGGCAATCATTGCACCATACAGAGTCGTTAACAAGGCAACCGCCATTGCCGGTCCAATGGATTTTGGATCATCCATATTACCCAACATGGCGACCAGACCTACCAATGTACCGATCATACCCATTGCAGGCGCCACATCACCCAGGCTTTTAAAAACTTCTGCTCCCATTTCATGACGTGTTGACGCCATTTGTGCATCTTTTTTCAGAATTTCTTTCACCACATCACCGTCATGACCATCCACTAATAACCCAACCCCTTTCTTTAAAAAAGCATCCGAAATTTCAGCACCTTCCAGTGCCAATAATCCCCCTTTTCTTGACAGCTCTGCCAATTCAACCACTTTCTCTATAATTTCTTGGCAATTTGGTGATTTAAATAAAATCGTTTTCAAGCCGGCTTTTGCAGCACCAATAAAGTCGCTCATGGGAAATTTACCCAAAACAACAAAATGACTGCCGATGACCACCACTAAAATAGAGGGTACATCAATAAATTGTGCGAAGCCTCCGGCCAGCACCATTGCTGTCGCAACAATACCAACTGCACCAAACAAACCGACGAGGGTTGCGATATCCACAGTGTTAAAACTCTCTTTAAAAATCAAGCACTCATAAAAAAAGGTTAGTCAATTTTGCCCTATATGCAATTAAGCTATCGCGCATTTCTTGCAAAACAAAATTAATTATCACTTGTAGAGATGATAGTCTTATCTGGTACAGCTATAGTTTTCTTCTGTATCATTTTAAGAGACAATGTCAGCCTGTTGATATTGACCCACTCTATATGACCTGTGGAACAAAACTGATGCCCAAAAAATCCAAAGCAGATACCTTTGAGTCACAACTATCTCAACTGGAGAGTATTATTGAAACCATGGAAAAGGGTGAGCTTCCCCTGGATGAAGCCTTAACCTTTTTTGAAAAAGGTGTTGGTCTGACGCGTCAATGCCAAAAATTACTGGATGAAGCACAACAAAAAGTCAAAGTATTGAGTGATGAGCATGACCAATTGAAAAATTTCGAATGGGAATCTGACGACATATGATGTCATTTGAACAATTTAATCAACATTTTAGACATCGTATTGAACAGAAGTTACCCAGCTATCTACCCGATGAACATCTGGAACCCATACGCTTACATCAGGCCATGCGATATTCGGTCCTCAACCCGGGTAAACGCCTGCGTCCTTTATTGGTTTATGCCACAGGCCATATATTTGAAGCCGAATTAAGCGATCTGGATTTTCCAGCCATGGCACTGGAGTTGATTCATTGTTATTCGCTAATTCATGATGATTTACCCTGTATGGATGACGACGACCTAAGGCGCGGACGACCAACCTGTCATATTGAGTTTGATGAAGCTACAGCAACTCTGGCTGGAGATGCTTTGCAAACACTGGCCTTTCAGGTACTCATTGATGCGACTTTTTCACCTAAAGCAGAACAACAAAAACAGCCTATTCTGTCTAATTTAGCCTTTGCCAGTGGTTCTTTAGGTATGGGTGGTGGCCAGGCGATTGATTTGGCCGCAACAGGTAAAACATTGAATCTTGAGCAGTTAGAAAACATGCACAAAATGAAAACAGGGGCATTGATTTCCAGCGCAGTCACCTTTGGCTATCTGTGTAGTGGCAGCAATGATCCCGATATCCGTCAATTGCTCGATAACTATAGTCATTCCATAGGTTTGGCCTTTCAAATCAAAGATGATATTCTAGACGTCGAAGGGGATACCCAGACCTTGGGAAAACCCAAAGGCTCAGACTCTTACGCACAAAAGGCAACTTATCCAGCCCTGCTCGGATTATCCGGGGCTAAAGAGCATGCTTACCACCATGCTCAACTCGCATTACGTACATTGGATGACTTACCGTATAATACAGAACTACTAGCCAGTTTTTCCCAACACATTATTGAACGAGATAAATAGTTAGACGACACTTTATGACATCTGATTTAACACCCTACCCGCTCCTGGCCCAGATTGATAACCCAACTGATCTACGCCAATTGAAAAAATCGGAATTACCTCAACTAGCAGATGAATTACGCCATTATCTAATTGATACTATCAGTCGATGTGGCGGCCACTTTGCGGCAGGCTTAGGTACTGTCGAATTAACGATCGCTACTCATTACCTTTTCAACACTCCCCACGATAAACTGGTATGGGATGTTGGCCATCAGGCCTACCCTCATAAAGTATTAACTGGTCGCCGGGATCAGCTGGGTACCATTCGACAAACTGATGGACTTCATCCGTTTCCTTCACCTGAAGAAAGTGAATATGATACTTTTGCTGTTGGGCATGCCAGCACTTCCATAGGAGCTGCTTTAGGTATGGCTATTGCTGCCAAACAAAAAGGTGATGATAAAAAAGTTATTGCGATTATTGGTGATGGCGCTATGACTGCAGGCATGGCATTTGAAGCTATGAATCATGCGGCCCATGTCAAAGCCAACCTTCTAGTCATTTTAAATGACAACGACATGTCTATTTCCAAGAATGTGGGTGGACTCAATAATTATTTAGCCAAAATTTTATCAGGTAAGTTTTATTCTGGTATTAAAGACAGTGGCAAAAAAGTACTGCAACACATGCCGGCTATTTCTCAATGGGCACACCGTGTTGAAGAACATATGAAAGGCATGGTCATGCCAGGTACTTTATTTGAAGAATTAGGTTTTAATTATATTGGGCCCATCAATGGACACGATTTACCCACATTGCTGACCACACTATCTAATATGCAACAATTAAAAGGCCCACAAATGCTGCATGTTGTGACACAAAAAGGAAAAGGCTTTCAACCGGCTGAAAGTGATCCTATTGCTTATCATGGCGTGCCTATTTTTAACCCACAAGATAAAAACTTACCCAAACATAAAAAGAAAAAAACGTATTCCAATATCTTTGGTCAATGGCTTTGTGACGAAGCCAAAAATGATGAACGCCTGGTAGCCATAACACCGGCCATGAGAGAAGGTTCTGATTTGATTCAGTTTTCTGAAGAGTTTCCTGAACGCTATTTTGATGTGGGCATTGCTGAGCAACATGCTGTGACTTTAGCCGCAGGCCTTGCCTGTGAAAACATGAAACCTATTGTTGCTATTTATTCAACCTTCCTGCAAAGAGCTTACGATCAACTGATTCATGATGTTGCTCTACAAAATCTGGATGTCCTGTTTGCTATTGATAGAGGCGGACTGGTTGGCGGCGACGGTGCCACCCACAATGGCGCTTTTGATATCAGCTTTTTACGTTGTATTCCCAATATGGTAATTATGGCACCTTCTGATGAAAATGAATGTCGTCAAATGTTGCATACTGGATACCAGTTCGAAGGCCCGACTGCTGTACGTTATCCTCGAGGTACAGGCCCTGGTGTGAATCCTGAAAAAACACTGGAAGCTTTACCCATTGGCAAAGGCCGTGTTGTAAAAAGTGGCGACACTTTAGCACTGCTTTCTTTTGGCTCTATGTTGTCTACAGCAACCGTACTTGCCGATAAACTCAATGCTACTCTAGTGGATATGCGCTTTGTCAAACCCATTGATGAAGCTTTGATTGAACAGTTAGCAAATGAACACAGCTTATTGGTCACCCTTGAAGAAAATGCATTGATGGGTGGCTCAGGAAGTGCCGTTAATGAGTGTGTACTTGAAAAACAATTGCCTGTAAAAGTGAAAAATTTTGGATTACCCGATCATTTTGTTGCCCATGGTGATCATGCTGCACTGATGGCACAAGTTGGATTATCAGAAGAGGCTTTGTTCAATACTTTGTCCAAAATGCTCACTGAGCTCTCCATGACACAATTTACATCGCCCAAATTAATCAAGGTTAATAAGCAGAAATAGTCAGCTTATTACCGGTTTGTTGCATATTCACTCTGGATAAAAAACTTTGTCCTAATAAAACATGTCTTGGTTGTTGACCTATCAGAACGGTTGCATCCACATTTAATAATTCTATCAGCCCTACTTTGACTTTTTTTAAATTTACCCGATAACCTTCAACAACACCTGAAGCCGTTTCAACAAGAATCTTTTTCCCTTTTGCACGAAAGTTGATGCGTGCTTTTTGTGCAGCCGTATGATTCATAGCAATACTGGTTGCACCGGTATCCACTAAGAAACTCACACCAACACCATTAATAAATCCTTTCGTTCGAAACATGCCATCTTTTTGTCGAAACAAATGCAGTTTATGGCCCTTTTTTGGAGAAGGTTGATTGTGTACTGTTTCATTATTAATGGATACAGAGCTGACATCTGAAAGTGATAGTTCTTTTTTCACACCTTTCCATTGAAATAAAGCCCGTTTGGCATTGGCTTTAATGAGTTGAATGCCTTGTTTGGATTTTTGACCAACACCAAGTACCTGTTGTACACCGTTTTCTTCAATAATAGCCAATCCATCAGCTAAACCAACCACCCGCATAGGCCAGTCTTCTGCAAAAACAATTTTGCAGAAAAAAAAGAACATCAATAAGCAATATATTGGACGAAATGCCAAATAACGCCTCCTAGGATACAAGCCATTACACCGGCAACCACATCATCAAGCATAATGCCGACACCGCCAGATACCCGTTTATCTAACCAGCCAATGGGCCAGGGCTTAAGAATGTCAAAAAACCGAAACAGCGCAAAAGCCAGAATTATTGCCCGCCAATCAAAAGGTAAACTCCACATGGCTATCCAAAAACCAAGAACTTCGTCCCATACAATGCTGGGATGATCATGGACTTCTAAAAAACGGGTGGTTTTCTCACAAACAATAACACCAAGAACAAAACCTATCAGGATACATAAACTATAGCCAATACCTGTAAATTGCGATAGTGGCCAATATAACAAAACACCTACGAGTGTCCCCCAGGTACCTGGCGCTTTGGGCAATAACCCAGAGCCAAAGCCTACAGCAATACAATGCAGTGGATGAAAAAGTAAGTGTTTGTTCAGTCTTGCATTCTTCATATTCGTTTTAAAAAAGTTGGTGGCGAAAAAGATGGCAAAAAAAAAGCAGAACCCTATGGCTCTGCTTTTTTGTTTAACGACATCAATTACTCGATGATTTTAGCGACGACACCGGCACCAACTGTACGACCACCTTCACGTATCGCAAACCTCAAGCCTTCATCCATCGCTATCGGTGCTATCAACTCAACAACCATCTTGATGTTATCTCCAGGCATTACCATCTCTACACCTTCCGGTAACTCAACCGCTCCAGTTACATCCGTCGTACGGAAGTAAAACTGTGGACGATATCCCTTAAAGAATGGCGTATGACGTCCACCCTCATCTTTACTCAAGATGTAAACCTCTGACTCAAACTTCGTATGCGGTGTGATAGATCCTACATGTGATAAAACCTGACCTCGCTCTACTTCTTCTCGCTTTGTACCTCGTAATAAAACACCTACGTTGTCTCCAGCCCGGCCTTCATCCAACAACTTACGGAACATCTCTACACCCGTCACCGTCGTCTTCTGTGTCTCCTTGATACCAACTATCTCTATCTCTTCTCCTACCTTAACAACACCTCTCTCCACTCGACCCGTCACTACCGTGCCTCGACCTGATATCGAAAATACATCTTCTATCGGTAACAAAAATGGCTTGTCTATATCTCGCTCTGGCTCCGGAATATAACTGTCTAAAGCATGCGCCAACTCAACTATCTTATCCTGATAACCCGCATCTCCCTCCAAAGCCTTCAATGCTGAACCTCGGATTATCGGCGTGTCATCTCCTGGAAACTCATAAGCATCCAACAGCTCGCGCACTTCCATCTCAACCAACTCTAATAACTCTTCGTCATCTACCATGTCGCATTTGTTCAAAAATACAACTATTCGTGGAACACCTACCTGACGGGACAATAAAATGTGCTCTCGTGTTTGTGGCATCGGACCATCTGCTGCCGAACATACCAATATCGCTCCATCCATCTGAGCCGCTCCCGTTATCATGTTCTTAACATAGTCAGCATGCCCTGGACAATCTACGTGCGCATAGTGACGTGTCTCTGACTCATACTCAACATGTGACGTCGCTATCGTTATGCCTCGCTCTTTTTCTTCCGGAGCATTATCGATTTCATCGAATGCTTTCTGCTCTCCTCCAAACTTCGCCGATAACACCGTACACATCGCCGCCGTTAACGTCGTCTTACCATGGTCTACGTGACCTATCGTGCCCACATTCACATGCGGTTTCGTTCGTTCGAATTTTTCCTTAGACATGCGTTTTTACCTCACTCTAAAGTTAATGTTAATGTTGTTAATTAAATGTTTTCGTTTAAAAGTTAAACTCGTTAAAATCTTTGTATTATGGTATCTACCATATTTTGTGGCACTTCAGCATAATTCAGAAACTCCATTGAATAGCTTGCCCGGCCCTGAGTTGCACTGCGCAAATCAGTCGCATAACCAAACATTGCTGACAAAGGTACTTGTGCTCGGATGATTTTCACACCACCTGCACCATCATCCATGCCTTGCAAAGCACCTCTTCGTCGATTCAAGTCACCCATCACATCACCCATATAATCTTCGGGCGATACGACTTCAACTTTCATGATTGGCTCAAGTAAGATAGGGCTCGCTTTTTCTGAACCACTTCTAAATGCCATAGACCCGGCTATTTTAAAGGCCATTTCGCTAGAGTCAACATCATGATACGAACCATCGTATAATGTGACCTTTACATCCAATACTGGAAAGCCGCCAATGACACCATTAAGCATGGCTTCCTGAATACCTTTATCAACGGCAGGAATATATTCTTTAGGTACGGAACCACCCACAATTTCATTGACAAATTCATAACCTTCACCAGGTTTCTGTGGCTCCAATTTTAACCAGACATGGCCATATTGCCCCCTTCCTCCTGATTGACGAACAAATTTTGCTTCTTGCTCAACCGGCATTTTTATGGTTTCACGATAAGCAACCTGTGGCTTACCAATATTGGCATCAACACTGAATTCACGCTTCATTCGATCAACAATAATATCCAGGTGCAACTCACCCATGCCTGAAATAATCGTCTGACCCGACTCTTCATCACTTTCCACACGAAAAGAAGGATCTTCTTGAGCAAGCTTACCCAGTGCCATAGACATTTTATCCTGGTCTGCTTTTGTTTTCGGTTCAACGGCAACGGAAATAACCGGCTCAGGAAATTCCATTCTTTCTAAAATAATGGATTTATCCAGGTCACACAAAGTGTCTCCTGTCGTCACATCTTTCAGTCCAATGCCAGCGGCAATATCACCCGCAAGGACTTCACTGATCTCTTCGCGACTGTTGGAATGCATTTGTACAATTCGACCAATCCGTTCTTTTTTCCCTCTGACCGAATTTAAAACCTGATCACCTGAGCGTAATGCCCCTGAGTAAACCCGGAAAAAGGTTAATGTGCCAACAAAAGGATCCGTTGCTATTTTAAAAGCTAAAGCTGAAAAAGGCTCATCATCAGATGCTGGGCGTTCAGCCAGGGTTTCTTCATCGCTAAGTACGCCTTTTATCGGTGGAATATCAATCGGTGCTGGCATAAATTCGATAACCGCATCCAAAACGGCCTGCACGCCTTTGTTTTTAAATGCCGAGCCACAGGTTGCCAAAACAATGTCATTACTTAACGTTAAATGTCTAAGCCCCTGCTTAATGTTATCTTCGGTCAGTTCACCTTCTTCAAGATAACGTTCCATTAAGGCTTCTGTCGACTCAGCAGCCACTTCAACCATATGCTCTCGCCATTCTTCAGCAAGAGGTTGTAAGCTATCAGGAATGTCACGATATTCAAAAGTCATCCCATGATCTTGTTCATTCCAATAAATGGCTTTCATTTTTATAAGGTCCATAACACCTTCGAATGCTTCCTCTTCACCTATTGGCAGTTGTATCGGTACAGGACGAGCACCCAGCTTATCTTTAATTTGTTCGACAACACCTAAAAAATCAGCGCCTACCCTATCCATTTTATTAACGAAGACCAAACGAGGGACATGATATTTATCGGCCTGACGCCAAACAGTTTCAGATTGAGGTTCAACACCCGAGGTTGCACAAAAGACAACAACAGCGCCATCCAGAACTCTTAAAGAACGTTCAACCTCAATGGTAAAGTCAACGTGGCCCGGTGTATCAATGATATTAATTCGATGTTCAGGAAACTGGGCATCCATTCCACGCCAAAATGTGGTTGTTGCCGCAGAAGTGATGGTAATGCCACGCTCCTGTTCCTGCTCCATCCAATCCATGGTTGCAGCACCATCATGCACTTCACCAATTTTATGGGATAATCCTGTATAAAATAATACGCGCTCCGTAGTGGTCGTCTTGCCCGCATCGACATGCGCACAAATACCAATATTACGATAACGTTCTATAGGTGTTTTGCGAGTCACTGGGTTAAATCTCCGCTAGAAACGCTTTTTGATGAGATCTTATAAAGCTGAGGAATTTGAAAAGCTGACTACCAACGGTAATGAGCAAAAGCTCGGTTTGCTTCTGCCATACGATGCACGTCTTCACGTTTTCTGACAGCTGCACCACGATTTTCTATTGCATCCAACAATTCATGGGCTAAACGCTCTCTCATTGATTTTTCACCACGCTTTCTCGCAGCTTCAACCAACCAGCGCATAGCCAGAGCTGTTTTTCTGGAAGGACGTACTTCAACAGGAACCTGGTAAGTTGACCCACCAACACGTCGGGATTTTACTTCTACCATAGGACGAATATTATCCAGGCCTTCTTCAAACAGAGGTAAAGGTTCAGAGTTTTTGCCTTTCTTTTCTGTCATAATATCCAATGCGCCGTAAACAATTTTTTCAGCAACGGACTTTTTGCCGTCAACCATAACGACATTGATAAATTTAGTTAAAATTTCTGAACCAAACTTAGGATCGGGAAGAACTTCCCGTGCAGCGATGACACGTCTTCTTGGCATGTTAATGCTCCTTCAGGTTATCCAGGACATCAACGTTTTTAGACTTTAACGTTTGCCTGGCCTTACTCGCATTCAAAATTGAAATTTGAGTAACTCTAGTAAAAATATTTGCAATAAAACAATATATTACAAATGATAAAAAGGTTTATTTAGGTCGTTTTGCACCGTATTTTGAACGGCCAACACGTCGATCTTTAACGCCTGCTAAATCCAGCGTACCACGAACACAGTGATATCGAACACCAGGTAAGTCTTTTACACGACCACCACGAATCATAACAACACTATGTTCCTGAAGATTATGGCCTTCTCCACCAATGTAGGAAGTCACTTCATAACCATTGGTTAAACGCACACGAGCCACTTTCCGTAATGCTGAATTAGGTTTTTTAGGTGTTGTTGTGTAAACACGTGTACAAACACCTCGCTTTTGAGGACAAGCCTCCAAAGCTGGTACATTGGTCTTCTTAACAACCTTTTTTCGAGGTTTTCGGACCAGTTGGTTAATTGTTGCCATTCGTAAACTCCAAAATTTCGAATATTATTCGCCTCGCAAGGCTATTTCCATGCGAGGGCGGGCATTGTATAGAGCTGGCTAACCTGTGTCAATAGATAGCACATTCCATAAAAATCCACTGCTCTTTGATAAGACAAGAACAGTGGATAACTTATATTTTTCACTTACAAATCAAAGCGTTAAGATTCACTTTCATTTAATGCCTCTGTTAAGGCTTTTTCGGCATCTGATGCAGAAACAGAAGGCTGTGAAACATCAACTGATTGCGATTTTTCATTGTTTTTTCGACGACCAAGGTGATAACTCAAACCTGTACCAGCAGGAATCAAACGACCAACAATCACATTTTCTTTCAATCCTCTTAGATCATCCATTTTTCCACTAACCGCTGCTTCTGTCAGTACGCGCGTTGTTTCCTGGAAAGAGGCCGCTGAAATAAAGGATTCTGTTGCCAATGATGCCTTGGTAATACCCATTAAATCTCTATCAAACTTAACAGGTTCTTTGTCTTGAGCAATCAGCTCATCGTTAATTTCAAGGACTCTTGAGTATTCAAGCTGTTCACCTTGTAATAAACGGCTATCACCAACATTGGTGACCGTACATTTACGTAACATTTGTCGAATAATGACTTCGATATGTTTATCATTTATTTTTACACCCTGTAATCGATAAACATCCTGTACTTCATTCACAATGTATCGGGTAACGGCATGAATACCTTTTAAGCGCAAGATGTCATGTGGATTGTCGGCACCATCAGAAACCACCTCACCTTTTTCAACTTTTTCACCTTCGAAAACATTCAATTGACGCCATTTATGAATGAGCTCTTCATATGCATCTCCTTCAGGCGGTGTAATCACCAAACGCTTTTTACCTTTTGTTTCTTTACCAAAACTCACTGTACCTGAAATTTCAGCAAGAATCGCTGGTTCTTTTGGCTTTCGAGCTTCAAATAAATCAGCAACACGCGGCAAACCACCGGTAATATCTTTTGTTTTCGAACTTTCTTGCGGTATTCTGGCCACAGCATCACCAATACCCACTTCGACACCATCTTCAAGATTGATAATGGCATTGGTTGGTAGCATATATTGGGCTGTCATTTCTGTACCAGGTAACGTAAGTTCTTTTCCTTTTTTATCCACCAGGGTAATCATGGGTTTCAATTCATTACCCTTACCACGTTGCTTTGAATCTGTAATAACAATTGAACTTAAACCCGTTAAATCATCGGTTTGACGTACCATGTTGACGTTTTCAACCAAGTCTTTAAATTGAATACGTCCTGCAATTTCGGTAATGATGGGATGTGTATGGGGATCCCACTCAGCAACAATATCACCACCTGAAACTTTTTCACCTTCTGGTTTCGCAAGTACGGTACCGTAAGGCATGCGATAACGTTCACGCTCACGTCCAAATTCATCGGTTAATGTTAACTCCGCAGAGCGAGAAACAATCACCAGTTTTTTATCTTTGCGTGTTACCGTTTTGGCATTATGCAATTTAATAACACCGTCACTTTTTACCTGTATATTATTTTCAGCACTTTGTCGTGAAGCAGCACCACCGATATGGAAAGTCCGCATGGTTAACTGTGTGCCTGGTTCACCAATGGATTGTGCAGCGATAACCCCTACAGATTCACCACTGTTGATAATATGACCACGTGCCAAGTCACGTCCATAACAATTCGAACATACACCGTGACGAGTCCGACAAGTGATAACCGAACGTACTTTAACCTGATCAACACTATGTTCTTCTAGTGTTTCCACCCAACCTTCATCCAATAAAGTATTGGCTTCACATAAAATATCATCTGTTCCCGGATAGTAAATATGTTCAGCAACAACACGCCCTAATACACGCTCACGTAAAGGCTCAACAACATCACCACCTTCAATTAATGGCGTCATTAAAACACCATCTTCTGTGCCACAGTCATATTCTGTAATAACCAAATCTTGTGCCACATCAACCAAGCGACGTGTCAGATATCCTGAGTTTGCTGTTTTTAATGCGGTATCCGCCAAACCTTTACGAGCACCGTGAGTTGAAATAAAGTATTCCAATACATTCAAGCCTTCACGGAAGTTTGCTTTAATCGGACTTTCAATAATAGAACCATCCGGTTTTGCCATTAAGCCCCGCATTCCTGCTAGTTGTCGGATTTGGGCAGCACTACCACGAGCACCTGAATCGGCCATCATAAATACAGAATTAAACGAGGCCTGTTCAACCTGATTACCTTCTGCATCTTCCACGTTATCTGTTGCAATATTATCCATCATCGCTTTTGCAACCTGTTCGTTGGTATGTGACCAGATATCAATAACTTTATTGTAACGCTCACCTTGTGTTACCAAACCAGAGATATATTGCTCTTCAATTTCTCGAACTTCCTGTTCTGCCTGTTGGATAATTTCAACTTTACTGGCTGGAATTTCCATATCGTTAATACCTACCGAGGCACCCGAACGCGTCGCATATTTGTATCCGGTGTACATCAACTGGTCACTAAAAATAACCGTTTTTTTCAAGCCCAGTTGTCGATAGCAGGCATTCACCAATTTAGAAATGGATTTTTTCGTCATGGCCGTATTGATCAATTCAAAGGACAAGCCATCAGGCACAACTTCCCACAACAGTGAACGTCCTACGGTTGTATCCACCAATTTATCGACTACATCAACATCGCCATCGTCTGATACTATGACAAAATCTTTAACACGAACTTTCACTTTCGCGTGCAAATCCACACTGCCACTTTCATAAGCTCTTAACACTTCTGAGGTGTCAGTAAAGACCATGCCTTCACCTTTCGCATTGATCTTGTCACGTGTCATATAGTAAAGACCCAAAACAACATCCTGTGTGGGTACAATAATCGGCTCTCCATTTGCTGGAGATAAAATATTATTGGTAGACATCATCAAAGCACGAGCTTCTAGCTGTGCTTCTATGGTTAAAGGTACATGCACCGCCATTTGGTCGCCATCAAAGTCAGCGTTATAAGCAGTACAAACCAAAGGATGAAGTTGAATAGCCTTACCTTCGATCAACACAGGTTCAAAAGCCTGTATCCCTAATCGATGCAAGGTAGGTGCCCGGTTTAACATAACGGGATGTTCTCGAATCACTTCTTCTAAAATATCCCAAACAACAGACTCTTCACGTTCAACCATTTTCTTTGCCGCTTTAATGGTTGTTGCCATGCCTCGTAGTTCCAATTTACCGAAGATAAATGGCTTAAAGAGTTCCAATGCCATTTTTTTAGGTAGACCACATTGATGTAAGCGCAATGTTGGACCAACAACAATGACCGAACGACCTGAATAATCAACCCGCTTTCCTAACAGGTTTTGTCTAAAGCGTCCCTGTTTACCTTTGATCATATCGGCAAGGGATTTTAATGGTCGTCGATTCGAACCCGTGATGGCTCTGCCACGTCGCCCATTATCCAATAACGCATCAACCGCTTCCTGCAACATACGTTTTTCATTACGGACAATAATGTCTGGTGCATTCAAATCTAATAAACGCTTTAAACGGTTATTACGATTGATCACACGTCGATATAAATCATTTAAGTCAGAGGTTGCAAAACGTCCACCGTCCAAAGGTACCAAAGGTCTGAGATCTGGTGGTAAAACGGGCAATACCGTCATAATCATCCAACTTGTTTTGTTACCTGACTCAATAAAAGCTTCTAACAATTTAAGACGTTTACCTAACTTTTTCAGTTTGGTCTCAGAATTTGTATTAGGAATTTCTTCTCTTAGAGCGGCGGCTTCTTCTTTTAAATCAATCGCTGACAAAAGTTCTTTAACCGCTTCTGCACCCATCTTGGCTTCAAATTCATCACCAAATTCTTCCAGAGCATCTAGATAGGCTTCTTCTGTTAATAACTGACCTTTCTCCAAGGTTGTCATTCCTGGCTCAATCACAACAAAAGCTTCAAAATAAAGTATGCGCTCTATATCCCTTAACGTCATATCCAATAACAAGCCTATTCTTGAAGGCAATGATTTTAAGAACCAGATGTGAGCAACAGGACAAGCTAACTCTATATGCCCCATACGTTCACGTCTTACTTTCGCAAGTGTTACTTCCACACCACACTTCTCACAAATAACACCGCGGTGCTTCATACGTTTATACTTACCGCATAAACACTCATAATCTTTTACGGGGCCAAAAATCTTGGCACAAAAAAGTCCATCCCTTTCTGGTTTAAATGTCCGGTAATTAATGGTTTCAGGCTTTTTGACTTCACCAAATGACCAGGAACGAACCATCTCAGGCGATGCCAAGCCGATTCGAATACGATCAAATTCTTGTGACTGGTTTTGTTGTTTTATGAAATTTAATAATTCTTTCAAGATAGTTCTCCTATGAGGAGTTGTTGAAACCTGAGGGTTAAAAACAGGTGATTTGATGGAATCACCTGTCTGTTGTCTAGCCCTATTCCACTTCGAGTTCTATGTCGATGCCTAAAGAGCGAATTTCTTTCACTAATACATTGAAAGATTCTGGCATGCCAGGCTCCATACGATGATCGCCATCCACGATGTTTTTATACATTCGTGTACGACCATTCACATCATCGGATTTCACCGTCAACATTTCCTGCAATGTATAAGCAGCACCATAAGCTTCTAAAGCCCATACCTCCATCTCACCAAAACGCTGTCCACCGAATTGTGCTTTACCACCTAAGGGCTGTTGAGTGACCAAACTATAAGAACCCGTAGAACGAGCATGCATCTTGTCATCGACCAGATGGTTCAATTTGAGCATATACATATAACCCACTGTCACTGGTCGCTCAAATTTATCCCCTGTTCGTCCATCAAATAGCCAAGTCTGTCCACTGCTTGGTAAATCAGCCAATGCGAGCATATCCTTAATTTCTTTTTCTTCTGCACCATCGAAGACTGGTGTTGCCATAGGCACACCACCTCTTAAGTTATCTGCAAGTCTGGAGACTTCTTCATCACTTAATGCGTCTAAATCAACACTTTTTGTTGAACGATGGTTATAAATTTTTCCAAGGAACTCCCGTAATCGATTGATCTCTGCCTGTTCATCCAATAATTGGCCAATTTTATTGCCCAGACCTTTTGCCGCCCAACCTAAATGGGTTTCCAGAATTTGCCCAATATTCATCCGAGATGGTACACCCAGCGGATTTAACACCACGTCAACCGGTTCACCATTATCACGGAAAGGCATATCTTCAACAGGCACAATAGAAGAAATAACCCCTTTGTTTCCGTGTCTACCAGCCATCTTATCGCCTGGTTGAATACGACGTTTTACCGCCATGTACACCTTAACAATTTTTAATACACCAGGTGCCAAATCATCACCTTGTGTAATTTTACGGCGTTTTACTTCTAGTTTCTTCTCGTAAGTCTTTTTGTGCTCTTCCAAATTCGTAATCAATGCCTCTAATTTTTGCTGGGCCGTTTCATCACGAAGTTGAATTTCCATCCACTGTCTGGCTTCCAAGGCATCCAAATACTCAGCCGTTAATTTGGAACCTTTTTTCAGACGCTCAGGTCCTTTTTCAGCAACTTGACCATCTAAAAGTCGATAAGCACGTTGATAAATATTGCCTTCCAATATTCGTAACTCATCATTTAAGTCTTTTTTCGCCTGAGCAATTTCACTTTGCTCAATCTCCAAAGCTCGGGTATCTTTATCAACACCATCACGAGTAAAAACCTGCACGTCAATAACCGTACCTACTGCACTTGAAGGTACGCGTAGTGAAGTGTCTTTTACGTCGCTTGCTTTTTCACCAAAAATAGCTCTTAACAATTTTTCTTCTGGTGTTAACTGTGTTTCACCTTTAGGGGTCACTTTACCAACCAGAATATCTCCTGGCTTTACTTCGGCACCAATGTAAACGATACCGGCTTCATCTAATTTAGATAATGCACTTTCGCCCACATTAGGAATATCCGCTGTAATTTCTTCTGGCCCTAATTTTGTATCACGGGCAATACAGGTTAACTCTTGAATATGGATACTGGTAAAACGATCTTCCTGAACCACACGCTCAGAAATGAGTATGGAATCCTCAAAATTAAATCCATTCCAGGGCATGAAAGCGACGGATAAGTTTTGTCCTAAAGCCAACTCACCCAAATCAGTGGATGGTCCATCTGCAAGCACATCACCTCGTTCAATCATATCGCCAACATTAACGATAGGTCTTTGGTTAATACAAGTATTTTGGTTTGAACGGGTATATTTCGTTAAACTATAAATATCAACACCCGCTTCACCTTCTTTGGTTTCCTCATCATGCACACGAACAACAATACGTGACGCATCGACCGAATCAATCACACCGCCACGATCGGCAATCACAGTCACACCTGAATCAACCGCTACTGTTCTTTCCATACCAGTACCCACAAAAGGTTTATCTGCCTTTAATGTTGGTACAGCTTGACGTTGCATGTTTGAACCCATTAATGCACGGTTCGCATCATCATGTTCAAGAAAAGGAATCATCGCCGCAGCAACGGATACAATTTGCTGAGGAGAAACATCCATATAATCCACTCTATCGGGCGTTGCGACAATAAATTCACCCTGATGACGACATGTTACTAACTCATCCGTTAACTTACCGGTTTTATTCGTTGGCGAATTAGCTTGAGCAATAATATAGTTGCTTTCATCTATGGCAGATAAAAACTCAATGTCATTGGTTACTTTACTATCCACGACTTTGCGGTAAGGACTTTCTAAAAAACCATACTCATTGGTACGTGCATAACAGGCCAATGAATTGATCAATCCGATATTAGGTCCTTCCGGTGTTTCTATAGGACAAACACGGCCATAATGTGTTGGATGCACGTCACGTACTTCAAAACCCGCTCGCTCTCTTGTTAAACCGCCAGGGCCTAAAGCTGAAACACGTCTTTTATGTGTAATTTCAGATAAAGGGTTATTTTGATCCATAAATTGTGATAACTGACTCGAACCAAAAAATTCTTTTATGGCAGCAGAAACAGGTTTTGCATTGATTAAATCCTGAGGCATGAGGTTTTCAGATTCAGCCTGACTTAAACGTTCTTTTACTGCACGCTCAACTCTGACAATACCCACACGGAACTGGTTTTCTGCCATTTCACCAACACTTCGTACACGTCGGTTACCCAAGTGGTCAATATCATCAACGACGCCTTTACCATTACGAATATCCACCAAGGTTTTCATCACATCAATAATGTCTGAAGTATCTTGATATTCTTTAAATAGGTTTTTTGAAAACTCATCTTTTTGTGCAGAAAAATATCGTCCATCATATAACACGCCTGTGCCTTCCAGATCTTCATGACCCACACGACGGTTAAACTTCATACGACCCACACGAGAAAGATCATATCGGTCTTCTGTAAAGAATAAGTTATGGAATAAACTTTCAGCGGCCTCTTTCGTTGGTGGCTCACCAGGTCTCATCATCCGATAAATTTCAACCAGTGCGTCCAAAGGCTCTCTCGTTGGGTCAACTCTTAACGTTTCTGAAATATAAGGCCCGCAATCCAAATCATTGGTATACAGGGTCTCAAAAGATTTCACATTATTTTCTAATAACTTTTCAATTAATTCTTCTGTAATTTCTGAATTAGCTTCAACGACTAATTCACCTGTTTCTTCATCAATAATATTTTTAGCTATGGCTTTCCCTATAAAATACTCAGCAGGTAACTCTAATTTTGATAAACCACTTTCACTCATGGTTTTGATATGTCTTACTGTAATTCTTCGTCCTGCTTCAACGATCACCTTGCCGCGAGCACCTTTCAGGTCAAAATTAAAGGTTTCTCCTCTTAACCTTTCAGGAATTAAGGCTAATTCTAATTTAGCACCTTCTTCTTTATTTTTTTGACTTAAATGAACAACATCTCTATCAAAAAACAAATCTAAAATTTCTTCAGTCGTATAACCTAATGCACGCAGAATAATCGTAGCAGGTAATTTTCTTCTACGATCGATTCGGACAAATAAACAATCTTTTGGATCAAATTCAAAATCTAACCAGGATCCACGATAAGGAATGACACGGGCATTATAGAGCAGCTTTCCTGAAGAATGCGTTTTACCTTTATCTGAATCAAAAAATACACCTGGTGAACGATGCAATTGTGAAACAATCACACGCTCTGTTCCATTGATAACAAACGTACCATTATTTGTCATTAATGGCATTTCACCCATATAAACTTCCTGTTCACGAATATCTTTTACTGTTTTCGTTTTGGATTCTTTATCGTAAATAATTAATCGAATTTTTACACGTAAAGGTGCGGCATAAGTGACACCTCGAATTTGACATTCTTTAACATCGAAAGCAGGTTCGCCTAAAGTATAACTCACATACTCTAGTGTTGCGGCACCTGAATAACTGGAAATTGGAAAAACTGAACTAAATGCCTGATCCAATCCTGAACTCTCATGACCACCATTTTTGCCTTCTAAAAAGGTGCGATAAGAATTCAACTGAATAGCAAGCAAATAAGGGATATCTAGAGCTTTTGATAACTTTCCAAAATTCTTGCGGATTCGCTTTTTTTCGGTGTATGAAAATGTCATCTGTACTCCTCAGTAACTTACTAAAATTCAAATGGTATTTGTGATGTCTGTCTTAATTGAATAATGTTTTCCACATTTTCAATGAGACTTTTTATGGGTATAAATAACCAGTGACTGATCACTCTATAAGTCATCAGTCATCTGGTTAATAAAAAGCAGTGGCAAAAAAGAAAAGCCCTTATTTAAGCTCGACTTCTGCTCCAGCTTCTTCAAGTTGCTTTTTGATGTCTTCAGCTTCAGCTTTTTCGATGCCTTCTTTAACAGTTGCAGGTACACCTTCAACCATTTCTTTTGCTTCTTTCAAACCAAGACCTGTGATACCTCGAACTGCTTTGATAACAGCAACTTTGTTACCACCAAAGCTTTTCATCACAACATCAAATTCAGTTTGTTCTGCAGCGGCAGCACCGCCACCATCTGCAGGTGCCGCAGCAACAGCAACAGCCGCTGATGCAGATACACCAAATTTTTCTTCCATTGCTTCAACAAGTTCGACAACTTCCATCACACTCATTTCAGCAATTGCATTTAATACATCATCTTTAGACAGAGACATAACTCTTCTCCTGGGTTTTATATGACTTTAAGTTAATAGGTTAATTAGATTATTAAGCTGCTTCTTTTTTCTGGTCACGAACAGCTGCAATCACGCGAACAGCCCGAGATGGGAACTCATTCAATGTACGCGCCAACTTGGTTACAGGACCATTCATCACATTCATTAAGGAAGCGATGGCTTCTTCTTTTGTTGGTAATTTAGCGACAGCATCTAATTGCTCAGCGCCATGCAATTTACCACCAATAGCAACAGCTGTTGTCTTTAAGGCTTCGTTTTCTTTGGCAAAATCTCTCACTAAACGTGCAGCAGAGCCAGGCTCTTCCAGAGAAAATGCACAAATAACCGGGCCAACCAAAGCATCAGCCATACAAGCAAACTCAGTATCTTCTATCGCACGCTTTGCTAATGTGTTTCTTATCACTTTCAGATACACATTTGCTTCACGAGCTTTTTCACGGAGCGCCGTCATTTGTTCAACAGACAAACCATGGTATTCGGCAGTCACGGCAGATAACGCTTTAGAAACCACTTGATTGACTTCTTCAACGATCACCTTCTTGCCTTCAATTCCAAGTGCCACTTTCGTTCACCTCCAAATTGCTTTTTGTTTAACAAAAAGAGTAAATTTCAATATTCTGAAGTTACAAAATATTGATATCAACGGTGAACCTTTCCAAGAAAAGAGTCGGGTAACACCGTCTGCGCAGGCTGAATGATTTAAGAAAGAAATACTTTCACCTACGGTCTTTGACAATTTCTGAAATACATCAAATAAAAAAATTATTTTCAATACTTCAGAAACCCAAGCTCTGTCTCACTCACGTGAGTCAATAGCTTAATCTTTCAGTTCGATACTCGATTTATCGATCATCAAACCAGGCCCCATAGTGGAAGATAATGTAATCTTCTTCATATAGGTACCTTTCGCCGAAGCAGGTTTTGCTTTATTTAAGGCCACAACAAGTGAACTTAAATTTTCGGCAAGTGCCGGCGTTTCAAAATGTACTTTACCTATAGTTGAATGGATAATGCCGTTTTTATCTGTTCGATATTGTACCTGGCCCGCTTTCGCATTTTTAACAGCATTAGCAACATCAGGTGTTACAGTGCCTACTTTTGGATTAGGCATTAATCCACGTGGACCAAGTACTTGCCCCAATTGTCCAACGACACGCATAGCATCTGGACTGGCAATGACAACATCAAAATTAATATTACCTTTTTTAACTTCATCAGCAAGATCATCCATTCCAACGATATCAGCGCCCGCTTCTTTTGCAGCATCGGCATTAGCGCCTTGTGTAAATACAGCAACACGTACTGTTTTACCTGTACCATTGGGTAATACCGTAGCACCACGGACAACCTGATCAGATTTTCTGGGATCAACACCTAAGTTAATAGATACATCAACACCTTCTTTAAACTTTACAGTAGACAATTCCTTTAACAGGTCAAGTGCTTCATTCACATGATAGGTTTTTGTCTTATCAACCTTCTCACGAATTGTTTT
Organism: Kangiellaceae bacterium; assembly: GCA_965230335.1. Taxonomy (GTDB): domain Bacteria; phylum Pseudomonadota; class Gammaproteobacteria; order Enterobacterales; family Kangiellaceae; genus CBDDKS01. Next base: position 1,967,704 of record CBDDKS010000006.1, on the reverse strand, counting down.
AATTCTTTTTGATAACTTTGCCATTGCTTTAACCCTCTACGTCTATGCCCATTGATCGAGCTGTTCCAGCTATTGTCTTAACAGCAGCATCAATATCTGCAGCAGTCAAATCCGGCTCTTTTGTTTTAGCAATTTCTTCAAGCTGCTGACGTGTAATTTTGCCAACTTTATCAGAATTAGGTCGAGAACTGCCTTTCTGCAAGTTCAAGGATTTCATGATAAGAATTGACGCAGGAGGGGTTTTGGTAATAAACGTAAAACTACGGTCACTATATACCGTAATAACGACTGGTACAGGCAAACCTTTTTCAAGTTTTTCTGTCGCAGCATTAAAAGCTTTACAAAATTCCATGATATTAACACCATGTTGACCCAAAGCAGGACCAACTGGTGGACTCGGATTTGCCATACCAGCTTTAACTTGAAGCTTGATATAGGCTTCTACTTTTTTTGCCATGAAGCACCTCTATAGTGGGTATTAACGCCTTTCGGCTCCCCGTTGTTAAAAAGTAGGCAGGAAAAGCCTACCCTTTTTCTATTTGGCTAAACTCTAATTCTACAGGTGTTGAGCGGCCAAAAATCATTACAGATACTTGCAATCGATTTTTTTCATAATTTACAGATTCAACTGTTGCATTAAAGTCTGCAAAAGGACCATCAATCACTCTAATCACTTCTCCAGGTTCAAACAGTGTTTTTGGTTTTGGCTGATCATCACCTTCTTCAAGACGCTGCAATATGGCATTCGCTTCCCGATCACTAATCGGTGCAGGACGATCAGCAGTACCACCAATAAACCCCATCACTCTGGGTGTTTCACGTACCAAATGCCAGCCAGCATCATCCATTTCCATTTCTACCAAAATATAACCCGGAAAAAACTTTCGTTCACTTTTACGCTTCTGCCCGGCACGCATTTCAACCACCTCTTCCGTAGGCACTAAAATACGGCCAAATTTATCTTGAAGCCCATTCAATTGAATGCGTTCTTCAAGTAGATGTTTTACCTTTAGTTCATAACCAGAATAAGCTTGTACAACATACCAGTGCATTGACATAAACGAAGGCTCCTAAAGTGCCATCAGTGATTTAACAACCCAACCCAAAAACAAATCAATTCCCCATAAACAAAATGCAACGAAAATAACGAACACCATAATAACCAAAGTAGTTCGTATCGCTTCTTGTCGGGTTGGCCATACAACCTGACGAATTTCTGCCCTTGATTCACGGGCAAAAGCCATTGCTGTTTTTCCCTTCTGAGTGAGTGAGGCCACAAATAAAGCCCCCCCAATAACAGCAAGCACACCTAAAGCGCGAATCCAACTGGCTTGTTCTTGAAAATAATGATTACCGTATATAGCGGCAATAATAAGAACTACTGCCAATAACCATTTTATACCATCAAAATTATTTTGGACGTTTGCTTCACTTGTCACATTAAAAACCTAATATTTTTATAGTCTACTGATTTTGTTAATTCTGGCAGGCCAGGAGGGAATCGAACCCCCAACCTGCGGTTTTGGAGACCGCTGCTCTGCCAATTGAGCTACTGACCTATATTTTTACAACTTGAACTCTTTTTACATTCGGTTACGCAGTAATGTAACCGAATAATTTTATTGATTACTCGATGATTTTAGCGACGACACCAGCACCAACTGTACGGCCACCTTCACGTATCGCAAACCTCAAGCCCTCATCCATCGCTATCGGTGCTATCAACTCAACAACCATCTTGATGTTATCTCCAGGCATTACCATCTCTACACCTTCCGGTAACTCAACCGCTCCAGTTACATCCGTCGTACGGAAGTAAAACTGTGGACGATATCCCTTAAAGAATGGCGTATGACGTCCACCCTCATCTTTACTCAAGATGTAAACCTCTGACTCAAACTTCGTATGCGGTGTGATAGATCCTACATGTGATAAAACCTGACCTCGCTCTACTTCTTCTCGCTTTGTACCTCGTAATAAAACACCTACGTTGTCTCCAGCCCGGCCTTCATCCAACAACTTACGGAACATCTCTACACCCGTCACCGTCGTCTTCTGTGTCTCCTTGATACCAACTATCTCTATCTCTTCTCCTACCTTAACAACACCTCTCTCCACTCGACCCGTCACTACCGTGCCTCGACCTGATATCGAAAATACATCTTCTATCGGTAACAAAAATGGCTTGTCTATATCTCGCTCTGGCTCCGGAATATAACTGTCTAAAGCATGCGCCAACTCAACTATCTTATCCTGATAACCCGCATCTCCCTCCAAAGCCTTCAATGCTGAACCTCGGATTATCGGCGTGTCATCTCCTGGAAACTCATAAGCATCCAACAGCTCGCGCACTTCCATCTCAACCAACTCTAATAACTCTTCGTCATCTACCATGTCGCATTTGTTCAAAAATACAACTATTCGTGGAACACCTACCTGACGGGACAATAAAATGTGCTCTCGTGTTTGTGGCATCGGACCATCTGCTGCCGAACATACCAATATCGCTCCATCCATCTGAGCCGCTCCCGTTATCATGTTCTTAACATAGTCAGCATGCCCTGGACAATCTACGTGCGCATAGTGACGTGTCTCTGACTCATACTCAACATGTGACGTCGCTATCGTTATGCCTCGCTCTTTTTCTTCCGGAGCATTATCGATTTCATCGAATGCTTTCTGCTCTCCTCCAAACTTCGCCGATAACACCGTACACATCGCCGCCGTTAACGTCGTCTTACCATGGTCTACGTGACCTATCGTGCCCACATTCACATGCGGTTTCGTTCGTTCGAATTTTTCCTTAGACATGCGATGCCTCCGAAATGTCTAGTCTGTTACTGTTGGATACTCAATCACCAGCAATCAATGTCAATAATGACTCAATTGCTGAAACAAAATCATGCAAGCGAAGCAAGTACAACAAACCAGGGGTAAACCCTACTCAACCTACAATCTAAAAACAATAAATTACTCAATATGTTAAGTAATTTTAAAACAAGCCGGTTCAATGCGATGGTGCCGATAACCAGACTTGAACTGGTGACCTCTCCCTTACCAAGGGAGTGCTCTACCGGCTGAGCTATATCGGCACAGAACCCATTGTTCAACACTGGTATGTGTCGAGTCCTGCCAGCCCACTTTTGGAGCGGGTAGCGGGAATCGAACCCGCATCATCAGCTTGGAAGGCTGAGGTTCTACCGTTGAACTATACCCGCTTATAGTCAGTATTCCCCACCGCTATTATTCTGGTGGAGGGGGCTGGATTCGAACCAGCGAAGCTTTCGCGTCAGATTTACAGTCTGATCCCTTTGGCCGCTCGGGAACCCCTCCAGAGCTTGTTTTTTGAATTTGCACAGCAGCCCCCCGGAACGCAGAGAGCCGCGAATAATGCCAATTCATGTAAAAAAATGCAAGCATTTTTTACTTGATTTGATGCTTAAATATAAAAAAAGAAGGGAAAACTGAGATTAACCCTTCTTTTTGGGAATTGGTGCCGGCTGCCGGAGTCGAACTGGCGACCTACTGATTACAAGTCAGTTGCTCTACCATCTGAGCTAAGCCGGCTTTAAAGTTAAAACAACTTATTTAAAAGCGAGCGGAATTTTATCGGCCTGAATAGAAAATGGCAATAATTTAATTGATTTTTTTAGCGAATTTTCCATTTGCATAGCTTTCTAACCCCTGCAAAACCAATATGGGTTGCAATTGACATTGGAAACGCTGAGATTCGGTCATAAGATTGAGTAAATGATACACCCAATCACCATCACCACCAGTTAATACAATGTTATGAATATTAAACGCTTCACACCCCTTATGCAGCAAAGCTTTCAGGTAAGTAGAAAAGATCCCTCTAACACCATAATCAACACAATCCTGTGTACTTTGCCCAATGGCAACATGATTATTATCTTCATATTTAGCCTCAACCGGTGCATTCACCATACGACATACACTCTGTGTCATTGAATATCGACCTGGAATGATAACTCCTCCTCTAAAAACACCTTCCGCATCAACGAAATCAACAGTTAGTGCCGTTCCGGCATCAATCACTATTGCAGATTGTTCTCCTGCATCAGTTGCTGCCAACATAGCCAGCCATCGATCAACACCCAACTGAGTGATATCTTTATAAGTATTCACCAGTTTGCCAGATTTAAGTTCGCTTTTTGCCTCAATCATGGGTATATCCCAAGGACAGAGATTTTTTAAGTGATTCCATACTGAATGTTTAACACAGGATACCGCAATATAAGTCAATTCCTGCTCTCCTGACGCTTCGAGTGCTTCCTTAACCGTATTCCAAAAGTCATACTTTTCTACATCTGCATGCTTTTCACCATTTGAATGCGGTATGGGTGCCTGCTCTAGAATGTGTGAGGATACAGGCATTAATGCCCATTTTATACGAGAGTTACCAATATCAATTAATAATTTCATGACAAAGCTTTTACCGAAATTTCACCACTAATCACTCGTTCTATACCTTGCTCAGTCTGTAAAAGCAGCGCGCCAGAAGCATCACAACCTAATACTTTACCTTCCAAACTAAGATGCTTGCCCGATAAACATACCGTTTTACCTCGAAAGTCATCCCACTTATGCCAATTATCAAGAAATGTTGTAAAACCACTTTGATTAAATAGGTCAATATTTGTCCAAAGACGCTCTATAAAAGCCTGTACAAATGCTGTTCGATTCATATCCACGGACATATGGCCAAGAATATTATCCCAAGCCTGATCGATGCTACTTTCATTGAGAGACATATTCCAGTTTACGCCAATACCAATCACAATATCGACCCCCTGTTCACATTCTTCAGCAATTTCAATCAAAATGCCGGCCACTTTCTTAGATTGAATCCTGAGGTCATTGGGCCACTTTAAACCAATATGCTGTATACCCAGTGATTCCAGTTGATCGGCTAAAGTGCAGCCAATCATTAAACTTAAACCTGATAGCTCTTCTATGCTTAATGGAAGAATCAAGCGAATTGAACAATAAATATTTTGTGCAAAAGGTGAATGCCAATATCGTCCACGTCGCCCTTTGCCAGCACTCTGATATTCAGCGAGACAGATATAAGGTGCTGCATTTTTTCTCGTTTTGAGTATTAAATATTGGTTGGTTGACGCGACACTGGTTAAAACTTCGATATTTTCCTTTGGAATTAATTTTTTAAAACCCGCTTGTAAACTCTCAGCATGAATTAAATCGATCCCTCCAGGTATGCGATAACCCTTTCCCTGAACAGCCTGTATAACAATACCCAATGTCTTAAAGTGTTCAATCACTTTCCAGACCATTGTACGAGAAATGCCTAATCTTTTGCCTATCTGCTGCCCGGAATGAAAGCGACCATCGCTTAAAATCAATAAAATACTTTGTTCATAAGAGGGCATATGCATTTAATCCTTTAAGACTCGGAAGTTCCCACCAATCGCACTTCTCTCTCTAGTTGAACACCATAATGTTCGTACACAGCTTTTTGTATTTCTTGAGATAAAAGAAGTATCTCTTCTCCACTAGCCTGGCCATAATTGACCAGAACCAAGGCCTGATGTTCATGTACTCCAACATTCCCTAGACGTTTTCCCCGATATCCCAATTGCTCAATTAACCAACCTGCGGCTAATTTTTCAGAGTGTTCATCCACATAAAACGATACCAAATCTGGATATTGGCTACGTAAAGATTCACTAAACTCTCGTGTAACAATCGGGTTCTTAAAAAAGCTGCCAGCATTACCCAATAACTTGGGATCCGGTAATTTTGTTTGGCGTATTTTAATAATTTCGGCTGCAACCTGTTGAGCACTTAATTCAGGATAAAGCGTTTTATCCTGCAAATGGTGTAAAGCATAATATTCCAACTGCGGTTGAAATACTTTATCCAGCCTTAAAGTTAAAGACAATATTAAATAACGTTCAGGTTGCTGTTTAAATAGACTGTTTCTGTATGAAAACTGACATGTTTCCCGTTGCATATGCTGAACCTTCCCCTGACGTATATCATAGACTTCAACTGAAATAACCTTATCACTTAATTCGATACCATAAGCACCAATATTTTGTATTGGTGCAGCCCCACAATTGCCTGGAATCAAAGAAAGATTTTCCAGTCCACTATAACCATCAGACAAAGTCTGGCAGACAAGCTGGTGCCAATTCACACCCGCCCCTATCGTCACATCCATCGAATCTTGTGTCTCATTATGATAGTAAAAATCATGTAATTTTGGATGCACAACCCATCCATGCAAGTGGTTGAGTAATAATATATTGGAACCACCGCCTAGAATAAAGAGATTATCTTCCTGAAGACACAACTCCGATAATGCTTCGAGTTGATTTCTGGAATCAATATAACAAAAGTGTTCTGCGTAAGCATGAATATGGAAAGAGTTATGAGCAATTAAATCAATATTTTTCGAAACAGATAAAACCATATATTTAACGTTTTTTTGCTTATTATATCCTTTATTTTTCTAAAAGCCCCTATTAATTCTTATAGAATTAAATAAAAAAGTGCACCCATATTGTGAATAAACTATGGATGCACTTTATTTTCAGAAGAGAGTACTAGTGTTGATTCAAAATCTTAACACGTATACCTAACTGACTTTCCAAGCGTTTTTTCAAATCTGCTGAGTGTGCTGCACCTATCAATACTTTTAAATCCTTTTTACCACCTTGTGCTCGCTTGTATAATTTAATCAGATTTTTTGTAATAGTATCATTACGCCATCCAATCACAACCAGTTCAGCATATTCTTTCTCTGCTTCCAGGCTTTCCGGATTATTGATTAATTTATACAATGAATCCATACTGGGTACATTATATTCATCTTTATATTTTTCTTCAGCTAATTTAGCTAAAGCAGCGGTCATATCATAACTTAACTTATGGAAATTATTGCTTAAAGCAAACTGAGGACCTCGAGTAATCTTATAAAAAGTAGTTTCAGTGCGTTTTTCATCTGATAGTTCCCCATTAAACAACGCCTGCTCCCTTTCTTTATTTTCCAACATGATATCTATATTTTTAGCGATAGATTCTGTCATCTTGTCTTCAAAAGGTCTATTTAAGCTTTTCCAAGCCTCTTCCACATAAGGATTCGTAACAATGGTTGAAAGCATTTGAGCCTTATATTGATTTAAGCGCCTTTCTTCTCCGTATAGCTTTTTAATGCCTCTACTGATCATAACCGTGTGCTTACCCATAATAGATAAAGCATGCGGTAATTCTTCTTCCATACCAAATAGTAAAGACTCACCGTCTGCAAGATCAGCTGGTGGTGCTTCAAACATTAAACCTTCCTGAGCCACAAAATATTTACCCGCCTTCGCGTCTTCAATCATATTATTTGCGCGTTTTCTATCTTTTGCTGATGTATGATTCTCACTCACCAAAATCAGTCGACTTTCAATAAGATCAAAACTGTTATCATTAAAGATTTTTTGTGTTTTACCTTCAAATTTAACGGGCTGATAATTAGGCTCAAGAGTTACAAGCTCTTTTTGTAAGTCATCAAATAAATCTTTCGCAACTGGGTTATTGTAATTATTACATAATACCATTGCTTCTCTTAATAAGTTGTTTGCAGATGAGTCTTTTAACTTCGACTGTAAAATGGCATAAACGGATGCTGTTTTAATATTTTTTTTCTGTTCATAAGCTTTTTTACAAAACTCAACTGTTTGTTTCAAATATTTTGGCTCATAACAACCAGCATTTAACAATGTACCTACATAATCTACCATTTGCTCCGGTTTAATATCATCACCCATAAGTTCAGCTATCTTTTTGGAAGAATCAATATAACCCTGCCAATCTTTAGATGATAAACTAAAGGCTGTATCACCATAATTTTGTAACATATCAGCAGGATCAACACCACTAAACCATGCTTTCATATTTTTATATACAGGTGCCAACTCTTTCCTTGCTTCCTCAACGTATTTTAAATAGCCTTTATCCCCTTTTTCAGCTAACGCTTTAATTGTACCTGTACTGACCCGACAAACAAAAGCTGACAGTTCTTGTGCAGGAATACTTTTTTCAAATTCTTTGTGATGAGAAATAATAAATTCAACTGGCCCTATGCCTCGACTGGCTTCTGGAAAATAATTAGTGACCAAATCGTAAATTTCTTTATTGAATTTATCTTTATCATTTGTTTTTTCCAAATACTTTTCTATGGCATTCTCAAAAAATGTAATATTTTTCTCTTTACTTTCTTTATCCATAGCCGCAAAAATAGGATAAAACTTAATTAAATGTTCCAACATTTCTGGAGCACTTATTTTTCCTTCAGTAACTTTTTGTTTAAATTGACTAAGCGTCACATTAGACGACAATATTTTTTTTGCTTCTTCAATCAAAACAGGTCCTTCCTGAAAGCCAAGCACACGATCTTTAAATTCTCCCGTAGATTCAATAAATAATAATGTAGGATACGCCGTCACATTATAGCGTTTAGCAAGTTCAGGTCCATTTTGATCTTCATCTTCCATGTCTATTTTTATATTAATAAAATTCTCTTCAAAAAACTTAGAGACATCTTCCCTTGGAAAAGTTTCTCTATCCAGCTTTTTACAGGGTCCACACCAAGTGGTATAGGCATCCATAAAAATAAGTTTATTTTCTTTTTTTGCCAGTTCTATTGCTTCTTCGAAAGAACCGTCAAAAAAATCTATTGCAAAAACGCTACTACTTACCAATATGGCTGGTAATATGCTTAATTTCTTTAACAATGTCATTTTAAGTACCTCACTAAGTTAACGATTGAATATGATTACTATATGCATTACATAAATTACAACTAATAGTTAATTACCTGGCTTGTTTTCACAACTTCTTTGTCATCTTCATTGTCAGAGGAAGATAAAGAATTTAATGACTGTTTGATATCACGCCAATACTTCAATTCGGTTGATTGATTGTTTTCTAACGCTACCTTTTCCATTAAATCAACAAAGGTTGGCGTTATATAATAAGTGCTTACTGTGCGAGCCAATTCAAATACCACATCAATCTTATCTTCTTTTAGCAAGCGCTGCATTAATGAAGGAATCGCTTCAAAAGAGACAAGACTAGGGCTGGGGAATCTTCTTCCCCTACTTGTCTTTATACTTTGTATCGCTCTTTTTGCACGGGTTAGTGTCAGCTGTTCGCCAACAATTTTATGATAATCAACCAACTGCTGTAATACTCTTACATTAGAAACCAAATATTGAAAGTCTTCAACACCAACAATATCTCGGATTAATTTTTCATCTGGAGACAATATTCTTTTCGCAGCTTGTTGTCTTGTTTTTGCAAAAGCACCATCATTGAGTAAACCTTTATAAACAGATAATTCAACTTTTTTATTGTTTTTTTCTGCAAAAGCGATCAATTGACTTTTTAAACTACTATCAATCACGTCTGGTTTTTTCAATAGTTCATATAAATAAGTTACCATTTCATCATATTGAGTAATTTGTTTACTAAACTCTTGATTTAAACCGGATAACAATAGATTCACGCCACGACTTCTATTTATAGTTCGTGATTTTAATCGATTAAATATATAGCCCATGGTTTCATTAAACATTGATCGATTTTGTAACAATGCTCTATACTCAAGCACACCAATCCTGTTTAATGCAATGCTATTGATATCTGCTGAATGTGGAAACAACTTATCCAAAAAGAGTCGCCATACTTTTTTACTATGGATGTTATTAGCCAAATAACCTTTATCTCTACCTTGTAGCTCTTTCTGATTAATAAGGTAGATATGCCAATTTTCAATTACTTTTGAATAATTCTTATTAAAACTGTCGATCCCCAGAGCTTCAGAAATGAATTCAGTCACTTGAAATGATTGACGAGGGTTACGAGAAAATGTCACTAACCTGTCAATTAATTGACTTGACGCAACTTTCATACTTAATTCAGGATGTTGTATTTCAGAAAGTTTCACCTGTCTACTGGTTTGACGATCATTTAATAAAAGTTCATACCATGCATAAGCTTCATTGATATAGTTTAAGTGCTCAGCAACTTTACTTAAATTTATAATATCTTCTGGGTAAATCCATGGCTGTCCAAACAATTGTTTCATTGCTTTATTCAATGATGGTCTCAAATCATTGATGATACTTTGATAATCATTATTGATATCCATTGATTGTTTAAAGAAACTCTGTACTAACGCTGTCCATAAAACCACATCTTTACGATTAGCTTTTTTATCAATAATAGATTGACTTAATGCTTCAATTTGCCCAACGCCAGCATCATGATTAAACTGATAGTATTGTGTCAAGAAATCAACAATTCTTTTTTGTGTACTATTTCTATTTCTATTTCTTCGTTCGATAAAGTGTATATCCATCTTGTTATACCAATCTTTAAATAAATCCTCTCCCAGTTTCATGTTAATTAAGGCATTTCCTAGTGAAGTTACACTCGATGTTTCAGAAGCTTCAATTCGAGTGTTTAACAATTCGAAACTGCTTACTCTACGATTGAAGTTGTTCATTTTTTTAACCAGTTCCAACTGATTACTCACAGCTTTTCTTAATTGCTCTTTGATCGCCTGACGATCTTTCTTTTCAATAGCCTGTACCAATGAAGATTGTGGTTTGCTTTCATTATTTCTTACTAAAGATGTTTGTGTTGAAGCTCTTCTACTATTATTCTCTGGTATTTTTTCCTCTATTTTCTTTGCTAACACAGGCTGTTCAATGGCCGACACAACACGTCTTAATGAATTCATAAGGTTTCTATAATCCTCTGAATTTTCTTTTACTGTATCGATAAGTGGCAATAGGGTATTGAGTGCCAGAACATTGTTACCCTGATTTAAGTAAGCTGCAGATAATAACATTTGCCCTTGTATATTCTCTGGATATGTCTTAACTAATGCTCGTAGTGTATCAATATTTAATACACTTCTATTCAGTCCAATCCAATTAAAAATTACAGCTTTCTTTTTTTCTTTGCTTTGAGCATCATTTGCTGGATAAGCCAATAATGCCTTAAATACCTTACTTCTCGAATAAACACCCGTATCAAATGCATGCTGATACAAGCTGTTAAAATGATTTCTTGCAAAACCACTTGTTAAACCTTGATCACTTCGCCTGGTAAAAAACTTTCCATTATTCAATAACTCTACATATGCATTAATAGACTCCTGTACTTTGTCTTGTTTTAAATACAAGGCTGGCTTAAACCAGGCACTTCGAAAGAAATTTGGACGTTTTATTCGTGCATAATCAACCATATTGTCTATTAAATCTAAATTCTCCTTTACACTTGCTTGTACATATCCGGGTAAAACTCCAGTAATAATTCGACCCAAGTCATCATTATCAATCACCGTTTTAAATTCTCGAAGCAAAAAAGCTTTCTCAGCTGCCGTTAACTCTTGTGTTAAGAGCACTTTGATTAAATCTCTGCCAATAGTCTTTTGGTACTCTTTAGCTAACTCAATCCAACGCGCTCTATCTTTTGCTGTCAACTTAGAGATAACATATTGACTGTCATATTGATTAACATAAAAAGCTGCTGCTGGATCATTGCTATTCTTATATGATGCCTCTATTTTTTCTAATAATTGTTGTGATGTTATCAATGATTCACCTGAGAACTTCTCAATATAAGCGGCATAGCTGGAGTATCCTGTTGTTGAGGAACTCAATCTTCTTAACAATGCATTTATTAGCTCTTGTTTTTTGTCTTTTGATTCTATTATATAAAGTGCCAATTCTTTTTTGTGCGACTCTGATAATAAAATATTCGCCAACTCAATAAACCAAAACTGACTCCCAAGTGAACGCACTCTTGTATTATCACTCTTTAACTCAACAAGTTTATCGACCTCTTTCTTTAAACGCTCTAAAAGATCTTGTTCAGGCATATCTAAAGCAAAACTTTTTTCAAAAGCTTGGCTTTCATGGTTTTGATTGAATTGAGTATGACTATTTCTTGAGCTTGGAACAAATGCATTCCAATTCCTACTACCAACTGTTTTATCATAGTTGCCTTTCCCTCCTATTGCTTTTGTAAAAGCCGCACTCAACTTTTTTCTATTGTCCTCACTATGATTTTGAATTCTTTCAGGCCAGGCAATGACTCCCCATTTATCCCAATACCCGAGCACTATCAAAGGTAAATTGTTATCTTCATTAAAAGCCGTTAATAACTTCTCGTTTATAGCGTCAATTCTGTCATAGTCTTTAAAAACAAAGCATAAATAGCGATAAATATGCTGTACACTATTTATCTTGGGATGATGCATTAAGACTTTTTTATGAGATTTAGTATTGGCCTCTTTAAGTAATTGATTCAACATCGAATCAAATTCATTTAATAAAGCGACTTCCTTTTTTTGGTCAATGGTATACAAAACACCTTGCAATAAACTCTGATAATGTGTCTTGTAATTGCTATCCCTTGTTCTATCTGCTTCCAGTGCTCCAGGTTCACTGATATGAATCTGAACAATTTGTGCATCTAACCGATCCTTGTTTATCTGTTCATTGTTATAACTGACAATATCCAATGTTCGTACATAATCACTTTGATTTTCAATCAAACCAAACAGTGCACTCTTATAAGTTTGATAAGCTGTTTTATAATCTCCATTTTGTATCAATGCCTTCGCATAACTTAATTCAATATCAATATTATCTTCTGAATTCTTCTGTATCTGCTTCACTCGCTTCAACAACGCCATTCCCCGGGCACCCTCTCCCACATCAAGAAATATCTTCGCCGCATCAACCAACTGCTTCACATCCCCCTTCTCCGCAGCCAAATCAAATATCGCTACCGCTTCCTCGATATGTCCCATATCAATCAATGAACGACCCGCATTCATATACATCTTACTGTGTAACTGGCCACCTATCCCCATCAATCGTCGCATATACTTTACATAGTCTTTTTTATCCGGTCTCATATAAGCCGCTTGTGTACCCGTCACATCACTATAAGGGTCGGTAGACCGCATCAAACTCTTCAATGTAAAGAACCTTAACTCAGAGTCCAGTGCCAACGAGTAATCCAATGCTATCAACTGCTCATCTGTCTGTCTCATCTGACCCAATAACTCAGCCAAATACCTGTGCCACTTCGGCGTATTGATTTCTTTAACCAAGCGTTTGATTAACGAGCGCTTCGCCCAATCCATTAAAGCTCTATCTCCACCACCCACATCCAGAAAACCATCCACTGCCGTCATAAACACACCAGCATCTTCAGCAACATCCGCCAAAGCCTGCAAAGCCGTTACCGCCTCTGTTTCTCTATCTGCATCTCTTAATTCTTTCGCCAGTGTCAGATAGCCATCGATATAACTCGGGTTCTCCGCTATTATCTGACGTGCCAGAGTGATCGCCTCTTCATTACGCAATACCATCGATAATATACCCACCTCAAAGACTCTATCAACACTGTCGTTTGTATGTGCCGTATGTAGCGCCAATAACTTATCAAGCTCATCTGTTTTGACGTCTTCTTGCAAATTCTCTACATAATTCAATAACACACCCCGTATATGTCTTATCGCATTCTCTTTATCTCTCTCTATCAACAACCGACCTATCCGGTCATACTCCTTATGATTCTCCAAACTCTGATGCAATACAGACAACTCTCTTAATGCCTCAATATCGTTTTCCAATCTCTCCTCTGTAAAATAAGAGGCAATCACTCCTTCCAATTTTGACCGAGTACGCCCTGACTGCCTATAAAAAACCAATAACAACCTCATATCTGTCGCACTGATAGTCCCCTTCTCTAACTGACTCTCCAGCTTCTGCATAAAACTGTCACTTTGCTCTAGCTTGGTCAACAACCCCAATATACGGCTGTTAATCACACCAATATTTACAGAGCGCGCATAAGGCTGTGATGCCAATAATAAATCCAATGCTTTCTTATCTTCGCCAGCTCGCGCATAAAGACCGGCCAGCATCATCTTTTCTCTCACATGTTCTTCATCCAGAGAATCCACATAAGCTTGTAATACCCTCAACTCCTCTTCTTTAAATCCCAATATCCCATAAGAGTCCGCTATATTTTTATACAACCCATTCTCCTTCGATATATCTCCCTCAGCCTTCTTTAAAAAGGATACCGCTCTCTCTTCACTCACATAATCTTTCAATACATCAACAACAAAGACTATCTTCTTCTGCGTATAGTATTTGTCAGTTATCATCTTCTCCACTACGGATATCGCATAGTCTTCAAATCCAAACTTCAACATATGCTTCACCGCCAACATCAGATTATCTACATCCTGATTTCTCTCCACAAATTCTCTCCATAATTCAACCGCCTTCTCCCGCTGATTCTTCATGATAAAAAATGTCGCCAACCCCTCAACCCAATCGATATCTTCAGGTGATTCAGCGATATAACCTCTGACTTCTTGCTCCAAGGCTTCATCTTTATCCACTCGTCTGTATATCTCTATAAACTCCCGCTTCTTTAAACTCGTGTCTAACGACAGTTTCGTCCTCAATAAATCCAAAGCCTCGGCATAACGCTTCTGCTCTTTCAACACATTCAACAGCACACTCACCGACTTCTCTTCCTGTAAATTCAAGCCCAATAACTTCTCCGTTAATGCTTCCAACTGACCACTTAATCTATAAGACTCTACCGCTATCGATAAACTGTACAATACATCATTCTCTTCTTCCGATAATAGTATCGCCTGCCAGAAATGATCATTCGATAACGCATAATCTTTCTTCTTCAAGGCCCACTTGCCCTTCAACAAGTGATACGACAACTGCTCTTCCTGACTGGTATTCTTATCTACATCATAAAGCTTCACCGCTTCAGACTCATTGCCATATAATCCCAGTATGTAAGCGATTCGATTGCGTTTCTCTCCCTCTACCTGATCTGCCAATTCTATAAATGGCTGATTATTGTCTTCATACTCTGCATACAACATCGCTAAATTAAACGCTGTATCAAATTGGCGCTCTCCCTTTAGTAAACCCACCGCTTGCTTGTATTCTTTAATCGCCTCTTCCAGATTTCCATCCGCTTCTTCTATACGTCCCTTATGTTGATGCACCGGACCATAACTTCCCAACTCTAAAGCCTGATTTATCAATACATAGGATTCTGTTCTGTGACCATAACACCACAATATCAAACTTGTATCGTGTAACTTCTGTACTCGTTCAAACTTGGATATCATTGGGCTTGTCGCTTCCATTCGCATCATCATGAGTGCATTGTCTATATCCACACTTCGCGCTATTAAAGCATTTTGTCTTATACAGGCCTGCTCTAAGGTTAACCAATCCACCTCTTCACTGATTAATTCATCCAGGTGATCAAAATTAATTCCTTCTCCAGATACCTGCAGATTGATACCTATAGACAGAAATAAAAACACACCACAATGTCGTATTAATTTATTCATATTCATTCGTTCTCTCATCTTAATACATTCACTCTTCTGACAAACTTAACGGTTAGGTAATCTACGATATAAAATTTCAGCCAAATACAGCAATAAAGCAATCGCTAAAAGCCATGGCATTAAATGATACAATCTCAAAAATGTAGACTCATTGGATGTATTTGACTCAACCGCTTTTGTATTTGCGTTTAGATAGGAGCCCCCTGTTAACTGGGATAATTGAGGTAAATTAATGCCTAAAACCGGATCAACTTGTGTTTCCATCATTTGTATCGGGTCAATGACAAAATGACGTTGATCATTCATTGTCGAGTCTGTTAATTGAATACTTTCATGATCAGGAATCGATAGCTGAGCAGAAAACCACCCTGGTGCTAACTCTGAAAAAGGTATTTCCTGAGATGATGTATGATTTAATTTTAAAAGAGGTTTATTTGCATTTTTAATAAGACGTGTAGCAATAATATGTAACTGCCCTTTTGTTCGAATAAAATCATAATCAAAAAACTGATTACTTTTTGCTGTTTTTATGAAAGCACGTGATAGTAATCGCCCATAATCCTTCCATTGCTGCCAGCTTTTAGTACCCCAGCCTAATGGTTCGGTCATCACTGCAGTCACCTGTCCCAAACCATACTGCCAGGTCGATAACAAGGGATGCCTTTTCCCTTTTATGTTGGCAAAAATTTGTGCGCCAGGTCTGTTTTGCGTTTCAACATAAGCATTCACTTGAGGCAATTTGATATCATCCAAATCTCCCCACCATAAACTTTTATTTTGCATATCAGGTTGATAGCTGCCCTCTTTATAACTGGGTAATAATTTTTTAGTCACCTTCTTTAAATCAATGTCAATCAAACTAAACTTATCAGGTACTGAATAAAAGTTTCCACCACCAACTTGTGCCATGTGACTCATAATATAATTGTCATTCCTGTCATAAGTCAGCACCGTTGACAAAACAATACCATTGATATTAGCTTCACGTATTAAATTGGAATACTCTGCTCGTTCAACACCAGCATCACTGATTATCAAAAGATGCTTATATCTTGCCTGTACATTCATTAAGCCATTCACAGCTTCTTCAATAGCTGGTAGTAATGTTGTTCCTCCTGATGCCTGTAGCATTGAAATCGCCCGTCTTGCACTATTTCCCTTACGCACACTCTGC
This sequence comes from Kangiellaceae bacterium, assembly GCA_965230335.1. Taxonomy (GTDB): domain Bacteria; phylum Pseudomonadota; class Gammaproteobacteria; order Enterobacterales; family Kangiellaceae; genus CBDDKS01. Next base: position 1,951,073 of record CBDDKS010000006.1, on the reverse strand, counting down.
AACGGCAGTTTCCAACTTCTATTTCCATAAAATTCAACGATACCAACCAGATCGGTCGGTCTTAACCGATCCAAAGCCAAGTGAGCAACCTGCTTTGCTAGTGACATGTATTTTCCATGCATGGAGCCTGATGTATCTATAACCAAAGCCAAGGCTATTGATGCCTGAGGCTTTTCCTGGGTTTGTTGAAAAGACACAGGTAACACTTCAGCAATCTCAGAATTTAAATAACCACCACTACCAAACGCATTTTTCCCTCCACTATAAATCAGTCCCAAACCTTTTTGTTGAATTTCATTAGAAACATGTTTTTGGAAACTTTTTGGTAATTGCTGCTCTGGAACATCATCGATCATCAACAGATCATACTGCTCCAAATCCATTGATCCCGTTAAATCACCGAAAGAAGAGGGAGTAGAGACTGTATGTCCTTCACCCAAAAGTGAAGTTAATTTTTTTATGGCATCATTGCTTCTTGTTCCGACATAGAGTGTTTTTATCGGACGCTGCACAGCAAATGTTTTACTTAATTGATTATTGTCTTTATTGGTATCATTGCCTGATGCCACTTCAATTTTTGTCGTTAACTGAAGAAATCCTTCTTGTTTCGGTTCATATTCAAACTCAACTTCTGTACGCTTATTGACTTGAACCCTTTGACTGGCCAATATTTCCTGATTTAATTCATCGATGAGGTTAACGGTTACTTCACCCAAGCCAACAAGGGCCACTTTAAGTTTCATTGTTTGACCTGTATGAACTGTTTCAGTTGCTTCCATAGAAGCAGGATATATATCGGAGTAATCAGACTCGATAAAATAGGTATTGACGGGGATATCCTTTTCGACAATTTGTTGCATTACATTTCCCCAATCTCTATCTGTCGTTAGTCCATCTGTAATTAACGTGATATTACCATTTGCATTATAAGGAATTTGTTGAATAGCCACTTCTAATGCCTGACTCATGGAAGAACGACTATTTTCAGGTTCAATTGAAATCCAGCTTTTTTTGTCTTCTATATTATCGATTGATTCTGTTGGAGAAGCGCCAATGGAAATTAAGGTTAACTCTTCTTTAACATCACTTTTTTCTTTCAATAAATCAGAAAGTATTTGCTTTGACTTTTGCTTTTGCTCTTCAGTTAAGCTTTCTGACTGATCAAGAATAAAAACATTGTATTCTTTTGTATCGGATAATAACCATACAGGTTTACTCAATCCTAATACGATAGCAATCATGACCATTGAACGGAAAACAGCTACACCATATTGCCCTTTTGTCACCTTTTTGGGGAAAAACCATAGTAAAGGCAATAATAAGAGTAACAATAAATAAATGGGTTCTAAAATTTGAATTTGCACAGTGTTACACTCTCACTAATAATACGTTGTCAATTAAGGTATTCTTCTTGTTTGGAAAAAATACCATTCCAAACCAACCAATACTAAAATTAAAATCAGCAACCACTTTAGTACTGAAACCGGACGACCAGCATCAGTATTTGAATAACTTTTCTCAAGCTGCTGTGTAGACTGGTTACTTCTTTTAACATCCAACACGGCTTGTGTCGGATAAAAAGCATACAAACTGGATTGATTATCTTTTCGTTGAATATTACCTTTCGTGAGAGGGATAAAGGGTGCCCCCATTGTCTCAATGACTTTATTTTTCTCATTCATAAATAAATCATGTTGAGCCAAACCTGCATTAGGAATCGGTTTACCAACAGCCACATAGGGATACCAGGCCTCATCACCAGCAAACCAGGCTATCATTTGAGCAAAAAATATAGGGAACTCTTGTAGTTGCACGAAATAGTGTTTATCACTTAACAAGCTTTCCTTGATTTGAAGAGTCCAGCGTTCAGACGATTTATAACTAACATCAATATGGCTTAATGTTGTGTCATCTTTATGGATTCTATCCAGGTCCAGACTTTCTACAAAAGGTTTTATCTTTGAATTTAATACCTCTTCATCAGGATAACCAATGATAATAGATTGTTGTTGAATATCTTCAGCCATAATATCAATGGAAGGTACTTTAGGAGTAATCATTAAATCGGATGATGTATTAATTTTTCTAATTAAAATATCAGGATTACCATCAACTCTTTTAATTTCTGGAAGTATAGAGACCATGGTATTAATGAATGGATTTGTTACATTAGATAAAGCAACATTCACTGTTTTTGAGCCAGGCAGACGTATACTGGCTTCATTATCCATTGAAAGATCATCTTCCTTTTTTAATCTAATAGTCAATAGTTGACCATCCGTATTTAAATTTTTAATACGATAGGTATCTTTTTCAGAATCTGGTTCAACATTTAAACCTGTTGTAAGTTGCCCATTAAGCAATAACTCAACATCATCAAGAGATACAGCTTCATTAGAATTCGATACCACTTTAAATAGGATATCAACACTTTTATGGTCACCTGATTCAGAATAGGATGTACCTAATGAAGCAATAGCGACATTATCGTTAATAGCCTTTTTATCAAAAGACTGTTGTTTGACTGTAAAGCTTTCTGGAAAACGCTCTGTTAAAAACTGGTTAACTGGTTTTGCAGAATAAAGCAATACGTTAGTTTGTTCTTCACTTCTTGTCATCGCAGCTAATAATGATAACTGTGAATCAATACTGGATGCTGTCGGTTCATAAACAATTGACTTTAATCTTTCATCCAACAATACTGAATCTTCACCTGGATTTAATAACGTTCGACAATAAGAACCACATATAATCACTTGCCTTCCTTCAGATTCAAATTGATTTAAATCTGACCGTAAAGTACTTAATGCCTGTTGAAAATTTTCTTCAGATTCCATAGCGACTGAATTATCCATCAATAGTACAGAAAAGGTTTTACCTTTATCTCTTGCAACATCAGGTCCAGCAATCGCCAGCCAGATTAAGGCACAAATTAAAAGAATAAATAAATAAGCCCATAAATGTTTAAATTTTTCTCTTAATACTTTAACGGGAGAGTCTTCAATAACAGCTTTCCAAAAAATTAAAGTTTCCACATCCGTTTCTAAAAAACGAGCTCTTAATTGTTGTAAAGCATACAATAAGCCTGCCAGAGCAAACAACCCTGCTACAACGGCTAATGGCGATAAATTAATAAAGTTCATTATGTTTTCTCATAATTATTTTCATATAATATCAAACGACTAAAGCGCCACCTTCAAACAGTGAAGCAAATTGAGTAACAACGTCTTTTTCAACACTGATATTTAACAAACCAGCCTGACGTTTTTTGGCCATTGCCGCCAAATCATTACAAAATTCACTATAAACTTCTCTATAGCGTTTCAATAAATCTGGAGAAATAACAATATCGGCCGTTTCTCCAGTTTCACAATCTCTTAACCTAAGTTCATCTTGAAGAGTTGGGTTAATATCTGACTCTTTTGATATTTGAATCAATAAAACTTTATGTTTAAGTCGGCTTAACATTTTTTCAATTTTAGAAAAGCCATTGGGTTCAAAAAAGTCACTAATGATAATTAATAATCCCGGACGCAATTTCATGGATGAAATAGTCTTAAGGGCAGACGATAAATCTGTTTTATTTCCCGATGCCAACTCACTTAATCGATGCGCAAATGTCATAATATTTGACTTTCCTGATTTACTTTTCAGACGTACTTCTACTTCTTCAGAGTAAGGCATCAAACTAACAGTATCGTTTTGATTCATACTGATTGCAGCCATTGCCATTGCAACTTTTAAAGCTGTTTTGGCTCGACTTGCATCAGAAAAAAACATCGACTTTGATAAGTCAGGCATAATATAAACAGGTAAATCCTGCTGCTCTTCATAGAGTCTTAAGAAAACCTTGCCTAAACGACGATATAAGTTCCAATCGACGGATCTTAAATCATCACCATAGCTATAAGGTCTAAAATCTTTAAACTCGATTCCAGATCCTAATTGCTTAGACAGTTTTTCACCAAAATGCCCACCAGCAGCAACACGTCTGGCCAAAATGGACAAATGACCTAAAGAACTTAAAAACTCTGGATCAAATAATTCTTCAAAAGCGACTTTCATTCAAGTTTCTCGATAATTAGTAATTGACAGTTTTCACTTTTTCTAAAATTTCATGGATAACTCTTTCATCCGAAACACCTTCAGCCTGGCCATGGAAATTAATAATAATTCGATGGCGTAATACAGGCAAAGCAATCTCTCTAATATCATCATCGCTGACTGAAAAGCGACCAGCAAGTAATGCTCTTACTTTACCCGCTAACAATAATGATTGAGCACCACGAGGCGAAGAACCCAAAGAAATATACTCATTGACAATCTCAGGCGCATAATCACTACCTGGCTGTGTTGCCATAATTAAATGAATGGCATATTTTTTGACATGTTCTGCAATAGGTACTTCACGAATAATGTCTTTCATAGCTACGATTTCTTCACCACTGGTTACCGCTTTAATGACAGGCTTGGCTGCACCTGTTGTTCTATCAAGAATGGCTTCATAATCCTGCTCTTTAGGATAACCAACAACCAGTTTGAATAAAAATCTGTCTAATTGTGCTTCGGGTAACGGATAAGTCCCTTCTTGCTCAACCGGGTTTTGTGTTGCCATAACACAAAAAGGCTCATCCAACTTAATGGTTCTGTTGCCAACAGTGACTTGTCTTTCTTGCATCGCTTCAAGTAAAGCAGATTGAGTTTTTGGTGTTGCACGATTAATCTCATCAGCAAGAACCAAATTGGAAACAATAGGACCTTGTTGAAATTGAAGTTCCTGTCCACCAGCACCATCATCAACCAAAATAGAAGTACCCTGTACATCAGCAGGCATCATATCCGGTGTAAACTGAATTCGAGAAAAGTCTGTACCAATTGCTTGACTTAAGCTGTTAACCAACATAGTTTTACCTAGACCCGGTACACCTTCCAACAAGACATGACCACCTGCAAATAATGCAGTCATAACGCCATCAATTACCTCGTCTTGGCCTACCATCATTTCACAAACCTGCTGTTTAATGTCGGTATATACTTGTCGAAATTTTTCAGCGGCCTTTTGAGCGTCATCTGATGTTTGCATTTGATTTTCTGTAGTCATTTTTATTTCTCCTCAACCTTTCGGTTTGAATTAGCTTTGGATTCTTGTCGTAACTGGATAAAATAATTTTTAACCAGTTCTTTGGATGCATAATTACTCTGAATTAATTTGGTTTCACCGACTTTGCCGTCTCGACGACTTCTGGATCGAGCCGTTAAATTGCTTTGAGTATCAACGGTTGGGTTTACAAACTTTTGTTCTTTTACTTCTGGTCCTGGTTGCAGTTTACCGTATAGCTTGTCATACAAAGGCACGCCCGATAAAGCAACCGCACTACCTCTGGAGGTTTTAAGGCCTTCATCTTCTGTAGGATCTCTTAGCTCCTCTTCAGGTTTACCTCCAACAGCATCCTCCGATGTTTCTGAAGGAGCACTTGATGGTGTTTGCTCTTGTGGCTCTTCCCCTGGCTCACCTTCTTGATCACCAGGTTGTCCTTCTCCTTGTCGTTGTTCCCCTTGCTCACCTTCATTTTCTTGTTCTCCTTCTTCTTCTGACTCCTGAACACCACCTTGAGACTGCTGACCTCCATCATCACCTTCCTCGGAATCTTCTGAGGACGACTGACCTTGCTGTTCTTGCTGTCCTTGCTGTTCTTCTTCCTCTTCCTCCTCTGCTTCCACTTGACCTTGCTGTTCATTACTACCCTGTTGTTCACCTTTACGTTGCCTTTGTTGACTCGGCTGATTATTTTGATTTTGAGTTGATTCTTGCTCATCCTCCTTATTACTCTCCGATCCTGGATTTTCTTCCTCTTTATTTTGACGATTAATCTCTGCAGCTGATTTCTTCTCTTTCTTTTTTTTGTCTAATTCTTTTTTCTTGCCTTCTGATTCTTTTTCCATAGACATTTCTGCAGAATGCTGGCCTTGCGAACCAGAACCTTCCCCTTGAGATTGATCACTGCCTTCACCACCCATTTCGGAGGCATTTTCCATGCCTTTTTTATCATTACTGGGTTTATTAATACTGGTTTCATCCTCATTATCCAACTCTTCAGACATTTTATCCTTTTCAGGCGTTGTCAACTCATTTGGATTGTTTCTTTTTGAATGGGTCAACTCACTCTCTTCTTCCTGCTTTTCATCATTAGAAAAGTTGTTTTCATCTTCCTCCTCCTTACTCACCAGATTTTTCATGGTATCAGACGTATTGACTTCAGTAGAAATACTAACATCTTCTGTTCTTTCCAATGCGCCTACTTTTGTACATAAAAATATCAAAACAATCGCTGAAAATAGCGATGTCCAGCTCCAAACAGAGGTTTGTAGAGTATTCTTCTGTGACAATGGACTCAATTGAGATTGTGATGCATTTTGTGCCGGGTCAACTGCATCATTAATGGCTGCCTGCATAAAAGCAGTCGGTTTCTCATTGGACATAAACTCATAAGCAGACGTCAATCGCCCTGATAAATGAAGCTGCTCATCAATGAGCATAAGCGACTTTTGAGGATTGCTTTGCATTGAAAAATACTGGATGAGCAGGCGTATAACAAAATAAATTAACGCTAAAATAATGGACAGCCCCATATAATGCCAAAAAGTCAATTCCCATGAAGCGCCACCACCGAAAAATCGAATTAATTCAACAAGTAACAAAGCTAAAGGAAAGCAAACCGAAAATAGCAAAATATGGCTGGCAAGTGATATCGCCCCAGTTCTTATGCCATAAGCCTTTAATAACTGGCCAGCACGAGAAATTAAGCGATTTAACAATAATTTTAACTTTGAATTTGAACTATTTGAGTTCTGGGATGTCTGACTCATTTTAACCTCTTGCCTATTATTTAATGGTCAATATAAGTAAATAACTGTAAATTAAGTGAAATTACCAACAAATCTCAAAGAGAAATGAAATCATAGCCTATAGATACGCAAATGCCAAAATCAAACGGGTAATTTCTCTTACATGCTAAGTCAAATTAAAGTCTACTATATGTCCTAAATTATACCTATTTCTCACTTGTTGATTTATGTAACAACATGTTACCCATAAACATAAAACAGGCTTTTTGTTACAACTTCTGCGCCATGTCCCTAATTTTTCTAATGTTAGAGATAAATTTTATAGGTAGATGTTGTGCAGCTGAGGTTATTTATACATAAGAAATGTTTAGGTTCAGATAGACATCAGAGCCATAAGTGCTAAAATCTCTGGCTTGATAATTATTGCTCATATGAACTCTTTTAGCCATTACCAAGTCATAAATTCAACACTTTTTATAACCCAATGATATCCACTACTGAATAATCATCACTCTTTCCGCAAAGTATTCATAGACGACCCAATAACAACCACCCTTATATTCTGGAGACCCATATGGATTTAAACCATAAATTATTTGCCTTTTTTTGTATGACGCTTACATCATTATCACTCTATGCTAACCCAGATGATGTCACCGTTGATTTATATGGACGGTTAAACCTAACCACTCAATTGACCGATGACGTTGAAGTGGATGGTTTAGAGCTCAGAAGTAATGAATCCTGGTTTGGGATTAGAGGTGAAGGGTTTATCAACAATGCTATAAAGGGTATTTATCAACTTGAATGGGAGTTTCAACTCAGTGATGAAGGGGACAGTCAGGATAATCATATTATGTCACGCAATCAATTTATTGGCTTAGAAGGTCATTTCGGCCAGTTTTTATTAGGACGCCACGATACACCGACAAAAACGTCTCAAGCCAGAGTGGATTTATTTAATCACCTTGAAGGCGATATTGATATTTTATTTTCTTCTGAAATTCGAGCCGATAATATTATCCAATACACAACACCCACTTGGGCTGGCTTTACATTTAAAATTGCTGCTGTATCTGTCGATGGTGAATCCAGAGCCAATGATACCAGCCTGACAGATGCAACCTCTTTTGCCGTCGAATGGCACAATGATAACTTTTATGTTGCTTTTGCCAATGATATTGATGTGAATGGCAGTCAAACAGCCAATATTCGTTTTACCTCTCAGTATAATGTCGGTCCATGGCAGATAGGATTAATGTACAATGAATATGACAATGGCCAGGGTAATGATAGTGATGGTTTTCTTTTAAGCACTGCCTATCGGAAAGGGACACATACTTATAAATTTCAATATGGTACTTCTGACGAGTTGGGCCTGCTCAACAATGAAGTCATTAATCTTGGTTGGGATATTAAACTCGCCACAAAAACACAAATCTTTTTCTTTTACACCAGCCAAACAGACGATAACACTATTAATGGACAACCAACAGAAGATCAGAACTGGCTGGGCTTTGGTATAGAACAAAAATTCTAATTGAATTGAATAGCTTATTATTAACCTGAGTTCTAGAGTCTGTTTTTCTTTTACAAAATTAACAGATGTAAACTATAAAAGATAAACAGGTTCTAGATAAAAAGAACTCAGGTTAATTAGATAATAATACTTAACCTCGGTTGCGTATAAGAAAAAGAACCTTTAACAGCTTTTAAAAACTGCTACCTACATTAAAATAAAACTCATCATCACCCAATTCTCCCAAACCTTTTGCATACCCCATTCTTGCATTAAAAGACAGCTCATAAAATAATTTTGTCTTTGCATGCAACTCAAAACCAATACTTTCATAATAAGGCTGTTGCCTGTCATTATCATTATACGCTTTAGCCGTATCAAAAAATAAAAGACCCGAAATTTTTTCAAAACCTATTGGTGGAGCCATTAAAGAACGTTCAATGTAATGAATTGGAAATCGATACTCAGTACTGATTAAATTCATATTAAATTTAATCAATTGAGGCAATGTATCAGAAAACCCTCTAAACGAATAACGTCTATCTAAAATAGGTTGTGTGTTAAAGAAAAAACTTTCATCACGAACACCCCCTAAGATAAATGGTCTTGCCGTATCATCACTACGTCCTAGAATAAATCTCATAGATAGTGTATGCGCTTTATGTAATTGAAAATACTCTCTCCAATCCAATAACAAAGTTTCCCCTGTAAAATTACTATCAAAAACATCTCTGGAAGCAAGAACTGCTCGAATACTTCGTCCATCTGAAGGGCTGATTGATCTTAAAAAATTCTTTCCTGAATCATAAGTTGCAATAAAAGCACCATACATATCTTTTACTTGCCTAAAAGGTTGACTTCCTATTGATGACTGCCAGGTACCAAAAACATCTTTACTTAAAACTGTGCCTAATTGAAAGTCCCAACGTTGCCCAAACTGTAATTGTGACAGATGAAAACTGAGATCAAAATTTTGTTGACGTTGAAATCGGTCAACATCATTATCACTATTAAAAATACTGTGTGATTGAAAAAATCGAAAACGCCATTGTTGATCATAATCATAAATCAATGAAAAATCCAAAAACTGTCTTTCAAAATCTAACGCAGTTGACAGTGAATATTGATGTACTTCAAGGGCATCCTCACCAGATGTTTGAGCACCAACTAAAAATTGTTCATCATTTACTTCAATAACAGGCAACCACCAGGTTGGTTTTAATGTCTCTAAAACAGAATATTTTTTTTCACTGACATACCCTTGTTTAGATAGTAAAACAGATGCAGTATTCTGTATATGATCTACTTTATCTTCTGGTGCTGAGTGTCCATGATACTTATAAGGCGTTATATCAAACGGTTTTTTATTAAATTCAGACACTGCAAAAAGATCATAGCCCCGATGTGTATAGGCCAAATAATAATCTATCCCTTCATGATTAAAGGTGGATTCTGATATACCCTGCGGTGTATTTGTCACCTTCCAATAAGTATGACTTTTCAAATCCATTTCATACAAATGATAAAACTGATCAAAATCAGCAATAAATCGTAACTGTTCACCATTGAATGAAAATTTTGCATATAACTGATTGGCATTCACTTGTGGAAAAGCAAACCATTGCTTTTGGTTCAAATCAAATAAGGCTAAGTTCGCTCTGGTATGTGATGTTTTTTTCACTGAAGCCACTAAGTATTGACCATTGGATGAAATGTCAATATAAGACACAATATCCCCTTCTTGTCCCTGCCAAAGCTTTTCAATCAGATGACCTTTTAAATTGAGTCTCACTAGACTTAATAATCCCTGATTGGATTGAATCGCTATCATTTCATCGGTATTGGGCAGCCATTGTGCTTCAAGATATCGACCACAATGTGTTATTTTTTTTAATCTATTCTGAGTAATATCAAAATGATAAATATCATAATAACGTCGGTATTTATCACAAAATTCAGGTTGTGTTATCAATAATCCATGACGTTGGTCCCAATCTAAGGTTGCTTCTGGGTGCGTTAAATGTGTTAAAACAACTTCTGTTCCATCTAACTGTCTTTGTATCAATGCTGTTTGATGAAAGCCATCACTTTTAACATAAAATAATTGTTTTGAATCTGCAACCTCCAATTCCCTTTTAAAAAAACCACTATGGGTTAATTGAACACCCGAATCATTCTTTTCGTTATCATATTTTTTAGTTTGAAATGTATCATGTAAATAACTTTCAAAATCTTTCCATAGTTGCGATAACTCTTTATCTGTGACCTCTTTCGCATTTGTATTCAATAAATACGGAAACCAGTTATCACTGTAAGCTTCAATAAACTCTAACATAGTTTCTTTTCCATATTCATCTTCCAAAAACCGGAAAAAATAATAACCATAGAGATAACGTGCATTCAATGGCCAACTATCTGCCAAAGTGTTTAATTCTGCAAGAGATTTAAATCCAAAACGTAACTCTGTCTGCATCATCATTTTAAATAATGTACTTTGCCCTCTTCCTACAAGCGCCTCTTCTGATGTTTCCAAATAAGTGGCAACCCCTTCAATCAACCAACTGGGTTGATTGGTATTGGGAAAAGCCAATGGCATTCGACCAAAAATATTTCTTAATTTCAATGGTACACTTTTTGACTTGTCCAAATGGAGAATATGCGCATATTCATGAGTGATTAATAATTCCAGCCAATGTTTAAAATCCATTTCGCCAGCTTTAACCGGCTGGATAAAAATAACCATTTTATTGTAAGGCAGTGGTGTTGCATATCCATTCGCAAAATCAGTATGGTCGGTAACGACAATATCTACCAGACGTTTCGGTTTCCAGTCAAGTATATTAGAGACATGCTGGTGTACTTTTTCTGCAATATCTGCAACTAAATAAGCGGTATCTTTATTTTCTTTGGGGAAATGAACTTTAAAATGAGGAGTGGTTAAAGTATGCCAATTCAATCTGGGATTAAATGCCATTAAATTGATACTAAAAACACATAAGCTAATGAGAAAAATACAACGCAATAGGATAACTGTCTCTTATTATTTATTATAGTGAGAGTATATCATTAAGATTTAAGAGGAATTATAAACAAAAATCACTCGAAATAACCAGAAAAGCGAAAAAACAATCAATGAAATCTAGGGGCTGTTTACAAAGTGCTTATTGTCTATCCTATAAACAATAAGCACATACCAATAACACCCACTTAAATGCATCTAATCCTTAACTAATATTACAGACTATGAGTGATGCATTCACTCAACAGCTGGCGAAGCTTCCTGATTGTCTACTACTGCCTCAGTATTTTTATTCCCTTCTGTAGAAGAAGGTGGCGCTTCTAATAGTGCTTTCATACTTAAACGAATACGACCCTGACGATCAATTTCAAGTACTTTCACTTTCACTTTATCACCAAGAGCAAGACGATCTGAAACTTTATTCACTCTTTCATGTGCAATTTGAGAAATATGCACCAGGCCATCTTTTCCTGGCTTAATATTCACAAAAGCACCGAAGTCCGCAAGTCGATTGACCGTACCTTCATAAATAGTACCTTCCTCAACGTCTGTTACTATATCGGTGATTCGTGCTTCTGCAGCATCACCAGCCGTCTTATCAACAGCCGCTATTCGCACAGTACCATCATCGTCAATTTCAACCGTTGCGCCTGTCTCTTCTGTTATTGAACGGATAACGCTACCACCCTTTCCAATGACTTCTGCAATTTTTTCAGGGTTAATTTTCATTGTAGTAATGCGAGGAGCAAATTCAGAGATTTGGTTTCGATGACTCGATATGGCTTCATTCATCACACCTAAAATATGCAAACGGCCTGCTTTTGCCTGGTGTAAAGCCACTTCCATAATCTCTTTTGTAATACCATCAATTTTGATATCCATTTGTAAGGCAGTAATGCCTTTTTCAGAACCGGCCACTTTGAAATCCATATCACCCAAATGATCTTCATCACCCAAAATATCAGATAAAACAACAAACTGCTCACCTTCCTTGACCAATCCCATGGCAATACCTGCTACAGGTGCTTTCATTGGTACGCCTGCATCCATTAAAGCTAAACTGGTACCACACACACTCGCCATAGAGCTTGAACCATTGGACTCAGTAATTTCTGAAACGACTCGTAAAGTATAGGGAAAGTCTTCTGCATCCGGTTTAACAGCAACAATCGCACGCTTTGCCAAACGGCCGTGACCAATTTCACGACGTTTTGGGCCACTCATAAAACCCACTTCACCGACACAATAAGGTGGGAAGTTATAATGAAGCATAAAGTTATCTTTTTCTTCACCCATTAAACCATCAATGATCTGTGCATCCCTTTCTGTTCCCAATGTTGCGACAACCAGCGCTTGTGTTTCTCCGCGAGTAAATAAAGCAGAACCATGTGTTCTTGGTAAAACACCGGTTTTTATATATAAGGCTCGAATCATATCTGATTCACGGCCATCTATTCTTGCTTCTCCACGAACAATTCTAGAGCGAACCACATTTTTTTCTATATTGGAAAAAACCTTTTTTATGGCATCTTCTGTCAACTCGGGACTTTCATCACTCATTAACCGAGTGGCAACACTCTCTCGAATACCATTTAAGCGCTCATATCGTGCCATTTTGTCTGCAACCTGGTAAGCCGCTGTAATATCTGCCTGAGCAAGTTCTGTGACCTTATTGATAAGATCATGATTTTCTTCAGCTGGTTTCCACTCCCAAGTTTGGGTTGCAACCACTTCAGAAAATTCATTAATAGCCTGAATAGCCACCTGCATTTCTGAGTGGCCAAATACAACCGCACCTAACATGACAGATTCAGGTAACTCTTTGGCTTCTGATTCAACCATCAATACCGCATTTTGGGTACCGGCCACGACTAAATCCAATTCAGAAGTTTTGAGAGCTTCAGGAGTTGGATTTAAAACATAATCACCGTTGATATACCCTACTCTTGCTGCACCAATAGGACCATTAAAAGGAATACCCGAAATGGCCAATGCCGCAGAAGTACCTAACATAGCTACAATATCTGAATCAATTTCGGGATTAATGGAAACAACCGTTGCAATCACCTGCACTTCATTTTTAAAGCCTTCTGGAAATAAAGGTCGTATAGGTCGATCAATTAAACGTGAGGTTAAGGTTTCTTTTTCTGTTGGACGTCCTTCTCTTTTAAAAAAACCACCAGGAATTTTTCCTGCAGCATAGGTTTTTTCCTGATAGTTCACAGTGAGTGGAAAAAAGTCCTGTCCTTCCGAAACTTCTTTTTTGCCAACAACACTGACTAATACAGAAGTGCCTTCAACATCAACGAGGACAGCCCCTGTTGCCTGACGTGCGATTTCGCCTGTCTCTAAAGTGACTTTTTTGCCACCATATTCAAAACTTCTTTTAATTGGATTCACTCGGTTTCCTTAATAGGTTAATTGTGTTTATTTAATAGATTAAGCTGTATTCAATAAGAAAGGCCGTCATACTCGATTGGATGAAAGGCTTTTGCTTTATCATGAGCATTTATTGAGAAAAAGGGGCTAAAATAGCCCCTTAATGTTTTATCGTCTCAAGCCAAGCTTTTCAATAAGTTGCGTATATCTGTTCACATCTTTTCTTTTCAGATAATCTAACAGTTTACGTCTTTGACTGACCATTCTTAGTAAACCACGACGAGAATGGTGATCATGGATATGTTGTTTAAAATGGCCTTGAAGGTGATTAATTTGATTGGTTAGCAAAGCAACCTGAACTTCGGGTGAACCCGTATCATTGTCACTTTGACCATACTCAGCAACAATTTGCGATTTCTGTTGTGCAGATAAAGACATAGATGTATCTCCGTTAGTGATTATTTTGATTGATAAAATGATGATATACATCCCCTTCCAATCACTAATTCAGAAGGAAATGGGGCGAAATTTTAACCGACATACTGATTTTGGGCAACTATTTTATGCCAACTTGACCAATAATCCCACTTCACAAAGTACTTGGTATAAATTACGTCATTAAGTATCATGAATTACTTTGCGATATAATAGCTTCATGTCACAATATATGCAGGCAAGGTATTGATAGCGCTAATCTCCCTCATACAAATCATCCTTCACATGAACTAAGTTTAGCCATTTCAGTCAAACTGAACGATACCCACTCATCTTCAAAAATACATAGTACAAAGAGAGACATATATGAAATTAAGTTTAAAGGTGTATGCTTTTTTATGGTTAGTCATCAGCCTTATAGGCGGATGTGGGGGCTCATCCTCTTCTTCCAATGGTCAATCCAGCTCCGTTCAGTTGTTTAATCTATCCTCCAACTCTTCTTTAATCTCGTTGGAAGTCGATGATATTCAAGCAGCGACTACGGGCTTTGCCAGACCTACAGCATTATTTAATGTCTCACACGAAGGCTCAGCAGTCTATAGAATTGAACACCTTGATGAAAACAGTGATGCTTTTGTTGCCATAGAAGAAGAAGTCCCTTTGTTGGATGACTTTCGTTATTTATCGATATTAACAGGAGATATTCGCTCTCCAGAGTTAACACATACATCTTTCAGATTGACTGATTTCGATAACGATAGTCAGGACTTCCAATTAATCTTTGGACAATTTAACGAGCTTATCAATAATATTGATGTTTATATCAGTGAAGACAGTGAAACATTCAACGATGCACAACTCTTATTTTCTGGATTAGATTACAAAACCTTTTCTGCTCCTGAAATCCTGCAACAAGACACTTATACGTTTTATATCACCAATGCTGGAACAACCAATGTTATTTTTGAATCAGAACCTATTCGCTTGGCAGCAAGAACACGATTTTTCCTGATAGCCAGACAGGACTTCTCAACAGGCTTTTCTAACATTCTCCTTAATTTGTTAGCAAGCACACCTTCTGCTCCAACTATTACAGATGTCAGTGTTGATGCACGAATACGATTTTATAACAGTGTGGAGTCCTTAGGCACTTTAGATGTTATTTTTGATGACAATGCAGCGACGACGTTTACAGCACTGCCAACACAAACTGTCAGCGATTACTTTACGGTTAATTCAGGTGCCCATACATTAACATTAAACGACAATACTACCGGTAACCCAGTCATTGAAAACCTGTTTATTAATCTTGATGATGGTGAAACTCCTACGTTATTCTTATTTGAAACATTGGATCTGGATGGTAACGTCAATGGTTTATCAACCACTCGCATTAATGCCAATGAAAGGGTATTGGCTTTCCAAAGCCAGGTAACATTGACTAATCTGGTTCCAGAATCTGACTTTATCAGCGTATTTTTCGTTGCGGGTAATGATGAAATTGGCACAACACCTTTTCGAGTAACCAACTTAGGTTATACCGCCACAAGTACCATTAATTTAGACAAAAGAAACTATGATGTGTTTGTTATTGAAACAGATGAAGTCGGTAACGAATTACTGGCTTTTCAAACAACACTTGATCTCACAAACACAACCAGCAATTTTATTCTTGTTGCTGAGAAAAACAGTAATGAAACTTTAGGTTTACGTCTCAGCACTATCAACTAATCCTTTCGTTTCAATACCTTTACAAGGCCTGTTTGTTCTATCATATCAGGCCTTTTTTATATCAGTTATTGTGTGTGATTCTGTTCTAAACTAACCTGTTGAAACCAATCTTTTGGGTGCTAGCATTGCATGCTCATCCACTTCTCCAATCCCTCTAAACTGTCCCTCTTCATCATAAACACGATAATTGTCACCGGTCGTTAACTTCTCCAACATAATAGCCTGACCCTGCAAAAAATAATGCAATAGATGAGAAGTCAATACAACTTTTGGCCAATGCACCATCATGGTATCCACAGGCAAAAGTAAAGCATCCATTTCTGCAAATGCTTTTTCATCCCTAAGAGACATGATATGAGAAAAGGATACCATTTCTGATGCTTTAAAGTGTGACACTGTTTCTCTGTGTAATCGGGTTACATGAGCACCACAACCCAATACAGCACCAATATCTTCTACCAAACTACGCACATAAGTTCCTTTACTGCACAATACAGAAAATGAAAAATGTTTCCCATCATATGACTGGAGCTGAATCTGTTTAATATGAATACTTCTTGCATCACGTTCAACAGTAATGCCTTGTCTTGCTAATTCATAGAGAGGTTTACCCTGCTGCTTTAATGCAGAATACATAGACGGTACCTGCTGACTTTCTCCAAGAAATGAATCTAACACTTCCGTCAGCTTTTCTAATGAAACATGAATACCCTCTACTACCTTAACAACATCACCAGCAGTATCTCCTGTGGTGGTGGTAACACCCAACTCTGCTGTTACTGCATAAGATTTATCCGAATTCAAAAGGTACTGGGAAAACTTGGTTGCCTCACCAAAACAAATCGGTAACATGCCTGTGGCCAAGGGATCTAAACTACCTGTATGCCCTGCTTTTGCCGCATTATATAAACGTTTAACTTTTTGTAGAACGTGATTTGATGTAACATCCAAAGGTTTATCCAAAAGTAAAACGCCATCAAGAAGACGGCCTCTTTTTGATCTAGGTGGCATAATAAACCTTTATTCTTCAGGATTTTTATCGGATTGTTTTTCTAATGCAAGATCGATCAAAGACGACATTTTCTGACCATCCTTAATAGATGCATCATAATGAAACTGTAAATCAGGCATCGTACGCATACGAACGCGTTGTGCCAAAGTTGAGCGAATAAAACCTTTTGCCTGATTTAATATCTCCAAAGCCGTATTAATATCCTGCTCTGTGTCTAATGTTAAAAAAGACAAATACACTTTTGCGTATTGCAAGTCTTTGCTCATATCAACCGCCGAAACAGTCGGCATACCAATACGCGGATCTTTCATTTCCTGCTGTAAAATAACGGCCAATTCTCTTTGTAATTGCTCTGATACCCGATCAGTTCTTTTAAACTCTCTTGCCATAGCCTTTTTTAAATCTCACTTAAATGAATATATTAAAGCTCTCTGATTTCTTCAACAATTTCAAAACATTCAATCTGATCGCCCACTTTTACATCATTGTAATTTTTTACACCGATACCACACTCCATGCCATTACGCACTTCATTAACATCGTCTTTAAATCGTCGTAAAGATTCCAACTCGCCTTCAAAAATAACAACGTTATCTCGCAATACGCGAATGGGGTTATTGCGCTTAACATAGCCTTCAATGACCATACATCCTGCTATTGCACCCAATTTTGGTGAACGGAAGACGTCTCTTACTTCTGCTAAACCAACAATGTTTTGTGACTGTACAGGTGATAACAATCCAGACATTGCACTTTTAACATCATTAATAACATCGTAAATCACACTATAATAACGTAAGTCTGTTCCCTCACTATCAATGACTTTACGTGCAGCAGCATCAGCGCGCACATTAAAACCTATCATAATCGCATTAGAAGCTGCAGCTAATGACACATCTGTTTCGGTAATACCGCCCACACCAGTTGCTATCACACTCACATCCACTTCATCAACGGACAACTCCTGAAGTGCCTGACTTAGTGCTTCGACCGATCCCTGAACATCGGCTTTCACCAAGATATTTAAATGTTTCTTTTCATCATCGCCTATATTGGCAAATAAGTTTTCTAATTTGGATGCTTGCTGTTTAGCCAGCTTTTCTTCACGTATTTTTTCCTGACGATACTCAGCCACTTCCCTGGCTTTTCGTTCATTTTCAACAACAATAACATCATCACCAGCACTGGGTACGCCAGATAAACCTAGCACTTCAACAGGCATAGATGGTCCCGCTGAATCGATAGAAACCCCGTCATCATTAATCAAAGCACGCACACGTCCATAATAAAACCCAGCTAACAAAATATCTCCTTTGTTTAATTGGCCGGACTGCACTAATACAGAAGCAATCGTACCACGCCCTTTATCCAAACGCCCTTCAATAACCACGCCAGAGGCATACCCGGTTTGTACGGCCTGCAACTCTAAAATTTCTGCCTGTAACGATATTGCCTCAAGCAACTCATTAACACCTTCTCCTGTTTTGGCAGAAACATGGATAAATTGTGTATCACCACCCCAGTCTTCAGGTAACACATCATGTTGAGACAATTCATTTTTAATACGATCAGGATCAGATTCAGGTTTGTCTATCTTATTCACAGCAACAATTAATGGCACTTCTGCAGCCCGTGCATGCTGAACAGCTTCAATCGTCTGAGGCATGACACCATCATCTGCTGCTACCACTAAAATAACAATGTCTGTTGCATTGGCTCCCCTGGCTCTCATTGCAGTGAAAGCCGCATGCCCTGGGGTATCAAGAAAAGTAATGCCACCTTTATCTGTTGTGACATGATAGGCGCCAATATGTTGAGTGATACCACCAGCTTCACCATCCGCCACTTTAGTTGTACGAATATAATCCAGTAAGGATGTTTTTCCGTGATCAACATGACCCATAATGGTAACAACTGGTGCTCTTGTATTCTTTTCGCCAGATGATTGTAACTCTTCCTTCGAGATGACATTATCTTCGGCAGATATTGTTTTTGTCAATTCAGTTTCATACCCCAAATCTTCAGCAACCAATACGGCTGTTTCTTGATCCAACGATTGATTAATCGTTGCCATAACACCCATTTTCATTAATGATTTCATTAAAACAGGTGCTTTAATAGACATTTTCTGAGCCAACTCACTGACAGTAATTAACTCAGGAATATCAATCACTTTGCTGACAGGGGTCGTAGGTTTGGAAAAGCCATGTTGTAATGCTTTAGGTGCTCTAATAGGTTTAGTCGAAGCAATCGTATTGTTTTCCTGTCGACCAGGTCTTCGGGTCGGTGCAGAATACTTATCAATCACTTCATTAATATCATTCTCACTATTCGCGCGGCTCGAACGACGACGACGCTTACTTTTGGTTTTTTGCTCTTCTTTTTCTTGAGTTTCTGTGTTCGCTCGGAACTTTTTATCTGATGCACTATCTGTTTGCTTTTCAGATGAGCCCTCTGTTTTTTCAGATGACTCTTTTTTATCAGTCGCCGATGTGGATACTGAATCCTTTTTCTCTCCCCCGACTGCTTTTGATTGTGTTGTTGACGCTTGCTGTTTTCCTGATGCTGATTCAGAAGCAGTATCCTGACTTTCTTTTTTACCGGCTTCCGATTTGTCAGCATCTGAATTTAAGAGGGCAGCTTCTTCCTCTTTTTGTTTTTCCTTCAATTCAAGTGCCGCTTTTTCAGCAGCTATTTTTTGTTGCTCGGCTTCCTCTTCGACTCTACGTGCATCTTCCTCTGCTTTACGAGCTTCATCCAATACACTCTTTTTAACATAAGTTCGCTTTTTTCTTACTTCAACAGTAACTGTTTTTGCTTTACCTGTTGCACCAGTAATTTTTAGGGAACTTTTGGTTTTCCTTTGTAAAGTGATTTTTTTAGGTGCTTCCTTAACCGACTCACCATGACTCTCCTTTAAGAAGGTCAATAATGTTTGTTTTTGTTCATCAGATACAAAATCACTGGGTTTTTTTAAGTCAAGCCCAGCGCCTTGCATTTGCTCTATCAGTTTAGATACAGGTGTACCTACAATAGCAGCAAGTTTTTCTACAGTTACTTCCGTCATCGCGCAGTCTCTCTTAGTGTCACGATTTAACTTCTTCAGCAAACCAAGGTTCACGGGCAGTCAAAATTAATTGACTGGCTTTTTCCTCGGTCATACCCTCAATATCTAACAATTCATCAACTGACTGCTCAGCAAGCTCCTCCATGGTACGAATACCATTGGATGCCAACTGAAACGCAAGTTGTTTTTCCATACCATCCATGTTTAACAAATCTTCGGCTGGTTCCGCAGCGTCCAACTTTTCCTCACTGGCTATCGCTCTTGTTAATAAAGCATCTTTTGCTCTTGCTCTTAATGCTTCTACTAACTCCTCATCAAAACCTTCTATTTCCAGCATTTCGGATTGTGGAACATAAGCGACTTCTTCAACAGAAGTAAAACCTTCCTGAGCCAGGACAAGTGCCAAATCTTCATCAACACCCAAAGTTTCTTCAAAAAGTTTCACGGTTGTTTCACTTTCTGAACTGTTTTTCTGATTAAAAGCGTCCTCTGTCATGACATTCAATGTCCATCCGGTTAACTCACTGGCCAAACGCACATTCTGACCATTTCGGCCAATGGCTTGTGCCAATTGATCTTCGGCAACAGCAATATCCATGGAGTTACTGTCTTCATCAACCATAATAGAAGCAACCTCAGCCGGCGCCATAGAGTTAATCACAAATTGAGCCGGATTGTCGTCATACAAAACAATATCGATACGTTCACCATCCAATTCACCAGATACCGCTTGAACGCGAGAGCCTCGCATACCCACACAGGCGCCGACAGGGTCAATACGTCGGTCATTGGTTTTTACAGCAATTTTTGCCCTTAACCCAGGATCACGAGCGGCACCTCTAAGCTCAATCACTTCCTCAGCAATTTCAGGCACTTCAATTCGAAACAGTTCTATCAGCATTTCTGGACGCGTTCTACTCACAAATAATTGTGGCCCTCTCGCCTCAGGCTTAACGGCATATAAGAAACCTCTGACACGATCCCCCATGCGTACTGACTCGCGAGGCATCATTTCTTCTCTTGGAATAATAGCTTCTGCATTATTACCCAAATCAAGAATAATGCTTTCCCGACTGACTTTTTTAACCACACCCATGATGAGTTCATTCACTCGATCTTCAAAAGCAGCAACAATTTTTGCTCGTTCTGCCTCACGTACTTTTTGTACAATGACTTGTTTTGCGGTTTGTGCGGCAATTCTTCCAAAATCAATTGACTCTATCAATTGTTCAACATACTCACCAGGTTGTATTTCCGGGCTTTCTTCTTTTGCAGCTGACAAACTTATCTGGCTATAGGGAAATTCAAGCCCTTCATCGCTATCTTCAACCACTTGCCAACGACGAAAGGTTTCATATTCACCACTATCTCTGTCAATAGCGACACGAACCTCTATATCACCACCATTTTTTTTCTTTGTTGCCATGGCAATAGCTGCTTCTAATGCTTCAAAGATTAAACCTGGTTCAACATCTTTCTCGTTGGAGACTGCATCAACAACCAATAAAATTTCTTTACTCATTTCCTCTCAACCTCGATGAGACTTATTCAATCCAAATTATCAAAATCTGGAATGACGTTGGCCTTATCAATTTTTTCGAAGTCCAACACAAATGACTGATCGTCATCACATTCCAAGGTAATATTTTGTGCATCGACCTGCTTCAAAATACCCTTAAAATGACGCCGACCATTCATACCCGTTGCTAAACGTACACTCACATTTTGTCCAATACATTGAACAAAATGTGCCTGCTTAAATAAAGGACGATCAAGCCCTGGTGAAGACACCTCTAAATTGTATTGACCTGTAATGGGATCTTCAACATCAAGAACAGCACTGACTTGACGACTCACTTTAGCGCAATCATCAACCTGAATACCATCATCACTATCAATATAAACACGCAAAACTGAATGTGGCCTCTGAGTCACATATTCTAGACCAACAAACTCATAACCTACGGCCTCTACAGCAGGTTCAATCAGTTGATTTAATGTTTTAACCAGCGACATAATAAACAGGCTTACACTCAGTTTTTTATTGATTAAGCTTCAAACTAGCACGATGATACAATGAAACAATTCATCCAACTTCAAGGTTTCTGAAAGTCCAGTTACGAAAAAGCCCCAAACATGGGGCCTTCATAGAAAAACCGACTATCTTCATAGCTTAATACAGCTATTTTAGGATCGTATCAGAAAGAGACTGAAAACGAACAAACTTTCTCAACGCTTTAACACAATAAAACCTTAGCTAAAGCCAGCCCTAAGTTGACATGGGCCATGGATTATAGCAGCGTCTCCCAAGATCAAGCAACTCAAGAGGCTAGAATTCTGCCTTCCATCTCAAATCAACTCACACAAGTATTCATAAGAACCGCAAGAACAAGCATTTGTGACCCTGTAAATAAAACAGAAACATTCACTTCAACTCAGACAATGACTGACTGTCTGGCTCTATGATTTGCTGGCTGTCTTGGATAGTATATCGCTTTATGATTTATAAAGTATCACTTTGGGTTTTAAGGAAACGCCAATACTGCATACATCGATTAAAAACCTATTTTCTACAAAGAACTATTGAGCTATTAAGTCAAATAAATCAATAACCTATAGATTCGTCTGAAAAACAGCAGAACCTAACTGTCATTACTCTTTGTAGCCTGCATAAATTGCTGTAATGACTGCCAATACAGTGATAAAGACGTAACATTGCTATGATCCGCATCCTCAAGCACGACAACCTTCACCTGTTCTTCATAAAAAGCTTTCGCTAATCGCCATGAATGCTCTGGCGGTATCAATTTATCCTTTTGTGCAATAATGATTAAAACGTCACTTTTAATATCTTTGGCTCGAGATAAAGAATCAAACCTATCCTGCAGGAGCCAGGAAACAGGAAAAATTTTAAACTTATCTTTAGCTACATCAACCACACTATCATAAGGCGTCACCAAGACTATTCGTGCCACTTCTCTTTGACTGGCGACATAGGTAGTCACTCCTGAACCTAAACTACGGCCAATAATACTGATTTTTGTATGAAACTGCTTAACATAATCATATAAAGCCAAGGCATCCTGATACAAGTTTGCTTCTGAAGGCTTTCCCTCACTGCCAGAATACCCCCTGTAATTCATAAAATATAAGGCATGATCTGGTAAATGCTTTTGTATGGGTTGGATATTATTGGATACCTGTTCGGCATTACCACCGAAATAAATGATGGCTTCTTCTGCATGTTCATTATTAACATGCCAGATTTTCAATGAGGTATTATCAACCACCATAGACAAAACTTCGGCTTCTGGTGTTTGAGGTTCCGGGGTTGGGAGATACAGTAAACTTCTCTGTTTGAAAAATAAGAGTAACAATGCTGCGCCGTAAACAGCGACACAGATTAAAGTGATAATGACTACCAATTTCAGCATAGATTCAAACTCTTTGAATGGAATGGATAACGATATGCAATGGCCATACTATCTGAAGATGCCAATTTATCTTCATCTTCTCAAATAAATGAGTAAAATATCAACAGCCTCTATTGTTTCACTGGCAACGTTATCATAAAACAGGTACCTTTACCTTCTTCACTGTCTACTTCTATTTTTCCACCATGCTGTTCAATAATACCATAAGAAATAGAAAGACCTAATCCTGTACCCACACCAACAGGTTTGGTTGTAAAAAAAGGATCGAAGATTTTATCAAGCACATCTTTTGGAATACCTTTTCCATTATCTTTGATAGTAACAACCGCACATTGATCGTGTAATGCTGTAGATACTTCAATCACTCCATTTTTTTCGCAAGCGTGACCGGCATTCACAATCATATTCAGAAATACCTGACCTAGCTGTGTTGAATTACCATCAATCAATATTTCTTCATCTACCAATATTTTTTTCAACTCACAGGTATATTTAATTTCATTCCAAATAATTTTAATAGTATTTTCAATGCACTCATTTAAATTAACGTCATTGGTTTTGTTATCATCCATACGAGCAAAACTTTTCAGGTTAGCAACAATATCTTTCACCCGTTTCAACCCTTCATCTGTATCGCTGGTTAATTGCTCAATATCTTCTAAAATAAAGGCCATATCAGCTTGTTGCATATGATTTTTTATTTTATCAATCTGTTCTGAAACTTCCGATGATAGTTTATCTTCAGATATCTCTAATAATGCC
This sequence comes from Kangiellaceae bacterium, assembly GCA_965230335.1. Classification (GTDB taxonomy): domain Bacteria; phylum Pseudomonadota; class Gammaproteobacteria; order Enterobacterales; family Kangiellaceae; genus CBDDKS01. The sequence continues at coordinate 1,926,869 of CBDDKS010000006.1, read as the reverse complement.
TGGTTCAAATCAGCCAACTTTGAAAAGTCATCAATATAAGCACCTAAAGTATCCAAATTACTTAAACAAAAACCGACCGGGTTATTAATCTCATGAGCAACACCTGCTGCTAATTGACCGATAGAGGCTAACTTTTCCTGTTGAAATAATTGATTTTGAGTTGTCTTAAGATCCTCATTCGATTTTTTTAACAGAACCAGATTTTTTTCTGTTTGTTTTTGTGCAATTTGTTTTTCTAATGCACCACCTAATTGAACAGTCGCTGTTTTGCAGGATTCAAAAAACCGATCGGACAATTTTTGTAAATCTGTAATGGCAACTTCAATCACAGCAATCACTTTTTTATTGGCTGTTACTGGAAATAATGCAAATGCCTGTATGCCCAGTTCCCGCATATTATCCATACGCTCTTGTGTCATGGAAGTATGATCTTCTTTACAGCATGTCGCTTCTGCTGTTAACAACACCATGCCCGGTAAACTTTTTCCTTCATGATAATCTGTATCTGCAATCATTGTTTCAATTTTTTCAGGAAACTCATCATGACTCCAACGCACATCCGATGCAACTAATGATGATTTTTCTTTTTCTAGTAAATACACCACAATATAATAGGGATCAACCATATCACCAACCACATTTATAAAATCCTGTAAACACTGATTAAAACTCTTACTTTCCTGAGTAACCTTGGTTACTGTGACCAATAGTTCAAGCTCTTGCTTCTTTTCCATCAAATCATTAAATTGTCGTTCTAACAACATTTGAGATTGATATACCTCCCTGGTTCTTTCATCCAAATAACCTTCAGCAACTTTGCGAGCTTTACGCTCCCGCTCATAAGCTATTTTAAAAGTATCTTTTGAATCCGACATAGTGTTAATCTATAAAAAATAAACAGGCTCTAATTAATCATAGTTTTAAAATCCTATTTTGATAAATATCATCATGAGTTAATCAACAATAATTTCACCATTACCTCCTGAAGCATAGGTAATTCTGGCAAAACGACTACCATTCACCCGATATTCCCAGCAACGGGGGCGAGTGACAGCAGCACAATCACCATTAGCTAACATCACCCATCCTGTTTCTGTGCTATTGCGAGGAATAATGGGCTGAGGTGGCGTGATTAAAAATAAATGAAAAATACGTGTATTCGCTGCATTTCTATTGGGTGTACCCGCTGGAACATGGGCTGATGTATTCACATTCACCACATATCCATTACGATAACGCACTGAAATACCATCAACCACTAAATCAACCCGTGATGTATTACCAGCACCAATAGAGTTTCGTGTTATCCAATAAGTTCTATACTGACGCACACCATGCTCTAATGACGCGGCTACGGAAGCCACCAGCGCATTACGCGCGTCATTGGATACATTGATATAACGGTTAGTCGCCACTGTAGCAATAACCGCTATTACGACAATAACAACCAAAGCTTCTATTAAAGTAAAGGCCTTATTATTTAATCCAGTATTATTTTTATAGATATACATGATTTTTACACTGCTATGATGTATCAAGTATAGCAGTAAGATATGTCATCCCTACCCAATTTTGCGATATAACCTGATGATTGAAATTGATATCACGCTATTGTCTCTATTATGCATTATTGTTAAGCTGCTTTTTTTATTGATTATTATCACAAATTAACACTAAATAACTATGAGACTGATATACATGAAGACAATTATACCATCATTGGTTGTAGGTTTTTTAATGTCCTGCTCAAACCATCATTCCCAATCATCCCATTTAAATCAAACAAAAAATGCATCTGAGAAAAAAGAATCTGTGGCGATTACTTACCCGATAACTCGTAAAGTTCAGCACACTGACACTTATTTTGGTGTCAATATACAAGACCCTTATCGTTGGTTAGAAGATGACCGAAGTGCAGAAACCGCAAAGTGGGTGAAAGCGCAGAATAAAGTCACTTTTAACTTTCTTGAGCAAATTCCCTATCGTCATCAATTAAAAAACCGTCTGAAAGAACTTTGGAATTTTGAAAAAATCGGCACGCCATTTAAAGAAGGCAAATATACCTATTTTTCAAAAAATAATGGATTACAAAATCAGTCCGTTATTTACAGAAAAACAAAAAATGGCGAAGAAATTTTTCTTGATCCCAATACATTTAGTCAAGACGGTACAACATCTCTATCAACCCTGAGTTTTTCCAAAGATGGTTCTCTTTTGGCCTACAGTATTTCTGAAGGTGGCAGTGACTGGCGAAAAATTATTGTCATTGATGTGGAAACCAAAAAACAATTAGAGCCCGCTTTGATTGATGTCAAGTTTTCGGGTATTTCATGGAAAGGTAATGAAGGTTTTTATTATTCAAGTTATGACAAACCCAAAGGCAGCGAGCTTTCAGCAAAAACTGATCAACATAAAGTTTATTTCCACCAATTAGGACAACCACAAAAAAATGACACATTGATTTTCGGTGGCACTCCAGAACAAAAACACAGATACGTTGGTGCCAGTACAACAGATGATGATCGCTATCTTCTCATTTCAGCAGCAGTGTCTACTGCTGGTAACAAACTCTTCATCAAAGATCTCACAAAACCGAACAGTCCATTAGTAACCATCCTTAATGACACTCATTCAAGAACCAGTGTTATCGAAAATGTTGGTAGCAAACTGTATTTAGTGACTGACAGAAACACACCCAATAAAAAGGTTGTCACGGTTGATGCTAAGAACCCTACACCCGAACATTGGGTAGATTTTATACCTGAAACAAACAATGTATTATCTGTATCTACCGGAGGTGGCTATTTCTTTGCCAAATATATGGTTGATGCTATTTCAAAAATGTATCAATACTCTTATGATGGAAAACTAATAAGAGAAATTAAATTGCCAGGCATAGGTACTGCAAGTGCTATAAGTGGTAAGAAAGAAGAAAAAACCTTGTATTACAGCTTCTCTAATTATAAAACACCTTCAACAACTTATAGTTTTGATGTCAATCAAGGAACTTCTAAACTTTATAAAAAATCAGGTGCCAAATTTGTCAGCCAGAACTACGAATCAAAACAAGTTTTCTATACATCAAAAGATGGCACCAAAGTCCCTTTAATTATCACTTATAAAAAAGGTTTAAAACTCAACGGCAAAAACCCAACCATCCTTTATGGTTATGGTGGCTTTAATATCAGTCTGACACCACGTTTCCAAATTGCTAATGCTGTCTGGCTGGAACAAGGTGGTATTTATGCAGTTGCCAATTTAAGAGGGGGTGGTGAATATGGAAAAAAATGGCACAATGCCGGTACACAAATGCAAAAACAAAATGTTTTTGATGATTTTATTGCAGCTGCAGAATATTTAATTGATCATCAATATACATCTCGTGATTACCTGGCTATCAGTGGCCGTTCAAATGGTGGTTTACTTGTAGGTGCCGTCATGACCCAACGTCCTGATTTAATCAAAGTGGCGTTGCCAGGTGTTGGTGTTCTGGATATGTTACGTTATCACACATTTACAGCAGGTGCTGGCTGGGCTTATGATTATGGTACTTCAGAACAAAGCAAAGCCATGTTTGAGTATCTTAAAAATTATTCTCCTGTTCATAATGTTAAAAAAGGTACACACTACCCTGCAACATTAGTCACAACAGGCGATCATGATGACCGCGTAGTACCAGCACATTCATTCAAATTTGCAGCAGAATTGCAAGACAAACAATCAGGGCCTTTACCCACATTAATTCGAATTGAAGTCAATGCAGGACATGGTGCAGGTACACCCGTTTCCAAAACCATTGAACAGTATGCCGATGTTTTTGCATTTACCTTGTTTAATATGGGTTTTAAACAATTACCAAATTAATTTTTTAGAAAACACTAGAGCCTGTTTATCTTGTATCGTTCATCTAAAATTGTTTTGAATGACCAATAGGTTGATACGCTTCATATTGGTCATTACACTCAATAATTCCACTGCAAAAATTTATTATTGATATCTATACCCGTTCTACTTGAAAATGCAGGTATAAACATACAACTGAATAGATCTCGGAATGGCACAAATTCAAATACTGATAGATATCATTAAAAAGCAGTTAAAAGCACAAGGTAAAAATTATAATGATGTTGCTAACGTATTAGATCTCAGTGAAGCATCCGTAAAACGATTATTTGCTCAAAATAACTTCACTTTGCAACGTATTGAAATAATTGCCAATTTTCTTGGTTTTGAGTTATCTGAATTAATGATTTTGGTTGAAAAGCAAGAACAACAATTAACACAATTAAAAATGGAACAAGAAAAAGAAATTGCCAGTGATATTGTGTTGTTACTCGTCACTGTTTGTATTATGAATGGATATACTCTTGAAGAAATCCTTAACGATTATCATATTAGTAAAACTGAATGTATTCAGAAATTTGCTAAATTGGATAAATTAAAGATTATTGAGCTATTACCTAATAACCGTATTAAATTATTGATTTCACCAAACTTTAAATGGTTATCCCGTGGTCCGATACAAAGGTTTTTTCAACACAAAGTTCAACAAGAATTCTTTAAATCTAATTTTGACAAAGCAACTGAACAATTGAATGTTGCCAATGGCATGTTAAGCCCAGATTCAATCAAGGTCATGCAAAACAAAATGCGACGCTTAGTTAAAGATTTTAATCAACTGGCTCTTGAAGATAAAAGTCGAGACATGCAAGACAAAATGGGGATTACTCTCGTACTGGCAGAACGTCATTGGAATTACAGTATTTTTGAAAACTATCGAAAAAAATAAAAGTGGACATTCAACATATCCACTTTTATTTATGGAAAAATATATTCCTTTATAATAAAACCTATTCAACTTCACTCCATTTTGACCATTTAAATTTTATTGCCGTTCCATAACGTTCTAATAAAGAAGCTGAAATGATAATGACAATTCCTATCCCTGTCATAAATATCCAACTGTTAAAATGAATATCCTTAAACAAATCCAGTAAACTAAACGCTAATCCTATAAATGCTGTTACTCCTCCAGCAATAAAGAGTTTTTTCCCTGCTACTGTTTTCGCTAACAACATGATGACAATGCCTGCAAAGAAACAAAGTAATGAAGGTATAAAAGAACCCCATATCATTAATTGCACTAAATGGGCAAAGATTAAACCAATACCTGCAATGTTAATAAAATAACTTTTTTTATCACCTGCATGGTAAGCAATATGAGCCATTAAACATGTAAATAAACCACTAAATATAGATAAAAAGTAGTGATCACTGAATATTATCGTTATATCATTGGTTAATGACGTAGAAAGCGAAGCCGCACATATCACTGAACACCAATCTATAATACTTTTTTTAACAGCTTGTTCATACACAGTGATAAGAGAAACCATACGTAAACCAATAAACAACATGGATAATAATATTGAATATAAAATATCGTCCACATGATATAACCAAAGGCTACGAACCATCATAATCACTAAGGGTAAAAAAATAAGCCCTATAGCTAAACGTCCTTCAAAGGTTTTAAGATCAATTTGACTGGATAATGGTTTACGTAAAAATATACACAAAATGACAACACCCATGGCAATAAGTATTCCAATACTTAAAGAATCACGTAAAGGTAATAACAATAAACTATTACTAACAATAAATAACCATGTTAAACGCTTCGCTGATTGCCTGGCCATCACAGAAAAAGCAAATGCTGCGATTGGAACAGCAACCAGAACAGCACTCATTATGGCAATAAATAATGTTCCTTCACCCGCCATTTGCCAATTTGCAAAATCGGGATAACTTAATAACTTCCCTCTCCACTGAACTAATGAAAATATTAAAGCACCCAATGTCGTCATATTAGCAGCAATAGAAACTAAAGATAAACTAAAGAATACACGCCCACCTTTATGCTCTTTTAACAAAAAACTTAATACCAATCCAGCTATCGCTAAAAGTCCGGTTTGACCTAGCATCAAATAAAAGCGATGTGTATCGTTTCCAATCGACCAATCCTGTAATAAAAAACTACTCATTGATGCAATAATAATAAAGGACCCTATTATCCTGAGTACACGAGAGAAACTGGCAAACTCTTGCATACTTTGTAGTATCTTTTTAAAACTCGATGGTGTTTTTGAATGGTCTTCTATTGATATTTCTGGGGTAATTTCTGTGTTATTCATGACGTTATCCTTACTCAGCTAATAATTTATGCAATTCAGCTTTTAATAAATTTCTGTCCTCTACCTTATTAAAACTTTCATCCAATTGATCATGTTCTTCAGAACTGTCTAACATATACTCACTTTCAATAATCACAGACTCCCAACGCTCTAGCACATCATCAACTAACCAACTTGAATCACTGTCAACACGATTCACACTATGCATGGCATCTGCAACAGAATGCCTGGAACGCATCATATTTCTCTGTTGCATTAATGTTTGAATTCTATTGTCTATCTGTTGAATGCTCTTAGCCAAATTAGCTTGTAATGTTTCATGAGATTCCAGAGATTTTTGAGTTTGCTGAATAAAATCCCTACATTGGTTACGCCTAGCAATACACTCTAAAGCCTTTTCTTCATCGGTAGCTGCAACCTGCTTAGCCCGTTCATTCCATTTTTTTTCCATTGCTATCGTTTCATCCAGTTTATGACGTAACGCCTTACCATCTTTAATAACTCGGGAGTGACGAACGCGCGCTTTTGCAGATGCCTGGCGAGTTTCTCTTAAAGCGGCATCGACAATCGCCTCATGGTTTTCAACTTTAGTAATCGCTCTATCAATACTTGCACCTAAAGATGCGGTGATACGACTAAAAATATTCATGTTTTATTCTCCTGTTGTGTGATAAACAGGAGAAAGTATTCATTAAAAATATATAAATCGATACTTTTTTATGAAATGTTTAAATATAATAGCCTTCAAGTATTACAAAACGATACTTTTACCGAAATTTTTGTATTTACCGAGTTTAATATATGTAAAATCACTTTAAACTGGCACGAAATGAGGAGAAAAAAACTTCATCGCTGCGTGGATATTTTCTTAAACCATTACCGAGTGGATTGATTTAAAGTATCTAATAGTTCTCGAACTAAATGTTGATCTTCCTCAGACAGATTATCGACTGTTATCGCCTTTTCTACTTCTTGCTGTAATACTTCAAATGGCGAATACATTTTCGTATTGTCTGCTGCTACTTGATCATGATAAATATTTTCAGATAATGCAATTTGGGGAATAACATAACCAATGGCAAACAAATCAAAAGTTTCTTTTGTTTCCAAGTCTCTTAATTTGATTTCAGCCTGAGAAAAAAATGACGGCATTGTCTTATCATTCATAAAATATTTTGATATCTGTTTTATTGGAAGTTCAGGTTTCAGCAACCATGCGTTGTACAAACTCAGTGAGTTGTTTTTTCATTTCAACGTTATCATCTTGATATTGTTCTATTAATTTTACAGTTGCAGAACCACTAATCACACCCTGAAAACCAGATGCTTTCGCTTCATGTACGTGTTTGGGCAAAGAAACACCAAAACCCAATACGGCAGGTGGCGCACCAAACTGTTGTAATTTGTTTAATGTGGTTTGAGCCGGCATTTGTGCAACTTTATCCGTACCTGTCACTCCCGCACGTCCTAACACATAAGTATAACCACAACTTTTTTCTGCCACTTTTTGTACGACATTATCATCAACATTGGGTGGTAATATGTGCACACTATCAATACTCATCTCTTTTGCAGCTTTATCAAAAGGCTGACTCTCCCGAATGGGCACATCAGCAATCAATACAGAATCCACACCAGCTTGTGCACATCGCTGATAAAAAACATCGATACCGGGTCGATACACCAGGTTTGCATAAAGCAATAAACCCATAGGAATATCCGAAAATTCATTTCGAATCTGATTGATTAACTCCAAAGATTTCGTTGTATTCATACCGTTAGACAATGCACGAATAGCTGCAGCCTGAATCACCGGGCCATCTGCTACAGGATCAGAAAAAGGAATACCCAATTCCAGGGCATCTGCACCAGCATCGATTAATGTACGAATAATATCCAGTGAATCTTCAAAAGAAGGATCACCCAACATCACAAAAGGAATAAAAGCAATTCGTTTATTTTCCTGGCAGGATGCAAATAAGGTTTCATATCGATTCATATTATTTCTCATTTTCAATATTGAATTCAAAATTTAAGCCGCGAACATATTCTAAATCTTTGTCACCCCGACCTGATAAATTGACAAGAATATGTTGACTGTTATCCAGGTCTTTTGCTAACTGTATAGCATAGGCTAACGCATGAGCTGATTCTAAAGCAGGAATAATGCCTTCTCTACTGGCTAATAAGTGAAATGCCTGTAAAGCCTCTTCATCAGTGACACTGTGATAAGTTGCCCGGCCTATCGATTGTAAATAAACATGCTGTGGTCCGACACCGGGGTAATCCAATCCTGCTGACACTGAATAGGACTCATGTATCTGACCATCGCTATCCTGAATAATTTTGGTACAGGCACCATGTAATATACCCACATCACCTTTCGTTAAAGTGGCTCCATGATATTCAGTATCCAAACCTTTTCCAGCAGGCTCAACACCAATCAGTTCAACCGAAGCCTCTTCAATAAAATCAGCAAATAATCCAATAGCATTAGAGCCACCCCCAACACAAGCAATTGCAAAATCAGGCAGTCTTCCTGTTTGTTGTATCATTTGCTGTTTGGCTTCTTTACCAATACAGCGTTGAAACTCCTTCACTATTTTAGGAAAAGGATGAGGACCCGCCGCCGTACCTAATAAATAATGTGTATCTTCATAACTTGCCGACCAATCCCTCAAGGCTTCATTCATAGCATCTTTTAAAGTGCCTAACCCACTATCCACAGGAATCACTTTTGCACCCATGAGCTCCATTCGATAGACGTTGGGTTGTTGACGCTTACAATCAACTGAACCCATATAAATTTCACAAGGCAGTCCAACCAATGCAGAAGCCAGGGCAGTCGCCACACCATGTTGACCTGCACCTGTCTCTGCAATAATTCTGGTTTTACCCATACGTTTCGCCAATAAAACCTGCCCTAAAACCTGATTGGTTTTATGCGCACCACCATGCAGTAAATCTTCACGTTTTAGAAAAATTTTGGCGTCATTGTCAGATACCAAACGCTGACACTGATACAAAGGAGTTGGCCTACCTGCATAATCATTCAATAACTTTTGAAAATCAGAATGAAAGTGTTCATCTTCCATTGCCTGTACAAAAGCAGCTTCTAACTGTTCCAAAGCAGGTACGAGAATTTCAGGAATAAACATGCCACCAAAGTCACCAAAATACGGATCCGTAAAATCCGATGATAATTTTATAGATTCATTCATTTTTTTCACCTATTGTTCTTAAGTATTCAAACAATGCTTTAATTTTTTGTGGACACTTTACGCCCTTGTCACTTTCAACACCACTACTGATATCAAGAGAGATATTTGGATATTGGAATAACCTGTGGATATTGTCTAACTGAATACCCCCTGCAATGATAATACGTGTATCATCCTGCAGTTGCTTTCTAATCAAAGGAATCAATGACCAGTCAAATGACTGACCACTACCACCATAAACGTCTTCTGTTCTACAATCGAAAACAAAACGATCAACAATTGTATTGAAACTGTTGACAACGGAAAGATCATCTGCATTTTTCAATGCAATTGCTTTCCATAATTCAACATCCTGGGGAAGTTGTTGTTTGAGCGTTTGTAAATCATCCAGTGATTCGTCACCATGACATTGAACAGCAGTCAAATGACAGGCTTCTATACATTCTAATATGAATTTATGGGAAGCATTAACAAACACCCCTACATATTTTTCTAAAACCCGATTTTCTGAAACCTTCTCTCCTGAAACCGGTTCTTCTGAAATCTGTTCTTCTGAAATTTTTAGTACCAATTCTCTGGCATCCGATAATGAAATCGCTCTTGGTGAGGGTTTATAAAACATGAAGCCAATATAACTTCCTCCTGATTGAATGACTTGTCTGGCAATGGATTGATCTTTGACACCACATATTTTCACACAACCATAAACTAACGATGTGGCTGCTTGTTGAATATCCTTCGAAGCCATTAAAGAAGACCCTACCAAAAAACCATCAACATATTTAGCCAAACGTGCAACATCTTCCCGTGATTCGATACCTGATTCTGATATCATCAAACGATCTTCAGGTAAACATTGGACTATGGTTTCCGTTGTCGTCAGATCTGTGGTTAATGTTCTTAAATCCCGATTATTAATGCCAATAATTTTTGAATTCAAATCGACGGCTCTTTGTGCTTCTTCAGGTGTATGAACTTCTGTTAATACATCAAGAGATAAACTATCGGCAATCTGATGTAAAAAAAGATAGGTTTCGTCATTCAGTACTGACAGCATTAACAAAACAGCATCTGCACCAAAATATCTGGCTTCATACAACTGATATTCATCAATAAAGAAATCTTTACACAACACTGGCTTATCTGTATTCTCTCGAATAATGGCCAGATTTTCATGACTGCCATTAAAATATTTTTTATCCGTTAAGACAGAAATCGCATCTGCACTTTTCTGATAGGCACTCAGTAATTCTAATGGTGATAAATCCGGACGGATGTCCCCTCTGGAAGGTGATGCCTTTTTATATTCCATAATAAATCGATTGCCTGGTAGAGCCAGTGCCTTATGTAAACTGCGATCACTTTGTACAAGTTGTTCTTTAAAGTCAGACACAGGTTTATTTTCTTTTCGTAAAACAAGTTCATCCTGTTTATCGGAAACAATTTTTTCCAGTACGTTATTGGTGATCCGATGATTTCCCGTCATATTATTTCTCATGGATACACTCTTCTTCATGGGTACACGCTGCTATTCTTTGCAAACGAGCCATTACTCGTCCTGAACTTAAAGCATCACCTGCCATTTCAACGCCATCTTTCAAATTATTCACTTTATCACATAGCAACAAAAGTACGGCTGTATTTAATAAAATGACATTTCTGTGTGCCGATTTCCCCTGTCCTTTTAATACCTCTGTTAAAGCTAATGCAATTTCATCAGGATCATCGCACTGCAATTCTGATACATCAACAATAGCCAATCCAGCATCTTCTGGTGTAATACACTGCATATCAATAACACCATCATGCAAATAAGCTATATGTGTTTCACCATGTAATGCCACTTCATCCAATCCGCTGCCATGAACTACCATGGCTTTTTCACAACCCAATTGACCTAAAGCCTGTGCTACTGTTTTTAACAGTGCAGGATCATAAATACCCATTAATTGAATTTTTGGAGATGCTGGGTTAGCCAAAGGTCCAATCAAATTAAACAAAGTTCTTGTTTTTAATGTTTGTCTGACAGGCATCACATGTTTAACACCTGAATGGTAAAAAGGTGCAAATAAAAAACAAAAATTTTCTTTTTCCAAACATTGACGAGCAACTTCTGGAGAACAATCCAGTTTGATACCCAGTCGTTGTAATAAATCAGATGAACCGGATTTTGAAGAAACAGAGCGATTGCCATGTTTGACAATGGAAATACCACACTCAGCAGCAACCAGAGCGACCATAGTTGAAATATTAATGGTATTCATACCATCACCACCTGTTCCACAGGTATCGACTGGCGTTAAACTATGATCATAATTAAATGTACGACAGGCTTTTCTTAATGCTGTCGCTGCTCCGGCAATTTCATCGGAACTTTCACCTTTTATTTTTAAACCTACCAATAAGGCAGTAATTTCTATATCGTTTAATTCGCCCTGAACAATCTTTTCAACAATAGCTTTCATTTCATGTTGTTGTAAATCTTGCCCATTATAGATTTTTTCAAGATACTGTCGCATGCTTATTAACCTTAATTATTGTTCATTACCCAGCAGCAATTGCGTTGCATTTTTGAGTAACTGACTACCTAACGTTGTTAAAACAGATTCTGGATGAAATTGAAAACCCAATAGCCGATCCTGTTGATGATAAATGCTCATCAAAATATCATCCACATAGGCCAGACATTTAAAACCGTCTGGACAATTTTGTGCATACAATGAATGATAGCGGCCAACACTCAACGGTGTTTCAAATTCAGAAAAACAAAATGTCTGATGATGATGAATTAAACTGACCTTGCCATGTACAGGCACTTCTGCCTGTACGATCTGCTCTCCACTGGCTTCGACCATACATTGATGACCTAAGCAGATACCCATAAAGGGTCGCTGACCTCTCAAGTCTTTAATTAACTGCAAGCAATGCCCAGCCTGTTTGGGCTCTCCCGGACCTGGTGACAGAACAACAAGGTCATGTTCCAGTGCAATTTGTTTCATCTTATCAAAATCAATATTATTACGCACAACACTCAGCTCATGACCTAAACAATAAAATTCATCAACCAGGTTATAGGTAAAAGAATCAAAATTATCGATAAACAATAAACGAGACATGTTTAGGATACCTCCTTGCTTTGTGTTGCCTGCACAGCACGAATAACTGCAGCGGCTTTATCACGGGTTTCCTTCACCTCTAATTCAGGCACAGAGTCATGTACAATACCAGCACCTGCAGAAACGATGGCCTGGTTATCTTTCACAAAAGCACTGCGTATAACGATGGCTGTATCCATATCGCCTTGTGCATTTAAATAACCGGTTGCGCCACCATAAAAACCCCGGCTTAAAGGTTCATATTGATGAATCAATTGCATTGCTTTCACTTTGGGTGCACCCGTTAATGTACCCATATTCATACAAGCCTGATAAGCAGATAACGCATCTTGTTCTGGACGTAGTGTTCCTGAAACTTTAGAAACCAAATGCATCACATGCGAATATCGGTCCACTTCCATTAATCGCTCAATAACACGAGAGCCGGCACAACAGACTTTTGCAACATCATTGCGGGCCAGATCCACTAACATGGCATGCTCTGCTTTTTCTTTTTCATCATTTTTTAATTCCATTTCAATTCTTGCATCTAAATCCGCATTGATGTTTCCCAAATCATCCAGACCACGTCGTCGTGTACCCGCTATGGGATAAATACTTAATTTATTCTGTTTGGCTTCGACTTTTACAGCACTTTCGGGTGAGGCACCAAATAATTCGTAATCTATACCTTTGATATAAAACATATAAGGACTGGGATTAGATACTTTTAAATATTGATAAGCTGTATAAGCATCATCACACAATAATGCAAATTGCCGCGCAACAACAATCTGGAAGACATCGCCTTTTTTAATGTGTGTTTTGACCTGTTCAACCAAATCAATATAGTGTTCATCACTTAAATTGACCGAAATCTCATCATTATTCTGATTATTTTTTAAAGGAATCTCTTTTTGGTTTTTTATACATTGATGAAGTGTTTGTTCATCTTCTGCAATTTTTTGTTGATAATCATTAATGATGGACTGGGCATTTTCTCCTTCAAATATTTTTGAAATCAACCGAGCATGATGATTTTTATGATCAACCATTAATAAACGATCAGCTAAATAAAAATCAAAATAAATATCTGCATCTTGTTCATTATCCCTTAGTGTGTTTTCATTATCAGCCGAATTCTGGCAATTGAATGCCCCATTAACTGATTCAAACAAATTAAAACAATCAAATGCAAAGTTACCGATTAACTGTGTGGAAATATCATCATGCGTTTGTGTCGTCACTAATTGCAATAATTGTCGCAAACTGTCAAATACATTCGGTGCTTTTAATTTATCAAATTCATCCAATGTATTGTTTAATTGCGTATGCTCATAACGTGCTATCAAATAATCCTGTGTTTGCTCAACAACAGAGACTAATTTGGATAACGCAGGTAGCAATTGACGCCCATTAACATTTAATGCCGTAAAGATCACCCGCTCACCAATACAGTGTACTCTTAATGCTGCTGACAACATCATGACACTGTTTTGATGTTCTTTACTACTAATAGATGCCGTTTCCAATAATGCTTTAGGTCCCTCCATTTGAGCCGTTAATACTTCAAAAGCATCTGAAATATTAACTAATGAGCTCAAACGACGTGACAAATGATGAACTTTCATAAAATACCCAAGAATAAAATACGTTATTAAGGCAATTTTGTCATATGACGCCCAGATGCTTCGACAAATGTATTTAATTCATGCATCAATTGCTTAAACTGTTCAGGATACAATGATTGCTTGCCATCTGATACCGCTTTGGTGGGCTCGGGATGTACTTCTATAATTAAACCATCTGCCCCCACAGCAACACCCGCTTTTGCCATAGGCGCAACCAATTCACGAACGCCAGTACCATGTGAAGGATCAACAATCACAGGTAAATGTGATCGCTGTTTCATAAAGGCCACTGCATTCAAATCCAGTGTATTACGCGTTGCTGTCTCAAAAGTACGAATACCTCGTTCACACAAAATCACATTGGGATTACCCGCATTAACGATATACTCAGCAGCCAAAAGCATTTCTTCTATAGTTGCCGACATACCTCGTTTTAAAATCACAGGTAATGACACTTCGCCAACCGCTTTCAATAAATGGAAGTTTTGCATATTTCTGGCACCAATTTGTAATGCCGACACATGATCACAGATGAGTTCAAGATCGGAAGCATCCATCACTTCGGTTACCGCAGGTAATGCCACTTCTTCACTCACCTGTTGCATGGTTTTCAGCGCTTCAGCACCACCACCCTGAAAACTATAAGGGCTGCTTCTTGGTTTAAAAGCGCCGCCTCTTAATGCGACAGCTCCAGCTGATTTAACCTGTTGGGCAGCTTCACGAAAAACATCAATACTTTCAACAGCACAAGGGCCAGCAATGACAGAAAAATGCTCTCCACCAAAAGGTACATTATCAATAGAAACAACCGTATCAGCAGGATTCAGTTCCCTACTCACCAGTTTATAACTCGATAATATGGGCTTCACATCATCCACCATAGGATGTGCAGCCAAATTAAGCTGCTCCAAAACACGCTCATCACCCAATGCCCCCAAAACAGTACGTTCTGTACCTGGCATATAGAGCGGTTTTAAGCCCAGCTCTTCAATATTTTTTAAAATTTCATCAGCAATAGCTTTATCTGCTTCTGGTTTTAATACAATGATCATCTTGCTATCTCCTCAATGGACTATTCAATAAAAAACCCGCCAAACTGGCGGGCTTAAAAATATAACTCGAAGCTAAGCCCGCCAACCAAAGCAAAGCCACCACGCATGTACCACCAAAGTGTGCTTAAATTGTCTAACTTTTTGATAAATAATATGTTTCATAATAAACTCGTCCAATCTTTATGTGAACAGTAAAGCATAAAAAAACCCGCTGTTTATAGCGGGTTTCTCAAAATGCACACAACATCAATCAAGCGACCCGCTAAGCGTTCCACCACCACCAAGAATTCACGTTTTTGTTACCTTGAATTGTCATATTGGTTCTATCTGTATTGATGTCTGTTGTATTGATACTTATTTGTATCTATATCTGATAATATCGGTAATTGCTTAGTTAACCAACAATCGTTTGATCAACTGTATTACTTGTAAATATAGTCCAAATTTGTGACGATTTAATGTCAAATCGAACTATTTTCTATATAGCTGGGAAGTAATGTATTACAAATGACCAGGTAAAGTCAAGTCAGCGGCCTTTAATAATTATTTCAGTCTTATTACTTGCCTCAACAAATAACTGTCCATAACACTCCACAGCTTTGCATTTCCCTTGTTGAATTTTATCCAATAACTCCTTTTCTGACAGGTTATACTTTTCACAAAATTCTTTTTGCGTGATGGGATTATTTAAGTACTTTTTTGCTTTTTTCATAGGATCTTTAGGTAATCGATACCATAGCAACAAACCCAAATTGACCACGACCCAAAATAATACAAAACTGACACCATAAACAAAATCATTATTGTCTGCATCAAATAACGCCAGCAAACGAATACCCACGATCAAAAAAATGATGTTAACAATGAATAACTCTATTTTCATACGAGGGACTGTTTATCTTTTATAGAATCCTAATATAATCCATATAAGACTTAACTGCCAATCAGTTTTTGACCTGGACTCAGCTCCCTTGAGTCCAGGTGATAAATTCAGTTATATCAAGACAACTCTCGATATAGATAATCCACGGTTAAGATGATTCAGACTTTCTTCCGTGAAAGTCCGTTGTCTTTTTGCAAGCGCTCAAAAAGACAAGAAAAAAGCTTCATCGCTGCGCGGGCACTTGTTATGAATGGTTGTTGAGTTTTGGAGTATGTCTTTTTATTTCAAGTAAACTGAGACCTAAAAGAATAGCTCAACACTTAAATCATGATGCAGGACAAATACCTGCCGTAGGCATATTCAGGCATTTTGCTGACTTTTTTGCTTTGAAAAAGTCAGTCGCACACAGCGAAGCGGTGCGAAATAATCTTTTATATAAGTATTTTGATATGAGTATTGCTATATCACTTTAAACTGACACAAAACAGGGAGAACATTATTTTGACTAATCGTAAACGACAACACTTTTCACAAAGTCAATCACTGTGCCAAAATAGTCCGATTCAGCTTTATTTAGTCTAAATTGCAAAACTGAGATTTTTTAATCAATCGATTAAGAATTATTAGAAGACAATTGGAGTTGTTGTTTGGATTTTGATAATAATTGCTTGGCAAGATCTTTACCATGAAACTCTAGTGGTGAACTGACTGCTTTTTCCAAATGCCTGACAGCTTGATCATAAGATTTACCTTCGTAATAAGCCTGACCTAAATGAAAAGCAATCACAGACGAACTGGGTGCTTTACTGTTGGCTTTTTCCAGAATCTCAGTAGCTTTTTTAACGTCTCCTTTCTTCAAAAATACCCAGCCATAAGTATCCAGATAAATTGGGTTTCTGGATTTATCGAAATTTTCAACCAATGAAATGGCTTTTTCAACACTGGCTTTATTATTCGATTGATGAGTGACTAAAATCATGGCCAAATTATTACGAGCCGCTTCCAGTTCATTATTTTTAGACAGCATATTTTCATAAATTGAAATAGCATCTTCAATACGTTGATTTTGTTCATAGAATACGGCCAAACCAATAGACAGCATTTGTACATTTTTAGCATTACTGATGCCTTCCTGATATACTTTTTCTGCTGAAGACAAATCACCTTGTTGCATGTAAACAGCCGCCATATTTCGATAAGGTATCGACCACTGCTTATCGGCAATGATAGCCTGTCTAAAAGACTGCACAGCATCTTTGTGCTTCCCAGTTCTGGATAATAACTCTCCTTTTAAATTATTGGTGTTTGCCAGCTGTACACCTTGTTTTAGCAAGCTGTTTAATTTTTCAATGGCTTTCTCAGATTGATTAATTAATGTATAGGATTTTATTAATGAGTTTAAAGGTTCCGGTGATTCAGGCTTAATAGCTAATGCAGTCTCAAAAGAATCGATACTTTCATTATATTTTTGTTCAGCTTGTTGAATTAACCCTTTTAAATAAAAAGCCAAAGGTTTATTGTCTTCTGATAACGCTATAAAACGTTCGATATCCTGTTTTGCTGTGTCGTAATTCCGACTACTTATTTCAGACTTGATCATTTCAATGTGTACTTGATTATTCTTAGGGTATAACTTTAGCAAATCCCTATAGTTTTTAGCTGCTCTGTCATGATAGCCAAAACGTGTCTGTAATCGGGCCAATGCCGATCGAGCAGAAACATCGGTCGGTTTGGCTTGTACCGCTTTATTTAAACTTTCCAATGCCAATTCCAATTCACCATCAATCACATGTGCACTGGAGATGAGTTTTAAAGCATCACTATCGACCGGGTTATCTGCCAGAATAGTTCTTAAATCCAGAATAGCCTGACCTGGCTGATCATTTTTTATAAAATAATCGGCTCTTAGCATCAGTGCTTCTCTATCTCTTGAGTTTTCTTCAATGACTGAATTCAATAATGCCATGGCTTGTTTTTCTTTACCCTCTCCATATTGACTCCTAAGACTTTCTAAAAATTGCTCAATGTGATTCACTTTTTCCTTTCCATAATTAGCAATCAGTTTTTCTGTAATATTTTGTGTTGGTGCTCTTAATTTTTCCTTTAATATTAAATAAAGTTCAGCCAGCTTCACTTTAGCCTGAAAACCTTCGGGCAAATCTTTTGCTTTATCGATAATTCTTTGATAGGTAGCTTCTGTATTTTTGATATTTTTGGAAAATACCTGAATATCTTCCTCTGTTTTTGATGTATATAAACTGACAAAATTAAAACCAATGCTTGCTTTTTTATATAAATCAGCCAAACCGAAATATAATTCAAAATCTTTTGGAGATTGCTCAATGTAACGATTAAATACCTCTTCAGCATCACTCATACCTTTATGATGACGCACAAAATCAGCTTCCAACAACTTGGCATCCAAGTTATCAGGTTGTTCTGCAATGACTTTTTTTAACAAAGCTTCACCGTCTTCTACTCTCTCAGCTGCACTATAAGCTTTAGCCAAACGAACAACATGAACAAAGTCAGATGATATCTCTGTATTTTTCTTTAAATGTTCAATGCCTTTATCAAATTGTTTATCTTCCATATACAATCTAACCAATGCATATCTAAGGCTGGTATTTTCTGGGTGTTTCAATAAGGTTTCTTCTAATAGTCGAGCCGATTCCTTTCTATCACCACGCTGTGTATAAATCGTTGATAACAATGCAGTTGCATCAATATGGTTGGGTTCTTGTTCCAAAACCTGTTTTAAATCTTTTACCGCTGAATCATAATCTTCCTTTTGGGCAAAAACACCCGCTCTAATTAAAATACCGTCCGTGTGATTAGGTTCACGAGATAAAATCGCATTTGACATTTCTTCGGCAGTATCTGTGGCTCTGCCTAATAAATACAACTTACCCAATCTTGCTCTGGCAGTCACATCATTATCTTCATCCAATTGAACCGCTTTATGGTAGGCTTTTGCGGCCTCACGAAAGTTAGATAATTTTTCTTGAATTTCACCTAATACTAAAAAAGCTTCCTTATCTTTTGGATCAATTTGTATGGCATTTTTTATTTCTATTCGAGCTTTATCAAAATTGTTTTCAGTTAGAAAATCTTTTGCCGCTTCTATATGTTTTCCTTTACGATTTTCAGCACCTCCACAGGCAAATAAAGATAAAATGAATAAAGTGATACAAAATAAACGCATAGGAAACATTTCAAAAAATGACATCATATTGATAGCCTGAACTTCAACAAAAGAATTTTAGATAAAGACAAGAGAGCAGATAATAAGACAGTAATGTGACAAAAAGATGAAACCAAGAAATCTCGTTTTCATATAAAAAACCAACCTTTTGTACTCATAACGAGTAAACATAGGGCTAAACCCCATCGAACCCCCTGTATGCGACTCATTGCATGAGATAACACGACTTCTGCTCCATAAAATAAAACGACCACTTTCAACAACATATCACCTATCGGCAGTTGAGTTTGAATAATGGATAATTGTGGCAAGACAATCACAACGAACAAGACCAAATAATCCAGTGTTGTCGGGCTGAACTGTTTCACTTGAGAATAACGTATATGCATTGCTGCAGTTATAGCGATTAATACCAAAATACTCGTCATTATCAAATGACTGTTTAACAATGTGCTGGAAACCTCTTCAAAAACATACACAAAAATGGCCATGGCAATATAAATACAGGCTCTATCCAGCCAATGAATACTATTTTTATACGACTTCATTTGTGTCATAAATAACAGAATCACACTTAAACCTAAAGACAACCCAACGATATCCATAGAAATGCTGCTATAAGTGCTAACACCCAGAATAATATAAACCACTAGCAATATGAATGCAGAAATAAAAGACCATTCAGCCACTTTATGACGATTACGCATAAAGCGTAAGTGCTTACCCATTCGACGCAGAACAATTAAAATCTGCCATAATTTAGAGTGACTTTTTTTATGATATCCCCGCTCAAAAAATTCAAAGAAAAAAATGATAAATAAACTAAATACAATAAATAGACTTAACACTAACCAATCTGATTGATAACGAACCAGATAGGCCGTTGTAATAAAGGTTGAATGAATTAAATAGATACAAAAAACAGACTCATGATGCCCCAAACCTAAAGCTAACAAACGATGATGAATATGTTTTTTATCTGCTTTAAACGGCGAATCACCCGATGCTATTCGCTTTGCTATAACAGACATGGTATCAAAAATAGGTAATCCTAAAACTAACAATGGTAACACCGGACTTAAGGCTGTGTTCACATCCTGGGTTACCCAAATAGCTAGTACGCCAGTAGCATAACCTAAAAACTGACTGCCACCGTCCCCCATAAATATTTGTGCAGGATGGGTGTTATACCTTAGAAAGCCTAATGTGCTGCCAATAATAGTGACACCTATCAGCATCACACTCATAGAACCACCCAGATAAGCCAGTAATGTAATCAACCCCAGAGCCAATAAACTTGTTCCACCAGCCAGGCCATCCAAGCCATCTGATAAATTAATCGCATTGATAACACCCAGTAAAACAAAAAAGGTCAATGGTATCGATAAATACTGTGTAATCTCTGGCGATAACCAGGGTAACGCTGTAATTTGTAATCCACCATATAAGATAGGTATTGCGATACCCAAAATTTGTCCGGAAAATTTCACTTTGTAACCTAAATCATATTTATCATCCAACACACCAAAAATAAGTATAATTGCTCCCCCCAGAATAAAACTCAGTTCAGTCCTTTGCAAAGATATAAAAAATAGTATGGCAATGATGGCGCCAATAAACATGGCCAAACCACCAATTCTTGGAATAGCCTGTTGATGCACCTTCCTTGCATCAGGTGTATCCATCATGTTGATTTTAACTGCCCATTTCATAAGAAATGGGATCATTAACATAGAAATAAATAATGAAACAATAAAACCCGACAATAATGACATAAACAACTTCGCTATTATTGTGGAATATAAGACTCAGACAATGGAATGGCACCCCGAATAAAATCCACCATATCTTTTTCAATGTCAACAAGATCGTCATTTAACTTTATATCAGTAATCACTCGAACCAAAGCACCATCCGTACGATTTTTGGTTAATGCATCCCAAAATAAATACCATTTCACAAAATATTCATTGGTCATGATGCGTCCTCTTTGCTGAAACCAATAATAAACCAGTTTTTTCTCTTCACCCAATTGCATAATAACCCGATTAACAACCAGTTGTTTGCCATATATTTGGACATCATCGATTATCTTTTGCTCAACACTTTGTATCTCCCAACCACCACCAGGCAAACAGGAACGCGGTGAATGTACAGAAGCCCCTTTACGTTGAGATTGATAGTAAGCAATATAAAAATTAATCCGTTTTTGATTGTCTTTATAATAATCAGCCATCAAATAATCATCAAACTTTAAGGTATCCACATAATGCTGCTCAATGATATCTGGCCGTCCTCTCCATGCATTAACTTCTAAAGGAAAAGTTTGAAAACGATAACGATCCTGTACGTTTTCTTCTCTTTCCGGCATTAGAAAGGTCAGTAAAAATGTAATCAATAATACGGACGACGCTATAATAAAAGTTAATGGTATGTTTCTTTGTTTAATAAACTGACTGTCTTTTAAATTTTCAGGAAACTCAACGGAAAGCACATCCAATAAAGCCTGTTTTTTTCCATTCAATCGATTCAATATCCATGCTTCTACAATAAGAATAAAAAATGATGACATAAACACAACCCAACCTTCAAAATCATGTAAAAAACCTTCAGCTGCTGATTTTCCCCAATACTCTACGGTCACACCAATCACACCAATACGAAAACTGTTCATAAAAATGGTAATGGGTATACTGGACAATACCAATATGAGTCGATGCCAGAAAGGACCTTTGTAAAAATAAGCCAAGATAAATGCAATGGTTAATAAAGGAAACAAATAACGCAAACCACTACAGGCTTCAACGACTTGCAACTTCATAGTACCCAAGTCAATCACATTGCCTTCCAAAAATACACTAATATCAAATAAACGAATAAACCAGACACCTATCTGAGAAGAAATTAACTGCAATTGACCTGAAATATTATTAAAAACAAAATTCGGCAGCGGTATCATAAAAACAAGTATCAACAAGGGGACTAATATTTTTTTAAATGCTTCCCATCCCATTAAAGAAAGAAAAAGCCCGGATACCACTAATAAAAAAGCATATTGAACCACAATATACAATGTTGCTAATTCACCTATAAAAAAGATAAACAATCCCAATAAAACACAGCCCAAACCAATATAGGATCCTGTGTAAGAAAGTTGATTCAAAATATTCTTTCTTTGCCATATTAAAAAGGCCGTTATCAATGGAATCAGATAACCATAACTATATTCCTCCACATGATTCCACTGACTCACCATAAAATGTAATCCATCATAAAATAAAATACCTAACAATAATGCTAACAATAAAGACAGCCCCCAAAACCATAAAGGTTCTTTCCATAATTTTTCATCAGCACGATTCATATCAGTTACTTGAGTCTGTGACATATGTCCTCCAAATTTGTATCACTTTTCATAATATGTAATGATAAATTTTTATCTAAAAGTGTATTCTTATCTAAAAAAAAGAACATCATTTTATGATACCGCCTTGCCTCTTTTAAAAATTCTGGATGCCAGGACATCAATGAAAAATTTAAATAATGCTGTTTGCCTAAATGCCCTTTTAGGTTGTGAAGCCAAACGATAAAACCATTCTAAATGTAGATTTCTAAAAAATTTTGGAGCTCGTTTCACATTGCCAGCAATAACATCAAAAGTACCACCGACACCCTGGCAAACTCGAACATGAGTACATTGTGAAAGATATTGTGCCATCCATAATTCCTGGCGAGGACTGCCTAATGCAATAAATAATACTTTGGCACCTGATTGATTAATGGACTCAATCAACTGCGGCATATCTTTTTGCTCGATATAGCCATGGTCATGACCAGCAATGTTTAAATTTGGATATTGTTTTTTTAGTTGTGCTACACATTTTTTATTAACATCGGGAGACGCACCATATAAAAAAACAGGATATTGTTTTTTTTCACTTAAATAACAAATTTCAGGCATCAGTTCGGAACCTGGTGTTCTCTGAATATGACGATAGCCTGATAGCTTTGCAGCAATCACGACACCAATACCATCAGGTATTAATAAACCTGCTTCTTCAATTGTTTTTTTCAAAAACGCATCTTGCTGAGCTTTAATCACTTTTTCAGGGTTAACTGCAATAATTGTTTTTGCATGCTCACCCTGAATCAATGTGTCAACCTGTTGAATGGCCATGGTCATATCAACACAATCAACAGGGATACCTAGAATATCAATACGCTGAGCAGATAATGTCATTTCATTTCTCAACTTTTAGCAAACACAAAACAGAACAAGGTATTACTCCATAGTTATATGACACCCATATGAAATCCAGATATTTCTTCATGCTATGCCACCTCAATTATTTTTTGATGATGGAAAATACATTTTTTTAAATAAAGCACATCATCATGAAATGACTGTCTTAACTGTGATGGCTTCGATGATATCACCGTTAAAAATTCTGTTTCCGGGACATTATCTTTATGTACCTGCAATGTCAGACAAGGTTTTTTTACACCATAGTAAGGTGCTTGCCATCCTAATAATGAAGTTTCAGAAGCTCTAAATTCATTCACATCACCACCACTAACCTTTAAATATGTTTTTATGTCCTGGTGTTCGAAAACAAAATAATCCTCTTCTTTTTTAAAACCTTCATTTAAATGCCAATAAAGAGAAAAATAATGAGAGGAGCTCTTTGAACCCATGGATTGCATAAAGTCCCAAATAACCGTATCTCCTGAAGGTTGATACATGATGCCACGCCAGTGAATCACGCCTTTTGCTTGATAACCTGTATGGTAAGCCAACAATATCACTTTGCCATTATCCTTTTTTTCTGAACAAACCACATTGGCTTCATAGGCTTGTGACCACATAAAGGCTGTTTTCTGTAAGGCCTGATCGCTATTATCAACAACAACCGTATTATGTGCTTGCGTACTTCTAAAATAGCGTCGCCATTTTGGATGTCCAGTATAGCTATAAGTGCCTGTATCAAGACACAGCCTTTGTTCATCAATATCTAGTACAACAGAAAGTGCATCTGCATGGCCATGACCAAAAGAAGGTTGCATGCCCAAATCACCATGATCCATAATGAGGCGTAATTTATTGTTTGTATGATGAATCAGACTATACCCTGATTCTGCGTAAGTAATTAAATGGATATCATCACCCTTCATACCTTGCTTTTCAACTTCATCAACAGACTCTTTTTCTTTACTCCAAATTAAATTCAAAAATTTTGATAAAGCATAGCCATTATCACCATCCCCTATATTAGGCAATTCATCACGTGATTGTGCAAGCTGATTAATAAATGTTTGTGCTCTCAAAAAAGTAGCTTCGATCTGTGAATGATTCTGTCCAACATACTTAAGTAGTTTTGTCGCAAGTCCATATAAATCTGTCACAAATACAAGATAACAAAAGGCTTGTTCACTGCTGCCACCATCCATCAGTATCTGCCTTTCAGACTCTGCATTTAAAAGATGAACACCTAAATGAGTCCAGTTTTTTGCTGATTTCATTTCTGGAAATAATAAACCCGCATATAACAAACCAACGGCTTCAGCAATTGTATGATTTCCAGCAGATGAGTGTAGTGATAAACGTTTTGTAATAAAATGAGCATGAGAATGAACAATATTCACTAATATCACACAAATGTTCTGATATTCTTTGGATGAATGCTTTATTAGATTCACTTTACGAATCATATCTAATGCATGACACAGTGCTATAATTCTTAATCCGCATTCCATGGAAGAAATGTAGTGAATGCCTTTATAAGTCGGATTAGATCGCCACCAATCTTCTATTTGATTCATGAATAACTGAATGGCTTTTCTCTTTTGTGAATTTTCAACATCATCACTGTTAATGATCAACGCTAAAGGAATCAATTGTTGCAAACGGGCAGGCTCCCAAGTAATTCTCACATCACCATAAGGATTACCTGCTCTATAAGGAATTTTATTAAAAAACTTTTTAGGCCAATGGATATCTTTTGAATTATCCAGTACTTTGTGCCAATTCTCTTCTTCTATTTTCCATTGCCACATAGTACCTAAAGAAAACCAATATCCCTCTAGCCAATGATGAATATTCTCTTTATTGCTTTTAATATCAAAACACCATGGTAATTCTGGTAGACAATGCTTAGTCGTCTCACAAAAAGAAAAGTGTTTTGATGCCGTTTTATCAAATAGTTTATATAACCCCAGGCTATATTGAATATACATCCATTGAATAAACCATTGCTCTTTTACTCGATGTAAAATTTCTTTTGGTTGCATAACTCGCAACCTTTGAATATACCAGGTAATTTTTTTCACAATATATCGAGTGCTTATTGGTTACTTTAATGATGAATTGTTCACTGAACAGGATAAACCAATTGTGTCTGCATGCTCTTGACTGCCAGAATCGAAGCTTTAGTCACGCTTTTAATGTATTCAAACTCTTCTGCATGCTGATTATCTGATGAACCTTGACCATCAGATGAAGAATCATTCCCTGACAATATTTTTCTACAAAATGTCTGCATTTGTTCTGCAAAACCTTTATCTTGCTTATCTGACTTATAAGTTTCCTTCTTACCTTTTTGATAAAACTCAGTTTTCACAAAATCATCCATAATGATAGATACTCCATCACCAAACACTTCAAAACGTTCCTTGGGTAAAGCCAAATCACCGCCAGCAGCATAAATCAATGTACCAACAGAACCATCAGAAAAACGAATAGATATTACAGAATGATCCTGAGTGATATTGGATTCATGATGTGAAATAGCGTTAGCATGAATAGAAACAGGAACCGCATTGGCAACATAAGCCATATAATCAATAAAGTGACAGGCTTCACCTATGATTCTGCCTCCACCAATGGCCATATTTTGAATCCAGTGATCAGCAGGTATTGCGCCAGCATTGACACGATAGCTCATCATTAATGGATTTCTCTTATTAGCAAAAACCTGTTTAATCTTTTGAGTATGCGTTGAATAACGACGATTAAATCCAACCATCAACACTAAAGAATTTTTTTGTAATGCCTGTTTATACTCTGTCTCAATATCATCCAATTCCTGCTCTGTTAAACACAAAGGCTTTTCTACAAAAATATGTTTTTCCTGTCTTATAGCATCTAATACAATGGCGGCATGTGTATCATGACGGGTACCAATCAAAATGGTATTGACTATTTCATCAGAAGTAATTTCATGATAATCAGAAGTACAATACGCTGTTTGTAACTTTTCAGCCAATGCTTTTGCTTTTACACCCGTTTGTGTACATATCGCATGCAAACTGACATCGGATATTTTCTTCAATTCGGGTAATAACCTGTCTTTGACATGATTACCGACACCAATTAATCCAAAATTAAGTGTATTGACCGCTTTTTGTTCAACAATGTCAACCGTCTTATCTTTTTCAACATCCTCATTAGTGTAATCTAATAAAATACCCAAATAACTTGAACGATTATCACTAATCATGTCGTAAGCCGATTGTGACTCGCCAATCACAAAGGTATGGGTTGTAATCTCATCCAGTTTGATTCTTTGATCCGCAATTAATTCCAAAAATGCCTGCATATTGCGCTGCTCTGTCCATCGAACATAAGCATAGGGATAATCGATCCCTTCTTCTTCATAGCGACTATCATATCGCCCCGGACCATAAGAGGTCGACAAACGAAAATCAATTTCCTTTACATAATAATCTTCTCTGGGTAAATCCATTCCAACAGCTCCGACAACAATAACCCGTCCTCTTTTTCGACAAATTTCCCCGGCTAAAGCCACTGGTGCATTACTCTTGGTACTGGCTGTAATAATCACCGCGTCAACACCCTGACTTTGAGTGAGTGAATGACACAAACTGGCAAACTGCCCTGAACCTACCGCATGATCAGCCCCTAATGATTGTGCAAGCGCATTTTTACTCTCATCCAAATCTGTAGCAATCACCCGGCATCCATTTGCTTTTAACATTTGTGCCGTTAATTGTCCCAATAAACCCAAACCAATCACTGCAACAGTTTCACCCAACTGTGGTGCAGCCTGTCGTACCCCCTGCAAAGCAATGGAACCAACAGCAACATAAGCAGCATCATTAAATGAAACACCATCGGGAATTTTTATACATAAGTTTTTAGGCACTGAAACAATTTCTGCATGTGATGCATAATTTTGTCCGGCACAAGCCACTTTATCCCCGACATTAAATCCTTCAACATGTTCTCCAACTTCCAATACAGTACCCGCACAGCTATAACCCAGTGCTGCTGGATTATCCAAACGATCAAATACCATTCTTAATGTATCTGATAACCCATTTTTTTTAACTTGCTGAATCACCTTTTTCAACATATCAGGCCTTTCCATCGCTTTCCCTATCAAGTTTTTCTTAGCCACTTTTACGGTAGAACGTTCTGTTCCTCCGCTAATTAACGAATAGTGAGTCTCTACTAATAAGCCGCCAGGAAGAACGACAGGCATAGGAACATCGTCAACTTTTAATTCACCACTTCGATAATTTTGAACGACTTGCTTCATGGAAGGACCATTGAAAAGACATAAAGTTGGTGCAGTATATGGTAATTTTATGACAGATTTATGACCTAAAATTATCTTCTAAAAATCTCCCTGCATGTTATATAAGTGGTTAATAACAAAAGAAATTTAACTATTTATAAAAACATTCTCAAAGCATGACATCAAATTGTCATAAATTTGAAATACCATGTGATTCAAATTTAATCCTGTCTATTTTTATATAATAAGCATTCCTTCAATCTGATGTGTATAAGTACAGATTCTGTATTACTGTTAACTAATTTACCCACACCATATAGAATTCCTTTATTTAATGTTCTAAGCAATAAATTAAAAATTAAGGGGATATCTTTAATCGTTGTATTTGGTGCCTTAGGTGAAGATAGAAGGCAATGGAAAATCAATCTCAAAGATTGTCATTTTAAATATCACGTTATGTCAGGTGATAACGTAAAACAACTAAAAAATGAAAGTTTAAGTTTTAGCTATAAAGGATTATTTAAAATTATTAATGAATACAGTCCTAAAATAATAATTACTAATGGGTTTTCAATTGCAACGGTTAAACTTTGGCTTAGAAGCTTTTATAATAAAACACCTTATGTAATCTGGTCTGGTGCTATAAATAGCAAATACAGAAAAATCAGCTATTTGAAATACATACAGCGTAGATTAATGATACAAAAAGCAAAAGGATTTATTGCATATGGATCTGAATCAAAAAAATATTTGGTCAGTTTAGGAGCTAATGAAGATTTAATAGAAATTGCAATTAATACCGTAGATATCAGTTTTTTTGAAAATAAACAGGTGCTTGAAAAAAAAGAACCTACTAGATTTATATATGTCGGTAACTTAACCAAAGGAAAAAGAGTTGATTTACTCATTAGTGCTTCTAAGGAACTTTCTAATATCTATCCATCATTTTACCTGGATATTATTGGTGATGGACCTGAAAAACAAAGTCTCATTGCCATGTCAAAAGAATTAAATATGAGTGAAAAAGTATTATTTCATGGATTCAAACAAAAAGAATATCTACCTGACTTTCTTTCTAAAGCATCTTGCTTTTTATTTCCTTCAGAATACGATGTATGGGGATTAGTATTAGTAGAAGCTATGGCTATGGAACTACCCTGTATTGCATCAACATTATCCGGCGCAACACATGATTTAATTCAAGATAATATAACAGGATTTAAAGTAAATTTTAAAGATACACCTAGTGTGGTAGATAAAATGTCATGGATAATAAAAAACCCTGAAAAAGCTCGACTTATTGGTACGCAAGCTAAAACATTTATTTCAGAAAATGTAAATTTGAATAAATCCTCCTTAGGCTTTTTAAATATTATTGATAAATTAATATGAAACAAAAAAAAATACTCATCATTGGACCTACCCCTCCACCGTATGCTGGTCCAGAAATTGTTACTTTGAATTTATTAAAATCAGAAGAAATCAATAACAATTTCAATATTGTTCATTTAAATACAACAATAAGAAAATCAAATACAGAAAAAGGTAAATTTGACTTATATATGATATATGGATATATCATATATATATTTAACTTATTGAAAATAATAATATTTAAACGTCCTAATATTATATTTTACCTTCCAACTTCAGCAAGTGTTAAAGGCTGGTTCAGAGATGGCAGCACTATATTTATTTCATATTTATTAAGAAAAAAAATATGTATACTGTTTCAAGGAGGCCATTTTGGTTTTTTTTATCAAAATCTAAAAAAACCTTATCAAAATATAATCAAATGGCTATTAAACAAGTGTACTAATATATTTGTACAAGCAGACAGGTTAAAAAATCAATTTAGTGATATTATTATTGAAAAAGAAAAAATTATTACTCACTATAATTGTATTGATAATGATTTTTATAACAAGTTTAATACAGAAAAAATCAAAAATGTTAGTAATAAACCTTTAACCATATTATTTGTGGGTCATTTATCTCAAGCAAAAGGTTACTGTGATCTACTTAAAATAATTCCCGATATTTGTGCTAATTATTCTGTAAAATTTCAATTCATGGGAACCAAAAAAAATGTGGAACGTAATGTTTTCTATAATCAAGCAACTGGCGAACAAATTAACATTGAAAGTCCAGATAAAATTTACAAAGAATTTATTACTACAAAAAATCTGGATAAACATATTGAATTTTTAGGAGGATCTGTATACGGCGAAGAGAAAATAAAGTACTTTTCCAATGCAGATATTTTCACTCTTCCTAGTTACTCAGAAGGCTTCTCAACAGCTATTCTAGAAGCAATGTCTGCTGGTCTTCCTATACTTGCCACAAAAGTAGGCTCAGCATCCGAAGTTTTAAAACATGGTGAAAATGGATTTATAGTAAATCCTGGGGATATCAAACACCTTAAATATTACTTATTAGAACTCATTAAAAGTGAAACACTGAGAAAAGAAATATCAGTAGCTAATAGAAGAAAATGTAAAGAATATTTTTTACTGGATGTTGTAAATAAAAATCTAGTTATTAATTTATTAAAAATTTAAATTTATAATGGAAAAAATACATACAAAAAAAAGTATTTGGCTTAATGACATTGAAATAGCAACCGGACTTGCTATTTTACTGGTTGTTTTTGGTCACTTCCATAGCGGAGAATTACCAGAAAGCTCAATCTGGTATACTCATGCCAAAAATTATATATATTCATTTCACATGTCTTTTTTTATGTTCTTATCTGGAATAATTATGCAACACAGCTATAAAAGGTTTGTAGGAATACATAATTTTTTTAGTTTTTTATTAGAAAAATTTAATCGACTCATTATTCCTTTTATTATTTTTGGAGTATTGATAATATTTGGAAAATATATTCTCCATGATATTTTATATATAGAAAATGCAAGAGACAATTTTTTTCATGCATTACGGGAATTTATAATTACACCAAGCAAAAGTTCCGCAGGTTCACTTTGGTATATATATGTACTCTTCCAATATTATATAATTTTCTCTTTTATATTACTTCTTTCAATACCGAAAAGAATTATTATTACTGTATTATTTGTAATATTATATTTTCTTGAACTCCCCTCTATCTACATGTTAAACAAATCCTCTGAACTGATTGTATTCTTTTCGATAGGTACATTAACCAAAGTATACTATGAACAGTGGAGTAAATTTATTGACAGGTTTTGGAAAATATTATTTACTTTATTTTTAATAAGCTTATCCTTAATACCTTTAAATATACCTATTGAACAATATAAATTTATTATAGGCTTACTGTCTATTCCATCAATACATGGATTAATAAGAAATACACCTTTAATCAAGAATAAACTCTTACAACATTTAGGAAAATATAGTTTTATTATATATTTATTAAATACTATAACAATAGGTGTTACAAAAGCATTAATGGTATTTTTATTTGGTTTTAATGGAATTATTTTCAATATATTTATTCCAATTTTTCTGATAGCGGGAACTTATTTTCCAATATTAATTAAAAGAAATATTATCAAGTTCTTTCCTAAGTTAGATAAACTAACTTCATAGTTTAGAAAATGATAATTAATTTGTATTCTGAGTAATTATATTAGAGGCTGTTTATCTTTTATAAGTTACTCCTGTTAATTTTGTAAAAGATAAACAGCACCTACTCTTTCCATAAATTTGCTTTTAATAATTGGTTATTTTTAAAAGCAGTTTTATTTACTACGGCTACTTCTCCAATATTTCTAATTGCTATTCCTAATACACCCATAATAAACCACTGATATCCTGGATATGCACTTGGAACCAAACCTATAGCATCGATCAACCACATCATTAATGCCATTAATCCTAAAGCTGAATAAATTGATTTATAAACGTAAAATGATTTAAATAATATATAAAACATAGACATTAATAAAATGATATATATTAAAAGTCCTAAAACTCCATGATGCACTAATATCATCAAATAGTCATTATGTACTCCAGTAGCAACTATACCACTCCCTATAAATTTAAAAAAAATACTTTTCATTTTCCATTCTGCGAATACTTCTTCCCAACCAATCCACCTTCCGGCAAATGTTCTTTCCATTTTTATTTCTCCTGACATAGCACCTATTTCTTTATGAAATAGTTGATAAACTTCATCTATTATAGTATTCATAAAATACACACTTACAATAATCGAAAAAAAACCTACAACCATAGTTAGTTTCACGTTCCTTCTCCAAAATAACATGATAATCAACCAAATAATAAGAGTAAGTATCGCCGATTTACTATATTGTTTAAAAGAAACAATCGTTGCAAGAGCTATAATACAAACAGCAAAAACATTAAATATCCATCGTTTATTTACATCAGTAAATATTAAAAAGAATAAGCCAAAAATAAGTTGCAACATATAAAATCTTGTTGTAAAAGAATCATGATATAACCCAACATGTCTTACTAAACCCTCACTATTTGCAACTCTTAATCCAGTACCACCTAATGTTTGATAAAGACCTATTATTAACGGCAAAACGCCTGCTAAAGCTAATGCAATCAAAAATAAACGTAAATCTCGTTTATCAGAAAATATAAGAGGAATAACAAAAAATGCCAGAACACCACTTATCTCTCTCATAAAAACAATAAAACCATCATAAAAACTCTGAAAAAAAATAATTAAACAAACTCCTATTACTATATTAATAAAGTACAATAACCAAATACTTCTAAGTGGTATTGTATTTAATCCCACTTTCACTTTCTCAACTGTAAATATAGAAATAAAAAGACTTAAATTAACTAAAACTGATACAACTTGTATTAAACTAAAACCGCCACTTCTTTCCATCCATGTTGCATCTATCATTGACTTAAAGACAATAGCTAGCACTAAACCCCATTTCAAATTAATAAAAAGCATAGGAATTATTAACAAAAGTGCAAGTATTGATAAATAATATAACATTATTTTTTGCCTATCCAACATGGTTTAGCTGGTATAGAAAATACATTTGATTTCAATTTAACAATTTGTTTGGTAGATAAAGTAGAATACAGATAAATTCCAATACCTCTGTTATTCCATTTTGCTCTAGAAAACTCTATAAAGTTATTCACTATACTCTCATCTCTAGAAACAGCCTTTTTACTTACTCTATCATAATTTCCAAATAAAAAAATCATTTGTGAGTTATACCCAACTTCATTATATGCTAAAGAAAAACGTTCATGATCAAATTCTTTTCTATAATCCATATTATAAATAACATCTATCCATTTATTTTGAATCCACTTTATCGAATTCCTTCCCTGTAAAGGTCTTTTCATTGAACTAGGAAATGGTTGTCCATCTATACTAATCACAATATTTTTCTTTTTAACTCTAATTTTTTTAGAGAGCTCTCTTATTATTTCTTCTATAGAGTCATCTTGCCATATTTCAATTCTTTTTCTTGCATCTTTATCTTTATAAATTAATTTAATATCATCTATTAAAGAATGTTTGTACTTTTTCTTGTATTCATTAACACATAATTTTGATTTACAAATCCCCATCGTTCGAATGTAATCCAAATTAACTCCATCAATATTATAATTATCTACCACTTCCAAGATTAACTTTACAATAAATTGCCTAAATTCTTTATTATGCACGTTAAATGCTCCTGGTGGCGTACCTTCATCATAAAATTGTTTATACTTTTTACTTTCTCTTTTCACAACAGTAAACCAAGGATGTACTTCAATACCCAGTCTGTGTGCCTGTTTGATTAAATATTCCAAAGGATCTTCATAACTTAGGCGTCTTTTCAAAATATCATTATCAAAAACATATGCCTGCTTTGTTTTATAATATGTTCCTTTACCATGCCAAACATTGACAATATACGTATTAAATCCAGCTTTTTTTATTCTCTTTAATACTTCCATTGTATTTCTTTTTGATAAAGCCCAATTAAATCTTTCATCAAAAATGACCCTAGACTCACACATAACATTGTTATTTTCATTTGATTTCAATGCAACACTAAAAATCATAATAATAACAATCAAACTATATTTTAAAGTTTTTCTCATTAAATAATTACTCAATTATAAGTTGATATTTTTTTCATTACAGACTTTTTACTGAGATTTCCAATATATACATTGTATACATAAACACATAACCATAAAAATTGTGTTAATACTAAACCTAATGCAGCTCCTTTAACATCCAGGAAAGTTAGTGCAGGATACACATATAATAAAGAAATTATGGCAGATAGTAATTTAGCATAAACACCATACTTTGGTTGCTCAGTTGTTTTAAATGCAGCGCTCAAAATAGAATTAATTGACATAAACATATAACCAACAGCTAAGATTGGTATTAAATAACTATATTGTGCATAATAAGATGAATACAATAATGTTAATAAATAATCAGAAAACATCGATAAAATAATTAACAATATAAAAATTATTATATTCATAAAAATCCCTATATTTATAAATGTTTCTTTCCATAAAAAATAACCGTTTTCAAGTAATTGCTTTCTTGATTTTGGTATTAAATATGAAACAATTCCCATTGCAAATACATTTATTGTATCTAGTATTTTTTGTGTAGCATTTAATACACCTACAGCTTCTACGTTAATCACAATCCCAACAAAATAAATATATATTCTAGTAGAAAAAATATACGCTATACTCTCATAAAACAGCCATTTTCCATATTGATAATTTTTTTTCAGAATATCATTAAAATTATTTTTACTCATTTTTCCCTTTATTTTTATTGGAAAGAAAATATACGAAATACAATAAGGAATAGATAGTATAACAAAGCACTCATATAGCCCTACTTTAGAATTTAAATAAATTAGTAATAAAATTATTCTCATTGACACAACAAGAAGATCAATAATTAAAAGCCTTTTTATATTTAATTTTGTTAAATAATAAACTCGTATAAATTCATATAGCTGTTGGAAAAATAAACATAATGCAATAACAAATGAAACTTTTAACTTAAAATCAAACCCCAAATATATTATACAAAAAAACAATACTCCAAGAAAAAATGAAATAATAAATTGAGCAATAATATTAAAATATAAATAGTTCTGATTTACATTACCTTTTTTAGAAATTGAAAGCACTTTAAATGGCCCTGTAATAAATGCGTTTTGAAAACAATTCAAAACCATAATACTTGCAAACAATAATGAATATAATCCAAAGTCTTTAGGAGACAACATGTTTGCTAATAAAATAACAACAACAAAATTTGAACCTGAATAAACTCCTTGATCTAATACAGTATAAATCAGTTTTTCATGTTTTTTTAATGTAATTTTAGCTTTGCAAAGCATTACTTTCTCATCAGCGAACGTCCACCGGATTTATTTAATACTGTACCAATTAATGGTGTTTTTCCTAAATAATTTATAGACTGTACTAAATTTTCCTTTTTTGTTTTTCCATCTTCAATAACTAATAAGGCGGTATCAATATATGGAGAAAAAGCAATAACATCATCGCTACTTAATAAAGGCGGTAAATCAAAAATAATTACCCTGTCTTTATAGCGTTCCTTTAGCTCATTAACTAATTTAATTGCTGTCTCAGAAGACAAAGTCTCTGACGAATTTTTAATAGGTTTGATACATGGTAAAATAACTAATCCCTCAATACCTGGATTAATTAGTATTTCTTCAATTGGAGTATTATTTAGAAAGTAATCATTAATACCATTCTCAGGCTTTAACTCAAAAAAAGATTGCAAGCCTGGACTTTGAAAATTAAAATCAACAAGCAATGCTGTATGACGACTATCTTGAGCAATACTAATTGCCAAATTAACGGCCGTTAAACTCTTTCCTTCTTTTTCTTCTGTACTGGTTATACCTAAAGTCTTCCATTCTTTTATCTTCATCCGTTGAAGAATTCGTGTCCTTAAAATTTTATAAGCATTGGATATTTTATTATTTTGTCCAATAGAAATAACCCTGTTTTTCCTGAGAATTTGTGGTAATACATTAATTTTTTTTGTTTTTGAATAGATCAATGAATTTTTACCGATAAACTGTTCTATCGTTTTTTCTTCTTCATTGTGATCATTAGATTTTTTCATTTTTTTAAAAATTGCCATATTAAACTCCAAATCGCCTCGCCAAAATATACCAGAGTGTATCTATTGGCATAATAAATATATGAAACAAAATAATAATTAAACTAGTAAAGATAAATAATAATAAAATACTTAATTTCAAAACCGTCTTTCGTTTTTTTATTTCGGCATTTGTCATAATGTAAGGTATAACTGATAAGGAAGACTCTCCTATTAAATGATTAATAATTTTTTGTCCGTGTAAC
This sequence comes from Kangiellaceae bacterium, assembly GCA_965230335.1. GTDB lineage: Bacteria > Pseudomonadota > Gammaproteobacteria > Enterobacterales > Kangiellaceae > CBDDKS01. The sequence continues at coordinate 1,890,672 of CBDDKS010000006.1, read as the reverse complement.
CTTCCATCAATAGTATCTAACAATATCGCAAAACCAATACTTAATATTATACTAAAGAAAAAACCTAAAATAAGTATAGCTGTTCTATTAGGACTCACTGGTTTCTGTGGCAATATCGGAGGTTCTATAAGCGTAAATCTTTCACCTTTTCTTCCAATTTCCATTGATTCAGCTAATTGAGCAGCGACTAACTTAGACTTGGTTTCTTTATAGTCTATTAAGGCATTGTCATAATCACGTAATAATGTTCGATAATCTTTTTCTATTTGTGGTGTTTGAATCAGTCTTAGTTCATATTTAACCATTTTATTATTCAGTTTTTCTTTTTTATTATACAAACTGAGTAACTCTGTTTCAGTAGCTTCTAATTGTGTTTTTAACTGTATAAATACCGGATTATCTCCTACAACTTCATCTTTTTGGCTATTTAAAAATAATTTTTCAGTAGATACTTTTTGTTGATAAACCTCTCTTAAAGATCCAATCTGCTTTTGTAATTTTTTAATCACTGGATGTTGTTCAGAATAATGTTCTTGTTCTTTTAGTAATTCAGCTTCGAGAGATATAATTTGTTCTTTAATTTCTTTACTGGAATCAGTAACTTCAACTTCAGTTTCTAATGCTGAAATTTCTCTATTTAAACGTTTTATTTCTGGATGATTTTTAGAATATACGGCTGACAAACGTAAATACTCCGTTTTTAATACTTTTAATCTCCCCGCTGGACTTAAAACTCTTTCCCCTGTTTCAGATATAACACTGGAACTGGGTGTTATTTGACCAAGCTGAGACTCCAAATAAATTTTTCTTTCTCTTAACATATTAATTTCTCTTTCCACTTCTTCTGCTTCTCTTTCTGTTCTTTGCAATGTTTGTTGATTTAATTGTGCCAATTCTGGAAGGTTATTAACATTTTTTTCCTTAAACTCAGCAAGTCTTGTTTCTAAATCTGTTATTTTCAAACTTAACTTTCTTGTTTCTTCTTCTAAAAATCTTGATGTATCAGTCGCCATTTGAGTTCGACTTTTTAAGTTTTCCTTTAAAAATAAAGAAGTTAATTCATTGGCCACTTTTTGAGCTATTGAAGGCGATTTATTTTTAAAAGCCAAAGTAAAAGCTATAGTTGCTTGTATTGGCCGTCCACTTCGTGGATCAACCACATCAGCACTTAAAGTATCTAATGAGATATTATCTCTCATTTCCTTAAGTACAAGTTCTCGTGGTTCCTCTTTACGCATATCTTTATAAAGTTCGAATTTTTTAATAATCTCCCATAAATTTAAACTGGTCATCACCCTTTGTGAAATAACCTGGATACGTTGATCGGCATAACTGGTAATGGTTGTTCTTACTAAATCCTGTGGAATTTCCTGTTGCTCAATCAGTATGGTTGACGATGAACGATAGATAGAAGGTAACCCTAATGCTAAAGAAACAACAATAATCAATAATATAAATCCAACAATCATTGCTTGATATTTTCGACGCCATAGGGTATTTAAATAGTCTTTCATTCCTTTTGTAGGCTGTGATACTTTTTGATAATCAATGGATTCTGCTGTCATGTTACTTTACTCTAAATTATGCCACTAATAAGACGATCTTTGTTCTTTACCACGATAAATGAAACCGATACTTAACGTTCTTGATCGAGCATCAGTTTCATCACTAAAGTATTGCTTGCCAATATGAAAAGCCGTAACAAATGTCCAGTAACGATCTAACCTGTAATTAAATGATGTCGTTAATCTACGAAAAATTCTATTATCATTATTCAATGAATTATTTTGTTGATTATCAGAACCATTTTCATTTGGCGGACTAATCTGAAGTCTATTTCTATCAAAATATCTAAATCGTAAAGAAACCCTAAACCTGTAATTAAATCGGGTATTTAACGAAAAGGTTAGTTCATTTCTCTCATCCAGTGAACCTGTTGCATTAGGTATGAGTGAATTATTCAATGATAAATCTAAGGATGAAATAGATAGCCCTTTCGTTAAATTTATATTTATAAACTGCCCTGCTTTACTTGGAGGTCTGATAGTAGATCCAACAATAACTCCAGGAAAACCAGGAACAGGGTTTCTATTTTCAAATAAAGAGCTTGTTTTTCTATACCCTGTAGTAATATCACCTTGTAACGTTGAACTAAACTGCCAATTTACTCCAAGCATTAAACTATCAGTATCGGATTGATTAAGAATATCAATTGTAGAAAATTCCTGCCTTGATATACCATTGGTTATTGCTAATCTAGGCGTTAACTGATACTGATAATTTAAACTATATATTTGAAAGCGATTATCTACTAAAGAATTATTTACTAGATTATAATTGGTTTCAGAGTATGATATAGCAAATTGCAAACTGACTCTTTCTGATAATAAATGACGAAAATTTGTTGAAATACTCTGCTCATTTTTAATCAAATCACCACGTGCTTCACCAGTATCTTCAAAAGCAATCTCAAATGATTGCTCATCAGTATTACGGGCTTCAAAGCTCCATAAAAAACGTGGCAACGCATACTGTCCATTAAATGTTAAGTAATTATTTCTTTGCTCCGTTCGATTATCTTGCTGTCCCGATAAAATAAATCGATCATATTGAATATCTCTCCATCGATATTGCACATCAAATTCATGTGTTTCTGCATTGAGACCTGTCCTCAATAAAAAATCCGTTCTGTTAGATTGGCTCGATAATATATTGTCTGTTCTATAAGCAGGGTTTTCATCATAACCTTGAGTAAAAGATACTTCTGGTTGCCAGTACCACTGATAAGCAAACACATGTGAACTAGTCATGCTAAGTATCATCAACAAAAATCCTTGATATAAATAGTCAACGTCAATCCACCTTTTATTGAATTTAGAGAGCATTATTATGGGACTAATACAATATCACCACTTTCTAGCATGATATTCTGTTTTAAGTCTTTCCCTTTGGCGATTTTGGCATAATTAAAAGGTATGGAATACTGTTCACCATTCGTATCTCGCCTTAAAATCTTGATATGTTTGCTGTCTGCAAAAGGTGTCATACCACCAGCTTTACTCAATGCCTGCACGACATCAATGCGTCTTACCAGTGGAAATTCTCCAGGGCGGTTAACTTGTCCAATCACAAAAATTTTATTTCCTAGTGGTTCTGACATAATAATGGTTACAATAGCTTCGGGAATATATTCAGACAAACGTTCTTCCATTTCTTTTTTAATATCATTAATTTCCCTATTTTTTGTATTGACTTCTCCAATTAAAGGAAAAGAAAACTTCCCATCGGGTCTAATTGCCAGTTCAATTTGCATATCAGCTTCTTTCCAAACAGAAATTCGAAGTAGATCACCAGGTTGAACTTTATAATCATGTGACTTTTTACTACTTTCAATGAGCTTACTGGGCTCTCCATCTGCGGATATACAAATAGAAGGAAATGATAAAAGCAGTGATATAAAGACAATGTTGTAGATACGCATAATAGAAGTACTTATCAGTAACAATATAGCAATAAGCTAAGTAGAGCGTCATTTTATTGAACTTTTGTGACTATTTTATTACAGTCCCTTGTAGAATTGATAAACTTAACCAGTTCAATTTTAAATCAAAAAAACAATGACGCTCTTTAAGACCTAACTCAAGGGCAAAAAAGAGCTAGAGCCTGTTTACTTTTTCTTTCTCAATAAAAAGCCTCCACAAAACAAAGAAGACATTAAAAAGACAAATGCTGAAGGCAAAGGTACAACAGTTGCCGATGTACCAATATCAAACCCAATAAATTTCTTTTCTATAAAAGCAATTTCACTATGACAGTCTGTTCTTGCAGTGAGTATATTTTCCAGAGTCAAAATCACACCTGAGCCATCAGGCTTCCAATCACCAGTAGAACCATCAATTGTTGCTTCTGCTTCCCAGTTATTTAATCCTTGTTGATCCAAAGGTGCATCGGTTGTCATAAAACTGCTACTTTCTGATAACACATCGTTCACACTTCTGACTCGAATTTGACCAGAAACATTCACTGAAGCGCCCTCACCTTCGAGTATATAATCTCCCCGTTCGACATAACTAAACGATGTAAATGTCACACTAGGCTTAGGTTGAAGTGTCATATGCAACGTACTATTAACAAAACCAGTTCCGTTTCCATCTAATGAAGTTGTAGAAAATTCATGGGGTGTAAAGAAAACGGTATTACCAGAAATTTGGGGAGTGCCAAATAATCCGATAGTTTCATCATCGTAAGTTAAATCAAATGCATTACTGCTGATTGTTACTAAGGCTGCATTCATTTGAGTTGTAAAGAGTAGAGCTGCTGTTAAAAATAGTGCTGTGCTTTTCATGGCTTGTTGCCCCTGTAAGATTGGTTTAAATCGCCGAGAAGTATATACTTGGAGGTTATCCCTTTCATGCATGAAATGTGAATTAACAATGAAATTTATATTTCAGGATTTTTTTCTCCATTATTGAAACGTTTCATTTCTGTTATAAACCCATGTCAAATTTATTTACAACAACATACAAAAAGAAGCTGTCATTGTAACATGGGCAAGAATAATGCCAGTATGACCAGTTAACCCCGGCTACATACATAACCAGGGTCAGTTAATTTGAGTTGTATATCAAATCATTTAAATACGGTAAATAAGTCCATTATTACAAAAAATAATAACGTATCTTTTTAGAATGGAATTAAGTTAATCTAAATTCTGAGTAAGCTAAGTCTTAAATAACTTCAGCAATGTGAACTTTTCTTATGCACAGCTGAGGTTAAATATGTTTTAGTATTTCATTTAGTTATTATTCTTTGAGCTCAACATTATCTGAATGACTATTTTCTAAAGAAATTTTTTCTTTTTTATCAATATATTCAGGTAATGTTATATTCGAATCAAAACGTTCATCTTGAATTTTATATTGATAATCCTGAGCTAAATTTTCTATTTTAACTCGTCGGAACTGAATAAAAGGTTCTGTTTTTTTTGCTGGCTTCCATAATCCTTCGTTTAACATTTCCATTGAATATTGATAGATTGTTTTATTATGATCAATACATTGATAAAGATCTTTATCATAAAGTTTCATATGTTGTTCCATATTTTTTATTAAATGATTTTTTTTCTTTATAGTTTCTTCCATTTCAACAATAGAATTTGAAGAGTTTAATAACTTTTCTTTTTCTTCCTTTAATCTGTCTACTAAAGCATTGCTTGTTTTTTTAGATTTATTCTTTAACCGTGAATAATCTTTTTTCAACTGTTCCAATTCTTTCTTTAAATCCACATTTTCTTTTGCTAATGCTGTTTTTTCAGCATTGAGTTGACGCATCATATATTGAGCACGTGCTAATGCCTGGTCAGCTTGCGCATTAATTTTTATTGGAAATATAATAACAATTGCAAAAGCTGCAATACATTGAAGTTTAAAAATTTTCATAACTTACTTACCTTTTAGTTAAAACCTTGCATTAAGATCTAATTGTGTTGTTGTTATGCCGAAAGGAGCATCCGATATTTCATCAGTATTAAATATTCGTAATTGAAGCCAAGTATTGAAAGTTAGACCATACTTTCCTGCTAAGACAAATCCCTTGGTATTTGTGCCACCCAGATGAAAATCTGAATCGGTAAAGGCATCTAATACAGCATCACCCTCTAGATTCTTGTAGGCAACAGATACTTGCCAATCATTTTTCTTCCTGACTTTAGGCCAACCAACAGTCAGTTTGACTTGATAACCTTCATTTTCTTCATCAATTAACACACCTAAATTTTGCAGGATTTCATTTTGATCAAATCCAATATTTTTTACATATTCCACATCCAAGATAATATGTGTTGGCACAAAACGAACAATGTCATAAGACAATGTCAATGCCACTTCATCAAAATCAGAAGCCAAGGCAAATAAATTATTTGTTGTACTGGAACTATCACCACTAATGTCTACTACTGTATTACCTTTTTGTAAGAAGTCAGGCGCAGTAAAATCCAAAAGATTACTATTTGGCGTATTACGCCTTCCAGTAATATTATCAAAACTATAATAGGCCAAAGCCATTTTTAGCTTATTTTGATTTTCAAACAAATAGTCGAATCCTATTTGAAAGCCATAGAGCCACTTATCTTCTGAATTCAGTTCAATTTCTTCTAATGGAAAGACACCAAAAGTAAGATAAGGATCAAATTGCCGCTCTTCTTCATCATAAATATTATCGGTACGACGCCAAAAATAAGTGGCAGCAACGCCATCAAAGTTTACATCTTTATCCCATATTAAATCGGTACTTAACCAAGGATTCGGTATTCTTCCTGCGTGCATTTTCCAGCTACTTACCTGATTGGTAAAACTTAAATAGGCTCTATCCAAATTCAAGCTTGAAGCTGTGTTATAACTGCCTAATGTTTGATTGGTTGAAACAGGATCTCTACTATTACCTGTCGCAAATCGAGCATCCACTGTTGTATATTCTGTGATCTTGGCTTTTACACCAAAACGAAAACGATACCTAAGACGTTGGCGATCTTCCGTTGTATTAAAAAATGCATCAATTCCAGCAGAATCAATACCGCCAGCTTCATTAATTGCCTGAAAATTTAGAGTACCCAAAAGGTTATCAGAATCAAAAGTATCAATTTGGGCTCTTAATCGAATATCACCATAAGGCTTTATGTATTTCAGCCATATTGGCCAAGAACCAGGTACACCCCACTGTTTTGTTTTTGCTTCACTTAACACATCGCGTGTGACATCTTCTTTTAAACCAAAGCGTACCTCATCCCGAATTTTATTACGAATATACTCAGGTATATAAGGTACTCTGACAACATCTTGCGATTGTATATCTATTTTAGAGGTCTCATCTTTTAATGCTTTATCAACCATTTCGGTTGGTGTTAAGTATTTTTCTTTAGCTATCTTTTCTGCTTTTTTGATTAAATCAAGTGCCTGTTCTTTTGTTAAAATGCCTTGTTCAACAAGCAGTTGTAATATTTGGTTAGAACGTGTTTTCATTTCCAACATATCTTGATTAATATTTACCGTCTCTTTATTTGCTATTTCTTTTTTTTCAGACTTTTTATTAATATCATCCTCTGCAAATACAATTCCGATACAACAAGTTAGCAAAACTGGAATATGTTTGAGTTTTTTCATTGTTAACATCATATGACCTTAAATTCAAATTTAAAACTGTGAACGAATTCTTAATGTAATGGGTTGAGGTAATTCTAAAGGTGGTGCTTCACTTAGTTTTTCAAGTTTTGCCAAAGCATTTTCTAATAAATGTTTTTCTTTTTTTTCACCTGTTTTTTGATTCAGGTCATAACGTTCAATTTTTCCAAATTTATCGACCCAAACTTTAAGAATAAATAAATATTCTCTTCTTCGTAATTCTTTATCTTCAATTAATAAATCGGTTAATTCTCTCTGAATTAAACCAGCATAGCCACCACCAACAATGCCTCGACCTCCCTTACGGCCAACCAAACCAAAACCATCACTACCTGCACCACCTTCCGCATCAAGACCTAAATTATCACCAACAGGCTCGCTATCCATTTCATCAGGCATGGCATCTTCTAATTCTTCAATCACCTCTTCCTCTATTTCTTCTTCTATCTCAGGTTCTGGTGGCGGCGGCGGTGGTTCTGGAGGTGGCGGTGGAGGCCTTATCATCGTGATTTGTTGTACAACATTTTTCTTATCTGGTTTGTTATCCAAACTGGCAAAAAAGTCATACAATTTCCAACTTAATCCTGCACAAATTAAGATACCCAATGTAAGAAATAAAAATTTTATTTGTTTTTGCTTCACAATACATCAAACTCAAAATATCAATAATTAAGGTCAATCAACGTTATTGATAAACTATTTAACAATTTTCTTGGTCACCAGACCCAGTTGTGTAATTTCAAGACGGCCAATCAAATCCAATACATCAACCACGCGTTGATATTGAATTTGTGCGTCAGCTTTAACAACCACAGGCAACTCAGGATCAACCGCTTTATATTGACGCAATAAAGACTCCAGCTCCGTCAATGACACCGGATAAGCATCCAAAAATATGGTACCATCCTGTGTAATGGTGACGGCTTTTGTTTTCGGTTTGGCAAGACTGGGAGTAGCACTTGCTTTTGGTAAATTAACTTTAATACCTTGAACCGTTGCTGTTGTCATAATGATAAAAATAATTAACAATACATAAGCCAAATCCAACATGGGGGTAATGTTAATTTCATCATAGGGTTCATTTTCATCTTGTACTTTCATTGTTTTGCCTTGTTATTAACCGTTAACACTTTCATTAACTGCTGTACTCTTATTTAGCCATAATGCTCAGAAATTTTTGTGATAAATTCATCAACAAACACGCGCATATCAGCAGATATTTCCTTAATTCTTGAGCCTAAATAGTTATATCCGAATAAAGCAGGAATCGCGACAGCAAGGCCTGCAACAGTTGCCAAGAGTGCAGCTGACATACCTGGAGCAATCGCATTAATATTAACGTCACCTGCTTCAGCAATACCCGCGAAAGTAATCATGACACCAACGACTGTTCCTAGAAGCCCAAGAAATGGTCCTCCACTAATAGCTATTGTTAATAAAACCATTTTGGAATTTAATTTTTGCATTTCTCTTACCAAAAAAGCATCCATCGATGCACGTATCGCTTCTGATCCCTGTGTGGATAATTGTGTATTTGCACTTGCACCAACACTGTCACCCATTCTTACACGAACTTCTTTCAACCCTTTATGATACATATGATAAATAGGAGAACTTTGAAAATGATCATGTTTACCAAAAAATGCTTGAGCAATAGGCGATTCTTCTGCTGCTTTATCGTCATCATCTTCCTCTTTATCAAGCATGGCAGGATCTCCCATGCCTAATGCATAATAAGCTTTTAAGAACTTTTTATTATCACTTTGAGCACGGCTTAAATACCAGCCTTTGACAAACATCACCAATAAACTGATGATTGACATAATCACAAGAGAAATAATAATACCTAAACCAAATTTATCTTCATTGGCATGGTGAAGAATCGATGAAAAAACGGAAGTACCACCCGCATTACCCAATTGCTCCGCTTCATTCAGACGAATCAGTTTATTGTCAATCCCCTGACTGGATGCCAGTGCTTTAAGATAAGTTCCTTCTCTGACTAAATTTGAAAAAGCCATTTCATCCATTTCACCCGTAAAGCCATTCGTTTTACTTGAAGAAGCTCCGATATAAATAGGGCCTGTCATTCCAGCTGCATCAGCGGCAATCTGAGCCAACTCAACCCCATTCACATAAACCGATAGTTTATTGTTACCATAGGTCATACTAATGAATTGCCAGACATCCGGTGTTAATGGCGCTGTTCTCGGTGTTTCTATAGTTGCATTGCCTAACTTTATTTTTGCATATAAGGCTGTTTGATCAATACCTAAAATCATTTCGTTACCTGAAGCACTTTTACGATGATACAAATAGGCATCATCTTGTGTACCTTGAGGCTTTACCCAGGCAGAAAAGGTATAACCTTTATCAGGCATCACCTGTAATGGTAAGGCATCTGGTAATTGAATATGCTGCTTTCCATCAAACTGAGCACCTGCTGCAATAAGTGAATTAGGATTCATGACGGATGTTGATTCTATGGCATGGCTACCATACGCAGTAACATCCTGTGGCAATACCTGTTCTGCATCAAAATGAAAAACCGCTGACTGTGCCACATCAAAAGTACCGCCAGCATCAGCCGCTTTTACCGCTTCAGCATTGCCATAATACATCCAAATCTTTTCTGTATTTAAATTACCGGAAATTTGAGGCAGCTTTATCCAAATAAATAACATTTGATTGATTAAATCAAAACGTTCAACATGATGTTTGAGTGGTGTTTTGTCATCACCGGCAATAAAACGTAAATCACCCAAATCTTCTTTTAAATAAAAGAAATCTGTAAAGTTACCGTTATGTAATCGAATTAAAACAGGCAATTCATTAACCGGTGAATTAATATTTGCACCTGTCATCGTCGTATCGATACTAATCGGTATTCGATAAGGCCAGGACTCATTCCACCAGGCAAAAGATTGACTTGGTAATAAAACACCCATACAAAACATTAAACAAATAATTTTAAACAATTTCATTTTTCAATTTCTTTTTGGTTAGTTAAAACGATTTAAATAAAAAAGGGGTTAAAAAAAGTATTGATAAAAGGGGATTTACTCACCAATACCTATTACTTCAATCGTCAGGAAAGTCACTGATTCATCTTCTCCACCACCACCTGTAAAACTTTCATTCACTGACGTTAACGCTGAATCGGTTGAGGTTGAACCCAGATTACTTGCCCCTGCAACATCAGCAGAAACACCTGTTGTTACCGGAACGCCAACGGAAATACCACCTACTTCAATATTATCCGCATTTAAAACTTCAGTGGCAGCAATAAGCAAATCACCTGAGGCAGAAATCCCTGCTTCACCAGCATCCACAACACCTTGTGGTGCAAATAGGAAAATAGAGCTTGGTGAACTACCTGGAGGCGAGGCTGCCTGAATACCACTACCTGATACTGCAGGCGGTAGTTGCTCAATCACATCACCTGTAAATGGATTAAACTCAATTTCAACGGGAGGTACACTCAATGAAGACTTGGCACCTCGGCCTGCATCGATATCACCGAGAGAGGACCATAGCGTTATATCTCCACCACCCAAAGTAAAGATTCGTGACAAGTTCACAGAAATATCACCATGGGCCATACCATTAATATCGCCTGGGCCTCCAATAATAATACCTAACTCATCGGCACTTTTGTCACTACTTGAGAAAACAGGCACAATGGCTAAACCCGCATTGACCACACCCCCTGGTGCTACAAAATTAATATCTCCACCAAAAGAAGTACGAATAGCACTGAAGACCAAATCCAAATCACCGGCATAATCTTGAGGATTGTCGGTACTGCCTGAGAATAACGTTTCTATGGCAGCAAAACCTCGAGGGAAACCATCTATCGCAGGATCATCGATTTCCTGTCTTGCATCCTGAACACCTGCTAATTGCAATTCGTTAAAATAAATATCCAGAATCAGCGCTCTTTGCGTAATGTTATTGACCGACTGGAATGCCTCTAAACTCACCGCTGCCTGACGTGCCTCATCCAGTGTCAATAAAGCTTCGATGGCAGATGTTTCATCTGAATAATCAACACCCGTTTCTGCACTGACAAATTCAATCACATCACCAGAAAATGATTCTGAAGTGACAAATTGAATCAAAGTATCGTTGTAACGATCATCATCAACTAAATAGCGTTGAGCAAAACCTGCATAATCAGGCTGTTGTTGAATACCCGTCATCACCGTAATATCAGCACCTTCATCGGGAAGACCTCGACTGAAACGATTCCCCTCTGAAAGAATACCTAAAGAAGCTCCTAAATCAATATGCCGGCCAGCAATCACATCCAAACGGCCTGGCCCAAAAATTTCAATTCGACCCTCATTTATCTCTGGTTGTCCAGCAGCATTTCTTTGACTGGGATACAAAATATCCTGACCTGCCTGAATCACACTGATATCATCAGCCTGATTATTTTGAATTACAAAACTCACATTTTCAATATTTGCTCCAGCCGCTACCCGTGTCTCTTCAGGTATTTGAATATGTAAAGGAAAGCGGCTAATAATACTACCACCTGCTACAATACTAGATGGGAACTCATCTGTACTATGAATAGGATTATCTGAAAAAAAACGTTCACGGTTAGAACCAGTTGTTGTATTCCTTTCCAATAACCTATTATTAGCAAGTTCTGAAGAAAAAAGTTCACTGATTTTTGATATTGGATTTAAAACATTTGGCAAGGCCTCAGAAGATACTGCAGATACCGCCACACTTATAATAGAACCTGAATCTCTATCAGTAATGATATTATCACCTGCTAGCAAATCAAGACCACCTTGAGGTGATGGAAACAACGTCATAGAGTCATTGAATTGAATATTGCCTTGTATCGCATTCGCTTGCAAACTACCTGGATAGATAAACAAACTATTGACGTCTACTGTATTTACAGAAAAATTAATACTGGATATTTCCGATTCTATAGCACTTCGGTTTGTAGTATTATTATTTTCAAAAATAATGTTCTGTGTTAAGGATTCAAAATTTACCTGTGTATTTTCAGAGTAAGTGAAAAAATTTGAAGCAACATTACTAGACGGAACATAAACATTAATGCCCAAATCAGAATTTTGTGTAGCACTTTGACCAACCACTGTAGTGTTAGCCACGCTACTAATTTGTACTGACCCTCTCGCAGATACATCCACTTGTGCATCTGATAAAGCCAATATCAAACCCAAATCAGAATTTGAACTGGATGTAATGGCTGCATCAGAAACTATATGAGCTTCACCTCTATCTACCAATACTCTGGCAGAATCAATATTACCGCCTGCACTCAATACCAAATCACCCCCACCCAATACCAAAGGTACACCATTATTCTCCAACACTTGTTTACCTGTCGTCGGCAAAGAAACGGATAAATTATTGATATCACCATCAGCATGAATATTGATATTACCACCCCCTAAAGTAGCAATACCCTGCTGGAAATCCTGAAAAGAAACAGCCCAACTGGTATTTACTTCATTAGTACTAACGTTGTTGTTACCTCCTACTCTTTGTAACCAGGCGGTAAATAATTGATTGGACGGATTGGCATCAATATTACCGCCTACCCGAATATCAATATCACCACCATTGATGGGGTAACTAGGCAAATTTGGAAATAAAGTAAACATAATCAATGATTCTTGATTAAAGCCTCCCGTATCAGTAATCAAATCACCCACACCGGTTTCCTCTCCAGCTGTATAAATAACAGAGGTTTGATTGCTTAGTATCAAATCGTTACCCGTTGCTATCCTAATATCGCCTGTGCCCGTTCGAACGGCAACATCAGATTCCAGAATCAAATTACCCTGCCCTTGATTCACAGCAAATAGATTAGCGGAAGTGTTATCAGAACCTGCAATCAGTTGATAAGACCAGCTGCTTCCTTCCGTTAAAAAATCAGCAAACTCTGGTGGAAGCCCAAAAGCTGAACCAAACTCTTGTGAAAAAGGTGTTTCTCTGGATTCAAAAGCATCTGTTAGAGGCGCATTAATCATCAAATCTTCCCTTGAACTTAAAGTTAAAATACCCGGATTATCATTTTGAAAACGTAAGCCTAATAAGTCCAACTCCTGATTCAATATCAAGTTGCTATTACTGTAAATATGTACTTCCGGTAATAGAGAAAAGCTTTCCTGACCATTGATACCCAAACGAGTATCAATATCGGGCACATGTGTCATAAAATCACTGGCTTCACTAAAAGCAACATCGGATGTATCGGGGACTAAATGGCGTTCATAAGTTCTAAACCCATGAAGCTGTATGTCTTCTGCACCTTCGATAATACCTAGTTGATCAATCATAATATCCGTATTACCTGCATTTCTTGGTGCTCTTAAAACGACTTCGCCACCATAATTGATTTCTGTTCCTGAAGAGACATTCACCCTTGAACTTTGAGCGAGAGACAGATTATTCAAACTTCCCAGAAAAACTGAACCACCATCACCTGTTGTTGTATTAGCCTGAGCCAATATTTCCCCTGTTGATGAAAGAGTCAAAGTATCTCTTGCCGATAATCGGATCTGACCACCGTCATTACCCGATGCATTCAAGGTTCCATCAACCTGTATTGAACCTGTATCCAGCGTCAACTCAATATGTTCTGCTGTCACAGTATCTGTTTCTGCAACCAGCAGATCACCACTTCTTTGTCTTAGTAAAATAGATTGAGTAAATCCTGAAGAGAATAATTGTTGATTGAGTCCAGAAAAGTCATCCAATGTATCCACATCCAAAAGAACGTGACCATTTTCTCCGGCAGTCGTATTTGCTGCAATGCTACCGTTCATAGCCACTTGACCTTGTGGCGCAATAATACTGAGCTCACCGGCATTACCTAATGTGGATGATAACAATAAACTGGATCCTTCATTGAGTTGAATATCACCTGTATGCGACTGCAAGCTAACTCTACCTGCATTAGTTCCTAATATTTGATCAATAATATTTAACTCTCGCCCGGAAACATCAATCACTGCTCCAGAGTTTAAAACAATATTCTGCTCAGGACCGTTGACTTCAAAATTCACAAAACCACTGGGCAGTTCAATATGCGCATTGGATTCGATACTGTGAGCATGGATATCCAGTCGAGCACCCAAAAAGTTGGTTTCTGATACTAACGTGCCTGTTTCGGCTGCATTTGTTCCAACCACTTGTCCATTTGAATGTAACTGGACAGCGCCTGCCACATTAAAACCCATATTTGCCCCTGACGTACCTTGAATTCGCCCTGTATTAATAAACAGGTCACCCTCTACATTCAATTGATGAGTGCCTGTACCTGTCACTGTCTCAGTTGCATTGATATGTAACTGCTCATAACCATCAATCTCAATATCACCTTGTGCCAACTCTACCTGATTGGCATTCAATACCAAATCACCCTGTCCATTAGCCAATAGGTTTGTAGGTAATTGACTGTTAACATTGGTTAATCGTAATGTATCCGTCGCTGTTAATGTCGTTTGTGTTTGACTGTTGACACCAAAGATACCGGCTGTTTGTAAAACCAAATCAGACACTGAAAAATCAAAGTCGCTGTAAAGGTTAATACTGTTACGGCTGTTAAGAATCAGCTCATCAACATTGATGTTACTCAAATTATCTTCTGTTAGAACCACACCTTCCGTTACATTTTGTGCATCACCCAAACTAATTACGGGAGCTCCTAGCTGTAAAGAACCCTCTTGCATAACAATATTACCAGCAAAATTAACATCCTGTGATGCATCCAGAATCATAGACTCTGTTGCACTTAATGTCGCATTTTGCATAATATCCAATAATCCCTCATTACCCTGCTCATTATTTCTTATCAGTGTTGCCTGTTGATTGGCAGAAGCTCTTAAAAACGCGCCATCCCCTTGCAAAATTAAGGTTTCATTAAAAGGGGTAACCTGTCCACTGCCTTCAACATGCGCATTAGCCGCTAATGAAACATTGTCCTTTGCTGCCAATAATATATCTGGCGCTATCAAATGTGCACCTTCTGTAATACTGACAACCTCTGAAGCAACGGTAATTTCTGTACCTGTATTGGTACGTGTGCGAGATCCACCAATCAATAAACTTTCTACATTCAATGCATTCAGCTGCGTCACATCCAGCTCTACAATACCGGATGTATTGTTATTATCCACTGTTTGCACAACCGCTAAATTATCTGAAGCAATATCAATTTGTGCCCCCCTGCCTGCCTGGCCTTCACCATTATTTCCTGTGCTCGCAATAATATCACCATTCAATACTAAAGATTGATTGGCTTGTAAAACCAGTACGCCAGCATCTTGAGGCAATAAAGGAATGGCTAAATTATTTTCTATCGCCTGATTTGCAAAAAAGTTATTTGCCGAACTGATTCGATACTCAGCTCTTTCATGTACAACACTCGCCGATTCAACAGCAAAGGCTGACCAGATACTATCCTGAATATTGGTATTGGCAGTCACAAATTGACCTGCTGTAATAGCAGCACCATCAATACGCGTTTGCGTTTCTCCCGGTAAAATCTCTTGTTGTAACGGTGTGATTAAATAGGCATTAGGTAATAATGCATAGCGTGCAGGCAAAACCGTATAAGTACCGGATGACAAACCTGCAACTGACTCCGAAAAAAAGATTTGCTGTCCCATTGAAATGTCAGTACCTTGTGACAAGGCTGGATCAATCGGTGCATAACCTGAAGATAATTCAGGAATAATAGCGAAAGCACCCGCAGCGTTTTCTGCAGCCAGTATATCCGTTGAACCACCAGGCCCAGGGATAAACTCATAGGCCAGTAAATCTCCACCACCCGATAAATCCACTTGTGCATTTTCAGCAATGGTAATTGAAGTGGCATCCAGTTCTACTCGTTGCTGTGGTGCAGGTCGGTTATTGTTTCCACCTAATAACACCAAACGGGTTCCGATAGAGTAAAACCAGTCAGTGGCATCCAATTGTGTTTGTCCAAATAAAACACTTTGCTCTTCACCAGATACAGATGTAATACTATTTTCAGTCAATACAACATTGTCTGTTTGACCGCCACCCAGAATAATTTCACCAAAGGGTGCTTTTAACACGCCAGACTGTTGTATTTCAGGTGCATCCAGGGTTAAACGTCCTCCTGCTGAAAGCACTGGTGTTGCTTGTCCTATTGCATTCACCTGAATGCTTTGTGATGCATTCATCACAAAATCACTAAAAGTAGTTGGATAGATTTGTGCAGCAGTTAGTTCTAAATGATCGGCAACAGCGAATCGACCGGTTAACGCCGGCACATTATTGCTTTCAACAATACCCCTTAAGCGAATATCACCTTGACTGTTTAAATGTACCTGCTGAGTATTTTGAATGGCTAAGTTACCTGTCAAATCAATAACATTAGCATTAATATTGAAAATACCCTCTCCAGAACTAGCCTCTCTTGCAAAATTTAATGTTCGACCACTGGAACCCAAAGTAACGGTATTAGCTTGAATCTCTGCTGTACCTGCTTCAATAATAATTTCTCTAGTATCCAATACAATATTCTGCCAATTTGATAACGCAACATCTTCACCAAAAATAACGGCTCCTTCAGACGTTTGTCTCACTGGACCTGCAGTTGTAAAATCTCGTACAGAGAGTAATAGGTTTCCAAAGCCTGCGCCTTGTAATGATTCAATATCCAATCTTGCCTGACCATTAAACGATTCAGCAAGGTCATCACCAAAGGCAAGGTTTTCCTCTAAATCAGACTCCACATTATTTTCAAGAGTAATATGACGATCACCAAATAAGAAATTACTGACTATGCCTTGACCATCTCGATCTCTTGTATTAGTGATTCCAAAAGTGATATCCAAAATTGCACTGTCTGCTGTTGCGTGAGAATTCGCAAGAATATCACCATCCAGGAAAATACTTTCCTGAGCATCAATATTTAATCGACCCGCATCAGCATAAACAGAAACAGGGGTAATAGCTAACTGTCTGTTATCATCAATAACCAAACGATCAACAATTGCTTCTGTTCCCGATAAATTAATTTCTGAGCCTGGTCTTACAATCACATTACCTCGTAAAGCATCTAATGTAATCTGTCCAGCATCAAACACCAAAGCATCTCTTAGGTTTTCCTGTAATTCAATACCACTTGGACGAGCAATAGAAGTACCCGCTACAGATAAATAACTGTTGTTGCCAATCCATATGGATTGATCAGGTAAATAACCTGGATCACTATTAGCTGGAAGTATAGGTTTTACAATCTGCAATCCAATAAACCCGGATGGTGCATCAATATGACCGTCGATAAATATACTGCGATCACTGGTAAAAGATATTTCTGCACCAGGATCTAATTGAATACGCGATCCTTCATGCATCAAAATACTGGTATCTGCATCAATATTTTCATTTCGTATCGATGTAAAATGTAAATCTACTGGACGTCGCTCATAAGCAACCACTTCACCAATTCTTGACAAAGTATCGATACCCTGTTGATTGGTTTGTAATTCCAAGGCGTTATTTGCATTCATTAACTCAACGAGTAGATTGCGTTCAAAGGTTGTATCAGTAATGCGTATATTTTGCTCCTGTAATACATTTTGTGCAGCATTGAATCGTTCATCTGCATTCAAGCCACGTCCATTAGTTGCCAGTTGAATTTGTTCAGATAATTGTTGCACAGCTCCTGAAGTCAGCCCTGATTGAGCAAAAAATGTGAGTGTTTGTTCACTTAAATTCAGAATTTGCCCATTAACAGACACACTTCTTGAATTTACTGTACCAAAGCCCGTTTCTATTTGTCTTAGCAAATAATTCTGAGATGTCGCCATAATTTCAACACCAGATGAAATCTCTATACCATGTAATTGAGCTTCCAACTCATAGGCACTAAATCCACCCTGATTAAAAAAATCACTACGCAATATCATCTCTTCTGTTGTTGAAGCCAGTGTTTCATCATCTGAAATCACAAAACGATCTGCAATTAATGTCAAACGACCACCTTCTTCAATACCAAAACTTTGTAGTTCCGCATCTAAACTTAATTGTGCATTATCTAGTCCATTATCCGCTGTAATCACAGAAGCAATACGAATATCGCCTCCTCGCCCAGCAATGAATTGACCATCACTATTTAAATGTACACCGCCACTGGTATCCACACGTGAACCAGCCTCCAGCACTACAGCACCTTCGCCTTCAATATTGACATGGCCACCATCGATAAATAAAGAGGTGTTGGGTAATTCTGTATGAAGCAATGGATTATCATTGACCCACCAACCCTGTGTATCAATCGTCACACCAGAAGCAATTCTTAAAGATGTTGGATCAATTTGACCACTGGGTATTTCAGAAACCAAATCCAGGCGACCTCCCTGTAAACGAATATCGTCGTTTACATCAATAGATCCTCCTGTAATACTTAAACGATCGCCTGCACCACCCTGAATGACTTCATTAATCGTCACATTACCATTGGTTGCTACTTGTGTTGTTAAAGCACCTGAGATATCCAATTGGCCAGGAAGCAATAAATCGGGTACACGTATTCGAGTTGATTCCCTGTCAGCATTGATAAATAATGATTCATTATCCAATAAAGGTTGAATCTGCGATTCATCCGTAAAAATAATATTTTGTAAAACATTGGTGTAGTGTTGAATATCTAACTCAAAGCGACCACCCAAGCGTCTTATTTCATTTGATGAACGTTGATAAGGACCTAATATTTGTGTTGCATCAATACCATTCGGATCAAGTCTTACTGCAGCAGCCTGAATCATAACATCACCTGCAGCTCCTCCTTGTACAAAACCTTCAACAAATTCACCACGATCTATAATACCGGAGTTAAAGGTTTCGGTTATTCCCCAACGTTCATGCACTCTTGTTTGTGTACCTAAAATACCATCATAGGTACGTAATGGATCCGCATCACCAATATTAATAATTTCACCTTGTGAAATTAATTGTGTTGAAGCAATAAAACCAGACTCAAATGCAATAGAACCACTGGACACATCAATTGTTGATCCTGTTTCCTGTATCACTTCACCTTCCGAGCGTAACCTCACAGTACCCGCATCAATCATGCGCTCATTCAGACCACGTTGTAATTGATTAAGCGCGCCTTGAATATTGGCAATATCTGTTCCTTCACGTAAATCCACCTGTACTGTCGCACCACTTAATACTCCGCCTCTTTGTACCGGAGAATCACGTAATGCATCACTATCCCTTAATTCTACTGTTAAAGAATTACGCTCTATGGGCAATACCACATTTTCAACTCCTGATGTATCTATGATACTCCCTTCTGCCAAATACACTCTCGCTGTTTCATCTTCTGCATTGGTTCTAAATGGACTATTTGAATCCGCCACAGCAGCAATAGAAATATCGCCGGATGTTGCTGTAACTTCGGCCTGATTCAGTACATCAATCTGACGCCCAACTATATCAATACTGGACTTGGGTTGAAGGGATAGATCTGATGCTGTACTCTCATCCGTTGTATCCAACACCACTTCAGTCACACTATTTTCACCCAGTGTGACTTGTCCTGTATTGGTGCCTTCAGCAATTCTGTCTCCACTCTGAATCACAAATCTTTCACCGGCCAGAACCACCTCACTGAAATTAGTAGGCAAGCCAATTAATTCTAACCTGTCTTCATTGACGTTTCCTGCTTGTAAATCAGTACCAACAGCTAATACGTCAACTGAATCACGTGCAATTAAACGAATAGAGCCATTTTGATTAATAGACGTCGTTGCTCTTACACGCCCCTGTTGATTAACCGCTAACCCTAGTAATGTAATATTGCCTCTCTCTGCAATAATTTCTCCTACACGTTCCCCACGATTATTTACACCACCATTGGTGACATCACCTCCAGTTTCCACCTCAACCAGCAATCCTCCTCTGATATTAGGATCATTAACTGCCGTTAAATACACTTTATCTTTGGATGCCGCAAGAATGGTTTGTCCATCAGGTGTTTCGATCGTACCTTCATTCACAATAGTGGGAGCAAACATTAAAATACGTCCCCCATCATCTGTATGTAAATAGGCGCCTTCCTGAATCTCAATTGATGCTTCATCATTACCCGATAAATTGGGATTAAATTGAAAAGCTGCTTGATCTTGATTAATGGCATCAATAAACGACCCATTCAAAAATAAGTTGTCATCGATATCTAAAGCTGAAGCAATCAAGGATGCTGTATTTACCTGTGAGTTTTCACCAAACAAAATACCATTTTGATTAATTAAATACACGCTGCCATTCGCGGTTAAGTTTCCCAGAATATTACTGACATCATTTCCTATCACTCGGTTAAGGGCAATAGAAGAACTGGATGGTTGAAGAAATTCAACACTGTAACCTTCACCGATATTAAAACTTTCCCATTGAAATATGGTTTTATCCATTAACTGCTCAATGGTCATATTAAGTCCATTATTAGATATTACGGGATTATTCGCTCTACCCTGACCTTCACTGATCCATACATTATTTTGTACGGGTAAATTAGATGTATTATCCGTTTGTGCAGCGGCATGTTCTACTGACATTAAACCATGACATAAAACAAACAAGCATAGGGTTTGCTTTTTAATATACATTTTTTTTAATTTAGTCAACGTGATTCACAATAAGATAAATGTCCAACTGAGTTGCAGAATTTTCACACCATTAAGTTAAAGTTTTATTACACAATTATTAAAAGATAGAAGCTAAATCTTGTTATGAAATATCTCGATTTTCAAGTTCTTGATTTACCAAATAATTCTCTAAAATTGATAACTCATATTAAAAATAAACTTTGGGTTATTGTTATCTATATCTGTTTCATCAGTACAACCAGGTTGACTACAATCCTCTTTAAGGGGCAATGCCCAGTAAGTATCAATAAACAGTTTTTTATTTATTTGAGCTTTTAAGCCCAAACCAATACTTGCCAGATCGAAGTGTTGTTCATTAGCCACAATATTTTCATTTGCACCAGTTTCACCCTCATTATTGCCTCCTCCTGGTATCGCATTACCACTATTGATGACAAAACGTTTTATCGTTAAACTGGCTCCTTCAATAAAAGCCGTCGCTCGCAAATCTTGAATATATTTTTTTTTGGAAACTAGCGAAGGTGTTTGTAATTCAAACCTTAAAACAGAACCAATATCACCTCCCTGTTGCGACTCAAAATAACCTCTGACTGAATTTGCACCGCCAGCTCTAATTTGTTCATTACTGATCAGACGTGAATCTGTCAGTTGGAATCTGAGTTGACTTGATAACGACCAATCTCCCGAAAAGAAATCCTGCCTTCTATAATTGCCCTGTAGATAGAAAAAATTTGGTAGTGCACCCAAACTTCTGTTATCAAAATCATCTTCATCTGAACCACCAATACCATTCAATGAAAAATTTAAACTTAATCCATATCGTATGGTTGTTGTTTTTGCCCTTTGTGTCGCATTATATTGTGCTGTCCAGGATACATAATTAATCGGTGTATCGTCATCCAGGTTATTCATATCCGTTCTGATTTGTACTCTATCTACTACATCTTTGTAATCAAACCCTAACGATAACGAATGTATATATTTTGCAGTTGATGCCAAAGGCTTCACAAAACGAAATCCAAAAATATTACTATCACCAAATACTGATAAACTATCGCCACTATCACTTGCCAGATTAACATCAACCTCACTCTCAGATTTAACACCATAGAAAACCATCCTGTTTTTTGTTTTTTTCCAAGGCATAATATAGGTGACAGACAACACATTCACTTCACTGGTATCTTCGGGAGATATTTGCACCTGTAACCCCAATCCATGTTGTTTTTGCCATAAGTTATCATAACGCAAACTTGCTCCTAAACGAGTTTCTGTTGTATTTTTTGAATGATGATTATTGAGTGTAATATCACCATGTACTGGCAAGCTATCCCTTACCTTTAATTCAACATCCAAAGTACCTGGCAATTTACCGGGTTTAAGAATAGGTATTACATTTAAATCAGCAGATAAACTGTTCAAATGATTGACCTCTTTTTGCAAACTGGGTAAATATAAAGCTTCATCTTCTCTCAAAGACGGTACCTGCTCCTTGATTTCACTTAATGCAAAATAATTTGCATCCGATATTTTTAAACGGGCTATTTTTCCTTCAACAGCATCCAAGTACACAATACCGCCCACAACATCCTGAGGTGGAATATTCACATAAACTGCTGGGTATCCATTGTCACGATAAGCTCTCTCTAAAGCATCTGCTGCTTTTTGCAAGTCGTCTTCAGTTTTATGGGGCCCTAAAAAAGAGGTTAATGCTAACTCAATAGTTTTTCCTGACAGGACTGTATTGCCTTTCACTCGATATTCGAGAATATCAAATGTTGGTTTTGGTGCTACTTTTTGTGATTGGTTCTGTTGTTGTGGCTGGCTCTGTTGTTGATCCCTTTGTTTAACTGGAGTTTCTGTTGATTCAACAGATTGAGATGTTTTAATCGCTTTCTTTTCATCTTCCGACTGACTTTTATCAGCGACTTTCTCCTGAGCCGACAAAAAACCACAAAAAAAACTACTGACAATCAATGACAGACAACAACGTACAAACAACTTCTTAATAATCAACAAAACGATTTCTTTTTCTTAGGCAAAATAGACTGGGAAAATAGCGGATAAATATGACAAAGAGTTGACACTTTTATGTAAAATCTCAGTAAGAATTAAATTTGCAGTTAATATTATGCTCCATATTCAAAAATCAATATCTGTCATGTTGACATATATAGAATGGGTATCTAATGATACCCATTCTATATTGTATTTGATTTTTTTATAGACCACTACCAGAAGAGAAGTCAAATTTCCATGCTCCTAAACCTGATTGAATATTAATGACCGGAATAGAACATGAATTTTGAATCCCGGAAAAAGCATGGGTAGCCGTCAAAACAGGATTAAATTTTAAATGTGGAATGTTTGGGGAATTGGGATATGGCCCATTATTATTAAGAGCTAAATAAGAACCCGAATCAACATCTGAAGGCATTGAATCTATAAAATCTGTAGTTAATGATATGGTATTAAAAGATGCCAAATCAAATGATCTTGACAATTTCAAACCCATAGGTAACAGTATCTTAGCTTTCCCTGGAGAAAGAGCATTTACAGTTCCAATTTTTCTAAATAATAAATTAGTCTCAACCCAATCAAAATAGAGATTATTAGCTACATTTTTAACAGTTGGTGCTACACCATCAATTTTAATATAACGAAATGAAGGATCATGATTTTCCAAACTATGTATACCTAAAGCCCATTTGTTTGCTACTTGCTTATCCTGTAAACACTTTGTCATATCGAATGATGTAGAGTTTTGTTGAACAATTGGTCCAACAATAGGATTGGATGCTGTAGTTGGAGGTGATGCTGTTGGACTACAAGGAACATTGGCAAACTTTACATTAAACTGTGCCTGGGCACCAGAGCCAAAAGTACGGCGACAAATATGTACCAATGGATTACTAAACGATGCAATAGTGTCGAATGCAGGAGCACTTGCTATCGAAAAAGGAAAATCAGCTAAACCAATTATATTACCAGCACCATCATCAACTTTAATATCGTTCCAGTTTGTCAGACCACCTGCAAATAATGAATACACCGTTGACTTTCGTAATGATGGCATATCTTTTTCAAGAGTTGAACCCACAGATAATCCCTGAATTTCTTGTAAAGCTTCATAAAAAGCTTTAGTCACAGGGATACCAAAAATAAGTGCATTCATATGTATCACATCAAGTTGACTTAATCGAGAAGGTGTCATTGGCACTAAACCTGCTGGTACATTAGAACCAACAAATAATGATGGTTCAACATCTGAAATACCTGCATCATAGACAGAAGAAATTAAATCGCCCGGATTCGAAGTGCTACATTCATACTCATTTGTAGAAACCAATGAACAATTACCATTGTTAATAACCATGCCTTCAATACTCACAGAATCAGCTATCGGTTGTACACCGAAACCCGAACCACCAGATGAGCGTTTATGAATTAATACTTTTATTATTGGTGTGCTTTCGACACCAGCAGTTTCATTCATTTCACAAAAATATGAAGTATAATTTTTACCAGGGAGCAAAGGATCAGAAATATCTTTATAAATATGCAAAGAGTTAACACAAAGTCTTTCAATCGCAAACTTTAACACTTTATCTTGCGAAGAAGATCCAGAAATACGAATTTCAATATCTGCCGGCAAATCTGCAGGTGTTAATGCAAAAGTTTGGGTAGAACAGAGTAGTAGAAATGTAAAAAATAACCGTTGAATCATCATAATCTTAACCTCAAATGTTTTTAAAAAAATCAATTGGAAATGCCTTAAACACTAAAGCGTCAATGAGATTATCATTTAAATGCGACGTTTTTATTACACTCTGAAATAATATTTAAACAGAATTTATTTCTTTCTCTGATAACCTCCAGCAACCGAAGCTACCCAACCATCCAGTTCTAAAGCCAGTAATTTTGCAGAAACTTCAGAGATGTTTTTTTGTGTCCGTTCTACAATAACATCCAGCGATGTTGACGAATAATCAATAGCTGATAGTAGTTGTTTATCCTCTTCGTTAAGAGCATTCCATAGAGACGTCTGAGCATCCCCTAGCTCTTTTGTCTGTGATGATTCATTTGTCTGTGATCGCCCTTTGTTCTGTAATGGTAATTTTGATTGCCATCCAAGTTGTTCAAAAATATCATCCAGAGTTTCTACAAGGTAAGCGCCTTGTTTAATCAAAGCATGACAGCCTTTAGACAAAGGATTATGAATCGACCCCGGTACCGCAAAAACATCTCTGCCAATATCAGTGGCCTGTAATGCGGTAATCAGTGATCCACTTTTTATAGCTGCTTCAATCACTAAAACCCCCAGACTTAATCCAGAAATAATTCGATTACGTCGAGGAAAATGTGTGCCACGCACACCCGTACCCAATGGCAGTTCTGAAATAAGCAGTCCTTTTTCGGCTATCGTCTTTGCCAATGATTGATGTCTTGCGGGATAAACACGATCTAACCCCGTACCTGCAACAGCAATAGTCCCCATACCTGCATCCAAAGCAGCCTGATGTGCAATACCATCAATCCCCAAAGCCAGCCCTGAAGTGATAGTAATGCCTTGCTCTGCCAAAGCTCGAGCAAAATCATAGGTTAATTCTCGTCCCGATGATGTTGGGTTACGACTACCGACAACAGCAATTTGTGGTGTATGTAGCCAACTCTTTTCCCCAAACGCATATAACACCAAAGGAGGAGAAGCGGTTTCTTTTAATAAACGGGGATAACTGACATCATCAGGACAAATAATATGATGATCAGGTGCTGCTTGTAACCAGGTTAAATCTTTTTCCAGTGCAGATTCATCCATGGAAATACATTGTTCAGCTATGGATTGTGACAACCCCAGCTGACATAAATCAGTGACAGAAGATGAAAAAATAGCTTCCATACTGCCAAAGTGCTGTATCAATTTCTGAACACTCGCCCAACCCACATTATGGATTTTTGAAAAGTGTAACCAATAAACAAGAGAAGAGTTTGGGTTCATCCCTGAGCCTCCTAAATATAGCCTGTTTGTTTGCTGTGTTGAGCCGCGTTATGAAAGCCTTCTCAGGCTCTTTTTGTTGCCCAATACATAGTTGAGTTTCTCCTTATTAAATCAATAAGGTGTTTTTGCTTTATCCAGTATATGTAATGGTCGCCGTGCTTCCAAAACCAATCCTAAACTGACTTTCTCAAAGGTACGAAATATCATCAGCTTTCCAGCTTCTTCATCAGGTAAGGTGACTTTTTGTTTTTTACCGGTAAGCCTGTTCATAAATCCTTTAAAGCCTTTTTGTTTTTTTACATTATTATTTTCTTTTGCAAATTCATCAA
This sequence comes from Kangiellaceae bacterium, assembly GCA_965230335.1. Lineage (GTDB taxonomy): Bacteria > Pseudomonadota > Gammaproteobacteria > Enterobacterales > Kangiellaceae > CBDDKS01. The sequence goes on along the minus strand of CBDDKS010000006.1, from coordinate 1,864,523 downwards.
CCACTTCACCTCCCCTTTGAAAAACACTCAGTACATGACCCACTTCCAGCCCCTCCCGTTCTCCACGATTAAGAACCACAACATCGTATTGACCAATTTGTACAACACCATTGTAAACTGAGATGATAGAGGCATCAATATCTTTATCCGGTGCATGAGGGAAATAATAAGGTTTTAGCTGATCTTCCTGGCTAAACCAAGCTTTATCACCTTTTAATACTTCAGAAACAGAGGTCTTTATTCGGATAGTGGCCGGATCACCATTGCGTATTTTAACGCCTGTTGCCAGATGTATAGCTTCGATGCCCAGTGATTCTCCTGTATCCGGGTCAATATATTCTTCACCACGACGGAAAAAAGTAAACTTTGTTTCTGCTTCATCAATAACGCCTCGAATATAGACTTTATGACCAGAAGCATTGATCAAACGACCTTCTTCACCAGCAATCACATAAGGGGACTTTTTAAACTGTTCATCTGTCACAACTCTGGCACCCACCAAAAATGGCTGAATCACATCCAATGGCAATGTAGTAATGGCAGAACCTCGCGATACTTCTCTGATTTGTGGTGATAATTTAACCAAACCACCTTTACCAGAACGGCGCTTGATAATCCTGGGCTGGCCATCGATATAAACCAAAGCCAAAACATCACCAGGATAAATTAAATGAGGGTTATCAATCTGTTCATTCACATGCCAGATTTCCGGCCACAACCAGGGATCTCTCAAAAACATCCCTGATATATCCCAGAGTGTGTCTCCTTCTTTAACCACATGAAATTCTGGATGCTGCGCTTTTAACTCAACGGCATAAGCGCTGATGGATAGCAATCCGACATAAAAAGTCGTTATTAACGTTATAATTAGCTTTTTCATCTTTGTTGTTCCCTTAATTACGGGTGGATTTGACGAAATCAAATACCATTATATTACAGTGGAAATAACTAGCATTTTGACCACTTTTTTCAGTATCATCCTAATCTTAGCAGCAAAACTGTCATTTTTACTAGAATCAGGATCACAGTTTGTATGGCAAAACTCAATATTCTTGAATATCCAGACCCCAGATTACGTACAAAAGCCAAACCAATCAACCATTTTGGCCCTGAAATACAACAACATATTGACGATATGTTCGAAACTATGTACGCAGCACCGGGTATTGGTCTGGCAGCAACTCAGGTTGATATCCATCAGCAATTGATTGTTATGGATGTCTCTGAAGACAACAATAGTCCGTTAGTACTTATTAACCCTGAAGTTATTTCAAAATCAGGTGTTGAGGTGATGGAAGAAGGTTGTTTATCTTTTCCGGGGGTCTATGCAAAAGTTGAGCGCGCTCAACAAATTACCATTGAAGCATTAGATAGAGAAGGTAAAAAATTCACTCTGGAAGCCGATGAGCTTTTGGCCGTCTGTATCCAGCATGAGATGGATCACCTTGCTGGCAAGCTCTTTGTAGACTATCTCTCTTCTTTAAAAAAAAATCGGATTAGAAAAAAATTACAAAAGCTCAAAAAATCATGAATGATGTTCCACCTCAAGTTCAAGAACACAATCTGCACGATCCACTTTCAAAAGAATGTCGTATTATTTTTGCCGGCACACCTGATTTCGCAGCTATCTGCCTCAAAGCTTTAGTTGAATCTGGCCATAATATAGTTAGTGTTTACACACAACCTGATCGCCCGGCAGGAAGAGGTAAAAAGCAGCAATGGAGTCCGGTTAAATCTTTAGCATTGGAACATGACTTACCCATTGAGCAACCGGAAACCCTGAAAAGTGAAACCATACAAGCCACTCTCCAGGCTTATCAGGCTGATCTCATGATTGTGGTTGCCTACGGTTTACTCATCCCAGAAAAAGTATTAAACATTCCACGACTGGGCTGTATTAACGTACATGCCTCATTATTGCCAAGATGGCGTGGTGCAGCACCCATCCAAAGAGCGATAGAAGCGGGAGATGCCCATACTGGCGTGTGTATTATGCAAATGGATAAAGGACTGGATACCGGCCCTGTTTGGTCCAGCCACAGCATTCCCATCGATGCACAGGATACTGGCAACAGCTTGCATGATAAATTGGCCAAACTGGGGGCTGAAGCACTCTTAAAGCAGCTACCTATTATTGCCGCTGCCACACAAAAACCTCGAGCGCAATCCAATGACAATACCTGCTATGCGCACAAATTAAATAAATCTGACGCTCTGATTAACTGGAAAACCCCAGCCAGAGACATCGAACGCAAAATCAGAGCCTTTAACAGTTGGCCCGTTGCCTTTTTTCATATCGAAGACAACCCGGTCAGAGTATGGCAGGCCCAATTAATTGATGCAGAAGATACTGCTGCACCCGCTGGCCATATACTACAAACCAGTAAAGACGGCATCGATGTTGCCTGTTCTCCTGGTCGTCTTCGTTTAACCGAACTACAACCGCCTGGCAGTCGCCGTATGCACGTACAGGATTTGCTCAACTCAAAAAGTCACTGGTTTGAAGTGGGTCGATCATTATTACCTTCTTAGTTCACTTGAATCCTGAATAGTCATCACTTCTTTTTTGTATGTCACAACTTCGTACACAAATCGCGCGCTTATTTAAACAGGTTTTAAATGGACGCTCTCTTAACCAAATAACTCCCACGCTACCAAACATTATTGAAGACAGTCGTGATAGAGCCTTTGCTCAACATTGTTTATTTGGTGTATGCCGTTATTATGAACCGCTATCATGGCAACTGAGTCAGTTGTTATCCAAACCTCTTAAACCCAAAGATCAGGATATCCATGCACTCTTGTTACTTGGCCTTTACCAACTGATTTATCTGAACACTGCACCTCATGCAGCCATTTCTGAAAGCGTTGAAGCAACCCGACATTTAAAAAAAGCCTGGGCCAGTAAATTAGTCAACGCTATTCTTCGACAAGCACAAAGAAATAATCAGCAGGAAAAAAAGAATAACGAAAAAAAAGAACAGCTTCCTCTATCAGTTCGCTTTCAGCTACCAGAATGGCTGATATTAAGATTACAAAAAGCCTGGCCCACATTGTGGCAAAACATTGCAGAACAATTACACAATCAGGCAGATATGATTCTGCGGGTTAATCAACGTCACCCATTAGCAAAAACAGCGCAAACATTACTTTCTGAACATCAAATCATGTTTGAACCACATCCACATATTCCTTATGCTTTACGTTTAAAACAAGCCTGCCCCATTCATCAACTCCCGGAGTTTGATTCAGGTTTATTTTCTGTACAGGATGTATCAGCACAATTGACCGCTTCTATTTTACCTGTCAAACAAGATGATCATGTATTAGATGCCTGTGCTGCACCTGGTGGCAAAACAGCACACCTATTAGAACAACACAACATTCGCATGACGGCTATGGATAAAGACGAACAACGGGCTCAGAAAATTACAGAAACTCTGGATCGTCTGCATTTAAAAGCTAACGTATTGACACTTGATGCCACACAAACCGATACCTGGCCAAGTGAGATCAAAAAAACTTATGATGCCATTTTATTGGATGCACCATGCTCAGCAACCGGCGTTATTCGGCGTCAACCGGATATCAAATTACATAGAAAAGACTCTGATATTCAACGCCTCAAAAAACAACAGCAACAACTCCTTTCTGCCCTTTGGCCATTACTCAAACCTCATGGATATTTATTATATGCTACCTGTTCAATATTACCTGATGAAAATCAACAACAGATTGAATCCTTCTTAAAACAAACGACCAATGCGCAACTGATTCCTATTACATTACCCTGGACCGACACAAATATCACGGATACAAAATATGGTACTCAGCTTTTTCCTACATCCTGGCATGATGGCTTTTTTTATGCACTGCTAAAGAAAACAAGTTCAAACCATTGAAGAAAAAAGCTTTTCTTCTTTAAAAGCGAGTGCAAGGTTTTTAATTTTAAAAACCAGACTGTCCATTATTATTTCTTTATTACTGTTTCTTGTTTGCCTTTTAAACCAGACTGCCCAGTGTTACTTTTATTTTTTGCGCAGCTAACCATAAGAAAAGGAGTCACATCTCCTTTTTTGACAATACAACCACAATTAATTAACATAGCAATAAATTCCGGCTCATCAGGATTTATATTCTTTTTCTCATAATTAAAAAATCCTTTTTTATACTTTTCTTTAAAGTAAAAATATTTATCGAGAAGTTGATAAATATTTTTACTTCCAAACTTATCTAAAGAATACGCTTTGTTATAAGAATTATCCCTTAGATATTTATTAGCACTATTAATAGAACCAAATTTAGAAAGAAGGTAAGTATTGAATTTATCGAATGATATTTTGATGCTAACATCTTTATTTTTAATCATAAAAGTAATATAACCTTCAAAGCTAAGCTTTAAATAGCTCATAATAAAGCCAGAAAATAATGTATTGTCCACTATTAAGTTAATTCTTTTCCCTGTTTTATTATCTTCTAGTTCAACAGATAAAAATGTTGGACTGGATGTTCTGTCCTTGATAGACAGTTCATACGAAGTATGAACGCTTTTAGAGCTTACTTCACACAAAAAGGCAAACAATATTAATAAAAATAATTTATACGGCATTCAACTATCACCAAGTTGAAAATATTTGATCATAAATTGATCTTTGTGGAACACGTCTAGATATTTGACTAAAAGATAGAGGAGTATAATCATTTCTCGCTGGTGTCCCCATCCAGGCTCTATATGCGTTCTCCGTGTAAGTTACATTTACAGGATCATGCAAACCAGTAGCAGTTTTTGTGACCTAAAAAACAGACACTCAGCTTATCAACAATCTCTGCCACAAAAAATGCTCAATATATAACATAACCATTAATTGCCTCAAGTTACATTAACGAATTATTTGGCAATTTCTTTCAAATATTTTTCATAAGTCTTTCGTATTTTTTGTTCAAAACATACCATAAATATATCAATATTCAATTTTGAACTTAAATGATTAATTTCACTCAATGCAATAGAACATGCTTTGTCAATTGGAAATCGATAAGCACCACAACTAATTGCCGGAAATGCAATAGACTCTAATTTATGTTCAATCACAATTTGCATACATTCACGATAGCAAGACGATAACAACTGTTCTTCATTTTTATGTCCACCATACCAAACTGGGCCTACAGTATGAATAATATATTTGGCTGGCAAATGATATCTTTGAGTCATTTTTGCAAAACCAGTATCACAACCACCTAATGTGCGACACTCAGTTAAAAGCTCTGGCCCTGCAGCCTTATGGATTGCACCATCAACACCGCCACCTCCACACAAACTATTATTGGTTGCGTTAACAATAGCATCTACTTTAAGTGTTGTAATATCTTCTTGAAGAATCAATATATTTGCCATTTTATGTTCCACCTTGTCTGAGTTGATTCCTCACAGTCATGAGTGCAAAACCTAATCGATTTAAACCTTTCCATCTTGTTTTACACCTTATTTCTTATCAAGAAGAATCTAACCATCCTTTTTCGACGGCATATTCAACCTTTAAAATAAACCATGCATATATTTCCGGGTTTTCATTTTCGATAAACTTATGCATTTTCAATACTTGATCTTTATATATTAAGTTCCCGCCATGCACGACCTTCACTAGATAAAATATCATAGAAATAATATCATTACTCTGATTTCCCAACAATCATTAAATGTAATAATTGCGTACTCGCTTGAATAACATACAAATACTCTATTCTCCTTGCTCTGGATTATTGAGCCTATTAGACTATTGCGTCTGTTTGTTTTTATCTATCGAACCCTATGGGACGAATACCAAAACATTTTATCAGTGATCTCATCGACAAAGCCGATATTGTCGAAGTGATTGAAAAGCGGATGCCACTCAAAAAAGCTGGTAAGAATTATCAGGCCTGCTGTCCGTTTCATAATGAAAAAACACCCTCTTTTAGTGTCAGTCCCGATAAGCAGTTTTACTATTGCTTTGGGTGTGGCGCAACAGGCAATGTGATCAGTTTTATTATGGAATATGATCGCCTGGGTTTTGTTGAAGCGGTAGAAGATTTAGCTCATAGTTTGGCCTTGGAAGTGCCTCGTGAACAACAGAACGACAATGAAGCAAGCGATAAAGCATACCTCTATCAAATAATGGAAAAAGCCACCCAATTTTTTCAAAAACAATTAAAACAGCAGGATCACAAGGCCGTTACCTATCTAAAGCAACGAGGTATTAGTGGTGAAGTTGCCCGTGATTTTCGTATGGGTTATGCCTTAAACGAGTGGCAACAATTAGAAAACGAACTGGGTAAGTCGCAACAACAATACCTTGTACGTTGTGGCATGATGATAGAAAAGCCACCTAAGTGCTACGATCGATTTCGAGATCGCATTATGTTTCCTATTCGTGATCGTCGAGGTCGTGTGATTGCTTTTGGAGGGCGAGTCATTGATCAAGGTGAACCTAAATACCTGAACTCTCCAGAAACAGAAATATTCCATAAAAATCAATCACTTTATGGACTTTATGAAGCTTTACAAGCTCAGAAAAAAATAGAATGGTTCTTAATTGTTGAAGGCTATATGGATGTCGTCGCCTTAGCAGAGTTTGGTATTAAAAATGCCGTGGCAACCCTGGGTACAGCGACCAGTGACCACCATATTCAACAATTATTTCGTATTAGTCCTACACTGGTGTTTTGTTTTGATGGCGACAGAGCCGGACGCGATGCGGCCTTAAGAGCTTTAAATCACAGCCTCGCCTTCATTCGGGACAATCGGGAAATTCGTTTTATGTTTTTGCCTGAATCTGACGATCCCGACAGTTATGTTCGTCAACATGGTGCTCAAGCCTTTCTTGATGCCACACAATCGGCACAGACTCTATTCGAATTTCTGCTCAATCATCTTAAATCTCAGGTGGATTTATCCCGCTTTGAAGGACCTGGAAAACTGGCCAATTTAGCCAAGCCTTTTATTAATCAAATCAACGATGACATCCATCGTGAACGCTTTATCACTCAATTAGCCAATGATGTGAATATTGGTAAAGACAAACTGATGCAATTGCTGGCCAGCCCTCAATCTCCAAAACAAGAAACGAAGGCTAAGCAAACCTCTCTTCGTACACCACCAGGACAGCCTTCGCTCATTAGACAAGCCATTACTTTGTTGCTCCATGCTCCTGCCACTGCACAAAATATATCAAATATTGAATGGATTCAGTCACTTAAACGCCCTGGAAGCCAATTGTTATTTCAAATTCTGGAACAACTCCAACAGCAGCCCAACTTATCAACAGGCGCCTTAATTGAATACTGGCGAGATTCAGAGCATTATCGTCATCTACTGACACTTGCTTCAGAAAAGGTTATTACACCTATAGAGGGTATTTCTGCGGAACTTACGGATATCTTATCGAGTCTAAGGCGTTCTGATTTGGAATTGAGGCGTGATGAACTACTGAATCATTCTAAAGAGCATCATTTATCTCAATCTGAAAAAGATGAATTACGAAAGCTCACTGAATATTTAAAATAATCTGTTGAATATTACTTATTTGATAAATATCAGTGTATAATTATCTGTTCCGTTTTAAGCTTCTTTATAGATTTTTGTAGGTCTTAATCACTATGGGCCGTTTATTATATAAAGACTCTGTTGTCACCCAGTCTGTTAAAACATTATTTTTTGTTTAAAACATTATTTTTGTTTAAAACAATCTAGTGAGCATCACCAATTAAATCAAAAGGTTTTTTGAATGACAGCCCCATCAGATACCCAACAATCTCAATTAAAACAATTGATTGCCAGCGGCAAAGAACAAGGTTTTCTAACCTATGCAGAAGTGAATGATCACTTACCTCCTGATATTGTCGATCCTGACCAAATTGAAGATATTATCAGTATGATCAACGACATGGGCATCAAAGTCTATGATACAGCACCTGATGCTGATGCTCTATTAATGAATGATGAAATCACCGATGAAGCCGCTGCAGAAGAAGCGGCTGCGGCTTTGGCCTCAGTGGATAGCGAATTTGGTCGTACGACTGATCCTGTCCGTATGTATATGCGGGAAATGGGAACAGTTGAGTTATTGACACGAAAAGGCGAAATTGATATCGCCAAACGTATTGAAGAAGGCATCCGCCAGGTTGCATTAGCAGTAGCGGAATACCCTTCAAGTATTGAAGTCTTATTAGATGATTTTGATCGTTACCAGGCTGGTGAAATTAAATTATCCGATATTGTAACTGGCTTTTATGATGAAAATGACGATGATGTTGCCATTACTGGTGCCAGCAATATTGGTTCCGAAGTACCCAAAGAAGAGCAGGATCAGGATGACACAGTGGATAGTGACGCAGCTGACATGGGGCCTAGCCCGGAAGAAGCTTTAGAGCGCTTTACTGCACTTCGTAAGCAACATGAAAAAACCATTAATGCAATTAGTAAATATGGACGTGCCCATAAATCAGCCCAAAAGCAGATTTCTGAACTGCAGCGTCAGTTTTTAGAAATTCGATTGTTACCCAGAGAATTTGATCGTTTAACGAACTGTATGAAAAAACGCATGAACTCTATTCGAACACAAGATCGCCTTATTATGCGCTTGTGTGTTGAAGAAGGTAAAATGCCACGCAAAACCTTTATTTCTGAATTTCCTGGCAATGAAACCAATGTTAAGTGGCTAAACTCTCATTTAAGCAAGAAAGTCGCTTATCACGATACATTAGAACAGGTTGCTGAAGATATTATTCGCTGTCAAAATAAATTGCTCACTATTGAAAGTCAAAGCAGTTTATCCAATGCCGAATTTAAGGAAACCAATCGACGCATGTCCATTGGTGAAGCAAAAGCACGTCGCGCTAAGAAAGAAATGGTTGAAGCAAACTTAAGGCTTGTGATTTCCATTGCTAAAAAATATACCAATCGCGGCCTTCAATTTCTGGATCTGATTCAGGAAGGTAATATTGGTTTGATGAAAGCCGTTGATAAATTTGAATATCGTCGAGGCTATAAGTTTTCTACTTATGCAACCTGGTGGATTCGTCAGGCGATTACCCGTTCCATTGCAGATCAAGCCAGAACCATACGTATTCCTGTTCATATGATTGAAACCATTAACAAGCTCAATCGTATCTCCCGTCAAATGCTTCAGGAAATGGGGCGTGAACCACAGCCTGAAGAATTGGCAGAACGTATGGAAATGCCAGAAGACAAAATTCGCAAGGTATTAAAAATTGCGAAAGAGCCTATTTCAATGGAAACACCGATCGGTGATGATGAAGATTCGCATTTAGGTGATTTTATTGAAGATGGTAATTTAGAATCTCCTATTGATTCGGCAACGTCGGAAAGTTTAAGCGAAGCCACTCGCAGTGTTTTATCAGGTTTAACACCAAGAGAAGCCAAAGTTTTACGCATGCGTTTTGGTATTGATATGAATACTGATCACACACTGGAAGAAGTCGGCAAACAATTTGATGTCACGCGTGAACGTATTCGTCAAATAGAAGCCAAGGCATTAAGAAAACTTCGTCATCCTTCACGTTCTGATAAACTACGCAGCTTTTTAGACGAACATTAAGGGTATCGTGCTTTCTCTATAATGAGAAAGTCAACTATCCTAATTTTTGCTCTCCATTCAAAACCGCTTATTGATAACCATAAGCGGTTTTTTTATATGGCCTGACTCAGTTATATCAAAATAAACCACGGTAAAAGATGATTCAGTTATAGCTTCAGGATATTTTTTCAATATTTTGAGTATCAGGCATAAATTGGTGCCACTGAAAAAACGAAAGTGCTGCCTGCTCAACCAGCATTCCCCAGCCATCCAACATTTTTGAACAACCTAACGATTGACAATAAGTTAAAAAAGTTTCTGCTCTTGTGCCATAACTCATGTCATAAGCAACGCTGTTTATTAATAATTCCGATGGCACCTTATCCAACCATTTTTCACCCTCCTGGCTCATACTATTGATCACCATATCCAATGGTTGCTTGACACTGTCATCCCACACCTGAATATCACCTATCGATGAAAAATGTTCAACAAGGACTTCTGCTCGACTTAATGTTCTATTCATCACAAAAATTTCAGCTTTCTGTTGTAATAGTACCGGGATAATTGATCGGGATGCCCCTCCTGCTCCCAAAATAAGTAATCGCTTTCCTGATACAACAATCCCTTGCTTGTTTAAATCAGCCAGCAAACCCCTGCCATCCGTTGTATCACCATGCAGTGTCCCAGCCTCATCGGTCCATAATGTATTCACTGACTCGCAATAACGCGCTTCCTGAGTCGGTTGATCGCACAAATGAAAAGCCTGTGATTTAAACGGCAAAGTGACATTGAGTCCTTTACCACCTTGTTGAAAAAAACATCTGACATGATTTTCAAATGCTTCAATATCACAAGTTAATTTTTGATAATCCAGTGACAACTGGCATTGCTTTGCAAACTGCTGATGAATGTTGGGAGATAAACTATGCTCAATCGGTTTACCAATAACAGCACAACGAATAGTCATTATGGAGCCACTTTAAATGAGAAAGAAAAATCAATACTCCCTAGTGTAACGAGACAGGCCTGTTATGTCATATAAATTTTACATGAACCGTATCACTTAACTCTATTCCGATAATTCCTAGGGGCTGTTTATTCAGCCTATCGGAAGAGACTGATTTCAGTATATACTTGCTTTATCTTCGACTATAGATTTTTATTATGACTCAACCGATCGATCAACTGATATTTGCCGACTGGGTAATTCCTATACTGCCTGAAAATACAGTTTACCAGAATTATGGTATCGCTATTCATGAACAGACGATTATTGATATTGATAATCAGGATATACTACAACAAAAATATCAGGCAAAGCACCACTTTCAATTAGATCATCATGTATTGATTCCTGGACTCATTAATGCCCATACCCATGCGGCTATGAATCTGTTAAAAGGATTTGCAGATGATCTGCCTTTGATGCATTGGTTAGAACAACATATCTGGCCTGCTGAAAACCAGCATGTCAGTGAGCCTTTTGTTTATGATGGCTCACTGTTAGCTATCGCCGAAATGCTTAAAGGCGGTACCAGTTGCTTTACAGACATGTACTTTCTGCCTCAGATGCTTGCAAAAGCGGTGACTGAAACGGGTATAAGAGCCAACATTGGTTTAGTGGTTAGTGATTTTGCCTCTCCCTGGGCACAAGGTGCCGATGACTATATTCAAAAAGGACTCGAGGTTTATGACAATTACAAGCACTACGATACCCTGCGCTTTTGTTTTGCGCCTCACGCACCTTATACTGTTTCTGATGTACCATTAAAAAAAATAGCCACACTCAGTCAGGAACTTGACCTCAACATTCATATGCATGTTCATGAAACACAGGACGAAATTCAACAATCACTCGCAAAATACGGTCATCGCCCTTTGCAACGATTAAAAGAGTTAGGGTTACTTTCTCCAGCCTTTCAGGCCGTTCATATGACACAAATCAATGATGACGATCTTCATTTAATTAAGGAACATGGTATACATGTTGTGCATTGTCCCCAATCCAATATGAAACTGGCCAGTGGCACTTGCCCTACATCAACTCTGTTACAACACTCTATTTCTTTAGCACTGGGAACCGATGGCTCAGCCAGTAATAATGATTTGGATATGTTTTCTGAAATGCAAACCGCTGCCTTACTGGCCAAATTGGATTCATCCGATGCTAGCAGTCTTCCCGCCTTTGAGGTATTAAAAATGGCGACATTGGGTGGTGCACAAGCCATGGGCATAGAAGATATTTGTGGCTCATTAACAACCAATAAACGAGCAGATATTTGTGCCGTCGATCTACATCACATGGCAACACAACCTGTATTTGATCCCATTGCTCAACTGGTTTATGCAGCAAGTCGCGATCAGGTGACTCATCTTTGGGTCGATGGTGCTTTGTTGCTACAAGATAAACAATTGCTCCATTTAAATGAAAAGGCACTGATTCAAAAAGCACAAAAGTGGCAAACACTGATTTCTGAGTCCCATTAAAAATGACAAGAGTACAACCTATGCAAGCAGATAATGTTGATTATTCTGAAATTAAAAAATTTGAAGCATTAGCAGAACGCTGGTGGGATACCAACAGTGAGTTTAAACCCTTACATGATACCAATCCTTTACGTTTGGAATTTATTGAGCAACATTGTCATGGATTATATGGTAAACAGGTTTTGGATATTGGATGTGGTGGTGGCATTTTATCAGATGCCATGTCAAGAAAAGGGGCAACGGTGACAGCCATTGATATGGGAGAAGCACCCTTGGCCGTTGCTCGTTTACATCAACTTGAGTCAAAACAAACTGTTAATTATATAAAAACAACCGCCGAACAATTAGCCGAAGAACAAGGGCAATCCTTTGACGTGATTACCTGTCTGGAGATGCTGGAGCATGTCCCTGATCCCAGTTCCATTATTGCCGCCTGCAAAACACTCGTTAAACCCGATGGTGATATTTTTTTCTCCACCATTAACAGAAATTTGAAATCCTACTGTTTTGCCATTATTGGTGCTGAGTATATTTTAAATCTACTTCCCAAAGGTACTCATGATTACGCTAAGTTTATCAAGCCTTCCGAGTTAGATACCTGGTCCCGTCAATCTGGTTTGCAACTTAATACAGTCACTGGTTTACACTATAACCCCATGACAAAAAAATACTGGCTTTCTGATCAAAATATTGATGTCAATTATTTTTGTCATTATCGTGTGAAAGAAAACCACTAAGGTCAGTCAATGATTCAATGTGTACTGTTTGATTTAGATGGCACTTTAGCCGATACCGTTGAAGATTTGGTTTCTGCCTTAAATCAATTACGCCTTTCTCAGCAATTAGAACCAGTGTCTATTGATAGCATACGTCCTTATGTATCACAAGGCACACCCGGTATGCTGAAGGCGGCTTATGGCATAGACACTCACCACAAAGATTTCGCATCATTGAAAGAACAATTTCTTAATTTATACCATCAGCAACTTTGTCAAAAAACACAACTCTTTCCAGGAATAGAACTTTGTTTAAATGAGTTGGATAATAACCATATCGCCTGGGGTATTGTCACCAATAAACCTGAGTTCCTCACCCAGCCCTTATTAAAACAATTGGCTTTAGAACAACGTGCTCAAGTGATTGTTTGTGGTGACACCTTTCCTCACAAAAAACCACATCCCATGCCATTATTGGAAGCCTGCAAAACACTGAATACAGATCCTCAACACTGCATTTATATTGGTGATGATAAAAGAGATATGCAAGCAGCTAAAGCAGCCAATATGTGCTCAGTGGCAGCAACCTGGGGTTATATTCCACCCGATGAAAACCCTAATCAATGGAATGCTGATTACCTGCTAAAAAGCAGTAGCGCATTAAGTGCATTGTTAAAACAACTGATTGAACAACACACTTAATACTTTTTTTTAGTAAAGATCAAACTCATTTAAGGTTTTGATATTCCTGTATCAAATACTAACCCTTCATCAGTAACAGATAAACCAAAATGTACGTAGTAATCCATTGACTTTAAAAGATCAATAGTGCTTTGCATTTCTTCCTTAGTTTGCCCCATTGCTGATATGGTCTGGTTAAGCGCTTGCTCATAGTAACTAGCAAAAAACTTATAATCCATCCCTAGTTGAAAAAGATGATTGGTATTTTGTTGTTCTGAAGCATCGATAAACGCCTGCCCAGCATCTTTTGTAAATAAAGTGATCTGAGAATTTTTCATAGCAATATTAACCGGCATCGGTAGCATGGGCGATAAAATAGGTTTCACCGTACCATCATCCGATAAATCCAATTGTTGCAATGGTGGAATAAAATTACCGGCAATAGCAACCAAACTTTTGGGATCTTTTGCCACTAATGTAGCAACTGCTGAAATTTGACTAAAATCACCCATTTGTGTGGCTTGAAAATCACCCATTTCAGCCAAGCCAACACCAATACCCTGCACGCCTGGCGCCATACCCAAGCTAGCCAAGGCCATCGTATCCATACCACCAACACCTTGTTTCATTTCAACCAAAGGTTGGCACTCATAAGTCCGACTTGCCCAATCTGATTTGAACTGACCAACAAAAGCACCCACTTCATCCAAATTAATACCCAATGCCATATACATGGGTAATTTTTTCTGACTAAAGGCTTTAGGTATAGAACCTGTTAGCTTTTTTAAGGATTGAACAAAAGCTGTATCTGTCATTTTGGTAATAAATTTAAAAGAAGCTTCTTTCTCTGACAGTTTGGTATAGCCTCCGAACATATAAGGCCACCGGGCCGCCATTTCAGACAACTCTTTATGACAGCTAGGGCTTTGTATTGATTGCAACGGATTGGCTCCTTTTTCTTCATCCAAAGCAAATAAAGCTTTCAACATTGTGCCAAAATTATTTGACTCAGCATTGGTTAACCCTTTGACTAATGCCAAGGTATCAAGATACATAAAACTGATAGGCATAAACTGATGTTGTTTGGCTAATTGCTGTACTTTTCCACTGGATATCATCGATTGTTCAGGCAGGTTGACACCCAAAGCAGGATACAAATCTTCTTCATCAGTTAATGGTGTATTGAATGTAATAATGGCATGATTAGCTTGTTGAGCTACAATAAGTTCTAAATCATTTTTTGTGTTGTCATCGATTAATACATATCGACGAAAAATAATATTACCTTTCTTTTCTTCTTTAGCAGTATGGTTAATTTTGGTTTCAACATCTGTGATTAACTTTGAAAAAGCCTCTGGGTTTTCCAGTGACCAGCGCATAACAGGCATGGCATTCACCATATACAATGCACTATCATGCTTTTTAACACTCATACCAAAACGCTGTGCAAATTTTTCAGGATCATCCAAATGCAATATTATTTCCCGATAAAACTCTAAGAAAAAACGAACCGCTGTACTCGTTGACTTACCTTCAGCTTCAGTACCCATATTGTCCCACATCTCAAGCATAGACTGACGAGACTCTTTAGGTAATGCCCAATTTAAATAGCTGGATATATCGGCAGGCTCTGTATTTCCTAAAAACAATATCGTATCTGCTGGAACATAAGATAATACGTTGGAAGCGCCTGCCCTTTTACTGGATGTATTCTCACTGCCGCTACCTTGCTGCTGATAATACCAATAACCACCTGCACCAAGCACTAATACCAAAATACCTATCACAACTTTATTCATTTCTTTTATCCTCAATATTTCATGATAACTGTCCTGGATAATGATTAATAACACACCGAATCATATAACCAGAGTCCGACTGAATGCCGTCAACCGACAACATTCAGCGGGAGAGTATAGCCCATAAAGTGCTTATCTATCAAAAAAGATGGACTATTTTATGTGGTCAATTAGGGGCTGTTTATCTTTTATAGGTTACACCTGTTAACTATAAAAGATAAACAGCCCTCAGGTATCTTCCAATGATTCAGGTATAAATACGGATAGCTATTCCCTTAATACCGAAGCAACGGCTTTTGCAACATAGGGCAGGCACTGTGTGTTCAGCCCAGCAACATTAATACGACTGGATCCTGCCATATAAATACCAAACTGATTTTTTAGGGCATCCACTTGTTCTTTACTGATACCTAAAAAGCTAAACATGCCCTTTTGTCGCGTAATAAAACTGAAATCTTTTTCGATACCTTCTGACTGAAATGCAGCAACTAAACCTTGACGCAAACCGCGCACACGTGTTGCCATCTCATCCAGTTCCGTTTGCCAATTTGTTTTCAAATCCTGTTGATTCAATACTTTATCCACTAAATAACCACCATATGCCGGAGACATAGAATAATTGGCTCGTGCGGCATCTTGTATGTGTGTTTGAACGGCCTGCGCTTCGCTACTGGTGGATGTTAATACCATTAAACATCCCGTGCGTTCGCGATAAAGACCAAAGTTTTTTGAACAGGAGACCGCAATCACCACTTCAGGTAAACGTTCCAATAAATAACGCACACCAGCAACATCATCATCCAAACCATCACCCAATCCCTGATACGCAATATCAATAAAAGGTATAAACCCTCTTTGCTCAGCAACTTCTGCCACTTGTTGCCACTCTTGCAAAGATAAATCTGCGCCACTTGGATTGTGACAACAACCGTGCAATAAAACAATGTCCTTGGGACCCAGCTGATTCAGTGCTTCCAGCATTTTATCAAAAGAAATACTGGATGTTGCTGCATCAAAGTAAGGGTAGACTGCTGTTTTTAAACCGCTTGATTCAATCAAAGGTATATGATTGACCCAGGTGGGTTGACTCACATAGACCGTTTCACTGTGCTCATCTCTGCCAATTAATTCTGCCCCTATACGCAATGCGCCACATCCACCTGGAGTTTGAATGCTAGCAACACGATCTTTCAATTTTTGAGATAGTTGTTCTCCAAATACCAATGTAAGCATACCATCAAGAAAACCAGGAACGCCTTTGGGTCCAATATAAGCTTTCGAAGTTTCTTCTTCTAACAGTTGTGTTGCAGCTGCTTTTACTGCCTGCATAATGGGCGTATTCCCAGACTCGTCTTTATAAACACCAACACCTAAATCGACTTTTTGAGGATTAGCATCATCTCGAAAAGCGGTAATCAAACCTAATAAAGCGTCTGCTGGTAAAGAAGAATAACGTTCAAACATATTTTGCTCTCAATCAAATTTGCAGGAATATTTTATATGGTTATTGTAGTCTCAGTTACTAGGCTTGCACAGTGCAATCCCATTCTTTTTAGGGGCTGTTTATCTTTTATAGGTTAAACCTGCTAATAGCTATTGGTATTATTGATGATTGATATTTCACTTTTTTGCCATAGGGAAAACGACACCCAATCTGACACCAGGAAGTTTCTCAAGATTTTCTGCAAAATAATAACCATGATGATATTGAACAATTAAACGAACAATATAGAGCCCTAATCCCAAATGTGTCTCTTTCATGGATAATGACTGACGAAGACTGACCATAGATGAAAAGAGTACATCCACGGGTACACCTTCTGGTAGACATTTTCCTTGATTAATCACGCTCAGAGTAACTTGTTCTTTTTCTATATTTAAAGTGATCGATATAGGCATTTCTTTTTCAGAAAAATCTATCGCATTACTTAACAGTTTATCCATCATTTGTGCCAATAATTCCGGTGAAGCCATCACTTGTGCGGTGATAGAGTCATCAATGGTATCGTCGATCAAATCTGTTTTTTGAAAGTGCTGTTTATCCAGTTTTTTACCTTGATGTATCGCTAATGAAAGAGTGCTACAACGTGTTTGCCGATATAAATCAACATAACCTGTCATAAAATCAACCATATCCAATAAGCCTTTATCTGCCAGAGCGATACTTTCTTCAACACGCTTTGCCTCTCCCATCCGATGAATCACACTGCTTAACCGTGACAACCCCTGTTCAGCATTATCCAGCATGGATTGATGTCCATCATCCAATTGCAGTTTCAATGTTTCCAGTGACGAGGTCATCATGGCAACTGGCGTTCTTAATTCATGAATCAAACGTTCACTCAAACGCTCAAGATAATCATGATACCCCATTAATTTTCTACTCATGGATTCAAAAGACGAAGATAACTCACCAACTTCATCACGACCCAGTTCTGTTGATACAATTTGAGTAATACGTCCTTGTTCATCTGTGGCCTGATGAATAGCCTGATTTAAACGCATAATTCTCCTGGCCAATCGAGTTATCATGATAATAAGTAATCCAATAATGATACTCATAATAATAAAGACACTGTTTAAATAAATATTAAATGCCCGTCGCTGTACTATTTGTACTGCAGCAACGGTTTCTTCCAAAAATACAACCCCAACAGGCTGTTCTTCATGAAGTATAGGCACTGCAACCATCGCCATAGCCATGTCTGTACCTGTAATAACTTCTCTTTGTTTTTGTGGCCCCTCTCCTGCCAATACTTTTTGAATAAAGGGCATTGAAAAATGGATCGAACGTGCTCTGGGATCAATAAAATCTTTTTGTGGTGGCACAAATACAAAATTAATTATCGGATTGACGGCTTCCAATGAAAACTGCCTATAAATATTGCCATGTCTTGCCAGAAGTTGTCCGTGTTGATCCAGAATCCATATACGGCGACCTTGAATGGTATTGAGTTGGGATACCGTTTTTTCCAAATGTTGTTCTGGCCACAATAAAGGACGTAATGTTTTTTGATATAATGCAATATCTTTTGATAACGTGGACATGATGTTATCCTGCATGACTTGCAAGCCAATACCACGCCAAAACTTATAAGGTAATTGAACTTCTAAATTATATCCGCCCTGTACCTCCTGCCAATAAGCCTCAGTGACCCAAACCTCTGAATGGGTTTTATGTTGATACGGTTTGACTCTACCTGGTGCCGCTGGTGAAAAATATAATGGATAAATATGTCCATCATTTCCCTGAAAAAACAATATCACCTGTTCACTTTTATCATAAGGCTTATCTAATTGACGATAAAGAACCGATGGTTTCCTGACTTCTACTTTAAGAACCAACCCTGATGTACTTCTACCCATAATCAAAGAAATATTTTTTCCCATATCTGCTGCAAAGCCCTGATATTGTACCCAGTCGTCAGCATAACCATCAATAACCATATCATGGGTTAGTGTGGTGACATAAATAGGATTATTTAAAGGTTGCTTAGATGTATTCCAGACTGATGTATCCTGAAATGACCGCTGTAAAAACAACGCCATGGATTCGGCTTGCGTTTGCAACGAATTCATTAAATGATCGACAAGTAATACTTCTAATCTTTTCAATAAACCCAAACCTAAAAAAGGAACAATGATTAATAAAGAGGAAAACAGAATGATTTTTTTTCTTAACCCCCAAAACCTTCTTTTTTTATTCATCAATCAAAACCTTTTTTTATTGATAATAATCAAAAAAACATATTCAGAATCATCATAGTCTTTTTAAAATTATTCCATACTTTTCCATCGATATCCCATGCCATACACGGTATCAATAGAATCAAAATCAGCATCAAACTGTATAAATTTTTTTCGTATTCTTTTGATATGTGATGTTATCGTTGAATCATCCACAACAACCTTAGCAACTTCCATAAGTTGTTCTCTGGTTTTTACATGTCCTGGATGTTTTGCCAGTGCATGCAACATCCAAAACTCTGTTAAGGTTAAATCTAACTTATGTGATTTCCAGGTTGCACGCACACGTTCAACATCCATTGTCAAATCATCACAAGTCACCACTTCTTGTTTTTCAAATACATTTTGATTACTGATTACTCTTCTTAACAAGGCATTAATACGTGCCA
The DNA here is from genome assembly GCA_965230335.1 of Kangiellaceae bacterium. GTDB lineage: Bacteria > Pseudomonadota > Gammaproteobacteria > Enterobacterales > Kangiellaceae > CBDDKS01. The sequence continues at coordinate 1,845,123 of CBDDKS010000006.1, read as the reverse complement.
TTAAATGTGGCAAACTCATATCTTTCGTTACATAATCATCAGCTCCTAAACGCAAACCGGAAATAATGTCAAAGTCACTATTAAATGCCGTCAAAAACATAATGGGTAACTGTGCTGATTGTACCCGCAACTGACGACATAATAAAAAACCACCTTCAGGTTCGTCTTCTAAATGAATATCCAAAAGTACAAGATCTGGCAAACGATTTTCAAAAGCAACCTGTGCACTGGCAACCGAAGAATAGGACATGACATTAAAACCATGTGCTTTTAATGCTTTGGTATAATTCTCACGAATTACGACTTCATCCTCAACTAAAACAATAGTTTTTGCCATACAAAACACTCATGAATAATTTTTATACATATGCTCTAAGGATAACATTATTCCTGTCGTCTAAAAAATGAATTTGGTTTTATAAACACATTGCCATAATCTTGACAGATTTGTTCATAATTAAACCTGATTCCTACATGATTTCGTTAATGTTATTAAGTTTAATATGTTCTGCAAACAGAAGAATATGCCGATTCAGATTTAAAACGATGAAAGCACTCCATATTGACATAAAGACCTTTTCAAAAAAACAGTTTTGATAAAGGACAGTTTCTCCAGGGAAGGTTCTTTTTATAAGTATTTGTGCCTGTTAATCTTTTGTTTTTGTCACTGTGATTCTTTAAAAAAAGAGCAAATCAAGGCGTGAGGAATGAAATAAAATCAACAGGTCCCGGGGTGATTTGACGTTTTTTTTGTGCAATGAAGGTTATTTACCTTATAATTTACGACTGTTTTATCTATTGATATCTTTCATTTTATTATGTCCTGGCAACAACTGTCTTTAACAACCACCCAAGAAAAACTGGAAGCCATTTCAGATCTACTCGATGAACTTGGTGCAGTATCCATTACCTGTCAAAGCGCAAATGATGAAGCGATTTTGGAGCCAGCCCCAGGAGAAGTGCCACTGTGGTCTGAATTAAAAGTCATTACTTTATTTGCTGAGCCTTGTGATACTCAAAAAATATTATCTGATCTCAAAGCTTCTCCTTTAATGGATGATTGTCATAATATAAGCATCCATCAACTGGAAGATCAGCCATGGGAGCGGGCGTGGATGGATGACTTCCATCCTATTCAATGTGGCAAACGCTTATGGGTAGTACCCAGTTGGCACAATTTAGATAACGACAACGCTATTCAGGTACATTTGGATCCGGGCCTTGCTTTTGGCTCAGGCACGCACCCCACAACTTTTTTATGTTTAGAATGGCTGGATGCTCAAAATTTAACCGATAAATCACTACTGGATTTTGGCTGTGGTTCCGGTATTTTGGGTATTGCCGCAGCGAAATTGGGAGCAGCATTGGTTCATGCCGTCGATATTGATCCACAAGCCATTCAAGCAAGCCAGGAGAATGCACTAAGAAACCAGTTAAATACCCAGCAATTTTTATGTATGCCCATTAATGATATAAAAAATAGAGATTATCACGTTATTATTGCTAATATTCTGGCAGCTCCCATAAAAGAGCAGTCTAAATTTTTCACAAAACTGGTATCATCTCATGGAGACTTGGTATTATCTGGTATATTAGACCATCAAGCTGATGAAGTTATCACCTATTATGCAGATGCTTTTAACATCATTGATATCGCACACAAAGATGAGTGGGTTCGTATTCACTGTAAAAAGCTGAAGTAGAGAACATGTATGTCAGACAACTTATTTACTCGTTGCCCAAATTGTGAGACGGTATTTAGAGTCACAGAGCAACATTTAAAGATTGCCAATGGTAAGGTTCGTTGTGGTGCCTGCTTGTCGATCTTCAGTGCAAAAGAACATTGGGTTCGTCCTATTTCATCACAATCTCCCAATACGCCACCATCATCAAAGGCTCAAAAGAGCAACCCATCCTCTCAGGTAAAAACCTATCCCTCAATAGTGCCTCCGCAGGTATCCGAAGTCGCCAAGCAAGACGACAGTATGCTACATGCATCTGCCAGTGCAGAAATAGAAATCAGTCGACAAGCCAGTAATGGTGAACCGACTGATTTTCCCATTAACTCCTTTGGCAGTAGTCACGCAGTTACCAAATACCCATCCAACCTTGATATACATCCTGAGGCGATAGAAGAACACCTCGCAGCACTGGAAAATACATCTGAAGGCGACGATCTTTTTGATAATTTATCAGCCCCTCTGGATGACGTATCATCACAATCAAAGTCTAACCGTGATTCACAAAACAACATCGTTAACCTAACAAAAAGTGAACAGAATAATAATCAACCTTCACTTTTACCCAGTGATGAAGATATCGATAAACTTTTTGAATCCAATTTTGACGAAAATATGCAAGAGCTTGACAACGCTATGTTATCAGAAGACTTTTATAACGATAATTTACATGCCGATCCCCTGGACGAGTTTGATGATATGGTTGACAATCCAAATCGTTCTAAAATCTGGTTGGCAGCAAGCTTAACGCTCTTGTTTTTAATACTGGGTGCTGTTTTTTATTTTTGGAGTAATCGCAATGTCCTCATCGCCCAAAATAACCTGCAAGGACAAATTGCACTGCTCTTTTGTGACTATGTCACCTGCAAAAATACAAAACAAATCAAGTTAATTAGTGACGCAGCAACCATGAACTCAGAAGGTGTTGAACTCACATTGATTGTCAGTAATGGCGCCTCTTTTGAACAGCCTTATCCTACCATTCGTGTCACGTTTATTGATGATGGTGGTAATGAAATTGGTTCAAAAGATTTCACAGCCAGACAATATTTAAATAAAGAGACATTTTCGCATTTTATGAAAATCAACCAACACACTAAAATATCATTAAAAACGGAAGAGAAAAATATCGATCCAGATATCACCAACTTTAATTACACTTTTTTATAAAACCTATCAAAGATCAACAGCCCCTAGCCTTCAATACTTATTAACAACCCTAGTTTTTTATTTCAAAGGATAACAAAACAGTGTATGATTCGTCGTCCTATATCCACTCATAGATATATTCAAGATTGATTTAACTGAACGGTATTTTAGTCATCATGCAAATAGGGCCATATACTTTGGACAACCCAATGATACTCGCACCAATGGCAGGTGTTACAGACAGACCTTTTCGGCAACTCTGTAAATCACAAGGTGCAGGAATGACCGTTTCAGAAATGATTTCATCTAACCCATCATTAAGAAATACCAGAAAAAGCCGATTAAAAGCCGATCATTCTGGTGAAATAGGCTTGCGCTCTGTGCAAATTCTTGGAACGGAACCTCAGGTAATGGCAGAAGCCGCACAATACAATGTTGATCGTGGTGCACAAATTATTGATATTAACATGGGATGTCCTGCCAAAAAGGTCTGCAAAAAAGCAGCGGGATCGGCTTTAATGCAATATCCCGATTTAGTGGCTCAGATTCTTTCGGCAGTCACATCACAAGTGAATGTACCTGTCACATTAAAAATGCGCACAGGTTGGGACACTCATCACAAAAATGCATTGGAAATCGCAAAGATTGCAGAAAATAATGGCATTCAGGCACTCACTATTCATGGACGTACCAGAGCATGTGGTTATTCTGGTGAAGCAGAATACGAAACCATTCGACAAATTAAAAATTCGATATCAATACCCATCATTGCCAATGGTGATATTACCAGTTCTCAGAAAGCACTTTTTGTATTGGAGTATACGCAAGCCGATGCTATTATGATCGGGCGTGCAGCACAAGGAAAGCCGTGGATTTTTAAAGAGATCCTTCATTTCCTAAAAACTGGGGAAAACTTACCTCCTCCAGATTTAAGTGAAGTCGAAGACCTGATTTTAAATCATGTTGATCAACTACATCAGTTTTATGGTTTAGAGCAAGGTATGAGAATTGCGCGAAAGCATGTTTCTTGGTATCTAAAGGAACAGGCTGACAGCGATCATTTTCGTCGACAATTTAATCTGATTCAATGTGCTTCAAAACAACAAAAAGCCATACAACACTTCTTTCAACATCAAAAATTAAAACAGGCAAAAGTAGCATGATTATCTTAGAAACCATGGAGAAACTATCTCACCAACATACTGACAATACCGGAATTACCCTTGAGCAACCTTCTTTTCGTGATAGTATAACGACAGCCATTACCAATTATTTTGACCAGCTTGAAGGTGAAGAACCCTGCGCCCTTTATGAATTGGTTTTAAATGAAGTTGAAGTACCTTTGTTGGAAAAAGTATTGGAATATACAGAAGGCAATCAATCAAAAGCAGCCAATGTACTAGGTCTTAATCGGGGCACACTCAGGAAAAAATTACGAATACACGGGATTTATTAACCAATAACTATTATCATACCCTCTTTCACTTTTTCTACTACCATCAATTTTGGGAATTTTGCATGTCACTTGTAAAACCTGTCAAAAGAGCACTGATTAGTGTCTCTGACAAAACAGATATTGTTCCTTTCGCACAACAACTTGAACAGCTGGATATTGAATTACTGTCCACTGGAGGTACCGCCAAACTCCTCGCTGAACACAACGTCAATGTTACCGAAGTTTCAGAGTATACAGAATATCCTGAAATGATGGATGGCCGAGTTAAAACACTACATCCCAAAATTCATGGCGCTCTTTTAGGACGAAGAGGTATTGATGACGCCACTATGGCTCAACATGATATGATTGGTATCGATTTACTGGTAGTCAATCTTTACCCTTTTGAAGAAACTATCCAGAAAAATGATGACTTGGCAACAGCCATTGAACAAATTGATATAGGCGGCCCTACCATGCTGCGAGCAGCAGCAAAAAACCATAACGATGTTATTGTCATTGTCAGTCCTGCTGATTATGATCATGTTATCCATGAACTCAAACAATCAAGCGGCACCCAAAAAGATTTTCGATTTAATTTAGCGGCAAAAGCATTTGCCCATACCGCAAAATATGATGCCGCTATTTCCAACTACTTCAATGCAAGACTGGATAATCTCAACGAACCTTCTAAATTTCCTGATGTTTTTTCATTTCAATATAAAAAAATTCAGGATATGCGTTATGGTGAAAACCCTCATCAAAAAGCGGCTTTTTATTCCGACACCCAGTTTTCGAATGCTTGTGTTGCCCAAGCTCATCAAATACAGGGTAAAGCATTGTCTTTCAATAATATTGCCGACACTGATGCTGCATTGGAATGTGTTAAAAGTTTCTCTGTACCAGCCTGTGTTATTGTGAAACATGCCAACCCTTGTGGTGTCGCTATTGGTAAAAATATTTTTGATGCTTATCAAAAAGCCTATCAAACAGATCCCACTTCAGCTTTTGGTGGCATCATTGCATTTAATCGGGAACTCGATGCTGAAACCGCCCAACATATTATTCAACGTCAATTTGTTGAAGTGATGATCGCTCCTAAAGTTTCTGAAAAAACCATTGCTGTTTTAAAAGAAAAAGAAAATATCCGATTACTTGAAAGTGGTGAGTGGCGTCAAACACATCCAACATTGGATTACAAAAAAGTAACCGGTGGATTATTAATTCAGGATACCGACAATGATATACAGGAATACGAACCTTCTATTAAAATAGTCACACAACGTACACCCACTGAAGAAGAAATGAAAGATTTACTATTCAGTTGGAAAGTTACAAAATTTGTTAAATCCAATGCTATTGTTTATGCAAAGGATCAACAAACTATTGGTATTGGAGCAGGACAGATGAGCCGTGTTTACTCAGCCAAAATAGCTGCATTAAAAGCACACGATGAAGGACTTATTGTTAAAGGTTCCGTGATGGCTTCTGATGCATTTTTTCCTTTTAGAGACACGATTGATGCAGCGGCAAAAGAAGGTATCACAGCCATTATTCAACCAGGTGGTTCAATAAGAGACAGTGAAGTGATAGATGCAGCCAATGAACATGGTATTGCCATGATCTTTACTGACATGCGCCATTTTAAACATTAAGCACTAAGGTCTGTTGTTCAACAGATCTTATTCTTCTTTTGAGGTTATTTAATTCTTTTTCATTCAGGTTTTATTCATCTTGAGTTGATTAAACTGATGTCAAGCATTCATAGAATGCCAACAGGTTGCAACATTTGTTCAGCTAACATTCATGTTTCATCAAACTAGAGGAATACAACTATGAAACTTTTATCTTCTTTTTCTATTATCACTTTATTGGCATCAAGTTTTGCTTTTGCAGAAAACCCTGACTTTAATCGTGCAGAACTGGGATATCAAGAAATAGAAGACAGTGATGGTTATGAATTTTTTGGTCAAATCAATGTATCAAAAGATTTTTTTGCCAGTCTTCGTTTTTCAGATCTAAGTGATAACAACAATAATGACACCGAAACGTTATCTTTAGGTTTGGGCTACATCATACCACTAAGTGATAGTTCTTCTGCCTACACCACCATTGAATATCGAGACTATGAATTGAATGCTTTTGAAGACGATGGTTACTATTTAGGTGTCGGCCTTCGACATAATCTTTCATCTATTGTTGAACTCTATGGCGAAATTGGTTCAGAAGATTTGGATATTACCGGAGCCAGAACTCAACTCTCCTTAGGCTCCAATTATTATTTAAATCAAAGTACTGGAATATTCATCGAATATAACACAGATGACTTCCACAACAACGGTTATACGTTAGGTGCTCGTATTAACTTCTAAACCCTGTTGTTGGTGATTCCCCCCAAGGGCTCATTCTCCATGAGCCCTTTCGCTTTTATGCATTTCACGATAGAATTTACTTTTTCTCAACTTGTCGATTCTTAATTTCTATGAAAATTCTTATTATTGGTAGTGGTGGCAGAGAACATGCTCTTGCCTGGAAAGCAGCTCAATCATCCAAAGTGCAACAGGTCTTTGTTGCCCCTGGTAATGCAGGCACACAATTGGAAGATAAAATATCCAATATTGACATTGCAGCAGACGATATTCAATCACTGATTCACTTTGCCAAACAAAACAACATTGATCTCACTATTGTTGGACCAGAACAACCCTTGGTACTTGGCATTGTTGATCAATTTCAGGCTGAATCCCTCCCTATTTTTGGTCCCAGTCAAAAAGCAGCTCAGCTTGAAGGCTCCAAAATATTTTCTAAAGAATTTTTAATAAGACACAAAATTCCTACCGCATTTTTTTCACATTTTACAGAAGTCAATGCCGCAAAAAAATATATTGAAGAACAAGGCACCCCCATTGTCATTAAAGCCGACGGCCTTGCAGCAGGAAAGGGTGTGGTAATTGCCTATCATCAGGAAGAAGCCTTTGCCGCTGTAGAAGATATGCTTGAAGGTAACCGCTTTGGGGAAGCAGGACATAGTATTGTTATTGAAGAATTTTTAGAGGGTGAAGAAGCCAGTTTTATTGTTATGGCTGATGGTCAGCATATTTTACCTTTAGCAACATCACAAGATCATAAAGCACGGGATAATGGCGATAAAGGTCCGAATACTGGCGGTATGGGTGCTTATTCACCTGCACCTATCGTTACAGAAGCTCTACATGAAAAAATTATGCAGGATATTATTATCCCTACTATTTCAGGTTTGCAAAAAGAAGGTATGCCTTACACGGGTTTTTTATATGCTGGTTTAATGATTAATACACAAAATCAGGACATCAAAGTTTTAGAATACAACTGTCGTTTTGGTGATCCTGAAACACAGCCTATTTTAAGCAGACTTCATTCAGATCTTGTTGAACTTTGTCTCCTGGCAACTCAGGGTCAGCTAAATCAAGCAACCGCAGAATGGGATCCCCGCTATGCATTAGGTGTCGTTATGGCAGCAGGCGGTTACCCTAATCAATATGAAAAAGGTCATGTCATTTCAGGATTGGAGCATTCGTTGTCTAATACCAAAGTATTTCATGCTGGTACTCAACAAAAAGATTCACATACTATAACAACAGGTGGTCGTGTACTATGTGTCGTTGCTTTAGATTATACACTTTCTGAAGCACAAAAATTGGCTTATGAAAGAGTAAGAAGTATTCAATGGAATGATGTTTATTACCGCAATGATATTGGTTTTAAAGCAATCAATAAAAAATAATTTTCTGATATTTTTAATTTAAATATTTTATTACCTAAACAAAAAGGGCGTATTCATATACGCCCCCAACTAATATCTATTTATCAATTAATTCTGCCTTCTATCAATAAAAGTTTTTTCCCAAGCACCTAATATAGATAAATAATCATTAATACCAATCAATCGATCAAAATCACTGTCATAAACATAATTTTTTGGTGTTTTCTGCCATAATGCTGAGAAACCTAAAAAATCATTAATATTGACTACTCCATCATAATTACCATCAATAACATAGTTTGGTGTAAAATTTATTTCCTGATTTTTTCTAGTCCAAAGATATTCCTGAACCGCACCATTTGCCACCGATGCTTCACGATAAGCCTGAACCTCAAATCGATAAGTATCACCAAAATTAGCCGGTGTAATTTCATCACTTGCTGCTGGCAAGGCAAAAAACTCATTGGTAACGAACACTTCTTGTTGAGTCAAAGTATGTGTTAATCTTTTTTCAGAAATCAATGTACTTCCTTTAAATAATTTTGCAATAACATTGTACTCAAAAGTTTCTACGCAAGAAGAAGGTAAAGTGTCTTCATTAGTGATTGTATATTCCAATCCTAAACCACCGAAACCTGTAGATGAATAAGCTTCAATCGAAAATTCTGTATAAAGTGGATTACTTACCATACGACAATCTACATTTTTTTCTCCTACTTCAATTTTTACATCTGCACGATGATGAATCACACCAGTAAATGATATTGTAATATTATTTCTGGTGTCATGATAAACTTGTCCAGAAGTTAGTTTTTCAAGTAAAAATGCCTGTCCTGCAGCCCCTTTATGAATATATACATAATCACTGCCTTCCTTATTAGAATAAGAAACAAAATAATCATAGGTTTGATTATAATAAGGAGCATAACTTGGAAATATCCATACTGTTGCATCATAATAGTTATCAGCTTTACCTTCAGGTATGACAATGCCACGCACATCCCCATCTGTATAATTGGTTAGTTCAGGAATTGAATAAGAAGCATTATTTTGGCTTTCATACACATGTTCAATATAGTTAACATCAGCTTGTTGATATTTTTCCAATTGATACAAATGTGGCAAGTTTAAATAAGAAAAATCAATAGTGCGCGCGCCCAAAGAATCTAAACGCCCACCAACTCGATGTGGAAAGAATCCTGGATTATTTCCATCATTAAAACGTTCTTCTCCATCCGGAGCATAAACATGATGTAACCCCAACCCATGTAACATTTCATGTACAATGGTTCTACGGATTCTGGTTTCCCATTTTTGCCCGGTGTTATTATCCGGTTGTGTGTGAAATTTGATAAACGCTTTTGCAGATGTATTGTGAATCTCAGTTCGCGGATAATTGACTAACGAATGACCACCTGCACCAGGAGCAACCGCTGAAAGAACAAAAATAATTTGATCGTATGAATCAATAATATCCTTACCATAAGCATCATGAGATAAATTTGAAAATAAAAACTTTAAATTGACATCATCTGTTATGGATTCTTCCAATACAATATGACCTAAATAATCAATTCGTCCATCATTATTACCATCTTTTGTATAAGAGACCATGCCTCCCGTCCAATTGACAAAATAATCATTGGCCGAATCCGTGGGATGATCAAAAAATACACGTTCAATCTCATTAACAATATCCTGAGCAATGGTGGCATTCATTGTATCGTTTTGAAACTCAAAAGAAACAATAGCCATAGTTTTTGGTTCAGGTATTTCTTGAGAGTACACTATATTACTGAATATAATAAGAAAACAGCTGAATAAATAATACTTTTTCATTATTTCACCTCTTAATACTTATGCTCATTGTCTAAAAGTATCCAAATAATAAATAGGCAACAAGTGATAATCGGGTCACATAGATGAATTTATTATTTCATCATTTGTATTATCAAATTGAATATTAGAAGATTCTAATATAAAATAACCCCGCCTTAAATAAAAGATTATCTCCAATGAAAGAATACTTACTTAACCTATCGATGACTCGCTCCAAAAGTGTTTTTATAACCACGCTCCTATTGACACTGATTGCTGGTGCATTCATTCCACTCATTATTATCGATACCGATCCTGAAAATATGCTACCGGAAGAGCAAATTGATCGTGTGTATCACAATCAAGTAAAGTCCCGTTTTAATCTTCATGATGCTATCGTTGTTGGTGCAGTCAATCAAACAACAATATTCAATACACAATCTTTAAAAGCCCTTGAGCACCTTACTACAGAAATCGGTCATATTGATGGTGTCATTATCCCTGATTTAACAGGACTTTCTACCGTTGATAACATTACACAAAAAGAACAACCCGATGGCAGCCACAGTATTCTTTTTGAATGGATGATGAAAAAAGCACCAGATACCGAAGCTGGTGCCAAATGGATTGATCAGCATATTGATCGTTTACCATTACTACAAAGTACCTTGGTATCTCAGGATAATAAAGCCAGTATTATTTATGTTCCAATACAAGATAAAAATGAAAGTTACCGAATCTCTACTGAAATTCAGGATATTATTGCCACACTTAACTCATCAGATCATTATTACATTACCGGTCTTCCAGTAGCAGAAGATACCTTTGGTTTTCAAATGTTTGTACAAATGGGTATTTCTGCACCTCTGGCAGCCCTCATGATTTTTCTGTTAATGTGGCTATTCTTTAGAAATTTAAAATTTATTGCTGCTCCTATGATCATTGCCATGTCTACGGTCATTATTACCATGGGTATTATGATTGGTATGGGATTTACAGTGCATATTATGAGTTCAATGATTCCTATATTTCTTATGCCAATAGCTGTTGTTGATTCCATTCATATTTTGTCTGAATTTTCTGACAACTACAAACAAAGTCATGATCGTGAAAGTGTGATCAAACAAGTGGTTCATACACTGTTTAGGCCAATGTTATTTACCAGTGTGACTTCTGCTGTTGGCTTTGCCTCTTTACTTTTAACACCCATTCCACCTGTACAGATTTTTGGTGCTTTTGTGGCCTTTGGAATATTACTGGCTTTTCTTTTAACGATTGTTTTTATCCCAGCCTATCTGACTAAGTTAAGTCCCAATGCATTGGATTCATTATTAAAAACTGAACATAAAAAAAGCCTTCTTGAAAAATGCCTACCTAGGTTAGGTAGCATCAGTTTAAAATATAAAACATTATTTTCTCTTTCTTTTAGTCTTGTTATCCTACTCAGTGTATGGGGTATTTATAAAATAGAAATCAATGATAACCCTATTCGTTGGTTTAAATCAGAACATCCCATTCGTATTTCGGATCGTATTTTAAATCAACACTTTGCGGGCACCTATGATGCTTATATTGTTTTGGAGTCAGATACCTCTAAAATACAAAATCAATTAAATACTTTAATTAACTCTATCAAAAACCCTTCCATAAAAACACTGATTAAACAACAAGGTACTATTTCAGACAGCTTACTGGGCAGTCAACTCAATCAACTTTTAATCGTCCTGGAAGATTATACCTTTACTGACGAAATAACTGACGATGAAAAAAATGAAATTGATGAATTATTACAACACATAGAAACATTAAAATCTGATTTGGCTTATTTTCAAAAACCCAGTGCTCTGCAAGAAATAGAAACATTACAGACCACCTTAAATAATAGTCATTTGATAGGCAAAAGTAATAGTCTGGTCGATGCCGTAAAAACAGTTTATCGTGAACTCAAAAGTGGCGAACAAAAAGATTATCAATTACCTTCGACACAAAAAGGCATTGCTCAAACATTATTACAGTATCAATCATCGCATCGCCCTCATGATTTATGGCATATAGTGACACAGGATTATTCCTCTACGACTATTTGGCTGCAATTAAAAAGTGGCGATAATCAAGATATGAGTCGTGTTAAACACTATCTTGATCGTTATCTACAAAGTCATCCATTATCCAATGGCACACAATTAAAATGGGCAGGAAAAACCTACCTTAATATGGTTTGGCAACAGGAAATGGTTCAAGGTATGGTGTATAGTTTGCTGGGTGCCTTTATTGTTGTACTTTGTATGATGACATTATTATTCAGAAGTTTTCTATTTGGCTTATTAGCTATGTTACCTTTGACAATCACCATTACCAGTATCTATGGTTTAATTGGCTGGATTGGTAAAGATTACGATATGCCAATTGCTGTTTTATCGGCACTCACTCTCGGTCTATCTGTTGATTTTGCTATACACTTTTTACAACGTGCCCGGGAAATCTATCAGGAAACAAAAGATTTTTCTGTAACCATTCATCGAATGTTTGGTGAACCCGCTAATGCCATCAGCCGTAATGCTATTGTCATCGCCTTAGGCTTCACACCATTACTTGCAGCACCTTTAGTACCCTATATTACTGTTGGTTTCTTTCTGGCAAGTATTATGATCATATCTGCATTAGTGACTTTAATATTACTGCCTATTGCTTTACAAAAACTCCAGAAATATATTTTAAAGTAATACACAAGGTAAACTTATGAAAACAAAAATTCTTTTTCTTATTTTCTCTGCATTCAGTTTTTCCTTTTCATACTCAGAAGAAACTCTTCATGTCAATGATATTGTAAAGCGAGCTTACGAGACCTGTTATTATCCAGGTGATGATGGTCAGCGTAAAGCACGTATGTTAATTATCGATAGCAAAGGAAATAAACAATTAAGACAATTTAATATTTTTAGAAAAGATCATTCTGATGCAGGTGATCAGGATTTTCTGGTTGTTTTTGAAAGGCCATCCGATATTCGAGGTACTGTATTTTTAGTGAATAAACATATCAAAAAAGATGATGACCGATGGTTATATCTTCCAGGATTGGATTTGGAAAAAAGAATTTCTGCCAGTGATAAAAGAACCAGTTTCATGGGTTCTCATTATTTTTATGAAGATATTTCTGGACGTAATTATCGTTTAGATGAATACGAATTAATAAAAGCAGATGACAATTATTACTATATAAAAGGTATACCCAAAGATAAGGCTTCTGTAGAATTTGAGCATTTCGATCTTAAAATAGAAAAGAAAACTATGCTACCTAGAGAAATCCATTATTTTAAAGCACAAAACAAACTGTATAGAAAAGTAGAATTAATTGATATCAAAAAAGTGGATGGCTATGAAACTGTATTTAAATCAAAGATCACTGATCTTGAAACCAATGGATATACAATTGTTCAATTTAAACAACCTGATTATAATGTTGGTTTAAAAAATAACTTGTTTACCCAACGTTCTTTACGCTCACCACCCAAGAGCTTAAAGAAAAAATGAAAAAAATCTTAAATATTATTATACTTTTTTTCTTTTTCTTACATCATAGTGTATTTTCACAAAACATTGAAGATGAACTCTGGGAAGATGAATGGCAGGAAGAAACAAAAACCTCTTCTTGGCATGGTTTTGTAGAAGCAGGATATGGATATCGATTCAATGATGACACTTTATTTGACAATCAAAATACTCTAAATGAAATCAGATTATATTTAGAAAATGATTTTAGCATTCAACATACGGAATTGCAGATTAAAGGTAGTATTGGATATGATGATGTCCTTGAAGAAGTGATTGCTGATGTTAGAGATTTATCTTTAAGTTTTTCTCTTTTTGGTAATACAGATTTTAAAATAGGTCGTCAAATTACTTCATGGGGAACAGGTGATCTATTATTTCTAAATGACCAGTTTCCAAAAGATTTTGATAGTTATTTTAATGGTCGAGGTGACGTCTATGTTAAAGCACCTGCCAATGCAATAAGAATAACCAGTTTTTTCGATGCCTTAAATATTGATATCGTCTGGACACCGCAATTTACCCCCGATGAATTTATCAATGGTGAGCGTTTCTCATTTTTTTCGCCACTTGCTCAACAAAATATAGGGGGACAGGATGTTATCAATGATATTGAACCTGCCAGTAAATTCAGTAATGGTGAAATTGCTTTGCGTTTCTACAAGACCATTCGTAGTACAGAGTACGCATTTTATTTATATCGTGGATTTGATAAACGCCCCTTAGGTTTTACTGAAAATTTCCGGCCCACTTATCATAGAAGAAACTTGTTTGGTGCCAGCATACGAGGCAATTTATGGCAAGGATTATATAATATAGAATTTGTCTATGAAAAAGCCGTTGAAGATACTTCTGGTAACAATCCTTTCATTAATAATGGACTATCTAAATTTTTAATTGGTTATGAAACTGAATTTTTCCCAAAGTTTACCGTTGCTTTCCAAGGTTATCTTGAACGTATCCATGATTATAATAATTTGATTAATGCTTCGTTATTTCCCCAATTTGAAAATGAGGAAAACAGGCTGTGGATAACCAATCGAGTGACTTATATCACGTTTCAGGACAAATTAACCTTTAACTTATTTTCATTTTTCTCACCAACAGACACTGAATACTTTTTGCGTTGGAATGCTCATTATCGGAAAAATGATCATTGGTCTTATGTTTTTGGCTTTAATCTAATCGATGGTAAAGACAGTCATACTTTCTTTAACCAATTTAGAAATGCATCTAATGCCTATGCGCGAATTCGCTATAATTTTTAATCCGTTTTTTTAAATCAAACTCTTTTAATCTAATTTTTCACCAGCTTCTATCCATTGTTTAATGCCTCCTTTAACAGAATAAACCTGCTTAAAACCAATATTTTGTAATGTCAATGCAGCACACGCTGAACGTCCACCGGAAGCACAATAAATATAGATAGATGTATTCAAAGCATCTTCTTCACTTAACTCCTGTAACATGGGTAAATTAAAAAGATTAAATTCTAACACTCCTCGTGGTATTTTATTTGCCCCAGGAATAATACCCTGCTCATGTTCTTGAGGTTCACGCACATCTAATACTAAAGTATTTGTGTTCATTTCTTGCTTAAATTCATGAATATCAATTTCTTTTATTTGTGCTTTGATTTGTTGCATATAATTGGCAATACAGGTTTTCATAATTAATACCTCTAACAATACATTTCATGAAGTAAATGAATAATACGTGATACTTTATTGGAAGATAATGAATAATAGACCGTTTGTGAATCCCGACGTGTCATTACCAAACCATCCTTACGCAGGATGGCCAAATGTTGGGATAACGCAGATTGACTTAGGTCGGGTAATAAGTCATTTAACTCACTAACGGAAAGTTCATTATCATGAATGATGCATAAGATTAACAATCTCTGTTCATTAGAAATACTTTTTAATAATTTTGCAGCACTGAACGAGTGCATTTTCATTTCTTCAGTAATTAAAGTTTGCTGCTCTTTCACATTAATGATTTATATGTTCAGTGGTGTCTTTTAGATAAATTTAATTTTTTGAAGATCAGTGACGTCATACTATGATGTTTGTTCTTTTTGATCGGATTGAATTTTTTCAATGTTGTCATTGGCGGTTGATTTTTTTTAAAAACAAAATCACCAGAACAAGATTGAAACTCATAATCCTTAGCCCATTCTTCGATATTTTCAGTGATACTTTTTATGGCTTTCACTATACGATAAGCTTCTTCATCGGTACTGGTTGGATGTAATGACACCCTCACCCAACCAGGCTTATCGGTCAAGTCTCCCTGATCAATTTTTTGTGTAATTGTCTGACTTTGTAATTTATCCACATTCAATAAAATGTGCCCATAAGTTCCTGCACACGAACAACCACCTCGAGTCTGTATTCCAAAACGGTCATTTAATAATCGTACAATCAAATGATGATGTATGCCTAAAATATAAAATGAAACGATACACAGTCGTTCTCTTTGTTTAGTTTCCAGAATTTCAACATGTGGAATGGCTTCTAAACCATCCAATAAAATATTGGTTAACTCCTTTTCTCTTAACCGAATTTTTTCGACATCCATTTGCTCTTTCACTTTAATAGCCAACGCCGCTTTTATCGTCTGAAGAAAACCGGGAGTACCACCATCTTCCCGTGCCTCTATGCTATCAAAAAATTTATGCTGCCCCCAGGGATTGGTCCAGGATACAGTACCACCACCAGGCTGATCAGGTGTTTTGCAATTATATAGACTTTTGTCAAACACCAGCACACCACTACTACCCGGTCCGCCTAAAAATTTATGGGGTGAAAAAAAGACCGCATCTAATTTCTGAAGCGGATTTTCCGGGTGCATATTGATATCAACATAGGGTGCAGAAGCTGCAAAATCCACAAAACATAGCCCATTATGCTGATGCATGATTTCAGCCATTTTGTAATAAGACGTTTTTATACCCGTCACATTACTACAGGCTGTGGCAGAACATATCTTAAGTGGGCGTTCTTTGTATTGTTCCAATAAAGCCTGCATATGCTCCAGATCAGGGTGACCATGAGCATCCGGGCGAATAATTTCCAGAGTGACTTCACATTCCTGCCATGTTGTCTGATTGGAGTGATGCTCCATATGAGTAATAATGACTAAGGGTTTTTCTTCTTCAGACACGTCTATACGAGAATGCCATTTATCGGGAACACGCAACCCAAGCATACGTTGAAATTTATTGATGACTAATGTCATACCAGCACCTGAAGCAATCAGTACATCATCTTTATCAGCATTGACGTGCTGCTTAATAAGTTGTTGTGCTTCATGATAAGCCTGGGTCATAGCGGTACCCGTTAATGTTGCTTCCGTATGTGTATTGGCAACATAAGGCCCTAATTCATGGGTAATAAAATCTTCAACAGGTTGATATAAACGACCACTTGCCGTCCAGTCTGCATACAAAAGGGGCTGATCACAAGGTAAATGATAGTTGTGTTGCTCCCCAACGATTCCTCTACGAAACTGGGCAAAATGTTGAACTAAATTCATAATATAGACTTTGAGTTATGATGCATAAAACTGGCTAAATAATAGCATTAAATGCTTATATTAAGAATAGGGTTTGTTGTTCTTTTATAGAATATATTCATGTTGTTTATTTGCTTTTGTTGATATGTTATTTCAGTCATATGTGGAACAGAAATTCTACGTTTTAAAGTCTCTAAATTGTCTTGATAGTATGACATTGTTGCATCCAGTTGATTACTCACCCATCCAATGAGTCTATGACCTCGTTGTTGAATACTATCAATCGTAAGTAATGCATGACTCAAACATCCCAAGCGCATACCGACTACCAGGATAACATCACAATCCAATACTTCAGGTAACTCACTCATACACTCCGAATCACTTAACGGCACCCGCCATCCTCCTGCACCTTCAATAAAGACAATATCCGCTGGAATATGATCGATATCCAGAGCATCTTTAATCATCTGACTCTGTAGAGCACAACCTGCTCTTTCCGCAGCGATGTGTGGCGCAATCGCTTCCTGAAAACAAAAGGGATTGATCTGATGATAAGGAAGTTCCACATTACTAGCTTGCTGCAACAGGAGAGCATCTTGATTTCTTAGTTCACCATGAACCCTTTCTGCTCCCGCAGCAATGGGTTTTAAGTTAGCAACACGAAATCCCTGTTGAATACACCATTGACTCAGTTGACAAGTCACATAGGTTTTACCAATATCTGTATCTGTTCCTGTTATAAAAATACGTCGCATTAATCCAAAGACCGAATAGTATAAGTAGGAACATGATTTTCAGTTGTGGAGCTTTTTTCTTTTGGCTTCCATGCATGTCCATAAATCACCTCATAAGTCGCCGGTAAATAGCCGGATTCATTTCTTAATGTTTCATAAGCAGCCAGCATATTTCTCCAATGAACCTTTCCCATTAAAGATTTTGAGCGACCTGAATTCATATTGTGAGCACCAATACCTTTTAGATCTCTCATTAAACCTTTGACAGTTTTGTAATGTAAGTTTATCCACTCTGCATCCATAACTGGTTGATCAAATCCTTGCTTTGCCATCAAATCACCCAAATCATGCAAATCTATAAACTGATTCACGTGAACTTTATCATCTGCCTGTTGCCAGGCAAATTTTAATTCCTTTAACGTATCAGGCCCCAATGTTGTGTAATGTAACAAACCATTAGGTTTAAGTACCCGATAAAGTTCAGTAAATGTTTTAGATATATCCGGTAACCACTGAAATGTTAAATTGGAAAAAATAAGATCAATCGAATTATCTTCATAAGGCAACTCATCAACATCAGCACAAATAAAATCATAGCCCGCCATAAAAGGTTTATTTTTCTTTGCTATCTGAATCATACCCTCCGCAATATCCAGTCCAGTCACTTTTGCAGAAGTGTAGGTTTTTTTTAATATCTGAGTTAATTGACCGGTGCCACATCCTACATCCAGTATCTTTTTAGGCTGAATGGCTGTCCAATTCAAACGCTCCAGTAAACGTTCACCAACATCTTTTTGTAAAAAAGCATGGGCATCATAATGTGTTGCTGCTTGAGAAAAAGATTGGGCAATCATTATTTTATCTAACACGAAGAATCTCCCAATAAAAAAGATATCACTTCTTGAGTAAACTGATGTTTGTGTGAAAGAAAAGGAGCATGACTCGCTTTATTAATGATCACCTTTTGACTATGAGGAATCATATCATCAATCATTTCTGAAACTTTTGCAGGCACCAGACTATCCAACTGACCATACACTCTTAAATAATCCTGTTGGATATCCTGCAATCTATCTCTTATATCTGTTTTTTCAAGTAGTTCAAGTCCACCACTTAATGCTTTAGGTGCCGGCTTTCCATGAATAAATACTGTCTCCTTTAAGTGTTTAATATCTTCTCTATGAGTTTCACTGCCGAGTGTTTGAATACTTAAAAAGCGTATCAAAGTCGCCTCGTAATCTTCTTCGAGCAACTGAAAAAAGTTTTGCATCACCTCTGGTTTCATGGCATATGGCCAGTCATTCCGCATTAAAAAATAAGGGCTGGAAGCCACGGTAATTAATTTGTCCACTGTTTGTGTATGCTCTATGGCAATCGCTTTGGCTAATAATCCTCCTAAAGACCAACCCAAATAGTGTGCCTTCTCTGGCACGACAGATAACACCTGTTCCTTGAGATAGTCCAAAGTATATTCTGTATTCGCTATCGGACTGCGACCAAAACCGGGCAAATCAATATTGATAATTCGAAAGTGTTGTCCTAAGGCTTCGTATAAATGTTTAAAAATACCGCCATGTAATCCCCAACCATGTAATAAAACAAGATTAGGACCTGAACCATAGCACTCATAATAAGGCTGTAATGTGTTACTCATATTTTTCTATTTTAATACTTGTTAATGGTTAATACTCAACAATTCATTGCGTCCGTTAAATATTCTGGATGATGTTGCTGCAACCAATGATGAATAGATGCCAACAAAGCTTTCATTTGCTCATAAGTATGTTTCACATTTAATGTAATACGTAGTCTTGCCTGGTTTTTGGGAACCGTTGGATAACGAATAGCACCGACCCAAAAACCTTCTTGTCTCAGATACTCTGCCAATGCCATACACAAAGATGATGATTGTAATATCAATGGTTGAATGGCTGTCACAGAAGATACTATCGGTAACGCATATTGCTTGGCCAGATTTTGAAAGTCGTGAATGAGTTGACTTAATTTCTGCTCTTTGGAAGCAATCTTCACCAACTCAATACTTTTGATGGTCGCATAAGCCAAAGCTGGAGAAAGTGCTGTCGTATAAATATAAGGACGAGCCCGCTGGATCAAATGATCAACAATCACCTGCTCTGCCGCAATAAATGCGCCACCTGTGCCTAATGCTTTTCCTAATGTGCCCATCAACACATCGACCGGTTGATCATTCAACGACGCTCTCTCAAAAGAATATTCCAATGTACCAGCGCCTGTAGGACCCAATACACCTAAACCATGGGCATCATCAATCATCACCTGGGCATCATAGTGTTGCGCAAGCATCATGATATCAGTGACGGGTGCAATATCGCCATCCATACTAAATACACCGTCGGTGACTATCCATTTAAAACGTGCCTGTGTTTTCAATTGCTGTTCCAATGAATCCATATCAAGATGCTGGTAGCGTTTATGCTGTGCCTGACTCATGCGAGCGCCATCGATGAGAGAAGCATGATTCAATCGATCCTGTATAATGATATCGTCTTTCTCTACCAATGTTGTCATTAAAGCCATGTTGGCCATATAACCACTGGAAAATAATAGAGCGGCTTCTCTTCCCGTCCATTGAGCAATACTTTGGCATAACCTATCGTGAACTTCATGATGTCCACTGATTAAATGGGAGGCACCACTGCCCACGCCAAATCGTTGAGCACCTTCTGCCAAAGCCTGGATCAATTGAGGATCACTGGCTAAAGATAAGTAATCATTACTGCTAAAGTTAATCAGTGTCTGGTTTGCACAAACAACGTCACTCCCTTGAGGGGACTGTATCGGATAGTGTTGTCGTATTAAATGCTGATCCTGTAAAGCAAGCTGAGCAGCCATCAACCATTGATGATATCCATCACTGGCCATAACCTTTACCTGCCACCTTGTGAAAGTGTCATCTTAATAACAAAGCCTTTACACTGCTGAATAATATTTAACACCAGACGAAGGTTGTGTTGGAGGTTGGTTGGCAAGTGCTGTTTTCAAATCATTCATTTCCTGATTTGACGTATCACCAGTTCGCTCTTCTGGTGTAATGCCTAACTTTTTAAACAGCTGTCTATCTTTATCGGTCTCTGGATTATCTGTTGTCAGTAATCGATCACCATAAAAAACCGAATTGGCACCAGCATAAAAACACAAGGCCTGAGTTTCATCACTCATGGACTCTCGTCCTGCTGAAAGACGGACATAAGATTGAGGCATCATGAGTCGTGCTGTTGCAATGGTACGCACAAAATCAATCGGATCCATTACTGGTGTATCTTCTAAAGGCGTACCTTTCACCGCCACCAGCATATTAATCGGAACACTTTGTGGATGCTCAGGTAAATTGGCCAGCTCCATCAATAATCCCAGACGATCCCTGTGATTTTCTCCCATGCCCACAATACCGCCACTACACACATTAATACCAGCATTACGGACATAACCTAATGTTTCCAGTCGTTGATCATAGGTACGTGTTGTAATAATTTTCTGATAGTAGTCTTGTGATGTATCCAGGTTATGATTGTAATAATCTAATCCGGCTTCCTTTAATGCCTGAGCCTGTTCATTGGATAACATACCTAAGGTGACGCAGGTTTCCAAACCCATGTCTTTAACCTGTTTCACCATTTCCAAAACCACTTCAAAATCTTTCGCTCTTGGTGAACGCCAGGCTGCCCCCATACAAAATCGAGTTGCCCCAGAAGCTTTTGCCTGACGGGCATGCGTCATGACTTCTTCTAAAGCCATGAGTTGTTCTTTGGTTAATTGAGTATTGTAATGGCCACTTTGAGGGCAATAAGCACAATCTTCCGGGCAGGCGCCTGTTTTAATACTTAATAATGTTGAAGTTTGCACTTCATTTGGCTTAAAGTGCTGCCGATGTATAGATTGTGCATAGAATAAAAGATCATTCAGTGGCAAAGAAAAAATATGATCGACTTCGGCTATTGTCCAATCATGCCGAATTTTGCCTTGTAATAAAGCAGGTTTTTCTTCAAATGACATAGAGACTCGTTAAGATAAAATATAAATACAAAGATAATGATGAGTGTCACTTTAATTGAGTAGACTGTCAACCCTGAAGAACAAAAAAGTTAACAACTGAACAAAAAGTAACCAAATAAAAAGTTTATGACCATTTATCTCATTGAGTCGACAAAATAGAAATATAGCATTGCTATTCATGAGGATTTATAGAATAATTTTTTACAATGAATTTATTTCAATCCATTTGATTGATGCGATGCAATTGTTACATAATCATTTCAAGATTACTCAATAAGGGGCACATCTGTGTCAATTAGTGTTTCGGACACTTCTGCAAAATTCATATTAAGTGTTGCCAAGAAAGGCAAAAGTCAGGCTTGGTATGCCAGTAATGCCGAGGAATTAAAAGAATTAAAAGCCATTATCCCGGAAGATGTCGTCATATTTGACTCTTTTCAGGCAATTCAATACTTAACGGATGGTAAAAAAGGATGCGGGCAGCTCTATTTATTATTAGTGAAACATGGATATATTAATCTTAATGAAAGTAGCCCGGAAAATGGTGATCCAGACACAGACGACACTTTAAACATTCCTGTATGGTTACCTTAAAATCTCATTAAAGAATTTTTAAACTCATTATTTCAAATCAACCATTACTTTAAATAACAAAATAACCGTATTGCATGAGCCACATCACCTTGTTAAACCCTGAGATTGACCACGCGGCATGCTCTCTTCCATTGCTGACCAGCAAAATACCTGCTGGATTCCCTTCTCCAGCAGAGGAATATTTGGGGGATACACTCAATTTAAATCAATACCTCATTGATAATCCTGCAACCACATTTTTTGCCCGTGTTGATGGTCATTCTATGAGCCCAGGCATTATGGCTGACGATATTGTCGTTATAGATAGATCCATCACCCCTAAAAACAATCATATTATTGTCGCTGTCATTAATGATGAGTTTTCCATTAAACGCTTACAAACTGAGCCTCTTCTACTGATATCCGATAACCCGGATTATCCCAATATCCCAATTACGGGTGAAACGGAATTGATGATATGGGGCAAGGTCACTTACTGCATCAGTAAAAAATAACCATGACACTCTTTGGTTTGGCAGATGTGAATAATTTTTATGTCAGTTGTGAACGCGTATTTCAACCTCGGCTAAGCCAACAAGCCACCATTGTACTATCCAATAGTAACGGTTGTATTGTTGCTCGTTCCAACGAAGCCAAACAACTGGGTATTCCAATGGGTGCCCCAGTCTATCAATATCAGGATATCATTCGGCAACACCGTATTCATGTATTTTCCTCAAACTTTACCCTATATGGTGATATGTCTCATCGTTTTATGACCTTACTAGAAGCATTAACGGAAGATGTGCATACTTATTCCATTGATGAGGCCTTTTTAACTTTCAACAAGATACCATTACCTCATTTAGACAAGCATGCACAAAATATTGTGAAGGATGTCAGACAAGGTTTAGGATTACCCATTTGTATTGGCTTGGCATCCACAAAAACTCTGGCAAAAATTGCCAATCATTATGCAAAAAAACACCAGATTGTTCATGGTGTTTTACGGTTAACCTCGGCACATCAACTGGAACACTATTTACATGATTTACCGGTTGAAGATATTTGGGGCATTGGAAAAAGAACAGCTCAACAATTACATAGTATGGGACTGCGTACAGCACTTGCATTACGTGATGCAGATATTGCCTGTATGCGTAAACGTTTTTCGATACATTTGGAACGTACTATTCGGGAGCTACGAGGGCAGGCTTGTATTGAATTGAAACAGTTATCAGAAACCAAACAACATATTATCTGTTCTCGTTCTTTTGGAAAAAAAATAACCGAGAAACATTTGATTAGAGAAGCCCTAGCTTATCATATTACTCGAGGCTGCCTTAAATTGCGTGAACAAAATAGTCTGGCGCGCTGTTTAACCATTCAAATAAGAACCAATCGATTTAATGCCAATGAAAAACAATATGCACCTTCCGTTACCCTGCAATTACCCACAGCTTCTGATAACACCAGTGAATTTTTATCTCTGGCCAGTCAGGGATTGAATCAGATTTACCTGCCCGCCTATCAATATAAAAAAGCGGGGATTATTTTATCGGATCTCACACATAAACAATATCAACAAAGTGATTTATTACACACATCCTCTTTTCATCAAAACCTGATGCCTGTCCTCGATCAAATTAATCGTCGTATGGGAAAAGGAACTTTAAAATTTGCAACAGAAAATTTTCATCCTACATGGTCCATAAGAAAAAATCAGCGTTCACAAAATTACACCACCTGTTGGAAAGAATTAATACGTGTAAACTAGAGCCTGTTTATCTTTTATAGGTTACAACGAATGATATAACTCCCAAAGCGCCTTGTCGATTAAATGGGGTTGCTGATAAGGAATAAAATGATTGAGCTTTGGATATTCATATAACGTCACAGAAGCTTTAACTAATTGCTGATTTAAATAATGGGCATGCTGCCAGTGAACAAGCCAATCTTTTTTTCCCTGAAGTATGGCAATAGGTTGTGTAATGTCTGAAAAACCTTCCTGTAGATAGTGTAATTCATGGGCTAATGACAACATTTCCTGGTTACTGCGTCTCAGCGATGTGCCAATAAAAGGTTGCACCCAATTCAAGTCAGCCAGACGATGATACCAGCGAGGCTGACTTAATATGGGATTAAAAGGAGAGGCAACCAGGATAGCGGCTGAAAAATGTGTTGGATAGTCCATAAGTAGACGCATCACAACAGGACCACCCCATGAGTGCCCTAATAAAATAATGGGATGTGTGTGTGCTTCTATTAAACGGGCTAATCCATTCATAATCACTTTTGCCTGTTCAGAAAATCGAGGTAGACAATAATTTGTTTGTATACTGGATTGCCCCCATCCAGGCCTGTCAATAGCAATAAAATGAAAGTGTGCTTTGATTTTTGGTTGACTTGCAACTTGTCGCCATGCGGCACCATCACCGGGTGTACCGTGAATAGCGATAACGATAGGCTGCTCTTTATCACCTGAGCTTACCCAATTTAAAGGCCATAAAGTTATGTCTGTTTCAGATAAGGTTTCTATTCTGATCATTTGCAATAAATCACTGTCTTTTCAACATTCTTCAACTAAAGTGTATACATTAGTCTCTTAAATATAGACTCGTATTATTTGAAAATACACAGATATACGGCTTTCATATAATGACGTGATATAATAGAGTTTGTTACTCTTTCAGCTATTATTCTGCCAAAGCTCTCTGTCTCATCAAACACTCGCTAACCAAGTTGTTTCGCAATGTCTATCAAAGATAAGCTATTTTCTCACTCTGTACTCTATGCTATAGGTACCGTTGCCAGTAAAGCAACGGGCTTTCTCTTACTACCGCTTTACACCAGTTACTTATCACAGGCAGAGTATGGCTTAATGGAGTCACTGGATATTTTGGTGATGGTTATTGTATTAACATTTGGCCTGGAAGCCATTACCAGAGCCATGATGCGCGTTTATCAGGAACAGGAATGTCCAGAACACCAAAGACGTGTTATCTCCAGTTCTCTACTTTTGGCCTTTGGTATCAGTGTATTCATTGCATTATCCGGTGTTCTTTTAGCAAAGTTTATTTCCAATGCCTATATTAATGTGGAAGATATCAAAAAATTAAATTTAACCATGGAACATGTCGCCTTTCTTTTTCAAATATCGTTTCTTGCTGTCATTCCAACCACACTCATAGAAATCCTGATGTATAACATACAATTAAAAAACAAGCCCTTGTTTGTTGTTTGTTTCGACATGGTCAGATTATTGATTTCTGTCAGTCTCAATATTTATTTTATTGGCGTCTTACAAATTGGTATATCAGGTTTCGTTTATTCGGTCATCATATCTGGCAGCCTCTGTGCCTTATTTTTATTAATTCACTATTTTTATAATGAAAAATTTTCAATATCCAAAGAAAGTATCTATAAAGTCATACACTATGGTTACCCCTTTATTTTATCTTCATTAGCCTTTTTCGTTATCCATTTTTTTGATCGCTATGTCTTAAAGGATGTTTCAGGCATTGATGTTATGGGTGTGTATGCATTAGCGTATAAATTTGCTTTTTTAGTAACCTTTATTGTCGGTGTTCCTTTTAAAGATACATGGAAAGTGAATGTGTTTCGTATTGCTAATGAAGCAGGATGGGAAGATTTTTTCAGCCAGGTTTTCTCTAAACTAAGTCTGGCTCTAGCCTTTGTTGGATTATTAATTATATTATTTTTTGATAATCTCATGGGTTGGATCATTCATCATAAATTCTATGATGCTGTTTTTGTCATTCCATTTATTATTATTGGCTATGTTATTAGAGAACAAGGTGACTTTTTTTCAGAAATTATTTGTATCAAAAAAGATTCCAAATTTGTCGGCAAGGCCACACTCGTTGTCGCTCTTATTAATATTGCATTAAGTCTCGCACTGATTCCATTCTTAGGGATGATTGGCGCAGGATTGGCAACGTTATTGACCTGGGCGGTCTATACCTGGTTATTTTTTATAAAACAAAATAATATTTATCACATTTCCTTCAAAATAAAAGAATGGGGCATTCCTATGTTAGCTTTATGTGTATTGCCCTGTATTGAATATTTCATTATTCACTTACCATTTATTATCAATATATTGATTGATATTGTTATGATGCTCATATTTTGTTTTGTCGTCATTCAATTTAAACTGATCGATCCGAAACAACTCATGCAATCTATTTTGTCACTTGTAAAGAAAAATAATGAAACGACTTAAATAACTTCAGCTGCGCATAAGAAAAGCTCACGTTATTTTTTAATCTAATCACTGCCACGTTTGATGTGTATCATCGTTTTTCTGTAAGATACTTTCAAGTTCTGCAATAAAGGCCGTTTGCACATCCGTTATTTCTCCTGTATGGCAAACTGCCTGCAACATCTTAAATGCTGATTGAATCTGCTCTTGTGAAAAATGTGGTAAACTGGGTTTCATAACAGATTTTAAATTATCTTTAATTTCATCTCCTCGCCCTAATAAATGTGCGCTGGATGAGAAGAGTTCTGCAGCCTTCACCTTTGAATATTTAAACTCCAACTCAAACAATTCTAAAATTTTTTGTTTTTCATCCAAGCTGATTTCACCATCAATTTTGGCTAAATAAACCATTAACAATGCCGTCACTTCCAAAGGATTCGTTACAGAATAGATTGGATTCGCTTCATATTGTTTCTTCCATCGTCGTCTCCTACGCCATAACCATGGATTTAAGCCACCCAAAGTAATCCCCATTTCAGCTAATCGATGTAACAACCAAAGAATCGTCACGAGACTTCCTAATAAACCTAAAATAATATGCATAAAAAAATACCTGCTTGTTTTGAATAAAATCAATTCACTTTTATCCACATAATGTATATCAACAGGATTTAAAGAGCAACAATTACTGGTTTTATGTTCATTTTATTTGGAGATTTTTGGATGTGAGCTTCTCAAATAATAGGCTGACTGTTACACTCAAAGCTGCTTGATAACATGGTTCATCATGATATTCCAAGGTTCTTTTTTTGAGATACATACCTTTTTACAGCATCGCTTTTTTAATGACCCTTTTCTATTCTGTCACTCATGCACAATGGAAAACTGCTCCTGTACCTATAACCTATGACTATTACCTGCTTGATCGTATTCCTCATGATACTCAGGCATTCACCCAAGGATTAATTATACAAAACGGCATTTTCTATGAAAGTACGGGACTATACGGCCAATCCAGTCTAAGAAAAGTCGATGCCACAACGGGCAAAGTGATTCAGCAAAAAAACTTACATCGACGCTACTTTGGTGAAGGCTTAACCCTATTCAACGATCAGCTATTTCAATTAACCTGGCGTTCACAAAAAGGATTCGTCTATGATGCAAACTCATTAAAACGATTAAAAACCTTTCCTTATCCTCTCGCTGGTTGGGGACTCACCCATAACAACAAACACCTTATTATGAGTAATGGAAGCAATACCCTGTATTTTTTAGACACCAACAATTTTTCCATTGTTAAAACACTGAAGATCACAGCCGCTAATCGTACCATACGTAATTTAAATGAACTGGAATACATAAATGGCTATATATTTGCTAATATTTGGAAAAGTAATGAGATTGCAAAAATTGACCCCCAATCCGGTTATGTTGTCGGCTGGATTGATTTGAGTAAACTGGCTAAACAAGAGGCGCAAAAAGATCCAGAAAATGTATTAAATGGAATAGCTTTCGATCATCATCATAAACATTTATTTATTACGGGAAAACGTTGGTCCCATTATTACAAAATTCAACTGACAAGCCCTGAAGAGAAAACAAAAATGAATAAGCAAATTAACGACTTTATCAAACGTTATCATTTATCACTAAAAATCCCGGAAATTCTAAAAGATACACACTCAGAACTTATTATGGGAGTAGGTCTGCCCTCTGTAACCATGTCTGCCATAGACTCTCGTAACCAGAAAATTGAAGGGCAATTATTTATCGAAAAAATCGTTCATGGCCAACTCCAGAACAATGAGTTATTTTTAGAACAACACTATCCCCATCATATTCCTAATAAAAGAGGATTCTTTATCCTTTCAAAAGAAAACTCACAAACCGCCGAAGGCAAAATATCACTTTATACATTACATGCATTTATTCAAATATCAACACCTGATGCACCTGTCTTTTATAACCAATTAAAAGAAACCATTCATTTTGAATAACTTGAAATTTTCAAAAAAAACACCATATTAGAGTTTGTTTTATTTTTACAAGTATATTAGGGCCTGTTGCTCTTTTATAGGTTAAGCCTGTAAAAGAACAACAGATCCTATGTTCATTTAAAATCAAACAGGACAATTATGACGCTTTCAAAACAATTCCATATGGTCTTTGTAAAAGCTCCTCTCAGCTTAAAACATATGAAAAAAAAATCTTTATTATGGATGAGTATTTACTTTATTTCAGGTTTTACCATATTTTCATTATTTACCTGGCAGCTGTTAGAACATCAGGATACTATAAAAAAAGCTTTTTTAAATTATTTCTTTCCAGAATCCTGGCATTATATATCAGAAAAATTAGCTCAATACTTATTTGAGTCTCAAGCTAAAATAGTCATAGCCAATATGATTATAGGCGGCTCTTTAGTCATTGCTTCATTATGTTTATTTCAAATCAAAGAAAACCTTTCTCATGCTTTTGAAAAAGATATTAACATCATTAACAAAGCATCCAAGGAATTTCCATTATTTATCCAGGCCTGGGAAGAAATAAAATTATTGCTTATCTATTTAACAGCACAAAGTATTATACTCTGGATTGGTTATTACCCTTATGCCATAACAAAAAACTTATCTATTGTCTTAAGCTATTTTTTCTTGTTTTTTACTTTTGGTATAGATTTCATTGCTCCTACCTTTCAAAGACATAGATTCAATTATAATCTTATTATTAAATTTTTATTAAAAAAACTTGTAATCACACTGTCTTTTGGTTTTCTTTTTAGCTTACCGGTTGTTTTATTAAGTCAGTGGCTTTTTACTATGGAAAATCTGACTTTAATCACTATTTCTGGAATATTATTTTTAGCTAATTTACTTTTTTTAACCTTAGCTGTGCCTCTAGGCACTTTTATTGCCAGTCAGCTATATCCCGATATTCAAAATACTCAGCCTCCCAAAAAATTAACCCATAAAATAGCCTGGTTTTCAACCTTAGTATTATTAACTATCAGTTCTTATTTGCATATTCAATTAATCAAAAGCTTACACTACAAAAGTCAAATATTAAAAGCAGAATATACACCTCATTGGTCTAGTATAGATTACACATTACCAACATTAACACAGGTTATGAGTGGAAAATTGATTGGTAATTTTTCTATAGATATGACAATAAAGAATCCTACTGAATATCCAATCAGTATAGAGAACAGTCAATTTATTATTAAAAAGTCAAATAATAAAATTGCCTTTGTAAAATTAAATGAATTCAAAGTCAATGCTCATGAAGAAAAGAGCATTCATCTACAATTTGAATCTATCGCCAATCTACCCTCATTACCTGATTTTAAAGAGTTAAAACTCGAAGACTTAGATATTACCAACGTTAATTTTGAAGAAATTTCAAAAAACTGGCGTATTGATCTTTATGTTGATATATGGCCAGGTATTCCTTTTATTTTAAATATTGTTGATTAAAGTTGATATCTGCATCACCTAAAGGTACAGTGCTCAGATAATTTAAGTTGATACCTTAAAATATATTTAAGATCATGAATTCTAAAAAAAATCATACTGAAAATACTGAACAAAAAACATTACACATCTTCTCTCCTGCATCCATTGGTAATTTTATTGTAGGATTCGATACTTTAGGTGCAGCCATTGAATCGGATATGCAAAAATTGGGAGATGATTTAATCATTTCATCTCATAAAAAATCGGAAATAATCAACTATGGTCGTTTTGCTGATCAAATTCCAACGAATAAAACCAATCTTATTGCTATTGCTGAAGTAGCATTTAACCGACTTTTAGCAAAAAACAATATTCCTATAGAAACGTTAAAGTTTGAAGTGACCAAGCATTTACCGGCAGGAAGTGGTTTGGGTTCCAGCTCTGCTTCTATCGTTGCTACATTGTTTGGTTTAAATCAATGGTATGGCATGCCATTCACACAAAATGATATTCTTAAACTATCCGCAGAAATTGAAGGTGGCAACTCTGGTGGAAAACACTACGATAATGTTGCTCCAGCCCTTTTAGGTGGATTACAACTGATTACTCAGGACTCAAACGAAACTTGCTATACTTTGCCCTATTGTAAGAACTGGTATATCGCTCTTTGCTTTCCAGATATTCAAATTTCAACTAAAGAAGGCAGAGCTCTATTACCTGATACCATAAAATTAAAACAAGCGGTACAAATGCAATCCAGACTGTCTGGATTTATACATGCTTTACATAACAAGGATGAGTCTGCGTTATTTAGCTTAATGCAGGATGACATTATTATCCCAGCAAGACAAAACCTTATTCCCCATTATCAAACAGCAGAAAAGGAGGTCAAAAAACTGGGTGCCAAAGTATTTGGTATTTCTGGTTCCGGTCCTACCTGTTTTGCCATAGCAACACAAAAAGATACGGCTCATCATATTTGCGAACAATTATTGGAAATTATGCAGCAAGGTCATCGAGCTTTTAGTTGTGTTGCTCAAATATCTTCATTGGGTACACGAATCACCGTCTGATATTATGAAGAACTTTAGCTATTTTTTTCCAAAACCACCCTTTTAGTTTTTGTATTCTAGAACGTTGACACCAACCTGAAAAATCAATTTCCTTACATTGATTAAAATCATTTAACATCATATGTTTCATCTTTTCTGAAAAATCAAGATCAAGTATTTCCTGATTTGCCTCTAAATTCCAATATCCACCCCAGGTATCCATATTAGAGGATCCCATGCTAACCCAGGAATCAATTAAAATCAGCTTACTGTGTATAAAATGATCCTGATACTCAAAAATCCTTACCTTGTTTTTGAGTAATTTTGTATAAAACGTTTGCCCAATATATCTAATCATCGGATTATCTGTTTTTCTTCCAGGCACCAATAGTCGCACATCAACACCTCGTTGAGCAGCTTTGCATAAGTGTCGTCTTAATTTTATAGAAGGCATAAAATAGGCACTGGTTATCCAAATACGAATTCTACTACCAGTAATATGGTTGAATAATGCTTTTTTTATTTCATTGAATATAAATCCCTGAGAATAAGTTAATTTGCCCAATGCATGGTACTGCTCATTGAAGTTTGCTACATCCTGTTTTTGCGGTAATTTTATCTTTGAATGTTGCTGCCAATTTAATTCAAATAATTGATACCAATCATTAACAATAAAACCTTGTATTTTTACCATATTATCTCTCCATGCTTTTTTGCCAATAAATTGATCTGATAATCCAGCCCCCCCCACATAGGCAACTTCATTATCAACTAATAATAATTTTCTATGATCTCTGTAAAATATTTTTTTTAATTTCCATATATTTATTGGATTAAAATAAATCGGTTCAATATTTTCCTGCTTTAAGAAACGTTTATCTTTTTCAGATAAATGTCTAACACCAAAATCATCTACTAATAAAAATAATTGAATACCTTTCTGCTTGGACAATGCCAATGCATTAAAAAATGCTTCTGTAACAATACCCGATTCAATAAAATAAGTCTCAAACAATATAAAATGTTTCGCCTTCCCTATCGATTCCAACATATCCTTATAAAACACTTCACCATTCATTAATAGCGAGAATTTATTATTATGTCGCCATGGAAATTGATGAGGTACTTTCTTCATAAAATTAAAGCTTACTTTATGAATACAGAGTGAAATATACAATAAAATACATAGAAATCATGATCAAGATCAATAAGTATTAACGATTACTCGATATAATGGTACTTGATCATTGTTATATCAAATTAAAATCAATTGCCTGACAGCAAAAGTGAGGTCTTATCATGACACATTATTCAAATGTTATATTATCAATCGATCTTGATGATGATATAGAATATCTCTATGAAAAAGCCAAAAGCATACTCAAAACTGATGGACAACTTAAATTACTTCACGTTATGCATCCCATAGAAAGTGTTTATTTTGGAACACCAGTATACGACTCTGTTGTTGTCAATTCAAAGAGTTTTGAACAAGATGTTATTAAATACAAAAAACAGCAATTGCAGGCGGTATCAGAAAAATTTGATCTGGACCCGGAAAAAGTCATCTTAAAAACGGGGAAACCAAGTTACGAAATAAAAAAATACGCTAAAGAAAATAACTGTGATCTAATTGTCATAGGTAGTCATGGAAAAAAAGGCTTTGAATTACTGCTTGGCTCGACGGCAAATGCTGTTTTACATGGTGCTTCTTGTGATGTATTAGCAGTAAAAGTTAAAAATACTGATTAATACAAAAGCAATGATATCCTTCATTATCTTATTCATAAGACATTGAAAAAAGGCAACACTCTCTCAGAACTGTTGCCTTAATGTATCATACTTTTATTAATAATTAATTTATAACCAATACCTCTTAAATTAATAATTTCAATATTAGGATCTTTTGATAACAATTTTCTTATTTTTGAAATATAAACATCCATACTACGACCATTATAAAATGTATCATTTCCCCATATTTTTATTAAAGCTTCAGATTTTTTTAATCGATCATTGACATGATCACAAAGCATTTTTAATAATTCTATTTCTTTTTTTGACAAATACTTTATATCATCTTTAAATATCAAGCATCCCTGATTATAATCAAATTGATACTCTCCAATATTATAAAAACTTTCTTCATCTTTAGATTTATTAGTAGTTAAATTTAAAAAAGACTCTATTCTTAATACCAACTCTTCCAGACTAAATGGCTTTTTAATAAAATCATTTCCTCCACTTTCAAATCCTTTTATCACATCTTTTAATTGTGATTTAGCTGTAATAAATAAGATAGGAATATTGCTATCAATTTTTCGTATTTCTTTTGCCAGATCAAAACCATCTTTAACAGGCAACATAATATCTAATAAACAGATACTTGGTGAAGATGAAATAAATGTATTAATGGCATCTTCACCATTATCACACAGTTCAACTTGATAACCTTTATTGATTAAATGTTGAGACATTAAATAACCAATATTTAGATCATCTTCAACCAAAAATATTTTTTTATTCATGTATCCTCCAATTGTATAAGTATTGTAAAAGTACAGCCTTGATTTAAATGACTGTCTACTGTAATACTGCCTTCTATTTCGTCCAATATTTTTTTAACATAACTTAATCCTAGACCATAACCTTTAATATCATGAACATTACCTGTATTAACACGATAAAACTTTTGAAAAATCAACGAATGATGTTCTTTTGAAATACCAATGCCATTATCTTTCACTTTTATTTCTAAATACTCTTCATATTTTCTAGCATTGATATGGATCTTCAAATGTTCTGATGAATATTTAATTGAGTTATCTATTAAATTAGTGATCATACTTTCAAATTCATGCTTACAAGCTTTGACATATAAATTTTCATCTTCAATTGCCCAGTATAAACTCCCATTTACATTCGTTACACGCCATTGAATAGCACAACATACATTATCGATCAAATTGCCTGCATCAATGAGTGAACGTTTTCCTTCACATCTAATATCTTCATTGGCATTAAAAATTGAATCGGATATTTTCAATATTCGATCTTTTTCATAATGAATAACATCTAAAAACCTTAACAATTTTTCATTGTCATCTAATTTCATCTGATTTGAAATGCTTTCCAATGCCATAGAAATGGATGTCAATGGTGTTTTAAGTTCATGTGTCATATTATCAATAAAATTACTTTTCATTTCTGAAAAAATTTCTTCTTTTTTTATACTTTTGATAATATAAATCCATAGAATAATTAATATAATTAACAAAATAAAAGAAAATAATATAATAAAATTAACACCTAAAAAGGCTTTTTTTTCTATACCATTATTTTGTACTTTAAAAAACAGCTCATAATTATTATTCCCTATTCTTTCAAATAAATTATACGTTATTCCATTATTTTTTTGAACATGACTATCTTTTGTCGAATAAACAAAGTTTTTTTCATTCTTGTTCCATATTCCCAAAAAAACATTGTTTTTAAAATTATATTTCTTAATATCCCTAAAGATTTTATTTTTAATAAAATCAAAATCAAGATCAGAGAGATCATTAATAAATTCTTTCTCCAATTCCAAATGAGTACTATCTGATGTTTTTACATCTTTTTTAGGAGAACATCCAAGACATTCAGAGTAATAAGAAGAAAATACTTTTGTCATTGTTTTGATTGCTTTTTTCCTATTTTCAAGCAAAGTCTCTTCATCTTCAAATGGTTCTGTTGGTCTAATGGCTGTTAGTGACTTTTTAATAATTAATTCACGTATTGTATTCACAAGCATATAATTTAATTCTGAATAAATACGTTGTTTATTCATATGATAGATTGAATATATCCAATAACCCTGAAAAGAAATGATCCCTATTAGGATAATAAACATCAATGAGGAAGCAATTTTTGTTCGATATTTCACATCAACTCATATTAAGATAATACACAAAAAAACATATATTATCTTATCTAATAGATTAATCTAGAAAACATCTAAATATTTAACACTATTTTTACACTTTAATCAGAACCTGTTGTTTAAAATATTTTATCAACTTTATCTAATTCTTTCTCGGAAGATTCCATGATTAATTGTGCTTTTTTTTCTTTAGCGAGTTTATAACCACGAGCAGCTGCCTTATCCAAGTAATACATAGCCTCATCTTTATCCTTTTTTACACCTAAACCCTGACTATAATGTATATACAACATGTAAATAGCTTTACGGACACCTCGCTCTGCAGCATACCGATACCCTCTGAATGCTTTCTGATAATTTTTTTCAGTCCCCCATCCTTGAAAATATAAATCCGCTAATATAGTAACCGATTTAGCCATACCTGTATTGGCTGCTTTTGTACACCATTGAAAGGCCTTTTTATGATCCACTTTTGTATTAATGCCATACGCAAGACGATGACATAATGCATGCGTGGATTCATTTTTACCTTTATTGGCTTCCTTGGTTAAACGGGAGATACTTTTTTCATATCGAGTTTGATTAGCGCATCCCAAAACCAAGCCAAGTAAAAAAAAGACAGAACAAACTGGTAACGTCAAACGCATAAAAACACCTAATCATCTAAATCAGCAAGAAAACAAAGAGATGAATTATTTTCTTACAATTTACGATTATACGCAACCTAGAATATTTGATATATTGTCATATTCGAAATTATGCATTACACATTAATTTAATAGATTCCCCAATAGATAAAAATAGTTAAAAATGCTCATGGGAACTTTAAATATCTTAAGATAATCCAATCAACAACAAATTTTCATAATCATATCAGAAACATTCCAAATTACAGGAGCCGGTAAACATGCAATTCTGCTTAAAACGACTGATATATATTTGCCTATGCTTGGTAAGTGTACATACGCTCGCTTATTCAAAAACCATATCTGAAAATACTAATGACCAAGATATTATCAACGCAAAAAATAAAGTCTACCCTGCATTGGTAAGAATTTACGTTACAATGGAAACACCCGGTCCTAATGGACGTGTTATTCGTCGTCAAAGTGCTGGCAGTGGTGCTGTTATTTCTTCCAAAGGTTATGTTGTCACCAATCATCATGTCGCTGGTGAAGCCAGCCGTATTATTGTCAATTTTAGTAACCAGGATGAAGTCGCAGCAGAACTTGTCGGTACCGATGCTCTAACTGACATTGCCGTACTTAAAATAGATCCTGACAAATTAAAATCTCCTGATATTTCTGTCGCAGAATGGGGCGACTCTGATGCTGTTCAATCAGGTGATGTTGTTTTTGCACTAGGTAGCCCTGGAGCACTCAGTCAATCTATAACCAAAGGTATTATTGCCAATGTGAATGGTATTCTTCCTAAAAGAAGTGGTTCACCCCTTCAACTCAGCGGTGAAGATGTTGGCTCTATGGTGACCTGGTTTTTTCATGATGCACAAATCTTTGGTGGTAACAGTGGCGGCCCTCTTGTCGACACACAAGGAAAAATCATCGGCATCAATGAAATAGGTATTTCTGGTTTAAGTGGTGCAATTCCCAGTAACATTGCCCGTCACTCCACCAATCAAATTATTCAATATGGTCGCGTGCCACGTTCAGATGTTGGTATTACATTCAGACCTTTATTAAAAGAATTAACAGGCAATAACCAAGGTGTCTTAATTGAACATATCATGCAAAACTCACCTGCAGCAAAAGCCAAACTAAAACCTGGTGATATTATTACGCATATTAATAATCAAACTGTTCATGCCAAAATTCTTGAACATATCCC
Organism: Kangiellaceae bacterium; assembly: GCA_965230335.1. Classification (GTDB taxonomy): domain Bacteria; phylum Pseudomonadota; class Gammaproteobacteria; order Enterobacterales; family Kangiellaceae; genus CBDDKS01. The sequence continues at coordinate 1,808,328 of CBDDKS010000006.1, read as the reverse complement.
TGGCATCAACCGTCTGATTGCTCAATTACCTATTGGTGGAAAAGCAACCATTCGCTATCTTCGTAATAATAAAAAGAAAAAAACATCGTTAAAAACTGTAGAAAGACAACCTAACTTACCACAGTCACATGAATTTAAACAACTTGGACTTTTAGCTAATAACTTGTCACCCACCTTGGCTTCTGATTTAAAACGTAAAAATGAAAATGGTGTACTTGTTTTTTCTTTACAAGAAGGTAAACCTTTAACATTAGCAAAACCCAGACTAATACGAAGAGATATCATCACAAAAATTAATGACACACCCATTAATAATATTGATGATTTAAAAAGTTTTCTTGAAAAAATCAATAATAAAAAAGTTTCAAACAAGGTTATCATTACTTTCGAACGTAATCATCAGAATATTATTTCTTTCGCAAAAATAGAAAAAGTTGACAAACTAAAACCCATTCCTAGTGTAAAGAAAGCCTGGTTACCGATTGAAACGCAAGCTATCAATCCAAATATTGCCAGTCAAATGGGATTAAAAAATAAATTTGGTGTTCGAGTTATTGCTATCAATAATCAAAAAAAATTCCCATTAAGAATTGGTGATATTATTACTGGTATTGATGGACAGCCTGTCAAAGTCACTCGTCCAGAAGAGAAGCGGTTATTTAATGAATTAATTCGTAGTTATCCGATTAATACAAAAGTTGACTTTGATATTGTTCGAAAAGGAAAAGAAAAAAAAATCAAAGTAACTCTTATGGACCCTCCAAAAACAGCTGAATTTCTACCAGAGTATGAAGATGAAGCTTTTGAGTTTACTGTTCGGGAACTTGCTTTTTCTGATATGAATAACACTAAAAAAGGATTAATTATTAAAGAAACTGTTCCAGGAGGTATCGCCAACTTTAATGGATTAAGACAAAATGATATTTTAATCAGTATTAATGGAACTGAAGTGAATGATGTTGATACTTTTAAAAACATCATGAATAAGCTACATAATGATGCTTCACAAGATATTGTATTTTTTATCAAAAGACAATCACGAAATAAGTATGTTGAAATTGAATTTAAATAATCATTCAAATGAAACTAAATCATAATATTCAATAACATCCGAGGTTATACAGTTATGAAATTAATTAAACACTTTCCCTTTATCTTAGCAATGCTATTGGTTCATAGTATTGCTAAAGCACATAATGAAGATTTATCTAAAGTGGGTTATAAAATAATCGAACATGGTAAATCATCACTTGTTACTGTTGCCATTATCCTGGAAGCAGGTGGCAGAGAGCGAGAAGTTAAAAATAATGGTGTTGTTATCAATAAAAATGGATTAATTGTCACACCTTCTATTAACATTCGAAGAAACAGTCGAACAAGAACCAAGTCTTTACAAATTATTTATCAAGATGGACAAACCGTACCAGGCGATGTTGTTTTGAAAGATTTGGAATCCGGTATATTTTTTGTAAAGCCCAAGTCAAGTACAGACAATAAAACTTTTTTAAATACCAATAACCTTGAAAAAGATATTAAGATATTGGCACCCATTATTACTTTAGGACTCTATGAAGAAAATAAGGCACGAATGAGTTTTAATAATCTCAATTTTTTTGAAGCTGAAAAAGCGAATAAAATCTATTTTTCAAATGTACCATCTGGCCACCTCATTTATAGTACTGATGGTAAATTAATTGGCTTAGGTGCTACAAAATATATTAATGAAGGGCAAACACCTCTGGGGCCTTATGTTTTACCTTTTAAGAATATTATCAATATGAGTCAACAGGCAGAATAGCCAAATTTCAAAAAAAACTCAACAAATATGATATGATACCTCTTATAAAATATAAGAGGTATCATCATCATGAGTAAAGTCCTTAAAGAATTATTAGATCTCCTTTCTTTAGAACAAATTGAAAAAGGACTCTTTCGAGGTAATAGTCAAGAACTTGGATTTGGACATGTTTTTGGTGGGCAAGTTATAGGGCAAGCCTTGTCAGCCGCTCAAATGACCGTAGATTCCAATAGAAGAGTTCACTCATTTCATTCTTACTTTCTTTTACCTGGTGATTCATCAAAACCTATTGTCTATGATGTAGAAAATATTCGGGACGGACGCAGTATATCCAATCGTCGAGTAAAAGCCATTCAAAATGGACGTTCTATTTTTTTTATGACCGCCTCTTTTCACAGTAAAGAACAAGGGTTTGAGCATCAAAGTACAATGCCTGACGTACAAGGACCAGAAGGACTACGTTCAGAGTTGGATATTGCACGAGAACATGCTGAAAAAATCCCTGAAAAAATTCGTCACAAAATAACCTGCGATAAACCCATAGAAATCCGCCCGGTTAACTTTAATAACCCCCTTGCTCCTAAAAAAGCACCACCTGTTCGTCATGTTTGGTTAAAAGCAAATGGTGACTTACCTAATGATCATAGAATTCATACTTACTTATTAGCTTATGCTTCTGATTTTGGTTTTTTAACAACAGCAACACAACCTCATGCAGTTTCAATTATGACACCTAATTTTCAGGTAGCCACCATCGATCACGCCATGTGGTTTCATCGTGATTTTCAATTTGATGAGTGGCTGCTCTATGTCAATGAAAGTCCATCTGCATCGAATCAAAGAGGTTTTGTCACAGGAAAAATATTTAATCAAAAAGGTGAACTGGTTGCGAGCAGTACTCAAGAAGGTATTATCCGATTTAAAAAATAGTCATTTTTATCTTTATCAAAAAGATAATCTAACCTAAGTTCTGGATAATCTATTGAAATGAATTTTTAGTCGTTTGATAAACGACGTCGACCTTGCAATCCTCCTGTATGCCAAAGCAATACTTTATTGTGTTTATGAAATACTTTTTTATTTAAGCTATCCATAAAGGCATCACACATTTTTACGGTGTAGACAGGATCAAGTGTTATATTCAACTGTTCTTCATATTGAAGCATACGTTGCCATAAAGCATCATCTATTTTTGCAAAACCTTTTCCACAATACTCATGTGTTAATGTGAAGTTTTTTGGCCATGAATAACCAGAATGTTCAGAAAATTGCTTTAATTCATTTTCTAAATATTGAGCGCCTTTAAGTACGACAACACCCTTCACTTGTGTTGACCGTCCCATTTTTTCTATACCCAACGCAATACCTAAAGCAGTCATTCCTGTTCCTACTGGAACATAGATATGTTCTATGTCATGCGGTAATTCTGTAGCAGCCTCCATCATCGTTTGTAGTCCTAAAGTGGTAACACCACCTTCTGGTAACCAGGTTAAATCTTTTTCACTCGCTAATGTTTCTCCTAATGTTTTAGAATCCCTTAGCTCACGAAAAAATGCTCTATCTACAAACTCAATACTTGCATTATATTGCTTGATATCCTGTAAAGTAGCACCCCAACTCTTAGGCTCAGGACCTCTAATCAATAGGAAACAGTTTAATTTTAGTTGCTGACAAGCATAAGCCAGTGCATGACAATAATTGGAATGATTCCCCCCCATTGATAAGACACCTGATACATTTGAATCGACAATTTTTACTAAAGGCCGAATTAACTTCCTGATTTTATTCCCGGAAATAATAGGATGGATTTCATCATCTCTTTGAAAAAACAATTGTACCTCTTTGATACTTTGCACACTTTGTAACTCACCACTCATACTTTTAATATTTAATAAATTTTTAATATCTAACAACTGTTTAATCTCTTTTACCATAGTTTATCAATAGTATTTTATCTAAAAATATTTAGCGATAAAAACTCTCAGCATTCTATGATGACTTTGACTTTCGGGTTCACTAATCGTGAATAAATTACGTCCATTTGATACCATTTTTTCATCACTTTTTCCAAAGTTCCATTGTTGCAACGTGAATGAAACACCCCAATAATATGTTTTATCAATACTTTCTTTTTGCCATCCAATACTTACCTTTTCCCCCCAGTGATTACCTAATGGTAAATGAACATTACTTAAATTTAATATATCTAAATTGACAGATACTGTTAAATCATGTGTACGCATCGTTCCAATTTGATACCATAACGTTGATTGTCTATAATTTAAAAAGTGATGTTTAAAAGATAACTCTATTTCGTTCCAACGGTAAAATTCAAATAATCCTATCGTGCTATTATTTGATTGAATATCTCTCTCCCATTCATAACGTAGTAATGCACTTGATAACATCATATTAAATGTTAATTGATATTGAATACCTAGAGATAATGAACGCCATTGTTGTAGAGTTTGAGTTTCCAAGGAATTACCTGATTGTGTTTGTCCATCATAATCTACGCCACCAGAAGCAAGTGTCAGCTCTGAAAAAAAACTTATTCGATCGACAAACAGATACTCCATTTTTAAGTCAACACCTGTAATATCTCCTGATTCTCTATCTAACACACGGTTATCTGAACTTGTTTCTTTATAATCAAAAAAAAATAATTTTGGAGCTATTGAAAAATCAAAGGATTGCGCAAAACCTATCGAATTTAAAAATAATATGTTCCATAAAATGAATTGACGAAGATGATTATATCGAATAAAAAAGGCGCATTCGAAAACACGCCTTTTTCTTATGTACATTAAAACACATCTAAAGCACAGCATTATTGCTGGAATGTTGTTTCAACACCATCAAAAGTCACAATGCAATCATTACAATTAGGGAAGGTTACTGTAATCACTTCTGTATTTGTACTGTCTGAAATGGTAATAGTACCTGTTTGTACATTTCCATTTGAACAAGCCGTAAAATCTGATGTTTCAAAATCAATATAACCCAGATTTTCATCAAACACTCGACCACTGATATTAAAGCCATCAATATCTTCCGACACTTCTATATTTTCTATACGATAATCCACCCCGTTTACAGAAAAATCTTCTGTATAAGTACACTCTTCATTATTACAGGTAATCGTACCTGAAAGACTGAAAGAACCTTCTGTGGTGGTAAAATCAATATCGTAAACAATCGTCACATTCTGAAAGCTATTGCTAAAGGTATAATCCATAGTCCCATCAATGGTACCGTTTCCTGTGTCACAATTACTGTATTCAATATCCCAATTACCTGAAGTAGGTACCTCCTGAGGAGTAGCAGAAGTATTCGTATCAACAGAAGCTGTTCCACCTCCTGTACAAATTTCTGAAACGTCAATAACGACACCTGATGCTAACTGTGATGCAATAATAGTCTCTTTTGCATTTTCAGCAATATCCAAAAGGTTTGAACGAATATCAACGGCTAAAGGGAGATTAGGACCTTGATCACTATTAACAGCCTGCTTACTTGCTTCAGCTGCAGCAACAGCCAGTGCTTCCTGATTATCAACATCTGCTGTTGCCGCAGAGGTTTCACCATCAAAGCCATCTTCATCTGATGAATCACTGGACCCACACGCTGATAATAAAAAGAAGGCAAAGAAAATACCTATTAGGGAAAATAAAGAAGACTTCATACATAACTCCAAATCATCATTTTATTGACGTTAAAATATAACTCATAAATTTTAAATATCCACTTTATAAATTTTATAATATGATGAAATTACCTTTTTTATCTCAATAATTGTATTCAGGAGATACCTAAATATCTCATTTGCTAGAAGCTATATACTATTGATGCGGATTGTTTTTCATTTTGAAACCACGCAAAGGACTGTCATGGATTATGCTTATGTATATATGTATATGATTGAAAGTCAGTTTCGTACCTCTAAACAAAGTCCAGATAGCGTGCAACTTTTTGTCACTTTACCTCGTTATAGCTAATATGAACACCATTATTCCTTTTTCAAAAAGCAATCCACCTTCCTTTGAGTCCTTGCTGGCACCCCATATGGAAGCACTCTATAAGCAGGCTTATTGCTATACAGGAAATACAACAGATGCCGAAGATCTCCTACAGGAATTACTGCTTTTTCTCTATAAGCGTCATGAAAAACTTCAGGAACTCGACCCATTAAGGCCCTGGCTTATGCGTTGTCTATATCATCGTTTTGTTGATAACTATCGAAGAAAGCCTCAAGAAATATATAATAGTGACTATATTTATAATGAAGAAACCCATCATAATGTGTCACCTTCACAAGCAAAAACACTGAATAATCAACAAGAAACCCAATATTTTCAATCCCAAATTAAAAAAGCATTAAAAATGCTGTCTTACGAACAACGAGCCGTCATTACACTGTGTGATATTGAGGGTAGAAGTTTGCTGGAAGTTGCTGAAATAACGGAAATACCCGTAGGTACTCTTAAATCCCACTTGCACCGAGGAAGAAAGCAGTTAAAAAAATTATTGGATGTGCAACCTTTTTCCGAAAACCTGCGTTCTAAGGTATAGAGGCATAAAAAATGATCACTTGTGAATACTTTGAAAAACAGATGGATGATTTATTTGATGGTTGTTTACCTTCAGATGAATCACAAAAGCTCAAGCAACATCTTGCTCATTGCGAGCATTGCAAGCGTCTTTCAGAATCACACTTAAATTATCTGAACAAAATCAGAAATCTCAATACCCCATCTCCAGAGCCTGGCGCAATGATGCACCTCTTAAGACAAACACGATTACAAGCTGAAGAGCAGCATACCAAGGTTCGTCAAAGACGCTCATTTCTTATGGGGTTTATCGCTGCCAGTTTATTAATGACTATTACTTTTTTTAGTTATCAGACTTATCAATCAAACACTGATTTACAGCTTGCTGCTATAGATGATTTTCTAAATGAAGAAGAACAGCCTTTATTAAAAGAAATCACAGTAACCATTCATGTACCCAGTACCTTGGAAAGTGCACAACTGGCATTACAACTGCCTGATAATTTACGTATCCAGGGTTTTGAGTCCATGCAACATATCGCCTGGCCCACACATTTAGAAAAAGGCGTTAATCAACTGACACTACCTCTTCTGGTTCAGCCCGGAACCGATTTGAATCAACCACACATTATTGCAGCGTCGATTCAATATCAACAACAACAAAAGGGCTTTCAACTTAGTGTTGATTTAAATACACCTCAAAAAAGCAGCGTTGATGCCTAAACAGCAATGTCTAGAAAACAACGCCTAAATAATAACGTTTAAACCATAACAAAGTTACACTCACTTACTCAATACCATTGGAGAAATGCAATGAATAAAAAATCTTTACTGATGTTCTTGCCACTGGCGGGATTAACTCTGGGCAGTTACAGTTTTGCACAAACAGAACTGGATGATGTCACTATGAATGTGGTTGAAGAAACTTCTGAAACCAGTAATAGAGTCAGAATTCCTATTAGAGACATTATTCTTGATTATATGTTAGAAAATGGTGATATCACTCAAGAACAATTTGACGAGCGTGTTGCCAAAATTAAAGAACGCCAGGCTGCTCGACAAAATGTACGTGATCGCTTAGCGACTGCCCGTGAAGCAGGAGATGAAGAAGCTATTGCAGCGATTCGTCAAGAGATTCGTGATGCACGTCAAGCCAATCGTGAAACACGTCAGGCACGGAGAGAAGAAATTCGGGAATACCTTAACAATAATGAAGCCTTGCGTGAGCAAATTCGTGATGCGCGTCAAGCCAACCGTGAAGCACGTCAGGCGAATAGAGAAGAGCTAAGAGAAAGAATTCGCGACAGAATCCGTGACAGAATTCGTGACAGACGCGAACAAAGTGAAAACAACGATCAACCTTAGTCTCTACCCCATCACTCTAAAATATATTGAGTATGTTAACGATGGTTGTTATTTTCAAAAGTAACAGGTATCACAACTCGATGCTCTAGATATACTCTTTGTGGTGTAAACGCAGTCAACAATATCTATTATTGTGACTGCGTTTTTTATTTGTGAACTTTTCTTATACGCAACTAAGGTTATGATAAAAAAACTCTTTTTTTTATATTATTTTGTTATATATTGCTATACTTATCCTGAGTTCAGGTTACTTAGTGAGTCCTTTATTTCAATTAATTAACAAGGCTTAAATATGCGTTACTTTCTCTTGCTCTTTATTTTAATAATCTTAAAATCTGGTTTTGCCGATGTAGACAATCCAACAAAAGGAATTAATGCGTTTAAAGAAAATAACTTTCAAGAAGCAATTCAATATTTTAATTTGGCATTGAAAGAAGGCAACAAAAATAAAGGGCTATTATTCAATTTAGGTGTCAGCTACTATAAAGTGGGAGAGTTGAAAAAATCTCAGAAAGTTTTACAACCACTCAGTGATGATTACCCTGAAGATGATGCGATTCTTTACACTTTGGCTGTCGTTGAAAAAAAACTGGGTAATACCACATTAGCCCTTCAATACTTTGAGGAGATTTCAGAAAATCCTGATGCTGAGTTTGAACTTGTTTTTGCTGCTGAAGAACAAATAGACATATTATTAGGTTTCTCTTCAAAGAAAAAAATACTTAAAAAGAATCCATCCCGCTGGTTTAATAGTTTAGATTTTTCATTGGGTCATGACGATCAGGTCATTAATATTGTTAATGATATAGCCACTGAAGATTCAGATACTTTTACGGAATTATCCTTCACCACACATTGGCAAAGTCGAGCTATCAAAAATAATGCCTGGCACTTTACAGGACTCTATTTCCAATCAAACTATGACACGGTTGATGAATATGACTTAGATCTGTATCTGATAGAACTCAATAAACGTTTTGTAATATCATCAGGTTATTGGTTGACAGGACTTAGTTATGAAACAACCAATCTCAATGGAACGGCTTATTTAAATACGATAAAAATCAACTTTAGTTGGTTAACACAACTCAGTGATAAACGTCACTGGTTACTAAAAACCAACCACCGTACTATCTCAAGCCAGAACGCTAATTTTGATCAGTTCGAAGGTAGCAGTTATCAATTGGATTTATCATGGAATCAACGTGAACCAAAAACAACTTCCTGGTCTATTGGTTATCGATTTACACAAGAAGACCGAGACGATCTTGAAAATGGCAATGCTTTTACCAGCTACTCTCCTACACGACATGCCATATACCTTCGAAACATTGTCTTTTTTTCTCCCTCCTGGCAATTCTCTACTTATATTAATTATCAAACCAGTCGATATGCCGATGAACATCGTTTTACTGATACGAATGATGTTATCATTAGAGTTGAACGACGAAAAGATGATCGTTTGAATCTAAGATTAAGATTATCCTGGTCGCAAAAACAATGGATGATCTACAGCGAGTTTAATTCAACAGATAACCAATCTTCCATTGACGATATTTACGGATTTGACAGAAACAGTTTCAATATTGGAGCCAGTTTTAGTTTTTAAATCTATTTTAGATTAAACGACTTTTTCACCGGCTGCCTGTTTATCAGCATGATAAGATGAACGCACCATAGGGCCACTGGCAACATGTGTGAATCCCATGTCTTTTGCAATATCACCTAATTCATCAAACTCTGCTGGTGGCATAAAACGTAAAACCGGATGATGATGCTTGCTGGGTTGCAGATATTGACCAAGGGTTAACATATCGACCTGATGGTTTCTTAAATCTCCCATGACCTCAATAATTTCTTCGTTGCTTTCTCCCAGGCCAATCATTAAACCCGATTTGGTTAATACATGAGGAAAAGCTTCTTTATGTCGTTTTAACAAATCCAACGACCATTGATAATCTGCACCAGGACGTGCCTGTCGATATAACCTGGGCACTGTTTCCAGATTATGATTAAATACATCGGACAAAGACTCACCCAATATATCCAATGCTTTATCCATTCTCCCGCGAAAATCCGGCACTAAAATTTCAATTTTAGTGTGTGGCGATTGTTTTCTTACTGCTTGAATACAATCCACAAAATGCTGCGCTCCGCCATCTCTTAAATCATCCCTGTCAACCGAGGTAATCACCACGTACTTTAATTTCATACTGGCCACAGATTCAGCAAGATGTTGGGGTTCATGAACATCCGGTGCCAACGGACGACCATGGGCAACATCACAGAAAGGGCATCGTCGCGTACACACATCACCTAATATCATAAAAGTGGCGGTACCATGACCAAAACATTCCGGCAAGTTCGGACAAGAAGCTTCTTCGCACACTGTGTGCAGTTTTTTATTACGTAGCATATCCTTGACTTTTGAAACCTGATTACCATTTGGTAAACGGACACGAATCCAGTCCGGTTTACGTGGCATTTCTTCAGTCGGTACAATTTTTACCGGTATTCTTGCTGTTTTCTCTGCACCACGCAGTTTTTTTCCAGGTTCAATACTCACACGGGCCATAGGTTATTACTCTTTAATCAACTACTTTTTATCACAGGCAAGTCATTATCATACAACTTGTTATTATAACCCAAATGTTGCATGAGCTGATGAATTAATGGCGCTTCAACCTGCTTTACACTATCCGGTCCACCCTGATCTTTGACTTGTGTCACTTTAAGTCCTTGAAAACCACAGGGATTTATACGTTCAAACGGCACAAGATCCATACAAACATTTAATGCCAGGCCATGAAAGCTACAGCCCTTGCGAATACGCAATCCTAATGAACATATTTTTGCACCATCATCAGGCTCACCAGGTTTGTGTAAATAGACACCAGGCGCATCCACCCTTGGCCGTGCAGGAATCGAAAACTCTACCAATAATGCAACAATAGCTTGCTCCAAACGGGAGACCAATTCTCTGACACCATAACCTAAACGTTTTAAATCCAATAAACAATAAACAACCTGTTGGCCAGGTCCATGATAGGTCACCTGCCCTCCCCTATCGACCTGCACAAGAGGAATATGACCAATATTGAGCAGATGTTCAGAACGCCCGGCTTGTCCCTGTGTAAACACAGGATCATGTTCTACCAACCAAATTTCATCGATCGTTTCTTTCTGTCTGTGACTGGTAAATTGAGACATGGCTTGCCATACGGGTTCGTAAGGCATGCGATTAAGTTGACGTACAATAAGGCTCTGTTCTGCTTTCACATTACAAACACAATTTAACATCGTCGACCAAACGGACTCGACGATAAACCGCTTCAACCTGCTCTTTGTTTTCAAGGTGTAAAGCAACGGTTAAAGAAACAAATTTTCCTTTGGCGCTGGGTTTTAACTCGGGATAATAATCGCCAGGAATCACTTCCTGAATGGCAGAAATAATATCAATATCAATGGACGGTCGATTAAGGGCCATAACTTTAAATTTAATCTGACAGGGAAATGACCAAAGTTCCGGATTAATACCATCATCACTCATGAAACTCTCCACGATACAAACTGTGTTTAAAATCAGTATATAACATCATGGCTTTTTTCCACAGATTTCCAGGAACGCCTTTTCCAATAACCTGTTCATCCACTTGTATAACAGGTCTTATTTCTTTAGTAGAACTGGTTAACCAAACTTCATCTGCCTGATATACATCATTCAAAGTCACATGGTCTTCCTGACACTGTAAATCCTGTTTTTGTGTGAGTTCTATGACTAAATTTCGAGTAACACCCGTCAGGATACATTCACTTTCAGGTGGCGTTTTTATGATGTCGTTTTTAACAATAAACAAATTACTGGATGCCCCTTCAACGGCATAACCTTCATTAATAAAAATAACTTCATCACACTGTTTTCTTTTGGCTTCCTGTTTTGCCATACAATTTGCCAACAGTGTTGTTGCTTTAATATCACAGCGTTTCCATCGAAAATCCTGCATACTCATCACATGAATACCTTTCTCCTGATCATGATTTTTTTCTGGAGGTAACTCAGACACCATAGCAAAAATAGTGGCACTCATATTATCTGAAAAAAGGTGTTGTCGGGTATCATCAATACCCCGTGTAATTTGGAGATAAACACTGCCGTGGGGAATATGATTTTTTTTAACCACTTCATGAATCAATGACTGCCATTCATCTTCTGATTTATTAATGATAATACCGACTTCCTGTAAACTGCGCTGTAAACGTACAATATGTTCATGAAAACGAAAAAGTCGTCCTGCAAAAAATGGAATCACCTCATAGATACCGTCACCAAATAAAAAACCCCTATCCAATACAGAAACCGAAGCTTGCTCTAATGGTATATATTGACCATTTAAATAAACGATACTCAATCCCAATACCTCTGGTAATTAAAATAAATTTGAAAACCAACGGCTGACACTGTCCGTCATACGACTCCAGAGTCCACCTCTGGCAACATCTTCCAATACCAATAAAGGATATTCTCCGTATTGCTCATCATCCAATTGAAAAATAATTTTTCCAACGACATCTCCCTGAGTTAATGGTGCTTCTAATTCGTTATCTACAATGTAATTGGCTTTTAATTGATCTTTTTTTCCCCGGGGAATGGTTATCCAAATATCCTCTTTTACACCCAGTTTTACTTGTTCGTTTTTTCCACCCCAAACCCGGGACGAATGTATTTCTTTGTTAGCATCCAACACTCGACCTGTTTCAAAAAAACGAAAACCAAAGGTTAATAATTTCTTACTCTCATTCATGCGTATTTGATCATTGCGAGTTCCCATAACAACAGCAATTAATCGCATATTATCTTTTACTGCTGATGAAACCAAACAATAGCCCGCTGCTTCGGTATGTCCTGTTTTTATACCGTCTACCTGTAAACTGCGATCCCAAAGTAATCGATTTCTATTGGGTTGCTCAATATGATTAAAAGTAAAATTCTTTTCTTTATATAATTGATACTCTTTGGGATAGTCACGAATTAAAGCGCGGCCCAATTTAGCCATATCCAAAGCTGTTGTATAATGTTCTTTATGAGGTAAGCCCGTAGAATTAACAAAGTGTGTATTTTCAAGACCGATTTTTTCTGCATAGTGATTCATTAATTCAGCAAATACAGATTCTGATCCGGTTGCATGCTCAGACAAAGCAACACTGGCATCATTACCCGACTGAATAATCACGCCCTTTAATAAATCATCAACAGAAACCTGTTTACCCACTTCGATAAACATCACCGAAGAGCCAGGAAACTTTTTTGCCCAGGCATTTTCACTGACAACAACTTTATCTGAGAGCGAAATATTTCCCTGTTCAATTTCAGCAGAGATCACATAACTCGTCATCATTTTAGTTAAGCTGGCAGGTTCAACCTGACCATCCGCATTAAATTCTGCAATGATGCGCCCACTTTTATAATCCATTAACACGTAGGCTTTTGCACTTAAGGCAGGCGGAGCAGGTGTGATAGCAACAACGGATGTGGTTCCAAAAAACAGACAAAGTAATGTAAAGAAAAGAAGTTTCATTTTTATCATCATTTTTTTAAGTTAAATTAGGGGCTGTTTTCCCCTGAATATGAAAAAAACAGCGCCTTTAGTAATTTTTGCGCAGTATACCATACCCTCATCTGAAGGCGTACTTTCGTACAAAAGTACAGAGTTCCCTTTAAACATGTTGAAAAATCTTATCAGCAGAATTTACTATGAACCATCAACTAATCCGATAGTTCCGCAAATACTTATATTTTTTTAAAAATGATGTGAGGCTGCCCTAGATCACCCTCTTGTATGAGCTGATCGGTCAGAGATTGTGCCTCTATTTTATTATCTATTGGACCTATGCGAACCCGATACAATGTTTGTTGTCCATTATTGCCTCTAATGGGCATAATAAAAACCTGCCAGTTTAAATCTGCTGCCATAGATGCAGCTAAAGATTGTGCTCTTGTTCTATCTGACAACGCAGCTAATTGTACAAAATATTCTCCAGCAGCCTCTTGCTTGCCTTGTAAGTCTTCCCGCCACAGGTTACTGTTTACAGCCATATTATTTTTCTGAAAAACTTTAGAAGATGACGTATCGGTTATCGGAGCAGCAATCACCTCGATATGAACAGGCGCAGTACCTTTTTCAGCATAACCTAATTTAACCGCAGCAGCATAAGACAGATCAATAATGCGCTGTTTTCTAAAAGGTCCTCTATCATTGACTTTGACAACCACTGTTCGATGATTATCCAGGTTAGTGACTTTCACATAGCTGGGTAAAGGTAATGTTTTATGAGCTGCCGTCATTTTATAAAGACTATAAGTTTCTCCCGATGAGGTTCGTCTGCCATGAAATTTTGAACCATACCAACTGGCAATACCTTGCTGTTTAAAGTTTTCTCCTGATTTTAAAACATGATAAGTTTCACCAAATTGTTCATAGGATGATGGATTACCATAACGACTCAAAGGTTCCCGACGAGGCGTAACGTCTGCCACTTGATTGATGTCAAAAATTTGTGGAGGGCCATCACTTTGTTGTGTCGAGGTTACCTGCTGCGTTGTACAGGATTGTAATATTAAAAAAATACCCAGAGCACTGCTCCATTGAAACCAGGCTTCTAATTTCTTTTGTAAACCAAACATAGTCATACTACTTTAAAATCATTAATCGTAAATATAGGCTTTTGCTCTGGCAGCAATCACTTCCTGACTAAATTGAAAAACAGCCAAGGCATATAAAGGACTTCGATTATAACGTGTAATCACATAAAAATTATCAAAACCTACCCAGTGTTCTTTACCCTCTTTCTGCTCATACGTATAAATGGCGGCATTGTCTTGCTCATTGGTATTCACCAGCCAGTCATAACCCGCTTGCTTCAATGCTTTTGCCTTATGCACTGGTTTTAATTTTTTACTTTTCCACTGTTGAGCATTACTGCCCAATTGTGTGATCTGATAAGCAACCGGCTCACCGTAACGCCAGTGATGTTTTCTAAAATAGTTGGCAACACTACCAATAGCATCTTGTGTATTAGTAAATAAATTGATTTGACCATCACCATCAAAGTCAACCGCATAAGCACGATGACTGGAAGGAATAAACTGTCCCATACCCATAGCACCGGCATAAGAACCTTTGGGTTGTGTTGGCTCCCAGTTCTGCTCCCGACATAATAATAAAAAGGCTTCTAATTCTTTACTAAAAAATGCGGCACGTTTAGGGTAATGAAACCCTAGTGTATAGAGCGCATCCAATACGGATGACTTGCCCTGAATACGACCAAAATAGGTTTCCACACCAATAATAGCGACAATAATCGATGCTGGCACTTTAAATTCTTTTTCAGCTTTGAGTAGTATCTGTCGGTTTTCATTCCAAAATTGAACCGCTGCCTGAATACGCTTTTCTTTCATCCAAATAGTTCGATATTTATGCCAGGGCAAAGACTCAGCAGGTTTATTCATGGCATCAATAATACCCTGTTGCTTTTTTGCTTTACCTATCCACTGTCGAACCCAGCTTTCCTCTATCTTATGTTTTTTTGAAAAGTTTTTGATAAAGGTTTCAACCGGTGTATCTGCAGCAGAGGCATAACCAATATGAAAGAAAATACATGCACTTATAAACATTAAAATACGAGATTTTTTGTAGAGTATTGCTTTATTAACATCAGTAATCACAAGGGTTTCCTTTAAGGTTCAAAGTCGATGTTTAAAAAATGTCAGGCAGACACTAGCTTGCGATGGGTACGCACAGACATAAGCATACCAAATCCTGCCAGTAAGGTCACAATAGATGTGCCACCATAACTGATTAATGGCAAAGGTAAACCAACCACAGGCAATAACCCAACCACCATGCCTATATTAACAAATAAATAGACAAAAAAAGTCAGGGTAATTGCACCAGCAATCAAGCGTGAAAAAGTTTCCTGAGCCTGAATGCTAATAAACACACCTCGTCCAATAATCAATAAATACACCATCACCAAAATAATCACACCTGTCAACCCAAATTCCTCAGCCAGAACAGCAAAAATAAAATCTGTTGAACGTTCTGGCAAAAACTCCAATTGTGATTGTGTACCTTGCAGCCATCCTTTACCAAAAATCCCACCTGAGCCAATTGCAATCAGCGATTGACAAATTTGCCAGGCCTCAGATTGTGAACATAAATGTTCCGGATTAAATAATCCTTGTAAATACACCAAAATGCGATCTTTTTGATAATCATGAATTAAATAAAACCAATGCAGAGGAGCATAAAAAATAGCCAATATGATCAAACTGAATACCATTCGCCAGCTGACACCAGATAAATAGATGACGAATAATCCTGAGCTGGCAATCAGTAAACTGGTACCTAAATCAGGTTGACTAGCAATTAGCAATGTCGGTATTAAAGTTAAACCGAAGGCAAACAGTAATTCTCTTTTTTTCGCGGGTAAAACACGGCTATGAAAATACCAGGCGATCATTAAGGGTACAGCAAGTTTCATAATTTCTGATGGCTGAAACCGAATACCAGGCAACTCCAACCACCTTTGTGCGCCCTTACCAACATCGCCGACAAGCAATACTGCAATTAACAAAGCAATACCCAAACCGTAAATCACCGGCGCCCATTTCGCATAAAATCTGGGTGGAAACTGAGCAACGAAAACCATAACACCCAAACCAACACCCATGCGTATTGCTTGACGATACAGTGTGGGCATATGTTCACCACTGGCACTATAAAGCACCAATAACCCCATCCCCATTAATAGAAATATCCCGGCCAATAATGGTAAGTCCAAATGTAAACGCCAAACCAGACTTTTCCGTTCTTTATGAGTATGTGATGGCGCATGAACCGACATAGTTATTGACCTGACTTCTTGGATTGAACATCTGTATTCAAAAAGACATCCATGACCGCTCTTGCTATGGGTGCAGCATTGGTTCCGCCACCGCCTGCATTTTCAACCACAACAGCAATCGCAATTTGTGGATTGTCATAAGGTGCATAACCAATATATAACGCATTATCCCGTAAATGACTGTCGACTTCATTTTCATCATATTCTTCATCCTGAGCATAACCCACTAATTGTACCGTTCCCGTTTTTCCTGCGGACACATAAGTCGTCTCTTTAAATGCACTGAATGCTGTACCCGTCAGTGTATGATTCACAGCTTTCATGGCGGATTGAATCAGTTTAAAGAGTTTAGGATTACCAAAATCTTCTTTAAAACTGACCTGCTGAGGCTCATAAATTAATTTTTCCAGCTTCTGTCGTGAAACCTGATTGACCAGACGCAATTTATATCGGTCACCATTACGGGCAATCGCTGCTGTGGCATTCACCAACTGCACTGGTGTTGTTGTCCAATACCCCTGACCAATACCCACAATGACAGTTTCACCAGGAAACCAGCGTTTGCCATTGTACCCGCGCTTCCAGGAACGCGAGGGCAATATTGCAGGCACTTCTTCTCCAATATCAATATCCGTTAAATCACCAAAACCAAATCGACTCATACCCTCATGAATCTTGTCGATCCCCAATCGATAAGCCAGATCATAAAAATAAGTATCGCAGGATTGCACAATGGCTTTTTTATAAGTGACATTAGGACCATGCCCTCCTTTTTTCCAGTCCCGATAACGTCTCTGTTTTTGACCTGGCTGTAACTTTTCATTTGGAATCACATAAAAGCCCAAATCATGAATACTAAATTGCGGTGTAATCAGTTTTTTATGTAATCCCAACCATGCCAGATGTGGTTTTATGGTTGAGCCTGGCGAATATTGTCCTCTTAAAGCGCGATTAAATAATGGCCTGTCTTTTGAGTCGAGCAGTTTCTTATATTTTTTGCTCGAAATACCTGTCACAAAATCATTCGGGTTATAACCCGGCTGACTGACCAACGCCAAAACATCACCACTATTGGGATCAATGGCCACAACAGCGCCACGCTGTTCACCTAATGCCTGTATGGCTTTTAATTGCAAATTCACATCCAGTGATAAATGGAGATCCAACCCTTGTCGTGGTGGCTTTTCTGACAGTACCCGAATGGCTTTTTCATGAACATCCACTTCAACAACCTGTGATCCTATTACACCATGTAATTCTTTTTCATAAAATTTTTCAAGTCCCACTTTGCCAATATGCCTTGTCGCTTTGTAATTTTGTGGATCTTCCATGGCCGCTTGTTCCCTATCATTGATACGCCCCACATAACCCAGTGCATGAACCAATGCTTCACCAAAAGGATAATATCTCACCAACCTTGCTTCAATACTGACACCCGGAAACTTATGCCGCTCTACCGAAAATAAAGCCACTTCTTTTTCTGTCAGTTTCTGTTTAACAGGTACTTTTCTAAAACGACCTCTTTTACGTTTGTTCTCTTTACGAAAGGTTTCAATATCGGATTCTGTCAGCTGTAAAATATTTTTCAGATCTGACAGGGTTTTCTCCAAATCATCTACTTCTTCAGGAATCAGTTCTAAAGAATAAATAGAACGGTTTTCTGCCAGTATCACACCATTTCTGTCAAAAATAAGCCCTCGTGTTGGCGCGACCGGTAATGCCCGAATACGATTTTTATCAGAACGTGTTCGATAACTGTCATATTGCTTGACTTGTAATTCCATTAGCCAATAGATCAACACCAAAAGTAAAACAACCACAAAGAGTATGGCGACCAGAATTCTGTTTCTGAAATAAATTAACTCACGAAATGCATTTTTTAAAGTGACTCGACGCTCATACATGTTCAGACACCTTGTACACTCTCCCTGATTAATCTCGATGATAAGGATGATTGACGGTTAATGTCCATGCACGGTATAAAGCTTCTGCAACCACCACCCGAACCAATGGATGAGGTAACGTGAGATTCGATAGTGACCAATACTGATTGGCACGTTGTAAACACGCCTGACTTAATCCTTCGGGTCCTCCAATTAATAACACAATGGAATGACCATCCATTTGCCATTGTATTAATTTTTTTGATAACGATTCGGTCGTCCAGGCATTGCCTGTCACCTCCAAAGCAATCACCCAGTCACTGGGTTGTATTTTTGCTAATATCTGCTGTGATTCTTTCAGTTGAATACGAGCCAAATCAGAAGTGTTGGTTCTTTTTCCTGCTTCAATTTCGATCAGTTCAAAGTGATATTCTCTCGGTAATCGACTGATATAGGTTTGATACCCTGTCACAATCCATTCCGGCATTTTCTTCCCTACCGCAATCATTTTAATGATCATTATGGATTTCTGTACTCCACAATTTTTCTAACTGATAATAATCGCGAGTCATTGCCTGCATAACATGTACAATCACATCACCCAAATCGACTAATACCCATTCAGCGGAGCCTTCACCCTCAACACCCAAAGGCATGACATTATGCTGTTTCATACATTGAATCAATGATGATGCAATGGCTTTCACATGTCGGGTTGAGGTGCCCACACAAATGACCATATAATCAGTAACAGATGTTTTATCAGCAACAGGTAATATTTTTATTTCTTTGGCTTTCAGCGATTCCAACTCATCAATAACGATTTCAATTTGTTTTTCACTATCCATTAAAGGGAAGCACCTCTCTTTGTAGGGTCGTTATACCAGGACAGGGTAATCCTGGATGGTTTAAAAATAGGGTTTGTATGAATGATCATAAATTGATATGCATAGGACATCAAGTAGCCTGGAGGCTGTTAATCATCAGCGGTATACAAATCATGCTGAATGATATAATGGAATACTTTTTCAGGCAGCAAAAATTGTGGTGATTGCCCACTCATCATCAACTGTCGAATATAGGATGATGAAATATCCAGTAAAGGGGCTTTTAACCAATATAAATGACCTTGATGTTTTGACAACATATCTTGAACATTATCCACGGAAGACCACCAATTTGTTACATCTTCGGGTAATGACGATCTATCAGCACCAGGTCGCATCATAATCACAACGTGACATAAATCTGACAAAGCCTTTGCCTGATACCATTGTGGTAATGTCATGGCACTATCACTCCCCATTGCCAAAACGACAGGCCGCTTGGGAAAATCCCTTTTTAACTCTTTTAATGTTGTATAAGTATAAGAAGGTTCATCTCGTCGGGATTCACGATCATCCAGCATAAAGTAATCATTGGCACCAATAGCCAGTTCAATCATGGCTAAACGGTGCTCCATCGTCACATGAGGCGTATTTCTATGAGAAGGACGATAACAAGGTATCCAGTGTATATCCGCTTCTGGCAATAAGTTATGCAATGTTTCTGCTAAACGCAAATGGCCAAAGTGAACCGGGTCAAAAGTTCCCCCTAAAAAAATAAGTGGTTTGGTTTCATTGGCAGGATCGGATGGCATCATTGATATGGTCACAGCAGATTAAATCACTTTACGCCAAAGGGAGCGTCCTGCCATCAATAATAAACAAGTCATTAACTCATTCCAGACTTGCCCTTTGATTTGTCCTTTCGCTATCAAATCCAAATGAGCACAACGAGCCACAATCAGCGACCAGACTTTTTCCGGTACACGCTGTAGAGCAAGTGATGTCACACGTGTTTTTGTTTTCCACACACCTGCTTTTTGCATGGTTTGTTCTATAGAAAGCCCCAACTTGATTTGTTGAGACATTTTTAATAATTGCCGTGCTTCCCGATATAATGTCGATATAATGAGTACTTCCGACACACCCTCCCGTTTTAAACGTTTTAATATCCCTTCACTTTTTTTAATGTCACCACTTAATGCTGTGTCCATTAATTCATAAATTGAATAACGCGCATTATCCGATGTAAAGTCAAGGACCTGTTGCTCGGTTATTCTGGAATCACTACTTAATAAAGCCAAACGCTGCAAGTCCTGATGAGATGCCAGGAGATTACCTTCACTACGTTCACATAAACATTGAATGGCATCGGATGTTAAAGTTAATTGCATGGCCTGTGCCCGTTGCTGAATCCAACGAGGTAACTGATTATGATAAACAGGCCAGATTTGAACAGCATACCCATGCTTTTCAATAATTTGAATCCAGAGTTGACCCCACTGTCTTTTATCTAACTTGGGACAACTCAATAACCATAAAGTTTGATCATCATGTTCACTCCATAGCGCTTCCAGTTCTTTTTGTTGTGCTTTATTAGGTACGGATTCAAAACGTAATTCTATTATTTTTGTTTCAGAAAATAATGAAAAGTTTTCAGATGCAGATGTCAGTTCAGAAAAATCAAAGTTTTTCTTTACATCATAAACTTTTCTTTCCACGGCTCCCCAGGAACGCATAGCAGAACGAATCATATCCTGAGCTTCCATCATCAATAAATATTCATCGCCTGAAACCAGATAATGACTTTTGGGGGCTGTCAAGACTTGTTTAATCTGTTCATATTTTATCGGCATGTTATTCCTTCACTCTTTTATAAAATACTGACAACTGAATCATGATTTTGTTGATTAATTCGTCTCGCATAAGATCCACTACTTTTTTTTCACGTTGATATGAGGCGACCAGTTGATCACTGTCATGATGATAATCCTGAGTGACTGAAATCAATTTCTCTTCTTTATGTTCTCCATACAGCAATTCAATATCCACCTGTAAATAAAATTGATAATCTTCAGGCGTACCAGAAAGACTCCGTACAGCAACTTGTTTACTAAAACGTTCCGTACCAATAGTTAATTGAATATCCCGTTTTTTTGTATCAAACTTTTCTGTATCCAACCGTTCTGTATCAAGTTCACCGTCTTCATCCACTATCTTTATCTGATAATCCTTTAAGTTACGTTTGAGCTTTTGCATCAACACACTATAAGGGTGATCATTGATCAGTTGAACACGTGTTTTATCCGCGCCATAAAATGGTGACTGTCGCAAATGAAATCCACAGGCAGATATCACAAATAATAGACTTATCGCTACAATCTGTTGGTAATCTAAACGCAAGATAAACCCTTTTTATAGCCGTTGCGATATTCGTTTTTCATGATACAACCAAGTTTAACAATCTATCAGGGACATAAATGATTTTCCTGATGGTTTTATCCATTGTGTATTTTTTAACTTGCTCATGGGCAAAAGCAATGCCTTCAACGTTGGATTGTTCGGCACCCGATGGCACAAGAATTTTAGCACGCAATTTACCATTAACCTGCACAATCACTTCTTTTTCTTCTTCAACAACGGCCGATGCATCATATTCAGGCCAGGATTCATCAACAATCGCTCCCGTATGCCCTAACGCATGCCATAATGTATGACAGATATGCGGTGTTATAGGGGATAACAACAACAGTATGGTTTCCATTGCTTCACGAGCAACAGGAAGATTATCAGTATCTTGCAAAGACAATTTACCTAGCGCATTATTCAACTCCATCACCGCTGCAATCGCTGTATTAAAATGATAGCGTTTACCATAATCATCCGTAACACGCTGAATGGTTAAATGTGTTTTTCGACGTAGAGACGTTTGCTCTTCATTCAATTGTTCAACATGTAATTTTGTGTCACCTTCACAATGAACAATGTCATAAGTCATACGCCACACACGCTTCAAAAATTTAAAAGCGCCATGTACACCATCATCACGCCACTCCAATGTTTGCTCAGGCGGTGAAGCAAACATGGTATACAAGCGTGCCGTATCGGCACCATATTGATCAATCAAAGCTTGTGGATCGACACCATTATTTTTGGATTTGGACATTTTTTCCATACCACCCAATACAACTGACTCTCCACTCTCTTTTAAAGTCGCTTTGATGGCTCGACCTTTACTGTCTTTTTCTAGTTGTATCTCTGATAGTGAGAAATAATCTTTAGCGCCCTTTGTCTTTTCTTGATAAAAAGTTTCCGACAATACCATACCTTGAGTCAATAGACGCTTGGCAGGTTCATCACTATTGACCAATCCGATATCACGCATTAACTTATGAAAAAAACGAAAATACAATAAATGCATAGTGGCATGTTCGATACCACCAATATAATGATCAACCGGCAACCAGTAATTGGCCTCTTGAGAATCCAACATGGCTTCCTGATAATTTGGACTACAATAGCGTGCGTAATACCAACTCGATTCCATAAAAGTATCGAAGGTATCGGTTTCTCTTTTACCAGCTTGACCATTCACTTCGATATTTTGGAAACTGTCATTGTCAATCAATGGCGAATTAGCGCCATCCAGTTTTAAGTGCGTCGGTAGCTCTACAGGAAACTCTTCAGCGGTCACCATTTCTCCCGAATCTAACTTAATCATAGGAATAGGTGCACCCCAAAAACGTTGTCGTGAAACGCCCCAGTCACGCAAACGATAATTGATTTTTTTTCGTCCACATTGATTTTTGGATAACCATTCAGCTATGGCATCAAAAGCATCTTCCGATGTTAAGCCATCAAACTCACCAGAATTCATCAACACGCCTTTTTCTGTAAAAGCCGCCTGAGTGATATCACACTCTAATTCGCTATTTTTTTTAGCTTCAATGACCTGCTTAATAGGAATGTTATAAGCTTGAGCAAATTCCCAATCACGCTGATCGTGACCGGGTACCGCCATAACCGCTCCAGAACCGTAATCCATTAAAACAAAGTTAGCGACCCAAATATCTACAGGTTCACCTGTGATTGGATGAATGGCTTTGATTCCCGTAGGCACACCTTTCTTTTCCATAGTAGCCATGTCGGCTTCTGCCGTGGTGCTTTGGTTACATTCAGCAATAAATTCAGCAAGCTTGGGGGTTTCTTTGGCCGCTTTTTCAGCAATAGGATGACCAGCAGCAACAGCAACATAAGTCACACCCATTAAGGTATCAGGGCGTGTGGTATAAATATCAATCACTTGATCGCTGTCTTCCACTTTAAAACTGATTTCTACACCTTCTGAACGCCCTATCCAGTTTTTCTGCATCATTTTGACACTATCAGGCCAACCTTCCAGGGTATCTAATCCTTCCAACAACTCTTCTGCATAATCAGTGATACGGATAAACCATTGCGGAATTTCACGTTTTTCAACGATGGCCCCCGAACGCCAGCCACGACCATCCACAACTTGTTCATTGGCCAGAACCGTGCAATCGACAGGATCCCAATTAACCACCGACATTTTTTTGTAAGCTAGCCCTTTTTTGACAAGCTCAGTAAAAAACCATTGTTCCCAACGGTAATATTCAGGCTCACAGGTTGTGATTTCACGACTCCAATCATAAGCAAAGCCCAACCGCTTGAGCTGGCCTCGCATATAATCGATATTTTCAAATGTCCATTTGGCTGGAGCCGTCTTATTTTTAATCGCCGCATTTTCAGCCGGCAAACCGAAGGAATCCCACCCCATAGGCTGCATGACATTTTTGCCCAGCATACGTTGATATCTCGAAATCACATCTCCAATGGTATAATTTCGCACATGCCCCATATGTAAACGCCCACTGGGATATGGAAACATAGAAAGGCAGTAAAACTTCTCTCGTTGATCATCTTTTTGGGCTTCAAATGTACCTTGTTCAGACCAAAAGGTCTGAGCAGCCAATTCGACTGCATTGGCATCATAGTTTTCCTGCATACGACTATTTAACACCTATTTTTCAAAATGAATATTACTTTGGTTTAATAACGGGGCATAATACCGTACCTGGACATCTTCCAACAACAGTTAAGACAGAATCATAATCTGTCTATTGCGGTAAACTGAAGATACAAAGTAACCTTCAACCTACCCCATGTCCATTAACAAAACTGATGAAGAGAATATGAACCCAAAAATCACCATTTACACCAAAGGTTTCTGCCCATTTTGTATTGCCATAAAAAATTTCCTGGTGGCAAAACAACTGGACTTTGAAGATATCGAAGTATCCAGCCAACCAGAACTGCATAGAGAGATTATTCAAAAAACAGGCCATAGAACCGTGCCCGCTGTCTTTGTGGATGACACTTTTATAGGTGGCTCAGAAGACTTTTATGAATGGTATGCACAAAATATGTCAAACTAGGGCCTGTTTATGGAAATTCAATACTTTATTAAAACCCTATTCTTACCACCCAGTATCAATATACTCTTGGGATTGGCTGCCTGGCTGGTTTGGCGCTCTTATCCCAAAATCAGCCGAAGCCTGTTTGCCATCAGTTTGATCAGTTTAACCCTGCTCAGTATGCCTGTTGTCTCTAATCGATTGATGTCTTCCTTACAGACGGCTCCTCCACTGCCTGAAAAAACACTGTTATCCCTGAATGCCGAATCTGAAAGTACGCCCAGAGCTATTGTTGTTCTTGGTGGTGGCCGTCGCACAAAAGCCCCTGAATTTAATTATACGGATACAGCCAATGATTTTACTCTGGAACGATTACGCTATGCGGCCCTGCTTCATAAAAAAACAAAACTACCTGTTTTGGTCAGTGGTGGCTCTGTTTTTGGTCAATCCACTCCCGAAGCTGTCATCATGAATCAGATATTGAGTGATGAATTTTCTGTATTTCCCAAATGGCTCGAGCCCAATAGCCAGAACACTTTTGAAAATGCTGAAAACACAGCTTCCCTTTTAAAAGAGTACCAGATTGATCATATTCTCTTAGTCACTCACGCCTGGCACATGCCAAGAGCAGAATGGTCTTTTTCATCACAAGGTATGATTGTCACACCAGCTCCTACCAGCTTTATCAAAAAACAGAATGAAGCATCCAATAGTTTACACTTCATACCTTCCGCACGAGCTTTAATGAAAAGCCAATTAGCCCTACACGAAATGTTAGGCTACCTCTGGTACCAATTAAGATATTAGAGCCTGTTTAAAAGATTAACACATTTTAAGACAACGTCAGATCTTAATGACCCAGCTTTTGATGTGCGCGCTTAATAATATCACTCGCCTTAATAGCGTTATACCAAGCCTGTATTGCCGGATAGTCCGACAGTGACAAACCCGCTTTTTCTGCATTTTCAAAATAAGCAAAAGCGACATAATCAGCAATACTGGGCACTTCACCTAAAAAATAAGGACCTGCTTGTAATTGCTCATGAATACATGGCAGTTGCTGTTGAATAAAGCCATAGGCTTCTTCCATGATGGCTTGATTGGGTTCTCCCAAACCCAACTGCGACTTAGCCACTTTTTCAAACGCATAATTATTCAACCAACGTCCCAAATGATTGGTGAAGAAGTTCATCCATTGATCAATACGTGCACAATACAGTCGATTATTAATCGGATAGAGAGGTGAGTTTTCTACAGCAGCCAAATAACTACAAATAGCATTGGACTCAAACAAAGTTTCATCATCATGTGTCAGTGTCGGTAATTTCCCTAAAGGATGGCGATTTAAGTGCTCAGGTGTTTTATGCTCCCCGATGGCAAGATTCATTTCAACATAATCGTAGTCAATACCTAAGGCTTCAGCAACATAAAGTGTTTTCGTTGTATTTGAAGAAATACCAATACCATGAATTTGATACATAGTCACACCTCTCTTTGTTTATCAGAAAAAACGTATTTGAACTCAAATAAGCAGTATATACTCAAGTTACCTGAAAAGGTACATGAACACTAGTCCATGATGATACCCATGTTATTTAATAGGGTAATGAAATCATACCTCTTCAAACAATGTGAATGTAAGTACTTTTAGTGACGTTTTTTTTATTGTAATAAAAATGTTTGCAAACTGTCGACACAACCCTGCCATCCCATATGATGTTTATCAGCAAATTCCTGTTGGCTGAATCCACGATGTGTCAATGTCACTTGTGTTTTATTATCTCCCTGAGATTGAAACTCTATGGTGACCTGTGTTCTATCCACACCATCTTTCCACATCCAATTAAATACCAGCTTTTGATTATCAATAATCTCCTCATAAGTTCCCGAAACAATATGATCTGAATTTTCTTTAGGATCATGCATATGCACTTCATATGATCCACCGACTCTTAAATCAACAGCTGCATGAGGCACAGTCATATCACCTGGAGCAAACCAGCGTTTCATTAACTCAGGTTGTGTCCAGGCTTTAAAGACCTGCTCTACCGGAGCTTCAATATCTTTATGTATGATTAATTCTATATTGGATTCACTCATTTCAATGCCTCTTATTTAAGCGGTCACTTTTTCGCTATGTTTTTGTATCTTTCTGATGTTCAACAAAATCTTTAAGATTCTGTAGTTGACCATCCCAAAATTTTTCATAATGTATTAACCACTGCATCGCTGTTTTCAAATGTTTGGGTTCTGCCTGGCAAAATCTTTCTCTGCCTTCTTTCCTTCTTGTGATAAGCCCTGCTTTTTCCAAGATATTCAAATGCTTGGTGACTGCCGGCATACTCATGTCATAATGTAAAACGATATCGGATACACGCTGTTCTTTCATTTGCAGGCGCATCAAAATACTACGACGAGTCGCATCAGACAGTGCCTGGAAAATATCATTCAGTTGTTGCTCAGATTGCATAAAAAACATTTAACCATATGGTTAAGTATTTTGTCAAATATTATTAATGTTATTAGAACTCTTAAATTACCTGATACTTCACTCTTCCCGTCTTTGGGTTATAAACAATTCGATGGCTTTGGCGGTACTTTAAAGCAAAAATACATTGTCCTTTAAAGGCTTTAACCACCAAATGTGCATTCTCTTCCGGTTCAATCAATGGTCGAAAAGATCCTAACAAAGAAATCCATAACTGCCGACATTCATTAGTTGAAATCGGCAATCGAATACTGGTTTCAGATTGTTCAAAACCAGTAGGGAAACCTTCTTCGTTAAAATCCATCAATTTACCATTGAGCTCAATCAAATCTATTTGATAGCCTTTCTTATTACTTGCGTGATAGCGCATATGGGAAAAGTTAACAGCCTCCTGAAAAGCTGCTGTACTCATAAACATCATAGATTGATACAAATGACCTTCTTCATCTTCCATTGATGACAATAACAGATATCGCGCCAGAAAAAGAGCAATGACAATACTGACTATCCAACCTGTCGTACGAGAAAAGTACTTTAACATGTATGCAGCCTTATCGTGGAGCGCCGGCTAATTCCCAGATAGGCATAAAAACACCCAACGCCAAAATCATTACCATAATACCAACAATGACAATCATAATGGGTTCTATATAATCTCCAATACGTTTTAAATCATAATCCACTTCTCTTTCATAAAACTCTGCAATTTCCTCTAGCATTTCATCAATCAGTCCCGTATTTTCACCCACAGACAACATCTGTAATACTAATGGTGAAAACATTTCACTACGTGTTGCTGTTTGTGTTAAATTTTCTCCCCGTTCAACAGAAGCACGCATTTGTAAAATTTTCTTACCCACAAAATGATTATTCACAACATAAGCAACAATGGATAAAGTATTCGTTACTGCAATGCCTGATTTAGACATCATGGAAAAAGCCCGACAAAATCTGGCAAGCAATGATCGATAAATAATACTGCCAAACAAAGGCATTTTTAATTTTTTTTCATCCCAGAATAAACGTCCTTCTTTTGTTTGGATATAATTTCTAAGCGCAAAAAATGCCAATAAGGTGATGGCGAAAAGAATATACCAGTAATTCACCATAAAATCTGAAGTGCCAATTAACACTTGTGTAAAAAAGGGCAGTTCATCATTCGAAAAACGTTTGAATAAAGAGCTTAACTTTGGAATAACTACCATATTGATGACAACAAAGGCAATGACCAATACAGACATCACAATAATGGGATAGCGTGTTGCTGACTTCACACGATTGATATTTTCTTCTTCCAATTCAATATACTTTGAAATTTGCAGAAATGATTCATCCAAACGTCCTGAATTTTCTCCCACATGTACAATACTGATATACAGAGAATTAAATATATGTGGATGACGGGAAAAAGAAGATGCCAAATCGTTCCCTGCTGCCAAAGCATCCAGAATATCTCTTAACACTTGTTTAAATAATTCTCTATTAGATGTTTCAATGAGTCCCTGAATGGCTTTTGTCAGAGGCACACCAGCCTTCGTCAAACTATGCATCTGCCGGGAAAACATAGCCAATTCAGTCAGAGGAATACTTTTGGGTGAAAACCACTCCTTAATATAAGTAACCAGATTTTTTTTGTCTTCCTCTTTCTTAACAATAGAAATAGGAATGGCATTTTGGGCTTGTAATCTTGCAGCAACTGCTTCTCTGGTTGAAGCTTCAAAAATTCCTTCTACAGCTTCTCCTGTGTCTCTTCTGGCTTTATATAAAAACTCTGGCATAAATCACTCACTTATCTTTTTTTAATGACTACCAGAGGGTAACAGATCAACTTCTTCTACAGTTTCACAAATGCGGTAGACTTCTTCTAACGAAGTGATACCTTCTTTTGCCAGAGCCATGACACTACTTTGTAACGTGTGATAAAAAGGAGAGCGCTTGGCAGCCAGTACAAAATCATCAGGTCTATTTTTTCTTAAAGCCGTCAGCATCTCATCATTTAAGATAAGCATTTCATGTATCGCCGTTCTTCCTCTATATCCTGTATTATTACATTGAACACATCCCTTCCCTGAACGGAAACCCAATTCCATCACATCCAATTCCATAATAGATTGTAACCAGATAAGTTCCTGTGCATTGGGTGTATAAGGTTCAGCACAAAAAGAACAGACTTTACGCACCAATCGTTGTGCAATCACACCTCTTAATGCACTGGCAACCAAATAATTTTGTGCTCCCATATCTATCAGTCTTAATGGTGTCGATAAGGAATCATTGGTATGCAGTGTTGATAATACCAGATGACCTGTCATGGCCGCACGTAAACCAATTTCTACTGTTTCCTGATCACGCATTTCACCTACCAGAACAATATCCGGATCCTGTCTTAAAACAGTTCGTAAAACCGATGAAAACGTCAATCCTATTTTTTGATTCACCTGTACCTGATTGACTCGACTTAAATAGTATTCAACGGGATCTTCTATGGTAATAATTTTTTGTTTTGATGAGTTGAGTTCACTGAGTGCAGAATACAATGTCGTTGTTTTACCAGAACCTGTAGGGCCTGTCACCAAAACCATACCATGTTGTGATTTTAATAAAGAACGGAATTTAGCCAATGCTTCTTTTTCCATTCCCAATTCTGATAAACGTGGTATCCCTGTTGATTGATCCAGCAGACGCATCACCACAGATTCACCATGTTGCACGGGCATGGTTGATAAACGTATATCCACATTATGCCGTCGTATCTTAACGTTAAATCGTCCATCTTGTGGCTTTCTTTTTTCTGATATATCCAAGCCACTCATCAATTTCAATCGCAATACTAATGCAGGACCAATTCTTTTTTCTTTCATGACTTGTTCTTGTAGAACACCGTCAACACGCAATCGAATTCTTAGTACACTTTCATCCGGTTCAATATGAATGTCAGAAGCTTGTAATTGAATGGCCTCTTCCATAATGCTCTGTAGCAGTTTGGCAACAGGAGCTTCATCCGAATCAGAAATATCGCCTAATGTGGGCAGTTCAAATTCTTCCGTTCCTAATTCATCTTCCAGTTCTTCAGCAAGAGAACTGATTTCACCCGTTTTTCTATATAAACGATCTACACTTCTGATAATATCCGATTCTTTGGCAATATAAAAAATAACCTCTTTATCCAATAAGGAAGAAATATCATCCACTCGATTGAGATCTGTCGGATCAGCCATAGCCACCAAATAGCTATTCTTTTTCTCATCAATAACCAGTGCCCGAAAACGACGTGCCTGAATTTCTGATAATTTTGGAATAACGGCTGTGTTAATCTTAAAATTCAATACATCAACATATTCAATTTCCAATTGTTTTGCTAAAAATTTTAGTAATTGCTCTTCTCCAACATAACCCATTTTAACCAACATAATACCCAACTTTTGTCCCGTTGTTTTTTGTTCCTGCAATGCATCTCTTAACTGTTCCTTAGAGATAACATTATTTTCAACTAAAAGATCGCCTAAGCGAATTTTTTTCCTAAGCATTATAAATATCTCTGTAGTTGTGATATTTTATTTCTAACAAATGCTTTTTGTTGCAAGTTTAAACGTTTATCTGATAATGATTGTTTGTAAGCTTCTACCGTTTGTGGATATTTTTTTAAAGCTTCTAATGAAATCGCTGATCCCATCCACCAAGCTCCTCTGGAAGGATCTTTTCTGATTAATTGTGAATAAATAGAAATAGCAGATTGATGCTTGGCCAGTTTTTGATAAATCACAGCCCGCAACATTAACGTATTCATATTGCTATGTTTTACATCGACTTCACCTAATACATCATCTGCTTGTTGCCACTTTCCTTCCTCAGTTAATAATCTGGATAACAATAATTTGTAGTTGATATTTTTAGGGTGTTTATCAACCACTTCAAAAAGATAATCAACTGCTTGCGAACGTTTTTGGTCAGATAATAATGATTTAATATAAAACTCTTTTGCTGGATGATAATCAGGGTGAGTTTCAATAAACTCTTGCAAAACCTGCATATTGTTATTTCCAGTTTCGAATGATGATTTTATTTCAATGAATGCTTTTTGTATTATTTGATATTTTGATAATTGTTTTACAGAATTTGTTGTGTCAGTATTCTTTTTTTCTTTATCTGTATGGTGTCTGCTAACAGAACCTGTAGTTTTGTTTGGTTGGTTAGTTTGAGTTAGCCCGTTTGTTTGATTTAATCTTGTTGTCTTAACTTTTTGATATATTTTTGCAGAAACCACTTGTTTTTTATGTCCCTCTGAAGATAGCTCTTGTTGGGACAAAGAGGCTAATTGATGTCTACGCTCTCCTGCTATGACAGTATTTTCTGTTGTTAGAATACTGTCTGTTGTTGGAGTATTGTTTGTTGTTAGAGCATCGTCTGTCGTTAGCTTCTTCTCTGTTATTACTGCTTTATCTGTTTGTAATGAACGTGTTGCATAGGGTGAAGCAAAGTTATCCACTGTATTATGCTTAATAGTTTCTCTATTTAATGCTTCGGTAGATTTTTGGATAGGTTCATTGATAACGTCTTTGATGGTGTTGTTATGCATCTCTGTGTTGCTGACATAGGTTTTTTTTAGAACATTTTCTTTTTTTATATTTGAGTATAAAAGAAATCCTACGAGTGATACATTAATGACAATTAACAAAATAAAAAGCCATTGCTTCTTTGTTTTCACATCTGATGCATGGATGTTATCCTCTTCAAAATCCAAATTATCGGAAAGCTTATGCTTATTTAAATCATTCAGCATCTGATTTACAACACTCATGGCATAACCCACCATGCTAAGGCTGTAGAACTGAACAAACATAATCCCATACATAATATAAAATAACGAATTCTCTTCACAGGTGTTCTAATGGACTCTGTATCCTTTGCAGCAAACCATACATCAAATATCGAAATCTTATGTCGTTTTTTTCCATAACACAACATCAAGGATTTATGACATAAAATATTAACTAACCTGGGAATACCACCTGATAAAAAAGTGATAAGTTTTAGTGCGCTATAACTGAATAGTTGGCCTTGGGCATGATTGGATAATTTAGATAATCGATGTCCGATATAGTCTTTCACATCTGAAGAATTAATTGGTTTTAATTCATAAGAAAAATTAATTCTTTGCATCAACTGTCGCAAATGACGTTGCTTTAACTTGTCATTTAATTCAGGTTGTCCAAACATAATAATTTGTATAAGTTTATTGGTTTCTGTCTCCAGATTGGTAAATAGTCTTAATGCCTCCAGAGTTTCATCAGGCATGGATTGTGCTTCATCAATAATCAAAATCACAGGGCCTTTATCCTGAACTAATTCAATCAATTTTTTCTGAATATTAGGGATGAGTAGCTCTTCTCCAACATTAGTGTCTATTTGTAGCTCATGAGCAATCGCTCGTTTTAATTCTCTGGGGGTTAATACTGGATTGGGAATATAAGCTACCTGTCGTTGATCACCAATTTTTTTAACCAGAAGACGACATAACATGGTTTTTCCAGAACCTACTTCTCCAGTCACTTTGCAAAAAGCTTCACCAGTAGACAGTGCAAATTTTAATGTATTGATGGCTTCTGTATGTGAAGGTAATCGATAAAATAATTCTGTATCAGGTGTTAATGAAAAAGGTAATTTTTTTAAACCAAAATGATATAAATACATCATTCACCTACCTATGCTCTGCATCGTATTTCTGCTTACAGACTAGAATTAAAGTTCAGAATCTGTATTCATATACAGATTCTAATTAAAATCTCTAAATTTTGATTTTGCTTTGTCAACTTCATCATGCCAATGATTAGATTCTATAACAGAGGCTTTTAACAAAATAACCAATTCACTCTTTCGTTGACTCTTGCGTTTCTGTTTAAATAAATGTCCTAATACAGGCACTTTGCTTAACCCTGGTGTTGCCGATTCAACATCAACAGTTTTATTCTGCATTAGTCCACCAATCACCACGACTTGTCCATGTTTTGTTTTTATAATGGAATCAGATTCTCTGACACTACTTAAAGCCAAAGGAAATGAAAATTCATCAGAACCAATAGTAACTACTTTCGTTTGATCCTGAACTTCACTGACGGAAGGATGAACATGCAAGATAATTTCTCCCGTTTCACTGATATGTGGTGTGACGTCCAAAGCAATGCCAGAGAAGAATGGCGTTAATGTTAAATCAGGTGTTGTTGTATTATTGATACCTGTTACCGTGGTAGTTGAAATATCAGTAACAAAGAATTCATCGGTACCTACTTTGATGACTGCTTTTTGGTTATTAATTGTGGATACTCTCGGGCTGGAAAGTACTTGAACATTTCCCTGCTCTTCCAATAAAGTAATTGCAGCATTAAAGGGATCAGGATCTGTTGGCGATGAATCATATAATAAATTAAAAAAACCATTAATAGGTGAGGAAGAAGCTTCTACATCCAGAACTTGCCCTGTTTGACCAATTGTAAAAATATTTCCTGCACCATTGGTGTGTATTTTTTGCCAGTTAATACCTGATTGAAAACTATCATTTAATATCACTTCCAGTATCTTGGCTTCTAATATCACCTGTCTTCCTAAATTATTCTGTGCAACTCCTAAAAACTCAGAAACTTGTCTTTGTATCTGAGGTCTGGCTTTAACAACAATCATACCCGCTTGTGGGCTAACCATCACATAACTATTTGCCTCTTTTTCCTGCACAATCACTTTTAATGTTTCTTCAATTTCTGCCCATAAATCTGTATCTGTTTCTGTTTTGATCTGACTAGAATTTAAAGAAGAAATCCCTGATTGATTTTGATTATCGTTAGAATTGTTACCTGATGAACCATTATTATTATTTTGTTGATTACCATTTTGCATGATTTGCCCAGAACTGACTCTGGTTTCTGATTGACCGGTTCGTTTGATATTTAAATAAGCTAAAGGATAAATAACCGTTTGCATTTCAGAGCCAGAAACATAATAAATATTACCCTGCTGACGAATATCAATACCATGTGTTTTTTGTAATAGTTGAAGCACCTCATCAATGGTAACATTATTTAAATGTAACGTTACTGACTGTGTTAAAGAATCAGCAACCACCATATTATATTCTGTACCTTCAACCAATCCCATAAAAAATTGATTTAATGGCAGTTTATCGGCTTTTACATCAAACTTATGCTGGTTATTGTTATTATCTGTCTCTAATGAAATAGGAGGTAATAAAGATGTTAAGATATCACTTTCATTAATTGGTGCTACTGTTTGTGTTTTTTGTTGTACAGTACCTTCAGAAAACGTTTCATCGATAAGCGTTGGCTTATCTGTTTTTTTAGGTGTGATGCTTTGACAAGACAACAGCAATACAATAATCACTTGATAAAAAATAATAGATAATGTTCTTTTCATATCACTTATCCTTCCTTATGCTTTTTTTTCACTAAAGGGTTCAATCTTAAAGTTAACAACTTTCTACCCTTTTTTAGTACAACTGATTCACTTTTAATTGACTGAACCACAAATCCATTCACTTTATCACCAGAAGCTACTTGTTTTCCATTAATAATGGCGTAGTTAAGTTTCTTATATCGTATAATCGCCTGTAATTTATTATTCTTAACTGCTTTTTTTGTTGTTTGTTTAATATTTTTTGTACTAACAGGACCAAGATAGACTAAAGGGCGAGTTGGATCGTTTAATGTATCATCTGCCCACAGTGGATAACTAAAGAGACATAGCATTAAATAACTGATTACTTTCATTAAGATCTCCCTATCCAGTTTTTATGATAGCTAAATGTAAACAAAGTAATTTGTATATCTGCATTGGGATACTGTTTAACTTGATAATTTAACCCTTCCCAATACAGCTTTAATTTTTTTTTCTCGATAGTTTTTAGTGCATTGATCAAGTCAAAATAAGAACCTTTTAAAGTGACTGTAAAAGCATGCTTATACAAATGAAAAGCGTCTTTATTGTTATCACTTTCTAACTCTTTCAATTCTTTTCTACTTAATTCTTTTTCATTAAAAGCAATTTGAATAGGTTTCTTTTCTAAAGAAATCAATTTTAATGCTTTACTTGATTGAAAGATCTCTTTAAGCACTTTCGACATTTCTCCTGGAGAAACCAAATCGGCATATTTTGAAAATGAAATATCCAATTGTTTTATCTGATTATCGAGTGTTTTTAACTGCTGTCTTTTACTATTAATTAAAGCACCATTTAAACTATCATCCAACTGACGTCTGTCATTATCTACATCTGACTTTTTTAATTCTATCTCAGCAATTTGTCGATGATGCTGCTTCATTCTTTTTGAAACAGGATCAAAAACAAAAAGGAAAAATATTAAAAACATTACACTGATAATAATAAATAATATTAAAAATCTTTGACGAGTTTCTAAAGTCTCAAATCTTTCCTTCCAAACTACTGTATTATGTTTATCACTCATGATTAATTAAACTCCCTTTTCTTAATTCAAACTCATACACATTTTTATTAAATTGATTTTCTTCAATCGCTATTGCCTCAAATTGACGATTTAGTTCTGCATGAACCAATGAATTCTCCACCCATTCAGTAATCAGGTTTAGCTCTAGGGTTTGACCTTTTAATTTAAGAATATTTTTATAGAGTTCAATATCTGTAAACCATATTCTATTGCTCTTTGATTTTGCCAAACTGACCAATACTTCACTAAATCCTTTACTTGCAGAAACATCATTATTTCTTAATGTGTTTAATGCCATCATTTTTTCCTGTAATAATTTTTCTTTTTTTCTTATTGAATCTTCAAACTTCTTTATATCTGGTTTTTGAGAAAATGCTTCTTCATACTCTTCAAAATTACTATGAATCAGTTCCCATTGTTGTTGCTCTTCAGCTAATTGTTTTAAAACCACTTTTTCTTCTTTGATAAAAATCCAGGTCATCACTGAAAAAATAATGAGTGTCAAACCAGTGACTATCAGCAATTGTCTAAAATTTAACAGATAACGTTGGGGGTGAAATTCTGATGTATACAGATTAATTTGCTGCATGATTCAACTCCTGTCTAAAAAGGCTTCCACATAATGCTAACTGCTGATAAATAGCTTTAGTCGATAGTGAAGGCGTCCACTGACAACTGTTCTCTAATTTTAAAAATTCAACTTTTGCATCAACACTCTCTTTTAATAAATCCATAAGCCGTTGTGAAACACCACCATAATCTGGTAATAAAATTCGTGTAATGGCCTGACGGGCAACCTGACTTTCGTAATAATCGATCGTTCTTTGAATCTCCAATAATAAATGTTCATTGACCTGCTCATCATCATCATCCAATTTAAAATCATCATCATCAGATGCCTGAGAAAAGTAAGTCCCGGACAATAACCTGGAAAATGCAAACTCTTTCCCTAGAAAACAGCTTAATACAACACCCTTCTCCTGCTGACTAATAAATGCAATACTTTGATCATCAATCAACTGTGGAATCAATAAATTACCTACAGATAACTCATTAATATCAATAGCATTCAATTGAAGACCGGCATTCATGGTCGCATCTACCAAATATTGAATACTGCTTTTATGAATAACTACAACATAAACCCGTCTATCACCAGGCAATGCTTCAGGATAATCAAAAGCATCAATCACTGCTTCTTCAACATCAAAATCCGTTTGATCCTTAATCTGCCAGCGCAGAGCATCAATTAATTCATCTCTGGGCACCGTTGGACGAGTTGTCACAATCAAGCGATATTGATCGGAAGGTAATGACCAGTTAACGCTGGCACCCTTTGCCTTTAACTTCGACGCAATCATTTTTAAATCATTTTCCAACGCATCCACTGCTTCAACAGTATGACAACCTATGGTTTCAATCAACGCCTGCTGTTTTCTGAAATAAATAGAACAGTAATGCAATTGATTTCCATCTAAACGGAAACCCAAAATTCTTTTATTTTTGTTAGATAATTGCTTTAACCAGCGCATGCTGAATACCTGCAACCTGAAGTTACATGTTAGTTTTATAATGACAGCCAGGAATTTTTTTCATAGATTCCTTATAAAAAGACTAGCAAATATTTGAAATTTAGCATTATTTTGCTTTAAAAGATTAACGAAAAAGTAACGATCATCTCTTATTATTATATTTTTTGAATGTATTAATTATCCTGAAATGTTATTAATCTCAATTAATAATTTTATTGATAGATCATCCTGAACTCAGATTAGTTAATAAGGTGAGATTTAAGAGGAATTGCTTTTAGGGATAAAAAATTATTTCGCACCGCTTCGCTATGTGCGACTGGCTATGCTCTCATTGAATTTAAAGAGTAAGAATTAAGCCATATGATATTCAAAATATAAAAATAAAAACCTTTTCGCACCGCTTCGCTGTGTGCGACTGACTTTTCCAAGAGCGGTAAAGTCAGCAAAACGCCCTAAATACTCCTACGGAGGGTACTTGCTCCCGATACTCATTAAACTACAAAGTACTTCTTTTAAGTCTCAGTTTGCTTGAAATAAAAAGACA
Organism: Kangiellaceae bacterium; assembly: GCA_965230335.1. Classification (GTDB taxonomy): domain Bacteria; phylum Pseudomonadota; class Gammaproteobacteria; order Enterobacterales; family Kangiellaceae; genus CBDDKS01. The sequence continues at coordinate 1,770,535 of CBDDKS010000006.1, read as the reverse complement.
GGTCTTCAAGGAGAAAAACCTGAATACTTTTAAATAAAGGATTAAATTTTATTATCAAGATTTTGAATATAGGCTTCTGTTCTTCTACGATAATTTTCTTCAAAAGAAACTATAGCCGCTAGGATACCAGAAATAATAAAAAGACTAATTAATAAAGAAACAACAAATATTGTTACAGGAAGAAATGAGATATAAAATGAAGTTACAGAAAATAACCCCGGCGCACCAATAAAATAAACATATGAAAGTGGTATTAATAGTATTGGCAATATGGCTCCCAATATAATCAACGCTCTTGCTATGAATAATAATATGCCAAGATTTTTTGATGTTATGTTTTTATAAGGTTTCATATCTGCTCCTTTAAATAGAGATTAAATAAAATGATATTTTCTTGCAATAACGATATTGCATTGTACAGAGTGACTCCAAAAATCTCAAGTAATGACAGTTTTTTTGATTAAGTACTATATTTTATCTTGATGCCAACCGACAAACTAATTTTTTTCTGATGTTTTTTTACCCCAAAAAATTAAACAACTTGTTAAGTACTTTTTATTTTGGAAGCTCCCATAAAGCCTACCTTATATCCAGCCTCACGAAGAGATTTTGTGGCACGCCTATTAATACTGAGAAGTACAAATATATTAATAAGAGGAACAAACAAGAATAAAAATGAAATAACCTTTAAAGCAATATGACCTTGACTAACCGCCAATACTTTGTATAAACCAACAAGAGATACTATTAAAGATACAATTAATAAAATTAGAGTAAAGGGACCTAAAACAAAACGTAAGAACGCTGATAAGAAATACAAAAGAACCGCATAAATAACTAACTTTTGACCAAAAGCCATTTTTTCCATACGTTCTTTTGCTTCAGGACTATCTTCTCGAACCTGAATATCAGATTCAGGCGTAGCATAAAGATTATTTTCAGACATTGTATACCTTATTTTTTATCTTAAGTATTTATCAGTTGATATGTTTCACTTTAAAATTAATTAATAAAAATATCCCTATATGAAGTATAAATAGATGCAATTAACATAGGAATTAAAATCAACAAACCCAAACCAAATGAGATAATGGCAATAATCAGTAAAACAAAACAAATTAAACCATACCATAAAAATGGCAGAATATTTTTTATACACCCCATAAAGCTTAATTTCATCGCCTGAAATAGTGGCACTTTATTGATAACCATTAAGGCAGGCGCAAACCAAAAAAGCATTAATAATGGTATCGCTAATGATGAAGCAATCAACATTGACAAAGCAAACTGCATCATATCAACACCTTGCATAAATTCAGCAGGATCAGCAAAAGGAGAGGAAGTGGATATTTTTATAAACATTGAAAACATAGGGCCCATCGCTATTGCAAAAATGGCTATAACAGCAATAAGGTAAATCAACGACAATAAAACTAATTGGCCAGTGTTATTCGAAAATCCAGAAAAAAGATGAGTTACCTGAAAATCTTTGCCTTCCGTTTGCGCCCTACAACCTAACATAAACCCTCCTGCCCAAACAAAAGTTAATAATGCTAGTGCCAACTGCCCAATTACAGGAATAATTCCTGCCATCAGAGATATAACAAAATAAATAACTATTACTAAAATCCAGGCAAGTGGGTTTTTCTTGAAGTGACCAAAACCTTCGGTCAACCATGCCCAACCTCGCCCAATCTTAACTGACTTAGGTCCCGTTAACTCAAAATCTGCGTTATGATGTTGATTTTCCTGAGAAAGACTCGCCTCAGGTGCTTGATAAGGATTGTTTTCAGACATTTCTATTCCCCCTTTTTATTGTTATAAATGAACTCTAACTTAGATATTTTCCCAGTTTACTTGAAAAATACAAAAAAACAAATAGTTGCTTGTTTTTAGATTCTGAAGGCTCGAACCTACTTCAAGTTTATGGCATCACATTTTCTTATACAAAAAATATAAAAATTATTTCTTTTTATATCAATTCAATTTTACTTCAATACATTCATAAGTAAGCTCTCTATTTCTTTTTTTCTTATAAATTTTTCTTTCTATAATATCAGCCATAGAATTAACGCTCTTTCTACTTTTTTCTTCTTTTTCAACTTCTAACATTTTGTTTTCACAACTTTTTAAAACACTTTCCACCAGGGGATTTAATTCTTTTTTAACAGCTCTATTTTTATTACATAAATATTCTAAATAACTTTCTAGTACTAATGGATCTGATTTTTTGTATATATTTAACAACTCCCCATATTTTTTCACCATATTTTCATGAGGCTGATCTTTAACATTCGACACCATCTCTTTTGCTGCTAATTGAACAATGCGCCTATCATCTTCCATTGCTAGCTCCATAGCCTTATCGTCGTTTATTGCTTCTTCAAAACTAATATTTTTATTTTTTAGATAAGCTTCTAACCTTCCTGAAGATTGAGATAACTTTTCAACTTTACTGTAAGCATCATAAAAATCAAAGTGAACAAGAGAAACATCATTAAAACATTGGCTATCTGTCATCGTCATAGCGTCAAATTCACTTTTAGTGTAACCATAAGGATCAAAAATATTCCCAGAAAATCGCCCAGTTGTTGCACAAGCACTCATTAATAATAAAGAAATAACACCAAATTTAATATTCATATCACATATTTACCAATTACATTTTGAATGTAATGAAATTTTACTTTATTTATTTTAAATAGAAAAGGGATATTTAATTGTTATTCTTAACTTAAGCAATAACTATAGTTCTATAGTAAGAAACTATTTCGCACCGCTTCGCTATGTGCGACTGACTTTTCCAAGAGCGGCAAAGTCAGCAAAACGCCCTAAACACTCCTACGGAGGGTACTTGTCCTGCATCATAATTTAAGAGCTGAGTCATTCTTTTAGGTCTCAGTTTGCTTGAAAAAACCACCCAACAACGTTGGGTGGCTTTTTCTTACATCAATCCCAACTCAAAGTACCACCCGTTTGATATTCAGTTACTCGTGTTTCAAAAAAGTTTTTCTCTTTTTTCAAATCAAGTACTTCTGACATCCAAGGGAATGGGTTTGATACGTTGGCATATTGTGTTGGTAAGCCAATTTGTGCAAAACGTCGGTTGGCAATAAATTTTACATACTCTTCAAACATAGGAGCATTTAAACCCAATACACCTCGTGGCATGGTATCAACGGCATATTGAATTTCTAAAGCGACACCTTCGTTAATGAGTTTAATCATGTCTTGTTGGAATTGCTCTGTCCACAAATGTGGGTTTTCGAGTTTAATCTGGTTGATAACATCGATACCAAAATTCATATGCATGGATTCATCACGCAAAATATATTGAAACTGTTCGGCAACACCAGTGAGTTTGTTTCGACGTCCCATAGATAAAATCTGTGTAAAGCCGACGTAAAAGAAAATGCCTTCAAATACGACATAAAAAGCAATCAAGTCACGTAATAAACGTTGATCATTTTCAGGTGTGCCTGTGTGGAAGTCAGGATCACCCAGGCTTTGTGTGAAAGGTAAAGCCCATTCTGCTTTTGCTGCAACACTGGGTAACTCACGATACATATTAAAGACTTCGGCTTCATCCAAACCCAGTGACTCAACACAATATTGATAAGCATGTGTATGAATGGCTTCTTCAAATGCCTGACGTAATAAATATTGTCGACATTCTGGATTGGTAATGTGACGATACACCGCTAACACCAGATTATTGGCTACCAATGAATCAGCCGTTGAAAAGAAGCCCAGGTTACGTTTTACAATGGTTCTTTCGTCTTCGGTTAAGCCATCGGTGTTTTTCCATAGGGCAATATCGGCCGTCATGTTAATTTCTTGCGGCATCCAATGATTGGCACAGCCATCCAAGTATTTCTGCCAGGCCCAATCGTATTTAAAAGGTACCAATTGATTCAGATCAGCACGGCAGTTAATAATTTTTTTGTCGTCGACCTGAATACGGGCAGCACCCATTTCTATTTTCTCTAAACCCGTTGCACCACCTGCTATCGTATTTTCATCCGACTCATGCACAGTGGTTTCAAAAGTATCACCCGCTGTTAACGTCTCATGGCTTATTGATGATGTTTGGTTTTGTGGCGATAAATTACTTTTCACGGGTGTTTCATTTTTGGCAACAGGATTGGTTACATCTGATGATTCTTGCTTCATTTTTTCTAAAGTGCTATCAACGACTACAGGATCAATATTTGAATCACCTGAAGTTGTTGTACCTGTGAGTGATGAGCTATTGTTTAATGCGCCCAATGGGTCATCCCAATCATTTTTCATTGTGTTATCTCCCCGAGTTCTGTGTTATTCATAATCAATGGATTTAGTTTTTAATGTATGGTTTAGTATTTTTCAAAAATAATTACTGGCAGGCTTCACAGTCTGGATCAAGTATTGAACAGGCTTTTGGTGCATCGTCATCCTTGTTCAGTCCAATGCTATCAAAGGCATGATACTCTCCATTCATTTGTCCATTAGTTGTATCAACATCAGCAAGCGTATCACCAGACTCTGCTTGTATGCTGAATGAAGAGGATACCGCATTCAGTTTACTGCTACGCTCATTATCCATCGTACTTTTTTCAACATGTGTCGCACCCATCGAACGCAAATAATAAGTGGTTTTTAATCCACGTAGCCAAGCCAGTTTGTACAGAGTATCCATTTTTTTACCCGAAGGCTCTGACATATATAAATTCAATGACTGACCTTGATCGATCCATTTTTGTCGACGCGATGCGGCTTCAACCAACCAACGTGGATCAATTTCAAAAGCGGTTGCATACAATTGCTTGAGCTCTGTCGGTACACGATCAATGGCATGCAAGCTACCGTCATAATATTTCAAATCGTTAACCATGACGTCATCCCAAAGCTCACGCTTTTTGAGTTCCTGAACCAGATAAGGATTCACCACCGTAAACTCACCCGATAAATTCGATTTAACAAATAAGTTCTGATAAGTTGGTTCTATCGATTGTGAGACACCGCAGATATTGGAAATGGTTGCCGTTGGCGCAATGGCCATACAATTTGAATTACGAATACCATTATTCTGTACACGTTCTCGCAAGCTATCCCAATCGAGGCTTTGGCTGTCATCAACCGCCAAATATTTACCACGTTCTTGTGCCAGAAGTTTCAGCGAATCAATCGGTAAAATACCCTGATTCCATAATGAACCCTCATACGTTGGATAACTACCCCGCTCTTCGGCCAATTGACTCGAAGCCTGTGTGGCATAATAACTCACAGCTTCCATGGAACGATCCGCAAAGCTAACGGCGTCATCCGATGCATAAGGAATATTCAGTTGATAGAGGGCATCCTGAAAACCCATGATTCCCAGTCCTACTGGACGATGACGTAAATTAGAACGACGGGCTTGCGGTACACTATAGTAGTTATAGTCAATCACGTTATCTAACATGCGCATGGCAGTGGTAATGGTTTTTTCCAGTTTTTTATGATCCAGTTGGCCATTATCAATATGTTGCGACAGATTTACAGAGCCCAGGTTACACACGGCAATTTCTGAATCCGATGTGTTTAATGTAATTTCAGTACATAAGTTGGAAGAGTGCACCACACCACAATGTTGTTGCGGTGAACGTACATTAGATGGATCTTTAAATGTAATCCAGGGGTGACCTGTTTCATATAGCATCCCCAACATTTTTCGCCATAAGGCAGAGGCTTTAATGCGTCGATAGGTTTTTATTTCTCCACTATCCACTTTTGATTCGTAAGCTTTATAGCGTTTGGCAAACTCAAGACCATAGACTTCATGCAAATCAGGCACATCGTCGGGAGAAAATAAAGTCCAGTCGCCATCTTCACTCACACGTTGCATAAACAGATCGGGAATCCAGTTGGCGGTATTCATATCGTGCGTACGACGACGATCGTCCCCAGTATTTTTTCTAAGATCCAAAAACTCTTCAACATCTAAATGCCAGGTTTCCAGATAAGCACACATAGCTCCTTTACGCTTACCTCCCTGATTTACAGCAACGGCGGTATCATTGGCCACTTTTAGAAAGGGAATCACACCCTGTGATTTACCATTGGTGCCTTTAATGTGCGCACCCATACCTCGCACTCTTGTCCAATCATTCCCTAAACCGCCAGCAAATTTTGACAAGAGGGCATCATCTTTAATTGCCGAGAAAATACCATCCAGATCATCAGGCACAGTTGTTAAATAACAAGAAGACAATTGTGGACGTAATGTACCCGAGTTAAATAATGTCGGTGTACTGCTCATAAAATCAAATGAAGATAACAATTCATAAAATTCGATTGCTCGAGATTCACGATCAACTTCGTTAATAGCTAACCCCATTGCCACACGCATAAAGAAAGCTTGTGGTAATTCAAAACGAGTATCGTCGTGATGAATAAAATAACGATCGTATAAAGTTTGCAGTCCTAAATAAGTGAATAAATGATCGCGTTCTGGTTTTAAGGCATCCCCCAAACGTTTGAGGTCGAAACGAGTGAGCTCTTCATCTAACAGTTCGAGTTCTGCAGCCCGTTTAATATAAGCATCAAAATATTCCGTATAGTATTCACCCATTTGTTGTTGGGTGGCCGACTCTAACCCGATTTTCAAGAAAGTAAATGCTTCTGCACGAGCTTTATCGAGTAATAAACGAGCAGCCACATAACTGTAATTCGGTTCTTTTTCGATCATGATGCGTGAACACATCACCGCTGCTGGAATCACATCACCCTCGGGTATACCTTCATACAAATTTCGTAAAGTTTCATCCAGAATACTTTTTTCATCAATATCGTCTAATCCCTGGCAGGCTTCACTGATCACTTTTTGCAAACGTTTCATATCCAATGGTGTCTGCGAACCATTGGCCAGAGTCACCTGAAGCAGACTGGTTTTCTCTTTGGACGAATCTTTTTTCTTGGCCCGTTCTTCAGCACGCTTTTGTGCTTGCTGTTCACGATAGAGTACATAGGAACGGGCAACCTGATACTCTTCAGCCCGCATCAAACTGAGTTCAACCTGATCCTGAATATTTTCAATATGGAAAGTACCGCCATCGTCTTTATGACGCATTAATCCTTTCACTACATTCTCTGTGATCATATCCACTCTGGCATGAATACGCCCGGAAGCAGCAGCCGTGCTACCCTCCACTGCCAAGAATGCTTTAGTAATCGCCACTTTAATTTTTTCTTTATCAAAACTGGTAATCGTTCCATTACGCCGAATAACTCGATATTTTCCAGGTGCTGTTACCTCTAAATTGGTAGAACCAACGTGAGACACGCTCATTTCAGAGGATACTTCGGGGTCTAGAACTTCTGTTTGCATACCACTCTCCGCAAGTTGGGGAAAAGCACCTGTCATTAATAAAATATTCGATTAATGGGTAATGCTTTCTTATTATTGGGGTTATTAATAGTTAACAATCTGTGTTGAGATAAAAGAAATTTGCTTTAGATAAGGTTCACATCAATGAACCCGGGACTACTATAAAATGTGCCTCTGGATTTATCAAGGGCTATATGTTGTGTTTTATATTTTTTTTCTGTGCAATGAAAAAATAATGGAAAAGTGTTTTATCCAAAGTGTGGATTGGTTAAAAAGTGTTCAACGAGTAATCCTTCATCTCAAGAAATATCGTCCTTAAATGGTATTTTTTATGGTTATCTCACTTAACATTCTGAGTACATAATTATCCTGTAAAAAATACACTATTATTGCTCCGCAACAGCATAAGCAACGACCCACTGTTTTTCATCACTGATGCTGACATGAATCTGTGCAATCTGAAGTTCGTCGGCTATGTCCCTGGCTCGACCAAATAATTCTACAAAAGGGCGACCATTGGCATGATTCAATACTTCGATATCGATAAAACGAATACCTCGGGATAATCCCGTACCCATGGCTTTTAAAATGGCTTCTTTGACAGCAAAACGTTTCGCCAAAAAACGAACCGGATGATGTTGAAAGGCAGTAGACTCTTGTTCTTTTTCTGTGAGCAATCGTTGAGAAAATCGTGTCGCAAAGCGCTGATGACAAACAGCAACCCTGTCAATATCCAAAATATCCGTGCCAATACCTAAGATTGCCATTGGCGCGCTTCAACCATCAACATTTTCATATCAGCCACAGCACTGGATAATCCAGAAAATACTGCCCGGGCAATAATGGAATGACCGATATTTAACTCTTGAATTTCACGAATCTGCGCAATAGGACCCACATTATGATAGTGTAATCCGTGTCCTGCATTCACCTGAATACCTAACTGATGCGCATAGGCGGCAGCTTTTCGAATGCGCTCTAACTCAGCCATTTGTTCCTCTTTACACTTTGCATCAGCATAACTTCCGGTATGTAATTCAATGGTAGGCACACCACAAGCCTTTGCTGCATCAATATGTGTGGTATCGGGATCAATAAATAAAGACACCTCTATCTTCGATTGAGCCAGTTGACGACAAAAAGGTTCTAATTGATATTGCAAAGAAAGCATATCCAAACCACCTTCTGTTGTTAACTCCTCCCGCTTTTCAGGAACAATACACACACAGTGCGGCTTTATATTTTGTGCAATATCAGCCATCTCGTCTGTGGCTGCTATTTCCAGATTCATACGCGTTTGTATCACATCATTTAGCATCACAACATCTTTATCAATGATATGCCGTCTATCTTCACGTAAATGAATAGTAATGGCATCGGCACCCGATTGTTCTGCAATTAAAGCCGCTTGCACAGGTTCTGGATAAGTGGTTCCTCGTGCCTGACGTATTGTTGCCACATGGTCAATATTCACTCCCAGATGAATGGATGTATGCATGACTGCTTACCTTTCTGATATAAAGTTTTTCACAATGAATAAAGTGTTGTCATTATATACTTAAAATGGGTTTTAACATGGATTATTTTTTATTAAAAAAACATCGCCTCAACAACAACAGACTTAAAAAAAACAAAACCCAAAACCCTTGCGAACCACTGCTATTTCTTGGACGAACCAAAGTGACATCCTCTAAATTAAAACTTAAATTGGTAATATATTCTGCACCAGGATTAATACTAGCTTCAGCAATATCTGGTTGATTATTTGAATTTTGAATAATGCCTGTACCATCACTACGTAATTGAATCACTGGTGGATGAAAACGTCCTGTACCCACTTCTCTGGCATTTAAAATAAAAATAACACCATCGGTATCAGGTATTAATTCGTTTAATTGCAAACCATCACTTAAATCAGCATCTTGACTGACTTCGAAGCGTAATGCACTGCCTACCTGATCATCAAACGCTTCCCCAGTTATCGGAGGATGCATTAAATCAAAAGCAAGAAACTCAGAGGGTGTCGGAATAGTCAGAACTCCCGAAATGTTATAGAGGATTTCTTCAACCAATTGCGTATCATCATCAGACACTATGGTTTCATACACTCGACTTTCTAAAGCACCTTCAATTTCTATCCTAAAGTCGAAATCAACTACTTGATTAAAAACCGGTGTTGTCACAAAGTCATCACTGTCAAAATCGATAACAAAAGCATTGGCCAAATGACTGAATAAAATCAAAGATAACGTCATTATTAAATTTTTCATGAATGAATACCTCATCATTACTGTAACCATTTCATCTTTCATGTAAACATAGCGAATAGAGACCATGAAATCATATACTGTCAGATAAATATACAAAAATACCCGAATATTGGTAAAACCAATCCACATATGAGCAAAAAATAATCAATAAATGAGTATTTGAAGGCGACAAAGCATTTTAAATGACGGTATAATTTGGCCAATATTCAAGTCAATTGGATACCAAGATTTATGTCAAAAGCACACCCATACCTGACCATACAGTCTAACAAGGTGTTAAATATTACCCTTAAGGTATCAAATCGTGTTATTTCCCGTCACACCTTTAAGGAAGGAGAAGTGACTATTGGTCGTGATGCGACGACTGATTTATTACTGGACAATCCGAGTGTGTCGAGGCAACACGCTAAAATAGAATTTGCTCATTCTGAAATTTTTATTATTGATAATCAAAGTCGTAATGGCACTTTTTTAAATGGTAAAAAAATTCTTGCCAATGAACTCAATAATGGCGATGTGATCACTATTGGTAAATTTGAATTACGTATCAATATTCTTGAAAAATCATCCAGTTCAGATGGTCCGGCTAAATTTACTTGGTCTGATTACAACGATGCAACGGTTATTGCTTCAAATAAAGATGTTGATGGTACCTTTAACTCGCACTTGGAAAATCATCAACGTATGGACTCATCACAAAGCACTCATCACAGAAGGCATTACGAACCCAGCCATGCAAGAGCTACCAGTAATCAATTAAGACTTCTTTTAATTGGTGTTGCTATTGGTGGATTTCTCTTTTGGATTTTATCTTAGATAAAAATCTGTAATAAATATAGCTTTATTAACCTCTACTAAAAAATACTTCAAAAAAGTGATCTTCTTCACAAAATAAACTTCTTAATTTGCAATAACTCAATATGGTTCGTGCAATATTTATTCAATTTAGTTAGAATCCGTCACGAGAAATTTTGATGCATTTTTAAATGTCATCTTCTTAATGTGCTATTTCGTTTAACCTATTTTGTTTAACAATAAATAGCATAAAGATGGTAGGTAGTACTATGTCCAATCTTAATCACCATACAGATTTATCAAAAACCTTACATATTGTTGTTATTGTATCAGGAAGAATCATCGCCCAACATGCTTTTAACCAACAAGAAATTTCTATAGGTCGAAGCAAACAGTCTGATCTTTTTTTAGATAATATCAGCGTTTCCCGTCAACACGCTAAAATTAAATTTATCGATAATGAATTTTTTATTGAAGATTTAAATAGCAGTAATGGCATTTATATTAAAGATCAAAGAGTTGTAAAAAGCCAACTCAATCCAAATGATATTGTTAAGCTGGGTAAATTTCATTTACATCTATTAATTACCCGGCAAGAGCAGTTTCAATTACATACTTCTGAACTTAAACATACCTCAAATACATCAACACCTGTTGCTCAACAATCACAGACTGATGATGTCTCTGTCTCTCATATAAAAAATCATCTTGGTAAAGCAAAATCAACCATTGCTATTTCAAAAGAAAGCATGCAAAAACTCTTGTCTGAACATGGCCTGGACAGCTATCATTCAAAGAAAATACCGCCTCCTACCCAAGAAAAATCTTTTTTTATATCCAGTAAATTAATTATTCTTTTAGTCAGTGTCACCACCTTAACCTTGTATATGATTTATTAAAAATAATCTAACACATGAATCAACATGAAAAAATCAACTATCTCGAATTGCCTTCAAAAGATCTGTCTTTAACCAAGCAATTTTTTGCTCAAGTTTTTGATTGGCAATTCACAGATTATGGTTCCGATTATATTGCTTTTAGCAATGCAGGTATTGAAGGTGGTTTTTTTCATTCAGATATGTGTTCATCAACTCAACAGGGTAGCGCTTTAATTGTTTTTTATAGTCTTGATCTGGAAGCTACACAAAAGAAAATAGAAGCTGCTGGAGGAAAACTATGCCAGGCTATTTTTTCTTTTCCAGGTGGCAAGCGTTTTCACTTTTTAGATCTCACTGGAAATGAGTTTGCTGTTTGGTCAGATCGTTAAGGATTATTATTCTTTTGATAATTCAGGCTCCAGAATATGAATATGCGCATTAAACTGATCTTTTACTTTTTCTAAAGACAGTGGAATTTTAATATATTCTCCTTTTCTCCATAATGCTGTTTGATCGGCTATGTTTTCATTCATCATCCACGAATCCTGACCACCATGCAAAATAAAATAGTTTTCATCTATTGAAGACATATCGCTGATATGCCTTGCACTGGCGCCATAAAATACTTCAGATTTTTCTCTGGAAAATGGTCGACCGTATTTATTTAATGTATCGTTACCACCACTTAATGGGTAATCAGAAAGACTAAATCGTGAACCAATCAAGGGCAGTAATCCTAAAAAGGTTTTTTGTCCCTGAACAGTAAAGTCACCCCAGGTTGGATATTGTGACAGCGTTTCTTCAATAACATCCAAAGCTGCTTTTACCATTTGAATCACTGTTTCATCATCCTGTTTGGGTAACCATGCCAATAAAATACTTTTCCAGTTTTCAGGAGATCTAAGCTCTTGTAGAAATAAAGGTTGCTGTTCAAATTGTACTAAATAATGTTGCCATATTGAGTGCATTAATACATAGAAAATAACGGCTCCCTGACTGTTTGCTTCATATTGTCCATGCCAAGAATGTAAAATATTTAGATATTTTTGCACTTTTAAATGATGATTGTCTTTTATTTTAGAAAATAATAATGTTTTTAGTTCCATTGATTTTTGAGAGTAAACATCCAATTGAAGTTGCTTCAAATGTTCAACATGTATTTTTTTCTGAATGGACGCCAAAGTTTTTAAACGTTCAAAACGATCATTGTTAGAAAAACTGTAACTCATTGGAATGACTGGACGATCCAAAGGTTTGTTATTTGCAGAAGCCAAAAAACTTTCATGAGGATTATAAGGGCTCGTATGTTCAGTAGGAGGAATAATACCAACGATAGGATTATCCACAGATTTTATCAGTTCCAAGGTTTTACTGGGTTCTTTTAAAACAGGTTGTCCATAGGCACTAATCATACCAATATTACCTTTATCATCAGCATAAAGCATATTCATTGCAGAAACTTTGTAGTCTGAAAAAGCATGTTTAAATTCATTCCAATTTTTGGCTCGCATAATGTCTAAAAAGGATTGGATTTCATCACTGCCGTAATGACCAACCCAATTCAAAGCAACATCAAAAGGTAATTTCTTTTTATCAAAATAATCAATATCACTAATAATTGGGCCATACTGAGTTTCTCGAATATCAACACTTGCATTAAACCACCAGCGGCGTTTTATTATTTCTTTTCTGACTTTAACATCTGGCTCTTTAAGATGTGTCACATCATATAAATGACTACTGATCCCCCGCATATTGGTTCCTCCCCATGAAATATGCTTATTACGACCTACAGTCACAGCAGGGATACCAGGAATCATTAATCCAAAAGTATGATAGTTTTTGGATTTTACGCCCATCATTATCCAAAAGTTAGGTAGCATTAAACCCACATGAGGATCACTAGCTATCATAGCAGCACCGGTTGTGGTTTTTTCACCACCAATAACAATAGAGTTACTGCCTGATTTGGAAAAATATTTAAATATATTTGGCAAGACATCACCCTCTGTGTGATGATAGCTCGCACTGTCTGTTTCTAATTTCTTGAGTGAATAATTAAAAATTGCCTGCCAGTTTTCTTTTTCTGCATATTTCAAATACTTCAAATAAACAATCCAGGTAAGATCAGATGAAATTAATTTGGCTATAGCCATGATATCTTCCATTGAATAGGGCGTTAATTTTTTATCCAATAATCGATTGGTTATGGGTTTATCCTTTAACCCCTTTAAATACCAGTTAATGCCTTCTGTATAACGATGCATCCATTGTTGACTTTCCTGATTCATCTGTTGTATTGACTTTTGGGCAGCACGTTTAAAATTAATCATTCTTAATGCATGGTCAATTTTTTTGACTTGAGGTAGAGGCCCAGCAACTTCACTTAAACGTCCTTGAGATATTAATTGTAATAGCTCCAACTGATCAATCCGAAGATGAGCATGCACAACACCAATGGCAAAAGCCAAATCATCATCATCCAGGGTTTCTATAAAAGGAATGGAATATTTGTCCCAATAAATAGTTACCCGGTTATTAATCGGTGCATATTTTTTGTTTAATTGTAAAAACCGCTCTTCTTGAGAAAGCTGATCAGGGTAGGTAAAAAGAAAAGAACAACTATTCAACATGAAAACAATACCAAATGTTAAAAAAACTTTTTTCAAAAATTGCCACGTCAAAATCATTGTTTTTATCCATTGGATAAAACTTCTTAACATGTCATCAATATCAATTCGCTGCATCAACAGAATGATCTGCTTTCTACCACTGATAACACATTATAACCAGATTAGCCATAACTCATTATTGCAAAAAAGACATAAATAATAGAATTATCTATGAAAGATTAATAGCCCTAATACAATAGATAGCTCATCTACAAGCTTCCACCAACCTAAAATCAACACAGACTCTTTCCAGTATCAACAACAAACAAACCCAACAACTCAATTTTGTATGATTTCATAGAAAATTCTATTGACAATTTTATAACAAATCATCAAAATAGCCGGCTCGCATTATCCTGCGCACTATGGCAAGGTAGCTCAGTTGGTTAGAGCACATCACTCATAATGATGGGGTCGGTGGTTCAACTCCACTCCTTGCTACCAATTTTATCCCAATGATATGACCCATTTTATGGTGGGTCATATCGAAATAATGAAAAAAAGCAATTCAACATCTTCCCATTTCTATGCCTTAAGGTATTGGCCTACTCATGTGATGTTTTTTATGATACGCATGATTGCTTGGCTGCCTTATCCGATACTCTTTCATTTAGGAAACTTTTTAGGTTGGTGCATGTTTCATACGGCGAAACATCGTGTTGATATTGCTCGTAAAAATATTCAATTATGTTTCCCTCGTTTAAACACCCAACAGCAAGAAACGCTGGTTGCTAATAACTTAAAATCGACTGGCATTGGTATGCTGGAAACGGCCATGCTTTGGTTTGGCCCACAAAGACGTTGGCAACATTTATTTGAAATTGACGGTCTCGAACACTACCAAGCAGCAAAAGAGCAAGGGAAAGGTGGATTATTGTTATCTTTTCATTTAACCAGCCTGGAAGTGGGTGGCTCATTGTTGGGTACTCAGATTCCTTTCGCAGCGTTATATCGAAAAAATCAAAATCAATTAATCGAGCACGCCATGACTCAGGGAAGAAAACGCTTTGTGCATCCTATTGAACGGGAATCCACCAGAGAAATGATTCGTTGGATAAAAGATAATGGATTTGTCTGGTATGCTGCCGATCAGGATTATGGCAGACAACAAAGTATTTTTGTTCCTTTTTTTAATATTCCAACAGCAACCATAACCGCCACAACACGTTTTGTGAAGCTTACAAAAGCACCGGTTATTCCAATGACTCAAAGAAGAGACGCCAAAAGAAAAAAAATTATTATTACATTACATCCACCTATCAATAATATTGGAAAAAATGACATTCAGGATGCTGAAATAATTAATGGCTTTCTTGAAAATTATTTAACACAATATCCCAGTGACTATTTGTGGATTCATCGACGTTTTAAAACCCGACCTGAAGAACATATGCCATCTTTGTATTCAAAGAAAAAGATGAGACGTCCATTAACTCTTCGAGCATACAATAGTCTACTAAGTACTGCTGATTCAATAGACTATAAAGAGGGGCTTCCTTTTAAAATAACAACATCTTCCTGCATTATTTATTGTCTTTATAGAAAGCATCTATGGCATCACATTTTCCCTCCTTATAAAAACTTTATCCGTTCATTAAAAACCGAAAATTTAAATGGGAATCAAATCAAGTTTCAAGGCTCAGTGCGCTTTTGTGAAGAAAAATCCTGTGATCTAATTTATCTGGAACCCAAATAATTTTATCTTTGCTTTATAAGACAGTGTGTCGCTCTTCTCTATTTTGAATAAAGCAACAGAAACAACACACCATCTACTTTTTTAATATCCTGAATATCAAAAGTGTATTCTTAAACCTAACGTAGTAACATCAATGGGGCCGCTGGGCAACTCATCACTAAACCAATTATAGGCTTTAATATTTTCTATACCCAAAGAATATTTTTTATTCATTTTATAGACAGCACCCAATTTGATGAGTGCACCTAAAGTTGTTTCATCATCACCAGCATCATCTACAATGGAAATGGCTAATCCTGGTCCGATATAAAAGTCCCAATTACTTTGGTAAAAATGTATTGTTGGATGAAGTCCAATAATTTTGTATTCTGGCTCACCAGCATCTTCTTCTTCTCCAGAGAAGAAGAAGAATCCACTAAACCCCATATTACCTTTATATTTTGTTTCATAAGCAGCACCTAAATTTACCGCCGAACTGTTAAATCCTAAATTAACAGTTAATGCCTCCTGCACATTATTTTGTGCATAAGTGTGGAAAGAAAATAGTAATACTATAAATGATAGAACTTTCATGACAGTCTCCTGTTTATTGAAAATAAACGTTATAAAACTCAACAGTGTGCACTCTTACTCAACAGCAATGCAATATTTGATAGACAAAAAGGAAGCGCCAGTATAATTTTATCGCGATTTTATGTAAAGCTATGATCTTCATACAAGATTACAATATCTAGAACAGGTTATGCTATAAATGTGAAAAATATCACACAATGTACTTTTAAATATCTTTATTCCTGTTTATTCTGTAAAAAAACAACAAAATCTAATGCTTTACTGACAAACTACTATGTAAAGATGCGCGATAAGCGGTGAATGCTGGAATACAAGCAATGAAGAAAGTACCAAAAAGAATAGCACTGCTTACTATTAATACATCCCATGTTAATATTTCGGGACTAATATATAACCCATAATATTCCTGTAAATAATCCTGTGTCAAATAAACACAAATCCATAAACTTAATAAACCCAAACAGATACTTAAAAAGCTGATAAACAATGCTTCTACCTGAATGAGTACAAAAATAAATAATGGGCTGGCACCTATCGCTCTCAGTACTGCCAACTCTCGCAACCGCTCTCTCATGGAAGCTAGTAACATAGTACTCATACCAAATAAAGAAGCTATTAACACCAGAACTGAAACAACCAATAATATTTTTTCTAATGTCCCCATCATTTGCCATAATTCAGATAAAGCCGCACCAGGCAAAATAGCCAGAAGAGGTTCTCTGGAGTATTGATTAATGGTTCTTTGTACTGTAAATGTTTTTATTTTGGATTTTAATCCCAACATAAACGCAGTAATAGATTTAGGAGTGAGATCTTGCTGTTGAATATTTTTAGAGCTATTGTACTTTTTTACGCCATCCTCCCAACCAATATGAATTGCTTCTATGCCTTCCAAGCTCACATGAATGGTTTGATCAACCGGTGTTCCTGTTGGTTTCAATATACCAACGATAGTAAAAGGATGATCATCATGTTTACTAAAACTGGTACTGGCTATACCATGTGCCAAAACAATCTTGTCACCTACTGAATAGTTTAATTTTTTTGCAATTTCATAACCAATCACTGCATCAAGTATATTATGAAAAAACTGACCCTCTTTTAATGTCAAATGTCTTTTTTCTCCATATTTAAAGTGCTTAAAAAAATCTAATGATGTTCCCATAACTCGATAACCCTTATGCGAATCACCCAATGAAATAGGTATATGCCAGGCGACATCTCTATGATTTGCTAATCGTTGATAACTCTTCCAGGAAATATTATTGGTCGCATGCCCGATATGAAATACAGAATACAGTAACAGATTTAATTGCCCTGTTCTTGCACCAACAATTAAATCAACACCTGATACGGTTTTACTAAAACTGGCTTTTGCTTCTTTTCGAATATGGTTCACACTTAATAAAATAAAAACACTCACTGTAATCGATGCTATCGTCAGTAGCATTGTTACTTTTCGATTAAGTAAACTTTGAACAACCATTTTAATTAACATATTCAAAAGACCTCAACTTGATTTAATTGACACAAATCAACAACCTTTGAAAAATAGGACTGCAATGCTTTATCATGGCTCACAAATATGAGTGTTGTTTTATGCTGTTCAATGACCTTTAATAAAAGAGACATAAAATTATCTCGCATATCTGAATCTAATGCTGAGGTTGGTTCATCAACAATTAAAATTTTTGGTTGATTGATAAGTGCTCGGACAATAGCAACACGTTGCTGTTGTCCGATACTTAAAAAATCCGCTCGCCTTAATAATAAATCCTTCTCTAACTTTAAAGAAGCTAATAGTTCATCAAGGTAATTTGAATCCAGATTCTTTT
The DNA here is from genome assembly GCA_965230335.1 of Kangiellaceae bacterium. Taxonomy (GTDB): domain Bacteria; phylum Pseudomonadota; class Gammaproteobacteria; order Enterobacterales; family Kangiellaceae; genus CBDDKS01. Next base: position 1,752,468 of record CBDDKS010000006.1, on the reverse strand, counting down.
TTTGAGAAAAGTGTTTCGCTAAAAGAATATTATCCAAAATATTTAAATAAGGAATTAAATTAAACTGTTGAAATACCATGCCTATATGTTGCGCTCTAAATTGATCACGTTTGCGGCCATTCATTTGATTGATTAATTGATTTAATAAATAAATATGTCCTTGTCTGGGTAACAAAATACCACCTAATAAATTTAATAATGTTGATTTCCCAGAACCCGATGGACCATAAAGAAAAACCTGTTCTCCTTCTTTAATTTGCCAATGTTCAATATTTAACAATTCTTTTTGTTCAGAATGTGTATAAGCATACTGTAAATTTTGAATTTCAACTGAGTACATAATAAGAAGTATCTAAAAAAGTTCAGTCGGTTGATGATTAATTGATGAATCGTTCTTTTTAGTTTGAAATTAAACCAATATAAGAATCAATGCCTAACCCAATTATTATCCCTAGGATTATACCTTAAAAAAAAGCTTATCCAAGATATTCGCTCCATTATTATTAGGGGCTGTTTATCTTTTATAGGTTAAACCTGCTGATAGCCCCCTTCTGCGTTACTTATCGCTTATTTGGAATAACCAAACTGCGCTCTTCGTGCCTTAATTGAAGCTTTTACAAAATTAACAGATGTAGACTATAAAAGATAAACAGCCTCTATAATCTGTGTTAGCATATCCCTAATTTTTGTCATTTTTAGTATTCGAACGTTTAACCCCTAACTACATCATAGTCACTATTCTTTTTGCAGGAGATTGAATGATGAAATATCTAATTTTACTTGCTTTCTATACAACCTCTTTATTGACGTATAGTGAAAACCTCAAAACACCTCATATTAAAGTGATTGGTACAGCCGCAATACAGGTGGAACCCAATATGATGCATTGGTCACTTCATGTAAAAAATATTGATCTAAATCTGGAACAATGTGCCCATGAACATAGCCTACTAGTTCATAATATCCTTAATTTTTTAAAGATAACCGGTATCAATGAGAAAAATATTCAAACAACACGTATGGTGTTTGGAGAAAACTATGTCTATAAAAATCGTCAAAATATAAAACAAGGGTATTATAGTTCCACAGACATCACCTTTACCGCAAAAACTTTATCCTCTTACCAAAAACTTTGGAAAGGCTTATCCAGATTTGAAAATGCATCTATACAAAATGTACATTTTGATCATTCAGACAGGGAAAAACTTCAAAATCAAGCCAAAGTAAAAGCATTAAACAATGCAAAAATCAAAGCACAAACATTAGTTAAAGTCTTTCAATCAAAAATTGGCAAACCTTTATTTATTGGTGAAAATAGTAGTTCATCATCATTTACCCATAGAGATAGATTTAAAACGCTTGCACAAGAAGGGGTATCTGATATTGATACAGTTAACCATCTATCACCAGGAAAAATAACTATCAATGCAGACATGCATGTCATTTTTGAAATACAATAAATGGTAGGTACATGAATATGATCGATTATTCTAAAGTATTAGATTTTTGGTTTGACGAGTTATCACCTCAAGACTGGTGGATAAAAAGCGATACGTTAGATCAACACATCCAAAAGATATTTTTAGATATCCATACACAAGCATCTCAAGGTGAATGTGATCCCTGGCGGAAAACACTCATAGGACGTTTAGCAGAAATCATTGTACTTGATCAATTTTCAAGAAATATTTATCGGAATCATCAAAAGGCTTTTGCTCAGGATGCCATGGCATTAGTTTTAGCACAGGAAGCCGTCAAAATACCTGAGTTTGAACATCTTAATAAACATCATAAACTGTTTATTCTATTACCTTTTATGCATAGTGAATCATCCACTATCCATGAAATAGCCATGGAACACTTTGAAGCCTTAGGATCTCCAGAAAATCTGGAATTTGAAAAAAAACATAAAGTCATTATTGACCGGTTTGGCCGCTATCCTCATAGAAATGATATTCTTGGTCGAAAATCTACTCAAGAAGAAATTGAATTTCTTTCACAGCCAGGTTCTTCTTTTTAAAATGAACGTCTTTTTTAACACTTGTTTCCTTAGATTATTTTTTATCAGTCTCTTATTTTTATCGGCTTGTTCTGATCATTCGTCAAAATATAATGAATTATCCGGGGAAACCATGGGAACTTATTATCGTGTTGTATTTTCAGTTCACGAACAATCATTAATCCCTTCTGTTCAACAGGATGTTGACCGTTATTTAACCTATATTAATCATTTACTCTCTACTTATATTCCAAATTCAGAAATCAATGAGTTTAATCAAAATACCTCTTTGACCTGCATACCGGTTTCTGAAGAGTTTTTATTCATTAGTGAAGCCGCTTTAAAAGTTCATCAAATAACACAAGGTGCTTTTGATCCCAGTTTAGCGCCATTAATTGCTTTATGGGGATTTGATAAAAATCAAATCCATCAAATACCCAGTGAACAAAAGATCAAATCTTTGTTGCAATATCCTTTTGCAAAAATCCATCTGAACAAAGAAAAGCAGTGTATTCAAAAACATTATGCTACTTTGCAATTAAATTATTCAGCGATAGCGAAAGGGTTTGCAGTGGATGAAATCGCAAAAATATTACGCAACAAATACTCTATCGAACATTTTTTAGTGGATATCGGTGGAGAAATTATTATGAATGGCGTAAATCATAAAAAAATACCATGGCGTGTTGCCATAGAAACACCTTCAAATAGAATGCAAACCATTCAAAAAATCATTCATCCTGGTAAAATGGCAGTCGCTACCTCTGGCGATTATCGTAACTACTTCGAGAAAGACGGTAAACGTTTTTCTCATTTAATTAACCCAAAAACGGGATATCCTATTGATCATACACTGGCTTCTGTCACAGTTGTACATGCCTCTACCATGATTGCCGATGCCTATGCGACGGCTTTTATGATTCTGGGACCAGAAAAGTCTTTAGAAATTGCAAAACAGCAAAAATTAGCTATTTTTATGATAATTAAGACACAACAAGGTTTTTCTGGATCTATGAGTCCTGAATTTTCCCAATATTTAAACAGGCTCTAATAATGTTGAACTATTTTTTAATTTCATTTTTAATTTTAGCCATCGTCATTATTTTAATGGCTATCGGTTATCTTGTTAAAAAACAGTCGTTATCAGGCAGCTGTGGCGGTATTGCAGCATTAGGTTTAACAAAAGAATGTAATTGTGACGAACCTTGCGAAAAGCGCAAAGCAAAGATAAAAAAAGAAGAGGAACGTAAAAAAAATCAACTGGATGTTAAAGAGTTATAATCAACCTATTCGTTGTTAAAAAGTTGTCGCTAAAAAATTGCGGTTAAAAAATCACCGATAGGTTTTATATCTAAAAAAACTTATCACAATAATACTCAATCCTAAAATCAAGAAACTAAAAAATGGAAAAGGTACTGTTTTTGTTTCTGGGTCTTCTTCAACACTGAGTAGTTCAAATAGAAAATTGCCAATATGATGTGCTTGTTGTGCGGGTAAGTAATGCCCTGTTGTCACATCATATCTAATGCGTACAATAGGTTCAAAAGGTGTCGTTTCTGGATTAGTCAACGTTGGATTAACGCCCTCTTCCGTTCCAGCATCATACATTGCCAATGGTATAGAAATACTCGTTTTCCAATCTCCACTGGCATCCATTAAATTTAAACCTGATACACCGACAAACCAGTCGGGACTTGGTGCAACCATTGAAACCAAGGTTAAAAAATGTTGGCTGCTATCTGCTGTAAATTCTACAATGGTGTCACGACAGTTAAAGTGCATGGTATTATCAGGGCAAAACCAATGTCGCCAATTGAGTGTCGAGCCACCAGCTGCCGTAATTTCATCAAGGAGCATTGTCGTCACGCCTGTTTCTGCCATTTGTTCCATACCAAGACTTGAAATACCACCAAGCTGCCAAAAAGTTTCAGACCCCGAATGAGTACCACCACCAACCCAGGAAAAGTGAGCATCCTGAGGATAGCCAATAGGGTGTGTTGTTGGCGTCCAGTTATTTGTGACAGTCAGCCGATAAGTTGCTGTTGAAGAGCATACGTTAAAAGAAACGATAGAAATAATAATAGAAACCAATATCTTAGTCATAGAGAATTTCATGAAACGTAACACGCTATATCATTTATTTCATTCCATTGTTTAACTGTTTTTTTTTGATTTAATGTCTTTTGGGTGAAGTTATTATGACATTCACTCTAGGTATAGGATCTGCAATCCTTTATTTTATAACGTAGCCTATTTCCAGTTGACACCAATTTTTTCAAGTGCCTGTAAAATATTATTTCTGGATATCATACCCACCAGTACATCCTTTTCAATCACTGGGAAACTACGACACGCACATTTAAGAAATTTTTCAGCAACATCAGAAATACTATCTTCTGGATGCACTGCAATAACGGTTGAGCTCATACGATCCTGTACTCTATCGCCTAAATCACCATTATAAATCGCACTCAATACGGTGTGCAGACAATCTTTTTCTGACAAAAAGCCAATTACCTGTGCATGCTCATCAACAACAGGAGCACCGGATAAACGGTATTCCAAGAGCGTTTCTGCAGCTTCTAAAACATCTGTTTCTGGTTTTAGGGTAATTGCAGCAGAAGTCATGTAATCCCGGATGGTTACCGATTGCAACATGATATATTCTCCTCAGTGAATTCATTTTGCCAATATTGAATCGTGTGTCATCTTCAATAATGACACAAAATTTATGTTGTTATTTTTTGTCATAAAAGAGTAAATCACAAACCTACTATTAACTCTAGTAAAAATTAAGAAATTTACCCTGAAATCAACAAAAATAACACGTCACTAGAATCTCCTATATCAACCTAGCAGTGCGCTTCAACCACGTGAGCCAGCTTTTCTGCTGTTTGCTGCACCAATTCAATATCTTCGCCTTCAACCATCACGCGAATCACCGGTTCAGTCCCCGATGCCCTCAATAATACCCGTCCCTTATCAGCCAGTTCTTCTTCCATAGACTTTATTTCTGCCTGAACCTCTGGTTTATCCAAAGGCGTACTTTCTCTGGATGGCAAACGTACATTAATCATTTTCTGAGGAAACATGGGAATTCTGGATTTCAACTGGCTCAACGACAATTGCGTAGAAACAATCACTGACAACACCTGCAATGCTGCAATAATTCCGTCACCCGTTGTATTCGAATCCAGACACAAAATATGTCCTGAAGGCTCTCCACCATATCGCCAACCCTTTTCATTCAGCATCTCCACAACATAACGATCACCCACTTTGGCTCTTGCAAAAGGAATATCCAAAGATCCCAAAGCTTTTTCAAGACCTAGATTGGTCATCAATGTGCCCACGACACCGCCTTCTAATTGATTACGTCGATGTAAGTCCTGCACAATAATATACACCAGCTGATCGCCATCCACTTCTTCACCAAGATGATCAACCATCATAACCCTGTCACCATCACCATCAAAAGCAATACCCAAATCTGCTTTTTCAGCAATCACCTGTTCACGCAATTGTTGTGTATCTGTTGCACCACAAGCTTCATTAATATTAAGTCCATCAGGAGAAGTACCGATTGTGACAATCTCAGCACCCATCTCTCTAAAAACAGAAGGTGCAATATTGTAAGTTGCGCCATGAGCACAATCTAAAACAATTTTTAAATTATTGAGTGAGGTTTTTGAAGAAATGCTGGACTTACAAAATTCTATATAGCGTCCAACAGCATCATTGACGCGTGTTGCCTTACCTAGGGCGCCAGAATGTACGGTCACCATATCCTGTGCCAACATAGACTCTATTTTTAATTCAACCTCATCCGGTAGCTTTAATCCATCACTGGAAAAAAACTTAATCCCATTGTCTTCATAAGGATTGTGTGAAGCACTGATGACAATACCGGCATCTGCCCGGAAAGTCCGTGTTAAATACGCAATACCTGGTGTTGGCATTGGACCCAGTTGCATCACATCAACACCGGCTGCTATGAGCCCCGCCTCCAATGCCGATTCAAACATATAGCCTGAAATGCGGGTGTCTTTTCCGATCAGCACTTTGCTTTCACGATCAGCCGCTAATACTTTACCAACAGCCCAACCCAATTTAAGTACGAAGTCAGGTGTAATGGGAAACTGTCCCACTTGTCCACGAATACCATCAGTTCCAAAATACTGGCGTTTACTCATTTTTATTTACCTATTGACTGTTTTATCTGTTTGTTGTTTATCTGTTTATTCACAATGATCTGTTACTGATACCTATGTACCTTCAGATAGCATAAGTATGATTTATATGTATTTTATTCAAATTTTTAATGAGAATAAATGGTAGAATACATCGTAAGTACATCTCGTGTTTCTTCAACATCATGTACTCTCACGATATTAGCTGATTTTATCGCAGCTATCAGCGTTGCCGCTAAAGAAGCCGCTAAACGATCGTCAACTTCCTGTCCGGTCAGTTGACCTAACATTGATTTACGAGATAAGCCTACCAAGACTGGGTACTGAAGTTTTTGAAAACGCTCTAGAGATTTTAGTAAAGCAATATTATGTTCCAATAACTTACCAAAACCAAAGCCAGGATCAATACATAAAAAAGATGGTGCAATACCAGCCTGCTGACACACCGAAACCCTATCATCCAAAAAGGACAAAACATCATCAACCACATTGTCATAACTCGGTTGTAACTGCATTGATTTTGGCGATCCCTGTCGATGCATCAAACAAATGGGCACATGACATGCTTTGGCAGCTTCTATTGCATTATCAGCCTGTAATGCATTGACATCATTAATCATGCTTGCTCCTGCTTCAACAGCAGCGCGCATCACTTCAGGTTTACTGGTATCAATAGATATGGGTTTACCCAATGAACGAATCGCTTGTATTAATGGAATAACCCTTGCTAATTCAGTTTCAAGATCAACGACTTGTGCATTTGGCCGTGTTGATTCACCACCAACATCAATAATATCAGCGCCTGATTCAACTAAATGTTCAGCCTGTACAATGGCGGCTTTCAGATGATGGTATCGCCCACCATCTGAAAATGAATCAGGCGTGACATTGAGAATCCCCATAATAAGAGGACGTTTTGTGTCATGAATTTGTTGTGTTAACCAGGACAAGACGTTTGCTGTAAGACGATAGTTAAAAAATTCACGTAATGATACGTGATTCCTAAGCAATATGCGACTGACACTATTTTCATTCAATTTGTGACATAAATAAAAGTAGCTTCACAATGACTTCGCCATCACGACTGACTATGGACTATGTTCCCATTAAATTTTTGGAACAAAAATAACCATATAATTACCAAAAGATAAAAAGGTATTTTGCACCGCTTCGCTGTGTACGACTGACTTTTTCAAAGCAACATCGTAAAATAAAAAAGGAGCCAAAAGACTCCTTTTTTTATTTTTTATCATAATTTTAATGCTCGCCTGCCGGTCCACCAATAGGTTTATTATTTTTTGTATCATCAGTTTTGGCTTTATCCGAAGACGGTGTGGACGGGCCTGATGGTTTATCATCATCATGCCAGTTTTCTGGAGGTCGCGGTGTTTTGCCTTCCATAATATCATCGATTTGCTTGGCATCGATGGTTTCATATTTCATTAAAGCTTGTGCCATAGCGTGTAGTTTATCTTTATTTTCCTCTAATAATTCTTCCGCACGCTTATAATTTCTATCAAGAATTTCCTTAACCTCTTCTTCTATTGCTTTCATTGTCCAACCTGAAATATTTTTATTTTGCGCTACTGAACGACCAAGAAACACCTCGCCTTCTTCTTCTGCGTAATTCAAAGGCCCCAATTTGGACAAACCCCAATGAGTCACCATATTACGAGCAATTTCTGTTGCCCGTTGAATATCATTGGATGCCCCGGTTGTCACACCATCCGTACCATTGATCATTTCTTCGGCAATACGTCCACCATACAAAGAACTTAACATACTCTCTAACTGTTCTTTACTCTGACTGTATTTATCTTCTTCTGGTAAATACATGGTCACACCCAAAGCTCGGCCTCTGGGAATAATACTTACTTTATAAACGGGATCATGTTTTGGTACCAAACGACCAACAATGGCATGACCTGCTTCATGATAAGCCGTATTGAGTTTTTCATCTTCACTCATCACCATAGACTTACGCTCTGTACCCATCATGATTTTATCTTTGGCTTTTTCAAATTCTTCCATACTGACCGTGCGACGACTCACTCTTGCTGCAAATAAAGCCGCCTCATTCACCAAATTCGCAAGATCGGCACCAGAAAAGCCTGGGGTTCCACGAGCAATAACAGATGCATCGACATCATCAGCCAAAGGTATTTTGCGCATATGTACCTTAAGAATTTTTTCTCGACCTCGAATATCAGGCAAACCAACAACCACTTGACGATCAAAACGCCCTGGACGTAATAAAGCCGGATCCAGAACATCAGGTCGGTTTGTTGCTGCAATAACAATCACACCTTCTCCACCTTCAAAGCCATCCATTTCAACCAAAAGCTGATTCAACGTCTGCTCTCTTTCATCATGACCACCACCAAGACCAGCACCACGATGACGGCCCACAGCATCAATCTCATCAATAAAAATAATACAAGGGGCATGCTTTTTTGCCTGCTCAAACATATCTCTCACACGGGAAGCACCCACACCCACAAACATCTCAACAAAGTCAGAACCTGAGATAGTAAAGAAAGGGACTTTAGCTTCACCTGCAATAGCTCTTGCCAGCAATGTTTTCCCTGTTCCTGGTGGCCCTACCATTAAGACACCTCTGGGAATTTTACCGCCCAAACGTTGAAACTTGCCTGGATCTCGTAAAAAATCAACCAGTTCTTCCACTTCTTCTTTCGCTTCTTCAACACCCGCTACATCAGCAAATGTGGTTTTGATTTGATCTTCACCCATCATGCGTGCTTTGCTTTTACCAAATGACATAGCACCACGACCACCGCCACCCTGCATTTGACGCATCATAAATAACCAGAATGCAATAATGAGAATAACTGGCAAAAATGTCATTAACACGGTGCCCCATATTGAGCTGCCATCGTCGTTATTTCCAATACCTTTTAGCTTATGTTCCTCAACTAATTCATTGACACGTAGGTGAGAACCAGGCATTAACTCAACATCTAAATAAGTCCCATCCTTCTTTTTTACTTTAGCAAAAAAACGCCCAACAGTAATTTCAGATACTCGTCCATTTTTAATATCTTCAATCAGATCAGTGTGTGCATAACTTTCATTAGGCGATTGATTATTTCCAAACCCTTGAAAAAGCAATAGCAACACTAATGCAATGCCCACCCAAACTATTAAATTCTTTGCTATATCGTTCAAGGTCTTAACCTCTTTTCGTCGTTGTTACAAGTTCGTCGTTGTTACAAGCATCTTTGTTTTGAACGTTGTTCTTGATAAACGCCGTTCTTATAGAATGTAATTCGATAAACGGTATTTCTACTATGCATTATTACTCAATTACACTAATAGTCAAAGCCAGACCGCCACGTAATTCGGCAAAATCCTCACTGAGAGATAAAACTTTTTCCCAAAAGATACACTTCTCTGGATCTGGGTCTTGAAGCTTTTGGTTTGCGTACTATCACTTTGGTAAACATCCGACGCATTTCCAATAGAAAATCATCAAAACCTTCACCTTGGAACACTTTGACTAAAAAATGACCCTCTGGTTTCAGTACTTTTTGAGCTAAATCTAATGCCAATTCAACCAAATACATAGCTTTAGGTTGATCAACAGCACTTAGACCACTTATATTGGGGGCCATATCGGATAATACAAGATCAACCGGAGTATCATTTAATGTTGATAGTAATTGAGTAAGTACTAACTCTTCTTGAAAATCTCCCTGAATCATTTCAACACCTGCAATCGCATCGATAGGTAACAAATCCAATGCCAAAACCCGTCCAGTAGGTAATACTTTCTCTGCAACGAACTCAGTCCAACCACCAGGAGCAGCGCCCAAATCAATAACGACCATACCCGGCTTTAATAAATGATCTTTATTATTTATCTCATCTAATTTGTACCAGGCTCTCGAACGCCGGCCTTCCAACTGTGCTTTGCGAACATAAACATCTTCGACATGCTCTTTTAACCAACGCTTACTACTTTTACTTCGTGCCATAGGCTTTTATCTTTAGGGCCGTTTTTTTATATTTGAAATAATGTCATCTTTAAGCCAATCATGTTATCTTATTTTAACCTCAAATGACCCGAAGATGTATTTTTCAAGCCAACTATTTATGCCATTGACTCACGATCAAATTAAATTTTTACGACATCACGCACACCCTTTAAAGCCAGTCATCATTGTTGGTGCAAACGGAATAACAGATAACTTACTTGTAGAAGTCGTTTCTGCTTTGCAAGCTCATGAGCTTATTAAAATAAAGGTAAGGGCTGAAACACACGAAAAGCGAGCAGAAATTATTGAACAACTGTGTCAACATACACAAGCTGAAATGATTCAAAGAATCGGACATAACCTGACATTATTCCTGGCCAACAAAGACAAACCCAAATACCATTTACCCAAGCAATAATGATTTTGTGGTTTCGATCATCCAGTCAGAAAACTATCTGATACTATCACGCTCGCCACTACCAATATAATAAATGATAGATTCCAAACCTGTTTGTGTATTATCGTTGTCTAATAATCGCACCATATATTGATATTCATTACCACTATAGGCTTCACAGGTCCCATCCATCATTAACATAGACTCAGATTTAATTAATGTTGGTCCATCCAAATTAGAGGTAAAAACAAGCTCATTATTGTCTTTTCTAAACACCAGTCCTTTATGGGCGGTCACCCATGACTCACCCGTACAATCGAAAGATTGAAAAAACTGTATACCATTAAAAGATCTTACCAATCCCCGATTATCAATCTGAAATCGATAATTGGTTAATGATATAACATTCAGCCATTCTCCATTGGCATCAAATCCCAGTGATCGTCCAATAAGGCGGCCTTCATTATTCACAATATTTTCTCTGGTTCGCATACGTGAAAAAGGAATAGGCGTGATCTTTTGTGTATAAGACTCTGCCGATGCCAATCGTTCCTTATATCCACTCTTACTTTCACGCCTGTTGTTATCGGCTTCATTATCAATTTTACTAATAATTTCTTCACTAAATACATCTAACTCCTCTTTCAAGGGCTCAACTGAAAATTCAGCCATCTGCATTCTAAGATCAGATATCTCCTGCCAACCCTGTACTCCCAAAAAGAACACCACCAAAGCCACCAAGGCCACCGACACAGCAACACGCTTTGATGTCTGTGTTTGACCACTTTGGTAAGCAGCTAATAAATAATCATTTTGAGCATCCAGATTACGCAGTAAATCATCATGGTGCGTTCGTTGTAGGTGCGTATAATCTCTGTACAGTTTCTGGGAGCGTGAGCGTGTTTCCTCCCGCATTTCCTGAATGGCTTCATCAATACGATAAGACAGTGAAGGAGCAATTTTATTCTCTATGACGGACTCCAACCAAACGCGCATTTTTTCTTCTGATGAAGGCTCAGGATTATCTTCTTTATTATCAACGGGAGCAGTACGATTTACACCAACCTCCATCACACCCGATGCAAGCAATGCTTTTTTCAATACATCCGTATCCAGTATTTTTGGCAACACACCAACAGCACCCACTTCTAATGCACGCTCCAGGTAATCATCATCGGAACGGGCAGTAAACATTAAAATGGGAACATTAGATAAACTTTTATTTTTTTTGATTTCTTCAACAACCTGTAACCCATCCATATCTGGCATAGCATGATCCATAAATATGACCGATGGTTGATAATACTTTAAATACTCTAAGGCATCACTTCCTGAGGTTTTATATTCTGAAATCAAACCATAACGGGCTAACATTCGAGACAAAACAACACAAGCTGAACGAGAATCATCTACAATTAAAGCCGTTTTCTTAGTCATATTCTTATTAGCTCTTTGAATGAAACATAAATTTCAAAATACTGTCATAACCTCGACCATATCAACCTACATCACAGAACACAAGTCGCAATGTTATTGGCACCAAAAGGTTCACTTTATAAATCTGTTATATATCACAACAACATCATTAAAATCTCTAAATGAAATCAGTTGTTTTTATTCTTTTTAAACAAAACGGACACAGTTCTTACTTTGAACAAATGCTATAGTCTGTCACTTGTTGAATTGAAATTTATCACAGATAATTGTTATATCAGCTTGATTGAATGTATTCACAATATGTTACCAAACCACCTTTATAAACAAGCCCTTGATAATGCGCTAGATGTTATCTTCATAACAGAAGCAAATTTTGATGATGTTGGTGGCTCACCTATTGTTTATGTCAACCAGGCATTCACAAAATTAACCGGCTATGACCCAGAAGAAATTATTGGTCAATCTCCCAGAATATTGCAGGGAGACAATACGTCGACAGAAACGTTGAGAAAAATCCGCAGTGCCATGCAAAAAAAGCAGTCCATACGTACTGAAATTCTAAATTATGTAAAAAGTGGCAAAGAATATTGGTTAGACATTAACATAGTGCCATTAACCAATGAACAAGGTGATGTTACTCATTTCTTATCTATTGAACGGGATCTGTCAAAACGTATCGAACTTGAAAAGCGCCTTTATCACGATGCAACCGTTGATTCATTAACACAACTATCCAATCGCCAACATTTTTTTGAGCTGTGTTCCAATGAACTATCTATTTCCAAACGCTACTCAAAAATTTGCTGCCTGCTGATGATCGATATCGATCATTTTAAACATATTAATGATGAATTTGGTCATCAGGTTGGTGATAAAGCGCTGGCAAAAACAGGACAAGTTCTTCTGTCGCAATCAAGAAGCTCTGATATTCTTGGCAGAATCGGTGGCGAAGAGTTTGCCATGTTATTACCACAAAGTTCCATTAGTGATAGCCTTCATGTTGGTGAACGTATTCGTAGTGCCATGGAAGCTGCTGATTGGGCATCAGAAAATATTCCTTATCCCATCACTGTCAGTATTGGTCTTGCCAAGTTTCAATTTGATGAAGCCATTGAGTCACTGCATAAAAGAGCAGATGATGCCCTTTATCAGGCCAAAGCATCGGGTAGAAACTGTATCGTCAATGCCAATAGACATGATGAGTTTGAATAGGATCTATTGTTCTTTTATAACTGAATCAGTCTATTTTGGCACAGTGATTGACTGTGTGAAAAACCCTATGGTTTACGATTAGCCAAAACAATGTTCCTCCATTTGTGCCGATTCAAAGTGATTGAGCGATAAATAACGGCTGCCTGGATAATTTTTCTTCTCTTGAATTCAGGTTATAATAACCTTCGTTTTTATCAGAGAGAAACCATCAACCATGATTATTCATGCCTTTAAAAAATACTTGTCTCATAACTACTTTTATTTATTCACTATCACAGCTTCACTTTTTATAATCACTAGCTGCAAAACAACACAATCTTTTGCCAAGCTTTCAGATATTATGAATCAAACACCCTCTAACAAGGAATCTGTTTCTGCCATAAAGCAAGCACTCAATCAAGGTGTTCAGGAAGCGATTCAGTCATTAGGAAAGCAATATGGTTTCAGTAAAACGCAATATAAGATTCCTTTACCCAAAAACTTACACAATATTGCTGAGCAGGCACGTAAATTTGGCCTGAATCAATATGTTGATAATTTTGAAACCAGCCTCAATCAAGCAGCAGAAAAAGCCATACCTTTAGCAGCCAATACTTTTAAATCCAGTATTCAAAATATGAGTGTTCAGGATGTTGTGTCTATTTTGAACGGCCCGGACAATGCAGCCACTGATTATTTTAAAAAAACATCATCCAATCAGATTATCGAAAAATTTAAACCTGTCATTACACAATCGACACGTGATGTTGGTGTTACCAAACACTATAAAAAGTTAAGTTCAAAAATAGAAACTTATGGCAAATTACTTGGATTAAAAACACCTGATATTTTAGATATTGATACTTATATTGCAACGCAGGCAACTCAGGCACTCTTTCAGGAAATAGAAAAAAAAGAAAAAGACATTAGAGAAAATCCTGAAAAAACAGCCAGCCAATTACTTGAAAAAGTGTTTGGTTTTTATAAAAAATAAACAGTCCCTATTAAAATTTAAAGATCTTCGCCCATATCTCGCTTGATATCGAGCATATCTGAGAACAACTGTGATTTGGGCACTTTTATGTTCATTAAGTCCTGGTAAACATTCAATACCATCATTTCTGAACCACTTAAATAGATATCATATTCCTGAATATTATTTATTTTTTTCATTGCGATTTGATGCACCAAACCCGTTTCACCATTCCATTTTTCATCATCACTGCCTGTTTCAGAAATAACAGGAGTAAATTGAAAATTTTTAAACTGCTGCTGCCAATGATTGACTTCATCCAGGAGATAAAAGTCCTTCGATGTTTTTACTCCCCAAAATAAGTAAAACGTTCTTTGAATATGATTTTTAAAAGCCGATTCCAACATGGCTTTTATTGGAGAAAGACCTGTTCCTCCAGCAATAAATATAACATTTCTCTTTGACTCTCTTAGCACACATCGTCCCATGGGAAGTTGAATATGTGCTCGTTTTTTACTTTTAAACTGTTGAATGATACTTTCAACAAGTTGATGTCCTGGCAAATAACGAATATGTAATTCCAAATGTGTTTTTTCTTCAGGTGCATTGGCAATAGAGAAAGGTACCCATTGTCCACTGGCAACCTGTAACATTAAATACTGTCCAGCAGCATAGTCCACCTGGTTTAAATCGGGTGAATGCAACTTAACACAATACACATTGCGACTTAATAAAAAAATATCAATGACTTTACAAAAGAGATCTTGCAACTAGCAGCACCTTTTAAAATATGGATAAAAATGATTGGTTCGTTTTTTCATTATAGAATGATTAATATCATAAACCTAATTCATCCCAGATACTATCGATCGTTGCTTTTGTTTCTTGATCCATTTCAATGGGTCGGCCCCATTCTCTTTCTGTTTCTCCAGGTAGCTTATTGGTTGCATCAATCCCCATTTTTGAACCCAAGCCAGAAACAGGAGAAGCAAAATCCAGATAATCTATAGGTGTTTGATCAATCAAAGTTGTGTCTCTTAAAGGATCAACGCGTGTTGTTAATGCCCAAATCACTTCTTGCCAATCACGTGCGTCCACATCATCATCCGTCACAATAATAAATTTTGTATACATAAACTGACGTAAAAAAGACCAGATACCCATCATGACCCGTTTTGCATGTCCAGGGTATTGTTTTTTCATAGTCACCACGGCCAGTCGATAAGAACAACCTTCTGGCGGTAAATAAAAATCGGAAATTTCGGGGAATTGCTTTTTTAAAATAGGGACAAAAACTTCATTTAATGCAACACCCAAAATAGCAGGTTCATCAGGTGGGCGTCCTGTATAGGTACTATGATAAATCGGATTTTTACGTGTTGTTATTTTTTTAACAGTGAATACAGGAAACTTTTCAATTTCATTGTAATACCCCGTATGATCACCAAAAGGTCCTTCATCAGCCATATCGTCAGGATAAATCACACCTTCCAAAATAATCTCCGAACCAGCAGGTACTTGTAGATCATGACTAAGACATTGAGCAATTTCTGTTTTTTCACCACGCAGCAAACCTGCAAAGGCATATTCACTTAAATGATCCGGTATGGGTGTGACTGCCGCTAGTGTTGTCGCAGGATCGGCACCCAAAGCAACCGCAACAGGAAAAGCTTCTCCCGGATAATGTGTTTGCCATTCTTTAAAATCAAGTGCGCCACCACGATGGGATAACCAACGCATAATCAATCGGTTTTTTCCTATCACTTGTTGCCGGTAAATCCCCAGGTTTTGTCGCTTTTTATGTGGCCCTTTTGTAATAACCAATCCCCAGGTTAACAATGGTCCGGCATCTTCAGGCCAACAGGTTTGTATGGGTAATTTTGATAAATCAATATCTTCTTCTTCAATAACATCTTGCTGACATAATGCTTTTTTTACTGTCTTAGGCGACATATTTAAAATCTGTTTATAAATGGGTAATTGATTCCATGCTTCTTTGAATCCACCAGGTGGTTCGGGTGATTTTAGAAATGCCAGCAACTCTCCAATCTGTCTTAAATAACTTTCATCCTGCTGTCCCATTGCCATGGCCACTCGTTTGGGAGTGCCAAACAAATTGACCAATACTGGCATACTGGACTCTTTGGGATTTTCAAATAAAATGGCTGGACCACCCTGCAACAATACTCTATGAGCAATTTCCGTCATTTCCAAATAGGGTGAAACAGGAGTTGATATACGTTTTAATTCGCCTTGTTGTTCTAAGTGTTCAAGAAAATGTCTTAAATCACTATATTTCATGCCACGAACTCAATCGCACTCAATCTTAACTTGTAAAATAATCTCTGGTATGTGCATTATTTTACTGGCGTTTCATAGAATCAAAAAACTCATCATTGGTTTTTGTCAGAGCTAATTTATCAACTAAGAATTCCATTGCTTCGATTTCCTGCATGGGATGTACAATCTTTCTCAAAATCCACATCTTTTGTAACTCTTCCGGGCTTGTTAACAAATCTTCTTTTCTTGTGCCTGAACGATTAATATTAATAGCAGGGAATACGCGCTTTTCAGCAATTTTTCGATCAAGGTGTAATTCCATGTTACCTGTTCCTTTAAACTCTTCGTAAATCACTTCATCCATTTTTGAACCAGTATCAATTAACGCGGTCGCAATAATGGTCAGGCTACCACCTTCTTCAATATTTCGTGCTGCACCAAAAAAACGTTTTGGACGTTGCAGTGCATTGGCATCAACACCACCAGTCAATACCTTACCAGAAGAAGGAATCACTGTATTATAAGCCCGTGCCAAACGTGTAATGGAATCCAGTAATATAACAACGTCTTTCTTATGTTCAACCAGTCTTTTTGCTTTTTCAACAACCATTTCTGCAACTTGCACGTGACGGCTGGCCGGCTCATCAAAGGTTGAAGCAATCACCTCTCCACGTACAGAACGCTGCATTTCGGTGACTTCCTCTGGACGCTCATCGATAAGCAATACAATCAAGTTACAATCGGGATGATTTGCCGTGATAGATTGAGCAATATTTTGTAGCATCATGGTTTTACCTGCTTTAGGAGGAGAAACCACGAGCCCTCTTTGGCCTTTACCAACGGGTGATGCCAAGTCAATCACTCTTGCGGTAATATCTTCACTACTGCCATTCCCCCGTTCCATACGTAATCTTTCCTGAGGATGCAATGGCGTTAAATTTTCGAATAAAATTTTATTTTGTGCGTTCTCTGGGCTATCGAAATTAATGTGATCAACTTTCAATAAAGCAAAATATCGTTCACCTTCTTTCGGTGGACGAATTTTGCCTGAAATGGTATCCCCAGTTCTTAAATTAAAGCGACGAATCTGACTGGGTGAGACATAAATATCATCAGGACCGGCAAGATAAGAAGCATCTGCACTTCTTAAAAAACCAAAACCATCCGGTAAAATTTCCAAGACACCATCACCAAAAATATCTTCACCACTTTTTGCGTGTGTTTTAAGAATTGCAAAAATAATGTCCTGTTTTCTTAGGCGAGCCATATTTTCCAGGCCCATTTGAGAAGCAAGATCGTTTAAAGCTGAAGCAGACTGTTTTTTAAGTTCCGTAAGATTCATAAGCGTGTAAAAGTTTCTATTTAAAGGTTAAAACAATGGATAATAGGAAATAGCCGGATTGAGAAATACAATAGACAGAAGTAATAAATTCTGGACGTACTCTTAAATTAGGGAAATAAAGACTAAGTATTTATACATTATGCGGTGAGCTAAAACGAAAGTTAGCACTAAAATTCCATAATGTCTAGTAAATTGTATTTGCCAGGCTGTTTATATAATAAAACAAACCTGTTGGTGTATTATATTAAAACTAAAGAATATTTTCAAAATTAAAATACAGATCTTACCTTATCAATGAAAAGCAAGATCTGTAGTCAGAATAAAAAATTAATGATGAAAGGGATAAAATTCTTAGAACTTTAAATATTAGTATCAAGAAAGGCTATTAATTGAGATTTATTAACGGCACCGACTTGTGTTGCTTCTGCGTTGCCATCCTTAAACAACATTAATGTTGGAATGCCTCGAATACCATATTTGGGTGGCGTTTCCTGATTTTCATCAATATTTAACTTGGTAATTTTTACTCGACCATTATATTCGCTGGCAATATCATCAAGGATGGGCGCTATCATTTTACAAGGGCCACACCATTCAGCCCAATAATCAACTAATACAGGAATATCTGACTGCAAAACTTCTTGTTCAAAGTTAGCATCAGTAAGGTAAACTATATTATCACTCATTAGAGATTTTCTCCTAAAATACAGAATGTCTGATTGTTTAGACCACTATTCTTGGGCCTTGTGCGACAAATTTCAAGTAAAAACACAAAACTAACCAGAAATATCACCCGAATATACAGCCTTCTTTGTTATTCTCCCATAACCTTTTTATCTAAAAAATAAGCTAAAACAATACACTAGGACATGATTCGAACAAACAAAGGTTCGCTACAAGTGGTTTGAACACATATTCTATGCCATACTATTTATTGTCAATAAACACTCTTTTCATTCTTGCATGATCCAAACACCTCCCGTTCATCATTCAATGTTTTTCTTATTGCCATAGGCAAATTAACATCAATGAATCAATTTTATATGCCTAATATTAAAGTCGCTGCCATTGACCTGGGTTCCAATAGTTTCCATTTAACCATCGCCGAAAGGCAACAACATCAGTTACAGGTTATCTCACGTATCAAAGAAAAAGTGAAACTTGCTGCCGGTCTGGATGGGCAGGATCAACTTTCTCTTGATGCACAAGATACTGCTTTAAAATGCCTTGCTCTATTTCAACAGGCACTCAACGGTATTTCACATCAGCATGTTAAAACCGTTGCAACTTATACCTTCAGAAAAGCCAAAAATATTGATGAATTTTTACCTAAAGCACAAAATACGCTAGGATATCCTATCAATATTATTTCAGGAGAAGAAGAAGCACAGCTTATCTTTACAGGCGTCACCCAGACATTACCTGCTGATAAAGAAGCTCTGGTGATTGATATAGGTGGTGGAAGTACTGAATTTGCCCTGGGACTTCCCACACAAAAACCGTCACAATTAGACAGCCTGTCAATGGGATGTGTTACTTACGCCCAACATTATTTTCCTAATGGTGAATTGCATCCATCTTATTTTGAACAAGCCATTCATTCCGCCCAAGAAAAATTAAAGCCCATAGTCAACAACTATTCTCTTAATCATCATACTCATGTTGTTGGCAGCTCCGGGACTATCAAATCTATTTTAGAAATTATTCAAAATCATTACGTCCATCAATCTACAATTTCATTGAATAATCTGCAAGATATTCAACAGCAGCTCATTCAGTTTGGAAACATAGAGAATATTTGTTTTGAGAACTTATCTAAACACCGCAATGATATACTACCTGGTGGATTAAGTATCTTAATTGCTATTTTTAAAAGTTTTAATCTCCAGGAAATGCATACTTCTAATGCAGCACTTCGTGAAGGGCTACTATGTCAACTATCTGACTTGGCTTTAACACAGGTTTAACTGTACCGGACATTTATAGTAGCTCTAAATACTCACCTTCATATATAAAAGATTCTTTAGCTATGTTAGAGTATCTCGCAGAAATTTCACGCCCGCCCTACGCAATTCATACATTACCATAAAACCATGAAATCCAATCAATCCTCTTTTTATTATCGTCCTGATATTGATGGATTAAGAGCGGTTGCTGTTGTCGCTGTTATTCTATTTCATATTCACGCTGACATGTTAATTGGCGGTTTTCTGGGTGTCGATATATTTTTTGTTATTTCTGGCTATCTGATTACATTACTCCTTCTCAAGGATATTTCAACAACCCAACAACTGAATCTCGTTCATTTTTATCAACGTCGTATTAAACGTTTGTTTCCAGCATTGATATTTATTGTGGCATCCACTTTATTGGCTGGTTTTTTTATTATGGCACCAGACGATTACAGTGATCTGGTGCAAGCTGCCGTGGCTTCCTTATTTTCTGCAGCCAATATTTATGTTCATTTCTTTGTTGATACGGGTTATTTTGCAGCAGACAGCAGCGAATTACCTTTTTTACATTTGTGGTCGTTGGGTGTTGAAGAGCAATTTTACATTCTCTGGCCTTTTCTCATCTTTATACTCGTGAAATGGGTAAAAGCCATTCATCTAAAATGGCTATGCATGCTTTGTCTTACCTTATTATCTCTGACATTAGCCCAAGTCATGTTAACGGAACATTTTTCCTTTACCTATTACATGCTGCCCACCCGTGCCTGGGAATTATCTATTGGAGGATTGCTTGCATTAGGTATTTTTCATGGACTCAAACTATCCAAGCGGTATGCCATGCTAAGCAGTCTCTTAGGCTTTTTACTAATTATAAGCAGTTTATTCTGGATTTCAGAAACCCATTCTATTCCAGGAATAGGCGCCGTACCTGCTGTGATTGGCACCGCTTTATTAATCGCTGGTGGTAGCCATACATCGACCTTAACTTATCAACTGCTCACTCTGAAGCCCATGATAGCCATAGGTAAAGTGTCTTATTCTGCTTATCTTTGGCACTGGCCAATTTTGGCTTTCTTAAAATACAGTTTTGTTGAAATCACATTAAGTATTGGCATTATGGCTTTTATAAGTACCTTCTTGATGGCCAGTATCAGTTACTTCTTTGTAGAACAACCCTTCAGAAAAAATAAAACCTCTGCATTATCCACTTTTACCTTTTACTTCTTTTTACCTGTCGCTGTTATCTCCATGTTATGTGTTGCCATTTTCTTTAGTATTCGATGGCAAACACCGCATGTGTATGACTGGCAAGCCTATCAAAAAACGCTGGATACCAAACCGGCTTATTGGTATGACTATAATTGTCAATTCAGCCAATTCTCAGAGAACAACTTCGGTGAAAAAAGATGTACTTATCCTGAAAACACTCAAGCCAATGTCTTATTGGTTGGTGATTCCAATGCAGCACATTATGTAGGTATGTTACGTGTATTTTCTGAACACTATAACTTCTCTATTAAAAATATTACACAAAGTTCCTGCCCCTTTTTATTGACACAAAACCCACCGTTGGTTTCAGAAGTCAAACAAAGATACAAACCAGGATGCCAGACCTATTTAACCTTTATCCCTGACAATCTGGATGAATACGACATCATTTTAATCGGTGGTTCCTGGCATTATTATGAGAAACATGGCGGCAATAATTTTAAACAGGCATTGAAAGAAACTATAGATATTTTACTTAAGAAAAATAAAACCATTATTTTACTTGCTAAAAATCCGATGTTTAAAAACTATAATATTGATTGTGAAGTCAGAAAAGTACGTATTACATCATTAGAATGTAACTCAACTCGATTTAATACACCGGATGTTGATTTACCTATTAATGTATTTCTACAGGAACTGGCTTCTAACAGCAACCAGGTTTATTATTTTGATGCAAAATCTGAAATATGTTCCCGTGGCACTTGTTCTCCTTACCTCAATGGAAGTCCTGTTTATTTTGATGGAGGTCATTACAGTATTTTAGGATCAAAAAAAATAGGCGAATCCATGATTCAAACAGGCAATCCTCATTTAGCTCCTTTTTCTCAGATTTTTAAAAACTAATCTCTGGATTGTGTTTGATTAATCTCTTGGAAAACAGGTAATAATTGATTGGCTCTTTCTTGCCAACTCAATGTTTTGGTATGTTCAATAATGGTTTCTTTACTCCAGGATTTTTCGATGGCCTGTAATAAAACCTCTGTTAATGTGTCAATATTTCTTGGCCAGTATAATAATCCTAAAGTCTCATGGGAAACGACTTCCGGGTTACCACCAATACGTGTTGTTATCACAGGCAAGCCACAAGACATGGCTTCTAAAAAGACATTCGCCCAACCTTCATAGCGTGTAGGTAATACAAACAGATCGGCTGCACTTAAAAAATCTTTTAATTCATCCTGTGTTTTAGGACCTAATAAAACAACTCGCTTCTGTAGGCCATGTGTTTCAATCAAGTGTTTAAGCTCTCCTTCATTATTACCTGCTGGAGAAGCGCCACCAATCACCAAATAGTAAACGTCTTTTCCTTTATCGATCAGCTGAGGTATCGATTGAATCACATGATGTTGCCCTTTATGTTCAATTAAACCACCAACACTAATCAATACTATGGCATCCATAGGTATGTTCAGTGATTGTCGAACCTTGACTTTCGTATCAACATAATAAATTTTCTCACGATCAATACCGTTACCAATCACTTTGGCTTGTTTGGGTGTTGCACCAATGTCATGGGCATAATTCAATAAATCCTGAGTGACTGAGACAACATAATCGGCACAATTTAATCCTTTTACAATACGTTTCTTTAACTTGGGCTCTCGTGATTTCGAAATAATAGTGCCCCGTAAAGTAATACAAAAAGGCAATGATAACCATTGTGCTAACAAAGATGCCGCATATCCATCGGGATACACAAAGTGGGCATCAATGGTGGTATAACCCTGCTGTTTTAACTGACGAACCAGCTTACGACAAGCCCGTGCCATAAACCAGGCATCCCAGTGTTTGGCCAATCCTGGTAGTGAAAAAAATTTAGGGTAATAAATCTTATGTCGACCTAATTGTGACTCATACTCTGTTGTCGGCCTGAAATGTGGTCGTTTTTTTCGAATCATCCTATCAAAGGGTGACCAGGCTCTGGGAGAAATATAAACTAAATCCACTGTTTCCCCCACAACCTGCATACGGTTTTTAACAAATATACCCAAATTCGGTTGTGCTTTATCGGGCAATGTTGAACATAAAACAATCAGCTTCATCAATATGTATTATTCACTCATTTTTATAAACGCTATAGCCTAGAAGATTTCATACAAATTACAAGCAAAATTCATCAAAACTGAACTGCATTGACTGGCTGCATCAACCGACCACACCAATTGAATAGCATATGACATCTTAATGATGGCATCATTTATGGTTACCTAACTGAGTAGGAAGCTGCTAAAATGTAAAAAAACCAATGATATGTCACTAAGTTTTATGAGTTTATATACGCGGGCCTGCTCTCAGCTTTTCTTCCCATTACACGAAAAACTAAAAAAACACGACAGTGTTAAAGTCAGAGAGCGCCTGGAAAAATTGCAATGGATGAGTCGAAGTGAACTGGATGATTACCAACTCAAACAATTAAAAACTTTTTTAACAAAGATCAAACATAATGTACCTTTCTATCATCAACTCTTTAAAGAACGGGACTTTGACCCTCAAGCGCTCACCAGCCTTTCCCAATTATCTCAATTACCATTACTTACAAAAGAGGTTATCCGGCAAAATCGTGATGATCTTATTTCTACGCAAGCCTCTGATTTAAAACGTTTTAATACTGGAGGATCAACCGGTGAGCCTTTAATTTTTTTCCTGGGAAAAGAAAGAATCTCTCATGATGTCGCTGCCAAGTGGCGGGCTACACGATGGTGGGATGTCGATATCGGCAGTAAAGAGATCGTCCTGTGGGGCTCTCCCATAGAAATTGGCAGTCAGGACCGTGTCCGCCAAATCAGAGACAAAGTATTAAGAAGCCGTTTGTTATCCGCCTTTTCAATGAGTCAGGAAGATATCAAACACTACTTGTCTGTTATTGCCACTTACAACCCTGAAATGCTATTTGGTTACCCTTCTGCCATTTATAAACTGGCTCAGTTTATCAAAGATCAAGGGCAACCCATGTCGTTTTCCAATTTAAAAGTGATTTTTGTTACTTCTGAGCGTCTGTATGATCACCAAAGAACACTGATCGAAGACATGTTCAATTGTAAAGTTGCCAATGGCTATGGTGGCCGAGATAGTGGATTTATTGCGCATGAATGTCCTCAGGGTTCAATGCATATTTCCAGTGAAGACATTATTGTTGAAATTGTTGATAAATCAGGCCAACCTGTCGCCAATGGAGAGCAAGGACAAATTGTTGTAACACATATGGCTACATCAGATTTCCCCTTTGTACGTTATGAAACCGGTGATGTCGGTATTTTATCTGATAAGCTCTGTTCTTGTGGTCGTCATTCTTACTTGCTGGAATCCATTGATGGTCGAACAACCGATTTCATCGCCACACCATCCGGCAATGAAATGCATGGACTGTCTTTGATTTATGCGATACGTGAATTTGAAGAAATTACCAACTTTAAAATTACACAAGAACAAGTGGACGCCTTAGACATCCAGGTAATGTCATCTCAAACCTTGCCACAAGACATGCTGACAAAATTACTCGATAGCATAAAAAAAATATTACGTGAGCCTATGCAAGTTGATTTAAAACAAGTCAATCACATAGAAGCCGAAAAAAATGGCAAGTTCCGTCATATCGTCAGGCGATTTTAAATTATGCGTGATTACTTTTTTGCCTTCTTTATTATTTCAGCAATCCCTCTCTCATTCATCAGACCTATGTGGGGATTAATGGCCTGGTGCTGGGTATCTTATATGGTGCCTCATAGACTGGGTTGGGGAATGACCAATACCTGGCCTGTTGCCAGTCTTATCGGTGCAGGGCTACTCTTTTCTTTTTTTACCAGCAAAGAAAAGAAAACGTTTCCTTTAAATTTCCATTTATTTATTTATGCCTTTTTTGTTTTTTGGTGGGTTGTCTCCTATCTGGCACACGATACCAGCCCCGATGGAAAACAGATCTTTACCATTGCCTTAAAGATCCAGCTTATGACTTATGTCAGTATTGCTTTGATGAATTCAAGAGAAAGAATCGAACAGGTTTTTTTAGTCATTACAATGAGTATTGCTTTTTTTGGTGTCAAAGGTGGCATTTTTACAATCACAACCGGTGGTGGTTCCAGAGTGTGGGGGCCACCAGGTGGTTTTTTCTACGGTAACAATGAATTGGGACAAACCCTGATACTCATTATTCCCTTTCTGATGTACTTCTATTATAAACAACAGGATAAATTCAAATATATTTTTCTGGGCTGTGCGCTGCTGAGTGTCATATCCATATTAGCCACTTACTCCAGAGGCGCACTATTAGCCCTGGCAACCATGTTTTTATATATCTGGCTGCATTCAAAAAAGAAACTCTTATCTCTGGCCGTTGTTGTTGTGATTGGTGGCTTTGCTGTATCTTTTCTGCCTGATGAATGGACAGCAAGAATGAATACTATAACTGCAGATAAAGAAGAAATGGACACGTCATCTTTAGGTCGAATTAATGCCTGGACAATGGCTTATAATTTAGCTAATGAGAATTTTCTGGGCGGTGGCTTTGATGCTTTTAGTCCAGAAAACTTTGAAATTTATGCGCCTAACCCCGATGACTTTCATGATGCTCATAGTGTTTACTTTCAAATGCTTGGTGAACATGGTTATGTCGGTTTATTTTTATTTTTAATGTTAATGAGTATTTCTTTTTTTAAAGCAAGAAGTCTTCGCAAAAAAGTAAAAGGTAATGATGATTTAATTTGGATGGGACGCATGGCTTTTGCTGCCGAGTGTGCCATTATTGGTTTTATGTCAGGTGGCGTTGTTATTGGCCTAGGTTATTTTGATTTATTGTACCACTTAATCGCTTTGACCATTGTACTGAACCTTGTCTATAATAAGACGCTTAATGAACAAGACGAACTGATAAAAAAAGAGCCTTTAAGAATGGCTTAGTCCATTTACATTTTTATTCAATGAACACTTTATAAAACTTTTATGAAACAAACCGACTTTACTATTCAAAGTATTCCCCATGAGAATATGGATGAAACATTCATAGCCCATTGGAAAAATTTAGAAGAGCGATGTTATGAAGAAAATATTTATTTATCGCCTGAATTCGTTTTATCATCTACGCAATATTTATCATCACCTTCTGATTTATATACACTTGCTGTTTATGATAACAATACCTCTCAACTTTTAGGATTAGGACTTTTTATTTTTTGTAAACGATCACAGTTTTGTCCCTTTCCTCATTTAATTGCTTTTCATTCAAAGCACAGTTATTTATCTGGCTTATTATTGGACAAAACCCAACCTAAAGATATTGCTCAAGCATTATTTACAGGTATAAAACAAGTATGGCGTCATATTTATGCCGTTCAATTTAACCATATTACCGAAAGCTTTGCTCAAGATATTTTATTAGAACCATCATCTAAATCAAATTTCAAATGGTATCCAGGCCATTCCCAGCAAAGAGCCTATTTGGATATAACACAATTAGCCGACAAACAATGGGATGAGCACCTTTCAAGAAAAGATCGTCAGAATTATCGTAGAAACTTAAAAAAACTGGAACAGTTAGGTGAAGTGAGTTGGAAATATATTCAAGGCGATGACATAAATGAACAACATATAGAAACTTTTTTATACCTGGAAAACAAAGGCTGGAAAGGCGACTCGCAATCTTCCTTACAAGTACAAGAAAAAGATTGCCAGTTTTTTAAATCAATGATGCAAGAACTTTTACGACAAAAGAAAGTTTTCTTTTATGAATTACATCTTGATGACAAAGTTATTGCTTCTACCTGTAACTTTAGCTGTGAACATATGGGATTCGCTTTCAAAATAGGTTGGGACCTGGATTATGCCGCTTACAGCCCAGGTGTGATGAACGAACTGCTTTTTCTCAAATATATACAGGAAAATATAGACACATTAACGATACAACACATTGATAGCGGTGCAGACGAAAAATCGTTTATCAATCGTTACTGGCCAGAAAGAAAAACACTGGTTTCTGGTATTTACTCCTTAAAAACCTCCTCTCATCTCTTTAATAAACTGAAAGAATTTAAAAGAAAACTGTCATCTTAATAGTTTAAAATAAATACTAATTTTCACGATTATGGATAAACTAATCCAACATATCGTCACGTACAAGATATTCAGACGGAAAAACCGATATGCAATGGCTTCCACAAATCTGTAAATTTGATAAATAAATATCAGCTAATGTGATTTTCCATGTAGCTTTGTAATAAATAGAGCAGCCATAATTCTCAATAAAAGATAAGGCGACTTATCAACTTAAAAGCCATAAACACTCCATTGAAAACTCTATCAATCTATGTATTATATTAATTTAAATAGAGAAACGAGTAATTTAGCAAGATTGATATGATAGGCGCTATTTTCTTTCGTATATTCAATCATTTATTAAAGTCCATTATAGTTTTTTAAATAATAAACAAAATAAGGTGCAATTTTATGCTTCATCAGTTTGCCTACACAAGTCAACAAGCTATGAAATTGACTGAACAAGATTTACAAGTCCTATTAAAACAGTCAAGACGCAAAAACAAAAACTTAAGCTTAACGGGTTTATTACTGTATGATAAAGGTGTGTTTTTACAAGTTTTAGAAGGCCCTAAAGAGTCAATAGATGAAATAAGAGAAACCATAAAAGCAGATATTAGACATAATCAAATGGATATTATTTATACTAACGAAAATCTACATGCAAGAGAGTTTTCTAATTGGCGAATGGGATTTAAGATACTGGGTGACAATACAGATAAGGATTTTATTGATTTAGATAACAGAATTAAAAAATTACTTGATACAGCAAAACCCAATAGTGAACAAACACATGATTTACTTTTAAAATACAAAAAACTTAAAAGTATCTACTAACAAAGTGTTTAAACCAATAAATGATTGAAAAAATGTTTCCTTTTCAAAGTTAATTACTTTTAATTTTGAAAGTTAAAAATCTGGCATCACTTCATCTATATGTTTAAATATCATTCTTCAGCAACTTCAAAATGCTCCACTATATCAAGGTAAAAACCTGCTGGATCTTGAATAATAAAATGCCTTTGTCCCCAAGCTTCCTCTTTTAAAGGGAAAACAACCTCTAAACTAAAATCTTTAGCTTGCTCATATGCTTTTTGAGCATCAGTCACTTCAAGACTAATCACATATCCCTTAGCTACCATCTTAGAATGTAACATTGCTGGCTGACTTTCAAG
Source organism: Kangiellaceae bacterium (assembly GCA_965230335.1). Lineage (GTDB taxonomy): Bacteria > Pseudomonadota > Gammaproteobacteria > Enterobacterales > Kangiellaceae > CBDDKS01. The sequence continues at coordinate 1,724,241 of CBDDKS010000006.1, read as the reverse complement.
ATTTGGCATCATAAAACCCAACTGAACACCATTGTCAGGTGAGACTAAATGCAAATAGAAATCAGGATCAAAAAACACATCATTAAAACCAAAATACTTTTTATAAAATTGTTTAATTGATTCTAAATCATCGGCTACCATCACCGGAAACATGGCTTGAAATTCAATCATAGCTCTACCCTCTTTAGGTTAACTTATTTGATCAGTTTGAGCTTAGATATCATTATCCCCGCTCGGCTTGCTCAAACCATTCGATAACCTGCTGTAAATAAGCTTCTCCGTACTGTGCCGTAAATTCTTTAGTATGAGGATCAGCAGTATCACGGAGAGCAGAGATCCGAGTACGAGCATAATCTGGCGTCAGGTTAATCTTGCAGCGTTCAGTGAGTGCATGACGCCACTCATCGTAACTCTGAAAATAGAAATTAGCAGTAACACTCATAAAACATTACTCCTCGTTGTAAAGGAAGATACTGATGTTACCAGCAATATATAACAAGTACAATTTCAGTTCCATTAAACCACTACAAAAATAACCGAAATAAAACAACCAATGCGATCAATACAAACACCACACTAATCACACTCCATATTTTAAATTGATATTGTTTTCTTATCGTTTTTATCATTTTCTCAGCTTTTTTTCTATTGGAGGAGGTTTGCTGATTATGTTTTAGCTTCATCTCTTCTAGAATTTCCTTAGCCCGAGATTTACTTTGGTTTAGCTGCATGTATAGACTGTCTTTTTCTAAAGACAGATTTTTGTTATCTGTATTCAGTTCATCAATTTTCTGTTTGAGTTGTTTATTGTCTTCGATTGTTTTTAAATTGAATTCAATGGTTTGGACACAATGTTCAATTGAAATAAAATATTCATCCGCTTCTTTATCTAAAGATTCAATGGTATGTTTTTTGCCCAATACAGTATAAAAATGACTTTTGGATTCAAGGAAAAAATCGATGAGCATCGGATTATTTCCTATATCAAACTCAGAAGAAACATAATTTTTAACAAAAATTATGGCTTTGGCTTCTATTTTTTTTAATTCTTCCAATAGAACCTTCATGTCGTTGACTTCATAAATGTAACAACGACAATACTTTTCCATTTTCATTTTGTTAAACGCTTCTCTTACCATAACCTGATCATTCCTTTCGATAAAAAAGACCATTTCATGCAAATAATAATGTTCAAAAAATGCGCTGAGTGCTTTTTTGGGGTGTGTCCGTTTTATTTGATATTCCTGGCTCATCAGATCTTTGGGTAGCCATCGATCAACCACCGAACCATTAATAATGATATCAAATCCTGATGAAGCTCTATGAGGTTCTATTGCTAAAGTACCATAAATCACCACCATTTCGCCCAATACTGAAGGTGCTTCCTGGGGAGAACAACGAAACTTAATACTGATATTATTCCATTCCAAATCCCCCCAAATAATATTGGGGCTCTCATTAGACCATTCTGAAAGGCGTGCAACCCGACCTTTGACTGTAACAAAATGACTAGGAGGAATCAGTTGAACGGATTGTATTAATGTTTCAGGCAGTAAGCTTGGCGGTTTTGATAGCGAGAGCTCTTGTTGCATCAAAGCGACCTCTAATCTAAGTGTCTCGTTTACTTTAAAGCAATCCACCATACTATTGAAGCCGCATATTGAGATGTTGATGATATATCTCTTTCTGATCTAATCTTTTTTAATCTCTAACATTCACGGCAATGAACTTCTCCCAAGCCCATACCCTATGCATCAGGTTTTCAAGTACAATACCTAATGATTTCTTCTTTACTATTTAAGTGGTATACAATGCACTACGCATGGCACGATATTGTTGGCAACCTGGGTGTATTCCTGATTATTTCAGCTTTCTTTTTACTACAAATGGAAAAAATTCAAAGCGATACGGCGCTTTATTCCTGGCTCAACCTCATTGGTGCTTTGTTAGTCACCGTTTCTTTGCTTTTTAACTTTAATCTATCCTCTTTTGTGATTGAAATCTTTTGGATTGCCATCAGTTTGATCGGATTAATCAAATATTACTTTATAAAAAAGTCGTAAAATTCGAAAGAAATCATTAAAATCTAACCAAGCATTCTTTTTATTTATCCCGAGTTCAGGTTACTTATAGAGAAAACCTTTTATCATAACAATTTGTTATCACCACGATTTCCAAAAATTATATTGGATTACAAGAGTTATCATGAGCCAGTTTAATCATCAAAAATACCGTCCTTTTCCTATTTTAAACAAGCACGACAGACAGTGGCCATCACAAATGATTACTCAAGCACCCTTATGGTGTGCTGTTGATTTAAGAGATGGCAACCAGGCTTTAATTGAGCCCATGAATGTTGCTCAAAAACGCCAAATGTGGCAATTACTGGTCAATATTGGTTTTAAACACATAGAAATAGGCTTTCCAGCAGCATCACAACCGGATTTCGAATTTTGTCGATGGTTGATTGAAGAACATCAAATACCGGATGATGTCACTATTCAGGTATTGGTACAGGCACGTGATGCACTGATTGAAAGAACTTATGAAGCCCTCAAAGGCGCAAAAAAAGCCATTGTCCACGTTTATAACTCAACCTCTCCTGTACAAAGAAAAAAGGTATTTAATCTTGATCGTGAAGGTATTAAAGAGATTGCCCGTAAAGGTGCACAAAAAGTTTTGGATATGTCTAAACAATTTCCTGAAACAGAATGGTCTTTTGAATACTCTCCAGAAAGTTTTTCAAGCACTGAAATTGACTTTAGTATTGATATCTGCAACGCCGTCATTGATGTTTGGCAGCCGACACCCGACCACAAAGCCATTATGAATCTGCCTGCCACCGTCGAGTGTGCTACACCCAATGTGTTTGCAGATCAAGTGGAAACCTTTTGCCAACAGATCAATCATAGAGACAGCATTTTGGTCAGCATCCATACCCATAATGACCGAGGTTGTGCTGTTGCTGCAGCTGAATTGGCTATTTTGGCAGGTGCCGATCGTATTGAAGGCACACTCATGGGTAATGGTGAAAGAACGGGCAATATGGACTTAGTCACTATGGCAATGAATTTATACAGCCAGGGTATTGATCCCGCTATTGATATTTCCAATGCAGCAGAAATTATGCGTGTTGTTGAACACTGTACCCAAATAAAAACCCATCCTCGTCATCCCTGGTTTGGTGAATTGGTTTATACGGCTTTTTCAGGCAGTCATCAGGATGCCATTCGCAAATGTTTAGCACAACAAGATGATAACGATGCCTGGGATGTTGCTTATTTACCCATTAATCCTGCTGATCTGGGCAGAGACTATCAATCGGTTATTCGAGTGAACAGTCAATCTGGAAAAGGAGGCGTTGCTTATTTATTGGAGCATCATTATGGCTTAAGTTTACCTCGATGGATGCAAATAGAAGTCAGTCAACATGTGCAAAGTTTGGCAGAAAATTCATCAACAGAAGTCAATGCAGATGCTATTTGGAAAATTCTACAAGATAAATTTATGTCATCAGCTAACGACACTTGCCGTTTGCAAGAGTATATTCTTAAAGAAGATAACAATGAATTTGAATTATCCGGTTCATTCATTAAAGAAGATACGCATATCAACTTTTTAGAAAAAGGCGATGATGCATTAGATATTTTTTGTACTGCTTTACAGTCTTCTTTAGAATTACCAACACTGGAAGTCATGGCCGTTGAACATCAAACAGCAACAAAAGATAATAAGGTAACCACTTTTTTACAAACAAAAATCGACAACCAGCGATTAAATACGATTCAAACCGGTAACAATAAAAATGAATCTTTATTTAATACTTTAATATTGGCAGTAAATCAGTATTTAACCTGAACTCGGGATAAGAAAAACCAATTAGCTTTTATAGCTGACTCAGTTATATTGAGGCAACTTTCGATATAGATAATCCACAGTATATGCTGAAGGTTGCTTATATTTTAAACTTAGACTGCTTATTTCCGCTCTTGGAAAAGTCAGTCGTATACAGCGAGAGGTTATTTATTTTTGGTTAATAAATCCAGTAAATTTTTCTGAGCTCGGAAACGTTGCTTCTCATCAAGTGTTTTAATTTTTTGATAGCTGCCATCCGTATTGAGTTCCCAACTATGCATATTATCTTTTAAATAAACGTCTATTGTTTCATTGGATAATCGTTTAGCCAATAATTTTTTTTCTATTGGGAAACACACTTCAATTCGATAATGTAAGTTTCTATCCATCCAATCTGCACTGGAAGCATACACTTTTTCATTATCATCATTACAAAAACAAAAGACTCTCGAGTGCTCTAAAAACCTTCCTACAATAGAACGAACACGAATATTATCAGAAACCCCTGGTATGCCTGGACGTAAACAACAAATACCTCGAATAATTAAATCAATATCCACACCTTGTTGAGAAGCTTCATATAATTTTTTTATCATTTTAGCTTCTGTTAATGAATTCATTTTTGCTCGAATATAAGCATTTTTTCCTGATTTTTTATTTTTTATTTCCTGATCGATGAGTTCAAATACGCTTTTTTGTAAAGTAAAAGGAGCCTGTAAAATTTTATGTAACTTATAGGCTTTACCCATACCCGTTAATTGTAAAAAGACATTCAATGCATCTTCACATAATAATTTATCGGATGTTAATAAACTGATATCGGTATAAAGCTTTGCATTACCCACATGATAATTACCTGTTCCCAAATGAGCATAATGTCTCAACTTCTTGGCTTCCCGCCTAGTTACCACACACAGTTTTGCATGTGTTTTATAACCCACAACACCATAAACAACCAAAGCACCTGCTTCCTGTAATTTACTGGCTAACTCTATATTCGCTTTTTCATCAAACCTTGCTCTTAATTCAACAACGGCTGTCACTTCTTTTCCTGCATAAGCCGCATCAATCAAGGCATCAACAATTGGTGATTCTGAACCACTTCGATATAAGGTTTGCTTTATTGCCAGAACATTAGGATCACTGGCTGCTTCCCGAATAAAATTTACAACAGGTTCAAAACTTTCAAAAGGATGATGTAATAAGATATCATTTTGCTTTATTTCTTCAAAAATGGAATGATGCAAAATTTTAGGTGTATGTGGTTTTAATGGTTTAAACTTTAAATCTGATCGTTCTAATATATCCGAAAGATTCATTAAGCGATTCAAATTAACCGGTCCATCAACCCGATAAAGATCTTTACTGGTTAAATTACATTTACTCAAAAGAAACTGAGCAACTTTTTCTGGACAATTTTCAGCAATTTCCAATCGAACGGAAGTACCAAAATCTCTGGATTGTAATTCGGCTTTTAATGCCCCAGCCAAATCATCAACCCCTTCCTCATCAACCAATAAGTCACTGTCTCTGGTTAACCGAAACTGATAACAACCTTTCACTTTCATCCCAGGAAATAAACGCCCAACATGTCCATGAATAATCGCAGAAAGAAAAACAAAATGATCACCATCACCTGATATTTCTTTGGGTAAACGAATCAAACGAGGTAATGAACGAGGCATATGTACCACAGCATAACCACTGTCTCTACCAAAAGCATCTTTTCCTTCCAATGACACAATAAAATGCAAACTTTTGTTCACTAAACGAGGAAAAGGATGAGCTAAATCCAATCCAATTGGACTGACGACAGGTGCAACTTCATGAATAAAATATTTTTTTATCCACTCTTCCTGTTCTTTATTCCATTCTGAACGTCTGTGAAAATGAATCTCATGTCGCTTAAGTTCTGGTAATAAAACTTCATTAAAAATCCGATATTGCTCATCAACCATTTCATGACAGGTTTTACTGATTTCAGCCAACACTTGTGTTGCATTCAAACCATCAGGACCCACACTGTCAGGATATTTACGTTCTTTATGAACATGAGTCGCCACCCTGACTTCAAAGAATTCATCCAGATTATTACTAAAAATAAAAATAAATTTTATACGTTCCAGTAATGGTAATGTTTCATCCAATGCCTGTTGCAATACCCGCCAGTTAAATTGTAAAAAACTCAGCTCTCTGTTAATAAAATATTCCGGACTGGATAATGGTTTCTTTTCATTAATTTCAGTCAGCGGTTTTTCTGATAAATAACTCGACAGACTTTTCATATCATCTACGTTTTGTTCATCCAGCACTTCAATATCTATATTCTGATCAGTCTGTTCACTTTTTTCTGATACTGGTGCGTGAGTATCAACTGTTGAATTCTCCATCAATTACCTCTGGATTTTTTATTGACTCAGCCAATGGGCTATTTCTTTTGCATAGTAAGACAGTACGGCATCAGTTCCTGCGCGTTTAAAAGCAATCAATGTTTCCATTACCACTTCTTTCTCTTGCAACCAACCTGCCTGACTGGCTGCCTTTAACATTGCATATTCTCCACTCACCTGGTAGGCAAAAACAGGAACTTTAAACGCTGCTTTTGCCTGAGCAATAATATCCAAATAAGGTAATCCTGGTTTAACCATGATCAAATCTGCACCTTCTTCAATATCCATGGCTATTTCATGTAGTGCCTCATTTGTATTTGCCGGATCCATTTGATAGCTCTTTTTATCACTTTTACCCAGTGATGATGCTGAGCTGACCGCTTCACGAAATGGTCCATAAAAATGTGAAGCATATTTTGCTGAATAAGCCAGAATTTTTGTATTCACAAAGCCTTCAACTTCCAATATATTGCGAATAGCACCAATGCGTCCATCCATCATATCGGAAGGTGCAACAATATCAGCGCCAGCATCTGCATGAGACAAGGCCTGTTTCATTAAAATCTCAATGGTTTCATCATTCAACACATAACCATTCTTATCAATAATGCCATCTTGACCATGGGACGTATAAGGATCCAATGCCACATCAGTAATCACACCCATCTCGGGAAAATGATCTTTTAATAATCGAACCGTTGTTTGTACCAATCCATTAGGATCATAGGATGTTTCTGCTGTTAGCGTTTTTTCCGCAGAATCAATTACTGGAAACAATACGATGGCTTTTATCCCTAAATTCACCAGATGTTCTACTTCCTTAAGGCAATGATCAGCGGATAGACGATGAATGTCTGGCATGGAAGAAATATCATGTTGTTGATTTTCTCCTGGCAGAAGAAACATCGGATAAATCAAATCATTCACTGACACATGATGTTCAGCCACCAAATCACGAATAAAATCATCGCTGCGATTGCGACGTTTACGTACAAATGGATATTTTCCGGTGGTTAAGCTCAATACCAAACACTCCTCTCACATATACCGATCATTATGTGATATTTATAACACAATATTATGACAAGTCCATATCATTTGTAAGCCAATTTCTGGGCACCAGATAGCGCTCATAGAGTAAGGCCTCTGGCGACCCTTCGGGAGGATGCCAATCATATCGCCAACTGACATGTGCTGGTAAAGACATGAGTATGGATTCTGTGCGGCCTCCTGTTTGCAAACCAAATAAAGTCCCTCGGTCATAGACTAAATTAAACTCAACATAACGCCCCCGGCGATAATGCTGAAACTCAATTTCCCGTTCACCATATTCCATGGATTTACGTTTCTGCAGAATAGGTAAATAAGCCAATAAATAATGATCGCCTATGGCTCGCGTTAATTCAAAACTTTTTTCAAAGTCCCATCGATTAAAATCATCAAAAAATAATCCACCAATACCTCGTGCTTCATTGCGATGACGAATATGAAAATACTCATCACACGCTTGTTTAAATTCAGGGTATAAGGATTCATCCATCTGCTGACAAGCCTGTGCAGCCATTTGATGCCAATGCTGACAGTCTTCATCAAACCCATAATAAGGCGTTAAATCAAAACCGCCACCAAACCACCAAATGGGCTGTTCATTGTCTGATTCTGCAATGAAAAAACGCACATTCATATGTGATGTGGGTGCATAAGGATTTTTAGGATGAATAACCAGTGAAACCCCCATGGCCTCAAATGATCGTCCTGCTAATTCTGGTCGTGTCGCTGTTGCAGAGGGTGGCAAAGCCGCTCCCGTCACATGGGAAAAGTTCACGCCCCCTTTTTCAATCACCGCACCACCTTCAAGTACACGGGAAATACCACCGCCGCCTTCCTGCCTTTGCCATCGATCTTCCCGAAATACTTTTTCGCCCTCTTCTCTCTGTAAGGCTTCACAAATATGATCTTGTAATCTACAAAAATACGCTTTAACACGCTCTTTATCAATGGACATAATGAAAAAAACTCTACTGATTCAAAAATTAATGACGATACCACTGCCCTGATATGGCATCACGAATACTGGATGACGCCTGCCCCAAACTTTCACCTGGTGCAATCCAGTCCAGTTGTTGCCTGAATTGCCGAATACATTGCCAGCGACTGCGCGCAGCTAAACCCTGGGAATGATTGGCACTGGTGGAAACAATGGGCCCAATACGATGACATAATTCTATACAAAAAGGATGTGTTGTGCGCCGAATAGCGATGGTATCACGCCCTCCGGTTAACCAGTTAGGCACATGTTCGGATACTGGCAAAACCCAGGTGATGGGCTTAGCAGTTTCCATTTTCAGGCGTTGCTGCAACTCGGAAGATAAGGGTGTGATTAAAGAGCCTGCCTGCTGCCAATCACTAATCAGCAGTATCAATCCTTTGTCTATTGGACGCTGTTTTACAGCTAATAAATGTAAAACAGCCTCCTGATTCCAGGGATCACAGCCGAATCCCCAAATGGTCTCTGTTGGATAAGCAATAACACCACCGGCCTCGATAACATTGGCTGCTTTTAAAACCGGCCAAAGACCCATTAATGATTGATTAACCTTGAAGCTGTGCTTGCAGCTGTTTGTCTTTTTCAATCACTGCATCAGAACGAGACTGACGCTCAGCTTTTACTCTCTCAGCAACCGCATCATCTGATAAAGCTAAAATTTGTGCGGATAAGTAAGCTGCATTTTGAGCGCCCGCTTTACCAATAGCTACCGTAGCAACCGGTATACCGCCTGGCATTTGTACTGTGGAATACAAAGCATCATTCCCCTTCAATGGCCCACTTTCTAAAGGCACGCCAATCACAGGACGAGTTGTTAAGCCAGCCACTGTACCAGCAAGATGAGCAGCCATGCCAGCTGCACAAATAAATGCCTGACAACCTCGGGACTCTGCATCCTTCACATAAGTATGGGTTGCTTGAGGGGTTCTGTGGGCCGATGAAATCTTCATCTCAACCGGAATATCTAACTTTTTTAAAATATCGTAAGCCGATTGCATTACAGGCAAATCAGAATCGGACCCCATTAAAATGGCAACAAATTTATCAGTCATGGACTACCTCTATTCAAATAAAAATAACGTAAAAGATTTGGCCGGGTATTCTACTCTAATTTTATTCACTGCAAAAGGCAAAGACCTTCTTGTAAATAGGGATATTATAAGGGTTTATTAGAGGCACAAAAAAGGCCGCTGATATAGCGGCCTTTTTCAACATCAAATGTGTCGACTACTTCAACTTTGCTAATTCTTCTTTAGCAACTTTAGCAGGTAATGGAATATAACCATCTTTAAGTACAACATGTTGACCTACTTTGGCTAATACCATTTTAATAAACTCTCTTTCTAAAGGAGGAAGTGGTTTATTAGGATGCTTATTCACATAAACATATAAGTATCGACTTAATGGGAAATCACCAGTTAAAGCGTTTTCTGTATTAGCTTCAATGTAAGGCTGGCCTGGTTTTTTAGCAAGAGGTACTAAACGAACACCTGCCGTTTTATAGCCCATGCCTGAGTAACCAATACCATTTTTTGATTGGCTGATTGCCTGTACAACCGCTGCTGAACCAGGTTGTTCGTTCACACTGTTCTTGTAATCACCTTTACATAAGGCTTTCTTTTTAAAATAGCCATAAGTACCTGATACAGAGTTACGACCATAAAGTTGGATATCACCTAACCCTTTAATACCCAGATCATCCCAGGAGGTGATGTCTTTTTTTCCTCGACATTTTCTGGTTGAAGAAAAAATAGCATCGACTTGAGGAATAGTTAACCCTTTAATTGGGTTGTCTTTATTCACATAAACAGCCAAAGCGTCAATAGCCACTCGGATAGGTGTTGGTTTATAGCCATGTTTTTTCTCAAAAGCTGTGGTTTCTTTTGATTTCATTTTTCGGCTCATAGGACCAAACTGAGAAGTCCCTTCAGTTAATGCAGGAGGTGCTGTTGAAGAGCCCGCTGCTTGAATTTGAATATTAACGTTAGGATATTGGCGCTTGTACTCTTCAGCCCATAATGTCATAAGGTTTGCCAAGGTATCTGAACCAACACTGGACAAATTACCAGAAATACCACTGACTTTTTTATAATCAGCTAATTTGCTGTCTACCCCTGCTGCAAATAAAGGTGCAGCACATAATGAAGCCAATAAAGCAAGGTGTTTTAATAATTTCATAGCATCTCCAAAAAATGAAAATTGAATAAAATGGATTAAGTTAGGATTTTTTAATATTCCACGTGCATATTAGCTAGCTAATATGACTTTTTTATGACAGCACTTAAAGAAATATGTCATATTATGGTCAAATTTCCTTAATATTCATATTTTGAGATTTATAGGTTTTTTTTAAACGGCTGTAATGGAAAAAGACATTTAAACTCACTCCCTTTACCCACCTCACTTTCAATACTTAAACCCGCATCATGCCTTTCCAATACATGTTTCACAATAGCAAGCCCCAATCCTGTTCCACCATCTTTTCTGGAACGCCCATTATCCACGCGGTAAAATCGTTCGGTTAATCTGGGAATATGCGCCGCTTCAATGCCCGGCCCTGTATCACGCACACTCATTTCCAAATATTCCTGTGTTTTTATCCAGCTAATGGTTATTTTTCCACCTTCTGGTGTATAACGTATGGCATTAAATATCAAATTCGAGAAAGCACTTTCTATTTCTTTTTCATGACCTTCTATACTGGTATGCGTTTCTATCAATAACTCGATCTGATGTTTGTTCTGGCTTAAATCCTGGGCATCTTTTTCAATACGTTCCAACACAGCAGCGACATTTATGGTTTGTTTTTCTAATTTTGTACTGCCAGATTCCAATTGTGACAAAGTTAATAAATCATCCACCAGACTATTCATTCGAGTCACTTGATCTTCCATGTGCTTGAGAGGTTTGTGATATTGCTTCGGCAATTGTTCTTCAGCATCCCTCATTAACTCAATATATCCTGAAATGACGGTTAAAGGACTCCTCAATTCATGGGAAACATTGGCAACAAAATCTTTTCTTACTTTTTCCAGATGATGCAGGCGGGTAATATTCCGGGCAATCAGTAATCGTTGATTTTTGCTATAAGGAACAATTCTTACACTCAAGTGAATATTATTATCATGAGGTGAAGGCATTTCCAATGGCAATGAATAACTGTCTTGTGATTCAAATTCAATAAATTTTGGAAAACGAATTAAATTGGTAATACGCTGACCAATATCTTTTCTGGGATTCAAATCCAATAAAATTTCTGCTGATTTATTAAACCAGACAATTTCACTGCGTTGATCCAACACAACAGCACCATCAGGTAAGGCTGCTGTTGATAAACGAAATTCATTTAATATGCGTGTAAGCCGTTTACGGGATTTTCTATTGCGCTTCTGTAACAAAAAGATATTGTGGAATATATCGTTCCAAATACCCATGGCCTCTGGGGGATATAAACTTCTGGAACGATTTAACCAATAACGCAAACGATAAATCTGACGCAAATGCCATAATAAATAACCCGTAACAAAAATAAATATAAACTCTCCCAAATAACCCGTTAATACCCCTCCCATTACTGTCATTATCACGATAATAATGATCAACCAAAATTCTACCGTCCAATAGCGAAAGTCATTCATCCGTTGAAAACTCAATCACCAGATATATTTCAGTATTAAAATGATACAAATACATTTAATACTAAGCTCTATGCGAAAAGCGATATCCCGAGCCTCGTACAGTTTGTACATATTCTTTTATACCACAATCATTCAAAGCCTTGCGTAAACGACGAATATGAACGTCCACCGTTCTTTCTTCAACAATGACCTGATGCCCCCAAACAGCATCAAGCAATTGCGTGCGAGTAAACACCCGTTCAGGATGTTCTAAAAAGAATAACAATAATTTGTATTCTGTTGGCCCTAACTTTATGGTTTCACCATTCACCATAACACGATGACTAACGGTATCCAGTTTTAATCGACCAACTCTTAGTATTTTTTCTTCAACAATGGGAGAGTCAGTACGTCTTAATACGGCTCTTACACGGGCCATCAGCTCTTTAGGTGAAAATGGCTTGACAATATAGTCATCTGCGCCTGCGTCTAACCCTTTAACCCGATCATTTTCATCCCCACGAGCTGTGAGCATAATAATCGGAATATCTTTCAGTTGATTATTTTTTTTAACTTTTCGGGTTAGTTCAACACCGGTAGCACCTGGCAACATCCAGTCGACAAGTAGTAAATCCGGTATCATTTCTTCCTGTAATAAAGAGAGCGCTCTTTCAGAAGTACCAGCCTGTAGCGTTGAGTAACCATCTTGTTCCAGAGAAAAAACCAGCATTTCTCTGATATCAGGTTCATCTTCAACAACTAACACTGTTGCATTCATATATTACCCCGTACAATGTTTACTTTAAAAACGAATAGTGGAAAAATGTCTTATATTATTCATTATCTTCTTTAGCAACTTGCTTCATTTCTTTTAGACTGACATGACGAACATCTTTGCCCTTTACCAGATAAATCACATATTCTGAAATATTCCGGGCATGATCACCAACTCGTTCAAGTGCTCTTGCGGACCACATCACATCAAGAACAGAAGAAATACTTCTTGGATCTTCCATCATATAAGTAATCAGTTGCCGTATAACTGCATCATATTCTTTATCTGCTTTAGCTTCTTTTTGAGCAACATGCAACGCAGTTTCAACATCTAATCTTGCAAATGCATCCAAAGCATTATGCAACATTTTGGAGACAGATTGTCCCAGGTTCATTACCGCGCCAAAATATTTTTTCTTGGGAATAAAGTCATCCATACTCAAGGCAATATGGCTTGCCATTCGTGCAATTTTTTCAGCCTCATCACCGATTCTTTCCAAATCAGTGATGGTTTTTATCACTGCCATAATCAATCTAAGATCTGCCGCAGCAGGCTGACGTTTAGCAACAACACGTGTGCACTCTTCGTCAATATCCACTTCATAACCATTGACTACTTTGTCCGTCTCGATGATTGTTTTAGCCATATCACCATCAAGCTGAGCTAAAGATTCCAAAGCACCTTCGATTTGTGTTTCAACTAATCCACCCATCGCCAAAACTTTGTTACGAAGATTTTCTAAATCTTCATTATATTGTCTTGAAATATGCTGTGTGAATTGGCTTTTATCTAACATAATAATGACCCACCATAATCTGAAGGTTTTTTAAGTTAACCGTAACGGCCTGTAATATAGTCTTCGGTTTTTTTCTTTTTAGGATTGGTAAAAATAATATCTGTTTTATCAAACTCTACCATATCACCCATATACAAAAACGCTGTGTAATCAGAAACACGAGCAGCCTGTTGCATATTATGCGTGACAATCACAATCGTATATTGTTCTTTCAGTTCGTGAATTAATTCTTCAATTTTTAATGTAGAAATTGGATCAAGTGCCGAAGCAGGCTCATCCAGTAATAAAACTTCTGGTTGAACAGCAATGGCACGGGCAATGACTAAACGTTGTTGTTGGCCACCTGACATACCTAAAGCACTTTCATTTAATCGATCTTTTACTTCATCCCATAAGGCAGCACCTTTCAGTGCCCATTCCACGACTTCATCCAAAACACTGCGTTTATTAATTCCCTGAAGCCGTAATCCGTAAGCAACATTTTCGTAAATACTTTTGGGAAATGGGTTGGGCTTTTGAAAAACCATACCCACTTTTCTGCGTAACTCAGCAACATTTACATTGGGATTATAAATATTGTTATTTTCTAATTTAATGGCACCTTCAATACGAGCAATATCTACCAGATCATTCATACGATTAAAGCAACGAAGTAAGGTTGACTTACCGCAGCCACTTGGACCGATAAAAGCAGTGACTTTTTTCTCAGGGATATGTAAGTCTATATTATAAAGTGCCTGTTTTTCTCCATAAAATAAATTGAGATCTTCAACTCTAATCGCAATTTCCTCACCATCCAATACACTTGGATCAAAACCATTCTCATGTGAGGTATCTGATAAGTTTACTGCTTCTACACTTGCATTCATTCTATTATACCTGGTTCTCTTAAATCGGCTGAAATATAAAATTACTCTTGTTAATGTTCAAGAGATTTATATTTTTCACGTAAATTATTTCGAATTTTTATTGCGGTTATATTTAATAACACAATTACTAAAATCAATAATAATGCTGTCGCATATACCAAAGGTCTTGCTGCTTCAACGTTTGGACTTTGGAAACCAACATCGTAAATATGAAAGCCCAAATGCATAAATTTTCGTTCTAGATGTAAAAAAGGTGCATTGCCATCCAAAGGCAAAGTCGGTGCTAATTTAACAACTCCAACCAGCATCAAAGGTGCCACTTCACCAGCAGCTCTGGCTATTGCTAAAATTAAACCCGTCATCATAGCAGGACTCGACATAGGTAAAATGGTTTTCCATAAAGTTTCTATTTTTGTTGCACCTAAAGCCAGGCTGCCTTCTCTCAAGGACCGTGGAATGCGTGACAAACCTTCTTCTGTAGAAACGATAACAACCGGTAACGTTAACAAGGCCAGGGTGATTGAGGCCCATAATAAACCAGGCGTACCAAATGTGGGTGCAGGTTGTGCTTCCGGATAAAAGAGTTCATCAATACTGCCACCCATAAAATAAACAAAGAAACCCAATCCAAAAACACCATAAACAATAGAAGGCACACCTGCCAGGTTATTCACCGCAATACGAATTAAACGTGTCAGAAAACCCTGTTTGGCATATTCATGTAAATACACAGCAGCAATCACACCAAAAGGTGTCACAATGACAGACATCAATAAGACCATCATCACTGTACCAAATATGGCAGGAAAAACACCACCTTCTGTATTGGCTTCCCTGGGTTCATCCAATAAAAACTCGCCTATTTTTTCAAAATAAAAACCAATTTTACTCCATACACTCATTTGATTCGGGCGATAACTACGTACTATATTAGCAATGGGTATTGTCAATTCTTTACCTTCAATGGTTTCAACAATCACTGACTTTTTCTCGGTTTTTGCATATAACTGATTCAATGCTTCTCTTAATTCAGCAAACTCTTCATCTAACCGCTGTTTTTGCTTGTCTAACTTTGCCAGGCTATCCGGTGTCACTTTATTTTTTAATTCAAGTCGTCTTCGATCTAAACGCAGTTGCTCAAGTTGATAATTAATTTTTCCTATGTCCGTTTCTTGCAATTCTTTAATTTCATCATAAATTAAATTAATGTCATCAATATAATTCACTAATTGTGTATAACTGGTTTCAACATCACCTTTCTGAACAACACCATCCAATGTAATATGCTTTAAGAAGCCATAAAAATTGCCCCACTCCCGACGTTCCAACACAACAACATCTTTGGGAATAACAGATGACTTCTGAGTCATTTGTTTGACAGGTATCCAGCTAAAATCCAAGCCATAAACTTCGCGATTACCTTTTTTAATTAACAGTTGTTTTTCATGATCTGTTTTAGCACCTTTAGGCAATTGTTCATCATAAATTTCACCCAGATATTTAAGTTGTACTCCCTCTTCATTTTGTAACTCAAATTGATGAACACTGGCCGGCCAGAAATGCCCTAAACCTCTAACAGCAATTAAAATCAGTAAACCAAAAACCATCACCAAAGAAATGGCTACGGCACCCGCATTAAACCATACCCAATGTTCGCCTGATTTAAAGAATTTTTCTCTCATAACTCAACTCTATACATCTTGAATAACATTACAGTGAACCATACTTTTTCCTTAAACGATGTCGAACCAACTCAGCTATGGTATTGAACATAAAGGTAAATATAAATAAAACCAAACCTGATAAGAATAAAATCCGATAGTGTGATGAGTTAACTTCTGATTCTGGCATTTCAACAGCGATATTTGCAGAAAGTGTTCTCATACCTTCAAAAATATTGGCATCCATAATCGGTGTATTACCTGTTGCCATTAATACAATCATGGTTTCACCTACGGCTCTACCCATACCTATCATGACACCAGAAAAAATACCTGGGCTGGCTGTTGGTAATACAACACGCACTAACGTTTGCCAGGGACTGGCACCCAATGCCAAAGAACCATTGGTTAAATGTCTGGGTACACTGAAAATAGCATCTTCGGCAATAGAAAAAATAGTTGGAATAACAGCAAAACCCATGGCTATCCCAACAACCAATGAATTACGCTGATCGAAATCGATACCTGCTTCATCCGATAACCACTGCCCCATATTGCCATTAAAAAATGCCAATTCAATGGGGTAACTCAGCATCATAGCGACTGCACCAACAAGAATAATCACAGGTATCAATAGAGCGGCCTGCCAACCTGCGGGAATACGATGTTTCCAATCACCAGGCATCACGTGCCACAATAATCCAAATAAAATAATCCCTATAGGCATGGTGATTAATAACAAAAAGATACCGGGCAAATGCTGTTCCAGCATGGGAGCCAACCATAAGCCTGCTAAAAATCCAAGAATCACCGTAGGTAAGGCTTCCATGATTTCAATGGAAGGCTTTACTAGCTGACGCATGGAGGACGCCATAAAATAGGCTGTAAAGATAGCGCCACAAATGGCCAATGGCATAGCAAACAACATGGCATAAAATGCCGCTTTTAATGTTCCAAAACTTAATGGCATTAATGAAAACTTGGCTTCGAAATCATTGTTGGATGCAGAAGACTGCCAGATATATTGAGGTTCAGGATAGTTTTCGTACCACACTTTGCTCCATAAAGCTGACCAGGATAAATCCGGATGTTCATTGTCAATATCCCATTGACTCACATCATTCTTATTCAAAATCATCAGTTTATTTGAACGAGAATTAAATCGAACGGAAGCTGATGAATGTAACGTCGTATCTAACTTCTCAGAATAAACTTTTCTATGCGATGTGGAAAAAAACAATGCAATTTCATTATTTTCATTCAAGGCTGCAAATCCCTTTCGCTTCCACTCCGTTGTTAAACTGATAATCGGTGAATCGTTAAATTCAAATGAACGGACATTCACTAATTTATATTGATTACTTTCATTTCTAACGGGTAACCATTGTCCAATACGACCACTCTCATCAGCAATGAGTAATGAAATACCACCTAACAAAAATACAGCATCTCTGATTTTGCTGTTATTCGTTGTAAATGATAAAGAAGACTCATTCGTCACCAATTTGTCATCCAAAAATTGATAACTTTTCCCTGTACCGTCACGACTAATGACATAGACCCAATAACCATCGGGACTATGCAATAAGAAATCAGCAACCTGCTGACTGGCTCTGACTTCGCGGTGTATTTCTTCCAGAGTTAAACCATCATCAACAAATGATTCAGATAATTCATATCGTATTAACGTTAAGTCTCCAGTGCGACTAGCAGTCACCAGACTAAAAAAGTCTTCCTGTTTGGTTGCCGAAAGCTGAAAAATGGGTTCCTGACCAACATCCAATGTCTCTGTACCGAAAGGATAATTGACATGAGGCGTAATGTTACGTTTGTCATTCTCATAAGACAATTTAAAATCCAATTTAAACAAAAGCACCTGACCATTCGTTAAACCTGCTGCCACCAAATAATCTTCCTGATCAGCATATACCGTCTGAGTTACTTGAGCCCCTGGAGGTAGTTCAAGGGAAATCTGCTTAACTGGTGCACCGTTGGTGCTATCAAAAAACAGTATTTGTCCACTTTGATCCATGTTAAATGCAATCTCTCCGTATTCCTCTAACCCCCATAATTTTGTTGAGTTCACCGGATAATCAAACTGGGCCTTTTGCTGCATATGCGCACTGCTGAAAATAGGAAAGACCACATAAAATAAATAGAAAAATATCATCACTACGGCGATAATAACGGCAACACCGCCAAAACCTATCCCGTATCTGGAAACAACGTCTTTCCATTTTCGGCGAACATGTCTGCCGCTGGCATCTTGTTTATCTAATAAAGCTCTGACAGTATGCCGAACTGAATCTGTCTGTTGGGGTGGCTCATTATCTTTCATAGAATCTTGTAGTGAATGCACACCATCCATTTCTGCTGATTGTTCAGAATCGGCAGATTGGGAATCAGAACCTGAGTAGGTGGCGTCGTCGGTCATATAATTTGCTCAAAATGAAATAAAGCGATGCCATTGTAGGCACACATTATGACATTTTTATGTCGAAAGTGACATAAAAGTACCCAGAAAGCCTAACCAATCTTTTACAAATAGATTTTCTTGAGGTTTGCTACCCCCTCATTATTTCATCCAAGTCATCATACTTAAACCTAAGTTCTGGATACTGACTCTCTTCTTTCATTTAATTTATCTCTTGTCCTTTACCTTAACACCTTCTTCCCCTAACATAAGCAGCTTGATTATTCCATGATCCTAAGTTCAATGAAAAGAATACCTTATCTTACTTGTAGTATCGCCTTATTCTTACCTATGATAAGTCATGCAATCTCATTGAATGATAGAATCACTACTCTCTTGCAAGGTGATCGTAATAGTGGACCTTGTGCTCAGCTCCTACAAGGCGATGATGCCATCACCCGTCTTGAAGGTGGTTTAGAAACTATCTGTACACGCCGTTTTGTCCAACTCCCTCTTGGAGATGGCTCTTCACCCCCTCCCTCAAGAATCTTTGAAAACACGGGTGGCAGCTTTGGATCATCCAATCAAACTTTTAACGCTTTTGATGCAACACAAAATAATGAACAAGAAAACCAGGATGTTCATCACTTTAAAACCATTCAGGCACGTTGGGGTATTTTTGTCAGTGCTCAAGGTGAATCACTGAAGCGAAAAACAACCCAAATCACCCCAGGATTTGATGTCGATATTCAACGTTTACTCGTTGGTACCACTTATGCTATCAATAGAAAAACTGTTTTGGGCATTGCTCTTAATATTGATCAACAAGACGGTGACTTAAATCAGGGGGGTGATTTCACAGTCGATAATCAAGGCATTAACTTATTTGCATCTTTTATATACAGCGATCACCTCACATTTGATATCTCTCTTTCCAGTAACCGTTCAGAACAAGATCAAAGACGCAGTACCCGTTTTCTGGAAAGAAACACTAATTTTCCCATTGATGTCAGTGCAACACCAGAAAGTGATTATGACTTTGAGCACACTGGCTTTCAGTTTCTTGGTCAATACCAATGGCAAAGCCATTCTTTTTTGTTGGCAACACACTGGAATATTGCCTGGTCAAGAATTGATTATGATGCCTATAACGAACAGGGCAATTCAGGATTAGAACTCGCTTTTCGTAGAGATGAAAGAAACTCTTTACAAGCAGGTTTTGGTTTCTTGATCAGTAAAACCATCTCTTCTCCTATTGGTGTCATAACACCTCATTTAAACCTGACCAGCCAATACGAGATTAAAGACAATACCCGTTTAATCAACTTCAGTTTTATTGGTGATACCGAAGCAGAAGTATTTCAGTTTGATGTAGAAGCTGGTGATCGGCATTTTATTCGCTTAAATACGGGCATGAGTATGGTTTTACGTCATGGATTCCAACTCTTTCTGGACGTACAAAGCGTGTTGCAACACAAGTTTTATAGCCATGATATTCTGACATTAGGTTTTCAAAAAGAACTATAAGAACAACCAAAATTATCTTATACTCAAGTTAGAGCCTGTTTATCTTTTATAGGTTAAACAGGCTCTAGAACATACCACTTCTATCCGATCTATTTGAAAATGCACTGGTAGAGGCTTCCAGTTAAAAGAGCACCGTACTTTTTACCATGAAAATAATTATCCTGGGTGCTGGTCAAGTCGGCGGTACACTAGCCATTAACCTGACTGGTGAAGACAATGAAATTACATTGATCGACACCAATCCCAAGCGTTTAAGAGAACTACAAGACCACCTTGATCTCAGGACCATCGTCGGTTGCGGTTCCTATCCTCATATTTTAAAACAGGCCGGCGCCGAAGATGCCGATATGTTAATTGCTGTCACCAATAGTGATGAAGTCAATATGACCGCTTGCCAGGTTGCTTTTTCTTTATTCCATACACCCACCAAGATTGCCCGTGTGCGAGCAAAAAGTTATCTGGATCATCAAGACCTGTTTCAAACAGATGCCATACCGGTTGATGTTGTTATTAGCCCGGAACACTTAGTTGTACAATCTATTGCACGTTTAATCGATAATCCAGGTGCTTTGCAAGTTGTTGATTTTGCTGGAGGTTTAGTCCGATTAGTTGCCGTCCGAGCCTATTATGGTGGTTTATTAGTGGGTAATGCCTTATCGGCCTTGCGCGATCATATGCCCAATATCGATACTCGTGTTGCTGCTATTTTTCGTAATGGCAAACCGATTATGCCCAGAGGCAGCACACTGATTGAAGCCGATGATGAGGTATTTTTTCTTGCGGCCAAAAAACATATACGATCGGTTATGGGTGAACTGCAAAAACTTGAAAAACCTTATGAACGTGTCATGATTGCAGGAGGCGGAAACATCGGATTTGGCCTGGCTCTGGCACTGGAAAATACCTATAAAGTCAAACTTATTGAAAGTAATTCTCAAAGGGCATTAACGATTTCTCACGATTTGTCACATACCATTGTCTTACATGGCGATGCATCCAATCAGGAAATGCTGCATGACGAAAATATTGAAAACATTGATGTTTTCGTTGCCGTCACCAATAATGATGAAGTCAATATTATGTCGTCTATTTTGGCCAAACGACTGGGTGCACGTAAAACTATGGCATTGATCAACCGAAGTATCTATGTCGACCTAATGCAGGGTAACCAAATTGATATTGCCATCTCTCCACAACAGGCAACAATAGGCAGTCTACTGACACACATCCGCCGAGGTGATGTGGCCAATGTTCACTCATTGCGACGTGGTGCAGCTGAAGCTCTGGAAGCCATCGCCCATGGTGACGAACAAACCTCCCAGGTAGTTGGTAGAGCCATTGGTGAAATTACATTACCGCCCGGCACAACTATTGGGGCGATTGTACGTAATGAACAGGTTTTGATTGCCCATGACAATATTGTGATTCAATCTGATGATCACATTATTTTATTTTTGGTTGATAAACACTATATTCCACAAGTAGAACAATTGTTCCAGGTCGAGCTTTCCTTTTTATAAAGCATGCAATTTCAAGTCGTCATTCGTATTGTTGCCATCTTGTTGATGCTGTTCAGCCTCACCATGCTACCTCCTTTGTTTGTATCGCTTTATTATGCCGACAAAACCGGAAGTCCTTTTTTTATTGCTTTAGTCTGTAGTTTTATTACCGGATTTATTCTGTATTTTCCAAGAAAAGATCTCAATGCTGAATTAAAAATTCGTGATGGTTTTTTGGTTGTTGTCATGTTCTGGACGGTACTCAGTGCGTTTGGTGCCTTACCTTTTTATCTGGCAAAAACACCCGACATGACATTAACCGATGCCATGTTTGAGTCCTTTTCCGGACTAACAACAACCGGAGCAACGGTGATACGGGATCTCGATTATCTTCCAAAATCCATTTTATATTATCGCCAACAATTACAATGGCTCGGTGGGATGGGAATTATCGTACTCGCCGTCGCCATTTTGCCCATGTTAGGTATTGGTGGCATGCAACTGTACCGTGCTGAAACACCCGGCCCGGTCAAAGACTCCAAACTCACACCACGTATTGCAGGTACCGCCAAAGCCTTATGGTTTATTTATTTGGGTTTAACCATATTATGTGCGCTCAGTTACGGCATGGCTGGTATGGCACCCTTTGACGCCATTGCCCATAGCTTTTCGACCATTGCCATTGGTGGCTTTTCAACGCACGACCTGAGTATTGGCTATTACGATAACCGCAATATTGAATTAGTTTGCACCTTATTTATGATTCTTGCTGGTATTAATTTCTCGTTACACTTTGTTGCTTACCGACAAATCAGTATCAAGCCTTATTTTTCCGATCCAGAATTCCGAGCTTATTTAAGTTTTATTATTGTGATTACCTGTATTTGTTTTGCGGTATTGCTTAGTCACCAGGTATTTGGTTTTACCGAATCATTTTTTAAAGCATTGTTTCATGTGGTTTCTATTGGCACCACATCAGGATTTGTTTCCAACGACTTTACAAGCTGGCCTAACATGCTGCCACTGTTATTAATTTTATTTTCCTTTGTAGGAGGATGTGCCGGCTCAACGGGTGGTGGCATTAAAGTTATTCGTTTTTTATTGTTGCTTAAACAAGGATTCCGTGAAATTCAAAAATTGATTCATCCCAATGCCGTTATGAGTATCAAACTTGATCATCAAGTATTACCAGAAAAAGTAATTAATGCCGTTTGGGGATTTTTCTCAGCTTACATGGCATTGTTTGTTGTTATGCTACTGATTCTTGTCGCCAGTGGACTCGATCAAGTCACGGCTTTTTCTGCCGTTGCAGCCTGTATGAATAACTTAGGACCTGGCCTTGGTGATGTCGCAGATAATTACACCGATATCAATGACACAGCTAAGTGGACACTGTGTATTGCCATGTTATTTGGTCGACTTGAAATTTTTACTTTATTAGTGTTATTAACACCTAACTTTTGGCGTCGTTAATAAATTATCCATTCAACCTAGTTCAACAAACCTTCATAGACAGAAACATAATGTTCAACTGATTTTTTCCAATTACGCTCATGTTCAACGTAATCACGAGCTGTTTTCTTTATGGTTGACCAAGTCTCTTTTTGTTGAATCACTCGGTCAATGGTTTCTGCCAAAGCATCAATATCGTTGGCAGGAAACATAAAACCTGTTTTATCATGTTGGATGAGTTCTCTATGTCCACCAACATCGGATGCAATAACCAGACGTCCCTTTGCCATAGATTCCAGTGGTTTTAACGGTGTAACTAACTCGGTGAGTCGCATAGGTTTACGAGGATAAATTAAAATATCAAGAATATCGTAATAACGGGACACTTCTGAATGTGGCACACGTCCTGTCATGATCACTTTATCGTTTAATGATAATTCAGAAATCAATTGTTGGAAATGTTCAGCTTCATTGCCACCACCAACAAGCAACAATTTAATATTGGAGTTGACTTTCTTAATGGCTTTTATCAATAGATCAATACCTTCATAAGCGTAAAAAGATCCAATAAATCCAATAACTACTTCATCATTTAATCCTAATTCCTGCATAAGTATCGTGTCTTTAGGTCTATCAAATTCAAACTGCTCTATATTGACCGCATTAGGAATAATGGTAATTTTATTTTTATTAAATCCCCGTTCAATAATATCTGTTTTCAGCCCATGACATATGCAGGTAATTGCTTGTGCTTTTTCCATAACACGTGTTTCTAAATAGCGCGTTAAATTATATCTTAAACTGTCTTCTTTTGTTGTTCCATGATCAACAGCGGCATCTTCCCAAAAAGCTCTGACTTCATAAACGACCGGTAAATTAAAGTGCTTTGCTGCCTGTAATGCAGCCAATCCATTTAATGCGGGTGAATGTGCATGAATAATATCTGGCTTTTCAATCTTGATGACTTCTTTTATTCTTCGCGTTAAGGTTCTGACAACATCATACTGATTAATCACTGGAAATCGGGATAATGCACCTTCTTGTGTTCGATAAAAGATTAAGTCATCGACCGTCTCTTGAGGAGACTCATAGGGTGTGTGCTTTGATCCTGTAACATGTGCTGTTTGATAACCTAATAATCGTTGATGATTAAGAATCGAACGTGTCCGAAAAGTATAACCACTATGTAAAGGAATGGAATGATCGAGGACATGTAAAATTTTAATAGCGCTCATAATACTTTCTTATACTTTGATATATCATACAGTTTATGTTGATAATGTTATGGTTCTATAAAAGAAGACAGTTGTTGATCAACCCGCAGTAAACAATGATGCCAACTATAATTTTTTTCTACGTATTGTCGCCATTGAACGGATACATTCGTCTGCTCTAATATTTTTGAACAACATACAGCAAATTCTTTGGACGATGATTTACATAACTCATCTAATTCTAATGTTTCAACCAGGCCTTCATAAGCAGCAGGTGTCATCACGACTGTTTTATTTAACGATAATGCTTCCAGTACTTTATTTTGAATGCCTCTGGCAATCTGCATAGGTGCCACAATTAAATCAGCACAAGCTATGTAAGGACGAATATCTTCCACCCGACCTGTCGCGTGAATATCATCAGAAACCAACTCCAAGACTTCTTTACTTGGATTTGAACCCACAATCGTAAAACATAAGTCATGATATTGTTCTTTTAATAAAGGCCAGACTTTTTTGCAAAACCATTTAACAGCATCAACATTCGCCCAATAATCCATCGCACCTGTAAAGGCTATATTTTTTTTCTTTGTATCATAAGGTGATGTATAGTCTATTGATGGATTAAAAAAATTCAAATCCACACCATTATTGTAATAACCAATACGATTATTGATATTATCGAATGTTCGATATTCCTGACATTGTTTTTTCAGCAGATCGGATTCACTTTCAGATACAAGAAAAGAATAATCAAAGTCATTCACTATGTTAGATTCATAGTACGCCAGCTTTTTACTTTCTCTTCGATAAACCCAACTGGAAAGTCCATGTTTACTTTGTGCATATTGCTCCCATTTATCTGAGTCAACATCAACAAAATCAATAAGTCGATTCATATTGGCATAAGATTCAATAAATTGTGCCATAGAAGAGGAATAAACCATTGCCAACGAAATGTTGTGTGTCTTAACCGTATCATCTACCCATTTTTGCATTTTTCGATTAAAGTAATAAGGTAGTGTTAAAGCCTGATTGGTTAAAAATCCTTTAACCGATTTTAGTTTGGCCGTCAGTGGATTTAAAGAAACAAAACACACGTCTTTACATAAAGCTTTTACCACATCCCGGTATTGCCAGTCGTTATCATCATCAATAAAAGTGCCCAAATAAACATCATATTGCTGTGATAAATGTTTTAATAAATGATAGGAACGTATTTTATCTCCTTTATTAGGAGGATAAGGAATACGATGAACTAAATAGAGTAATTTTTGCTTTGACATATTAAGTATTATTTTTTAAAAATTGTTGGAACATCATTAATGTCCATAGCGGGGCACTATGATCAAAACTGCCCTTCTGATGCTGATCAAGCAGTTGTGTTAGATATTTCTTATTAAAATAGCCTGAATCCAGCATACGCTCATCCAAAACAGCATCTCTTATAAAAGTTTTAAGTTCTTTTCTGAACCAATTCTTTAAAGGTACAGCAAAACCCATTTTACGTCGATATAAAATATCGTTGGGTAAGTGAGGCTCCATGGCTTTCTTTAACAAATATTTGCCTTCCTGGCCATTCAACTTTAATCGTCTCGGTAAATTAGCCGCCCACTCAACTAATTTATGATCTAATAAGGGTACTCGAACTTCCAAAGAAGTTGCCATACTGGCTCTATCAACTTTTGTTAAAATATCACCCACTAAATACGTTTTAATATCCAAATACTGAATCAATGACAAGGGATCTGCCTGATGCATTTTATCAGCATGCATATGGAAAACCTGACTGGCATCATAGCCATTTAAGGAATGAACATATTCATCACTAAAGAGCTTGCGTCTTTGTTGTGCACGCAAAATACTGACCGTGTGAAAATAAGCTTCTACAGAATTTTTTGCCATCGATTGAAAGGTTGATTTCCCACGCAATACTTTGGGCGCCCAATCCAATTTTGGATAACAACGTCCCAATAAACCAAAAACAGGTTTCCTTATCGAAAATGGCAAAATATTTCTCATTTTTTCTTCTGCCATATGAAATTTATATCGACGATAACCCGCAAATATTTCATCACCGCCATCACCAGATAAAGCAACGGTAACGTGTTGTTTTGCTAATTCACAAACTCGATAAGTCGGTAATGCCGAGCTGTCTGCATAAGGTTCATCATAAAAAGACGCCAATTGTGTTACCAGACTTGCATCGTTAGGATCAACAACATTCAGATAGTGATTAGTTTGATAGCGCTTGGCAACTTGATTGGCATAGTCTGATTCATCAAATTCCTGTGCACCAAAGCCGATAGAACAAGTATTGACTGGGTCCTGGCTCAATTGTGACATTTTGGCAACAACAGCACTGGAATCAACGCCTCCAGATAAAAAGGAACCAATAGGTACATCTGACACCATACGGATATCAACTGCCTCTTGAAAATAAGCATTAAAGGCTTCTATAGCTTCTGCTTCACTGAGAGAATCTTCTGAAAAACTGACATCCCAATAGCATTGGGTATAGACTTGAGAAGTATTTAAATCAACATCCAGAAAATAACCCGGTGATAATTTTTTAACTTGCTCAAATATGGAATGTGGTTCTGGTATATAACCCAATGAAAAATATTCTTCTATTGATTCTGGTCTTAAGCGTCTTTCCAATCTGGGATGCTTAACCAATGCTTTTAATTCAGAAGCAAAAATTAATTGATGATTATTTAATTCAGCATAATACAAAGGTTTAATGCCCAAACGATCTCTTGCAAGAAACACTTTATTGGTGATTTCATCATAAATGGCAAAAGCGAACATTCCTCGAATTTTATCAACAATTTTTTGTCCCCATTGTTGATAGCCATACAAAATAACTTCTGTATCACAATTGGTTTTAAACTCAATACCTTCTGCTTCTAATTCTTTTCTTAATACTTTGAAATTATAAATCTCACCATTGTAAGAAATAGTCATATTATTACTTCGATTGACCATGGGCTGTTGCCCATTTGATAAATCGATAATTGACAATCTTGTATGTCCCAAGCCGACACCATTTCGTATAAAAGTCCCACTTTCATCAGGACCTCTATGATAAAGGGTGTCTGTCATTTTTTTGAGTAAATCTTCTCTGGGAGTTTTTCCAGAAAAGTCTATTATTCCAGCTATACCGCACATGGGAGGTTATCCTGTTTGTTAGTCATGATGTTTTTGGTAACAATGGTGATACTGATGGATCATTTTTTCTAAAGAAAACAACGCTTCAACTCTTTGTCTTGCGTGAATACCGTGACGTTGACTTAGACTAGCATCATTTAAATACACTGTCATGGCATCTACTAAGTTTAAACTATTATTTGACTCAATCAACTGACCGCAATCTGTATCTATCAACTCACTGTTGCCACCAACCTGTGTTGCAATAATGGCCTTACCACATGCCATCGCTTCTAAAATAGTATTGGAAACACCTTCTATGATGGATGGCAAAATAAATACATCAGCGTTAGATAAGCACTGTGGAATATCCTGACGATTACCTAATAATTCAACATGGTCGGTTAACTGATGCTCTGCAATATAGTTCTCTAAGGTAGCACGCATTGCACCATCACCCACAATAGATATCTGAATATTAATATCATCTTTGCTTTGTAGTAGCTGCGAGCATGCCTTTAGCAAAAGTAAATGATTTTTTTCAGCAGATAATCGACCCACAGAAATAAAATGCATTTTATTGGATACAGTCTCTTTAGGAAGAGGGTTAAATTTTTGACAATCCACACCATTGTAGATTTGTTGCATTTTCCTCTTAGACACACCTATCGTTTGCATTAAATAAGTTTCAAGATCTTTGGATAATGCAATGACTTTATGGGCAAACTGCAAACAAAATTTTCTCAATAATCGATATTTAATTTGACGACCATCGATATCATTGAAATCCCGACCATGTTCACTATGAACTCTATAAGCCACACCAGCCAACATAGCAACAAATAATGCTTCTAATCCAGCTGTATTGCGTGTATGAATAATATCCGGTTTTACTTTTTTTAAGTAACGATATAATTGAATCAGGTGCCCTACACCTTTTCCATCCGGTTTCTTTAAATCAAAAAAAATGACTGGCCTTTTCAGTCGTTTTGCAAAAACTTCATCATAACCATTCACTGTGACAATATGATGTTCATAGCCTTCTGGTAATCCATTAATAATATTGGTCAATCCATTTTCCAGACCACCTGTGGAAAAACGATAGAGATAGTGCACTATTTTTGTCATTCTATTGTTTCCTTATCTGATATCAGCAATTGTTCAATATGATCATGTAATTTAACACCCTCTTGTTGAAAGTGATTTAAATCACTGTGTTCTGACCAAATGATAATGGCATAACTGTGCTGATTTTTATGTAATAGTCTATCTAAAGCATCATATAAAAATAAATCATACTGATCTTTAATGCGTCTTCCTCTTAAATAATATCTTGCTGAAAACCATAAAACATCCAAATTTTTTCTGTGTTTAATCTTGGTCCAACTGTCATCATGAATATTTTCTGATTGCATTTCTTGCCATACAAGATGATTTGAGATCATATTATTTGATGAAATTAATTTTGATTGATCACTATCAGAAAAAATATAGATATCTACCGAAAGCTGTGGATATTCTTTCTTATTTTTTAATACTATTTTTTTATTGGCGGTCAGAAATTCTCCTTGTAAAGTATTGTTCTCCACTAACATCCATCCTGAATTTAACAATTTCTTAGTCAATGATTCAGATGCTGTTACTGGCAGCGCTCGATTCAAAAGATAATGTGAGCTTAACAATAGAAAGCCTAGAACAATAAATAGTAATATTGTATACAAAGTAGCATGTGTCAATGCCTGTACTTCTGATTGTGTTTCACTCACTTGTTTCTGTTTAGTTTTTTTCTGCCTAAACAAACTACCTAAACCAAAAAGAATCAGTAGGACAACAACAAACCAAACCCATCCATAAATAATATGATCCAGTCCTGTGGCATATTTCAAATTAGACCAATGTGCGATCATGATAATGCCATAAGCACGAAGACCATTGGCCAGTATCGGTACCGTCAGTGCCAGAAATAAAAACAAAAGTCGCCTTATCCATGTCTGATATTGATAATAACCAAATAATACACCTAAAGTAATAGTCGCTATTAAATAATTAATACCGCTACAAGCCTCTGCAACAAAAAAACTACCTTTCGGAATAGAGATATATCGATTTTCATAAAACACCGGCATACCGGATAATTCTAAAAAAGTAACCGCCAGATCGCCGGTGATATCCTGTAATGCAGGAACAAACTCTGTCCCAAAAGGTATGCTGAAAAATAAGAAAAAGAGAGGGAAAGCAATCATTTTTGTTTTGCGCCAACCAACACATGTCAGCACTAAGCTTTGAATCATAATAATCAACATTCCCTGAGCCAGAATTTTTACATCAGTTAACAAAAAAATAAGCCAAAACAAGGCCGCAATACAAAATATAGCCGCACCATATCCATTCCATTGATTGGATCGTGTTTTCAGTAATTGTCTCTCTTCGTAGATTAGGAATAGTGATATAGGAATAATTAAAAAACAATGATTGAAGGTATCTGATTGATACCAGATAAAGATCATATCCCATAACGTAGAATGCGTAATAGCAACCATGCCAGTCAAAAGTAACGCTAATATCCCTATTCGATGAGTATCGTCCATACTAAGTCGTTTAATGCTTTGCATTATTTAACCAAGATGTTTCGAGAAAAAAGGTCCGATGATTCTTGCTAAAGACAATGGCATTTTTTGCCATGCCTGAATAAATAGCCTGTATTTAGGGTTTAAGGGATTAATTTCTGGAATACTATCCATTGTATTTAAGTAATACTGATAATGCAGTTGTTTTGGTTCAAATCCCCAGTTCTTTTTAAAATTGTAAGCCCCGGTTCCAGCCTTACTTCTTCCAAAATCAAACGTGGTCATGCCTTTACTGACAGCATGTTCCATTAATGACCAATACATAAAATCATTGGCCGCCAAAGCCCTGGCCTTTTCCGTACCACCCCCATAATAAGGATAAACGGTATTTTTATAATAAAAATTCATAACCGATGAAATGGTTTCGCCTTTGTGTTTCACGGTCAACACATCACAATGGTCACCAAATACCTCTTGTAATGCATAAAAATAAGGCTTAGGAAAAATCGGTGTTCCTAAATTTCTGACACTGGTTTCATAAGCAAAACGAAAATTATCCAGTGAAGTTTCAATATCATAATTTAAATCAAATTTAATGGCTTTTCTCACCATTGCCCTTTGCTTCCTTGGAATTCCTTTCATATTTTCATCATTATCTGCACTGAGTGGCTTTATAAAAGTAAAATATAAATGCTTGGTCGGTAATTCTTCTTCTCTCTGCAGGGGATCAAAATTGCGTAACTCCAAAGCATCTACTTTTAATTCTTTGGCCAGATCAACCGCATGAGACCAGAGACTGTCTGCTATCTGCTGATTATCTGACAAAATGCCACCATAAACACAAAAGGGGTTGGATACCAGATTATTACCAAATAACAAGCTTTTCACATGGGTTAAAGGCAATAGACCTTCTACTTTACCGGCTTTTTCTGCAATTAAATAGTAAGTGTTATGTTTTATGGCTTTGTCGATGACCTCTTTCCACTCAAAACGATGGAATAAGTGCCCTTGTTCGTGCTGATCGACGTAATCATTCCATAATTGTTTATCAGATAACGAAACGATTCTAATCATCATTTTTTCCCAAAAAAATATGATCCATACGCCCCCATTTGAAATCATCCAATAATTTATTTAAACGTTCATAGGTTTTATCTAAATTTAAATAATGTCTAAAACGGCTTTTCGCTGAAAGTCCTGCTGGTCTCGGTTGTTCAGGATCCACTTCCCAGGGATGAAAATAAAATAATGCCGACTTTTCTTCTGTTTTGTTGAAGGACTTTAAGAGCTTCCGATAGATTTTATAGGGAAACAGTCGAAAATAGCCACCGCCACCAATAGGTAAATTTTTACCGGCAATTGGAAAAGTGGTAATGGGTATTTCCAGTAACTCGCTGGCGTTCTCTGGATAATAAGAAAAGCGAGGTGCATCGGGTATACCATATAAATCATGCTTCACTGGATAAACTGAAGAACTATAAACATACCCCGTTTTTTGTAAAACTTCATGTGCCCATAAATTTTTTTCTGAAATAGAATAGCTGGGGGCACGATAGCCTAAAACGGTTTGTCCACTGAGATCTTCGAGCAATGCCTTACTTTCCAAAACATCGATTTCAAATGATTCAGGTGTCATTTCGGTAACACGTTCATGATACATGCCATGTGATGCGATCTCATGGCCTTCAGTTGCAATACGTTGAATGAGAGAAACGTGATCTTTTGCCACACAACCTAAAATAAAAAAAGTGGCTTGAATATCTTTTTCACAAAATAGATCCAATATTCTATGTGTATTTTGTGCAACTCTGGATTGAAAACTATGCCATTTTTCTCTCGGTGCAATGGGTTCAAAAGCGGAAACCTGATAATAATCTTCTACATCCACTGTCATGGCATTCATTGATGTCTGTGTTGTCATTTAGTATACCGCTCGGAAACTGAGTTCTACACGTGTTTCAAAAAAATCAATACCACTATTAGGAGCATCCTGCTTCCAACGCACTGCTTCAAGATTAATCTGACCAATGTTAATATCGTAATTCCAATTTAATAAGAGCTGTGCTAATTCAGAAGAAACTCTAGCTTGACTATCTCCTGTAAATTTGCCTTTATCGAGTGTCATAATTAAATCAAATGTTTGTCTGTTAGAAATATTATAATTCACATTAAATTCACTTCTTCTAAAACTTTGATCAGCATTAGAAAAATTATCTAAGAGTTCATCATTTAACAAACGCCGCTCACCAACTGACCATTCTAAAGATACAGACATTTTGTTAAACACATGTCTTAACAAAAGGTCAGTTCTATCAAGAACAAATTCACTCAAAATAGTATCAGGCGTTGACGATAAAGAGGGATCATTACCCACCGTATTGTTGACTATAAACTCTCCTGCAAAATCATCAATTTGATCAATACGAGTGAGCTGTATGGATGTTTTACGACCATCTATTCGCCATACCACCTCTAAACGCTCACCAACATTGATACCTAAATCTGTATTAACATAACGTGCTGTTAAACGAGAGCGATCAGCAACACCATATTCAAAAGCTGCCTCACTGCGCTCATCACCTAATGTAAATTCAAAAATAAACTTTGAACTTGCCGTATAACGTCCCCCGACAGAATAATAACTACCATTCTGTTCCGTATTAACCCGTTCAATCTCATCACTAATATAACCCCCTCTAAAACCCAAGTCCCATGCAGAAGTCAGTGGAATAAAAAAACCGGCTTCATAAGATTGATTACGCGAGTCAGTGCCTACTTGATTACTAAATTCCCGTTCTCTATAGTTCGTTGTAAAATACCAGCTGCTTCTTAGTTGTTTTGCATCAGATAGTGTAAAAGCAATATCCTGATAAATACTGTCATCAAATGTTTCTCCCAATGCCAGTGTTGTTAATCCTGATTCAAAATTCACATCGGTATAACTGGTATCAAGCACCAATAATAAATCTTTGCTTAACGTATTATTGTAACTAAAGTAAGCTGTTGTAGAATCAATATTTGAACGATTATTACCCACAGGATTGATATTACTTAAAGAAATAGTATCTAAGAAAGACGAAAAAACCTGATCTTCTGTTCGTCTGATACCCACTACATAAGTTTTATTCACATCATGAAAGCTGGAATCAAAAAACATCTGATTAAAAGATTGATCTTCCAAAGGAAAATCAGTGTAATTAATATTTTCAGCATTAAAATTCAATAATGATGTCCAACGTGCTTCATTATATTGCCAGTCAACACCAACGGAAGTCACATCTACAATCGCAGAAATTGTGTCATCACCATTCTCTAACAAAAGATTATCCGTATGCACTCTTTTATATTCTACATAGGGATTAAAAAAGTTCTCTTGTGCATAAACACTCTGATAACCCAATATAAATATAAAAAAAATTTTTTTGATATTACTATAATTTTTCATTCGCTATTCCATAATAACTACGATCCATTTCACGATTAGCTTTATTTAAAACCAATCCAGCTGCCACTTCTTCCCGTAAGTTAAGTCTTGAAATTGCATCATTTAATTCTGCCTGCTTGGTTCTATTAGCTTGCACAACAACGATAATCTGACCAACATGACGAGACAAAATAGTTGCTTCTGTGGTTAATAATAACGGAGGTGAATCCAAAATAATCACCCGATCAGAATAACGTCGTGAAAGCTCAAGCATCAACTGTTCCATTTTTTCACTTGCCAACAATTCATTAGACAAATGATGAGGTGTACCAGCAGTCATTAACCTGAACCCAGGTAAATTTGTTCTTATAATAACGTCATTTAATTCTGCATCATCATTTAAATAATCCGTTAGACCTTTTAAGTTTTTATCCAAACCAAAGAATTGGCTCACAGATGGACGAACCACATCACAATCAACCAATAAAACCGTTGAGTCTTTTTCAGTTGCCAGGCTCATGGCTAAATTAATCGCTGTAAAAGTCTTTCCTTCACCTGATTTACTACTGGTGACCATAACCAGGTTAGCACGATCAGATTTCAAACTGCCTTTGCCTGAAGCATTTAACAATAAAGGTCGTTTAATGACTCGAAATTCTTCTTTAATATTGTTGCGGCTACCATCAGGTACAACCATTTGCTTTTCCTGCAAAAGTTTCATGTCCAATTCCATATACACATATTCACTGGACTGACTATCTGCTGATGATCTGTTTTCTTTCTGTGATGTTTGTGATTCATCACTCTTTTTGGTTTTCTCATCCAGCTTGTCATCACCAGATAATTTTTTTGCTGCTTTTTCAATTAAGTCCATATTTATGCTCCTCTGGATAAAAAAGGAAAGGGTATATTATTCATATCAGTATAAATGAACATACCAAAAACACATAAAAGTAGTATCAATACAATGCCAAACAGCAAACGTTTAATTAATCTAATACGCCTGTCTTCAGGTGTTAATACCGTTGCGACGGTGCCAATCATGGCCATATTAATGGATGAGCTTAAAGACTTTGAATCAAAAAAGGAGGTCGACAGCTGAGACAATAAAAAGGCAAAGGCGACGCCTGCCCCTATACCAAAAATTAACGCTGCTGCATAAAAAAGTGTTCGATTTGGCCAAACAGGTTCAGGACTCACACCAGGTGCATCGAGAGGTGACAAAGTCATATCATTGGTATGTACATTTTTGTCTTTTATGGTTTCTGCGTTGAGCTTCTTCTTTTGGAAATCGGTCAACTTAATACTTAATTGACTGTAATTACGATTTAAGTCTTTAAACTGTCTTTCAACCTCAAGAGACTCCTCAACCAATGCTTTTAATTCTTTTACTCGTGATCTATAGTCTGAAAGTAATACTTGCTTTGAAGAAATTTTACCTTTGACAGAAACAATCTGACCTTTCAGGTTTTGTACAACAGGACTTTTTATTGCGGCTGAATTCTGACTTTTTTTCTTCAGCTCAGTCAGCTTTTCTTTTTTTCTTTTCTCCAAAGCCGCAATTCTGGATTTTGTATTAACAACATCGGGATGATCATCTGTGTATTTGAGTAATAACTCATCCAAAGTTGAATTTAAACTGGCAATACGTTCATCATGTCCTGGCAAAACTGCTGTGTCAAAATCATTATTTGGATCACTACTTTCAAGTGCCTTCAAATGCCTTTCCAGTGATGATTCATAACTGGCTAGTTCATGTTCATACTGACGCAGTTCCACCTCACATTGTCTGACTTGTTCTTGTGAATCACTTAATCTCTGGAAGTAATCTTTTCCCTGTTCTGGCAGTCTTCCCATATGTGTTTTTTTAAATTCGGCAAGATCAAATTCTGATTTTCTTAATTGCTCTTCCAACTTGCGAATTTGATCATCAATAAATTCTTCTTTTACATTTTGTTCGTTTCTTTTTTCTCCATAGATTTTTGCCTGTATATCATCCAACAATGCCTGTACCAGGTTTTTCGCACCTTTTTTATTGGTTGATTCATACTCAATGGTATAAATCGTTGTTGAAGGCACTTTATTAAATTTTATTTTATTTTGAACGCTTTGAATCAGAGCATCGATATCAATATTTTCGGAACCCAAATGCAAATCAGCCTGACGAATAATGGCCTCCATATTAGTATCAGATAATAGATCCTGTTTAAGTGTGTTCATTTTTTCTTCAACGCTTTCAGAATTATGATCCTGTACAATCGTATCTAACTCATCCAGGGGATCGACCTTAAACTTTGTATAAGCCAGATATTTATCATCCATTTTGGTAATGAATACCCAGCTTAAAGCACAAACAATCCAGGCAACGATTAACGCCTGCCAACGAAAACGAGCCATCCCCCGAATATAGTGCGTGAGTTGCTCTACTAATTGCTGCATGTGTTATCTCGTTTTTGTTTCAAAAAATATAATTAGATGACTCAATTAAAACCATGCTTCTGGAATGATGAGAATGTCTCCAGGTAACATCTCAACATTAGCACTAATGTCTCCACCACGAATCAAATCATCCAGTCGAACCCGATACTCTTTTGGCTTTCCTTCAACCACACGAAATACTTTCGCATTATTGCCATCCGCAGAATTGGTCAACCCACCGACAGCAATGATGACATCCAATAATGTCATATATTGACGATACGGCATGGCAGCAGGAGTAGCGGCTTCACCAACTACCCGGATTTGCTCAGATAACGGACCAGAAAAACCACCTACAGTGACAGTAACAATAGGGTCTTTAATATAACGGGAAAGTACCTTCTCAATATTTCTCGCCAACTCGGAAGGCGTTTTATTACTGGCTGCTAAATCTTCAACCAGAGGTGTTGTAATTTTGCCATCAGGTCTAACAACCACAGAACTGCTGACTTCTTCATTACGCCATACAAAAATATCCAGCGTATCGCCTGGTCCGATAAGGTAGCGATAGCTATCAGGAGATTGGGTTACAGCCCGCTTTAATGGCGCAGATTCCAAATAAGGAATATTTGAGCACCCTGAAAGATAAGTTAAAGAGGAAATAGTCAATAATATTAGTAAGTTACGCATCTTTGTTGTTCCAGACATGGGTTCCAAGTCCTTATTTGGTTCAAACATTAATTTTTAGCCGGACATTTTGCCTATTTTTAACTCAAATAGCAACAAAGCGTCGACTCAAAGTGAGCAAATAATGATCGCTTATCCAATATAGTTTGAATAGTGGACAATGCCCAATTTTTTCTTAGAATTTGCCGCTTTTTTATGTAAGAAAATAGGGGCTTTTTTACGTAAGAAAATAGCCTATATTGCTCTTTTATCTATTGTAGTGCTATTCTCTAATTCAAAATTAATAAGTCTGGGTTTATGCATCTGTGCCACTTGAAGATACATGACACATTAGGTTTTCTGTTAATTGACACTTTAAACTCACATAAAGAAGTAAAATACCCTTATATAACCTTACATTAACCCTACATTTTCAAGTAATCTAATCGTCTATGCCCGTTGTTTCTATGACATCAAGTAATATGGATCCCACTTTTTCGACTAAAGTTAAAGCCATTTTCATTTTTGTCACCATGATAAAAATGATTCTGATCATCCTGTTTTCATCCGAATATAGAGATGGCTTGTTTATTCCCTTTGTTCAGGAGTTCCTGACGCAAGGCGGCAACCCCTGGGAATATACAACATTAGGGGATGATGCCTTTCCTTATCCGCCCTTTATGCTGTATGTATTATCTGTATTTTTAGCACCACTGAATGTTTTGGGCGGTGGTGCAATCGCAGAAGGCATACTCTACGGATTACCTCTGTTATTATCTGATTTACTGATTACTTATATTTTAATCAAGCTGTTCCCCTGGGAAAAAACCGAAGTCTTTATTTTCTATTTCTGTTCACCGATTATTCTCTTTTCAACCTATATGCACGGACAATTGGATATCATTCCAACAGCCATATTATTTGCTTCCATTTATTTGCTCACCAAAAAATATTATGTCTATTCAGCACTGGTGATCAGTATTGCAGTATCCACCAAGTTTCATACCATTGCTGTTATTCCTTTAATGATTATCTACCTAATCAATCAGGGAAAATTCAAAGAAGCCCTTTATTTTGCACTATTACCTGTAGCTGTTTATTTGGGATTTGCTTTTCCATATATTGACAGCAGTGAAAGTCTGTTGAATTTAGGTATGCCAACAGATAAGCAACAACTTATCTTTGACTCTTATATTTCCGTAGGACAGGCAAAAGTTTATTTACCGATTATTCTTATCATTGCCATTTATTTACGCTTTGCTGTTTATCGAAAAATTAATGCTGACTTGCTTTTCGCTGCCATAGGTACATTATTTTCCATTTTTCTATTATTAATCGAACCTGCACCAGGCTGGTTTATATGGACAATACCGTTTTTCACTATTTTTTATATTCGCTACTTTAATGGATTACAGCATTACATTTTTTATAGTACGCTGTCTTTCTTTTACTTGGTGTACTATCTGCTTTTCCACCAATATGATCACATCCCTCTGAAGTTCCTTGATACACCGATAATTACATCACCTTTGACTTCATTTTTGCCACTCAATCATATTTTATTTACAGCTATTCAAGGTGTCTTATTAGTTTCTATCTATCAGTTTTATAAAAATGGGATTAAAAGTAACCAGGTGTATACTATGGAACAGGCCTTTGTTTTAGGGATAGGCGGCGACAGTGGCGCCGGAAAATCTACTCTGATTCAATATTTAAAACATATGTTTCATGATCGCCTACTACAACTGGAAGGTGACGGAGATCATAAATGGGAAAGAGGTGATGAAAACTGGCAGGCATTTACCCATTTAGATCCTAAAGCCAATTTACTGCATCGCCAAGCCGATCAGGTCAGTTTACTCAAAAGTCGAAAAACCATAAAACGTTCTGATTATGATCATCACACCGGAAAGTTTACCGAAGCCGATAAAATCAAACCCAAAGATTTTTTGGTTATTGCCGGATTGCATCCTTTCTATTTGCCCAAAATGCGCAAAGTGATCGACTTAAAAATATTTTTAGATCTGGGCGAGGCATTAAGAACCAGCTGGAAAATTCAAAGAGATCAAAAAGAAAGAGGCTACACCGTCGAACAGGTTTTAGCGGCTTTGGAAAAAAGAAAATCCGACTCTGAACATTACATTAAACCACAAAAACAATTTACAGATCTTATTATTCGCTTCTTTCCTGCAGAAGAAGAAAAATTTGAAAATTATGTCTACCATGGTCGCCTGGGACTGGAAGTAGAAATGAATGCCAGTATCCCGTTGGACAAAGTAATCCAAGCGTTTCAAGATAATGGTTACGATCTTACCTGGGATTATTCCCAGGATTTAAATATGCAATATGTTCGCTTCCATAAAGAGCCGATTGATTTAGATGTTGAACGTTATGTTAATCGATATGTCACCAACAGTTCAGAACTCATCGATAATGCACATTGGCAATCTGGTTACGCAGGCATTATTCAATTTCTTATTTTATTTGCCATGAGTGAAATCATGCAAGAAAGAGCACAACTCTATGCATAAAGGTATTTTATTAGACATCGACAACACTCTCTATACTTATGAACCTGTTCATCAGCAAGCGCTCAATGCCGTGTTCGAATTGATTAAAAAACAATATTCAATCAATCAAGAAGAAGTGAAACAGGCCCTGAGTATTGCCAAACGTGAAGTCAAACAAGATACAGCTGAAACGGCAGCATCTCATAACCGATTGTTGTACATGCAAAAACTCTGCGAAAAATTAGAATTGGACTCTTTACAATTCAGTCTTTTACTGTATGAAACCTATTGGCAACATTTTTTGGATAACATGGACCTGAGTAAAGGCGCCCAGGTATTTTTAAAAGCATCACAAGAGTACCCTATTTGCCTGGTCACTGACTTAACTGCACATATACAGCACCGTAAAATAGAAAAACTTCAACTGTATCATTGGGCTGATAAGATGGTCACTAGTGAAGAAGCCGGATGTGAAAAGCCTCACCCTTATATGTTTTTATTAGCGATGAATAAATTAGCGTTACAAGCATCTGATGTGTGTATGATTGGTGATAACTATACAAAAGATATTCTAGGGGCAGCACGTCTGGGTATTCAGAGTTTTTGGCTTAATGAAAATCAAGATCCATTACCCTCTACTTTTGATTCTCAACTGATGACACAAATACACTCTTTGGAAGAATTGCCATGGGTATAGAACATCAAGCATTACAAAATATATCAACCTATGCCGGTAATCGTTTCGATCTGGTACAGGCAGGTGGCGGTAATTCATCCGTAAAAATGGATAACAACCAAATGCTCATCAAAGCATCTGGCATTAACTTATCACAAGTTGATGAAAATAATGGATATGTTACGGTTAATTATCAAAACATTCGAACATTTTTAGAGACAGAGGAATTCAAGCAAAAAGATAAAAAACAAAGAGAACACGCTGCTGCAGAAGCCATGAAAACGGCAACCCTATCAACAACAGGCAAGCCATCGATTGAAACATTTTTGCACGCACTGTTAAAGAAACATACACTGCATACACATCCTATAACGGTGAATATACTAGCGGCAACCTCAACCTGGAAAGAAGATTTACAACATATCTGGCCCGATGCTGTATGTGTTCCTTATGAAACACCTGGCATTGACTTAGCGATCGCAATGCAACAGGAAATACGGCAATACCAAAAACAACACAATACCTTGCCAAAAGTTGTTTTTTTACAAAACCATGGCCTGATTGTTTCTTCGGATGACCTGGAAGAAGTGGAACAACTGACGGAAGCCATTACCCAAAAAATAGAATCCCAACTTACATTGGACTTCTCTCATTATCGTGCCATTACTCAATTACAACATCTTATCAAAAAGGCAACGGCAAACTCTGTACATATGATACTGTCAACAGACAGCATCATCAAAAAGCTCGTCCAACTGGAGCCACCTTCAACATCTGTTTGGCCTTTTTGTCCAGATACACTGATTTATTGCGGCATCAAACCCCTGTATTTAAAGCAACAGGATGATCTTGACAGTGTGGCCCATTACGCACAGGAATATCAAGACTTCCCTAGGGTAATTATGCTCAATAATCAGGTATACTTTTGTGCTCCAACCTTAAAAAAAGCCAAAGAAGCTGAAGAGTTACTCAGATTTCATTTGATGGTCATTCAACATACCGGTTCCAAAACCCAACGACTGGATATGCAAGAAATTGCTTATCTTTCTAACTGGGACGCAGAAAAATATCGTCAAGGTGTCTAAAACATGCATATTATCATTCCCATGTCAGGCGTTGGCCAACGCTTCATTGATGCTGGTTATTCTGATCCAAAACCTTTAATTCAGATTGACGGCAAACCCATCATCCAATATGTCGTCGAATTGTTTCCAGGCGAAACAAAATTTACTTTTATCTGTAATCAAACACATTTGGAAACAACAGATATGCGCAATATCCTGAAGAATATTGCACCTGAAGGAGAAATTTGCTGTATTCCCAATCATAAAAAAGGTCCTGTCTTTGCCGTGGAACAAATCATGGATCGTATCGATGATGACGAGGAAGTGATTGTTAACTATTGTGACTTTGGCACTTATTGGGATTACAAAGATTTTCTAAAACACACCAGAGAGAGAAATGCCGACGGCGCTATTCCTGCTTATAAAGGTTTTCATCCCCATATGCTGGGCAGCACCAATTATGCTTTTATGCGTGATAGTGAACAATGGATGTTGGAAATAAAAGAAAAAGAACCTTTTACTGATAATCGTATGCAAGAGTATGCTTCAAATGGCACTTATTATTTTAAAAAAGGCAGCTATGTAAAAAAATATTTTCCTTTACTGATGCAAAGAAATATTCATCTGAATGGTGAATTTTACGTCAGTTTAATCTACAACTTATTGGTTGAAGACAAACTGTCTGTCTCCATCTATGATATTGAACATATGTTGCAATGGGGCACTCCCCAGGATGTTCAAGAATATTTAAGCTGGAGCCATTACTTTCATAGAGTCATGCAACAGCAACCTGCCTGGCAACCGGAAGCCAAGAGTGTCACACTCATTCCTCTTGCTGGTCATGGCAGTCGCTTTGCCAAACAGGGCTATCAAGATCCAAAACCTTTATTGGATGTCAGTGGCAAACCCATGATCATTCAAGCCAATAATTATCTCCCTGCCAGTACACAAAGTGCTTATGTATGTTTAAACGATCATGTTGAACACTACCAGATCGATGCCTTATTAAAAAAAGAAGACGCTCACTGTGAAGTGACGATTATTGACGGCGTTACTGAAGGACAGGCCATTACCTGCGAACTAGGGCTCGCCCATATTTCACCCGATGCACCTTTACTGATTTCTGCCTGTGATAATGGTGTTTTGTGGAATCAAGAAGCCTATGCCGCCTTGTTAAACGACAAAACCATCGATGCTATCGTCTGGACATTTAGAGGACATCCTTCTGCCACGCATCACCCCGAAATGTATGGCTGGGTTAAAACAGAGGATGGCAAAATAGCAACAGGTGTCAGTGTTAAAAAAGCCATTTCTGATTCACCAGAAAATGATCATGCTATTGTCGGTACCTTTTACTTTCGGCGAACTTCCCTATTCACTGACATATTACAGCAACTTAAAAATAATAATATTCGAGTTAACAATGAATTCTATGTCGACAGTATGATGCAATTACTAGTTGATAACGATTACAAAGTTGCTGTATTTGAGGTGGATGCCTATATTGGCTGGGGTACACCCGATGATTATGAAACCTTCCGCTATTGGCAAAGTTTTTTCCATAAAACACCGGATCACCCCTATCAAATCAATCAAGATCCAACTATCAATCCAGAAAAAGAAAAATCACTCATAGAGTGCTGTTATCAATTTAAGCAGGCTTTCCGCTAACCTATTGTTTTACACTGACTTATGGAACCGATAAAAAAAGAATTATTCAGATTTATCGTAGCTGGAATACTGGCAGTAGCCACTGATTTTTCAAGTTATTTTTTATTACAACATTTCTTTTCAATTGATGTATCGAAAGGTATCAGTTTTATATTAGGTTCCATCGTTGCATTTATTATTAATAAACTTTGGACATTTGAAAATGATGAACCAGTGAATAAAGCTCTGTTACAGTTTTCGATACTCTATTGTTGTACCTTTTTTGCAAATGTAGCCGTCAATCATTGGGTTGTTATAAGTTTACAAAATATAATCTATGTAAAATACATTGGCTTTTTCTTTGCCACAGCAACCAGCACTATTTTAAATTTTTTAGGTATGAAGTTTTGGGTATTTTCCAATAAAAAAAATCCATCGTGAGCAACTGTTATGAAAGATTTAATACCAACTTTTGAAAATAAATGGGGTCTTCTCACTTATTTGTGTTTACTCTTATTTATGGCTTTATTTTTTCAAGAAGCCTGGCTGTACCCTTCTATTGATGCCTTCCCTGCCGTTGAACGTATATTAAATCCCAAATTTTTAATGAATGATTTTTATACCAATACTTTTGAAAGTTTTTCTCCTCGTTTAATACATGCTTATACCATAGCCTATGGCTCAAAACTATTTGGTTTACCTTATACAGAGTTTATTGCTTATATCAACATCCTACGTATTATATGCTATGGATGGGGATTGTATTTGCTTTTTTTATATCTAAGTAATAAAAAGATTGCCTTGGTTGCTTTGACACTATCAGCACTTTCTTTTTTATCAATGCCTTTTCTGCCAGCCTGGTGGCCAGTAACTTTTGATTATACAGCATCCAATGTCGCTCTTACTTTTTCTATATTTGCTTGGGCGCTTACCGTTAAAAACAAAATTGCATTTTCCCTATTATTACTTGCCTGTGCTGTTTTTATTCATCCCTTAGTTGGATTACACTCTTTTCTTATCAGTTTATTATTATTCATCACAATTTATAAATGGCAAGGTTTGTTGCCATTGTTTAGGCAACCTCTCGTTTATGTGACGGGTTTGCTATATGCCATTGCCTTTCTATTTAACTATTTATCTATGGACCAGGTGATTTCTGATGAACGTTTTATTTTTATTAATGGTGTGTATCGCCATGGTCACCATTTTTTGTTAGGTCATATGGATATTGAAAAATGGATATCCACTATTATTTTTATTGTTTTTGCTTTAACCATCTACGTCTGGCAAAAAAATAAGTATACCTATGCTCCCGTTATTTTATCCGTCTCCCTTTATTCCATCAGTATGATACTCATTGGTTATGTATTTACAGAAGTCATACCATCAAGATTTGTTTTTTCTTTTATTCCAATGCGATCCTTTTCTATTCTGGTACCTATTATATTACTGGCTATTGCCCATTTCATTGTCTGGAAATGGGAAAGAAAAGATTATGTGACCTTTTATGCCTTGTTCCTGCCTTTTTTACCTTATGCCGGTGTTGGCCTCACCTGGTATTTATTACCCGGTGCTCACTTTCTGTTATTAGGATTAATCATATTAGCTTTTGTTTTCAGTATTGCGATGTTGAGTTTGTTTTTTCCACAAATTTTTTCTTTACCCAATAAAATGTTCAACAAGATTATGGGTCATGCTTCTATCAGTGTTTATCTTTTACCCATTGCTGTCGCTGCTCTCGGCGTTTCTATTCTCCAATTTAAGATTCGTATACCAACCTTATCTAATAGTGCTGATATTTACACCTGGGTTAATAAAAATACGCCTAGCAATTCTATTATACTGAGTGAATTGAACGCAGCGAATAATCAAAAATTAAGACTGGTTGCCAGACGTGCGGTTATCGTTGGTAAAGATTTTCCATTTAATGAGCATTTTTATGAAGAATGGTTTCAACGCTACTCCAGTTTATACAAACACAGAGATGAAGCCAGTGGGCAAATTGATCAACTCTCTGCAAAAGCATTGAATACATTGATGGATCACTATCATGCTGATATCTTACTTCGTACAAAAGAATTATCATTTAATCGTTTTTTCAAAGAAATGG
Organism: Kangiellaceae bacterium; assembly: GCA_965230335.1. Taxonomy (GTDB): domain Bacteria; phylum Pseudomonadota; class Gammaproteobacteria; order Enterobacterales; family Kangiellaceae; genus CBDDKS01. The sequence continues at coordinate 1,679,891 of CBDDKS010000006.1, read as the reverse complement.
GCCGTTCACAAGGAGAAAAGGAAATGACGATTATTTACCGAAATATCAATTTTGAGGATGCCTCATAATGAAACTCTCTATTATTGTTCCTTGTTATAACGAAGCAGCCAATATTCCTTTATTACTGGCTGCTTTTCAACGTGTGATTCAACGAGACGATATCGAAGTTGTTTTAGTCAATAATGGCTCAACCGATGACAGTGTCTCCATTTTGGAAAAAGAAGCCCCTCAATATCCTTTTTTAAAAGTACATAAAGTCGATGTTAACCAGGGCTATGGTTTTGGTATTATGTCTGGTTTACGAGCAGCTTCAGGTGATTTTTTGGGTTGGACTCATGCTGATTTACAAACAGATCCAGCCGATGTTTTAAAAGCACTTGAAATCATAGAAACATCCCATGATAGTCACAATGTTTATGTAAAAGGCGATAGAAAAGGACGTCCTTTATTTGATCAATTTTTCACTATGGGTATGAGTTGTTTTGAAACACTCTATATGGGCAAAAAATTATGGGATATTAATGCTCAACCTAATATTTTTCATAGAAGTTTTTTTGAACAATGGCAAGCTGATGCCCCTAAAGATTTTTCTTTAGATCTTTTTGTACTCTATATGGCCAAACATTATCAACTCACAATTAAACGTTTTCCTGTTATCTTTCCTGAACGTCAGCATGGTACATCCAGTTGGAATACCGGACTGGCTGCAAAATGGAAATTTATTAAACGTACATTACAATTCTCCAAAGAATTAAAGAAGGCTCTTAAATAATGACACATTTTATTGCTCATAGAATCAATACATCAAAAGAATTGTATGAACTGCCCAGTGAATATGGTGTTGAACTTGATCTGAGAGATCAGGGTGATCGCCTTATTCTTCAACATGATCCCTTCATAGATGGCGAGGATTTCGAAGAGTATCTCAATCATTATCATCATGGTACTATGATATTAAATATCAAGAGTGAACGTATCGAACATAAAGTATTAGAGTTAATAAAAAAATATCATATCAACGATTATTTCTTTTTAGATAGTTCGTTTCCCATGATTTATCTATTAAGCAAATCAGGTGAGAAAAAATGTGCGGTTCGCTTTTCTGAATTTGAAGGATTAGATACCATCTTTTCTATGAAAGATAAAATAGACTGGGTTTGGGTGGATTGCTTTTCAAAATTACCGATTAATCAAGATAATTTTTTTCAATTAAAAGAAGCTGGATTTAAGTTGTGCCTGGTATCACCAGAGCTACAAGGACGACCTGAAGATATTCAATCTTATAAAACTTATCTAGATTCGGAAAATATTACTTTTGATGCTATTTGTACAAAGCATCACAACATTAAATTATGGAAATAGTGTAACGTTAACCTCAAAAAAAAATCATTCTACTTTCCATTAAACAAAAAACGTAACCACTGTATTTTAGAAATGCAATAATAATGCATCATAAGTGTGAGCACTAATATAATGGGAATCAGTAACACAAATCCCAAATGACTGTTTACACCCCATTGAATAAACAATAATCCTAAAATAACAACTAAAATATGATGAAATAAATAGACACTATAGGATGCATCCGATAAAAAACGCCAGGTTGATGAAGAGGTATTAAACCATCGACAAAATATATTAAACACCATAGCAATAGAAAGCCAAACAATTAAGTCGTGAAGACAAACATTTTTCACTTCATTAATCAATCCATTAAAATCGGGCAATAAGTGCTTCACGCCAGCAACGGCTATAATTAAGCTTATTAATAAAAAAATATTCATATTTGAAAAACGCGTTAAATAACTATTTTTTATACTTAACAAAGCACCAAATATAAAATAAGGTAAATAAGATAATAATGAATAAATTTCAAAAATACCGAACAGATTAGAGTATAAAGGAAACCCAATTTTATTCAAAGATAAAATAATAATTTGAGAAAAAGGCAAACATAATAAAATAATAACCATAGGCAAAGAAAAAATGAAATCAATGACTTTCTTTATACCCTCTTTTAAAAAGGGTAATAATCGATTGAATATAAAAAACATGCCTGCTGCACAGATAAAATAAATGATTAAATTATTCAAAAACCATAAATGACTCACCCATCCAGCCTGGAGAAAGTAAGCGTTCAATTTAAAGGGTTGCCATCCATAGTGATCCAAAATCACTGCCTGTAACACATTTAATGTTAATGCTGTACTGATAACTGGAATAATAATACGTTTTAGCCGAACACTTAAAAAGTGTTTTGGTTGATATTTTCTTAATGTCAATAAACAAAAAAATCCTGATATAACAAAAAACGCCGGCATCCTGAAAATATGAATAACATGTTGTAAATAATAAGCGAGCTCACTTGAACTCTCGCTATAAATCACCCACGAACGTTCAAAATTATAAATTTGAGCACTATGTAATACAACACCCAGCATCATAAGTACACTGCGAGTGGCATCCATATAATGAATTCGTGATCTAGACATAATAGATAAGATAACTTTATTTTAATTAGGGGCTGTGTATCTTTTACAAAATTAACGGGTGTAAACTATAAAAGATACACAGCCCCTATTGAATGTATCCTTATTATAGACGCTATTTAAAGCTGAGTTCTAGATAAGAAAGACCATAATATACTTAAACATCAAAATACACTTAAATATCAAATTGTATTGATTCTATCAATTTCTTTGAGTAAAAAGCCAGTCCCACATAGATTGATCAGCATAAACTTCCCGCCATAAATGATGCTCTTTACTATCACCCAAAGTTAGCTTACGTTCTCCCCCCATCATCTTCAGTACTTCATGCCACATAGTACTATGCCTCACCGCAACCACTGTATCACCCGTATTATGAAAAAACCAACTGGACACTTGCGCCATACCTGGTTCAGGCAAACTGATTTCAAATTCAGGTGTTTTACCAGCAATAGGCACAATGGCTGCAAATTTTTCGGGGTATTGAGAAACATAGCGTACGGTTAGTCCACCGCCTGCACTAAAACCTGTCATATAAACCCTACTTGCATCGTAATGTGCTTCGTAACGTTTCAAAATATACTCAACAAAAGGATGAATATCATCCACATGCCATTTTTCCATCATGCCAGAAATGATAATCGCAGGATAATGCTGTCCATTGTAAATAGTTTCTGGAAGTCCCTGCATTAATAATTTACCTAATTCATTTTGACCATTACCACTAATTGCATTGGCACCATTCCAATAAAATATCAGTGGATATTGTTTTTTATTATTCACATCAAAGTCTTGAGGTAAATATTCATAATATCCAAAAGGATTGCCTTCTGTATCTCGATAAATACCCGTTTGCACACCTGCTTTTCCTGCAACACCCATCACAAATTGTGTTGACACGGGATATTTCTCTGGCACAAAAATAGAACGACCATGATCGAAACAACCTGTGTTCGATACTAATAAAATAACAATGATCAAATAAAATAAAGTACGCATATTCAATTTCAGTAAGAATGACAGGTTAACGTCTGTTTCAGAAAATCTGTATAAGGCCATTCAAAATCAAGTGCTCATTAAAAATCAATCGATATACTGGCTCTGGCTCTACTTGATTGACCAGGAAAGCCAACCGCTTCCTGATAATCTGCATCCAGTATGTTATCGAAAGATAATGACAGTTTTGTGGTATCGGAATATTGATAAGACATAGTCATGTCAAGTATTGCATAATTTTGTAACGTAAAACGTTCAGAGAAACCCGAATGTAATGATGTCGCAAAACGTTCATCATACCAACTGTAATTAAAAGTTGTCTGCCAATCATCAGTGATGAACCAATGGATACTGGTTCCCCATTGCCATCTTGGCCGATGATTTAATACATCATTGGAATCAACAATATCAAACTCCAGATAAGTCATCCATGTACTTAAGCTGAAATTCCTGTAAGCCATATCGTAAGCTATTTCAGCCCCCTGAGTTTCTACTTTATCCCGATTCACGCTTAAAAATAAATCTGCATCAAAATCGATCAAATTGCGATACCGATTACTAAAAATATTTAAGTGTATATTGGCTTGTTCTGATAATTGTTTTTTAAGAGAAAAGTCCCAGGATTCTGCCTCTTCTGGTTTTAAATCAGGATTACCTATCAATGGGTGAGCCAATGCAAAAAAACTGGGTAATTTAAATCCGGTAGCCCAATTGACAGAAACACTATAAGAATCAAATGAACCGTGTAGCGCAATGTGTGCTGTATTTTCAGAAGCTGAATCATCAAATTCACTATTTTCAAATCTATCGTACCGTAAACTCATTTGCAAATGCCAGGTTTGATCAAATTGATATTGAATATGCCCTAAACCAGCCCACTGTTTTCTGGTTAATTCAAAATCACTTGGAAAAGCAAATGCCCCCGAACCGATTTGTCCTCTGCTGTTACCCGATTCATATCGATAATCAATCCCCCAGAAACCAGACCAGAAGGTATCGTCTAATTGAAATGAATTTATCCAGCGAGCCTGATAGCGTTCAAACATAATACTGTCTAATGTTGGTGGCACCGCATTAAAGGGTGAAATACCCGGAGACTGTGTCTGTGTCTCACGCTGAAAAGCATTGATCGCCATCTGACTTCTCAACCCCCAAACAACACCCCGATAATGTACATTCATACCCCATTCTTCACCATCACCAGTTTCCAAACCATCGGTTGTTGAAAATAAAGGACCACCACTTTGCTCTGGATAAGAAAAACGTTCCTCATCCAGATAGCGAACAGATAATCCCCATTGTTCATTATCAGACAATGTTTGTGACCATCGACCATTCAATACTCGATTTTTATATTCACCACTTGATAAAAATTCACCACTATCCTGCGTGCCTATCTGAAGAGCATAATGCCCATTGGATGTATCACCCTGTATGCCGGCAAATACACGAGAAAAAGAAGGTTCACTCACCTCAAGTTGTAATTGTGCGGTTTTACTTCCCAAATGACTCCTGGTAATAATTTGAATAGCGCCAGCTAAGGCATCTGAACCATAAACCGCTGATAAAGGACCACGGACCACCTCGATCCGTTCAATGATTTCCAGAGGAATGCTATTGAAATTGAAAGAGCCGCCGCGACTATTCGTTGGTTCATTAACCTGCACACCATCCACGTAAACAGCTACAAAATTAGATTCAGAACCTCGAATCATCACCTCACTCACACCACCCAGACTACCTTGCTGCGTGACTTGTAAGCCTGGAATATTACGCAAAACATCCGTTAAAGCACTTTTATTGAAACGTTCCAGTGTATCCCTGTCAAAAACAGTAATAGATAAAGGTTCTTCAGATATCAGGCTTGGTTCATGTACACCTGTGACAATAATTGTCTCTGAATCTTGTGTTGATATGTCTGACCAAACACTGGGTATATTTACAAAAGTTAAAATCATCAATATGAGTCGTTGCTTCATATTCAATTGCCCGCTCCTGATCGTTGATAATAATGTATTATCAGACCTGAAATAAAAGCTGGCTATTGTACCGAAAAAAACCAATCCATGCTTTAGAGTTTTCCCTCTGAGACACCCAGGACATCAATTGCTTTTGTAATATACGTCCTTTATACTTGTGCGCCATTCAAGGGTAAAGCCAGGTTACCTGTTATTTTATATAAACTTTTATTTCATATAAGTTTTTATTTGATATGAAACAACCTAATGCTGAACGCCTCCATCATACTTCCATCTCAAACCTACGTTTCTTATAGCTGACCATACCATGAAAACACAGATTTCTACACCAGGTAGTCGTTTCATTGAAGCCATTTCATATGGCTTTGTCATTGCCCTTTCAGCATATTTAGCCAGTTTTACTGAAAAACTGTGGCGACTCAAATGGTTTTCAGCATTTCATTCATCTACTCAGGAAATTATCAGTATTACGCTCTACTTTTTTATTGTAACCAGCATTTTTATTTTTATTGCTCAATCCATTAAACAGAATGAAACCAACACTTATAAACGTTTTAGTTTGAGTTTTTATACTTTTATTTTTTCTTATACATTAGTCGTATTTTATTTGTTTTTAATATCCAGTTTTACTTTTAATCCTAATTTTATGATTCATATTGGATTATGTGGTTCATTAATGATACTTGTTGTACATTTAATTAAATCATTGAAATATGATTCTATTATTTCTTCATTCAAACAAACCATACTTGCCCTATTTAAGCAACTATTTTCACTTTATGGTTTTCTTGTATTTTTATTATTTGTATCACTCATGGTACTTGCCGTCGGTTATGCAAAAAGTCGCTCGATTGCCGATACCATTACAGAAATACGATTAATGTTTAATCGGGAATCCTCCACCCCATGGATACTCATCCCTGCTACTGGAGAGACAAAGTTTCGCCGCCCAATGATCATTCAATTTGATGAACAGACACCTCAAACCGGTTATGTATTAGAACGTTCCGGTAAACTGTTTCGTATTGACTATCCCAATGGAAGCAATAAAACACTCGTCTTGGATATCACTCAAAAAGTCGGTGTCATTGATGTAGAAAATGGTGCACTCGGTTTTGATTTACATCCTGAATTTTCAAATTCATCCTCCGCCCATTATGGCCATATTTATTTGTATTACACGTCTGTGCATAATGAAGTACAAACCAATATTCTATCCAAATTTAATATCAAAAAAGATCTTCAGAAAGCAATAGACTCTGAAGAAGTACTCATCCATTTATCAAGAGATAACACCGCTTACCATAATGGTGGTTCTGTAGAATTTGGAACAGATGGTATGTTGTATATCGCTTTGGGTGAAGGTGTGCGTAATGATGACTATAAAGCCTACAGTGATACATTACGTAGTGCTATTCTTAGAATTGATGTCAATCAAGATCCCAATTTAAGTCAACCCATTCAACGCCAGCCTAAAAATGGAAAAACAACGGGGTATTCCATTCCCAAAGATAATCCATTTATTGGACACCCTAAAATACTAGATGAATATTGGGCCGTTGGATTACGTAATCCTTTTCGTATCAGTTTTGACAAAACAACAGGTGCTCTTTGGGCGGGTGATGTTGGCTCAGATATATGGGAAGAGGTCAACGAAATTAAAAAAGGAGGTCATTATTTATTTCCTTATATAGAAGGTCCTAAAACCGAAGACTTTAAAACACCAGACGATCTTATAGGTCAACCTCAACATGCAACTTATGCCTATGAACATTCTGCTCTGGAACGTGCCGTTATCGGCGGTATTGTTTATCGAGGTCAATCTCTACCCAAATTACAAGGACATTATATTTTTTGCGATAACTTTTCGGGAAAACTCTATGGTTTTGATATCAATCAACCACAAGTATCACAGGTAGAACTTATCGCACAAGCACCCATGGGATCCCAAAGAGGACCAACATCCATTGTTGCCGATCCAGAAGGCAATCTACTCATCACATTATTGGGTCATAACAATAAAGACACCGGACAAATTTTAAAACTGGTGCCTAGAAATGAAGAAAACCTTAAAAAGAGTACCGCCTCTCAATCAGAAGAAGAAAGTCTCGCTTATAATTATGACGACACCTTATCATTATTTAAAGAAAGTTGTGCCCGTTGTCATGGTGCCAATGGACAAGCTGATGGCCCAGACAGTAAACTGTTTAATGTAGATATTGCCGACTTTTCATCGACTGATTTTCAAAATAAACGTTCAGACAAAGAACTGGAAAATATTATTAGAAAAGGTGGTCCAGCCAATGGTTTAAGCCCTTTTATGCCACCATGGGAAAGTGTCTTGAGTGATGATGAAGTTAAACATCTGGTTAAATTAATACGGACGATGAAGGCCGAATAAAATATTGAATACTATTTTCAAAATAATAGCTTTACACCGAGCTCTTCTTATTTTGATCAAAAGGTAATGCATAACACAATATCTTATACAGATATCTCTTGATATTAGAGCCTGCTTATATTTAATTTTATTAAGTTTGTAACATATATCTGGCTTTTCAATCTATTAATCGTCTTGTTTATATAACCACGACATTACAGTCTGTTAATCCATTCATGGATTTACCAAACAATTAACTTTCCTTTTATTTGAGGTATCTTATGCTCAATTCAAAATTAAAACTATCTGGAATCACACTGGCTATGTCAGCGGCAGGTATTCTGGGATGTTCAAATGTAAGTAATCAACATGCTGCTTCATCCACAGCTTCATCAACCACAACCGATCTTGCTCATTGTTATAATGTTAATGTTTGTAAAGGTCATAATGACTGTAAAACAGCAGAAAATGCCTGCACTGGACAAGCAACCTGTAAAGGTCACGGTTTTGTAGCCATGCCAACTAAAGCCTGTGTTGATGTAGGTGGTAAAGTCCAAGATGATTGGCGGGGCAAAGTTAACAAAACTGATCTGGTACACTGTTATAATGTGAATGTCTGTAAAGGTCACAATGATTGTAAAACAGCAGAAAATGCCTGTGCAGGACAAGCAACCTGTAAAGGTCACGGTTTTGTAGCAACGACAAAAAAATCCTGTAACGATATTGGTGGTAAAGTTGGTCCATAATATTTTACAGATAAAAAAATGAAACACTTAGCCAGAAACTTTTTCTGGCTAAGTCTCTAACATAAAACGATATATTCATATGCATCAACATTTCTTAGGATTTGGTTTGGGATTAAGAACGACTCACTTTGAGGAAGTTTGTTCGACATTGCCGGAAAATATTGATTGGTTTGAAATTATTTCAGAAAACTTTATGGTTGCTGGTGGTAAACCTAAATATTACTTACATAAAATACGTGAAAGATATCCTATCGTTATGCATGGTGTTTCATTATCTATTGGTTCCAGTGATCCATTAAATTACGATTATTTAAAACAACTCAAAGTTTTGGTGAATGAAGTGAATCCACCCTGGTTTTCAGATCACCTTTGCTGGACGGGTGTTCATCATGTTAACAGCCATGACTTACTACCTTTACCTTATAATGAAGACACCATTCATCATATTGTTCAACGGATTCAAAAAGTCCAGGATTTTATTGGACGCCCTATGTTACTTGAAAACGTATCAAGCTATTTAACTTTCACTGATTCAGAAATGAGTGAGTGGGAGTTCTATAGTAGAATTGTTGAAGAAGCTGATTGTTACATGTTATTAGATATCAATAATATCTATGTAAGTGCACGTAATCATGGTTTTGACCCCATGGATTACTTAACAGCCATACCAGCACATCGTGTTCGTCAATTTCATTTGGCAGGACACACAGATTATGGTGACTATGTCATCGACACACATGATCATGACGTGCCAGAATCGGTTTGGTCTCTATTTAAAAAAGCTTGGATGCAATTTGGCCCAGTAAGCACCATGATAGAGCGTGATGATGATATTCCATCACTGACACAATTAATAGACGAACTTTCTATTGCTAGAAATTTAGCACTTGAAATATCAGTTAAAACATAAAGTCTATCATTCAAGTTATGTCCCAACATCATCTCATTACTCATCAAACCCAATTTATGGATTTTTTACTGGGAAAACATTCTGATATTGAACAGTCCATCGTGGATCAAGGCAACATCAGTGTACAACACCGATTAAATATCTATCGCAATGCCTATAACATTCGGCTAATAGAAACCATTGATACGGATCATGAAATACTGGGATTATATTTGGGTGATGAATGGTTCGAATTAATGGTAAAAGGCTATATTAAAAACCAACCATCCCAAAGTACTTCACTACGTCAATATGCCGAACAATTACCTCATTATCTGGCATCGACACCGCCATTTGATGAACATCCCATACTTAGTGAAATGGCTTATTTTGAACGCTTATTGCTCCATGCTTTTGATGCAGGAGAAGCCAAACGTCTAACCCATCAGGAGTTATCCAGCACTGATCCTGATACCTGGCCTAATATGACCTTTCTTTTTCATCCAAGTGTGCAAATCTTTCATGCTCATTGGAATACCGTTCACAGTTGGCAAGCGCTTAAATCAGGAGAGGTACCTGATGCAGCAACCCAGCAACGCAATACCTGGATCATTTGGAGAAATAACGATCGACTGACTGAGTTCTACTCTTTGGAATCAGATGAATCCCATATTATGTCTCAAGCCTTACAAGGTGTTCCTTTTGCAGAATTATGTGAAATTTTATTAACGTATCATCATGCGAATGACGTTAGTCAGATAGCGGTTGATTACCTGCTAAAGTGGATAAATCATGGTTTATTACTCTCCCAAATATCATCACCAGATAAACCACATACCCTTTAAATTTCAAATTGATTATTCAATAACCTCTGCGGCACATAGACATTCTAGACCCAGACACCTCTTTTTCATACATTTTGGGTACAAATCATCAACATCGTTTTTTGTCTATGATAGGATAGCCGTTGAATTTAAATTTATTGGCAATTAAGGTTTGAATGAATCAACACAATAATATCCGTATCGCTACACGAAAAAGTCCCCTGGCACTTTGGCAGGCTGAATTTGTTCGTCAGGCATTAAGTCAATTAGATCCCAAACTGAATATCACATTAGTACCATTAATGACGGAAGGAGATAAAACTCTGAATCAGTCATTATCAAAAGTTGGTGGAAAAGGTTTATTTATTAAAGAACTGGAAATCGCTTTACTGGAAGATCGTGCAGATATTGCGGTTCATTCAATGAAAGATGTTCCCTCCGATTTACCAGATGAATTATCCTTGGCGGCCATTTGCCAGAGAGAAGATCCTTTGGATGCTTTTGTCTCCAATATTTATGATTCTCTCGAACACTTACCATCCGATGCCATCGTTGGTACTTCAAGCTTGCGACGACGCAGCCAGATTTTAGCATTACGTCCTGATCTCACCGTCAAGAATCTTCGTGGCAATCTGGATACACGCTTAAAAAAATTAGATGACAATCAATACGATGCCATCATTTTAGCTTCCGCAGGTTTAATCAGACTTGATTTACGCTATCGAATCAAAAGCCAAATTCCCACTGAAACCATGTTACCCGCTGTTGGCCAAGGTGCTATTGGTATTGAGTGTAAAAAAGATAATGAAGCCATTTTGCAGCAGTTAATGCAATTAAATCATGAAATCACTCTATGTTGTCTAACTGCAGAAAGGGCATTTAATAAACGCTTAAATGGTAGCTGTCAGATACCCATTGCAGGCTTCGCAGAACTTCTACCAAATAATGAGCTCAATATGAGAGGATTGGTAGCCTCACCAGATGGTAAACAGCGACTGACTGCCACACACCAGATGCCCATTAACAAGGCAGAAGCATTAGGCGACTTTGTAGCAGCAGCCTTGCTAGAACAAGGCGCTGACAATATTATACAAAACGCTATTCAACATTCATCAACCGATTAATCCTTAGATTCCCACTTTGCTATGGCCTCACTGATTGTTACCCGTCCTTCCGGCCAGGAAAACTCACTTTGTGAACAATTGAAAGCCCTGGGATTTATTGTACATCATATCCCTTTATTAAATATTTCTGCACTTCCCTTCGAACTACCGACATCAGATTTTGAACATGTCGTTTTTATCAGTCCCAATGCCTGTAACATTCTCTGCACTCATACAACGAAGAGTCAATGGCAGACACTGATGCAAAAAAAATTGTTTGCTATTGGTCCCAGTACCCGAGAATGCCTGATGAGTCATGGTGCCTCAACCGTTATCTGCCCGGAAAAGTCCAATAGTGAATCTCTTATTGAAATGCATGATTTTCATCACATGCAGCAACAATCACTATTATTAGTCTGTGGAGAAGGAGGTAGAGAACTGATAGAAAGAACCCTCAGTCTAAGAGGTGTACAGATCCATCGATTGGAAGTTTACAAAAGAGAGCCATTATCCCGAACCGCATTTGAACACTACAAAGATGCCATAGCTCTAACCCATACACTCTGGCTGTTAACCAGTGAAGAATCCATAAGAACCCTTGCCCAACTATTGACGAAAACACCAATTAATGCGATTGTCAGCAGTGAACGATTAAAGACAATTGCAGAAGAATTTGATATTCATGTTAAAGCGGTCAGTTATGACGCAACAACGCCGGCTTTATTAGAGTGTGTCAAAAATCTTTTTTATAAACATTAGAGTCTGTTTATCTTTTATAGGCTAACTCTACTGAAAATTAACCGATGTAAACTATAAAAGATAAACAGGCTCTAACACCCATACTACCTGAAGATGTATGATGATGAACGAAAAGGCTAACTCACCCAAAGAGCAAGATAATAATCAGGCACTATCCGAACTGTCTGACGATGCTACATCGACAGATAACACGGTTGATGAAGAATTTCTAGACAGTCCTGAAGATCTTGATACAGACAATATAGAACCTCGTTCCAAAAGTAAAAACATACTGCTGATTTTATGCGTATGCTTACTCCTTATTCTTATAGTAGGCATGAGCTATTTAGGCTATCAATATTGGCAAACACAACTGGATAATACTCATTTTAAACAAGCATTAACGACTGAACAACAAGAAAGCTTCTCACAAATAGAAGAGCAGCTTAAGGATTACAAAACACAATTGGAACAAAAGGACAATGTCATCAAAGAACTGTCTCAAACAGCAACAGCATTAGATCAAGAATCTCAATTATTCAGGCAACAATTGGTGAGTTTACAAGATCGTCTGCGTCTGTTAACCAGCCAGGGAAAACAAGAATGGATGCTGGAGCAAGTTGACTACTATTTAACCTTAGCACAGCAAAAGTTGGTATTCGAAAATAATATTAATGCCGTTGTTGCTTTATTATACGAAGCAGATGACGTATTAAAAGAACTGAATGATTTAAACTTATCCAGTTTACGTAAAGTAATTGCACAAGATATCGCCAGGCTTAATGCACTACCTGTTATGGATACCGTTGGCGTTATCAGTCAACTGGAAGCACTGGCCACTCAAATTAATAGTCTGTCACCCTCTATTAGTATTCAATTACCTACTAAAACAGAAATACAACCTAAGGAGTATGAACATTTTACTGATCGTTTTTTTACAACCTTAGAAAAATTTGGCAAAGAAGCAATTAATATCAGACACCACGATACACTGGTACCACCACTACTCACTGAGCAACAAAAATCTATCTTATCTGCTGCATTACAACTTAAAGTCACTCAAACACAATCTGCTGTGTTAAATCATCAAGAAGTCTTGTTTCAAAGTCATTTACAATCGATTGAACATTTACTCACTCAATATTTTGCACTAAGTGAATCTCATACTGTTTTTAAAACATTAAATAAACTCCATAGTATTCCCATTAAAAATCAACTGAACGCCATAACGCTATCTTCTTTAGTAGAATTAAATAATGAAAAAGAGCAACGCCGTTTACGTTGGTTGCAATCTTCTGATAAAGCCTCTTTTCCTAAACCAATAATGAATAAGGATGAAACACCATGAGATTATGGATATACATATTAGCAGGTTTAGTTCTGGGTGGATTACTGGCAACATCCATTAGTAATCAGCATGGCTTTCTGGTCATCGTTTGGGAAAAAACATCCATAGAAATGCGCTTATGGTTAGCCATTACATTACTATTACTCTGTATTATTTGTGTTTTTACTTTAGCCTGGTTCATTTACTCATTAAAACATTCAAGAAAAAAAATACAATCCTGGTGGGGAAATCGTTCATCACACAAGTCTTATCAACATACGCTTTCTGGATTAATCGCATTAAATGAAGGTTATTGGAAAAAAGCGGAACAACATTTTATTAAAGCCAGTACCTATTCTAAAGCCAAATTAATGAGTTATTTGTTTTCAGCAAAAGCTGCACATCAACAACATTTATTTAAGCAACGTAATGATTATTTGCAGGAAGCAGCAAAGATAGAGCCTGCTGATAATATTGCTGTTTGTATGACACAAGCAGAATTACAATTCATGAACAAACAATATGAAGAGTCTCTGGCCAGCTTAACGCAACTCTATAAAAAAGCACCTAAACACCCTTATTTACTGAAACAATTAATACAATGTTATCAACAACTCAAGGACTGGCCTAAGCTTTACTGTCTTCTTCCAGACATAAAAAAATTAAATGTTTTAAGTGAAGCAGACTATACAGAATTAATGATTCATTGTTCACAACAGCAATTGATTATTTGTGCACAAAAAGATAAAGACACACTATTAAGTTTATGGAAAAATATGCCTGCAGATTATAAAAAAAATAAACCCATCATTCTTTATTTTATTCGTTTACTTATTGAACTTAAAGAATACGATGCAGCTGAAGTTCAAATAAGAACATCTTTAAAACGTGAATATGATAGCGAGCTGATTTACTGGTACAGTTACGCAGCCAATAATGATCATAAACATCTGGCTTTTATAGAAAGTTTCGCAAAAGATGAACCCAATGATCATCTTTTATTTTTTGCGATGGGTTTTACAGCGTATAAAAACCAACTTTGGGGTAAAGCACAAACCTATTTAAATCGTTGTGTTCAATTGAATGGCCCAAGTGAGGCTTACCAAATTTTAATTGACACATATATACAGTTGAATGAACCAGAGCAAGCTCAAAAAATCATGCAATCTGGATTAGCAAAGCTCATTCAACGGACAACACCCTCATTACTCGATATTCATCCATCCATACAACTCACTTCTTCATCAACACACTCTTAAATACTCTCCTAACTTCATGACAAAAACATCACCATCCATTGGCCTTATTAGCTTGGGTTGTCCTAAAAACACGGTTGACTCAGAAAGAATTATTACTCAACTACGCAGTGAAGGTTACCAGTTATCCAATACCTATGAACAATCCGACTTGGTGATTGTGAATACGTGTGGATTTATTGATTCTGCTGTTCAGGAGTCTTTAGATACTATTGGAGATGCTCTGGCAGAAAATGGTAAGGTGATTGTCACTGGCTGTTTGGGTGTTAAAGATGATCACATACGCGAAGTCCATCCTAATGTTTTGGCAATAACCGGCCCACAAGCTTACAAAGAAGTTCTGGAACAGGTTCATCAGCATTGTCCACCAACCCATGATCCTTTCATCGATTTACTGCCACCAGCCGGATTAAAACTAACACCACAACATTATGCCTATCTTAAAATTTCTGAAGGCTGTAATCATCAATGTACTTTTTGTATTATTCCATCCATGCGTGGCAAGCTGGTCAGTCGGGATATTGGCAGCATTCTCGAAGAAGCAGAAAAACTGGTTGAATCCGGCGTTCAGGAAATTTTAATCGTGTCTCAGGATACCAGCGCTTATGGTGTGGATTTGAAATACCGAACAGGATTCTGGCATGGCCAACCCATTAAAACCAATTTTCAAACCTTATGCCAGGAATTAAATCGATTGGGTATTTGGGTACGTTTACATTATGTCTACCCTTATCCACATGTAGACGATATGATTCCTTTAATGCAGGATGGTCATCTTTTACCCTATCTGGATATTCCATTTCAACATGCCAGTCCCCGTATTTTAAAAGCCATGAAACGACCCGCAGCCAGTGAAAAAATTCTGTCACGTCTACAACACTGGCGCTCGATACGGGAAGATATCGCCATCCGCAGTACCTTTATTGTTGGCTTTCCTGGTGAAACAGACGATGACTTCCATCAACTGCTGGATTTTCTGGATGAAGCACAATTGGATCGTGCAGGATGTTTTAAATACTCACCCGTTGAGGGTGCCAAGGCCAATGAGATTCCTGGTCATGTTGATGATGACGTTGCACAGGAACGTTGGGAAACCTTCATGGCCGTACAGCAGGATATCAGTACCCAAAAATTACAGAAAAAAGTGGGACAACAATTAGATATATTAATTGATGAAATCACAGCAACAGGGGCTATTGGCCGTACACAATATGATGCTCCTGAAATTGATGGCAGAGTTATCATTCATACACACGAGCCCTTTGAAACCGGAGATATTGTCACAGCAACCATTACAAAAGCTGATGATTATGATTTGTTTGTTGAATAAAACCATCAAATTAGCGTCTTATAGCAAACTCCTGTAAAATTTAACCTCTGCTTTAAATAACAGAATACTGCTCCCAACCAAGCACTCCAACAAGGCAACCACTGATGGAAGATAAAACAACCCATTTCGGTTATCAAACTGTCGACATTGATGAAAAACAAAAAAAGGTATCTGATGTTTTTCATTCAGTTGCTGAAAAATATGATGTCATGAACGACTTAATGTCTTTTGGTATTCATCGTCTATGGAAAAAGTTCGCTATCGAACTCAGTGGTGTCAGGAAAGGGCATCATGTTTTGGATCTTGCTGGAGGGACAGGCGATCTGGCGGCAAAATTTGCCCAAAAAGTGGGCGCTGACAGCCGTGTCGTGCTAGCTGATATTAATGCTTCCATGCTAGAAATGGGACGTAACAAATTAATGGATAAAGGCCTGGCACATCGATTGGATTTCGCTCAGGTCAATGCAGAGTGCTTACCCTTCTCCGATCACAGCTTCGATATTGTTACCATTGCTTTTGGGTTACGTAATGTTACCGACAAAATGAAAGCACTTTCCAGTATTTATCGTGTTCTTAAACCAGGAGGTCGTTTATTAATCCTTGAGTTTTCAAAACCTGTTTCTCCGATATTAACGAAACTGTATGATGCTTATTCCTTTCATTTACTTCCCAAAATGGGTAAATGGATAGTGGATGATGAAGACAGTTATCGTTATTTAGCAGAATCCATTCGTATGCACCCTCCTCAGGAAACACTCAAACAAATGATGCTAGATACTCAATACGATCATGTTGATTATCATAATATGACCGGAGGTATCGTCGCATTGCATCGTGGGTTTAAATATTAGCCATGTCATTGAATCAACTGTCTGCCAAAATACTTCATCATTGCGTAACTAAGTGTCTGACTTATGATCCGGATCTTCAAGAAAAATGTTTACCTTTAGAAGGTCAACATATCGCCATTGAATTAACTGATATCCAACAAACCTTTATTTTTTCTATTAGACAGCAACAACTCTTCATCACATCAAACGACTCTATTACACCAAACAACTCTACTACATCAGATAATCCTAATAAATCAAACGACTCTGTTCAATCAAACAGTCCTGCTTCAGAAAATAACACAAACTCAAAAAATAATGCTGCATCAAAGAATAATCCGAATATATCTGAGATCGATGTTGTTTTAAAAGGACGTAGTACTCATTTTTTTTCAATGGCAACACAAAAAAATTCTAAAGAAACCGTTTTAACAGGCAATATCCATATCGAGGGTGACGTTGCCTGTGCACAAGCTTTTCAAAGTTTTTGGGAGCAGCTGTCCATTGATTGGGAAGAATGGATTTCAGAATATACAGGGGATAGTGTTTCTTATCAGATTGGTGAACTATTCCGCTTTACAAGAAAAAAACTACATTATTTATTTGACAGTGCTCAACACAACTTTGCAGAGTATTTACAAGAAGAATACCGACTATCGCCAACACCCGAAGAAGTCAATCAGTTTTACGACAATATTGATGATATCAAAAGTGATGTTGAACGTTTATCGATTAAAATACAATCTCTATTAACCACTTAAATTTATTGTCCATTCATGTTTACACATTATCGACACTTGTTACGCATTATCCACATTAATCGTATCTTAATAAAATATGGATTGGATGAGTTTTTAGCACCAACACCTTTTGCTCCTTATAGAAAATATTTAAGATGGTTAGCATTAAAACCCCATGGTAAGCCTGAAGGCACAAAAGGAGAAAGGTTACGTAAAGCCCTCACTGAACTTGGACCTATCTTTATAAAATTTGGACAAATGCTTTCCACACGATTGGATTTACTCCCCTATGATATCGCAAAAGAACTTGCCTTGCTTCAGGATCAGGTGTCTCCTTTTTCGACAGAAGAAGCGCTCGATATTATACAAACAGCTTTGAATCAACCTCTTGATAATTTGTTTACATCCATTGATACAAAACCTCTTGCTTCTGCTTCTATTGCCCAGGTACATACAGCAACACTCCATGATGGACAATCTGTCGTTATTAAAGTGATACGCCCGAATATTCGAAAAAGACTCAAACAGGATATTGAACTGCTTTATCATATTGTTAGTTGGTTTAATCGCTATAACAAGCATGCCGATAGAATCAATGCCCATCAAGTTGTGCAGGAATATGAAGTCTCTTTGTTCAATGAAATTGATCTGCGCGTTGAAGCAGCCAATACCATGCAATTGCGTAGAAATTTTGAAAACAATGCATTACTTTATGTACCAGAAGTATTTTGGGAATTTACACGAGAAAAAGTCATGGTACAGGAAAAAATATCCGGCATTCCTATTTCCGATGTCAAGCGTTTAAAAGCAGCTCAAGTGGATATGAAAGTGCTGGCACATAGAGGTGTTGAAATATTCTTTACACAAGTATTTAGAGACAGTTTCTTTCATGCTGATATGCATCCGGGTAATATATTTGTTGATATTACACATCCTAAAGAGCCTACTTATATTGCTGTAGACTGCGGTATTATAGGTACATTAAACCAACAGGATAAACGTTACCTGGCTGAAAACTTTCTTGCTTTCTTTGAACAGGATTATCGACGTATTGCCGAATTGCATATTTCTTCTGGCTGGGTTGATCAGAATGTTTCTGTTGAAGCTTTTGAGGCAGCTATTCGAACAGCATGCGAACCCATTTTTGGCAAACCGTTAGAAGAAATTTCTTTTGGCCATTTACTCATCGAATTATTTCAGGTAGCACAGCGTTTTAAAATGGTTGTACAGCCACAGCTCATATTGTTGCAAAAAACATTACTCTATATTGAAGGTTTAGGTAGACAACTCTACCCCCAACTTAATTTATGGGATACCGCCCAACCTTTCCTGAAGCAATGGTATAAAGAACAAATCAGTCCCAAAACCATCTTTAATCGCTGTATGAAAAAACTACCTGTCTGGTTAGAAGAATTTCCCGATATGCCAGAAAAACTGGCCAACTATTTAGAACAATCCAAACAACAAAACCAAGCTTCTGAGATCCAGACAACCCTACAAAAAACACAACTACTTTTTAAACACCAACAACAAGTCATTCGATTATCAGTACTTATGCTCTCTCTGACACTGGTTTCAATGACCTTGTTAATATTGAATAAGCCCGCTCCAGCATTCATCGTAGGCATACTGGCGGCGATGGCTTATCTTTTAAGTGGTCGGAAAAAATAGTTCTAAGCCCTATTAATAAATGAGTTCTAAGCCCTATAAAAGAGTAACAGCCCCTAGCATATGAGCAAACTATGTTAAACTCTACATTCTGGATCATGATGTCATCCCCTTAAATAGGTCAAAAAATGCATGATTGTATCTTTTGTAAAATCATTGCAGGTGAAATACCTGCTAAAATGGTGTATGAAGACGAGCAATTAGTCGCTTTTCATGATATTGCTCCGAAAGCATCAACCCATGTGTTGGTTGTCCCACGTCAGCATTATGCGTCATTAAATGACTTTCAAAATGAAGATGCTGATTTATTGGCACATATGATGTTAACACTCCCAAAAATCGCGAAAACCCTGGGGTTAGATACTGGCTTTCGCACAATTATCAATACAGGTGTTGGCGGAGGACAAGAAGTCTTTCATCTCCATGTCCATCTTTTAGGTGGTCAATTACCCTCTTTCGGTTAAACACATTATTTGAGGTATTAAAAAATGATGGGTATCGGTTGGCAACAATTATTAATTATCCTAATCATTGTTATTTTGCTTTTTGGCACCAGTAAATTAAGAAATCTGGGTGGCGATTTGGGCTCTGCTTTTAAAAACTTTAAAAAAGCGGTCAAAGACGGTGACAATGATGACACAGAAAAAAAACCTTTGGAAAAAGAAACTCCTTCACAAACCATAGATGGTGAAGTAACCCAGAAATCAACTTCTTCTGAAAAAGAATAAATATTATCGAGTTGAATTTTTATGCCATTTGATATTGGTTTTTGGGAGCTTTGTGTTATCGGTGTGGTTGCTCTGGTTGTTCTTGGTCCTGATCGTTTGCCTGGTGCAGCAAAACAAGTGGGGCTCTGGGTTAGAAAAATAAAGCAGGCTTTATCTTCTGTCAAACAGGATATTAATCGCGAATTGGAAATCGAAGAACTCCGACAACAAATCGCCGCACAAAAAACCAAAATGGATGAATTACTGGATAGCTCACATCAATCTGTTGATGAAATGGCACGTGATACACAGCAACAGATTGAAGCATCACTTGCTGAGTTTAAAGAAGATATGGAAGAACCAACTATTTACAAACCTTATCCCCCCGAAGAAGATGATAATCCAAACTCCTCATCGTGAGCAATACAATGACAACGGAACAAGACAACCATCAAGAGAAAAAAAAGTCAGATCGTAAAGAAATGCCTTTGATGTCTCATTTAATTGAGTTACGTTCACGTTTACTCAAAATTATTCTTGTTTCTCTTGTCGTTTTTATTGGTCTATTCTTTTTTAGAAATGAACTTTATTTAGCAATTCAAAGTTTAATAGAACCTTATCTGGAAAAAGGTGTTGATTCGGTATCAGCTCGCGACTCTTTCACTTTCTTTTTTTCAACGATAAAACTCACTTTTGTTGCTTCGCTATTTATTGTCATGCCCTATATATTACATCACATATGGGCCTTCATTGCTCCAGCACTCTATTCCAATGAAAAGCGACTTGCTCGCCCATTACTCATTAGCAGTATATTACTTTTTTATCTTGGGCAACTTTTTGCTTATTTTGTTGTATTACCTCTTATCTTCAAATTTTTAGTATCTATATTATCCATACCTTTAGATCAAGACCCGGTTCCTTTAATTGATTTGGTAATTAAATTCTTTTTTGCTTTTGGTTTTGCCTTTGAAATTCCTGTCGCAACGATTCTTCTTATTTGGTCAGGTATTATTACCGCAGAAGATTTAAAGAAAAAGCGTCCTTACGTTATTGTTTCTATTTTTGTCATTGCCATGCTGTTAACACCACCCGATCCTTTTTCTCAATCTTTTTTAGCCATTCCTATGTGGTTACTGTTTGAGTTAGGTATTGTTTTATCCAGTATATTAAAAAAGCACGCAAAAAAAGAAGACTTAAATAATGATGAATCAAAGATTTAAATAAATAATATTTAGTTAACTTAACCCTAGGTTATTTAGCCAATTTTAAAATTTTATCTTTATTATAGCCTCTGACTATGGTTCCATTTATCTTTAAAATAGGCACACCACCGCCACCAATGGCATTATATTGCTGCTTTCCTATGGGTGATTTCTCAACATCATATTCTGTAAAAGGAATACCATTTTTAATTAATAAATTGCGCGTCTTTTTACAATAACCACACCAGGTTGTTGAATATAAAATGACTTGACCTGCTGACGTATAGCCTGCTTGCTTCTGTTGAGAAGTACCAAAGGATTTATCAATTAAATGATTGATTTCATCCCATTTAAAAAAAACAACAACCAAACAAAATAGTGATATCCAGACTTTCATAATATATTAAACACTCATTGTTTCATAAAATTTATGTAATGTTACTTGGATGATTTTTTCTGTTGATACATTAATGCATCAACTTTTTTCAACAACTTATCCATTGATAGTTTTTCATCAAAGTCAATGGCACTCACTCCATAGGAATAATCAATTGTGTATTTTAATTCTAATTCTTTACAAGAATTATTCAGATTATTTCTAAATCTGTCTAAAGCAATCTGAACATTGTTAATGGGTGTATTGGTCAGTAACAATACAAATTCATCACCACCTACACGAGCAAATAGGTCTGAATTACGAAATGTTGCAGTCATTTGCTTGGCAAATACTTTAAGAGCCTTATCTCCTTCTGCATGTCCAAGTTGATCATTGATTTTTTTAAAGCCATTTAAATCAAAAAATACCAGCGCAGCAGGTACATTTTGCCGCTCGCATACATTTAAAATATATTGGGATAATTGGATAAATCCTCTTCTATTGGAAATCTGTGTTAATTCATCCAAAGTAGCCAACTGAATGGCTTCCAATTCTTTTTCTACTAATGATGCCAGATCTTGCAATGCTGCCAAATCTTCATCTGCCAAATGTTTTGCTTTTCTATCGATAATACATAAAGTTCCTAATTTATAACCATTTGAATGTTTAATAGGACAACCCGCATAAAAACGAATGTTAGGATCACCCGTTACCAAAGGGTTATCAGAAAAACGTTCATCTTTACTGGCGTCTTCGACAAGAAAAATTTTATCTCCTAAAATAGCATGCCCACAAAATGAAATATCTCTAGGTGTTTCTGTTGCATCCAACCCCATACATGATTTAAACCATTGACGGTTTTCATCCACTAAGCTAACCAATGCTATGGGCACATCAAACAAGCGTTTTGCTAATCGAGTTAAACGATCAAAACGTTCTTCTGCCTCTGTATCTAAAATCTGAAGTGTATGCAATGACCGTAATCTTGCTGCTTCATCTAATGAGATACCTGGTATACGCATATTGCTATCACTTAAAATTGAAGAAATTAAGCATCATTACCATCTTGTTTTCAGAAACAGATTTTTGATATTTCAATCTGTCATTTAAGCTATTTGAGCCTGAATTCCCAAAGACAATCAACTGATACCCTCTTCAATTATCTTAGTTCAGCAACAAGCATTTGCAAAGCAATGCCAACTAGTTTAATAAAAAGTATCGCACAAACTCCTTTAGAGATGATTGTTCTTTATACTCAGCTCAGTTAAAATTCGCATCCTTTCAACCCAACACACTATTTAATCTGAGTTCTGGATAAGAACTCAGGTTATTTAATCTCAACCCACTGGAAAACATATGCTATTACACCATATCAAGAAAGATTGGTTGGGTAATCTACGTGGCGATATTTTAGCAGGCTTAGTTGTTGCATTAGCACTGATACCGGAAGCCATTGCTTTTTCAATTATTGCCGGAGTCGATCCCAAAGTAGGCCTTTATGCTTCTTTTTGTATTGCAGTCATTATCTCCTTGGTTGGCGGTCGTTCCGGTATGATTTCTGCTGCAACAGGCGCTATGGCTTTACTCATGGTAACACTGGTCAAAGATCACGGCTTACACTATCTTTTAGCAGCCACCTTATTAACCGGCCTCCTACAAATTATCATGGGATTCTTAAAGCTTGGCAGCTTAATGAGCTTTGTTTCACGCTCCGTCGTCACAGGCTTTGTTAATGCCTTAGCCATCTTAATTTTTTTAGCGCAACTACCTGAATTAACCCATGTTACCTGGCATGTCTATGCCATGACACTGGCCGGACTCGGTATTATTTACGGCTTTCCTTACCTCCCTGTTGTTGGAAAAAACATTCCTTCACCACTCATCTGTATTTTATTGCTAACAGCTATCAGCCTGATGCTCGGTTTAAACATTCGCACCGTCGGTGATATGGGTCAGCTTCCTGACACCTTACCTATTTTCTTGTGGCCAGATGTTCCTTTAAACCTCGAAACTTTACGTATTATTTTTCCCTACGCCATGGCATTAGCTATCGTAGGTCTGTTAGAGTCATTAATGACAGCGACCATTGTCGATGATTTAACAGATACACCCAGCGATAAAAACCGGGAATGTAAAGGGCAGGGTATCGCCAATATTGGCTCTGGATTATTAGGGGGTATGGCAGGTTGCGCTATGATTGGTCAATCAGTCATTAATATAAAGTCTGGCGGTCGAGGCCGCCTTTCAACATTGATTGCTGGCTCTGTACTCCTGATTTTAGTGGTATTTCTCAATGATTGGGTGGCAAAGATTCCAATGGCTGCATTAGTTGCCGTCATGATTATGGTATCTATTGGCACTTTTGACTGGCAATCGATTCGACACTTAAAAAAACATCCGTTATCTACCAATATTGTCATGATCGCAACCGTCGTGGTAGTGGTCTGGACACATAACTTAGCTTATGGTGTTTTTGTTGGTGTATTATTGGCTTCTCTCTTTTTTGCCAATAAAGTCAGTCACTTTATGTACGTAGAAAAGAAAAAAGATGATGAAAAGAATACATGTACTTACAGCGTCTTTGGCCAAGTCTTTTTTAATTCTTCCGATAAATTTATTCAACAATTTGATTTTAAAGAAGCGGTTGAACATATTATTATTGATGTCAGTCGAGCACATTTTTGGGATATCAGTGCGGTACATTCTTTAGATAAAGTCGTTATAAAATTTCGAAGAGAAGGTGCCGAAGTTAACATTATCGGTTTAAACCATGCCAGTGAAACTATCGTTGATCGTTTTGGTGTGCATGACAAACCAGAAGAACTAGAACGTGTCCTGGGGAGCCATTCATAATGCAGTGTGAACAACAACATATTGTTGCTTATCTACAAGGTGCGGCATTTAGTAGTGCCGTCTGTGATTACGCCAATTGGATAGCCAAAGCCACTCAACGTCCTCTCACCTTTTTGCATACCATTGAGCCCAGTATAGTGCCAGCAACCAGTGATCTGTCAGGTGCTATTGGTTTAGGTGCTTCAGAAGACTTACTCAATGAATTAACTGACGCAGAACAAAACCATCGTCGCCTGTTAATTAAAAAAGGCAATTTAATGTTGCAGGCTGCACAAGCAAGAGCGGAAGCACAGGACATTGATGACATTCACATTACTCAACAGCATGGCAACCTGATAGAAACACTGATAGACATGGAAGATCATATGCGACTTTTGGTGTTAGGTGTATCTAAAGAATCAGACAGTGATATTCGATTTAATAAACAACTGGAAACTATAGTAAGAGCATTACATACCCCTATCTTTATGGTAAACCAGGAGTTCTCTTCTCCTAAAAAAGTCATGCTGGCCTATAACCAGAGTGAAGGCGCCCAAAAAGCCCTGGATATGATTGCATCAAGCCGTTTATTTAAGGAACTCACCTGTGACATTGTACATGTCGAAGAGAACATTGCTATAGATACAGACACCATGCTACAAAAAGCAGAAAGTCAACTCAACCAAGCCAATATCAAAACATCTGTCATTAAATTACAAGGCGAGCCTGAAGTTGCATTAACATCCTATCAGATTCAACATCACATTGATCTCGTTATTATGGGTGCATTTAGCCATAATAAAATCAGAAATTTTTTCTTAGGCAGTTTTACAGAGAAGATGTTAAAAACAATGAGTAAACCTTTATTGTTGTTAAGATAGATTTAGATTAGAGGCTGTTTATTTTGTTTAAAAGTATCCATTACTTAAGATGATTCAGACTTTCTTCCCTGAAAGTCAGTTCCCTTTTTCCAGACGCTGAAAAAGGGAAGAAAAAAGCTAAATCGCTGCTCGGGCACTTGTTCAGAGTAATTATTAACTAGGAAGTATGTCTTTTTATTTTGTAGTATACGGTGAGTTAAAAGAAATACCTCTTTGCTTAACGATGATACGAAGCAAGTACCCTCCGTAGGAGTATTTCAGGCGTTTTGCTTACTTTTCCGCTTTTGGAAAAGTAAGTCGCACACAGCGAAGCGGTGCGAAATGATTTTTTATGTTGTGAAATAGTTTTTATTTTACCATTAAAAAAATAGTCCATTATTTATAAAAAACAATTAAGATATATTTATTCTTAAATAAAACTGCCGAATCAACAACATCAATCCACCCATCAATACAAAAGAAAACAACAATAAATAAGGCACTTGAATAAAAATATCCAATGTATATCGTGTTAATGCCAACCATCCAAAATAACTAATCACACTGTATTGTAACCATCTGGCTAATTCGTGGTATTGCATGTGCTCAAAACGATAAGATAATTTGTCCAGAAAGCGTGTTAGGAGAAAAGAAACAGATGTCAATAACATCACTGTAAAGCCTACTAAAAAGAAAGAGCTCCATATGGCGAAATCAGGCCAATGAATAACTTGTGCTGACTTTGCCGGGCCAGACCATAGTGCATCCCAACTGACAGCAATAATCAAACCAATACTCACTAAAGCACTTTTTTGATGGCTGTCATTACTTTCAGAGTTTTGCATCATATAAATACGCAACTCACCCACAATAAAATAGGCGATAAGAAGAAAAGCAATGATACCTATCACAGGTGCCAACATAGGCATCTTTTGTAAGCCAATATAAGATAAGAAATAGCCTACAATAGGAAATAAAGTATGCGTCAAGCTGATACCAATAATCCAATTGAACGCATGCTTTCTTGATGGCATAGCATGGGCTTGTAAACTGGTGACTATGGCAGCATCCAAACCAATACCAATACCCATAAGTACACTAGCGGCAAAAAATTCAATTAAAAATTCATTCATCGTTTATTACTAAATGATTCATTAAGTATTGAATTAAAGAAGAGATCATAAATACATATGATCTCTTCCATTAAGTAACTTCCGTTTAATCAATTAGTAGTCGAAATGTCTTCTCTTTTTACCCGCTCTTTCCAATTGCTTAATAAATCTGAAGTCAAAAGTATGTGTACATGTGCCTTTATGACCATTGCTAAAATATTTTCTGCCTTTTTTACAAGGAGGCGGTACAACATCTTTTAAATCAAATAACCATAATGCATCACCGAAACCATTTTCTACATTATCAAGATTTGTACTATCAGGATGTTGAACAGCAACAACAAACTGTGTTGGTTTAGCTGGATTAAAAATCATACCTGTAGCTTCTGCACCATCTACCTGGATGCTTAAGAAATGGTCAACAGACTCAGCAACACCATCACTGTCTGTGTCACGTACAAACCAAATGTCACCACCAATATTAGAACCATTAGGGGCATCTTCAATAATATAAATATTACCCAAAGCATCTTGAGCCAGGTTATCAGGTGAATTAATCACACCGGTTGTTGCAGGAAAACCTAGGTTTTTAGGCGTATCATCTTCACTAGCAAATACACGTACCATCGCTTTTCTCTTAGATAACATTTCAACAGAATAAATCGTTTTCTCTGAAGTCGCTGCAAAATACATGACTTCATTTCTTGATGCTAAACGACCCACTTCCATATCTTCTGGACGACCATAAGGTGTTGCACCCACTTCATCAGCAGCAGGACGACCACCGCGTGTGTCATCATTTTCACGTGGATCGTTTGTTGGACCATTTAAGAATGGATTTACTGTTGTTAGATGAACGCCTTTTTTATCTGTTAATGGAACCCATGTTGCTAACCCAGTTCGTGGTGCATTAGCATTAGATTCTTCATTCCAGTTATCAGAAGCAACACCGTTATAAGCATCGACTCTTAAAACAAATGTTTGACCTTGTGTATAGTCATGCTTATTTTTAAATTCAATTTTATAAATAGAGCCTGAATTCCACTCATCCACATAGTATAAAGTTTTTCCATTTTTGCTAAAACGTAAACCTTCGTGTGAAACGTTAGCAATACTTTCCAATTCACGATATTGAATGTCATTTGCATCATCAAGTGGGTTCAATATTTCCATGATACGACCTTCACCAGACCACTCTTCTCCTAATAATACGGTGCCATTTGGTGTATAAGTTGCTGGGTCAAAAGCACCCCAATCGTTTTCCCAGTTACCATTAAAACCACCTTGATCTCCAGCAAAAATAACTTCTGCTTTATCATTTTCTATATCATAACGAGTTGCGCCAGCACCCGAAAATGTTTCATGAGGAATAAAAAGGTATTTACCTGTTTCATCAAAAGCGACCATATCCCACATGGTTGCATTTCTGGCAAGACCAGGAACACGAACAACAGATTGCATGATATCCGCTTCGATTTCATACATGCTGGTTAAATTCACTTGTGAAATACCAGCAGGAGCCTGCCAAGGTGAGTTTAACTCATTGACATGATTTGGTGTAGCAACAGCAGATGATTGAGTTAAAGGGTTAAAGAAAGGGTTTGTACCAGCAATAGCGGATTGTGCCAAAGCCAAAGACAAACCACCAATAAGACATGTGAGCGTCGAATTCATTAGGTGATTCCTCATTAAGGGGATAAAAGTTTTTGTGTAAGAACAAACAGACAATCTCTTATTTTATTTTTAATATAAACAAGAGATTGACATATGATGTTTACCATCAGCCTTTAATTATTAACGACATAGATTAAATAGATGTTAATTAAATGTGATCTATTTTTTACAAAAGAAATTTTTATCTTTAAAAATATTTCATCCAACTGAAATAAATCTCTATGAATAATATTTATTCTAACTTATCTCAGGAGCTATTTATCTTTCGGCCAATCCAAACGAATATCCCAAGTATATTGCTTATCTTTTGGTAAAGTAGGCGAGATTTCATTATCCACTTTATCATACACATTTTTAGGTGGTCGTGCCGTAGCATCACGTCCAAAAATAAAATCCTGGTCTTCCACAATGATCTTATAAGCCTTATTCAAATCAAGCGCTCTCTCAACAGAAGGCGTAATTAACGTATAGACATCACTTTGTTTTACTTTATCCAATTTCAACTGACCATTTTTTTCAAACCAACGGCGTTTCATTTCATCATTATGACGGAACTCACTACCACCTCCCACTCTCTGTAAATAAGTTGCAATTTCACCCAAAGACTCGCCCATATTGGGTGCATCTGGCATACCTTTTAAATCAATATATTTCCATCCTTGAGCGCCTTCTACTTTTCTGGCAAAACTAAACGTCTTATCAATGGTTGAACCAATTGAGCCATGGCACCCCATACAAAATAAGGTTTCTTCAAAAGAGTTTTCTCTTAAACGGCCATGTTTATTTTCAATAAATCCTTGTATGGCCCATCCCATACCATTGTCTAAGCCCAGTTGTTGTAAGTTATTATATCCTGGTAACTGCCCTAATTCTTTTTCATAGCTTTCCTCTAAATAATATTGAGCAAGCGCTGGTTTGGGATAAGTGACATACTTTTTCATATAGCGTACTTCTTTCATACGTCGGGCATTGGTAATGTCACCATTATCTTTAATACCTATATATCTTACCGTATGTAAAAATTCTGTATGTTGAGGATACAAATGTGTATCAATAAAATATGGTTTTGCAGCACCAACATAACTATCCACTTTTTTAATATGTTCAATGATACTTAATCGACCATCCTGATTGAGATCTTCACCAATATTCTGCTCATTGATAGGCGGTGATGAAATCTGTTTCAAATCTTTTATTGTCGCTTCAAGAATAGATAAGTTAGCCAGATAGATATCTCTGGAATAAACACCTTTGTCATTGGTACGATAGGGTTTGGGTAATCGAATCATCACATCATCCGTTGAACCATTGGTTGGCCAAAAGGTACTTGGGAAAGGTTTATAATTAAATGCCATCCAATAACTGCCATCTTTTGCCAGACCATATTGATCAAAAGCATCTGCACCTTCCTGTAAATTTTTCAAATCAGGAATCCAACCTTTAAAATTTTCTTTTTTAAGCCTACCAGCAAGCTCAGAATAATTATCTTCATTAATCCATTGTTTTATTGCAGCATCACTGATCTGATTGACTCGTTTCATTCTATCTTCAAATAAATTATGCCAATGGTTGGTCATTCCCAAATCACTAAAACTATAGTCGGCCTGTAATTCACCGTCTTTCATTTGATTTTCATGTTGTTTGGAAATGGGATCCTGATGACAGACATAACAGGGATTATGTGTACCTTCTGTACGTGTATAGCATTGTGGTGGAATAATGGCTTCCCGGTTAAATACAGCCGTGACAGGGTGAATATCAGGTCTTGGTGGCACTGCCAAATCGGATGATTGTAACAGTGTCAATACCTGCTCAAAAGGCAATATAGCTGTTTGTTTTTGTGAACTTTTATTTTCTGAAGGTGATTGGCAGCCAAAAATAACAAAAAGACAAGTTAGTACAAAGAAACGCATACGCAAAATACACCTACAATCTAACCAAACATTTTAATTTATATTAAGGAAGGCATCATATGAAAAAAGTATGACACTTAGATGACATCATCCCCGATGAAAAGTTTTATAATAAATCCAAAGGATCTTTATCAAGTGACCAGCGTATTTTTGATGTCGTTAATTCGGTTTCTATATAATGTACAGTTTGTATAAGAACGCCCTGTAAATTTTTTCTACTGACACTATTTAAGATCAACTGATAACGATAACGTGATTTGGATCGACTAATGGGAGCAGCAATAGGTCCTAATAAATCAAATTGGGATGCCGAATTGATATTCAAAATATATTTTTTTATCTTTTGTAAAAAATCTTTTGCTGCCACTTTGTCAATGGACTCTGCATGTAAAATACACATATGATAAAAAGGGGGTAAATTTGCTGCATTGCGCTCATCTAACAAAGGTTCAGCAAGACGCGCATAGTCATGTTCACATAATTGTTGCAGCAATGGATGTTGTGGATGATGTGTTTGAATAATAACTTCACCAGCATGCTCTGAACGCCCAGCCCTACCAGCAACCTGAATCACCAGTTGCGCCGTTTTTTCAATCGCTCTAAAATCACTGCTAAATAAAGCACCATCAATATCCAAAATAGCGACCAATGTTAAATTTGGAAAATGATGTCCTTTCGCCAACATTTGTGTGCCCACCAATAATTTTGTTTGCCCTGATTTTGCCTCTTCAACATATTGTTGCATCGCTTGTTTTTTTCGGGTTGTATCTCTATCAATTCTTTGTATAGCGTATTCAGGAAATAATTGCTTTAATGTCTGTTCAACACGTTCTGTACCTTGTCCTATGGCAATAAACTCTGAACTACCACAGCTTTGACATGCTTTAGGATAACTGCTTGTCTTGCCACACCGATGGCATTGTAAATATTTTTCTCCTGTTGAAGGTGATTGATGTAATGTAAAAGGTATATCACAGGATTGACACTCAACGACCTGACTGCATTGATGACACATCAAGATAGGAGAAAATCCTCGTCGATTAATAAATACCAAAACCTGATGATTATTTTCCAGGTGCTGTTTTATTTTATGAATCAAGGGATGACTTAAACCCGATTCCATAGGCTGACTTTTACAGTCTAATAAATGAATATTGGGTGGTCGTTCAGCAATCGCTCTATGATTTAATATAAATTGATGGTATCGCCCTTTAGCAACATTGTTTAATGTTTCCAACGATGGCGTTGCAGATCCTAAAATAACGGGAATATTATCCTTTTGCGCACGAATCACAGATAAATCCCGAGAGGAATACCTTAACCCATCTTGTTGTTTATAGGATAAATCCTGTTCTTCATCCACAATAATAATCCCTAATTGTTTAAAAGGTGTAAAAATAGCGGAACGTGTTCCTATAATTAATTGCAACACACCTTCTTTGGCTTTTAACCAGGTTTGTAGTCTTTCTCTATCAGTCAATTGAGAATGTAATAACCCAACTTTCCCAGGAAACTGTTTCTCAAAACGTGATAAGGTTTGTGGTGATAATCCAATTTCAGGAATAAGTACCAGTGCTTGTTTATTTTTTTGTATAACCTGACGAATGAGTTGCAAATAAACCTCTGTTTTTCCACTACCTGTGATACCAAATAATACACAGGGGTAAAATTCCGTTAGATGTTTTTGAACACGATGAATAACATCTTCCTGTTCTTTATTTAAAACAATCGACGTTCCTATATCATGTGTTTTATCATCACTACAATGGCTATTGTCTTCTTCAAAATCAATCACCCACTCTTTGGATTTTAAATTGTTTAATTGACTTAATGAAATCTCTTGCACTTTCAATTGTCTTTCTTCCAGCCCTTGAGGATAAGTCTCTAATACCGTCATCACTCTTCTCAATTTAACCGCTCTTTTAGGTAAAGTATCTTTTTCTTTCAATCCTTTTTCGGTGATTTTCCACAAAATATTTTTTTCTAGAATACAAGGTTTGCCTTTATTTAAATCATTAGGCAATGCTGTAAAAAGCGTATCTCCAATAGGATGATGATAATATTCTGCTGTCCAATGGATCAAAAACCAGACAGATTCCGGCAAAATAGCTTCTTGATCTAAAATTGTGTGAATGGATTTTATTTTCTCTGGAGCAATATGACTCTTCTGTCCATGATCGACCACAAATCCAATACATTCCCGCTTTCCAAAAGGCACCCGAACACGACAGCCTATCTGAGGCATAGGAAGATGCGCGGGTACTAAATAATCAAAGGTTTGGCGCTTGGGGAAAGCAATGGCGACATTGATACAAGGTTGCGTTATCTTCACGTTAATCAGGATCTGCTATTTTGTCGTTATTCTGCTCTATCATACTCCTATAAAAAAAGCGCTGAATAGCGCTTTTTTTATTAAAACATGGAATAAGTTATTTCTTGGCTCTGGCTCCAAAGCGCTTACGGAATTTATCGACACGCCCTCCAGAGTCTATCATTTTTTGTGTTCCAGTAAAAAACGGATGGCAGGCAGAACAAATATCAAGTGTTAAATCTTTACATAACGTTGAGCCTACATTAATTACATTACCACAACTGCACGTCGCTGTAATTGTTTCATATTTTGGATGTATACCTTGTCTCATAACAGGATTTCTCATAAAAAAGCAGATCGCCATCTGGTACTGAATAAAGCCCAAACACCATCTGTGTATTCATAGGGATGGCGGATCCTACTCTTCTTGACCTCACTTTTCAATAGTCATCTTGCATTTGACAAATTTCCATCCAGCAAATATTATTTAACCTATTGATAAATAAGGTTTTTTAGGGAAATGCTCTTTAAACACCTAATAAGGTTTTTCTTTTGGAAACATGACTTAACCGCATAAAACCCACGCCCATTAATATGGCCAAAATCGGATCCGTAATTTCAGGTGTACGATTGATAATCCACACCTGCAATATTTCAATAATCAATAATATACAGGAGATCCATAAAATGCTCTTTCGTTTATCTCCAATCCATTCCGTCATGACATAATAAGCAGCACCATATATAAAGAGTTTTTCAAACAAAACATAACTGT
Source organism: Kangiellaceae bacterium (assembly GCA_965230335.1). GTDB lineage: Bacteria > Pseudomonadota > Gammaproteobacteria > Enterobacterales > Kangiellaceae > CBDDKS01. The sequence goes on along the minus strand of CBDDKS010000006.1, from coordinate 1,646,834 downwards.
TTCGCCACATGCTCCCCTCTAAAAAGCCAATAAATGGCATCCATTGAAATACCACAGCATCGTCACGAAAATGAAAAGGATACAATCCTCTAACAACAATCAAACAAATGAGCAGTAGCGTCAACCATTGATGAGGTATCCTATTCAATTTGAAAATAATAAAACAAGAGCATAATCCCGCAATTAAACTGTTAAGCGACATATGATTATGCATAATAAGTAACTCAATGACATATAAACCCACCAGAAAGCCAATCGCCTTCCATGTATTGATTTTTATCAAATGAGTTTTATCCAGGCAATACCAAAACACCGTCCAGAGAATCAAACGATCAGTAATGTCCCATAGATTCAAAGACCGCAAATTGATTGACGCTTTGATGCTATTTTTAATTTCCTGAAAATCCAGTGATGGAATAAAAGGAAACAATTGATAACTTAACCAGCAAATACATAAAATCAGTGGTATCGACAAATGTGCAACCAAGTTGTCATTATCTAGCCAATGCGCCAAATGCCGACTGGCAATAAATACCGAAAAACAAAAGCCTAACATGAGTCCTAATAAGTTGAATAATGCATCTCCCGATGTAGACACTCTGCTTGGTAAATAGATTTGTAAAACCTGCAAGAAAAGTGCGTAACTGACACCCGAAACAATAAATAGCAACGACCAAAACCAAAAATTTTTCTGCAATTGTTTACGTAACGATAAAGCACCAAAAAAACCAAAAGGAATAAATAGCAATACATTACCCAAAATATCACCCCGGGTTGTTCTATGTTCCCAATTAAACAGCCATTGTAAAAAATTAATATTCGACAAATGTGCCTCATGAAAATTGAACGGATATAAAGAACCATAACCAATTAATATAACAATCAGAACAAAAATAAAACGCATGTCAGTTGATTTCCCAAAAGCACAAATAACGTAACAAAAACAGCTGAGGAGTACCGGGCCTTTAAAGAGAGGTTATTCTTGATGTCTAATGCTACACTAACCTCTTTTATAATGAAATATATTGTCAAAATATGTTTGGGGTCTGTTAGGGGCTGTTGATCTTTTATAGTTAAAATGAGACTTCTCCGTATATATTTTATACTGGCATAACTGAGAGATGACCATTTATCTCAAGTTAGGTTTAGTATATACTCAAACTCGCTTTATTTGGATTTGTCATTACAAACATTCATTTATGTCCTATTTACTCCATCACTTTATCAGAGACAGCAGCCATCAATTTGGAGAAAAAACAGCCGTATTCCATAAAAAGGAGCAAGTCTCTTATACCATGCTATGGCAGCTTACAAAAGCAGTTGCTTATGGGTTCAATGGACTAGGTTTTTCTCAGGATCAACGTGTTGCTATTTATTTACCCAAACAAATAGAAACCATTGCTGCCCTGTTTGGCAGTCAACTTGCTGGCGGTATCGCTGTTCCTATTAATCCTCTTTTAAAGTCTCAACAAGTCAAACATATTATTCAAAATTGTGAAGCCAGTATTCTTGTTACTTCTGAACAGCGTTGGCAAACCTGTTCTGATGAACTTTCTCATATCAAAAGTTTAAAGCATATTATTATTTGTGATGATAATAAAAAAGGTACGTTTGACAAAGATTCATTGAACAATATCCACTTACATCAATGGCAAACATTCTTACAAGCACCAGAAACCCCTTTTCTTCATCGAATCGATCAGGATATTGCCGCTATCTTATATACTTCAGGCAGTACTGGGTTGCCCAAAGGTGTTGTACTTTCCCATGCCAATATGGTTGCTGGTGCACACAGTGTGACTCAGTATCTGAATAATTCACATAATGACCGCTTACTTGCTGTACTACCATTCAGCTTTGATTATGGATTAAGCCAATTAACCACAGCTTTTTCCAAAGGCGCCAGTGTGGTTTTATTAGATTATCTATTTCCGAAAGATGTGATTCAGGCCATAGAACAATATCAAATTACAGGGCTTGCTGGCGTGCCCAGTTTGTGGCAACAGATGGCTCATTTGGATTGGTCAGAAACCGCAAAAAAACAATTACGTTATTGGACAAACAGTGGCGGTAAACTTGCCAAAGCAACCCTACAAAAATTGCAACAACGGCTACCTAATACACAAGCTTTTCTTATGTATGGTTTAACGGAAGCCTTTCGCAGTACTTATTTGCCACCCAGTGACATTCACCACAGACCCGACTCTATTGGCAAAGCCATACCCAATGCTGATGTTTTTGTAGCACGTCAGGATGGCTCCCTTTGTGAGGCAAATGAAATAGGAGAACTGGTACATAGAGGTGTACATGTCAGTTTGGGTTATTGGAATGCACCCGAAAAAAATAAAGAGCGATTTCGTCCTTTAAAATCTTCTTTACCGCTGTCTCATCAAGAACGTGTTGTTTGGTCAGGTGATCAGGTTTATCGGGACGAAGAGGGGTTCTTATATTTTGTTGGTCGTGAAGATGCCATGATCAAATCATCCGGCTATCGTATTAGCCCTGAAGAAATTGAAAGCCTTGTACTTAATTTTTCCTGCATTAAACAAGCTGTAGCCATTGGTCAACCTGATGAAGCCCTTGGAGAAAGTATCACGCTGGCCCTTGTTCTGATATCTACCGAAGATTGGAATGAGTCAGACTTCCGTCATTACTGTATGGATAAATTACCTAATTATATGCAACCGAAACAAATTATTCTTTGTGATTCGCTTCCCATGACACCTAATGGTAAAATTGATCGGCCAGCTGTTACTAGAGCCTGTTTATCTTTTATAGGTTAAGCCAGTAAATACCATTGAGTTCTTTTTGAGCTATTTTATTTTTTCATTTTTATCATCATCCATACAATGATATCGCAGAAACCTGAACATAGACCGTCACCTTATTTTACAGTCAACCAGCAAGAGTTGTTGATTAATCAGATTCCATTATCTCAATTAGTTGAACGCGTTGGTCATTCACCTTTTTATGCCTATGATCGTTCCGTTATTCAACAAAAAATTAAAGAACTGCGTGAAGCAATGCCCCAAAATATCAGCATTCATTACGCTGTTAAAGCCAACCCTATGCCAGAAGTTCTGAATCTGATTCAACCATTAACCGATGGATTGGATGTCGCTTCTGCAAAAGAATTGCGTTTGGCATTAAATACCGGTATTGAACCGTCCAATATCAGTTTTGCAGGACCAGGAAAGCATGAGCAAGAACTGCGTATGGCTATTGCTTCAGGTATTGTTATTCATGTTGAATCACAGCATGAATTAAGCACCATTATCAAACTCACAAAAGTCTTGCACAAGAAAGCCAAAATAGCCATTCGGGTTAACCCTGATTTTGAATCAAAAGCATCGGGAATGAAAATGGGAGGCGGTTCTCAGCAATTTGGTATTGATTCTGAGGAAGTTGTCAATATTGTAAAAACGCTGGATGATCACTGTATCGATTTTCATGGCTTCCATATTTTTACTGGTTCACAAAATCTGAATACCGAATTACTACTTAATAATTTTAAACATATTTTTGAATTAGCGAATCAGTTAATGCAAGACATTCAGCGTCCTTTGCCTATGCTTAATATTGGCGGTGGTTTAGGTATTCCTTATTTTCCAGGAGACACACCTCTTGATATCACTGCCCTTGGGAAAGGATTGCAACAACTCATGGCACAGTATCAAGCATCATTTTCCTCAACACAAATCATACTGGAATTAGGACGTTTTATTGTTGGTGAATCAGGACTTTATATTTGTAAAGTCATTGATAAAAAACAATCCCGGGGAGAAAACTTTTTAATTGTAAATGGCGGATTACATCATCATCTGGCAGCCAGTGGTAATTTTGGACAAGTGATTCGACGTAACTTTCCCGTATCTATTGGTAACAAAATGAATATTTCAGAGGAAGTTTCTACACACATTGTTGGTCCGTTATGTACACCTCTGGATGTTTTGGCAAATAAAGTTGAATTGCCTTTAGCCAATATTGGTGATTGGGTTGTTATTTATCAATCAGGCGCTTATGGTTATAGTGCAAGCCCAAAAGATTTTCTAAGCCATCCTTATCCTATTGAAGTACTGGTTTAATCAAGGTTTAGTTATGTTACTGCAAAGAATATATTATCGGTTAATTAATATCCCACTTAAACTACTTGTGCGGATAAAAGTTTTACCAGAAAATCCTATAGATACTCTGGAAATAGACACCAACAAACCCATTGTTTATATTTTAAAAACACGAAGTGCCAGCAGTTTTGGTATGTTAGAGCAGGAATGTGAAAAATATAACTTACCAAAGCCAAAAATTATTGATAAAAACTCCCTTCAAATATCCAATGGCACAGTTTTCTTTTTACAAAAGAAAACTTTTTTAGGGTTACGTCATGACAATATCAATAAATATCAAAAACTTTTTCGTTATATTATTGAACATAAAAATGATGAATTGGATCAATATCAACTGATCCCTATTTCTATTTTCTGGGGAAGAAATCCTGGTAAAGAAAAGTCTATTTTTCGCTTGTTTTTTTATGATACAGAAAGTGCCAGTCGATTTAGAAAGTTATTTATTTTATTATTTCAGGGAAGGAATAGTTTTTTGCAATTTGGCAAACCATTAGAATTGGATAATCTAAAAATACAATCGCATCATAAAGATCCTGCTCGCAAATTAACAAGAGTGCTTCGTGTTTACTATCATCGACAAAAAAAAGCAGCTATGGGACCATTACTGGCTGATCGGAAAGAAATGATCACCGGTGTTTTAGCGCAGGATGATGTTATCCAGGCCATTCAAAGAGAACAACGCCAAGCCAATACAACCTATGATGATAACAAAAAAATAGCCTATAAATATGCTGATGAAATTATTGCTAATTATTCTTACACGACCATAAGAGCCTTTGGAAAATTACTCAGTTGGTTATGGAATAAAATATTTGATGGTATTGTTATCACACATTCTGATCGTATTCAAACTTTGGCTAAAGATCACGAACTGGTTTATGTTCCTTGTCATCGCAGTCATATGGACTATTTATTAATGTCTTATCTTTTGTACTACGAAGGATTGGTTCCACCACATATCGCTGCAGGTATTAATTTAAATTTTTGGCCCGTAGGCAGTATTTTTCGTGGCTGTGGCGCTTTCTTTATACGTCGCAGTTTTGCTGGTAATAAACTTTACACCGCTATTTTTAATAATTACCTTCGTTTATTACTGGAAAAAGGGTATCCCATAGAATTTTTTCCTGAAGGTGGACGCAGTCGTACAGGTCGATTACTGCATCCTAAAACTGGTATGTTATCCATGGTCATACAGAATTTTCGTAAAGGTACAAAAAAACCCATTGCATTAGTTCCTGTTTATATTGGTTATGAAAGAGTCATGGAAGCACAAAACTATGTTAAAGAAATGAAAGGCTCCAAAAAGAAAAAAGAATCCATGGGGCAAGTACTTAAAATTCGCAGACAACTTAAAAAACGTTTTGGTAAAGTCTACGTTAACTTTGCTGAACCTATTCATATTGATCGTTATCTTGATACTCACCAACCACAATGGCAACAGGATAAAGAAGAAAAACCTGTTTGGTTTTCAAATCAAGTCGAGCAAATTGGCAAAAAAATCATGACCAATATTAATAGCTCTGCTGTCATTAACTCTATCAACCTAACCAGTTTAATTCTTTTATCTACACAACGTCATACCATGGATAAAGATGAACTCATTAACCAAATGGATTTTTATTTATCTCTTCTGCAACAAGTGCCTTACCATAATGACGTAGTGTTACCCAAAGAAAAATCACAGGCATTATTACGACAAGCCATCTTATTATCATCAGTCAGCGAATTTGAACATCCGCTAGGTAATTTATGTCAAATACCATCAAAAGCAGCCGTACTACTCACTTATTATAGAAACAATATCATTCATCTATTTGCTATTCCATCATTGATTGCCAGCTGCTTCAGACATAAAACAACGTATCGACAAACTGAATTACAATCTTTATGTTATCGTATTTATCCTTTCCTACAACGTGAATTATTTTTACATCACCATCAAGAAAGCTTTAATACCACTATTCAAGATTATCTTCATTTCTTTCAGGAAAAAGGTTTATTGTTTTCTGAAGGTGATACCATCCATCGATGCCATACCAATACAACTCAATTCACCCAATTAATGTCTTTGGGTTCATTATTAAATGAAACCCTGGAAAGATATGCTATTTCACTGACACTATTATCCAATTATGTTGATAAAGCGCCCGTTTCCAGAAAACATTTGGAATTGGAAAGTCGGAAAATGACCCAAAGAATGTCCGTGCTTTTTCATATCAATGCACCCGAATCATCTGACAATATTTTATTTCAACATATCATCGCACAATTAAAAGATGATGATTATATTGGCCTTAATGATGCCAATGAAATAATTATCAATGAGAAAGTCATTAATTTTAAGAATGATATTCGTCAATTATTGAGTTTGGCAACACAAGAAGCCCTTTCACAAATTAATCGTTGGTGGCAGATTCAAATTCAGGAAAAAAATTAACTTAATTTTTGAATTACTTCTGTTTAATTATCAAAAACTATTTCGTACTATACAACTAACTGTATTTTCATCGGATTCAATGAACAAGAGTCAGTCATCTAATTTTAAAAATATATAAAGAGAGTGTTTCACGATGATGTCATCATCGCGACTGACTTTTCCAAGAGCGGCAAAGTCAGCAAAACGCCCCTATTATGCCTACAGCAAGTATTTGTTCTGTATCATTACTGACCAATAGAGCCATTCTTTTACATCACAGTTTACTGGTAAATAACAGAAATACTCAAAACTCAATAACCATTCTGAACAAGTGCCCGCGCAGCGATGAAGCTTTTTTCTCTCTTTTTTCAGCATCTGGAAAAAAGGGACAGGCTTTCAGGGAAGAAAGTCGGAACACTTTTAAAAAGTGAATTATTTTAATCCAAAAAATAAAACTTGAATTTCCTTATTTTATTTGTAATGATACTGATGCTTTTATGATAATAACTTATCAATGATAATTTTCAACAAAGAGCAAATGATTAAAAGTACATTCAATTAATCGGATGAAATCTTATGAGGTTGGTATTATTTTAAATATCAAAGGCTAAGCTTCATTCGCACTATTATTAAACATATCGGAGATTTTCTTATGCTACACGTTTTTACAATACTATCCACAATGAAAATAAACAAAATACTAATGATAACCTTAGGGTTAATATTAAGTTTTTCTATTCATGCTATGAGTACACAAAGTTATTATCAAATTAGTCAGGTTTTTGTTTGGGAGAAATATAACCAACAAGGTGCCATATTAATACAACTAAAAAATCAAGATGCTAACTCGAATACCTTGTGCCCTGGTGGTTATTGGGTAGATGATACCAGTAATAGTAATACAAATTTATTAAGTACCATTTTATCTGCCTATCATGCAAATACAAAAGTAATGGTATATGCAAATGAAAATATTGACTTCTCAGGTATGTCCATCAAACAATGTAAGATTCAACTTATTAAATTAGAGCCAAAATAATTTAATATTTTTGTTCAATATATTCCTTTATCAGAAACTTTCTCCGTATACTCTTTAAACAACGAAGTGTTTTCTTTAAGTGCGCTGTGAAATAAAAGAAACACTTCATATTAATGTCCATTCTGAACAAGTGCCCGTGCAGCGAACCAGCTTTTTTCTTGTCTTTTTCAGCGCTTGGAAAAAGACAACAGGCTTTCAAGGATGAAAGTTTGAATATTCTTAAAAAGTGGATTATTTTAATTCGGAAAATAAGAAAAAATAAAAATAATGCCTTAAGTCATCGGCGTTAACTTAGCATAAGACATAATCAAAGTTTTCGGCCCTGTACTTTCAAAATTAACCTGTACACGAGCTTGTGGCCCACTGCCTTCAAAGTTCAAAATAATACCTGTACCAAATTTAGGGTGTTCTACAGATTGCCCCAAGATGAAACCGCTGGAATGTTGAGGGCTGTTTTCTATTCTGCTTTTTGAGAAGCTCGGTTTGTGGGTGTTGATATTTAAACGAATATCTTCCAATAAGGATTTGGGTATTTCTTTTAAGAAGCGAGACACCGAAGGATAGGTTTCTTTACCAAACATGCGTCGTTTTTCGGCATGGGTTAAATAAAGTTTTTTCATGGCTCGTGTGATACCGACGTAACATAATCGTCGTTCTTCTTCCAAGTCATTGGGGTCTTCCATGGACATTTGATGTGGAAATAGCTTTTCTTCCATACCGGCAATAAATACCAAAGGAAACTCCAACCCTTTTGAAGAATGTAATGTCATGAGTTGAACAGCATCTTCATAATCTTCAGATTGTGTATCGCCAGACTCCAGAGAAGCATAGGATAAAAAGCCCGTCAACCCTGAAAGTGAATCCTCTTCATCATTGGCTATCGATTCATATTCTCTGGCAGCACTGATGAGTTCCTGTAGATTTTCTTGTCGTGCTAAAGCTTTTTCTCCTTTACCTTTTTTATGCATGTCCATTAATCCACTGGCCTCAATCACAAAGTCCATTTGTTTATCCAATGGTTGTTCACTTACTTGGTTATCGATATCCTGGATTAAAGTGATAAACCCTTGTAAGTTTTGTGATGCTCTTGTAGGTAACAAATTTTCACTAATCATCGTTTGTGCAGCGGTCCATAGTGATGATTCTCTTTCTCGACTGACCTCTCTTAAAAGTTCTAACGATTTTTGGCCTAACCCTCGTGTTGGCGTATTAACCACTCGCTCAAAAGCCGCATTGTCATGGCGATTGACTAATAGTCGACAATATGCCAGTGTATCTTTAATCTCTGCACGTTCAAAAAAACGAAAACCGCCATAAATTCGGTAAGGCAATTGCTTTAATAGTAATGCTTCTTCAATAACACGTGATTGTGCATTCGAACGATAAACAACCGCACAGTCTTTGAATTGATTACCTTGTTTTACCCAATCATCAATTCTTGCTGCAATAAAACGTGCTTCTTCCTGTTCATTAAAAGCAGCATACACCGAAATAGGCTCACCATCATCACCCGATGTCCATAATTGTTTTCCCAAACGACTGGGGTTATTGGCAATGACTGCATTGGCTGCTTTTAAAATTGTATTGGTAGAACGATAATTTTGTTCAAGACGGATAACTTCAACAGGTTGATATTCCTGTTCAAAACGATGCAAATTTTCAACACGTGCTCCTCGCCATCCATAAATAGACTGATCATCATCACCAACAACGGTGATACCGTGCTCTTTCGTTGCCAATAAACGAATCCAGGCATATTGAATAGCATTTGTATCTTGAAACTCATCGATCAGAAAATGTTGAAAACGAGATTGATAGTGCTCCCGTAGATGCACGTTATCGCGAATCAGTTCATAAGCTCTCAGCAACAACTCAGAAAAATCAATCAAACTATTTTGTTGACAAGCCGTTTCATAGTTTTGATAAATACTTGCCATGGTCGCCACAAATAAATCACCCTCATGAGCAATATCTTTAGGACGACAACCTTCATCTTTTTTACCATTAATAAACCACTGTGCTTGCTTTGGCGGCCATTCATTATCATCCAGACCCATATCTTTCATAATACGCTTTAATATACGTAATTGATCTTCACTATCTAAAATTTGAAAGTGCTCATCCAGCCCAGCATCTTTGGCATGTGCTCTTAATAAACGATGTGCCAGCCCATGAAAAGTACCCACCCATAAATGATTCGTCGGACGACCCAATAACCCTTCCACTCTGTTTTTCATTTCCTGAGCCGCTTTATTTGTGAAGGTTACTGCAAAAATACTATGTGGCGTTAATCCCTGTTCATTCATAAGCCAGGCCATACGATGAACAAGCACTCGTGTTTTACCACTACCCGCACCCGCTAAAACCAAGAGTGCTTTATGCGGTGAAATGACGGCTTGTTTTTGTGCGTCATTTAAGAAATGTAATAATGGGTTATCCATAGAAAGATATTCTAACAGATTCGGCTTTTCATTGTTAAGCAGTAATTCTATACCTAGAGCCTGTAAAAGATAAACAGGCTCTAAAACCTGATAAATACAATATATCCGTTCTACTTGAAGATGCAGGGTGTAATCGATAAACTCGTACACCTATTATCATACCCATTGCTCATGTATTGTACTGTTTAACCATAAAAGATAAATAACCTCTAATAGAATTCTGGATTAAAAGACCTGCATATGACACAAAAACAAAATACTTTTTTTATATTCCTATTATGCTTTCAGTTCATGACTATTCAAAATAGCTTCTCTAAAGAATATCGTGACTCTGAAAACCACCCTTTCTCTGAAAAAAACCGTATTTCTCAAAACAACACATCTAAAAACAACATATCTAAGAACAGCACTTCTGAAAATAACTCGGCATTTCATCCGGAAAAAATGAGTAAGCTGTTATATCAGGCATGGCAACAACATCAACCCAAGCCACATTTGAGTATACATTATCCTAAGGCTTCTTTATCTCAGGCCTATGCAACCCAATTTCATTTTGTTCGCAAACGTCTTGAAACCGATCATATCGCAGGGTTTAAAGCAGGCTTAACTTCTTCAGCAAGTCAAAAAAAATTCCATGTCAATCATGCAGTGAGCGGCGTATTATTTAAAAGTGGCTTACAATCTGAAATCAAACCTATTTATTTACACAAACATCAACAATTGATGATAGAAACTGAACTTGGATTTAAATTATCACAAAACATTAAACAGCCATTATCATCCATAGAAGCATTAAAGTCTTACATTCAATCGGTTATGCCTATATTGGAATTACCCGATTTAGGCTTTGCAAGTACATCATTGACCACACAGGATATTATTGCTGCCAATGTTGCATCCCATTACTATTTAATCAGTAAAAAAGAATTTCCGGTCAATAATCATGACATCAATTCGCTTTCTATTCAGTTAAAACATAATGGTCATCTGTTACATCAGGCAAACAGTAATGAAGCTATGGGCAACCAATGGCAGGCTTTATTATGGTTAGTCAATCATTTAATTAAAGAAGGTTATATTTTAAAAAAGAATCAGATTTTAATCACAGGTGCATTAGGTAAAATGTGGCCACTCAAAGAAGGGAAATATCATGCAGATTTTTCTGATTTTGGTAAAATGACTTTAATAGTCAAACCATAACTTTTTCTTAGTCTGATACTGCTACTTCTTCAAAGAAGATAAACAATATATTATTTTTTTGCTATCCAGATTGCCGATTAAAATAATCTGAGATTTTAATAATATTAAATTGTTTCGATAATTTATCTAAAGACTGCTCCAAAATAGCTAGCGTATTATCATAAGGATGTGCAATAACAACAATGGTTTGATACTTTTTCCCCATCATAAACACTTTCTTTAACTGTTTATTAATCGTTTCATTAGTTGAATCAGGATCTAAAAAAATATCTCTTCTCAATGTTTTTATACCAAAGCGTTTGGCAATATCATAGGCTTTTGTATTTCTATTCGTTCGACTGTCTATAAAATATAATCCATTATAATGTGCACTGGCTAAAAGCCATGACATGGGCTTTTCAAACCGTGTTAAATGACTGCCCATATGATTATTAAACCCTTTCACATAAGGAATACTTTTTATATTATGACGAAAAATGCTTTGTACTTCATCTTGATTGTGTTTTTCAAGAATAACTCCCTGACTTATTTTGGCATCTTTAACACTGGATTCCATAGGGCAATGTAACATGATCTCATGTCCTTGAGTATGAGCCATTTTCGCCAGTTTTTCAGCAAAAGGTGTATGCGGCAATATAGCGATATTAAGTTGTGCTGGTAATTGAATAACACGTTTACCAATACGATAGTTATCACCTAAATCATCGATGATCAGTATCAGGTTGGGTTTTGATAAGGCTTGTAAAGAAAGTTTATTGTGTGCTTTCGAAACGATCGAAGAGCTGAAGGACATTAATAAAACTATCAGGCACCATTGCCAAAGCTGCATAGATTTTCTTTTCAAATAATGGATCAAAGACAGCTATAGGATACTCTGAGATTGTTCAACAAGCAATCTCATTGCTTGTTTTAATTCAAATTCATCCTGCTTCTTTTTTTGATGGCTGTTTTTCTTTAAAACAATATCAGGGCGAACACCTTTACCCTGAATCGAACGACCATTGGGAGTATAATAACGGGATGTGGTCAATTTAATAGCTGAGTCTTTATGTATCGGCAAAATAGATTGTACCGAACCTTTACCAAAAGAGGTTTGTCCTAAAATCAAAGCTCTTTTGTGATCTTGTATTGCAGCAGCAACAATTTCTGATGCTGAAGCTGATCCCTGATTAATTAATACAACAATGGGGACTTCCTCAAATACACCACCTGGTCTTGCATAAAACTTTTGCTGACTGTCTTCAATACGCCCTGCCGTTGAAACGATCAACCCATCTTTTAGTATTAAATCAGCAATATCTATCGCCGAGGTTAATATACCTCCAGGATTATTACGTAAATCCAAAACAATACCAGCGACCTGTTTACCTTGTCGAATGATGTTATAAAAATATTTTGATAATTCATACCCAGTATCACGTTGAAAAATTTTTACTTTGGCATGCCAAAAACCTGGTTCTAATTGATATACAGAAATACTCGAAATATTTAAAGTTTCTCTGATCAAATCAAATTCAATTATATTTTCCTGACCAGATCTTTTAATACTTAAATGAATGGATTCACCGGCTGTTCCTCTCATTCTTCCAATGGCTTTCTTAGTACCTAAACTAGCAACAGACTGATGATTCACTTTAACAATAATATCATCTATTTTTATACCACCTCGAAATGCCGGTGTATCTTTTTCTACAGACTGAATCACAATTTGATCATTTTTTATACCAATATCAATACCTAATCCATCATATAAACCATCTGTTGATGCTCTTAAATCTTCCAGTTCATTTTTATCCAAATAACTTGAATAATCATCCAAAGAAGACAACATCCCCCTTATAGCGCCTTCTATTAAATGTTTATCATCAACAGGCTCTACATAAGAATGTTTAATATATTGATATATTTGAGTAAAAGCGGCCAACTCTTCCGTTGGAAGTAGTTGAGTCTGTTTTGATTCATTCGCATAACTTAGAGAAGTACAAAAAATGAAGCAATATATCAATGATTTAATGATAAAAAAGCGAGCCATACCACAGTTTCCTAACAACTGACAACACTTACTCTCTATTAATAACTATAGTTCATCCCTATCTGACATACCAATAGCATGACTTAAATTTTATAGAATATGAATAGAAATCTGACCTCTTAAATCCTTCATTTAACAATAAAAATATGTTTTTCTTTTTAACTCACCGTCTACTACAAAATAAAAAGACATACTTCCTAGTCAATAATCACTCTGAACAAATGCCCACACAGCGATGAAACTTTTTTCTTCCCTTTTGCAGCAGATTTATTTTAATAGTCTCGCAAAAGGGAGCAGACTTTTAGAAAAGAAAGTCTGAATAGTCATAACAATGGATTATTTTAAAAAAAACCAGTGATCAATTATTTAACCATTTCTTTGGGTTTAATGCTTTTCCTTGATATCGAATTTCAAAATAAAGACTTGATGAACGCTGTCCACCACTTTGGCCAACAGTTGCTATTAATTCACCCGACCTCACGACTTCACCTACATTTTTATACAATGATTGGTTGTTGGCATAAAGACTCATATAACCTTTACCGTGATCAATAATAGTTAGTAGACCAAATCCTTTCAACCAATCAGAAAAAACAACACGGCCATTATAAATGGCTTTTACGGGAAGTCCTTCTTTTGCTTTAATGCGAATACCGTTACTTTTTAAGCCTTGTTTTAATCTTTGTCCAAATCTTTGTATCCACTGGCCATTAACAGGCACTTTCATTTTACCTTGTAATGATTTCAGACCTGCCAACTGTTCAATGTTTTCTATGGCTTCAATTTCTTCCAATGCTTCAGCCATTTGATGTAATAATGATTCCAGATCTTCTTCTGTTTCATGTAAGTTAATTAGTTTTTTATCTTTCTTTTCAATACGTTGAGCTAATTGTTTTAAAACCTGTTTCCGCTCTTTTTTAAGAGATAATAATTTTGAATATTCTTTGGATTGTTTTTCTTTTAATGTTTTCAAAGATACTATTTTCTTTGTAATATTATCTTTGACATTCTGTAAATTACTAATGATGGTATTCAAATCATCGATTTGCTGACTTCTGGCCTGATTAAAATAACGATAATAGGTCAATGTTCGACTGACACTTTGAGCATCTTGCTGATTCAATAATAATTTCAAGTATTCTTTTTTACCTAATGTATAGGCTGTTTTAATTTGTTTGGCTAAAAATTTTTGTTGTTTCTGGATCGTTTGTTGTAATTCCTTTTCTTCTTTCTTTAGTTGAATTAATTGTTTTTCATCTTTTTTAATATTGTTTTTGGTTTTTGTGATTGCCTTTGATGCATGGCTTATTTTTTTTTCGGTATCCCGTAATCGTTTTGTTGTTTTGTTCAGTTGTGTTCTGTCTTTTTTAAGATGAACTTGTAGTTCTTGAATTTTCTTTTTAACTAATTCCAGTTTTTGACGGGTCTCTTTTTCTTTTTCACAAAGGGCACTATTCGAAAAAGAACAACAGAGAATAAAAAGAAAAAAAAGAGGATAGAATTTATTATTGGCTATCATATTAATTGAAATAAAGGTCGGCCCGTCATTTCTTCTGGAATATCAAGCCCCATGATATGTAATAATGTTGGTGCTATATCGGCTAACACACCATCATTCATCATAGTTTGTGCTTTTCTACCAAAATAAATACAAGGAACCGGTTCAGAAGTATGTGCTGTATGTTTTTGACCTGTCTCATGATCCTGCATTTTTTCTGCATTACCATGATCGGCAGTAATCAAGGCTTCGCCACCTGTTTCTTCTAATACATCAATAATACGACCCAGACAAAGATCAACCGCTTCTATCGCTTTTACTGCCGCATTAAAATTACCCGTGTGTCCTACCATATCAGGGTTTGCGAAATTCACCACGATCACATCGTACTGTTGCTCTTGTATTGCTTCGACCAACTTATCTGTTACCAAAAAAGCATTCATTTCTGGTTGTAAGTCATAGGTAGCAACATCAGGCGAAGGTATGAGTTCCCGTTCTTCACCGTTAAACGGCGTTTCTCTGCCGCCATTAAAGAAAAAAGTCACATGGGCATACTTTTCTGTTTCAGCCATTCTCAATTGTTTCAAATTCAATGATGCCAAATATTCACCCAATACATTTTTATGCTCAAGGGGTGGATAAGCCACTTCTGAAGCGATATCTGCGGCATACTGAGTTAAAGAAACAAAGTGTGATAAAGCAGGCACTTGTTGACGTTGAAATCCAGAAAAATCTGGCTCTATAAAAGCACGAGATAACTGCCTTGCCCTGTCAGAACGGTAATTCATAAAAATTACCACATCATCATCCTGGATACGATGTTGATGGCCAATTAATGTTGGTTTAACAAACTCATCTGTTTCTTCTCTCTCGTAGGCGGCCTCTAATGCCATCAAGGCATCATCATAATGATAATCTGCTTCACCTATAGTCAACATATTATAAACTGATGCAATTCTATCCCATCGTTGATCTCTATCCATAGCATAGTAACGCCCACTTATGGATGCCAAGTGAGCTGATTCAGACTTTGAACATAATTGATGTAGTTTTTCTAAAGAAGGACGCGCACTTTGAGGTGGCATATCACGGCCATCTAAAAAAGCATGGCAGGCAATATTGGCAATATTCTGTTTTAAAGCCAGTTCGAGCATGGCAAAGAAATGATCCTCATGACTGTGCACGCCACCTGGAGACAGTAATCCCATAATATGAACCTTTGAATTGTTTGCTTGAGCACTTTTTAATGCCTCTATAAAAACCGTATTGTTATAAAAATCTCCCTGCTCCAGTGATTGGCTGATACGAGTGTAATCCTGATAAACTACCCGACCTGATCCTAAATTCAGATGTCCAACTTCAGAGTTGCCCATTTGTCCACTGGGCAACCCAACATCCAGCCCCGAACCAGATATCAACGTTCTGGGACACGTCTGCCATAGTTTATCCCAATTAGGTTTATTAGCTGCTGCAATCGCATTGTTCGAGATCTCTTCACGATACCCCCATCCATCAAGAATAATCAGCATCATGGGCTTGGATAGCAACTTCGTCATGTCATACAACTCAAAATAAAGACTTATTGATACTTATTATAACCTCAAATGGGTTGAGGATACATGACAGCGATACCCATGCCTTTTTAAACTATAAAAGATAAACAGACTCTAACCACTATGCTAAGATGACAAGAGACCATCTTATGTTATTTTTAGTGTATTCCAGACAATCACAAATAGAGATTAAATTATGATTTACGAAGGTCAAGCTATTCAATGTTCGTTATTAAACGATCAATCCACCAAGAACCTGAATATCGCCAATGTTTGTTTTAACAATCAAAACGAATCTATTAATAAATTTGATGCCATCACCTTAAAAGAATTGCAGGAAACCATTCAGGTACTCAATGGAAAGAATGACATCGATGCTGCTATCGTCACCAGTAGTAAGAATGCTTTTATTGTTGGAGCTGATATTACGGAGTTCTTGGGATTATTTGCTTTGCCACGCAATGAATTGTTGTCCTGGATAACTCAAGCTAATGCCATTTTTAATGGTTTTGAAGATCTCCCCTTCCCAACCATTGCAGCTATACAAGGTTTTTGTTTGGGTGGCGGCATGGAAATGGTTTTATCCTGTGATTACCGTTTATGCTCAACCGATGCCTCTGTTGGATTACCCGAAACCAAACTGGGCTTGATTCCAGGTTTTGGCGGCACAACACGACTACCCCGTTTAATAGGTACAGATAATGCCATTGAATGGATTGCGACTGCCAAACCACAAAAAACCGAAGCGGCATTAAAAGTAGGTGCCATCGATGCCATTGTTGAGCAGGATACACTCGCCACTGCAGCCATTCAAATGGCTGTTGATGCAGCATCCAACAAACTTGACTGGAAAAACAAACGTGCAGAAAAACAAGCACCTTTAAAATTAAATCAACTCGAATCTGCCATGGCTTTCAATACAGCAAAAGCCATGGTGGGTGCCAAAGCCGGACCTCATTATCCGGCACCTTTAGAAGCCATTCGTACCATTGAAGAAAGTGCTCAACTTTCCAGAGATGCCGCATTAAAAATTGAACATGAAGCCTTTGTCAATGTTGCTCAATCGCCACAAGCCAGTTCACTCGTTCAGATATTTTTAAATGACCAACTGATAAAGAAAAAAGCCAAACAATCGGGCAAAATGTCGAACAAGCAAATTCACCTCAGTGGTGTTTTAGGTGCAGGCATTATGGGTGGTGGCATTGCCTACCAGTCTGCCATCAAGGGTATTCCCATCATTATGAAGGATATTAATGAAGATGCTTTACAACTTGGCTTAACAGAAGCAACGAATATTTTACAAAAAGGCATCCAACTGGGAAAAACCTCGACAGCAAAAATGGCCAAAACTTTAAATAATATTCGTCCTACATTGGGCTATGATGCATTTAATGATGTTGATTTAGTGGTCGAAGCCATTGTTGAAAATCCTAAAATAAAAGATGCAGTTCTTCAGGAAGTAGAATCTGTTATTGCTGATGATGCCATTTTAACTTCCAATACTTCTACCATTTCTATTGATTTACTGGCAAAAAATTTAAAGCGTCCACAGCAATTTTGTGGGATGCACTTTTTTAACCCGGTTCATAAAATGCCACTGGTTGAAATCATTCGTGGAGAAAAAACATCTGAAGCAACGATTGCAACCGTTGTGCATTACGCAGCAGCAATAGGAAAGTCTCCTATTGTTGTGAATGACTGTCCAGGATTTTTTGTCAATCGTGTACTCTTTCCTTATTTCCGTGGTTTTAGCCAACTACTACAGGAAGGTGCTGATTTTAGAACCATTGACAAAGTAATGACTGACTTTGGCTGGCCAATGGGCCCCGCTCATTTATTGGATGTTGTCGGTATCGATACAGCAACACACTGTACTCATGTGATGCAGGAAGGTTTTCCTGAACGCATGACTCAACTGGATAATGATCCCATTACCCAATTAGCCAATGAACAACGCTTTGGTCAAAAAAATAAACAAGGGTTTTATCAGTACGTTAAAGATCGCAAAGGTAAAATCCAAAAACAAAATGACGATAGTGTCTTTGATATTATCGGCGCAACAAAAGATACTTTTGATAAAGAGACGATTATCGAACGCTTAATGTTGCCTATGATTTTTGAGGTAATTCATTGTTTGGATGAAAATATCATCGCGTCACCAGCAGAAGCCGATATGGGTCTGGTTTATGGATTAGGATTTCCACCTTTTAGAGGCGGCGCTTTAAAGTATGCTGATGATCTGGGTTTGGATACACTCTGTCAATCTGCTCAAAAATATCAATCGCTCGGTGCAGCATATGAGCCCCCCAAACGTTTACAAACCATGGTAGAAGAAAACACTAGTTTCTACTCTGTTCAATCTGCAAAATAAATTTTGGAGTTCCCCATGACTGAAGTTGTTATTGTCGATGCAATTCGTACGCCCATGGGGCGTTCAAAAGGTGGCATGTTTCGTCATATTCGTGCCGAACAATTATCAGCCCACTTAATGCAGGCATTACTGGTACGTAACCCTCAAATGGATCCTAATGATATTGAAGATATTCTTTGGGGATGTGTACAACAAACACTGGAGCAAGGATTTAACGTTGCCCGTAATGCCCAGTTATTAACCGATATTCCACGTACCGTACCTGCGCAAACCATCAATCGCTTATGTGGCTCATCCATGCAGGCATTACATTCAGCCGCACAAAGTATCTTATCCGGACACGGTGATCTATTTATTATTGGTGGTGTTGAACATATGGGTCACGTACCCATGACCCATGGTGTTGATTTTGCTCCTCAACTTTCTAAATACGCTGCCAAAGGTTCTGGCTTTATGGGATTCACGGCTGAATTGCTGGGTCGTATGCATGGTATTAATCGACAACAACAAGATGAATTTGCCTATGCCTCTCATCAAAAAGCTCACAAAGCCACCATTGAAGGACGCTTTAAGCAGGAAATTATTCCCATTGAAGGTCATGATGAATCCGGCGCATTAACCTCATTTGATGCAGACGAAGTCATTCGTGCTGAATCAACTGTTGAGACATTAAATCAACTACGTCCCGCATTTGATCCGACAGGTACTGTTACAGCCGGTAATGCCTCGGCATTATCTGATGGTGCATCAGCCATGTTGGTCATGAGTGCCGAAAAAGCCAAAAGTATGGGCGCAACACCCATTGCAAAAATAAGAGCCATGGCTTCGGCCGGTTGTGATGCTGCCATTATGGGTTATGGTCCAGTACCAGCAGTCACTAAAGCACTAAAGCGTGCACAGCTTGATGTAAAAGACATTGATTTGTTCGAATTGAATGAAGCATTTGCTGCACAATCACTTCCTGTTTTAAAAGATTTGAATCTACTGGATGTTATGGAGGAAAAAGTGAATTTGAATGGTGGCGCTATCGCACTGGGTCATCCACTGGGCTGTTCCGGCTCCAGAATTTCAACAACACTACTTCGACTCATGCAAGATAAAAAAGCAAATTTAGGTGTGGCAACCATGTGTATCGGCTTGGGCCAGGGTATTGCTACCGTATTTGAAAGCCTGTAGCGTTATCAACTCAAAAATAAAAAAACCACCATAAGGTGGTTTTTTTATTGCCTACTTAACCTGATTTCTGGATAAGAAAAGCTCACATTATTTAACTCTCTTTTTTTAACGCCGTATATAATGTTTTTGTATAATCATTTAATGATGCACCAGATGTTTCTTTTTGTCTTAATAATTTTACAGTTGCAAGTTTAGTATTTCCTGACTTTATTTCTTGCGCAATTTCTTTCAGCAATTCTATTTGGCGTTTACTCAATAAATTTGCAATAGTATCAAAAATTTCTTTATTTTCTTTTTTATGATTCTTTTTTAATTTTGAAACCAGACTGTTTAATCGGGTTGCCTGTGTCGTCGTTAGTGGAAGTAGCGATAGATTTTTTTGTAAATTTAAATAATATTTCTGTTCTGTCTTTTTAGCTTCTTTAGCATGACTCACGACAGAAATATCCAAAGTATTTTCTGGATATAATCCTGTGGCTATTTTTTTCTGCTTATCATTATGCACATAAATTTTATCAGCACACTTTTGCTTCATAGCCTGTTTTACCAAAGTTTCATAACTGATTTCTTCTGGTATATAAGTCACATCAACCACTTCTAAAAATTTAGGCTTGTAAGCAATTCTTGACACTGTGCTGACAACGCCATCCAAACCGCCAAATACAGATTCTCCTGTCCAGTAACAAGCCATCTGAAATGTTGCTTCTTTATGGCGTTTTTCATTTTGTTCTATTTCCAATAATTTAAGATATTCAGGGACTGGTTTATTAGCTGATTCTAATGCAGCTATCATACGTGATACTAAATAATGTGTACTGGTATAGGTTCTTGATTTTTGTTTTTTAATAATATCTTTAGCATCATGATCAATAAAACGAATGACTGGATAATTCCATGAAGGTTCATTAAACTGCTTCAGCACATCACTGTCATAACCTTTTTTATTATTATAAATAAATACGGGTACGAATAATTCTTCTATCGCTTCAACAACTAAGGGATGGTTCAGTGGACCATGGCCAAAATCCTGACAGCCCTGGCATCCTGGTACTTCCTGAAATAATAAAAATACCGGTTTATCCTGCTCTTTAGATAATGCCAACCCATCTTCTACAGAACGATGCCAATGCACCAAACCAATCTCTTTTGGATTTGTTTTTGGATCGGTGATCACCTTATGATTAGGATTATTTGAATTTGCATTAGGTGCCGCATACACTAGACACGACAAACCTAAACCAAGAAAAATTGTATAAAAACAGGATGTTAGTATTTTCATAAGTGTGCCTCAAAATAAGCTTTTCATTCAATATCAGGTTATTCCCACTTAAATTCAGGTCGTTAGACCACATAAAACGATGCGTCACCTGAAAGTATTAACAATAAATAATACAAGCTTTTTTTAAACACTTCTTATATTTTTTGTAACATTTTAAAAAGCCATATGAGATTAACTAAAAAGCATATCGATCATGGTAAAAGGAAGTCTGTGACCGATTAAATGACTCATGATTAGTATTGTCGATAACAAGTTGTGAAGATTGTTCAATAAACTTTTCAAAAGAGTCAAACTTATGTAATTTCAATTGACCAAATCCATTGGGGACAAAAAAACCAGGGTGTTGCTGTATGATATCAAGGTTCCAGTCTTTATTGAGTTTTGCCAAGGTCTTCCAGATATAATCAATATTATTAAAATTAATGTCGTTATACAGTTCACAGGATGGCACACCTTCAAGACGCAATACTTTTGTTGCAGAATTACGTATATAAATAGCATAACGATGAAATAAATATTGATACACTTCCTGTATATTTTTAAGTTCAATAGGACGTCCATCAAAAGATTCTACACTTTGAACAATGGTGTTATCTGCATTATTTAAACTTGCATTTAAACAGTATTTTGTAAAAAAAGCCGAAAAAGTTGAGGCTATTGTTGTGGTGATTTTATATAAACGACCATCAAAAAAATTCGTTTGATTGTTAATGAATATTGACAGCTCATCTGAACAAATCAAAGCACATAAAAAGAACTCTTTATCATTCAATCGGCTTTGCTGTTTTAAACGATAATAAGTATCTTTCAAAGCCTTATTCAGTAAATTGTCGAATTCATAGGCCTCGATCTTATTTTTAAGATATTTTTTGCTGAGACCAATACCATCAATGCGAATACATAAAAAACTTTTCTTTCTGACTTGTCCCAATGTTTCAGTTCTTTTTTCAACGGCTTTAAAGTGATCGTTCAGACGACACCCTTGCTTCACATAATCAATAACGCGCATAAGCTATTAACCTTAATGTTTAATATTGCTCACAGTTATCAAAGTCATCACTTTTAAACAACTGGCTATTGGATAAGAGTCACTAATGTAAAACAAATATCATTTTATTATCGTGATTTATCTGTGATTGAGGTGTGGGAAGTCTCTACACTCTGTTATTTTTAATATATCAGATATTTTTCCATAAAAATATAGAGGTTTATTGAAACAGAATAGTTAGTAACCTATTACTAACTATTCTGTTTGTATATCCAATACCCTTTACACACTAAGTGCTAATTAATAGTCTGACAGCATCCAATTGATACGTTGCTCTATCAACGTATTCCAATGACGTGGCGATGCGTTCTTCCAAAACATGAATTTCTTCATCTCTTACAGATGAGTTAATCTGCTGCAAACTTTTTAAACGCTCAAGCTCACTCCCTATACCCTGCTTGACTCGTTGAATCGCTTCGTTCTTAACAAGCACCAATTCTTCATCTGCCAATTGTTGTGAAGTTGTCATCATTTGGTCAATCTGTGGACGAACTTCTGCAACTGCCTGACGAGCAATAGGCTTTTTCAACCAATCACAAAATCCATTTAATTTTGCGTGTGGCATTATCTGAGATAAGTCTTTTCCTTTTACATCCACCAAAAAGCGAATGGGGCTCATTGGCATATAACGATGTAACTGCAACATTTTAGGGGCAATGTGGTTAACAACGAAAAGTGATTCAAGCATCAAAGTGCCTGGTTTTAGCCCTTTCAACTGTACTGTGGAAACAACAACACGTCCTAAACTGCCATCTTGAATAGCGGCCATCGTCTCCGTCACTAATGGATGCTCCCATGTTACGAAAGTCATATCATCGCGACACAATGCCTCGCCTCGGTTTAACGTGATGCTTTGCCCTTCTTCACTCAGACCCGGAAAATACTCACCAGCTGTGACATTAGAAGGACGAACAAACATGGTTTCAGATGAATAGGCTTCATAATCCATCCCAAATTCATCAAATAAAGCAAATAAGTAAGAAGACAATTTATCCGTATCTGCCTGCTGATGAATTAAATCCGCTAAATAATGAGCTGCCAAACCATTACATGAGTTTAATTCCAATAAATAATCCCGTCCGTCCTCCAATTGTTTTTCTAAAACCTCCGAAGCTTGTTTTGTATCGTCAATCAAAGTGGATATTTCTTCATCTGGTTGCTGCAAATGTCGTTGTAATGATTCATTTAATGAAAGAGATAATGCATGAGCTGCGTGGTTATTTTTTTCAAATGCATTTAATCCCTGATGATACCAGTGGAATAACACCGACTGCGCTGTATTCTTTAAATAAGGTACATGAATTTGGATGCTGGACTGTTGACCGATACGATCTAAACGACCAATTCGCTGTTCCAGTAAATCAGGGTTATCCGGCAAATCAAATAAAATTAAATGATGGGAGAATTGAAAATTACGCCCTTCACTACCAATTTCTGAACAAATAAGCACTTGCGCACTGTTGTTATCCATATCAGCAAAATAAGCTGCTGCGCGATCCCGCTGGATCAAGGATAAGCCTCTATAAAAAGAAGTACACAAAATACCCTGTCGATTTAAATATTTATCCAATGCCTTTGCTGTCTTATCGTAATGGCATATCACCAATACTTTTTCATTGTGTAAACATCTGAGCTGCTCTTGAAGCCAGGCAACACGCGGATCGCCTTGCAACCAAATCTCTTCATCCAAATTCACTTCTGGAAAAATATCAGAGCTGTTTTCCTGGAATACTTCCGTTGGATCTAGTGGATATTCATGAAGCTGTCTTTCAGGAAAACCTTTCACCGTCTGCCGGGTGTTTCGAAATAAAACACGACCTGTACCATGCCGATCCAACATTTGACGAATAATAGACTGCCTTCCTTCCGGGTCCATTATCGCTTCATGAACCTTATCAATATCTTTAGGAAGTTGTTCACAAAGTTCCTGTACAAAATGGTCTGGTGCATCCTCCAAAAAATCAGGCGCATCCAGCTGTTGAACATTCTTAACCAAATCACCCAAACGTAAAAAGTCATTTTGCTCCTTTTTAAACTCCTCAAGACTATAAAAACGAGCAGGATCCAGTAACCGTAAACGTGCAAAGTGACTTTCTATGCCAATTTGTTCGGGGGTTGCTGTTAACAGAAGTAAACCTTTACTTACTTTAGAAATCTTTTCTACCAGTGCATAATCATCACTCACCGCTTCTTCCGACCATGCCAGGTGATGTGCTTCATCCACGACAACCAAATCCCACTCTGCTGATAATAATTGAGATTGAAATTCAGCATGCTCTGTTAACGTATTCAGACTGCAAATAATCTGTTGTTCCATTTCAAAAGGATTCAGAGAAAGGTTAGATTCACCCTCTGTTTTATTCTCCTGAATAATGGCATTAATACGCTCTTCATCAAATAAAGCAAAAAACAAATTAAAGCGCCGCAGCATTTCTACTAACCACTGATGCTGCAAGGTTTCTGGCACCAAAATTAATACACGCTTGGCTTGCCCGGTAAAAATCTGGTGATGCAGTATCATGCCAGCTTCAATCGTTTTACCGAGACCCACTTCATCCGCCAGTAATACTCTGGGTGCATAACGTTGCGCAACCTGGTGTGCAATATAGAGTTGATGGGGAATCAAATCTATTCTTGAACCCAATAAGCCACCAACCGGTGATTGCTGTATGTGGTGCAAGTGAAACATGGTTTCAAAACGCAAATAATAAGCACTATCATCATCAAACAACCCTGTTTTTAACCGCTGCTGCGGTGTTGATAAACGCACAAAATGACTGAGCGACTGCTCTGGAATCTGTTTTTCTCTACCTTGACCATCTTCGCAGAGGTAAGTCAGCAATCCCTGTAACTCTTCTATCGATTTAACTTTATAAACAACATCCTCCTGATCAGATAACTGGTCTCCTTCAACATATTGAATACGACTTAAAGGGGCGTTTTCAATAGCATAAACTCGGATTTCATCTATGGCAGGAAAGTTTATTTCAACTCGCCGACCCAATACTTCATGGATAACCCCTAAACCCATTTCGGGTTCGGAGTAATTCATCCATCTTTGGCCAACAACAGGTTTCATTGAACGAACTAACTCTTTTTGTGTACTAAATTTACTTCAGCAGAGTATTTTACCATTGCTAGACGAGTTTGGCGTATTAATTAATTATGATATTACTGAATAACTTGTTCTCGAGATAAACTCTTTTGCTTTATAGAGACAGATACTTATATTTTTTATAGCTTTTCTTAGCCTACAAAAAATGACACCCAACTTTTACTTGAAAAAGCAGGGAATAGCCTTATATATATCCCAACTGCCTGAAGCCACACACGATATAACTTCAACGTGTGATCTCTTCAGGTCATACATATTTATCTAATTCACCAGCTTTTCTGTCTTAAGGAGTTTCCTTTGCAGCAATTTCGAGGCACCACTATTTTATCGGTACGTCGCGCCGGCCATGTTGTTATTGGTGGTGATGGCCAGGTTTCTATGGGTAATACTGTGATGAAGGGTAACGCTCGTAAAGTGCGTCGACTATATCATAATAAAGTTTTAGCAGGTTTTGCAGGAGGCACAGCTGATGCTTTTACCTTATTCGAGCGTTTTGAAGCGAAATTAGAACTTCATCATGGAAAAATGATGCGTGCTGCCGTTGAAATGGCAAAAGACTGGCGAACTGACCGCATGCTTCGTAAATTAGAAGCTCTGTTAATTGTTGCTGACAAAGAGCATTCATTTATTATTTCAGGTACTGGTGATGTGATTGAACCTGAAAATGAACATGGTTTATTAGCCATAGGTTCAGGTGGCTCCTTCGCACAGTCCGCAGCAAAAGCCCTTTTAGAAAATACGGACCTATCATCCAAAGATGTTGTTGAAAAGTCACTGAAAATCGCTGGCGATATCTGTGTCTACACCAACCATAACCTCACTATCGAAGAATTAAACGATTAGTTTATTCTCCACTCATCCGAATACATTTTTATTGATAAGAGTAATTGTAATATGAGCAGCAACCATATGACACCAAGAGAAATCGTTCACGAACTAGATAAGCATATCATTGGACAAAACGATGCCAAACGTGCTGTCGCTATTGCTCTTCGAAATAGATGGCGTCGAATGCAGGTAAGCGAAGAACTTCGCAATGAAATCACACCCAAAAATATTTTAATGATAGGCCCTACTGGTGTTGGTAAAACAGAAATTGCCAGAAGACTGGCTCGTTTATCAAACGCACCTTTTATTAAAGTCGAAGCCACTAAATTTACCGAAGTGGGTTATGTTGGTCGGGATGTAGAATCGATAGTCAGAGATTTGGTCGATGCAGCCTTTAAAATGTTAAAAGAACAAGAACTCGACAGCGTCAAACCCAAAGCAGAATTGGCAGCTGAAGAACGTATTCTTGATGCATTACTACCACCCGCACGCAGTAGCTTTGAAGAAACAGAAACCGCATTAGAGCAAAGTAATAGTACAAGACAATTATTCAGAAAAAAATTACTGGAAGGTGATTTGGACGATAAAGATATTGAAATTGAAGTGGCTGGTGTGAATGTTGGCATAGAAATTATGGCACCACCCGGTATGGAAGAAATGACCAATCAATTACAAGGTATGTTTCAAAGCATGTCTCAAGGAAAAACAAAACGTCGTAAATTAAAAGTCAAAGACGCTTTTAAATTAGTACGTGAAGAAGAAGCAGAAAAACTCATTAACTTAGATGATTTAAAAAACCGGGCTGTAGAAGCCGTTGAACAAAATGGCATTGTTTTTCTTGATGAAATTGATAAAGTTGCTAAACGCCAGGAAGGCAGTGGTGGCGATGTTTCCCGTGAAGGTGTTCAAAGAGATTTATTACCTTTGGTTGAAGGTTGTACCATCAGTACAAAATACGGCATGATAAAAAGTGACCATATTTTATTTATTGCTTCCGGTGCTTTTCATTTATCAAAACCTTCCGACTTAATTCCAGAATTGCAAGGACGTTTACCTATCCGAGTTGAATTAAAAGCCCTTTCTGTTGATGACTTTGTTCGTATTTTAACAGAACCCGATGCCTCATTAACCAAACAATATACTGCTTTATTGGCTACCGAAAATCAAAAAATCACTTTCTCTGATGATGGTATTCAACGTATTGCTGAAATCGCCTGGGAAGTGAATGAAAAAACTGAAAATATTGGTGCCCGCCGATTACACACTGTTATGGAACGCCTGCTTGATGATATTTCATTTAAAGCAACAGATAACCAGGAACATCTCACCATTGATGCCAGTTATGTGAATCAGCAGCTTTCTGATTTGGTGGATGATGTTGATTTAAGTCAATATATTTTATAAACAATTATTTTTTTCTTCTCTTTTTGAATGATTGCAAAAAGAGAGCTGACTTTCAGGACTAATGTTAGTCTTTCTCCTCAAGTTTTTTAATCTTTCCTTTTTTAACAGAGTAAGTGCCTGTATTTGTAATAATATAAAAAGTTAATCCTGATAACTGAGACTGTAAAATATGAAACTCATTGGGATAAGCTTTTAGATGGGTCGCACTTAATGCTGCAACATCAGGCTTTGGTTTACCAAAATTTAAACATCCTTTAGTTGATTTTTCAAAATGCGTTATATCAATTGCTCCGTTAATAATAGGTACCTTAAAGTGACGACCTAATATAACACTTTTACCTCTTTTACCAATCAAATATAAAAACTGTTTATCTTTTGGTCCAACGATATAAGCTTTATATTTATATTTAGAACATTTATTTTGTGAAAGGTATTGCTTGATTTTTTTATATTCCGGTAACTTCTTTAATCTGACTTTATTTTTTCCTTTAACGGCTTCAGTCAATAGCTTTCCATATAGCAGAGCGCTTTCTAATTCTTCAGCCACTACCCAGCTATGACACAGAAACAATATTAATAAGGTAAACAATGTATTTTTATGATTCATATCTCTGCTTCCAGTTTATGCCTCACTATTTAACCGATCATTTTATAATCTATTTTGTGCACCCGAGTATCATTCAAATCAGTATGTTTTGTATAATTTCTTTAACGTATCTATATCATTTTTCATAAACAGTTCGATCGCTTGATCTACCTGAGAAATAGGTAACGAATCATGATAAAGTTTCAGTAATTTTTTCCTATTGATTAACCCAAAGCTACTGTTCACAACTTGAGAAAACTGGCAATCTAAAACAAAAGACAAAGACCCATCATAAACCGCCGAAAACCATAATCGTTTGTTATCAGATTCAAATGTTAACGTAGGTGATACTTTTTGAATGGTATTCGCTTTTATGGCTTCACCTTCCCAATCTATCGATTGAAAGATGTCTAATAATCCATCAGTTACGGACTCTTCTAATACATCATATTCTGAATCTTCATGATGGGCATACTGCATAGTTACTCGATACTGTTCATTCATTCTATTTACCTGAAATATCTTTTAGTTCATGAATTATATTAAACAATTTTATAAGGATCATCTGAAATTAAATAAGCAATCACCTGCGATTTGTTGTTCATAGAATCTATTATCTTTTTAAATGCTTTGATATCTGTATAGTGATCCCCAAACTCTTTTTCATATAATGCAATTAAAGTCGATGAAGTTTCATCTTCTCTAATTTTTCTTTGCCAAACATGAGTAAAAATTTTATTGAGTTTACCAGCAAGACCAGCTTTTTTTAATAACATCCATTCACCTTTATCCATCCAAACCGCATTAATGGATGGACTTAGATCCAATCGATGTTCACTATCTTTAGAAATACGATACTTCAACATTATTCGAGATGTTTTGGGGCAAAGTATTGCTTTCTTGGTATCATCTGTATCGACTTCAACATCTGTATCGACATCACTAACAGCATCTTTGTTATTATTATTTTCTAGCCAACGCAAATAATCATTTAAGAAAACCAGATTTCCAGAACAATGATTGCAGGTAAAACAAGGAAACAAGTCATCCAGGTAATCATTTTGTAATACACCCTGGTGACAACTGGTACAGTTCATCATAATATTTCCCCTTGGTTACGTTGAAAACATATCTTCATATGGCTAGATAGTGAATAATTCGTAGCGCTTGTTCTTTCAAAGTAGGCAAAAATATATCTTCCAAGTGCGGTGCACTTTGTAAATGTAATGCATTAATAATGGGTTCTGCTTCCTGATGCATGGCCATAATTAAAATAATATGTTTTTGCGAGTCATCAAGCATCTTTTGTTAATACATCTTTTGTATGGATAGCATAAATATTGGGTAAATTTCTACATAATCCATGATAATCCATACCAAAACCAAAAACATACCGGTCAGGTACCGTTATTCCGCTGTAATTGGCATTATTAAACTCATTGGGCCTGCGTTCATTTTGTTTATTCACCAATACGGCTGATGTGACTGAACGAGCGCCATTTTTTTTACAGTTTTCTATTAATTCATGTAATGTAAAGCCTTCATCTAAAATATCATCCAGTAATAGTATATCTCTATCATTTAAATCATTATGAGGAACCACACGCCATAATAGATTTTGACCTTCTGTTGAATTGTTATATCGTGTTACATGACAATAATCGACTTCTAATGGCATGGTTAATCGTGTTAATAAATGACCAGAAAACACCAAACCACCATTCATAATACAAATGACAATAGGATGTTTATCTTGAAAATCACGATTAATACTTTCTGCCATCGTATCAATAACACCTAGAATATCCTGATATTGAAAGAGGCAATCAGAATGTTCTAGTAACTTTTTCTGTTTTTCTAATGGGTTTGTCATTTTTCTTTATATCGCTCTATTGATGAATAAGGATAATATTAATAACTTTATGAGGTGATAGACATTTCTTCTTTAATTTTTGAACATTCATGGTCGTAGCGCTCTTGTGCATCATACCAAGCCTGTTCAGCTTCTTCTAATTCTTTTTTAAGTTGAGATTGCTGTAGTATATAAGCTTCTAAATCTTTTTTTCTATCTTCTTCATATAAAGACACATCCGATAATTCGCTTTCAATATTATCCAGTTTTTCCTGTAATATCTTATTTTTCTTCTCTATCTGATCTAGATTTTTCTTATAACTCGATAAATGTTGACGAATCTTAGCCTCTAATTGTCTCTGCGTTTTTTTATCAACAGCTGTATTTTCAGGCACTCTACTATCATGATTATCTACTTGATCATTACTCCATCGATTTCTTTTAAGCCAGGTTAAATAATCATCTGTATTACCATCAAATTTTTCTACATAACCCTTATTAATCAAATACAGCTCATTAACTGTCGCATCTAATAAGTAACGATCATGAGAAATCATAATAACCGCACCTGAAAAATTCTGTATGGCCATGGTTAAAGCATCTCGCATATCACTATCTAAATGATTGGTTGGTTCATCCAATAAAATCAAATTGGGTTTTTGATAAATCATTAATGCTAAAACCAATCGAGCCTTTTCTCCACCAGAAAAACCCTGTAGTGTTTCAAATACTTTATCACCCTGGAATGCAAAACGTCCTAAATAATTTCTTGCATCCTGTTCACTCATTGTCGGATTTATAGCATGCAATTCCTGCATGGGTGTTTTTTCAAGATTTAACTGTTCCAATTGATGTTGTGCAAAATAACCACTATTTAAATGATGACTCTCACTGCGTAATCCAGAAATATCGACACCTTGGTTAGCAATAGTTTTTATTAATGTTGATTTACCTGCACCATTACGCCCTAATAAACCAATACGACTATCAACGCGAACAGATAAATGAACATTTTTTAGAATTATATTATCAGTATAACTCACATCTACATTATCCAGGGTAACCAGTGGATCAGGTTGATGTTTTGGTTGCAGAAATTCAAATTGAAAACTCTGATTTGTTTTCACTTGTTCTAGCTGAGCCATTTTCTCTAAAGCTTTTACACGACTTTGTGCTTGTTTTGCTTTACTGGCTTTTGCTTTAAATCGATCAATAAAAGACTGTAAATGTTTTACTTTTGTCTGTTGTTTATCATATAACTTTTGTTGCAACTGTAATTGTTCAGAACGAATACGCAATGCCTGACTATAATTACCCTGATACACGGTGAGTTGCTTGTTATAAAAAAATAATGTGCGCTGGATAACAGCATCCAAAAAATCTCTATCATGAGAAATAATTAATAACGTGCCCTGATAACTTTTTAAAAAACCCTGTAACCAAAATACAGCATCTAAATCCAGATGATTGGTCGGCTCATCCAATAATAAAATATCAGAAGGTTTCATCAATGCTTGGGCTAAATTTAATCGAACACGCCATCCACCTGAGAGTTCTTTGATTTTTTTATGCATTGTTTCTGAAGCAAAACCCAATCCACTTAATAAACGTGAAGCTCTCGCTTCTGCATCATAAGCTCCAACAATCTCTAACTGCTCATGTGCTATAGCCATTTGATGAGAATCATTTTTCTCTTCAGCTTGTTTGAGTTTTTTTTGTGCCATACGTAATGATTGGTCACCATCCAAAGTGTAATCCAGTGCAGTTAATTCCAAACCTGGTGTTTCTTGTCTAACATGAGCAATACGTAAATCTGAAGACAAAGACAATTCACCCTGATCACAAGACAGTTCATGTAAAATGAGTTTAAATAGACTGGATTTTCCACATCCATTCGGTCCGACGATGCCTATTTTCTCATTTGCAAAAAAAGTGGCCGAAAAATCTTCAACCAGAGGGGTTAATCCTTGCGAATAACTGACTTGATTAAAACTTAACATACTTTTGTATCATGGAATAACAAATAAAACATATCAATCATCATAAAAGACTTGTCCTAATATTTAGGAGTGTTCATTCAATTGACGTTCTAACTCAAAAACCTGAGTTTCCAGCTCTTGAAGCTTTGCTCGGGTTTTCTGTAGCACTTTAACCTGAACATCAAACTCTTCTCGAGTGACCAAATTTAAATCATTAAGTCTGGATTGCAGCAACTGATGAATCTGTTGTTTGATATCCTGCCGAATATCGTTCATATTGTCTGGAAACAGTTGTGATAATTTATCTGTCAATTCTTGAATCATTGTTTGCTTGATCATAGTGTTATATTTCATCTATTCTTAAGATATTGAATGAAAGAGTAACAGACACTGGCGATTGGCCACTTTAAAGTCTAAACTCGATAAACGAAGATATCATGAAAACTAATTAGGTAAACATACCTATTTATATTTGATATATCTATAAAATAATTCAATATTATCAAATGCTTAGATTATATTTAATCATTCTTTTTTTGACCTGTAACTTTAGCACAGCTAAAGATTTGCCACTATATACCTGGAAAGATAAGTCCGGCAATGTAAAATACAGCGATACGCCTCCCAGCGATCCTAACATTAAATATTCTATCGTTTCTATTAAATCTCATAAACCGACAAGCACCTCCAATGCCAATCGTTCCAAAGAATCGATTGATAATGCCATGAAATGGATGAATGCTGAAAAAGAAAGACGGCAACATATTAAGAAATCAAAGCAAGAAGCCGCAGAAAAGCAAAAAGAGCAGGCCGCAACCTGCAAAAAATTGCAACATCAACTACAAAGAGCCCTACGCTCTCAAATACTCTGGAAACACTCTGAAGAGAAAGGACGTCATGCCTTGAATGAAAAAGAACGCCTCGCCCACTTTGAGCAATTGCGCCAAAAAATAAAAAAAGCCTGCAAAGAATAATTATAATCTGGTAATCTACCGCTCCACTGTTTCCTACACAATTTACAGAAGCCATAAGATACTTCTATGACAATAAATAGCCATAATATCCAACAATGGAGTGATGGATATTTTTTTGTTGATGATGATGGTGACATTCGGGTAACTGCTAAACATTCGCCACAATGTTCCAAGAAACTCGTGGATATTGTTCACTATCTAAACCAACAAGATTGGTCTTTGCCTTTACTGCTTCGATTTAATTCTATTTTGCGGGAAAGATTTGATGAAATTTATCATGCTTTCTCACAGGCCATTCATGATTTCAATTATCAAAATCAATATACCTGTGTTTATCCTATCAAAGTCAATCAACAACACTCTGTTGTCAAAACCTTAACACAACATGGCCAACATCGATTTGGTATGGAAGCAGGCAGCAAAGCTGAGCTATTGGCTATTTTAGGAACACCTATGCCAAATAACAGCTTTGTTATTTGTAATGGCTATAAAGACAAGGAATATATTCGTACTGCATTGATTGGTCAGCAAATGGGACGTCGTGTTTTCATCGTTGTCGAAAAACTCAATGAACTAAAAATGATTCTTGAAGAAGCACAACATATGCAGGTTGTGCCTCAACTGGGCGTTAGAATTCGTATTTACGCTATTAGCAAAGGTAAATGGCAGGATACTGGAGGAGAGAAATCCAAATTTGGCTTATCGCCCAGTCAACTCTTAAAATTTATCAACCAACTTCAGGAAACAGGCTACACCAACAGTTTAAAATTACTGCATTGCCATTTGGGATCACAAATTTCAACAATCTCTGATATTCGCAGAGGTATCAAAGAGTGTGGTCGCTATTACACTGAACTGTGTCGTATGGGTGTTCCTATTGATGTGTTAGATGTTGGGGGTGGTTTAGGCGTTGACTACGAAGGTACTCAGTCATCTTCATATTGTTCAACTAATTACTCCATGCAGGAATATGCCAATACCATTATTCAAACATTATCAGAAATTATTTCTACCAATCAACTTGATTTTCCTGAGATTGTTACAGAATCCGGTCGGGCATTAACCGCTCATCACGCCGTTTTAATCACTAATATTATTGATCAGGAACAACCACCCGGTTTGCTGGAACCCAAAGCAGCAAATGAACGCGATGCACATATTATTCAAAACCTATGGCATCACTATCTATCGTTAAATTCAGAAACGGCTATTGAGGCCTATCATAGTGCTTCCTTTTATTTAAATGAAGCCGTCATGCTCTATACCCATGAAAAAATTAATCTACAAGAATTGGCTCGCTGTGAACAATTATATTTTGCTATCTGTCGAAAAGTATTGCCTTTATTATCTTCTGAAATTTCAGGTCATATAAAAATTATTAATGAACTGAATTTTAAACTGGCGAATAAACTCTTTTGTAACTTCTCATTATTTCAATCATTGCCTGATGTCTGGGGTGTTGATCAGATTTTTCCTATCATGCCATTGCAACACTTGAACAAACCTCTAAGTCATCGAGGTATTGTGAAAGATATTACCTGTGATTCTGATGGTCGTATTGAATCTTACATTAATCAAAAAGATGTTGAGACCAGTTTAATGATTCCTGAATATTCTGAATCCAATTCACCACTCTTAGGTATTTTTATGGTTGGTGCTTATCAGGAAATACTGGGAGACTTACATAATTTATTTGGTGATACTCATGCAATCGATATTGAATTAGAAAAAGAAGGTGCTTTTATTAGTCATAAATGCACTCAGGGAGATAAAGTATCGGATGTTTTGGAGATTGTCCATTTTAATACAGATGATTTAATTCAACAGTACTACCAACAATTATCCAAAAGCCAACTTAATAAAAATATTCAAAAGCAATATTTAGAAGAATTAAAAACTGGTTTGCATGGCTATACTTATTTAGAAGATTAATGATGTCGACAATATTAGGTTTATTTTCTTTTTCCTTATACATTATCAATACACTGATTATTTGTATACCCGTTTTTCTATTTTCTTTATTAAAATTTATTATATCCCCTTTAATAAAATTAAAATTTTTGGATACCATTTTAAATTATTTTGTTTCTCTATGGTGTTCAATCAACACTTTAATTATCAACATCACAACACCCACAAATATTCATATCCATAATAATGAAAGTTATAGCCTAAAACATTGGTATCTTGTTATTGCCAATCATCAATCATGGGTAGATATTCTGGTATTACAGAAAGTATTCAATAAAAAAATACCTTTTTTAAAGTTCTTTCTTAAACAAGAACTGATTTGGGTACCTATTATAGGTATAGCCTGGTGGGCTTTGGATTTTCCTTTTATGCAACGCTATTCCAAAGAATATCTTAAAAAAAATCCACATAAAAAAGGCAAAGACTTTGAAACAACTAAAAAAGCCTGCAAGAAATTTGAGCATATTCCAACATCCATTATGAATTTTGCTGAAGGCACCCGTTTTACAAAAGAAAAACAAAAACGACAAAACAGCTCTTATCAACATTTATTAAAACCTAAATCTGGTGGTATTGGTATTGTATGTTCTTTACTGGGTGAATATATTGATAGTGTTATTGATGTAACCATTGTTTACCCTCATGGTCGTCCAACTTTTTGGTCTTTTATGTGTGGACAAGTCAAGGAAATCCAAGTATACGTTCAAAAAAGAAACTTAGAATCTGAACTTATTGGTGATATGAGTCAACAGGATACACGCGTTGCTATACAACAATGGTTGAATCAAATATGGCAAGAAAAAGATACTTTTATCGAAGAGAAGTTAAATTCAAATGTATCTGACCAGACTTAATACGACATTTTTAGAAGTTAGAATATGATTTAAATCAACAGGCAGAGAACATCTATCTACAGACATTCGGTATATCGAAATTTTTAAAGCCACTATTACGGGCGAGAGTCCTTTTAACTAAGGGATACAATTTTCACAGACAGTTTTGTTATCTATTTTTGCCATTGTTTTATAGCTCTATTTATAATTTCCTCCTCGGCCAAAACTAAACCGGATCTAGACCATTTCAAGAATTCTATCACCAGTTCTTTCTGAGAAAGACTACATTTGTATTTGAAATTTAGGTAATCATTATTTGGATTTTTAGCTCTACCGTATTCGGATAAAGTTCTAATTATATGATGTGCTACAAGATTACCATCTCTATCCCTATTTCGAAGACACCATAATATATAGTTGGGTACATACTTCATCGGATCAAAGTTTCCCTTAACCCAAAGTAAATCTGTATTCTCTTTTATATATGATTCCTCTAGAAAACCTACTTCCTCTAGAGAAAATTCATCAATTATTCGTTTTTCTAATTCCATATCAGGATAGATTAATAAAAAAAGACAGTCACTTTATCAATAATATCTTACAAGTACAATGGTAGATATCACAGTATTTTTTGATATCTTTGTAAGAATTGAACAGTTAAATTTGTAAGATACTTCTCTATATTGGTTATCTGATTTTTATTTTATAATTTCAGTAACTTGTTATGAGTGTTATTCATAGAACTTTCCTGCATGTAATATATGTGCCGCTCTTTTCCAAGTGTTTTCTGGTTTATTATAAAACTCTAAGCCATTTATTGAAGCTTGCCCCCAAGCTAACGCAGCATCCAGGAACGCTACTATACTTCCATTTTCCCAACCATTTGCTCCAGCTGCCCAAGGTGAGTTAGTTTTAACTTTTTCTTTTTTTTCTTCATCGTCTTTATCTTCCATTAATGCTTGTACAAAATTCAGGAAATCCTGTTCTGTTTCAACACTATCAGCAAGTTCGTATAGATCAATACTCATAATTTTTTAGTAAAATAAAAACAGACTGTCGCTATAGTCACTTGTTATGTACTGAGTTCATTGATACGCTTTTCCAGCGATTCTTTAGAAATATGTTGTGCTAATATTTTTACTTGTGGACCAATTTGACTAAACCAAAATCCTAGGCACAGAGTAACTCCGCCTACAAAACCAAAAATAACTAGATGAATGGCAGGCTCATAATTCTGAAAGTAACCAAAAAAACAAGCAAATATACAGAGCCATGCAACAGCAAAGGCTATCACAGCTATTCGATGGTAAACGCGAGTTTGAGCGTTCGGGTTATCACAAATTTTACGATACTCCGAAATTATTTTTTTCTCATGTTTACTTTTCATGGTTCCTGCACCTAACAATTGATTGAATACACTAAAGTAATAGTATCTGCCATCTCAATCCCGATAAATTGCTAATTTGAATAATTAAATCCATATAATACAGAAGCTGATAAGATTTTCAATGGAATGTTTATGAAACCTAATCTTCAAAAACTGATAAGAATGGTTTTTCTATTTAAGAAATAAACCCTATGAAGCATATTGTCTAACTAAGCAGTAAGGTGGCTTATGAAAAACAATATGCTTCAGGTTATTTAAACGATAGATTAAGAGGAACTCACATCTAAAGCAAAGGAAGCAACATCACGTAATGCATTTGGATACAAATAACTACTCCCATTCCAAGTCTTTGCAGCAGCAAATAACATTAAGCTAAATGTACATTTTTGATGTCCACCTAACATGGTGATAAAGCTTTCATCAGTACTCTCTTCTGGATTTAATCCAAAGCCAACACTTTCACCACCTACATCCAGTGTTGTTTCTGTGCCACCTAAAC
This sequence comes from Kangiellaceae bacterium, assembly GCA_965230335.1. GTDB lineage: Bacteria > Pseudomonadota > Gammaproteobacteria > Enterobacterales > Kangiellaceae > CBDDKS01. Next base: position 1,609,229 of record CBDDKS010000006.1, on the reverse strand, counting down.
CTCGTTTCCACTTTAAACGCCAATTTAATAAAAAGTCCGGCATACCTGGGCCATGCTGTTCATGAAAAGCCCGGAACCCTGCACTAAATCGTGCATCGGCACTACTGGGATCTTTCTGCATAAATTGACACTCAGCACTGTTCGGATTACCGTTTTTACGCAAATCTTCAATCAACGCAGTTAATGGACGATTATCCCACCAGAGAACATGAGTTAATGCTGCATAATTGACAGGTGTCGTTTCTGTTGCAATATTCCAGGTTTGATAAGTAAAGCTTTCCTGATCATCACCTGCACCACCAGTGCCATTAGGTACAACACGATTAAAGGCATTATCAAACAATTCCACCGTCATTAAATAACGTTGATCATCAAATTCATTGGTATTAATGAACGCATGATATTGATTATCACGCCACGCTGAATCAGCGGGAATTAAATTATCATAAGGAATCTTATGGAAGGTTGGATCACCTGAATCCGTTAAGGTGACTTTACGTTTTTTAGCTTTATAAACGCCTCCTTCAAAAACAGGCTCGTTATAATACCAATGAATCACACTATCCAAATATTCACGTGTACTTTCTATGGGCTGTCCTGATGCATTGGATTTCACAATACTGATGCGATAGTGACTGGCATTCGTGAGTGCCATTTTCTTGGAGAAATCCAACCGGATGGGTAACACACCACCCCAATTCCTGTTTTTACTGGTGCCTTTGGCTAAATTTAAATTAGGCTCTGGAAATGCCAAACCAGCAATATTGGATAATGGTGAACCATCTCCAACAGACAATTCTGATTGTTGATCAGGGCTTTCCAAATGCACGCTATCTGTATTACCGATGCGAGCCAATGCAACATAGGCTTCATCCGGACCAGGCACAGGATTTGGTGAATCGCAGGCAATGGCTCTGTAATCATAACTGGTTAATGTAATATCATCTAAAGGATCAAACCAAATACCGGCATCTACACCATTATAAATCACACGAGGACCTGTCTCTAAAAGTTGTGTTACCTTAAAGGCAACTTCTCGTCGACAATGTGTAAAACCGGCCGGGAAAAAATAAGGCAAAGCAGGATAACAAAAACTAAACTCTCCACCCTCTCCAATAGCAGTCGCGCCTTTTAAAACAGGCTGACCACAATTTTCAATAATTTGTATCAAATAAGGTCTGGCTAAAATATATTTTTCAGCTTCAGGTAAAGACAAAGAAGAAAGTGCCTGTAGATCATTCGCACCATTGATTCTTAGCTCATCAGCAGCACCTTCTTTAAAAAAACCTTGAATATGTTTAGGTAAAGGGGGTTCACTAAATCGTGCCTGTTCATAAATTTCTGGATCAATAGGAAAGGGTATTTCAGGAACTTCCTGTAAGCCCTCTTTAATCAATCGACATAATTTATCAATAATAGAAGGTGTGATTCTTATTTTGACACAACAAATGCGCTCATATACTTCAACAATCCCTTCACAGATTGGACGACATCGTCTGAATAGGGGACTTAAGATATTTGTATTGGCTTGAGCGACAAGAGATTGATTGGCACTTTGAATTAAAGATACCTTTTTATTCAACCTTAATGGCTGTAAAGGCAATGTATTCAATTGCAATTGTTCCAAAAATGGACGCCATGAACACTTTCTTACGTTACCAGATACACAGATATTCAATGGAAACCAGGTAATCCAATTTCTTCTTGGTAAATTAAGTGCCTGTTGATTTAATGACAACTGCAATAATTGTTTTCTGTTAATTTTTTTTGCAGAAGCCAAAACATCATCACTTAATTCTTCAGAGCGTGGTGTAATTAAAACTTTTTTTGCTACATTTAAAATTTTTGCAGGTAACAATATTTTACTTTTATGACAAACATCTTGTTTATCAAGCACTTTATTGTCACTGTCAACAATATAAACCGAGGCTTCTGGTAGCTCATCATCTTGTTTAATTTCGTTTAAAACAAAATCAAACTCTAAATCTTGCTCAAATTGGATCATAGGAATTCTCCTTTAACATTGAGAAAATGGAATGTCATACAACTTAATATCCAGACAACTTCCTTGTATTGATATACAAGACACAAGATATCAGTCTAAGAAATATCACTCATCACCTGTATGAATGACTTCGTTAGTCTAATCAACTATCTTAAGAAAATCTTTATGAGAAAACTGAAATTCATGTAAGACATGTCTCACACAAAATGTTTATCCGAGATGATTTATGTAATTTATGAATACAGCCCTAGCTTCAATGATAGCTATAGGTTTTACTTAAAAATGCGGCTTTATCGATGCAATAGCAAAAATACTTAAAATAACCAATAACGAAAAAGCAAAAGCCATGATTCTTTGTTGTTTATTTTTTCCACGTTTTAATGCAATAGTCCCAGAAATAATATAAACAATCAGTAATACTACTTTCAATGTTACCCAATCGACAGTAAAAGGATACATTCTACTTAACATAACCAGAATAATCGCTGTAACAAGCAACCCTGTATCAATAATATGGGGCAATATTTTTACTAGTTTTTTATTTAAAAAATCAGATTCTACTATCATCCAATAACCACGGATTAAAAATCCCAATAAAGATAAACCGGCAAATGACATATGGAGCATTTTAATCAGGGAATAGTCCACAATAGCGTTCTCTGGCAGTGAAAAATAAAAAAATTATCATAACATCCATGATATTTTTTATAAAGCCTTTCTTTAAAAGCTACCAATGAATTGTGTCTACTATTCTATAACATGACTAAATCTGGTGATGATTATTTTTTGCAGGGAATATCAAAGTCGACATGATAGTGCTCATCATGTCGAACCCATGCCTTCTTCTTTGAAAACACAACCTGTTTTTTTAAAAGCTTTCCCTTTTTGGTATTGAAAAGATGTTTTTGCAACTTAAGATCAAAAATAACACGTTTTAATCCATATCCTTTTTTCTGAGCAACAAGATGTAATGCCCATATATGTTCAGCCATAGCTTCAAAATCTATTCTAAAATGCTCATAGAGTCCATGTGCATTAAATTCTATATCATAACCATAACGGTTCATCATATGTGTTGGCAAATGAATAGATTGACCCTTTTGATTCATTACAGGCACCATAAAATCAACAGATAATCCATTTTGATGGGTTTTATGTGGTTTAAACCTACCTCCTTTTTTAAATCCGGTTTCTGCATACTTATACACTTTATCCGGCATCGAATCTTTTAACATTTGGTAAGATTCTATCATGATGTCTTTAACCGCAGAATGCACATAAGTTCGTCCTAAATAACGTGCAAAATTACTGTATCCAATAAAATTATCCCCTGATTTTGGCAATTGAACAGCATTTTCCAACTTTCCATTGGCTGTTGTGCCATAGCAAGTACTTTTTGCAAAGACCAGATCACTAAAAATAACCATCCAAATGATAAAAATAACATGCAGACTTTTTTTCATTGTATATATGAACCTTTAAACCAGAGAATCATCTCATTTATTGAAGGATAAATACCACTTTAACTAATCCGAGTCAACGCTCTTTATAATGTTAATACAAATAAAATAACAGTTTATACAAATAGTCCGATAAAAAGATATAGTACTCTATCTAAAGAAAACCTTATTGAATTTTAGATTAGTCTAATACAAATCTATACATGTTTTTAAAAAATCAAATCTAGGCATAGCATCTGACCGTTTATATGCATCAAGCGCTTTTGAAAAATAATATCCTGCTTTTTCATTATTTTTATGTTGCATATAATAAAAACCAAACTCTTTATATATACCAGACATGCATGGCTTGTTATCAAATTTATCAAGTGATAAGTTAAGTATAAAATTTAATTTTTCTATATCATTATTTTTTCTGTATACCATTGCTGCAATTTCAAAAGCTTTGTAAGAAGGATAATTTAAAGGATAAATATTCATAACTTCATCACACACTTTTTGAGCTTCCTGATATTTCTTTTCTTTAATTTTTATCCATGCATCTAACATATTAAACTTTAACAAACATATATTATTATACTGTTTGCTTGCAATTCTTTTTGCAACAATCAATTCTTTTTTTGCTTGTTTAATTTCATCGAATTCAATTAACAAATTGATCCAACCGAATAGACCCATAGATGAAATCGTTGTTTCTAACACCGTATTACTTTTTTTAAGCACAGTAACAAATTTTTCAAAATGTTGTTTGCTGGATTCCAAATACCCTTGGTGGTTCATAACGATACCAATAAATATATTATTTAATAAATCAATATAATAAAAATTACTTGTTTCTTTCTCTGAAAACTCATTTTTTTTTGTTTTAACACAAGAATTATAGTTTAAAGATAAATTATAATAATCCATTGCTTTTTCATAAAATGCATCACACATTTCAATAAGCCCCAAAATAAAATAAGCTATTTTTTTTGCTTCAACAAATTTTTCATCATCTTCACATTTCAAAATCATATAGCAATATTTTTTTGATTTAATTATCTCATTATTCATGCAATGCAAAAAAGCGGCTGCAGAATAAAGCTTTACTTTTTCAGCCCAACTTAAAGGTACGGGAAGAACTAAAAAGGAAGTAATAAGATTAATACCACTCTTTAAATCACCCCATGCGTATAATGTTAAAAATGCAGAAGTATCTGAAAACTGTTTAGCTAACTCATAACGTTCTCTATCAATATCAAAAAAAATTTGATCATTATGTAAATAAATCAAATCTTCCAGATTGCAATCTAGTATTTCTGTTAATAAATATAGATTTTTTTCTGAAATTTTTGGATTTTCATTTCTCCATCGTGTTATTGTTCTAGGATCAATTTTCTTTTCACTTTTTTCAAAAAATTTAGCAATCAAAGCATCATTCGTTAATTGTTTATCTTGCATTCTATATTTTAGAAAACAAGAGTTGACTTGATATGTTTTAGTGTTATCTACCATAAAATATCGTCCTCTTAATCTTCAAGATATTTTATAAACTAAAGATGAGATTACTTAGAAAGTTTTGTTATTGTGATCAAAAGTAAATCAATACTAAATGTCTGGTTATTCATTGTGTAAAGATATGATGTTATTAAAAATAACATCATATCTGAAACTCTATTAAAAAGTATCCTGATAGGTAATAATCTGACATAATAGACCGATGAACGCACCAAAAACCATTCAATACCACCAGCATCAAAAAACTCTTAATGTTGATTTTGAAAATATCTCTTATAAATTACCTGCTGAATATTTACGTGTATTTTCACCATCCGCTGAAGTGCGTCAACATGGTGGTCCTATGCAACTGGTTTCAGGAAAAAGTGATGTACAAATTATCAATATTGAACCTGTTGGTCATTATGCCGTTAAAATTGATTTTGACGATGGTCATGATTCAGGTTTATACACATGGAGTACACTAAAAGAGCTCGGAGAAAATTACGAAAAAAATTGGACTGATTATCTTAAAAAACTCGAAGATGCCGGCCTAAAAAGAAAACCCAGCAATGCTTTATTTAAAAAAGCCTAATTAAAGCCTGTTTATCTCTTCTATCTAACATTTAAGGAAAAGCAACTCTCTGGACGAATGCTTATGAAATATGGTATAAAGTAGGTTGTTTAGTTTATGGAAATAACTAGGATGAAAAAAAATAGTATTCAACTAAAATGGTTTATTGCTTTTATTGTTTGTTTATGGCTAATTCAGATTTCAAAAATTGTATTTGGCTATGAACTTACTGGACTAATTCCACGTAAACTCGATGGTTTAACTGGAATTATTACTATGCCATTCCTACACGGCAACATGCAACATTTAATATCCAACAGCTTACCCCTACTTATTTTGGGTATCTTGGTTTATTCAACAAAGCATTTACCTGTTGCCACTTCCTTCATTGTTTTTATAGGTGGTATTTTGGTATGGTTATTTGGACGCCCAGACACAGAACACATAGGTGCTTCTGGTTTAGTCATGGGATACTGGGGATTTCTTATTGCTTTTGGCTGGTTTCATCGTTCCATACGAGGTATATTAATTGCCTTAATCTCTTTATTTATTTACGGTGGTCTGTTTTTTACATTAGTCAATTTCCAGGATAATACTAGTTTTGAAGCACATATATTCGGTTTTTTAAGTGGTGTTTTTTGTGCCTGGTACGTCAATCAAAAGAAAAACACTTCAAAAATTCACTATAACCATTAAGAGGATTCAATGGAATCATTTTTACAAACAATAAGTCATTACCCAACAGTCGTATACACGATCATGATATTGATACTAATCGGTTATTGGTTTTTAGTTACTCTGGGACTATTCGATTTTGACTTGTTTGATATAGATATTGATATTGAAGCAGAGGGTGCTGATATTTCAGGTGCTGCAACCTTTCTTGTCTCTTGTGGATTAACAGGTGTTCCGTTAATGATTGTACTAACAATCATTATTTTTGTTTCCTGGATTATATCATTCAGCTTGATGCATTATCTATTAAACTGGATGAGTTCAGGTTTTATTAAAGAGTGGGTTTTAGGTACTGGTGTCTTAATTGGTAGCTTTGCATTTTCATTACCGATTACAGCACAAATTATTAAACCCTTAAGAAAAGTCTTTAGAAAACTGTATGCTGATTCAGGTCAAAAATCTTTTATTGGTCGAGAATGTAAAATACGATCGCTGAAAGTTAACTCAGAAACTGGTGAAGCCGAATGTATCATAGATGGTGCATCACTGATAGTCAAAGTAAGAACAAAGCACACCAATCAATCTTTTAGTAAAGGCGATATCGTTGTCATCCATGATTATGATGCATCAACTAATATTTATCTCATTCAAGAAAAAAACATTTTAGATTAACAACACACTAACTCACTTAAAGGAAACCCTTATGTTACCACTTTATTTAATCATCGGTTTTATAACATTCATTACTTTCGCTGTTATTATATACATTATTCGATGTTATAAAAAAGTATCTCAAGGCTATGCATTAATCGTTAATAATACCTCTAATAAACCCAAGGTCAGCTTTACAGGTGCCTTTGTTATTCCGGTTATCCATAAAATGGAAATTATGAAAATTTCGTTAATTACACTAGAAGTTGATAGACGAGGTAAAGATGGTTTGATTTGTAAAGATAATTTAAGAGCCGATATTACCGTTGCTTTCTATCTTAGAGTGAATGAAACACCGGACGATGTCTTAAAAGTGGCCAAAGCCATTGGGGTTGATAGAGCCTCTGATAAAGACGCGGTGAATGAATTATTTAATGCAAAGTTTTCTGAAGCATTAAAGACCGTAGGTAAGAATATGGTGTTTTTGGATTTATTTGAAAATAGAATTCTTTTTAGAGAAAAAATTGTTGATGTTATTGGCGATGATCTAAACGGTTATGTTTTAGAAGACGTGGCTATTGATTACTTGGAGCAAACACCGAAGTCACAACTGGACCCTAATAATATTTTAGATTCTGAAGGTATCCGAAGAATTACTGAAGTGACTGCAGAACAAAATATTCAAACCAATCGTCTGGAAAAAGATGAAGAGCTGGCGATCACTAAAAAGAATGTTGAAACCAAAGAATCTTTACTTGCTCTAGAACGTCAAAAAGCTGATGCTGAAGCCAAGCAAGAACGAGAAATTGAAACCGTTAAAGCAAGAGAGAAAGCGGAAATTGAAAAAGTCCGATCCGAAGAACATTTAAAAGCTGAAGAAGCACGTATTGCTGTTGCAGAACAGGTTGAAGTTCGTGAAGAAAATCGTTTAAGGCAAGTGGAAGTTGCCAGACAAAATAAAGAAAGAGCCGTTGTTATAGAAAAAGAAAAAGTATTAAAAGCTCAACAGTTAGAAGCTGTCAGTCGTCAAAGAGATGTTGAAATTGAAGAAATTAATAAAGAAAAAGATTTGGAAGAAGAACGTAAAATTATTGCCAACACTATTAGTGAACGTATCGCTGTAGAACGCAAGGTTGCCGAAGAAGAAGAACGTATTAAAGAAGTCAAAGAAGTATCGGAAGCTGATCGTTCAAAACAAGTTAAAATATTAGATGCCGAAGCACAAGCTGAAGAAGTTATGATTCATCAGATTAAGCGAGCCGAAGCGGAAGAAAAATCTGCATTACATAGAGCTAAAGAAATTAATATGATGGCACAGGCAGAATTGGAAGCCGCTGCGAAAAAGTCAGAATCTGATAAAAAACTGGCAGAAGGTAAACAGGCACAACTTGCCGCAGCAGGATTAGCCGAAGCAAAAGTTAAAGAAGCCAAGGCACTTGCAGATGAAAAAGAAGGTTTAGTAGAAGCGACCATTATGCTGGAAAAACTAAATGCGACAGCAAAAGGTAAAGAAGAAGTCGGATTATCAGAAGCCAGAGTACAGGAATCAAAAGCAACTGCACTTGAAAAAGAAGGACTGGCTGAAGCAAAAGTCCTGGAAGAAAAACTACAAGCAGAAGCCGTTGGTACAGAACAGTTAGGTATTGCAGAAGCCAAAGCAGATAAAGAAAAAGGATTGGCTGAAGCACAAATTATTTTAGAAAAAGCCAAATCAGAGGCACAAGGGTTGGTAGAAAAATTTGCTGCCATGAACAATATGAGTCCCGAAGCTAAAGAATTTGAAGAGTTTAAAATTAAATTGGAAGCTCATTTAAAAGAAGCCTTGGCCAATATCGATGCAAGCAAAATTGTTGCAGGAGAGCAGGCAAATGTCATTGCTTCTGCATTGGAAAATGCTAATATTGATATTGTTGGTGGTCAAAATGATTATTTTGATAAATTAGCAAAAGGATTAGGAATGGGAAATGCTGTTGATGGTTTTCTTGAGAAAAGCCCTATTATTTCTGCCCTTCTTTCAAAAATATTAGGCGGAAATGGCTCAGAAAAAATCGACCATCAAACCAATACAGAAAATCATCAATAATACATATTCTGTTTTGAATCAGTGTTCTCAATATCCATATTATTAACCATATGAATTGAGAACACCTGATGATACTGTAAATATATTTTTATTTTGAACAAATAATGATTTATCAATAGGTGAACCGGTGACAGATAATCAAGAGCAAGAAAGCAGTACTCTGAATACCAGCATCAATGATACTGTAACGGAAAGTGGTGCTTACGAAGTTATCTTTCAAAGATTGCAACAACAAGGCAAAACATTAAATAACCATATTGAACAATTAAATCAGGAAAGACTGAACGAATTTCAACATATGGATATGACTATCTTGTCTCGAATTAATTTAAGGACAGATAATAATTGTGAAGCAAGAGATCTGGTACAAATCGGTAACCAAATTCTTTTTGGCTATAACGTTTTCTTAGGTTTAAGAAAAGAAACCAAAATTGATGATGTATTTTCTTTGTATCATATTAAATCGGTAGATAATAAGTTTGAACTGATTAATGTACCCTTAAAAGATAGTTTTCTGGTTAATGATACTTTTTTAGTAGAATTTAAAGAACTCTACTCTTATTACAAAAATGCCTATTTAACCCAGTTGGTTCGAAAAGATAATCTCTTACTGGCAGCATTTCAAATAGGTGATAAGTTAACGGATATACGGGTATTTCGTTGGAATATTCATCAGGATGGTAGTATTGATTATATCGATAACCGAGGTGAACGTGATATTCAACTACCTCCCACACATGATTTCGAATGGATAGAATGTGACCATAAAAATATCGTTGAAGGTCGTCATCCACATATTAATATTCTCGATACTGTTTTTATAGACACATTAGATCACCATTTAACCATCAAGGTAGAAGATAATACAGATAATGGCGAAGGTATTTATACAGAAGAAGTCGATGATGCCACACAATCATTAGATGATGCCGAATTTTTCTATAGTCAGGTTGGTGCATTAATTTTAATCAAGGTAAAACCTTATAGAGAGGAACATTGGCGTTACCTTATTTTTAATACTAAAGATCAATCCGTCACACGTTTGGATTCTATTGGTGATTCCTGTATACAACTTCCTGAAGATCATGGTTTGATATTTCCTGAAGGTTATTTTTTGACAACCAGTGAGTTCAAAACATTTAATCATGATTATGATGGATTAAAATTTAAAAGAATGATTAAATCACCCAATGGAGAAGATGTACTTTTTATCTTTTACCAACCTAAACACAATGTTGTTGCTTTATTTGCATACAATTTAATTAACCAAAGTATGAAAAATCCTATCTTTGGTCATGGCTATGGTATTTATCCAGATGGCAAATTAGTTGTTTTCTATGCCGAAGAAGAAGCCACTCGTATTCATCCTATACAAATATGGCAAACCCCTTTTTATTCAGAAGAGTATGCCAGTCAGCAATCAGAGAGTGATAGTTTTTATGGAAAAATTGGTAATGCTGAATTGGTGCGTGGCATTTCTGAACTATTTGCTATTGTTCGTTTAGTTGATAAAAAAGATGTTTCTTCAACACACTTTCAGGATGTTTTAAAACGCAGCTCAAAAATTTTTGATAATTACTATTGGTTAAAATCCAAAGAACTGGAAACGATTGCTTCTGATTTAAAAGATGTATCACAGACTTGTGAGTCTATTATCGATGAGTACGAAAAAGTAAAACATATTCGTGAAAACTCAGAAAAACAACTCCTTGAAGCGGAAACTGATCAAGAAGAATTATTAGATAAATTGCAACCAGACGCCTGGGACTCTCCTCAACTATTTGCGGAACATCTACAAAAAATCAAAGAACAACGTGGACATTTATTAACCATTAAGGAATACCGTTATATTAATTTAAACAAAGTGCATGATCTGGAACAAACCTTATTAGAAAAAGAAAAAGAGCTCAATGAAAAAACATTAGCATTTCTTTCACAAGATAATGCCTTTGTCCATTATCATGATGAACTGGAACATATTATTAAAGACTCAGGTCATTGCAAGAAATTAGTAGAACTCGAACCCTTTATAAACAAACTGGAGCAATTGGCTGAAGGATTGGATTTATTATCAGAACTCGTATCCAGCTTACCCGTCACAGACGCAACAATACAGACACACATTGTAGATGCTATCTCCGAGTTTTATGCCAGACTTAACCAACAAAAAGCCGTATTTATTAATCAACAAGAAAGCTTTCGCACCAAGGAAAACAGTGCTCAGTTTTCAGCAAGATTCCGTTTGTTAGAACAAAGTATTCAAAGTGCCATGAATCTGTGCAAAACACCGGAACGATGTGATGAAGAACTCTCGAAATTACTGATACAGCTAGACGAACTAGAAAGCCAGTTTGGAGAATCTGAACAATACCTTTCTGAAATATTATCCAAAAGAGATGATATCTTTGAATCATTTGAATCTCATAAACAATTTCTATTAGATGAACAGCAAAAGAAAATTCAATCTTTATTTAATACAGGCACACGTGTTTTAGAAAGTATTCAAAGAAGAACAAAAAAACTGAATACACAGGATGAATTGAATACTTTTTTCTCTTCAGATACCTTGGTTTTAAGAATTAATGAACTTTGTGACAAACTCAGAACTTATGATGATACCGTAAAAGCAGAAACGCTATTAGGAAAATTAAAAGCCAGTAAAGAACTTTCTTTAAAAATGCTGAGGGATAAAGCAGATATTTATGAAGAAGGTGGGCAAGTGATTAAACTGGGCCCCCGACATAAATTTTCTGTCAATTCACAAGAATTGGATGTCACTATCATCCATCGTGAAGATGCACTCTATGTACATTTAACAGGAACTGATTTTTTTGAAAAAATCAATCACCCAGAAATTGATGAACTTAAACCCTTTTGGCATCTGTCTTTATATTCTGAAACAGAAGAGATTTATCGTGGAGAATATTTATCTTACTCTATTATTCAATCGGCATTAGAAAATAAAGAGAATTTAACGTGGTCATTACTGACTGATGCAGTATCCGATAAATCGGCTCTGAAACAACTCATCTCCCAATACATTGTAAGTCGATATCAGGAAGGCTATGAAAAAGGTATTCACGATCATGATGCTGCACTCTTATTGGAAAAACTGATTGATGCTTATAATACTTCTGGTGCATTAAAATATCCTGCTTTAGCTCGTGCAGTTGCGGTTGTATTTTGGGCAAATCATAAAGAAAAACCCATGTGTAAGAACTGGCCTATTCGAGCAAGAAATGCACAGAAAATTTCCAATATATTTTCTTCGAATACTGCCATTATGGAGCTTAATCAAGAAATCGCATCGCATCTGGAAGAATTTACAACAGAACACCATATATCAGTTAAAGAAACCACATCTCAACTGGCCTCTGAATATCTGGTGGTCGAACTTGGCAAAGAACAGGGTCATTTTGTCAGTTCAAAATATGCCGACTCCATCGTACATGATTTTAAACTCAATCTGGAAACTCAGGATTTATGGAAAGATTATCAGAAAGCTTTAAAAACACTCAATGGTGATATTGGCAAACAATGGCTATTGACATCCGCATGGTTGAATGCGTTTATTATCAGTCATAATAAAACATCCTACAAAAGCTTCCTTCCTGAAGCGATTGCCCTATTGAACACACAACAACATCTTGCTTTTGATGTGCAACAATTGGATATTCAACTGAATATTGAGCATTTATTAGGCCAACATCCTCGTATTCAACAACAAACCATGACCATAGAATTGGATGATTATCTGGAACGCCTTGCTTACCATAAGCATTTTATAGAGCCTGGCTATCATAAATTCCAAAAAATGAGACAGCATCTGATTCAAGAACAAAGAAATGCTTTGCGTATTAAAGATTTTATTCCTCGGCCTTTAACTTCTTTTGTCAGAAATCAACTCATTAATCAGGCTTACTTACCTATCATCGGTGATAATCTTGCCAAACAGTTAGGAACTGTTGGTGACAAAAAACGAACGGACTTGATGGGGTTGCTTATTATGATTTCACCACCAGGCTATGGTAAGACAACATTAATGGAGTACATTGCCAGTCGCTTGGGACTTATTTTTATGCGTATTAACTGCCCAGCCATTGGACATCATACGACTTCGGTTGATCCAGAGCAGGCGGATAACAGCAGTGCAAGACAAGAGCTTGAAAAACTCAATCTGGCTTTTGAAATGGGCAATAACGTTATGCTCTATCTGGATGATATTCAACATACCAATCCTGAATTTTTACAGCAATTCATATCTTTATGTGATGGTACAAGACGAATCGAAGGTGTCTGGAAGAACAAAGCGAAAACATATGATATGCGAGGCAAAAAGTTTTGTGTGGTTATGGCAGGCAATCCTTATACAGAATCAGGTGATGTTTTTAAAATACCTGATATGCTAGCTAATCGTGCAGATATTTATAACCTGGGCGATATACTCGGTGGTCAGGATGACATCTTCCATTTAAGTTATATCGAAAATGCACTGACTTCAAATGCTATATTGGCTCCCCTGGTATCACGATCAATGGATGACATTTATCGATTCATTGATATGACAAAAAATCAGCAAACATCAACCAATGAATTAGAGCATCAATATAGCCTTTCAGAAATTAAAGAAATCACCAACATTTTAGATAAATTGTTTAGTATTCAATCTATTATTTCAAAAGTGAATCAATGTTACATTGCTTCCAGTGCACAGGACGATCGCTACCGAACTGAACCACCTTTTAAATTGCAAGGCTCCTATCGTAATATGAATAAAATTGCGGAAAAAATTTCTGCAAGTATGACAGATGATGAGCTTGAACAATTGATCAGTGATCATTATCAGGGCGAAGCACAATTATTAACAAAAAGTACCGAAGAAAATCTACTTAAACTGAATGAATTAAGAAATATATTAAGTAACGATGAAAAGCAACGCTGGGAAGCTATTAAAAAAGAATTTATAAAAAATAAGGCCATTGGTGGCAGCAATATGGAAGCCGGTGAAAAAATAGTACGTCAGCTTCATGAACTGGTTAATAATATCGCACATTTCAAAGAAATCCTGTCATCATCACAGACAAACTCAACACAGGGTCAAACTTTGGATGATGCGTTGACAAAAAAACTGCTCTCAGAACTATCTAAACATTTTGACAAACTCGTCACAGCAATGGACTTTCCACAGCCAAAAGTTGAAGTCATTAATCAACCGGTTCCAGGTATTAAAACCTTACTGGAAGCATTAACCGATACGATGCAAAACAGTTTATTACCTTTAATTAAAATTATGGATGGTAAATTGAACATTGATTTAAAAACACATGAAAAAATGGGTGAGATTGAACATCAAGTGGGACAGCTTAAACAGGTATTATCTGAACCCAGCATCACTCATTCCAGTGAGAAACAATCATCTGCAAAAGACAAGAAGTCATAAAAAAAGTCATTTTTATGACAATTTTATGAAGGCTGTATATGAAAAACCAATATATGTTACTATCTTTATGTTGCTATAAAATATATGGATTTATATAGAGCTTGCTGCTCTTTCATAGTTAACCTTACTTTATTGATAAATTAGATCTCTTTTAGAATAAGAGGTAAAATGTACTTTTGTAATATATAACGCATTTTTTGAGGAATCTATGAAAAAAATTTTGGGACCTATTTTAAGTATCTTGCTACTCTCTGGCGTTGGCTATGCAATATATGATTCTTTGCAATCACAAAAAGCCGTCGAAATCATAGGACTCATTGGTTCAGAAAAACGCCCTTTTTTTGATGATCCCAGAGTTCAAAAACGACTTAAAAAGCTTGGATTTATAGTAAAATATCAAAAAGCAGGTTCTCGACAAATTGCAACCAGCTTTGATTTAACAAAATACGATTATGCGTTCCCAGCAGGATTACCTGCTGCTGAAAAAATTCGTAGAGAAAATTCAAATACAAAATCCTATAACCCTTTCTTTACACCTATTGCCATCGCTTCCTGGCAGCCTATCGTTAACATTTTACAAGACAATGGAATGGTAACCAATAAAGGCCATTATTATACGTTAAACATGAAAGCTTACTTGGATGCTTTCAATAAAAAAATGCGTTGGAAAGATTTAAAAAATAATAGCTCTTTCTCTGTAAACAAAGCATTATTAATTAATTCAACAGATATTCGTAAATCAAATTCTGCTGCAATGTATTTATCATTAGCCAGCTACGTGTTAAATAACAATAACGTTATACAAAACTACGAACAAATTGACCCTATTATTCATAGTGTTTCAGAATTATTTAAACGCCAGGGGTTTATTGAGTATTCCTCTGCTGTACCTTTTGATGATTATCTTGTTATGGGTATGGGGAAAGCACCTTTGGTTTTAATTTATGAATCACAATTTATTTATAAAGCCTCTTTAAAAGATGGCAGCATTTATTCTGATATGGTTTTACTGTACCCAGAACCTTCTTTATTTACCAAACATGTGCTAGTCAGTTTATCTGAAGATGGTCATCGTTTTGGAGAGATATTGGAAACTGATATCGAGTTACAAAAGCTTGCTATTGAACATGGTTTCAGAAACAGCAATACGGGATATTTCAATGAATTTATTATAAAACATCAAATCAAAATTGGTAAGAATCTGGTTAATGTTATTGAACCTCCAGCTTACGAATTCGTTGAAGCTATGATCCAACGTATTGAACAACAATATTAACTATGAAAACAATATACTTCAATCTATAACATGAGGAATACCATATGGAACAATTAAATAGCACTATTGATTCATCCGAAACCACTCTTGTCTTATCACCACCTGAAGCTGTTAAAGCAGTTGCACCTGAAAAAGCCTATGAAATGGTATCACTCAATGACGACGAAAAACAAAGTCTCAATGAACGAGTACATGAATTTGTGAATGCCATTATTTCTTTAGATATACACAGTGACGATTTTAAAGAAAAGCTGAATGCTGTACATGCCATGGGCACAAAAGAGATTTATGATGCTGCGGGTTCCTCCAATAGAATGCTTGATCGTCCAACAAAAGTATTAACCGCTCAAGTTGCGGGAGAAAACACAACGGTTGGTCAGGCTTTAGTTGAACTGCGTCAAAAAGTAGAAGATCTTGATCCATCATCACAAGGTGATTTATTCACACCTAAGAAATTATTTGGTTTTATTCCTTTTGGCAATAAAATTCGTGATTACTTTGCAAAATATCAATCTTCCCAAACCCATATTAATGCCATCATAGAAACACTATATAGAAGTCAGGATGAATTAAAAAAAGATAATGCAACGATTGAACAGGAAAAAGCCAATTTATGGGAAATCATGCAAAAATTAAAAAAATATACTTATATTGGCAAGGAAATCGACAAAGTACTTACAGAAAAAATTGCTGAAATAGAAACTACTGATAAAGAAAAATCCCGAATTATAAAAGAAGAACTTCTCTTTTATGTGCGACAAAAAATTACCGACCTCCTAACACAAGAGGCAATTAGTATTCAGGGATACTTAGCATTGGATATGATACGAAAAAATAATTTGGAACTCATTAAAGGTGTTGACCGGGCAACCACCACCACTGTATCTGCTTTAAGAACAGCCGTTATGGTGGCCAGCGCATTGAATAATCAGAAGCTTGTTTTAGACCAGATTACAGCTTTAAATAAAACAACCAGCAACTTAATCCAGGGCACCTCTGAAATGCTGAAACAACAGTCAGGACAAATTCAGCAGGATGCTGCAAGTTCAACGGTTGAATTAAATAAATTAAAAACTGCTTTTCAAAACATATACGATACCATGGATATGATGGCCGACTTTAAAGTGAAAGCATTAAATAATATGCAACAAACTGTAGATACACTCAGCAGTGAAATTACAAAAGCACAATCCTATGTTGATCGTGTTCGTAATGAAGAAATGAAAACATTATCATCAGAAAATGTTCTGTCTTTATAAATAGTTAACATTTTAATCAACAGAGTCTTATTATGGTCTTACGTCATATTGTTACTGTATTTTTCTTCTCTTGTCTTCTCTTTAGTTGTAGTGATACGCCTAAAGAAAGTTTTTCTATATTGGCAGGCTCTGAATTAAAAGATATCAAGCCCTTATTAAACGATATTCAGAAGTGCGCTAATGCAACATTAGAGTTTCAATATATTGGAACATTGGATGGTGCAGAAAAACTGGCTGGAGGAGAGCTTTATGATATAGCTTGGTTTTCACATGCAAAATATTTAACATTACTTGAACAAACACGAAATCGAATTGTTTCTCAAGATAAAATTATGCTGTCTCCCGTTGTTATGGGAATTAAAGAAAGCCAAGCGAGAAAATTTGGTTGGGATACTAATAAAAATCTAACCTGGCGTGATATTGCCAATAAAGCAGCAACAGGACAATTGCGTTATGCTATGACAAATCCTGCTTCAAGTAACTCAGGTTTTACTGCCTTGGTCGGTGTTGCTGCTGCATTTTCAAATAGCCAAGACACTTTTGATCTGTCTTCTATAGATGAAAAAACATTGAAACAATTTTTTAAAGGGCAGGATCTAACAGCGGGTAGCTCAGGCTGGTTGGCAGAATCTTATGTCAGAGAACAAGATCGTCTGGATGCTATTATTAACTACGAATCTGTATTAATGCAATTGAATGCAAGCGGTAATTTAAAAGAAAAACTCATTCTAGTTTATCCACAAGAAGGTATTATTACGGCTGATTATCCACTCATGCTGTTAAACAATAATAAAAAGAAAACTTTTCATAAACTGGTTGAATGTTTAATGTCCGAAAAATTACAAAACCAGATTATGAAAACCACACAAAGACGTCCTGTTAATCCTAAAGTAAAACCTGATGCCCGCTTTCCAAAACAATTACTTGTAGAATTACCTTTCCCTAGAACTTTATCTGAAATTGATAAACTATTATTTGCTTATTTGGACAAACATAGGAAACCTTCACATACCTTTTTTGTTCTCGATATCAGTGGCTCTATGCAAGGGTCAAATATTAATTTACTTAAGCAGTCTATTTCTAACCTGACTGGTGCCGATCAATCAATAACGGGGCAATTCTCACGCTTTCGTGCACGGGAAACTATTACTATCATACCTTTCAATAGCAAAGCATTTAATCCCGTTGATTTTAAAATTCAAAATACAGATTATAACAGCACAGATATGCAGTCATTAAGAAACCATGTTCAACATTTACAGGCACTTGGAGGCACTGCAATCTATAGCGCATTAGATACAGCTTATAAAATGGCCATTAAAGCACAAAATGAAAATCCTGAAAAATTTTATAGCATATTATTATTAACCGATGGTTCAAATCAATCTGGTATAAATTTTCAAACCTTTAAAAAAATATTTCGACGATTACCTCAAGAAGCCCAAAGAATTAAAACCTTTCCTATCTTATTTGGCGACAGCAATGATGTAGAAATGAATGAATTAAGTAACATAACCGGTGGTCGGATATTTGATGCAAAAAAGCAATCCCTGCATTTTGTATTTAAAAAAATCAGAGGGTATCAATAAACGTGAAAAAGCGCATTCTGTATTATCTTTATGGAATGCCCAATATTGTAGCTTCTCTATTTGGTCTGCTAGGCCTGCTTTGTTACTTTTTAGGCATTATCGATAAACACTGGTATTTTATTGTTCCTGGTTTATACCTGGCTGTTTTTTTAATATTTCCTAAACCTGAAAACTATGAGTTTGTATTAAATCGAGAAGCCGATATTCATAATATCCGAAAAGCACTGGACGATTTATTAAAAACATTAAAAAGCAAAGTTGCAAAAGATATTCTTATCAAAGTCGAAAATATCATCAACTCCATACAGATTGTCTTACCTAAACTATTGGAAATGGATCAAACCAATAAAGCAGCTTACACTATTAGAGAAACCGCTCTCAGTTACCTGCCTGAAACATTAGAAAGCTATTTAAAATTACCACGAGCCTATGCCAGGTTTCATAATGGAAAAAATAATCAAACTCCAAAAGAAACGCTGATAGAACAATTGAATCTCCTCGATCAGGAAATGAAAAATATTGTGGAAGATATTCATAAAAATGATATGGACAGTTTGGAATCTCATGGACGTTTCCTTAAAAGCCGATTTATATCCAACAAAATAACCATTGATTAGCAGTTAGGAATGAGATCATTCCAATAGATAAAATAAAGCATTCAAGCGACTTTAATAATTATATTTTTAATCCCACCAAAAATACCAATTGCGAAAAAATATACAACCATTGAAAGCATTCCTGTTATCAGTAATATTAATGATATTACAGACATGGCACTATCATTATCAGATGATGGAGCCATCATGATCATACCAAATATAAATCCAAGGTGTGCTAACCAAAAAGACAAATCAACAATAATCCAATTTGCCTTCTTAGTATTCAACTCATTATTTTCTAGCTCGGATTTTGGAGCTGCATACATTTCAGTCTCATTCATATTTTAGTATCTCCTAAAATTCTTAATAAAGCTGCACAAAAAAGCAATTACTCAACTCCATCTGATATTAACAATCAAATGAAATTGAAACAACCTTTATTTATATGAAATTATTTGTATGAGGTTAATTGAAAATTTAAATGGTAAAAATTACATATTGACTATTTTTTTATTTTTACTATTTATCGTGAAAAAATCCACTAGTTGATTTAGTACTTGTGCCTGCTCTCCCATCTCATGACTTGCTGCAGCAGCCTCTTCAACCATAGCTGCATTTTGCTGAGTTAATGATTCCAGCTTTTCAATAGCATCATGAATTTCGATAATACCTATGGATTGTTCCTGTGCATAAGAAGAAATATCACGAACGATTTCTGTTATATTTTCTATACTTCCTATAATTTCATTTAATACATTATTGGATTGATTAACAAAATCAGAACCCACTTTTACTTTTTCTATACTGTCTTCTATGAGTAACTTAATTTCTTTAGCAGCGTTTGCACTTCTACCCGATAAGTTACGAACCTCGCCTGCAACCACAGCAAAGCCTTTACCTTCTTCTCCAGCTCTTGCCGCTTCAACTGAAGCATTGAGTGCTAATAAGTTAGTCTGAAATGCAATATCATCAATCACGCCAATAATTTCTGAAATTTTTCCACTGGATAAATTAATTTGTTCCATGGCATCAATAGTACTTGTAATCACTTCATTACCATCTGTTGCATATTCCTGAGCAGCTAGAACCAGGTTATTAGCATGGCTGGATTGCTGTGATGTTTTCTGTACCATAGATGAAATCTCATCCATGCGACTGGCTGTTCTTTCAAGACTGGCAGCCTGTTGTTCAGTGCGGTCACTTAAATTGGTATTGCTGACGGCAAGGTCACGTGCACCAATATGCACAACATCTGATGTCTGTTGAATTTTATTAACCACACCAGTTAGTTTAAAAATTGTTGCATTAGCATTATTTTTTATTCTTTCAAAAGCACCTTTATAATCATCCTTTATTTTTTCTTTAAGATTTCCTGATGCTAATGATTCAAAAATATTAATGGTATCTTTGGTTATTTTTTCCATAACATTAACCAGCATATTCACATTCTCTCCCAGTATATGGAAAAACCCTTCTTTATCATCTAAATGAATACGTTGCGTTAAATTGCCAGATGATGCAGCTTTTACTATAGATTGTATTTCCTGCTCTATACAGATTTCTACTGTTCTATCCTGCCATTCAAAAATAACGCCAATTAATTTTTCTGATGCATTCAACACAGGATTAGCAATGACTTTAAAAGAATGCTCACCAATTGAAAATTCTCTAATAGTTTCACATGAAATATTTTGAACTACAAACTGCTCACATAGTGAATTAATCGACATACCTTTTAATGAATCAGGATCAAAATCTCTATTATTTAACTCGAAAGATACTTTTGTATTTTCAAAAAGTAACTTTGCCGCCAGATTATAATAAATAATTTGACCTTCATTATCAGTTAATACAATATTAGCTGTTGCTTTATTAAGCGCCTCTAAAACTCTTTGATTTTCTCTGGCAATCTTTTTATCACTTTCAATTCTTTCCTGAAGATTTTTCTGCATTTTATTATAGGATGTTGCCAAGCTGCCTAGCTCATCCTTTGATAAAACATCTAATTGTTTACCATCTATTTTTCCATCTGCAATTTCTTTTAGACTATTATCCAATGATTCTATGGGACGAGTTAATTTTTTGGAAAATAACCATCCCATAAAAGAGATGATAATACCCGCAATTAAACACACAATATAAGAAGCTTCTATGGGTATATCCAGATTTTTATTTTGTTCATCTAACGCTGATTTCAATGACTCCTGAATATTAATTTGTGCAAGATTGATTTCTTGACTCACTGTGCTAATTTCCTCCAGTAATATAAAGCCTTGTTCTAATATATCTAATTCATCTGCCTTTGATTGTTTTAAATTTAGAAATCTTTCATATTCGGATTTAAATTTGGCAAATTTATCTTTATAAGTTTCTGGATTAAATACTTTAAAATCATCCCCTTTTTCATTTTTAAATTCAGAAGAAAAACTAAATGTTTCAAACAATCCATCTTTTGAGATAAATTCAATATGATTTTTATCTGCTTCCTGCCAATAAACATTAATGATATCTATTTTTTCAGAAATATTATTTGCCGATTCCAAATCATTCAGTTCTATTTCCATATTGTTTAAATTCTCATGCTGCTTTTCAAGAAGTACTTTTATAGCAAGCGTATTATTAACTTTGACTGATGACAGTTTACTTATATTAATAAAGTAACCCACTATCAGTGCCTGTATGATGAGCAACAATAAACCCAAATTAAACTGTAAAAGCGTTTTTGCTCTTAGTTTCATAACGACATGTTTTAATATCCTACAAAAGCTATGTAGTTTATAAACTCAATATAAGATGACCTTAATCAAAGTATAGACCACTTTTTAATCACTGTTATAAAAGCGATATTGATATTACAAAATATCGCTTTATCAAAATATCAGATAAATCGGTATCGAATTGTGCGTTAAATTTTCATAAAAAATTATATTTTTGTACAACATATCTATAATTACTGTGCACCTTTGTAAATCAACAATTAGAAAGAGTGAGCATCCTATGAGAAAACCGTGTTTAACACCAAAATATACAGTCAATAGTATATTCCGAGGGCAACTGAACCATCAGAAATACTGGATATTAAGTATATTATTTTTAATATCGATACCTTTTGTTTCAATGCCTAATTATGCAAACCAACAAATTGAGAAAGAAGTAGAACAACTCAATAAAGACATTAAAGCGCTGAAAGAAAAAGTCAAACAACTGGAATCAAAAACAGATCCTGATCGAATCGACGAAATTGAGGAAGCTGTTTATGATGTAGATGAACGTGTTGGCAGTCGAGATGTCATCAACGCCTTTGAGGGTATGAGTGTGGATATGGGTGGTTTTTTACATTCAACTTTTACTTATGCTGACGGTGAAGATGGTAGTGCACAGTCTTTCAACAGAAATATTTTTGAATTACTGGTGCGTGTCGATTTCAGTGAAAAATGGTCGGCCTTTATTGCACAGGCATTTATTCGTGAATCTGGTGTGAATTTTACTGACCCAGGACTACGAAGACAACCAGCCTTTAGTCAAGTTGGTAAGACACCTCAAGTTATCGCTTGGGCAAACTATAAACATAACGACTTGTTAAATTTTCAATTTGGCCGTTTCATTACACCACACGGCATTATCAATATTGAACATTTTCCTGCCGTGCTGTTAGATACAGAACAACCTCTATTTTTACGACCCTTTGGTGGACAAACGATTTTTCCTAATTTTGTGAACGGTGCGCAAATACATGGTAAAAACTTCCAGAATAATGGTAACTCGATTCAATACAATCTTTATGTTTCTGAATTTGCAGGTAATACTGGCGAACAAATTTTTGGTGGTCGTTTAGCTTATACCTTAGATCAACCCGGAATGACCATAGGTATTAATGCCTCAAAGGGTGACCGAACAGCAGCATCCAGTACGGGCTATACTATGTCGGGTATCGATTTCTTAATTGATAAAGGTAAACTGGTATGGAAAACAGAATTTTTTACAACCTCTGAAGATGCTGGCTTGGATAGAGAAGCCTATTACACTCAACCAGCCTGGCGCCTAACCAATGAATGGACTATTTTCTACCGATACGACTTTTTGGATAATGGCACTGGATTTGGTGATCAAACAGAAAATATGTTTGGTGTTAATTACACACCATTACCTAATGTGCGTTTAAGAGCGACTTATGCCGTACGCTCTATTGATGAGGGTATGACTTTATTTGACGACGACAACGACAGCAGCACACCTAGCATTATATTTAATGCCGGTTCTGCTGATGTTAATATTTTACAATTTTCTGCTACGTTAAGCTTCTAAGGAGAATGACATGATCAAGAATAGTCCTTATAAAGTCCTTTCTGTAGTTTGCTTTTTATTTGTATTAAGCTTTTACGTATCACCTGCTTTTTCAGAATCCTATGCCGTCGTTGTGAACGCATCCAATAATTATTCTGCTGATGCATCCGTAATGAAAAATCAAGTCAAGCAACTCTTCTTAAAGCAAACCTCTTCCTGGCCGAATGGCAAGAAAGTAAATGCTTTTGATAGAGGTAAAGGTAGTACAGAAACATCCGCTTTTAATAAAAATATATTAAAAATGGATTCTGCTGCTGTAGCCCGACATTGGTTAGGCCTAAAACAAAAGACGGGGGAAACACCGCCAAGAAATGTAAAATCAACCAATATGCTATTAAAGTTGATTGCTAAATATGAAGGTGGATTAGGTATTGTTGATTCTGAAACAGCAAAAAAACTACCTGAAGGTGTAAAAGTTTTATTTAAATTCTAACTAACTTATACCGTAAAAAAACTCTAAAAAAGCCCTAAATATTTTTAGGGCTTTTTTAGGGGCTGTTTATCTTTTAACACTGAGCAGCTTTTCTTATCCAGAACTAAGATTAATTATTCATGTTCTCTATCTTTTGCCATCTGTAATAACTCTCTACTTTCTTCCAAAAATATCTGTGTAAATGCGCCAAACCATTCGTTTATTTTATTAAAATTATCCACAAATTGTTTTTTATCTTTTGTTTCAATTAACTGAATGACTTCTCCCATCGTATTATAAAATTGTTTTGCCAAAGCCAGATTATTTTCTGATGACATTAATATATCTGCATAAAGCTCTGGGTTTTGTGCAAATAATCGGCCTACCATAGTTAATTCCAGACGATAAATTGGTGAGCTCATATCCAATAATTCTTTAACATTCAACTCCTGATGAAATAAATACAGCCCATACACATAGGTTGTAAAATGTCGTAAAGACTGGATACTGGCCATCGCCTTATCATGACTGTCTGCCGATGTCTCATAACAATGGGCCCCCCAAATTTTCAGTTGTTCAATTAACCATTGGTAAGCCGGTGCGAATCTCCCTTCACAAACAATAATCAACTGCTTCGCCAAATGGTGAATATCCGGTCCAAACATGGGATGTAATCCAACAACAGGACCCGAATGAACAGAGAGCATGTCTTTAAGAGGCTGTTGTTTGATACTGGTTAAATCTGCCAGAACACAATCTTTAGGTAATTTGGTCAATTTTTTAATGACAGACGACGTTATTTCAATGGGAACAGCAACAATGACCAAACCGGCTCTGGCAAAATAATCTTCTGCCTGGTGCCAATTATCCTTTTCTACAATATGTACCTGATAACCCGAATGAGTAAATAAATGAACAAATAACTGACCTAACGCACCTTGACCACCAATAATGACTACTTCTTCACAATTCGATGTGACTTTTGCATAACCTTGTTGTGATTGCAGTTGATAAGAATCCCGCATAACACGTCTTAATAAATCTTCAATTAACTTCGGTGATAAATTGGAATTTGATGCTTCTTGCCGACGTTGGGAAATCAACTCATCTTCACGTTCTGGTTCATAAAGACGCCGGCTTGACTGACTTTTAATATCGGCAACTTCTTTGACCAACTGGCTACGTTTTACCAATAATTCGACAAGGGCTTTATCCAGTTGATCAATCTCTTGTCGCTTTTCATTTAATGGATTATTGTCTTCTAATGGCACCATGATTGAAAATCTCTCATAACCTCAATGAGCACAGATATTGAAAGCTTATCATAATGAGAAATGATGATACATTAAAGTTGAATCACATCTTGCCACATTACCTGGAACCTCTTAAATTATACCTATCATCACCACCAAAACAGGCATTCTTGGATACTCCATGGGTAGACGTAGTGCTTTGATATTAGGTTTACACATCCATACCCAACTTATTCTTTAAGATAGAAAACTTTTGTGCTCGAAATTTTATCAAGAATCAAGCATAATAGTTATTTTACCTATTTACGATTTGATGAATGAAATCTATCTTACAAAAATTACTTGAAGATGCTGTAAAGCAACTGAAACAAGACAACATATTGCCTGAAGATCTCTCTGTAGAGATTCATTTAAACTATACTAAGGAAAAATCACATGGTGATTTTGCAACGAATCTGGCTATGATGCTGTCAAAGAAAGCAGGCTATGCGCCACGTGATATGGCTCAGGAAATCATCAATGCTATTAAGGATGCCGATATTCTTGATAAAACTGAAATTGCAGGTCCTGGTTTTATTAATTTCTTTTTATCCCAATCTGCACAAACACAAATTATAAAAGATATCCTGGAGATTGGCTGTGATTATGGAAAAAACCAGGATGGCCAACAACAGCCCATACAAGTGGAGTTTGTTTCAGCAAACCCTACTGGACCATTACATGTTGGACATGGTCGTGGTGCTGTTATAGGTGATTCCATTTGCCGTTTACTCCAAAACAGTGGTTGGGATGTCACAAGAGAATTTTACTATAATGATGCCGGACAACAAATTAAAAACCTGGCCTTATCTGTTCAGGCACGTTGCAAAGATATAACACCAGATTCTGCACAATGGCAGGATGACTGGTATAAAGGTGATTATATTGCTGATATAGCTCAATCTTATCTTAAAAAGGATACCGTCGAATCGGTTGATAAACACATCACTGCTCAAGGCGATATCGATAACTTGCAAGCTATCCAGGAGTTTTCTGTTACCTACTTAAGACATGAACAGGATTTGGATCTTAAGGCATTCTCTATAGATTTTGATGTTTATTTTCTGGAATCTGATCTCTATAAAGATGGTTCCGTTGAATCGATTGTTAAAACATTGATGGATAATGGTCATACTTATGAAAAAGACCAGGCTCTCTGGTTAAAAACAACCGAATTTGGTGACGATAAAGATCGTGTTATGCGTAAAGCAGATGGACATTACACTTATTTTGTACCTGATGTCGCCTATCATTTAAATAAATGGCAAAGAGGTTTTAAATCCGTTATTAATGAGCAGGGCGCCGACCACCATAGTACTATTACACGTGTCAGAGCTGGCCTGCAGGCATTAGAAAAAGATATTCCTCAAGGTTATCCTTCTTATGTCTTACATCAAATGGTTACCGTGATGCGTGGTGGAGAAGAAGTGAAAATTGCTAAACGCGCCGGCAGTTATGTTACTTTACGTGATTTAATTGATGAAGTGGGATGTGATGCAACCCGTTATTTTCTTGTTGCCCGAAGACCCGATTCACAGCTCACTTTTGATATTGATTTGGCACGTTCACAAACCAATGAAAATCCTGTGTACTATATTCAGTATGCTCATGCACGTATCTGTAGTGCATTTAGAAAACTACCGGAGCACAATATTGCTTTCAATAAAGATACCGGTTATTTACATTTAAGCAAACTCACGTTAGATGCTGAAATAAAATTATTGGATCGATTGAGACAATATCAAACACTGGTTCGCCAGGCTGCAATTCAATACGAACCTCATAGTGTTGCACATTATCTGAGAGAACTGGCTACAGACATTCATAGTTATTACCAGGCTGGCAATGAACATACTGAACATCGATGG
This sequence comes from Kangiellaceae bacterium, assembly GCA_965230335.1. GTDB lineage: Bacteria > Pseudomonadota > Gammaproteobacteria > Enterobacterales > Kangiellaceae > CBDDKS01. The sequence goes on along the minus strand of CBDDKS010000006.1, from coordinate 1,582,226 downwards.
ATTATGGATGATCATGAACTATGTCAAGCTCGCTTGTGTTTAATCTGTGCAGCAAAACAAATTTTAGCCAATGGTTTGGATCTGTTAGGTATCTCTGCCCCTGAAAGTATGTAATATCCATTATCTGGAAATTTTATTCACTATTATGTCAAGAGATTATTCTAAACAAAAGACCAAAAGGCGAAAACGAAGTGGTGCAACAAAAAAACAAAAACCACTGTCTTTGCCTTTAATATTAAGTACAGGCATCATTATTGGCTTGCTAATTGCCTTTTTAATTTATTTAAAGTGGCGACCTGAAGTTATTCAAAAGTCACAACCTGAACAAATCAACACATTACCCGACAATAAAGTACCCACTGATAATCAAGAAGAGATCATCACAGAAGATCAGCTATCACCATTAGAGTATGAGTATCATGATATTTTACAAAGTCAGGAAGTTACCATTCCTAAAGATCAACTTAAAACAAATGAATCTTCTAATAAATTTTATATGATGCCCTGTGGTTCTTTTAGAAAAAAAGAACGTGCTGAATCCTTAAAAGCAAAAATTGCATTATCCGGTTTTAACGCAGAAATTGTGATTTCCAATAACCAGGGAGAATGGCATCGGGTACAATTAGGTCCCTTTTTAAAGAAACGTAAAGCCGAATCGGTTCGTCATCGATTGCAAGCCAATGAAATTAATAATTGCCAAATTATTGAGAAAAAACATCCAACCCATTAAATATTATCTCATCTAAATACTATCTTATTTAACTTATATTATCCAGAATTCAGATTATATTACTTAGTTGCTGTAACAAAGCGTGTTATGGATGATGTTAATATCAAATCTTTTTGTTCAGATTTTAAAATCGTTCCATTAAATTCGTGATGACGTATTTTTGATAAAATGACTTGTGTTTCTTTAATACCTGATGATTCCTTTTCAAGTGTAATCATAATTTCTGATAATACCGACCTTTTATTATCTGAATGATTAATAATTTTTATCGTTAATATTTCTGCAGAAGTATAAGACCGTTTTATTTTCATCAACTCGGTATAAACCATATCCAACAAATGTGCATTTGAAATATTTTTATAGGGTATTTGCCATTTATTAAATTTGCTCCAATGATAGTTTGTATTTTGTTTTAAGAGCTGCTGTGTTTCCTTTTGTAAAACATGTAATCTGTCCTTTTTTATTAATCTATTTGTTTTTGTTAATAGTGATAAGTTCGTTTTCCGTAAGCTTGTATCACTTTTATCCAATATTTTTTTATTATCCTGATATGCTATCCCCGTTGATATAAACAACAGTAAACCACTTAAAAAAATAAACTTACTGATTAACGCCATAAAACCAACCTTATAAATTAATATTTTTGTCATCAAAATGACAAAAAAGTATGCTCTTTTATTTAAACTTAGTCAGAATCACAAAAACTGTCAAAAATAAATCCTTTTGTCTTAAATTATTTAAAAATTTATCTCTATATTCAAATGGTTTGAAAAAAGATGTGAATAACCTCAACTACATATAACTGAGTCAGACTATTTTACTCAAAAAGGCAAAGGAAACTGCCGAATAACAGCATCGATATCCTTTAATATCTCTTTCGTTAACTCAATATCATATGCCGCCAGATTTTCATGTAATTGTGTAATATTACTGGCTCCAATAATGGTAGAGGCCACACCTGGATATTGATAAACCCAGGCAAGTGATAGTGCAGTCAATGTCATACGGTGCTTGGCCGCCACTTCATAAAAAGCATCAATAGCAGATTCTGTTCTTGTTGTATCTCGAAATAAACCATTACGCTGTGACATAGACCAACGACAATTTTCTGGTCGTTGACCATGACGATATTTTCCAGTTAAAGCACCACCCGCTAATGGTGACCAGGGTAAATAAGCCACGTTATCCAGAACGCAGGTTTCCAGTACATAAGGAATATCCTTTAGGTGCAATAAACTAAATTCATGTTGTGTTGAAATAACTTCAGGTAAATTATACTGCCTGGCAATCTGAAGATATTCCTTAATACCCCAAGGTGTTTCATTGGATAAACCAACATAACGTATTTTTCCAGCCTTTATACATTCATCCAATGCCTGTAAGATTTCTCGTTTTTCAGAGCGTGCTTTCTCTGTATCAACCTGACTATGATCAACCATTCCCGGCCAATGCTTTGAAAAATGAGGACTTGTTCGATTAGGCCAGTGTAGTTGATATAAATCAATATAATCCAATTGCAGTCTGGCGAGAGACTGTTCAACTGCCATAAAAATAGATTCTGCTGAAATAGGCGCACCTTCTCTAATCCAGGAAACACCAGGACCGGCAATTTTTGTAGCCACAATAATCTTTTCACGTTTTTCTGAATTGTTTGCAAACCATTTGCCCATGATTTCCTCTGTTGCTCCTTGAGTTTGTGGCTTAGGAGGTACAGCGTACATCTCAGCTGTATCAAAAAAATTCACACCCTGATTAAAAGCATAATCCATTTGTTGGTGAGCATCGCTTAAATCTGTTTGCTCCCCAAATGTCATTGTTCCCAAACATACTTCAGATACATTGATGTCACTACTTCCTAATTTTTGATATTGCATAGTCTGCCTCACATTTATAAATGTTTGATCATCTATTCGAGGTTATTTAGACTACCAATAAACTTCGATGGAAACAAATAAAAAACCCTATGATTTAAAATAAATCATAGGGTTTTAATGAAATACTTTTTAATTAGTATTTTACAGAGCAGCCATAAGACGGTGTAAAATCGACAGAAACTTTCTGTCCATTCATAACTTCATTTAATGCTTGCTTAACATAGTTAGTTGCTTTAGAAATATCTTTTGTTTTTGCTGAACGAATGCTATCAATTGCACCAGCATAAACCACTTTATGGTTTTTATCTAATACAAACATTTGTGGTGTTGATTTTGCACTATAAAGTTTACCGACTTTACCACTGATATCTTGTAAATATGCAGTAGGTTTCGCATTCATTTTTTCCATTCGATTGTTCGCTTCATGATCAGAAAACTGACCTTGCTTACCTTTTGCTGAAGAATTAACAGATAACCAAACGATATTTTTTGCAGTAAGCTCTTTCTGTAATTTCTGCATATGCCCTTCTTTGTAGTGCTTCTTAACAAAAGGACAGTCATAATTTGTCCACTCAATAACTGTGTATTTACCTTTAAAATCTGATAATGAATGTGTTTTACCATGGGTATCGGTTAAAGTGAAGTCAGGTGCTTTTTGACCCGCTTTAACACCAGCAAAACTGATACTTGCCATTAAACTTAATACAACAGCAGTGATTAATTGTTTCATGTGTAAACTCCTCAAATGGGTAGAATTAAGTTAAGTTGAATATATTGAGAAAAACTCAACGTCTACACAATAGCAAATACGAATGAATATAAAAGAGAGAATTTGTTACAAAAAATTATTGTCTTTACACAAAATAACGATTCCATTCTTTGAGATTTAAATAAAAAAAAGTAACAATTCCTAAGCTGCTGAGTCGTTGTCTAGCATAATTGCCAAATGTGAAACCAAAATTTGTAATGCAGTCCAGATGTTTTGATCATGCGTGCCTGGATGAATAAGATAAAAATATCTTTCTAAATTTTCGCTGGCAATAAAATCAAGCTCTATATAGTTTGAATGTGTGGAAGACTTAGCATGATTATCCTGCAATTCTGAAGCCATATGCTCAATGATAGTACTCTGTATTTCTGCTTCCAGGCTTATCTCGACGTCCACTAATGCCTGTTTGATGGACTCTGATGGTAAGGGCTCACCCGCTTTATTTAATTTTTGCCAAAAATCCCTACGAAACGATCTGAACTCATCTGTCAATAATACTTTTTGTTCAACAATCAGCATCAGTTCCTGTATTTGTTCTTTAGACAGCATTTTATGATAACTAGCTGAATACCAAAGTAAGAATAAAATAATATTTACTTGGAACTGGTATTCATTTTGAAGAATCAAACAGGTATTTTTTACATCTTTATCTTTATAAAAGTCAAGACTGAATTGCCAGAAATCTGTTTTTTGTGTTTCGTTTTTCTTCATGTTATCAATCAATTAAAAAAGAGTATTTTAAGCATTACAAATAGGGTCTGTTGCTCTTTTACAGGCTTAACCTGTAAAAGAGCAACAGACCCTAATGAGTATAACTAAATTATACTCCAAATGCGTCACTTTTATATGAAATTTATATCAACATTTTTCTCAGTTTATCCAATTGTTCCCGGCCTTTCTCTCGTATCTGTTCTTCTGATATCTCTGTAGTATTCTGGCCTTCCCAAATGAGATCGTCTTTAGGAAGCTCCATTAAAAAGCGACTCGGTTCTGTATTATGTAAATGTCCATATCGCTTTCTTTGTTGGGCATAGGTTAAGGTTAGCGTTTGTTGTGCCCGTGTCACGCCTACATAAGCTAAACGGCGTTCCTCTTCAATATTCTCTTCTTCGATACTGGTTAGATGAGGCAGTAATTCTTCTTCCATACCAACAAGATAAACATGTGGGAATTCTAATCCTTTGGAAGCATGTAATGTCATTAATTGTACTTGGTTGTCCTGCTCTTCCTCTTCATTATTTTCAATCATTTCCCTAAGCTGCAAACGATTGATCGTGACCGCAACCGGATTATCTTCCTGCTGATTATTGTCAATGCCTTGCTCTATCCAGGATAATAATTGTTGAACATTACCCCATTTAAATTCTGCAGCAACAGGACTGGAAGCCTGTTCATACAACCAAGTTTGATAATCAATAGATTGAATTAAATCCTGAATAACGGCAAAACTATTACCTCTTTGTAAATTATCACTGGCAATCGTTATCATTTTTGCAAATCGTTTTATGGCGGCTAATCCTTTTCCAGAAAGATGCTGTTCCAAACCTAATTCAAAACAGGCACTAAATAAACTGATATGTCGCTCTTGAGCATAAGCACCTAATTTTTCCAGAGTGGTTGGTCCTATTTCCCGTTTTGGACGATTTACTATTCTTAAAAAGGCATTATCATCATCCAGATTAATTAATAATCGAAGGTAGGCCATGATATCTTTTATTTCACTGCGCGCAAAAAAGGATGTACTGCCACTGACTTTATAAGGCACTTGTTTTTCAACCAATATTTTTTCTAAAAATTTAGATTGATGATTACCCCGATACAAAATAGCGTAATCCTGAAATCTTGTACCAGCTCTTAACTGATGCGCCAATATTTCTGTAACAACACGATTGGCCTCATCATTATCATTCTCTGCTACTAATACTCGGATAGGCTCTCCATATTCTTTTTGTGACCAAAGTTTTTTTTCAAATAGATGATCATTATTTTGAATTAATATATTAGCGGTATGTAAAATACGCCCACAGGAACGATAATTTTGTTCCAGCTTGATAATATTTAAATTTGGATAATCCATTTTTAATTGTTTTAAGTTTTCCGGTTGAGCACCCCGCCATGAATAAATAGATTGGTCATCATCACCAACTACCGTCATCATACCTTGTGTTCCACAAATTAATTTAATCAATTCATATTGGCAGCTATTGGTATCCTGATATTCATCAACCAGTAAATAACGAATTTTATTTTGCCATTTTTCCCGTAACGCTTTGTATTCCTGCAATAAAGCAACGGGGTAACGAATCAAATCATCAAAATCAACCGCATTATAGGCTCGCATATTTCTATCATATGCGGCAAATAATTTAGCTGCGGTCAAATCCTCTTGGTTAATCGCTTGAGCAATGGCTTGATCGGGTGTAATAAATTGGTTTTTCCAATGGGATATTTTTTGTTGATGTTGGGATAGTTCTAACTTATCGCCTGCATTATCCAAATGCCCCAGTTCTTTCAACAAACTGGACGTATCCTGATCATCAAAAATAGTAAAATGCTGTTTGAAATTTAAATGCTGATATTCACGACGAATAATATTCAAACCCAAACGATGAAATGTGGAAACACTTAATCCTTTTGTTGTTTTTTTACCCAATAATTGATCAACACGTGTTCGCATTTCACGTGCTGCTTTATTGGTGAAAGTCACCGCAGCAATATGAGATGCCTTATAATCACAGCGCTGTATTAAGTGGGCAATTTTTGCGGTAATAACACTGGTTTTTCCACTGCCTGCACCGGCCAATACCAACAAAGGCTCAGCAATTGACGTGACAGCTGCATGCTGTTGTTCGTTTAACTGATGGATTGGTTATTCCCCAAAAAAAGAAAAAGACCACAAACTGAGGTCTTTTTTTAAGAATAAATCGAATTTTAAAAGAATCGTTCCCTGAGTATCAAGTACCAATCAAAAAATGCTAGTAGTTAATAGGTCCTTCCCAGCTTTTTTGATTTAAGAACCGCTCTGGATTCATAATCAGAGCACCACAACGTAATCGCCAACCATCATTTTGATTTAATGAATTTTTAAAAACATTCACTGTTAATGTTGGTGTCCAGGAACTTATCTTAAATCGATACTTGCCCGGCTTCCCAGGAAATTGTGTTAAGTCCATGCCTTTCTCTCTAGAGTTAATTTATGTTTAGCGATATTAAGTTCGCAATAAGTCTTAGTCCATAAGCAAGAAAAAGGCCAAAAACATATTTTTGTTATTATTCAATAAGTTATGGACTTTATTTATTTTCTTTAAACCTCAAATGTAAATTTTATCGACAGATTTGTGTACTCTAGAACATTTTATCTCTCTGAAATAACCTGGAGTAACCTGAATTCGGGATGAAGAGCAGCAACATCACATTAAACCTGCTGCATAAAGCGCTCTATTTTTCGATAACTAATCGCCTCGGAAATATGTGACATAGTCACCTGCTCGGCACTCTCTAAATCAGCAATGGTTCGGGCAACCCGCAAAATACGATGATAAGCTCTGGCAGATAAGTTCAATTTTTCCAGAACATCCAGCATAAATTCATGAGCTTCTTCTTCAATATGTAAATGTTCTTCCAATTGTGCTGCTTCCAGCCCTCCATTTAAACAATCCTGGCGGTTCAATTGTTGACGACGAGCTTTTGTGACTCGGATACCAATTTCAGATGATGACTCTCTGTGTTCATCTACTACAGGCTTTATAAAATCTGACTTTTGAATCAAAGGTACTTCAATATGCATATCAATGCGATCAAGAAATGGCCCGGATAATTTCAACAAATATCGGCGAACCTGTTCTGGTGTACACCGGCATTGGCCTCGGGGATTACCAAAATGACCGCAGGGACAAGGATTCATCGCAGCAATAAGTTGAAATTCAGCAGGATATTCTGCCTGACGGGCAGCACGTGAAATAATCACATGCCCAGACTCCAAAGGTTCTCTTAATACCTCCAACACTTTGCGATCAAATTCTGCCAGTTCATCCAAAAATAAAACTCCGTGATGGGCCAGTGATACTTCTCCCGGTCTAGGATGACTGCCACCACCAATCAGTGCTGCTGCAGAAGCCGTATGGTGGGGCGCTCTAAAAGGCCTCTGCTTCCAGTATTTGGATATATCTGATAACCCACTGATTGATGCTATCGCTGCCACATCCACAGCCTGTTCATCACTCAGTGGTGGCAAAATACCCGATAAACGTTTTGCCAGCATGGTTTTTCCGGTACCTGGTGGACCAATAAACAATAAATTATGCTGACCTGCTGCGGCAATCTCCAAAGCACGTTTTGCAGCATACTGCCCTCGTACCTCATTAATATCTGCTGATGCTTGCTCATTATCTGAGCTGATTTGATGAGTATTTTCAGGCAACAATTTTTGCGAACATAAATGAGCAACAACATCCAGAATATGTCTGGCAACACGCTGTTCTCCTTTTGCCAGAGCCGCTTCTTCTGCATTACCTTCAGGTAATACCAAAATACGTCCGGCTTTTTTCGCTGCCAAAGCCGCTGGTAAAATACCCCGAATAGGACGCAACTCTCCCGAAAGTGCTAGTTCACCAACAAACTCATAACGACTTAAATCATCCACAGGAATTTGATCTGATGCTGATAAAATACCCAATGCAATGGCCAAATCAAAGCGACAGCCTTCTTTGGGTAAGTCTGCTGGCGCCAAATTAATGGTAATGCGTCGTGTTGGAAAGTTGAGTTGCGTATTCAGTAAAGCACTACGCACACGATCTTTACTTTCTCGCACAGCCGTTTCAGCCATACCCACAATGGATAACGCTGGTAAGCCATTAGATAAATGAGTTTCAATAGTAATTAAAGGTGCAGCAATGCCTACACCGGCTCTGGAATAAATATGTGATAGATTCATAAACGTCCTTATCGATTGTTAATGCTTCCCTATGAAAGGCAAGTGTCAGTGAAGACAGGTTTTAGTCAACACAAACAGTGTACAAAAATTAAAAGACAACGTCTATAAAAATATGGCTTAAAGCGATTGACTTGATTCAATTCCATCTGTTGCATAACTTTATCCTTCATGAGTTATTTTTCCGTCCCTTAATACTATAAACCAAAGGTACTTCTGCTTTTAAGTGATGAATATAAAATTGACCTTTTTCACCTTCAATCATATTGTCAAAACAGTTATAGGGACTATAAGGATATTCATTCAAGTGTATGATTTCTATACCCACCTCAATTAAAGCATTAACGACATCACTAAGTGCATGAGTCCAAGTGACCAATGTTAATTTTTCACCTGTGTCATTTTCTGTATAAGTACCTTCTTTTTCAACATAAGGATCTTTTTTATAAAAATAAGAAAAACCCGAGACTAAATCATATGCCGGATGAAATTCAGCCATATAAAACAAACCACCCGGCTTTAAATGATTTGCAATGGTTTCAGCCCAAGTAATTAAACAAGGCAACCAACAAAGTACGCCATAAGAGGTAAACACCACATCATATTGCTCTTTCCCATGCTTCCCAAAACTATCAATATCTGAACAAATAAAGTTTCCCTCTAGATTTGCCTGTTTCTTAATTTTATTAGCATATTCAATAGCAACAGGTGAGAAGTCAACACCCGTTACCTGGGCACCCAATCTTGCCCAGGATAATGTATCTAAACCAAAATGACACTGAAGATGCAGCAGTGTTTTACCAGCAACATCACCCACCTCTGATAGCTCAATCTTATTTAGTGTATTGCCACCCTTTAAAAAGCCATCAACATTATAAAAATCAGAAGTTACATGAATTTCTGTTCTTTTGTTCCAGGATGCTTGATTGGTTTTTATAGGATTCATGATCACTACTCTCAACTATTAAATATATATCACACTCTTTTTTCTTAATGTAACTTTAAAAAATATCCATTAACAAATTTGAACGTACTGTATCATTCACTTCATAAAGCTCTTCCTTAGGCAGTATCAGTTCATCAAACCTTAATGACTCTACATGTTGTCGTTGTTCATAGACAAAATCTGAAATATTCTCTATTTTAACAATACCATCACCTTTAAATGGTAATAAAAACGTTCTTCGCAAACCTAATTGAATAGCTTTTCTTTCCAAAGGACGTCCTGTTGGATCATGATCTGGATCCCATTGTAAACGAACATGAGTTGTTTCTATTTTCTTATCCCACTCTGTTTTTTCTAAACCGAGAACATTTCTTGATGGATACGCATTTTCAAGAACATGATTAAAAAAATCTTTTTTTAAGTAAATTGCCAAAATAACCTCTTGATCTATTTTTGTAGCCCAACCACTCCGAAACATCATCCATAGAAAATTTGGTTTAATCCAACTCATTCGATTAAAACTAAACTCTCCACCAAAATGTTGATTTTTTACAGCAAAGTGTCCAATTTCTGGTCGATAAGCCTGATACACCACTACATACTCTCCTGTAAATTGCGCCAATATATGGCAACCTTCTTGCGGCCACCTTACTATCTGATTTTTGTAAGGTTCTAATATTAAATTCATCGTTTACCTCAATTTATTTTATTTAAAATACCAATCCTTAGGCTTTACAATTTTTCCACCAGTAGGCTCTAAGATTTGTGTAAGAAATTTTTTTTCCTCTTTTGAAAAGCAATTTAACGATAGAAAGTAACCGTTATAATGATAAGTTTCATAGTTTCTCCTTAGAACAAACGTTAATCTGGCTAATTAAATAACTCGGCACTCTAACCCTGTAAGCTTTAATAGTAGCACATCTATATTACATTAATTTATATCATATAAATGACATAAAAAATATTTTCAGCTTATAAAAGCTCAGATCAAGATAATGAACGAAAGACTTCTAATGCCTTTAATCTGGATTCTTTGATATCAACAATTGGATGAGGATAATCCTTTCCTATGACAACACCTGCATTATTTAATAACTCACTAGATGCTAACCAGGGTTTAAACAAATATTTATCCGGTACGGCTTTTAATTCTGGTACATAATGACGTGTATATTCACCATCTGGGTCAAACTTTTCACCCTGTGTCATCGGATTAAAAATTCTAAAATAAGGTGCTGCATCAGCACCACACCCAGCAACCCATTGCCAGCTTGCACTATTATTGGCCAAATCGGCATCAACCAGACAATTCCAAAACCATGCCGCACCATGTCGCCAATGTAATAATAAATTTTTTACAAGAAATGAACCAACAATCATTCTTACACGATTATGCATATAGCCTGTTTGCCATAACTCTCGCATACCTGCATCCACAATCGGATACCCCGTTTGCCCCATTTGCCATGCTTTTAACAATGTTTCATTGTCACACCAAGGAAATTGATTAAATTTAGTCTGAAAGTTTTCTGAAGGTAAAGTAGGAAAATGATAAAGCAATGAGTAAGAAAACTCTCGCCAACCTAACTCTCTTAGAAAATATTCCATATTTTCATCACTTCCACAGCGGGAAGCAGCATACCAAACCTGATGGGGAGAAATTTGACCAAAGTGTAAATAAGGCGACAATCTGGAAACGTGTTGTTTACCCGGAAAATCACGTCCCACTTTGTAATCAGATAGTCCATTTTCCAGAAATTTGTCTAATCCCTTTACTGCACCCTGTTCGCTGATGTCCCAATGGGACTCTATAGAGTCATACCAGACTATCTCTGGCAAAAGCCCCAAATCATCTATAGAAATAGAATTCAACTTATCTTTGCAAAAGATGATCTTTTTTGCCCTGGCTATTGGTTTACGAGGTGATTCTGCTTGTAAACAACCTCGATTAAAATAAGGTGTAAATACTCTATAAGGCGTTTTGTCTGCTTTTAAAATATCCCAGGGCTCCCACAATAAACTGCCATTGTAACTATGAACTGAAATACTGCTCTCTTTAAAAGACTGTTTAATGTCTTCATCACACGAAATACGCCAAGGTTCATAACAGCGATTCCAATGAACACCAGCAACATCATATTCTTCACACAAACTGAGTAATATCTTTTTAGAATCACCAGAAAAACATTGTAAATGACCTGACAAACTTTTATTTAAATCTTGTAATGCATGATATAACCATACTTTACTTGCCTCACCCATATTAAAAACAGCATCATTCATATCGTCCAAAATATAAATTGGCAAAACTTTCCCTAAATCGGCTGCTTTTTTTAAAGCTGGATTATCGGTAATTCTTAAATCCTGACGAAACCAAACAACGTGAATCATATTATATTTTGCTATTGTTTAAAAAGTATATACGAAAGTATTGCTATTATAATCCAGAATGAGAATCCAACAAAAATGACTAGAAAACCATCTGGGTTTATCTTTGATTTTGATGGTGAAAATAGGTTAACTATAAAATATCCTGTACCTCTAATAGCTATTTCAAAAAGTAAATCCAATAATATATAACCAAAAAACTTGCCAATAATACGAAATAGTCCACCGGCGAATTCCTCAAGCATAGTTTTTACTCAACCCGTTTTCTTAAAATTTCATTATTTATACATTTATATCGACACATTCACTAAATACGATTTAATCCATTAAGCGCTGCAACACGGTAAGCTTCTGCCATTGTTGGATAATTAAAGGTATGTGTTGCAAAGTATTCAATGGTATTGCCACCATCTTTTTGGGCCATAATGGCTTGTCCAATATGTAAAATCTCAGCTGCTTGATTACCAAAACAATGGATACCTAATAACTCTAAAGTTTCACGATGAAATAACAACTTCAAAACACCCGTATCTTCGCCTGTAATTTGTGCTCTTGCCGTATCTCTAAAATAGGCCTTACCCACTTCATAAGGTACTTTTGCCAAAGTTAATTCTGTCTCTGTTTTTCCAACACTACTAATCTCTGGAATCGTATAAATACCAATCGGAATATCATCGATCAAAAATGGATGTTCCTTATCAACAATTTGAGAAGAGGCACAGCGCCCCTGATCATACGATGCGCTGGCTAATGCTGGCGCACCAATAACATCACCTACAGCATAAATATGATCGACAGATGTCTGATAGAACTGATTAACTTCCAAACAACCCCGCTTATTGGCTTCTAACCCTGCAGCGGACAAATTAAGCTTCTCAGTATTGCCTGCTCTTCCATTAGCCCATAGAAAAATATCAGCATTTAAAATTTTGCCACTTTCTAATATCAGTGTCACTTTATCATCATGCGTTTCTAAAGCACTAAAGGACTCATTATGCCTGATAAGCACACCTTGTCTTCGAAAGTGATAACTTAACGCATCCGAAATTTCATCATCCATATAACTCAACAATTTATTACCTGGATTAACTAATTCAACCTTACAACTCAAACCTTTAAAAATAGATGCGTATTCACTGCCAATAACACCTGCACCATAAATCAGAATTTTCTTGGGTGTATTTTTCAGTGTAAGAATTTTATCAGAGTCGAACACTCTGGGATGTTCAAAATCAATATTGTCAGGACGATAAGGATAAGATCCCGTAGCTATAATAATATGTTCTGCTGTTAATAGCGTTTTTACATTTTGTTCGCCTTCAACCAAAATATGATGTGGGTCTTGAAACGAAGCCCAACCATGATAAACCGGTACCTGATTACGCCCATAAAACAATGCACGAGTACTGATTTGTTGATCAATGACCTTTTGGGCAACCTGCATAATTTCTGAAAATGTTAATAATTTAGGTTCATTAATATTACCAAACAGTGGACTGCGATTAAATTTCATCAATTGATGCACACAATGCCTTAAACTCTTTGATGGAATTGTTCCCTTATGTGTACAATTGCCACCCACTTCCGCTCGAGCATCAACCAAAGCAACAGAAAATCCATTCTTTTTCGCATTCATTGCCGCACTTTCACCAGCAGGACCTGTACCAATAATGACCAGATCATATTTTTCTTCAATCATATCTATTACTATTCACCAAGATTAGGATTTTATTACGCTTTAATTTTATTATAATTAAACTTTAGTCGAATAAATTCGTTTTTATAAATTTTAATCTGACTCATTTTCAATATCGCTATTGCTTATTATTTCATCATATCTTTCCAAATATTCCGGATATCGATGTGGTAAATTATTGAGTACTTGCCACATTACACTGATCCACCCCATCATATAATCTATCAGGTTCTTGACTCAACATATTTAGATAAACAGCTAATCTATTGGGATCACTATCAACAGATGCTGTTTCAACCAGCTTTTCGCAAATATTTTCTAGATTTATAGGAATATAAATAATAACACTAACAAGAATACACTTTAAATATATTTCTATCTGTTCGAACTCATTATATCTTTAGTTCTCAATAAAAATTTGTACATATGCATAAAAAATAAAAAGTCGATTTCTCTTCTGATCCGTTAACTCTTTAAGTATTCCAAGTTTAGTAAAATCATTTATTAAATTCCTGGCCGTGTTAGTTTGGGTGCCTAATAATGAAGTAATCATTTTTATGCTAACTATTGGTTGTTTATATAAATGATTCATTAAAGTATGAGCGTTTTCTTGTTTTCTTACATGAAGTTTAGGTAGACTTTCCCTTTCTATTTTTTCCTTAAGGTTCATTATTTCTTTGAAAACTGTAATTGATTTATTAGCTGTTTCTTGTAAACCATATAAGAAAAACCTTAACCAGCCAATCATATCATTATGTGTACGAACTGCCATAAGACGATCGTAGTACTCTCCTTTATTACGCTCGAAAAAATCCGATAAATATAAAGCAGGTTTAACTAATAATTTAAAATTTACTAAATATAAAACAATGAAAAGACGACCAAGCCTTCCATTCCCATCAAGGAATGGATGAATGGTTTCGAATTGATAGTGTAAAATTGCAATACGAATTAAATGTGGAACATTTATTTCTTGATTATGCATAAACTTTTCTAAGTCATTCATCAAATCTGGCAAATGTTCATAGTGAGGAGGAATAAAAATAGCTTTTTTAAGACTAATGCCTATCCAGTTTTGACTAGTTCTAAATTCACCTGGTTGTTTGTGCTTGCCTCTTACACCTTGAAGTAATACCCCATGAGTTTCTTTAAGTAAACGATTTGAAATAGGAATTGAATTTAATTTTTCAATAGAAAAATTTATTGCCTGAATATAATTCTGTACTTCATTCCAATCATCTCGACTTTCCGGATTAATGTCTCTCTCATCAATTAAAGCATCCTCCATATTTGTTTGTGTTCCTTCTATTCTGCTAGAAGTTGTCGCTTCCTTTGTAATATGCATTTGTATAAAAAAATCTACATCTGGAATAAGTTGAGAAAATGCATTTAGTTCCCCAAGCAATCTGTTAGCTTCTTCCAGCATTGTTAATATTTCTGGGTTAGAGAATCTCCACTCTTTATTTATGGACTTAGGGAAGAAGCTTTTATATTCATATTGCTGTTCTAGAGAACCAGAAATAAAATCTTCTAAAAAGTATTCTTGATTTTCAGGCATAAAGCTTAATTTGAATTAACAAAACTCTTATGTCAAAAAGGTAGGTCTAAAATGACATAAGATTGACCCTAATGTCAATTACCCAGTACGAATTTGATAAATAATAACCAAATTTGAGTATTTCTTGATCAATTATTAACGAATTAAACCCAAAGAAAGATAATTTCTGATTAAATAAGATTTCCTTACCATCTTTCTGATACTTTCAGCAAACATTAGGGACTGTTTATCTTTTATAACTAAAAACTGATTAAATACTCTAAAACGACACAATCTATCATATTAATCTTATAAAAAATACTAGTTTATATAAAATTGACATGATAAATTATATAGAATTATTGGATTCTACCATCTATAAAATATACAAAATGAATAAAATAGTATCATTAATCGTAATTATGCTATTAAGTATGGGTGCTCAATCTGAAAAAGTTATAGGCATGGAAACTCCTGCTTGTTGGGGGAAACCAATAAAAAATGAAAAACAGGTTAAATGTATTGTATTTTTCCTAGCTGAGTTTGAATCGACGTTATATCCACTGGGTGAAAATTGGGATGTTTTATTAAAAAAATCAGGGAATATCTGGTTGGTATATCCTAAAATACCAACTAAAGAAATTCCAAAAAATGTCATACTCTATAAGATTAATTCCATTACTGGTAAACCTGTTGGTTGGGAATCAAAAAGCAACAAATAGCCAATATTTTATATGTTTTGATTTAATACCATAGTCATTTGTTAAGCTTGCCTATTTTCAATTGCCTCTTTATGACTTAATAAAAGTTCTACTATCTCTTTAATATTACCCTCCTCATTGTTCAACCTCATACTGTTTATTTGAATATCTTTAAGCTGGGCTATAATACGGTTTAAATCACCAATTTTTAGTTCTTGAAGAATACGTGAAATATAAGATCGATACTCTGCACTTGCTGTAACATAATGATTAATACCCATAGGATCCCATTTATAAAACAGAACCTCATCCACTCTACATCTTAATTCATCAGTTTTAAATCTATTCATTTTACTCACTTGATATGTGTGCTTAACTTCTCAATAGAATAAAACGTCACATTACTATGTGAGCAATACTTTATTCTTATCTGTAATCAGCCAATAATATGGTTGGTAAAATATTCTTGTCGATTTGTTATTCATTAACATTTATATAATTAACTATTTTAAAAAATGCGATTACAGCAAGTAAAAACAATGATGCTCCTAATATATTGAGCACCCCATCAATATAATCAAATATTTTCCAATCTAAATAGTATTCAAAAATAATATTCAATGTTTCTATTACAATCGTTCCAATCAAAGTCATAAATATAACTTTATTCCATGGTAGATGATTCTTTTTAGTTAAACGATAAGAAGCCCATAGCAATATTATCAACGCTACTATAGCTACTACAAAAAATACTACATCCATAGAAGTTGTGGCTACTAGGTGCACCACAATATCTTCTGGACCACCAACAGTCTCTGATAGGTTTTCATCCATATCTTTATCTTTTATAGAATATGTCAATATTACAGACTGAGCAGTCTATCAATTTCTTTAATTATTCTCAAAAACAAACATGAGATATGTAGATTAATTTTTATATTTATCTAAAAGCTTGTCTTGCTGATCAATGAAAATAGTCGTACTGATACCTTAAGTGACTTTTTACTATGAAGATCTATATCCAAGTAATTATTAGATAGTCATAAGTTAATGAACCACCTGTTTGTTTATATTTCAAATTTAGACTGCCAAGTAAATGCTGAATATGCCTACGACAGGTACTTGTTCTGTATTATTACTCATCAATAGAATCATTCTTTGACATCACGATTAACGTTAAACAAAAGAAATTCTCTCCATTCAATGACTACTCTGAACAAATGCCCGCGCAGCGATGAAGCTTTTTTCTCCACTTTTTCAGCGTTTGGAAAAAATGGGCTGACTTTCAAGGATGAAAGTCTGAATATTCTTAAAATATGGATTATTTCTATAAAAAAGTAGAACCATATTCATAATATCACACCTCACACCAACTAATATCTAACGAACTTAATGCCTTTAAATATTCTTCTTTTGCAATCATGCCCACACAGGGAAAAGCACCTCTATCTTTTATAAGATTATTCACTAATTTTTTACATAATAATATGGCTGGTATACAAGGAATATAAGGTCCATCACCATTGCTTGCGGTTAGTTCAAAAGTAATGGTTTTATTATTTTTTTGATGATCTTTGCCTGATAATGTCATATGGAAACCACTATTATCACTACCAAATCGATCAAATAAAAATGATGTTTTTAATAGAAAAACCGCTTTTTTTTCTAAATGTTTGATAAGTCCTATTCGAACAAACCAGGAAACTAACCATAATGACAAATGAATCCATGTCAGTTCCAAGCCTGCATAAAAACGAATAGTTTTTAACGTTGGATAACGTTTAGGAAACAAAATTAAATCAGGCACATTACACAAACCCAAGCACCGATAGCCCAATTTTGAATAACGTCTTATCTGTAAACCTTGCAAGCCAAAAACTTTTTGTTGTTTTCCATTAATTAATGTTTTAAACGGTTTACCTGTATAACTTAAAATACTGGCTATGGTTGCTAAGCCTCGCGTCGTTTTTTGTGCAGTTGTAATGGCATAATCTAACGTATGCAGTTCAGAGAAATGTTTTTGATAATCATCAATTAAAGCAGAGGTAAATGTTGGTACTGAACTTGCCCCACTGATTATAGTGACATTAGATTGTTTAGCCATACTATCTAATGTATGAATACCAGAAACAAAATCTCTGTCATCAGCCAAGTCAATATAATCGATACCAAAATCAATACATGTTTTTGCGGCTTGATAATCTTGTTCTTGAAATGGGCCTGATGCGTGTATGACAATATCAGGTTTAAAGTTCTGTAATTTTTCTGAAAAGTTTTTATGAATATCACATTCTATTGCTTCGGGTTGATGTATGCCGTTTACTTTTGAAGCCAAGTCTTGTGCTTTTTCCAAAGATCTTCCTGCAATAATGATTTGAATATTCGGTTCTTTTGCAAGCTCTTCAACAATATAACGACCAAAATTCCCATAACCACCCATCACAAGCACTCGTTTAATCATTTTTATTATTCTCTTTAAAAACACCTGCTTGAATAAACATCTTTCCAAATAATCGATGCTTTATATCAATTCGAATTCGAAATTGATTACTCTTTTCATTAACATGCATTAAATAAGTTTTGCCAGGTGTTAACAAACCTGGAAGTGGAATCCGACATAATTTAATATCCCAAAAATAACCATCACTTTTAAAATGTAAATTCCCTTCTTTTTCAAAAACTAACAATTTCATACCTAAACCAGCACCTACATATTCCAATACTTCTCCTTTTTCACTTTCTTTCATATAAGAAGTAAACTGAACTGGCTTTCTATTGGGTAATCGATAAATTCGTTGTTTAAAAATATATGGACAATCTGTTTTCGAATACACTTCTATATCCACTGGGAAGTGAGCTGCTGTATAAGGGATTAAAGCACCCTTTATTAACGGCTTTGTTATATAAGCTAATATCTTTCCCCAAAAAGAACAGGATAATTCCTCTAAAACACCTTGATACTGAAGTGGCTTATCTGGCAAAGGTTTTTTTTCAAAACGTTCTTGTATATCTGGATGTAAATTTTTCCATTGTTCTCCTAGAATTTTTTTAAATAATTCACCTTCTGATTTTAAGTAACCACTATTCTTAGACATCGTTAATTTTGAACCTTCCTTTATATTGATAGATTTTTCCCCACCAGGGATGTGTAATATAAGTGATCATATCAAATGTATTATCATCGATCGGATGTTCTTCTGCATAACCCGAACCTAAGAATAAAGTGAGTGGTACTGGAATAAATCTGTTAAACAACTTAAAAACATAACCTCTGTGTGTTAAAACTACCTTTTCACCATCCCAGGTATATTGCATTTTCCACCCTAATCCAAAACGCATTATTTCAATAACGTCTGATCCTTGAATCTGTAACATGGATGATCGAAAAATATAAGGTTGTATTTTATTAAAACGAAACTCACGAATAAAATGAAAAGCTTTTGTTGTTTTATCACTTTTAAAATAAACGGTTACCGGAACCTTGTCTTCATTAGTAACCGGAATTTGCCCCATCAGTCTCATGATAACTGCAAACCATGTCAGTGGCGCTTTACTCATGACATTAAGTTC
The DNA here is from genome assembly GCA_965230335.1 of Kangiellaceae bacterium. Classification (GTDB taxonomy): domain Bacteria; phylum Pseudomonadota; class Gammaproteobacteria; order Enterobacterales; family Kangiellaceae; genus CBDDKS01. The sequence goes on along the minus strand of CBDDKS010000006.1, from coordinate 1,563,085 downwards.
ACCTTCTGTGATGATTTGCTGTTCTGTATAAGGATGAAGTGCATAATGCTTTTTAAAAATTATCGGCAAATCATCCCAGCTTTTACCAAATATAGATTTAAAAATAGGCTCTGTCATACAGGCTTTACTACCATCAAATAAAAAATAATCATTAATCCTATAAATGCTGGCCACCCTAATATAAACCAAATTTTGAAATAAGTATTATATCGCTTATTAAGTGCCTCTTTATTTTCTATTGCTTGGGCAAGCATTTTCTTCATTTGTATTTGTAACCAAACGACAGGCAACCAACATAGACCTATCATAATATAAATCACATAGGTTGCCATTAGCCAAAAATGTGTTTCATCAAAACCTGCTATATGAATCAATGCAATACCTGATATAGGTTGCGCAATCACCGCTGGCAAGGTAAACCAGTAATCAGCAAGCACCGTATTCTTAGCTGCATAATACTTTTCCTGAATATCTTTCGTAAATTGAGAACGAAACATAAAGAAGGCAATACCAATACCTGTTCCAAATAGAATGGCAGCACTTAAAATGTGAATGGTTTTTATTATGAGATAGAAATCCACTATGATTGCTTTCGTTTAAAATAAATAGAGTTAGTGGATTTTAACGTTTTTTGTTTTACTTTTTCAATAAATTGAGATTTTAAAATATCCTATACAAATTAAAAGATATTTTCGCACCACTTCACTGTGTGCGACTGACTTTCAGAGAAGAAAGTCTGAATGATCTTAAAAAAGGATTATTTTAACAAAATAACCAGACATCTTATTTTGAGTTATAAAATATTAATTTTCAGGCATAACAATTGCTTTCTTTTTAAACACAGTAAAAAAAACATACTCACATTAAGTATCTGCCTTTTAACAGGAGTCATATTACATTATGAATTATTCTACTTTAGTAGGCGTTGTTATTGGATTGTTGACCGTTGTTATTGCCATTGTATTTTCTTCAACTAATGCACTGGCTTTTTTAAATATTCCAGGGTTATTTATTGTTGTTATGGGCACTTTAGCAGCGACTTTATCCAGTTATCCTATGCGTGAGTTTCTTAGGATTACCAAGCTGATTCGTATTGTTTTACATGATGAAAAAATAAATCCTCAAAAGCAAGTCGATGAAATCGAAGAAATTGCCCGCAAATGGTTCCGGGATGATATTCGTGGTGTCGAAAAGCATATTAAAACCATTGATAACGCTTTTTTAAAAACAGGGGTTCAATTGGTAATTGATAAAACACCATTACATGATGTTTTGGATTTATTGAGATGGCGTATTGCACGACTAAGAGCACAGGAACAGGCAGAGGCAAATATTTTCCGCTCTATGAGTGGTTTTGCCCCAGCTTTTGGTATGTTGGGTACTTTAATTGGGCTCATTAACATGTTGGGTATTTTAGATACTAATAACTTTTCTGAAATTGGCTTTTATTTAGCCATTGCCCTAGTGACTACTTTTTACGGTATTGTTTTTGCCAATCTGGTCTGTAAACCTATTGCCATTAAATTGGAAAGACGTACTGAACATCGCGTTATGTTAATGTCTATGGTAATGGAAGGCGTGAGTTTAATCAGCCAGCGCCGTTCACCATCTTTTATTCGTGCAACGCTAAACTCATTTATTGCCCAACATGAAAATGAATTACATGCACCTGATGAACTGACTTTAGATAAAAAGTTGTCTCTAGCTTCCAATAAAAATAAACAATCTGCCCTCTATAATTAAATTTTCTATTAATCACTGATATTCAAAATAGTATGACATCTATGCAAAATACACATGAAAAACATCCTATTGATGAATTACTGGCTCAACAGGAGAACGACAACCAAAGTGAAGCCTGGTTATTGCCTTATTTGGATGTCTTTATTTTATTAAGTATGATGTTTATTATTTTGCTGATTCTTTCTAATAGAAACTTAACTAAAACAGCCAATGACTTGAGTACAGAAAAACAAAAAGTCTTTTTATTAGAAGAACAATTAGAACCTTTCACTAATCAATTGGGTTATGACAAACAAAAACTGATTCTCGACTATTGGCGACAACAGGTTCACGATACACTGGTTGATCTAAAAATCGATAATGATATTAGTTTAGCGTTACAGGATGAATTTATTGAATTACAAATTCAGGATCGCATGTTATTTGATTCTGGTTTAGCTGAGCTCAAAACTGAAGGGAAAACGATTCTTAAACAATTATTGCCTATGTTACAAAAGGCTTCTGGTATGATCATGGTTGAAGGTCATACCGATAACAAACCGATTAAAACCGTAAAGTATCCGTCTAATTGGGAATTAGGTGCAGCAAGAGCATCCAGTGTTGTTAAACACCTGATCGAACTGGGTATGTTAGAACATCGATTTCGTGCAACCAGTTATTCAGATACACAACCCATTGACAGTAATCAAACCAAAGAAGGGCGTCAGAAAAATCGTCGTGTGTCTTTATTGTTGAAAATGCCTAAACTGACACAACTCTCCAGCCATATGCATGACTTCTTAAATCAACACCATTACTTAAATTAGAACCCTACTCAATTATTTTTTAATGCAATTAACCATTCTTGTAATGATGCATAACCATTGTCTTCACTTTGATAATCTTCTTTATTAACAATTACGCTTTGTGCACCTGCATGTTTAGCTGCTGCACCATCAACGTCCATTTTATCACCAACATATAAAAACTGATTAGGTTGAATGCCTAATTGCTCAATGGCTTTGGTTAACATGTCTCCATGAGGTTTTGCCAGACCATGTACTCCAGCACGCCAGGAAAATTCAAAAAAATCTTGTATGCCTATTTTTTCTAAATCTGCCGTACCATTACTAATTGTCACCAAAAGATGCTTTTCTTTTAAAAAAGTGAGTAGTGGTTTGGCATAAGGATCCAAATCCAAAATTTGACGTGTGCTATGAAATGCTTCAAATGCCTCTAGTGCAACCGTTGCTTCTAACTGTAATGTACGAACCACAGCTTTCAATGCATCCACTCTTAATTGAACCATATTCTGATATTTAATATTATCCTGAACCAACAAATTTTTCGCATGATACTCGTAGTGTTCAAAAATAACTTGATCACTCAAATCGTCACGATATTCTCGTATCACCCGATTTTGTGCTTTTATCGATCGTTTTAAAACCGGACCGTTTTCCCATAAGGTATCATCCAAATCGAAGCCAATGGCTTTTATTGTTTGCATCATGTGATTCATACTAAACGCTGTTGACCTTTCATTTTTCTTTTTTCTTTTTTTGCTCTAGGATGAGCCGCATCATAAGTATTCGCCAGATATTGAAAATCCAAATGTGTATAGACCTGTGTTGTTGATAAATTAGCGTGTCCTAATAATTCTTGCACCGCTCTTAAATCATGGGCAGACTCCAAAAAATGTGTTGCACATGAATGTCGCCATTTATGTGGGTGCAATTGTGATGGCAAGCCTAAACGTTTTCCCCAAATTTCTAATCTCTTTTGAATACTTCTGGTTGTTAAGCGTTGAGCTCTTTGTGAAATAAACAACGCTGTTTCATGGATGGTATCATATTGATATCGAATCGATAACCATTGCTCCATCACTTTTTGACAGGATTTTCCTAAAGGCGCATAACGTTCTTTACTGCCTTTACCCATAACCCTGACCTGTGCTTCATTCAAATACATATCCTCTATATTTAACTGTTGCAATTCACTTAAACGTAATGCCGAAGAATAAAATAATTCCATGATGGCAAGATCACGACAACTTAAAAAATCAACGCCTTTCAATGCCTCTAAAAAACCAACGGCTTCATCAACAGATAACACTTTAGGTAATGTTTTATTTACTTTGGGTGATTGTATTAATTTAGCAGGATTCGTTGTAATCTTATGATTTTTATATAAATAGTTAAGCAAGGAACGAATAACAGACAAGCTCTGTGCAATACTTCGGTTGGACAAAGATTTTTTATGTAAAAAGTGGGTATAGTGTCGGATAATATGATGATCAACCCGTTGCCAGGTTTCTATTTTCTTTTCCTTAATAAAGGTTAACCACCAGCCCATGCTTTTGCGATAACTGACAATCGTATGCTGTGCATACTGCTTCTCAAAGGTTAAATAGTCAATAAACTGTTCTGTATCCTTATCTAAGCTCATAAGACATTTAATCTGATTGAAATTTCATCAGCATATGGGTTAATAATCTGGATAATAATTCCGTAAACAAGGTACCCATGTCTGGTGAAAAACGTTTTTGATCATGACTGGCTAAAGTGAGTAGCCCAATAGTTATTTCTCCACCTAGAGGGATTAATGCTGCAGAACCCGACTGACAATCGGTTGTACTTAAAACCGACTTGTAAATGGTTTTTCCTATACGGGAAAATACAGGTTGTTTCTCTGGGAAAGCATGCTCCAGAGATTGTCGTAAAATATGGCTATTAGGCTCCACTCTCACATGTTCTCCTTGAGGCCAGTCACCAAATAAAACCAAGGTGGCAACATCTACATCGAAACTTCTGGGAAGCACATCGGTTATCGTGACACATAAACTCGAAAAGCTGCTACAGGCCATTGCACAGGTCAAAAAATTAGAGCATTTTTGTAGTAATGCTTCATTTTGTTCAGCAATACCTAACATGTTCTGTAATCGATTTTCCAACTCTTTTTTCTCTTCCCGCAGTCGTTTAACCTGATGTTCAATCAGCGACACACTACCTTCTGTTGGATGCTGTATGGCTAAATTGGACAATAAATCAGCATGCTGCTTTAAGAAACTAGGATGTTCCTGCAAATAGTCAAGCACCTGATTTTCATCAAGCTCAAAAGCCACTTCAAGATTTTTTGTTGTCATAATTCTAATTGCCCCTCAAATACGAAATCAGCAGCACCCGTCATATACAAAGGATAATCATAGCCCTGCCAATTTATCATTAATTCACCACCCGGCAATTCAACCGAAACGTTTTCTTTTAATCGTTCTTGAATACGGCCAATAGCAACTGCTGCACAGGCCCCACTACCGCAGGCCAGAGTTTCACCCACCCCACGTTCATAAACACGCAAACGAATTCTATCATCAGAAAGAATTTGCATAAATCCTACATTAACCTGCTCAGGAAACAAAGAATGTTCACAAATAGCCGGTCCCAATTCAGCAACAGGCGCTATATCAATATCATCCACCAACATAACACAATGTGGATTACCCATAGAAACTGCACCAAATCGATAACGTATACCATTAACCTGTAAACTGTATTCTTTTTCAGCTTGTGCATAACGCATGGGAATGGCATTAGGTTCAAACTTAGGACTGCGCATTTCAACAGTCACATTACCATCGCGATGCACTTTCATTGCCATATTACCTTCTTGCGTACTCACACTGATTTTATCTTTCCAGGTAAGCCCGGTAAAACGAACAAATTTTGCAAAACATCTTGCGCCATTACCACATTGTCCAACTTCTGAACCATTGGCATTAAAAATACGATAGTGAAAATCAACACTGGGTGATTTGGGTGGTTCAACAATCAACATTTGATCAAAACCTATACCGAATCGCCGATCAGAGAGTTTTTGAATTTGAGCAGCATTAAAATAAACTGGCTGGGAAATGGTGTCGATAACGACAAAATCGTTACCTAAACCTTGCATCTTTGCAAAACTAACTAGCATAACAAGACCCTACGACACGACACAGCCGCTAATTTTACTTTATTTTTATTATCAATATTCATCAAATAGGTTTCTTTTTGTTCATCAGAGTCTGGTATAAAAAGTGGTCCTTTTTGCCCGCAGGCAGATAAAAAGATAAGTACTATCAGTAAAATAGCAATTTTTAAAAACGACATTCAAATAGTTATGATGACATATTTTTATTGGAAGTCAGTATACCCTTTATTTTATACCGGTGCTACCACAAACCCTAATATTATGAATGAACAGGGTTATAGCCCAGACGAGATTCCAATCGCTTTTTATCCAACATCAACTGAGAAGGAGAAATATGATGGGTAGTTTCAGAAATATAATTTATATTTTGAATAAAGCTATTAAAATAATTTCCAGAAAAAGCTCTATCTAACCAACTAAAAAATTTCTTTGCCAAGTCTTCATCATCGTCCAGACGAATGGTTATTTCACGTGCCATGATATTTAATATATATCCATTCTCTGTTTCTTCAATATCAATATGAATAGCAATACTGTTATCTTCACTTCTGGATTTTTCCAGAGTTGAAGTAATATCAATCCATTCATCAGCATGGCATTCAAACACAATAATAGTATCATCACTGGAATCATATTGATGATTCATATTTTTTATAAATTCAAATAAATATTGAATATAATTCATATTATTATTTCTAGGTATTTCCCATTCTACCAAACCACCAAACTCATCAATAAAACAAAATCTAATTATATTTTCCTTTCGATTATCAATAAATAATTTTTGTTTACCATAGCTTTCTTTTTCTAAAGCCTCATCGACAAATGTATCTGAAAAACAATTGCTGTCAAAGTCCAACTCTTTTTTCTTTCCTCTTTCACTCACTAACATACTATCAAGTTCATCCAAGTTTGTCATTCGACTATATGCAAAACTGTGTTGATATTTATGTAGCAATCGATATTCATTACTAAATTTACAAATATAATTTAATTCACTTTCTGTATTATTAAAATCCAGTTGTATGACATGTTCAATCACTTCTTTTACTCTGACTTTTAGAGTATCCCCCTTCAAGAAAGAAAAGCAATGGAAATCCATTTTGGGCTTTTTCTTTTGTCTATGATATAAATCAAGCAAAGCGACCATACAATTGGGCAAAGATTCCTTGCCAAGAAAGTTTACAACAAAAATCTCTCCCCAACTATTACAATATAATACATCAATACTTTCAACCAAATTGATTTCATCTTTTCCATAACATAAAGGATCCAGTTTATCAGTCATTATTTGAATGCCCTGCTTGGCCTGCTGTGTTAACTGATTATGTGCTACATTGATAAAAAAATGTATCTGTAATACTTCAGGTTCCTTATCATAAAATTCATCATTTTGAATATGTGTGGTTAATTCAATATTAAACAACTTATGCGACAAACGTTCTAATTCATCATATTGCAATAATTCCAATTCATCTTTAAATTGTACAGAAGTATACGGGTTTAATAATCCATTAATTTTCGACCAAACTAATAATTCAATTAAGGATTCACATTGATAACTAGGTTCAGATAACCAGGCATCTTCATAATCAATAGGATAATCATATAATGACCATAAATTGGTTCCTTTTGTTTGAGGCTTTCTTGAGATTGAAATATGTTTATCTTTCATTTTAGGTACAAAAGAAATATTAATGACTTCTATTTTTCCTTGTGTTAATTCCAATCTTGCAGCTATTTTTCGACTCATCCGAATAAGATATTTTTTATTTTTTTCAAACAATACATGTTCTTTTCTGATAAATCCTGCGATACGTTTAAATGAAGAAATTAATTGTTTAACATATAATGCTTTTTCTTTACCGATATGCTCTAAATTCCATGTGGGTCTGGCATTAAAATGAACTAACATGGCATCATCCCACATCCATTCATCAATAAGCTCTTGAATAATTTTTTTACCCACCTTTTTTCTTTCAATATTATCATCACTTCTCAAGCTGACTTTTTGATAAAAACAATGACGAATAAATTCCAAACGTTCAAACTGATTGGTCAGAATCAAATAATCCTCTACCGTTCTATACATCAGCAAATAAGCATCAATCACTGTTGTATTTTCAATATAATTATAGATAAAGCTTTTATAATTGATACTCAATGGTTTGCAATCTGGATATTGACTTAAATACGATTCCATTAATACCAGTTTTAGTCCTGTTTTGTAAGGTGATGTCAATGCTTTATTAATATACCAAAGTGCATTATTAATAAATTCCTGAGGATCAATGGTGTCGACTGTTCCAAAATCTATCCATTCATCTCTGTTTAAATATTCACTGGCTAATAATTTTTCTGCATAGGCATTATATTGTGTATTCCACTCGATGGGAACAAGCCACCACAATAAATATTGACCTTCAAGATAAATAGCCGTTCGATAAAATTCGTCTAATAATAAACCGGGTTGTTGATAGGGTCCTTCTGCATCTGTTTGTTCACAAAATCGATTTTGATTCACTAAATATAAAGAAACATCCAAACCCAGACGTTTAGCCCAAACTTGAATTGCTTGACGTTTTTTATCCAGTAAATCGAATTCCTGTGTGGTTAAATCTGGGTTATATGCAATCCAGCAATCCAAATCACTTTGTCCAGTATAAGCCACTGATCCAGCACTGCCCATTAAATAAACAGCATGAATATCCTGTTTTTTGTTAAGCTCTGTTTCTAATTGAAAACCTCCTGCATATTTCTTGGCTAAATGCAGTATGTTATCTTTTGGATGATAACCCAATATACCACTGGGTACATTCTCTTCAATATAGCCTGGTAACGTTGAATGATTGACATGAAACAGTAAAGGCAGCAAGTCAATAAAGTCACTTTGTAATCGACTTGAATGACTGAGCAGCACCGCTTTTCTTTTTTCATTAAGTGATAAAAAGCGCTGCAACATGGATGTCACCACTTTGCTGTCAATATTGACTGTATCTACATCTGTCTTTCTGCAGGGTTCACTCATAATTTAATCTAATTGATTAAATACTCATATCAACCGAATAATCGAATATTTGCCTGATATGAGAAAAACCTCTTTTACTATTTAAAAAAACAATGGTTCATGTTAGAAAATAAGTGCTCTAATTATTCATTCTTTCAACATCTATTTCATAAAGTATTTTGATAATTCGTCGATAACTCTTATGGAATACTTAAGTTTACCTATAAATAACCAAAATGGCGCATAAATTATGGGAAATCAATCACAATTTAATTATGAAAAATCGTGTAAAGAGATACTCCAAACTTCTGGGCTTGGTTTACTTATTTTAGACGAAAAACGAGATATATCATGGTGCAACGCAATATTTAGTGACTGGTTAGGACAGTCCTTAAATAATATTGCTGGAGAAAGCTTTGTCACTCTGCCATTTGAGTCCTGTGATGAGAACAGTCTTTACTACCGACTTTTTAGCAAAAAGCGCAAAGAGTCTATGACACTTCACCATTGGAATACACCGCTGACCTCTCGGCCTGAGTATGCCATTCACTATTTTCTACCGATTCCAACGATTCCAGCTAATCAAGACGAATCTTCATCCAATGAACCTCAACAAAAACCCTCATGGGCTCAATTTCTGGATTATGAGGTCAGTCGAAGCCGTCGATATGATAACCCGTTATCTCTGATTAAATTAAAAATGATTGTATTTGAGCAAAATGGCCACCTTGAAACGGACAACATGCAAAAATTACAAATCCTGGTTTCCCAGATACTGAAAGATGAAATGCGCTGGGCAGACATGTTAGGTCAATCAGAAAGTGGCGATTTTCTGGTCGTCTTACCCGAAACACCGGAAGATGCCTTGTCATCACTGATTCAAAAAGTCATCAAAACATTAAAAACACAAATTAATAATCAATTTCCTGATATTGAATACGATCTTGCTATAGGTTATGCCAGTTGGAAAAAAGGAGATAACTCAAGAACCATGCTTGATAGAGCACGAAGTAATCTTATTGATAAATTGTCAGAACTTCAAAAGCATCATCAATCATAACTCTATCTTTAAAAGCCAAACCCTTCCTTCAATGTCGAAACAACATCACTCTCAAGGCGTTATTCCTGATTTTTGTAGTCTAACCAGTGTACTTGTTGTTATTTTACTATCAGAAATTTTTGCCGTTCTGGCAACCTTATTGTCATTTGATTCCTATGACACTATCTGGACTTCTTTTGGCATGCACAGTTTTTTTATGATATGGACCACACTATGCGTCAGTGCTTTATTATGTTTATTACGACACTGGTTAAATACCCTGCCTTTAACATGGATTGTTTTCATAGTGATTGCTTTAGTATTATTAATCACCTGTCTAACCAGCTTTTTCGGACTATTTTATTATAAAGGCTTATCTTTGCCTGTTATATGGCATCAATATACAGATTGGTTTATTCGCAATCTGATTGTTGTACTCATTTTAACATTGTTGCTTATTCGATACTTTTACTTGCAACATCAATATCGTGAAGGCCTTTCTGCCGAAAGTCGGGCACGATTTGAATCATTGCAGGCAAAAATTCATCCTCACTTTTTATTTAACACATTAAATACCATTGCCAGCTTAATTAGTATTGATCATACAAAAGCTGAACAAACTCTGGAACACTTAGCCAATTTATTAAGAAAAAGTCTGAATGAAGAAACTTATCAGGTTAGCCTGGAAGAAGAAATAAGACTGTGTCATCACTATTTAGCTATAGAGCAACAACGTCTGGGTGATAGATTAAAAACCAACTGGCAAATTGATCCAGATGTTCTAACTTGTAAGATTCCTTCCTTTACACTACAACCCCTTATTGAAAATGCAGTTTACCATGGTATACAAAGTCTGATAGAAGGTGGAACAATTATGATAGAAGCCAAGCGTTATAAACAGAGTTTGCATATAATGATTAGTAATCCATTACCTAAACAGAAAACACCATCAGGTAATCAAATGGCACATAATAACATTCAGCAAAGATTAATGATTCGATATGGTGTTGAAGCAACCATGAAAATAAAACAAGACAATGAATGCTATCAGGTTATATTAACCATTCCTCAGGAGCGATCATCGTGAATATTTTAATTACTGATGATGAACCTTTGGCACGACAACGTTTGGAACGTTTTTTACAGGATCTTGGAGAAAAACAAATCCATCAGGCACAACATGGTCTACAAGCCATTGAATATTGTCAAAACAACCTTGTTGATATTATTTTTCTTGATATTCGTATGCCAGCAATGGATGGACTGGAAACAGCCCAGCATCTTTGCCAACTCCCTAATCCACCAGCCATTGTTTTTGTGAGTGCTTATGATGAATATGCACTAAAAGCTTTTTCTGTTAATGCTATCGATTATTTAATGAAGCCTGTTAATTCTGAACAAATACACAATGCATTAAAAAAAGCCAAACGCATGAATGCTCAAGTTATACAACAACTTCGTTCAGAATCCAATCATCATCATCGACAGCATATTTCTACTCAATTTAGAGGAGAAATACAACTTATTCCTATCAAAGATATTTATTATTTTCAAGCTGATCAAAAATATGTCAATGTATGCCATAAAAATGGTGAGTGTCTTATTGAAGAACCATTGAAAAGTCTGGAAGAAGAATTTTCAAAACAATTTATTCGTATTCACCGAAATGCATTAATTAACAAATATTTTATTAGCGGGCTTTCAAAAAATGATATGGGACGATTAACAATTGTATTAAAGGAATGCCATACTCAACTGGAAATCAGTCGACGACATGTTTCAGAAATAAGAGCTCTGGTAAAAAGTTTATAAATAAACCTATACCAACTCTATAGCTGAATAACTAACCTGAACTCGGAATAACTATAAATTCATTAATTTTTCTGGAATGACTAACTCTTTTTCTTTTGCCTCAGAAATAAGTTTTTTAATATTTCCTGGTTTTTCATCTATAAGTTCTTGAATATACTGATAGATAAAATTTATTTCCTGATTAGTCGATAAATGTGTATACACGATATGATTATATTTCCTTGTATTATTTTTTTGCAGACTCTTCATTATATAATCAGTATACTCAGAGTCCAATTGCTTCAACAAGAACCAGTCTAAACTTGATGGATGATCAGGAAAATCCTTTTGACTTTGAACAATAAGATTTTCTAATAGTCTCTTTTCTGGTGTTGCTAAAAATTGTTTTTTGAAATCTGGATGTGTTTTCAATATTAATGATAACAACACATTACTTGAATAAATTCTATGATATTTTTCAAAAAATGTGTTTGATTGTTCATTTTGTTGTTTAAACATCAGCAAAATTTTATTCACTAATGCGCCTTCATAAATACCACGTGTTTCTGATGACTTCAGAAGTGCATGACTTTTTTCTGCTTCCTGTAGCATTTCATGAACATTTAAATCACCATTATAGCGTGATAATTCTATATTAATTCTAATAATATATGATTGAATGATAGCGTGTTCTTTTGGAGATTTATCTTTATTGATTTTTTTCAATAAAGTATTCATTCTTTCAAGCTGAGTATTATAATACTCTATATTTTTCTTATCATATTCACCACGTCGATATTTTTGAGTTTCAACTTCAGAGTCATTTAAATCTATTTCTGTTTTTAATATATGCTCTGATATTTTCTTTAACTCTGAGTTTAACGCTAAAAAACTGGTTTTATGATAAAGCGTATTAATATGAGTCATGTTTTTTGGTGATAGTATTAATGCCTTATTCAGATAGTTTAAAGATTTTTTATCAGAAGCATGCTGCATAAGCTTTTCAATAAATAGTTGCTTACCTTTTTGATCAATATAGAGATAAGAAAACAAATCCAAATTAGCACTCAATTCCAACACATCTAAATTTAAGTAATGACTTAAAATATCACGATAAGCCTTCACTGCATGATAATTACTGGCATTCGACAATATAATGCTGTTACTTGGTGCTAATTCAACTGCTTTATCCATATTATTCAAAGCATGGTCATAATCTGATTCCTTTCTTCCAAGATCATATTTAGACATATAAATTAAAGCAATATTATTCAAGGCGGTTGAGTTTTCTGGAATAGTTTTATAAATATCTATCGCTTTCTGATAATAATTTAACCCTTCTTCTTTTTTATTTTGACTGAATGCTTTATCTCCTTTTTTAGAATACAAATCACCACGAACATAAGGGTCCTCTTTATTTGCTTTTTCTAGCTAACTGATCTTTTCATCAGTATCATTGACTAAAAACGAGATTTGATGTGCATAGGTTTCTTTATAATTTTTCTCCTCAGCCTTATTATACGCTTCCATAATATATTCTTTGGCTTTTGTTACTGCTCCTAAATTTCTTAATGTTTCAGATAGTGAATAAAGAATTTGATGGCTTCGATCATATTTTTTTAATAATGAATCAAATAATTCGTTTCCTGCACTTTCTTTACCTAACCAAAAGTAAACCTGGCCCAAATAAAGTCGATAATCATCCGTATCTCCAGCATAATTCTTGATTGAAAGAAACATATTTTCTGATTTTTTAAGCTCTTCTTCTCTTTTTTTTGTATCAGAAAAACCCGTTGCTCTATTTAATAGAACAATACCAAAATCTAAAGCTACAGGCGCAATAAACGCAGCTTTCCTGTAATCTATTAATTTTTGTTCAACTTCTTTGGTTTTTGTTCTTTCCTGATAAAATTCATTAATTAATTGATTTTGTTCTTCTTTAGACGCTTTCTCATATTTGTCATAGAAACTTTGAGGCGCATAGCCATCATCTAAATCCTGCAGACTTTTTTCCCATATCTTATTGAGCAACTTATTGTATGCTTTTTCTGCTTCCAGATACTTAGTGAGATGTTGATTAATATAAGGAGATAACAGTCTGTAGGCTTCTTCGATATTATTTTGGTAGGCATAAACCTGTCCCAATATTCTGGCACCTTCTGTTGTTGCAAGTTCTGCTTTATGTTCTTCCAGTAATATTTGGCACTCTTTACATTGATTAATTTGTTCATCCAGTTTTGCCAATTCAATGGTTAATGCCAAATCATCAGATTGATTGATTATAAGATCCGTTAATAATTTGTAGCGTTTTTGACCATATTGATTAAAAACCTCCTCTGAATCCGTTAAGTTCATCATCACATGAGCTAATTCTTGCGCTTGATAAGCATGTGTTTTTTCATAATGTTGATAAAGCTGCTCAACCGTTTTAATAAAGTCAGCAGGTAACTTATTCATATCCAGCCATTCTTTAATAGTAGAAGTAACCTGTTCTGGAGGAAGTTTTTCTAAATACTGATTGTCCGTTAAAAGTTCAATCATTTTTTGCTTTGCAGGTTCTGAATGAATGGTATCGCTATTAGAAGCCACCTTTAAATGTTTAAAGCCTTCTTCCAAATGACTCTCAGAAATTAACTGAATACCTTGATCATATTGTTGCTTTGCTAAAAATTCCGGTGTCGATGTACGGTATTGATGATAAAGAAAATAGCCACCAACAAACACTAAAACAATGATGAACAACCCTTTTTTTGTTAAAAATGTGGAGTTATTGCTCATTTTGTTCCCCCCTGTTTGATTTTGTTATTATGTACAACCTTAAAAACGGACCTATTCTTACAAATTTTGTTAACAATATCCATGATTAAATCTCTTTTATTTGATTTTTAGTATTACTATTTTTCTTCTCACGGTTTAGGGGCTGTTGCGCTTAATATGCCATCTATATTGCAAATAAAGCGCTTAACTATTTAAACATAATACAAATTAATACTTCAAAATGTGTCGAGTTTCTTGATAACAATCACCACAAAACATTTCAAAATCTTTATATTTGGCCAAACACCCGTTTCAGAATTAATCGAGCCAGCCTTTATCTCATAATCTGCCAATAGCTGAATATATTCTCGACGTTTTTCTTTAGAAATGATAATTGATGGTAGCCCTGATTTTAATAAAGGAACATTAGCAAGTAGTCTTGCGAATCGCCCATTCCATCCCAAAATGGATGAATATGAGCAATCCCTGCATGAATTTTTGCATACCATTGATGTGCCATGCCTAAAGTTAACTCTGTTACTTTCTCTTGATTAATCATATTGATAATCTGTTGCATTAAAATCGGCACATCTTTTGGCGCAGCCTTATATTAATTGGAAAATATCAGTACCTAAATTTAAGAATTCAATAGCATGATTATCCTGAAAAAATACTGCCATTATGCAGTTAAGCCGCAAACTTGGTTTACGTGTACAAAAAATTACCCTTCTACACATTAAAGAAATTATGAAGGTACAAGCCCATACAGTGGCCAACGATAGTTCATTTCTGATATTATTTATAAACAAAAAAATCACTTAAAATTATTCAAAAAAAATGAATGATTTTAAAATATTTAATCACTCTGACTGTATACTTATTTATGGGAAGATCAATCTTATGTCTATTGAAGATTTACCCTATTTACGAGAAATCCAATTAAAAAAAGAAAAAATAGATAATTTTGATCATTATCCTTTTAATATTCCGATTATAAAAAACCTAAAATCTTTGACTTTTCATCCCAATGTTACTTTTATTGTTGGTGAAAATGGCTCTGGTAAATCTACACTCATTGAAGCCATAGCTGTTGCGTTAGGCTTTAATCCAGAAGGAGGAACAAAGAATTTTTGCTTTAGTACGTATCAATCACATTCATTCTTAAATAAATATATAAAACTTATTAATAATTACAAAAAACCTAAAGATGGTTTTTTCTTACGCGCTGAAAGTTTTTACAATCTTGCTTCAAATGTAGATGAGCTAGATAAAGGTCCTGGAGGACCTCCAATAAAAAATTCTTACGGAGGAAAGTCTTTGCATTTCCAATCACATGGTGAATCATTTTTTTCGTTAATGTTATATCGATTTGGAGGTAAAGGATTGTATATACTTGATGAGCCTGAAGCCGCATTATCGCCATCACGTCAATTAGCGATGCTGTCAAGAATGCACGAACTTGTAAAAGATAAGTCTCAGTTTATTGTAGCAACCCATTCTCCTATTTTAATGGCTTATCCAAACTCTACAATTATTTCATTGGATAATGATCAAATGATTGAAATTGCTTATGAAGAAACAGAGCATTACCAAACCACAAAATCTTTTATCAACAACTATAAAAATATGTTAAATCATTTGTTGTGATTTATTGTATAATTTACATCTATTCACTCAGAAGTATCACTCAACTCATCTGGCTTCAATTCTGGAAACTGTCGAACAATTGGATTTACAATATCAACTAATAAATAAGCCATTATTTTACCAACTTTTCTTTTATAGTTATTAAAATCTTTTTCATTACACATTGTTTGAACTTCAATTAAATGTGAATTAAACTCACCATTCAATCGAACCATTGAGTCAATAATTTTTTCTGCTGTTAATTTATTCATTAAAAACAACACCCTCCACCAGGTGATATTAAATAGTCATTAGTACCCATACATCTATTTACACACCGCCAAAAGCTAGTACCATAATCTCTCGTAGGTAAAGCACTATCTGAACAAAACTCGATACAATCATCTAAATTACTAGTAGCATTATATAAATAAACACCTGCGGCAATTGCCGTAGCCAAGCAAATAGGACTTGATAAACATGCAGCGATTATGGCTCCTGCAGCTACTTGAGCAGCCTCTCCGGTTGGATCAGTATATCTTAACGGATTCCCCAATACATAAGCATATCGGTTAACACCACCATCAAGACCAATAGGATCGGACTGTATATAGCGGCCGATTTTAGGGTCATAATCTCTATGATGATTGTAGTGTAATCTGGATTCGCTATCAAAATATTGACCAGGAAATCTCAAACGAATCACGGTTTTCTTACCATCACCATCCACATCTCGATTGGCTTTACCCTCACCAAAAGCTGTAGACTGCCAACTCCAAACGGTTTCTTGATTTTGGTTGCTCGCAAGTCTGGGTGTATTGAGATGGTCCGTGTGAATGTAAATGATGTTTTGCTTCTTTACCTTGCCCTTTTTATTAAAGTGGGTGTGTATCTGTGCAATAGGTTTATCAGCCAACCAGATATAATCCCGGGTAAAGCCTCTATTGTTGTTTTCATCCCGACCATCTTCGGTAAGCAACCAACCTTCAGGCAAATAACTGAACTGTAGAGTTTTGTAAGTATCTCCTGCCTGCTTGTTGCGCGTAATCACCTTCTGGATACGTTGACCAAAAGTATTGTAAGTATATTCCGCTTTCTTTTCACCATTTTTATAATAAGCCGTCAAGCGATTAGTCACATCATACTCAAACCTGCGTTTACCATGTCGGTCTTCTATGAGATTACCATTGGTATCATAAGACAAAGGTTGCTTATTGATTTGTTGTAACTGATTGGCCGTTGCTTTATACACATAGCTTTTGTTTTTTGTTGTGTTTGTATTACCTTCCGTTTCAGTTTTACTACTTTGAATACGATTGCCTGTAGCATCATACTCAAAACTTTGTGTCATTGCATCGGTGATTTCTTTCACCAAACGATTGGTCTTATCATACTCAAATATTTGTGTATTATTTGAATTTAAGGGCCTTTCAATTTGTGAGATATTACCTGCCTTATCATAAACATAATTCAGATGCTGTGTTTGTGTATCACTGTCTCCTGTGGTGATTTGTGTGAGTTGCCCTTGTTCATTATGCACAAAGTTTTGCGCAAGACCATTACCAAAGGTGATAGCATTCAATCGATGGGATGACTCAATGTCTGCAACGGTATAAGTCTGATTGTGATGTCTGGCAGTGACTTTATTCACATTGCCATTCTTAGCATAGTGATACTCGACTTCCAGACCACTGGGATACATCAAATGAGTTAACTGATTGTTGCTATTGTATTGAAACCGTGTGATATCCGCTTTAGGTTGATTATCATACTTGACTTTCACCTGTGTACGATTGCCGAGTACATCATAATCATAACGCGTCGTGCTGCCTGCACCTTTTACTACACAAAGTCTGCCAACACCGTTTTTACAATTATCATATTTATAGATGATACGTTTTTTCTCTACGGATTTCTTTTTGCCTGAATCGTCTTTTTCTTTCTTTAAGAAAACTGTTTTGGTAACTCGATTTAAAGCATCGTAATTGTTTTTTATCACAATACCGTTTTCTCGAGTCTCTTTAACAATATTACCTACTGCATCATACTGATAAGTAATAGTCCCTTTAGAGCCACTGGTTTCACTCAAACGTCTACCAAAACCATCATAGGTATATCGGGTTTCTATACGTCTGGCATCAGTGACTTTAACCAGGTTACCCATATCATCGTAATCATAATAAGTAGGCTGTTCATTGGCATCAAAGCCTATCGATAATCGACCTTCCGAATCATATTGATTCAATACCTGGTTACCTTCTCCATTGATGACCTTTGTAGGCTGTCTGTTATCATCCAGATAATCCATTTGAGTGCCTGTTGTTTTATCCAGCATCATCCGGCCTTGTGCATCAAACTCTCGCTCGGTTTGTTGTATCATATCTCCGTTGATATCTTTCGTGATTCTATTTACCAGATTACCTTCATTATCATAATGATACTGAGTGGTATTACCTGAAGCATCCTGTGTGCTTTCTAGCCGGCCATAAGCATCAAACTGGTTTCTGCTACTTTTTACATCACCGGTAATTGTTTGTACCAACTGCCCAGCTGCATCATAAAAATAATGTGTAGTCAGTGCTTGTGATGTTCCTGCGGCACGAATTCTTTGAGCTACTCGTCCATCTTGACCATAATGGGTTTCTTCCCTTACACCATTAACATCAATGGTTGCAATGAGTCGATGCTGGCTATCATATTCATACTGTGTGACATGACCCAATGCATTGGTGGACTTTATTAACTGCCCCCGTGCATTGTATTTGTTACGTTCAATATCTTTTACATCATCCCGCACACCATTTACTTTGATTAAATGGCCTTCTGCATTAAATACGTTACTATTCACTACCATCTTGGCTTTCTTGTTAGTTTTATCCAATTGTGTGGTTTTAATCGCTCGTCCAGCCGCATCATAGGTATAATTCGTTTTTAATACCGATGTCTCTTCTGACAATAAACGATTCTCTCTAGTACCTGTATAAATCTTTTGACTCAATAAGGTATTACCTTGAGTAAGCGTAATAGATTTTACAAAGCCTCTCACATTATCTTCTTTTGTATAGTCCGTCACTCGCTTGCGACCATCAGACCACTCACTGATAACCTGTCTACGCCAACCATTCTCTCGACTTTCTTCTCTACGAATACTCCCTCTGGCATACTGACAATCACAACCCTCTGCATCATAATCAACCACTTGCTTTATCAAAAAAAATAGACACCCAGCTTATCAACAATCACTGATACAAACAATAGTCAATATCTGATATAAAGATATATCGTTTTGGATTAAAATAGCTTTCAATATATTAAAATTTAAGGATGAAAAACCATGACAATACCCAGAAAGGAACTGGTTGATACCTCATCACCTGGCTTTTATCATATCACCAACCGTTGTGTCAGACGTACTTTCCTCTGTGGATTCGATAAAGAAACTGGCATGGATTACAGTCATCGAAAAGTCTGGTTGGAAAACAGAATAAAGTATCTTGCCTCTATTTTTTCGATTGATATTTATGCTTTCGCTATTATGGATAATCATTATCATATTGTTCTGTACCTTGACCCACTTCTCCCTCAAACATGGTCTGATGAAGATATTGCAGAGAAATGGTTAATGGCTTATCCATCCAAACAACATGATTTAAAAAAGCAGACCATTCTCAATAACCCCAATACATTAAAAAAATATCGAAAACGCTTAGGGGATTTATCCTGGTTTATGCGAAGACTCAATGAACCTCTAGCTAAACTTAGTAATCGTGAAGAAGGTTGTAACGGACGTTTCTGGCAAGGACGATATCACTCTCAAGCTCTTTTAGATGAAGCAGCTGTTATCTCTTGTATGGCTTATGTCGATTTAAATCCAGTTCGAGCCAAAATTACTGAAAAACTGGAAGAATCTAGTCATACTTCTATTCAACACAGACTTCATAAAGTTAAAGAACATCACAATACAAAAAATTTACAAGAAATTATCCAATCTGTTTGTAAAGATAAATCTTCTTCATTACTTTCCATTAAGTTAATCGATTATATTGAATTGGTAGAATGGACTGGGCAAGCTATTGTCCATCCCAATAAAGCATCTATTCCAATACATATCACCCCTATCCTGGAAAGACTCAACCTACAACAACATCACTGGTTAAAACAAGTTCAAACCATTGAGGAAGGTTATACTCATTTCATTGGCTCTATCCAATCCATCCGACAAAAGGCACAACAACTGAAAAAGCGATTCTTAAGAGGCATTTCATCTGCCAAGTTGTTTTATATTCAGCCTAGCTAAACATTAATAAATACAAATGATTACTTGTTTTCTGGATTCAGAAGAATAATACCTGCCTGTAATTGTTGAAATTCTATTTTTCTTATAAAAAACACAACAAAATATAAAAAAACATCTTCATCCTTCAAAAAACAAATACTTTTCTTCCTTGAAATTAACAATTTTTAGCTTTGATAAGTTGACTGTCCATTACTGTTCGTTCCATCCATTACTGTTTACCCTGGTGTCCATTATTATTACTTATTCTGTTTTTATTTAGCGATAAGTAACGCAGAAGGAAGCTTTTACAGGTTTAACCCTTTGGGTTGAGTCTATTTTTTTGAATCAAGTTCTTTAATTTTTTCTATATTAGAAAAGAGTCCAAGAATTTTTGTTACCTTCACATTAGCCACCTTACAAGAACCAACTACCCAATAACCTTTTGTCCCTGGCTTTAATCTATTACAATGAATACGAGCTCTTGATTCAGGCAACATTATCCACATGTTTGCCAAACCTTTTTTTTCAATTTCAATTGATGTATCAAGAATAACATTATTATTTTTATCTAAAATTTCAGGCCAAATCATATAAATAGGGTCGTGAGGACTCTTGTCTCCTTCGTATAAAAAATCACATCGCATACCTTGTGTTAATTTCCCACCTTCTATTTCAGGATCACGATCTATTTCATACTCAACTTCAAAATCAGGTAATAAACCTGTTGCTTTTTCATAAGGTATATGTGTTGTATCTCTTTTATTTGAGTTAACTTCTTCAACAATTTTTTTAATTTCATTTTCAGTCAATTTTTTCATATTTAATCTCCTACCGTTTATTAATAAGTTCCTAAAAACTTCCAACCACCGAAGCGTTGAACATCACCATTAAACTCCGGCAGCCTAGTATTTGGAACTGTAACAATTGGTCCAATACCAGGTTCATAAGCACTATGATCTAAAGTATTGTACATGCGAAGGGATATTGTAACTGATATTACATGGTAATGTGATTGTTTTTTTATTCCCTTTATAAACAAATCTCCGAATTTCATTGCTTCCATATATGTATGAAAAAATTGCTTAGGAAATGCATTAGGGCCTAATGAAATACATTGACATGTGTATAAGCTTGCAAGTTCAGGATCTTCAACTGCTCTATACAAAGTAATAACTGCATCGTTTTCATGTTGTAGACTATCAACTGTTGGTGCTGCCAATGAGTTTATTTGTAGCGCAAAAAATATACCTCCAAAAAACCGTCCTAATGTACCATTAATTGTACTAGAAGGAGCAGATGCTGTTGTTGTTGAAGACGCAGGTGTTGTTATTGGTATAAAGGTTGCTTGGCTTGCTGTATATATTCCTATTGTTGGAACACCTTCACTTTCTTCCTCATCACAACAGTTATTATTACAACAGTCACTTTGGATACCTGCTTCTTCCAAGACATCAAGGACACTTTGTGGCAAAGTGGTGCCAGCTAATGGTACTCCTCCAATAACTAAACCCGTTGGATCAGCATAACTTAATGGATTCCCCAATGCATAGGCATATCGGTTAATACCACCATAAAGGCCAATAGGATCAGATTGGATATAACGACCGATTCTAGGGTCATAATCTCTAAAGTGGTTGTAATGTAGTCTAGATTCACTATCAAAGTATTGCCCAGGAAATCTCAAACGAATCACGGTTTTCTTACCATCACCATCCACATCTCGATTGGCTTTACCTTCACCAAAGGCTGTGGATTGCCAGCTCCAGACGGTTTCTTGATTTTGGTTGGTTGCCAGTCTGGGAGTATTGAGATGGTCTGTATGAATGTAAATGATGTTTTGCTTCTTTACCTTGCCCTTTTTATTAAAGCGGGTGTGTATCTGTGCAATAGGTTTATCACCCAGCCAGATATAATCCCGGGTAAAACCTCTATTGTTGTTTTCATCCCGACCATCTTCGGTAAGCAACCAACCTTCAGGCAAATAACTGAACTGCAGGGTTTTATAAGTATCTCCTGCCTGCTTGTTGCGTGTAATCACCTTCTGGATACGTTGACCAAAAGTATTGTAAGTATATTCTGCTTTCTTTTCGCCATTTTTATAATAAACCGTCAAACGATTTGTCACATCATACTCAAACCTGCGTTTACCATGTCGGTCTTCAATCAAGTTACCATTGGCATCATAAGTTAAAAGCTGCTTGTTGATTTGTTGTAACTGATTAGCATTTGCTTTATACACATAGTTTCTATTTTTTGTTGTATTTGTATCGCCTTCCGTTTTACTGCTTTTTGTACGATTACCTGTGGTATCATATTCAAAACTTTGTGTCATCGTATCAGTAATTTCTTTCACTAAACGATTGGTTTTATCATACTCAAATGTTTGTGTGTTATTTGAATTTAAGGGCCTTTCTATTTGTGAGATATTACCTGCCTTATCATAAACATAATTCACCTGCTGTGTTTGTGTATCACTGTCTCCTGTGGTGATTTGTGTAAGCTGCCCTTGTTCATTATGTGTAAAGTTTTGTGTGAGACCATTACCAAAGGTGATGGCATTCAGTTGATGGGATGACTCAATATTTGCAACAGTATAAGTCTGATTGTGATGCTTGGCAGTGACTTTATTCACATTACCATTCTCAGCATAGTGATACTCGACTTCAAGACCACTGGGATAGACCAAATGAGTTAACTGACTGTTGCTATTGTATTGAAACCGTGTGATATCCGCTTTAGGTTGATTATCATACTTGACTTTCACCTGTGTACGATTGCCTAGTACATCATAATCATAACGTGTCGTGCTGCCTGCACCTTTTACTATACAAAGTCTGCCAACACCGTTTTCACAATTATCATATTTAAAGACGATACGCTTTTTCTCTACGGATTTCTTTTTGCCAGAGCTGTCTGTTTCTTTCTTTAAGAAAACCATTTTGACGACTCGATTTAAGGCATCGTAATTATTTTTTATCACAATACCGTTTTCTCGGGTTTCTTTAACAATATTACCGGCTGCATCATATTGATAAGTAATAGTGCCTTTAGAGCCACTGGTTTCACTCAAGCGTCTGCCAAAACCATCATAGGTATATCGGGTTTCTATACGTCTGGCATCAGTGACTTTAATTTGATGTCCTTCACTATCATACTCATAATAAGTGGGTTGTTCATCGGCATCAAAGCTTATCGATAGTCGACCTTCCGAATCATATTGATTCAATATCTGGTTACCTTCTCCATTGAGAACCTTTGTCGGTTGTCTGTTATCATCCAGATAATCCATTTGAGTGCCTGTTGTTTTATCCAGCACCACACGACCTTGTGCATCAAACTCATACTCGGTTTGTTGTATCATATCTCCATTGATATCTTTCGTGGCTCTCTTTACCAGATTGCCTTCATTATCATAATGATACTGAGTAGCATTACCTGAAGCATCCTGTGTGCTTTCTAACCGGCCATAAGCATCAAACTGGTTTCTGCTACTTTTTACATCACCAGTAACAGCTTGTACCAACTGCCCAACTGCATCATAAAAATAATGTGTAGCCAGTGCTTGTGATGTCCCTGCGGCACGAATTCTTTGAGCCACTCGTCCATCTTGACCATAATGGGTTTCTTCCTTAACACCATTAGCATCAATGGTTGCAATGAGTCGATGTTGACTATCATATTCATACTGTGTGACATGACCCAATGCATTGATGGACTTTATTAACTGCCCCCTTGCATTGTATTTGTTACGTTCAATATCTCTCACATCATCCCGCACACCATCTGTCTTGATTAAACGACCTTCTGCATTAAATACGTTGCTATTCACTACCAATTTGGCTTTCTTGTTAGTTTTATCCAATCGTGTGGTTTTAATCGTTCGTCCAGCCGTATCATAGGTATAATTCGTTTTTAATACCGATGTCTCTTCTGACAATAAACGATTCTCTCTAGTACCTGTATAAATCTTTTGACTCAATAAGGTATTACCCTGAGTAAGCGTAATAGATTTTACAAAGCCTCTCACATTATCTTCTTTTGTATAGTCTGTCACCCGCTTGCGACCATCAGACCATTCACTGATAACCTGTCTACGCCAACCATTCTCTCGACTTTCTTCTCTACGAATACTCCCTCTGGCATACTGACAATCACAACCCTCTGCATCATAGTCAACCACTTGCTTAACCCAGTAATGACGAATGTCTTTCAGTAGTTCATCTGCTTCTTCCTTACTGATACTCTCTCCATTGTGTTGATAGTTCCTCTCACTATCTTTTACTATTAAGCTAACACCATTGGCCCAGCTTGTCGTGGTTTGTACAATCGATTCTTGTGTTGAGCTTTTCTTAGGACGTGATGCACGCTCTGGTAATTCCTGCACCAATAATACAGACTTATCTGCTTCATTCTTTGACAAGGAGATTTTTAAACTCACATCTTTTAATGGTGATACTATCTGAGTGATTAAGTTCGGATGTGCAGTATCTTCATAAAGATACAATTCTCTCGGATTATCATGCCAACCTTCTGTATTATCGGCATACACAGCGGCCACCAAGCGACCTTTACTATCATACTCATAACGTTTTTCTACACCTTGAGGATTGACTAAACCAACCACTCGTCCATCGGCATCTTTCTCAAGCTGCATTTGCCATAAGGCTTCTTCTGAATCATTGAGTCCTTGTATCATCGTTGTTAAACCTGTGTATTCATACACATGATGATTTGTCTTATCCTGATATTCAATCAAACGACCTGAACTATCCAACCGATAACTGACTGTGTCTTTATTGAATACCCCATCTAACGAATAGCTGGTGACCTCCTTTTTAAATAACCAACCATTGCCTTCCTGACTTAAATGATAACGGGATTGTGGCTTTTTAAATACTTTAAACTCATTTCCTTCTTTCACAAAACGAATATGCTTTGATTTTAATGCGACGACCCAATACTCTCCTATGGGTAAATACGACCTAGCTCCTGATTCATTAATGACTTCATAACTTAACTGAGCATCATTAACATTAAATTGAAAACCCTGATTATGCTGTGGATTGTTTGACCCTGCAAAGTAATTATAACGTCGTGAAACCACAAAACCTTCTGCTCGACTGTCTATCCGATTCAAATGATAATGGGTCTTCTCTTCAGCTTGAATAGCTGATATTTCCTGACTATCATCATCTTGTGCATTTATTGGTAGAGATATCACACCTAACAAAGCACTCATACCTGCAACACCACAAAACCGCTTTATGTTTTGCCCTAACTTTAAAAAGTTGGTTTTTGAAAAACTCGCTTTTGAAAATCGCAATGATGAAAAAAAGTAAAACTGCCCATCGTCTTGTCTAAATAACGACATAACACACCTCAAAATAATTCCAAACCTATTCATGGCTTAGAGGGTTAATATCAATGACCTGAATGAGTTACTCCGATGCTCTGAAATCCAGTATCTATAACGGTATTCCAGCTTCTTCAGTAACTCTCGAAAATAATGTTCAAACCTATAATAAAATGTCTCTGCTTCTTGAAAAGCGAAAATACAATATCAAAATTTTTTGTAGTAATGCAAGAATTTTTTTTACTTTTATTAAAAATCTATTATTACGTCACACAATAGTTACCTGTTCTTCATCTACATTTCAAAAGAACCCTCTAAATCTCATATTGAAAATTATTTTTAATACTCTTTTTTTGCTTAAGATAAACATGATTTTAAAGTAAAATAAAAACTTTCATCATTACTCTTATTAGGTTTTCCATGAAACGACGTGATTTAATGTCTGCACTAGGTATTGGTTTTGCCGCAAGCCTTACCGGTTGCTCAAATAATAACAATGAACAAAAAGCACCTTCAGAAACCACGTTTAAAGGAAAAGTGATCAAGTGGAACATGGTGACAACCTGGCCTAAAAACTTCCAGGGACTGGGAGAATCTGCTGAATATTTAGCCAAATTAATTGGCACACTCAGTGGCGGGCGTATGCAGGTTGATGTATTTGGTGCCAATGATCTGGTGCCTGCTTTTCAGGTTTTTGAAACCGTTGCTTCAGGTACTGCGCAAATGGGCCATGGTGCCTCTTATTACTGGTTAGGAAAATTACCATCAGCTCCTTTTTTCAGTGCTTTACCTTTTGGCTTTAATGTCAATGAAATGAATAGTTGGCTTCTTAAGGGAGGTGGTCTTGAATTGTGGCAAACGCTTTATGAGCCTTTTAATTTAATTCCTATGCCTGCTGGAAATACAGGCGCACAAATGGCTGGTTGGTTTAACAAAGAAATTCAAAGCATGGATGATATTAAAGGTTTAAAAATGCGAATTCCCGGTTTGGGTGGCGATGTTTTCAAACGTGCAGGAGGCACACCCGAACTCATTCCTGGCGGTGAACTGTTTTCAGCTTTAAAAATGGGTCGTATTGATGCTGCTGAGTGGGTTGGTCCTTACAATGATTTGGCCTTCGGTCTACATAAAGCCGCCAAATACTATTATTATCCTGGATGGCATGAGCCAGGTACAACATTGGAAGCTTTAATTAATCAACAGGCTTTTAATCAGCTACCTTCTGATTTACAGGAAATTGTTAAAGCCGCCTGTTTAATGGCAAACGCTGACCTGATTGCTGATTTTGATTTTAATAATAGTGAGGCACTGTCTACCTTAATTGAAAAACATGGCGTTCAGCTGCGACGACTACCCGATGATGTATTAAATACCTTTAAAACCTTATCTGATAAGATTGTTCAAGAGCGTGCTGAGTCCGATGTCTTTTCAGGAAAAGTCTATGAATCTTATGTAAAATTTAAAAATAAATGCTTCCCCTGGCACACTATTTCTGAAAAAGAAATCTTTAATCTTCGATAACAAGGATTCAACATGAATGAAGAACAGTTCGTTTGGGAACATTTTAAATTTAATGCCGAGCAACGTCTAAAAGGATTTCATTTTTTTATTGTATTTTCTACTTTTTTAGATGGTGGTGTCTTGGCAGCCATCCCTTATAAAATCAATAATCTTTTTTTATTTTTTTTGGGTGGCTTTATTATGTTTGTTGCACTCGCTTTTTATTTAATTGATAAAAGAAGTCAAAACTTATTAAATATCACCATTCCTGCATTAAAAGCTATTGAAAGTTCTTTTCAAAAAGAGTTTCAATTATTTGATAAAGATTCAAAAAACAAAGATAAGATTTTTCGTTATACAGTGGCTATTAGAGGACTTATTTTTGCACAATTATTTTTTGGAGCATGTGTTACTTTTTATAGTTTTATGCAAATGATTTAAGATGCTTTTTTTATAGAAAAAAAACTTAAATTAAACCGTACCCAAAATAAAGTGCATAAAAAAGTGCATGATAAAAAATAATATAAAAGCAGAATTTTTTTCGTGTATCTTTTTCTTTCTCAATACTATTTTTTGTAGTTTCATTTTTTGAACAATCATCCTGAAAGTTTTCATTAATATTTTCAAGGGTATCAGAAAAGTCTTTTGATAAAATTTCTTTTGCTAATTTTGCATTTTGCTCTGAAACAAGCACTTTAACACCACCTAATGCTTGAGAATAAAACCAATCCATTCGAATAAAGTTTTCATCTTTTAACCATGCCGCAATATCACTAGCTTCCAAAGTCATCTTAGCTAACTGTGCTTCATGTGGAAAATCATAACGAGCAATAATTACATCATTTGTCATAATTGTTACCTCATATTCCAATATAAGCCTATACACAAAGTAACACAATGACATAAAAAGTCAACTTTCCTAGGGGCTATTTATCTTTTATAGCTTACACAAGCCTGTAAAAGATAAACAACCCCTAAATTATACTTTTATTTTTTCATTAAATTTAAGAAGAAAAATAAATATTTCAAAAATGTAAAAATAAAGTGTTTCGCAATGACTTCGCCATCACGACTGACTTTTCCAAGAGCGGGAAAGTCAGCAAAACGCCCGAAACACTCCTACGGAGGGTACTTGTCATGTATTATGATTTAAGTACGGAGCCATTCTTTTAGGTTACAGTTTGCTTGAAGCAAAAAGATAGTCTCAAAATTCAACAAGCTTTCAGGGAGGAAAGTCTGAATCATCTTAAAGATGGATAATTCAGAACAAATAACAAAAACTATTTATAATATTTTTTTTAACAAACAATCCCAGGTATTTTGACGAATTTTATTATTGATGTGTGTCATTTTTTCATCCGATTGTGCTGTTAATAAATGTTGAATATCATCTTCTGATGTTTCTATACAACCATCAAATTCTTTTTTGATTAAATCAATGCAAGCTGTGTCTTCTTGACATTGAACAATTAATCCCTCTTTAAACGCTTTTTTATATTGATAAATAGGATCATTACATGCAGTTATTATAAATAAAAAAAGAATCAATAAAAATATTTTCATATGTTTACGATCTATTGCTTTTTCATCATTCGATCACATCATAGGTAATAAACTGATAGTCGTAAGGATTTTTTTCATCAGCGCTATGTTGTTCTTTTTTTATTTCTTTTAAATTAAGATGTTGATATTCTGGAAAAAATGCATCGCCATCTGTGGTTAAATCAATGAATGTTAAATATAGCCGATGAGCTTTATTCAGTGTTTGTTGATAAATATTTGCACCACCAATAATCATGATTTCTTCTTCATGTTCTGCTGCATGAATAGCAGAATCAATACAAGAAAAAAATTCTACATCATCCGAACTATTCTGTTTTGTTCGACTCACTATCATATTTCGTCTGTTGGGCAATGGTTTTCCAATAGATTCAAATGTTTTACGCCCCATAATCACAGGCTTTCCTGAAGTGATTACTTTGAAGTGTTTAAGATCTGCCGGCATGTGCCATGGCATCTGGTTATTCAAACCAATAACACGATGATTTGCCATGGCGCAGATTAAAGAAATTAATGGTTTATTTGTCATATGATTTTAATAACCATTCAATTTTAAATAGCAACAGGAGCTTTTATGGTTTCATGTGACTGATAATTCTGAATTTCAAAATTTGAAAATTCATAACTAAAAATATCTTTAGGTCTGGTGTTAATATGTAGTTGTGGCAAAGGCAATGGTGTTCGTGTCAGCTGTAATGTCGCTTGCTCCATGTGATTCATGTATAAATGTACATCACCCCCTGTCCAAATAAAGTCTCCGACATCCAAATCACACTGTTGGGCTATCATATGTGTGAGTAATGAATAAGAAGCAATATTAAAAGGAACGCCCAGAAAAATATCGGCACTTCTTTGATAAAGCTGGCAGGATAACCGTTTATTGACCACATAAAACTGAAACAAAGAATGGCAGGGAGGTAAAGCCATTTCATCAACAATCCCTGGATTATAAGCAACAACCATTAACCGTCGACTGTCCGGATTATTTTTAATTTGTTCGATTAATTGGCTGATTTGATCAACGCTGCCGCCATCCGGCTTTTTCCAACTTCGCCATTGCTCACCATAAACAGGGCCTAAATCACCATGATTATCTGCCCATTCATCCCAAATCGACACACCATTGTCTTTTAAATATTGAATATTGGTATCCCCTTTTAAAAACCAAAGTAATTCATAAATAATCGAACGAAGATGTAATTTTTTTGTGGTAACCAAAGGAAACCCTTCCTGTAAATTAAATCGCATTTGATATCCAAAAACGCTTTTTGTACCGGTACCGGTACGATCACCTTTTTCATTGCCATGTTCTAAAACATGACGCATCATATCAAGATATTGCTTCATTGAAATGTCTCTTTATTAACGTTTTCTTTTTTTATTGGTTTTTTTCTTAGTGATGGATTTGTTTTTTTTAGTATTGATTGTGTGATCTTGTTTTACATTATCCTCTTTTGGTTCTGCAACATCAAAGACGGGTTTTTTATATGCCAAATAGAATAAATAACCGCCCGCAATCACCATAGGTATTGATAAAACCTGGCCCATAGTCAAAAATTCTGCCATTTCTTTTAAATGTGCATCGGGCTCTCTGAAAAACTCAACAAAAAACCGGAAAATACCATAACCTATTAAAAAGACGGCTGAAACGGCTGCTCTGGGTCTTGATTTTGAACTAAACCAATATAACACAATAAAGAGGGCAACACCTTCTAGTGCAAATTGGTACAACTGTGATGGATGACGCAATAACCCTTCTGGATCACAAGCCGTATACCAAGGCGCCAGTTCTTCATTACATTTAAAACGCATTGCCCAAGGCAACGTTTGATCAACAACCGCTCTGCCATACAGCTCGCCATTAATAAAATTACCCAGACGCCCCATACCTAAACCAATCGGTAATAGAGGCACCAGAAAATCACCAATGGTAAAAAAAGCCTTTTTTGTTTTGCGGCTATAATAGGCAATGGCAACCAGCACGCCTATTAAACCACCATGGAAAGACATGCCGCCTTCCCAAACTTTAAACAGGTAAAATGGATTATCCAGAAAACCAGAAAATTGATAAAACAAAACATAACCAATACGCCCACCAAGAATAACACCCAAAAAGCCAACAAACATAAAATCAGAGACCTGCTCTTGAGTCCACAATCCGCTGGAATGCTTGGCTCGATAATTCCCTAGCCATATAGCAGCAAAAAGGCCTAACAAGTAAGCAAGTGCATACCAACGTAATGCAATAGGACCCCAAATATGGACAATAACAGGATCGATGTAAGGAAAATCCATACTTTTTAACCTTAATGTGAAACTTAAAAAAACATTATTGGATACATTCTGGAGCCTGTTTATCTTTTACAAAATTAACAGATGTAAACTATAAAAGATAAACAGGCTCTAACCAAACGGCTTTTCATCGACTAAAGAAAGATTTTTAGTAAAATATAAAAGCCCATGATCATCAAAAACAAAGCAAAGAATTGCTTGAGTTGAGCAGCAGGCAATCGTTTCGCACAATAAGCACCTAGTGGTGCCGTTAAACTTGAGGCGATAATAATACCTAAAAATGCAGGCAAATAGATATAGCCGAGGTTATATTTTGACAAGCTTTCATTCCAGCCTGCCCCTATAAAACTCAAACTACCGGCCAAAGCAATAGGAAACCCACAGGCAGCCGCTGTACCAACACATTTGGCAATCCGCTCTCCTTTAAAATGACACAAAGGGACAATAAATGAACCGCCACCAATACCAACCAAAGCCGATAAAGTGCCTATCAAACTGGTTATCCCTTGCAATGGCAACCAACCTATCACTAACCTCGATGGCCTCAATTCCTTACTCAAGAGCAGTCGTAACCCCATCGCCAGGGCAACCATACTAAACAATACAACCAACCATTCACTGCTTAATTTGTCGGCCAACCAGCCAGCAATAAAGGCTCCCAAAAGAATGCCTGGTGATAATAACCTAACAAGAGACCAGTTGACCTGATCTAAACGGTGATGTGAGAAACTCGAGACCAGAGAAGTTACAACAACCGTTGCCAGAGAAGTTGCTACAGCAACATGCGTTAAGTAATGGTTTGAAATGCCTGTTTCGGGAAGAAAAAATAAAAGTGCGGGCACTAAGATAAAACCACCACCAATCCCCAAAAGACCCGCAAGAAACCCTGCACTTAAGCCAATCAGAATAAATATTATGATATCATTGAGCATAAAATAGCACTCGTTTAATCAAGAACAGGCATCATACTGTTATCTTTCTGTCTGTGCTACTTGCTCTCATTGCCAAATTACCCAAAAGATATCATCACCCTATGAATAAACCTTTTTCTGAAGCTTGTGAAAGAAATGCACAACCGATTCTAGAGATTATCACACCCTATCTCGCACATGCAGAATCTATACTCGAAATAGGCAGTGGTACCGGACAGCATGCGGTTTACTTTGCCAAGCATTTGCGCCATTTATTTTGGCAAACCAGCGACCAATCTCATTATCATGAAGGCATACGTCTTTGGTTAAAAGAATATCCCTTTGATAATATTGGTGAACCACTGACCCTGGATGTCACCAAAGACTGGCCAAAGCAAACCTATTCTGCACTGTATAGCGCAAATACTTCTCATATTATGTCTTGGGAAATGAATCAGTATTTTTTCAAAGGCATAGACAAGGTATTACAGCCTAAAGGTTATTTTTTACTCTATGGTCCATTTAATCAAGATGGCATGTTTACCAGTGAGAGTAATCAAAAATTTGATGCTTATTTAAAACAGCAAAACCCTGACATGGGTTTAAGGGATATGGATGACTTAAAACAATTAGCAGACAAAGCACAATTAAAATGGGTGACATCTCATACTATGCCCAGTAATAATTTTATTTTGGTTTGGCAAAAGCAATGAGCTACCTGTACTTGGGATAACTAATCCTTTTATTCATATTTTGAAGATATTTTGGCTATAAACAGAGTGTTGGGGAATTTTTCTTATACGCAGCTGAGGTTATTTTAGGTTCAGTTTATTTAAATAACTCGGAAACCGGCATAGGTTTGGAAATAAAATAACCTTGAGCGTAGTTGACACCTATCTCCCCAAGAGCATTCAAGGTTGCTTCATCTTCTACATATTCCGCAATACTTTCTTTATCTAAGGCATTGGCTACGTCTTTAATGGCTTTCACTAAAGCTTGATCAACAGGATTATTAACCAAGTCAACAATAAATGAACCGTCAATCTTTACTGACTTTGCGGGTAGTTGTTTTAAGTAACTAAAAGTACTAAACCCTGTACCAAAATCATCAATTGAAAAACCACAACCTAATTTGCCTAATTGATTGATAATCTCCTGAGTATTACCCAAATTATTTAAACTCGCACTTTCTGTTAATTCAAAGATAATTTGCTCTGCCTTTATATTCCAGCGTTTTAAATTATCTTGTATTAATGGTACCAGGCCTTCATCACTAAAACCCTGTGCAGATAAATTAATGGAGATTTTTTTCAATTCAGGATAATCATGTAAATAACGAATACCAGAGCAAATGACCTGTCGGTCTAATTGATCCATAAAACCGGCTTGTTCTAAAGCAGGAATAAACGCACCTGGTGGAATAATTTCACCATTGATTTTTAAACGAACCAAAGATTCATAGTAATAGGTTTCTCGGGTTTTGACATCAACAATCGGTTGAAAGAATAACGTCAGCTCATCATTCGCTATTGCTTTTTGTATGGTTTTAGCCCAATCCAAACTTTCCTGTCTTGATTTAGTTTCAGCATCATTCGTATCAAAAACATAGAGTCGATTGCGCCCTTTCTGCTTTGCAGAATGCAGTGCTATATCTACCCTTTTTAAGTATTCATCAAATTCTACTTCATGGTTATCAATTTCTACAATCCCTATGGAACAATTTACTTGAAAGGTCTGATTATCAAAATTGTAATGAATATTATTCAATAAGTCACAAATTGATCTGGCATTTTTCTTGGCTGCATCTGCATTCGTATTGAGAAAGATAATAGCAAACTCATCACCACTGACTCGACTCACAATATCAGAATGTCTCAGTCGTTTAATTAACAAGTCTGAAACATCTCTTAAAATTCTATTTCCTTTTTGATAACCTAATGTATCATTTAAAAATTTAAATTGATTAATATCCAAATATAAAAGTGAATGTACTTCTCCACTTTTACCAGTAGAAGTAATGATTTCTTTGAGTTTATTTTCAAAATAGTTTCTATTAAACAGTCCTGTTAAACTATCATGCATTGCTAAATATTCTAATTCATCCTGTGCCTGCTTTTGTGCAGTAATATCATCTATAGTTCCTGAAATGGTTTTTTTACCTTCTGCATCGGCTTCATTACTGTCAAATCTTGCACTGACCCAGATATTCTTATTTTTGGATGTTTTGAGTTTAAACTCAAAATAACCGTAATTTTCTTCACCTGATAGGAATAATAGAAATTTATTTAGATTATTAACACTGACCTGACTATTAACATCAATATAATCTGCTAAAAAGTTACCTATTACTTTTTCATGTTCATCTCCTGTCAGTCTGCCCCAGGCTTTATTTAGGAAAGATATTTGTCCTGTTTCATCCAGTTCAATAACAACACTGCTTAAATGATCCAGCAAGTGTTGATGCTTTTCCATGATGACTTTGTATTCCAGGTGACTTTTTTCCAGTGATTGAACTTTTTGTGCAAATTGTTCATTACTAACAACAAAATCCTCTCGCCGAGAAGCACTCTCACAAACATGACGTAACTGTTGTGCTCTAAAAGGCTTGGTAACAAAATCTGATGCACCTTTAATCATTAATTTTTCTGCCATTTCCATGGTGGCATGAGCTGTCATAATAACAACGGTTTGGCTGGCATCAATAGCCATCATTTCGTTCAGTACTTCTTCACCTGTCATATGAGGCAGCATCACGTCTAGCAATACGAGTGAGTACTTTTTCTCCTTCCACATCGCCAAACCCTTCGGCCCATCTTCTGCAACATCCACTGTAAATTTATGACTGAGAATTCTAACAACCAACTCCTGGATTTCTGGATTGTCCTCTATGGCCAAAACCGATAATTTTTCAGCCTGATCGGGTAATGACAAATCTTCAAATTCAATCAGTTTTAAGAGCTCTTCCCTGCGATCAAAAGGAATAACCTTATTAATGCCATATTCCCTTGCTGTTGTTTCTGCAATACGTTCACACCAGGTATGGGCAACAACAATATAAGGTACATCTGCACCACAACTGAATATACCGGTTCGAACCATACGAGCCAAACGCCAGCCATCCAAATCATTCAATTGAATATTACTCACCACTAAGTGAACAATTCTTGTCCTTAATATTTTTAATGCGTCAACAGCATTGGCTACAGGAATCACTTCATAACGTGATTGCCGAGTTAACATCTCACACAATACTTCCAAACGCTGTGGATCAGAGTTAACAAGCAATAATATTTGAGAAGGTGCTGATTCTGCTAAGGAGCAACTGTCGGTCAAACCCATGGGCTTTTTCTGTAGTTTTTTTAAGAAGCACTTCGAATGAGTATAGTCAACGAATTAGCTTTTTGCAGACAAAAATCTTTATATGTTATATAACCATATTTTACGTTTATTTTTTTAATTTAGACTTCATCTTCAAACACTAAAATAACCCTTTGATATTTTAAGATATGTTAACACCTGTACCAGGTTTTCTCTCCTTTAGGTCTGGTTTTAAAGCGCTTATAAGCCCACTCATATTGTTGCGGATGCCGTAAAATAATCGTTTCCAGTTGTTGATTTAAACAACTCGCAAAAATTGTTTTATCCTTTTCAGAAGTATCAAAATTTGATGGCTCAATAGTTAAAGCAAAACCCTCTTTTATTCGATTTATACTAAAAAACAATATCTGACTATTGGTTTTTTGTAAAAGGCTATGAGGCAATGTCATCGTATAGGCTGAGTGTCCAAAAAAAGGTGCAAAAACACCAGATGATTTGTCTGGCTCTTGATCAGAAAGAACAGCAAAAACCTGATTATTCTCTAATGCATTGAAAATTTGTCGAATGGATTGACGATTGCCTTCCAATAACCTAGCTCCCGATTTCTCACGGGCATCTTTTACCATTTTATCCATGGATGCTTTTTTAAGTTTACGATAAATACAAACCGCCTCAAAGTTTTGACCTAACCATAAAGTCATTAATTCCCAATTACCGATATGTAAACCCACTAATACGACACCACTGGATTCCAATGCATTTTCAATAAGATGCTTTCCTTTTACATCAACAATTTTATCCAGAGTGTGATGTAAAGGTCGTTGCCAAATCCATACCGCTTCTGTAAAAAACATACCCGTATGTTTACAACTTTCTTTTGCTAACTTTATATGTTCTTTTTCGGAATACTGAGGAAAACACAGTTGTATATTTTTTTTAGTAACTTTTACAGAACGGCCATTTACATAATAAATACCACTTCCTAATACTTTTCCTAACCAACGATTAATTTGAAATGGTAAAAAAGCTAAAAACTTTAATACAAAGGTAATAAAAACTTTTTTCACAAGACTATTAACGTTTTGCTAACTCAAATATGGCCGCTTTTAATTCATTAATATCGTTGAATTCTCTTTTATTTATTAAATAGTACTCATTCACAACATAGCTGGGTGTTCCTGTCACCTTTCTCTTAATTGCATCCAAATTACTTTGATTTACTCTGGTACTTAATTCCATTGAAGAAACAATTTGATCAAATTTTTTTAAATCTACCTTTAGTGATTTAAAAAAATCCTTTAGTTCGCTTTTATTTTTTATGGGTTTATTTTCAACATGTACTCGATAATACAAACTATCATGTAATTTATCTAAAACACCTAGCATATCTGCAATATGATAAGCTTCTACATAGGTTTTCCAGTCAGGAAAAACCGCTACCGGGACTTGTATTAACAGTGTATCTTTACTTTTTTCTTTTGCTAACTGTTTAACCAATATTTCTGAAGCATAGCAAGCTTTACATCCATAATTAAAAAAAACTTCTATTTTAGGTGTTTTACTCTTTTTTTTACCAACAACTTTATAATGTATGTCTTTTGTTAACTCAATGGAAAAAATATTACTTGTAAATAAAACAAAAAAGGTTGTTAAAAAAAGAGATTTCATTATTTTACTCCACGGTGACTGATTTTGCTAAATTCCTGGGTTGATCAACGTCTGTTCCCTTACTCACAGCAACATGATAACTGAGTAGCTGTAATGGAATGGTAAAGATAATGGGCGCTGTAATATTATGACAGGCATTTATCGTAATCAAATGCATATTATTGGTTTCAGCAAAAGAGACATTTTCATCAGCAAATACGTAAATTTGTCCACCTCTTGCTCTGACTTCTTCAACATTAGACTTCAATTTTTCTAAAAGTTCATTATTGGGTGCAATAACAATAATCGGCATTTCATGATCAATTAATGCCAATGGTCCATGTTTCAGTTCACCAGCAGCATAAGCCTCTGCATGAATGTAAGAAATTTCTTTGAGTTTTAATGCACCTTCCATCGCTATGGGATATTGTTCTCCCCGACCTAAAAATAAACTGTGGTGTTTTTCAGAAAAATCTTCTGCCAGTTTTTCAATGATACTGTCTTGTTCCAAAGCCTGATTAATTTCTCCAGGAAGTGATTCTAATGCCTGAACCAATACTTTCTCTTCTTCTTCCTGCAAACCATTATGTTTCGCTATACAAACTGTCAACATCAACAAACCCGTTAATTGGGTTGTAAACGCTTTTGTTGATGCAACACCAATTTCAACACCGGCACGTGTCATAAAAGCCAAATCAGACTCTCTTACCAAAGATGAACCTGGTACATTACAAATACTTAAAGATGCTTTAAATCCTTGTTTTTTTGCCAAACGCAAGGCAGCCAATGTATCTGCGGTTTCACCAGATTGTGAAATGGTAATAAAGAGAGCATTTTTAGGCACGAAACTCTTTCTGTAACGATATTCACTGGCAATTTCAACATGACAGGAAATATTGGCATAAGCTTCTAACCAATATTTTGCAACCATTGCTGCATGAAAAGACGTACCACAAGCAACAATGTGTATCGCTTCTAATTCTTCAAAGATTTGTTTCGCATTCACTCCAAAAATTTCATCTTTAATTTGTCCATGTACAACTCGTCCTTCTAATGTATTGACAATAGCATCCGGTTGCTCAAAAATTTCTTTAAGCATATGATGACGATAAGGTCCTTTATCTCCTGCATCATGAATGATGGACGTCTCTTCAAAAGCTCTTTCAACAGGTGCTCCATCCATTGTATAAATGGATAATGATTCACGGGAAATATGTGCCACTTCTCCTTCTTCCAAAAACATAAATTGTCGGGTCACGGGTAATAAAGCCAACTGATCAGAAGCAACAAACATTTCTCCAATACCTTTACCAACAACCAAAGGACTTCCTGATCGTGCAACTATCATTTCTTCTGTATTATCTCTATGAATAAATACAGCGCCGTAAGCACCTTCCAATTGTTTTACTGCTGATTGAACGGCTTTTAATAAATTGTTTGTTTGTTTGTATTCTTCTGCAACCAAATGCACAATCACTTCTGTATCTGTTTCACTAATAAACTCATATCCTTTTCCCTGTAACTCTTTTTTCAGATATTCATGATTTTCTATGATGCCATTATGTACTACGGCAATATCACCACCCGAAACATGAGGATGTGCATTAATTTCACTGGGTTCACCATGGGTTGCCCATCGAGTATGTGCAATACCCAAACCACCTTTGACAGGATGCTCATCTACGGCATCTGATAATATTTTTACTTTACCTAACTTTCGAACACGTTCGATACGATTATCATTTAAAATAGCAATACCTGCTGAATCATAACCTCTGTATTCTAAACGTCTTAAACCCTCTAACAGAATAGGGGCTACATCTCTTTGAGCAACAGCGCCAACAATACCACACATAGTGAATTACTCCTCTTTACTGATATTTTTTGTTGGGCGTACCCAATTATCAATTTCTTTCTGTTTTGTTCTCGAAATACATAACATATTATCGTTAACATCTTTTGTAATGGTTGAGCCAGCACCTATAGTTGCATCTTTTCCAATATTTACAGGAGCAACCAATTGAGTATCTGAACCTATAAAAACACCATCCTGTATGATGGTTTTGTGTTTATTGGCACCATCATAATTACAGGTAATTGTTCCAGCCCCCACATTCACATTTGTTCCTATTTCTGTATCACCAATATAAGCCAAATGATTTACTTTGCTATCTTCACCAATTTCGGATTTTTTTACTTCAACAAAATTACCCACTTTCGCTTTGTCCTTCAAAACCGTATTAGGTCTTATGCGAGCAAAAGGGCCTATTTGACAAAAAGCATTAATCTCTGCATCTTCAATCACTGAATTTGCAAAAACAATACTCCCTTCACCAATAGTGCAATTTTTTAATAAACAGTTTGGACCAATCTGAGCACCTTTTTTGATAACCACATTACCTTCAATGATGACGTTAATATCAATATGAATATCTTCTTCTACAGTAATTTTACCCCGCAAATCAAAACGGGCAGGATCGGCCAGTGTGACACCAGCTAACAATAATTCATCTGCTCTTTTTCTTTGGTAAATACGTTCTAATGAAGCCAGCTGTTGGCGGTTATTGATACCTTCCACTTCACTGGTATCTTGTGGTTCGGCTGAAATAACCTGTTTACCGTCATTCACTGCCGCTGCAATAATATCGGTCAAGTAGTACTCACCCTGTGCATTATTATTATTTAAATTTGATAACCATGTCTTCATCGACCGACCATCGGTGGCAAGGATTCCCGTATTGACTTCTTGTATCGACAACTGCTCCTCTGTTGCATCTTTCTGCTCAACAATGCCTGTAATAAAGTTATTTTCATTCCTAAGAATTCTACCGTAACCCATTGGATTTTTTAGTGTCACTGTAAGTAGTGCGATACCAAGCTCTGGTTTTATGGATAATAATTCATCCAATGTCTCCCTATGAATTAATGGAACATCTCCATATAACACTAAAACATCATCGTCATCGTTTAAATAAGGGCTTACCTGATCGACAGCATGCCCTGTACCCAGCTGTTCTTTTTGTTCAACCCAGATTATGCGATTATCAGAAATGCTGGTTTGTACCTGCTCACCACCATGCCCATAAACAACAAAAATATTATCTGCTTTCAGACTTTTTGAAGTATCGATAACATGTTGAACAAGTGGCTTGCCAGCCAGAGGGTGTAACACTTTTGGAAGAGAAGACCGCATGCGCTTTCCTTGGCCTGCTGCAAGAATAATGACACTTAACGCCATAGTAAATTCTCAGATGATGCTTAAAATAGCATCAATTTTGCCTGATTTAATAAAAAAATGAAACCAGGGAAGTGTAACATTACAAAAAAATTTTCTTTTGAAAGATATTTTAATGAAGCAAACTATTTATTTTCATTGCTTCATTAGCTCTGATTTTATTTTCTCAGCTTTTTACGAACAGCTTGCAATGCTCTTAACTGAGCAACAGCAGCAGCCAGTTCTGCCGCCGCTCTCGCATGATCAATATCTGACGATTGATCTTTTAATGCTTGTTCTGCACGTCGCTTGGCTTCTTCAGCAGCAGCCTCATCTATATCATGAGCTCTGACGGCCGTATCTGACAAAATAGTCACCACATGAGGCTGAACCTCTAGCATACCGCCAGAAATATAGAAAAACTCTTCTTCTCCACCCTGTTTGGTGATTTTTACCGAACCAGGTTTTAATGCTGTTAATAGTGGCGCATGCCCAGGTGATATACCTAATTCACCCAATTCACCATTAGCTATCAGCA
Organism: Kangiellaceae bacterium; assembly: GCA_965230335.1. Taxonomy (GTDB): domain Bacteria; phylum Pseudomonadota; class Gammaproteobacteria; order Enterobacterales; family Kangiellaceae; genus CBDDKS01. Next base: position 1,522,568 of record CBDDKS010000006.1, on the reverse strand, counting down.
TGGATACGGTATCAGAAAACAGTTCTTCCTCTGCACTAACAATATCAAGATGAAATTTTTCAGCCATAATATTTATCCACTAAATGGTTTTTGCTTTTTCAACCGCTTCTTCTATTGAGCCAACCATATAAAAAGCTTGTTCTGGTAAATGATCATATTCACCATCAAGTACCGCTTTAAAATCTTGAATGGTATTCTTAAGAGGTACATATTTACCTGGTGAACCTGTAAATACTTCAGCAACAGTAAAGGGTTGTGACAAGAAGTTCTGAATTTTACGAGCTCTCGCTACAATCTGTTTGTCTTCTTCACTTAATTCATCCATACCCAATATGGCAATGATGTCTTTAAGTTCTTTATATCTTTGAAGAACAGACTGTACACGTCGTGCAACATCATAATGCTCTTGTCCAATGACTAAAGGATCCAATTGTCGAGATGTAGAGTCCAAAGGATCAACCGCTGGATAAATACCTAACTCAGCTATCGAACGAGACAGTACAACCGTTGCATCCAAGTGAGCAAATGTCGTAGCAGGTGAAGGATCCGTTAAGTCATCCGCAGGTACATAAACGGCTTGAATCGATGTGATTGATCCTGTCTTCGTTGATGTAATACGCTCCTGTAATACCCCCATTTCTTCAGCAAGTGTCGGCTGATATCCTACCGCAGAAGGCATTCGACCTAACAATGCCGATACTTCTGTTCCTGCCAATGTATAACGATAGATGTTATCGATAAATAACAGAACGTCTCTTCCTTCATCACGGAATTTCTCTGCCATTGTCAAACCGGTTAAAGCCACTCGTAAACGATTTCCTGGTGGCTCATTCATTTGGCCATAAACCATCGCCACTTTTGATTTTTCAAATTCTTCAACATTAACAACGTTAGCTTCTTGCATTTCGTGATAGAAGTCGTTTCCTTCACGTGTTCTCTCACCGACACCAGCAAATACCGATAAACCGGAATGTTGTGTTGCAATGTTATTGATCAACTCCATCATATTAACGGTTTTACCAACACCGGCTCCACCGAATAAACCAATTTTTCCACCTTTTGCAAATGGACAAACCAGGTCTATAACTTTAATACCTGTTTCCAAAAGTTCATTGGTTGCAGATTGATCTTCATAGGTTGGCGCTTTTCGATGAATAGGCATTCTTTCCTGTTCATTAATAGGCCCACACTCATCAATAGGATTACCCAATACATCCATAATTCTACCTAATGTTTCTTTACCAACAGGCACATTAATGGGTGCACCCGTTGCAGAAACATTGAGTCCCCGTTTTAAACCTTCTGACGGACCCATGGCGATACAGCGGACAACACCGTCACCTAATTGCTGTTGAACTTCTAAAGTGATGTTACCTTCTTCCACTTTAAGCGCTTCATAAACATTTGGCACACTATCACGCGCAAATTCAACGTCTATAACAGCGCCAATAATTTCAACAATGTTACCACTGCTCATTTCACAGTCCTCACTAAAACTAAGCTAATATTCAGGATTTTTTCTATTTCGTTACAATTATACAGCTGCTGCACCAGAAACTATTTCACTTAACTCTTGGGTAATAGCCGCTTGTCGTGCTTTATTGTAAACCAATTGTAAATCATTAATTAAATCACCCGCATTATCAGATGCTGCCTTCATAGCCACCATTCGGGCAGCTTGTTCACAGGCAATGTTATCAACAACACCTTGATAAACTTGTGACTCTATATAACGAACCAATAGCATATCTAATAATTCTTTTGCATCAGGTTCATAAATATAGTCCCAATGATGTGTCAGTTGAGCATCATCGCTGGGTTCTATAGGCAATAATTGGGAAACTTTGGGGGTTTGTGTCATAGTGTTCACAAAATCATTGTTCACAAGATACAAACGATCAATTTTACCTTGATCATAAGCATCCAACATCACTTTCACCGTACCAATAAGATCGGTAACTTGTGGTGCATCCCCCAAATGTGATGTTTGTGCACTGATATTTCCACCAAACTGTTTAAAAAATACAGTTGCTTTATTACCAATTAAACAATAATCAATAGAAACATCTTTATCACTCCACTCTTTTATAGAATTGAGTGCAGCTTTAAATAAATTGATATTTAAACCGCCACATAACCCTCTGTCTGTCGAAATGACAATATAGCCAACGCGTCTGACATCCCGGCTCATCATATAAGGATGTCGATATTCTGTATGTCCATGAGCCAAGTGACCGATCACACTTTGGATGCGCTTTGCATAGGGTTTTGTTGCCGCCATTCTTTCTTGTGCTTTACGCATTTTACTGGCTGCAACCATTTCCATGGCACTGGTTATCTTTTGGGTATTTTTAATGCTCCCAATTTTTGTCCGAATTTCTTTTGCACCTGCCATAATATATTCTCAATTACCAGGTCTGTGTAGATTTAAACTCTGTAACAGCACTTTCTAATGCAGAGGCAACATTATCATCAAAAATAGCTTTCTCGTTGATCTCATCCATTAATGACTTCTTTTGATTGTTCATGAAGTCTAATAAGGCAGATTCAAAATCACCGACTTTTGAAAGCTCTATATCTTTTAGATGGCCTTTTTCTGAGGCATACAGCGAAACAGCCAACTCTGCAACAGACATAGGTAAATACTGCGCCTGTTTCATTAATTCTGTTGCTCTTTGTCCATGCTCCAATTGTGCTCGTGTTGCTTCATCCAAGTCGGATGCGAACTGAGCAAAAGCGGCTAATTCACGATATTTAGCAAGTGCCAAACGAATACCGCCACCTAACTTTTTAATAATTTTTGTTTGAGCTGCCCCACCAACACGAGAGACTGACAAACCCGCATTAACCGCTGGACGAATACCTGAATTAAACAAATCTGTTTCCAGGAAAATTTGACCATCAGTAATAGAAATAACATTCGTAGGAACGAAAGCAGAAACATCACCTGCTTGTGTTTCTATAATAGGTAACGCAGTTAAAGAACCTGTTTTGCCTTTCACTTCTCCATTGGTTAGTTTTTCTACGTAATCTGCATTAATTCGAGCTGCACGTTCCAATAAACGAGAATGCAAATAGAAAACATCACCAGGATAAGCTTCTCGACCAGGTGGACGACGAAGTAATAATGAAATCTGTCGATAAGCCCAAGCTTGTTTAGTTAAGTCATCATAGACAATTAATGCATCTTCACCTTTGTCCCTAAAATATTCGCCCATCGAACAACCTGAAAAAGGCGCTATATATTGTAAAGCTGCTGAGTCGGATGCGGATGCCGCAACAATTATCGTATGATCCATTGCACCGTGTTCTTCCAGTTTACGAACAATACCTGCAATAGTTGACGCTTTTTGCCCAACCGCAACGTAAACACATTTAATGCCCGTTCCTTTCTGATTAATAATGGCGTCAATGGCTATCGCTGTTTTACCTGTTTGACGGTCACCAATAATTAATTCACGTTGACCTCGACCAATAGGTACCATCGAATCAATTGATTTAATACCTGTTTGTACAGGTTGAGAAACGGATTGTCTGGCAATAACGCCAGGGGCTACTTTTTCAACCGGTGCATATGTTGCATTTTCTATGGGGCCTTTTCCATCAATGGGATTACCCAAGGCGTCAACAACACGACCCAATAAGCTCTCACCCGTTGGAACCTCCAAAATACGTCCTGTACATTTGGCTTTTTGACCTTCAACAATACCTGTATAGTCACCTAAAACAACCGCACCGACAGAATCTCTTTCCAAATTCAACGCTAGGCCATAACGACCACCAGGAAGTTCAATCATTTCACCCTGCATAGCATCGGCCAGACCATGTATTTTTAAAATACCGTCAGAGACACTAACGACTGTACCTTCGTTTCTTGCTTCAGAGACAACTTCAAAATCTTTGATGCGTTGCTTGATTAGTTCACTTATTTCAGATGGATTCAGTTGCACACTCATGCTTTCGATTCCTTAGTTACACGCTTAAGGCTTCTGACAGTTTAGCAAGTTGTCCCCGCATAGAACTATCAATCACCATATCTTCTGCTTCAACGATCAAGCCACCAATTAAACTCGTATCAACTTGAGTATTAACCTGTACTTGTCGTCCTAATTTTTGGGTTAGTTTATTTTTTAAATTGTCAGTTTGTTGTTGCGTTAGTTCAGTCGCTGAAACAACTTTTACATCAATTGTTTTTTCATAACTGGCTTTCATTTCTTCAAAAAGCTCTGAAATATAAGGTAAAGCCAATAAACGACGATTTTGAGCTAACAATGAAACAAAATGCCGCCCTTGTTCATTCAGCTTATCCTGACACACAGACAAGATCACTTCTGATTGTCGTTCTTTTGTCAAATGTGGACTTAATAACAAATCTTTAATGGATTCATCATTAACGACAGCTGCACAAAAAACCAACATATCTGACCAAGTCTGCAAGTCTTCAGCAGAAACAGCATATTCAAATGCTGCTTTTGCATAAGGTCTTGCAATGGTGGAAAGCTCAGCCATAATCAATTACAACTCTGAAACTAATTTTTCAACAATATCGTTTTGTGCTTCAGCATTGAGCTCTCTTTGCAAAATACGTTCAGCACCGACAATGGCAAGAGTACCTACTTGTGCTCTTAGCTGTTCTCTTGCCCGGATCGTTTCCTGTTCAATTTCTGCACGTGCTCCTTTTAATATTTTTTCTGCCTCACCATTGGCATCACCTTTTGCAGACTCAACGATCTCTGTATGTCGCTTTTTAGCTTGCTCAATCAATTCTGAAGCCTGACTTTTCGCTTCATTGAGTTGAGTAGCAACCACTGCTTTTGCTTCTTCAAGATCTCGTTCAGCTTTTTCTGAAGCAGCCAGACCCTGAGCAATTTTTTCTTTTCGCTCAGTAATTGCAGTATCTAAAATCGGCCAGATATTCTTCATGGTAAACCAAACAAAAAAAATCATGGCTATTGTTTGGCCTATTAAAGTCGCATTAAAGTCCACTGCTAACTCCTCTAATTTCTAAAAAGTATTTTAAAATGGGTTAGAGTTTTATTTAACTTGGTATATTTTGTAAAAACTGACCAATAAAGGGGTTTGCAAAGGTAAAGAACAACGCAATACCCACACCAATCATGGCTACCGCATCTAATAGACCAACTACGATAAACATTTTTACCTGCAACATAGGTGCAAGTTCAGGTTGACGGGCAGCGCTTTCAAGAAACTTGCCGCCAAGCAAACCCATACCAATACCAACACCTAATGCGCCTAAACCGATAAGGATAGCGACGGCGATTGCGGTAAAACCAATGACTGTTTCCATTATTTTCTCCTATGAAAGGTACGTTAAAAGTTAAAGTTAAAAGGTGAATTTAGTGATCTTCATGCGCCATACTTAAGTAAACAGTTGTTAGCATCATAAAGATAAAAGCTTGTAGGAATATGACCAGTAAATGCAATACTGCCCAAGGAAAGTGTAATGGCAATTGCCAGAAACCCATTAAAGCAATTAAGATAAATATTAACTCACCTGCATACAGGTTTCCGAAAAGTCGCAGCGCCAAAGAAATAGGTTTTGCTATTAAAGCAGCACCTTCTAAAATCAAATTAAAAGGTATGGCTGCCCAATGATTAAAGGGCTGTAAAGTGAGTTCTTTAACGAAACCACCAATACCTTTAACTTTTATGCTGTAGAAAATGATTAAAATGAAAACCGATATCGACATGGCAAAGGTTGCATTAATATCTGTTGTTGGCACAACTTTTAAATACTCAATACCCATCGCATGTGCTGCACCAGGCAACCAGTCCACTGGAATCAAATCCATAAGATTCATTAAATAAACCCAACAAAATATAGTTAAACCCAAAGGTGCTATCATTTTGTTTTTAGCATGAAAAGTATCTTTTATATTGGTATCAACAAACTCGAAAATCATTTCAACAAATAATTGAAATCGACCTGGATTGTCAGAAGAAAAATTCTTAGCTGCACGATAGAATAAAAATAAAAACAAACCACCCAAAAAGAAAGAAAAGAATAATGTATCGACATTCAATGTCCAAAAGTTGCCTTGGCAAACAGGATTATCCATAGAGTTCCATACCCAACCATTTTCAGTATGGCAAACCTGCAAGTTTTGCAAATGGTGCTTGATATATTCTGAACTACTTTCTGCACTCATAATTGTGTTTGAAATCCAAAATTTATGGTGTTTTTACAATAATTGGTGCAAATAACTGCACCAAAATAACTAATGTAAAGCCAATGAGTGTTCCCAGCATAGAGACAGGAACCCACAAGTAAACAGCAATAAACAAAACAATGGTAAGAAACAACTTCACAGCTGCGCCTACATAAAATGCTTTGATTACTTTTTGCGCAGATTGCGCACCAACATATTTAAATGCTTTAAAAACAAAATAAAGAGATGGAACAATGCCAATAAAGCCACCGATGAAAATCGAGTAACTGGCTTTTATTCCCCAAATTAAAGCACATAATGTTGCTAGTGAAACTATGGTCAGTTGTGCCCAAACCAAACGGAAAGCTTGCTTTCGATTTTTTAAGCCCAGAGCCGTTTGCATCGAAAGGCACCTTAGAAAAACCAACCACTTTCTTAAAGTTGAGAATATGTCTCAACCGGTAATAAAATTCGCGGGAATTATAGGGGCTATGCCTTTATGAATCAAGCTGTATTCCATTTTGTTTATGAGTTTCCTTTATTTTGTAGATAAATCATAATGTTATATCTAAACCACTCAGAGATATCTTTATCTCGATATAACCTTTTATGACAACTCCTTAATACCGATATGCTGCAAAATTCCTTGAAGCTCTTCCAGACTATTATACGAAATAACCAGCTTTCCTTTTCCCTTTGGTGAATGCTGCAAAGCCACAGATGCACCTAATGTTTCAGCAACTTCTTGTTCTAATTGCACAATGTGAGGATCGGCACTTTGCTTTGACGATGTTTTTGTTGGCATTTGTAATTGACGGACCAGCTTTTCTGTCTCTCTAACTGTTAATCCTTTTGCAACAACTTGTCGTGCAATGCTGGTCTGCTGCTCCAATTTAAGACCCAACATGGCTCTTGCATGCCCCATTTCTATATCCCCTCTCTCCAATAGTGTTTTACAAGCATCACTTAATTGAAGCAAACGTAATAGATTTGTAACCGTTGTACGACTTTTACCAACCGCATCGGCCACTTGTTGATGTGTTAAATCAAACTCATGCATTAACCGCTGTAAAGCACTGGCCTCTTCAATGGCATTAAGATCCTCACGTTGTATATTTTCGATCAATGCCATAGCAATGGCAGCTTCATCCGGTACTTGTTTTACAACGACAGGGACTTCCGTAAGCTTTGCCAGCTGTGAAGCACGCCAGCGTCGTTCGCCAGCAATAATTTCAAACTTTTTATCAGATATAGGACGAACAACGATAGGTTGTATCACACCCTGAGCCTTTATAGAGTTTGCCAGCTCTTCCAATGCATCATCTTCCATAATCTTACGAGGTTGATAGCGGCCAGGCTGTAAGCTGTCTATGGGTAACTTACGTAAATCCTCTTGGGTATGGCTTGTTACATCAGGTTCAGAATGAGGGTGTTTTAAAACCGGTTCTTCATTTTTGACTGTTTGGCTTATAAAGGCATCCAGTCCCCGGCCTAATCGTTTTTTCATGGTCTGTTCCGCAAGTTTGTCAAAGCATAAATGGACTTTATGCATTCACTTCTGGTGTTTGCTGCTCTGATGTTAATTCTTGTCGTCGAAGAATCTCGCCAGCTAATGCCAAATAACATTTAGCCCCTTTTGATAAACGATCATACTGTAATGCTGGAAGCCCATAGCTTGGCGCTTCTGCCAAGCGCACATTACGTGGAATAACCGTTCGATAAACTTTTTCGCCAAAATGTTCATGTAGTTGATGAGAAACCTCTGTTGCCAAGCGGTTTCTGGGATCATACATGGTTCTTAAAATGCCTTCGATATGTAATTTTGGATTTATTCTTTGAGAAATCTGCTCAATAGTTTCTAATAAAGCCGTAATACCTTCTAATGCATAGTATTCACATTGCATGGGAATAATAATCGAATCAGCAGCAACCAATGCATTAATGGTCAGCATATTGAGGGAAGGCGGACAATCAATAAATATAAAATCATATCGCTCTTTTATAAGCTTTAATGCATAAAGCAAACGATATTCTTTGCTTTCCATATCCAATAAGTGAACTTCCGCTGCTGAAAGATCCCGGTTTCCCGGAATAACATCATAACCCGATTCTTCAGTCTTAAAGATAGCCTCTTCAGCTAAAGATTCTCCGACAAGTACGTCAAAAATATTGGGATGTACATCGTTTTTGTCAAAACCACTACCACTGGTTGCATTTCCCTGAGGATCCAAATCAATAAGCAATACTTTCCTTTTGGTGGCAGCAAAAGATGCGGCAAGATTAATGCTGGTCGTTGTTTTGCCAACACCGCCTTTTTGGTTTGTTACAGCAATCACTCTTACCACTGATTGAAAAACCTCTTGTTTTTTATTGGGATCTGCCGAGCTTTCATGGTTAAAACCTACATCATTGAGTTAACGTTATTAAGTGCCGTTGAGCATCCAAATAGGGCACATGAATAGGCTCTATGGCTAAAACTTTTACATGGTCTGGTAATTCAGTCAATTCTTCCTGAGGATTTTCCCCCTTCATTGCCTGCCAAACACCACCTGGAGCTATCATATGTTGCGTTAATTCAACAAATCGAGCCAAAGAAGTAAAAGCTCTACTAACAATAACCTGTTTTTTTTGCTCAGGTTGCCATTCTTCTGCCCGTGTGTCCAGTAAAGTAACCTGTGTTAAATTTAAATCATGGATTAACTGCTGCAAAAATCGCATTTTTTTACCATTACTGTCTAATAAAAAATAATCCCGCTTTGTATCCATAATAGCCAGAGGAATACCCGGAAACCCCGGACCTGTCCCAACATCAACTAGACTGCCTGGTTTTAACCTGGGTAATATTGACAGACTGTCCAACAGATGACGAATCATAATGTCTTTAGGCATCTTGATGGCGGTTAGATTATAAGCCTTATTCCACTTTAATAAAGATTCTATACAAAACATCAATTGTGTTAGTTGATGTTCACTTACTGATAAACCTATTTCTCGAATACCTGATGTCAAAAATGATTGGTTTTCCATTAGGGGCTGTTACTCTTTTATAGTTTACACTTGTTAATTTTGTAAAAGCTTCAATTAAGGCACGAAGAGCGCAGTTTGGTTATTCCAAATAAGTGATAAGTAACGCAGAGAGAAGCGTTTACAGGCTTAACCCTTTGGGCTGAGTCTATTTTTTTGCTCAACTGTGTTATCAATCGTTCAAATAGAATGACTATCATTCTCTCTTTCTGCCTTGTTGGTCAAAAAAATAGCTATCAGCAGGTTTAGCCTATTAAAAGAGTAACAGCCCCTAGGCCGTTTTTTTAAGTAAATGATGTTTTTTAAGGTAAACCAAAATCAAAGAAATAGCCGCTGGCGTCACACCCGAAATACGAGATGCCTGCCCCAGTGTTTGGGGTTTTATTTGCTCCAGCTTTTGACAAACTTCCGTGGATAACCCGGAAATCGATGAAAAACTCAAGTCTTGTGGTAACAATGTCTGTTCATAACGCTGATTTCGGGCAATCTCTTCACTTTGCCGGTGTATATATCCTGCATACTTGGCTTGCACCTCCACCTGCAAAGCAACCTGCTCATTTTCTACTCCTGGCCCGATACCTTCCAATGACATTAGAGAGTCATAGGTTAACTCTGGGCGTTTTAATAATTCACTTAAACGTGCTTCACGACTTAATGGTCGTTCAATATAGGCATTTAAAGCTTCTGCTTGCGGCGTTTGAGGATGAATCATTATGGACTGCATACGGGCAATTTCTTTTTCAACGGCTTCCTTTTTTTCATTAAATATCTGCCAACGGGTTTCATTAATCAATCCCAAGGATTTCGCTTTTTCTGTTAAACGAATATCTGCATTATCTTCTCTCAATAACAAACGGTATTCAGCTCTTGAAGTAAACATACGGTAAGGTTCTTTTGTACCCTGAGTAACTAGGTCATCAATCATCACACCCATATAAGATTCTTCACGTGAGGGTATCCAGGCCGGCTTTTCCTGTACTTGTAAAGCCGCATTAATACCTGCAACCAAACCTTGAGCAGCCGCTTCTTCATAGCCGGTTGTGCCATTAATCTGGCCTGCAAAAAACAAACCTTTAACAAAAGGTGTCTCCAAACTGGCGGTTAAATCTTTGGGATCAAAAAAGTCATATTCAATTGCATAACCTGGTCGCGTAATATGAGCATTTTCCATACCTGCAATACTACGAACAAAGCTTAACTGCACATCAAAAGGTAAGCTGGTTGAAATACCATTGGGGTAGACTTCTTGTGTTTCTAACCCTTCCGGTTCAATAAAAATCTGATGGGAGTCTCTTTCCGCAAAACGGATGATCTTATCTTCTATTGAAGGACAATACCTTGGACCAACACCATCTATTGCTCCGGTATACATGGGTGAACGATCAAGGCCCGTTCGTATGATATCGTGAGTGTTTTGATTGGTGTGTGTTATCCAGCAATTCACTTGTTGAGGATGTTGGTGTCGATGACCGATAAATGAAAAAACAGGCGTAGGATTATCTCCAGGCTGGGGTTCCATTTGGTTAAAATCAATGGTCTTTGCATCAATTCTTGGTGGTGTGCCTGTTTTCAGCCGATCAACTTTAAAAGGCATTTCCCGTAAGCGTTCAGCCAAAGCAATAGAAGACGCATCTCCAGCTCGACCACCTTTATAGTTCGATAAACCAATATGTATCTGTCCACCCAAAAAAGTACCCGTCGCCAAAATAACGGCCTTACATTCAAAGACCAACCCCATTTGTGTTTTTACACCAACAACTTTTTCCTGTTCAATCAGCAGATCTTCCGCTGACTGCTGAAAAACCGTTAAATGTGGCTGGTTATCTATCGCTTTTCGAATATAGGCTTTATATAACGCCCGATCAGCTTGGGCTCTTGTTGCCCTCACGGCCGGTCCTTTTCTTGCGTTTAATGTACGAAACTGAATGCCAGCATGATCAATGGCTTCTGCCATAATGCCGCCCATAGCATCAATTTCTTTCACTAAATGTCCTTTACCAATACCTCCTATCGCAGGGTTGCAGCTCATCTGACCTATCGTATCAATATTATGGGTTAACAATAAACAACGTACACCCATCCTGGAAACAGCCAAAGCTGCTTCTGTTCCTGCATGGCCACCGCCAACGACAATAACATCAAATTTTGATGGGAAATACATCTTATCTTATCCTATTAAAAAGCTCTTTTTCTTTAAGTTAACAGACAATTTTACCTAAATTTGTATAAAACATGAACTACTTCAAATCACTTTTTTAGATATTTATGTAAAATAGTTAAAAAAAACAGGCTTTTTGCCTCGCTGTTTTTTTTGGTTGCTATACTTGGATACAACAACAGCTTTCAAATTTAGCATACAAGAAAAACAACATGTTATGAATGGTTGCCTCATTTATGGTTAATCGTACCCTCAGGACCTCTTTACGAACATTTTTTTTATTAATTGTTCTAGCTGCATCTATATGTGGATATATGTGGTATCAACTTCAATTATCCATTAATTCTGCACTCTCTTTTTTACCTGCCGGTTATTCATTAAACTATCAATATCACTATATGGATCATGAGGGTCATATTTATCTTAAAAACGTAAAGCTGAACCAAAAAGACATGGGATTAATTTTACACGCTGATACAGCCACCATTTCTTTTCCTTCATTTAAAATGATGGACTGGTTAAACATCCATAACTTGCACAAAGACATTATACTCAATCAATATCCTGATGAAGGTACTTTAAATTTAGATGGTGTGATATTTTTTGTTTCTGATATTAAAGAAAAAGTGGTCAGTGATTCCATCTTTGGTAAATTATTTATTCAGGGTTGCTCTGATCGTCAGGATTTATCCATACAAGATCTCGAAAAAATTAATCAAGGAAATATAAAAGGAAAGTTTCAACTCCATTATTTATATAATGCCTTTAGTTCACAGCTAAAACTATCCACTAAAGCCTATCTGGATCATTTTTTATCTTTTGAACAGGAGTCAGAATGGTTGGATGTTCAAAACTCGCCTTATTTAGTTAAGGGCAGCTTAATTTTATATAAACCAGAATTTTTTGTAAAAAGAGATTCTTTTTGTGCTACTGAACAAAATTTAACTATTGAAGAGTTCAGGCAACAGCATTTACAAAAATTAAGTCAGTTTTGTAGAGAGCGTCAATTGATTCTTTCTGATTCTTTCATAGATAATTACTATGCCTTTATCAATAATACAAACAATCTGGCATTTCTATTTTCTCCTTCTGTTGGCATTCCTTTTTCTGACTTCAAGAAAGTACCTTTATCTAATGCAATAAAAACATTTGGTTTCTCATTAAACTTAAATGGACAAAATATTGTTCCCATTTCTATTTCTTCAGAACAAGAAACATCCAGCAATTTAAAAAAAGAAGCTCATACTGCTTCACAAAAAAAACAAGTCCATTTTTCTAAAGAATATGAAAAACCGTCTATGGCCTTAATTGAAACACTGAAAAACAAACATGTCACAATAACCAATGCTCAGGATAAAGTCTTTAAAGGTAAAGTCACCAATATTTCTGATAAAACCTTTGATTTACTGATAAAACATGATGATGGTGATGGAGAAATTATTATTCAATTTAATCCGGACAATATTCTCAAAATAGCAACACTTCTAAACCTGAACTCGGGATAAGAAAAACCGACTAGTTTAAAAAAATAATACGGCTTTTATTTTCCAATACAAAAGCTGGAAAAAATACGGCCAAGAAGATCATCCGAAGTAAATTTACCCGTTATTTCATCCAAGGCTTTTTGAGCCAAACGCAGTTCTTCAGCAACCAACTCTCCCGCTTTATATTCCACTAATTGATATAAGCTTTGTTCAACATGTTGATTGGCAAGAGCCATCGCTTCCAAATGCCTGCTTCGTGCAAGAAATACATTTTCATTGGATGCTTGATAACCAGCTACATCCTTTAAATGTTCTTTTAACCGATCCAACCCTTCAAGCGTTTTTGCACTGACTTTAATAACGGACAGATCATCCGGTATACTCTCTAATACAGCGACATCCAAATCTTGTTTATTAGCAACTAAAGTTAATGACTTCTGTTGTTTATGGGTTATTTTTAAGCACTCTTCTATTTCTTTTTTTATATTTTGTCCTTTAAGTGATGCATCTATAACCAATAATATATGATTAGCATTTTTAATGGCTTCCCTGGCTTTATGAATACCCATTTGTTCTACTTTATCATTGGTTTCTCTTAAGCCCGCCGTATCAATGATATGAATAGGCAGTCCATCTATTGTTAATACTTCTTTTAATGCATCTCGTGTTGTCCCGGCAATATCGGTAACAATAGCTCGCTCTTCTCCAGCCAATGCATTCAGTATACTGGATTTTCCAGCATTAGGCTTCCCAGCAATAACCACCGTGATACCTTCTCTTAGCAAAGAACCTTGAGATGCTTTTTCCTTGAGCTCCTTCATATCCACCAGCCATTGTCGAATCCTATTCTCAATTTTTTTATCAGACAAAAAGTCTATTTCTTCTTCTGAAAAATCAATGGCAGACTCTATATATAATCGACATTGAATCAAATGCTCAACAAGCTGTTGAATATGTGTAGAAAAATTTCCTTGTAAGCTGTTCATGGCACTAAACGCTGCTTGTTCGGATGTTGATTTAATCAAATCATCGATGGCTTCTGCCTGAACCAAATCCAGTTTATCATTTAAAAAAGCCCGTTCGCTAAACTCTCCTGGACGAGCCAACCTCGCACCAAATTGACATAGGGTTTGTATTAACTGCCTTAGTATAATAGGCCCTCCATGTCCTTGAAGCTCTATCACATCTTCTCCTGTAAAAGAGTTGGGAGATTGGAATGATAAAATAATACCTTTATCCAGTATCAAGTCTTCCGCTGAATAAAAATTCAAATACTGTATACTTCTGGGTATTATCTTCTTCTTAGTGATTTTCTCTGCGAGAGAAAAAGCGTTAGGACCAGACACACGAATAATGCCAACACTGGATGGCATCATTGCTGTTGCTACAGCAACTATCGTATCTTGTTTTTTTAGGGTTTGCTCTTCCATTACAAAAAAGAAACGCTAACCTTTTTTCTTCTGTTTCTGTGCCGCTTCTTTTTCTATTTTTCTTGTAATATAGACTTGTTGTGCAATCGACAAGACATTATTAATAACCCAATATAACACCAAGCCTGCAGGGAAAAACACAAAGAATACGGTCATCATCACCGGCAACATTTGCATAATCTTTTGTTGCATGGGATCCATGGTGGGTGACATGGGTTGTAGTTTTTGCATCAACCACATACTTAAACCCATTAATATAGGTAAAACAAAATAAGGATCTTTGGTTGATAAGTCCTGTATCCAAAAAGCAAAAGGCGCGTGACGAATTTCATAACTCTCTATCAATACCCAGTAAAGCGCTAAAAATACCGGCATTTGAATCAGTAAAGGCAAACACCCACCTAAAGGATTCACTTTTTCTTTTTTATATAACTCCATCATGGCTTTCGACAAATTCTGTCTATCATCACCATAACGCTCTTTGATCTTTTGAAACTTAGGGGTTAACAACCGCATTTTCGCAAATGATCGATATTGTGCATTGGCCAGTGGATACAAGAATAATTTAACAGTCATTGTTACTAATATAATGGCTACACCCCAATTAAAAACAACCGACTGAAAAAAAGTAAGCAACCAAAAGATAGGCTCACCTATCCACCAAAAAAATCCATAATCCACGGTTCGTTGAAGTCCACTTGCTAACTTTTCCAATTCTTTTTGATTTTTAGGTCCTAAATACAAAGTGGATACAATTTCCTTTTCTTCCCCTGATTCAATCGTCACTGGAGACTGTATCACCAATAATTGATGTTCACCAATACCATTCTTTTCTTTATATCCGCTCGTAATTTGATTTTCTCCATTTTGATTAGGTATCCAGGAAGAAACAAAGTAATGTTGAAGAAAAGCGATCCACCCGCCTTTTGTTAAAATATTTTTCAAAGGCTCATCATTAAAATCACCAAAACTATGCTTTTCATAGGAAATATCTTGTGTTGAGTAAGCACCTCCAACATAAGATCGCAAACCAAAACCAATGGCTTTATCTGTATTGATAGCATCTCTTACCAATTGATTAAAAAAGCGATAGTTATCTGATGTATTGGATTTATTTTTTATATGATAAGCAACATCCACATGGTATTTTCCTGGGTACAGACGAAATACTTTTTCAAACACAACACCAGTGCTATTTGTCCATTGCATACGCCATTCCAATTGCTCATCGCCTTCTTCTAATGTCTTTTTCTGCGTTATAGGTGTATAAACGGCTCTGGTAATCCTAGTGTTTTTGGGATAATCCGGTGTATCCTGTCCCATTAAACCACTTCGAGCAATAAAGACCCTGGATTCTTTTTGTGTTAATAATACTACTGGATCTTCTTTTTCTGACAGTTCTTTAGCAAATTTTAATAGTTTTGCCTCAACAACATCACCACCCTCCCTATCAATGGTTATTTCCAAATGTTCTGTTTTTAAAACAACCAACCTTTCTGATGACGATAATGATGGTACTGTTTTATTTGTTGCATCCTGAGGTGTGTTAATATTTTCAGGAAGCATGCTGTCCTGTGTTAAAGATGGCTTTTCTTCTGAAGAGGTGAGTTCAGGTAAATCAATATTAGACGTTGTTTCTGATATTGTTTTTTGTGGTACTGACGTTTTAGGAGGAAAATCTTCCTGCCACTTCTGATAAAGTAAAAATGTTACCAGGGCAAGAGCGAATAAAAGATAACCACGTGCTGATTCCATCGTATCAATCTCTGTTTGATAAAAATGTGTTTTTTTCTACGCCCAAACATTGCTTTTTATCGAGTTGTTCAGGAACCGGATCATAGCCACCGTCATTTAATGGATGACATCGACAAATTCGTTTTATAGCTAACCAACCGCCTTTGATAAATCCATGTTTCATAATGGCCTGCTCCGCATAATAAGAACAACTTGGATAAAATCGACACCTTGCTCCCATTAAATAGCTGAATGTTCGACGATAAAACCGAATAAGTATTATGCTAAATTGTTGCATAACTTTTTGTCTACACTAAACCACAGTTGATTTAAGGCCATATCCATATCTTTTTTTGCCATAAAGTTAATCTCTCTACGAATCAAAACAACATAATCACACGGTGGTAAATGATGATTATTGAGACGAAATGACTCTCTGATTTTTCTTTTTATTAAATTTCTTTTAACAGCCAGCTTCACCTGCTTTTTGGCAATAGCTAAGCCTAATCGACATAAATTCAGCTTATTGGGCTTAGCTAATAAAACAAACCCTTTAGCTGAAAACTTTACAGGCTCGTTATTAAAAACGAAAGAATAATCCTTAGCAGTGATCAAACGACTCGATAAAGGAAATGAGTACAAAGTATAAATTTTCGGGAATTATTTTATAATGTATTGATTACATTAAATAAATTATGCAGAAAGACGATGCCGCCCTTTTGCTCTTCGACGCTTGATGATTAAACGCCCACCTTTTGTCGCCATACGGGCTCTAAAACCATGGCGGCGCTTACGTTTAAGATTGGATGGCTGAAATGTACGTTTCATGATAAAACCTGCTAAATAAATCGCTTTTGTGAGCCTAGTAAAAACCAAAATTCTACGGCAAGGCGGCGCATTCTAACCAAACACTTACTAGAGATCAATTGGTATTTTGATTAATTCAATTAAGAAGGCTTTTTTTTATATAAAAACCGTAAAAAAATTGTTTTTTATCATTTTTGTGGACAACTCATAGATAAAGATGATACGGCGTATTGTCATTTAAAATGACTCTTAGGGGTATCATAAAGTATTCTTTGAAAAGATAAAGTTAATTATACGAATAAACAAAAAATCATACAGGATGATTATAAATATAATATATAAATATATTTATTATTTATTGTTATTATTAGCCTCCCAATCTCTTGTTAATAACTCTATTTAAAGTATAAAAAACAATAAGTTGATGCTTATGCTATCTTGTTGATAAATTATGTATAAGCAAGTGAGTGTTTTTTTAAAAAGTGTTGATAACTGTAGGTTTTTTATAAGGAGTGTTATTTTTTTTGCTTTTTTCCTATTTAATTAACAGGATAATACCTGATTACATGGGGCTTTCATTATTTAAAAGCATAATAAAAAAATTTTAGTAATAATTTAGTCTAAGCTTTTTTGTTTTTTTCTGTGGAAAACTCTAGATCCTTTTATCAATTCGATCTACACTTTCTTCCCTTTTTATTTTTCATCAAAAAAGTCAAAGGTAATTTAGTGACTCAATCCAATTGGCATTACTGCAATAAAAAATTAAAAGAAGAATTAGCCCCCAGTCAGTTTAATACATGGATTAGACCTCTGATTGTTGATGAAGGGGCTTGCCAAATTACATTGGGTGCGCCCAATCGGTTTATTTTGGATTGGGTGAGAGAAAATTATTTACAAAAAATCCATAGCTTTATTGAAGAGTATGCAAAAGATGAGTCAGTTAAAGTCAATCTAGTTATTCATCAGCAAACATTACCATTCACAGCAAAAAATGATGAATTGATAAAAGATAACACACAAGCCCCGAAACTTATCGTCAATCATAATTCCAATCTTAATAAATCCTTCAGTTTTAAAAAATATGTTCAGGGTAAATCCAATCAGCTGGCTACAGCAGCGGCAAAGCAAGTAGCAAAAAATCCAGGTAAAGCTTACAATCCTTTGTTTATATATGGTGGTGTAGGGTTAGGAAAGACTCACTTAATGCATGCTGTCGGTAACTTGATTTTAAAAGATAAGCCTCAAGGAAAAGTCATTTATTTGCATTCAGAACGTTTTGTTGCTGATATGGTGAAAGCATTGCAAACCAATACAATAGATGATTTCAAGCGCTTTTATCGTTCAGTGGATGCATTACTTATCGATGATATTCAGTTTTTTGCTAATAAAGAGCGTTCACAAGAAGAGTTTTTTCATACCTTCAACGCATTACTGGAAGGTGATAGACAGGTTATTTTAACATCTGATCGTTATCCAAAAGAAATCGATGGTGTTGAGGAACGTTTGAAGTCGCGTTTTGGTTGGGGGCTGACTGTTGCAGTTGAACCACCTGAGCTGGAAACACGAGTGGCTATTCTTATCTCGAAAGCTGAGCAAAATCAAATTGAGTTACCCAATGAAGTTGCTTTTTTCATAGCAAAACGTATTCGTTCTAATGTGAGAGAACTTGAAGGCGCTTTAAAAAGGGTTATTGCTAATGCACAGTTTACAGGCAAAGCCATAACGATAGAGTTTGTAAAAGATGCCCTTAGAGATTTAATTGCTGCTCAGGATAGGCAAATTAGTATTGATAATATTCAGAAAACTGTAGCAGAATACTATAAAATAAAAGTTTCTGATTTGATGTCCAAGAGACGTAATCGATCGATTGCTCGACCAAGACAAGTGGCCATGACTTTGGCTAAAGAGTTAACCAACAGAAGCTTGCCTGAAATAGGTGAATCTTTTGGTGGAAAAGATCATACAACGGTTCTTCATGCATGCAGAAAAATAAAATCCTTAAGAGAAGAAGATCGTGATATTGATGAAGACTTCACTAATCTATTTAGAATTCTCACAAGCTAATTAATCTATAGGAGGAGTTGCTATGAAATGTGCACTTTCTCAGGAAACACTCATGATTCCTTTGCAATTAGTTTGTGGTGCAATTGAAAGGCGTCAGACATTACCCATATTATCCAATGTATTGTTTCAGATACAGGATAATCATTTGTGCTTAACGGGAACAGATCTGGAAGTCCAGGTGCTTGCACGTCTTCCATTAGAAGGGGAGATCGTTGAAGGAAGTGTTACTGTTCCGGCAAGAAAAATTTTAGAAATATCAAAGAGTTTAAGTCCTGAGTCTACACTTAAAATTGTTCAACAAGACAATAAACTGAAAGTTCAGGTTGATAGAAGTCGATTTTCTTTATCCACTTTACCAGCAACAGACTTTCCCAGCCTGGATGAATCTGCCGGGTTTATCGATGTGCAGATTTCTGTTGAGCAAATCCAGGAGTTGATACAAAGAACTCAGTTTGCTATGGCTCAACAGGATGTCCGTTACTATTTAAATGGCATGTTATTTGATTTAAGTGCCGATGGTAAATTATCTACCGTTGGAACAGATGGCCATAGAATGGCTCTGTCTTCTATTCAAACAGAATCAACAGGTCAAAATATACAGGCTATTGTACCTAGGAAAGGTATTTTGGAGTTATCGCGCTTTTTATCCTCTGTTGACGAAGTGGTAAGATTACAGTTGAATACAAATCATATTATGGCAGTAAGTGATCACTTTACTTTTATGTCAAAATTAGTGGATGGTAAATATCCAGATTTTAATAAGGTTTTACCGAAAGGGGGAGACAAACAGGCTATTGTAGATAGAGAGACCTTGAAAGCGAGTTTGCAAAGAGTTTCTATTTTGAGTAATGAAAAGTTCAGAGGGGTACGTTTTTTATTAAATGAAGGTGTTTTAAAAATTCATTCCAACAACCCAGAACAAGAAGAAGCTGAAGATGATGTTGATGTGGATTATTCAGGACCAGAATTGGAAATCGGCTTAAATGTTAACTACATGTTGGATGTTCTTAATACTTTAAAGAATGATAAAGTCAGGCTCACTTTTACAGATGCTAATAGCAGTCTTCTGATTGAAGAAGTCGATAAAGTGATTGATAGTCTTTATGTTATTATGCCGATGCGACTCTAATGATAGGGTATGGTCTTTTATAATAAGACTTTGATAGATAATTTAATTAGATAACGGACATGTTAGTTTCTAAACTTGAATTTTCAAATGTTCGGAATATTTCTTCGGCTACTTTAGATTTGCATCCAAAATTAACCATCATATCTGGAGAAAATGGTGCAGGTAAAACCAGTATTGTAGAAGCTCTTCATATATTAGCAACAGGACGTTCTTTTCGTACAAGGCATATTGATAAGATTATACAGACAGATCAAACAGAGCTTACTTCTTATGCACAAATCCAAACAACAACAGAGGGTATTTTTAACAAGATAGGATTAAAAAAAGATAATAAAGGAGAGTTCCTTGCAAGAATCAATGGAAAAACCAGTAAAACAATATCAGAAATAACAAAATTATTACCCATGATGGTGTTAACACCCAGCACTTATGATGATTTGCTGACATCCAGATTATCACGACTAAAGTTTTGTGACTGGGGAGTGTTTCACGTGGAACCAAAGTTTCATAAGGAATGGCTTGAGTTCAATAAAATATTAAAACAAAGGAATGCACTTTTAAAACAAATCGTTAGTCGAAATATGGATAGAAATACACCCGATCTGGATTATTGGACAAAGCTACTTGTAGAAAAAAGTATGCGACTGGGAGAATATCGTAAAAATTATGTTTATCTTTTATCGAAAACTTTTGAAGAACTAAAAAAAGATTTACCATTGAATGGCAGAGTGTCTATACAGTTTTTCCCTGGCTGGTCAGAAAAACAACCCCTTGAAAAACTCCTCATGGATTCAAAAGAAAGAGATCTTCGAACAGGGACAACTTATTATGGAGCACATAAGGCAGATTTAAAAATTTTATTTGAAGACTCTCCTGCAGTTGATAAAGCATCTCGTGGCCAACAAAAAATGATTGTTACCTCTTTAATTTTATCAGCTATTCAGCTGTATGGTTTAAAGTCAGAGAAAACATGTTTTTTAGCTATTGATGATATTGCATCTGAATTGGATGATAGTAATCAAGATATATTATTAGCCTTTTTGATGTCATTGCCTAGAGTACAATTACTTATCACATGTATTACATCAGACTCCCTACACAAGGACATTTCAGGGTATAATAAGCGCTTGTTCCACGTGGAACACGGTAACGTGCGTTGCATTCACCAGTAAAGAAGAAGGCCAATATGACTGACGAAAGAGATGAAGAAAAAGAAGAAAGAAGTGACGATTATGGATCATCAAGTATCAAAGTACTAAAAGGCTTGGATGCTGTAAGAAAGCGTCCTGGAATGTATATTGGTGATACAGATGATGGAACAGGCTTACATCATATGGTTTTCGAAGTTGTTGATAACTCCATTGATGAAGCTCTAGCTGGCCATTGTAATGATATAAAGATTACGATACATCGTGATAACTCTATTTCTGTTTCTGATGATGGTCGTGGAATCCCTGTTGATATTCATGAAGAAGAAGGGGTTTCAGCAGCACAAGTTATCATGACGGTTCTTCATGCTGGCGGTAAGTTTGATGATAATTCTTATAAAGTGTCTGGTGGCTTACATGGTGTTGGTGTTTCCGTTGTTAATGCCTTATCTGATGAGTTAAAACTGACCATTCGCAGGCAAGGAAAAGTCTATGAGCAGACTTATCGATTAGGTGAGCCTGATGAAGCCCTCAAGGCAGTGGGTGAAACCACATCAACGGGCACAGAAATAAGATTTAAACCAAGCCCTAGCATTTTTTCAAACATTGAATACCATTACGATATTTTAGCAAAACGACTGAGAGAGTTGTCATTTTTAAACTCAGGTGTTTCGATTTTATTAAAAGACAAGCGTACGGGAAAAGAAGATCATTTTAAATATGAAGGAGGCATACAGGCTTTTGTTGAATACTTAAATCAAAACAAAACACTTGTTAATCAAAAGGTTTTTCACTTTTCTCTTCAAAGGGAGGATGATGGCATTGGTGTAGAAGTGGCCATGCAGTGGAACGATGGTTACCAGGAGAATATTTATTGCTTTACCAATAATATTCCTCAGAGAGATGGTGGTACACATTTAGCTGGATTCCGCTCAGCACTTACCAGAACCTTGAATAATCATATGGAAAAAGAAGGATTGAATAAAAATAAGATCAACACCTCTGGTGATGATGCAAGAGAAGGATTAACGGCGATTATTTCCGTAAAAGTTCCTGATCCAAAGTTTTCATCACAAACAAAAGATAAACTGGTTTCTTCAGAAGTCAAAGGGGCTGTTGAAACCACTATGGGAGAAAAGTTAAGTGAGTACTTACTAGAAAACCCATCCGAAGCAAAGTTAGTCATCCATAAAATGATTGATGCGGCAAGAGCTAGAGACGCTGCACGTAAAGCCAGAGAAATGACTCGTCGAAAAGGGGTTTTGGATGTTGCTGGTCTGCCTGGGAAATTAGCCGACTGCCAGGAAAAAGATCCAGCACTGTCAGAGCTTTATATAGTGGAGGGTGATTCTGCGGGTGGTTCAGCAAAACAGGGTCGGAATCGAAAAAATCAGGCTATTCTTCCTTTGAAAGGAAAAATTCTTAATGTTGAAAAAGCACGTTTTGACAAAATGCTGTCTTCGGCAGAAGTGGGTACTTTAATTACTGCTTTAGGCTGCGGCATTGGTCGGGATGAATTTGATCCACAGAAAGTGCGTTATCATCGTATTATTATCATGACAGATGCGGATGTTGATGGCTCACATATACGTACCTTGTTATTAACTTTTTTCTATCGACAAATGCCACAACTTTTGGAAAATGGATACATTTATATTGCTCAACCACCACTATACAAAATAAAGAAGGGTAAGCAGGAACGTTATTTAAAAGATGATGCAGCATTAAATGATTATTTAACACAACAGGCTTTAACTGATGCTGCCATTTTTGTGAATAGTGACGCCCCGGCATTAACGGGTGTTGGCTTGGAAGGTTTAGTCGCTCAATACCAGAATGCCCATCGTTTAATTGATAAACTGTCTGATCTTTATCCCTATGACGTTTTAATAGAGCTGATGTCTTTACCACAACTTAATGTTGAAGAGTTAACTCAAGAGGAAAAGGTTCAGAATTGGTTAGATCAATTGAAACAAAAACTCAAGCATGAACAAACAGCAGGATCAACCCATTTTCATTTAACAATTAAAGAAGACAAGGAAAGAGGACATTATTTACCAAATATTTCTATAACACACCATGGGTTAAATTATGATTATGTATTGGATTTAGACTTTTTCTCATCGAATGATTATGAAACCATAGCTAAAGCAGGGGAAGATGTTATGGGGCTTATTGAACCAACAGGCTTTGTTCAAAAAGGTGAAAGAAAACAAAACGTGACTTCTTTTACAGAAGCCTTAACATGGTTAATGGCGCAATCGAAACGCGGGTTATCGATACAGCGTTATAAAGGTTTGGGTGAAATGAATCCAGACCAG
Source organism: Kangiellaceae bacterium (assembly GCA_965230335.1). GTDB lineage: Bacteria > Pseudomonadota > Gammaproteobacteria > Enterobacterales > Kangiellaceae > CBDDKS01. The sequence goes on along the minus strand of CBDDKS010000006.1, from coordinate 1,499,099 downwards.
TTATGGGAAACAACTATGGATCCTGAAACAAGACGTATGCTACAAGTTACAATAGAAGATGCTGTTGCAGCAGATCAGTTGTTTACAACGTTAATGGGTGATCAGGTTGAACCTCGTAGAGAGTTTATAGAAACCAATGCATTATCCGTTGCTAATCTGGATGTCTAAAAGAAATAGCATATCAATAAAACATTAAAGCAGGTGAAAGCATGTCTCAATTTCTAATAACTTATCTAGGGGGTGAGCAACCAGCAACCCCTGAAGAAGGACAACAACATTTTGCAAAATATAAAGCCTGGCTAGGCTCATTAGGCGATGCTGTTGTAAGTCCTGCAAATCCTATAAAAAGCACCCATACAATTCATCCTGATGGTTCTATTACCCAAGAAAGTAAAACGACCATGTCAGGATATACCATTGTTGAGGCAGATTCGATAGAGCAGGCATTGTCATTTGCAAAGACGTGTCCGTTTCTTGAAATCAATGGAACTTTGGAAGTCTCCGAACGGGTACAAATGAAATAATAAGGGAAAATAAATCATCAACGCTTATTAGCGATCGGCTGTTGTTTTTGATGGTGGTGGTGGTTATGGTGGCGACGACGCGTTCTTTTTTGGCGCTGAAGACGTTGATGCTCATGCATTAGCGGCAGGAGTTCAATTAACACGCTTCGGTAAACCTCACGCTTAAATGAAATCACTTGATCAATGGCGTACCAGTATTCAATCCACATAAAATGGTCGAATTCTGGATGATTCGTCACATTAAAGTCTATGTGGTTTTCATCGCTTGCAAGGCGAAGCAAATACCACTTTTGTTTTTGGCCAATGCAAAGCGGAGATGAATTTTGTCGTATAAAACGATTGGGCAGTCGATATTTATGCCAGTTTTTTGTGGAGCCTAAAATTCTGACATCTTGGCGCTTAAGGCCCACCTCTTCGTACAACTCTCGATACATAGTATCTTCAGGAGTTTCACCAGGATCTACACCACCCTGAGGAAACTGCCATGAGTGTTGTCCTGCTCGACGAGTCCAAAGCAACTGACCTATATCGTTACAAACAATGATGCCCACATTGGCACGAAAGCCTTCTGAGTCAATCACTAAAAGTCAGGTTAAATAATGTTTAATACCTTCATTCAAACACACTTATTTGTTTTCAGCAATAATTTCTGCAAATTTGTTATGTTTTCTGACAATTTTTGATTAAATTGAAAGTGGTCTTTTCAGATAGTAACCTGACTTTTCTTATTCAAAACTCAGGTTAGTAAGGTCTGTTGCTCTTTTATAGGTTAGTTACAGATAATTTTCTGGGCTGGGACAGCTGCACATTAAATTACGATCACCAAAAACATCGTCAATTCGGTTCACACTGGGCCAAAATTTATGTTTGGCTTGTTCTTTTAATGGGAAGCAGGCTTCTTGAATGGTATAGGGATATTGCCAATCCGAGATATCTTTTAAAGTATGAGGCGCATTATGTAGTGGTGAGTTTTCTTTCTCAAGATCACCAGAAGCGATAGCTTTCACTTCATGATATATGGCAATCATTGCCTGAATGAAACGATCCATTTCTGCTTTGGATTCACTTTCAGTAGGTTCAATCATTAATGTGCCGGCAACAGGGAATGACATGGTGGGTGCATGGAATCCAAAATCCATCAAACGTTTGGCAATATCAACTTCTGAGACACCGGTTTCTGTTTTTAAGCCGCGAAGATCAATAATACATTCATGAGCAACCCGGCCATTTCTTCCCGTATAAAGTACAGGATAATAATCAACCAATTGTTGCTTCATATAGTTAGCATTGAGTAAAGCAACTTCTGTTGCTGAACGAAGACCTTCACAACCCATCATTGTGCAGTACATCCAGGTAATGGGTAGAATAGAAGCACTACCATAAGGGGCTGCTGAAACTGCACCACTTTTTGAAGTAATTGGGTGACTGGGTAAGAAAGCTTCTAAATGTGATTTAACACCGATAGGCCCCATACCCGGACCACCACCGCCATGAGGAATACAAAAAGTTTTATGTAAATTCAGGTGTGAAACATCAGAACCGATAAGGCCTGGTGAAGTAATGCCAACTTGAGCATTCATATTGGCGCCATCCATATAAACCTGCCCACCATGTTGATGAATCAGATCACAAATATTTTTTATGCCTTCTTCATACACACCATGGGTACTGGGATAAGTGATCATAATGGCTGCTAAATTTTCAGAAACTTCTTCAACTTTTTGTTTCAGATCGTCAAAATCAATATTACCCTGATTATCACAACGTACAATAATAACTTTCATACCTGCCATTTGAGCGCTGGCCGGGTTGGTGCCATGAGCAGAGCTGGGAATTAAACAGATATTTCTATGACTTTCACCACGACTTTCATGGTATTTGGAGATGGCCAGTAAACCGGCATATTCACCCTGGGCACCTGAGTTGGGTTGCATGGAAATGGCATCGTATCCAGTAATTTCAATAAGCCATTGAGACAATTGTTCAATGATGTCTTCATAGCCTTGAGTTTGTGTTTTGGGTGCATAAGGGTGAATTTGTGCCAATTCTGGCCAGGTAACAGGTATCATTTCAGCTGTTGCATTCAGCTTCATGGTACAGGAGCCTAAAGCAATCATAGAATGTGTGAGTGATAAATCTTTATTTTCCAAACGCTTTAAATAGCGTAATAGCTCTGTTTCTGAATGGTATTGATTAAATACGGGGTGGGTTAAAATATCGGTTGTTCTCAAACAGTTTTCAGGGATATAGGATTCTTTAGATATGTTTTGTTCTAATGCTTCAAAATTTAAATCTGTGTTATCTGCGGTGAGCACTTTATATAATTGATTCAAGTCTTCCCGGGTTGTTGTTTCATCGATAGAAAGCCCCAAGTGTCCACTGTCATCTTGTCTTAAATTAATATGAGCTTCATGAGCTCTGGCAATAATGGCTTCATGTGATTCATGACTTTTCAGAGTGAGAGTATCGAACCAGGTAGGATTGATCAGTTGGAATTTTTTTTGTTTGAGTGCAAAAGCCAATAAGCTGGTTAAACGATGTATACGTTCAGCAATTTGCCGAAGCCCTTTAGGTCCATGATACACCGCATAAAAAGCAGCGATGTTGGCAAGTAATACCTGAGCTGTACATATATTTGAAGTCGCTTTTTCTCTGCGAATATGTTGTTCCCGGGTTTGCATGGCCATGCGTAAAGCGGTTTCGTTATGAGTATCTTTTGATACACCAATAATACGACCAGGCATGGCACGTTTATAGTCACTGCGTGTTGCAAAAAAAGCAGCGTGAGGTCCACCTGCACCCATAGGTACACCAAAACGTTGGGCACTGCCCAAAACAACATCAGCACCTATATCTCCAGGAGCTTTTAAGAGCACCAGGCTCATGATATCCGCAGCAACACAGATAATGGTTTTTTGTTCTTTTAAATCATCGATCAATGTATTTTGTGAAGTAATGGCACCGGTTGCATCAGGATATTGAAATAACACACCAAAAGGATTGTGTTTTGGTGCTTCTTCAATAGGACCAACAATGACATTAAATCCAAAATATTCGGCACGGGTTTTTAATACATTAATCGTTTGTGGAAAACAAAACTGATCAACAAAAAAAGTATTGGATGATTTATTTTTGGAAACCCGTTTTGCTAAAGCCATAGCTTCAGCCGCGGCTGTGGCTTCATCTAATAAAGAGGCACTGGCTAAATCCAAACAGGTGAGATCCATCGTCATTTGTTGAAAATTGATAATAGCTTCTAAACGGCCTTGAGCAACTTCTGGCTGATAAGGTGTGTAAGCTGTATACCATCCAGGATTTTCAAGCAGGTTTCTTAAAATAACGGGAGGCGTATGCACATTGTAATAACCCATACCTATGTAAGATTGAAAGATCTTATTTTTACTGGCAAGGTGTTTAAGATCATTGAGTGCTTCTTGTTCATTACGGGCTTTGGGAAGATTTAATTTTTTTTGAAGTTGAATACGTTTAGGAACTGTTTCGTCAATCAATGCTTCCAAACTGGATAAACCAAGGGTTTCCAGCATGATATTTTGTTCATTTTTGTTAGGTCCAATATGTCGATAAACAAAATCATCATGGTTTTCCAGAGTTTTTAAAGAAGCATTGTTTAATGTCATAATGTCTCGCTCGTTCAGTCTTTTATGTATTCTTTAATTTTTAGAATCTAATAATTAAAAAAGCTCTAATAAAAATGTTAGAGCTTAGATGCTATTTCTTTTCAAAAAAAGGAAACGCTGTTTTCTGAAAATTACATGAGATGCGTTTAAATTTTTTACTCAGCTATTTCGTCGTTATAAGCTGCTGCATCCAAAAGATTATCCAGTTCACCTTCTTCAGCAGGCATCATACGAAAGATCCAACCATCATTATAAGGATCAGAGTTAATAATTTCCGGTGTATCCGATAAGCTTTCATTGATTTCAACAATGGTTCCGGATAAAGGCGCATAAATGTCAGAAGCTGCTTTGACTGATTCAACAACGGCAACTTCATCTCCTGAGCCGACATCCATATCTGCTTCAGGTAATTCGACAAATACAATGTCGCCCAGCAGGCCTTGGGCATGATCAGAAATACCAACAGTTACACTGCCATCGTCTTCTAAGCGAACCCACTCATGACTGGTAGCATATTTTAATTCAGAAGGAACATCACTCATGACACGATACCTCTTATATAATTAAGTAAATGTTTAAACAATGATAGACCCTTTGCGAACAAAGCAGGGCTTAACCACTTTAACAGGTAAGTGTTTGCCTCGAATGTCCACAGTGGCTGAATCTCCGGTTGCTTTGGGCACTCTTGCCAAAGCAATACTTTTTTTCAAGGTTGGTGACATGGTACCACTGGTTGTTTGTCCCTCACCGATACCTTCCACAATGACGGGTTGGTGTGCTCTTAATACACCTTTGCTTTCCAAAATTAAACCAACCAGTTTTTGTTCAACCCCTTTCTTTTTTTCTGTTTCCAGAGCTTCCCGACCAATAAATTGGCGATCAGAAGGTTCCCAGGTAACTGTCCAAGCCATGTTGGAAACCAAAGGTGAAACACTTTCATCCATGTCAGCCCCATAAAGATTCATACCGGCTTCCAGACGTAGAGTGTCTCTGGCACCTAAACCACATGGACGCACTTTGGCATTCAGTAGCTTTTGCCAAAAGTGTTCAGCCTGTTCGGCAGGCAAAATAATTTCATAGCCATCTTCACCCGTGTAACCTGTGCGTGCAATGAAAAAATCGTCACTGGCTACTGATGAAAAAGGTTTTAATGATTGAGTAGCATTAACCTGATTGGTCGAGAAAACACTTTGAGTTTTGCTAATAGCATTTGGACCCTGTATTGCCAGCATGGCCAGTGTTTTACGTTCGGTAAGCTCAACATCAAAAGATGCGCTTTGTTCCTCTAGCCATTTTAGATCTTTTTCTCGAGTTGCAGCGTTGACAACCATACGGTATTGCGTATCACTTAAAAAATAAACGATGAGATCATCAATGATGCCACCATCGTGATTTAACATTCCAGAATAAAGCGCGCTGCCTGTTTGTGTCAGTTTGGCAACATCGTGTGTTAACAGGCGTTGTAAATAAGCTTTGGCATCAGCGCCATGAATATCAATAATGGTCATATGTGAAACATCAAACATTCCGGCGTCTTCCCGAACGGCATGATGTTCTTCAATTTGAGAGCCGTAATTGATTGGCATATCCCAGCCACCAAAATCCACCATACGGGCTCCGGCTTCGATATGTTGCTTATGAAAGGGAGTGATATTCGGCAAGTCAAGCCACCTCATTGTTTGTATCGGACTTTATATCATCTGATGTTGGGATAAACAAAAAAATATTATTTTTCAGATGGTTAAAAAATATAAATACCTTGATAATCGGTTGTTATTAAAAAAATAACATCTCATACGTATTCTCTGATTAATTGGAGTGTATCGGACGTTTTCTATCCCAGGTTCAGTGAAGGCTCAGAGAAATATCAAAAAGCCTGTTTTAAAGCGCGTAATTGGGATGCGGAATTATACGCCTGTCTCGAGAAATAGGAAAGTTCTTGGTTAGAGCCTGTTGATCTTTTACAAGCTTAGCCTATAAAAGATCAATAGGCCCTAGTTTAATGCTTTGTATTGGAGCCAGGATCAAGGGTTGGCTTACTAAATAACTGCTCAATGTCTATGGCATCAAAATGATAGTGGGTCTGGCAAAATTCACATTGGATAGCAATATTCCCTTCTTCTTGAATGATTTCCAGAAGTTCTTGTTTTGACATGACTTTAAGTGCACTCAATAGAGAAGGCTGATTACAGCCACAGCGGTATTCAATGGGTATAGGATCAAAATATTTCAGGGGATCCTGATGGAATAAACGATGTAAAATGGTTTCTGCTGGCAAGGCCATGACTTCTTTAGTGGTGAGTGTTTCAACCAGAGATTCAAAATAAGAAAAATCGAGTTCTTCTTCTGCGTGAGGCATTGCCTGTAGTAAAATGCCAACGCCTTGCTGCCCATGAGTATATAGTCGAATACAGGTTTTCAGCTGTTCAGATTGGGTAAAATAATCTTCTATACATGCTGCAAGGGAAGCACGTTCTAAAGGAACAATACCCTGATATCTTTGACCTTTATTTTGTTCAATATGAATACCTAACCGTCCATTAGGCATCAATAACCGAATATCCCGTTCATCAGGTAGAGTTTCCTGTGATTGCAGCATGCTTCTAAAACTGTGATCATGTCTGACTTGAGTCACCAGTAAAGAGATAGGACCATGACTCTTTGCCTGCAAGCTGATTTGTCCTTCAAATTTTATGGTGGCAGAAAGTAGTTGAGTCGCTAATGCCGATTCAATCCACAATTGTTGTGCGGCATCGGGATAGTTTATTGATGATAAAGCTTGTGTAATACAGGGTGACAAATAAACAAGATGTCCTCGAACAGCATGATCTTCAAAAATAAATTTAATAATACGATCAGTCATATCGGTCATGATAATACCTGTTTTTGGAAATAAAAATTAGATTTCATTATAGCGAAAGCAGCTTGTTAAGTGATCATTTACTAACCCGGCAGCTTGCATAAAAGCATAGCAAATAGTTGGGCCAACAAAGGTAAAGCCACATTTTTTTAAAGCTTTGCTCATGTGCTCTGCTTCTGGAGTTGAAACAGGAACCTGTTTAAGAGAGCGCCATTTATTCTTTATCGGTTTGTGATTAACAAAAGACCAGATAAATTCAGAAAAATCCTCTGGATTTGGAAAGTGTTTTTCAAAGGCTTGCGCATTCTTACGAAAACCAAAGACTTTTAATCGATTGCGAATAATACCGGGATCCTGCAAACGTGCTTCTAATTGTTTGTCGGTCATGGCGGCTATTTTTGCACTATCGAATTGATAGAATACTTTTCTGTAGTGTTCTCTTTTCTTCAAAACGGTTATCCAGCTTAATCCAGCCTGACAGCCTTCCAACAAAAGAAGCTCAAAAAGAGATTGTGAATGATATTCAGGAACACCCCACTCATTATCGTGATAATCCACATAGATAGGATCATCACCACACCAGTCACATCGTGTTTGATTCATAATCATGGATACTCATATTATCTGAAAATGGATAGTTTTATTTAACCCGGATGGTACGCTGGGTTTATGAAGAGTTGAATTGTAAAACAATTTGCGAGAAAAGAAACTTAACACGCCCTAATGATAGGAAGCCTAATCCGGCCCTGATATAATTGCTGCCATTGACTTATTGATGTTGTAAGAGAGGTTAATCTTTTGACCGCTATAAAAAATGCTCCTCAAACCTTTCAAGAACTGATTATTCGGTTGCAGAATTATTGGGGAGAACAGGGGTGTGTTATTGTACAACCACTGGATATGGAAGTTGGCGCAGGTACGTTTCATCCGGCTACTTTTTTACGATCCATTGGTCCGGAAAGTTGGCGTTCGGCTTATGTTCAACCCTGCCGACGTCCAACAGATGGTCGTTATGGCGATAACCCCAATCGGCTACAGCATTACTATCAATATCAAGTGGTATTAAAACCATCGCCTTTGAATATACAGGAACTGTATCTGAATTCGTTAAAGCAATTGGGTATTGATACTTTAGAACACGATATTCGTTTTGTTGAAGACAATTGGGAATCGCCCACTCTGGGTGCCTGGGGGTTAGGTTGGGAAGTCTGGCTTAACGGTATGGAAGTGACACAATTTACTTATTTTCAACAAGTCGGTGGATTGGAATGTCGGCCCGTGACGGGTGAAATTACTTATGGTTTAGAGCGTATTGCCATGTATCTTCAAGGTGTCGACAGTATTTATGATTTAATCTGGACACAAGGACCACAAGGAAAAGTACTTTATCGAGATGTTTTTCATCAAAATGAAGTAGAAATGTCACATTATAATTTTGAAGAAGCCAATGTAGATTATTTATTGGGGTTTTTTGATTATTGTGAAAAAGAAAGTCAGGCATTAATTCAAAAGAATCTGCCTTTACCGGCTTATGAAATGGTTTTAAAAGCGTCTCATGCCTTTAATTTGTTAGATGCCAGACATGCTATTTCAGTGACAGAACGTCAGGCTTATATTTTAAGAGTTCGAGCATTATCCCGTGCAGTTGCAGAAAGCTATTATGCTTCAAGAGAAAAATTAGGATTTCCTATGAAACCTGTCGATACTTCAACTGAAATTAAGGAAGTAGAATAATGTCTAAACAATTCTCAGATTTTTTATTAGAAATTGGTACAGAAGAATTGCCACCAAAATTATTACCTAAACTGGCTAAAGCATTACATCAGGAATTGTTAAAAAGCATTGACCAGGTTAATTTAAAATATAGTGATAGCGAATGGTTTGCAACACCAAGGCGTTTAGCTGTACGAATTTTTAATTTACAAGTCTGTCAGGAAGACAAAAATATTGAACGTTTGGGACCAGCCGTGCAAGCAGCATTTCATGAAGATGGTTCAGCAAAACCTGCTGCAATCGGTTTTGCACAATCGTGCGGTATTGATGTCAATGCATTAAAACGAATTGAGACACCCAAAGGCATGCGTTTGGCAGCACAAACACAGGTAAAAGGAAAATCTGCGCAAGTATTGTTACCAGAGTGTATTAATACGGCTTTATCTAAGTTGCCTATCACACGCGCCATGCGCTGGGGAGCCGGTGAACAGCATTTTATTCGACCTGTGCATTGGTTGGTGGTATTAATGGATGATAGTGTTGTACCAATGCAAATATTAGGTTGTGTCTCTGATAATCTTTCACAAGGTCATCGTTTTCATGTCAAAGAGCCCGTCCGATTAACATCAACCGCAACCTATGAACAACAGTTGCATGAACATCATGTTATTGTCAGTTTTGAAGAAAGAAAAGCCAATATAAGAGAGCAGTTGCATCAGTCAGCAGAACAATTAAATGCAACGGTGATTATTGATGAAGACTTATTGGAAGAAGTTACAGCATTAGTTGAATGGCCAGTTGCTCTGGTTGGTCAGTTTGATTCAGAGTTTTTAAGCGTACCACCAGAAGCTTTAATTGCGACTATGTCCAGTGATCAAAAATATTTTCATTGTGTCGATAATCATAAAAAATTATTACCCTGTTTTATTACTATTTCCAATATTGACAGTACTTGTCCACAAACGATTATAAAAGGTAATGAACGTGTGATTCGTCCACGTTTGGCCGATGCCAAGTTCTTTTATGATACGGATTGTAAACAGCGGTTAAGTGATTATGAAAATAAATTAAGTCACATTATTTTTCAAAAGAAACTGGGTACCCTGCAGGATAAAGCATTACGAGTCAGTAAAATTGCTCAAATACTTAGTCAAGAGATTGGTTGTAAACAACAGGATGTAGAAAAAGCAGCAAAACTGTTTCAATGTGATCTTATGACCAATATGGTTTATGAGTTTCCAGAATTACAAGGTATTATGGGATATTATTACGCAAAAAATGATGGTGAATCTGAAGAGATTGCTGCTGCAATCAAAGAAGTTTATTTGCCTAAATTCTCTGGAGATAGTTTACCCGAAAGTCAAACAGGTATTGCATTGGCTATTGCTAATCGTTTGGATACACTGGTTGGTATTTTTGGTATTGGTCAAATGCCAACGGGTACAAAAGATCCTTTTGCTTTAAGACGAGCTGCATTGGGATTAATTCGAATATTAGTTGAAAAAGAAATTGATTGTGATTTATTTGATTTAATAGAGAAAACCATTACCATTTTTACAGAGACACCAAAACAGGATGGTGAAACGATTCCATTGATTAAAGAAACACAGCAACAATTATTAGATTTTTTCATGGCTCGTGGACAAGCCTGGTATCAGGAAAACAAAGTGTCTATGCAGGTCATTCATTCTGTTTATACGTTAAAGGGGACAAATCCTTTTGATAATCATAAACGCCTAATGGCAGTAGATACATTTAATACGTTACCCCTTTCAGAGAGCTTATCTTCCATCAATAAACGTGTCAGCAATATTTTATCGAAAAGTGATATTAATGTTGAACAATTGAACATTAATAAAGCGTTATTTGAAGAAACAGAAGAAAAGAATCTTTTTAATGATTTGGAACAACGTAAAGAAATGATTGAGCAGAATTCACGCTCAAAACATTATGATAATGCTTTGGCAACATTAACCGAATTGAAACCTAGCGTAGATGCTTTTTTTGATAAAGTAATGGTGAATACAGATAACCTTGAAATAAAACATAATCGTTTGGCATTATTGTATCAGTTACGGCAATTATTTTTATTGGTAGCTGATATTTCATTGTTACAAAAATAGATATTGAAATATTCTGTATGAATTTATGAGAGCATAGCCTATGAAAAAAATGTATTTAAATAGATTTAAAGTATTGTTTTTTTGTTTATTAATAGGCTCTTGTGGTAACTCGAATAGTCCATCATTACCTAAGAAAAATAATGGTGAATTGGTATTACAGCCTGTATTTAACAATCTCAACTTTTCTCAACCGATTGCTTTGGTTCAGGCACCGGAAGATAATCAATCCTGGTATCTTGTTGAAAAAGAAGGACGTGTTTGGGTTTTTGATAATAATCATCAAACCAGCAAACGTCGATTATTTTTGGATATCAGTAATCGTGTTAATTCAAAAGGTTTTGAAACGGGATTGTTGGGATTAAGTTTTCATCCTGATTTTAAAAAAAATAAACAGGTTTATGTTTCTTATACTCAAGGTCGACGACCATTGGTTTCCATTATTTCCCGTTTTACCAGTCGGGATAATGGAAAAACCTTGGATAACAAAACAGAAGAAAAAATATTAACCTTATCCCAAACTTTTTCAAATCATAATGGAGGCGATATAAAATTTGGACCAGACGGTTTTTTATATATTAGCTTTGGTGATGGTGGCAGTGGTAATGATCCAAAAAATGATGCACAAAATAGAAGTAATCTTTTGGGCAATATTCTTCGTATTGATGTGAATGCTGAAGCACCCTACGCCATTCCTAAAGATAATCCGTTTAAAAAAGGAAAAAAGTGTCAAACCGGTTTTAACGATCATATTTGTCCAGAAATTTATGCTTATGGTTTGCGCAATGTCTGGCGTTTTTCATTTGATAAAGTATCGAAAAAACTGTGGGCTGCTGATGTTGGTCAAAACCGTTATGAAGAAATCAATATTATTGAAAAAGGGAAAAATTACGGTTGGCGAATAAAAGAAGGACTGCATTGTAACCACAAAACAAATCCTAATTGTGACTCAAAAGGACTCACGGATCCCATATGGGAATACAGTCATAAAGTTGGACAATCTATTACGGGTGGCTACGTTTATCGTGGACAAATGTTACCTGAATTACAGGGAAAATATATTTTTGCGGATTTTGTATCAGGAAGAATTTGGCAATTGCCCATTGATAATCCAAAAGCGACAGAAGAATTATTCCATACTCGTCTCAATATTTCTTCTTTTGCTGAATCAAATCAAGGTGAATTATATGTATTGGATTTAAATGGAAAAATTCACCAAATTGCTCGTGCCAAGAAAAAGTAAATAAAATAATTCTTACAAAGTAGTGAATAATAAAAAATTGGAACATTAAATGGGCAGCCAAAGACTGCCCGGGATTGCTTAATAAATAATAAGCAATAATGCTGACATAATGTCAGTAACTCTTTTAACCGAACTATCCTTGATGCTTATATTTTATAAAACCCCTGTTAATGATTTTCCTTATCGGTAGTGAGTTTAAAGGAGTAATATGAAGAAACTTTGAAAGATTAATGACGAAATAGAGAATATTGATTAAAGCATGGAAAGTAAAGTGTAATAAAAACTTTATAATAGATAGTAAAACCTTTAATACCTATTAAGGTTACTCAACTTTGAAAATTAGTATTTAGTTTTCATCTATCAACTTTATCGAGGTTAAATGAGGTGCTCTTATGATTCGCGATCGTTATACATTATATGTTATGCAATTACCAAACTTATTTAAGATAATTTGTCAGACTGGTTTATTGTTATTTGCGTTTACCATATTACCGGTTTCTTCACAGCAGACTGTTCAACCAGATACATTAAATATTATTCATTTTGGTTACAATTTTAATGATAATAAAAGTAAATCTGGTACGATAATTAGTATACCGGATTTGAAAGGACATCATAATAGTATGCTATTTAATCTTGTTGCTACAAATGGCAGTGACATTGATTTTAATCGAAGAGTAGTGCTGCAACTATTAATTGATGATGATAAAAAACTAATAAGTTCTGTTTTTTTAGGAAACTTTAGCATTCCAGCTCATAAAACTGGGTCAAGAACACAAAATATGGTAGTGCCTATTGAACTATCTAGCGAAATAGGACAAAAAAAACTTTGGGTGCGTATGGTAGATGAGGCGACTCAGTTACCATTAGCTGAATATTCAACCATCATTACAACTATCCATGAAAGTATGTTTCCAGAGCGTTTGTTTGTTATTGGAACAAGTAGATTGAATTTGGAAGGGCCAGTGCATGGACCATTTTTCCTTAAAGGGTTTCAAACAGAAAAAGATAAGCTTTTATTGGTTAATACATTTAACCGTCCAATTTCTTATGAAGTGGTTGATCATAGTCCTGGGTTTTTAAATTTATCAAATTCGAAAGGGGTTTTAAAAACTAAATCGGGGCGTTTTTTAGAAATTACAGCATCTGATTTGGCTCGTTATGTTTATCCTGTTGGTACAAAACATTCGACATTAAGTTTTAATCATATTCGAGGTAATCGAGTGGAAACTGTGCATACATTAATGGCTTCACTTGAGGTGACACCTAAATCTGAACCACGTCCTACATCCATTTATGTTGCAGAATTCTGGCTTGATAGACAAACATTTGCTCATTTGGAATCAGATGTAGAAGCTTTTAACATTGCAAAAGAGCGTTTACGGAAAGTACTTGATCTTAGTCAATCAGAAATAAATGATAACGGTCAATTGGTAAATGAATATCTTTTTGAGTTGGGAGAAGTACGCATTGTTAGTAGTCCTCCACAGTTTCATGAAAAACCTTGTAATCGAAATGATGATAATAAACCCGATGTCCTTTTTTATCTTAATCCAGCAGATTTTAAAAGAAAATCTAGATATCATGGATGTGATTTAATTACTCACCCGAAAATCACTATTACTAAAGATAGAGTAGCAACAGGTAATTTAACACATGAATTTGGGCATCAATTAGGTGCTCAGGATATGTATTTAGCAGGTGTTACGGCTGCAAATAATGAAGTTTTCCCTGGAGCGGGTACACCGCCACCTTCTAGTGGTATAATGTCATTTACTGGTCATCAAAATAGTCTTGGCACCTTTATTGGGAAACATTGGGATCCAATATCTGTTGGATTTATCAATGTATTTAATGGAAGTTCAGGTGTAAGACCAGCCGACCAAGTGTTTAACAGTTGGAAACCTATAACTCATATACAAGTTGTTGATAACAATGATTTACCTGTACAAGGTGTTACAGTGAGTTTTTATATGGTTTCATCAAATGGTGGTCACCGTAGACTTAGTCATAGTAAGTTAACCTTTGACGATAAGCTGTATGAGAATATTAGTGATCATAAAGGTATTATTACCTTACCAGATAATATATCTCTTCGTCCGACAGACACTTATTTAGTTGCAGTTGAAACTCATGATGGCCATCATTATTTGACTTGGTTCGGTGCGGAAGATATTGTTGCTCCGTTTATTATTGATGCTAAATCTGAAGTTACGCTTACAGCTAAGGTATCTGAAAAAACACGTTATACTTCACCTGAATATCGTTCGGTGGATTTGGAAGCACTTGATATTGTTACTACAATTGAAGGTAATTTTTTAGCTGTAAAAAAAGTAAATGAAACCCATTCGTTTCAATTAAAAGTACGTAATAATGGACCGGATGATATTCTTAATGAAAAAATTCTATTGCGTTATGTGTATCGACCAATTTTGCCTAGTGGCAGTATTGGTGGTACAGCAGCTGTTATAAAAAATACTTCTGAATTGATTACTGTAAGAGCCGGTGAAACAATAGAGTTAACCAGTCAAATTTATCCGCATCGTAAACCAAATCCTTCTTTTCCATATGTTGTTCAGGCAGAAATAGTAAGGTTTGCAGGTGATATTTATAATCAGGAGATTTTATACACAGATATAAATCCAGATAATAATCAAATAATTGATGATGATAAACGAATATTTATGCAACAATAACTAATAATTGCTATATCGAATATTTATTGTTTCAACCATATATTTATAGCCAGATCATACGATCTGGCTTTATTTAACAGATTTATGGATATAAAAAATAATATGAACTTTTCTTATTACAGTTAAAGTTAAATATTCAGAACATCATACTCAATGATTGGCATTAGCGCGTAAGGTTTTCGCAGCGGCAATCATGTTTTGTAATGCTGGGGTTACCTCATTCCATTGTCGTGTTTTAAGACCACAATCCGGGTTCACCCATAAACGCCTTACAGGAATGCGTTCAGCAGCTTTGTTCATCAACTTAACCACTTGTTCTTTGGAGGGAATATTCGGTGAGTGAATATCATATACACCAGGACCAATTTCATTCGGGTAATGAAAATCTTCAAATACATCCAGTAATTCCATATCAGAACGAGAGGTTTCAATGGTGATGACATCGGCATCCATGTATGAAATGGATTGAATAATGTCATTGAACTCAGAGTAACACATATGTGTATGAATTTGAGTTTTGTCACTGACGCCATTAGCGGTGATACGAAAAGATTGAATAGCCCAATCAAGATAGTCTTGCCACTCAGATTTACGCAAAGGTAAACCTTCGCGTAATGCCGGTTCGTCAATTTGAATAATACTTACACCTGCTGCTTCAAGATCCTGGACTTCCTGACGTATCGCTAAAGCCAATTGTAGACAGGATTCTTTGCGAGGTTGATCATCTCGTACGAAGGACCAATTGAGCATGGTTACTGGGCCGGTTAACATGCCTTTCATGGGTTTTTCTGTTAATGATTGTGCGTATTTTATCCATTCTACAGACATGGCTTTTGGTCGATGGATATCACCAAATAAAATGGGTGGTTTAACACAGCGTGAACCATAAGATTGTACCCAACCGAACTGACTGAAGGCATAGCCTTCCAATTGCTCACCAAAATATTCCACCATGTCATTACGCTCAGCTTCACCATGTACCAGTACATCAAGGCCGAGTTTTTCCTGTTCACGTACAGCATATTCTATTTCGGCTTTCATTTTTATCGTATATTCATCAGCTGAAATATTTTGTTTTTTAAATGCCAGGCGTGCTTGACGAATTGCCTGTGTTTGCGGAAAAGATCCAATCGTTGTGGTTGGATAAAGTGGTAAGTTTAAATGTGCTTGCTGTTTGGCAATGCGTTCCGTGTAAATACTTTTGCGTTGACCCATTTCCAGAGTAATATTTTTTATCGCTGTTTTAACGTCTGGATTGTGGACATGCTTAGAGTGAATACGGCTTTCGATAGCTTCATGATTGATAGCAAGTTCTTTAGCAACTGCGGTACGGCCTTCGTTAATCGCTTTGCCTAGAAGTGATAACTCTTCCAGTTTTTGCTTAGCAAAGGCTAGCCAGTTATAAATATCAGCATCTAATAGAGTTTCACTTTTCAGATCTACGGGTACATGTAATAGAGAACAAGAGGGTGCAATCCATAAACGCTCTTTTAGTTTTTTGATGATAGGCTCTAACCAGTCAAGGGTTGTGTTTAAATCTGTTTTCCAAATATTACGACCATTGATAATACCAATGGAAAGCACCTTATCTGTTGGCAAAGAATCCACAAGGTAATTGATTTCTTGTTGGCCGCTTATGGCATCCACATGTAAACCTGCAACAGGTAACTCAATAGCCAGTTGTCGGTTTTCTTGGAGCCTGCCAAAGTAGGTTGTCAGTAAAAGATTCGTTCGACTGGATTTCAGTGCGTGATACGCTGTTTCAAAGGCCCTTTGCCAGCTTGGTTCCAGTTCAGTAACCAAAACAGGTTCATCTATTTGTACCCATTGTGTGCCAGCATCAGCCAATTTGTTGAGTAAATCAAGATAGACAGGTAAAAGACGTTCTAATAAATCCAGACGATTGGATTGATCTTTTGCTTTACTCAACCATAGATAAGTCACTGGACCTATGATGACAGGTTTGGCATTCACTCCTAACTGCTGGGCTTCGGTCAATTGAGTGAATAATGGATTGGCATTCAGAGAAAATTGAGTATCGGCTGTTACTTCTGGCACTATGTAGTGGTAGTTGGTATCAAACCATTTAGTCATTTCTCCGGCATGTACACCATGATGATCTTTGTCATTGACCGATCGGCCACGTGCTACACGAAAATAATGATCAAGATTGCTGCCTTCCAGATCGGTAACACGCTTAGGTAAATGACCTAAGATAAAACTCATATCCAGAACCTGGTCGTACAAAGAAAAGTCGCCTACAGGAACCAAATCGAGAGATTGCTGGGTTTTCCAATTGATAGAGCGCTGTTCTTTTGCCGTTGCCAGCAATTCAGATTCAGAGATTTGTCCATTCCAGAATGCTTCTTGAGCAAATTTGAGCTCACGCTTTGCACCAATACGTGGAAAGCCAAGATTATGAACTAAAGCCATGGTATTACCTTTTTAGTGTGATCGATAATGGGTAATAAATAGCCTAAAACACTTTAACTATGAATAAAAATGGTATATTTTCATAATTCGATTAATTTTATTCATAGATATTATGATTGAACGTACACACCTCACTATCATACGGACTGTTGATCAGCAGGGTTCGCTGACAGCAGCGGCCAAAAAGCTTTGTGTGACCCAGTCGGCCCTTAGCCATACGATGCGTAAATTAGAAGACAATCTTGGAGCTGCCGTCTGGCTACGTGAAGGGCGCAGTTTGCACTTGACGCAGACGGGTTCATATCTGCTTAATCTTGCCAATCGCGTATTGCCTTTGTTAGATCATGCGGAGAGTAAACTGAAGCAGATCGCTCAGGGTGAGCGTGGTACTTTACGAATTGGTATGGAGTGTCATCCTTGTTATCAGTGGTTATTGAAAGTGGTTTCTCCTTTTTTGGAAACCTGGCCAGATGTGGATGTGGATGTTAAACAAAAATTCCAGTTCGGTGGTGTTGGTGCTTTGCTTAATTATGAGATTGATCTGTTAGTGACACCGGATCCTTTTTACAAAACAGGTTTGTGTTTTGAGCCTGTGTTTGATTATGAACAAGTCCTGGTCGTATCAAGTCATCATATTTTGGCGCAATGTGAATATATCAATGCATCCAGTCTTCGTGAAGAAGTTTTATTGAGTTATCCTGTTGCTTTGGATCGCCTGGATATTTATACCCAATTCCTCAATCCATCGGGTGTGGTCCCTAAACGTCATAAAATCAGTGAAACTACGGAGATTATGTTGCAAATGGTGGCGAGTGGTCGAGGGGTAGCGGCTTTGCCACGATGGTTGGCAGAAGAATATTCTGCTCAATTACCGTTAACTTCTGTGCGTTTGGGTAAAGAGGGTATAGTCAAGCAAATTTATTTGGGTATTCGTGATACGGACAGCAATTTAGAATATTTGCGTGCATTTATTGAGCTTGCACGTAGTTAAAGGAGTTCTTCTTATCCAGAACAGAGGTTAGTTAGGAAAATGGTTCAGTAAGGTAAATCCAATGATTTGGTAATAAATTTCATAAAGGGTGATAAGGCATTAAAATTTTTCTCAACTGTTTTTAAGAAAGATTTTTTTAAAAGAGCATTATCTTGAATATCCTGCATAGCAAAAAAACTTTTCTTTTTTAAATAATCGATTTGAGGATGATGGGGATCAAAACCTTTGGGTGCACGTTTTAAGCTGTCTCCATTAATGCCGCCAAAGTATTGTATAAATTGTTTATCAGAAATAATGGATTCCCATTCCTTCGGTTTTTCGGCAATACGAGTGCGTACTTTAAATAAAGCTGGACTGTGTGGTGTCCAGATACCGCCACCAACTCTGACACGGTTGGGTTGTATGTGTATATAAAATCCTGGTGCATGGGCGTCTTTACCGACAGCATGTCGAAACTGGCAGGCAACATGTTCTTTATAAGGGGTTTTGTCTTTTGAAAAACGTGTATCGCGATAAATACGAAACATAGAGCCACCATTTGTCCGGGGATCAGCAACATAATGTTTCGATATATCTTTTAATGCGGGTGCAATAGCTACGATAAAATCCTGCATGGGTTCAACAATATGTTGTTTATAGTAAGGTTTGTTTTCATGAAACCATTCTCGACGGTTATTGTTAGAAAGGTTGTTCAAAAAGATGAATAATTCTTTGGGAAAACCTGTAAATTGATGAGCCATAATGTTAGAGCCTGTTTATCTATGAGACCTGAAGAAACACAACACTGAAATATTAGCATGATAGACAATCAACAATCTATCATGCTAGCATTTTGCCGTATGGTTTAAATAGATGTATAAATTCTGAGAGGTGATGTTATGAATCCTGTAGGTTGGTTTGAAATCTATGTCAATGAAATGCCACGAGCTAAGACGTTTTATGAAACGGTTCTTGGTGCAGAATTAACTCAATTAAGTGATCCAACAGATAGTAATATCGATATGTGGACTTTTTCTTCTGATATGGAAAAGTATGGTGCTTCAGGTGCATTGGTTAAAATGCAGGATATGCCTGCCGGTGGTCATAATGTTTTGGTGTATTTTTCTTGTGAAGATTGTGCTGTTGAAGAATCTCGAATAGAGTCAGCTGGTGGAAAGATTGAACGATCTAAGATGTCCATTGGTGAATATGGTTTTATTTCGTTAGCAATAGATACAGAAGGTAATATGTTTGGTTTGCATTCATTAAAGTGATAGCACTCACTTATATAATGAGTTGTATTAAATCTGGACAAGGATGCAGGAGAAATACCCTCTGTAGGAGTATTTAGGGCGTTTTGCTGACTTTTCCGCTCTTGGAAAAGTCAGTCACACACAGCGAAGGGGTGTAAACTATAAAAGATAAACAGCCTCTAGTATAAAATAGTGGAACATTGTTTTGGTTAATCGTAAACTACGGTGATTTTTTACAAAATCAATCATTGTGTCAAAATAGTTTGATTCAGTTACTAAGTATCATGATTTTTTTCTTTGAGGAGATTTAAAATGAAATATGTTAATTACCTTTTTGTCTTTGTTTTATTAGCGGCTTGTGCAACAAAGCATCCTGAAGAAAGCCTTGCTTTAAAAGATGATGCGAATAATACGAAAGATAATATTGCGGTTAATCCACCTAAAGTAGGCAATCAGGCTCCAGAGTTTTCATTAATTTCTTTAGATGGTAAAAACTTTACCTTACCTAATAGTGGTAAGATTATTGTAGTCAATTTTTTTGCAACATGGTGTGGGCCTTGTCAGATAGAATTGCCTCATCTTCAAAAGGTCTGGACTCAGCACAAAGATAATCAACATTTTGATTTGTTAGTGATTGGGCGTGAAGAAACAGAAGAAACATTGCAGGAATATCGTAAAGAAAAAGGGTTTACTTTTCCGATGGCCGCTGATCCAAAACGAGATGTTTATTCATTATTTGCCGATAAATATATTCCAAGAACTTATCTTATAGCACCGAATGGAAAAATTCTTTTTGCAAAAACTGGGTTTAAAGAAGAAGAATTTGAAGCATTAAAACAAATGCTTGAACAACAGTTGAGTCAGTTAAATTAGTCTGAATCTCAGCAAGTTTAAAAAGCACGACCAGGTTTAAAAAACAATATGGCAAGGATGCCATTTAGCTTAATCTACGAAAGCCCTTTCAATTACATAGTCGCCTAAAACACCCAGCTTAGGACTGATGGTTAAATGAAAGTCATCCAATATTTGTGAAGTGTCAGTAAGCATTGCCTGACTGCCACAAATCATGGCACGATCAAATTCAGGATCTATGGCGGGTAACGATAGGTCGTTAAATAACTTTTTACTGGTCATTAAATCTGTAAGTCGTCCTTGATGCTCAAAGGTTTCCCGGGTGACTGTTGGATAATAAATAAACTGCTCTCGGATCATGTCACCTAAAAATTCATGCTGTGGCAAGGTTTGCAGGAAGAAATCTTTATAACAAAGCTCACTAACCAGTCTGACACTATGACATAAAATCACTTTTTCAAATTTTTCATAAGTATCGGGATCTTGGACAATACTGAGAAAAGGCGCTAATCCTGTGCCACTGGATAATAAGTATAAATGGCGTCCGGGTTTTAAGTCATCAATAACCAGAGTTCCTGTAGGTTTTTTACTGACGAGTACTTCATCGCCTTGTTTGAGGTACTGTAAACGAGAGGTTAAGGCACCATCGGGTACTTTTATACTTAAAAATTCCAGGTGTTCGGCATAATTTGGACTGGCAATACTATAAGCACGTAATAGTGGTTTTCCTTCTATTTCAAGCCCTAACATAACAAACTCACCATTACGAAATCGTAAAGTGGCATCACGGGTACAGGTAAAGCTGAATAAAGTGTCGTTCCAATGATGAACATTTAAAACGGTTTCATAATTAAATTTTGCCATAGAATGAAAAATTCTCTAGATTGGTATGTACAGCTGAAGTTATGTATGAAAAAAAGCGTGATTTTGCCAGAAAATGAGGTTTAAATAAACTTTTTTATACTTTGATTTCGATTAACTCATCCTAACAGACTTTACTAACTTTAGTCAGGGTTTACCCGGGCCAGGGCTTTTTTATATTCTATATAATGTAGACTTTCTTCTGCTAAACCAGCACCGGCTCCTGAAAAGAAATTAAAGACTTTGTCAGCACCAGCATCCAGTAAAGTCTGGAATTCATCTTCGTAACGGCAAATAGCAATAATATGGCCTTGATATCCACTATTACGAACCTGAGTGGTGATATTACAGATATCATCCACTTTAGGAATGGTCAGTAGCATAAACTCAATGGTTTCAAAATGAAAATGTTCCCATAAATCTGCATCACCTCCATCACCGGCGAAAATTTTAAAACCGGCTTTTTTTTGTATCGCCACTCTGGAGCGATCGGCATCCATTCCCCATATGCCTTTCCCCATTTCTTCTTGTAAGGCCTGATATGCCCCTTTGCCAACCCGGCCCATGCCTACGATCAAAACACGACAATGTTCGGGTTGTTCAAATATATCATCCGGCAAACGGGATTGTGTCTGGAAACGACAAAGAAAATGTTTATAACGAGCATAGATTTGATGGGCTGATTTATAAACAATACTGGTAATAATAAAAGAAATAAACAACGCAATCGCCAAAATAACCAACCATTCTTTATCTAACCATAATTGGTTGACACAGAGTGCACAAACAATAAGGCCAAATTCGCTGACGTTGGATAATTCTACAGAGGCTAAAAAAGCAGTGCGTCCTCGTAGCTTTAATCCGACAAAAACAAAGAAGAACAATAGGAATTTTATGGTTAATAAAGCGGATATAATCAGTATTATCCATACCATAGACCAAGTAGGTAGAGCGGTTAATCCTATTGTTAAAAAGAAGCCGATTAAAAATAAATCTTTAAGAGAAAGTAAGGCTTTTGTTAATTCTGTGGCCTTTTTATGATGACTCAGAATCATGCCAAAAATTAAAGCACCCAAATCACCTTTTACATCAACAAATTCAAATAATTGATAAGCACCCAATGCTAGAAATATGCCGGTTAAGGGTAAGAGTTCTCCATGACCAGCATAATCTAAAAATTTATTAAACAATGGCTTTAATAAAAATAAACTTAATAAAGCAAAAGCCCAAATAGAAGGAATTTTACCATTGGCAATCACCAAAAAGATAACGGCCAGAATATCCTGTATGACTAAAATGGAGATGGCCAGCTTGCCATGACGGGTAAGCGTTTCACCGCTGTTTTCCAATAATTTGACAATACAAACGGTGCTGCTAAAGCTTAGGGCAAAGGCTAATAGAGCCGCTGTTTTTAAACTCATGTCCGTTAAGTGTGGTAATGCCAAAGTGCCTAACCACCAGAAAAGACTGGTTGTTATCAAAATCCAAATGGGCATATGAAGCAGCGTACTGGCCCACACTTCAGGCTTTATTAAATCTTTGATATTGAGCTTTAATCCTATAGTAAAAAGCATTAGAGTAATCCCTAAATCAGATAAGGTATCCAAATGTTCATCGGGTTGCATATGCATAAAATTAAGTAAAAAACCGGCTAATAAATAGCCCAACATGGGAGGTAACGAAATTAATCGCACACCAAGCCCACAAAGGAATGCAAAGAGTATCCAGATGAAATCCATAATTTTTTGAGATTCTTAAATAGAGGTTATTGTTTGACTGAAACCTGCATTTTCAAATGGTGCCACTAAGGTTATTAAGTACAAAAATGCAGGTTTAACCTATAAAAGAGCAACAGACCCTAAGCATAGCTTAAAAGGCTTTTGTTGTTAATTGATGAATAAACTGATTCACTTTTGAAGTGTAGCCAGATGGTTTGCCTAATAGATGGTTGATTTCTTTATGGGACAAATCAACCGGTAATAAAGTAACCCAGGTTGACAGTTTTTCGGCTTTTTCTTTAAACGCTTTTCCTTGTAGACATGGTTGATTTTTTTGTTTTCGCTTACTTGAACAAACGATAAGAAAAGGTATCGTTTTTTGAGAAAGTTTATGGATAGGAGAAGCGGCTTTCCAAACATTCGGATCTTTTCCAAAAGCCTTTTTATATAATCTCAATGGTTTATTTAACATAATTTGAGGTATATCAAATGCTGCGCTATCCAGAGCAATAGTGCCTAACCAGGGCGAGAGACCATAAGCAGAGGTTAAGTCAGCAGAGGTTGATACCAGACTGACAAGATGTGCACCTGCAGAATGCCCCATTAAAATAAATTTTGAAGGATCGGCACCCCAAGATGTTGCTTTTTTTTGAGCAAAAGCCAGTGCTGTTGCAATATCCTCTGCTTGCTGAATGGGATTTGCATCAGGTATTAAACGATAATTTGTTGAAATAAAAATATACCCTTTAGGCAGCCAGAAATTTACTTTTTCACCAATAACGCCAGATGCATTTTTGTTGCCAAAGCGCCAGGCGCCACCATGAACCATAAAAATCACAGGTACATTTTTTTGAACTTTGTTGGTTAATTGGGTTTTGTCAGGTAAATAGATGTCCATTTTTTGACGTTTATGAGTACCATAAGCCACATTTTTAATCACTTTGTATGGTGTTTGTTTTTCTTTTGCTATGCCTGTGGTGCATAACACAAGTGAGAACAGTGCACATTGAAAGAAACGTTGAATTAAAATAAACATTGTTCAGAAAGATAAACTATAAAAGGTAACAGACCCTAGTCATCAGTATTTGATTTTTTGGGTAAGAAGGTAAAGGTCCAATTAAGTATGGAGCCTATAACCACAATAATAGCACCAATAATAAAGAGCTGCTGGTTTAAC
Source organism: Kangiellaceae bacterium (assembly GCA_965230335.1). GTDB lineage: Bacteria > Pseudomonadota > Gammaproteobacteria > Enterobacterales > Kangiellaceae > CBDDKS01. Next base: position 1,475,041 of record CBDDKS010000006.1, on the reverse strand, counting down.
AACAGAGAAATCCAGTTGAGTTGATAATAAACATGCAGCAACGATAAACCAATAATAAGAAAGCCCAGCAGATAGCAGATGATGGCTGCTTTGGGTGGTTTTTTAAAAGTAAACAACATGTTAGTCCAGCCGTCCTAATGAAAAAGAGTGATCTTGAGAGCGAACCAGAGCTTCTATACCCTGTTGAGTTGTTTTTTCTTCAGCAAGCTCAACCAATTGATAAAAGACATTACGATGAATTAATGCATGCAAACCATTATACAGTAATAAATAAGGTCTGGGTGTTCGGGTTTTTTCATTGGTAAGTACAATAATAGGATGTGACTGACTGGCAATCCATTCTCGTTCCAAATTATCAGTAAAAGACAAAATTTGTAGGTTATTTTCATTTTTAACGGTTAAAAGCTGAATAACAAAGGGAGCTTCTTCAACTTGAATACGTAATTTTTCTACGGGTGTTACCAAAAAATAATCATCGTCTTCTTTCCTTAAAACCGATGCAAATAATTTAACTAAGGGTAAACGTTGAATCAGGCTGCCCATATAAAACCAGGAGCCATTTTTTTTGATTTCAATATCAATATCACCACAAAAAGAAGGATTCCATAAAGGTTGCTCTTGTTGGCAGGTATTTTTTAAATGTTGTTGAATCTTATCAAGAGTCATAAAAATAAGAAGATAAACAGCCCCTAGCCTTTTTGAATTAAATAAGAAAAAGCATTTTCAATAGATTTTTGTTGTATTAATTGATGTCCCATAAAATGACAAAGGCGTGGGATATCATGTTGTGTTGTTGGATCATCAGCAATGATATGTAATTGTTCTCCAATTTCCATATCCCGTAATTGCTTTCTAATTTGCATAACCGGCTCAGGACAACGTAGACCTTTTAAATCAAGAGAAATGATTTCTTTTGTCATGATAATGTGTTGATAAGCCTGTATTCTTATCGCAGATTTAAATGACATCATAACATAAATTAAAGTGGGCTATAGGATATATTTCTATTTGAGAATGGATAATGTCTTACAATTATTTAGGATTTTTGCTTTTGCATAGAGCATAAGGTGTATGTCATTCTATCTCTTACATGTTAAATAAAACAGATAACTTCGTAACAAGAGTTATCAGAAAAAATATAAAACATAAAAACAAACCAGTAAAAAAACAAAAAAGAATTAAAAAGGAGTTTCCTTATGAAAGTCTCTTTTCCATCTGATCAATCAATAGGTTGTTACGTTACTGACGTTGACTTTAATCATGTCGATAAAAAAGATATTGAACAAATTAAAGAGCTTATTTATAGCTACAAAGCCGTTATTGTAAAAAACCAAACGCTTAATACACAGATATTTAACGATGTGTCCTATCATTTTGGAACACCAATCCCTTATTTACAAAATAATTATCATCATCCGGATTATCCACTTATTTTTGTTTCATCTAATGTACGACTCAATAATAAAAGTATTGGTGTACCAAGAACCGGTGGGTATTGGCACTCAGATACAGCATTTCTTGAAGAACCTATACCATTAACGCTACTTTACCCACAAATTGTTCCTAAAAACTCTTTAAGAACGACACTCTTTATCGATTTGGAAAAAGCTTATCGAGCATTACCTTATGATTTTAAAATAGAGTTAGAGTCATTGAAATTGATTCATAGTGGTCGTTGGAAATATAAAGTAAGAAAAGAAGATGCAGGTTTAGATATTAGTGAAATTTTAACCATGATTGACCAGGTACAAGCACCCGTTAGTCATCCAGCTATTATTAAACATCCTGTAACAGGGAATAAAAGTATTTATGCAACCCGAGGGTTTACAATTGGTGTTGATGGAAAAAATATTCTGGATAGTGAAAAAATACTGAATCGATTATTTGACTTTATAGAGCAAGAAGAATTTATCTCTGTTTTTCAGTGGCAAAAAGGTGATTTGATACTTTGGGACAATCGTTTTTTGGCACATAAAGCAGGGCGATGTCAAACACAGGGTATGACACCTACTGATGAGATGATTAATGAAGAAGAAACCATGGTGTTTCGTATCATCGTTCGTGATGACTATCCACTGTCCGCTTAACAAGCATTCAAAAGGAGATGACACACATGAGTACATCTACAGTACATTCTCTTACAAAGATGATTGAGCCCAGTATTCTCAATGATGTTTTAAAGCCCTATCATCGGACACAAACTAATTATTTACGTTCTGCTCATTTAATAGAGGTGCCGTTAACTGAAGAATGTTTAATTCGAGTGAATGGTGAATTTAGTATCCATGAAAGTTGTTATATTGATTCTACCGGACATTTTAATGCGGTAGAGTTTATTATTTGTTTTAACCAACTGGCCTATTTGGCTTTTGGTTATTTAACAGCTTATGAATATTTACAAAAAGCACCAGTCGGTAATTTAACCGATATTGCAAAAGATGCCATAACTAAAATGACTTATCAGAGTTATTTGGATAAGCAATTATCTTCTATGTTTATTTTAAAGAAAGATTTGTCATTTAGACAAGTCATCAATCCTAAAAAATTTCAAGGGGAATTGCTCATCAATAAAATATTCTTTAGAAAAAATACATTTTTCATAAAAACCCATGCAAAGTTTTATGATCAAAACAAAGGTTTGGCTTCAGGTAATGTTGTCTTGGCTTATCCTTTAATATTGAACTAGGAGACTTCTAATGCTTTTATTATCTTCAACCAATAAGGCGATTCGTTCAGCAGAAAGTGTTGCTGCTTTACGTGCAGCTTCAGCAAAGCATGATGACTTGCAAATGAAAAATCCTGATTTTATGGCAAAGTATTTTGTGGGTCCAAGGTATAAGTATTTACTATGTATGCCACACAGATTTTTGCGTAAGATAACAGAACGTATTTCTCCAGGAAGTTATTGTTATTTTCTTGCCAGAACCAAATTTTTTGATGAAAAACTATATAAAGCCATACACAATGGTATTGAACAACTGGTTATTTTAGGAGCTGGTTATGATACAAGAGCGCATAGATTTCATGAACAACTTAAACATATTGATATTTTTGAGTTAGATCTGGAGTCTACACAGAAAAGAAAAAAGAAAATATTAAAAAGGAAAAGAATAGGTAATGCATTAAATGTTCAATACATTAAATTTGATTTTAAAGATAGAAATATTAAGCAATGTCTAACAAATAATGGGTTTTCTATACAGAAGAAAACATTATTTATTTTAGAAGGTGTGAGTTATTACTTACCAGAAGAAGATTTAAAGCATTTTTTAAGATTCTTTTCAAACGAATGTTGTGAAAGGTGTGAGTTGATTTTTGATTATGCAGAGCGTTCTTTTTTAGATAAAGACTTTAGTAGTTATGGCAGTTATGAAATGTCGAAATGGCTAGAAAAACATAATGAACGGTTTTTATTTGGGCTTCATCGTTATGAGCTTTTATCCTGGTTAAAACAACAATCAATAAAATTACTTTCTAACTTAAGCGCTCAGGATATCAAACAAAGTTATCTGGTTAATCCGTCGGGACGGTCAGCAGGGCAGCCTTTGGGTTATTTGAATTTTGCTCATGTCAGTAATTCTAATACCGATTAAAAGGATGACATCATGCGTGCTCTAAAAACATGTCCTTTGGATAAAAATGATATTACCTATACGACTTTTGAATCAGAAACACCGTTTGTGGTATCTCCAATTTCTTTGGATATCAGCAAAAAGAAGAGTGCATTGTTATCTTATATTCATTCTCATAAAGAGGATATGCGTGACTATTTAGACAAACAGGGGGCTTTGCTTTTTCGTAATTTTCAATTAACTGATATGGATGATTTTCGGGAAGTTTTAGGTGCTTTGGATTACCAGTTAATGCAGAAGAATCTTGGTGGTGCCTCTCCCAGACCACATGTGGCAGATAAGATATTTGTGTCAACAAGATCGCCCAAACCTTTTATTATTGGATTTCATACAGAATTTGTTTATCAAAGAACAAGGCCTGGTATGATTTCATTTTTTTGTCAGGATGCACCTCAGCAATATGGTGAAACACCGATTTTTGATTGCGCCAAAGTATTCAGAAGTTTAGAGCCAGATATTCGTTTGAAATTAGAAACACTGGGTGTTCGTTATTATCGACGTTTTTATGCAAAGAAATCTTTATTGAACTTTAGAAAAACCTGGAAAGAGGTGTTTTATTCACAAAGTAAATCAGACGTTGAGCAATATCTAGATTCAGAAAGTATGGAATATGCCTGGCATGATGATGGTGGTTTGACAACCTCTATTCATTTGCCTGCGGTTATACAAGATGAACACACAAATGAAAAACTACTCAGTTTAACCATGTTTAATGGAGAATCTTTTGCATACAATTTCTGGCATTTTCAGGAAAGATATCACCCTTTATTGCGCTTATTTATGGAGTGGATGGTGCATCGTGAATCACAACCTAAAAACAGATTTTTATATATAACTTATGGTGATGGCTGTGCTTTTTCCCGCAGAGAAAGTGAAGCTATTCAAAGAGCCGCCTGGGATAATGCGATTATTTATCGTTGGAAAAAAGGTGATTTATTGATTTTGAACAATAAGCGCTGGGCTCACTCTCGTCTCAATGTTGTGAAAAAAAGAAATATCTTATGTGCAATGGGTGATGAATATCGATTAGAAGGTGAGCGTTATTCTCACATCTAATCCGATTTAAATAAAATGTGGGACAGCTGCTCTTTCGTAAATGATTTGATAAAAGAATAAGCCATGGTTGACAGCATACCCTATGGGGGTATATTGTTTATATATGAAAGATCAACAATGTCTTATGTTTTGAAATCTTGTATCAGACTATTAAGTTTGGTGTTTTTGGTTGTTGGTGGTATTCAACACCTTATCGCACGTCCAATTTCTTATCCGGGTGGATGGACGGTCATGCAGTCCAATAATTGGGAATTAAGTCGATTACATATCCATTATTCGCCAGAAAAAAACTATTCAATAGGGCTTTCTGTTGAAGATTTTCGGCAAAGTGATCTCTATAACATTAATTTTCAATGGAATTATTTATTAAATCGTCGAAATACAAAGAATTCCCAGAGAAATATGTATCTTAGAACGCAATTAGGTGTTATATCCGATGATGATAGAGTTGAAGAACGGATTGCTATGGGTTTTTCATTGGATTGGGAGACCCGACGCTATTTTTTAAGTTATGACAATGAAGTGCGTTATGCTGATGTTTTTGATAATGGCTCATTTCATCAAAAGGCACGTGCAGGCATTGCCCCCTATATAGCAGGTTATAATAAGTTACATACCTGGATTATGCTGCAGGTAGAACATCATCCTGAACAGCCTGAATTGAAAGATACAAAATTTTTAGTAACACCATTGCTTCGTTTTTTTAAAGGGTCTTATCTTTTTGAAATTGGAGCAGACAATGATTCTGATGTGCTATTCAATTGGATAGTACGTTATTAGCTTGAGATTGAGAGGTGCCTGTTATGCGATATGTGTCATTATTGTTTATATTAATCAGTCTGTTAACCTTTAATCAGAGGCTTCATGCGACGGTTGAGCATGATATTAAACACAATAAAATTGTTGCCCATGTAAAAGGTATGGTGTGTGATTTTTGTGCGCGTGGACTAGAAAAAGTATTTAAGAAAAAGAAAGAGGTTCATGAAATAAAAATCAGTTTAGAACATCAAACAGTAGATTTTATTTTAAAGCCAAAGCAAAATTTGTCAGATAAAATCATTACTAAAATGATAGAGGATAATGGTATTACAGTTGAACGAATTGAACGTGTTTTAGTTAAAAAATAACATTGTTTTCAAATAGTTATAATTTTCAATGTATTTCATATGCAACTTTTTTGTAATAGATTTTAAGTTAATTTTAGGGTGTGTTATTATCGCCCATTCTATTGCATCCAACTATTTTTAATGAGAATAACTGTACAATGAGTGTTTCAGAATTAGCCTGCCATTCCGAGCATCCAAGTCATGTGGAAGAAAGACATCGTATCAATCGTATTGCTGGTCAAATAGAAGGCATTAAACGGATGATAGATGAACAACGTTATTGCCCGGAAATTCTGACACAATTGAAAGCAGTGCAATCCGCATTAAAATCTGTGGAAACCAATATATTACAAAGGCATATTAAATGTTGCGTTAAGGATGCATTTGAATCTCAAGATCAAACGAATGTTGATGGCAAAATTGAAGAATTAATGGCGTTATTTAAACGTTTTTAATACCACTCTTGGAAAAGTCAGTCGCACACAGCGAAGCGGTGCGAAATCGTTTTTATAAGGGTATTAGCAAAGCTCACTTTCATTAACTGTCTGCTTGCATCTCGACTTTTTTAGGTAAAAGGCTGGTTATACTACTTATACAGATAGTATAATGAGAAAAAATATTACAGTCGCTATTGCGTATCTTGAGATACTATTTATAATAGAATGTATCTTAAGATATATTTTAGTGTGACTGTTTATGACTGTATCGAGTATAACTTCTGACGAAGCGCTTGTTGGCAATAGTGTTGTTGCTGCGGCTGATGAGCTTGGGTTAAATCGGGAACAGCTTGCCAATGCTATTGGTGTTTCTGTTCCAACGGTGGCTCGAATGAAAAGTGGGGCACCAATACCCAACCATAAACCTTTTGAACTTGCACTTTTGTTAATTCGATTATATCGCGCGTTATTTTCCATTGTTGGTGGTGATGAATCTTCAATTAAACATTGGATGAAAACCGAAAACCAACATTTAAATGAGCAGAAGCCCATTGACCTCATTCAAAAGGTAGATGGTTTATCTCAGGTGCTTTGGTATTTGGACGCGATGAGAGGCCGTATATAGCTGTATGTTGGATCAACAAACATTTGTTCCCCGTATGGGGAAGGTCTGGCGAATTGTTGAAACTCAGGTTGTTGCGGCAACTCGTAACATTACGCGATCGGCTGAAGAGCAACACCGCCTAGAAGCATTATTGGATCAGTCTAAACCACCGGTTGCTGATGATCTGAAAGGTTTGTCTTATTTATTAATGACACCATTTCGTTATCCACCTTTAAAGCATGGTTCCCGTTTTGGCAGTACCTGGGAGCGGGGTATTTTTTATGCTTCGCAGGAGCATTCTACTTTACTTGCAGAAGCCGCTGTTTATTTATGGTTATTTCAAGCTGGCTTAAAAAACTTAGGTCCTTTAGAGCATATTCGTGATTCAAGAACGGCTTTTTTGATAGGTGTATCCAGTGAGAAAACACTGGATTTACGTTTGGCACCTTTTGATAGTAAAGAAGCTGTCATTACAGCGCCGAGCTCCTGGGATTACACTCAATCTTTGGGTAGTCAATTAAGAGAAATGGGTGCAGAATTTTTTTGGTATCCTTCTGCTCGATTTAAGGGAGGCACTAATGTTGCTGTGATGTCGCCTAAATGTTTCACTACTAAAAAGCCAGAAAAACAACAACACTGGATGGTACATTTAACGCAACGGGTTTGCTGGTTTGGACGGAGAGATGGAGAGAGTATGGAGTTTTTGCGAAGTGATTTCGAATATGAGGGCAAATTGCAACACCCTTCTTTAACTTATTGATTTTCATTATAATCTAGTCATATTTAGTATTACTCACTCTGTTTTTAAACAAGCAATTGTTTGACTTTGATGGATGGAATCTATTTAATGGAGTGCAAAAAAGAGAGAGGAATACTGGGTAATGAGTATTAAAGAAGAGATTGTCTCCACAGAGAGTACCCCCGTTAATTTGACGGATGCTCCGCAGAAGCCTTCAGATTCAAACAAACACCAACCTTATGTTGGCCCTCATCAAAGTATGGCTGAATTCACACCTAAAGCGTTAATTTTAGGTATATTTTTTGGCGTAATTTTTGGTGCAGCAAATGCCTATTTAGGATTAAGAGCCGGCTTAACCATCAGTACATCGATTCCTGTTGCAGTTATGGCCGTTGCCGTCTTCCGGTTGTTGGCCAAGGGCGGTATACACAGCACAATTTTAGAAACCAATATTGCACAGACAACGGGTTCAGCATCCAGTTCTGTTGCCAGTGGCATCATATTTACCTTACCGGCATTATTCATGTGGCAGATGGCGCCTGATTTACTACAAATGACTATTCTGGCCATGTGTGGTGGTATTTTAGGTATTTTATTTATGATTCCTCTGCGTCGTTATTTAATTGAAAAAGAACATGGCAAATTACCCTATCCTGAGGGAACAGCATGTGCCGAGGTTTTGATTGCTAACGAAGAAGGGGGCAATAGAGCAAAGTTTATATTTATTGGTATCGGTGTTGCTGCATTATTTAAAACCCTGACAACCTGGTTGCAGGTGATTCCTTCAAAATTATCTTTTAGTTTACCGGTGATTGCCAAAGCGCAAATTGGTATTAAGTTATCCAGTGCATTGTTTGGTGTTGGTTTTATTTTAGGACCACGTATTGCCTCTATTATGGTTGGTGGTGGTTTACTCAGTGCACTGATTCTTATTCCTGGTATTGCTTACTGGGGAGAAGCACAGACAACACCCCTTTTTCCAGAAACCGTTAAATTGATTAGCCAAATGTCCGCTTATGATATTTGGACACGATACGTTAGATATATTGGTGCGGGTGCTGTAGCAACAGCAGGTATTATTACTTTAATTCGAACGATTCCCGTCATGGTTCAAAGCTTTAAGATTGGTGCGAAACAATTAGAAAAAAGAGTGCATGGTGATCAGGCAAACACCATTGAACGAACCAAAAATGATTTGCCATTGAAGATTGTTGGTATCGGTATTTTAACGGTTGTTTTGGCTTTAACATTTTTACCCCAGGCATTTGGTATTGTAGGTGGTGTAGATTCACGCATTATTGCTGCGCTGTGTGTCACTATTTTTGCTTTCTTTTTTGTTACCGTTGCTTCCCGTATTGTGGGTATGGTGGGATGTACTTCTAATCCGGTGAGTGGAATGACTATTGCTGCCTTGTTAGGTACAGCGACCATATTTTTAATGTTGGACTGGACAGGAAGCACGGGTAAAGCTGGGGCACTCATCGTTGGTTGTGTAGTGTGTATTGCGGCATCCATAGCAGGGGACACATCACAGGATTTAAAAACAGGTTTTATTGTGGGTGCCACACCTAAAAAGCAACAACTTGCTGAAATACTGGGTGTACTGACATCAGCGGCTTTCGTGTGTTTTGCCGTATTAATGTTAGCCGAAACTTTTGGGTTTGGTAGCGATGAGTTACCTGCACCGCAGGCAACATTAATGAAGCTGGTGATTGATGGTGTACTGGATCAAAACTTACCCTGGACATTAATTGCTATAGGTGTTGGTATCGCTATTACATGTGAATTACTTCGTATACCATCGTTACCTTTTGCTGTGGGTGTTTATTTGCCTGTGGCAACCATGATTCCTATTTTTCTTGGCGGCATGATTCGCTTTTGGGTAGAAAAATTTACAAAAAATGATAAACAACTTGAAGCACGCAAAGAAACCGGCATTCTTTTAGGTAGTGGTTTTGTAGGGGGTGCTGGTTTGTTAGGTGTTGGTATTGCTGCGGTTGCTTTTATTCAGAATAAAAAAGCCAGTGAACTAGGATTAGGAACAGGTTGGGCTGGTAATAATGAATGGTTAGTAACTTTAGCGGGTGTGGTTGCTTTTTCAACCTTGGTCTATTGGTTCTTTAGTATGGTAAAAAATGCCAAACCTTCTGAAAAGAAAGAAGCATAAAACCATATTTTATTTTAGAACTTTCTGAATAAAAAAGAGCGCAGATATTGCGCTCTTTTTTTGTTATAGATAGAGATAGCTAAACTAACCTGAACTCGGGTTAAATCACACTACCAAAATAGGCTGATCCAGTTATATTATGAATTTAAGCTCAGATTTGTTAGTCTTTCCTGCAATTCTGACAATGATGTGATGGGTAGACTGCATCCCTGTTGATCACAAATAGTGGCATAAGTTTCTTTTTTAGTCGGATATTTTTCTTCCAGATTTTTAGAAAGCTCTATATGATTTGGTATTAAAAATACTTTCTGATGAGGTCGATAATCCAATCCAAAAGTGTCTTTCCATTTAAGGATTTCAGTAAGGCTTCCTCGTAAAACAATACATTGAATACCATGCTTATATTCCAAATAAGTATTTAATAAAGCGGCATGACTTAAAATATATTGATTTAAATCATTGGCCGAAATTTGCAAGGTTTTTTCAATGATATCACTATAATGTGATGTTCCTGATAAAGTACCCATGAGATTGAATACGGATAAAGTGACGGCATTACCATTAGGCAGTGCATCATCATTTAAACAGAGCGTTTTCGTCAGTAAATAAGATTTTTTGTCAGGGCTATTATCATGAGAGGAAAAGAAAAAACCACCCTCGTTATTATAAAATTGTTCAACTAATACTTCTGCAAGTTTTAGCAACCAATCATAAAGCTCTTGTCGCCATTCTATTTGTAAGGCATCCAGAATAGCTTGTGATAAAAAAGCATAATCATCTAAAAAACCTTCCTGATAACTGATACCACGACTATGAACGGACAGTAGTTTTTGTTCTTTCCAAAGGTGTTCTTTTATGAAATATAAGGTTTGCCAGGCTGTTTTTTCTATATCCGGATTTTTTAAAATTTGACTGCTTTGAAATAGTGCACTAATTAATAAAGCATTCCATGAGGTTAATATTTTTTCATCTCTATGCGGACGAATACGTTGTTCTCTGAGTGATAATAATTTTTCTTTAATAGACTCCAGCATCCAATTGACTTGTTTAAGAGGTTTGTTAGCTTTTTTTGCCAGAGTTTCTCCAAAATACCATTGATGAAGATGCCAGCATTCTTCAAAGTTGGGTGCTTGACTTAAACCAAATGCAATTTCAGCAATGGCCCATTCATCATCATCGAGTTGTTGTTTTATCTGTTCTTTCTTCCAAATATAATATTGACCTTCTTTGCCTTCACTGTCGGCATCTAAAGCAGAATAAAATCCACCCTCTTCAGACATCATATCTTTCATAAGCCATTGACAGGTTTTTCTACAGAGATCGGCATAGTGTCCATCCATAGTGAATCTTGCCAGATCATTATAAAAAGTTAGCAGTAATGCATTGTCATAAAGCATTTTTTCGAAATGGGGAATGCCCCAATAATTGTCAACACAATAACGAAAAAAACCACCTGCCAGATGATCAAATAATCCTATTCTTGACATGGCTTGAGCCGTTAATTGAATAAATTGATGCAGTGCTTCCTGATTATCAGGTTTTTGGGTTGCCAATAACTTTAATGCGGTCCTTAATAATATGGGTTGTGGAAATTTAGGCGCACCAGAGAGTCCACCCCATTCTTTATCACCATGTACGAGACATTGATCAACAAACAAAGGGGATAAGTCTTCCTTTTGGTTGGATTCAGATGATACTTGATTCAATTCTAACAGTTGTTGTTGAATTTTATGACTGATCGCAAAAATATCTTCAGGCTTTTCATGATAAATAGATGATAGAGTGACTAATAATTGTTTAAAAGAAGGTAAGCTTTCCCGAGGTTCTTTAGGAAAGTAAGTACCAACAAAAAAAGGAGATAGACTATCCGGTTCGAGAAAAATAGTGAGTGGCCAGCCGCCACTACGTTGATTGAGTAGTAAATGGGCTTGTTGGTAAATTTTATCCAGATCAGGACGTTCTTCCCTGTCAATTTTGATATTAATAAACTGGGTATTCATCAGTTGAGCTGTTTCATTATCTTCAAATGATTCATGAGCCATCACGTGACACCAGTGACATGTTGAATAACCAATAGAGAGTAAAATAGGTTGTTTGTGTTTACGGGCATAATCAATAATATCATTGCTCCATTCTTGCCAAAATACAGGGTTTTCCTTATGTTGCCGCAAATAAGGGCTTAAACTATGTTCTAAATTATTCGTGGTGATTTCTTTAATAGGCATGATAAGATAATCAGCGAGACATGAATGCTTTCCACTATACTATGATTTGATGATGAAGTAGAGTAAAAGAATGTTTGATTTTTTACCTTTAATTGACTGGATAGCATTGGGCTGGTTTGTTTTTTGCTGGCTTGGTTATCATCACTATGCACGGATAAAGTCTGAAAAAAGATTAAGTCTGTCCTCGTCACTGACAAAAGTACGAGAACTTTGGATTGCCCGTTTATTGGAAAGAGATATACGTATAGCAGACACCAATGCATTGAGTATATTACAGAGAAATGTCGCTTTTTTTGCATCTACTACAGTTTTTATATTGGCCGGTGTATTAACGGTATTGGGTGCTACTGATCAAGCCATAGCATTAGTGAATAATTTACCGTATATCAACTTTAGCAGTGCAGCTGCCTGGGAGTTTAAGTTAATTGTCTTATTAATTATTTTTATTTATGCATTTTTTAAATTTACCTGGTGTATCAGGCAGTATAATTTTTCAGTGATTGCGATTAGTGCGGCACCAACACTTGATGCTGATGAAAGAGAAAAAAAGATATTTATTGAAGAAACATCAAAATTATTGGATTTGGCAAGTAATTCTTTTGCACTGGGATTACGTTCTTATTCTTATGCACTAGCAACGCTAGCCTGGTTTGTGCAGCCTTGGCTTTTTATTCTTTCTACTACTTGGGTGGTTGCTGTTTTATATCGTAGAGATTTCCATTCCCGATCGCTGTTTGTATTGAAGAATTTGAGTTCAAAATAAGTATTTTTTACGATGACTCTTTTTCACAGCAGACTTGATTCCGTCCTTTTTCTTTAGCGCGAAGTAATGCTTTATCGGCTCGAGTAAATACTTTATGGGCTGTATCACTGCCTTCAAATTCAGCAACACCAAAAGAAATAGTCACATGGATACTGGTGGCATTATCAATGTTAATAATTTCTTTGCCTATAGTTTGTCGTAGTTTATTAATGGCTTTCGTTGCATCAATTAAACCGGTTTCTGGCATTAACAAAACAAATTCTTCACCACCAAAACGTGCAACAAAATCAGATTCTCTAATGGTATTCATGAAAATAGCAGAAACCTGTTTCAATACAATATCACCAGCATCATGACCATGGGTATCATTGATTTTTTTAAAATAATCAATATCACCAACGACCAGGCTCAATTGTCCTCGATATCGTCGCCAACGGGAATATTCCTGAGAAAGTCTTTCGTTATAGGCATAACGATTAGGCATTTGTGTTAAGGGATCGGTATAAGCACGGTATCTTTGTTCGGCAAGATCTTCTTTCAATCGTAATGCTTCATCTTCAGTTGCCTGTAGTTGCTCCGTTACAATTTTTAATTCAGACATAGATGCAGCTATGCGATTATTTTGTGTTTCATTGAAGCGCTTTATGCTATCAAAAATATGCACAAAGGTTTTATTAAATCGCTCTTTAATATCAGAAAAATCCTCGGCAGTTTCCAAATCATTTTTAATGGTATTAATATGTTCTGTTAATTCCACATCTAAACTATTGTTTGCCTTTAATAATGCTTCATGTCCTGTTGTTGCATGATTCAGAAATGAAGCTACATGCAATAAACGTTTATTTAAAGATTTTAGGAAAGATTCAAACTGTGCGTGCTCCTGACTGCTTGCTTCCATCAATGATGATGTAATATCTTCAATCACTGGAACCAAATCGTCGATACTTTCAAGTTGTTGTACTTTCTTTTTAAGATGCTCAATGGTTTCCTTATAAATATCGATAACAGCCATGCGTTCTATAAATCGGTTTAATGAATTAAATAGGGATGTTGGTAGTTGTTCAGAATCAGTCTGTTCCAAATTTACAGTGTTATCATCAGGTGTTGAATCCTTATTTAAAAAACTTAACCAGTTTTTTTTGGGTTTCAGTTGTGAGAACTGCTTGACTAACAGGTTTTTAAATTCATGAGTGAAGTCATCGGAAGATAATTTACCGGATTTTTTCAGGAGTGTGTTTAAATGATTTTGACAGTCTTTATTAATGTTTTCGCTTAATAAATCAGAGACTATGTTTTCTAATGTGATTTTTGAAGGATCTTGTTGTTCGGTTGCGTTTTCGTTCTTTTCAGAAGTTTCCTCTAATTCGCGTAAATAAAAAGTGATGTTATCTACAGCTGATTTTATCTCATCCATTGAACGATCTTTTTTAAGGGTTGTTCTTAACGCATTAAGCAGGCCATCCAGACGATCATCAACACCCATACCACTATAGCTTACGTGTAGAAGGAATCGCTTCAGTTGCTCTTCATGACTGATTTCGACGGCTGGATTATCTTCATTCATGGTTATTCAAATTGGGTTCGAAAAGTTTTACCTTTAAATAATAGCTTATTTTAAAAATAAATTTTATTTTATAAGGATTACGGGGATATCCAGCTCAAATAGCTATTTTGTTTTATCTAATGGCTTGAATCTTGGGTTTTGAAGATTCGTGACGTTGTTTGATATTTTGAGCTAAAGCATCGGGTAAACAAATTTCCATGGCTATAGGCAAATGATCAGAAATCATTTCACTGACAACATGAACCCGCTCTACCTGAAGGTGATCACTCGTAACGATTTGATCAAGCTGCTTACTCGGTTTCCAACTTGGGTAAGTTGGTAGAAGTTGCTGGTTGGTTAAGCGTTTTGCCGGAACACCATATTGAATTAATTGAGAAACCACATCTTCAGGTTCGCAATTCATATCGCCCATTAAAATAAAATGCTGAAATCCAGATAAGGCTTCGGCAATATATTTTAATTGGCGACAACGGGCTCTATGACTCAGCGCTAAATGAACGACCATAATGATTAAAGGTTGTTCACCACACCCAAATGATGCCTGCAAAGCGCCTCGACCGGGAATGATACCTGGTAAACTATGATCGGTGACTACTTCGGCGGAAATGTTGGATAACAAGCCATTGGCATGGGCTGCAATTTTTGCAAGGTTACGATTTCGTTGTAAATGCCAGTAAGGAAAACCCGCTAATTTGGCAAGATGTTCAACCTGATTGACATAATCACTGCGTAAGCTGCCCGCATCGACTTCTTGCAATGCAACAATGTCATATTCGCTAATGACTTCTGCAATACGGCTTAAATTTATATGGCGTCTTGGGTGAGGTAAAATATGGCGCCAGCTTTTACTGATGTAGTCTGCATAATTATTCGTATCAATACCGACTTGAATATTAAAGCTAAGCAGTTTTAATCGGGACATTTGAGAAAACTACGAACCTTGTTGATCAAGGTTTTCTCCTTTGGTTGGTGTTTCAATGACATTTAACCCATCCAGATAATGTAATAGCTGAATCAAGCGCCGGCTGGTTTTGGCCTGTTGCGCTGTAATAACATACTTGCCTTTAAAAATAATAGTTGGAACTGTCGAAATATTGTAATGGAGTAATAGTTTTTGTTGTTTTTTTAGGGTTTGAGCCAATTCGGACTGATTGATGGGCTGAGGTATTTTTTGTGGATCAGTCACAATGGATTTAAGTAATTCCGCTAAGATGCCTGATTGATGCCAGTGGATAGATTGCAATTGTATTTTTTTAAATAAGGCGAGGTGTTCTTCATCAGTAAGTGCTAACTTATTGGCTAGAATGGATAACTTGGCTGCAGGGCGCCAGCTTTCTCTTAAAATAGCAGGCCAGAATGTGAGGGAATAAGATTTCAAATGTGTCTTTAAAGCACCAAAAACCTGATAACAGGATTCTGAGCCATACCAACCCACAAGCAGCAGTGGCGGTAGTTGTTCTGGTAAATGTTCTATCGCATCTGTGGGAGAAACAATGCTGTAATCACTGTTTACCTGAAAAGGTTTGGTATCGGATAAAGTGTCATCATCAGCGGCCGTAGCAGGCGGCATACCTAACCAGAAGAGAGCAAGTAAAATGAAATGGGCGCGTAAAAGTGGCATGATTCAAAAAGATGAATAGGAATAAACGTCGGCTCGGAAAATATCGTTTGCTAACATAAGATCAAAAATAGAAAGGCATTATCCCATCAGTGTAAAACAGGATTTATTCGGGTTTATGACACCTGACAGCAAAATAGTTATTCTGTGCGATGCAGCCCTACCAGATAATAGGCGATGGTTTTAATTTGTTCATCAGTCATTTTTGCTGCGATATCTCTCATAATACTATTTGTATCCGTTGTTCGGGTACCATCTCGATAAGCTTTTAATTGGGCAATGGTATATTCTGGACTTTGTCCGGCAACGGCAGGAAAACCCGCTCCGGCAAGACCTTTACCAGCAACACCATGACAAGCCGTACAGGCAGGAATTTGTTTGTCTTTATCGCCAGCTTGATAGAGTTGTTGTCCCGCAGTGATGTATTCGTCAGGGACAGCTGCATGTTGAACTTTAAGGCTGGCATAAAAGGCAGCGATGTCTTCCATATCTTTATGAGTTAAGTTCGCCGCTTGGGTATTCATGGTGGCTTCTTTACGGCTGCCCTCTTTAAATGCTTTTAGCTGGCTGACAAGGTATTTTGCATTTTGCCCCGCAAGTTTAGGATAACTCTGCATGAGCACTTTATTACCGTCAGCGCCATGACAACTTCCGCATACTGCCGCTTTTTTTTGTCCTTTTTCAGCATCGCCAGCAATCAGGGCCATAGAGGTTAATCCGAATATTAAGCTGATGACCATACTATTTTTTTTCATAAATGAGCCTTTAATTTGTAAAATACACGCTAGGTTAAAAGATGCTTTTTAAAGATTAAGTTCTTTGAAAGTTAGCCCTCATGCTACACTTCACATCTTTAATGAATTTGAGTTTGTGCTCAAGTAAGGATGAGAGCGTGAATTATAGGTAAACAGATAGAAAAATGCCACCATTGAGTCAAGGGATAAACAACCCATTTCGTCAGGTAAGTTATTACCTGGGCGCTGCTGAATTAAAACAACTGCCAGAAGACAGTGGTTTTGAAGTTGCTTTTGCTGGACGTTCTAATTCGGGCAAGTCAAGTGCTCTAAACACGTTATGTGAACAAAAGCAGTTAGCAAGAACCAGTAAAACACCTGGAAGAACACAGCTGATTAATTTATTTAGTGTAGACAAAAACAGGCGACTTGTTGATTTACCGGGTTATGGTTATGCACAAGTGAGCTTGGAAGTGAAACAACGCTGGCAGGCCACATTGGCACAATATCTTCAAGAGAGATTATGTTTAAAAGGCTTGATATTATTAAGTGATATTCGACATCCACTTAAAGAAACAGACCAACAAATGATTCAATGGGCTGCTGCTGCGCATTTACCAACCCATATATTGTTAAGTAAAGCCGATAAATTAAAACAAGGCGCTCAAAAAAAAGCGTTGATGTTACAACAACAAATCATCAAAGAGCTTCATGCAGAAGCCAGTGTACAAACTTTCTCTTCATTGAAAAAACAGGGTATTGAACATTTGATTCAGGTGTTAAAAGGCTGGTATGAGATGGATAATGAAAAAGCAACAGATTCTGAGATAGAATAATAAACCTTTACTATGTAGCCTCAGCGACACATAAGAAAAATTCCTCACCACATATAAAAATACCCCCACGTTTGCACGTTGGGGGCAATAGAACTCGACTTGGGGAATCGAGCACAAGTTCCCGCCTAAGAGGAAAATGCGGGGACACAATCCAGTGTCATTAATTACGACTCAACACATGATAAAATGTTTCAAAAGTATTTGGCCATTGTGTAACAAAATTTTTCAGTGGTTGCGTGGTTAATGTCGACAGGCTCTAGTGTGCTTCATCCCAATTATTGCCAATACCGATATCAACTACGAGTGGCACTGTTAATTGAGCGGCTGACATCATGTACTTTTCTATATGGTCTTTGACACTGTTACAGGCTTCTTCGGCTACTTCAAATACCAGTTCATCATGAACTTGCATAATCATTTTACAAGGTGTGTTTGATTCGGTTAGCCAGCGATCAATTTGAATCATCGCCAGTTTAATAATATCTGCTGCACTACCCTGCATAGGCGCATTGATCGCTGTACGCTCAGCTGCTTTGCGTCGCATGGCATTGGAAGCATTAATTTCCGGTAAATAAAGTCGTCGACCAAATAAGGTTTCAACATACCCAAGTTCGGCCGCTTTTTTTCGAGTCAAAGACATATAATCTTCAACACCAGGATAACGGGCAAAATAAGTATCAATATAATTTTGTGCTTCATCACGGGGAATATGTAACTGTTTGGCTAAACCAAAAGCCGACATACCATAAATGAGTCCAAAATTTACTGCCTTGGCATGACGACGCTGTTGTTCAGACACTTTATCTAAAGCGACATCAAACACCTCAGCAGCAGTGGCTTTGTGAATATCCTGATTGTTGGAAAAGGCATTCAGTAAACCGGTATCCTGTGAAAGATGCGCCATAATACGTAATTCAATTTGTGAATAATCGGCGGCTAAAATTTTATAATGTTTGGGTGCGATAAATGCCTGGCGTATACTTCGACCTTCGGTACTTTTTATAGGAATATTTTGTAAATTAGGATCGGCCGATGACAAACGACCTGTTGCAGCAACAGCTTGATGATAAGATGTGTGTACTCTTCCAGTTTCTGGATGAATCATTTGTGGTAATTTATCTGTATAGGTTGATTTTAATTTTGATAAGCTGCGATGCTCCAAAATAACTTTCGGTAAAGGATAATCAAGCGCGAGTTCCTGAAGAACTTCTTCTGCTGTTGAGGGCTGTTTTTTGGGTGTCTTTTTTAAGACAGGTAAGCCTTGTTTTTCAAAAAGAATCTGCTGCAACTGTTTGGGAGAGGCCAGGTTAAATTCTTCTTCGGCAAGTTCAAAAGCTGTTTTTTCCAATTCAAGAATACGGGACTCAAACTGTTGGCTTTTGTCTTGTAATAAAGAGGCATCAATTAACACACCATCTCTTTCTATTTTAGACAGTACGGATAAAAGCGGCAGTTCAATGTGTTCAAAGATACGTTTAGGTCCTTCATCCAATTGCAGTTTTTCCCAAAGAGCATGGTGTAATTGTAAAGTAATATCAGCATCTTCAGCAGCATAATGTGCGGCAGGTTCTAATTCTATTTGATTAAATGTGAGTTGATTTTTACCTTTACCAGCAATATCTTCAAAATGAACGGTTTGATGATCCAGATATTTTTGCGCCAGACTGTCCATATCATGTCGATTACTGGTGCTGTTATAGGTATAAGATTCGAGCATGGTGTCAAATGCAATACCCTGCAGATGAATATCATAACGAACCAAAATATTAAGATCATATTTTAGGTTCTGTCCTACTTTTTTATATTGATCAGATTCCAGTAAAGGTTTTAAAAGAGATAACACACTTGTTGTGTCCAGTTGTTTGGGAGCACCTAAATAATCATGTGTCAGTGGTAAATAAGCGGCATGTCCTGGTTTGTCGGAGAAGGATAAACCGACCAGTTCGGCACTCATATAATCCAGACCGGTGGTTTCGGTATCTATGGCAAAAACGGGAGCATTTTTTAATCGTTCAATCCAGCGATTCAAATGGTTGATATCCAAAATGGTTTCATAATGGGTTTCAATATCAGAGTTATCGGTTTCTGATAATTCATCACTAACATTATTTTTATTATCTGAAGAAGAGAGTTCTTTTATCCAGCTATTAAATTCAAACTCTTGATACAGTGACAGTAATTTTTCATTATCGGGTTCTTTAATATCAATATCTTCTAAGTGAAAGGGTAGTTCGACATCCAATTTAATCGTTGCTAATTGATAAGACAATGGCAATTGTTCTAATGAAGAGCGTAGATTTTCACCTACTTTACCTTTTATTTTTTCTGCGTTATCTATTACACCTTGTAAAGATTCAAATTCAGTGAGCCATTTTACAGCCGTTTTAGGACCACATTTTTCTACTCCTGGAATATTATCTACTTTGTCGCCCATCAAGGTAAGGAGATCAATAATTTGATGAGGTGCAACACCCATTTTTTCTTTAACACCATCCATGTCCATGGTTTGATTGGTCATGGTATTAATGAGTACAACATGCTTATTAACCAGTTGAGCCATATCTTTATCGCCCGTGGAAATCAAAGTATCCTGATTCATTTGTGTGGCCTGTTGAGCCAGTGTGCCAATCACATCATCGGCTTCTACTTTATCAATCACAATTAATGGCAAACCCATAGCCTTAATCATGTCGTGAATGGGTTGAATCTGAACACGAAGGTCATCGGGCATGGGTGGACGGTTTGCTTTATAGTCAGGAAACAAGTCATGGCGAAAGTTTTTGCCTTTGGCATCAAAAACAACAATGATTTTGGATGTCGGATAACTTTTTTGTAGGCTGCGAATCATGTTGATAACACCTTTGATAGCACCAGTAGGGTGATTATCACGAGTGGTGAGCGGTGGGAGTGCATGATAAGCCCTGAATAAATAAGAAGAGCCATCAACCAGAATAACCGGATTTTCAGAAGACATGATTAACCTTAAACTAAAGAATGGTATTGAAAAAAGAGGCGTCTATTGTACTTGAGTTCTATTCGCGCGAGTATATATCTTCAGGTTATAAAATAATGAGAAACAACGCATTCATTTCATTATCTCAAAAAATAGGGTAAAAAAAGTAGTTTTTGATTAAAGCGAGATGTTAAGAAGATTAGCTAACTTATTATTTTCTATAGATTATTAGTTTGTCAAGCACTGTGTATAACTTTTAACCAAAACCAAATTTTCTTATTTAGATTCACAAATGAATGGATTTCCTTTAGAGTATGCAGTGGTCATTAAACAATAAAATAGTTTATAAAACAAAAACATAGACTAGTTGTTCACAGAGTTATTCACTCATTTTCATAAATTTAACATGAATAATAGACCTGTGGATAAAATTGTTTATAAATATATTTCGATAAAATGCGATATTTTTATATCCTACAAGCACAAAAAATACAGGTTTTATGAAACGATTATTCGGACAAATTGCTATTTGGTCGGGAAAAGGTGTGTCTTTTCTGACTTTATTAATGGTGGGATTGATGTTTTTGAGTACGATGCTCAGCAATCTTTTTCGGGTGAATGCTATTGCATTACAAGAGTCGGCCACTTGGTTGCATGCGATTGTCTTTATGCTGGGTGCTGCCTATACCTTACAAAAGGATGAACACGTCAGGGTAGATATTTTTTATCGACGTTGGTCGCTTAAAAAGCAAGCCATAGTCAATAGTGTGGGTACTCTATTCTTTTTATTGCCAACCTGTGTGTTTATTATTTATTCCAGTTGGCCCTATGTGACTTTAAGCTGGCGGTTGTCAGAAGCTTCTGCAGAAGTGGGTGGCTTACCAGGATTGTATTTATTGAAAACGATTATATTGGTGATGCCCATTTTGCTGATTATTGAAGGGCTTCATCAACTGATGATTCATTGTGATGTATGGAAAAATGGGTCGGCTTCTCCTGACGCAACACACCAAAATAATCGTGTGAAATAGGATAAATAGAATGATGGAATGGTTACCCTTTATTATGTTTATCAGTGTATGCATTTGCTTAATGGCTGGTTATCCTGTGGCATTTACCTTATCGGGTGCTGCGCTACTCTTTGCAGGATTAGGTATTGCTTTTGACTGGATCAATCCCGTATTACTCAATGCTTCTTTTAATCGAACCTTTGGCGTAATGACCAATAATTTATTGGTTGCTGTGCCTTTATTTATTTTTATGGGCGTGATGCTTGAACGAACACGCATTGCAGAAGAATTATTGGAATCCATGGCTGCAGTAATGAAAAACATACGTGGTGGATTAGCGATATCCGTTATTGTTGTTGGTATGTTATTGGCAGCAAGTACTGGCATTGTAGGTGCCACTGTTGTCACTATGGGAATGTTGTCTTTACCGGTTATGTTAAAGCGAGGCTATGCTCCGTCATTAGCAACAGGTACCATTTGTGCATCAGGAACACTTGGTCAAATTATTCCACCATCCATCGTACTAATTTTATTAGGAGAAGCCATTTCCAGTGCTTATCGTGGACAATATGGTGGTGAACCTGTCAACGTGGGTGACTTATTTATTGGTGCTATGGTGCCAGGAATGCTATTGGTTATTTTGTACATTATTTATGTTTTTTCAAAAGCATTATTCCATCCTGAATCTGCACCAAAGTTTAAACAGGAAGAGACTCAGAAGCCAATTTTAGGTAAACGGCTTATACACAGCTTGTTATTACCATTAACTCTGATATTTATTGTATTAGGTTCAATTTTGGGTGGTTTTGCAACACCAACAGAGGCAGCGGCTGTTGGTGCCGTTGGTGCTTTATTATTGGCAATCATAAAACGTGAACTCACTTGGCCACGTTTAAAAGATGTGATGCAAAGTACAACACGTACATCCGCTATGGTATTTATGATTTTGGTTGGTGCATCTATTTTTTCTTTGGTATTTAGAGCTTTCGGTGGTGATCAGATAGTACATGGATGGTTACAAAACATTCCAGGTGGTGCATTGGGTGCTTTGTTAGTGGTTATGTTAATTATGTTTTTATTGGGTTTTATTTTGGACTTTATAGAAATTATTTTTATTGTTGTACCTATAGTTGCACCAACGTTACTACAAATGGGAGTTGATCCTATTTGGTTAGGTATTATGATTGCCCTGAACTTGCAAACGTCATTTTTAACACCACCTTTTGGTTTTGCACTATTTTATTTACGTGGTGTTGCGCCTGACACGGTAAGCACTTCTGCTATTTATCGTGGTGCCATTCCTTTTATTTTTATTCAATTAATGGTATTGATTGCCTTAGCTGCTATTCCGGAATTGGCAACCTATTTACCGAGCGTGTTAGGTGGGTGACATAACAGACAGGAATTATGTTTAATTGTAATATTTTTTGTGAATAGCTTGGCAGTAATTGATCAGATTATGATATTTTTTTGCAAGATTATTTAAAGGAGAACCAAGATCAGCAATAATGACTTGTGCTAAAAAAGCATATATTGTGGCATCAATTGAACTGATGCGATCACCAAAACAATAAGGTTTCTTATCAATTTGTTGTTGCAGCATATCTAAAGTGTTTTTTGCAATAGTTAAAATTTCATCTTCACTATGTCGACCAATACCTTGATAGCGTAGCGCTTTTTTTACATCTTTACGAGCGGCTTTAGGTGCAATCAACTTAATAGGAAAAGGGAGTTTTGAAAAGAAGGCCTGTTTAATTTTTTGCCAGGTAGCCTCATGTTCCCAGCGCGAATAAACAAGACACCAATAAAAACTCTCTTCTAAGGTTCTACCTATAAAATAGCTTAATATTTTTTCTTCATCAGTTAAATGTTCGTCGATGGTCAGATGATATCTTTGAATCAAGTATTGAACAATAAATTCAGAATCAGCGATTGTTTTATTTGAATCCTGAATAAAAGGCAGTTTTCCTTTAGGTGCTTTTTGTAAGTTGGCTAAATTTGATATATGTTCAAACTCAATATTACAAATACGCATAAAAGCATCTACTTTTAACACAAAAGGACTTGGATCTTTAACACCAAAGCTTTCACCAAAACTAAATAATTGAATCATAATAAATTACCTGATAATAATTAATAAATATTAGGGGCTGTTTATCTTTTATAGTTATGCGTTGAAGTAACGGGTATTGCATAATAGATAATGGAATCTTCTGATTGCATTTTAAATTCAGGTCCGTAGATTTCAAGATCGGGTTGATAGGTATGATGCATATCTGAATTAAGTAACCAGTTAGAATAAATATAATTGATTGTTTCGTTTAGGTTGTCTACATCAACAAAACCTTTATGGGTAAATTGAGCATATTTCTGGGCTTCAAGTGTTATAGCAACCATACTATCTGGAATAGACTCAATATTGTCTACTTCAACACAAGCAACATATTCCAATTGTTCTTCTGGCTCATAAACCTGTTGTATTAAACCATAGGCAAAATCACTGACCATGGATGAAATGGATGTCATTCTAGGAACGAAAGATTCCCATAATTGAGGTACTTTTTCTGATAAATTGTTTTTTTCAGACTCAACACCAAAAATAGTCGTTTTTATACCGACATAATGCCTTTTAGGAAGTTGAATAATATTGGGTTCTAAACAAATATTATGAGTTAGATTATCAAGGTATTTAGTATCAATTTGTGGTTTATGTAGGATTAAAGATTTTTTGGACTTTTTACGATAATCACTTGGGGACATAGCAAACATTTTTTGAAAGGCACGTGTATAACTTTCATGAGATTCAAAACCAGAATCGATCGCAATATCTAATATAGTCTGCTCGGTATTTAATAAAGAATCTAAAGAATTGGCGATACGTCTGGAGCGAATATAGAATTTTAATGTTTCATTGGTTAAGGCTTTAAAGATTCTTTGGTAATGCCATTGACTCATATTGGCCGCTTTAGCAACGTCAGCTAATGTAAATTTAGAATCTAAATTGGCTTCAATAAAATCAATACCTGTCTGGATTTGTTTTAAGTAATTCATACTTTGCTCATTGTTGTTAAGGTGTAAGGTCTATCATATGAAACATCAACAGATCCTCATAATTTGAGATTTTAACTGAATTGCATGCAGTAGATTTGATATTTTGTGCTTTTATCTGAATTTTTACTTTTGACACACTTGTCTTATTCTTTCTGCTGGTATAAACAGTTGTTCTAATAAATAGCGTTTAAAAGATTCACTATAATCTTGATCTTCTGCAGCTTTTTCCATGCAAAGTAACCAGGTATCTCTCTCAGCTTCCGTCACTGCTAAATGACCATGGGCTAGAGGTATCTTAATCGAACCAAAATGCTCTTGATATAATTTGGGTCCACCTAACCATCCGCTTAAAAAATAACTGAGCTTTTGCTTAGAAAGAGTGAGGTCTTTCGGGTGCATATCACGAATCATTTTAGCTTGTGGGAGCGTATCCATATAATGATAAAAGTTATCGACCAGTTTTGTAATACCAGCGAGCTCTCCAGCGGCTTTATATGAATTATCTTTATAACCAAAGCGGTTTTCTTTTTGCGACATAAACAGTCCCTAACCTCATCAGTGCATTTGAAAGCGATGTTTTATCATACATCAAGGAAAAGAAGCAGACTAGAGGGAAATATGGCTATTAACGAGAGTTGTTGTCAGCTGAATAGAATGGTTTAATAGATAAAACATTCATTAATTTCAGGAGAAGAGTATGTCGTTGACGTTAAATTTTGAATTGATGGCAGATTACAATCAGGTGATGAATGAACGTATTTACCAGGCTGCTGCTAAACTGAATCCTTCATCACTTGCAGAAGATCGTGGTGCATTTTTTAAATGCGTTACTCAGTTAAGCCAATTTTTCACGTAAATTAAAGTAATTTTATGATGACTAAAAATGATTTAGAAACACTTTGGTTAAACGCGGATAACTGGAAATTTTTTTATACTATTTATTATTGTAAATCTGATCCACGCTTGATTGTTCCCAAAATTAATTGTAAAGGTGTGCCTATAAAATGGCTTGGTGCTACGTTTAATTTTGCACATTTTTTTGCGTATATTCTTCTTATTTTTATTACCATTCTGAGCTTTATTCCAGTTATTTTCGTATGGACTATAACGACTTTATTTTGGCTTGCGTTACTTTCACTTTTTGTCACGATTTATATTATATTTGAAGTAATATGGTATTTTGCGACTAAAGATTTAATAAAAAAGAGATAAAAAACTATTTTTTTCTCGAATCTTTAGTTATAGTACCGCCAAATCTTCGGTGTCAATGTGAATGATCTGATTAAAATCTAAGACCATTCATAAGACTTAATAGGGAACACGGTGAAATCCCGTGACTGTGCCCGCAACTGTAAACAGAGCAATAGACGGCAAAACCACTGAGTAGATGATATTAAAACAGTATCATCAGACTTGGGAAGGTAGTCTAGAGGTTATCTCTGTGAGTCAGGATATCTGCCGATAGATTGATCCCAAGCCTTTCGAGCGGGTTACTCGGCAGTGTTTATAGATATTATATTTAAGCTTGAATATAATATGTATTACCATCGTTAAACATGGTGATATTGCTGTGAACACGATGTGTGTTGATCCGGTTGTAAGGGATGATAATGATTTTGAGTAATGACCGGGTTTTGTTGACACAGTGCAAACTTATCCAGATAAGACTCCTCCATTTAATAAAAATGCCCTGCCTTTATTAGAGGTTCAGGGTCTTGCTTTGTCAATTGGTCAGCAATCTATTTTTCAGAAAATAGATTTTTCGATACATTCTAATAAAAAAGTGGGTATTATTGGACCTAATGGAGTGGGTAAAACCAGTTTGTTACGTTGTATTTATGGATTTTACAAACAATATCAAGGCCATATTTTAATACAGGGTAAAAGTCTGCAAACTATGAACACAAGGCAAAAAGCAACCTTTATGGCTGTTGTACAACAAGGGACGGTAAATGATTGTCATTTGATGTTAAAAGATTTTGTCAGTTTAGGAAGAATTCCTCATAAATCTTTATGGCAGACATATCATCAACAGGATGATGACATGATTCATTCCGCATTAAACAAAGTTGGTTTAACAGATTGCTTGCAGCAGTCGTTTCAATCTTTATCGGGTGGTGAAAAACAAAGGGCGATGATTGCCAAAGCGATGGTACAGAATCCAACATTACTGATTATGGATGAACCTACGAGCCATTTGGATGTGGGTTATCAGAAAAAACTATTACAATTGGTTTCTTCTCTTGGATGTTATCTGCTGATGAGTATTCATGATCTTAATTTGGCAGCAAACTATTGCGATCAATTATTATTAATTGATCGAGAGGGCATATCAGAATTTGGTAAAACAGAAGAGATATTAACGGAAGATAAGCTAAAACGTGTATTTGATATAGAAACAAAAATTGATCAACATCCCTATCAACCGGGATTACGGATTACCTATGCATAAAGCATCGACTATACACTGGATCATACTAGTCGGTTTTGTTGTTATGAGTTTGCTCTTTGCCATTATGACAGGCAGTTATGCATTATCATTCCAGGACATTGGTTTTATTTTTCTGGAAAAAATGACATTCATTATAGAAAATTCGGATCTGCTTACTAAAGATATGGATTCTCATAAAGTCGCTATCAATATTATTTGGGAAATTCGATTGCCACGTGTATTAATGGCTATGATCACAGGCGCTGGCCTTGCAATAGCAGGTGTTATTTTACAGACCATAACACGTAATCCATTGGCTGATCCTTATTTGTTTGGTATTTCGTCAGGTGCTTCTCTGGGTGCTGTGATTACATTATCACTTTCTTCAGTTTTATTACTTGATACAAGTTTGGGTGCTTTAATAGGCAGTTTCTTGGCAATGACTTGTGTGTTAGTCATAGCAAGTCAGAAAAAAGACATATCTATTGAAAGATTATTATTGTCGGGCATTGCCATTTCATTTTTATTCAGTGCCATGACCAGTGGTATGTTGTATTTTTCCAATCCTGATATTGTTGGCAATTGGTTTTTTTGGATGATGGGCAGTTTTTCTAATGCAAGTTGGTATGATTTAATTTTGCCTGTATGGGTAGTGTTCATCAGTCTTTGCCTTCTTCTATTTTTACATCCTTGGATAACAGCATTACTCGCAGGTTATGAGCAGGCTTTGACTATGGGAGTTCCTGTTCAAGCATTACGTTTGGGATTGTTTATTGTGTGCTCAAGCGTGACAGCCATTTTGGTTGCAAAAAGTGGAGGTATAGGTTTTGTAGGCTTAATGGTGCCGCATATGATGAGGGTCTGGTTTGGCAGCAAAATACGATCCTTGATTATAGCCTCTGCCTTATTTGGTGGGGCATTTATGGTTTGGTGCGATTTAATTGCTCGTTCAGTCTTGTCTTATCAGGTTTTACCTATTGGTATGATTACAGCAATGATAGGCAGTCTTTTCTTTTTAATCATTTTATATAAAAGATAAACAACCCCTAAAGCAGGTGCATTATGGATCAACAAAAGAAGCATAAAATTAAACAAAAAAAACTGAAAGAAAAAGTCGATCAATCGATTGCAAAAGCGACAGAAGAAAGAGGCAGCATCATTGTTATTACTGGTGATGGTAAAGGGAAAAGCACTTCTGGATTTGGTACAGTTTTACGATGTGTTGGACATGGATTTAAAGCGGGTGTTGTACAGTTTATTAAAGGACAGTGGGATTGTGGGGAAAGAATGCTTTTAGAAGGACAGGGTGTCGATTTTGCTGTCATGAAAACAGGATTTACATGGGATACACAAGATAGAGCCGGTGATATGGCTGCGGCGGAAACTGTTTGGAAAACGGCAAAAGCGATGTTATCCAATGCAGAATATTATTGTGTATTGTTAGATGAACTAACCTATATGCTGGGTTATAAGTATTTGCCGGAAGATGAAGTAATAGAAGCTATAAAGAACAAACCATCGGAACAAAGTGTGATTATTACAGGGCGGGGTGCGAATAAAGCATTACGTGATATTGCGGATACAGTGAGTGAAATAAAAGAAATAAAACATGCTTACAAATCAGGTGTGAAAGCACGAAAAGGAATTGATTGGTAATGTCTATGTTGTTGCAGTTAAAAATGATGGTTGTCTGTTTATTCTGCTTTAATACTTTAAGTTATGCAAAACCGATCCATAGAATTATTAGTTTATCGCCACATATTACAGAGTTGGTTTTTGCACTAGATGCTGGCGATAAAATTATTGCAACAACAGAGTTTTCTGATTTTCCAGAAGCAGCAAAGTCTATTCCTAAAATAGGCAATGCTTATGGTTTACAAATAGAAAAAATTATTGCTTTAAGACCCGATGTTGTTATTGCATGGCCAGGTGGGAATCAAAAATCAGATTTAGATAAATTACGCAACTTTCAAATCAAGGTTGTTTATAGTCATCCAAAATCGATAAAAGAACTATTGGAACATATATTGGAATTGGGACATTTACTTGGAGAAGTTAGTACGGCAAAGACATTAGTTGAAGAGTTAACACAAACTCATCAAAAACTTTTATCAAAATATCAAACTAAAAAGAAAATCAAACTGTTTTATCAACTCTGGGATAATCCATTAAGAAGTATTGGCAAAGGTAGTTGGATAAACGAATTAATTGAAACTTGTGGTGGAGAAAATATTTTTTATGACAGCAACGTTGCTTATCCTTTTGTTTCTAAAGAAGCTGTCATGTTGAAACAACCTGAGTTGATTTTAATACCCAAATCAACCAGTGAAATGGCTAATGCTTATGATAAATCACATATTTTGAAAGAGGTTAAAAAAACCTTTCCCGTCTGGAAGCCTATTCCTGCAATTTCTGATGATAAGGTATTTGTTTTTAATGCAGATATCTTACATAGAACAACGCCAAGAGCAATACAGCAACTTTCATTATTATGTCAAATAATGGATAACGCTAGAAATTAATTGTATTTTTTACATAAACGACCATTGAAAGAGAATGAACATGAAAAAGAAAGTAAAAGTTAAACTCATTATTTTTATTTTAGTCATAGGACTTTTTTCAAATAACATAATTTTGGCTGAAGATTCAGACAATAATGTGATGGTTGTCACCGCAAATCGGAGTGAGCAAAAATTAGAAAACACACTTGCCCATGTTACAGTGATTACTCGGGAAGATATTGACTTATTACAACCAACTTCGTTTGCGGAGTTATTGGATGGTGTACCAGGATTCGATATCATCTATCAAGGCGGTCCAGGTCAGTTAACTTCTGTATTTGCTCGAGGTGCAGAATCAGATCATACTTTAATTTTGATCAATGGTGTCCGAGTGGGATCAGCGACAGATGGTAAGAAAGCATTAAACACTATTCCGGTTTCTCAAATTGAACGTATTGAAATTGTGAAAGGACCCAGAGCTGCATTATGGGGTTCAGATGCCATTGGTGGTGTGATCAATATTTTTATGCGTCAGGCAAAAACATTAACGTGGCAAATGAGGCAGGGCACACATGGTTTAAGGGAGTCTTCTGTCAGTTTTGGTTTTGGCAGTGATCGTTTACAAAACAGTGTTAGTGTTGGTTATCGTCAACAAGAAGGTTTCGATGTGTTTGATGACGCTACAGATACTACGCCAGACACACAACCAGATGATGATGGTTTTCGTGAGTTGACAGCATCCTTTCGAGGTGCCTATCAGTTATCTGAAAAATTGCAATTGGATTGGTCTGCACAAGTTGAACAGGGTAATCAGGAATTTGATAGTTCATTTGGCGGTAATGAATCAGATTACACCAATCATTTGTGGCAAATTCAATACACTTATACAACGAATGAAACATCAACACAGTTTGCTGTTCAGCAGTCGAGAGATTCTTTGTTAACTTATGGCAATGCAATATCCAAAACGTTGGGAGAGCTATTGGAAACACGACGACAACAAGTAACTTGGGTGACACATTATGCTCCTGAGCAATCGCGTCAATGGCAATGGAGTGTCGGTGTTGATGCTTACAATGATCGTTTGGATACACGTAATTTAGCTTTTGGATTAACTTTTTCCGAAACAGAAAGAGACACAAGGGCTGTCTTTGTGAATAGTCTTTTTTCAGCAGGAGATTTTTCAATGGATATTTCATTGAGAAGAGATGAAGTGACAGATTTTTATTCGGATAATAGTTTTAATTTGGGTTTGGGATACCAATTGACATCACAACTTTCGATTTCTTTTCAACGAGCAAAAGCCTTTAAAGCCCCTTCCTTTAATGATTTATTTGGCCCTTTTGGTGGAAATCCTGATTTGGAATCAGAAGAGTCTTTCAATAATGAACTGAGCTTTAAATGGCATTATCAAAAACATGCATTATCACTACAAATATTTGAAAACGAAATTAGTAATCTGATTAATTTTCGTTTGTTGAATGGTTTGTTTTTACCATTCAATACAGATGCAACAGAAATTGAAGGACAAGAGCTGAGCTATACCTATCAGCATGGATCATTTTCTCATCAACTGGGATTGAATTGGCTGGATGCAAGAAACGTGAGCCTGGATTTAAATAATAGTCCTCTGAATAGCCCGTTATTACGTCGAGCGAATAAGCAGTATCGATATCAATTAACCTGGCAGCAATCGAATTTCCGTGTGAATACGCAATTACACTATGTTAGTGAACGTTTTGATCGGGATTTTAGCACTTTAGGTTCACCTTTTTTCAGATTACCCTCTTATGTCCAGCTAGATTTAGCAGCAGATTATGATGTATCACCTCGTTGGCGTTTGGGCTTAAAAATTGA
This sequence comes from Kangiellaceae bacterium, assembly GCA_965230335.1. Taxonomy (GTDB): domain Bacteria; phylum Pseudomonadota; class Gammaproteobacteria; order Enterobacterales; family Kangiellaceae; genus CBDDKS01. The sequence goes on along the minus strand of CBDDKS010000006.1, from coordinate 1,443,757 downwards.
AGATGCTACTGATAAAGCACCCACTCAAGTGTTGCAATTTGTACCATCTGGACGCCAGATTATCTTAAGTATGACTTGGAATGGTTAAAAAATAATCATTTTGAATGCTTCCCTATGATATTGATTAAAAATATTATAGGGATTGTTTCATAAATATGTAATAATTCATATTAAATATTATTATTTATCAATAAGTTATAATATTTCTTTAATGTATATTATAAAAAAATTGCTTTTTTTAAATTATCTCATCATAATTTGGCGTTGCATTGTTCTGATAAACCGAAAAAAAACCATATTATTGAGGAGAGTGGGTTATGAATAAAACAATTTTGGCATCAGCAGTTGCTGCCATGTTAACCGGTGTTTCATATGCACAAGATTATCAATTTGAAGTAGGGCTTTCTTACAACATTGGTGATGTTGAAGATGCAGATTTTGATACCACAGTACTTTTTGCTGATCTCTATTTTGATTCAGTCAGTACAGCAAATGGTCCTTTAAGAGAAGCTTCCTTTTTATCAAAGTCATCAGGCGTTATGATTGTTCATGAGTCAACATCATTTGACGACTTTAGTGCTCTTGATTCAGATGATACTGTCGTTGGTGTTCGTTATGTAATGGATAATAATTACCTCATTGAAGCCAGTTTTTTATCTGGAGAAGATGATGATGCCATTAGCTTAGGTTTTGGCCTTTACTTAAATGATCATCAGGATTTGGTGTTTCATTATTCAAGTGCCGATGAAGCTGATTTAACGGCTTTAACAGCAGAAACACATATTTACTCAAACTCAGCTTCTATGTCTTATGATGTATCAGTGAGTTATCTTGATGATGGTGATGCTGATGAAACAGGGTATTTGATATCTGGTGGACTTTCCTTTTACTTCGACAAACATACCAGTTTGAGTGGTAGTCTGGATATTGGTAGTGTGGGTGATGTTGATACAACAGGTATTAGTATTAATTTTGAACACTTCTTTACCGATACAGTCGCTTTCCAGGCGGGTTATTCAACAGATAATGTAGATACAGGTGCTCTTGACTCTGATACTAATACCTTTACGTTAGGTATCTCAGGACGTTTCTAGTCTAACCTATTGATATAAATAGAAAAAACCCGGAATTCTTCCGGGTTTTTTTGTAGGTTTAGTCTGTTGTTTGTTTACGAACAAATTGATGAATCTGTCTTCTTTGTTTTTTATTGGGCTTTTCAACAGAAGACGCATGGGACAGCTTTCTAAGTAAACGCTCTTTTTCTCTGCGCTCCAGACTTGCCTCGGTTTCATAATAGAGTTCCTGTGCCGTGGTTGCTGTACCACGCTGTTCTGACAAAGCCTGCACCACTATTTCTCTTTCATCAAATCCAATACGGATGGTGATATGTGCCCCAATGTGAACCAGTTTACCGGCTTTTACCCGGTTACCCTGGTAGTGTACTTTTCCGCCATCTATAGCGGTTCGAGCAATAGAGCGCGTTTTAAAAAAGCGGGCAGCCCATAACCATTTGTCCAGGCGAACCCTTTCTTGGTTTATCATCGTTTATATACTCAGACGCTAGTTAAAAAGCGTGTATTTTATATCAGACATCGTTGTGTTGGATTGTGTGGATTCAAGTGGCATAAAACCTACATATTTGCGTCGTTAGAGTATAAAATGATAGTGGTTTAATCAATCATGTATCAATGTTTTCATGAGTTGGCAGGCTTTATATTTATTTCAAATATGTGATAGAGATACAGGAAAAGCTACTTTTGACACAATATAATGCTTATTAATTCATTGATATATTAAATCATTTTTGAATCCTTCACATGCAAGGTTAAAACAATAGAGTTAAAACAATAGAGTTAAAACAGTAAGGGTTAAGACAGCACATGCAGCTCGATGTACAAGAGTTTTTACAATCACCTATAGCACAAAAGTGCTTGAATATGGATTTATGGCTAAAAATTTTAGTGCGTTTTTTGGTGATTGTCAGTTTATATATGTTAGCTAAATTGATTTGGCTTTGGGTCGGTGCTTTTACGATCGATACCAATGAAAGTATGGCGGTTTTAGTGAAAGCTGAGCCAAGAGCACAACAGAATACACCCAGTGTTTTTTCTTCTAATACATTGATCAATAAGCATTTATTTGGAGATGCAACGGTTGTTGCACAGCCTGTAACACAAGTTACCCAGGCGGAAGTGACCAAACTGAATTTAAAATTACGTGGTGTTTATTCTTCAGAAGTGAATAAAAATTGTTATGCCATTATTGAAGGCGCTGATGCCAAACAAAATGTGTATACCATTTCTGAAAAAATAAAGGGGACAAGAGCCACGTTACATGAGGTACGGCAGGATGCGGTGGTTTTGGCCCATAATGGGAAATACGAACTGTTAGAGTTACCAAAGGTAAAGCTAATGGCTAAAGCAAAGCCGGTTAATCGACGAAGTTTTGCTCACAAACGACCAGTTCGAAGACAAAGAAAAACGATTTCCGATGAAACTCGTCAAAAATTGAATGACATTAAAAAACAATTACAAGAAGATCCTTTAAGTTTAAAAGATGCTATAGGTTGGCAGATTGTGAGAAAGGATGGTGACATTCAGGGTTTAAAAATCAGACCCGGAAAAGAACGTAAGTTATTTTATGATTCGGGGCTAAAGCGAGGTGATATCATCACCAGTATTAATGGTACATCGATGACAGATCCTGCTGAGCTTCTTACTTTACAACAATCATTGCCAGAAGCCAGTGAAATTAATTTATCGGTAATTCGAAAAGGGCAAGTGATGGACATTGTCGTTAATTTAAGTGAAGAAAATGAGAAAAATGATGAATAAACTATTAAACTTTAATTGTTTCTTACAGAAGATAGTCTTACAAAAGACTTTTTCACAAAAGGAACTTTCACAAAAGATATTCTCACAGAAAACAAGGGACAATAAAAAAATGAAACAAATTTTTAAACACTCTTGTATGGTGATGATATCAATGATGTTGTTATTAACATCATCATTCTCTTCTGCTGAAAAAGTGGAAGTGAATTTTGATGAAGTTGATCTGATCACCTTTATTCAAACAGTTTCCAGAATAACCAATAAAACCATTATTTTAGGTGATAGAGTCAAGAATAAAAAAATTAATGTTATTAGTAATAATGAGTTGAGTGCAGAAGAGATTTGGGGATTGTTTTTAAGTGTCTTAAAGCTACATAATTACAGTGCTGTAGAAACAGATAATATTGTTAAGGTTGATGATGTACAAAATATTAAACAAAGTGCAACCCCTGTTTTGTCCACAAAGGGCAATGGTCCAGCGGATGAACAAGTAACTCGTGTTATCAAAGTAAAAAATGTTGATGTAAAACATTTATTTCAGACTTTAAGAAAACTGGTTGGACAAAAAATGGAATTGGCTCAGATTTCGGCAACCAATGTATTAGTGATTCACGATACACGTTCTAATGTCAATCGTTTGGTAAAAATTATCAAACAAATAGATCATGAGAGTAATGAAGAAGTAGAAGTCATTGACTTACTGCATGCTGCAGCAACAGATGTTGTACGTATCATTGAAACACTACAAAAAAATAGTGGTGCAGCTAAAGCAGAATCCGTTGCCTCTCAACCCAAATTTGTTGCAGACGAACGTACCAATAGTATTTTATTAAGTGCAGATAAAGCAGATTCATTGCGCTTAAAAGCTTTGATTGCACGTTTAGATACACCCACTGAAAATGCAGGTAATACAAAGGTCATTTATTTACATTATGCCAGAGCAGAAGATATTGCTAACTTACTGGATGATGTTGGACAGAACTTACAAGTTGAAGCACGTCCTGGCTCATCACCACAGGCACCAAGAGCAAGAAGGCCTAATAATAGAAGACGTCCTGGCAATAATGATAAGCCTTATAGCATTCGTGCGCATGAAGATACCAACTCTTTGGTCATTACTGCACAACCCGATGTGATGCGTTCATTTGAGACAGTGATTCGACAGCTTGATATTCCTCGAGCGCAGGTACATGTTGAAGCTATCATCGTTGAAATGTCCGACACAGGCTTACAGACTTTGGGCGTACAGTTATTTTCTGCGATAGGTGCATTAACCAGCTTTTCTAATGCAGGTGCTTCTTTATTTAATGTGGGGGCTGGCTTGATTGCCCTTGAGGGTGAAGAAACTGGCGGAGAAGCTATATTTGATAATAATGGTAACGTAATTGGTACCAATCCTGTGCGGGATAACGGGGATAATGGTGTCGCATTGGCACAGGCATTAAGTGGATCACAGGGTGTTATCTTTGGTTATGGTAAATCAGATTCCAGTGGGGATTTGGCATGGGGTGCTTTAGTGAATGCCTTGGGGACAGATACCGAATCCAATATTTTATCCAAACCCAGTATTACCATGTTGGATAATGAAGAAGCTTCATTGAGTGTCGGTCAGGAAGTGCCTTTTATTACAGGCTCTACTTTAGGCAATAATAACTCCAATCCTTTCCAACAAGTACAACGGGAAGATGTTGGCATACAATTAACTGTCACACCTTTAATTAATGAAGGTGATTCGGTACGTCTGGTGATTGATCAGGAAGTATCGTCTCTTGCTGGCGCAACAGGGACTGATGTTGTCACCAACAAAAGGCAAATTAGAACAACCGTACAAGTACCTGATGGTGGTATGGTAGTGCTAGGCGGATTAACCAGTGATGACATTCAGCAAAGTACACAAAAAGTACCTGTCTTGGGTGATATTCCTTTATTGGGTCGCTTATTTAAAACAGATTCAACAACCAGCAGAAAGCAGCATTTAATGGTATTTATTCGTCCCAAAATTTTAAGAGATAAAGCCAGTCTTCATCAATTAACACAATCAAAATATGATTATATTCGAGCAGAACAGATTCATTTGCGGCAGAAAGGTGTGAATTTAATGGATGATGATATTGCACCTGTATTACCCGAATTTAATGAAATGTTGGCATTACCACCCAGTTTTGAAGAGATGGAAAATAAAGCAAAAAATACACAGTCTTCAGATAATCAATCAAAAGCGGCAGGTAATCAATAATATGCAAAATGAACAGGAAAATATTATGGAGATGACTCCACCACCATTGCCAACACATGATATAGGTGTAACTCAGCAATTGCCATTTAGTTTTTCCCGTCGTCATGGTGTTGTTATTAGCAACAATAATGTCAGCCCTATTGAAGTGGCCATGAAAGCTGATTGTGATCCAGATATATTGGTTGAAGTCTGTCGTTATCTTGGTAAAAATATTACATTGAAAGAAGTAGATGATACGACATTTGAACAACTGTTAGGGCAAACTTATCAGGGTGATTCTGCTGAAGCCATGCAGGCTATGGAAGATTTGGGTGATGATATGGATTTATTACGTTTGGCAGAAGAAATTCCAGAAACAGAAGATTTATTGGAAAATGAAGATGATGCACCGATGATTAAACTCATTAATGCATTATTAACGGAAGCTATTAAAGAAAATGCCTCCGATATTCATATTGAAACCTTTGAAAAAGATTTAAAAGTACGCTTTCGAGTAGATGGTGTTTTAAGAGAAGTCATTGCACCAAGCCGGCAATTGGCTCCATTACTGGTATCACGTATAAAAGTCATGGGAAAGCTGGATATTGCTGAAAAACGCATTCCTCAAGATGGACGTATTGCTTTAAAAATTGCCAATCGTGCTGTGGATGTTCGTGTCTCAACCATGCCATCCAGCCATGGTGAGCGAGTGGTCTTACGTTTATTGGACAAACAGGCAGGTCGATTGGATTTTACTCGTTTAGGGATGCCAGAAGTCATCATGTATCAGTTGAGTGATATTTTGCATAAACCCCATGGCATTATTTTGGTAACAGGGCCAACAGGTTCCGGTAAAACGACCACACTTTATGCGGGCTTAACTATGTTAAACAGTCAGTCAAGAAATATACTGACGGTTGAAGATCCTGTTGAATATCTACTGGATGGTATTGGACAAACGCAAGTGAATTCGAAAGTGGACATGACATTTGCTCGCGGACTCAGAGCAATTTTACGTCAGGATCCTGACGTGGTGATGGTGGGTGAAATTCGTGATTTGGAAACAGCACAAATTGCCGTTCAGGCCAGTTTAACAGGGCATTTGGTTTTATCAACATTGCATACCAATACAGCAATTGGCGCTGTTACAAGATTGGTTGATATGGGAGTGGAGCCCTTTTTACTATCATCCAGTATGCTAGGGGTTTTAGCGCAGCGTTTAGTAAGACGGCTTTGTAATCACTGTAAAGTTCAGGTCCAGGCGACAGAGAAAGAGTGTGAATTGCTGGGGTTTGACTCAGACAGTCCACCGATTATTTATCGGCCAGAAGGTTGTGCAGAATGTAAGAATCTGGGCTATTCCGGTCGGCAGGGTATTTATGAATTATTGCTGATTGATGATGAAATACGTACCATGATCCATAATGGTGTCAGTGAGCAGGAAATCGAGCAATATGCCCGACGCTATAGCCCATCAATACGAGAAGATGGTCGTAATAGAGTATTAGATGGCTCAACATCTGTTGAAGAAGTACTTAGAGTGACACGGGAAGATTAATCCGTATGGCTGCTTTTCAATATACAGCACTGGATACTAAAGGTCGTCAGAAAAAAGGCGTTCTTGAGGGTGACACACCGCGTCAGATCAGGCAGTTATTGCGTGACAAGGGCATGATGCCCATGAGTGTCGAAACCGTCACTGAACAAAATAAAAAAAGCGAAAAGAAGCCGACATTTTTTTCTAAAGGCAGTAGAATCAGTGCAGCAGATTTGGCATTAATCACACGTCAGCTGGCCACTTTAATTAATGCGGCTATTCCTGTTGAAGAAGCCATTAAATCCGTTGCGGAACAATGTGAAAAACCCAAGCAAAAAACTTTTATGATGGGTGTGCGTTCACGAGTGGTTGAAGGACATTCTTTTGCCGATGCCTTAAGAGAATATCCTCGGGTTTTTGATAATTTATACTGTGCCATGGTTGCAGCAGGTGAAAAATCCGGACATCTGGATGCCGTCCTCGAACGACTCGCTGATTACACAGAGCAGCAACAAGAGCTCAGAAGTAAAATTTCTTCTGCCTTGGCTTATCCGGTGATTTTGGCTGTAGTGAGTTTAGGCGTTATTATTTTTCTTTTATCCTCTGTTGTTCCTAAAATTGTGGAACAATATGAAGATTTGGGTGGTCAATTACCCAACCTGACACAAATCATGATTAATATCAGTGATTTTATTATTGATTGGGGATGGGCTGTGGCAATTGGTAGTGTGCTGATGTTTGGTATATTTAAGTGGCTCATGCAGGAACCAAAACGTGTCAAGCGCATGCATCAGTTTATGTTGAAATGGCCATTAATTGGTAAAGTGATTCGTGGTGTGAATTCAGCACGATTTGCCAGAACACTGTCTATTTTAAATTCCAGTTCTGTACCTTTACTTGAGGCATTAAAAATTTCAGGTGATGTGCTCACCAATGTTGAATTGAAAGAAAGTGTGCAAGAAGCAGCGATAAAAGTCAGAGAAGGTTCCAGTTTAAAAGTGGCTTTGCAACAGGCGGGACATTTTCCTCCTATGATGTTGCATATGATTGCCAGTGGTGAAGCCAGTGGTGAACTTGAACAAATGTTAAGTAAAGCAGCTGATAATCAAGATAGACAGTTTGCCACTTTAATTGATACAGTGACTGCGTTAATTGCACCAATTACAATTTTATTTATGGGTGGTTTTGTATTAACCATTGTACTGGCTATTTTACTACCTATTTTCCAAATGAACGAAGTTTTAAACAATTAGGGGTAACTTTTATGAAACATCAATCTGGTTTTTCCTTGATGGAAATTTTAATTGCCATGGCAATATTAGCTTTACTGGGAGCTGTGGTATTAGGTAATTTTGGTGGCGCTATTGGGGATGCAAAATACCAAAAGGCAAAATCTGATTTTGGTGCTTTTGAACAGGCATTAGAACGTTACTATATGGATAATGGTTTTTATCCTTCAAGCGATCAGGGTTTGCAGGCTTTAGTGTCTCGACCATCAGGTGATCCAGAACCTAATTCTTACCCTAAAGGGGGTTATATCAGAAAACTTCAGAAAGATCCTTGGGGTGGAGAATACTATTATCTTGATGAAGAAGATTCAGGAACGGGCAATTATCTGATTATTTCTTTTGGTGCTGATAAAACAGAAGGTGGTCAAGGTCAAAAAAGTGACATTACCAGCGACAATGCAGATGAAGTCATTCAAGCTGTAAAAAATGGTGCTTAATGCAAAATACCAGACTCAATGACACACAGGGTTTTAGCCTGATAGAGATCCTCATTGCGCTGGTGATTATTGGTGTAATGAGTGGTCTGGCAATCATGAGTTTTGGTGATAATAAAGAAGAAGCTTTAGAAAAAGAAGCCAGAAAACTCTATATGTTGCTTAAACAGTCACAGGATGAAACCTTATTACAACAGTTTAGTATGGGATTGCGTATGGAAGAAGATCATTATGTCTTTTATGTTTACAATAGAGATGAAGGCCAATGGGCTTTAATGGAAGATTCGAGAATGTTTTCTGAAAAACGAATACCAGAAACATTTGAAGTGAAACTTATAGTTGATGGCAATACATTATTTGGTGAAGATGAAGAGGATGAAGTGGATATTTTTGATGAAGATGTCGATATTTTTGATAAGAAAGAAAAAGAACTAGAACCGCCACAAATTTTTATTCTGTCATCAGGCGAAATGAATGATTTTAAAATTGCACTCGGATGGACAGATAAACATCCTACTTATTATTTAATCCAAGGTAATATGCTGGGCGATATCGAATTAGTAGGGCCTTTAGCTGGTGATTTAAACATTGAGGTGGACGATGAATTTTTACAAGCCTCTTAACAGCTCTCGTTACAAGGGATTTACCTTACTAGAGGTTTTGATTTCTCTGGCTATCTTATCAACAGCACTCATCGCACTCAGTGGCAGTATTACAGAAGCATTAAAGGGGCAGTCATATCTTAAAGAAAAAACTTTCGCACATTATATTGCGACACATCGTCTGGCTGAATTACGCTTGCAAAAACAATGGCCCAATATCGGTGTGACAAGAGGTGAAAAAAAAATGCTGCAGCAAAATTGGTTATGGAAGCAGGAAGTATTAAAAACGGATGATGATAATTTAAGACGTATTGAAATTTCAATCAGTCACGAAAAGGATGAAGAATATCAAATCACAAAACTTGTTGCTTTTATGAGTAATCCAGGATGAAACAGCGTAGTTTTGGTTTTACATTAATTGAGATTTTAATTGCTATGGCAATTACAGCCATTATTACAGTGTCTGCCTATTCTGTTTTAACCAATGGCATTAAGTCCAGAAAAAGTAGTGAAAAAGCACAAGAGTCTTTAAGTCAGCTACAAAGGGCGATGAATCGCTTGGCAATGGATTTTGAACAGTTGGCTCATAGACGGGTGCGTAATGAATATGGTGATTTACAACCTGTATTACATGGTGATGATAATGAAGAGGATACTTTTATCAGCTGGACTCGTCAGGGGAAATTAAATCCAGCTAATTTACCTCGTTCAGAGTTAGAGCGAATTACTTATCGTATAGAAGATGAACATCTGTTAAGAGAGCGTTGGACAGTACTTGATTTAGTGAATGACGATCAAAAAATAGCTCAAAAAATACTAGCCAATGTAAAATCATTTTCAGTAAGTTTTTATTTAGAGGAAAAGTGGGTTGAACGCTGGCCTCAGGAAGATAATACAGAAAGCGGTGGTGCAATACTTTTACCAGAAGCGGTGAAAATTAATTTGGATTTAGCAAATTACGGCATGCTGGAGCAAATTTATTTAATACCATCATTCCGCCCATCAGGTTCTTCAAATAATGCGCTCAATAATCAGCATAATAATAGAAATGGAAATATATGAACAAGATGACTGTTACAAATAAACAAGAAGGTGCTGTTCTCATTATTGTTATGGCCATTGTTGCCGTGACGGTTGTTATAGCAACACAATTAATTGAATTGAATCATTTTAGTCAACGGAAAACGCAATTGACATTAGCGAGAGAGCAAGCATACCAATTGATTTTGGGTGGAGAAGAATTGGCAAAGACGTCTTTGGCACAAGGTTTTGCTTTGGATAATTCCGATAAAGTCCATTTAAGTCAACCTTGGGCGACCACGCCTTTTGAATATCCTGTTGATGGTGGTTATATTAAAGCAAAAGTATATGATGCTACCAGTTGCTTTAATTTGAATAGCTTATTAATAAGAGCAAGACCATCAGCTAATCAAAATAATAATCAACAGAATAACAATCAGCAAAATAATAACCGTTTTAATTCTGATAATAATAATTCATCAGAAAATTCAAAAAAAACACCTGGTCAGCTTATATTAACTGATTTAATTAATACACTTGTAACAGATACCGATGTTTCGGCAGAGGCACTGACGGTTGCTATTATAGACTGGATTGATCCAGACGATGAACCTAATGGTATTGATGGTGCTGAAGATTCCGAATATTCCAGTTTTGATGAACCATATCGGACTGCCAATAGTTTAATGGCAGATATATCAGAATTAAGAATCATTAAAGGCTTTGATGCTAAAATTTTTGAAAGAATGAAGCGATATGTTTGTGTTTTACCTGAAGCAACCATTGATAAAATCAATGTGAATACAATACCTAAAGAGCATCCTGAATTATTACAGGCGTTACTGGGTAATGTGTCGACAGAACAAGCGAGTGAAATATTAAGCAACAGACCTGAAGACGGTTATCAGGAAGATACGTTCTGGCAGCAGGTGGAAAGTGAACAACAGGTAGCAACAGCTCGAAGACAAAATGTAAGCTTTACCAGTGATTATTTTTTAATTCAACTTGAAGCCAGCATGCATGGTGCTGTCATGAGGATGGGGTCCTTATTAAAACGTGGTAACAATGGTCAACCTTTTACAGTGGTTGCACGTTACTTTGGAGATTTCTAATGAAACACAGATTATTTATTCACATAAAAGAAAATACAGAAGATCCTATTGATTGGGGTATTTGGAATAAAGAATCTTCCAATTGGATTGAAACTGGCCAACTATTACCTATTGATATGATTGCCTTAGCTGAAAAAGCCAAGCAATCAGAAGTGATTGTTATTATTCCAGCAAATATGGTGAATGCAAAAGTAGTGCATACACCCTCAAAAAGAGCAAAGCAGATTTATCAATCCGTTCCCTTTATGCTTGAAGAACAGTTGGCGGCTAATGTTGATGATTTACATTTTGCTTATGGTGCAAGAGATAAAAAAGGTAATATAGCGGTTCAATGTATTGATAAAGATATTATGGACAATCAATTACACTTTTTTCAACAGAATGATATTGTTCCAGATTGGTTTGTACATGAACTGTCTTTAATTGATAAAGCAACAGATACAACCGAAATTTTATTAAATGATGGTGTTGCATTTGTCAATGATATACAAGGAGATTATTGGAATTGTCAGCGTGATTTACTACCATTAATGCTGAATAAGAAAACACAAAAGAAAGTCACTGAAGAGAATAAAGCAGATGATAGTCTGGAAGAGGATGAACATACTTTAGATGCCATGAATGCCATTCGTATATTTTATACAGGTGAATTAGAAGATTTTTGGAAGAATGATGAAAATGTGATTGCGAATGCGATAGACAAGCAAGAAATTTTAGAAATTTATGCGAGAAATTTTAATACACGAAAAATTAATTTATTACAAAGAGAATACGCTACTCAGCAAGAATCCTCTCTTAATTTGGGTCGTTATAAGACGCACCTATTATTAGGTGCTATGGCACTCGTCATTCATTTATCCTATCAAGGGTCAAGATGGTATTCATTGACACAAAAGAATGAACAATTAGTAGAACAAGGCCAGCAACTTTATAAAAAAGCATTTAATAAAAGAAGAAAACCATCAGATTTGTTGATTGCTGTACAAAAAGAAATGCGAAAAAATAATAAAAATAACAATAATAAACAAGAAGGTTTTTTGGAATTGCTCGATAAAGTGGCACAACACATTCATAATTTAGAGCATATACGTCCAACAAACTTGGTTTATGATAATAAAAAGTACAATTTAAAAATTGATCTTTTGGGAAAAGATTTACAAACATTGAATACATTTAAAGATACATTAAATAAAAATGGATTGTTTGTGGAAAATACTCAAATGTCACAAAAAGATGATAAGTACACAACTCGTTTTACAATAGGTATTAAATCATGAATGAACTCATAGATTGGTATAATGAACTTTCCAATACGGAACAAAAAATTATTAAAATTGGTGTGCCTGTCTTGATAGTTATTCTATTAATTGCAGCACTATTTAAATTGAACGCAAGCATTAGTTATCTCGAAAATGAAGTAACAAGAAATAAAGAAGCCGTTACTTTATTAGCACCCTTATCAAAAAGTACAAGAAACACCAGTACCAGAACAAATTCTCAACAAAAATTAACACAAATTATTACAGATACAACACGGAGGAAAGGTTTTAGTTTATCTAAAATGAATGAAAAAAATGATGAGGTTGAAGTCGCATTCAATAATTTACAATTTGATAAGATGATTGAATGGTTAACACAATTAAAAAATCGTTATGGTGTAGAAAGTACCTCCATTAAAGTCAATCAAACTGATGCAGTTGGTATGGTTAGAGTTACCGTTAAACTGAGAAAATAATAAGAGTTGCAGATAATGAAAGAAATGCGTTTCTCAAAAAAGAATATTATTTTATCCATTCTTCTCTTTGTTGTTTTTTTATTGATGTTTGTGCCTGCACATCTAGCTATTAAAATGATATTGCCGGAAGACTCATCGTTTATCGTAAAAGGTGTTGAAGGCAGTATTTGGAATGGTTCTGCATTGCAGGTTGTTTCAAATGATTTGCCTGTGAATCCTATTAATCATGTTAAATGGCGTATCAATCCATTGTATTTTTTTACTGGCAAGCTGGGTGGACAGTTTGAAATCAATGATCAACAGATTAAGGCAGGTGGTATATGGAAGCTGGGTTTTAATGGCGACATACTTTTAAATGATTTGTCAGCAGAATTACCTGCCAGCACTCTTGCCAGAAAGCTACCTTTCAGAAGTTCAAAGTTGGAAGGAACGATTAGATTGTCATTTGAATCTTGTCTTTATTCAAAAGAAAATGGATTAAGTCAGGTTTTGGGTGATATTAACTGGAAAAAAGCTGGTCTTCAATTAAGAGGGCCCTATATGTCTCTTGGTAATTTTGCAATTAATTTATCCTCTCAAGATGATGGGTCATTGCTTGTGACAGCTAAGAAAGCAAAGAATGTATTAGACTTAAAAGGTACAGCTCAATTGAAAAAATCCAGTTTAGATGCAAATATTAGTGTGACTAATAATGTACCGGATACAATAAAACCATTATTAAATTTTATGAAAGACGAAGGAGCGAATAGAAAAAAGTTTCAAGGAACATTGCCTGTCGCACTTAAATTTTGAATATTATGATTCAATGGAAAAATATCCATACAGTTCTTTTGGATATGGATGGCACTATTTTGGATTTGAATTTTGATAATTATTTTTGGTTACACTATTTACCTGAAATATACGCGAAAAATAACAATCTATCGCTAGAAGATGCAAAAAAATTATTGAGCAATTTGTTTAATGCAAAACATGGAAGTTTAGAATGGTATTGTTTGGATTATTGGTCAGATACCTTAAAATTGAATATTATAAAATTAAAAAATGATATTCGTCATAAAGTAACATTTAGACCCAATGCTATTGCTTTTCTTGAGTTTTTAAAAAAGCTGCATAAAGATGTTTATCTCGTTACCAATGCTCACCCCAAAAGCCTGGAAATTAAATTATTACAAACTCAATTTGATCATTATTTTTCAGAACTGATTTCTTGTCATCGTTTTGGAAAACCCAAAGAAGATCTTAATTTATGGAAAAATTTACAAAAAGAATTAAATTTTGATATTAGAAAAACATTGTTTATTGACGATAGTCAGGCTATATTGAAGACCGCAAAAACATTTGGTATTGCTTATGTTTTGGGTATTGCTCAACCGGATAGTCAACTGCCATCAAAAGACTTAACCCCCTTTTTTGCATTGAATGATTTTACTGAAATCATGACGCCCTAAAATTTTTAACTACAATAACTTTTAACCACAGTATAAATACAAACTACATGAATTTAGAATCATTGGTAAAACAGATTAATTGTATTGCCCGAGATGCTGGTCAAGTAATCATGCAGGTTTATAAAGAACCTGACTTTGATATAACCATAAAAAAAGATGATTCTCCTGTTACTAAAGCCGATGTTGCAGCTCATGAAGTCATTCAACAGGCTTTACTTCAATTAACCCCAGATACACCTATACTATCAGAAGAGGATGCTGATATACCTTTTGAAGAAAGACAAACCTGGGAACAGTATTGGCTGATTGATCCTTTGGATGGTACTAAAGAGTTTATTCAAAGGAATGGTGAATTTACGGTAAATATTGCTTTAATAGAGCATCAAAAACCAGTATTAGGTGTTATTTATATTCCAGTTGATAAAATAACCTATTATGCTGCCAAAAATTTGGGTGCCTTTAAGCAGGATACTTCTGGCAAAACAGAACGATTATATGTGCGATCCATTCCTGTTATTGATGGTCAAAAACATTATGATATTGTGACCAGTCGACGGCATGGTTTAAAAGGCATTGAGCGTGCTTGTCGACATATGCCAGGCTATGCCATGAATTATTATGGCAGCTCACTAAAAATGTGCATGATTGCTGAAGGAAAAGCTGATTTTTGCCCACGTTTTGCGCCAACTTCTGAATGGGATACTGCTGCTGCACAAATACTGGTTGAAGAAGCTGGTGGGCAATTGGTTAAAGTCAATTTTGAAGCATTAGCATATAACCAGAAAGAAAGTTTATTAAACCCTCATTTTTTAGTCTTGGGCGATTCAAAGGAAGACTGGTCATCTTTATTAGCACTGGATACCCAATCTTAGATCGGTTCATCTTTTCCAATTCGATGATTTAACCTCAACTGAAGTGATTTACAAATGGTTTGGCAAAGTCTTTTTTGCTATGATTTCCAAATTTGTTCGATAGGTGTTGATCATGCGTTGGAGTCGTAGAAGAAGTCAAAATGTTGAAGATAGACGGGGACAGGCCGGCTATAGAATGGGTGCAGCAAGTGGTGGTGGCATTTTGTCATTATTGTTGCGTGTGCTGCCTATGTTACTACGTAGCAAAATGGGGCGACGTTTGCTGGGCGTGGTGATGGTGGTTGGTGTAGGTGCACACTTTCTTGGATTTAATGTTTTAGGTTTGTTAGCTGGCAATGGACAGCAGGTACTGAGAACAACAACAGAGCATGGTGCAACTTATCAGGGAACACCTGAAGAAGAAAAACTCGCTGAATTTGTAAAAATGGTATTGGCAGAAACAGAACAAACCTGGCATGTTCTTTTTCAAAAAATGGGTAAAGAATACCCTGAGCCTAAGCTGGTACTTTTTACAGGGAGTGTAAAATCTGCATGTGGTTTTGCTCGGGCAGCTATGGGACCTTTTTATTGTGGTTTAGATAACAAAGTTTATATTGATTTGTCTTTTTATGAAGATTTGAAACGTCGTCATGGTGCACCAGGAGACTTTGCCCAAGCTTATGTCATTGCTCATGAAGTAGGTCATCATATTCAAAATGTATTGGGTATTTCAAAGAAAGTGCGTACTATGAAGTCTCAGGTTAACAAAACACAGGCCAATCAATTGTCTGTTCGTCAGGAGTTACAGGCAGATTGTTTTGCTGGTGTATGGGCTTACTATGCAGACAAAACACAAGGTTTGGTAGAGGCAGGCGATATTCAGGAGGCATTAACTGCGGCAGCGGCAATAGGTGATGACCGTTTACAAAAGCAGGCAAGAGGGTATGTTACACCTGATAGTTTTACACATGGCAGTTCGGAACAGCGTGTTCGCTGGTTTAAAAAAGGGTTTGCAAAAGGTCTGGTAAATGAATGTGATACCTTTTCAGTACAAACCTTATAACCAGTTATTCATCGTAATACCTAAGCCAACACGGGTATTGCGATGATTGTAATCCAATAGTGTTTCTCCATAGCCATGAAAAAGCTGGAGATACCAACGTACTTTTTTGGTATAGGGTCTGCTGTAATTTAATTCAATAGCCCCCTTATTGTCTGAACGCAGATTGTTCCTCAGCATAAGAGATAAATCATTAGAGCCCAGTCGTCGAAAAGCTCTTAATTCGAAATAGCCATAAAAATCATAAATTCTAGGATTCTCATCGCCTTTGGTATCAAATTCGTTACGTTTGGGTCGTTCAGGCAAGCGCCACCAGGGTTTGAAGGCAATATAAAATTTTTCGTATTCTAAAAAAAATTCCATAAACAGACGATCCCAACTACGTGAAAAAGTACCTGACTGACCATTACTCTGGTGAACGTAACCCACATTAATTAAAGGTATGTGTGCTCCTAAAAAATGAGTATCCGTAGTAAACATTAAAATTGCTTCTGGTTCATGATTGGTATCACGAAAAGGACGGGACTCATCAACATTAAATGCCTGCCATACAGAAACGGAGGTGTAGCCTAAATATAAATAACCGTTATTTTTAAATAAAGGTTTTTCAGTAACAGGTAGTTTAAAACTGACCTGAAATTTGATTTCTGTATTCATAAGAGAGGCATTGGTTTCTGAAAAAGGGGCTTCATTTGGATCAGTTTGATAGGTTATCGGTAAAATATAGTTATTTCTATGAGGTATTAATGCAAAGGTATTGTCGTAAGCTTCAAGTTCCTTTTTAATTCGGTTTTTTATTAAAAGAGAGCGAGTGTTACTATTGGAAATTGGTTTCTCATTTTTTTTTGAAGGCGTTTCAGTTAAAGACACTTGTGACAAAGCAGGTTGTACGGACAAAATAAAACCCATGAATAACACAAAAGCAAAAGGTTGCATGGTTAAGAAGGTACCTTAATGACGTCTTTGTATAGAAAATACCATTATATCTTAGGTTGACAGAGAAGGTCATAGTCGGTTAGTTTATTTTATCCCGAGTTCAGATTATTTAAACAGGTAGGCTAAAAAAAACAGGTGATGATATGAAAGGTTGTTATTTATTACTGATCTTAATGATAAATATAGAGAGTAATCATTTATGGGCACAGACTTCGAAACCGGAACAGATAAAGACAGAAGAAAGGATAGAAGAAAAACCAGTATCTCAATTATTGGAAGAAACAAATACAATAAAAAAGAAAAACTTCACGCAATTGCAGGATGCCATTGTTAAGGCAGCGTTGGAAAGAACACAGCATTTTGTATTTTATAATGGTGCTTATCGTAAGATTGGTTATCCTAATGGTGATGTACCAGCAAATATTGGTGTGTGTACCGATGTGGTTGTTAGAACCTTTCGATCACTGAAGATTGATCTGCAACAGTTGGTTCATGAAGACATGGCAGTACATTTCTCATCGTATCCATCAAAACGTATATGGGGTTTAAACAAGACAGATACCAATATTGACCACCGACGTGTTCCAAATCTGCAGAAATTTTTTGAACGACATGGTCAGTCATTAACTATTTCTGATAAACCAGAGAACTATTTACCAGGACACCTGGTTACCTGGATGTTACCTGGCAATTTGCCTCATATTGGCATTGTGACAGATAAGAAATCAAAAGATGGCAAACGATTTTTAATTGTGCATAATATCGGTTTGGGGCCAAAATTGGATGATATGTTATTTAAATATCCTATTACGGGTCATTATCAATATCCAAAATAACGAATCAGAGTATTATCGTTTTGCAACCTTAACGATTGCATGGAAACCTTAAAATAGGAAATTGTGTATTGAATAACGAAATATAAATTGATAGGATAAGGAAAATATAAAGTATTCTTAATAAGTATACTTTTCTGATTAAAGAGGACTCATAATATGGAAAAGTTAATCAATAAAAAGAAATATTTTTTAATAGTCTATTTTTTAGGTTATATATTCTTAAATACAGCAGCATATTCTAATTATCAAGAGGTCAAAAAAACCTCTAAAGAAGTCCGTGAAACACTGGCCAAAGAATATCATATAGCAGAGCATACTGAAAAAGAAATTGTATTGCAGAAAGCTTCTGATAAATTACATCACTTATTGACAAAAAAATTAATGCCACCTTGGTATGGAACAAAGTGGGCATTCTATGGTGTTTCTGAGACACCAGGCAATGGTGATATTGCATGTGGTTACTTTGTGACGACTTTACTAAGAGATGTCGGTTTTAATATAAGAAAGAACTATTTAGCTCAACAAGCATCAGAAAAAATGATTAAATCCTTGATGACAGAAGATTCAATCAAACGTTTTAGTAATGTTAAATTTGATGTTTTTTTAAAAACAATTAAACATTGGGGTGATGGCATTTATATTGTTGGTCTGGATTTTCATGTAGGGTTTTTATCGGTTGAAAAGGATAACGTTTATTTTATACATTCTAGCTATCAAAGTCCTCGTGCAGTGATTAAAGAAATAGCTCATCAATCAAAGATTTTAAAACTCTCCAAATATAGAGTATTAGGTAAATTAAATAATAAGCATTCAATAGAAAGATGGCTAAACAAAGAAAGAATGTGATAAAAGGTACAATTCATTGAATAAACTCACCATATTAAGAATCCTATTATTGGGTGCCGGTTTAGGTTGGGGAGCTACCATTGTTGGTGCTTTTCTTCCTTGGGACTTTGCCGTTGAACATTTGATCATTTATGGTGGTGTTAAAGAAATACCAGATGATCCTATGTTAAATTATTGGCTTCGTATGGCATCGGGTGCATTTGGAATTATCGGTATTTTATTTTTATTGTCTGCATGGAAGCCTTATCGATATGCGAATATTATTCCATTATTAGGCTTATTGAATCTTGGCGAAGGTTTACTGTTATTGATTTACGGTATTCTATTAAAACTTTCTCCATTTCCCTTTATCCTTGATGTTGCCATAGGTATCGTTCCTGGTATAGGCATTTTGATGTTAAAAAGTGTTTTAGATAGAACGGAATCATTATAAAATCATTTCTAATATTAGGGTCTGTTGTCAATCAATATTAGAGAATGCCTAAATAATGAACGCACCAGAAAGTATTCATGAACTTATGTCAAAAGCAGAAGCTTTATCTGGTTTTACTTTGGGTGAGTTGGCTGATAAATATAAAGCTGTAGTACCTAAGGATTTATTGTTTGAGAAGGGATGGATTGGTCAATTTATTGAAGCTTGTTTAGGTGCTACATCAGGTTCAAAGCCAGAGCCTGATTTTCCAGACTTGGGTGTTGAATTAAAGACTATTCCTATTGATTCTTTTGGTAAACCGTTAGAATCCACTTTCGTGAGTGTAGTGCCTTTAATGAACCTGGGTTATGAGAGTTGGCAACAATCAGTTGTTTATCAAAAGTTATCTCATGTTTTATGGGTACCCATCGTATCAACAAAGACATTACCTATTGCTCAACGTATTTGTGCAACACCGATTTTATGGCAACCCTCCAGTGAAGAAAAACTAAGGTTACAGCAGGATTGGGAAGCCGTTATGGAAAAAGTAACGCAAGGCAAAATAGAACAACTCAATGCACGACATGGTGATATACTCCAGGTTCGCCCTAAAGCAGCAAACGCTAAAGTATTAACAGAAGCCATTGGTCCAGATGGCAATAAAATAAAAACATTACCAAGAGGGTTTTATTTACGCTCTAAATTCACACACAGTATTTTAAAAAAATATTTTCAAATGTGAACCTTCAACAAATTCTATGACCTGACATAAAATAGCTAAAGAAAATAAATATCATGTCAAAAACACCCGATCATCATATTATAGGTGGTGGTACCAAAAAAATACTTTATACCCTAAGCACATTAAAACGTATGGGGCTTAAGCAATCAGCAAAAGCATTAAAATCCAATAATGCCTGTAAAGCTTGTGGTCTGGGTATGGGGGGACAACAGGGAGGTATGACAAATGAGCTTGGTGAATTTCCAGCAGTGTGTAATAAAAGTATACAAGCACAAAGTACAGATATTCAACAACCCATTCCATCAGAGTTATTCGAACGTCATACACTGGATGATTTTAAAGAGTTATCCGGTTATGAAATAGAACATCTTGGTCGATTGGCTTCACCTATTTATAAAACAAAAACAGAAAGGCATTATCAAAAAATTTCCTGGGATGATGCCATTCAATTGGTAGCAAACCAATTAAAAAAGATTCCCGCAACAAAAAGTTTTTTTTATTCATCAGGACGTTCATCTAATGAAGCAGGTTTTATTTTACAATTATTATCACGCCTTTATGGCACCAATAATGTCAACAATTGTTCCTATTATTGCCATCAGGCAACAGGCGTTGCTTTAAGTAATACGATAGGCACAGGAACATCAACCGTTGAATTAAGTGACCTATCAGCTTGTGATGTTATTTTTGTTATAGGTGCTAATCCTGCATCCAATCATCCTCGATTTATCCATCAGTTAAAAGCTCTACGGGATAGAGGTGGTTCAGTTATTGTGATTAATCCGGCAAAAGAACCTGGGCTGGTTAAATTTGCGGTACCAAAAAGTGCCAAGTCCATGCTTTTAGGTGGGACAGATATTGCCACAGAATATTGTCAACCTAACATAGGAACTGACCTTGTTTTATTGAAAGGTCTTGCAAAAGCAATTATCGAATTAAAAGCAGAAGATAACACTTATATTCAAAAATATACACAGGGTTATGACTCGTTTCTTAATGAATTAAACAATACGGATTGGCAAACGATTGTACAGACTTGTGGTATTTCCAAAGAACAAATACAACGCATTGCCCAATGTTATGCACAATCATCAGCAACCGTTTTTGCATGGGGTATGGGTATTACACATCATCAACAGGGTGTTGATACGGTTGAAGTCATAGTGAACCTGGCTTTATTGAGAGGTATGGTTGGCAAAGCGTATGCTGGTTTATTGCCTTTAAGGGGGCACAGTAATGTACAGGGTATTGGCACCATTGGTGTTAAGCCTGTGTTACCACAGGATGTCTTTCAGCGTATTGAAGCACTCTATGGAATACAATTACCAACAGAAAAAGGTATGGATACATTAGCCTGCTTAGAGGCGGCACATCATGGCAACATTGATTTTGCTTTGATGATGGGGGGTAATTTATTTGCTGCATCACCCCATCGTGAATGGACAATGAAAGCACTGGATAATATTGGCTTTAAAGTATTTTTAACAACGACTTTAAATCATGGTCATGTGTTTGGTCATGATCATAGTGAGTCATTAGTTTTGCCTGTAACAGCACGTGATGAAGAATGGGAACCGACAACCCAAGAATCTATGTTTAACTTTTTACGATTGAGTGATGGTGGCATTACACGATTGGAAAACGTTCGACCAGAAACAGTGGTGTTAACACAAATCGCTGAAAAAGTATGGCCACATTCACCGATCAATTTTTCTCAATTAAGACAACACAAAAAAATTAGAGAAGCCATTGCAGCAACGATACCAGGCCTTGAACAATTAAAAGAGATTGATACAACAAAAAAAGAATTTCATATTTCCAATCGGTTAATTAAAACACCAATATTTCATACTCAAAATGGATACGCCCAGTTTACTTCCAAACCCATGCAATCATTCTCTCAAATAGAAGCTTATCCCTTTAAACTTATGACTGTGAGAAGTGAAGGACAATTTAATACCATCATCTATGAAGAAAAAGACAGTTATCGGCAAACGCCACATCGTTGGTGTGTTTTGATGAATCTTAAAACAATACAAGAATTGAATTTAAAACAACATAGTTTAGTAACATTAAAATCGGCTTATGGAATTATGAAAAATGTAGAGGTGTTTCCATTTGATTTACCAGACTATAATTTAATGGCTTATTTTCCAGAAGCAAACCGATTGATTGGTTTGGAAAGGGATGAACGCAGTAAAACACCTGCATTTAAATCCGTTGATGTAGTTGTATTATGAAATGTTATTATTTTGGATACATTTTATCAGTGAAAAATATTTATTGAACATTTAAATAGATGTCTACAAATAACAACAAACCAATATAGTTATAAATAAAAATGTGAAACACATCACAAAACACTTCTTTACAAAAGCATAAATATTTTATAGAATGTTTCTCGACTCTTTGCTAAGGTCGGTGTCTGAATGAAATGATATTTTCATTCGTTTTTTCATGGCTAAAAAACCGAGTGATGTTGTACGGAAAGGTGAGGAGTTTGTTGTTATTAATCTATTTAAATAGGAGAATTTCTTAATGAAATTACTATCAAAAAATCATTCCAAAGTGTTATTTGGGTGTGCTTTAAGCTTAGGCTGTTCAATGTTATCTACAAGCGTTTCTGCAGATAATGGTTCATTCTGGGAAAATGGTGGAGTGTATTTTCCACACTATGCTAATCCTACGGGGCTGGTGGGTGATTATAATATTAATACTGGTAAAGATCTTTGTGGTAATGCGCATAGCGATGATGTGCCCGATTTTATTATGAGTGAATCAAGTATTTCCAGTTCATGTTATAGGACTTTTAAGATACCTAAAGGATTATCCGAGGAGTATCGCATAGCAGGCAGAATCTATGTTTCTGGTATATCTTTAATCATGACTAATTATATTAATGATTATATTTTAGAAAGGATTAAAAATAATCAAGAAGAAAGAACAGATATTGTTCGACCACATGTTGATAATCCTCTTACATCATTGGCGACGGCTGAATATATGATTCGATTTCCTGATGAATTGGGAGATTATATACGGTTCAATAGTGATGATTTTTCAGAAAAATGTCCTCTGCCAGATGAACCTCAAGCTACTTTGGCAACATATGGTACAGGTACTATTGAAATGGCTTGGAATGATGAACAGGAAAAGATAGAGACTATAGGAGTTAATGGTGTAGTCAGTATGGAGCTTGCGACTCAATTAATGTCAGAATTGGGCATAAAAGATATACTAGACTTTCAGACTACATATGGGCTAACAGTTTCTGTTTCAATAGGGGCCAATTACACTAATAGCAGCGCCAATACTCATGGAACCAGTTTTGAAACTAAGGTAGAGACAAAGGATAGAATTGAAGTGAAGGTTCAGGAAGTATGCACAGCAGATATTAGTATTTATGCACATTCTCAAAACAGTGCTTCCAATGACTTTAGTGTTAATATTTTCACAACAAAATAGTGATTTTATCGAGAGCAATCCACAGTATCTTGGGTACTGTGGATTCAATACGTAGTTAAGCTGATAATAGATAAAACAAAATTTATTTATAGTAAGAAGGTTATTGTCATATGACGACACAAAAGAATGTAAAAAAGAACAAGATTGCAGTAGGGGTATTATTAGTAGTCGTGTTGGTACTGGGTGTTTGGTTATTCATACCTTTTTCTTTGACAAACAAACAGTTCGATAAAAATGATACTTCGATACTGGCTGAACAGGCTGTTCTTGCAGAAAAGAATACCAAATCAAGAGTTGGCTCATCCTTATTATCACAAATACCAGGTTTGCCTAATCAGTTATTAAACCCTTTATCTGAAATGCCTGTCGTTACAGAATCTTGCAAACAGACAATGCGAGACTATGAGCAGCTTGAGGCCGATCAGATAGAACGTATTAAAGGCTTATTTCAGGAAGGTATGACTTCCGAGAGTATTGCTACCAGTGTGGGTATCAAGGCTTTATCCCATCCTATTGAGGCAGTATCGGTAGGTTCGCTTTTGGAGGATTATAAAATTTTTTTATCGACGGCATATGCGAAAGTTGTGCCCATGATGACAGAAGCAGAATATCAACAAGCCAGAACAATCTCTTATGATGAACCCGAGGCTTTATTAGCGTTGTATGAAACCGGGGCCGTGCCTCCGGCAAAATGGTTGTCACCAAGCAATGATCTAACCCCTTTTAGTGAGTTGGGTAAGTTCTTTATTAATGGTCGCAGTAATGAGCTAGATGTCGAACGGGTGATTTCGGCAGTGCGTCAGGGGCAGGTGCATCATCAACTGGCATCTCCGGTGATGTTTGAAGATTTATTGATTTTGAATAGTGCCTTTCGACCGGATTATCAAACCAAAGAATATCCACAAATGACCGAGCAGGATTTAGCCAAACTCAAGCAGGTGATTTTTGCCTTGTTTAAAGAGTATGATTTTTCTAATGCCACGGCCAGCCGTATGTTTCAAGCCATACGAAGTCAATTAGTTTCAATTGGCGATTTGGAGTTACTGGAATTTATGCATGCGCGTAATTTCCCCTTTGATACCTATTTGTTTCAAATGAATGGGGCTGATGCAGTGATTAACCAGGCCGGAGGGCGTAATGAAGATAAAGAAAGGGGTAAGCCAGTGAGGCCAGAGATACCTGGCACAGCAACAAAAGTAGAATTGTTTGATTGGTTTGTGAATAAAAAAATTTATCCCAGTGCTTCTTTATGGTTGAAAGAAAGCAGTGGCACGGTTGGTCGATTGCTGAATCGTCCCGAAACACAGGTTTTGTATCAAAAAGCCATGGATTTTAATACGCGACGAAAATTGCCCTTTAATCTAAAAAATCCAAAAGATCTTGGTAAAGTATTAAGAGATTTAAATTTAACAGGGGCTTCAATATATGCACATTATAAAGGCTTGTACACAGATTCAAAAGAGTGTGGTCATAATTATCATAAAGCCAAACAGCTAAACAAAGAATTTGAATATCATATCCACCAATTATTAATGCCCTGGTTTATGCAGCATCGGTCTGCTTTTTCAGACAGGCTATTGGATATTAAATTAGCCATGCAGCAAGACAGACGCCTGTTACAGGCACGTTGGAGTGCAGGTAAATTATGGGGTTGGCAGATAACACAAGAAGAGCAACAGGATCTTCGTCAGTTACAATCGGCTATCGTTGAGTATTTTATTCGTCAAAAGAAGCGATTAAATGAATACGAGACACCAGAGCTTGCGGCTTCTATCGAGGGTTTATTAGAGGCAGAAGTATTGAGTAAAATGGATTTGCAGGATTCTAAATTATTGAATACGGTATTGTTAGCGGCTCACAGTCATCTGAACGTTTTACCAAAAGATATTCATGATTACGATGTATCCAAAGAAACGTTTATAAAAAGCATGACGGAAATTCTCTTTTATGAAAGTGCTGCTTTTTCATCTGATAAAATTACTCGTTGGCCAATTATGGATTACTTGCCGATGTTTCCTGAATTAGAAAAACAGATGATAGTGAAAGATGAATTACAATTTGATGTATTATTTTATTTGATTTATTTTGGAGATTTAAAGGCGATAAAACAAGTGATTGATTACGGCAATCAATTCGTGGTTTCAGAGGGTGTGATGAATCATTTGGATATTGCCTTACTCACATATAAGCCGAATAAACCAGAGATAGTCAACTATTTATTAAAGCAGGGTTATCCAGTGGATAATATTCATCATGAAATTGTTGCTTGGCTTGAAAATCAATATCCGGGTAAAGTGCCAAAGTTACACTAAATTGTTATCAAATTAAGAGGAATGCTCTATGAAAAGAAATAATTCAATTGCGTTAGCTATCAGTGCTGTTTTTGTTCTCGTGTTATCTTTGTTTTTGGAGTGGAGATCCTTTAATCCAGGCGAAGAGTATTTAACCTCTCATTTGGGAAAGTCGTCAAAAAATGTAAGAGTTGAGTTGTCTCTGGCTGGAATTAAAGGCCATCGTAGTAAGGTAATTGTTGATGTTTATCATATACCCGTTTGGTTTATATTGACTATGAGTGCTTTTGGTGTTGTCTTATCGTTATTAAATTATTGGCGTGTTATCAGTATTTCAAAATGGATATCTTATAGTTTGATATTTTTATCGATCATACCTGTTATTTATTTTATATATCAACATTTTGGACATGAAAGCTTTCCTGTTGAGTTTGGCTGTTATGTTGGTTTGTGTGGACTGGTATTATGTTTTATCTATGTGTTTAAATATCATGAAAGTGATGTGATAGAAAATAATACTGTCGATAATGGCGTTCTTGTAAAGTAACCGTCAGTTATTCAAACAAATTTAAAATAGATAAAAGTTAAAACAGAATGTTAGGAAGTTTTTCATATAGGTAGTTGAGGTTATTTATTGATAATTTAAATAGATGCCTACAAATAACAACAAACCAATATAGTTATTATTTAGAAAAGCCTGAAAGCATTCTTTGGGTTTTCTTCTTTTGGCAACCCATAATTGATACATCACTAAAATGGCGCATAAAGCGATACAGATATAGTAAACACTTTTAAAATCATTACGAATGCCTAATAGTGTCATGCCTAATAAAAAGCAGGCTTGTACAATACCAATAAACCAAATATCGGTATCACCAAATAAAATGGCTGTCGATTTCACACCGATTTTAATATCATAATAACGATCGACCATGCCATATAAAGTGTCATAAGCTAACACCCATAACAATGTAGAAACAAATAATAACCAGGTTTCGGGTGGAAGGCTGTTAGTGACCGCAGAAAATGCCATAGGTATTGCCCAGGCAAAAGCAGCACCTAAAATAACTTGTGGGAAATAAACATAGCGTTTAGCGAGTGGATACAATGTCGCTATGGTAATGGCGCCACAGGATAACCATATGGTAAAAGTATTTAGAAAAGAAACCAGACCAAAGGCCAGCAAACCTAAAAAAGCAAAAAGATACAAGGCTTCTGAAGCTGGAATACGACGTTGTGCCAGAGGTCGGTTTTGAGTTCTTTTCACATGACTGTCGATATCCCGATCAGCATAATCGTTAATGACACAACCTGCCGAACGCATTAAAAAAACACCTAATATAAAAATAAGCAGGATGGATGGTTCTGGCCAACCTTCTGCAGCAATCCACAATGCCCATAAGGTGGGCCATAGCAATAGTAGTAAACCAATAGGGCGATCAATTCGCATCAGTAAACCATATTGTGTTAGGCGATAACGATATGGATTGGGTATATAATCATAGTAACTGAGTATAAAAAATTTTATGGAACGTTTGCGTATCCAAATAAAACGTTGCCAGCGTTTATATAATTGTTCAAGGTTAATGGTTTGCGTCATGATAAATTGGACAGTCTGGTAAAAATATTTCAGAAACGATCAGCATACCCTGAGCGAGTGAAAACAAGGAATAGCGATGCCATAAGAGAGAATGAGTTTTTTTCTCTTTTGTCAGGCGTTGATGCTGGTGTACTTCAAGGTGAGTACGAGTTGCTGCTAGATTATTAAAAAGAAAAGGTCCCAGAGGCTTGTCATTGAGCAGACGCAGGCGCTTGGCAGAGCCACACAAGGTGTTTTGTGGGATAAAGGTTCTTGCTAATACCCAGGGTTTTTTATTGGCATCTGTTTTATGAGTGTTAATGCCGTGTAAAACAACTTCTCGTACGAAGCCCCATTCTCTTTGGCGTAAGTGCAACCAATTTTTTTCAAGCTTATTGGCTGGTGCATAGCCGATTTGATGACGCTCGACAGTGACGGGTGCGCCACTGTCTTGTTCCATACGATGCGTGAGAGAGTTCATTTCCATTAGCCAATGGTCGTAGTGCATTAAATTGTGTCAAGGATAACTGATGATGAATAATGAGCTATTGTATCTCGAATGAGTGGATGACGTCATGTCTATGATTTGCGATAAGTTAAAGAGTAGAGATAAATAGCTCCTAATGATGGAATGAGCAAGAAAAACTTATATTGAGATATTTTGTTTGATTGTTTTTTAATCAATATTGAAAAGATGTTGTTTATTTTTTGACCGACTATAATAAAAATAGTGATTTTTTATGAGAAACCATGCAATGAACCTTAAAAAACACATGATTTATTTGTTTTTTCTCTTTTTAAGCGCAGCTACAACATCTGTTTGGTCAAAAGATGAGGCGAATAAAAAGGAGGAAAACTCAAAAGAAAAGAAAGAAGTCTTCTATTATGATCTTGATCCAGAAATTGTTGCTAACTATCAAAAAGAAACATCTCGTCGGTTAGGCCATGTGAATATTGATATCCAGTTTCAGGTGAGTAAAGAAGAGTATCTGGATACACTTGAAGAGCATAAGCCTTTGTTAGATCATACAATTATTGATGTTTTGAATAAACAGACAAAAGAAACCATTCATGATCAAACTAAGCGGAAAAATATTTTAGATGAGATTAAAAAGGCATTAAAGGCTGTATTAAAGGAAGAGGTAGGAGAAGAAATTATTGAAGAGGCATTTTTTACCAAGTTTATGTATCATTGACTCAGGTCGTTCAATAGATCTTAGGGTTTATCCATCAAAGATCAATGGAAGCTAGATATGGATGCAACAAAACTATATTTTGGTACTCTAAATAAGGGACAACAGGTTATTTTCTAAAATTTTTAACCTTGTTCATCTTCGGTTCAGGTTAACTCATGTGTAATATGACTATGAGTCAATTTATTGGGAGAGTGCCATGAAACATTTCGTGAATATTTGCTTTACATTGCTAAGTCTTTGTTTTTATTCATTCAGCTATGCTCAAAGTGGAACTGAGATTGAAGACGAAAAAATTTATTCACAAGCAGAACTTGAACAGTTATTGGCGCCTGTTGCTCTCTATCCTGATAGTATTTTAACGCATATCCTGATTGCTTCGACTTATCCTTTGGAGGTGGTTCAGGCTGAGCGATGGATTAGAAAGCAGGATGAAATAGATTCGGATGAAGCCTTAAAACGAGTGGAGAAAAAAGATTGGGATCCCAGTGTTAAAGCTTTAGTTGCCTTTCCTGATATTTTAAAACGGATGAGTGAAGATTTGGACTGGACGCAGGATTTAGGGGATGCATTTTTACAAGATGAAGAACGTATGCTGGCTCATATTCAGTCACTCAGAAAGCAGGCAAAAGTGGCGGGTAATTTAGACAAAATAGACAATATGGAAATTGTTGAAGAAGATGAACATATTATTATTCAGCCTGCCGATCCCAAGGTGATTTATGTGCCTTATTATGATCCCAGAGTGGTTTACGGCAGTTGGCGCTGGAGACATTATCCGCCTTATTATTGGGATTGGACATACCATCATCATTATCATTACAGACCCCATGTCAGTCTATTTGCCTGGTATCCCAGAGTACATTTGTCGCATCATTTCTTCTGGGGCGCTTTTCATTGGCAACATCGGCATGTCGTGGTGTTAAATCATCGTCATAGATATTTACCACGCCGAAGTATTATCAGACACCATCAAACCCGACGTTGGGTACATAATCCGGTAAGTCGACGAGGTGTGGCTTATAGAACGCATCGAGTGCACAAACGTTACTATGGTACCAAGCCAGCAAGAATAAAACGTGCTTCAACCTATAAAAAAGATCATATTGTTACCCACAAAAAAATTCGACAAGGGCTTAAGGGTTCATCATCCAAGAAAATAGGTACTTATAAAAATCCATCTCATGCAAAAATAAAGCATTCAAATAAAACACGACATCATAAAGCAAAGTCATCAAAAAGTTACAAGGCAGAAAAAAGCAGAGCTACGAAGCAACGCTCTAATAAAACCAATACGCAAAGAAAACATCAAAAATCACATAAATCTAAACAATCAACAAAATATCATAGCACTAAACGTAATCATTCATACAAAAAAACAAGTCGGAATCACAAGTCAAATAAACGTTCAACAAAAAAGAAGGTGGCTTATCAATATAGTCATCAGAAAAAATATAAAAAGAGAACGACAAAATACAAAAAAAGTTCTCGTAAAACCTATAATAAAAGAACAGCAAAAGTTAAATCATCCAAACGATATAAAAAACATTCTCGTGTAGCTAAACGACATGGCCGCTCTAATCAGCGGAGAAAAGGATAAGCCTGTCTTCTCCAGAACTCAGGTTTAATAAGTAAAAATAATAATCATTGGAACACTTCCAATGATTATTGCTGTCTCCAGGCTTCATAACCGCCATCTAAACTATAGACATTCGTGAACTGCCGATTGGTCAAATAGGCAGCAGCATTTTGGCTGGAGTTACCATGGTAACAATAAACCAGGGTAGGTACATTAATAGAAAGCTCATTAATTAATGACTCAAGATTGCCATTGGTTAAATGCAAAGCACCGTCAATGTGTTCTTGCTGAAAGGCATTAATATCTCTGATGTCCAGTATTTGAACATCTTCATTTTGTATCATGGTTTTTGCTTCATTGACAGATATTTTTTGAAACATAGGCGTACTCTTTTTTTATTGTTGTTATTGTTACCAGTTAAGAATGACTTTACCGGATGTACCCGATGCCATAGTATCAAATCCTTTTTGAAAGTCATCGATACTATATTGATGTGTAATAATGCCAGAAATATCTAAACCTGATTGCAGCATGCTAACCATTTTATACCAGGTTTCATACATTTCTCGTCCATAAATACCTTTAATGACAAGGCCTTTAAAAATAATATTATTCCAATTGATGGCCATATTCTCGGGAGGAATACCTAACATAGCTATGGAGCCACCATGATTCATCGTATCCAGCATTTGAGTAAAGGCAGAGGCGACACCTGACATTTCAAGGCCTATATCAAAACCTTCAGTCATTCCTAAATCATTCATCACGTCTTTTAAGTTCTCACGAGTGACATTGACTGTTCGGGTAACGCTCATGGTTTTTGCCAAATCTAATCGGTAGTCATTCACATCCGTTATGACAATATGGCGAGCACCTACGTGACGGGCAACGGCCGCAGCCATGATACCAATAGGGCCTGCACCGGTAATAAGAATATCTTCTCCAACCAGATCAAACGATAAAGCCGTGTGTACAGCATTACCAAAAGGATCAAAAATGGCAGCGAGATCGTCAGAAATACCATCGGGAATTTTAAACACATTCACTGCCGGTATGACAAGATACTCTGCAAAAGCACCCGGTCGATTGACACCGACACCAATGGTGTTGCGACACAAATGTTGTGTACCCGCACGGCAGTTCCGGCAATGGCCACAGGTAATATGACCTTCTCCTGAAACTCTGTCACCGATGTTTAATCCGGTAACAGATTGCCCTAACTCGACAACTTCACCAACAAATTCATGGCCTACAATCATGGGTACTGGAATCGTATTTTGTGACCAGGCATCCCACTGGTAAATATGCATATCTGTTCCACAGATAGCTGTTTTTTTAATTTTTATTTTGACATCATTGGAATCAATTTGAGGTTCTGGTTGATCTTCCAGCCAAATGCCAGGTTCTTTTTTTAATTTTGTCAGTGTCTTCATTATGGATATTAAATGAGGTTCAATTGCTTGCCGACTTTTTCAAAAGCAGCAATAGCTTGATTGAGATGATCGTCATTGTGGGCTGCAGACATTTGAGTACGAATTCTGGCCTGATCTTTTGGAACCACAGGGTAAGAAAAACTAACCACATAAATGCCTTCTTTTAACATTAAGTCAGCAAAGGTTTTTGCGGTGTTGGCGTCACCAATCATAACAGGTACGATGGGATGCTCTCCTGGTAAGACATTAAAATTCAGTTCGTTCATTTTGTTACGAAAATATTGTGTATTACTATGGAGTTTGGCACGCAGTTCATCGCTGGTTTCTAGAAGATTAAGGACTTCTATAGAGGCTTGTGCTATCACTGGAGCGAGTGTATTGGAAAAAAGATAAGGTCTGGAACGCTGTCTCAACCATTCAATAATTTCTTTTTTTCCTGAAGTATAGCCACCTGAAGCACCGCCCAAAGCTTTACCCAGTGTACCGGTTATGATATCGATACGATCCATCACGTTACAGTATTCGTGAGTGCCTTTTCCTTTTTTTCCCATAAAACCAACAGCATGAGAATCGTCTACCATAACGAGAGCGTTATATTGATCGGCCAAATCACAAATGGTATTTAAATTCGCTATAAAACCGTCCATTGAAAAAACACCATCTGTAGCAATGAGTTTATAGCATGCACCTTCAGCATCTGCTTTTTGCAACTGTTCTTCTAAGTGGCACATATCGTTATTATGATAACGATAACGTTTGGCTTTACACAGTCGAATGCCATCAATAATAGAGGCATGGTTTAATGCATCTGAGATGACAGCATCTTCTGCTGATAAAAGTGTTTCAAATAAACCGCCATTGGCATCAAAACAAGAAGAATAGAGTATGGTATCCTCCATACCTAAAAATTGGCTGATACGCTCTTCTAAGGCTTTATGAACAGACTGGGTGCCACAAATAAAGCGGACAGAAGCCATACCATAACCCCAGGTACTGAGTGCCTGTCTTCCTGCTTCGATGAGTCTGGGATGATTGGCCAGTCCCAGGTAATTGTTAGCGCAGAAGTTAATGACGGTCTCATTTTTTTCGACCTGAATATCGGCTTGCTGCTGTGAACAAATAATCCTTTCATCTTTATAGAGTCCAGACTCTTGTAATGTGTTAATTTGTTGTGAGAGATGATCAAAAAAGGAGGTACTTTTCATAAGCTATCATAATAATGCGTTAGAAATCATTTATGAATTGTACCATAGCTCTCTTTTTTGGGAATCTTTGTTTAATTTGTACTGGCTGTTGCTCCGGTTGTTGCTCCGGTTGTTGCTACTTCGTCAGTATCTGTTAAATCTTTAATACGTGCTTTCATAGGGGGAACTTCATTTTCATCAATCAGTAGATCAATCAGTGTTGGTGCTTTTTTATCTGCCAGTCTTGTCCAGTCAATATTTTCAAATTCTTGAGGACTGGTTATTGTAATACCTTCAATACCCATTGAACGTGCCATAGCAGCAAAATCAATACTGGGTAATTCGAAGCCTATGGGTTCAGCATTTCTGAGTTTTTGCCCCTGTTTTACCATGCCGAGTTCTGAATCATTGAAAATAAGAAATACGACGGGCAAACGGTGTTGTAATGCAACCGTGATTTCCTGACCAGCCATTAAGTAGCTGCCATCACCCGTGACACATAATGTAGGTTTATTGCTGGCAAATGCAGTACCAATCGAAGTGCCTATAGCCCAAGACATAGAGCCAAAATCTAACGCAATGTGATAATTTGCATTGGCGGTTTGCGGATGAAAGTATTGGATAAACCATGCCCAGACATTGCCTGAATCGATATGTACCTGATAATTGGATGGCAGGTTTTTTGACAAGGTATAAGCGACTCTTTGAGGTTTTATTGGGATATCATTCGCAATACATTTTTCTGGCTCTATTAATGTAATGGCTTCACTGTGATAGGGTGGTGTTTGCATGGATGAAGCCTGGTCATCCTGAAAAGAATTGTCTTGATCATTTAAATAAGGATTTTCTGGTGATACAGTTAATTTTAATTGTTGATTCAGTTGTTCCAAGATTAAATCTAGTGAGCCATAAATATGTAAATTGGCTTGTTGTGAGCGGGTAAAATGTTCTGCATTATTATCAATATGTACTAAGGTTTTACCAGATAGCTTTTCAATCCAGTCACCTGTACTTATTTGAGAAAAGTTTGTGCCTATTGCAATCACACAATCCGAACGATTATCATCTAATATATGTTTTGCACTTGAGTGTCCTGCATAGCCAATGACACCAAAGTACTGTGGGTGTAAAGCACTTATCCAGCGCTTTCCCTCAGGGCTTGTGATGATGGCAGCCTTGGTGATTTCCGCAAATAATAAAATAGCAGGAACCGCATCACGACAATCCTGTCCTAAATATAAAATCAAACCAGATGATTGGTTAATGAGTCGAATACATTGCTGCAGTTTTTCTTTTGTGCATAGGGTTTTATGGGGCTTTAGTGTTTCTAAATTAATATCGGGTGTTTGTAATGCAGGCTGTATTAATACATCAGGTGGAAAACTTAGATGTACAGGACCTGAAGGTTGACGTTGTGCAGCCATGATAGCTGAAATAATTTTTTGATGAATTTGTTCGGGGTGGGATACTAATGTGTTGTAGCGTGTACAATGTTTCAACATCCCTAAGATATCTAAGCCGGTACAAGAGGATTCTTGAAGTGCAAATTTACCAAACTTAGGCAAAGCAGTTTGTGCTGTAATAACAAGAATAGGAAAGTTATGGACGTAAGCTGAGGAAATACCGGTAATAAGATTAGTTGTACCTGGGCCTGTTGTTGCACAACAAACACCAATTTTTCCAGTTTCCCTTGCATATCCTTCCGCCATAAAAGCAGCGCCTGTTTCATGTCGAGCAATAATGGCTTTTGGGCCATCACTTGCCTTTGCTAATGCGTTATATAAAGGTTCTATTGCTCCGCCAGGAATACCAAAAACGTATTCAACGCCGATTTGCTTTAGGTAGTCAACAATAAGATCGGCATTATTTCGAACATCAGGTTGTGCTTTTTCGGGTTTTATCTTTTGAAGATAACCTTCAATGACATGAGACTGATTATCGGACATAGTCTTACCCCCTTGTTACAGCTTAGAGAGTTATAAAGTCGACTTTAGTCTATCGCAAATGTATGACATCTGAAATAATAAATTCACGTATTGCTATAATAAATTCAAAATTAATAACTAAAAGAGATGATTGTTGTTTAAAAAAGATCGATTACATATCCATATGAGTTTTTAAAAAAGAAAGAGTAGCTTATGCATAAATTACATTAGGAGATGTTTTTTTTAAAAAATAATATATCCCTGATATACACATCGTTTTAAAGCTGTGTATATCAGTTAAAAAGATAAACAGCTCCTAATCAATAATAAGAAATACTATCCACCAAAATCATCAAGGAAAATATTATCTCTTTCAACACCAAGATCTTCGAGCATTTTGATCACTGCAGCATTCATCATGGGTGGTCCACACATATAGTATTCACAATCTTCTGGTGCTTCGTGATCTTTTAAATAATTTTCATAAAGTACTTCATGAATGAATCCTGTGTAACCTGTCCAGTTGTCTTCAGGTAAAGGATCAGATAAAGCAGCATGCCATACAAAGTTATCAAATTCGCTGGCCAGAGCATCATACTCATCGGCATAAAACATTTCCCTTAAGCTACGCGCACCATACCAGAAAGATATTTTTCTGTGGGAATGAATACGTTTTAATTGATCAAAAATATGTGAACGCATAGGTGCCATACCTGCTCCACCACCAATGAAAACCATTTCATTATTGGTTTCTTTAGCAAAAAACTCTCCATATGGGCCTGAAATGGTGACTTTGTCACCTTTTTTAAGATTAAAAATATAAGACGACATCTGGCCTGGTGGCAAACTCCAGTTATTCGGGGGAGGCGTTGCAATACGCACATTCAGCATAATCATTCCTTTTTCTTCAGGATAATTGGCCATGGAATAAGCACGGATCACAGGGCTTTTTACTTCGGATACCAAATCCCATATTTTGAATCTGTCCCAATCAGGATGATATTCTTCAGCAACATTCATATCTTTATAATGAGAAACATGAGGAGGACATTCGATTTGAATATAGCCGCCGGCACGGAAAGGTACATTTTCACCTTCAGGAAGTTTTAATCGAAGTTCTTTGATAAAGGTGGCCACATTATCATTTGACATTACTTCACATTCCCATTTTTGTGTACCAAAAACTTCCTCTGGTAATTCAATTTTCATATTTTGTTTCACGGTTACCTGGCAGGCCAGTCGATAACCTTCACGTGCTTCCCGCTTGGTGATATGACTTTCTTCAGTGGGTAATATAGAACCGCCACCTTCGAACACTTTACAACGACACTGACCACATGTGCCACCACCACCACAGGCAGAAGAAACAAAAATACCAGAGTCAGATAAGGCATTGAGCAGCTTGCCTCCAGATTTAAGCTGAATGGCTTTATCGGCATCATCATTAATATCCACAACCACATCACCAGAACTCACCAGTTGGGATTTGGCAAATAAAATGATCAATACTAAGGTAAGAACAACACCTGTAAAAACAGAAACACTAATAAGAATTTCAAACATGACAATGCCTTGATGTTTGGTTTAAAAATAATGGATTTAAAGTTGTACGCCAGAAAATGACATGAAACCCAAAGCCATTAAACCTACAGTAATAAATGTAATGCCGAGACCTCTTAAGCCATCGGGTATATCGCTGTATTTCATTTTTTCACGAATACCGGCCAGGGCAACAATAGCAAGTGCCCAGCCAAATCCACTTCCAAAACCATACACAATAGACTCATCCAGTGCATAGTCTCTTTCAACCATAAAAAGAGTGCCACCCAAAATAGCGCAATTCACAGTGATTAACGGTAAGAAAATACCCAACGCGTTATACAATGCCGGAAAATATTTATCGAGTGTCATTTCTAAAATTTGTACAAGTGCTGCGATGACGCCAATGTAACAAATCAATCCTAGAAAACTTAAATCCATACCAGATAATCCAGCCCAGGATAAGGCATCTTCTTTTAAGATATAATTTTGTAGAAGGTTATTGACAGGAACAGTAATGGTTTGTACGACAATAACCGCAATACCCAATCCCATAGCTGTTTGGATTTTTTTGGAAACAGCAAGAAAAGTACACATACCTAAAAAGGCAGATAATGCCATGTTTTCGACAAAAACTGAACGAACAAATAAACTGATGTAGGTTTCCATAGGTTATGCAGCCTCAACCTGATCTTTTTTCCAGGTACGAATACCCCAAATAATAAAACCGATAATAAAGAAAGCACTGGGTGGTAACACGAGAAGACCATTGGTTTGATACCAGCCGCCATTGTTGATTGTTTCTAAAATAGGAAAACCAAATAGTGTGCCTGAACCAAGCAATTCTCGTACAAAAGCCACTGTCATTAATAAAGCCGAATAGCCTAGCCCGTTACCGACGCCATCCAGAAAACTCATGCCAGGTCCATTCTTCATTGCATAGGCTTCGGCTCTTCCCATGACGATACAGTTTGTAATAATCAAGCCTACGAACACGGATAATTGTTTAGCAAGTTCATAGGCGTAAGCTTTAAGCAGTTGATCAACAATAATTACCAGAGAAGCAATAATGGTCATTTGGACAATGATACGAATACTGCTGGGGATATGATGACGAATTAAACTAATCAGTAAATTAGAAAAGGCACAGACGAGTGTCAGGGCAATACTCATGACCAGAGCCTTATCCATTTGGCTGGTGACAGCAAGTGCACTACAAATACCTAAAACCTGTAAAGCAATGGGATTGTTATTAACAATGGGATTGGTAATAACACTTTTAGCTTCGGCTGTATCTATTGCCATGATATTAACTACCTTCTTTGCGTAATTTCGATAAGAAAGGACCAAATGCCTGTTCACTTAACCAATAAGCGACTAAGTTTTCTACTCCGCGACTGGTCATGGTTGCACCAGAAAGTGCATCAATTTCGTTTGCTGATTGAGCACCTGTTTTGACAAGTTTTAAAACAGGTTGGTAAGTTTGATCAAATATTTGTTTTCCGGTCCATTTGGCAATCCATTTTGGATTTTCTATTTCACCACCCAAACCAGGTGTTTCACCATGTTCATAAAACTTAATACCAACAACGGTTTTTGTATCGGCTTCTAATGCAATAAAACCATATAAAGTAGAAAATAAACCATAACCATGCACAGGAAGAACAATGGTTTTTAGTTGTTCTGCTTCAGAAACCAAATAAACTTTGGCCTGTTTTGCTCTTTTCTTTATTTTGGCTTTATCATCTTCTTTGGTAAGAACAACATTGTTTTTCGGGTTTTTGGCTTCTTTGCGCTGATCAAATTTTGTAACGTCTATATCGTTAACAAATTCACCTGTTTCCAAATCAATCACGCGCTCTTGAACTTTTTCCTGATAAACGGCATCGATATCCTGTTTTTCATCAGGATTATAAATACCAGAAGCCTGTAAAATACTTAAACGTACATCCGCTGCTTTATTCAGCTGCTGTTGTGGTTTTAATGTGATAGCTGCACCAGCAACTAACAATGAACAAACCAAGCATAATGAAAAAGCAACAGTAATGGTTTTTAAAAAAGAATCATTAGCGGCTGACATGGCGTGTAAGCCTCCTTTTAATATTTGATTGAACGACAAAGTGATCAATAAAAGGTGCAAATAAGTTAGCAAATAAAATGGCGAGCATCATACCTTCAGGATAAGCTGGGTTGACAACTCGAATAAGTACACACATTAATCCAATGAGTGCACCAAAATAGAATTTGCCCGTGTTGGTTAATGACGCAGAGACAGGATCTGTGGCCATAAACATCATACCGAAAGCAAATCCGCCGGTGACCAAATGCCAGTACCAGGGCATAGCAAACAAAGCATTGGTATCACTGCCGATGGTATTTAATAATAAACTGGTTGCCACCATGCCTAACATGACACCAGTGACGATGCGCCATGAGGCAATTCGGGTATAAAGTAACACCAAACCGCCTAACAAAATCATAAAGGTAGAGACTTCACCCGTTGAGCCAGGAATGAGTCCATAAAAAGCATCGAGCCATGCCTGGTTGATGATAAAGTTAAAATCACCTGCTTTGGCAGCAGCAGCTTGTGCCAGTGGTGTTGCACCAGAGTAGGCATCAACAACCGTCCAAATAGTACTACCAGACATATCCGTTGGGTAGGCAAAAAATAGAAAGGCTCGTCCAGCTAAAGCTGGATTTAAAAAGTTTTTACCAGTACCGCCAAAAACTTCTTTAGCAACAACGACACCAAAGCTAATACCTAAGGCGACCTGCCATAACGGTGTATCTGGAGGTAGGGTTAACGCAAATAAAATCGAAGTAACAAAAAAGCCTTCATTAATTTCATGTTTTCTGATACTGGCAAATAAGACTTCCCAAAAACCACCAACAATAAAAGTGGTTGCATAAATAGGCAGAAAATAAAGGGCGCCGATCAACATGTTACTAAAAATAGCATTTTGATCGTAGGCTGTTCCTAATAAATTTAACAGGCCCCCCTGCCAACCTTCTAATTGAGTCAGGTTTAAGCTGTCCATTGCAATGACTGCTTGCAGGCCAACATTATACATCCCCCAAAACATAGCAGGAAAAGTACAAAGCCATACAATAATCATAATACGCTTTAAATCAACATTATCTCTGACATGAGCATCGGTTTTTGTGACATGGCCAGGTGTATAAAGAATCGTGGTAAAAGCTTCATACAATGCATACCACTTTTCGTATTTACCACCTTTTTGAAAATGCGGCTCTAAATGTTCTATGTAATGTTTAAATTTTTTCATTAACCTTCTTTCTCTATTGTGTTTAGCATTTGTCTGAGAATAGGTCCAAATTCGTGTTTACCTGGACAGACAAAGGTACAGAGCGATAAATCTTCTTCATCTAGTTCCAGGCAACCTAATGCCTGAGCCATTTCTATGTCATTAGAAAGTAATGCTCTTAACAGTTGTGTTGCAAGAATGTCTAAAGGCATGATTTGTTCATAACTGCCAATAGGCATTAAAGCCCGTTCGCTACCACCCGTTGATGTGGTTAAGTCAAACCTTCTTTTGGAAAAGAAATGAGAAATAAATGTTCGTGTCATCGAAAACTTATATCTGCCAGGGCTAATCCAGCCAAAAAACTCTTTTTCTCTTCCCTCAGGCAACATAGAAACCTGATGATGATAGCGTCCTAAATAAGCTCGGTTTTTGGTAGCTGTAAAACCACCAAAAATAGAACCGGAAATCACACGAATATCACCATGTTCAACTTCATTGGTTAAAAGTTCGTCAATGTTGGCGCCCATCCAGGTTTTTACCAGTCGAGGGTTCTTTGCACTTGGGCCGCCCAGGGCAACAATACGTTCTAAATGTAGTTGTCCCGTTGTAAAGAGTTTACCGATGGCAATAACATCCTGATAACCAATAGACCATACAGAGTGCTGCATGGAACTGCCTTCAAGAAAATGAATATGAGTACCCGTGAGTCCAGCGGGGTGTGGTCCATTGAAAACACTATGCTTGCCTGTTGAGATATTAAACTTGGCTTCGTGATTGGTACAAACATGAAGCGCGCCACTGGTCAAATGTTTAATGACTTGTAATCCCTGGTTAAATGCCTTTTCTTCCTGAGTAATAACCATATTGGGATCAGCGCTTAGGGGATGGGTATCTATGGCAGTGACAAAGAGTGCTTTGGGTTCAGCATCAATTTTGGGAATCTTACTAAAAGGACGCGTTTTAAAGCTGGTCCATAAGCCGGATTGAACCAGGTTATCAACAATAAGGTTGCGATCGAGAGAGTCCAATTGCTCAGAAGGGTAACAGGCAAAAGAAACCTGTTCATTGCCCTGTTTTTCAATAACCACAGAGATGAGCTTTCGCTTTGCTCCCCGGTTGATGGCTTTGACAGTGCCAGAAGCTGGTGCAGTGAATAAAACCCCGGGGTTTTTCTTGTCAGAGAATAAAGGTTGTCCCAAGCGAACAGAATCGTTTTCCTTAACCAGCATCGTCGGCTTCATACCGTTATAGTCTTCGCCTAAAATGGCAACTTCGGTGATAGGGTGGCCTTCACCAATGTTAAGAGAAGGGCTACCTGATATAGGAAGATCGAGGCCTTTTTTGATTTTTATCATTAAAATTGCGCCAAAGCTATAAAATTCATGAATACTCAAACGTCACTATAGACCAACATACGGCGCTTTTCTTGTGAGAAAGTGCATTGTAAGCCAACAAATCTAAGTATCTCGAGATATTGCATTATTTTCAGATCATAGAATCGATATACATATCGATGTGAGTTTTATGATCCCCCAATGTTGATCAAGCCAGATCAAAAAAGCGGCGGTATTATACTGATTTGTGATGGCAAGAACTAGCGGCTAAGGATAATCTCTTAAAAAATAATTATCAGCAGGTTTAATCATAAGCTTCAATTAGACCCGATATTGATATAGTCTTTCTTTGGCAAATGAAGTATGAGAGAAGATATAATTTCGTGTTAATATCAAATACTTATTGAATTTATTTTCATAAAAACAATTATCTCAAAAAATATGATTTATTTAAGGTTAATTTGTGATTTACATAATCTTTTTTGAAATTGTTTGCCTGTTTGAGATAGAGTATTAACGTAATGAAATGGGCAGCATCTATACGAAATAAAATCACAATCATTATTGTGGCCACTTCATTAATTACCATGTCAGTTGGCTTTAGCATTGTTGGCGTTCAGTATTATTCAAACATAAAAGAATCCATAGAGCATGATGGGCAAGCATTTGTTCAGGGATTGATCAATGCCCGGGTTCATTCGGAAAAAACCAATGATATTCGTCGTGTGTTACAAAAAAATATCCAATCTGGTGTGTTAGAGTCGTCATTTAGCCTGGCTATTTTTGATGGATTAGGTAATCTTTTGGCACAAGCTGAGAAAAAAGGGGGAGGATACATTTCTCAAGTAGATTTTAAAAAAACGGCTCTTTTATATTGGAATGCGATTGGATTACATATTTATAAACCCGTAAAAGATGAATCAGGTGTTCAGGTTGCGGTTTATTACCTGAGAATGTCGCCTGAAGTTTTGCAGCAAAAATTAAGTTCATTTTTGTTACTTTTGTTATTTTTATTGCTGATGATGGTTATCGTTGCCATGTTTTTGGCCAGAAAGTTGCAAAAATATATTTCTACACCTTTGTTGAACTTACAAAAGATCAGTCAGCAAGTCAGTGAAGAGCAAAATTATGCGTTACGAGTACCTATTGTGACTCATGATGAAATTGGGCAATTAACGCAAACCTTTAATGATATGTTGGAAACGATAGAAAATCGGCAAAAGGAACGCAATTTGGCTGAACAGGCATTGCAACTCAACAAGCGTCGTTTGGAACGGGCTGTTAAAGATTTGCAGTATTTAGCCAATTATGATTCTTTAACTGAGTTACCCAATCGTGCATTGTGTATTGATCGTATGCGTTATGCATTAAAGCGGGCTTCGCGAACACAAACTCATGCAGCCATTTTATTTCTGGATTTGGATAATTTTAAAGATGTGAATGATTCTTTAGGTCATGCAATAGGTGATGAGTTATTAAAGGCGACCAGTCAGCGTTTAAAAAAACTACTACGTGATGAAGATACTTTGGCAAGGTTGGGTGGTGATGAGTTTGTTATTATTTTGAATGACATTACCAATCCGGCGAGTATTGCACCGGTTGTTGAAAAACTGGTCGAAAGCTTTTCTCACCCTTTTGATTTAGCCAGTTCGGTTGTGAATTCCCGGGTGAGTGTTGGCGTGTGCGTGTATCCTAATGATGGACAGGATGTTGATACCTTAATGAAAGCGGCGGATGCTGCCATGTATAAAGCCAAAGAAGCCGGGCGTAATACCTATGCTTTTTACAAGTCAGAGATGAATGATGCAGCTTTAAGGCGTCATCGTATTGGTAATTATTTAAGGACAGCTATTGCTGATGGACAATTAAGTTTGGTGTATCAGCCTCAGGTTGATCTAAAAAATGATCGTATTATTGGTGCAGAAGCATTAATACGTTGGACGCATCCTGAATTGGGTTTTATATCACCTACCGAATTTATACCTATTGCGGAAAGTACAGGATTAATTAAACAAATTGGCAATTGGGTGATTGAAGTGGCTTGTACTGAAGTCAAGTCCTGGCGTCAGCGAGGATTAAGCAATATGAAAGTCGGTGTGAATTTATCGGCTTTGCAGTTCCGTCAATCGGAATTACCTGAAATGATAGGGCAGGTCTTAGAAAGACATGAACTGCCTCCAGAAGCTTTAGAACTGGAGTTAACAGAAGGCATACTGATGAAAGATGTCGAGCAAGCGACAAAAACCCTCTATCGCTTGAAAAGAATGGGGATAAAGGTCGCTGTGGATGATTTTGGTACGGGTTACTCTTCTTTGAGCTATTTAAGACGCTTTCCGTTGGATTCATTGAAAATTGACCGCAGCTTTGTTGATGAAGTCTGCGCTGATACAGATGATACTGCCATTACGATGGCGATTATTTCCATGGCAAAAAGTTTACGTTTGAAAGTCATTGCTGAAGGCGTGGAATCCATACCGCAAAGAAATTTTTTGGCACAACATGGATGTGATGAAATACAAGGCTATTGGGTGAGTAAGGGCTTAACGTCCGATGCTTTTTTTGAGTTTGCTTGCAATTATCATAATGGTTAGCCTCAACGGAGGTTATAAATAAATATGTGTGCTTTTTTGATACATTCAGATGGGCGGACATATATTGACTTTCATTTAGAGATATTCCTTAAAATACCCTTAAGGACTTGTATATAAGTCCTGTCTTTAGTAAGATTTGCGCCCGTTTTGTCTCTGTGGGATTTTCTCATGGCACGCCAGTTACTGGTGGTCGGCAACTGGAAAATGCATGGCTCACCGAACTCTAATGCTCAATTGGTCTCTGAGTTACTTCAGAAGTTGACTCACTGTGAAAATGAAGTAGCGGTTTGTCCTCCTTCAGTGTTTATACCTCAAGTGATTGATTTAACTGAAGAAAGTCTGGTTAAAGTGGGCGCACAAAATGTGGCAGCTTACCATGAGGGGGCTTATACTGGAGAGGTTTCTGCCAGTATGCTCAATGATTTGGGATGTCGTTATTGTTTGGTTGGTCATTCAGAACGACGCACTTTATTTGCTGAGACCTGCGAAAATGTTGCTATTAAAACAGCATGTTTACTGGAGCAGGGAATCACTCCCATTTGTTGTGTTGGAGAAACACACGAAGAAAGACAAAATGGAAAAACATTTAACGTCATTCTTGAGCAGCTGAATGCAATTTTATTACGATGTGGCCGTG
Source organism: Kangiellaceae bacterium (assembly GCA_965230335.1). Classification (GTDB taxonomy): domain Bacteria; phylum Pseudomonadota; class Gammaproteobacteria; order Enterobacterales; family Kangiellaceae; genus CBDDKS01. The sequence goes on along the minus strand of CBDDKS010000006.1, from coordinate 1,399,832 downwards.
AGCAGTTAAAGAAATTAGTGATTGCTTACGAACCTGTTTGGGCAATAGGAACAGGTAATACAGCAACGCCACGTCAAGCACAAGAAGTTCATGAATATATTCATCACTGGTTAGAGAAGCATGATGCACAAGCGGGCAAACAGGTTCGAATTCTGTATGGCGGCAGTGTCAATGCAGAGAATGCACTTGAGCTATTTTCTCAACCAGATATTAGTGGTGCCCTGGTTGGCGGGGCTTCTTTAAAAGCAAATGACTTTAGTCAGATTTGCCGAATAAAAGGTTAGTACAGTGGAATCAATATTACTTGTTATATTACTTTTAATTGCTTTGGCTTTAATTGGTGTGATTTTATTACAGCAAGGCAAAGGCGCCGGTATGGGAGCATCATTCGGTGCAGGTGCATCAGGTACGGTCTTTGGAGCTCCAGGTTCAGCCAATATCCTAACAAAAATCACAACAGGTTTGGCAATCGTATTTTTCATAACGGCTTTGGCTTTAGCGGTGTTATCTTCTCAAAAGAAAGGTGAAGTTAATGAATTGCTGCAAACAGATGAGACAACGGAAGATGGAAAAGCCGCTGTATTAGAAACATTGTCTCAAGGTTTGAAAGAGCAGGAAGGCGATTTACCTGCCAATACAGTGATTGATAAAAAATCGACTGGAGATTTACCTGAAAATGTCACGTCGAAAGTAGAAGAAAAAGTGGAAGAGAAAAAAGTGGATATCAAAGAAAAAGCGGAAGAAGTAAAAGCCAAAGTAGAGGAAAAACAATCTGAAGTAGAGAATGCAATAAAAGCGGAATCAACAGACAAGCAGTCGGGCGACGAAAAGAAATAAGTAATTGTTAAGTGTTACATGCCGAAGTGGTGGAATTGGTAGACACGCTATCTTGAGGGGGTAGTGACCTTATGGTCGTGCCGGTTCAAGTCCGGCCTTCGGCACCAACGCTTTGTTCTAAAGCATCCTAAAACATCCCAAAGTCTTTGATTTAATTAGACTTTCTATTTTTTTATTATCCAAATAAGTTCTATTAAATACCAACACATCCTGATTTGATGTTGGTACATTTGTTGGTATATGCTGTCAGTCCAAATCACAGATACCAACACTTTTAATTCAGTTAATGAATAATAGAACACTATGACTTTAACCAATTTACAAGTAAAAAATGCGAAACCTAGAGGTAGAGTCTACAAGCTTAGTGATGGCAAAGGTTTGTTTTTACAAATTACAACCAAAGGACAAAAATATTGGCGATTGGCCTATCGTTTTGCAGGTAAACAAAAAACTTTAGCAATAGGTGTTTACCCTGAAGTATCGCTATTGGATGCTCGTGCACAGGTAGATAAGGCCCGCGCTTTGTTAAAGGAACATCAAGATCCTGGTGATATAAAAAGAATTGAAAAACTCAACGCTATTCATGTTCAAGAACAAAGCTTTAAAAATATTGCCACAGAATGGTTTGAAAACAGAAAGTCGACCTGGTCAAAAGGAAACTGTAATCGCACATGGCGTATTATTGAACAATATCTATTTCCTTTTATTGGTTCCATCCATATTGCCAAAGTTTCTGCACCTGAACTTTTAGCTGCATTAAGACGTATTGAAAGCCGAGGTACCATTGATACGGCTCATAGAGCCAAACAATTAGCTGGACAAATATTTAGATATGCTATTTCTTGTGGCTTGGCTCAACGCGATCCCAGTGTTGATTTAAAAAATGCTTTACAGATCCCCAAAACAAAACATTTAGCGGCCATTACAACGCCCAGAGAAGCTGGAAAGCTTATGGTTGCTATAGATAATTATGAAGGTTCTATCGTTGTAAAATCAGCATTAAAACTATCTCCTTTATTGTTTTGTCGCCCTGGTGAGTTACGCCACCTTGAATGGTCAGAAGTTAATTTTGATTTAAAGCGTATTGAAATTCCTGCTGAAAAAATGAAAATGAAAGAACCACACGTTATTCCTTTATGTCACCAAGCTATGGATATTCTTAATAAACTTCATCCTCATACTATTAATGGCAAATACGTTTTTCCTGGTGCTCGTGGTAGAAATCGTCCATTATCAGAAAATGGTGTACGAGTTGCCTTACGGACAATGGGTTATGATAACGAAACCATGACACCTCATGGCTTTAGGGCTATGGCACGTACTTTATTGGATGAAATTTTAGAATATCGAATAGATTGGATCGAGTGTCAACTGGCTCATACTGTTAAAGATACTAACGGGCGTGCTTACAATCGTACCAGTTATTTAAAGCAACGTACCGAAATGATGCAATCATGGGCAGATTATCTAGACTTTTTAAAAGCTGAAGTCTTTAATACTAATGTGGTAGCCGGTGTTTTTGGAAAAGCTTAAATAATTTATCAAATCTAAACTTTAAGAGTTGAAGTTTTTATAACATGAGAATTATTAATATCCAAACCTGCACCATTGTGTTTAAGCCACTCATAACGCTTTTTATAATCCGGCAGTACCTTATCCACCTCATTCCAAAAAGCATCGGTATGATTGGCGTGGTGCAAATGGCAGAGTTCATGAACGACTATGTAATCCAAAATCGATAAAGGTGCCATTACGCACTTCCAATGGAAGTTCAAATTACCTTCGGGGGTGCATGACGCCCATCTATTGCCTAATTCTCTTACTCTGACTTCATTGGCTTTAACGCCGACTTTGCCTTGATAGTAATTGATGCGCTTGAGTACTTTTTCTAGCCCTTTCTCTCGGTAATAAACCTTAAAAGCTTCAGCACAATTAGAAAGCTTCCCCTCTTTAATCAAAAAGTGACCATCCTTGAGTACCAGGTCAGATTTAAGGTCGCTGCTCACTCGGAGCTTGTAGCTTCTTCCGAGATACAAGAAGGTTTCACCAGAGACAAACTCTCTATCTACTTTGGAAGCATTAAGGTCTTTCCATTCAGCTAGGCTTTTGTAAATCCAAGCCTGTTTCTTCTCAACGATCTGCTCTATCTCAGGAAGCTCAAGCTCTTCAGGAACGATTAGTGATATAGAGCCATCACGCTCAACGAATAAACTAGCTGTGCGCCTTTTACTCTTTGAGTAGGTAAACTCAATATCTTGGACTTGGTGATTCATTAGTCCTCCTTACCATTAAGGATTTGCTCATGCCTGACTTTGGCAAGCGACATCACTTCCGACACAATCTTTTCACGGGCATCAATTGCTGGATCAACATTTGAAAGTAAAATATGCCGCGTGAGCGTACTTCTCAGTTTTTTGATTTCATGGTCATTCTTCCAGAAATTCACAATATCAATAGTATTGTGGAATTCCTCAAACATATTGGAGACACAAGACTTCAATCCTTCAACATCTTCGGCTGATGGTTCCGAACCATTAAATGCAATTGCTCGTGCCAAATCAAAGAAAGGCGTTTCTTCTGCCGTTAGCCCCTCAACAGTTTCGGTTCGGCCTTCACTGGCCTTTTCTCTTATTTCCAGTAACTCAAGGCAAAGCTGATCCCAGTTTTCTTTGTGCTTCTGGATAGCACTATCAAGCTTTTCACTAAGAGATTTATAAAATTCGGGGTCTTCCTCAAAATGGATTTTGCAGTGCTTACGAATTGCATGCTCCATTTCAGAGGCTTTTGATTTCTGCGATTTATTGTTATCTAGCTCAACAATAAAGGTATCTGACAACAACTCAGTTGGAGGAATCTTCGGATTGATCCCAAGCCCTATTAGATGCTCATCAATAAGCTTTCTGACTTTTGCACCAGCACCCGCAATCGTAATACTGTCATCCTTAAAGCGCTGTTTAGCTTTTGCATGGATGTAGCCAAAGCGTTTTGCAGGGATTGAGAACGGCTTGCCCAAGGGATTAGGCATGACAATATCCAAGCTACCCAAAAACTTCTTCATATAGACATTGAACGTCTCACGTAACTTGATATCTTCAAGCGCATCAAGTGCCTGCTCTAGCACCTCGTATTCATCTTTTGCATCTTTGATATTCTGCTCTACGAACCGCTTAATCTGCTTAACGCCAGCGTCTTCAAATAGCTGGATTAGCCTGTTGTAGCGATCACGTAAAATGGGCTCTTCTGCCTCTACGCCCTTGAAGGCATCTAATATTTCTTGTTGCTCTTCAGAGGAATAAATTGAAAGTGCGTCTTTAAGATTGCTCGATAAGCCAACATAATCGACGATATAGCCGCACGGCTTATCAGGATATACTCGATTGACCCGTGCAATTGCCTGAAGCAGGTTATGCTCGGTTATTTTCTTGTCGATATACATCACCTGCTCAATAGGGGCATCAAAACCCGTTAAGAGCATGTCACATACAATCAGAATGCCAACAGCAGTCTCTGGCTTATCGTAGTTATATTTCTTCTTAAAGCTTTCGACGGCATTTAACTCTTTCGCTTTTTTGCGAGCTTCAGTAATAACAGCTTTTTCATTTGTACCATCACCTGAAACGACAACGGCAGTAGTCAGAAACTCAAGCGCTTCAATGATGGCTTGATTACCATCGCTATCTTTTAATTTCTCGATATACGCAGGAATAGATTTATTGAGACATTGCTCATACGTGACAGCGGCATTTTTTGAATGACAGACTATCTGTGCTTTAAAGCCATTAGGCAGGATTTTCGTAGCGTAGTGCTCAATAAGATCGTCGCAGATTTCCTGAATTCTATTTTCAGCTTCGAAAATATCGCCAATAGCACCATATCGCTTTTTGATAGCATCGAGTTCTTCTGGCGAGCGATCCTTGAAAAGGTCATCAAACTTACGATCAAACTCATGCTTGGCTTTTATTGCAGTGTCGGCAGTTTTACCTTCATAGAGTATTTTAACGGTTGCACCATCGGCCTCGGCGTCTTTTAGCTTGTACTCATCAAGATAACGGCCACCAAAGCGCTCAATGGTTTTTTCCTTGTGGCGCTCTGTAATGAGCGGTGTACCCGTAAAGGCGATACGGCTAGCATTGGGGAACGCTTCAAACAGGTTATTACCTAAGTCACTTGATTGAGTACGGTGTGCCTCATCAATCAAAATTAAAACACGATCAGATTCATTCACTACCCCAAAATGCTTGAACTGAGGAACCGCTTCGCCAGCAAGCACTTTTTCTACGTAGTCAGGTATGCCAGTCTCACGCTCCATAAACTTATGGATCATCACCATGTGCAGGGTGGACTGATCACCCTTGAGGTCTTCTTTCAGGTCTTGGCTACTATTGACGAAGTAAACTTTTTCACCCGTTAAAGAGGCCGTTTCACCAAGCTGATCTTCCAAGTCGGTACGGTCATTGACCATTAGAACTTTCAGGTCTTTAAGATCGTGCGTATGGCGTAACTTTCGGATTAAGAACACCATGGTCAGAGACTTACCTGAACCCTGTGTATGCCAGACCACACCAGAACGCTCGTCAGCGGTTACACCTGTTTGCAAGCGACGAATAATTTTCCCTACGGCACGGTATTGTTGATAGCGCGGAACGACCTTTATGGTGTTGCCACCAACCTGCATAAAGAGGATGAAGTTATGGACAATATCTAGCAGCGAAGCCTTCGCAAGCATGCCTTGAATCAGTACTTCCTGCTGACGCTCTTTCCCTAGTGGCGGACTATAAACAGCATTCTCTTCGGGATAGATGCTTTTCCAAGCGTAAAAATACTTTTCATCCAGTGAAGTAATCGAACCAAATTCAGCCTCTTCACCCGTTGTGGCAATCACAAATTGATTGAAGTGGAATAAGCCTTCTTCACCTTCTTTTAGACCAGCGGCTTTTGTTTCTTCACGTTGGTTACTGTATCGCCAAAGCTGAGTACGCGCTTCATTCATAGGGTTAGCGGTAAAGGCGTTGCCATCTTTGGCTTCAATCACAATCAGTGGCAAACCATTCACAAAAAGCACAAGATCAGGAATGATCATCGACTTAACGCGACCTGGCGTATCAATACGAAACTGATTTATCGCCACAAAACGGTTCTTTTCAGGATGTTTAAAATCGATGATCTTTACATCTGGGCTTTTCTCACCTGTGACTTCATTTTCATCCACGGTGTATTTGTATAAAAGCTCTTGAACTGCTTGGTTAGCCTCAATCAAACTCCCTGATTGACGAGTTAAATCATCATAGATTTCTTCTTTTTGTTTATCGGTGAGCCAAGAGGAGCAGTCATCAAGCTGATTGGTTTCATCAAGGGCTTTAAACAGTTCATCTTTCAACACCCACTGCCGAAAATCTTCACGCAAGCTAACGGTAGGATCAGAAGGAATACCCGAGCCTTGGTCAATAATCTTCCAACCAAGTGCGGCAAGTTGGTCAAGAAAGGGCTTTTCTACAAAACTGTACTCACTCATGCTACCGCTTCCTTACGTTCGTCCATGTCCTCTGCAACCCGCACCGTTCCGGTGAGTAAATCATACATAAGCCCTAACTTAGTTTTGCGTAATTTGGCCAAAACTAATTTTTCTGATTCAATCTTAGACGTAATTGCCCTGTATCTATCGGCAATGGCTTTTTGTTCATCTGGTGACGGTCGAGGCACAAGCATCGGACGCAAATCTTCAAGATTGATGTTTTTTTGAGCGCTTTGTGGTGCTAATGCATCCAATTGCTGTTTATTCATCCTGATACAAAGTTCTACAAAGTGCCGATTATTCGCATCGGAAACCTGAACACCAACAACACTATCAGGAAAATACATCTCCCTTCCCAAAAAGCCTGTATCAGCTATGTTTGCAGCAATAGTTACTGCAATTGTGCCTCTAGGAAAACTTTTACTAACCCTTGTGCCCGCTTTACTCAGTGTTTGATTAAATGTGGCAATCTCTCCGCCGTTAGATGCAGTCACATCCGAAGTCTGTATGAACGGATATTCACCTCCGTACATTCGAGGGTCATTTCTTGGCCGATGTGTAAACTTACCTCTATCAATTTCAGCTAAATTATCTAGCCGTTCAACCGCCCAATCATTCGGAATCCAACCCAGCTCAGTTTCTTGGTAAAGATGCGGAGCGTCTTCGTATGAAGGGCGAAGCTGACCATTTTCATCGACACCACGAGAGAAAAGGTCTTGCATCATGCCTTGTTTGATATTTTCGTATTTGGCAATGAGTGCTTGTGTTTTTTCAATGGCATCATCTGTTTTCGTTAATATCCGAGAAATTTTCTGCTGAAGACTTTTACAAACAGGGGCTTTTATTAGTATCTCTTTTAGTTCTGACTGATTGAGTTTTGAACGTGTGCCGCCTTTAATAACCGGCATAATGTTTTTATGTACTAGGGAATAGAATACGAAGTCCTGATCAAAACCATCTTTTGCTTTGAGTATATGAGCATGGTTATTTACCCAAAATTTCCCGCTAACTTGATAAGCAATAGGACGCTTATCATACTCGTCGAAATAGCCGCCATCCTCAGCCATTAATATTAGCTTGTCATCAAAGATATATTTGCCAATATAACCTTGAACACCATTAGCACCATAGTATGGATAACTACCGGGGATTAGGTAACGCTCCTCTGCATTAAGGGGAATACGTTGGCTATCAAGAATATCGCAACTATCACCAATGCTTACTTCATGCCACATAACCAAGCTCCTTCAAGAATCCATCTAAACCCCTAGTCGCTTCATCTCGGTCATTGGCAATTGTTTCTGCGGTTACTGCATATTTGTTATGGAGGTTCTCAACTGCCTTAATAAGCTCAGTCACGTATGCCTTTAGGCGCACATCATATTCAGTCAGCAAGGTAAGCAAGAAGCGTTCAAGAATAAGCTCCTTCGCCTCTTCTGCGGTGATCTTGGCTCTCGCAGCTTCCACCATTTGATCTTTTTTCGCTTCAGTCGCCTTGATCCCTGCTTTAAGTTCTTTTAACTCATCCTGACAAGCTTTATGTTTAGCTAGTCGTGTTTGGTAGCTGTCTAACTTGGCGACTAATGAAGGGCCTTCCTTGAGGGCTTTTTGTAGATAAGCAAGCTGTTCTTCTGCACCATCTAAGCCTTCAACAAGGTCGAGCGTTAACTGAAGCACAAGAAAGTTCCACTCCTTTTGGGTAAGTCCTTTGGTGAGGTCGCCCTTTTTAGTGCCCTTCGGCAGGGTTAAACGCTTAGCAAGATCAGTCACAACCGTCTTAGCGGTCGTGAGCAATTCTTTAGCTTGTGCCTTGTCTTCCTTTTCTTTGTCCTTGATGTCTTTGACAATTTCAGCAGGAAGCACCGCTGTATCATCGTCTTCTTCAAAGTGCTCTTCTTCGTTTTGGGCTTCATCAGCAGCAGAGAACAAACCTTCAAGCTCAGCTATGCGAGCACGGTCGTTTTCTAACTGTTCCAACACTTCAGGGAACTGCGATTGAATAATGTCTTCTTCGGGAATGAGTTCGGGGTTCCATCCACTGGCTGAGACAGACTTAAAATCGGCTTCAAGCTCGTTGTGGAAAGTCGCATATGCTCCGCGCACTTTATGCAGAGTGAGCATATTAAAGGGTTTAAGCTCCTGCCAAATGCTATCAAGGTTATTACGCCTGACTTCAAAGACGTTTTTCTTTTCAGGCAAGGATTCTATATCCGAGCGATTTGCCTTCCACCATTTTTCGACAGCGAATAAGAACTGCTTGTTCTTTGTTTGAACGGCTTCTGCACTTTCGATCAATGGCTTGATTTTGTCTTTCTCCGCTTTCCCCTCAACGAAAAGGGAGTCAGCGAAATCCATGTACTTGCTGTCATTAGCCCTGGGTACAAACAAACTCTCTTTAATGCCTGGATAGAGTTCGTAATAAGCACCCAGTGAATCAATTTCAGATACAGGCACGCCACCTTTAATATGCGCACGAACATCATGCGGCTCGGCGGGTGGTGAGTTATCGACGTAACGACGAATATTTAGATTGAAGTCTTCCGCTTCTAAATCGGTTTTTGATACAAAGCGAGCGTATTTATCGACCTTCTGCTTGTTACGGTAGACATAAGTGATTTTCTCAATGTCTTCCTGACGAAGGTGATTTTGTGCTTTGCCTTCTTTGAATTCTCGATCTGCATTGATAAAGAAAACCCCGTCACGCTCGCGTGCACCTTCTCGGTTTAGCACCATGATACAAGCAGGAATTCCTGTGCCGTAGAACAAACCTTGTGGCAGACCAATAACTGCCTCAAGCACGCCTTCTTCGATAAACTTCTTACGGCAATCGCGTTCATCACCACTTCTGAATAAAACGCCATGAGGCATAACAACAGCGCATTTGCCGTTTGCTTTCAGTGACGACAGCATATGCTGAACAAACATCAAATCAGCTTTCTTACCTGATTCAGGCATAAAGGTATGAAAGCGTTCTTTGAACTTCATATCTGTTTTAGAGTAGTTCTGGCTAAAAGGAGGATTAGCCAATACACGGTCAAACTTTTTGATTTCACCACTTTCGAGGTGCTGAGGATTTTTAATCGTGTCTTCTTGGAGGATATGACCTGAGTTCACGCCGTGTAAGATCATATTCATCTTACAGATCGCCCATGTGGTGCCGTTATCTTCTTGACCTGCTAAATATAAATCTCGACCGTTGCCGCCAGTCTCTTCAACGTAGCGCTTAGACTGGATCAACATACCGCCCGAACCGACTGTAGGATCGTAGATTTCCATGTGTTCGCGGGGATCAGTGATTTGAACTAGCAACCTTACAACAGTGGCAGGCGTGTAAAATTCCCCGCCTTTTTTACCTGCACTATCAGCGAAGAATTTGATTAGGTATTCGTAAGCAGCCCCAAGTAAATCTGGGAACTCAAAGTCTTCATTGCGAAGGCGTAGCTTATCAAAGTGAGTAATAAGATTAATTAACGTCTGATCAGGGAGCGGCTTTTTACCTATCTTGCGGTTAAAGTCGATATTGGTAAGTACGTCTTCAAGCGCCGTGTTATTGCTCGGTTCTTCCTCAATTGCGGCTAGAGCTTTATTGAGTGTCGAACCGACGCTTTCTTTAACGTGTTTAATCTCAGACCAACGTGCTTTCTTGGGGACGAAAAAATCATATTCATCGGGGCTTTCAAGCTGCGCTTCAATCAAGTCGGCACGCATACCCATTTTTTCGTATTCTTTTTTCTTATGCTCTCGTTGTTCGTCGAACTGGTCGTTCATACGTTTGAGAAAGAGCATACCGAATATAAATTCTTTAAACTCGGATGCATCCATTTTGCCGCGCACTTCATCAGCAGTCTTTAGCAAATGGCTTTCGAGCTTTTGCAGTGTTAGCTTGCTCATTGATATCCTACTAGAATGAGAGGCTTAATTACTTATGACTAAGATTTTTAATCCGATATTATTCCATAATATACAAACCCTTGCACAAGAAACTAAGGAAAACCTAATTATGTTGATTACTTTTTAACCATATAGCTTGAATGCAAGAGTTACCTTTTTTTATAATGGATTTGTATATCTTAGAACTTTCTAGGAAGTGGGTGATATTCTCGATACAGGGGGAGCTTATATGACTGCATCTTATTCACACAAACAATTCTTTAGGCGTATGCCTAATGTTCAATTAAAACATTACTTTTCGGCTAAAAATATCGATTTTTCACTTAATTTTGATGAAATTAAAGAAAATGATACGGATTTATTTTTTAATGCGATTGATCAATTAACGAATGATGCTCAGGCTTTAGTAGAAGCTGATTTTAGAGAAATTAATGCCTTGGCGACAGAGGCTGGTATTCGGGCCTTAATTGATGAATCAGTATTTCATAATGACCAGTCATTTTCAGAAGATATTGCTAATATTGAAGGGTTACACGCTAAAGTTATGTGGGCTTTTTTAGAGAGGCCAAATTATTGGCGAGGTGCTAACAGGTTTTTACATGCTGATAATGTTTCTCCATCTTTTTGGCGTAAACGTAGTGATTTACCTAATATTCCACCTTATGTTGAAGATGAAGATATTGCACTGCTAGCTGATGAAATTGCTCAGTATTTCCGAAAAAAAGAGGCACGAGGAAAAAACTGTAAAGTAGAGCCATATCGACGTCATAATAAAGAGTATTTCTTTGCTTATCCTGAAGATTATGCTCGATCAGGTGTTGAATGGGTCAGTAATGATTTAAAAACATTTTCCAGACATCCTGCTTTTGAAATTATTTTTGTATATTGTGAAGAAGAAGGTTCATTAGATATTTATGCTCCAAAAAATACCAATGCTATACCTGATTTACAAAAGATGTTTGCTCAATGCATATTAAAATTAGACACACTTGAAGATGGCCAAATTGACAAGCGAGTTTATGAGTTAAAACCTATTATCGATGATAATTTTGAATTTCAAATAGAACCAGAAATGGGGATTGAGCAAGTTATTGTTACCAAGTTGAAACTGCAATTGAATAAAGCCCAAAATAATGAACGTATAACACTTGAAGCCAATATAAATAAAAATAAGAAAGCTGTTTATGAGTTATTGAAGCATTTAAAGTTATCAGACTACACCGTTAAGCAGGTTGGTTTAAAAGTGAAGTTTGAATCTTTAGAAGGAAAACGTGCAAAAACCAGAAGCTTTACTATTTCTTATCCCAATAGTTGTAATCTCAGTTATGATGGAAAAGATTTGTTGATTCGAGAGATGCTTATTCAGTCTGGGTTAGAGCCACACTAATTCAAATAACTTTTTTATTCAATACATGATTATATTTTATGAACCATCAAAACGTTTTAAGTGAATTACTGAATAGACTCGAACAATCCAACGGAAATATCGTTATCAGTTGGGACTATGTACAAACCTGGGATGACGGTGTTCTTGTTACATTACTGCGTTATGAACTCATAAAACCACGTGCAAAAGCTCATTCTTTAGAGTGTTTAGGATGTGAAGAGCACTGTTTTCAGGAAGTTCATTTTAGTCAGGAAGACTCTAAAAGAGCTTTTATCATATGTGATGAACCTGAAATGCAAAACCAGATGGGACGTATTGATGTACCTTATGAGCGATTAAAGCAATGGAAAATGGATATTATGTTAGTTGCTAAAGTTATCGCAAAATTATTAGGTTTAAATCAGGAAATAAAGACTGAAAAGAGTGATGATTTCATTAAGCTAGGTAGGTTTAATGGTAAATATGGACATCGCTGGATTTGTCTGGATAAACATTCTTTGAGTTTAAATGTTAATCAAAAATTTAAACCTTTAAATGAAGCTCTGGTTTTTGAGAAAGAAAAATTAATATTAGATCGTTTTCATATTGATGATTTGATTAATCAAAAAAATATTTCTCATTCTAAAGCATATACACCTTCTATTGATAAGAGGGAAACAAGAAAACAGCAGACACAAGCAATGTATGAAGATTGGAAAAAAGAACTTCAACAAATGAAACACAAATATCCCAAAAAAAGTGATGCATGGATTTCAAAACAAATTTCTAAAATGGAGATTGCACAAGGCAGATCATCTGAGACAATCAGGAAAAACATGAAATAATCAAAAAAGTTGTGCGGAAAAATTTCGCCCAACTTTATAGTTTTTAACCTACTGTATTTTAAGGGGTTTTTAATATCTGACAACAATGTATCAGAATGATTATCAATTGTTAACACATTGTTTTTTCTTAAATTTTACTAAAACCAGTTCCACAAAAGTTATATTTAAACGCCCAAATCGCACAGTTAATCTCTTACTACATGATGTAATACATTACTAAGAGGTATCACTAAGTGCATAAAATACTAAGACTTCCTGATGTTATAAAGTATACGGGGCTTTCAAGAAGCACCATTTATTTGCGTATGTCACATGGAGACTTTCCTAAACCTATTCCATTAGGAGGTCGAGCAGTAGGTTGGCTTGAAGAAGATATTGAGCGCTGGATAGTTGAAAAAGTGGAACAATGTGAAGGTAATAGATATGCCTAAGCGCTTAAATCCTAATTTGGTGAAAATTCATCGTAACTATGAAATTAGTGAAGTTGCTGAACTATTTTGTATTCATAAAAATACGGTACGTTCCTGGATAAAAAATGGACTCCCCGTTTGTGATGATAAGCGACCAATATTGATTATTGGCAAATACTTAAAAGAGTTTATCCAACAGAGAAATAGCTCTCAAAAGCAGTCTTGTAAACTTAACGAAATATACTGTTTAAAATGTAAGTCACCTCATGTTCCTGCTGAAAATATGGTTGATTATCAACCTAACAATAGTTCAAATGGTCGTTTAATTGGGCTTTGTCCCGTTTGTGAAAGTATCATTAATAAATATATTAATTCTTCTCAACTTAAGCAAATCAGAAAACATTTGGATGTTACTTTACCGAAGGCTTAAAAACGTATAAGTGATATAGACAACACCCTCTTAAACAGTGACTTCAAGCAGTGAGGTAAAACAATGAGACAATATAACGCTGAAAATGAACGTATCAAACGTAAATACTTTATTTTTTTGAAAGAAGCAAAACGTCAAGATGAATCATCTATTGATGCAGTAGCGAAAGCGTTAAATCGTTTTGAAAATTACACTCAATTTAAAGATTTTAAAATGTTTAGACATCAACAAGCCATTGGATTTAAGAAACACTTTGTGCAACAAGATAACATCAAAACAAGAAAGCCCCTAAGCAAATCTACAGTACATACAACATTAAATCATTTAAAAAAGTTTTTTGAATGGTTGTCACAACAGAATGGTTTCAAATCACGTTTGATTTACACAGATATGGAGTATTTTAATTTATCTGGGAAAGATACACGTATTGCTAAAGCAAAAAGAACTAAACCAGTACCAACTATAGAACAAATAAAACATGTTATTAAAAATATGCCTTATGAAACTGTAATAGAAAAAAGAGACAGAGCATTGATAGCCTTTACATTATTGACAGGTGCTCGAGACAGAGCTACTGCATCGATGAAGTTGAAACATATTGATTTAGCTTCTAATCGTATTTTTCAAGATGCTAATGAGGTCGAGACCAAATTTAGTAAAACCTTTACGACTTATTTTTTCCCTGTTAGTTATGAAGTTACAGATATTGTTAAAGATTGGGTTAACTATTTAAAGAAAGAACTGAATTATGGCTATGAAGATCCATTATTTCCCAAAACAGAAGTTAAATCTAATACACAAAAAAGATTTGCCGCTACTGGAATAACAAAAGAGCATTGGAGCAATGCGACACCAATACGTCGTATATTTAAAAAATCCTTTGAATCATGTGGTTTGCCTTATTTTAACCCCCATAGCTTTCGAAATACCTTGGTAAAGCTTGGGCAAAGTGTTTGTAAAACACCAGAAGATTTTAAAGCCTGGAGTCAAAATTTAGGTCATGAAGGCGTGTTAACCACATTTTATAGCTATGGTGAAGTATCACAGGAAAGACAGTCTGAAATTTTATGCAACATAAACTCATCAAAAGAAAGCGAGTCTATTGAAAAAAAAATGGCTGAATTAATAAATAATTTAAGTTCTAAATTTCTTCCTGATCAGGGTTTTTAAGCCATTCATTCCAGGAAGATTCCAATAATTCTGTGTAATGGATATCTAAAGCTTTTGCTAATTTATAGATGGTATGAATAGAAGGATTGTAATCGCCTGCTTCAATGGAGCGATAAAAACGTGTGGAAATATCGGCTTTTGCAGCGAGTTTATCTTGCGATAACTGGCTATTTTCACGTTTTTCTTTAATCGTTTGAGCGATTTGATGCTTGAAACTCATATTTTCTCACGGGATAGACTTGAGAAATGTATGATTTCGATTTATGCTGTGAAATAAAAGGATGTATCCAGCCTGTAATATACATCCTTATTTTAAGTTCTTAGCTTTTATTAAGAATAAAACATTAACAATATCAATTAGATAGGTTAATTCGATTATATTGAGAGTCAACATGAAGTTTATTTATTTAATACTAAATTGGTTCTTTGGAATCACATTTTTCTTATTTTCACTGGCAACAATGGTGCTTTATTCGTTCTTGTCCGGTCTTTGCTATTTAAGTATTTCACTATTATTGCTGCCGCCTGTTAGAGAGTTCATTTATTCTCAAACAAAGCTATCTATCGGGTTTAAAATGAGAGTATTGGTTATATTTGTTTTGAGTATGAGCTCTGTCTATTTTCAAGGTAAAGCAATGACAGAAAAAAGAGAGGCATTGGCAAGAGAGCAAGCGAAAGAACGAGTAGCTAAAATCAATAAGATGCATACTCAATATTTTAATGAACATCGTGATAGTGTAATAAAGTCAATTGAGCAGGCATTAAAGCAACAAGAATATGAGTTGGCTGTTTCTGAGTCGAGTAAATATCTAATAACAAATGATAAGGTGGTGAGACAACTTAACACAACGGCTCGAAATGCGCTTGCAGAAAAACAAAGGAAGGAAGAAGAAAAAAGAAAACAACAAGAGGCACAAAAGATATTGGCCGAGCTTAAAACAATACCTGTTTCAGATTATTTGGAAAATCGGGATTTATATAAGAAGCTGGTTGATTACTATCCTGATAACAAAAAATATCGAGAGAAGTATCAATTCTATGCTCAACAGTGGGATCGACAAATTCATGAAACAAAGCTGAGATTAAAAGCTAAAGAAGAAAAAAGATAAAAAGAATATGAGCAAACAGTTGCTAAATTTGGCAAGGCACCTAACATTAACCCATGGGATAATTCTTATATAGAAGTGAAGTTTTACTTGCAAGATATTGCTAATGATCCAGATAGTATCAAGATATCAGGTTGCACAAAAGTTTACACTACAAAAGAAGGCTGGCTTGTTGGTTGCGATTATCGTGGCAAGAATGCTTTTGGTGGTGATATTCGACAATCGAACTGGTTTACGATAAAGTATGGGCGAGTGATAAAGATGCATAAAGCTTCAGCGTTTAAGCAGTGAATATCATAAAACATCTTTTTATTGAAGTTTTAAAAAAATCATGCCATGAAAATACAGTTTTCTTTTAAAACAATCAGTTACTATCATAAGTAACGCAAATGATGAGTAATGTCTTACATAAAAAATGGACAATGTCTCACAAGATTTTCAGAGATTGCCTATTGAAATGAGTTTTGTTTTATGAGTGATGTTGTTATCGAAAATGGCAAAAAAATGAAATCTAAAGAAATTAAAAAATAATAGTTGCAAAGATGCCAACAAATTTGATAGTTTAAAAAAGCAGCTCAAATGAGAGTGTTGCATCCTGGAACAGTCGCTGAAATAAAAATGGTCACTTTAGTTTTATAGAGAACAGTCACTCGATAGAAAAGAGTGTACTCTGGGAGTTATTATTGAGTGTAAATTAAGAACAAGGTTATTTCCACTATCGAAATGATGAAGTAAATTATTAAAGAATAAAGATATTTAAATTCTTTATAGATTTACTTTGTCATTACAGTATGACAAAATATTTCATGTCTATTGCTGCATTTAGATAATAATTCCTTATCTAAAAATTAAATGACGCACAACATTGATAAAAAATATAAATTTTATTAATGTTAGTACATTGAGAGAAACTACTCATTATAAGTTGATTGATTATGAAGTGTATATTCTGTGATATTGTTAATGGTAAACTTCCTTGTTATAAAGTATGGGAAGATGAGGATCATTTGGCTTTTTTATCTATATATCCAAATACAAAAGGTTTTACAGTTGTAATAACAAAAGAACATTTTTCAAGCTATGCATTTGAGCAATCTGATGAAATTTTGACCAACTTAACATTAGCAACAAAAAAGGTTGCTAATATTTTAGTTAATGCTTTTGATGATGTTGCAAGGTGTGGAATGTTTTATGAAGGATATGGAGTCGATCATCTTCATAGCAAATTATTTCCTATGCACGGTACAGGAGATGTTTCAAAGTTTAAAAAAATATCATCAAATGTTGATAAGTATTTTACTAAGTATGAAGGATATATATCCTCTCATGATTATAAAAAAGCTGATGAACATGAGTTAATTAAAATTTATGAACATATAAAAAATAAAAATTTATAAAAAAGAGTTGACGCAAGTAAAAAAGTTATTTACATTTATAGTCTCATGCTAAACTTAAAAAATTGGAGGTAAATAGTATGATTAAGTTCTTAAGTAAAAGAAGTGAAAATAGTCTTGTGGAAGTAAAAAAAGGTGATTCTATACTAGAGAAAATATCTGGTGGTAGAGGACGTCGTAGTAAAGGTTCTAGAAGTAAAAGGCCTATGGCTAATTAAAATTTCTAAACTTTTTTTGTTCTATTTTTACTAAACAAGTAAAATAAAAGGTTATCTATAATCGTAATATAATAGATAGCCTTTTTTAATAATAAGGTTAAATTATGGAAAAAAAATTATTTTTCAGTCGATATTTATTACTAGATAATATAAAAAAACTAAAAAAAGATAAGTACCTTTTAGAGTTAGGAAATTCAGAATTAACAAGTAAAGAAATTATCTTAGAAAAAAATTTTCTTGAAACTATTCTTCAAATAGATGGTGAAAAAAATATAGAAGAGTTACTGATAAATGTTTGCGAGGAAAAAAAGTCAAGTTATAAGTTAGCCATAACAAAACTAATTGATGAAGGAATACTAACCTTACAAGAAAAATCAAGTTCTGAACAAAGATATGACAGACACATACTATTTTATGATATGTGTTTTGGAAAAGGCTATAATATACAACAAAAATTATTAGAAAAGAAAGTGTGCTTGATTGGTATGGGGGGAATAGGATGTTGGTTATCTTATAATTTGGCATGTGTTGGTTTCGGTGAACTTTTATTGGTTGATCATGATAAAATAGAGTTATCAAATTTAACTCGTCAAATTTTATATTCAGAAAGCGATATTGGTAAAGAAAAGGTAATTTGTGCTAAAGATAGGCTAGAAACATTTAATTCTGACATTAAGATAACAGCTGTTTCTGCTGAGATAAAATCTGAACATCAGTTATCAGAGTTAATTAAAAGTAGTGATTTTGTTGTTATTTCTGCTGATAAACCAAGATATAAAATACAAGAATGGACAGATAAGGCATGTGCAAATAATAAAGTTCCATATATAAATTGTGGCTATTTAGATCATATGGGATTAATAGGACCACTTATAGATCCTCATAAAAAAAGTAATAACAAAATTATTTCTCATGATTATTCTATTAATAATGAACCTTTGATTAATAAAGCGTATAGCTACTTTAATTCTAATTATCAAGCTCCATCTTTTGGCCCTTTAAATTCTATCGTTTCTTCTTTAGGCGCAATGGAAATTGTTAAATATTTTATTAATCCTAGTGATTGTAATGTTTTTAATAGAAGAATGATTTACGATCCTTTGAATAATAATATTTCATATGTAAATCAAAAATTACTCAGTGATTTTTGAAAGTCACATGTTGTGTATGTATTAATTTATATAGATAGATAAGTTGTATTTTGTATGGATCGTAATAAGAAACAACCTGATTTTCTTCAGAAATCGATTGAATATCAAAATACTAATAAATTTTATAGTGATATTGTAATAGTTCAATCAAGAGTAATAAGTATTTTTATTACTTTAATAATTAGTGTGCTTTTAATAGTCATATTTTTATTAAGCTCGACTACTTTTTCTAAAAAAGTGAACATTATAGGCGAAATACGTTATGATAAAGGAGTAATTCGGATGTTTCCTAACTCCTCTGGAATAATACTAAATAGTTATATTAAAAATGGAGAAAAAGTAAAAAAAAATGACATATTATTTTCTGTTTCCACAAGAAAGGATAATAAGCAAACATCTACAGCTAAGCTTTTATTAAATGAACTAACTTTAGACAAAAAGTTAATCAAAAATATAATTAATGATAAAGAAAAAATTATAACTTTAAAGAAATCTACTATGGAAAATCAAAGTTTGATCTTGAATTCAATTATAAACGAATTAGAAAATAAATTAGATACAATGAAAAAAATACTTGTTTTATCTGATAATAATATCACTCAACTAATTAATTTAAAGAAAAAAAAATTAATTTCATTAATAGATTATGAAGAACAGCTAAGGAAGCATCTTGAGAAAAAAGTAAATATATCTAATGTAAATAATGAAATTAATCAAAGGAAAAATGAATTGTTAAGGTTAAAACATGACATTAAAGTATTAAATTCGGAAAAAAACGTTGAAATTAATAATTTGAAAAGAAATCTAATTGCTTTAAATGAAAAATATGTAAATATAAAAAAAGATGAAGAGTTTTATATAAAATCACCCATAAATGGTACAGTTTCTGAAATAACTACTTATGAAGGTTCCCCTGCTAACCCTAAAAATTCTTTAGTAAAGATCGTGCCTGATAACTCTAAATTTCAAGCTATACTATATGTGCCGCCTAGTCTTATTGGTTTGGTTAAAACTGGACAAAAAGTATTAATAAAATATAATTCTTTTCCATATCAACGTTATGGTGTATATAAAGGAAAGATATCTAGTATTTCTAATACTCTTACTACAAAAGAGGATAAATACTCACTAAGAGAAGACGTACAACAGTATTATTTAGCCATAGTTACATTGGAGTATCAAAAAGTCTTTTATAAAGATAAAAATTTTTCTCTTTTTGATGGTATGAAAATTAATGCAACTGTATTATTAGAAGAAAGAACAGTCTATAACTTTTTTATGTGAATATGAATAATATAACTATTCCTTTTTTTAAATATGGTTTAATTAAAAGTTTACCATTAATTCAACAGTCTGAAGTTGCAGAATGTGGTTTAGCATGTATTGCTATGATTAGTGGTTATTATGGAAATAATATAAGTATGTCAGAACTTAGAAGTTTTTATTCTACTTCTTTAAAAGGAATGAGCTTACAACAAGTTGTTGATATTTTAGAAGAATTAAATTTTTCAACAAAGATAGTAAAGCTGCAAGTAAATGAACTATTACATTTAACAACTCCTTGTATATTACACTGGGATCTAGATCATTTTGTTGTTCTTAAAAAAGCTAACTACAAATACATTGTGATTCATGATCCATCTCTGGGAGAAAAAAAGTTATTAATTAAAGATGTTTCTAATCACTTTACAGGATACGCATTAGAAGCCATACCCAACAAAGGGTTTATAAAAAAGAAAAAAAGAAAAAGTATAAATTTTTGGGATATTGTAAGAAATATTCAAGGTGTAAAAAAATATTTCTTAAATATATTTTTACTTTCAGTCGCTATACAGTTATTTTCAATAATAACTCCTATTTATACACAATTAGTTATTGATGATGTTGTAAGTTCACAAGATTTTAATTTTTTAAAAATTTTAGTAATAGTTTTTATTTTTGTAGTTTTTATAAACTCAATTGTAAATATTTTTCGATCATTTGCAATTATGCATATAGGTGCGCAGATAATATTTCAATTAAGTTCTAATATATTTAGACATTTATTAAAATTACCTATAAGTTTTTTTGAAAAAAGGCACTTAGGAGATATTGTATCAAGATTTAGTTCCATTGACTCAATAAAAGAAATGATAAGTAAAGATTTAACATTAGCGTTAATTGATGGCTTTATGGTTATGGGGACATTAATTATGATGTTTTTATATAGTGTAAAGCTATCTTTTGTAGCATTAGTTATTATTTTTATATTAATTTTAATTAAATTATATTTAGTTAATCCTTTAAAAAACATTTCAGAAGAACAATTAATTGCAAATGCTGACGAAGATTCTCATTTTATGGAAACTGTAAGAGCAATCCAAGCTATAAAGCTTATGAATGCAGAATCTATAAGAAAAAATACATGGCACAGATTGTTCTCTAAAACACTTAATGTGCAAATTAAATTTGATAAAGTAAAATTTTTATCTGAAACAATTAATATTTTTTTGATAGGAATTGAAAGTATTATAGTTTTTTATTTTGCTGCATATGAAATTATTGAAGATAAGATCAGTATTGGCATGGTATTTGCGTTCATGGTTTTTAAAACAAATTTTACATTAAGTATAGTTAGCTTTATTGAAAAAATAGTAAGATTTAAAATGTTAGAAGTACACCTTGATAGAGTATCAGATATTATTTTTAGTGAAAAAGAAAATAATAATAAATATATTAAGAAGCATACTGATCTTAATATTTCTGGAAAAATAGAATTAAAAAATATAAATTTTTGTTACAATGAATATGATAAATTAATCATAAATAACTTTAATCTATCTGTTTTACCTAAAGAATCTATTGCTATTACAGGTGCATCTGGATCGGGTAAAACTACGTTAGTTAAAATAATGTTAGGATTGTTAAAGCCCACTAGTGGTGAAATTTTAATAGATGATATAAATGTTAATGAGTTCGGACTTCTTGAATACAGAAAACAAGTATCAGCTGTAATGCAAAATGATCAACTCTTGTCAGGAACTATAGCTGATAACATATCATTCTTTTCGGAAAAAAATGATAAAAATCTTATTGAATTTGCAGCAAAAACATCTTTAATACATGATGAAATTATGTCTATGCCAATGAGTTACAACACTTTGATAGGAGATATGGGAACAACATTATCTGGAGGTCAATATCAACGAATTTTGTTAGCAAGAGCATTATATAAAAAACCTAAAATATTATATTTAGATGAGTCAACTTCAAATTTAGATACAGCTCTAGAAAAAAAAATTAATGATAATATTAAAAGTCTCGGAATAACTAGAATTATTATAGCGCACCGTCCAGATACTATAAAAAGCGCTAAAAGGATAATCAATCTTGATTCTGTAAATAATAGTGTGTAATTGTATTTTAGAGTATTATTTCTTACATAACATTTAACTTAAGAAATTGTTCTTCATGAATACCTAAAATATACATTCATTAATTGATTATAATTCAATAAATTAGGACATGAATTGCACTAATAATTTAATATACCAAAATAATTAAAACTGTTGGTACATTTGTTGGTATTTTTTTTAAAAAGAAAAAAATAGTTTAAATATATCAATGTCTTACATAGACTATTCAGTAGAGGCCTTCGGCACCAACGTTTTTTAAGTCCGTTTTTGCGCGAGGCGCAACAATTAAATTTGGCATTTAGCCCTCGTTATCTAATTCCTGTATTACGTCATCCATAGAAAAGTCTTTAATGCCTTCGCCTCTGGCTATTTGGTGTTCACCTTCTGCCAAATGAATACGTGTAAAGCCTTTAGTTCATTGTCATGTTCTTCTAAACGTCTCAGCGCATCCCTAACAACTTCACTTGCTGATCCGTATCGACCATGTTCTACTTGATTCTTGATAAAGGTTTCCCAGTGTTCGCCAAGGGTTAAGCTTGTACTTGTCATTTTTACATCACAATATTCAATATGAATATGGTTCAAAGTCTTATCTTAAGTAAGATAAAACTACTGGGAAAAGTCGTAGGGGCTGTGATAAATATCACTTTATTATATTTCGTTTGAACTAGTCTGGTTTATGAGACCATTTTTTACATTGTTCAAAATTATTAATATTCCATTGGTCTGGATATTTTTTTAAAATATCATCAATACCAGAACGCATAGTTTTCCAATCTACTTTTGAATCTTCAAAGAGACGACCTTTAAATTGTACTTGCATAGCTACCCAATAAATTCTTGTATAAACGCCATTACCTTCAATGTACTTTGTTCTTTTTAAAGCATTTCTCGCAAATTTTTCAATTTTATTTGCATTTCCATGCCATTTAGGAGCGTAGTAATTAATGATATTAAAATACAATTGAAAATAATCAGGGTATTTTTTTAAACCGTCTTCTTTTAGATTTGTAAAATGTATTTCATCCCACGATTCAAGAGTGGCAATTCTGACCATGACTGAATACCAATGAGGATCATTGTTTGCAATACTGTTTCTTTTATTTAAAATCTTTTTAGCTTGGTTAACTTTCTTGAAAAATGGTTTCCAAGCGGCATCATCAACAGTATTTGCATAACCTCCTCCACGGATTCGCCATGCTTGTTTTAATAACAACAGACTTTTTGCTATATATGGGGTGGGAGAATCAGGATATTTTTTTATCCATTTATTAAATTTAGAAATTAGCTTTTTCTCTTTTTTCGAATTTTTATTGTAAGAAGTTATAGCGTTTTCTATGGAGTTATAAAATAATGTTAACATCCATAGGCCACTCGATGTTCGATCTTTCTCTTCTCTGTATTGTTTTGCTAATTCTTCGAGTTCATAAAAATTATTTTTTGAAATAAGAGATAAAATATTTTTATCCATTTTATTTCTAGTTTGTACTTCATTTGCATATAAAAATTGAGGTATATGCAGTAAAATTAGAATATATAAGTATTTCATTTTCTGTCCAATTGTGTAATTTCTAATAATTAATCATAAAGTTATATGAATGCCATCAAGTACATTAGAAATATAACTGAGTTAATTTATTAATACAATGGCTTATTTTAACCAACATTCTTTACTCTACGTCTTTTTTTATTATTGGATATTTGTCGAATAATAAACAAGTAAATACCGGTAACCCATAAAATCAGAAGTACTATTGCTGAAGGAAGAAACAGGCCTAATTTTGCAGTATCATGGAAAAACGAGCCATCATGTATGGATTCTATAATATCTGAACGTCGGAATTTTGAGCTGAGTAATTGACCATTGGTCGTATCTATTTGAAGCTCCCATTGATTCTTTGATTGTACTTTGACAATGCCTTTGGATATTCTGAAATCCAGTCGTTTAATATCACTCCAGGATTGTATATTGGCTTCGGGTACTTTGGTTGAAATGGTGAGAATGTCCGAATATTCGATGTGTGGTGTTTTGCCAATGCCTTTCACACTTGGAGGTTGTACCCAGTCTATTTCTTTTTTTAGTAATAATAAAATACCCGTAACAATCACTATTAGTAAAGGTAACGAAATGCTGATGGCTCCCCAATAGTGAATATCACGATTAAGGCGATTCCATTTTATTTTCATTGAATGACTCAGTTAGGATGATATAGGGCGATATTTTAAAGAAAAATACGCCATAATTAAATGCTTTAGTAAGGGTCCTATTTTAAACCGGCCAAATGATAGTTATTGCTGTACCACCTAAGCGACTTTTATTAGCGGTAACATGTCCTGTGTGTAACAGTGCAATTCTTGAAACTATCGCTAACCCCAAACCATAACCGCCAGTGTCTCTATGTCGGCTGTCATCTAAACGAGTAAACGCTTTAAAAATATGTTCTCTTTGATCTTCTGGTATACCGGGTCCATCGTCTTCAAGGCTTAATCGATTGTTTTCCGTAGTTTGCTCAAAATACAAATGAATACTTTGTTTTGCATAACGTATAGCATTAGCCATCAGATTATTAATGATAATTTCCATAAGATAAGGATCTAAATGAACAGTATGAACAGAATTTTTAATATGAAGTTGTATTTTTATAGAAGGTTCAGAAAACTTTTTAATGATTGCTTCCAGCCAGTCTTGAATAGGTACGGATTGTACATTGAGTTTCATATCGGGATGATCCAAACGAGCATAATCCAATAAAGTAATGACAAGCTGATCAATTTCCTGGATATCCTGTTGAATAGAACAAAGAGATTTTTGAATATCTTCAGGGTGGTTTTTATCAACAACAGCCAGGGCATATTTAAGACGTGCCAAAGGCGTTCTCATTTCATGAGACAGTGCACCTGTCAGTTCATTTTGTGATTGAATTAAATCACGAATTTTCTGTGACATGAGAGAAAAACTGTGGCCTAAATAATGCAACATCTTTATTTTGGGTAACAGTGTTAAAGGTTTTCTATAGTCAGAGGCAAAAGATTCTGCCGATTTGGATAGAATATTCAAATCATGAATTAAAGGTTTTAAAAGAAAGAAAAGTAAAAAAAACAATCCTAAATAAAATAATAAGGGTATCCAGTTTGACCAATCAAAAGAAGATATTGTTTTTTCTTTTAAAGGGCCTAGTTGAATAATACCATCTAAAGTCTTTGAAAATTTATAATAAACGGATAAACCTTCCTCATTAAATGTTTCTTGAATGCGTTCAGAAGGTGATTCAGAAAAAATGACATTCTCTTTTTGTAAAAAGTAAACCGGTAGTTTTGATAAGTGGCTTAATTGATGTATTTGATCCTCAATGGCATCATTTTTATTTAATTTATATTCAATCCAGTTAAAATGTGCTGTTATCCATGGTGAGATGGGTTTTGATTGAGTCTTTTGAAAATAATTAAAGCTTAAATCCAAAAGAATAACAAAAAGTATAAGGCCTATAGTAATAAGCCAATAGTAACGGAAGAGCAGCTGATAATTTTTAAAATTTGTATCCCATTTCATGAGTTGTGCTTCCATGCATCAATGGCTAATAGATAGCCTTTCCCCCAAATAGTTTTTATACGATAGGGAGAGGAGACATCATCATTGAGTTTTTTTCTTAAGTGAGAAATTCTCACATCAATGGAGCGATCAAGACCGTTATAATCAATACCTCGTGTACAACGAAACAAAGATTCCCGGCTCATAATGGTACCGGCATTTCGAGCCAGCAAGGTCAATAATTCAAATTCCTGAGTGGTTAAAGGAATAGTCTGTTGGTTTAACCAGACCTTTTGAGAGGCAGGACTAATATGTAAATCATCCAGTATGATGTCTTCCATATTATCAATTGGACTGATGTTGACTTCACTACGTCTTAATAACACTCTGATTCGGGCAAGTAATACCATAGGATCAGATGACTTGGTAACATAATCATCTGCACCAGCCTCCAAGCCAATGACCTGATCGAAATCAGAGTCTTTTGCTGTTAACATAATAATTGGGCAGTCAGAAATCTTTCGTATCTGACGGCAAACAGATAAGCCATCCAAGCCGGGCAACATAATATCCAGCAGAATTAATTTGGGTTTTTCTGATAGCACTCGGGGCACAGCCCTATCACCACGAGATTCAATAGATACAGAAAAACCATTTTTCTCAAGGTATTGTTGAGTGAGTTGTGCTAAACGATGATCATCTTCAATCAGCAAAATATCATTCTGATTCATTAAAGAATACTCCACACATGACGTCGACGACGTTGCTTTCTTCTGTCTTTGAATAAACTCGACATAACAACAAATTTGGTTTTTGCTAAAAGTTCAGGGTTATTTTTTTCTTTTAAAATATAATGAATATTTTTTGTAATAACAGGGTTGTCAGTAAACTGCCCCTTGCTAGCATTTTTCCAACATTTTAGGGGTGGTTTTTTTTGATCGGAATAAAGACACAATGTTTTTGATACTTGACTTTTCCATGTAACCAAAAGACGATGTTGCTTTGGCTTCTGTTTTTTGCCTAAAACATAAAGTGATGGTTTGACTTTTAATGTAATATAGTTTTTTTCTACAGCAGAAGCATTAAGTAGAAAAGTTGATAAACTCAGACAAAATAAGATAAATAATGCTTTATTTTTTTTATTAAAAACGATAAACATATCCAGTAAAAAAACCATGTATAGAATTTCTTTCAACTATCGGACTACTAGAGATCTCATCTGACAGACGTTCATACTCTAGAGCCGTTGCCCATTGCCAATCTGGCGTCACCTGATAACTCAATACAAATCGAAAACGATAATTAATATCATCATCGATGATAACTTCTGGTATTCCAGGACTTAATTCATTTTCATCAGCACCCCAATAATAGGTATTGAGCTTTTGACTTTGCCAGTTTGCTGTCAACTGAGGCTCAAAATACCAGCGATTCATTTGCCAGCCATAAGAATAAGATACTGAAAAAGCCTGGCCATTATGTGAATCACTGATATCAAAGAAACCGGATGCATAAAGATTGCCCCATGTATATTCTCCAAGCCATTCCAAACCTAGTTCAAGTGCATAGTTTCTATCGGGCACATTAATATTTACAGATTCGGTTAGGGGATTTACATTATCTGAAAGAAACACATTAGTATTGATACGATTTAACGAAATAAATGACGTGTTATTTTTTTGAAAGAAATTTCTCTCACTGTTGACACGTGCTGTGATATTGGCAGTAGATGTTTCATTGTTTAAAAAGCTATAACCCACATCGCCATTATCAAAAAACCAGGATTTGCCATACCATGCGATGTCAAGATTAATAAATACCTGAAGATCATCTTCATTAATTAACGGATTTTGTCGTTTTCCATAACCCAGACCAATACGAATATCCCATGGGGATGATTCATCAGACACTTCGGAAGTTTCTGAAAAGGTATTTAAAGTAAAACCAACGAGGATGAAAAATATTAGATTTTTCAGGTAACACGGGCGTTCTATTGTGAATATATTCATAATCATGCTGTAGTATTCAGTTTCACGGAATATTCCATTGAATAGAATGGCATGGTTTATAGACATATTCTGAGATAATGTGTATAGAATTTGTGAAAAAGTGTAGTGATTTAACCGTTGAGCGATTTAACATGATTTGGATTACAGTTTTTAACATTCTATCACACAAACATTAAAGACAAAGTTTGATGGAATCGTTTATGCTAGAAGTCATCATAAACACTTGGAGAACACACAATGTCTTACAATAATTTATTATTGAGAATACAAAAATTTGTCCAGTTATCTAGCTCGTTGTTTTTTATAGTGATTTTGTCTGCCTGCGGTTCATCTAATAATGAAAGTAGTCAAAATCAAAATGGGTTGTTAAAACGAATTGACTCTGCCAGTGAATTAGAAACGTCTTTAAAAGCTGGTTTGACACAACCTTCGAGTATTGAAAACACAACCACCACCAGTTTAAACCGAACTGGGGGCGTTTTGGAATCTTTTGCGACACCAAATGTCAGTGATGATTCGAGTACTGGTTTTACAACAACTTACACACAAGAAGCGAATGTCGATGAACTGGACACTGTAAAATATAATGGAGAATATTTATTCGTGGTGCCGACAAGAACATTTGCACCTTGTTGTTTTATTTTACCGGTTGAACCAAACGTATTGGTTGCTGATACAGGGAGTATACCGCCAGCACCAGAAGATTCACGTGCTATTCGGATTTTAGAAACCAACCCAGATACAGCTGAAGTGGAAGAAACAGCAACCATCCCTTTAGACAGGAATACCAGTGTACAGGGATTATACGTTGATAATGAACATTTAAGTGCTGTTACAACAGAATCTTTTTATGGCAATTTTGGTCGACGCTGGATGGACTTTGTTGCCTGGACAGAGCAAAAAACCGGTGTCATGATTTACAATGTTTCTAACGCCTCTAATGCCTCTAATGCCTCTAATGCCTCTAATGCCTCAACGCCTAAAACGCCTAACTTGATCTGGAAAGCAGAAATAGAAGGTGGTTTTGTTGACAGTCGAAAAGTGAACGACACCATTTATATTATTTCACGTCATACCATAGGGGTTAATAATATTCGTTATCAACCTGTTTCGGAAGAGGATTTGTCAGCTAATGAAGATTTATTATCTGATGTCAATCTGGAAACCTTATTGCCTAAAATTACGGTGAATGGTGAAGAGCAGAGTTTAGTCAGTCCAGAAGATTGCTATATTACACGTGATGCAGTGGATGATGGTTACCCTGTTATTACTAATATTACAGCGATTAATGTGAATAATCCGGATGACTTTAAAAATATTTGCTACAACGAAAATGCTTATGGTGTTTATGTTTCTGAAGAAGCTATCTACTTAAGTCAGATTGACTATCAACGGAATGGAGAAGTGAATGAAGCCAATACACGTATCCATAAGTTTTCTATAAACCGAAACAGGATTGATTATCGTGGTTCGGCAAAAGTGAATGGTCAACTTTGGATTGATGGGCAATCTGATTTTAGAATCAGTGAAGATGACAATGGGTTATTGCGCTTAATGACTTCTTCCTATAATTGGCAGAATCGAGAAGACTGGGTCGATCATCATTTGTTTATCTTAGAAGAGTCAGATACCGATCAACAGTTAGATATTGTTTCTCAATTACCGAACGAAACACGTCCACAAGAAATCGGAAAACCTAATGAGCAACTTTATGGTGTACGCTTTTATAGTGACAGAGCCTATGCAGTGACTTTTGAACAAATTGATCCATTGTATGTGTTTGATTTAAATAATGAAGCCGATCCCTTCATTGCCGGTGAACTGGAAGTCACCGGGTTTTCAGATTTTCTACATCCCATATCTGAAGATTTATTGTTGGGCTTGGGTCGAGCAGAAAATGGTGGCATAAAACTGGAATTATTTAATACAGCAGACATTGAATCGCCTACTTCTTTAGGTAATCATGTGATAGGAGAAACAGGCAGTTATAGTGAGGCACGATATAACCGACATGCGTTTACTTATCAGGCAAATGTGGGTGATATTGATCGATTTGTGATTCCCGTTGATGTGTATGAAACAGGTACAGGAAGATTTTCTCAATGGAAAGAGTCAGGTGTGTATTTATTTGAAATTCATGATAAAAATACACCTGATACAGCATCACTCAATAGAGCGGGCTCCATCATTGTTGAATCAGCCAGTGAAGATGTTCGTTGGCCAACAGCTTCAAGGCATCGGACTTTTCTCCATAATGATGCTTTATTTTATGTGAGAGATGAAGCTGTGTGGTCAAGCTTTTGGGAAACACCCGATAACGTCAATGGGCCTTTTTAAAATGACATAAAATGTAAGTATACCTTTTAAAAAAACTCGATCTGATATGGTCGAGTTTTTTTTTGTGACTTTTTCGGGTGTACATCCGTCTTAGTATAGGATCTTGTGTTATCCAAAAAAATAAAGTTTGGATAACCTTGATTTTGCTTGTTATAGTGAGGCATCACACAGTCAGTCGATTGTCATGCCGTGTTGCTTGGGTGATGAATAATACGGTGATATAACCATTAAAAAAATGAGGTAAATATTGATGAGTTTAATAAAAATAGCAGCAGAGTTGTTTGTGAATAAATTAGGTGGTACTCATGGTGATTTCGATATCACGAAAGTCATTTCGTCTTTAAGTCATTTGTTGCCAACCAATAAAGGTGAGTTGGATGTCAGTGACTTATTAGGCCAATTAAATGGAGGTGGTTTGGCTTCTTTAGTATCATCCTGGTTGGGTGATGGGAGTAATTCAGCGATTTCTACAAATCAAATTGCTTCTCTTTTTGGTGAAAATAAAATATCAGAATTTGCTTCTTCTTTAAATCTGGACACTTCAACAGCAACACAGGGTTTGGCTGATATGATTCCAGAGCTTATCGATAATAATAGTCAAGGTGGTGAATTGGTTGATGTTGCAAAAGGATTGTTAGGAAAATTATTTTAACTCTTTGTATGAAGCTGAACAAAAAGCCAATTTATCAATAAATTGGCTTTTTATTATATAAATTGTTAGAGGTACTCTTGTTGTGACGCATCAAATTTTAATTGGTGGTGAAGAAAAACATATCTTTTTAAATCCAAAATATGCGAATCGCCATGGATTAATTGCGGGTGCTACAGGTACTGGAAAAACCATCAGTGTTCAATGCCTGGCCGAGAGTTTTTCAGATATTGGCGTACCCGTGTTTTTGGCGGATGTTAAGGGTGATCTTTCCGGTATAGCGGCCAAAGGAAAACCTCATCCTAAAATTGATGAACGTATCGAGCGTATTGATATTCGCCATTTTGCACTAAAAGCACATCCTTGTGTTTTTTGGGATTTATTCGGTAAAGAAGGTTTTCCTGTTCGCATCACACTGACGGAGTTAGGGCCGACACTATTGTCCCGGTTGTTAAATTTAAATGATGTCCAGGAAGGTGTGATAGCAACAGCATTTGATTTTGCCGATGAAGAAGGTTTATTAATGGTTGATTTATCGGATTTAAAAACAACCTTGTTGTATTTACAGGAGCATGCTTCAGAAATTCAGGGTGCTTATGGACGTATTGCTAAATCATCCGTTGCAGCCATTTTGCGAAGACTGCTGACACTTGAGAATGAAGGCGCTCAACAATTTTTTGGAGAACCTGCGATTGATTATAAAGACTTTATCAAAACCAATGACGAAGGAAACGGCTATGTCAATGTGCTGGTTGCCGATAAACTTATTCATACGCCAAAAACCTATGCTACGTTTCTTTTCTGGCTTATGTCAGAATTATTTGAAACTCTGCCGGAAGTGGGTGATGCTGACAAGCCACAATTGGTTTTATTCTTTGATGAAGCACATTTGTTGTTTCGTGATACTCCGAAAGCTTTTGTGAATCGGGTTGAACAAGTGGTTCGTTTAATACGTTCAAAAGGTGTCGGTATATTTTTTATTACTCAGAGTCCTAATGATATTCCGGAAAATATTCTGGGACAATTGGGTAATAGAATACAACATGCTTTAAGAGCCTATACGCCTAAAGATAGAAAAACAGTCAGGGCAGCAGCACAAACCTTTCGTACAAACCCAGCATTGGATACTGAAACTGTGATTACGGAACTGGGTGTTGGTGAGGCTTTGGTGTCAGTTTTGGAAGAAAAAGGCGTACCTGGTATTGTTGAACGTACCTTGATTCGTCCACCTTTTTCACAAATTGGACCAATAGATGATGCTATGAAACAAAACATCAATGTTAAACATCCTGCAAAAGGACGTTATGAGAAATCAGTTGATCCTGAATCAGCACATGAAGTGCTTAAAGGCAGAGCTGAGAAAAGTGCCTTGCAGGAGGATAAACAAAAAACGGCTAAAAGAAAAACATCGTCCGGCAGGAGAAGACAGTCGGCTGGAGAGGCTTTTATTAAAAGTACTTTACGCTCTATAGGGAGTTCTTTGGGGCGACAGCTTATACGGGGTATTTTGGGATCGTTACTTAAAAAATAATTTAGCCCAGTCATTTTTTTTGCCGCCTTTTAACCTTAGAAAAACTAAGTCTTTATAGAGCGTTCTTTTTTGTTGTTTATTTCATAATTTTTACTAGCCAAGAGAGAACGACTCCTTTACAATCGCGAACATTTCGTTTCACCCTTTCCTAGAGGTTATTATGGAAACTATTGATCGAATTAAACAACAAATAAAAGATAATCCTATCCTGCTTTATATGAAAGGATCACCGAAGTTACCTATGTGTGGTTTTTCCGCTCAAGCTGTGCAGGCTTTAATGTCCTGTAATAAAGAGTTTGCTTATGTTGATATTCTTGAGAACCCCGATATTCGTTCAGAATTACCCGGTTATGCAGAGTGGCCAACTTTTCCCCAGCTTTGGATTAATGGTGAGTTAGTGGGTGGTTGTGACATTATTCTTGAAATGTATCAAAAAGGAGAGTTGCAATCTTTATTAGAAGAAACGACCGAACAATAAAAAAATCAATATTTTCAGTTGGTTAAATATTTATTAGCAGATTTGGTTGTGATAGAACAGCAGGCTCTGGATCTGATTAAAAAATCTTAAATCATAGATTGCTGATAATTTTGGATGCCTATGTTTTTGATTAAAGCCAATTGGGTTTCTAACCAATCTACATGCTCTTCTTCACAATCAAGAATGGATTGCAAAAGATCTCGGCTGCCAAAGTCCTGAACCTGTTCACAATAGGTAATGCCTGCTTTTAAATCAGGAATGGCTGTCATTTCCAATTGAAGATCACAGCTAAGCATTTCCTCAGTATGCTCACCGATATGAAGTTTGCCTAGATCCTGCAGATTTGGGATACCTTCCAGGAATAAAATGCGTTCTGTCAAACTATCGGCATGCTTCATTTCATCAATAGATTCCTGATATTCTTTTTCAGCCAATTTATTTAAGCCCCAGTCTTTAAACATTTTACTATGTAAAAAGTATTGATTAATGGCAATCAGTTCATTGCCAAGAACAGTATTAAGATGGGTTATAACTTGAGAATCGCCTTTCATTGTGAACACTTAAATCAGTAAAAAATTGATATAATTCTAAGTCTTTTTCATTAAAAATTCAAACTAAGTTATTGTTTTAATTATAGAAATAAGAATGATTTTGATAATCAATCATATTTAACCTCAGCTGCGCATAAGAAAAATTCACATTACTTTGCATATGAATCAATCGATAAATGTTTAAAACCTATACTCAGTCAAAAGTTATACCAATACTTTGATTTTTGTGATTAGCAAGGCAAACTTGTGGAGTAATAGCCAGTGATTTCAAGGAAAAATCGTTATATTATATATCCGTTCTACTGAAATCATGTATTTTCCAGTAGAATGGGTATATCAGTCGGTTTGACTGAATATGAATGATGAATACAAGCTTTCAATAGGTAGCATTTATTTTCATTTTTAGGTATTGATTGTGTTAAAAATTTTTTTATCAGTTATTTTATTTTTATTTTTGCTTGGATTGAGTGTTGTTATTATTTTTGTTTTTTTTATTCGAAGAAAAATAAAAAAATTAATGGAGCAGCAAAATAATCATTTTAATAGAGAATCTAATACTTCTGAAGAACGAACGACGACAATCAATGAACAAGAAGGGTTTGAGTATGAAGCCAAACGTGTGCAAGGTGATCAGTTTGAAGTCAAAGATCCTTCTAAAAAAGAGTCCATTAAAAAAGAATAAACAACCTGAACTCGGGATAAGAAAGCCCGCCCAGCACACTGATTTAAGCTTTTTTAGAATCAGATGTATGGTTCTTATGTGATGAAACATTGTATTATTTTATTCATAGCCATTCTCTATATATCACCATCATTCTCAAAATCGTCTGTATATTGGCATTGGCAAGATAAATTCAGTATTTCTGAAAAAGAAAAATTAAAGCAATGGATATCGACAACAATAACCGGTGTTGAAAAGCTTATAGGTCATTATCCATTTGCGATTCATATTTATTTCCACCGACAGGACAAAGCGAGTGAACCTGTGCCCTGGGCACACACACAACGTTCAAGGCGACAAGGTGTTCATTTTTATGTTAATCCGACGTATTCATTAAAAGCATTTTTAAGTGACTGGACAGCACCTCATGAATTAAGTCATTTGAGCTTTCCCTTTTTAGACTCAAAAAATGCCTGGTTTTCAGAAGGGTTTGCCAGTTATATGCAATACCAGGTAATGAAAGTGATGGGTGTATTAACTGAGCAGGAGGTTATTCAGCGTTATAAAAAACGAGTCATACAAGCAAGTCGAAAATATCCATATTCTAAACAACCTTTTGCCATAGCGGCCAAAAAACTAAAGCGACATAGACAATATCCCACTATGTATTGGGGTGGAGCCGTTTATTTTTTGCAGGTTGATACATATTTAAAGCTACAATCCAAAAAATCATTTATTACCATACTTAAAAAATATCTGGAATGTTGTTATATAAGAGAGGATTCAATAGATCATTTGGTTCAACAACTTGACACTATCGCTCAAACAGGTATTTTTTCTAAACAATTAACGAACTATCGTAGAAAACAAGGGTTTCCTGATTATAAAAATGTATTTTGAACAGTCATAAGGGTTGCTGTAGGTAAAGTAATAAGAAATGATAGAAATATCATAAAACTGTCATAATAAACGGAGATCATGATAGTTACGTTGACTCTATGTAACTTAAAGAAAACATTTGATGTCTTTTTTTCATTCTAATAAAGCATTGCATCCAGGATTTAAATATCTTTTGATATTTATGGGGATTTATTGTGGATTACAACTGCTGTATTTTATGATTCCTGATAATATTCTGAAAGATAAAATTTATTATTTTGGTATAGTCACTATTTGTACTGAAGTGATTAATTTTATTGCTCCACAAGAACAGGTTTTTCCAAGTAGTAATTTAATTCGTTCAGCCAAAATAAATTTGGAAATTGTGCGTGGATGTGATGGCGCAGGTGTGATGTTTTTAATGATGGCTTCAATTCTTGCTTTTTCAACCAGTATTCGCCATAAACTGTTTGGTTTACTGGCCGGATTAATTTTGGTATTTATCGTCAATCAATTACGAGTTATTCTTTTGTACTTTATTGCCGCGCATAAAGAAGAATGGTTTTTAATGGTGCATACCTATTTGGCACCTACTTTTATTATTCTGGTATGTTGTATCTTTTTTGCTTGGTGGACTTTGTTGATATCTAACAGTAGAAAAAGTACTTGAAATTTGAATGTCATCTCGTAAATTATTAGTATTTTCAATTCGATTATTTTTTGCATGGATAGCTAGTGCCGTATTTTTTTATTTTTTTGGTAGAGTTTTTATTTCCTTTTTCTTGCCTTTTTTATCGTTGTTAACCAATATATTTGTATCAGATTTTTCCAGTCAAATGATTTTGGTAGAGCAGGATAATATTATATCAATCCAAATGAATGCAATAATGAAGCAGGATATTTATATCCAGGGAATTGCCGTAACACCACAAGATACATTATTAAGCAGTGCTGTTCATTTAATACATGTATTAGTGCCTATTGTTATTTTTTGGTCTTTATTCCTTGCATTACCCACAAAAAATAAAAGAGAAAGAATAGGTTTTTCAGTATTTGCTTTTTTTGCTAACTCATTATTACTAAGTTTAATTATTCCACCATTATTAACAGGTCATATTGAAGAGAAATTGTTTTCTGCAGCACAAAATGTTACTGAAAATTCATTAATAAAACCCTGGATATTATACTGGGTTGTGTTTTTAGAAACCGGTGGATTATGGTTGTTAGCATTAACTATTTGTACAATAACTTACTTTTTTAGTCAAGCTGTTAACAGTTTGCTACAAAAGAACCCATTGCTGGTAAAGCGATAAATCCAATCAAAATCGATTCAATAGTATTTTATAAAAGAACAACGGCTCCTAGGCTTTAGCTCCTGCTAATGACCCTCCTTCTTTTATCGCTGTACCTTTTGATGAATAGCCCGTATAAGTACCTGAGCCTTGAGATTGACGAAAAATATTTAAAATACGTTCTGTACTTTGTTGAGAAAACTGAATTACTTTACCATTAACGGCATTATCTTCCTGACATTGTGATAATAAAGTTTTCAATGTATTCCATGATTTTTTTAAACTGTCTTGTTGTTCAATATACTGTTCAAATAGTTTAAAAGCCTGTGGGCTATGGTAAGGAATACCAAGGCTTTTTAATCGTCTTTGATGAGACTGTTCTAATTCAACTAATATCTGATTCTTTTTTTCCAGGAGCTCAAGTAACTGAGGGTATTGATAAGTTTCCAGGCAAACACGTTCCTGGGCTAAGAGTTCAGTTAAAGACTCTACTAGTTGTATTTCATGAGAGATGGCAGATTGAATGAATTGTGTTGTATTATCATTGTTCATAATTTATAGCTCCTCACCATAAATGGATTCAAATTCTAATATTTTATTAGCGACTTGTTGGTTATCAATTTCATAAGTATCGTTATCAACTTTGTGTTTTATAGGCATGATTTTTCCCGAATCGACAGCAGGTGTTGAAAGCATGTGTCCAATCAGTTTTTGTAATTGAGCAGCCTTCCCTGTAATTTCTATAGAGTCTTGTGAAGAACCATTATCTTCCACAGAGTCTTCAGCTACAGAAGCACGCTTGGATTTGCTTCTTGTAGAAGAAGATATTACTTTTCCAGATTGTATATGATTAACATCTATCGGCATGAGAATAATTCATTTGCAATATGGGCAAAATAAGTTTGGTTGAATAAAGCGATTGAAAGCATGAGTTTTAAATATGTACCTTAATTGTGTTGGTTGCAATAACGGTGCCTCGTATTTTCTTAAGGGTTTTTTTGTTTTTAACAAAAATGGTTTTTCCAATAAATCCATCCTCCAGAGCTTCGCCGACCATTGAAATAGACAGGCCACCAATGTTGGCAATAATGGACAGGCTCTCTCCTTTACAAACCGCACAGGCCATTCTGGGTGTTGCGACTTGGCCACTGCGCACACTGGTTTTAAGTTGTGCACCAACGAGGTGCTTAATATCTGTAATCGGCATTTTTCTAAATTGCTGAATATTTCTTTTTTCGAGCTTTAGATCATCCGTGGTAATTCTATGACCTGAGGTCAGGCTATGTTTGAATGTCACAACGTATTGAAAGTATTTTACTTGTACGGGTACATAAATTTGCCAGGCTTTGGGCTTAATACAACGTATACCAATGATGGTATTACCATGACGTTGACTTCCTGTTGGTAAAAAGACATCAAGCTTTTGCTGACATTGGGTTAAACGCATTCGTGGATCAATGCTTCCAATGGTAATGTCAACATCTTCATGAGATGTGTCATATAAAGAAGAAAGGAATGAATTTGCCGCCTGAATAAGAGATTCGGGGCTTTGTATCTCATTAGCCAAACATATGCGTGGTAACATCATAAAAAATAGAACACTTGGCATAAAAAAATTATCTATTTTCATATATTTGACCTAATCTTTATTTAGATAATGCTTAAATTAAAAAAACGTTGAAGAACACAACACAAAGTATCGTTTTCATCGTTGCTAAGTTCAAATTACTGACACTTGTACTGACCTAGGTAAAAATAAAGCAAAATGTGTGCCTAGTGTTTATTGGGAGAAAGACATGTCTGATTTAATGGATACGGTGAACCAAAGAACTCAAATGGTTGGGCAAAACCGTTTAGAGTTATTATTGTTTCGTTTGGTTGGCAAACAGGCTTATGGCATCAATGTATTTAAAGTTCGTGAAGTTTTACAATGTCCACCTTTAAATGAAATCCCACAACGACATCCTGTTGTTCGAGGTGTTGCTCATATTCGTGGTACAACCATCTCCATTATGGACTTAAGTTTGGCGATTGGAGGAGAGCCTTTAGAGGATTTGAGTCAATGTTTTGTCATTATTGCTGAATATAACAGAGCAGTGCAGGGTTTTTTAGTCAGACATGTTGAACGGATCGTCAATTTGAATTGGGCCGATATACATCCACCGCCCCCAGGTAATGGTCATGCACATTATTTAACAGCAGTTACCTCTATAGAAGAAGGTCTGGTTGAGATTATTGATGTAGAGCGTGTGTTATCTGAAATTACACCTGTCAGTGAAGAAGTCGCCCCCTCTATTATTGAAGAGAAACCCAAAACAACACGACCTATTCAGGAAAAATATATTCTGGTGGCAGATGATTCTACAGTTGCACGTAATCAGGTCACTCGTACGGTTGAGCAATTAGGATTAAAGGCAAAAACATTTAAAGATGGTAAAGAAACCCTGCAATATTTGAAAACAATCATTCATGAAGGCAGATCGGTTAATGATGAAGTGTTATTACTGATTTCAGATATAGAAATGCCGGAAATGGATGGTTATACATTAACTGCAGAAATTCGTAATGACGATGCACTTAAGCATTTACAGGTTTTATTGCATACGTCATTGAGTGGTGTGTTCAATAAAGCAATGATTGAAAAAGTGGGCGCAGATGATTTTATTCCAAAATTTAATCCGGATGAGCTAGCGCAATCCATTCAAACGGCTTTGGAAAAGATATAACGATATATTTTATGACAAAACTTTTAACGATTTCTTCTGAAGAATACCTGAGATTTAGAACTTTTCTACAAGGTAAAACAGGTATTTCACTTAATGAAGGTAAGCATTATCTTGTGTCCAGCCGTTTATCCAGTTTGTTAAAAGAAAGGAATATTGAATCCATTGAGCAATTGATGTGGATGCTGGAAGAACAACAGAATGCCGTTTTATTACAAAAAATCGTTGATAAAATGACAACGAATGAAACTTTATGGTTTCGGGATAACTTTCCTTTTCCCTATATTATTCAACAGATTATGCCAAATTTAGCAAGAAAGGATGCACCCTGCATGGCCAGAATATGGTGTGCAGGGTGTTCAACAGGACAAGAACCTTATTCCATTAGTATGGCGGTGGAAGAGGCATTGATGCGAGGAGCCATTTCGACATCCGTAAAAACTGATATTGTTGCAACAGATATTTCTACCAAAGCATTGGACCAGGCCGGGCAAGGGGTTTACCAGTTATTGGAGGTTGAACGAGGATTGTCAGAAGAGCGGCAAAGACTACATTTTGATAAGCAAGGAGATGGTAGCTTGAAAATAAAACCACATATACAGGCAAGAGTACATTTTGCTTATTTGAATTTGATACAAATGCCTTACAACCTGGGTAAGTTTGATATTATTTTTTGTCGTAATGTACTGATTTATTTTTCGTCACAACAAAAAGAGAAAGTCATAACGGCTATTGCACAATGTATGAAAAAAGGAGGGTATTTATTTCTTGGTGCAACGGAATCCATGCCCTTTTTAGGAGAAAAATTTGAGATGGTACGTTGTAACCCTGGATTAGCCTACCGAAAATTATAGAAATAATAGTGACCTGAATTTCTTCCTATTTAAAAGAATAAAGACATTTGTTTTATAGGTTGCCGCATGCAGGTGATCGATTGCCGTTTTAATGGATGATATAAAGTAAGTGATATCTATCAAAATCATATCTTATTGAATTTAAATGAATTTTTTTTATGGCATGGGTTTTGAATAATGATTGAGTAGTTATTGATATCTTTAAAAAAGCTTTGATAGAAATCGCTTTTTACCATCACCGAGGAGTCAGGGTTTGGCCATTAACTTTAAAACAGCATTAGGTCTTCATGAGCATACACTCAATATTCGTGCTCAAAGAGCAGAAGTGTTAGCGAATAACCTGGCTAATTCAGATACGCCTCATTTTAAGTCTCAGGATATTGATTTTAAACGAGCATTAGATATGTCTTTATCAAACTCACGATTTGACAGTGAATTTAATGAACGAGAACAAGATTTTGATATGGCTTCGGTATTACGTTATCGAATCCCTGAACAACCTGATACGGGTGATGGCAACACAGTGGATACTCAAAAAGAGCAGGCTCGTTTTTCGGAGAATGCCTTGCAGTATCAAATGACTTTGAATTTTTTAAGTAACAAATTCAAAGGTCTTAAATTGGCTATTAAAGGAGAATAAATATGAGCTTATACAATATTTTTGATATTAGTGGTTCAGCAATGAGTGCTCAAAGTATTCGGTTAAACACAACAGCCAGTAATATGGCTAATGCAGACAGTGTGTCCAGTAGTATTCAGGAAACCTATAAAGCAAGACATCCGGTTTTTTCTGCGGCATTAGATCATTTTGGAAATGATCAGTCTTCCGGTATGGGAGTGAATGTACTCGGTATTATTGAAAGTAGTGCGAGTCCAAAAGTTCAGCATCAGCCCAATAATCCGTTGGCTGATGAAAATGGTAATGTCTTTTTACCCAATATTAATATGATTGAAGAAATGACCAATATGATATCTGCATCACGTAGTTATCAAATGAACGTGCAACTTGCCAATACAGCAAAAACTTTATTACAGCGCACTTTATCCTTGGGGCAATAGAAGTATTGTTGAAATACATAACAAAATATTTAATGAAAAATGAGTAAAAAGTAAAAGAGAGTAAAGCAAATGAACAGCATCAATGATAATGAAAATGTATTTAGTGTTGCCGGACTGAGTCGACAGGAAGACTTAGCACCACAAGCGAATACAAATGAACTGGGACAAGAAGATTTTTTATCATTGTTAACAACACAGTTAGCGAATCAGGATCCTTTTGAACCTGTTGATAATCAGGCTTTTGTTGCACAAATGGCACAATTTTCAAGTTTATCGAGTATGCAGGAATTAACAACTGGTTTTAATTCTTTAGCGGCTTCATTGGCATCTAATCAAGCATTACAAGCATCAGCATTAGTTGGGCGTAATGTTTATTTGCCAACAGGTGTTGGTTATCTGGAAGCGGGTGGTCAATTAGAAGGTCGAACAACATTAGCACAAACCACGCAGGATATTTACATGGATGTTAAAAATGAACAGGGTGAGTTAGTCCGCAGAGTTAATCTTGGTGCTTATCAACAAGGTGATTTAGATTTTTCCTGGGATGGACGTAATGAAGCTGGAGAACAAATGCCAGAAGGCAAATATGAAGTCAGTCTTTTTGGTAGAGTGGGTGAGCAAACAGAACAACTGGGTACGACGATGCGTGCACGAGTCAGTAGTGTGAATTTAGGCGGTAGTTCCGGTGGGGGTGTGTTATTAAATATCGCTGGATTAGGTCAGGTTCATTTATCAGATGTGAATGAAGTTGGTGAATAAGTATGTTTTCATTTTTAAATTGTAATATCCAAAAAATATTAGGAGTCAATTATGTCATTTAATACAGCATTAAGTGGTTTAAATGCAGCACAATCCGATTTGAATGTCACGAGTAATAATATTGCAAATGTGAGTACAACCGGATTTAAATTTTCCCGTGCTGAATTTGGTGATATTTTTTCATCGTCAACATTAGGCAACTCAAATACAGCCATTGGTAATGGGGTTTTATTATTGAATGTTGCTCAACAATTTTCACAAGGTAATCTGGAATTTACAGCCAATACATTGGATTTGGCCATTTCCGGTGAAGGTTTTTTTGTGATGAATTCAAGTCAGGGTACTGGCGATAAGGTTTATACACGAGCCGGTGAATTTGGTGTTGATAATGATGGGTTTATTGTCAACAGTGCTGGTGCGCAATTACAAGTATTTCCTACCAATGCTGATGGTACAGTAACATCTACGGCTTTATCCAGTACGGTACCCATTCAAATACCGCAAACAGCCGGAGCACCCATTGAAACATCTGAATTTGAATTGGGTGTCAACCTACCAGCTAATACGGCTGATTTAGTTGTCAACAATTTTGACGCAACATCACCAAGCACCTTTAGCGCGTCAACTTCTGCAACACTGTTTGACTCATTGGGAGAAAGTCATATTGTGACGGCTTACTATGTAAAAGATGCAGCAACAACCAATAGTTGGGCTGTCTATTATCAGGTTGATGGTAATGCCGTGGATATAGCCGGTGGTACAGCCGGTGCAGGTGGGCAACTTTATCATACGATGACATTTGATAATGCAGGTACATTTCAGACAACGGTTCCAGCGAATCCAACAACAGTGGGCCTGGGTTTTACTAATGGTTCCAATGCGGCACAAACCCTAACATTTGATTACGCGAATAATGCACCCACTCAATTTGCATCACCCTTTACTGTCAATACGCTAGAGCAAAATGGTGCAACGATTGGTCGGTTGGCTGGTGTCGAAATTAATGATGAAGGTGTTGTCAGAGCTAACTTTTCTAATGGGCAATCAGATTCTATTGGTAAAATTGCATTGGTACGCTTTGCCAATCCACAGGGATTGTCTCAAAGTGGCAACAATATCTGGACAGATTCTATTAACTCAGGAGAACCTCTGGCAGGCGAAGCATTAACATCCAGTTTTGGACAAATTCGGGCAGGTGCTATTGAGACATCTAATGTGGATTTAACCGCTGAACTGGTGAATCTGATTACTGCACAAAGAAATTTCCAGGCCAATGCAAGAACCATTGAAACCAATAATGCGGTCACACAAACCATTATTCAAATACGTTAATCGTTTATTTAATGAATCGTAGAGTATTCAACTGATGATGTTATTTTCACTAATCAATAGAGGCAATCATGGATAACTTAGTGTATATCGCCATGTCGGGTGCCAAGCAAACCATGGTGGCTCAAGCTCAGGTTGCCAATAACCTGGCCAATGCAAAGACGCTGGGTTTTCGGGCAGACTTGGAACAGTTTAGAGCCATGCCGGTGTATGGTGATGGACAACCCAGTCGGGCTTTTGCTTTATCAGAAAGACCAGGTTACAACTTTGATATGGGCACGGTTGTTTCAACGGGTAATGATTTTGATTTTTCAATAAGAGGTGAAGGTTGGATTAGTGTGATTGGGGATAATGGGACTGAAGCTTATACACGCAGAGGTGATTTAAAAATTAATGCAAACGGTTTGTTAGAAAACGGAGCTGGGAAACTTATTCTGGGCAATGGAGGCCCTATTGCTTTCCCACCATTTGATAAAGTGGAAATTGCGAGAGATGGTACGATATCGATTCGTCCTAAAGGTGCGCCATCAACGGATGTGACCGTTTTGGATAGAATCAAGCTGGTAAAACCTAATGTAGAAGATCTGATGAAAAACGAAGAAGGTTTATTTATCAGGAAAGATGGACAAATAGAAATACCCAATGCAGAAGTGACGATTGAATCGGGTTCATTAGAATCCAGTAATGTCAATTCGATTGGTGAATTAACAAAAATGATTTCTCTTTCACGTCAATTTGAAATGCAGGTCAAAATGATGACCACATCAGAACAAAATGATCGTGCACTTGAAGATTTATTGCATTTTAATTAATGACTAAAGATACCGTTATTGGGAGAAAGCTATGAATGCAGCACTTTGGATTAGTAAAACTGGTCTTGATGCACAGCAGACCGATTTACAAGTCATATCGAATAACCTGGCCAATGCCAGCACATTAGGTTATAAAAAAAGCCGAGCCGTATTTGAAGATTTGTTTTATCAGACGGTTCGTCAGCCTGGTGGACAATCTTCTCAAAATACCGAACTTCCTTCTGGTTTGATGTTAGGTACAGGTGTTAAAACCGTAGCGACACAAAAAGATTTTTCTCAAGGTTCTTTTCAAACCACTCAAAGTCAACTGGATATGGCTATAGAAGGTGCTGGATTTTTTCAGGTGTTATTACCTGATGGACAAACCGCGTATACTCGGGCAGGTAATTTTTCATTAGACGAAAATGGTCAAATTGTTACCGCAGGTTCGGGTTATTTACTGCAACCAGCAATTACTTTGCCACAGGATGTAACAGGTTTAAATATTGGTATTGATGGTACCGTGACTGCACAAATACAAGGTCAGGCAGCAACCAGTAATTTAGGTAATATTCAGACAGCTGATTTTATCAATAATGGTGGTTTACAACCTATTGGGCAAAACCTGTTTATTGAAACCGCAGCAAGTGGTGCACCTATTGTAGGCACACCAGGACAAGGTGGCTTGGGTCAATTAAGAGGTGGGCAGTTAGAATCTTCAAACGTTTCAGTTGTAGAAGAAATGATTTCCCTTATAGAAACACAAAGAGCCTATGAAATTAATTCGAAAGTGGTTTCCAGTGTTGATCAAATGATGCAGTTTGTTAATCAAACTTTATGATGAAAGCAAATAGATAAGATATATTTTATGAAACTCTCTACATTTTTATTTTACATGTTCATTCTTGGTTTATTGCCAGGTTGTATTAACTTAATGCCTCCAACACCAGATGATCCAAGATATGCGCCCGTTATGCCGAATTATCCTGTTCATAAAGTATCGGATA
Source organism: Kangiellaceae bacterium (assembly GCA_965230335.1). Classification (GTDB taxonomy): domain Bacteria; phylum Pseudomonadota; class Gammaproteobacteria; order Enterobacterales; family Kangiellaceae; genus CBDDKS01. The sequence continues at coordinate 1,355,669 of CBDDKS010000006.1, read as the reverse complement.
ATGGTTCTTTATATCAACAATCTTCTTTTTTGTATCTTTATGAAGATGTAAAAGCCAGACGTATTGGCGATATTATTACGGTTGTTTTAACCGAATCAACAAATGCCAGTAAAAATGCAGATACAGAAATTTCAAAAGAAACCGATGTGTCTTTATCTAATCCAACCATTGCAGGAACGCAGGTAACCTTTGATAATGATCAAAAATCGTTTGAATTAGGTGTTTCAGGAGAAAATGAATTTAAAGCAGAATCCGACACAGCGCAAAGTAATCGTTTAAATGGTACGATTTCGGTGACGGTACATCAAGTATTACCTAATGGTTATTTAGTGGTTCGTGGAGAGAAATGGATTACGCTCAATCAAGGTAATGAATTTATTCGAATCAGCGGTATTATTCGACCCAATGATGTGTCAGCAGAAAATATGATCGATTCCAATCGTTTGGCTAATGCACGTATCCAATACAGTGGTACAGGACCTTTGGCTGAGGCGAATACACAAGGCTGGTTGACACGCTTTTTCAATAGCGGTTGGTGGCCATTTTAAATGATGTTAGGGCAATGATATGTTTATAAAACTATTTGATAAAATGAATCGACAGGCCATTTGTTTTTTATTGGCTCTGTTGGCTGTTTTTTTTCATCATTCTGCATGGTCAGAAAGGCTGAAAGATATAGCCAGTGTACAAGGTGTCAGAAGTAATTATCTGGTGGGTTATGGTTTAGTGGTAGGCTTGGATGGTTCAGGAGAACAAACTGTTTATACAGGTCAAACATTCAAAACCATGCTTAATCAATTTGGTATTACTTTGCCTGCAGGATTAAATCCCAGTGCCAATAATGTGGCTGCTGTGGCGGTTCATGCGGAGTTGCCCGCCTTTGCAAAACCAGGTCAAACCATTGATGTTACTGTGAGTAGTTTGGGTAGTGCAGAAAGTTTAAGAGGTGGATCATTATTATTAACGCCATTAAAAGCGGTGAATGGTCAGGTTTATGCACTGGCTCAGGGTAACCTGGTGGTTGGTGGATTTGGTGTACAGGGAAATGATGGTTCGAGAGTCACTTTAAATATACCGACATCAGGTCGCATTGCCAATGGTGCAACCGTCGAACGCAGTGTTGAGAGTCCTTTTGCCAAAGGAACACATTTTACCTTAAATCTAAAACAGGCCGACTTCACAACATCACGAAGACTGGCAAAAGCCATTAATGATTTTGTAGGCCCTAATACAGCAAAACCTATGGATGCAACATCCATTCAAGTCAGTGCACCCAGAGATCCCTCACAAAGAGTGGCCTTTCTTTCGGCGATTGAAAATCTGGAAATTGAAACTGCCGACGCCAGTTCCAGAATTATTATTAACTCCCGTACAGGTACTATTGTGGTTGGAAAACATGTGCGAGTAAAAGAAGCTGCGGTATCACATGGTAATCTGGTGGTGACTATTGTTGAAACGGAAGAGATTGTTCAGCCCAATCCATTGGCACAAGGGCAAACAGCCGTTCAACAACAAACAGATATTGATGTTGAACTGCCGGATTCCCGCATGTTTCATTTTAAACCGGGTGTTTCATTGAATGAATTAGTGCAGGCGGTGAATGCAGTTGGTGCCGCTCCAGGTGATCTGATGGCCATTTTGGAAGCTTTGAAACAAGCAGGGGCCATCCAGGGTGAAATCAAGGTGATATAGGCTGAGCAGATAATGAATTCTTTTTTAACCAATGTATCCGATTTAAAAGACACGGGCTTATACCATGATATTCATGCCGCTTCGATTAATTTAAGACAACAGGCACAACAGGATGGTGATAAGGCATTAAAATCTGCGGTTAAAGAATTTGAATCTTACTTCTTTAGTTTGATTTTAAAGAATATGCGTTCAACCAATCAGATTCTTGGTGAGGAATCTCCATTAAATAATAAGAATTATGATATTTATCATGATATGCATGATAAACAAATTTCTTTATTACTGGCTAAATCCAGTTCGTTAGGTTTGGGTGATTTATTGTATCAGCAACTGTCGAAATTAAATCATTCATCAAAACCAGAAGAAGTATCAAAAATAACACAAGTTTATCCTGTTGAAAATAAAACGGCTTTATTAGCGGATACTCAGGTAGTCAATACTCAGAAAAATCAATTGGATGTGAAAGAGATAGAAGTAGAAACCATCAATATTGAACAATCTGTAATGAAAGATGATGTATCCCATAACAAAACAGCATCGTATACTCATACATCATTTGACAGTAAAGAGGATTTCATTAGCCAACTATTACCTTTTGCAAAAAAAGCAGCTCAACTGATGGGTGTTGCTCCTGGGTTATTGATTGCGCAGGCGGCATTAGAAACAGGTTGGGGCAAAAGTATTCATTCTAAACAGGGCGAAGCGACATCCAATAATTTATTTGGAATTAAAGCAGATACACGATGGCAAGGTAATAAAGTGACCCATTCAACCATAGAGTTCGAGCAAGGTATGATGAAACGACTTAATCAAATGTTTAGAGCTTATGAAAGTATTAAAGCTTCATTTGAAGACTATGTAGATTTTATTTTAACGCAACCACGTTATCAAAAAGCTTTATCGGTATCCCATGAACCGGAACAATATATTCAGGAAATACAGGATGCTGGCTATGCAACAGATCCAGATTATGCAGATAAAGTATTATCTATTTATAAGCGTGAATCGCTGGATAAAATTCAGGAATAAGGCTTATGTTGATTGATTATCAAATCATAAAGGAGAAATCATATGCCGGATAGTTATTTAAACATAGGTATATCAGCATTGGCGTCATCACAGGCGTCTATCAATACGACATCACATAATATTGCTAATGCAAATACCGAAGGTTACAGTCGACAACGTGCTGAACTATCAGCAAGGATACCACAGTTTTTTGGTGGAAATTTTTTTGGCTCGGGTGTTGAAGTTAATAATGTACGAAGAATATTTAATGGTACGGTTGCATTAGAAATACAAGATCATACTTCAGATGTGAGTGAAAAAGATATTTTTTTAGAGCAGGCCAGTCGTTTGGATTCATTAATGGCCGATACCAACACTGGTATCCATCGTTCATTGCAAAATTATTTTTCCGCCGTACAAGCGGTTGCCAATGAACCTTCTTCTATTACAGCCCGACAAGTTTTATTAAGCCAATCTGATATTTTGGTGAAACGTTTTAATACACTATATGATCAATTAGAAACACAAAGAGAATCGATTAACTTATCTTTTAAAAATATTGCACAGCAAGTTACTACATTATCCAGTAATTTGGCAGAGTTAAACACACAAATTACAGCAGCTTTTGGAGGAAATCAGGGTGCACCTAATGATTTACTGGATGAACGAGAAAGAGTTTTGGTTCAATTGAGTGAATTAGTGGATATTTCTACAATAGAAACAAGTGGCGGTAATGTGAATGTCTTTATTGGAACAGGGCAGGCTTTGGTTGTAGGCGCTGTTGCCAATCAAATTGTTGCACAACCGGATACTGATGATCCACAAAATATGGATATTCTTTTACAAACAGGGAGCACCAGCACATCTATTGTTGGCTCATTATCGGGTGGAGAAATTGGTGGTTATTTAAGAATCAGAAATGAAGTATTAACACCAGCTTATAACACATTGGGCCGGGTGGCTTTAGGTATTAGTGAGACAATGAATAATCAGCATCAATTGGGTATGGATTTAAATAATAATTTGGGTGGTTTATTTTTTTCAGATATTAACAGTACCAGTGCCTCGGCAAGTCGAGCCGTTTCAGATACAGGAAATACGGGTAGTTTGTCACTCAGTGTTGATATTGATGATGTTAGTGTGTTAAACAACAGCAATTACTCTTTAAGTTTTAATGCGGGAAATTACACATTAACCAATGAAACAACCAGTACAGTCATCAGCACTTTTGCTGCACCGGGTGCATTACCTGCAACAGTTACCTTTGCATCAGAAGGTTTCAGTATTAATCTTTTATCTGGTACGGTTGCCAATGGTGATAGTTTTAAAATTCTGCCAACCCGATTAGGAGCGCGTGATATCACCTTAGCAATCAGTGATCCAGCATTGATTGCTGCGGCTTTACCTGTATCAGGACAATCGTCTGTGAGTAATATTGGTACAGGTAAAATCGATACGATCTCAGTTACTGACACAACAACACCTCAGTTATCCAATATTGCTAACGACCTTGATCCGCCATTAATCATAGAGTTTGTGAGTGGTACAACCTTCAATGTTCGTAATGCCAATACTAATGCCTTAATAACAGGCCCTGTTGCAGGTTTTGTAGCCAATCAACAGAATAACCTATTGGGCTTAGCGGGTTTAAGTTATGGTTATGAAGTAACTATGAGTGGTACTCCACAAGCGGGTGATACTTTTAATATACAATATAATCAAGGTGGCACAGGAGATAACAGAAATATATTGGCGATGGCTGATTTACAGTTAACCAATACATTAGATAATGGCAGTTCGAACTATCAGGAAGCTTTCTCTCGTTTGGTCAGTGATGTAGGTTCTAAAACACAGGAGGCAAGAATTAATTTAACAGCATCGCAAAGTTTATTAACACAAGCAACAGAACGACAAAAATCTATTTCAGGTGTTAATTTAGATGAAGAAGCCGCTAATTTAATTAAATTTGAACAAGCTTATCAGGCGGCTGCACAAGTTGTACAGGTTGCCAGAACTTTGTTTCAATCTGTTTTAGATATTACTCGGTAAAAAGAGTTATTTAAAAATAGCATGCTAAAGAATGTAGCTTATGAGAATATCAACCAGTCAAATTAATTCATCCGGATTGCAACAGTTATTAAATAGGCAATCTGAATTACAATCGCTTCAGGAAAAAATTTCTTTACAAAGACGTTTTTTAACACCAGCTGATGATCCTGTTGCAGCAACAACAGAATTATTATTAGATACGGATATTGCCTTAATTGATCAGTTTAATCGTAATGCAGATTTTTTACAAAGTGCGAATCAGCTTGAGGAAACGACATTAAATGGTGTAAGTAATATTTATTTTCGTTTAAAAGAATTAATTGTGTCATTAGGCAACGGAACTTATTCACAAGATGAATTACTTGCTGTGAAGGTTGAAATTCAAGAAAGAAGAACCGAACTCATTGGTTTGGCAAATACACAAAATTCATCAGGTGATTATTTATTTTCAGGATTTTTATCACAAACCAAACCCTTTATTTTGGATGCTGCAGGTAATGTGAATTATCAGGGTGATCAAGGTCAACGCTTCTTAAAAGTCAGCAGTGGTTTGTCTTTAGCCATGAGTGATTCGGGTTATGATGTGTTTGTTGATGTGTTAAATGGTGATGGTGGTATTATCACGGGTAATAATGCAGCCAATACAGGAAATGGTATTATTACGCCTAGTGATTCCAACTCAGGAAGTGCTTTGGTTGATCCTCATGAAATTCGTTTTACCTCAGCAACCGATTACGATATTGTGAATGTGACCAGTGGAGCAACCATAGCATCCGGCACTTATACACCGGATAGCGTGATTACATTTGCAGGTGTTGATGTTGAAATTTCAGGGGCACCGGCAACAGGCGATGTTTTTACGATTAATCCAAGTTCCCGGCAAAGTGTGTTTGCAACATTGAATACTATCATAACGGCAATTGATAACTTTTCAGACACAGATGCAGGAAGAGCAACCTTTAGAAATCATATAATAGCCATGAGTAGTTCATTTGATAGTGCAGCGACTCAGGTTGATACCATTCGTGCCAAAATTGGTTCTCGTCTTAATGCTATGGAACAAGAAAGAAATACCAATTTGGGTCTTAAATTGTCTCAACAAACAACATTATCAAAAATTCGTGATTTGGATTTGGTGGAAGCTGCTACACAATTGGCGCATAATTCAAATATTTTAGAAGCAGCACAAGCTAGCTTTGCAAGAATTCAAAATTTAACGTTATTTAATTTTATCTAGGATCTGTTTATCTTTTATAGGTCAAACCTGTAAAAGATAAACAGCATTTAATATCAAATTAATTATATACGTGAATTCAATTCCTCTTTTACATAAAAATTATTTCTTTCCACTTTACCATGTGTAACGAGCTTTATTTATAATGTAATGACACTTGAGCAGTATTTAAATATGTCTATTTGGTTCCATTGAACCATGCAGAACATCAATAATGTCTATATGTGTATCCCGAATACGATAATAAATATAATGCTTCTCTGCTCTAATGCTGTAATATCCTGTTTTTATATCGCTACGCTCTTTACCCTCTTTATCCGGTGATTCTGCAGCAAGTCGCATTTTATCTCGCAACATTTTCATATACATTTTTTTCTGTTGCTTACCATGATTTTCAAGAGTGTAATCACGAATTTGCTTTAAACGTTTTTGTGCTTGTGGTGAAAGAATGTATCTTGGCATTAATCAATCAATTCACTCATAAAGTTTTCACCATCAATTCCTTGACCTTGATCAAGTTGCAGCTCTCCTGTAGCAAGTGTTTCTCTGAGGATATCTAACTTAGTTTCCTGCTCCTCAAGCAAGCGCAACCCTGCTCTCACAGCCTCGCTTGTTGATTCAAATCGCCCTGAATCAATTTTACTGTTTACGAATGCGGATAGGTGTTCGCCTAATGTAACACTGGTATTTCTAGACATAGCTAACCTCACTTAGGTGTATTACTTATTAATACATCCATAAGTATCATATGTCAAGAAAGTAGCCATTAAGTCTGGTTTATCTTTCATTTTAAATGCTATGAAACTGATTTTGAAGCAATACATATTTTTAAGAATGGATGATTTTTAGACAACAACTTAGACAACAAAATGGAAAATCATACTTAAATTCAATGCATCATTAGTTTAATATACGCCCATTATCTGAATTGACTTCTTTTTTTAAGGTATTCCTTTGAGCAACACGCTTTCTTCGACAAAAAAACAATTTCTAGATCTAGCTATTGAATGTAACGCATTGAAATTTGGTGAGTTTACTTTAAAATCCGGGAGGGTCAGTCCTTATTTCTTTAATGCGGGTTTATTTTCAAGCGGAGAACATCTCAGCAAGCTTACTCAATGTTATGCAGAAACACTACATAATCATCAGGCAAAATTTGATGTTTTATTTGGTCCTGCTTATAAGGGTATTCCCCTGGCCAGTGCAACAGCCATACAGTTACACCAAAACTATGGCAGTGATTATGGTGTTGCCTATAATCGAAAAGAAGCCAAACAGCATGGCGAAGGCGGTACTCTCGTTGGTGCACCATTAAAAGGAGATGTTATGATCATTGATGATGTCATTACAGCAGGCACAGCCATTCAACAGTCTTTAGAATTGATTGAAAATGCCGGAGCAAGGCCCTGTGGTATTATTGTTGCCCTGGATCGTCAGGAAAAAGGCCAACAGGAACTATCTGCCATTCAGGAAATCCAACAGGCATACCAGATTCCTGTTTATTCTATTGCCAATTTGCAGGAGTTAATCCAGTATCTTGAGTTGTCACCACAATTATCTCAATTTAAAGAAAGTATGGAAAATTACCAATTAAAATACGGCATAGAGTAATTCTTTGCTAAAGTTATATTATGAGGAGCAATACCCCCATTATGATGATAAAACGCGTTACGGTTTTTTTTCTACTATGTCTCACTTGTCAGCATGTATTTGCAGCAAAAGCTGAATTCTTTCGTTATAAAAATGAAAATGGGCATGTAGTTATTGTTGATCAACTTTCACCCTACGCGATTGAACACGGATATGAGATTGTTGATGTTTCTGGAAGACTTATTCAAAAAGTTGGGCCTGCCAAAACTCTGGGTGAAATTAAAGATGAACAGAGTCTACTCAAAGAAAAAAAACGCCAGGAAAAAGAAAAACTCAAGCAATTACAAAAAGATATCGAGCTTTTACGATTATTTAGTTCAATACGTGATATTGAAAGAGTTCGTGAAGGACAGCTACTAGGGGTAGAACAAAGACGCATCGTGAATAGCACAGATCGTAACTTTCTTAAAATTGATCTCGAAGCATTACAAAAAAAAGCCGCCAATTACGAACGTGCTGGAACCCAAATACCCGTACAACTGGTTGAAAGCATTCAATTGAAACAAGAAAAAATTTCTCAGCTGTTAGATATTGAAAAAAAGATTTCACAGGACGAACAAAAAATAAGAAAAGCGTTTGAAAATAAAATAATACGTTATAAAGAATTACAGGCCAATCGTACCGTTAAAAAGATGAGACTGGAACTACAAAAAAATAATAATAACAGTACGGTTATTCAAAAATGTACAACACATGAAGCATGTAATAAAATGTGGCAACTTGCTCAGGTTTATGCTTTGAATAATGCATCGGGTCGTATTGAAATTATTACAGACACTTTAATTCTTACAGAATCCCCCAAAAAGGAAAGCGATATTTCACTCTCTTTTTCAAAAATTCCTGAAAAAGAAGGTCATAATATTTTATTGGAAATTACATGCTTTGATAGTGAAGCAGGAGAAGAACTTTGCAAAAGTGATACCGTGAGGAAGATCAGTCGGGGATTTTTAAAAACTATTCGAGAGAAAAAATTATAAATCATCTATTAGGGGCTGTTTATCTTTTATAGTTTACACCTGTTAATTTTGTAAAAGTTTCAATTAAGGCACGAAGAGCACAGTTTGGTTATTCCAAATAAGCGATGAGTAACGCAGAGGGAAGCTTTTACAGGCTTAACCCTTTGGGCTGAGTCTATTTTTTTGCCCAACTGTGTTATCAATCGTTCAAATAGAATAACTATTATTCTCTCTTTCTGCCTTGTTGGTCAAAAAAATAGCTATCAGCAGGTGTAAACTATAAAAGATAAACAGCCCCTAGGGATACATTGTTCTTTATGATTAAAAAAATCCATTATTAAGTTTATTCAGACTTTCTTTCCTGAAAATCCGTTCACTTTTGTCAAACGCTACAAAAGTGAAGAAAAAAGCTGTTTCGCTGCGCGGGCACTTGGCTAGGGTGATTATTGAATAGGGAGTATGTCTTTACTAATCAGTTAACTGTGAAATAAAAGAAGTACTTCGTAGTTTAGTAAGAATCGGGAACAAGTACCTGCCGTAGGCATATAGGGTCGTTTTGCTGACTTTGCTGCTCTTGGAAAAGTCAGTCGCGATGATGAAATCATCGTGAAACTATGTACTTTTATATTTTTATAAAAAATCCACTTTTAAGTTCATTTTGAAATAAAAAATCTCATATTTTCATAAGATAAAATTTAAATATATTTTATGAAAATTACTTGAAATTTTAATTTTTTGATGAGATGCTGACACTCAACAATGATTGATTTCATAATCATGTGAGGTGTAATAATGGCTAGAATCGTATCGACAGGCTCGTACCTACCTGAAAAAATAGTCACTAATGACTTTTTTGGAAAACCCAATGATCCCAGGCAGTTAGCCAGTATTGAAAAGTATATGACAGGTATGAAAGAAAGACGGCATGCCAGTGAACGGGAAACAGGGATATATATGGGCACAAAAGCTGCTGAATTAGCTATTGAAAGAAGTAGTTATAATGTTAATGATATTGATTTGGTTATTGGTACAGTGACGCCTAATGAATATTTAGCTCCTGAAGATTTAAATTTAATTTCATATAATCTGAGCTGTAAAAATGCGACAGTTTTGCCTATTAATACAGCCTGTTCAAGTTTTCTTTCCGCCTTAAATCATGCAAGAATCTTATTGTCTTCAAATGTGTACAAAGTTATATTAATTGTAAATAGTATTAATCAAATAAATTATATTGTTAATAAAAATAGAGATTATTCTATGTTTGGTGATGGAGCTGGTGCTGTATTATTAGATAATAAAGAGAATAGTTTTATGTTTATGGAAGAAGATTCAGATAAAAAAGTATTTCATACCATGAGAATGCGTTCTCCAGTTTTTACAAAACAAGATGAATATTTTGAAGTTGTAGAAGATAAAACAATCAATATGGAAGTAGAACAAATCAAAAAACCTATTGATACTGCAAGAAGGTTATTATCCAAAACAGACATTAAACCAAAACATGTTTTTACTCATCAAGCGGGTGTGGGTATGATGGAATATTGGCTTCAGTTAATGGAGTTGGATAAAAACTGTTTACGCCATACATTTGATAAATACACTAATATGTGGTCAGCTAACATCCCTGTTTCATTAGATTACTGGATTAACCAGGATGTTATTCAACGAGGTGATAATATTTTATTTTTTTCACCAGCTGCTGGCGCACATTATATTAGTATTATGTGGCGATATTAAATTTACTTTTATTTAAAAGTGTATCTTACATCAACCAGAAAATTAGTTCCGGCTAATGGTAAGTCATTCGTAATGGAAGGTGATGCTGGTTCAAAGGCTTCTTCATCTAATAGATTATTGATTTTAAAACCAAATTGCCAATGGCTATTTCTAGGGTGATAAATCAGACGTGTATTGATCATGATGTAGTCATCAATTTGTGGACGAGGATCTCCAGGAGTTCTGGTGCGGTCTATAACACTATTCAGGGTATGATTGAGTTGCCATTCATCATCTACTTTCCAGTATAGTCCTAAATATAATTGTTTTTGTGGCACATTTGCTGTATCGGTATTGCTGGCTTCATCCGTTGATTCTTGTACGGCAATATTACCAAACAGATTTAGTGCTGTATTTATTTTGTAATCAAATTCAAACTCTACACCATAGCCGGTTTGTTTACCCTGGTTTTGTGCGGTTGATGTAGTAGCACCAACGTCAGGTACAAAACTAATAATATCATCCCAAATATAACGGAAAATATTAAAGCTATAGCGGGCACCCTGACTGGGATGATAGTCAAAGGCCAGTTCTAAGGTTTCCATTTCTTCAGGAACTAAATTAAGGTTACCAACAGCAACAGGGTTATTTTGATTGCGTGTTTCTGCAAAAGAGGGAGCTCTAAAAGCCTGCCCATAAAGAATTTTGGTAGTGAGACTGTGAGAGGTTGTCCAAACCAAGGCAAGTCGTGGGTTGACGGTATCACCAAAATCAGAATAGTGATCATAGCGAATACCCGAGGTAAGCTCCCAATCGTTATCTAGCTGCCAGATATCCTGTATAAAAAAGTAATTATTTTCTCGAGAGCTTTCTGGTAAAAAGATAAAAGGACTGTCATCAACGCGAACAATAGGATCGCCAGGGTTAATCAAATCACCATTGGCATCCAGGGCAAAGTTTTTACTTTCTCGTACTCTAAAAATATTAGCGTTGTGGTAACCGGTACCAATGCGTATGGAGTGTGCATCGAAGCCTTTATAGAAAGCCGTTGCATTGAATCGATAATGTTCTTCAAATACTTCGGGGTTGCCTGTGATATCTACTGGATAAACTGGCCCTAAAGCTGTGGAACCTGCAGGAAACAAAATGAGATTATCAGAAACTTCTTGTGTGATATAAAAGTAGGCAGCCTGTAAGGTGACATCCCAATGCTTGGCAGCAGTGGGGTTATGGTAAGTGATATCGGCATTGCGTCGATTGCTTTCAAAACGGCCTTGGGGATCCAGTGATTCGGCGATACCGGCACCTGTTCCAAGATCGTAGCGGTTTTGTACGCCGACTCTGAATTGCCAATGACCAGTGACCAAATCAGCTCTTAAATCAAAACTTTCTTGTGATAAGTTGACAGAGCTGGGAGCAAAAGAGGCATTGGTGGTTGCCAGGCCATCAATAATTGTTTGTAAATCCGATTCGATGATTTCATCATGGCCATCGGTTGTTTGGTATTCCAAAGTTAAACCAAACTGAGCGTTATCCGTTTTGGCACGATAAGCCCCCCACACACCGGCTGTGTTGTAGCTACCTGTCTTAAAACCGATTTGATTGTCTTTAATATGTTCGGCCGCTTTGGTAATAATATTGACCGTGCCAGAAAAAGCATCGGCCCCATAAATGGCTGAGCCTGGGCCACGAATGACTTCAATACGACTGATGGTTTCTACAGGCATTTGGCTCCAACCTATTCCTCTATTACCAAGATACAAATTACTGATAGGAAGACCATTGATTAAAAATAAAATTTGAGGGTTGATTTGAGAAGCAATACCTCTCACTGCGTAAACTGAGCGATAAAGTTGGCTATCAAAAGATACATGCAACCCCGGGACAGATTCCAAAACTTCATCCAAATCATTTGCCCCCATCTTTTTAATATCTTGTGCGGTAATCACACTGGCAACGGCTGGGGCTTTTGAAATATGTTGTAATTCGCCTGTTGCGATTTTTATCATTTCTTCACCGCCAAAGAAATCTTCCAGATCTTCTTCTTCTTCCCAGTCTTCGGTTTCTTGGGCCTGTAAACTTTGGCAGGTGATAAAACACAAGCAGGTAAAGAAAAGAACCTTACAGTGTTTCTTTAAGTTTGGCATAGTAACTCTCTTATTTTTGGGATGTATTTTTTTTTAATGAGCCAAAAGTGGTCATTATTTAATCAGTGTAATAAAAAATGGGGTTTTCGCAATTATTGATGGTGAGATATTCAATAAAATCTTAAAAAAAATGCTAAATTTGTTGGATAGGTAATGTAATTGTGAAGTTTGTACCTTCACCTACATGGCTTTCGACGTGAATTTCACCCTTCATTAAATTACAAAATTTCTTTGTAATAGCAAGGCCTAGTCCTGTGCCACCGTATTCTCGACTTTCACTATTATCAACTTGTTGGAATTCGTTAAATATTTTATCAAGTTCCGCCTCAGGTATACCAATACCAGTATCTCTTACCGAGAATATTATTTCTGCGGTTTGTACATCAATGGTAATTGTGATGGTACCCTGCTCTGTAAATTTACAAGCATTACCAACCAGGTTCAGTAGCATTTGTAATACTTTTTGTCGATCCAAATGGAGTTGAATTTCTGGGTGTGGATTAACAACCACAATTTTATTTTGGTTATGTTCCAACAAAGGTGAAACGGTTTCAATGAGCTCATCGATCATTTCACTGACTAATGTTTTACTTAAGTTTAAGTCCATTTTACCGGCTTCAATTTTTGTGAAATCGAGCAGGTTATTAATTTGTGATAATAAGCTATTAGCACTACGTACAATTTTATTTAAATCAATAACCAGGTGATCCATACATTCGACTTCGAGTTCTTCACGAATTAAATCGGCATACCCAATAATGCCTTGTAATGGTGTACGTAGTTCATGGCTGATGGTTGCCAGAAATTCACTTTTATGACGGCTGGCTGTGAGTGCACTGTCACGCGCTATTATCAGATCCTGTGTACGTAAAGTCACTTCTGTTTCCAGGGAGTCACGATGCTTGCGAATTTGTTCCTGTTGTTCTTCGAGTGTATGAATCATTTCATTAAACGAGGTTGATAACTCTTGTAGTTCTCGTGCTCCTGTCACTTCAACACGATGATAATTGCCGTGTTCACTAATATCCTGCATAGTATCTGATAAATTCACCAAAGGTTTAGTGAGTCTATCGATACCTAATTTCATGATGAAGGCCAGAATAATGGCACCCAGAATACTAACCAGTAAATTATTAAATAAAATAGTGTATTGCAACTCATGTAGATCAGATTTGTCGACTTCAACAAAAACATGCCCGAGAAGCTTTATGGTTTCTTCTGCTTCTTCATCAGGTATTTCATCGATAATTTCTTCATCTTCTTCAGTGTCTTCATAATAAATAGGTGCACTGAAAATCCAGGAAATATCATTTTCAATATAAATAACAGCTGTTTCCTGGAAGGCTTCCATTCTAATAGGAATGGTTGGGTTAGGATGGCCGTTAATACTGTGTTGTTGAGTTAGTGGAATTAATACATTTTTCTCATTTTCATCAAATGTGTAGATAGCAATACTGTTGACTAAATGAAATTGTAATGTTGCATCAATGGCATCTTGTGAATTGTTGACGCTGCCTGTAGCGGCGGCAACCAAGACTTGTTCGGCAAAACTGCTGGTAAGCTTTAAACCGGTATCTATGGTATTTTGTCGTGCCTGTACACTGGAAAGGTGGGTTGTAATGAGTGCTGTGATGACAGACAGCAAAGTAATACTGACAATAAAGAATTGTAGTAACTGGCGACGTAAGCGCGACTCAGAACGAAAAGTGAGTGATTTAATCGCCATGGAATATTGTATCGAATAATGCTTGCTGTTCCGTAGAAAATTTAATACCTAAATGGGTTGCATTTTTTAAGTTAACGGTGAGTTTTAAAGATTTAGTGTAGTTAATAAACACCTGTTTTGTTGAATGGGTTTTTGATAACAAATGTACCAACTCTTTTCCCATAGCAATATTATCCGGTATAGGAGAAAATAAAGTACCATTTTTAGTATGTGACACTTTACTGGAAAATACAGGAATTTTATTAGACCAGGCACTGGTATAAATGGTAGGCAAAACTAATTTATCATTGGCGGTTACTTTATCTCTGGGTAACCAAATAGCTTCTTGTTTACCATCCATATTTTTCATCAGTTTTTTATAGTAATTAATGGCTTCACCAGCAGATTCTATAGGTGTAGCAACTAGCGTAATGCCATAGGGTTTCACGGCTTCTTTTGCAAGTTCTACCGTAGCAGCACTGCGATCACTATAGGCGACATGCAGAGTTTTAACAAAAGGTGCAATCATATTCAGATATTCCATGAGTTTCTCAGGATGAGGAATAAAGCTGAGGGCAGAAGCATTTTTTGGTAGGTTGGAAATTAATGCACCAGCTAGCAATGTCCGATCACCAATGACTTTTTTTGTGATTTTGTAGCCTCGTGAGCCTAAAGAAATAACCTGCTGAATGTTTTCCTTTTCAAGAAAATCTTTGAGTGATGCTTCAGCATCACTATTGGAGAGATCCACCTTATAAATTATGGCATCTTTACCTGCTTCACTTTTAATACCATCAATGATTTGTTGGTAAATTTTCATATAATTGGATTTTGATTCAGGATAGACAACCGCTATTTTTTCACTGAAAGTATCCATACTGAATAATAATAAAAATATCGGAATAACAACATTTAATATTCTTAGGTATGCAACGGGGTAATCCTTGCTTGATGCCATGGGTGCTCGGTGTCTCATATTGATTTTAATACGTCTATTTTTATTGGACAGTATTTTCTATTGGGATATCCCTAAACTTGAGATATTAAAAAAATTTTGTCTGAACATAACTATAGGATAATTTTGTGACTTTGATAGAAAGATAAAAAAATTTTTAACAATTCAAATAAATTGGATAAATTTTGTTCAAAAAATGAGAGCTAAATGGTTAAAAAAAATAGCAGTTTATATATTATTACAAAAATATCAAATTAATTATCAGTTTATCTTTTTTTATTGAATAACGAGATTAATATTCTATATTTCCACCGTTCATATGATTTAGATTTTCTTCCCTGAAAGTCAGTTGCACACAGCGTAGCGGTATGAAATAGTCTTTTTTTATTTTAAAAATTTAATGAAAATGGTGTCAGTCGCGATGATGAAGTCATCGTAAAACGGCCTCTAACAAACATTAATCAAAGAGACATCACATTTGGCATGATTGGCGACACCATTAGCTGTAGATCCTATCAGGGAATATAAACCTTTTTTAGAATGCGTACCCAAAACAATTAAATCGGCTTTTCTCTTTTCTGCTTCACTACAAATTAATTCATAGGGTTTGCCTATTTTAATGATCCGATTTTTTTTGGGAATATCAAATGAAGCTATAAGATTTTCAAATTTAGGTGCAGCCTCTTCCTTTAGGGCTTTTTGATAATCTTTACGTAGGAGGGTATAGGGCAGCACATGCATAACAATCAGCTTACTGTTGAATATTTCGGATAGTTCGGCTGCTTTCGAAAGTACCGATTTTCCTTCTTTCGATGTTTCGATTGCACAAAGAATAGTTTTATACATATTGCACCCCCAACATAAGATTCAAAATTCAGTGTATAGTGAGTTTTAGAAAAACTCAAAAGTGATTGCATAAATATCTCGCTTAATGCTTATAGAGTTTTGATACATTGTCTATTATTCTGTATCAAAACATTTCATAAAACAGAAGGACAACATAATATTTTTATTAAATATCAATAAGTTAATTTTTTTGGTGTTGTAAAAAGTGTTTTTATAGCGTGTTTCTGTAAATGAACGCTATAGAATATCTTGATTTTGAGATAATGATATTTATAATACACCCTCATTTTTACACGATCACCGAGTTTTGGTATGGAACATTTACATCTCCCTATTGCTGAAAAAGCAAAAACAGCGTCACAGATGATGAATCATGGGTTGGAAGCATTGCTTTTGGAGCAAATTAATAAATTAGAGCGTAAAGCTCAATTAACCCCTTGTTTAATTGAAGCAACATTGTATTTGCAATTAGCGGATATTTATCATGAACGGAAAGCCTACGCAGATGAAGAAGCTATTTTAACGCGTTTTGCTAACTTTGAATTTGCACATAGTGAAAGTTTGATAGAGGTTTTTGACCGATTACAGCATCTGCATGCACTATGTTATTCCATTGAATCCCATTCATCTGTCGTTAGTCTTCAGCAAGAAACACCGGAAAACGATAGGGTGTCTGTAGCTATTCCAGCACACTATGGGCGAATGCAGCAGGAAGAGATAAAAGTGATTACCATTGGTGCTGCATTAACAGGATTTAGTGAAAGAGATGAATGCTATGAATTGGCTTTAGTACTTTTTTCATTTAAGCCTAAATCAGAGACTCCTTTTAAAATTTTGCAAACTTATACAGGGTTTCGTAAACCACGCCACTTATTACCTGAAAAACAAAAAGCAATGATGGGTAAACGTCTGAATCAAAACGTATTGGATCGACAAAAAGTGATTCGTTTATTTGAACAGGCGGATTTTGCAGTCAGTCATGGTCATGCTGAAGCAGAACGACATGCATTAATTACTTTAATGCCTGAGTTGGTGGATATGCCATGGCATTCCAGTCAAACAGGTATACCTTGGGGCGCTTTAGGTTATGCATCCAACCGATTACAGGATTTGTCAAAAATGATTTGCTGTGAAGTCCCCAAAGATTGTTTGGGTAGAGCTAAAGCCATTTATTATTTACTCCAGGAGAAAGAATCATTTGCTCAGCATACATTGTGTGAACGATTGTATTTTAATCAGCCTATGAGTAGTTTCTTCTGGTCAAGAGAGTCTTTAAAACAATCAAAACGTTTGAATCCTTCTAAATACAATGGATTTATCTGGACATTGGCAGCAAGTGTCATGCTTGTCACAACGGCTTTAAGCCTGTTATTCTGAAAGACAGTAGAGTCACTATTTTTTATGATTTTATTGGGGTTCGTATACTTGGGGCGGTTTATCTTTTATAGGTTAATGAACAATGTCCGATAACACTGAAGAGTCATCTCGTATTGGCAAAGGTATGATTTTTTTAACCTGGATTGTTGGTCTGGGAGGTTTGGCTTACTTCTTTAATGATGCGGTTGAATTTCAGGAAAATCCCAACCAAAATCCTGAAGTACGCCAATTTCGGAATCTTCAGGAAGTTGTACTCAAGCGTAATAAATTTGGACATTATGTGGTGTCAGGTTTAATTAACCAAACGCCGGTTGTTTTTTTATTGGATACTGGCGCAACGTCGGTGGCTATCCCTGAAGCAGTCGCTCGTGAAATAGGATTAAAAAAAGGTCGTTCGCACTACGTGACGACGGCAAATGGGACTGCAACAGCCTATGATACTCGGATTGACAGTATTACAATTGGCAATATCACATTAGATAATGTCAGCGCAAGTATCACTCCCACTATGGAGGGTGATGCCGTATTGCTGGGTATGAGTGCTCTCAAGCAGATTGAATTTACACAAAGAGGAGATGAATTAATTTTGCGTTACTAGAGCCTGTTATTTTTGTGCAGCGCAAAAAAATATTTGTTTTATTCGAGAAATTCCATAAGGATGATAGTGATGTGAAACAGGCTAAGCATCGCGCTCCCATTTTGTTCCATATATTGTTACCAACACTTTTTATAAGACTTATTTCATCATCTCTTTTTTATTTAAAAAAAAGTGTGTAGACTGGGCGGCGAAATTTCAGTCGAACATTCAATAATTATAGTAAGCAGGTCTTTACAATAAAGAGGCTGCTTTTAAAGCAAGAATGGCCCGTTGTATGATTGAAAATTACTTACCAATTTTAGTGTTTATTGTTTTAGGCTTGGGCTTGGGCCTGGGTTTGGAATTAATGGGTTTTCTTGTAGGAAAAAATAAACCGGATGACGCCAAAAATGCTCCTTTTGAATGTGGTTTCGATGCTTTTGAAGATGCCCGTGTAAAATTTGATGTTAGATTTTATCTCGTTGCGATTCTTTTTATTATTTTTGATTTAGAGGTTGCTTTTCTTTTCCCATGGGCTGTCGTATTTAATGAGTTAGGTTGGTTTGGAGTGATGTCTATGGGGGTATTTTTAGGGTTGCTCGTCGTTGGCTTCATTTATGAATGGAAAAAAGGAGCGCTGGAATGGGAGTAGAAGTCAATAAAGGTTTTTTAACAACGTCAACCGACCAATTACTGAATTGGGCACGTACAGGCAGTATGTGGCCCGTGACTTTTGGATTGGCCTGCTGTGCTGTTGAGATGATGCATGCCGGGGCTTCACGATATGACCTGGATAGATTTGGTGTCGTATTTCGTCCTTCACCCCGCCAATCTGATGTAATGATTGTTGCAGGGACATTAACCAATAAAATGGCACCGGCGCTCAGACGGGTTTATGATCAAATGCCAGAGCCTCGCTGGGTGATTTCAATGGGGTCCTGTGCCAATGGCGGTGGCTATTATCATTATTCATATTCTGTTGTGAGAGGTTGTGATCGTATTATTCCTGTCGATATTTATGTACCAGGATGTCCTCCTACAGCAGAGGCCTTGATGTACGGTATCATTCAATTGCAAAACAAAATAAAACGCAACAATACGATTGTCCGTGATGTTTAGGAGTCAGTGAGTGGAGAAATGGGCTGATACGATTCAACAGGCTTTAGATACGCAGGTGAAAGAATTCATTTTTGAAAATGATGAATTAACCATAGAAGTTGAACCTGACGTATTGATTGCTGTGGCACGACGCCTAAGAGATGAAGATGAATTACATTTCGAACAGCTGATTGATATTTGTGGCGTAGATTATATTGCATATGGACAAGTTGAATGGGAAACCAATGATGCATCAGGTGCTGGTTTTTCCCGAGCAGTAGAGCAGTTACAGGATGCAGAAACAACATGGGATAATCCCAGGTTTGCGGTTGTGTATCATTTGTTGTCTTTGGCCAATAACCAACGTGTTCGATTGAGAGTGTATGTACCCAATGATACTTTAATGATACCTTCTGTAACGAGTGTTTGGGCTTCGGCAAACTGGTATGAACGGGAAGCTTTCGATTTATTCGGTATTCGTTTTGAAGGACATGATGATTTAAGACGTATTTTAACGGACTATGGTTTTGTCGGATATCCATTTCGTAAAGATTTTCCTCTGATTGGGCATGTGGAGTTGCGTTTTGATGCAGAGCTGGGACGTTGTGTATATGAACCGGTTTCTATTGAACCGAGAACCTTGGTTCCAAGAGTGATTCGTCATGACAGTCGACTGGAAACACTTGAAGAGGAAAAAAAATAAATGGCGGAAATTCGTAATTACACAATGAACTTTGGTCCACAACATCCTGCGGCACATGGTGTTTTGCGTTTGGTGTTAGAGTTGGATGGTGAAGTGATTCAGAGAGTTGATCCCCATATTGGTTTATTGCATCGAGCTACGGAAAAATTGGCAGAGAGCAAACCTTACATACAAAGCATTGGTTACATGGATCGCCTCGATTATGTTTCTATGATGTGTAATGAACATGCTTATATATTGGCGATAGAAAAGTTATTAGGTATTCAGCCACCAAAGCGTGCTCAGTATATTCGTGTCATGTTTTCTGAAATTACCCGAATTTTAAATCATTTGATGTGGTTAGGCGCTCATGGTCTGGATATCGGTGCCATGACTATGTTTTTATATTGTTTTCGTGATCGCGAACCTTTAATGGATTGTTATGAGGCCGTCTCTGGTGCACGTATGCATGCCACTTATTTTCGACCTGGTGGTGTGGCCCGGGACTTACCTAAGACCATGCCACAATACCAACCTTCAAAATGGAGAAATACAAAACAGTTGGATGATATGAATGCCAATCGGCAAGGGGCATTATTGGATTTCTTGTGGGACTTTACCGAAACTTTTCCAGCAAATGTTGATGACTATGAAACCTTATTAACAGATAACCGTATTTGGAAACAAAGAACTGTTGGTGTTGGTGTGGTATCACCTGAACGAGCGCATCAATTGGGGTTCAGTGGACCCATGCTACGAGGTTCGGGGATTACCTGGGATTTAAGAAAAAATCAGCCTTATGAAGTCTACGATGAATTGGATTTTGATATTCCTATTGGAAAGAATGGTGATTGTTATGATCGTTATCTGATTCGTGTTGAAGAAATGAGGCAATCCAATCATATTATTCGTCAATGTATTGAGTGGTTACGACAGCATCCAGGGCCTGTGATGTTAGACAACCATAAAGTGACACCACCAAAACGTGCAGTGATGAAAGACGATATGGAAGCATTGATTCATCATTTTAAATTGTTTACGGAAGGGTTTTGTGTGCCTGAAGGTGAAGTCTATGTTGCTGTGGAACATCCCAAAGGTGAATTTGGTGTTTATCTGATTTCTGATGGGGCTAATAAACCTTATCGTATTAAATTAAGAGCACCGGGTTTTGCGCATATTGCAGCCATGGATGAATTAACCCGTGGACATATGTTAGCGGATGTTGTTGCTGTCATAGGTACTATGGATATTGTACTTGGGGAGATTGACCGCTAATGTCTACTCAAGAAATGCATCGTTTAAAAACCATGTTATCTGATGAAGCCATCACACAAATTGAATTTTGGAGAAAAAAATATCCTGTTGAACGTAAAAGGCCTCCTATTATTGCAACTCTGCATATTGTGCAAAAAGAAAATGATAACTGGATTTCTGAAGAATTAATGGATGCCGTTGCAGATTATCTGGATGTGCCACGTATTGCTGTTTATGAAGTGGCTACGTTTTACAGCATGTTTCATTTGAAACCTGTTGGACAACAAGTTATTTCTGTTTGTACAAACTTATCTTGCATGTTGTGTGGCGCCGATAAAATTGTCGATCATTTAAAAAATAAATTAGGTATTCAGCTGGGCGAAACCACAAAAGATGGACGCTTTACTTTGAAAGAAGTTGAATGCATGGCAGCTTGTGGTGGCGCGCCTATGTTAGAAGTGAAAGAAAAATTTCATGAATCATTAACGACAGATAAAGTCGATACAATTTTGGCTGACTTGGGAGTTGATAAAGATGGCGAATGAGGTTTGCTTTAGAACATTGCATCTTGATCAACCTTGGTCAATAGAAGCCTATAAAAGTGTCGGTGGTTATCAGGTCTGGGAAAATATTTTGCGTAACCGAACACCTGCTGAAGAAATCATTGAAGAACTCAAAACTTCGGCATTGCGGGGAAGAGGTGGTGCAGGTTTTCCAACGGGATTGAAATGGAGTTTTATGCCAAGAGGTATGCCAGGGCAAAAATATGTGGTGTGTAATTCTGATGAAGGTGAACCTGGCACATTTAAAGACAGAGACATTATGCGTTTTAATCCTCATCAATTGATTGAGGGTATGGCTATCGCTGGATATGTGATGACAGCAACCGTTGGATACAATTATCTTCGAGGTGAATTTTATGAACCTTTTGAACGAATGGAAACCGCTTTAAAAGAAGCTTATGAATTGGGATATTTGGGCAAAAATATTATGTCGTCAGGAATCGATTTTGATTTATACAATCATTTGGGAGCTGGCGCTTATATTTGTGGAGAAGAAACGGCATTAATTGAATCTCTTGAAGGCAAGAAAGGACAACCCAGATTTAAGCCGCCTTTTCCAGCCAATTATGGCGTGTTTGGACGACCAACCAATGTGAACAATACAGAGAGTTATGCTTCAGTGCCCGCGATTTTACAACATGGCGGCCAATGGTTTCTGGATTTGGGTATTCCCAATAATGGGGGAACAAAAATATTTTCTGTATCGGGTCATATTGAAAAACCTGGTAATTATGAAGTAGGTCTGGGTTTGCCATTTAAAGAGTTATTAGCACTATGTGGCGGTATGAAAGGAGGACGTCGTCTTAAAGCGGTGATACCTGGTGGTTCTTCCTCTCCAGTATTGCCTGCAGATATTATGATGGATATCACCATGGATTATGATGCATTAGGTAAGCAACGATCCATGCTGGGTTCGGGTGCTGTGATTGTTATGGATGAAACAACCTGCATGGTTGAAGTGGCAGCAAGAACAGCACATTTTTATTATGAAGAATCCTGTGGGCAATGTACGCCTTGCCGGGAAGGCACTGGTTGGATGTCTCGTATGATTCATCGTATTTTAAAAGGAGAGGGTGAATTGTCTGATCTTGAAAAATTAGATGATGTTGCTAACAACATTATGGGGCGAACCATTTGCGCATTAGGTGATGCGGCAGCAATGCCCGTCATTGGTTTTCTAAAACACTATCGACATGAATTTGAACATCGAATTCGTACGGGGCGACGTTGGGTTGATGATCATCAGGCGGCAGCATAAATGAAAAAAAATATCCCTATAAGACAGTTAAGAGGATAAACAGGCGTGGGTATCGTTCACATTAATATTGATGGTGTTTCTTTAGAAGCAGAAACCGGTTCAATGATTATCGAAGTGGCTGATGAAGCAGGCATTACGATTCCTCGTTTTTGTTATCACAAAAAATTATCTGTGGCTGCTAATTGTCGAATGTGTTTGGTCGATGTATCTAACAGTCCTAAAGCCGTACCAGCTTGTGCAACACCCGTTGCTGAAGGCATGACCATATTAACTGATTCTCCCAAAGCACGTATGGCACAAAAATCAGTGATGGAATTTTTGTTGATCAATCATCCTTTGGATTGTCCGATTTGTGATCAAGGTGGTGAATGTGAATTACAGGATTTGGCCATGGGGTATGGCAGTGATGTGTCCCGTTTTTCAGAAAAAAAACGGGTTGTTCATGATAAAGATATTGGCCCTTTAATACAAACGGATATGACACGTTGTATTCATTGTACACGTTGTGTTCGCTTTGGTACTGAAATTGCCGGTGTCAGAGAACTAGGTGCAACAGGACGCGGCGAGCATATGGAAATTGGTACTTTTGTGGCGAAAAGCGTTGATTCTGAAGTATCCGGTAATGTGATTGATTTATGTCCTGTTGGGGCATTAACCGCCAAACCCTCTTTATACCAGGCCAGAGCATGGGAATTGCAATCAACACCATCCATTGCACCCCACGATGCATTGGGATCACACATTGATATTCATCATCGTCGTGGGCAGGTTATTCGGATTGTTCCCAGAGAAGAAGAGTCTATTAATGAAGTCTGGTTGAGTGATCGCGATCGTTTTTCTTATGAAGCATTATCAAAAGCAGAGCGATTAACCGAACCTATGATTAAACGTAGTGGTGAATGGGAAACCTGTGACTGGGAAACAGCACTGCAACACACAGTTAATCAGTTTCAAACACTCATTACACAACAAGGTATAGAGTCAGTGGGTGCTTTGGTTTCACCATCTGCAACAACAGAAGAAATGTTTCTGACACAAAAAATGATTCGGGGATTAGGATGTCATAATATTGACCATCGCTTGCGTCATCTGGATTTTTCAAAAGACATTCATGAACCGGTTTATCCTAAAGTACATTTTCCTCTGGAAGATTTAGAATATATGGATGCCACTTTACTTATTGATGCACATTTAAGGACAGAACAGCCTTTATTGGCTTTAAGATTAAGAAAATCGACTTTTTATGGACAAGTCATGGTGATTAATTCATTTGAGTCAGGGTATAACTTTAAGTTAAGTGTCAAAATTAAAACACCACCTGATGAATTATTGTCTCATTTACATGGTGTTGTTGCCGAATTGGTCCGCATGCAACATGAAACAGAAGCACTAGTGCGTCCACAACTTAAGGCTTTATTTGCCAATATTGAATCAACGGATGAACAAAAGAAGATTGCACATAACCTAAAATACGCAGAGAATGCTTGTGTTCTGGTTGGACAGGCAGGTATGGAACACTCTCATGGAAATTATTTGCGTTGGTTGGCTTATCTTATTTCAAGTTTGAGTCGATCTCAATATGGCGAGTTGTCTTCTGGTGCCAACAGTGCAGGTGGACATATTGCTGGTGTTTTACCTCACCGCATGTCGTGTGGTGTACATTCTGATATTCAGGGCTTTGATGTGAAGCGTATGCTGCAACAGGGGTTGTCAGGATACCTATTAATGAATACAGAACCAGAATTGGATTCCAGTTATCAGGAAATGGCAGAGGTGGCTTTATTAAAAGCGGAAACAGTTGTGATGTTAACACCTTTTGCACAAGGTGCTTTTTTGGATTATGCAGACGTGTTGTTACCTATTGCTGCTTTTTCTGAAACATCCGGCACTTATATCAATGCTGAAGGCAAGTGGCAAAGTTTTGCAGCAGCCGTAGCTGCGCCAGGTTCGGCACGCCCTGCCTGGAAAGTACTTCGGGTACTTGGTAATTTGTTTGGTATTTCCGGTTTTGAATATCAGTCATCTGAAGAGATAAGAGAAGAGTTAAAGACACAATTGGATAATGCTGGTGATTTGTCTATGGCATTTTCTTCTGAACCTGAGCATTTACTGGAGGGTGGCGAAAATCCAAAACAACTGGCGTTATATGATATTGATCCTTTAGTGAGAAGAGCACCGTCGTTACAAAAAACCATATGGGCAAGAAAAAACTGGCGACGTGAAAAGCTTGATGACTTATTTAATAGGAGTTCAAAATGATTCTGGAGTGGATAGAAAACTTAATTTCTATTTTACTTAAGATTGCCTTTATTCTTGGGCCACTCATTTTGGCTGTGGCTTATACCACTTATGCTGAACGTAAGATTATAGGATATATGCAATTAAGACTCGGTCCTAACCGGGTTGGTCCCAAGGGTTGGTTACAACCTTTCGCAGATGTGATTAAATTACTCAGTAAGGAAATTATTATTCCTTCAGGGGCCAATAAAATATTATTTGTGATTGGACCTATTTTATTTATTGGGCCCTCATTTGCTGCCTGGGCTGTGGTGCCGTTTGATGCCGGTTTGGTGTTGGCAGATATTGATGTTGGCTTACTCTATTTGTTGGCGATGACCTCCATTTCCGTGTATGGAATTATCATTGCAGGATGGGCTTCCAATTCAAAATATGCTTTTTTAGGTGCACTGCGTTCGGCATCACAAATTGTTTCTTATGAAATTGCTATGGGATTTGCATTAGTGGGTGTATTGATGTGTTCCAATAGTATGAATTTGGGAGACATTGTTTTAGGGCAATCAGGCAGCGTTTTGAGTTGGTATTTTATTCCTTTATTTCCTTTATTGGTTATTTATTGGATATCCGGTGTCGCTGAAACCAATAGAGCGCCTTTTGATTTGCCAGAAGGCGAATCAGAAATTGTCGCTGGCTTTCATGTTGAATATGCCGGTATGGCCTTTTCATTATTCTTCCTCGCAGAATACGCCAACATGATTTTAATTTCATGCTTAACAGCACTTATGTTTTTTGGCGGTTGGTTGTCTCCTTTTCAGGGGATTCCTTATCTGGAAGACTGGACAGCCTGGATACCAGGAACATTGTGGTTGCTACTAAAAGCCAGTTTCTTCTTGTTTATGTTGTTATGGTTACGGGCTACCTTTCCACGTTTTCGATATGATCAGATCATGCGATTAGGATGGAAGATATTTATCCCGCTGACCATTGTTTGGATTGCAGTACTGGCGATTTGGATTAAATCACCATTTTGGTTTTGGGGTAATCATGTTTAATTCATATTATCTATATCAGGTTGCCTAGCATGAATCGTCTGAGACATTTTTTTAAAACTTTTTTTCTGGTGGAATTATTACAGGGATTGAGTGTTACTGGACGTCATTTATGGAAACGAAAAATAACTGTGCAATATCCAGAGGAAACAACACCTATTTCTCCTCGATTTAGAGGACTGCATGCTTTGCGACGTTATCCTAATGGTGAAGAGCGCTGTATTGCCTGTAAATTGTGTGAAGCTGTTTGCCCGGCTTTGGCCATTACCATTGAGGCAGGTCCCAGAGAAGGTGATGGCAGTCGTCGTACAACAAAATATGAAATTGATTTGTTCAAATGCATTTATTGTGGTTTGTGTGAAGAATCTTGTCCGGTGGATTCCATTGTTGAAACCCCTATTTTTGATTATCACTTCGAAAAACGAGGTGAACACATTATGACAAAAGCAAAATTGCTGGCAATTGGTGACAAGTATGAAGAGCAGATCGCTGCTGATCGTGCCATTGATGCTGAGTATCGATAATGAGTTTTGAAAAAATTGTTTTTTATGGTTTTTCGTTATTATTAATAGCATCTGCTATTACGGTCATTGTTTCTAAAAATACAGTGAAAGCCGTTTTATTTTTAATTTTAAGTTTTTTTTCATCAGCAGTACTTTGGTTATTATTAGAAGCAGAATTTTTAGCCGTTACATTAATTCTGGTTTATGTCGGCGCTGTGATGGTGCTTTTCCTGTTTGTTGTCATGATGCTGGATATCAAGCATTCTATTTTACGTCAGGGTATGACGCGAATATTTCCTGTTGCACTAGCCGTTTCTGCAGGTTTTTTATATTTATTACATTGGTTAGTGGGTCATTCACATTTTGGATTGGATGTTGAAAAATATTCGAAACCTGTCAAGCATGATGCAGATTACAGTAATGTTCGTGAATTAGGGCGTTTAATTTATACAGAGTATTTTTATGCATTTGAATTGGCAGCCGTTATTTTATTGGTTGCCATTATTGCAGCAATCAGTTTGACCTTTAGAGGAAAACGCTCCAGAAAAAGTCAGGACATTGACCGTCAGGTTCAAGCCAATAAAGAAACACGGCTGCGTATTATGAAAGTTGACCCTGTGAAGAAAAAGAAAAATAAAGGAGCATCACGTGATTAGTTTATCAGATTACTTGATTGTCGCTGCGATTCTATTCGCAATTAGTGTGGCAGGTATTATCATTAATCGAAAAAATGTAATTACTTTATTAATGTGTATAGAGTTAATGCTATTGTCAGTGAATATTAATTTTATTGCATTTAGTCATTACCTAAATGATTTGCAAGGTCAGATTTTTGTGTTTTTTATACTGACTATTGCAGCCGCTGAAGCCGCTATCGGGTTAGCTATTTTAGTGGCTATCTTCCGTAATCGTTCAACCATTGATGTAGAAACACTAAATAAACTGAAAGGTTAAGCTATTTAAATCAAATAGGCACAGTGACATATGGGTGTAGAACTTAAATTAATCATTATCACTTTTTTACCGTTGTTAGCAGCAGTGATTGTTGGGTTACTCGGCCATTCCATTGGGCGTGCTGGTGCTCATCGACTGACTATTTTTGGTGTGGGTGTTTCTTGCTTTTTTTCACTGCAATTATTTTGGGGGTTTATTGAAGGCACATTAACTTCACAAAATATTGTTTTGTATCAATGGGGTGCTTTAGGTGATTTATCTTTGGAAATTGGATTCTTGATTGATAGTTTAAGTGCAGTCATGATTTCTATTGTAACTTTTGTTTCTCTGATGGTACATATTTATACTATTGGATATATGAAAGATGATCCTGGTTATCAGAGATTTTTTTGTTATTTATCCCTATTCACATTTGCTATGCTTATGTTGGTGTTATCCAATAATTTCTTACAGTTATTTTTTGGATGGGAAGCTGTTGGGTTGGTATCTTATTTATTGATAGGTTTTTGGTTTAAGAAAGATTCGGCTGTTTTTGCAAATTTAAAAGCATTCCTTATTAATCGTGTTGGTGATTTAGGTTTTTTAATCGGTATTGCAGCAGTGCTCTATGTTTTTGGAACATTGGATTACCATACTGTTTTTACAGAAGCCAAAATGATACATGATGGTGGTGGTATTATTTCTATAGGCCTGGGGGAGTGGTCTGTCATTACCTTTATTTGTATTTGTTTGTTTATCGGGGCAATGGGAAAGTCTGCACAAATTCCATTACATGTTTGGTTACCGGATTCAATGGAAGGTCCGACACCTATTTCTGCATTAATACATGCAGCAACCATGGTCACTGCTGGTATATTTATGGTGGCTCGCATGTCACCACTGTTTGAATTATCGACAACGGCTTTGTCATTTGTTTTGATTATTGGCGCACTTACTGCATTTTTAATGGGGCTTATGGGAATTATTCAAAATGATATTAAACGGGTTATTGCCTATTCAACATTATCACAATTAGGTTATATGGTTGCTGCTCTGGGTGCATCGGCTTATGCTGCCAGTATTTTTCATTTAGTGACTCATGCCTTTTTTAAAGCGCTATTATTTCTTGCTGCTGGCTCTGTCATTATTGGTATGCATCACATTCAGGATATACAAAAAATGGGCAACCTAAAACGATATATGCCCATAACACATATTGTTTTTCTAATAGGAACCTTAGCTTTAATTGGTATGCCATTTTTCTCAGGTTTTTATTCAAAAGATATGATTATTGAATCAGTACATGCATCTTCGATAACTGGATCAAGTTTTGCTTTTTACTGTTTATTATTCGGTGTCTTTTTTACTGCACTATATAGTATGCGATTATACTTTTTAGTGTTTCATACCAAAGAACGTATGAATGAGCATACGCGTTCACATCTTCAGGAATCTCCCAGAGTGGTTATTATTCCTTTAATGATATTGGCGATTCCTTCTATTTGCCTGTCGTGGTGGGGTGTTGATTTATTTTTATTCAAAGATTTCTTTGATAATGTCATTCTGGTAAAACCCAGTCATGATAGTTTGGCAACTGTTGCACCACACTTTTCTGATGTCTGGTCTTTTGGTTTAAATGCATTTCTGCATTTACCTTTTTGGTTTATGGTTTTGGGTATTGCAACGGCCTATGTCCTTTATATGGCAAAACCTCAGTTAAAAACACAACTATCAAAATACTTTGCACCGATTACAAAGCTTCTGGAAAACAAATATTATTTTGATGCGTTTAATCAGGGCTTCTTGGTCAAGTATGGCCTGAAGCTGGGTCATGGACTTTGGAAATGGAGTGATCAACGATTAATTGATGGCTTAATCATTAATGGTTCAGCAAAAACAATTCATATTTTCTCAAATATTATTCGACAATTACAAACCGGTTATTTATATCACTATGCATTGGTTATGTTACTGGGTTTATTGTCCATATTTATTTGGTTATATATCAGAACTCATTAAGGTAAAAAGCGTTTTATGCAAGAAATCCCCTGGCTAAGTTTATTAATTTGGTTGCCAATCATTGGAAGTGGCATCATTTTGTTAGGTGTGCCTGAAAAAAATACTCTGGCAGCACGTTGGCTGGCTATGATTTTTGCAGTATTGACATTTTTACTGACTTTGCCTGTTTATATTCATTTTGATCAGACAATCCATACATTACAATTTACTGAAAAAGAACCCTGGATTTCATCATTAAATATAGATTATTTTTTGGGTGTGGATGGCTTCTCTTTGCCATTGATTATGTTAACGTCATTGATTACTGTGATTGTGATTGCTGCTGCTTGGTGGTCGGTTAAAAAACAGATTAATTTATATTTAGCCACTTTTTTAATGATGTCTGGACTAATGAATGGTGTTTTTGCCGCAGCAGATGCTATTTTGTTTTATGTTTTCTGGGAAATTATGTTAGTCCCCATGTTTTTAATTATTGGTATTTGGGGTGGGAAAAACCGGGTTTATGCCACGATAAAATTTTTCCTTTATACTTTTTTCGGTTCGGTCATGATGTTGGTAGCATTGATTTATCTTGGAGATCAGGCAAAAAGTTTTGTTATTACAGATTTGCATAACATAAAATTATCCATGCAAAGTCAGCATTATATCTTTGCAGCCTTTTTACTGGCTTTTGCTGTGAAAATACCTATGTGGCCAGTACATACCTGGTTGCCGGACGCTCATGTTGAAGCACCAACCGGTGGTTCAGTTGTTCTTGCTGCCATTATGTTAAAAATGGGGGCTTACGGCTTTATTCGTTTCAGTTTACCTGTTACGCCTGATGCTGCTTTTTATTGGGCAGATACCATGGCTATATTGGCATTGATTGCCATTGTTTATATCGGTTTAGTTGCTTTGGTACAAAAGGATATGAAGAAACTGATTGCTTATTCATCCATTGCTCATATGGGTTTTGTTGTTTTAGGATGTTTTATTGTATTTGGTTTAATGCAAAATGGTCATCGTGATGCTGCCATTATGGGTATACAAGGTGCTTTTGTTCAGATGATTTCCCATGGCTTTATTTCTGGTGCATTATTTTTGTGTATTGGTGTTTTATATGATCGCATGCACAGTCGACAATTAGAGGATTATGGTGGCGTTGCTAATGTGATGCCTACATTTGCAGGATTCTTTATGCTATTTGCTATGGCGAATTCAGGCTTACCAGGCACTTCAGGTTTTGTTGGCGAATTTTTCGTTATTTTGGCAACATTTCAAGTGAATCCCTGGTATGCAATTATTGCTGGAACCACTTTGATTTTAGGTGCCGCTTATTCATTGTGGATGTATCGAAGGGTCATGTTTGGAGAAATTGTGCATGCAAAAGTGTCTTTGCTAAAAGATATCACCATACGTGAAAAATTAATTTTTACCAGCTTGGTTATTTTTATTATTTTGTTTGGTGTTTGGCCTTCACCATTGTTAGATGTGATGAATACCTCTGTTGAACATTTGATTGATCAAGGTATTCAATCCAAATTGATACCGACAAAAGGTGATTTATAATGAGTTCTGTTAATTTATCTCCTTTGTTACCAGAAATATTTATTTTGGTATTGGCCTGCCTGGTTCTACTGATTGATTTATTGTCAAAAGATAAAGAAAAACGCTATTGCTATGTTGTATCGCAGTTAGGATTGGCTGGCTTGTTTATTGTATTAGCGTCGAACATTGAGGCGCATAAAGCCATAGAATTCTTTGGGCACTATATCGTTGATTCTTTATCCATCTATCTTAAATTAACGATTGTTTTATTGAGCATGATTGCTTTGTTATATGCACGTGTTTTTATTAACAGTCGTCAGTTTTTACGTGGCGAATATTATGTGCTGACATTATTTTCCATATTAGGCATGATGGTCATGGTTTCTGCTCATAGCCTGTTGAGTTTATATATTGGTGTAGAACTTTTGGCATTATGTTTGTATGCGCTGGTTGCTATGCAACGTGATGATCGTCGGGCACCGGAAGCAGCGATTAAATATTTTGTAACAGGTGCCATTGCATCGGGTTTTTTGCTCTATGGTATGTCACTCTTATATGGTATTACAGGGCATTTAAGATTAGAAGCCATACAGGAAGCTATTGGTGCACAGGGTGAAATGGTTTGGCTGGCTCGTTTTGCTATTATCTTTTTTATTGCCGGTTTGGCTTTTAAATTAGGGTTAGTGCCTTTTCATATGTGGATCCCGGATGTATATCATGGTGCGCCCACATCGGTAACAGCCTTTTTAGCTAGTGTGCCTAAAATTGCAGGTTATGGTTTTGCCATACGATTATTATTGGATGGGTTGTCCGGTTTTTCTCATGATTGGTCGCAAATGTTGTTAATTGCCGGCATGTTATCTATTGCTTTAGGAAATGTGATTGCTATTACACAAACTAATTTTAAGCGACTCCTGGCTTATTCGGGTATTGCCCATATGGGATATTTTATTTTGGGTTTTTATGTTGAAGGTTATGTTGCTTCCATGTACTACGTGATTGTTTATGCAATTATGACATTGGCTGCTTTCGGTTTATTAATATTAATGAGCCGAGTGGGTTTTGAGTGTGAGTCATTAGACGATTTTAAAGGTTTGGCTAAAAAAAATATGTGGTATGCTTTTTCATTGGCGTTAGTGATGTTGTCAATGGCGGGTATTCCACCACTGATCGGTTTTTGGCCAAAATTAGAAATCTTTAAAGCATTGATTGCTTCGGGGCATACGGGTATAGCTGTTTATGCAGTTATTTTTTCTGTTATTGGCTTGTATTATTATTTAAGAGTCATTAAATTGGCTTTCTTTGATGAAGAGCAAAAAGAATTTTTATTTGTGCCCAGTCGCAGTATTCGTTTTGCTATTACTTTCAATTGTTTGGCGTTGCTGATTTTGGGTTTAATGCCAGAAACCATCCGACAATATTGTTTTGCTGCCTTAACGGATTATCTTTATCAAATTATGTGATGTATGTTTTCTGAAGAAATAGAGAAACCTGGGGAAGATACGATAGAAATATCTTGGTTTGACCAATGGTTCGATAAACTATTGGATCAAATGTCATTAGGTATTTTGAGTGAACACCTTGTATGGATTAAATTATTTTTATGGATTTTCGTGGGTTATCTTGGTGCCAAGCTCATTATCTTTATCATTAATCGTGTGATTAAACACGGTGCATCAAAAACCAAAAACCAATTTGATGATTTACTTGTCGAGAAATTAAAAACACCAGTTTTTTGGAGTGTTTTTTTATTTGCTTGTAATTCAGGTTTAAAGCGATTACTTTCAGAAAACTGGGCAGAAAGGTTAGAGTCAGCCACATTAAGCTTTTTGGTATTATTCTGGTTAATCTTTGCTGTCAGTATGATGCGTTATTTATTACGAAGTAGTGCACATTCAAACAAGGGTCCAAGGTTTATACAAAAAAGAACGTTACCCTTGTTTGAGAACTTCCTGGTGATATTATCCTATGTGATTGGAATTTATTTTATTTTGGTTTTATGGAATATTAATGTCGGTCCTATTGTTGCTTCAGCTGGAATTATGGGATTAGCTATGTCTCTTGCTGCCAAAGATACTATGGCGAATCTATTTGCGGGTATTTTTATTATGGCAGATGCGCCCTATAAAATCGGAGACTATATTGTTTTGGACAGTGGAGAGCGAGGAAAAGTGACGCATATTGGTATACGCAGTACTCGTATTTTAACTCGTGACGATGTGGAAGTGACTGTACCTAATGCCATTATGGGAAACAGTAAAATTATAAATGAAACAGCAGGGCCTCATGAAAAATATCGTATTCGTATTCAGGTGGGCTTGGCTTATGGTTCATCGGTTGAGAAAATTCGTGACGTATTATTGTCGGTCACAAAAAACAATAAAGATATTTGTATCAATCCTGAACCTCGGGTAAGATTCAGAACTTTTGGTGATTCAGGATTAAATTTTGAATTATTGTGTTGGGTAGAAGAGCCGGAATTGAGAGGCAAAGTCAGTGATTTGCTAAATGAGCAAGTGTATAATGCTTTAAATCAGGCAGGAATAGAAATTCCTTATCCAAAACAAGATGTCTATGTTAGACATATAGAACCGAAATAAAACAAACTTTAAATTTAAGTAAAAAAATATAAAGGGGATCCCTATGGCTGGTGGTGCTGATTCTGTTAAGTCTATTATTTATGCATTATCTGCAAACCTATCGATTGCTGTTGCAAAGTTTGCTGCATTTATTATTACTGGTTCAGGTTCTATGCTGGCAGAATCTATCCACTCTGTGGTCGATAGCAGTAATCAGGGTTTATTATTGTATGGCCTTAAGCGTTCTAAAAAACCTGTAGCAGCAGGTGCGCCTTTAGGTCATGGACGTACTATTTATTTTTGGTCATTTATCGTTGCTTTAATGTTATTTTCTGCTGGTGGATTATTTGCGTTATATGAAGGCTGGCATAAATTTCAACATCCCGAAGCGTTAAAGTCACCCTGGATAGCCGTCGGTGTTTTGACTTTTGCCATAGTGGCAGAAGGCATTTCATTTTTTGCCTGTGTAAAAGAAGTTAAAAAAGTTTTGTATGGGCGTTCTTATTGGCAGTGGTTTAAAGAAAGTCGACAAAGTGAACTCCTGGTGATTTTTGGAGAAGATTTAGCCGCTATGATTGGGTTGGTATTTGCCCTATGTGCTGTGGTTGTAGCTATGATTACCGGTAACCCAATGTATGATGCTTTGGGGAGCATGGCGATAGGTATTTTGTTAATTATTGTTGCTATTTTTATTGGTATCGAAGTCAAATCATTGTTGATTGGTGAAGGTGTTGAACCTCATATTGAAAAAGCCATGAAAACTTTTCTTGTTGAGCGTTCAGAAATTAATGATGTTTATCATATGATAGCAACACACCTTGGTAATGATGTGATGGTGGCCATCAAAGCGAAAATGTCAGAAACCAACAACGTCAATCAACTGTTGCAGGATATTAATACCGTTGAAAAAGCCTTTAAGGAAGAATTTACCAATGTACGCTGGTGCTTTTTTGAGCCGGATTTAACGAATTAATGTAAGTAGTGATTTTTATGGGTATAGACATTATCTGGAATGCTTTTTATACTGTTTTTTTAAAAGCACCGATTGTTTTTGATATTCAGAACTCAGATTCATGTACATTTTATAGGCGATTGCAATGTCTCATACTTTTTTTGGGGCTATTACAGCTCTGATCACACCTTTTAGTCAAAATGGCGAAATTGATGAAGCGGCATTACGTCGTTTGATAGATTGGCAAATTGAGCAGGGTATTCATGGTTTGGTGCCGGTAGGCACAACAGGAGAATCTCCCACTTTAGATGAAGATGAACATAAGTCGGTGATTCAAATCACAGTAGAACAGGTAAAGGGACGAGTACCTGTGATTGCCGGGGCTGGTTCTAACAGTACAGCAGAGGCTGTTGAATATACAGAGTTTGCTGAGGAAGTGGGTGCTGATGCGGTTCTGCATGTGGCGGGTTATTACAACAAGCCGAATCAAGAGGGTTTGTATCAACACTTTAAAGCCATACATGATGCGACGGCACTGCCTATTGTTCTTTATAATATTCCAGGCAGGGCCATTGTGAATTTAGAAGTGGAAACCGTTGCCCGTTTAGCGGCATTAGAGAGAATTGTGGGTATTAAGGATGCGACCAGTGATTTATCACGACCTATTGATGAAAATCTGGCGGTAACTAAACCTTTTAGTTTTTTATCGGGAGATGATTTAACGGTTGTGGCCTACAATGTCAGTGGTGGTAATGGCTGTATTTCGGTTGCCTCGAATGTTGTTCCAGATAAAATGGCTCAGTTACAAAATTTATGTCGGGAAGGTGATTTTGAATCTGCACGTCAGCTGCAGTCGCAATTATTTTCTTTACATCAGATTTTATTTAAAGAGCCCAGCCCAGCCGGTGTTAAATATGCCATGTCATTACTCGGCTACTGTGATGAACATTGCCGTTTGCCCATGGTGCCATTACAGGCAACAACAAAAAAAGAGATTCAACAGATTATGCAAAACCTGGGTTTGATATAAGTCAATAACTCGTTGAATTGTGTTACAACATGAAAGCGGCTTCTTCAGGAAATCATGACGAACGTTTTGGTGGCATATCAAGACTGTATGGCAAAGAGCATTTAAATTTATTTCAACAGGCACATGTTGCTGTTGTTGGTATTGGTGGTGTGGGTAGCTGGATTGTGGAAGCTTTGGCACGTTCAGCCATTGGGGAGTTAACCTTAATTGATTTGGATGATGTGTGTGTCACCAATATTAATCGACAAATTCTGGCATTGGATTCAACCGTCGGTACGTTAAAAGTCGAAACCATGTCACAGAGAGTTCGTGATATTGCTCCTCAATGTCAGGTCAATGCCATAGCTGATTTCTTAACGAAAGATAACGTTGATCAGTTAATTACATCAACCATGCATATTGTTGTGGATGCAACGGATAGTATTAAAGCAAAGACAGCATTAATTGCGTATTGCAAACGGAAAAAAATAAAAATTATTACGATTGGTGGTGCAGGAGGACAAAAAGATCCCACACAAATTAAAGTGGCTGATTTAAGTCGTACACAACAGGATGCATTGTCTGCAAAAGTCCGTAGTGAATTAAAACGTTTTTATGGTTTTTCAAAAAATCCTAAACGTCGATATGGTGTGGAGTGTATTTATTCAACGGAACAACCGGTTTACCCGAAACCAGATGGCAGTGTGTGTCAGGCAAAATCATTTCAAGAAGGTTCCACACGTCTTGATTGCTCTAGTGGATTTGGGGCAACATCCATAGTGACATCAACTTTTGCCACGATAGCGGCTTATCGAGTACTGGAAAAATTAATCGGGCTTAATAAAAAATAGAACAATAACCTTATCAGGTTGATACCTGTTCCCTTTGAAGAACTATAAAAAAGTGACAGATTTGAAAGAGTATTGTAAAGCTATTGTGTTTTTTGATGCATGGCTT
Organism: Kangiellaceae bacterium; assembly: GCA_965230335.1. Lineage (GTDB taxonomy): Bacteria > Pseudomonadota > Gammaproteobacteria > Enterobacterales > Kangiellaceae > CBDDKS01. Next base: position 1,319,136 of record CBDDKS010000006.1, on the reverse strand, counting down.
GTTCGTGTGTACGAATAAAAAGTAATAATTCAGCTTCTGCATCCTTTTGCGTAGGAAAAGGCCCTTTTTGTTCGTTATCACGTGCTAGAAAAAACCAACCCTGAGGTGTATGAAAAATACGGTCGCTACGAAACCACGTTTTGTCTTCTTCACCTGATCTGCATTTACTCATATCGTAACCTCTTGTTTTAATTCTAAAAACACGATATTATTCATTCGTTCTTATTGTTAGTATAGTGTAGTTATTTAAATACTGCATAATATATATTTTTATAAACGTACGTAAGAAATAGACCTATATCACGTTACTCAATGAGCATAACAGGTAGATGACTTGGAACTTCATCAAATTAATGTTTCAAAATTAACAGGTGTTGGTCCAGCAATTAGTGAAAAATTAGCACGTCTGGGTATTTTTAATTTACAGGATTTATTATTTCATTTGCCACACCGTTATGAAGATCGTACACGTTGTATACCGATTGGTCAGTTACGACCTGGGCAAAAGGTATTGACCAGTGGTGTGATAGAGCACAGTGAAGTGGTTTATACAAAACGTCGTAGTTTAATTTGTCGTTTATCCGATGGTACGGGTTTTTTAGACATACGTTTGTTTTATTTCTCAAGAGCACAACAGGAAAAATTAAAACCTGGTCAGGCATTGGTTTGTTTTGGTGATGTGGTTAAAGGTCGTAGTTATGTGTCAATGATTCATCCAGAATTAGAATTTGTCAAAGATCATCAGACTGTAGAAAAAAATAAAACATTAACGCCAATATATCCGGTTACAGAAGGTTTAAAACAGTTTTCTTTAAGACAGTTAACCGATCAGGCACTGGCTTTTTTAGAAAAAACACCGCTAGCTGATTATTTGGATGAAGATTTATTAAAAGATCAAACCAATCAATATGTATCGACCAGTTTACAGGAAGCACTAACGTTTATTCATCGACCGCCCGTTGGTGTTGATTTGGCTATGATGGAAACCGGAGAGCATCCTTCAAAACAAAGGCTGGCATTTGAAGAATTATTGGCGCATCAATTAAGTTTATTACGCATCCGATCACAATGTGTTAAAGAGCCTGCTTTAAAAATCAAAGCACAAGGACAATTCAATACCGACTTAAAGCAGTCATTACCTTTTGAATTAACCAATGCCCAGAATAAAGTGATTGCAGAAATCTTGCAGGATATTTCCAAACCTTCACCTATGCTGCGTTTGGTGCAGGGGGATGTCGGTTCAGGGAAAACCTTAGTGGCAGCCTGTGCTGCTTTGCAGGTTATTGAAGCGGGTTATCAGGTTGCATTAATGGTGCCGACAGAAATTTTAGCAGAACAGCATTGGAATCAGTTTTCACAATGGTTTGAAACATTAGGATTGACCTGCGCTTATTTGGTGAGCAAGTTAAAAGCCAGTGAACGGCGTCAGTCATTAGCGGATATACAAAGTGGTCGTGCAAATATCATTATTGGTACACATGCTTTGTTTCAAGAGCAGGTAATATTCAAACAATTGGCCATGATTATTGTTGATGAACAACACCGTTTTGGTGTGCATCAACGTTTGGCTCTAAAAGATAAAAGTCAGCATTTAGGTATTGTGCCACATCAATTAGTGATGACAGCGACACCTATTCCTCGTACTTTGGCAATGACGGCTTATGCTGACCTGGATGTTTCTGTTATTGATGAACTACCGCCTGGGCGTAAACCTGTTACTACGATTGTGATATCGAATGAACGTAGAAGCCAAATTATTCAACGTATCCAGCATGTTTTCCATCAAGAACAATGCCAGGTTTATTGGGTGTGCACATTGATTGAAGAATCCGAGGAGTTGCAGTGTCAGGCGGCTGAAAATACATTGGATTTATTAGCCGAGCAATTGCCTGGTTTACAGGTTGGTCTGGTACATGGTCGAATGAAAGCCGTTGATAAGCATGCTGTGATGGAGCAGTTTAAATCAGGAGCAATACATTGTTTAGTTGCGACAACCGTCATAGAAGTCGGTGTTGATGTGCCTAATGCCAGTTTAATGGTCATTGAAAATCCTGAACGCTTGGGTTTGGCCCAATTACACCAACTACGGGGACGTGTCGGAAGAGGCACTGCTGAGAGTCATTGTGTTTTAATGTATCATCCCCCGCTATCGATGAATGGCAAACGTCGTCTGGACATTATGCGACAAACCAATGATGGTTTTAAAATCGCTGAAAAAGATTTGGAAATTAGAGGGCCTGGTGATATTTTGGGTACCCGACAAACCGGGTTAGTGGATTTTAAAATTGCCGATATTATGCGAGATAGAGCTTTGATTGCAGAAGTATCAGAAATTGCCAAAACCTTATCAGAAAAAGAGCCAAAGCTGGCTGATAAGATTATTCGGCGTTGGTTGGGAGAACGGGAAACCTTTGCTCAGGTTTAGGTCTATTCTTTAACAATGTTCCCCTATTTTGTGGCAGTTTAAATTAATTTAGCGATACTACATAAAAACGATTTCGCACCGCTTCGCTGTGTGCGACTGACTTTTCCAAGAGCGGCAAAGTCAGCAAAACGCCCGAAAAACACCTACGGTGGGTATTTGCTTCGTATGATTATTAAACTGAGAGGTATTCCTTTTCAGTTACAGTTTACTGCGAGATAAAAGAAATACTTTATATTTAATAGTTAACCTGAGTTCTGGATAAGAACTATGGATTATCTATACTGAAAGTTATCTTGATATAACTGAATCAGTCTATTTTAGATTAGAAAAAAGTACACCATGAATAAAGTAGTAATATGTTACACTTAGTCCATTCCAATATGGCTCATTTTTATATATTTCATTAAGAGGTGTACGTTATGAAACATCCCGTTCGTGTTGTTGTCACTGGTGCCGCAGGTCAAATAGGCTATGCATTATTATTTCGTATTGCTTCAGGGGCAATGCTAGGTAATGATCAGCCGGTTATTTTACAGCTTTTGGATATTCCACCCGCTATGGATGCCTTGCAGGGCGTTAAAATGGAATTAGACGACTGTGCTTTTCCTTTATTGGCAGGTGTTATTTGTACGGATGATCCTAATATCGGATTTAAGGATGCAGATTATGCATTATTGGTTGGCGCACGTCCTCGTGGGCCGGGAATGGAACGTAAAGATTTATTAGAAGCCAATGCAGCTATTTTCTCTGTACAGGGTAAAGCAATGAATGAACATGCCAATCCTGATATCAAAGTGCTGGTTGTGGGTAATCCTGCCAATACAAATGCACTGATAGCACAAAGAAATGCGCCTAAATTAAATCCAAATAATTTTACCGCTATGACACGACTGGATCATAATCGTGCAATGAGCCAGTTGGCTGAAAAAACCGGGCAAACCATTAATGACATTACTCATATGACGATTTGGGGTAATCATTCATCAACACAATATCCAGACTTGTTTCATGCAAAAGTCAATAATGACGTAGCAACTGATTTGGTTGAGCAGGATTGGTATGAAAATACATTTATTCCAACAGTACAACAGCGTGGTGCTGCCATTATAAAAGCTAGAGGAGCATCATCAGCAGCTTCAGCAGCCAATGCGGCCATTGATCATATGAGAGACTGGGCCTTGGGTGCCGAAGATAACAATTGGGTCAGTATGGGTGTTTATTCTGATGGCAGTTACGGCATAGAGAAAGGTTTGATTTATTCTTTTCCATGTCAGTGTCAATCAGGTGAATGGCGTATCGTGCAAGATTTGGATATGAATGAGTTTAGTACCGCTAAAATGAAAGCGACTGAAACAGAGTTACAAGAAGAAAGAGATGCCGTTGCACATTTGTTACCTTAATGGTTAGGTAAAAAAAAGCCTCTCAAATGAGAGGCTTTTTTTATAAAGCTCGATTTATGAACGACGACGTCGAACCAAACCAAAACCGACAAGACCTAAGCCTAAGATAGCCAATGTGCCTGGCTCAGATACTGTTGTTGGGATGAAAGATTCAATCATAACAACCATATCAGCATAATCGCGATCAGAGCTGCTTAGCAATAAATCTTCCCAAGCTAAAATGTAGTTATTGGATGTGAAAAGACCATAATTACCGTCTCCATCCGGATCCATCATTTCTACATTATCACCTTGATAAGTAACCAAATGATCGCTTGTACCATCGGCTGCAGTATCACTATTTAGTGACTCCTCTGAATAAAAGGTGTTGCCGCCGCCAGTCGTTAAGTAGAAACCAAAGTTGTTGTCGCCACCAAAATTGATTGAAGACTGTCCATTAAACAAACCAATATCATTAAAATAAGTTGCTATGAAGTTATTTCCGATGTGCATCAGGTTGGTTCTATAACCTTGACTTGCTGGTCCAGAGAACAACTCCAATCGATTACTGGTGTTACCTAATTGATAAATACCCATTGTATTTGTTGAGGCAAAACCAGCAAGTTCAAACATCATTACGGCATTAGCGCTAGATACAGCATCCAGTGTCCATATTTCGTCATTTGCGACTTGATCTGTGTTGACATTTTGGTTGAAGTTGCCGTCAAGGCTTGTTGCATTTAAGCCATTTTCAAGGCCACTGCCAAAAATAGGGGTTGCAGTAGCGTTAAAAGCCGCTACAGTGGCTAATACTGCAGCACTGGTAACGAGTTTTAATGAATGTATCATATTTGTTTCCTTTAAGTTCAGTGAGTGTTAAACATTTATTACGTTCATGTTAAATAATGCATTTAGCGTGCCAATTTTTTATGTTATTGTTTTTTATATGGAATTTATAATATTGAATAACTTTGATTTATGAGATGTAAAATTGTCTGACATCATCTATTTTGCAAAAATCACTATGATTATCATCGATAATGATATAAAAAATAATGTGTTTTATTTATTTTTGGGGATATTTTTCAATTGTTCCAATTGTATTTTGGCTTTTTCTGCAACAGGGTGTTGACTGGCTTGTAGCTTTTCCAAAAGTGATATGGCCTTGTCTTCCTTTCGAGTAGAAATATACCCCAAAGCCAGGTGATATTGACTTTCAAAGCGTTCGGGATACTTAATCGTGAGTTTTTCCAAGTGATCAATGCCTACTTCTTTATCCCCAAACTTAATTTCGGCCCAGGCAATAGAGTCGATAACTTCAGGAAACTTACTATTAAAAGTCGTAATTTTTCGGGCGACATCTAAAGCACGCTTGTCAGATAACTCACAGTAGATCCAGGTTAAATTATTGAGAATTTGAAGATTACCTGGATATGCATTTAATAATATTTCATAGTGCTCAGCCGCTTCTTTATAAAGCTTTTGTTTTAGAGTGATTTCGGCAAGGTTCATTAACAGTAGGTTGTTCTTTTCTTTTTCATAGCTTTCTTTTAAAAGAGCTAGTGCTTTCTGAGGCATTTTTGAAGCGGAATACAAGTTACTGAGCCAGATAATCAGTTCGGGAGAGTCTTCGATTTTTCGTAAAGCATCCAGTGTTTTAATAGCATCATCGTATTTCTTTTGAGAACTAAAATACTCAATTTGGAGATAATATTTATGTATTTTGTTGGATGTTTTTGCTAAGACAGCTTGTGCTTGTTTAATTTTATTATTTTTTACAAGGTATTGGATGTAATGGCGTTTAAAAACAAGATTTTCCGAAAATTTATGTTTACTGTTTTCGAATAAAGTATGGATGAGTTTATCCTGTTGAAGCACCTGATAGCTGGTGAGTAAGGCTAAATAATAATGAACCGCTGTATCATCAAAATGAATTGCTTTTTTAAAAGCTAGAATAGAGTCCTCCCATTTTCGTAAACGGACAAGCGTTTTACCGACATTAAAATGTGAAACAGCACTTTCAGGTTGTGCTTTTATCATTTCTGCAGCAATCTGTTCAGCTTTATAAGGTTCTGTTTCCAAAAAGTAATTAACTAAGAAATTACCAATTTGGAGGTTGTTTTTTTCTATCTTCCAAATAGATTCAGCGATAGAAATAGCTTGTGCACTATTATTTTGTAGTTTGGCTAACTCCCATTTCATAGTCAAAGTATCACTGTTATTATCAAAAACTTCTTCCATTTTTTGAGTAATAGCTGTTAATTCTTGTATGTCTTTATTTTCCATAGCCAGTTTCGCTAAATGGTACCAGGCATTTTTGTAAGAAGGTTCTTTTTGGGTAATATTCTGCCAAATAGTTTTTGCTGAATCTTTATCATTTGAACGATAAAACTTCTGTCCATTGAGTTCCTGAATAAATAAGTTGTCGGGATAGTTTTGTGCGAGAGACACGGTTAATTTATCAGCCTCCACTATTTTTTTATCATTTAAATAAATATTTAATAAAACAAGTTGAGAAGCTAGAGATGGTTTTTCTGAAATAGCATTAAGTTCTAATATCGCTTGCTCAGTGTTATCTAATTGATAATAAGCCAGTGCTTTACTAATAATAATTTTATTCAGATTGGGGAAGTCTTTTTGAAAAGTGTTAATATTGAATAATGCTTGATTGTAATTTTTATTAGCCATTAACACATCGATATAAAGCATTCTGAATGCAGGTTCGTTTTTAAATCTTTCACTATGGGGTGATAATAATTCAATAGATAAAGAGGGATCTTTTAACCCTAATAAATAGACTTGGCCTAAACTTAATAATGAAGATAAATTAAACGGTTGTGCTTTTAAGTTTGTATTGAAATAATTAATAGACTGTTCCCACTGTGCATTTTGAGCACTAATAATGCCCAGAAACATATTAGCTTCGGGATCATTTTTTTCTATGCTGATGGCTTTTTGAAAAAAATCTTTGGATTTATCAAATCGTTTATTAATGAAATGCCATTTCCCTTTTAATAGATTATCAAAAATTGTCTGAGAATAACGCTGGTCAATAATGGCAAAATATTTTTTAATTAATAAATCATCTTTTTTGATAAGACTGATATTAGCAAGCTTGAAAATAATTCTTGGATCATTAGGATGGCGTTTATAGGCAGTTTCCAAATAAGCAATGGCATCAGAATAATCTTTTAGATGAGTAGATGCTGAGGCTAAAAGCAAGTGTTTGTCGTTATCTAAATAAGAAGAACTGATGGCTGATAAATGTTGTAGAGCAGTTTTGTATTGCTTATTTTTTAAGTTAAAAATAGCTTGTACAATATTTAATATCTGGCTATCAGCTTGTAGCCTTATCGCATCATTAACCAGCGCGCGCGCTTTTTGTAACTGATTATTTTTTAATGCAACCCATGCATGTAAAGCTAAAATCTCTGCCTTTTGATCACTGTATTGAAAATCATTATCGGATAATTTTTCAATAGCATTATATTTTTCAGAAAGTATGGCACTAACACCATAAGGTATTAACCAGCTTGAAGCGGGTGCTTTGGTTTCTCTGGCTTTCGAAAACTCTTTATGTGCAGCAGGGATGTTAAACAGTTGAAAATAAAGCTTACCAAGTTTGACTCTGTTTTCTGGTGTGTCGCTACGGAAAACCAATTTCCGATAATGAATGATAGCTGTATCATAATCTTTTTCATCAATAGCTTTTTGTGCCTGTTGACGTAATTCCCTTAAAGATAACTCCTGTTCACCACAGGATACAATGCTGAGTAAAATAATGGATAACAAAGAAAGTGTTTTTAAATGTATTTTTTCTAATGGTAAAATGTTTTTGATGAATTCAAAACAACGAATTGAAATTTTCATAATAATGTGTACTGTAAAGCTCTTTAACAAGCTTTAATGATTTTCGATATGGTGTTTAGCCATAAGTGAATAAAGTGTTGGACGAGTTAAACCTAATAACTCAGCTGCTTTAGAGATATTACTGTCACAATAAGTGATAGCACGCAATATCGTTTCTACTTCTGCTTTATCTCTTACTTCACGTAAGTTAAAAGGCATATTGGTGTGTTCATTTTGTTCTAACTGTAAGTCGTCTGCCGATATATATTGATCATCTGACATAATAATGGCTCGTTTGATTTTATTTTCTAACTCACGAACATTACCGGGCCAAACGTAGTTTTCCATTGCATGAATGGCTTCTTGAGAAAAGCCTTTTAGGGCTCTTTTTTGTTCTTTATTAAAACGAGTCAATAATGTTTTGGCCAACAGTAAAATATCACCACTTCTATCTTTTAATGGAGGAATATCTATGGTTATTTCACTCAGTCGATAAAATAAATCTTCTCGAAAACTGCCCTCAGACACCATATCTGATAAATTACGATGTGTTGCACAAAGTACACGGACATCAACAGCAATTTCATCACGACCACCAATACGTTCAATGACCCTTTCCTGAAGAAAGCGCAGTAGTTTTGCTTGCAAAGGCATGGGAAGATCGCCGATTTCATCAAGAAACAAAGTGCCATTATGTGCGTATTCAATTTTACCTTTGGTTTGTTTGACAGCTCCAGTAAAAGCGCCTTTTTCATAACCAAAGAGCTCACTCTCCAGTAGATTATCAGGAATGGCTGCACAATTGATAGCGACGAGGCGATGGTCTTTTCGACTACTTAAATTATGTAAAGCTTTGGCCAGAACTTCTTTACCAGTACCACTATCACCAAGTAACAAGGTTGTTACGTTGGTTGGTGCAACACGTTCAATCATACGACACACTTTTATCATAGATGGACTGGTGGCAATAATACCATCAAGTGGTGATTGATTCTGGCTGGCACTCATTGTTCTATTTTCCTGCTCTATGGAGTAGAGATGTTGAGCGCGTTGAACGATTAAATGAAGTACTTCCGGGTCAATAGGTTTTTGGTAAAAGTCGTAGGCACCTAGCTCAATTGCTTTAAGGGCATTACTTCGATCATCATTGCCAGTGACTACAATCACTTTCGTATGAGGAGCTAAAGTAAGGATGTCTTTAAGTGTAGCCAGGCCTTCACTGGCATTGGCTGCATCAGGAGGTAAACCCAGATCTAATGTGACAACCTGAGGCTCATATCGTCTTAAAGCCGCAATGGCATTTTTTCTGTTTTCTGCAATAACAACTTCAAAGTTATCAAAACACCATTTTAATTGATTTTGTAAGCCAGGGTCATCTTCAACGACTAAGATGGAAGGTTGTTTTTCATTCACAGGGTCAGATCCTAATTATTTGCAGAGGGTTCAAGAGGTGTAGGGATAGCTTCAGCTTTTGACAACTGTACCAGAAACTCAGTTCCAATATTAGGCTCACTGGTTACGGAGAGTTTACCTCCAAAACTTTCAATGACCTCTTTACTTTGATAGGCGCCAATACCCATACCAGAATTACCTTTGGTTGTATCGAAAGGTTTGAATAAGCGGCTTCGAATAAATTCATCAGTCATACCGCAACCATTATCTTTAATTGAAATGATAATGTCTTCTGTTTGTGTCAATACCTGGATATGAACGTTACCATCATCCTGGCAGGCGTCCTGAGCATTTTGAACGAGATGATTCAGTACGGATACAAGCTTTTCGTGATTGGCACGAACGGTGATGCTTGAATCGCAATTTTGCAATAAAGGTTGGGGGTTTTGAGTACTACGCATTTGTATCAGTTCATTCAGTAGGGGGGCCAGTAAAATAGTTTGAGTTGTTGCTGCATCCACTCGATTTTTTCTGAGAGAGGCTAACATACGCTGCATTTTTTCAACAGAGTGTTCAACCGTTGAGAAAGCATCATCGATAAAGGCTGGGTTGTCTTTATGTTTCGTGGCATTGGTAGTAATTAATGATAACTGGGCACATACATTTTTCAAGTCATGTACCACAAAAGCAGACAAACGATTAAAAGCTTCAAATTGTTTTGCATCCACCAGGTCAAGTGTGGTTTGATATAATTTAATATAACTGGTTAATTGTAATGCGGCGGTGGTTAATAACTCACGATCTTCCCAATTAATGGCCCTGTTGGCGTGAGGCTTGGCAAGCAGAATAACGCCTTGTAAGGTATCTGCAACCATTAATGGTAACACAGCCCAGCAAAGAGGCATTTGCATGAGCCACTTGGGCATGGTGAGTGTCGGGTAATTTTGAGGAAATTTTCGATAATCTTCAATATCAATAATGGTTTGATTATCTTTTAGATAGGGTATGAGTTTACCTAAATGAGGGTCTTTTTCTGTTGGGCTCATGCACCAATGATCTTGAAACTCAAAATCTCCATGGGATTTTTGTAGCCATAACATGGCGCCAGGGCTGTCCATTAATTCAGCCGAAGCTTTCAAAACATCCTTAAAAAAATGAGTGTCTTGCTGTTTTGCCTGAGACAGTTGTTGAGTGAAATCCAGCCATTCCTGACGATAATCAAATTGAGAATTAAAAAAGTGTTTATTAACCAGAAATTTGACTTTACCACGAAATTTTCCTGAAAACAGCAATGATGAAAAGAACAAAGTCGCGGCAAACAGAAAAAGTAATATAAAAACTTCGCCCCAGTCCGGAATATTGTGCTTCAGGTAATAGCCAATCAAAGACATTAATAACAGGTAAACACCGGCAAGAATGACAACAATGGAACGCACTGCCAGTGTCCGCGACACAAAGAGTTCAACGGACCATTTGGGGTTTCGGGCGGTGGCTATACCAATCAGTGGCCAATAAAGGAGTGATAAATAACCCCTGGCAGCTTCCGTATCGGTACGAATTCGATTAAATAGGACAGCATCTGAATAGAGGTAAAAATCAAACAGGAAGATAGTGCCTAAACCTAAACAAAGAAATTTGATAGCCCAGCGTTGCTGGGGCTTGGTATGTCGGTATAGTTGTTCCGTTAAAATCAGACAAAATACAGACAATAACATCAGTAACGTTAGGTGAAGTTCGGCATGAGTTAACTGGCTCCAGATATGAGTAATGCCTGGAATAAATTTGGATAACACTAAAATAATGGGTAATGACAGCCAAATGTATTTATGCTGTAGCCAAATTAAAACACCATTACTTTTTTGCTGTAGAGGATTGAGTAAATCATAAAGAAAATACAACCAGGCAAAATAACGTATGGCATCAAAGAGTTCGAACATTAAATGAAAAAATAGAACATCCGTTGCTCTATGAACCAAAAAAGCGCTGAATGACCATAAGCCACTGGTAAGAATAGCAACCCAAAGTAGTATGCCGGATAATCGTCCTCGCCAGGTGGAAAGCAGTAAGACCAGGAAAAGTAAACAAAAACCTGTTGAAATTAAGTAACCAATTTGAGTAATGGATGAGATCATGGTTTTTGTTGGGAGGTTGGGGGCAAAGATAATCCGGCTTGTTTGATGAGGTTGTGAATATGCTCTGCCGGAACGGCAAAAGAAATACCCGAAGGTTTGCTTAAAGCAGACTCTTTTGCATTCAGTAAGAGTACTTTATTCATGACACCGATAACATGCCCTGTCTGCATATTATATAGCGGACTGCCACTGTTTCCTGGGTAGGCGGCAGTATCCAGTTGAAAAATGGAAAATGGGTTACGTAATTTCTTTAATGCATCGATTGTGAGCTGAGTGCTGTTATTGACAGGGATCATAAAAGGAACAATGGCTGAAATCATACCGCGGTGAGTCACTGGATATAAACCCAGAACATTAGCTGCGGGATAACCGGAATAGGCATAGGTTTCGCCTTCTTTGACATTGTCAGAGTTGCCAATGGTCATTGCAGGTAATTGTGGACCAACAAAGTGTAATAATGCCAAATCATGTTCTTTATCCTGTTTAACGATACTCGCCTTAAAAAGATAGACGAGATCATCCTTCCTAACAAAAATGGATAGCTGAGCTTTAGGTTGTTGTTCCAGTTTGCTTAAGACATGTTGGTTGGTGATGACATGGTGCCCATCGATAACAACAAAGCCTGTTCCCCAAAATTCCTTAGGGTTACTACGGTTTTTTTGAAATGAACCAACGCCAACAATAGATGGTTTTAATTTAGGAAGCAATTTGGGAAGGTTGTGTGAAGAGTGAGCAAAAATACCTTGGCAAAAACTGATAATCAGCAATTGTACTAGGTTTTTGTATGCAAGCTTAACAGACCCTGGATTCATGGGCGTTTAAAAGTGGGTGGATAAAATTGGTTAAACTTTCAATAGATTCAAAACATTCTGCCGATAAATCTTCATCTGGTATAGAGATTTTGAAGGTTTCCTCCATAGAAAGAATAAGAGAAGCTATGGACATAGAGTCCAGCTCAGGAATGTGACCCAATAACAGCGTTTGAGGAGTAAAATGAATGGAGTTATCGGATAAAGAGAGTGTTTTCTTGATCAGTTGAATTAGGGAATCCTGTAAAGCCGTTTTTACCATTAAAAAGCCTCGTTTGATATTCGGTTATGTTAGGATTGTAACAAGATATGCAGGTATATTTCATCTACTTATCTTAAGTTCGAGGTATTTAGGGGCTATTGAGCTCGCATACAAAAAACAGTTGATGACTGGATTCCTTATGATTCAGATGACTTTTAAACCAAGGCTATCTGTATATTCAACAGAATTAAGTATATAATCAAACCATTTGTTTCCAAGCATTTTAAGCATAAAAAAACAGGTCGCTGAGGTTAGGTGCAAACAGGTACCAAGCCTTGTTGATTTGTGTTGCTCAGTATTGAGGTTTGTTGGTTTTGTCAAAACACAGTGCTTTGTCAAAAATTGCCCTATCTACAGGGCTTTTATCTTTGGCAATAAAGTTTCAACAGCATTCTTTATCTGTTATTTGCTACCATCATATTTTTGGTGATGATGAAAGAGTGCCCCCCGATTTTTACGATCTTGGTGAAACACATTATGCCTCAGCATTTAAAAAACAAATACAGTGGCTAAATAGAAATACACACGTTTTATCGATGGATGATTTACTGCAAATACTTGCAGGAGAAACGACTATAAAAGGACCTTATTCAATGATTACTTTTGATGATGGATATCTTAATAATTATAAACAGGCTTTCCCATTGTTAAAGTCAGAAGGTGTTCCGGCTACATTTTTTATACCAGCAGGTTTAATTAATGATCGTCGTTTAGGCTGGTGGGATGAAATTGCCTATTTAGTGCATCATTCAAAAAAGGATTCAATAGAGGTCGTTAATAAGCATTTTAAATTGGGCAACCATGCGGGCAGTACTATGAATCAGCTTAATGAATTGGTTCAATTTGATTCTTCACTCGATTTGGAGCATTTTTTTACTGACTTATCTGAGGTATGTGAAGTTGAACGTCCGGGAAGTGATGTGGCTGATAAACAATTGATGACATGGGCGCATTTAAAAGAAATGAGTCAACAAGGGATGAATATTAGTTCGCATACATTAACTCATGAAGTATTATCTCGCATATCTGAAGAAAAACAGCATCATGAACTTGAAACGAGTAAAAGGTTAATAGAAAAGGAAATACAAAAACCTGTTGAGGCATTGGCTTATCCAGTGGGAACACATAAGCATTTTACAGAAACAACGAAACAGTTAGCAGAACAAGTGGGTTATAAAGTGGCCTTTTCATTTTGTACAGGAAGTACCAATCATTGCCAGAAATTGTCACCTTTTGATATAAAGCGAGCTTCTGCCAGACATACATTACATGAAACTATTTCACCGATTGCATTACCTGTTATATTTGACAGGTATTATTAAAACAGACATTAAATATGGCAAATGTTCAAGTATTCATTGAAAAAACATTTTCTATGGAATCATTAGAAAAAGAATGGTTATCTCTAGAAAAAAGAAATCACGTTAATATTTTTCAAACCTGGATTTGGACCAAACACTGGCTGTCCGTTTTACCAGAAAGTTATCGACCTTTTCTTATTAAAGTCATTAAAGGTGATGATAATCAGGTAGTTGGATTATGTTTATTGGGAAAAAATACACTTTTTCGTAAAAAAGTATTCAAGTCCAGAAGCTTATTTATGCATGAGTCGGGATACGAAGATTATGATGTACTGACACCGGAATATATTGCGCCATTAGTTGATAAAGAGATAGAGAAAGAAGTCAATCATGCTATTGTTCAAGCAATGATGAATGAAAAAAATTGGGATGAATTAAATATACATGCATCTTGTAAAAATAATGACTTTATTGAGGTAGCAAAAGAAAATAATTTATTTTGGTGGGTAACCAGCGAAGGTGTCAGTTGGCAAAGAGAATTAAGTGATATGCAAAATAAGAATATCATGGAGACTTTGTCCAAGAATACCAGTTATCAAATACGACGATCAAAAAAATATTATGAATCGATTGGAGAGTTGAAGATTGAAGTGGCTGACAGTCAAGAGGATGTGCAACAGTATCTGGAACATTTAGAACATTGGCATCAAGCCTATTGGGTACAAAAAGGAAGACCGGGCTCTTTTGCTTCATCAGTATTTAAACAATTTCATTATAATTTGTGTCAGGAAGGCCTTGAAACAGGACAAATCAAACTGATGCGCTGTGTAGCAGGAAATTACACGATTGGTTATTTGTATAACTTTTTTCATGATCAGGTTATGTATGCCTATCAAAGTGGTTTTAATTATGAACCCAGTCAGGAAGTTGAAAAAAAAGTTAATAAGAATACGTTAAAACCAGGTTTGGTTTCTCATATGATGGCTATAGAATATGCTCAAGGTTTAGGCGCAGTAAGATATGATTTCTTGGCAGGTGACAGTCAATATAAACGCAGCTTATCGGATGCAAAAACAGAAATGCAATGGGGGCGCTTACAACGCCCAAGACTCAGTTTACTGATTGAAAGAAAGTTAAGAAAAATAATGAAGAAAATGTAAGTAACCTGAACCTGGGATAAGAAAAAATTCCCAATACTTTTTTATTATATTTTTAAAGTTTCATATGATTGGCTGCTTCATTTAATTGTGAAGCCATTTCTGCCAAAGAAGTTGATAGTTCGTTAAAGCTTTTTACATTGGAATGGATGGTATTCATGCTATGTGCAATATGATTAACACTTTTACTTAAATCTTCAGCAACGGTGGTTTGTTGTTCAGCAGCCGTTGCGATTTGAGTATTCATACCATGGATTTTATTGACAGACGTTGTAATGTCTTTTAATGATTCATCAGCGATAGTGGATTGGTCAACACAAGCTACAGCAGATTCGCTGCCTTTATTCATTGCTAGTACAGCATTTTTTGCACCAGATTGTACACTTTCAATGATTTGCTGAATTTCACTGGTAGAATCTTGAGTACGTTGCGCCAGGTTTCTGACTTCATCAGCAACTACTGCAAAGCCTCTGCCTTGCTCTCCTGCTCTGGCTGCTTCAATGGCGGCATTTAATGCCAGTAAATTAGTTTGCTCTGCAATACCACGAATGACATCTAATACTTTGCCTATACTATTGGTTTCCTCTTCCAGTTGCCGAATAATATCTGCAGCTGTTAATACTTCTGTCGATAAAGTATTAATCGTGTTTATGCTGAACTCCATGGTTTCCAAACCATTTTTTGCTGATTCGTCAGCAAGTGCTGCTGCATCAGCGGCCCCCAGTGCATTTTGGGCGACTTCCTGAACGGTACAACTCATTTCAGTAATTGCTGTTGCTGTTAATTCAAGTTGATGGTTGTTTTCCTGAGTCTCGTGGGCAATTTGTGATGATGATTGATTAATAATATCTGCATCCTGCGTGAGTGCTGTGGAAATTGAACGAATTTGATTCATGAGACTTTGAATAAAGCGCTGGGTGTCTGCTAAATGACGAATGATCTGACCAATTTCATCTTTTCTTTCAGAATGAATCGGTTTGGAAAAGTCGCCCTGGCTTAATTCTTTAACAGTTTTGGCTAAACTAAATAATGGACGTGTAAATTCTTTGTATAAAAACCAATAAAAGGCAAAGGCTGATAAACAGGCAATAATGAAAAATAAAGGCACGTTAAACCATAGAGCGGCTTGACTGTTTTTAGAAACTTTTGAAGTGTTGTCCTTAATTTTATTATTAATGAGATACATGGCATTGTTAAGCAGTTTTGCTGGTTTATCATCTAATTTGTTTAAATTGGCTTCTGCCCGTTTATAGGAATATTGGGAGTTGATAAAGTGTTCATACCCTTTTTCGTAGGTTTTAATAGAAATTTCATAATATTCGATAAACTCCTTTAATGAGTTTTTGATAGCAGGATCCTCTAAATGTTCGGATAATTTTTTTGATGACTTAAAAATGATTTCTTCACTTTTTTTAAAATAATCCCAATATTGTGTAGCGCCTTGTTTGCCTCGTAATAAAAAGTTATGCCAATGGTTGAGTTGAGTGGAAAGTTCTAACGATATTTTTTCAAGTTCAACTTCCTGTTGAACCAGTTGAGACACTATTTTTTCATAATCCGTTAATGAGCTACTTAAGCGCCAAATGGCAAACGATCCCATAATCATCGTTAATGCCATTGTTGAAAAACTGATGGCTAAGATTTTTGTTTTCAAATTACATCGAAAAGGTGTCATGTTAACCTTAGTGATATTAAGGATATTGTCTATTATTAAAAATAATTAGATATTGCATATGTTTTATAGTGGTTCTTTGTATCACGTTGTGTATTTTACAGATGTATTAAAAACCTTGTGTTTTATGATACTAAGTCATTAATAACTATAGATTATTTATAGCCAATGGATTGAAAATATGCAATATCAATCACTTGTATTGTTTATTTCTGATGCTTATTTTAGTGTAGGGCAATTTACTTATTTTGCGAATGAGAGGATTAAGTAAATAAGTATTAATCTTTTTATGAGATTGCTCTTGGGTTGCTTTAAAGTCGCTTTTTCCAGCAAAGCCAAAGTCAACCTTTTGAAAGGGTAACAAGAAGAAAGGTTTGTTGAACGACATCTTTTAAATTTCAGTATAATAGGTGTTTTTATTTAAGAATGGTTTCATGATGGGTTACAAGGTCTTTATACAGAAAAACTATCGATTTTTGTTATTTGGATTTGCCTTAGCATTTATGGGAAATACTGGGCAAACCTTTTACATTGCAGTATTTGGCGCTCAATGGAGAGCTGCCTTTGACTTGAGTCATACGCAGTACAGTGCTTATTACTCATTAGCGACGTTATTGAGTGGGTTTTTACTCATGTGGGCGGGCGCTCGTCTGGATAAGTCTGATTTAAAGAAATTTACCTTGAGTGTTATGATAGGTACAGCCATCGCTTGCCTTTGTTTGGCCTTAACATTTCATGCATGGATGTTATTAATCGGTTTTTTTATGATACGTTTTATGGGGCAGGGCTTATCTTGTCATATTGCTTTTACGAGCATGGCAAAATGTTTTGATAAAAATCGCGGTAAAGCCATCAGTATAGCGGCCATGTCTATGCCTGCGGGAGAAGTGATTTTGCCACTCATGGCGGTGGCTTTAATGAATCTGATTGGATGGCGCTGGACCTGGGGAGTTACAGCGTTAGGCATTATCTTTGTGTTTATTCCATTTGTACTATGGGCGTTAAATGATTCAAGAGCCGAACATTCTTATGAATCGAATGTACAAACAAACTTAAAGAAACGCCAATGGCAACGTAAAGAGGTGGTGAGGGAAAGTTCATTTTGGCTGGCTGTTATTGCTGTTATGTCACCAGCATTTATTATTACCAGCCTATTCTTTCATCAGACTTATTGGGCTGAACTACACCAATGGCGTTTGGAATCTATTGCTTTATCCATGACTCTTTATGGTGTCATCCATGCATTCAGTTCCATTGCCAGTGGATATCTGGTTGATAGACTGGGGGCTAAACGGATGATTAAATGGTATTTATTGCCATTGTGTTTATCACTAGGCAGTTTAATTGCCTTTGACGGATTTATCAGTTGGTTATTCTTTATGGGACTGGCAGGTTTATCTATTGGGGCCAGTGGTCCTGTTGTGGGCTCTATGTGGCCAGAGATTTATGGAACACAATATCTGGGAAGTATCAGAGCGTTAGTATCTTCTTTAATGGTATTGTCTACAGCCATTGCCCCTTTATTTTTAGGGATATTGATTGATCTCAATGTAGCTTATTCCGTATTAATCGGTATTTTGCTGGGCTATGCTTGTTTATCATTATTGATTTGTCAGCGGGTTTATCAAAAGCAGTGGGTTAGTGATCATTGAAATGGATAGAGTCAGCTAAAAAATAATTCACAATTTTTTTGGCAGTTCAGTCACATTATTCTAAGCTTTTAAGCATGATGTTTCTTATTTTTTATCCGAACATTTTATGGAATTCAAAGACTTTTTAAAAATTTTAGCGGTTAAAGATGGTTCTGATTTGTATTTGAGTTCAAATGCACCGCCTTGTGCCAAATTTCAAGGGGTTTTAAAACCTTTGGAAAAAGAGGTGATGTCTCAAGAGCGGATCCGTGACATTGCCAATAGTGTTATGAATCCGGACCAACAAGAAGAGTTTGAGCATAAGCTCGAGATGAATTTGGCGATTTCAGAAAAAGGTGTGGGTCGGTTTCGTGTGAATATTTTTAAACAACGTAGCGATATTGCTATGGTTGTGAGAAATATCAAGACAGAAATTCCTAATTTTAAGGATTTGGGCTTACCCGATACATTAACGGATGTCATTATGGTAAAACGAGGATTAATTCTTTTTGTCGGTGGAACAGGTTCTGGAAAGTCCACATCATTAGCAGCATTGATTGATCATAGAAACACTTATGCCCCAGAGGGTGGTCATATTATTACCATTGAAGATCCTGTTGAATTTGTACATCGTCACAAGCGGTGTATTGTGAATCAACGGGAAGTGGGTGTTGATACATTAAGTTTTCACGATGCTTTAAAAAATACACTACGCCAGGCACCCGATGTAATTTTGATTGGTGAAATTCGTGATCGAGAGACAATGGAACATGCTTTAGCCTTTGCAGAGACAGGACATCTGGCCATATCGACACTCCATGCCAATAATGCTAACCAGGCATTGGATAGGATTGTTAATTTTTTTCCAGAAGAAAGACGACCACAACTTTTGAATGATTTATCTTTAAATTTAAAAGCCTTTGTTTCTCAACGTTTAATTCCAACTGTTGATGGTAAACGATGTGCTGCAATAGAAATTCTTCTAGGTACGGCAACAATACAGGAAATGATTAAAAAAGGTGCGGTACATGAAATCAAAGAAATTATGGAAAAATCAACCAACCTGGGTATGCAGACATTTGATCGCGCTTTATTCAATTTATGGAAAGATAAAAAAATCACTAAAAAGGAAGCTTTAAAAAATGCAGACTCACCGAACAATCTGCGTTTGATGATTAAACTATCAGAACAAGATGTGAATAAAAGTATTGAGTCCGGTGCAAAATCTATAGAAAAAGAACCACCGAAGCAAGAAGCTAAAGCAGAAAGTGTTGTTCAGGAAATTGAGTCACCACAAAGTGAATCAGAACCTGTAGAAGAAGAGCAGCCAACAGAAAGTCTTACTTTATCTTTAGAGCCTACAGAACAGGAAAAGCCTGTTAGTGGTAAGGCTGTGTATAGTATCGATGAAAGTGGACATGAAGAGGAAAAGGCTTCTTAGAATTATTTACTTAACCTCAGCTGCGCATACTTAAGCTTTGGATAATAAAAAGTTTTCAACAACTTTAAATAAATAAGATAATGTGCTGTATTGGGCTAGCCAAAACAATGTTCCACTGTTTTGTGCTAGTTTAAAGTGATTTCACGATGATTTCATCATCGCGACTGACTTTTCCAAGAGCGAAAAAGTCAGCAAAACGCCCGAATATGCCTACGGCAAGTACTTGCTCCGTATGACCACTTACCAATAAAGCTATTCTTTTGTATTACAGTGTACTACAAGATAAAAAACATACTCAATAATTACTCAAAACAAATGCCCGCGCAGCGATGAAGCTTTTTTTCCCTCTTTTTGAGCGTTTGCAAAAAGAGGACGGATTTTCAGGGAAGAAAGTCCGAATCATCTTATACCATGGATTATTTTGATATAACTGAATCAACATATTTTGCTAGTGTGATTTAGTGATACAGTACTAAATATTAGGAAAAAAAATGAGTGTAGAATATATTTTAGTTAATCAAACAAAGAAAGAAATAATATCTTTTATCCATATGAATGGTTCAAAGAAAAGAGAGTTGGCGGGTAATGCTCCACAGGCGGCGGTGGTAACTTGGTATTTGATAGAAAATCAGGGTGATTTGATCCAGTTTATATCGGATACTTATGGAGAGTGGCCATTTAAAAGTGGCAGTAGAGACGAATTGTGTTCTTATAATGATGTCACTTTAAAATATATAGGGTTTCTTATTGAAGAAGGTATTATTGAAAATAAGGGCATGTTATACGTGGATAAAAATGATCCGGAGAACGTATATATTTTAAATTTGAAAAATGTGTGGGAAGAATAATATTGAACTCATTTTTCTTAAAAAAACAAACCCGTGTTATTTAAATATACACGGGTATTGATTTATAGAGGAAGGTTAATATTTTTCAGGAAAATTAGAAAGCTTTATTAAAAGCATTATTAAGATCATCAATTAAATCATCTGCATCTTCAATACCAATAGATAATCGTAATAAATTATCATTGATACCGGCTTCTATTCGAGCAGTTTCATCCATAGCCGCGTGTGTCATGGTTGCTGGATGACAAACCAACGATTCTACGCCACCTAGGGATTCTGCTAATGAAAAATATTTTAAGGCATTAACAAATTTTCTAATGTTCTCTTGATGACCATCTATTTCAAAACTTAACATGATGCCAAAGGACTGTTGTTGTTTTTTGGCGATATGATGTCCTGGATGAGTTTCTAAAGAAGGATGATAAACTTGTGTAACATGAGGGTGTTTTGTTAAAAACTGAAGAACTTTTTGAGTATTTTCTTCATGTTGTTTCAAGCGAACGGATAACGTTCTTAATCCTCTTAACGTTAAAAAGCTATCAAATGGGCTGGCAGTAATGCCTATACAATTTGCCCACCATTTGAGTTGCTCGGCAAGTTCAGGTGTTTTTGCAATAGCGCAGCCACCCACAACATCACTATGACCGTTAATATATTTTGTTGTGGAATGAATCACGATATCAGCACCCAGTTGAAGAGGTTTTTGATACACAGGTGTTAAAAACGTATTATCCACTGCACTTAAACATTGATGGGATTGTGCAAGAGTGGTTAGTTTTTCAATATCAACAATCCTGAGTAGTGGATTACTGGGGGTTTCAATCCAAAGCAATTTGGCGCCTTCTTTAAGGGCACTATTGACAGCATCTTCATCACTTTGATCAATAAATTTAACTTGGAAATGTTTCTTTAATGCCAGGCTATGGAATAAACGGTAAGTGCCTCCATAGCAATCATGCGGAGCTATGATCACATCACCGGCATTTAATAAATGTAAAATTAAATGTACCGCTGACATACCAGTTGACGTAATAACACCACCCGCACCACCTTCTAAATCAGAAATAGCTTGTGCCAGTAAATCACGCGTTGGATTGCCAGAACGTGTATAGTCATAGGTTCTGGGTTCTCCCAAATCTGAAAATGTGTAATTGGATGAAAGATAAAGAGGTGGTGTTACTGCACCAAAAGAAGTATCACTTTCAATACCGGCAGTGACAGAAATGGTTGATGATTTAGGTTGGCTCATGGGTAGAATCCTGTAAGCTGTGTTGCAAAATTTGACGAATTTTATGATCTTCTTTTAGAAAAGCATCATGACCATATAATGAATCAATGGTGATAAAATTTGCATTTGTTTTTTCACTTAACTCTTGTATGAGTGCTAAAGGGATTAATTGATCACTATTCACTGCAACGCAAGTTAAAGGTGTAGATATTTCGGATAAATTTGAATGATGAAGATCAATCGATTCTGATAGACAGCAAAATGCATCAGCGTTGAATTCTTTGGAAAAACTTTTTCCTCGTGCTGATAGATAATTTATCGCTTCTGCTTCAAAACCATGATCGGTCATATGGTTCTTCTTTGTAAATCTTTGTTGGAATTCATCTTTGGTTCGATAGGTTAACATAGCCAAACCACGAGCCAGTTCCAGCCCTTTTTTTGGGTCATTATGACTTTGGGCAAAGCGTACCATTTGTCTTTGTATTGCTCGAATGGCTGTACTATGTGGACAGCTTTTATGGGCAGCACTAATAATGATAGCTTGTTGTGTGCAAAGAGGATTTTGCTCTATGAGGGATAATAAAACCATACCGCCATAAGAGCTGCCAACCGCAGCGGCGAGTTGACGAATATTTAAGTGGTCTAACAAATAAAGTATGGCTTTGGCTTGATCATGGGTAGTGACTGCACCCAGAACAGGGTGTGAACGATGATATGGGGATGAGGATTCTCCATTGCCACCAAGATAATCAATACCTAAAACACAAAACTTTTGTAAGCAAATACTGGACGAGTGACCCACATGTTTTTGCCACCAGCCAGGACCATGAGTTGGATGGTTGGATACATAACGTCCAGATGAAATACCGCCTAGAACCAGAATACAGGGGTTTTGCGTGTCTCCATAAAGAGAATAGGCCAGCTTTCCCTGTTGTATGTATCCACCATGTTGCATATCCCACCGTTCGGGTAAATCAACTTCAAAGCAACATCTTTGATGGTTTGGATTCAGTAATAAATTGGCGTTCATTTTGGTCGCAGGCGGATTCTTTTTAAAAAGTCATTCGGCTAGGATAATAAATAGACGTCTAGATGTCAAGATGTCTGTATGTAAAGGTGTCTATATTGAGAATTCTATTAAGGAAATGTTTTGAATAGAAGCTGTTTAGGCAGTATGATTATTTTTCAAAATAGAGGAGGTGTTATGTCTAAAATCCAGCATGAAGGCCTGTGTCCTTATGCCCAGCATGGTAAAAAAAACCAAGAAGTTAAAAAAGTTACGGTATCTATTCCTTTAAAGGTACTGAAAATATTGACAGATGAGCGTACACGTCGTCAGATAGCCAATCTGAGACATGCTACGAATAGTGAATTATTATGTGAAGCCTTCTTACATGCATATACGGGGCAGCCTTTGCCAACCGATGAAGATTTAAGTAAGGATTTGCCAGAAACCGAGTTTTGGAATACGCCAGAATCATCATCAAGATAAACTATCGAGAAGGACTTTCTTCAAAAAATAGCTGATACATCAATAGTAAGGATACAAAATAAAACTACAGAAAATAAAGAATGGAGATAGAAAATAATGAAAGGCATCATGAGACGGAAAGCACAAATTTAAAAATTAACAATTATTTTATGAGATATTTATACTAAGAATACGTAAAAATTACCCTAAAAGTGGATTTTATCTCCTTTTACGACTGGATATTATCAAAGAATTCCACTAATAATTAAAAGATACATGTCTAAGAGGTGCTTTATGAATCTTCATTCCATCTATAATACAAATCAGGCCTATAGTATATTCTATCGTTCCCGGAAGGTGTTTTGTAAAAGAGATGAATGGTATTTCGAAGATGATGAAGGCAGTCCTTTTGGACCTTTTGACACAAAGGAAAAAGTATTAAAAGCCGTACGTATTTATCAGGATGTTAAATTAAATGATGTCCAGCTGAGCGATGGTTCCATGAAACGTGTTATCGCCTGAGGCATATTCATAAAGGTAACCTATATTTTTTGAGTAAGAGATAAAAAAGGTAAGAGAAAAAGGATATATTGAAAGAAAAGGCTTATTTATCCCGAGTTCAACTTATTGAGCAGTAGGTGATTATTCATCCAAGTCAGATAGTTATTCATTTTCCTTAATGTTTTGTCAATAGAAACTTAATTCTTGTAAGCAAGAGCTTAATATTGTGTAAGCAAAAGCTTAATCTTTTGTCAGTAGAAACGGATTCAATAGCATTCATTGAATGCTTTATTGAACTTATGCTCTTTAATGCAAATGGAAAAATGACATGTTAACATGCGTACTCTACGAATAAAGTACCTTTTGGATGCTTGCTTCTGAGTGATATTACTCACTTGATACCATTAATAACTTTTTTGTAACTATTTGATAGTCATGGTGATTTTAAGATTGTTAGCTGTTTAAAAAGCAGGCTGTCAATATGATTTGCTGTCAATCAACAAAAGGGTAACCGTTAAGTATCCGGCTGTATTAACGGAGTGCAGAAAAACATTTCATTATTCTGTCAAGAAAAACAGATAGTATGTTTCGGTTGAATAGTGATTAAAATTTGATGTAAGAATAATTAAAGTAACAGCCTTTATTTCTTATATTGTGCAATTATGAGTAAAGAGAGTTTCGATCTGATTTTGGTGGGTAGTGGTTTTGCCAGTTTGTTTTTTTTACGGCAGTACCTCACTCACTTTAATGGTAAGCCTCGTATTTTGATACTTGAGCGCGGGTTGGCGTCTGGAAGAGAAGCCGTTCTGCAATCTAAGGATACGGGGACTTATACAACGAATCATACAGAAAAAGATTGGTTGTTTACCTTTGGCGTTGGTGGTGGTTCCAATTGCTGGTGGGCATGTACGCCCAGATTTATGGAAAATGATTTTAAAATGAAAACCACCTATGGAGTTGGTCAGGACTGGCCCATTCAATATGACGATCTTGAACATTATTACAGTCTGACAGAAAGCATCATGTCGGTTTCAGGTCCAGAATATGGTGGTTTTTTTAAACGCTCCCAACCCTATCCACAACCCCCTCACAGATTTTCCAGTGTCGATGAAGTTTTAAAATCAAATTACCCTGATACCTTTTACCAGCAACCCACGGCACGTGCTTTTCTATCTACCAAGACCAGAGCAAAATGTTGTGCTTCGGGTGTGTGTCATCAATGTCCAATTTCAGCGAAATTTATGTTGGTAAATGATTTAAAACATATTTTTGAACAGGATTCAGTTACTTTAAAAACAGGATGTGAAGTAAAAGAAATTCTATACAACAATACGCAGGCAACAGGTGTTCGCTATCAAGATACCAATAAAAATAATGTTACAGTAACAGGTGATGTAATTGGTCTTGGTGCTAATGGTATTTTTAATCCTTTCTTATTACAAAAGTCAGGTTTAAACCATCCCAAGTTAGGGAAAGGCATTAATGATCAAATTTCACATTATGCTTATGCAGATTTAACGGCATTGAGTGGTTTTAATGGCAGTACCAGCGTGACAGGGCATGGTTATATGTGGTATGACGGACCTCATCGAAAAGATCGAGCTGCATGTTTATTGGAAACTTCCAATGTGATTAGTAATATTCGTCTTGAGCGAGGTAAATATCAACAAAGAGTCAATCTTAAATTTGTTTTTGAAGATTTGTCTTCTGATAATAACTATGTTCAGGTTGATAAAAATAACGCTGAAATTCCCGCTGTGGTCTATGAAGGTTATTCAGATTATACACAAAAGGGAATTGATTATATGAAACAAAAGTTACCAGAGTTATTACATGGTTTACCTGTAGAATCTATTGTTCATCTTGGTGACCAAAATAAAACAGAAGCTCATATCCAGGGGACAACGGTTATGGGAAAAGATCCAGCATTAAGTATTGTGGATGAAAATCAAGTGCACCATAAATTGAGAAATTTATTGGTTTTAGGAAGTGGTGTGTTTCCAACATCACCTCCAGCCAATCCAACATTAACTTTATCTGCATTATCTTTGCGAGCAGCTGATAAATTAATGGGATGATAAAACAATGAATAGAAGAAAATTTTTTATCCTATCTGGTACTACAACGGCAGTATTATTAAGTGGTGGTGTCGCTGTTCATTTAATTAGTAAAAGCTCGCATTCTTTTTTAGGTAAATTGATTAAAGATAAGCTGAATTATTTAACGATTGATCCTAATGCATTACAGAGTTTTTGTGATGATTTTATTTCAAGTAAATCATTTTCTATGGAGATTAAAACAGGATTATTGGAGTTAAGCACTATGATTCTCGATAATTTGGATGATGTTGAATCTTTTATTGGAAGTGCACGTATCCAGAAACTACAAGAAGAATTAACAAGATTGTTTTTGCTTTCTTCAGATTTCTTTTTTAATAACAGCGAAGAAGATAGAACCATTCAATATATAAAGCTCTATAAGCCTATAGAAAGTGTTTGCTATAACCCTTTTGCAAGATTAACTTAAAAATGCTTGTTATAAAAAAGGCCAATATCTGGTGATGTTGGCCTTTTTTATGAAGTAAGTTAGGGGCTGTTTATTCTTTTTCAATAGGTAAAAAGAACTGGTTTGCGATAAATTGTAGTCCAATACCGGCTTGTTCTTGAGTTTGTTGGTTGACTCCAGAAGCCAATAACACACCACCATTAGCAAGAATTTTACGAGCTGCATCGATATCTTCTGAACTGGCGTTGACCCGACTTAAATCAAAGCCAGAAATACTTCTTACTCTTCGACTGTTTAGTTTATGTTCATCATAGGAGAAACAAGGAGATGTGATACAAACAATGCCATTATTTTCGATGCCAACAAATAATTTTTTTGCGGTTTCAGATGATGCAGGACGAAAAGCAGCTTTTAATTTGAAAACACCTAAATTACCAAAACCTTCAAATTTCTTTGGTAAAACTCTACCTTGTACCAAGAAAGGTGTTTTTTGATTGAATGGAGATGATGATTGATTGAGTGGATTAAATCCTAAAGCTTTCCAATCGATTTCGGCGACATAACATTCATTTTGAAATGTACCATCTGCGCAACGTGTTTTTCTTCGATTCACTTTTTTGACAAAAACACCACCACATAAAGGTGAAATACAACGTCTGAAATCTGGGCGTAGGGTAAAATAACCACGAGGATTAAACTCATCATCATTGGTGACGGCTTCTTTTATATTGGTGGCCAGGTTTGTTTCTTGTTCTTGTGCATGGGATGAAAAAGAAAGCGTGATTAAAAAAATGAATAAACTGGATGTTATGTATTTCATAATAGGCACCTAATAAGTGATTAAAAAGAATAAAAAATAATCCTAGCAATTTTTTGAATTGAAAGAATGAATTTAATGTTAAATCGGGAAGATAATTTGTTAAAAAGTGTAATGTTGATAAGAAAAAAATTTCAAAAATTTAAATAAAAATAATTTATGAGATGCTGTTTTCAAAGTATGAAAAAATATAACTGAATCAGTCTATTTTGGTACAGTGATTGAGCTGTACTCATAAAAATGATTTCGCACGGTTTCTCTGTGTGAGACTGACTTTTCCAAGAGTGGAAATAAGCAGTCTAAGTTTGAAATATAAGCAACCTTCAGCACACCACTTTTCAAAATTTTCTGCGTTAAGCTTGCTTATATTTTAAATTTAGACTGCCAAGCAAAACGCCCGAAATACTCCTACGGAGGGCACTTGCTCCCGATAATCATTAAAAGACGAAATATTTCTTTTTTGTATAGTTTATTTGAAAATATAAATGATAATTGTTTGCATTTAGATTGTTATTATTTATAATACATCTTAAATATCTTTAGCTTAGTTTGTTGTTTAGCAGGTTTATGCAACTATTTGTCCTACGTGGAGATTCTCCTATGTTTATGAAAGATATCAGTTTTTTTGTCTTTATTATTGTATTGGCTGCTTGCTCAGAGAGTAACAGTGATAGCCAGAGTCTTGGTTTGTCTGCACCAGGAGCTTATGAATTTAAAAATGCTGCGGATAATTCCACCGTATCTTATAGTGGGCAGACGGCTCGCCATGTGTTGATCGCAGAGCTTAATGATTATATTTCATCAGGGCTACAATCTGATCTGGATGGCAGTGAGTTTGCCAATGGTGATGAAGTCGTTGATAGATTGAATCTTTTTTATTCATTAACTGAAGAACAGTATGACTTGGAAGTTGCAGATAGCTTATTGATTGATTTTACAGACGACCCTCAGCAACAAACATTAAGAGATGTGTCATCTTCCCATAAAGATCTCAATGGTAAAATTGCAGGCAATGATCGAGTTGGACAGCATAAAGACTGGAATAACGGTGATTTTGCAGGTATCGGCAATCTGGGTTCGACAACACCTGAAGATCTTGTACAGACCTGGTTTTCAGAATTAGGTGATAATGCGCAGGATTTTATCGATGGTAATATAAGAACAGATGTGAATGGTGAGACAATTACCAAAATTTATATCACAGAAGATGGAAGAGACTTAAAACAGCTGATTCAAAAGTTTTTACTAGGTGCTGTGGCTTTCTCTCAGGGAGCAGATGATTATCTGGATAATGATACGACCAATAAGGGATTATTAACAACCAACATAGCTTCAAGTAACGAATATACTACTTTGGAGCACCAATGGGATGAAGGCTTTGGCTATTTTGGTGCTGCACGTAATTACTTGGAATACACAGATGATGAAATTGCTGGAAAAGGTGGAAGAGCAGGATGGAGTGAGGGTTATTATGATACTGATGATAACGGTGTGATTGATTTGGAGGCAGAGTTTAATTTTGGTAACTCGGTTAATGCGGCTAAGAGAGATAGAAACACAGCGTCTTTAACAAATCCAACAGATTTTACCAAAAATGCTTATGAAGCATTCTGGCGTGGACGTGCCATCATTAATCAAAACATTGGCAGTGAATTAACCGATGAACAAATGGATGCCTTGTTGGAACAACGTGATATTGCTTTAGAATTTTGGGAAAAATCCATAGCATCAACAGTGGTTCATTACATTAACGATACACGTACTGATTTAGGTAATTTTGGAACCAATGAGTTTAGTTATGATGATTTAACAAAGCATTGGTCGGAGATGAAAGGCTTTGCTTTAGGTTTGCAGTTTAATCGTTTCTCACCTTTAACAGATACACAATTCCAAGCATTACATAATTTAATGGGAGATATTCCTGTTTTGCAAGATGATGTTGCTCGAGCAGAGTACAGTGCTGATTTACTGGCGGCAAGAGATATTTTAGAAGCGGCTTATCAGTTTGAAAGAGAACATGTTGAAAATTGGTAAGACAGTCATCGTTAAAAATGACAATGGGTGAGCGTGTAAAATAGATTTTTTATCTATTTTGCTATGAAAAAAGCTGGAGGTGTAATACCTCTGGCTTTTTTCGACAATGATTATAAAAAATTGTATTCAAGAATCAATGTAGTTTGAGGTTGGTTATGTTTTTGTTCCGTATAAAGATTGAAGCATTTATTTTTGTTTCTATAGGATTTATATTAGTTGGTTGTGATATTTCTGTGAGTTCAGAGCAAGGTGAAGGGTTTGATGATGGCAGTAATAGTGAGTTTACGACATCGTTTAACGAAAGCGCATTGATTACTCATATTACCAACAATATTATTACACCAACATTGAATGATTTTGATGACAGCTTATTGATTCTGAATAATATGATGAATGATTATTGTCTTCAGGAAACGGCATTCAATAATGGTGAAGTTTCTGAGGATATTCGGAATACAGCAAGAGAAGCTGCACGATCTGAATGGAAAGCGGCTATGTTGGAATGGCAGAAAATAGAAGTCTTACTATTAGGTCCTTTGCTTGAAAATAATAGCGCATTAAGAAACAAAATTTATTCCTGGCCACAGGTAAGTACTTGTGGTGTTGATCAGGATATTGTTTTTTTCGATAACGGCCAAATTAATGGTGCTCCTTACAATATTACTAACCGAACCAATAATCGCCGGGGATTAGATGCGCTGGAATATTTATTATTTAACGATAATTTAGATCATACCTGCTCAGATAATATTTCCGTTCTATTAGGTTGGGAAAATTTAACCGAGGCACAGCGAAGAGAATTACGTTGTGCTTTTGCTCGGGAAGTATCCAGTGATCTAATGAATAGCAGTGATGAATTGTTAACGGCATGGAATGGTAACGATGGATTTGCTCAATCGTTAATTGGTGCAGGTGACACAGAATCCTTATTTAATACACCTCATGATGCAGTCAATGAAATAACGGATGCCTTGTTTTACATTGATAGCGTGACTAAGGATGCAAAACTGGCTCGTCCTTTGGGTCTTGTGAGTAACTCCTGTAATCAACTTGTTTGTCCAGAAGACAGAGAATCTCTTTTTGCCAATCATTCATTAGAAAATGTTCAAGCCAATTTACAAAGCTTGCGAATGATTTTTACAGGAGAAAAAATGGGTGTAACAGAAACATTAGGCTTTGATGATTTTTTAATTGAAGAAGGATATTCTGAAACAGCCAATTCTATTATTGTTGCGATTGATACAGCACTGAATGACATTGATGCATATAATGAGTCACTTGCTTCAGCATTGAACAATAATGTGAGTCAAGTGGAAACAACGCATACCAATGTTAAAGCGATTACTGATCAATTAAAAGAGGATTTTATTACCCAGTTATCACTGACTTTGCCTTCAACATCTGCGGGAGATAGTGATTAATATGTCTATTTTAAAAAATAACAAACAAGTTTTAATATTGTGTGTCCTACTATTTTTTAAAATAGTACATGGGCAAAGTGAGACAAATAGTAATACGCAAAATGAAGTAAACGAAAATACGGAAAAAGAGAAACAACAAAATACCTATAAAGAACATATGTACATTATTGGCAAAACGGATAAAATGAAAACTGAATCAGGATCATCAACCGTTATTGATGAAGAGGTTTTGGAAACTTTTGAATTTGATGATATTGCTCGAATTCTACTTCAAGTACCTGGTGTTAATATTCGGGAAGAAGATGGTTATGGATTACGGCCTAATATAGGGTTTCGTGGTGTAACGCCTGAACGTAGTCAAAAAAT
Organism: Kangiellaceae bacterium; assembly: GCA_965230335.1. Lineage (GTDB taxonomy): Bacteria > Pseudomonadota > Gammaproteobacteria > Enterobacterales > Kangiellaceae > CBDDKS01. The sequence continues at coordinate 1,288,495 of CBDDKS010000006.1, read as the reverse complement.
AAACCTGATGGAGGATGGTGTATTATTTTCACCAGCACCTTATTCTGCACCAGCGGCTTATTATTTTCCAATTGTGAGTCGAATGACATCGGTTGAGGTTTTTAAAGGACCTGCCGCGATACTTTATGGACCTAATACTGTTGCAGGTAGTTTGAATTTAGTCAGTCGACCAGTTTCAGGTACGGGTTTGTTTGATATTTTGATAGGTAGTAATGATTATCGACGACTACATACTTATTATGGTAAAGAGTATGGTAAGTTTGGTTTTCTAGTAGAGTTTTTTGATATCAGTACCGATGGTTTTAAAGAGTTAGATAGTATTTTTCCAAATCAGGAAACTGGTTTTGATAAACAGGATATTACTTTGAAAAGTCGTTATGATTTAAGTGGTTCTGGTTTTGAACAAATCATTGAATTAAAACTGAATTATTCTGATGAAATTTCTAATGAGACCTATTTAGGACTAACAGATTTTGATTTTCAAAATGATCCATACCGACGCTATACAGCCAGTCAACTGGATTTAATAGACTGGACCCATGAACAATTTCAATTTACACATTTTATTGCCAAAGAAAACTTTGATGTGACGACACGAGTATATCGTAATAATTTTGATCGTGTTTGGCGACGTTTAAATAATTTTAATCCTAATCCAGTAACAGGTAGCATAGCATTACAGGATATTTTAAATGATCCGAATAATGTAGAACATTTTGATTTTTATCAAATACTTATTGGTGAAAGAAATACAGAAAGCCCTAATGAAGAGTTAGTGGTTACAAATAATGATAGAACTTTTTTTTCTCAGGGTATTCAATCAGATATCCGGTTGAACTTTTCTCAATGGGGTTTAGAGCACAGGTTGAAAGCAGGTATTCGCTGGCATCAGGATCAAGTGATTCGCCTCCATACGGAAGATAATTTTTCTATGCAAAATGGCGTTTTAATTTCGACAGGTACAGAGACTGACATTGCAACCAGTAATCGAGAAAAATCAACAGTGGTATCATTATACGTTCAGGACACATTAGTGTGGGAAAAATTGGAATTGAGTTTTGGCTTGAGAAGCGAGTTTATCGATGCTTTTTTCCAAAACAGACTAGATGCTACAGATTGGATTGATAAAGATACACGTGTTATTTTACCAGGCGCCAGTCTATTTTATCGTTTAAATGAATCAGTAGGGTTATTTGCTGGTGTACATAATGGATTTATCCCCACCAGCCCTCAGCAGCCTGCTCAAACTGAAGTTGAAGAAAGTTTAAATTATGAATTGGGATTACGCTATAAAATGGCATTATTATCAACAGAGATAGTTGGTTTTTTCCACGATTTTTCGAATTTAAGTGAAAGTTGTACTTTTTCAACTTCATCCAATTGCGTGTTCAATATTGATGAACAATTTGATGCAGGTGAGGTGGATGTTTATGGTCTTGAGTTCAGTTTACAAACAGCATTTCAGTGGAATGATACACTTTCTTCTCCTTTGTCATTCGTTTATACGTTTACAGATTCAGAGTTTAAAGAAAGCTTTAACTCTGATTTTGCACTTTGGGGAAATGTCGAAGCCGGTGATCCTGTACCTTATCTGGCTGAACATCAAGCAACAATTAACTGGGGTCTTGAAGCTAGTCAATGGCAATTGGCATTACAAGCCAGCTATATTGGTGAAATGCATGAAGCAGCGGGAAGTGGTGTTGCCTTATCTGGTATAGAAACAGATGATTTATTGACGGTTGATACATCGTTTAATTTCTTTTTATCAGAAAAACAAACGATTTATGCAAAGATAGATAATCTTTTCGATGAAGCGACTATAGTCAGTCGCAGGCCGTTTGGTGCAAGACCTAACAAACCCAGACAGTTTTTTATTGGTTATAAATACCGCATAGAGTAAACACTACATTAAATCAATAGATTATTGAAAAAATATGTCATGGTTCTTTGAAACGGTTGTCTTTGTCTTTGAACAATTAAGTCAAAGTCTGTATGAGTTGATTTTATATCCATTCAATTCAGGACAGCGTTTATATTATATTTATATATTGTCCTCTATTGTTTTAGCCTGGTGGTGTTTTCAGAAAATTCAATATAAAAATAAAATCAGTTTCCTAAACTTTTTATTCCCTAAAAAAATCTGGTTATCAACATCTTCATATCAGGATATTATTTTATTAGTTATTAATAAATGTATTAGAGGTGTGTTATTTACATCAATATTATTGGTTGCTGCACCTATTGCACTGGGCACAGTTGATGTTTTTGAAACGGTATTAGGCAAAACGGAGCCATGGCAACTACCAGGTATATGGGTGGCTTTATTATTTACTATTATATTATTTTTTATTGATGATTTTACCCGGTTTTTTTTACACTATTGCTTACATAAAATATCCTTCTTGTGGGCATTTCATAAAGTACATCATTCTGCAAAAGTATTAACGCCGATCACAGTATATCGAGCTCATCCGGTCGAAAATTATTTATATGCTTGTCGTATGGCAATCGCACAAGGTCTTTCTATTGCTATTGGTTATCAATTGTTTGCTACACAATTGTCAGCCTGGGATATTCTAGGTGCCAATGGTTTTGTTTTTCTTTTTAATGTGATGGGTTCAAATCTACGGCATTCACATATTTGGTTATCCTGGGGAAATTGGCTTGAAAACTGGTTTATCAGCCCGGCTCAACATCAAATACATCATAGTGATAATCCACAGCATTTTGATTGTAATTTGGGAACAGCACTATCTATATGGGATAGAGTATTTGGTACATTGATTAAAGCATCAGAAGTTAATACTATTCGATTTGGTCTCGGAAAAGATTACAAAGGCGATGATTCAATAAAAGCACTTTATTGGGTACCCTTTAAAGAGGCACGGTCGAGTTTAAAAGAACTTAGAAATCGTATCATAAAAAAACTGATTATAAATTAACTTGCGTAGCGTTTTCTTCAAGAATTTCCAAATGCTTTTTGACTTGTTGGCTGAATAAACAAGCGGTATTCATTTCTATTTCAATATTAAAACTACGATTGGATTCTTTTTCATACCATAATAAGCCAATCCATGCATGAAGGTTGATCGCTATATAGGAAAAACTCGGAATTTTCTTATAATAGTATAACTGTAAATGTTTATTTAATGTTTTTTTAGTGATGTTTTTTTCAGTGAGTAATTCATGATAAAGATTTTTAATGTCTTTTGAATTTTTCTGAATATTTTCTGTTACAAAATGAGTGTCACCAGGTTTAAGATCGAGACTTCTTTGTATAGCAAGCTCAGATTCCGGTTCAAGTAAAAAGATTTTTATACAGGCTTCATTTTTTATTGCTGTGGCTAACGCCTGTTTAATTTGTAAAGAATTAGGATAATAAGTTTGTACCATGATAAAAGTATCACGTTTCTTTAAACCTCTTATTTGATCTAAGATGAAATTACAGGGTGCGGATCTATAAATTTTTTTCAGACCAAATTCTTCAAGTTTTTGTTGAGAGGAGAATGTTTTTAAAGTGTCTTTTAACTCTTCAACTATGAGATTAGTACAGATTCTATCGACGAGGACAACTAAAATACCCGCACCAATGAGCGTGTGTCCCAGGTTATTAAGAAAGTTTTTATAGTGTGATAATTCTTGTGACAGAATAAAAATACAAATGAATCCCAAGATAATTAAAACAAGGCTCAGAATGATAGTAATATAATGACGTTTTGGTTGATGCATGATCTGGGCTCCAAAATACGAATACTAGGCATACAAGCCTAACGTGAGTCGTTCAGGGACCAATAGATCAAAAAACAGGAATATTTATTTAATATTTGGGGCTTATTTTGATCGGGTTATCTCAAATTTCTTTTTATCTGAGATATGAACAATTCCCTCATGGCGATTTTGTCATTTTCTGTCCATGTTTCGGGTTTATTTAAATCAACCAGTTTGGTTTTTTCTTTCATCAGTGTAGATTCATCACCTTCGATATCATTGACATAATACTTAGAACCATTTAATCCTTCTTTTTCTATCAGTTGCCCCGGAATTTCTTTAATCAATATGATATCACTGGCTGTTGGAGTGGCTTCATCCTGGTTTTGTGTGAGCATTTTTCCAAAATAAATACCATCATCACGATGACTTGATGGTGACTCTGTATAAAGCAGAATAATATCTTCGGAATGTTTAATACTGTCTTCTGTATGAAATCTTCCTTGAAATAACCATGACCACCACTTGCCATCATAGCCTAATAAACCATCATATTTATAATATTCGATGTCATTATCTAATGAATAGGATGGTATCACTAGCTTTACCCGGATATCTTTTTTACCTTGTGAATCAGAATCAAAAGGTTTATGGGTAATAGGATATCTTATGGCGATACTGCCAGAAAGTAAAAATCCTTTTGGGTATTTTTCTGGATTGATGAGTGTTAAATCGTGACGATACAGACGATATAAACCACTATATTGATGGCAGAATTTTTCAGCGCTGGGTTTGGTTTGTGACATTGCCCGAAACATAGGGTATTTTGTTGCATAAATTTCATCAATAATAAAGCGAACTTCGTTTTTTTCTAATCCAAGATATTGACCAAAAGAAAATACACCCAGATTAGAATCTGTCAAAGGATGTTCAATATGGTGTGCTTCCTTTATTTCTGGAAATAATTTTAAGACACCTTGTTCAATATGAAAAATATTATATTCATTTTTCTCAGAATGTTGCATATTTCTTCCTTGTTCAGTATAAGCCGTTAGATTGTCACTGGGTATTAAATCAAAACTGTCTTGTGAGTTTTGAGATTGTAACTGCCAAAATTTTGGTGATGTTCCTGATATAGAAATTGTATAGTCGTTAATTAAATCATTTTTTGATTCAGCAACTTCCAATCGATATTTTAATATCATTAACTTCCGTCTAACACGATCATTAAACTTAACAGATTGATTCATAATTGTATTATCGAATTACAAAATAGCTTGTAATTTATCTGAACTACATAGGATAGTTATTGAATTTATATTAAATAGAGTTATTGTTCAACAAAAAGTTATTTAATAACCGATGACCATGTTCTGTTAGAATAGATTCAGGGTGAAATTGTACACCCTGTAATGGATAGGTTTTATGTCGTATTCCCATAATAGTCTGTTGCTTATGATCAGCGGCATTATTGTTTTGTTGTAGAGTCCAGGCTGTGATATGAAAGCAGTCAGGTAAACTATCTGGGTCAACAATTAATGAATGGTATCTTGTTGCCTGAAATGGAGAAGGAATATTTTGAAAGACACCTTGGTTATTATGAAATATTTGTGATGTTTTTCCATGCATAATATCCGGTGCCTGAATAATCTTTCCACCAAAACATTGTGCTATAGCCTGATGCCCCAGGCAAACACCGAGAATGGGAATGTCTTTTGCCAATGTATGAATGACATCCAAAGAAATACCGGATTCATTCGGTGTACAAGGACCAGGCGAAATAACAATTTTTTTGGGTTTTAATTTTTTTATTTGCGATAAAGTAATTTGATCGTTGTGATAAACAACGACTTCGGTATTGAGTTCACGGAAATATTGAACCAGGTTATAGGTAAAGGAATCATAATTATCAATGATAAGTAACATGAGATGATTCACTTGGGTAATACAAAGGAAGAGCCATCAGAGGGAAAAGAGCCATCAGCGGGATAAAGAAGGCTCATCAGAGAGACAAAAAAAATCATCAGTCGATTGAACTAGGTGCGAGTAATAGATCCCAGTGCATCATTGATGTTATTACGCATATTTTGAATGGTTGCCACATAATCCTGACTATTAAAAATAGCAGAGCCTGCAACAAAAGTATCGGCACCTGCTAAGGCGATATCACCAATATTATTCTCTTTAACGCCACCATCGACTTCCAGTCGAATATCATAACCACTGTCGTCTATGATTTTTCTTACTTTTTTAAGTTTATCTAATGTTGAATGTATAAAACTTTGTCCACCAAATCCAGGGTTGACGGACATTAGCAAAATCATATCCAGTTTATCTAACACATAATCCAGATGATGAAGGTTGGTGGCTGGATTGAGTACCAGGCCTGCCTGGCACCCCTGGTCTCGAATCAATTGCAAACTACGATCAACATGTTCTGATGCCTGTGGATGAAATGTAATCATATCAGCGCCAGCTTTGGCAAAGTCTGTAATCAGGCTATCAACGGGTTTCACCATTAAATGCACATCAACAGGGGCAGTAATACCGTAATCACGCAGTGCTTGACAAACCATAGGGCCAATGGTGAGATTGGGTACATAATGATTGTCCATCACATCAAAATGCACCCAATCTGCGCCTGATGTGAGAACTTTCTCGGTATCTTCTCCCAGTCGGGCAAAATCTGCGGATAATATGGAAGGGGCTATGATAGGTGATTGGCGCATAAGCTGATTTAATGTATGGTTGCATGAATCCTCTATTTTACTGAATAATGTGGGGCTACCACCAGTTTTATCGACAGGTTTTATTAAAAGTATTGATTATGTGGACAGATATTTGTGTGAATTTAACCAATAACCGCTATAGAGACGATATTCCAGCGGTGATTGAACGTGCTATTGAGTCTGGCGTTACAAGAATGCTGGTTGTTGGTACAAACCCTGAAGAGAGTGAAAAAGCCATTCGGTTATGTGACGCTTATCCTCAATATTTGAGAGCGACGGTGGGATGTCACCCTCATGATGCCAAAGAAATGGATAACCTGTCATGGCAACGCCTTGAAACATTGATTAACTCACCTTATGTTGTTGCTATCGGAGAGTGTGGTTTGGATTTTAATCGGAATTTTTCGACACCTGAACAACAAAAAGAAGTATTTGAATATCAATTACAATTGGCAGGACGATATCAATTGCCTGTTTTTCTACATGAGAGAGATGCTCATGACGATATGATGTCTTTTTTAAAAAAGTATGAAACGTCATTATCAGGTAAGGTCGTTCATTGTTTTACAGGAGATAAAACGCAGGCTATCGCTTATCAAACACTAGGATGTTATTTAGGGGTTACAGGATGGATTTGTGATCCAAGACGTAATCAAAATTTACTGGAAGCCATATCTGAAATACAATCTGATCGACTTATGATAGAAACAGATGCTCCTTTTTTATTCCCCAAAAATGTACCTGTGGATGTGATGACGAAGCGTAATGAACCTTGTCTGTTACCCTATATTGGAAAAATTGTGGCAGAACTAAAAGATATGGATGTTAATGATTTCGCTGAACTGTCTACTCAAAATGCTAACCATTTTTTTAATTGGTCGTTTTAACTGATTCTATATTAATGTAGGTTCTTATGTCTCAAAATCAATTTCAACTGTTAGGCAAGAAAAAATTTCTTCCTTTTTTTATCACACAATCACTCGGTGCATTTAATGATAATGTGTTTAAACAAGCATTAATCATAATGATTTCTTATGAAACAATTAATTTATTGACATTTAATAATCAAGTATTAGCGAATATAGCCAATGTGTTGTTTATATTGCCTTTTTTATTATTTTCAGCAATTGCCGGTCAGATTTGTGAAAAATATGAGAAGTCACAACTCATACAAAAAATAAAATTTGTTGAAATTTTAATTATGCTCTGTGCTTGTGTGGGGTTTTACTTCAGTAATATTTATATATTGTTAACGGTGCTTTTTTTTATGGGATTTCAATCCAGTATTTTTGGGCCTATAAAATATGGTTATATACCGCAACATCTAGAAAAAGAAGAATTGATTGGTGGTAATGCACTCATTGAGACGAGTACTTTTTTATCTATCCTGTTAGGTATTATTCTGGCTGGTGTTTTGTTATTAACGGGTAAAGCCGGTGTCGTCTATTTATGTCTGGTCATTACTTTTGTTTCTTTAATAGGTTTTTTGCTCAGTAAGAAAATTCCTTATACACCAGCAGTTGTTCCTGATTTAAAGATAAATTGGAATTTTTTAAGTGAAACTTATCAGAATTTTAAGTTTTCCAAACAAAATAAATCAGTTTTCTTATGTATGTTAGGTATTTCATGGTTCTGGGGATACGGTGCTGTTTATGTCACACAAATACCTAATTATGCAGAAGAAACGTTAGCAGGTGATGAATCTGTAGCGACGTTATGTTATGTGTTATTTTGTTTTGGTATAGGTTTGGGATCTTTGATTACAGAAAAATTATCTGCTGGAAAAATAGAAATGGGCTTAGTTCCCATAGGTGCTTTTGGCTTAAGCTTATTTAGTTATGAGCTTTATAGTGCCAATACAGCCAGTGGATTAAGTGCTGTTTATAATTACATGGAGTTTTTAAAATTAGAGGGCACCTGGAAAATATTATTGAATATGGTCATGATAGGTGTCAGTGGCGGTTTATTTACTGTACCTTTGTATGCTCAGATACAACATAAAGGTGATAAGCAACATATTTCACGAATTATTGCTGGTCTGAATATTATTAATGCACTCTTTGTATTATTATCTGGAATTTTTTCAATTGCAGTTTTAATGAATTTTACGATTCCTGAATTATTTTTTATTGTTGCATTAATGAATATTGCTATCTCTATTTTTATTTTTATCCAGGTACCAGAATTTATTTTCCGGTTAGTGACCTGGTTATTGGTTAATACGATTTATCGTATTAGGACCAAGAATATGAAAGCTATTCCGAAGCATGGTGCCTGTGTACTTGTCTGTAATCATATCAGTTATGTTGATGCACTCATTATTGGTGGTTATTGTAAAAGAAATGTACGTTTTGTCATGCATCATACGATTTTTAAAGCTCCTGTTATGGGTAAACTATTTAAAATGGCAAAAGCCATTCCTATAGCACCAGCGCATGAAAACGAAGAGCTTATGCAAGCAGCTTTTGATGAAATTGCCAGGAAACTTGAAAAAGATGAAGTGGTTTGTATTTTTCCAGAAGGCAGGTTAACTACAGATGGCAATATCAATGAATTTAAAAAAGGTATTGAGAAAATTATCGAAAGAAATCCTGTACCTGTGATACCTATGGCATTGAAGGGATTATGGGGAAGCTGGTTTAGTCGGTTTCATGGCAGAGCTATGAAAGGATTTCCCAGAAAGTTTATGGCTAAAATTGAACTGGAGGCTGGTGAGTGTGTACCACCGGAAAAAGTAACCGCGGAATATTTGTTTGAGAAAGTCAGTGAACTAAGAGGTGATAGAGCTTAAATATTTATTTTTCTTGTTCTGATAAATTTTTATGATTTTTATCAGATAAAAAATCAGGTAAAGGTAGGCATTCATTATCTTTAGTAGAAGACGTATCTATCTTTTTAATCAATTGTCCCAAAGCATTAATACGATCTTGCGGAGAAGGATGAGTGCTACCAAAATATAATAATTTCGAGTAAAAATCATCTTTCTTAATACGTATGAAAAAATCTTGGCTACCTTTTGTGTGATGATAGGTTTTGTATAGAGTATTTAATGCTTGTTTATCTGCTTCTGATTCCTGTTGGCGGCTAAAGTGTAAAGCTGTTGTTGTGATACCGGATGAGAATGTTTGTGCTACACTTGAATTTTCAAGATTTCCTGTGACAATGGACAAACCAAGAGAAATAATAACGCCACTACTTAATGCTTTAATCGGATGTCTTTCTGTGATATGTGCTATCTCATGGGCAATAATAAAAGCCAGTTCATTTTCTGATTCTATATAATCCAATAGACCTTGATTGATAACAATCAAACCATTTAATGATGCAAAAGCATTAATTTCCTCACTGTTTGAATGCACAATATTAATTTGCATGTCCTCAGGCATTTCTATATGTTGTGTTAATTTTTCTCCAAGTTCTTTTAAATAAGTTGTTTTGTTGTTATGTTCTTCAGAATTATTCTGAGTGAGCACAATATTTGAAAGAGGTGCAATCGTTTGTTCATATTTGAAAGGAATAAAGTGAGCAAACGATTGAGCAAAAAAGTAAACCAAAAAAATAATAGTGCCAATGATGATAATGAATCCAGAAAGTAGAGTGAATAACTCTTTTAAAGGGTTAGCCTTACTGTAATTGATTTCTTCAGGTATTTTGGGGTTTGAATAGTTCATGTTCTAGGGATAATTGCAGTACCATAAGCATAGACTTCAACAGAACCTATGGCGCCTCCGGCCCCCTTGGATATAGAAGCTGTTTCCAGTTTACAATTAAATACTGCAATGGCTTTATTATCTTTGGCCTGTTGTTTCATACGTAAAACAGCCTCCCTTCGTGCTCTTTCTAATAGAGTTTCATAAGATGTCACCCGTCCACCAAAAAAAGCACGTAAACCAGCAAGAAAACGTTTAAAATAATCAACAGAAATAACAACATTACCACTGACAAGTTTGTTGGAATACTCTTGAGTTTTATAGATCTCAGGTATTTTTTTTTCAGGAATAACTAAAATATTCCGAAATAAATCTTCGTTTTTTATTAATTGATTGAAGTGTATTTTTTCATAACGGGTTCCGAAAAAATAACCCAGTGTCAATAAAGATAAAGTGAAAATAATTTCAAACATTGAAAATAACCTATTCAAGTATCACAGCAGAGCCATAAACGAACAATTCTGCGGCACCTTGTGCAACGGATGATGTTGAAAAGCGAACATTAAGAACGGCGTTAGCTCCTATGGCTTCAGCTTGTTGCAGCATACGCTGCATGGCTTCTTCCCTGGATTCCTGAAGTAATTCTGTGTAACCACGTAACTCTCCACCAAAAATATTTTTTAGACCTGCCATAATATCTCTTCCGACATGTTTGGCTCTAACAGAACTGCCTTGCACTAAACCGAGATGTTGAACAATTGTTTTACCGGAAACCGTTTCTAAGTTACTAATAATCATTGAGTTCTCCTATTTATGACTCCGTAATTGATATCATTGTATAAAGCTCGACATAAAATGTCAATGCTATTTTTTACTGATTTAAAAGGTGAATAAATTACTTTGCGGTGACTTGTAGCCAAAATGTCATAGGTCCATCATTGCATAAATGGACTTTCATATCTGCACCAAATTGTCCTTGTTCTACTGAGTGATAAATGGTTTTTGCATAAGTGACGCAATCATTAAATGCATTTTCAGCATCTTTGGGTGATGCAACAGAACTAAAGCTGGGACGATTGCCTTTTTTGGTATCAGCTCCTAAAGTGAATTGTGGCACCAAAAGTAATCCCCCCTTAATATCCAATAAACTTAAATTCGTTTTGCCTTGATTATCTTCAAAAATACGATAATGAATAATACGATCAATCAAGCGTTTGCTTTCGTTAATAGTATCACTGGGTTCTATTGCAATAAAAGCCAGTGTACCTTGTTGTATTTCGCCAATGACAAGATCATTCACCTCGACACGGGCATCAGTCACTCGCTGTATCAGTCCAATCATTCGTAATCATTTTATGCAAATCTTTTGTTGCGCGAACCAATGCATCGGTTAAGGCGGGATCAAGATTTGCATGTCCGGCATCATGAATGACCTGTAGTTCTGCGGCAGGCCAATATTGACTTAATGTTTGTGCACAATCAAAAGGACAAATCAAATCAAAGCGACCATGAATGATAGTGCCGGGAATGTGTGTTAATTTTACTGATTCTTCGAGTAAATCATAATCATCCAAAAAACAATTTTGTCGAAAGTAATGTGTTTGTAATTGTGCTGTGGCTATAGCAATGTGGGGATTAAGAAAGCGTTTTATCCAGGTATTACTTTGGTGTAGTAAACTGCTTTTTGCGTACCATTTTGCCCAGCCTTTCGCTGTTGACATACGGGCGAGCTCATCATCACCGTTAAGACGTTCCGACAGCAATTCAAGAATATTATCCTGGGGTTCGGCTCTTAACTGACTGAGAAACTCATGCCAGTAATCCGGTAATAATCTTGGAGCACCATTTTTAAATATCCAGTCAATGTCTTTCTGTCGTCCAAGAAAGATACTGTGTAATAACATGCCACAGACATTTTCTGGATGGGTTTGTGCGTAAAGCAGCGACAGCATTGCCCCCCAGCCACCACCAAATAGCATCCATTGTTTGATATTGAGAAAGTTACGAATCACATCAATATCACTGAGTAAATCCTGTGTGGTATTGTTGGCTAACAGATCTTCGGCTTGCGATTGTCCGCAACCCCTTTGATCAAATAATATAATGCGGTATTTTGAAGGATTAAAAAAACGTCTATGGTAGCTTGCTGAGCCAGTACCAGGCCCACCGTGAATATAAAGTACAGGGAGTCCATTGACGGAACCACTTTCTTCAACATAAAGGCTATGCCCATCACCAACGTCAAGTTGATGTGTGGCAAAAGGTTTAATATCTGGATAGAGAATACGCATAGGGTTTCCTTCAAGAGTGCTACCCTGATCAGGTAACTTGTTGCAATGGTACGCTATCCTGAATGATATTAGCTTAAAATGAAGATGAGAGACAGAAGTTGGATAATTTTATAGTTTTATTGGATAGAGTTATTTCTATCGGAGATAAAAAAATTATCCCCGAGAAGCTCGTTTACGTTCATGCTCTTTCAAAAACTTTTTACGAATACGAATATAACCAGGTGTTACTTCAACCAGTTCATCATCATCGATAAATTCCAGGGCCTGTTCTAAAGTCAGTCGAATAGGTGGCGTTAGCAAAATATTTTCATCTGTACCCGAAGCCCGGACATTGGTGAGTTGTTTGCCTTTAAGTGGATTCACAGTGAGATCATTATCCCTGGCATGAATACCAATCACCATGCCTTCATACACTTCCGTACCGTGTTCAATAAACAAACGACCTCGTTCCTGAAGATTAAATAATGCGTAACCCAGAGCCTTACCATCACCATTGCTGATAAGCACACCATTATGTCTTTGACCAAGTGCATCGGGTATTGCTGTGTCGTATTGTTCAAAGGTATGGTAAATCAGGCCGCTACCTGATGTTAAAGTAAGAAATTCTGTCTGAAAACCAATTAAACCGCGTGAAGGCACAATAAAGTCAATGCGAACACGTCCTTTGCCATCGGGCACCATATCTTGCATAAGTGCTTTACGTTCCCCGAGTTTTTCAATGACAGCACCTTGATGCTCTTCTTCAATATCTATGGTTAATATTTCAAAGGGCTCCTGCATTTCACCCTCGACTTCTTTCATAATCACTTCGGGACGAGAGACAGCCAGTTCAAAGCCTTCACGACGCATATTTTCAATCAAAACGGACAGATGCAATTCACCGCGTCCAGACACTTTGAATTTATCAGGATCATCTGTTTGCTCAACTCTTAAGGCAACATTATGGATAAGTTCACGTTCCAGGCGTTCAAGAATTTGTCGAGAGGTCAGGTATTTTCCATCTTTGCCGGCAAAAGGAGAGTTATTGACCTGAAAAGTCATAGTCACTGTTGGTTCATCCACTGTCAGAGCCGGTAAGGATTCTGGCTGTTGCAGATCACAAATGGTTTCAGAAATTTTAGGGGCTTCAATGCCGGTAATGGCAATAATGTCTCCTGCAGTGGCTTTTTCAACCTGATGACGTTCAAGGCCTAAATAACCGAGAACCTGGCCAATTTTGGCATTTCGCTTCTTGCCTTCATTATCCAAAATACACACAGGCATATTGGGTGTCACACTGCCTCGAGTAATACGCCCAACAGCAATAGCGCCCACATAACTGGAATAATCCAATGAGGACACCTGCATTTGAAAAGGTCCGTCAGGATCGACTTTGGGTGGCTCGACAATATCGACGATGGCTTGAAACAGTGGCGTCATATCGCCTTCACGTGATTCAGGATCATCCGACGCATAACCGTTTAAGGCTGAGGTATAAATCACTGGGAAATCAAGTTGTTCATCTGTGGCACCCAGTCGATCAAACAAATCGAACACTTGATCCATCACCCAATCTGGTCGTCCGCCAGGTCGATCAATTTTATTAATCACAACAATGGGTTTTAAACCTTGAGCAAAGGCTTTTTGAGTGACAAAACGGGTTTGTGGCATAGGGCCATCGACGGCATCGACCAATAATAAAACAGAGTCTACCATCGACATAATACGTTCAACTTCACCACCAAAATCAGCATGGCCTGGTGTATCCACAATATTGATTCGATAATCCTGCCAGTTGATAGCCGTGTTTTTGGATAATATGGTAATACCGCGCTCTTTTTCGAGATCATTTGAGTCCATGATTCTTTCTTGAGGTGCGGCGCGTTCCGATAGCATGCCTGATTGTTGCAATAGCTTATCGACGAGAGTGGTTTTGCCATGATCAACGTGAGCAATAATGGCAATGTTTCTTAACTTATTGATTAAATTAGACAAAATATAAACCTTTTTTCATGGTCTTAGGGGTACATAGACAATAGCAAAGTTATACCTTTTTTGCGTACCTGGCAAAAAGCGCGCTATTCTAACAGAATTTTTGGAATGACAGAAATAAAGAGCGTATGGATCGTCTTAAATAAACATTAATACGCCCTGATATGATAAAGCAACAGATCCTTGCATAGTTTATTCCCTTATTTTGACTGAAATATTAAAGGTTATGGCATAGCACCTGATATAGCAGCAACAATGGCAAAAACAAAGAACAGAACAAATAAGGCGATACCGATTAAGGTAAAAATACCGATGACTTTCCAAAAAGTAGCTTGCTTACTGATGGCATTTTCTGTATCACCGACACTGTGTGACCGTTTTGCGTCATTAATGGCTGCAGCATAACGAAACAAAAATATGCAAGGTAGCAGGTAAAATGCGGCACCCATAAAAATATAAAGTAATCCAATGATCATGCCTCCAAATTCACCTAGAGGAAGACCTTGAAAGGCTTGATCCATTGCTGCACCGCCCAGTATTATGCCAGCCCCTGCAATAATTGTGATGATTGCAACAAGCAGTAAAACAATAGCAATCAGTAAAATCCATGGACGACTGCGGGAAAGATGGTGAATAATACCAGGTGATACAGTATCTGATCCGGTGCTATAAGGGCTTTGCCCTTCAATAGAAGAAGTTGGTGGAGTATAAGCATCTTGAGACATGGTCAATACACCTTCATCAATAAATTGTTATAATTGTTTAGGGTCTGTTGATCTTTCATGACAAATCCTGTTAACTATGAGAGAGCAACAGATTCTGGCCATCCTAACATTAATTTTGATGCATAGAGAAGTATTTTGAACATAAAAAGGTATTTTAACGAACGATCTTCAACCAACTGCCTTCCAGCAAAGAGCGTACCTATGAAAAATCAATACCTCAATACACTGGTCAGTGTATTTTTTCTTTCTCTCAGTATGATATTGTCTGGTTGTGGTCAAGAGGGCCATGGGTTTGAAGGAGAATACAAAACCATGATTAATTCACAACATTCTTTGGGGGCTCACCGTGTAAGAACACCACCAACATCCAAAGTGGTGATAGGGAAAAATTTTCTTGAAACCAACGGACAAAAAGTCATTGTTAAGAAAATTTATACTCAGAAAATACAAGGTATTGAGTATTTGATCTTTGAAGATGATAATAAAAAAGAGCAATGGAAAATTATCGATAAGAATACATTAATAAAAGGCAATGATCCGATATCCATTAAAATGAAACGCATCCAATAACTTTATGAAGACAACACATTTTGCAAGAAAAAAAACATATGTCATGGCATGGTTTTGTACCTTTTTATTGTTAAATGAACTCCATGCAGAACTCTTAGATAACCAGTTAAGTTATATTTTACCCGAATATCGTGGAGAGGCTTTATTGGACCAGTGTGCCCGACGATATTACAAAGCAGATAAATACTGGAAAGTTACTAAAAAACAGGTTCAATTTCTCGAGAAAAAATTATCCTTGGAAATTAAAAAATTAAATGACGAAAAAGCACCTTTTATTCCCAAAGTATTACCTCATTATAAACGGCAATATATTGGGTTGAATATCGGTGATAAAAAATATTTTTATGGTAACTTTTTTCCTAAAGAAGCTCAGTTGAAAGTTGACCCGCAAAGATTTGCTGTTGTGAGTTGCTTGAGTAATCAGGATTATTGGGGTGTTTTATTTGATATTAAAGCATTTAAATTTTTAGATTTTGAAGCCAATACAGAAATTATTAATCATCCCATATCAAAAAAGAAAACTATTCCCAAAATACCGACATTGATATTAGAACCGACCAACAATGATTTGGAAGTATCACAACCAAAAGCACCAAAAATCTTGCCACCAGATATTCATTCCATTCATATGGATAAAAAGCATCAAAAAAATATCAAGGAAAAATAATACTACTAAACAATAATGATAACTTTAAAAAATATACAGTTATTTAAAATATCAAAACACGATTACGTGACATCTTATAAAGGCAACCCATGACATTACTATTTATTTACCTGGCAATAGCGATAGGTGTTTCATTTCTTTGTTCTGTGCTTGAAGCCGTATTACTTTCAGTGACGCCAGGTTATGTTGAGAAAATACAAAATGAGCGTCCTCGTTCGGGTGCACAACTGGTTAAAGTAAAACATCATTTAGATGAATCGCTCTCTAGTATTTTAATCTTGAATACCTTTGCTCATACGATGGGTGCAGCTGGTGTAGGTTCTCAGGCCTTGCAGGTTTTTGGACCTGAATGGGAAACCTTAATTGCTGTTTTATTAACACTGGTTATTCTGTACTTTTCTGAAATTATTCCAAAAACATTGGGGGCTACTTTTTGGCAACAGTTGGCCATACCATCAGCTTTTGTTATTTCTCTTTTAGTTAAATTGGTTTACCCTTTGGTTTGGCTATCCACACGTTTAACCCGATTATTCAGTCGTCATAAAGACAATGAAATTACCCGTGAAGAAATCATTGCCTTAGCTTCATTAAGTTATAAAGAAGGTTCTTTGATTTCTCAAGAGAATACGTATCTTTCAAATTTACTCAGTTTGCGCGATACAAAAACAGAAGAAATCCTAACACCAAGAACAGTGGTACATATGCTGGATGAGTCTTCGACAGTTGCACAAGCATTGAATATTGCTGAAACTCGGCAATTTAGTCGTTTTCCCGTCTATTCAGATAATACCGATAACATTGTTGGTAAAGTATTTTTAGTCGATCTATTTGAAGCCGCTTATCATGGCAAAGGCGACAATCCAATTCGTGAATTCACACAACCTGTTTTGCACGTATCAGAAAAACTGTCTGTCCAAAAACTATTGGATATGTTTATTAAACAGAGAGCACATTTATTTTTGGTTGAAGATGAGTTTGGTCAAATGGTTGGTATTGTGACACTGGAAGATGCTATTGAAACACTATTAGGTCAGGAAATTGTAGATGAACGTGACACGGTGGTCGATATGCAGGAGTTAGCAAAAAAATTATTTCGTGATCGCTTACGTGAAAAGAAAAGCCAGCATGATTTAAAAGAAGATTCTTGAAGTAGTTGATTTAAGTACTTCAAGAAAACAGTGGATGCACTGAAAATAATAATGATTGCTAGTGTTTGTTGATAGACTATAGGTTTTGTATTGTGTTTTTGTTTTCTATAATTAGGGGCTGATAATGAAAAGTAAATTTATTAACTTAAACGGCAGCATTGATGTCTGTTGGGGCTATCAATAATCAATGCCTTGACTTTTTAGATAGTTAGCGAGTCTCATATTACCTGCACGGGCTGATTTTTTCATCCAAAATATTGCCTTATTTCGGTCTTGTTTAACACCAAGACCGAGGTGATATTTTCTCGCCATTTCTTTATATGCCATGATGTCTCCTTGCTTTGCTGCTTTTTGAATCCACTCAAAGCTAGCTTCAAGATCTTTTTCAACGCCGGTTCCTCTAAAGAGCATTATTCCGTAGTTATATTGAGCTTGTGGGATGCCTTGTTTTCCTGCTGATAAATACATTTTTGCAGCCATATTAAGGTCTGTTTTAATATGAATTCCTTGTTCATACCATACTCCTAGCGTATATTGGGCTTTGGCATAACCGGCTTTAGATGCTTTACGAAACCATTCAAAAGCCTGTGCTTTGTTAGGCGCAACTCCGTATCCATCTTTATAGTTGACTCCCATATTATATTGAGCTTGTGGAATTCCCTGTGTTGCGGCTTTCAAAGTAAGTTCAGAGGATTTCTTTGGATTTTTTTCTACGAAAAGTCCTAACTCATACATTAACGCTAAATTTTGGTGAGCTTCTGCGTTGCCTGAATTGGAGAGAGATTGCCAAATGTTGAATGCTGTTTCGTATTCCCCCATTTTGTGTGCAGCATAGGCTTTCACCAACTGAACCTGATGATCATCAGTTGCTAGAATGGTGAGTGACCATATCATTGATATACATAATAAAATTATTCTCACAATATTCTCCAGAAAATGATGAGTTGCTTATGCAGCACATATAAATACGAGACTAATTATGAACAACAATAACATATTTTTTATTGGATTGGGTACTGCTATTAAAGAATGTACTGAGTCATGAATGTTATGAAGTTTAAGTATTATAAACATACCATTGAAAATTTTATCTATCTCTGTATTATTTCGATTTAAACAAATAAACTATTGATTTGAAGAGATTGATATGGCGGATACTATTATTTTAAGGTATTCAATTAACAGTTAAGTGTTTTGAATGACTAGACAATTTCAAAAGGTTGAAGAAGAGTTCTATGCAACTAAAGCTGGAGAAATGCTCAGGTCTTCTTGGTCTATTTCATCAGCTCCTGATGAACTTGATTGGCCAGATCTAATTATCCAAACTAGAGATGGAAAATTTGGGCTTGAAGTTAGAAATATTTATAAGGATGAAATATTGTTCAAGGGATCTAATCTAAAAAAAATGGAAAGTAACAATACATCTTTCCGTAACAAACTCGCAGCTCTCTACTACACTCGTTCTGCCATACCAATTTCCTTACAGATATTGGGGGAGTGCTCGGATAGTCATATAAATCATATAGTAGATTTTATGGTTCAAAAGTCTCGAACATTAGATGTAATGAGTAGCGAGCGCTGCATTTTACATGAGCTTTCGATGGTTTTATATATTCGAAGGTTACCAGATCATTTCGAGCGTTACTCCCGTTGGATTAGTCCAGGAGATTCCACAAGTTTCGTTTCAAAATTTTCCAACTCTCTATTGATAGAGGCTATTAAAGCGAAGGAGGCTAATTTAACTAAATACAAAACTAATATTGAAAATGTTCAATTACTTCTAGTACTAAATCGTTCCAAAGCAAGCGGTATGGCAGAATTAAATAGTCTTCCGATTAGTTTGAAGTCTAGTTTTGATCAAATTTATGTGTTTTCCTACCCAGATAAAGTGTATGTTATTGAATGTGTCTGATAAGTGCAGGGATAAAGACAAAGCTTTTGTTTCGCTATTATATCAAACTTAGATTAATACTCCTTAAACCCAAATTTGTGGTGTTGGTTCATTTTGTAGAAGTGCCTAATTGTTCTTTTAGTGCTAGTAATTGATCTTCCCAATAACGCTGCGTATTAAACCAGGGGAAGTGATGTTTAAAGCTGGGGTCATCCCAACGTTTTGCCAGCCAGGCCATATAATGGATCATTCTTAAAGCACGTAAGACTTCGACCCAATGGAGTTCTCGATAATCAAATTCCCGGAATTCTTCATAGCCATCTAATAATGCATTACGTTGTTTTATGGCATCCTCTTGATCGCCGGTAATCAACATCCATAAATCCTGAACTGCTGGGCCATTACGGCTGTCGTCCAAATCGACAAAATGTGGGCCGTCGTCTGTCCAGAGAATATTACTGGGATGACAATCACCATGTAGTCGAAACGTTGCAATATCTGAAAATTGTTCAAGTCTTTGCTGACAAATATCTATAAGTGGATTTAATACACTGTGCATGGATTCTTTCAAGTTGTCAGGAAAGAAATGATGTTCATTTAAAAATTGGATATTTTTAATAGCATATTCTTCCAGGTTAATACTAGGTCGGTGTTGATAACGTTGTTTTTCTCCAATTAAATGAATGCGGGCAATCAGTCGACCTAACCAGGCTAATGTATCCAAATCGTCCAAGTTAGGATGTCGTCCACCTCTATTTTTAAAAACAGAAAAACGAAAGGAAGAAAAGTAAAATAAAGTTTTTGAATCAATAACCTCAGGAGCAACTGCTGGAATTTCTGCCTCTTCCAGTTCATGAGAAAAATGATGTTCTTCTAATATGTCATCATCACTCCATCGATTAGGGCGATAAAATTTGGTTACCCAGGGTTGATTATCATAATCTCGAAATTGATAGACACGATTTTCGTAACTATTGAGTGCTAATAAAGCCGCTTCTGCCTGAATAGAGACAGATTCCAAAGCATCTAAAATAATATCAGGTGTTAAGTTATAAAAATTAACCATAGGAATATTTAAATAATAAAATTATGAACGGCAAGCAGAAGGTAGATATGTATCATCAAGATTGGTTTTATTTTCTCCAGCAGCCTCCATGCCTTTTGGTATTTCACCATGACCACATATCCAGGAGATAGGACTCATGGGACTGCCTGTCACAAAAATTGGACGGATAGTGATAATGCTGTCTTTGATATGAGCATTGACTTTATTACCCAATGTAATATGCATTGCACCATCACTTACATTAATAGCACTCACATAATTACCCAGTAGTTGGTGTGATTGAGGTACGCCCGCTGATTTGTTGGAAGATGGAAAGATGCCACGATCTTTATAGTATTCTTTGATCATGGGTTTTAATTCATCAGATAATGTAAATGCCTCTACAACTTGGGCCCTAACGGTATATTGTTGATAAGCCGGCAAAGCAACAGAAGCCAAAATACCGATGATAGCAACGACGATCATCAGTTCAATTAAGGTAAATCCAGATTGTTTTTTCATACAGTACCGCCTAATTTAAAGATGGGTAAATAAATTGAAATTAAAAGTGAGCAAATCAGACCAAGAATTAAAATTTGACAAAGTGATATGAGAGATTTTATATAGTTAAATAATTTTTTTTCGAGAAGTTGTCTTTTTTTATCTAATATAAAATCCATCTCTTGAAATGTATTACCTAATGCTTTTGCAAGTTTGAGTTGTTCCTTTTCATTATTGGATAGACCAGCATCACTCTCATTTTTAAGAAAGCATTTTTGTAAATGTCTATACTCATTGATGTAGGTTATGATTTGTTGAATAATGGGTAGTTTTAAATAGGTATGATGGTTATAAATATGAAGCACTTTTATTTTTGAAATAACAAAGAGTAAATAAATAACAAAAGTAACCAAAAAGAATAATATAAAAGGATACAGTTCAATAAAGTTGGATGTAAATTTAGGGAATTCTGCTTTCATAGATTCAATAATATGTTTGATCTCAGGGAAAGCATAAATAGAATAAATAAAAGAGACTATTGTAAAAATGATAAGCAAACTTAACAGATACCAGGATGTTAATAAAAATTGATGTTTGATTTCCTGAACTCTTTTTTCCAACTTAATATGATGTTCATGGATTAATTGAATGATTTTATTATCTGTACCCTTTTCAAAATCAATAGAAGATAATAACGAGTTATTAAACCAATGAGAAAAAGCGGATTGCCAATTGTTAGATTTTTGATATTCCTTTTTTATAATAGAGACATGGTGTTCGACTTTTTCATGATTTAAATCATTTAATTTGTTTATAGCTTCATCAATGGTATTACCAGAAGCTAATAAAGATAATATTTGACGCTCAATAAAAGGAACAAAATGATTATAATTAGACATCAGTTAAAAAGCCTTTGAGTTATTAGGTAAACATTTATCCAGTCGATTTGTATGGTTTCCTGAATCTAATGGAAAAGGAACTTTAGATTGGTTATCTGTTATCAAATACCATGTTTTGGGAAGATGGCTACCATGAGACTGATTGAGATAACAGAACCTGGAGGTATACTGTAAGGTATCTTTTTTAAGATCGAGTTGAATACCATGCTCATGATGATTTGCCCTTTCATCGTTATGTGTTGATGTATATTGATAAGGATAACCATAATAAGCTTGATTGATTTGCCACTCAAGTCTTTCAATAGACAGGATGGAATAATATTTTGTGGCATGCATTAATTGTAAAATATCTGTGCGATAACTGAGAAAAAAGATAGAAAAAATAAAGACAAATAATGAAGATAATACAAATTCACTCAATAATATAAGTCGCCAGTCATACATATAAAAAATACTCTTTGCGTGTTTATGAGTTCGATAAACTGGCCCTTGCTATGGCCCACACATGAACTTCTTTACAGCCTTGTTGTTTTAGTAAACGTGCAATTTCTGAAACAGTACTGGTTGTTGTTACCACATCATCAAGAAGAATGACTCGTTGAGGTGGTTGTTTTCTTAAAGAGAAAGCCTTTTTGATGTTATATTGTCTTGCATCAGCCGTCAATGAAGATTGTTCTTTTGTTGCACGGGTTTTATCAATGAGTTTGGTTTCTAAAGAAAGGTTAAGTAACGTCGATATTTTTTTTGCGATAAGTAATGCTTGATTATAACCACGTTGTCGATGCCTTTTTTTGTGTAAGGGAACAGGAATGATTGTATTAGGCATATTTTTACCCTCATAGGATGTTTGTGCCTTTTCAATAATCTGTTCGGCAAACCACTGAGCCCATGCTATTTTATTGTGAAACTTAAAAGCATTAATCCAATGATCCAGCGGATATTGATATTCAAAAGGAATCACACTTTTGTCAAAAAAAGGAGGGTGTTGAAGACATTCGCCACAAATCGGTTGATGTTGAGGTATTTTCGCACAACATACCTGACAGCTATCATGCAGTCTGGGTAAGTGTTGCGTACATAAGTCACATAATGGGTTGTTATTATAAAGAGAAAACTTGTCTAGTCGAAAAGGTATTTCTAGTGAACATAGTGCACATTGTCGACTGCAAATAAAATGGAATAGATGATGTAAAAAAGAAGGGTGGAGAGTATCCATGATTGAATTTAGTTCGTCCTTGTGAATAACCCCAACCACTTATTACAGTCGTTGGGGCTTATTGTTTACGTAAACATTGGATTATGCAGAAACCAGCATTTTTTCCTTCAGTTTTTTGATAGCAATTTTCTCCAGTTGTCGAATACGCTCTGCTGACACCTGATATTTATCTGCCAAATCCTGTAACTTGGTTTTATTTTCATCTAACCAGCGGGCTTGTAAAATATCACGGCTGCGGTCATCCAGTGTTTCCAAAGCATCTACTAACTGATGATGATGATGAGTTTGCCAGTTATCCTGTTCGATCAATTGAGCTGGATCCTGCTCTGGGTTTTCAAGATACTGAGAAGGTGAAAACTGTGAGCTGTCATCGTCATCAACAGGCGCATCGAAAGTCGCATCTTTTGCACTAAGGCGGCCTTCCATGCGACGTACTTCATCTGTACTGACACCCAAATCTTTAGCGACGGCATTAATCTCATCGTTGGTAAACCAACCCAGGCGTCTTTTGTTGCTTCTTAGATTAAAAAATAATTTGCGCTGGGCTTTTGTGGTAGCCACTTTAACAATACGCCAATTACGTAATACAAATTCGTGAATTTCCGCTTTAATCCAATGTACAGCAAAAGACACCAGTCGAACACCAACATCGGGGTTAAAACGCTTAACTGCCTTCATCAGACCGACACTGCCTTCTTGAATTAAATCAGCTTGCTGTAAGCCATATCCGTTATATCCACGTGCAATATGCACCACAAAGCGTAAGTGTGATAAAACCAATTGCCGTGCAGCATCAAGATCCTCTTCTTCATGGAATCGAATGGCAAGTTCGCGCTCTTCTTGCGCAGTTAATACAGGGATATTGTTAACGGCCTGCAAATAACTGTCTATGTTCCCCTGGGGGGCAACTAGAGCCATTGTTTTAGCAGATGACGCGTTAGTCATGGTTGTTTCCTCTCTTTCCAACGATTAAGTTGGCCAATTAAATAAGTTGAGTTAGCCCAAATCTGGCACTAACCTGAAGCTATTTTAGCACTCTGTTACTAAGAGTGCTAGTTGGCGGAAAAGTTTCATAAAGGGGTATAAATAACTCAATATATAATATATATAGGTTTAATGAGACAAAAACCTCATTTATTAAAATAGAATAATAAACTTATTGCATGAAAAGTTTAGTTATTATATTATTTCCGTGAATTAATTCGTCTTTTGTGCTGTCTTAATCCAATGAGAAGCGGAATAATGTGGTTTTATGTAAGTAAGCTCGGATTCTGTTATTGATGTTTGGTTTGTGGATAGTACTCGTTGTTCAACATGGTATTTCGAAATGCTGATTTATTATTTAGAAGGTTATATGTTGTTGATTTTAATCTGTATTGATGTAGATCAAGAATAAAAGGATAGATGATCAGAAATCATTAATCGATGATTCCAAAATATAACAATTAGTAGTATAGTCTCTTCTCATAAAAACTCCGAAGCTCTCTTGTTCTAAGCCAAAGTGCCGGAAATATCTGGTCAAACAGATAGGTTATCAAGGTATGAATAGTGAGCCGTAGTTGAACCTGTGTTCTTGTCTGAACATGCTCTTATTTGAACATGATATGAATACTTAAAGAGCATCAATATTGATAGGTTTGGTTCAACTGCCGGGTTTAATCAGAAATGGTTAGGCCTCCCGTGCTTGGAAAGGTGTTGCGTGTTACAAGATACTTATGGGCGTAAATTCCATTATTTGCGTCTCTCTATTATTGATATTTGTAATTTTCAATGTAATTACTGTCTTCCTGATGGTAATGATGCCTGCCGTACCTCACCCTATTTATCATTGGATGAAATTGCCATTTTAGTTCGTGCTTTTGCGGAATCAGGGACACAAAAAATCAGATTAACCGGTGGCGAACCGAGTCTTCGTAAAGATTTGGCAGAGATTATTTCAATTTGTAAAAATACGCCGGGTATTAAGCAGGTTGCATTAACAACCAACGGTTATCGTTTGGCAAAAGAAGCACAAAAGTGGAAAGATGCGGGGCTTGATCGGTTGAATGTCAGTATTGATAGTCTGGATCCAAAGATGTTCCAATGCATTACCCGACATAATCGTTTGGAGAGTATTTTAAAAGGTCTGGATATTGCTGAAGCCTGTGGTTTTGAGCAGATAAAAATTAATGCTGTGCTATTAAAGCAGTTTAATCAACATGAGTTTCAACAGTATTTGGATTGGATAAAAAATAAATCGTATATCATTCGTTTTATAGAGTTAATGCAAACAGGTAATAATGCAAGGTTTTTTGAAGACAATCATGTTTCAGGAGAGCCGATAAAACAAAAATTACTGGAAGCTGGTTGGGTTCGGGAATTACGCAGTAAAACAGCAGGGCCTGCCCAGGAGTTTTCACATTCAGAATATGCTGGGCGTATCGGTTTAATCATGCCTTATAGTAAAGATTTTTGTAAACATTGTAATCGTTTACGAGTGACTGCACAGGGCAAGTTACATTTATGTTTATTTGGTGAGCAAGGGTTGTCTTTGAGACATTTATGTCACGAAGATACTTTTTCTGATCTAAAACAACAATTAGCCGTGTATTTAAATGACAAAAAAGAATCACACTTTTTACAAAAAGGACATACGGGTGTTACCAGACATCTGGCCATGTTGGGAGGATAAGACGATGCTAGCAGTGTCTTTAAATGAAGGGCTTTGGTGTTATAAGATCTGGTGTTATAAGAGATGGTATTCAAAGATATGGTCTTAAAAGGTATCGTGTTAGCGGGTGGTCGCTCTCAACGTATGGGAAAAGATAAAGCGTTATTAAAAAGAGATAAAGAAGAAACCATGCTGAACTTTTCCCGTCGTCGTTTATTGGAAGCCGGATGTGAATCCGTTATTGTTAGTGGAGGGGCTCATAGTGATGTGGATGATATCTACACAAATAAAGGTCCACTGGGCGGTATTTATAGTGTTGTTATGAAGGATACCGTTATGAAAGATACAGCCATGAGCGATGTTGTTATGGAAGATACGATTAGAAAAAATACCAAAACACATTATTTAATTATTCCTGTTGATATGCCATGTTTGGATCAGAAAGTTTTTCAACCATTGGTAGCAGAAATTTCTGAGATAGATGCAGTACATTTTTCATATCAATATTTCCCTTTATTATTAATAGTGAGTTCTACTGTAAAAGAGACTTTGCAACACTGTGTGATGCAAGGCGGTGCTCATTTATCGATACACTATTTTTTATCGTGTTGTCGAATAAAAACATTAGAATGTGATTCTCCCGAGTCTTTGCTGAACACAAATACACCGGAAGAATGGCAGGTATTTCTAAATACAAAAGCTTAGGGCTGTTTATTTAAACAGCCCCTAGAACGAATTGATTATTTTTAACAGGTAATACCTTATGACAAAATCTACATCGAACGACTTTGAATCTTTAAATATTGCTGTCTTGACTGTTTCAGATACCCGGAATGAAGAAACGGATACTTCTGGACATTATTTGGTGACCTCTGCGCAGGATTCAGGCCATCATTGTATTGAAAAAGTGATTGTAAAAGATGATATCTATCATATTCGATCCATTGTTTCTCAATGGATCGCTGATCATAACGTTCAGGTTGTTTTAATTACTGGTGGTACCGGGTTTACCGATAGAGATTCGACACCGGAAGCCGTCATGCCTTTGTTTGATAAAGTGATTGACGGTTTTGGAGAGTTATTTCGACAGGTTTCTTTTTCAGAAATAGGATCGGCAACCGTGCAGTCTCGGGCTCTGGCAGGTATGGCCAATAAAACAGTTATTTTTTGTTTACCAGGTTCAACCAATGCCTGCAAAACTGCCTGGATGTCGATTTTGCAACAACAACTGGATTCTCGTAATAAGCCTTGTAACTTTGTACCTCATTTAAAGAAAAGTGATGATAGGTAACATGATGAAACTGACACATATTAACTCACAGGGCGAAGCCAATATGGTGGATGTGACTGATAAATCAGTGACAGTAAGAGAAGCCATTGCACAGGGTTTTGTCGATATGAAACACGACACTCTGGCATTAATTCAGTCAGGTGATCATAAAAAAGGTGATGTATTTGCTGTAGCAAGAATTGCTGGAATACAGGCAGCAAAGAAATGTGCCGATCTGATTCCATTATGTCATCCACTGGCCCTGAGCAAAATTACAATAGAGTTCGAAGTTAATGAAGAAACACCGGGCGTTAAAATTTCCTGTTATTGTAAATTAAGTGGTAAAACCGGTGTTGAAATGGAAGCCTTAACCGGGGTTTCTATCGCGGCTCTCACGTTATTTGATATGTGTAAAGCCGTTGACGCTGCGATGACGATTCGTGATATACAGCTGATTGAAAAACGTGGTGGCAAATCAGGATACTGGCAAAGACAATCAAAGGCAGACTGATGAATCAGAACATTACATTATTATTTTTTGCTCAATTAAGAGAAGCTTTGCAGTGTGAAAAGTTGATCCTACCCATTCAGCCTGAATTAACCGTCAGTGAATTGACCGCGTTATTGAAAAATAAAAATGAGCATTGGCATAAGCATTTAAATGAAGACATTCAAATTGCTGTGAATCAAAAAATAGCGAAAGCAACGGATGTATTAAATGCGAATGATGAGGTGGCTTTTTTTCCACCGGTAACAGGGGGTTAAATGGTTCTTATTCAAGAAACTGCATTTGATATTAATCATGAAATCAACGCACTCACAGAGGGTAGTTCCGATTATGGTGCAGTGGTGACTTTTGTAGGTTTGGTCAGAGATATGAATGATGGCAGACAAGTTTCAAAAATGTTGATAGAGCATTATCCTAAAATGACAGAGTCGGTTATTCAACATATTATTGATGATGCAAAACGAAAATGGTCTGTGGGTAATGTGCGTGTCATTCATCGTTATGGGGAATTACAATTAAAAGATCCTATTGTTTTTGTTGGTGTTGCTTCCGTACATAGAAAAGAGGCTTTTCATGCTGCAGAATATATTATGGATTTCTTGAAAACAAAAGCACCATTTTGGAAAAAAGAATATACAGAAAAAGAAGCTTATTGGGTAGAAGCACATGATAAAGATCAACAAGAAGTTGTTAAGTGGGAAAATAGCCGTATATGAACAAACGAAATAAAGGTTATTTATTTTTTTTGATTATAGTATTGTTTTTTTTACAGTCTTCTATTCAAGCTAAGGAGTTCAATATAGCGGTTGCATCAAACTTTAAGCCAACATTAACCAGTATTGTCAATCTCTATAAAAAGAAAAACAAACACACGGATATACACATTATTTCTGGAGCAACAGGGACATTAGTCACACAGATTATCAATGGCGCACCCTTTGATATATTGTTTACAGCTGACAATCAGTCGGCTCAGGTTTTGGCAGAACAACAAAAAGCAGATGCTCAGTATCGAAATATTTATGCTTTGGGTGAGTTGGTATTATGGTCAAAAAATGAGAAAACACGTTCCGAAGCATTATCAAATATATGTCAACATTCATTGATGATTGGTAACCCTAAAATATCACCTTATGGGCAGGTTGCACAGAATTATATTCAAACACTTAAGTTAACCTGTCAACCTTCCATGAGGCTGGCTAATAATATAGCGCAAGCCTTTCAATTAGTGAATTTGGGGCATGTTGATCTTGCTTTTTTACCCAAAAGCCTGTTGATTTTGGCAGAAAATAAACAATCTATGAAAGGTCGTTATTGGTCATTATATAAAGATAAGACTCTTCTGATAGAGCAAGAAGTCGTTGTTCTTAACCATAAAAATAAAGAGACAGCAAAAGTATTTTTTAATTGGTTCAATCAAAGTCATGAAGTTGCACAACTGATTCAAGCATCAGGCTATCAAGTCGTTCAGAAAAAATAATGAATTTATTGGCATCAGATATTCAGGCTTTGATGTTAACGTTTAAGTTAGCAGGATTAACAACACTCATTTTATTAGTTCTAGGTGTGCCATTAGCCTGGTGGTTATCTCGTCACCAAAATGTGTTTAAAGTATTATGTAGCACATTGGTGACTTTACCATTGATTTTACCGCCAACGGTTATCGGCTTTTATTTATTGGTATTGTTTTCACCGAATCAGTTATTGGGACATTGGATTCAGACACATCTGGATATTCAACTGGTTTTTTCATTTTCCGGTCTTCTTATTGCTTCCGTTATTTATTCCTTACCTTTTATGGTGCAGCCATTACAAAATGCATTCGAACAATGGCATCACTCTTTAGATGAATCGGCGATGATGATGGGTGCTTCTTTTTATCAAAGGTTTTTTTTTCTTATCTTACCATCTAATAAAACAGCACTTTTTTCAGCAGTTTTATTAACTTTTGCACACACTTTGGGTGAGTTTGGTATTGTGCTTATGATTGGCGGTAATATTCCAGGAGAAACACAGTTAGCCTCCATTGCTTTATTTGAACATGTTGAGTCATTAAATTACACACAAGCTCATCAATTGGCTTTAATTTTGTTGTGTTTTGCTACGTTACTTATTTTTTCATTGAAATATTTTACACGTGATCAATTATGGAAAGTATGATGCTATCTATTGATGCACACATATCACAACCTTTTCAGTTAACACTACAAACAAGTTTTGATGCACAAGGTATAACGGGTGTGTGGGGCACTTCTGGTTGTGGAAAGACAAGCTTATTACGATTGATTTCAGGCTTGGAAAAAGTAGAAAATGCACAAGTTGTTTTTAATAAGATAACCTGGCAGGATGAAAACAATTTCATACCACCTAATAAAAGAAATATTGGTTATGTTTTTCAGGAACAACGTTTATTCCCCAAGTTGACTGTAGAAAAAAATCTTTCTTTATTAAAGAAGAATAAGGCATCTTACTGGAAACAACTCATTGAAGACTTTTATTTACAACCCTTGTTGAAAAAATTCCCTACACAACTTTCTGGTGGAGAAAAACAACGCGTTGCTATTGTAAGAGCATTGTATCAGCAAGCTGATTTGCTATTATTGGATGAACCTGTTTCAGCAATGGATAAAAAGTTAAGAAAACGAGTGCTTGAAAATTTGCAACATCATATTCAATTACAATCTATTCCTGCACTTTATGTGTCTCATGATATTCAGGAACATGCTTTTCTTGCAGATAGATTGTTGACCTTTAAACATCAGACAGTGCAGGTGATGTCAGTCTCTAACATTCAGTCATTATCGCTTCAGGAAGATGAAGATAATTTTTTTTCGATGTTGTCATGTCATGTTATTGAAGTGCAGGAAGAATATGGTATGACACTTCTCAATTGGAATGGACAGACGTTATATGCTGATATTTTACCAAGGAATCCCCATCAGAATTTAAAGTGTATACTTATGGCAAAATCAGTGAGTATTCATCGTTCAATAGAAGAACAAACCAGCATTATGAATAGAATTAAGGGAAAAGTTTCCAAGATTACGTTTTTAAATAATCAACGATGTCTGGTAGATGTGGATTGTCATGGCGCTGATTTAAGAGCAGAAATCAGTAAGGCTTCTTATCATAAGCTGCACTTAAAAGAAGAAGAGAATATTGATGTTGCATTTAAAGCTTGTGCATTACAAACGTTAGGAACAGTTGATTCTCCTGAATGTAAAACCTTGAATGCTTGAAATCAACCGCCTCTTAATTCCATTGGCTTTTTCGTTTACGTGACATGCGGCCAAAAATAAGACCAACGAGACCACCAAAAAAGAGAATAATGGCACCTGAAAACATGGCATCTGACCAAAAACTTCTTGAGAGATTCTGATTTTTAGTTTCAATAATTTTTATATCACCTTCCAGCTTTGTAGCTTTTTTACGATACTCCCTGCTTTTTGAAGCTGTCTTTTCGGAGATGGCCAGTTGTTCTTCAAGGGATTTAACTTTGTCTTTATGCTGTTTATTCAGGCGTTCAATTTTTGCCAGTGCTTCGGCAAGGCGATCTTTGGCGCCTTGCTTACGAGTTAACCATTTGGTTTCGATCCAGCCTTCACGGCCTCGATTATCTTTAATTTTTTGACGGCCATTTTGTTCATCACCGATTAATGTCAAAGTGGCGCCAGCTTTGACGTAAAAAACAATCCGAAATCCATCCGTTGGCCCGCTTCGCACATGTATACTTAAATCATCAATAACATAGGCTTGGCGTGCTTCAAGTGCTGGTATCATCAGACTAGTGAGTAAAAGGAAAAGTAAAGTTCTCACGGGCTTTCTCTCTATTTGATTTTGAGAATGCATTTTAAGGGATTCCTGTTGGTCCGACTAGGGCCTATTGTCATAAAATTATACAGATTAGATCAAAAAACAGAGTAAAAAAATTGGTATTAGAGATTATTTATAGGATATGATTATACAATAAGTGGGGTGACACTGATGCAATTGCTGGGTAAACTTTAGGGCTTCTTGTATGGCTGAAACCGGCACCCTCAAGTAGCACAGGTATTAACCTGATGAATAACTGAGATGGTTGATATATGGCAAGTGAAATTGAAGTTAAATTAATCGCAACTGAAGAAAAAGTACAGTCCGTAAAACAAGTGACTTTTTCTCAGGTTGTGAATATGAGTCCCTGGCGAGTCAGACGACTTAAAAATACTTATTTTGATACTCCGTCATTGGGATTAAGAGAATCTCGAATTGGTTTACGCATTCGTGATGATGGTGAAAAGCTGATTCAAACGGTCAAGTCTTCTGGAAAAGCGGTTGGTGGATTGCATGAGCGAAATGAATCGGAAGCAACTTTAAGTAAAATGGGAATCAATATTGATATTGTTGATGATCCTTATTTGAAAATTTTATTAGAGGATGCTCTTGAAGAAGATGAGCAGTTTATACCTATCTTTACAACCAATTTTGTTCGTGAGCAGGCGGAGCTGACTTTTGAAGATGGAACGGTCATTGAAATTGCTTTGGACCTGGGTAATATTGAAGTCGGTGATGCTGCATCACCTATTTCAGAAGTGGAATTAGAATTAAAAGAAGGCGATGCTGTACATTTATTTGCATTAAGTCGTCAATTGATTAGCGAATGTGGTTTTTCTTTAAGTAATGCCAGTAAAGCAAGGCGAGGTTATCGATTATGTAATACAGCGTCAGCAATGGACAGACGTATGCCAATGACAGAATTAACGCCCAGTATGGAGGCAGAGACCGCTTTTGAAATTATTTGTTATACAGGTTTTAAACACTGGCAGTATTACAAGCAGTTTTTAAACAGTGACGAGTCACCTCAGGCTATTTTACAAATGTCGCGGGCACTGGGTTACGTACAACATGTTTATCATACTTTTGGCAATATCATTCCTCGTAGCGCGACGTCAGACTTACGGGCTAATTGGGAGTGGATGAGCGAATTTATGCTGCCATTAATCACTGTTGCAAGACAAACATTATATTTAGAACGTATGAAAACATTTGATTTGGATGGTCAAACGACATTCAGTGGATTGCATAAGAAAAAGTACCAGGAATTAAAAAAGGAAATTTCCAGATTTAAAGCGGTACAATCTTCTGAGAGATACAATCTCATTATGCTGAGTTTTTCTGAATGGTTATTTTTTAAACGATGGCGAACATTTATTCGTTCCCGTGATGAATCTCTTTTGAAAAGTCCAATTTTACCATTTGCAAAAGCACAACTGGATCATATGTTAAAAGAACTCAAGAGAAACCTGAATGGAAAGAAAAGTCTGACAAAAGAAGAGTATATCAATAATCTTTCTTTATTATATCGTTCATTGGATGATGGTTTATTTTTTGGTGCATTGTTTGATGCCAGTAAACAGCAGTCTTATCGTCAATCCTGGTTGGATTTTTTAGCAGCCATAAGAGAGCTGGAATATAATGATTTTGTTGCAGATCATTTAATCGAAAGTGGTCTTAAGACAGAAGAAGAAGCAGAACTTTGGTTGCAGGAGCAACAAGAGAATGCATTATTAAGTCTGGAGAACAGGCGTCAAAATATTTTTAAAAATAAATCGTTTTGGAAAAATTAAGATTTGTTGCTTTTGATATCCAGTTGCATTTTATATCTGGAATATGGATAAGAAGGGTTTCTTTAT
Source organism: Kangiellaceae bacterium (assembly GCA_965230335.1). Classification (GTDB taxonomy): domain Bacteria; phylum Pseudomonadota; class Gammaproteobacteria; order Enterobacterales; family Kangiellaceae; genus CBDDKS01. The sequence goes on along the minus strand of CBDDKS010000006.1, from coordinate 1,255,384 downwards.
TCAGCAAACCAAGAAAATGTGATCATAGTCAAGTTTATAGAGTCTTTCAGCATAAGGTACTATGTTGTTTCCCCAAAGAATCGTGTAATATAAATGTCATAGTGGGTTGATAGACTGATACCTTATAACTGGAGGATTTTTAATGTATGTTTAGTATTGAAGATATTCTAAGAGATAAATACCCTAAGATCACTCATAACCCTTTGATTTTCAAAGCGGCAACAGGTGCTTTGCGCCGGTTATTGCATGAAAATGAATGTGTGCAGTTTGAAAAAGATTATCCTCATTTGGATGGTTTTGATTTTGTTGAAGCGATTTTGGAGTATTTTGACTTTGGATATAGTGTCTCAAGTAAAGAACAGGACAGAATACCATCCAGCGGTCGGGTTGTTATTATTGCAAATCATCCCATAGGTTCATTGGATGGCCTGGCATTATTACAATTGGTAGGACAAGTTAGAAAAGATGTAAAGGTGGTTGCTAACGAATTGTTGATGGCTTTAAAGCCTTTGCATAGCTTATTGTTACCTGTCAATAATATGGGAGGTAACACATTAAAAAGTAATTTAAAAAATATTAATCAGCATTTGGAATCAGAAGGTGTTGTGATTATTTTTCCTGCGGGTGAAGTGTCAAGGTTTGGTTTTTCAGGCGTTAAAGATGGTACCTGGCAAACAGGTTTTTTAAAGATTGCCAAAGCTGGGAATGCTCCTGTTTTACCCATATTTGTTGATGCACGTAATTCATTATCTTTTTATTTGACGTCTCTGATTTATAAACCTATGGCAACACTGCTTTTGGTACGTGAGATGATGAAGCAAACCAAAAAGACAGTCCCCATTCGTATAGGAGACATTATTTCTGTTGAGCAGGTAAAAAACAAAGCATTAACCAACAGAGAAAAAACCTCTTTATTTAGACGTCATGTCTATAGAATAGGTAAAAGTAAATCTGGTGTTTTTCAAACAGAAGCAGCCATTGCTCATCCCGAGCATCCATCTCAATTATGGGAAGCATTACAAAAGCAGGAATTATTGGGTACGACACCAGATAATAAAAAAATTTATTTATGCCGCTCATTAAATGATTCTGTTATTTTGAGAGAAATTGGTCGATTAAGAGAAGTTTCTTTTCGCGCTGTTGGTGAAGGTAGTGGACAAAAGCGAGACACAGATTATTATGATCGACATTATTATCATTTAGTCCTTTGGGATCATGAAGTATTTGAAATTGTTGGTGCGTATCGTTTCTGTGATACCAAAGTTACTCTAGAGAAGTTGGGTAAAGAAGGACTGTATACACATACTTTATTTGATTTTGAAGATCATATGGATAACTATTTAGCGTCAGCTTTGGAATTGGGAAGAAGTTTTGTACAGCCAAAATACTGGGGTAAACGCAGTTTGGATTATTTGTGGTTTGGTATCGGTGCTTTCCTGAAAAAAAATTCTGAGTACCGTTATTTGTATGGCCCTGTCAGTATTAGTAATCAAATGCCTGATACAGCAAAAGATTTATTAATTTATTTTTATAAATTGTATTTTTCAAATAGTCAGCATCATGTGGCTTCTTCAAAAAAACCTTATCAATTAAGCAAGGATGTCATTGATGAATTAAAAACAACATTTACTGGCGATAATTACAAACAGGATTTTTCTCAGTTAAAAAGCTTGTTGGCTAATATGGGATGCAGTATTCCCACTTTATACAAACAATATACGGAATTGTGTGAACCAGGAGGTGTTGAGTTTTTAGACTTTGGTATCGATCCAGATTTTGCCGGTTGTGTTGATGGTCTGGTATTGGTTGATTTACATAAAATCAAGGAAAGAAAAAGAAGCCGTTATATGGGTGGCTTTTAACTCATTTCTCCATAAGAAATATATGGGTATAAACGCCTTGAAGATGTATCTTCAAGTAGAGCGGGTATACGTATATACTATGCTATTAGAAAAATTGATTTGTATCCCATCGAGACACTGAATGATTACCATTACTGAGCCGGCACAAAAACACTTTCAAAAATTATTATCTTCACAGGAAGATCCTGATACCAATATCCGTGTTTTTGTTGTGAATCCAGGTACTGCAAAAGCAGAATGTGGCGTATCTTACTGTCCACCCGATGCTGTTGAAGAACAGGATACAGAATTAACGTTTAATGGATTTTCTGCGTTTGTTGATGCTGACTCTGCCCCTTATCTTGAAGAGGCCCTCATTGATTATCAAACTAATGAAACAGGAGGGCAGTTAACATTAAAAGCACCTAATGCGAAGATTCGTAAAGTCTCGGATGATGCCCCGGCTATTGATCGGATTCGCTATGTACTGGAATCAGAGATTAACCCTCAACTGGCCAATCATGGCGGACAAGTGGCATTAGTTGAATTAACGGATGATGGAATTGCTGTTTTGCAATTTGGTGGTGGATGTCAGGGGTGTGGCATGGTGGATATGACTTTGAAAGAAGGCATTGAGAAAACACTGTTGGAAAAAATCCCTGAATGTAAAGGTGTTCAGGATGTGACTGAACACGCGGCAGGAGAAAATCCTTACTATTAATCTTGTTCTTCTTATTCAGAACTCAGATTACTATTAACAGACCTTAGAATTTGTTGGTTCTTGAAGGATGGATTTTAGATAGGCGCCAGATTAGCAATCCAAGATAGCCAGGTAGAGCGATGCATGAAGCTAGAGCAATGATCACAATACCGGCATAGAATAGCATGCTATGCTCTATGCTTGCTGCCCAGTAAATAACCATTATGCCGATAAAAAAGAGACCTATACCAAAAAATAATTGCCTCAGCCGGCTTTTAGGCTGCTCAGCACTTTTTATTGCCCACTGTTTAATTTTTTGCAGCATATAAAGCCAATGAATGTATGACCAATGACCGAATCAATTTTCTTATCCAGAACTCAGGTTAATTTGTTATCAATAAAAAAGCAACAGACCCTAGGTGAAATTAAGAAAAGCTCACATTATTCAGGCATAAAAAAAGACAGCTTATCAGGCTGTCTTTTGTCGAGATGTTATATAACATCTCCCGCTATCGTCCATGCTGTTATCCTTCACTTAGCTTGAAATCCATAACTGAGGTCCAGCTTCATCAAGTGTTCGTCCTTGTCCAATATGTGCTCTTCCTATTACTGCACCCATATGAACGATTGCTTGCTCTCTTGCTAAGTCCCATCACCTGTTCACAAGTACAATTCTAATGAGATAAAAATTTTACTCAACTAACAAAATGAGGTGTAAGCCATCTGATAAAAAAATATAATTTTTAAAACTATTAAAAATCAATAGGTTAAGTGTTTTTATATAGAAATAATGGTGTTTTTCCTACACGTTTGTGAGAGATCGCTTACATGTTTGTAAGAGATCTCTCACAAAGAAAATGGACAATGTCTCAAGCAATAATTGATTAATGTATGAAAACTATACTGAAAACAGGATATATTCATGAGAATAGCTCGGTGTGTTCTGGTGAATATATCTATTTGGCTTGAGGGTATATTAGGGGCTCTATATTAAGGTGATTTTTGGGTATATAATGCGCGCTTGCACAAAATCAATGCGGAAATCTTGCCAATTCCAGACTATTGGTTTTTAAAAATTATGATGAATGTCTCTAAATACATGTTGATTCATGTAGCTAGGGCTTTTTTATGAATCAACATATAGGTTAATTATGGAGCAGTTTATAACGTTTTTTTCGGAGCACTGGTTTTTATCTGGTGCCTGGTTGGTTGTTGCGATTTTATTGGTGATTGCTCAGATTCAACATTTAACACATGGCATTAAGTCATTGGTACCACAACAATTAACACATTTGATCAATCGGGAAGAGGGTGTTGTTCTGGATATCAGACCTATAGCTGATTTTAATAAAGGTTTTATTCCTGGGGCAATTAATATGCCACAATCAAAGGTGGAATCTGGCCTTAAAGAGTTGGAAAAGTACCAGGATAAACCCATTATAGTGGTCTGCGCCAATGGAATGCAGGCGGGCTCGATTGCACAAAAATTGAAGAAGGCCCAGTTTTCCAGTGTGCATAAACTCGCAGGAGGTTTTACTGCCTGGTTAGGCGATAACTTACCTGTCATAAAGAAGTAACTACTTTTTCTTAAGAGATATGTTAGGGTACTTGCTTTTTTGTAATTACTGATTGTTTTCAAATCCTATTATCTTAAAGGGGTAATCAAATGGCCAGCTCTCCATCATCTGACTCATCAGAAGCAGCGCAAAATAATGTTCAAATAGCAATTCAACGTCTTTACGTGAAGGATGTTTCTTTTGAAGCACCTAATGTACCTGAATTATTTAATGAGCAAAATTACAAACCAGAAATAAAAATGGAAATGAATAGCCAAGCAAAGAAATTGACAAAAGATTTATTTGAAGTGGTGCTATCCATGACCCTTACAGCAAAACAAGGGGAAAAAACTGCATTTTTAGTAGAAGTACATCAAGCGGGTATTTTTATTATCCAGGGTCTTGAGGATGCACAAAGTCAGCAGGTGTTAGGCACTTTTTGCCCAGAAGCCCTATATCCCTATATGCGTGAAACCATTTCAAGTTTAGTGAATCGTGGAGGCTTTCCTCCGGTTTACCTGGCACCTGTTAATTTCGCGGCTTTGTATCAGGCACAGTTACAAAACAAAGCAAATGATGAAGGTTCTTCTGCTGAGGTAACGACTCATTAGTTCTTCGGAAATTCTGCAACAACCGATTAGTGTTTTAGGAGCAGGGTCATTTGGAACTGCGCTTGCCGTTCTGCTGGCAGGTAATGGTAATTCAGTGACCTTGTGGGCACGTAATCATGATCATGCAAAGGAAATGGTTGATCAAAAGAAGAATGAAAAATACTTATCGGGTGTTGTTTTTCCATCTCATTTGCAAGTGACTTCTGATTTAAAAAAAGCATTAGATGGCTGTCAGGATATATTATTAGTTGTACCCAGTCAGGCGTTTTCAGAAACATTACATCAAATTCAGCCTTTGTTGCATTCAACCCCTCGCTTACTTTGGGCGTGCAAAGGGATTGAACCGGGTAGTGGTCAGTTTTTTCATCAATGTGTCGAGGAAAAACTGGGCAGCCTGCCAATGGCAGTGCTTTCCGGTCCCACTTTTGCCATAGATTTAGCGAAGGGGATGCCGACTGCGATTACTCTGGCATCGAATAATGAACAATTTGCTGAAGATTTAAGCCTTCGTTTTGTTAATAGTCGATTTAGAGTGTATACCAGTGATGATATGATTGGTGTGCAGTTAGGCGGTGCTTTTAAAAATATTATTGCGATTGCTGCAGGCATTGCTGATGGCCTACAGTTTGGCGCAAATGCTCGTATTGCTTTAGTAACACGGGGATTGGCCGAAATTCAGCGTTTGGGACTAAAACTGGGGGGTAAGACGGAAACCTTTCAGGGATTGGCCGGATTGGGAGATTTATTTTTAACGAGTACCGATAACCAATCAAGAAACCGTCGTTTTGGATTGGCAATTGGTCGTGGAGAATCGGTTGAAGCAGCCATTCAACAGATTGGCCAAGTGGTTGAGGGTGTTAAAAATGTCCCTCAGGCTTTGGCGCTGTCCAAGCGTTATCAAGTGGATATGCCGATTACAGAAGCTATTTATAAGATTATTTATGAAGATGCCAATCCACTGGAACAAGCACAAATTTTATTAAATCGAACGCTAAAAGCAGAAGGTGAATGACATCCATTGGAATGGTCGATAAGATAATGCATTCGAACTATCTGTGGCTGTTGAATATTAAATTTTCAGAGAGTGCGGGTGTTAATACGGGATTGAGTTTTTAAAATGAGGTATATCATATGAAAAAAATAAAACGTTTTATTAGAAAATCACTGATTGGTGGTATTTTAGTGTTATTGCCTCTGGTCATTTTAGCCTTTGTTTTTCGTTGGGCCTTTCTTTTTGTCACCAATCAAATTCAACCGATAACAAATTACTTATTACGTGAGTTGCAGGTTTATGAAATTGTGGCAGATATTTTCGTCATAATTATTATTTTTACTATTTGTTTTTTGGTAGGTACAATAGTTTCAACAGGCATTGGTCGTTGGTTACATAATCAATTCGATCAATATATTTCCCGCTTAGCACCGGGTTATCGTTTGATTAAGGAAATCATTGGTCAGGTATTAGGCGATAAAGAATCATCACCCTTTGCCAAAGGTGAAGTAGCCAGGGTAAAAATTTTTGGTGAGCACTCCCCAACAACAGTGACGGCATTAGTGACGGCCCGGCATGATAATGGAATGTATAGTGTTTTTGTACCTACAGGGCCTAACCCCACGTCAGGCAATATTTATCATGTACCTGAATCTTTGGTCATTTGTTATCCTGAGGCAAGTATTGAAAAAATGATGAAAACAGTGATTGCCTGTGGTGCAGGAAGTCAGGATTTATTTAGAGAAAAAAACTGATTCGCTACGTGAGTACTTGTTGTGAGTGATTATTGAATGTTGAGTATGTCTTTTTGTGTCAAGCAAACTGAGACCCAAAAGAATGATTCAGTTAGATGAGGTTATTTAAGAAAACAACCATGTTTAATATAATGAATGGTTTGTTGGATAACTTTTTTATTGGTCATCATAAAAGGATGTGTTACCGGTAGAGTAATATGGTCCTTCATACCTTCAACTTTTGTATTTTCAACCGATACTTTGCCGTCATCTTTTCCAGATATTAATGTTGATAAAAAGAGATTGATACTCCTTGAACCGGCAATAACACCCAGATCAAAATCAACTTTACCAAGTGATACAGGGACACTCATTTGTCCTGTACCCAATTGCAAACCTGCATCACCGTTTAAAAAATAAAAACCAGGTATATTTTTTAATTTATCAACGACTTCACTACCTTGGTTGGGTGGGCCTAACATCACCACTTTTCCAAGCCTTTCTACAGGGAAGTGTTTTAAATAATAACGAATAATAATACCGCCCATGGAATGAGTAACAAAATGAATATTTGAATTTTCAGGACATTGCTGTAAAAGATTGGGTAAGGTATTTTCTGCTAAATCTTCTATGGTATTTTGAGTGGATGGATAGTCTGCATTAATAACAAAAAAACCTTCTTTGATGAAAGTTTTTTCAATAACTTTCATCGAGTTTTTAGTTCGAGCCAGTCCGTGTAATAAAATAATGGTTTCTTGTACTTTCATGTTAAATCATCTTTGAAAAAGATACATATAAAATATAAATGGCTGCAATAATAATAACGCCTAAAGATAATACCATACCAACGACTCTTAAATTCAAATTTTCTTTAGTCTTATTTATATTGATAGCATGGATAATTCGTCCCAGCAAAAATGATATACAAAGCATATGAATCATTAAGTACGAATCTGTATTTAATTCCACAAAATAAATTAACAGTAATGCCAAGGGTGTATATTCAGAAAAATTTCCGTGAGCACGAATAGCTCTCTCTAAAGATGAAACTTGATCATGTCCTATGGCTACTTTATGTTTATTTCTTAAAGAAATAGTTCGAAAACTTAAACCAACAAAGATCAATGCCAATAATGCGGTATAAAAAGCGGTAATAGATATCATCATAAAAATAATTCCTGATACAATAACGATTGATAAGACAATTAAAGTTTATGGAACTGTATATCAATATATTGCCACTGCAAAGTCCAGTTTTCTAAAGGTGAACGTTTAAAATTACTTCTTACAAACTGTTGAACTCTTCCTTCTATCACTGCGAGCATGAAATTTGCAAAAATGGTGGCATCTATATGACTCATTTCTTTATGTTCAAGTTGTCCCTCACGTAAAATTTGTTTTATTTGTACTTCAATTCTATCAAAAAACTGAATCATTCTTTCTCTTAAACGGGTATGTTCTCCAGTTAAGGCATCACCCATTAATAAACGACAAATACCTGGATTTTTGTCTGAAAAAGCCAAAATAAGCTGCATAATTAAATGGCATCTTTCTTTTGGGTGTTTATGTTCTGCTAAAATAGAAGAAATTCGTGTAAAAATACTTTCTTCAACGAAATCCAAAAGTCCTTCGTACATTTTTGCTTTGCTGGGAAAATGTCTATAGAGCGCAGCTTCTGATACGCCGACATCTTGTGCCAGACGGGCCGTTGTAATACGTGCGCCTACTTCTGTTTCTAACATACGTGCTAAGCATTGTAGAATTTCTTGTCGACGGGAGCCTCTTTTTTTTGTTAATGGCATAAGGTTTGTTCTCCCCAAAATTTAAAATGGTAAATGGAGTGAGTTGTCTATCGCTAACATTTGTTCCCTGAAAGTATCTTGTATTTGATCTAGTCGTTCTTTGGTTTCTGCTTCAAATCTAACAACAAGACAAGGTGTTGTATTTGAGGCTCTGACTAGTCCCCAACCGTCATCATAGTCAACACGAACACCATCGATTGTATTGAGTTTTCCATTGGGGAAGTAACCGTGTTCGGAAAACTTTTTAATAAATTCAAACTTTAAAGTATCTGATATCGAAACATTGATTTCTGGTGTTGTTTCACTGTCAGGTAGGGCAGCAAAAATTTCTGATGATGTACGAGAATCCCCAGCTAATATTTCCATAAGTCTTGCTGCAGTATAAATAGCGTCATCAAAGCCATACCAACGTTCTTTAAAGAAAACATGACCACTGCATTCACCCGCTAATAAAGCATTAATTTCTTTCATTTTCGATTTAATGAGTGAATGCCCTGTTTTCCACATAACAGGGCGACCACCATGACCTGAAATAATTTTAGGTAAATGACTGGTACATTTCACATCAAAAATAATATCGGCTCCCGGGTTTCTGGATAAAACATCCATTGAATACAGCATCATTTGACGATCGGGCCATATGATAGAACCATTCGAATCAACCACACCCAGGCGATCACCATCACCATCAAATGCTAATCCGATATCTGCATTTTCATTTTTTACTGCATTGATGAGATCTTTTAAGTTATCCGGTTTACTGGGGTCTGGATGATGATTTGGAAAATTACCATCCACATCACAGAATAATTCAATAACTTCACAGCCCAGTGTTTTCACAAGTGTCGGTGCAATAACACCAGCAACACCATTGCCACAATCAACAACTACTTTTAAAGGTTGAGCCAGAGCAATATCTGATGTAATTTGATTTAAATAATCAGGAAGAATGTCTTTTTCTTCTTCACTGCCCTGACCTTCCAGTAATTGATTATTGTTAATGCGCTCTTTTAATGCCTGTATGGAATCCTGAGATAGAGTTTCTCCTGCTATAACAATTTTTAAACCATTGTAGTTAGCAGGATTATGACTGCCGGTTAACATGACACCACTTTGAGTATCTAAATAATGTGCAGCAAAATACAGAACAGGGGTAGGCACGACGCCTATATCAATAACATCCCGACCACTGTCTTTAATGCCTTGTTTTAGTGCAGCGAGTAAAGACGGGCCGGATAGTCGTCCATCCCGAGCAACGATTACTTTTTGTTCACCGCGATCGTAAGCTTCACTACCAATGGATTGACCAATGGTTCGAACAATTTCTTCATTCAGTGTTTCGTTAACAACACCACGAATATCATAGGCCCTAAAAATTGAGTCAGGTACTTTAATGGGAGTCGTTTGTATTTCTTCAAAAATATCTTCTGTTTCAGGTTTTGGTAAAATACTCTCTTTTTGTGATTTTGGTTTTTCTTTTTTCTTTGGTGATGAGGGAGAAGGATCTTGAATAACCTCTTTTTGAGGTGGTATGTTGAAGCTTAAATCATAATTATTTTGTGACAACGTCATTATGAAATCTCTAAAATAATTGAGTTTAAACAGCTTTGCGGTTTTTAATGACATTTCCTGTGAATCCAGAAAAGCTTTTGCCAAAGCACCCGTATCAGACTTGACTGTGTTTCTAATAATATTTAAACCAACATAATTACCCATGGCGACAACAATTAAAATAATGATAAGTCCGGCAATGAAATAAAACATTTCATTTTGTCCACTGAGTTCTGCTTTTTGTTGTGGCCAAAAAGCAATTTGCCATTTGGAGTTGTTGTTATTACTGATACTAAAAGGTTGTCCACGTTTAAACTTTTTATCTCCGTAGGAAGCGATAACTTGTTGGGTATGATTAAAACTCTGCCAGGCTTCCATATAACCAGGTAAAGCATCGAATGTTTTTAAAACATTTTTTAAGGTATTAGCGTTCATACCAACAACAAGAACAGCAATAATCGTATCATTCTTTTTTATTGGATGAAGTGATGCAATGTATTGATTTTTGGAACCAGGAAGAATCAGTTCAGGTAATATCGTCTGTCCTTTTATCAATTGTCGAACCAATTCCAGAATAGTATTTGAAATGGCAGGTGAAGCTGAAAGATCTTCTGCCAGGACATCAGGGAAAACAACTTTTGCGCCATGTGCTTCAGGAATAGAGGATTTAATTAAATTTTCAAAATGTTCTATATCCTGTGTATTATTGTCTACTATGGCATTAATAAAGTTTTCATTGCGGGTATAATGTTCAACAAAAAAATCAAATGTCTTAATGGAGGAAGAAATAACACTCACATAGCTGTTTAATGTTTCTTTGACAAAAGCCTGCTTTTGAGTGGTACCTGATTTTTCAATCATAAAATAATATTGTAATATGGCAACCAGGCAAATAATCAGCAGTGAAAAAACAAGGTATGGCAACCCCAAAGATATAAGACTTTTGGCACCTATTAAATGTTCAGACTTCTTGTTTTTTTTGCTTTTCTTCTGTTGTTCAACATCGGCTTTTCTTTTCACTTTAATACCCTATTTTTTTGAAGTGATTGCTAAACGTTGAGAAATTTCTGTTATTAACTGATAAGCAAGATGATATTTACTGGTTTTTTCTAAAGAAACTTTATCACCATTTTTAAATAGTAAAGTCAGTGCATTGTCATTGGCATCAAAACCAGTGCCTTTTTCACCCACTTGATTAGCACAAATAACATCCAGATTTTTTCTTTTTAACTTATCGAGTGCATAAGCTTCAACTTGTTGAGTTTCAGCGGCAAAACCAACACAGAGGGGTCGATCATTGAGTGTACTGACTGTTTGTAAAATATCTGGATTTTTGACAAGTGTTAGTGAAAGTTCATCATTGTCTTTCTTAATTTTCTGATCTTGGAGATTTTGTGGGCGATAATCAGATACAGCGGCACAAGCCACAAAAATATCGGTTTTGTCGACATGTGACATAACAGCATTGAGCATTTGATCTGCCGTTTCGACAGAAATTCGTTCGACATTATGGGGTGATTCCAAATGAACCGGTCCACTCACCAATGTCACTTTTGCACCTAAATTAACGGCCTGTTGAGCGATGGCATACCCCATTTTTCCTGAACTTCTATTGGTTAAAAAGCGCACGGGATCTAATGCTTCACAAGTTGGGCCAGCTGTAATTAACCAAGATTGTCCTTTCAGGATTTGCTCACTATTATCATGTGCCTGATGGATACCGCTCAGTTGTTTTACTATCTCTTCGGGTTCGAGCATTCGTCCAGGACCAACGTCACCACAGGCCTGATCGCCATAAGCTGGACCTAATAAATGAATCCCTCTTTCCTCTAACACATGTTTATTATGCTGTGTTGCTGGATTACGCCACATTTGTTGATTCATTGCAGGAGCCAAAATAATAGGAGCGGGTGTTGCCAGGCACAATGTTGAGAGGAGATCATTGGCCATTCCCATAGCCAATCTGGCCATAAAGTCGGCACTTGCTGGAGCGATAACCAGTTGTTCTGCCCAGCGAGCCAACTCAATGTGTCCCATTGCCGCTTCGGCAGCTTCATCAAATAAGGTTGTTCTTACCGGGTTACCGCAAATAGCCTGTAGCGTAAGGGGGGTGACGAAAGCCTGGGCGGATGGTGTCATAACAACTTGTATTTCAGCACCTTCCTGTTGCAGGCGCCGACAGAGTTCAATACTTTTATAGGCGGCAATACCGCCAGTAATACCAAGAATAATGCGCTTAGCGTGCATGTTGATAAAAAACCTTAGAAATGGATGTCGTGTTATTTTTTGAAGTTAGCAAATAACCACTTACTTGCTAGGTATCGAGTATAACTCAGATTCTTAAGATTTCGAATAGAGAATACCAATACTGCTGGATTAAATGAAAGATTTGCCTTAAACTCTTATCTCTAAATCAAATGTAACCTATGGTTAGGTTATTTGTTAAAAGGAAAACTTTTACGATGGACGACCTTTCGAGCACAGCAATTCGCATAAGCAAAAATGATACGACTGTAAATGATACAACAGCAAATAATAAAACAACGGATTATTGTCAAAATAAACCACCCAATGCCTCTGAAACAGAATCTGAGGATATCTGCTTAAATCATAAAAATATCCGTTCAATGAAAGATTGGCCTCAGGGCGAACGCCCCAGGGAAAAACTCTTATTACATGGGGCACAGTATTTATCCAATGCAGAACTGCTGGCTATTTTTTTACGTACAGGTACGTTAGGTAAAAATGTTGTGGATATGGCAAGAGAGTTATTGAGTCACTATCAAGGGCTAAGAGATATATTGAATGCTTCACAACAGCAGCTTTGTCGTCATAAAGGGCTGGGCATTGCCAAATATGTACAATTGCAGGCGGCACTTGAATTGGGTAATCGTTATTTGCAGGAAACACTACAGCGTAGTGATGTGCTGACCTCGCCTGAGTTGGTCAAACAATATTTAAAAACACAGTTAGGTGATCAAAAAAATGAAGTATTCGCCTGTCTGTTTTTGGATAATCAACATAGAGTGATTGTTTTTGAAACTTTGTTTCAGGGTACCATTCATCAATCGACAGTTCATTTGCGCGTTGTTGTTCAACGTTGTCTGGCACATAACGCAGCAGCTGTTATTTTTGCGCATAATCATCCGAGCGGTTTTTGTGAGCCCAGTGAAGCCGATATTGAAGTCACACAATCTTTAAAGCAAGCACTGCTAATGATTGATGTAAGCGTACTTGATCATATTATTATTGGTGATGGGCAACCGGTATCTATGGTTGAACGGGATGTGTTTTAATGTTTTCTAATTATTACTGGTCTATTAATAATTTGACCGGTATCCTGACTCCATCATTAACTTTTGTTATAGCTCAATATGAATTTCAGTAATATCTTCACTCTAAACACCTTGCTTATACTGATAATGTATATCTCTTCACTATCATCACAGCAAGTCCATAGTCATAGTTTGCCATTGGTTTTGACGTCGCCAAAGTTTGAATTAAGAGGAGGGGTGTTTGATCTTGGAAGTATTAATACTGTACTGCGGGTTGATTCTTCGGCTGGTATTATTGGTACTGTCATCGATTTTGAGAAGGATTTGGGGTTAAGTAGTTCTGATGATACTTTCCAATTCGAAGCTTCTTACTACTTTAATTCTCGTCACAGTCTTCATCTGTCACATTATGTATTTGAACGCAGTGGTATTAAGAATTTAGATAACGTTATTTTGTTTGCTGATATCGAAGTTCCGGTTGATCGGATGATTACAACTGATTTTCGTGATGAAGTATTTAAGTTAGATTATCTGAATACCTTTGTGACAGATCAACGTTTTAGTATGAGTATTGGCGCAAGTTTACGAATCAATAAATTAGATATTTTTTTACAATCTTTAGAAGACGATTTGACCACTGATGAGATTGAAACGGTTGACGAAAACTTTCCATTAATTTTATTGGCACTCAATGGCACCTATTATTTTACTTCAAAATTAAGTTTGACAGCGGCAACAAGACAGTTTTTATTAGAAGTAAACGATGTTAAAGGTGTGTTTAATGACTTTGATTTAGATTTAAATTACAAAGCCTTCAAGAATATTGATCTTGGATTAAGATTTACTAAAATAAATTCTGATTTGGAAAGTAAACGAGAATCTGTTCGTGGAGAGTATGAAGTGACATCCAGTGGTTTTTATGGTTATATTTCTGCACATTTTTAATACCGAAGCTGCAAATTTTTTATAAGAAGAGTTTATATCTTATAAATGTTTAAACGCTTCTTTAGCTGCTTCTAAAGTCAGGTTCAATGTTTCATCATTATGAGCACTGGATGTAAAGCCTGCTTCGAAGGCGGAAGGTGCCAGATAAACACCTTGTTTTAACATCTGATGAAAAAATGTTTGAAAATGATCAATATTGCACTCTGTCACTTGTTTGAAGCCGGTGATGTGTTGTTCTTCACTGAAAAATAATCCAAACATGCTGCCAACATGATGAGTGGTAAAAGCAATACCCGCTTGATTGGCCAATTGTTGTAATCCGTTAACCAGTTGTTCTGTATATTGATAGATGGGATCATAAAATCCAGAGTTTTGATGTATCAGTTTCAATGCGGCTAATCCTGCACTCATTGCAACAGGATTGCCTGATAAGGTACCTGCTTGATACACAGGGCCAACAGGGGCCAGATGTTGCATAATTTGTGTTTGGCCACCAAGGACGCCAACAGGCATACCTCCGCCAACCACTTTGCCCAAGGTTGTTAAGTCGGGTTGTACTTGATAAAGGGCTTGGGCACTTCCTGATCCAACACGAAAGCCACACATCACTTCATCAAAAATTAATACCGTATTATATTGATCGCATAATTGTCTAAGGCCAGAAAGAAAACCATCAACGGGCGGTATACAATTCATATTGCCTGCGATAGGTTCAATAATGATGGCGGCAACATCCTCTGCATATTCTTGCATTAATATTTCAACACTGTTCAGATCATTAAAGGTGGCTGTGAGTGTGTGTTTTGCAAAATCATGAGGGATACCGGGTGACGAAGGCACGCCTAATGTTAATGAACCACTGCCTGCTTTGACGAGTAAAGAATTTGCATGACCATGATAACAGCCTTCAAACTTAATAATTTTTTGCTTGTTAGTATAACCTCTGGCAAGGCGAATGGCAGTCATGGTTGCTTCTGTACCACTGCTTAACATGCGCAACTGTTCAATGGATGGAAACATGTTGATAATGATTTCGGCTAATTCCATTTCTATTTTTGTTGGAGCTCCAAAACTTAATCCTTTTTCGGCAGCTTGAATAACAGCATTGCGTATATCGGTATGATTATGACCATGTATCATGGGACCCCAGGATAAAACATAATCAATGTATTGTTTGCCTTCCGTGTCATATAAAAAAGGACCATTGGCACTGTCAATAAATTTGGGGATTCCACCCACACCATTAAACGCTCTTACTGGTGAATTGACACCACCTGGCATCATTTTTTGTGCTTGTTCATAAAGGGTAGATGATGAAACAGTATCTGAAGAGGTCATGATGTAATCACTTTAAATTATGGCTTATGTGGTACATACCAATGTACGGGGGCTTCATGTTGTTTGAGTTGGTTATGCACATCTAAAATAATGGCAAACAATGCCATGCGAATAATCACTCCGTTGTCGGCTTGTCTAAAGATGGCCAGCCCACTGTAGTTATTTAGATCGGTATCGAGTTCATTGGCATCACTGCGTGAATCACGAGGTAAAGGGTGCATTATGATTGTATTCGACTGTGCATGTTGAGTCAGTATCGATTTATTTAAACGGAATTGACCACGAAATGCATTGGCTTCATCTAATGAAGCAAAACGTTCTTGCTGAATACGGGTTTGATAAATAATATCGATATTCTTTAATCCATCTTCCAAACGATCAGACTGAATAATTTTGTGTCCGGCATTGGTTAATAAATCAATATATTTTTGTGGCATTGCCAGTGCTGGAGGAGCAATAAGATGTAATGTTAAATGAGGATAAAGTGCAAGCAGTTGACACAATGAATGTACAGTACGGCTGTGCTTTAAATCACCGACCAGACTTAAGCGTAATTGCTCAATAGATAATTGTTTTTTGGACAGTTCTTCTTGAATGGTAAAGAGATCCAGTAATGCCTGTGTGGGATGTTCATTGTCACCATCGCCACCATTAATGACCGGTATACGACTGCCTTTGGCAAAACATTCTACCGAACCCGCTTCAGGGTGACGCATGACAATGGCATCACTATAACCGGAAATGACCTGAGCCATATCTTCAAGGGATTCTCCTTTAGCCAGTGCAGAAAGCCCTGTGCCTGTTGTTTCGCGTACTTGACCACCCAGGCGATTGAAGGCACAACCAAAGCTGACGCGTGTGCGTGTGCTGGGCTCAAAAAACATATTGGCCAAAATAGCACCATCCAGCACTTTGCAGGTTTTTTGTCTTAGTGCGTAGGGTTTCATATTTTCAGCAACGGTAAAAATAAATTCAATTAAATCCTTTGAGAAGTCTTTGACAGATAAAATATGTTGACCGGATAAATTCACAGCGATTACTCAATCTAAAATGATTCTTGGGCACAACCCATTTTTTCGGGTATTTGAATATAAAATTTTACCATCATCTCGTCTTCTTTAAAATGCAGGAGAATCTGGCAATCATGTAATTTAAATCAAGGTTTTAACACAGCTAACAAAACAATGGCAAACAAAAGTAATACGGGAGCTTCGTTAAAGAAACGAAAAAAGACGTGATTTTTGTTGTTGTTTTGTTGTTGGAACTGTTTCAGATAATATCCACAGAACCCATGGTAGGCAAATAATAATAGTAACAGGCCCATTTTTATGTGGTACCAGGCAGATACTTTGTAGAGATCCCAATTGAGCCAGCTTAAGGCAATACCAAAACCAATGGCCAAAAGCATCAGTGGTGTCATAAAACGGTACAGCTTTTGGGCCATAACGATTAGATGAGATTGTACACTGGGCTCTTTAACCAATGCGATATTGACAAAAATTCTGGGTAAATAAAATAAACCTGCAAACCAGGTGATAACGAAAATGATATGTAGTGCTTTTAACCAAAGGAATATCATTTATTTGGATGGGGTACTGGCGGTTGATGTATTGTAGGTGTAGTAAGAGTCTATCGATTCGCGAGTGATAACACCATAGATTTTTTCATTCATAGGTGCGGTTTTTCGATAAATATAAACGGCATCCACTTGATTGGTATTCATCGAATCCAGAGCCTGTTCCAGGGTGGCCTGTAAATAAATAGAAGCAATATTTTGTCGGTCTGCTGGAATTTTTAGTAAATCGATATTTTCAGTGATGTTTTCGGTTTGTTCGTCATCATCGTCATTTTCTGTATTTTCTTTGAGTCCAATAAGATGACGTGCCAGATCATTGGCTGACATAAGGGCAACCGGTGTATGATTTTCTTGCACTAATAACCAGCGAGGTGTTGATTCAAGCAGTTTTTCCGCTTCATTAATAGAAATATCGCGCTCATGCGTTGCAATGGAACGCTCCATTACGCCAGCAACACCGACTCTGCGTAAAAACTGTGCGATGGGACTGATTCTCATATCCATGCCCCGTGCATTCATTAAACTTTGATAGATAGATTTTTGCTTGAATATCTGTGTAACCATCATATTCGCGATAACGACAGAAAGCATGCCGGGTAGAATAATACCGGGGTTAGATGTTAATTCAAGTAATGCCATCAGGGCAGCTAGAGGTGCCTGTAATACGGCACTCATCATGGTTGCCATACCTATCATGGCATAGAATGGATAAGACGATGAATGATCAGGAAACAGCCAATGCGCCAGATAACCTAATGCGGCACCAGCCATAGCGCCAATGAATAGAGTTGGGCCTATAACGCCACCAGGCAGTGACATACCTGAACAACTGACGGTGGCAAAGAACTTACCAACTAAACATAATAAAATAATCACCAGGGTATATTCGCCGTGTAAGGTCGCGTTTACTGAGTCGTAACCAATACCCATAATCTGAGGGATACCTATGGCAATGGTGCCGACTATGACGCCACAACATGTACATTTGATCCAAATTGGCCATTTTTGAGTGAAGATGGCTATCCGAGTGGTTAAAACGATAAACAAGGTTGCCAGTATGCCTATAAGAATTCCCATCACTATAAAAAAGGGTATTTCCCATAAGGATGAGGTTAGTGATGGAACTATAAATGCAGTGTCGGAGCCAAAGACAATACGTGTTAAAACAGCGCCAGACACAGAAGCCAATATCACAGGAATAAAGCTCACAATGGTGTACTCCATCATGACGACTTCCATAGCGAAAATTACCCCTGCCAGAGGTGTGTTGAAGCTGGCTGATATAGCAGCGGCTGTACCACAACCGACCAGAATACGAATGCTGTTATTGGGTAGATGAAATTGTTGTCCGAGCCAACTGCCACTGGCTGCGCCTAAATGAATACCGGGACCTTCTCTGCCCACGGACATGCCTGATGATAAACTGAGTCCTCCAACAAAAAATTGTACCAAAGCGTTTTTCCAGGATAAGTAACCTTGATGATAAATTAAACGCTCCAGAACATGACCCACACCCACTGCCCGACGATGTTTTCTCAGCCTTTGTAAGAAAAGACCCACAAGAATACCGCCGATAATGGGCATAACGAGCCTGACTTCCCAGGGGAGTCCTTCAAAATCACCCTGGTCCGTTTTAGGGTGCCAGAGTACAATGCTGCTTTCGGTGAATAATCGAAATAATACGTTACTTGCACCACCCAGTAATCCTGCTGCTAGGCCAACTATGGCTAACAACAGTAATCCATCGGAACTACCCAGTCTGAGTCTTAGCGCATCGATTAACGACATTCTGCGATACTAACCATGTGTTTGTAAAATGAGCAGCGATAGCTGACACACCTGGGCTTTAGGTGTTATTTTTTTTTGAATATAGTGTCTCTTTTTTGAGATACTTTGAAAAAAGGCTAACGCTTGAGACGATAGACGGCTAGTATAAAATCCTAATGTAACAGTGATTTTATAAACGTTGAGATATTTTCAACAATAGAGATTTGCCGACTTAAAGTGAATTATAGACAATTTTCACAATTAATTGAATGACATATGAAAAATAATAATCTAATCATTACTTATCAGCGCAGTATTTTTTGGTATTTAGCCCGTATTTTATTAGGGGTTAGTGTTTTGGTACTGGTATTTTTTTTGGGGCGTTATCATGGCGCTCAAGATAGACAGCAATTGTCTGAAGAACTGAAAGTATCATCGAAAGCATTAGAAGCGACGTCAGAATCTTTAAAAATTCTAGAAAAGGAACATGTGGCGCTCGAAGGTTTATCAAAGGTTGATAAAGAATCCCAAAATGAAATGAATCAAGTGATCGCTGGCTTGGAATCTCATATCAATACTCTGGAAAGAGAGCTTTCTTTTTATCGCAGTATTATGGCCCCGGAATTGGATACGATAGGTTTGCAAATCTCGAATTTGTCGATGCATGCTTTAGAAGTTCCTGGGCATTATCAATTTCAGTTAGCTTTAATTCAGGCAAAAAAACATCATGTTTTTTTAAAAGGTCGTTTTGAAATGACTATACTTGGATCATTAGATGGCAAAGATGTTGAATATACTCTATTGGAATTAAGTGATATGACCGAAAAGAAACTCAAATTCCAATTTAAATATTTTCAGCATTTTAAAGGCCAGTTAACATTGCCAGAAGGGTTCAAACCTAAAACTGTAAAGGTTATGGCAGTGACCCAAGAACGTAAACCACAAAAAGTAGAAAAAGTATTTCCTTGGTCTGCTTAGGAGGCTACCGATAATGTTTGGTCGAAAAAAAGAAAGAAGAAGCCGTATCCGTCCTAAAACGGGGGCAGCAGATACCTTAATCACACGTGATACTAAAATTTTAGGGGATATTAGTTTTAAGGGTGTTTTATATGTTGATGGTCATGTGACGGGTAATGTCAAAGTGGTGGATACAGAGGTATCTATGTTAACCATAGGAAAAAATGGTTATATCGAAGGCGAAGTTGAGGTGCCACACGTTGTGGTTTATGGTCGAGTGAAAGGCAATGTTCATGCCTCTGATCGGGTTGAGCTGGAATCTTCTGCATTGATAGATGGCAATGTGTACTATAAATTAATCCAAATGGTGGTTGGTGCCGAGGTGAATGGGCAATTGGTTCGTGATGAACAGGCCCTATTGGAAGAAGAGGAGAGTAAAAAGAAACCCAGTGTGCCCGAAGACAAGCAACAGTTAAAAGCAGTGGTTGATATGGATGCTAAAAATCATAAAAATAAGGGATCCAGAAAAGAGCCGGAATTGAATGAAAAACAAGGTATTGTCATGAAAAATGATCAAAAAGCCACTCAGGAAATCAGAACGGAACCTCTACTTGATTAATAGGTCTATTGACTGAGATAATATTCAGTTGAAATAACATAGTTGAGATGAAGTTCATACGGCTATCGTATGGGCTTTTTCTGTCTTCAATTTAAAAGAGATATGTATGGCAGTTTCGTCACAAGAATCATCATCACTCGTTTTGACTGATGCGGCATGTAATAAAATTAAGCAGTTGCTTGCTGAAGAAGATAATCAGGGTTTGCATTTGCGTGTGTATGTCACTGGTGGAGGTTGCTCTGGTTTTCAATATGGTTTTCGTTTTGATGAAAACGTATTGCCTGATGATATGCATATTGAAAGGCTCGGTGTGGGTTTACTGGTGGACGCTTTAAGTATCCAATATTTGATGGGATCAACGGTGGATTACACTGAAGGTTTGGATGGCGCTCGATTTGTATTGAATAATCCTAATGCAACCAGTAGTTGTGGATGCGGTGCTTCTTTTAGTATGTAGTGTATTCTAGACATTGTAGAATGTTATGTATTTTTCAGGATATTCATTTGCGCCCTTACTTATTCTTTTTAACCCTTTTAAGTGTATTACTTTTCTTTCCAATCGTTGGGTATTCTAATGAGGTGATTAAGGATTTTAAACTGGTGGTTCATGGACAACCTAAATTAACAGAAACTTTGAAAAAGCTGTTAAAAAAAGAAAGGAAAGCCAATATTGCCTATACACAAATTAAGGAATCCTCACGCATTATTTATTATGACCGTCGTTTTATTCAAATGTTATTAAGAAGTCAGGGATTTTATAGTGGCACGATTAAAGAAACATTGGAAAAGAAATATATTCACTATGCTATTTCAACTGGAGAACAATATACAATATCAGAAATTCATTATGATTTTCCTGAAGACTTCCCTAAAGAGTCGGTGTACCAAAAGACACTTGCCCTTGAGCAACCTTTGTTGGCAGAGAAAGTATTATTGGCACAATATGAAGTTGCTGAATTTGTTGCACAAAAAACCTGTTATTTATCAACCAAAGTAGATTACCAGGTTATTATTAATGATAAAAACAAAACAGCAAAAGTTCATTTCATATTAAAAAATGGTATATCTAAAGTGTTTGGCAATATTGATTTTTCAGGGTTAAAAAAAGTCAAAAAAAGTTATTTGAAGAAATTTGTTAAAATCGAAACTGGAGATTGTTTTCAAAGAAAAAAAATTGAATTATCCAGAATGGATTTAATGCGGACAGGATTAATTGCTGGTATTCAATATACATTAGAAGAAAAGCAGGGAAATCAGGTTGATATGATTTTTCATATTAAAGAAAGAAAGCATCGAACATTTCGTTTAGGTGTGAGTTATAACTCAGATGAAGATCTGGGTTTCTCTATAGGACACGATCACAGAAATATTTTTGGACATGGTGAGAAATTAGAATTAAATAGCCGTACAACAGCAATAGGTGAAAGTTTTTCCAGTCAGTTAACCTGGCCTCATTTTTTACGCTCTGACCAAAGC
The DNA here is from genome assembly GCA_965230335.1 of Kangiellaceae bacterium. Classification (GTDB taxonomy): domain Bacteria; phylum Pseudomonadota; class Gammaproteobacteria; order Enterobacterales; family Kangiellaceae; genus CBDDKS01. The sequence goes on along the minus strand of CBDDKS010000006.1, from coordinate 1,233,645 downwards.
ATTAGTTTTAAAAGTGATTATGAACTCAAAGAAACGGATGCATTTAATTCAGAAAAAACACAGTATATTGGTGTGGTGACAAGAAAACTTTCTTCAGAAGTGAAAGTAAGGTTAGGTGCTTCATTTGAAGACTCTTCAGTTGAAGAAAATGGCAGTAATGAAAAGTTCGATTTAGTTTCTATCCCTATTGGTTTGGATATTGATAAACGTAATCATATTTTGGATCCTATCAGTGGATGGGTTTTTGCAACAGAGTTCTCACCTATTTATGACCTGCTCAATGATAATGAACAGTTTAATCGATGGACCGTGGCTTACAGTTTATTTTCTCAATTTGAACAATGGCCAGGTTCTCCTACATTGGCTATAAAACTTGCGATGGGATCTTATTCAGGGGCAGCTTTAGAAGCTATTCCGGCAGATAAACGTTTTTATGTGGGTGGTGGTGGTTCAGTAAGAGGTTATCCTTATCAAAGTCTGGGTGAAGTTGATGATAATCAATCGCCTATAGGAGGACGATCTTTTGGAGAGCTGGCATTTGAAGCGCGGTTTCGCTTAAATAATACCTGGGGATTGGTCACCTTTTTGGATGGTGGTTTTGCTTATGAGAGTGAATTACCAAGATTTGGAGAAAACTTTTTATGGGGATTGGGTGTTGGTGTCAGATATTATGCATTTGCACCTATTCGATTGGATATAGGAACACCTTTACAAAAAAGAAAAGATAATCTGAACAATACAATTAATGATGAAAGCTTTCAATTTTATATCAGTATAGGACATGCATTCTGATGAAGTTAAAAAAAATCATTCGATGGTTCATGTTTTCTGTTATTGTTATACCAATAGTCAGTGTTACATTATTGATATTTTCAGAAAGTACCCGAATAACATTAGCTCATTTTTTTATAGAAAAAGGATTGGCCGAATATAACGTTATAATCAAAGAATTAAAATCACCGTCATTAGGTGAATGGCGTATCGATTTTTTTTCTATTCAAGATAGCACCAAAACGTTATTAGAACTTGAATCAACTCAAATACAATGGCAATTATCCAGTTTATGGAACAATCATATTGATATCAAAAACTTGTCTTCTGATAAAATAATGATAGCAACACAATGGTCAAAGAAGAAAAAAGTAATAAAGGATGCAGATAAAAGAAGTATAGATAAAAAAGATAACAATAGTTCATTGCAAAACTATATTGATGATACTCAATCGACATTAAGGGCATTACCTAAAATAACTTTGGATAAACTAAATATTAAGTCACTTGAATTATTGGATAAGTCTCTTGCTGATAATAAAGTGTCCTTAAATGGTAAACTAGCCATTGACTATTCAAAACATTTAATAGATATTGATTTGGAGCTGAAGAATTTAAGTAAAGAAGAAGAAAAGTTCATGATAAAGTCGTCAATGGTAGATGAAACCCAGATATCGTTACAGGTACATTATTATGAATCCGAAAAAGGTCTCTTGAATCAGTATTTATCTTTACCGAAAAAAAACTCTATTGAAGGTCATGTTGCCGTATTGTTGAAAATATTGCCAGAAGAATTAAAGCTGGAATGGCAAAAAGGAGAATTAGCATGTTTAGAAAATAACGTGAGTATACAACCAACCAGTTATTTGACACTCAAATCTGAACTAAAAGATACATTCAATGTAGTGGGGGCACTTAACTTTTTAGTTGAAAATGAACAACAAAATATTCAATTTCAATTACAAGATGATCAAATTCTTGCTGATATTGACTTTAAAAATATACCCATTTCTTTAGCACAGCCCTGGATTGAACAAACTGTCAATGGTCGTTTAAATACCAAAGGCAAACTCTCAGGTTCTATACAACAACCGGTTTATCTTGGAAAATTATGGGCAGATGTTGAATTTGAAGAACAAGAAGCCTCTGTCGATATGGATGGCACATTTGGTCTGCAGGATGCAGAGATCAAACAACTGCTCATTACTTATAACGAAGTTGATTTAAAAGCAAATGGCAAGTTGGATTATTTGGGAGAAAAAAATCATTTAAATATTCATATTAAAGCGTTGCCTTTATCATTATTTTCTCAATTTAAATTGGATTTACCTGAAAATCTTGAAGGGAAAATTGATGATTTACAAGCGAATATAACAGGAGAGCTACTACATCCTAAATATCATGTTAAAACACAGGCTGTCGGTGTTTATCATCAATTACCCTGGTACTTTAATCTGGATGCTCAAGGGGAATATGTGCAAGTCAATATCAAAGAAGCGCAACTGAAAGTGAGTGAAGACGCTTTTGTTAAAGCAGCAGGACAATTTGATTTTGAGAAAGAGTCTTTAAATATCCAAGTGAATTCGAAAGAGTTTCCTTTGCAGTTGTTAAATGCTTTAGATTTAGGTATTCCAGATGATTTATTGGCTCAAATAACCTTTGGTTTGGATGTTCAGGGCAGTATACAACAACCTCAAGTCAATAGTGCTCTATTGGTGCAAGGTCATTATTTGGATGTACCTTTTAAATTAACAGGAGATGCTTCAGTCAACGATGAATTATGGATAATAAAAGATACCGAATTGCATTATGGTGATCAAGGTATTATGAAGACTGATGCAAAACTGGAAAAAGAACATATTGATGCACACATAGATTTGCAACACATCCCTACAGAGCTTATTCAATTCTTGGATTTGCCTTTATCAGATGGACAATTTAATGCAAAATTTAAAGTGACAGGTCATAAAGATAAACCACATCTTAAGGGACACTTGCATTATGATACTTTGGTTCACTGGGGTGATATTGAAGGCGAAACAAAACATCAGATATCGACAGACAATAAACGCTATCGTGCCCAAATGGAAATTCATTCGGATGACAAACAGCTCAATATAAACAGCCAGTTTTTTCTCGCACAGGAACAACTGGGAGAAATTCAATTATTATCCGATATTACACCTTATTGGGGCTTTGATATTCAAAATATGGAACAATGGCCATTAATGATCCGTTTAAAAGGGCATATGGAAGCTTTGGCGTTAAATGCACTGATTGAAAAAGAATTGCATCATGTATCTGGACGAATTGCCTTTGACAATACAGTCAAAGGTACATTTATGAAACCCAGTATCACAGGATCATTACAGGTAGAGAATATGGAATATGAAAACAGGTTGTCGGGTACGCAATTATCAGATATTCAATTATCCCTGTCTTTGAATAATCAAATGATAGACATTAAAAAAGGACAGGCAACCGATGGTAATAAAGGTATTTTATCTTTTGCAGGTCATATGAACTGGTATGATTGGACTGCCGAAGATGCCATAGATATGACATTGACGTTGAACAATATGCGTTTGCTAGGGCGTTCTGATCTTGAGGGCAACGTTGACGGTCAGCTTAATGCAAAAAGTCATCATAAGGGATTACTCATTAGTGGTGACTTGTCAATTTTACCATTGTCTATTTTGATCAATAATTATATGGGAACCGATATACCTACGATTGATGTCATTACAGAAAAAGAACTGGAACAGAAAAAGATGCTTCAAGAAAGAAGCCTTGAAAAGAAAACACCCATTGTATTGGATATTCAGTTAAAAGCAGAGCAACAAGCCTTTTTAAGAGGTAAAGGGTTGGATGTCGAATTAAAAGGTGGGGTTGAGTTAAAAGGTGCAATTGAACATTTAAGTTATCAAGGCAGCTTTCAAACATTAAGAGGCTCTTTAACGGTTTTAGGTAAGAAATTTGAATTGAATGAAGGCAGTGTTCAATTTCAGGATAGTATTGCTTTGCTTTATATTCCGGCAACCTATACCGATGATGAGCTAGAAGTGAATGTTGTTTTATCCGGAACAACAGAATCCTTGTCTTTTGCATTTACATCCGTACCTGCATTACCCGAAGATGAAATTATTTCACGATTATTGTTTGGTAAATCAGTCACCGAAATTTCTCCGATACAAGCGTTAAGCTTGGCCAATGAAATACAAAAGCTGAATAGCAATTCAAGCTCTTTTGATCCTATCGCGAATACCAGAGACACGTTAGGCCTGGATAATTTATCGGTAGAAATGTCTAATTCAAAAGAATCGACGGGTGTCAGCATTGGAGCAGGGAAGTATCTGAATGAACACGTTTACTTGGAAATAGAACGTACACCCGATCCAGCAACACCCTGGTTAGGTATTATTGAAATTGAACTCACACCTCGTTTAAAATTGAAAACAACAACTAATTCGGCAACCAATGCAACAGGCGCTGAGTTACAATGGGTAAGACATTATTGATGCTGAAAAAAACAGTAGTTAAGCTTTTTTTGTTTTAATTTTGCTTTCTTTTTTAATTGGTCGGGTTACAGGGCAAACTTCCTGAATATAACCGTTTGATGCTATGGATGATGAATATATCCAGGATTAATAATCTAGATTAAATCTTTATTACCAAGAAGTCGTCAACGGTTTTCTGTCATATTCAATGGGTAGGATAAACTCACCGTAAGCCATTTTTTGTACCGAGGTGAATGATGATGTGGTTAAAAAACGTCTTTTTTATAGGGCTATTCAGTCTGGTTGTGAATTTGTCTGCACAAGAAGTTTGGGATAGTAATCTCATTGTTTTTCAAAAACCAACAGGCAGTTTGCCTACTGATCCAGCAGCACAGGATCGTATTACCTCAAATGTTTGGTTGACCAGAGATTTTACTCGAGGGTTATTTAATATTGTGCAAGAGCCAAGTTATGTGAGTAATCAGAGTCCAGATGATACTCAATGGGCTTTTTCAGGGCTGAATGGCAACCCATCAACCAATGTGAATGCAGCAAATTATCAAAATTTAACTTTTTCCAGTTGGGAAACTGCCTTAGGAGGCCCAGGTCAAATTTTAGGTAATATTGTTGGTCGAGCCGGTGTATTACATTTGTTAGTGGAAGATATTTATATCGATATTCAGTTTAGTGAGTGGGGTTCAAGTGGCAATGGCGGTTTTACTTATACAAGAGCCACCAGTTCTGCAAGTACACCAACCGTTAAAGCTCCTTTACCTATTGGTATGTCAGTGATTTTTTTATTATTGGTGAGTTGGTTTTCTTATCGATATTTTAAAAAATAGAGTGATTTATTTTATATCGATAAGTCTATCGATAGAGTCTGGGCTTGGACTGTTGCAGTTATTCAAAACTTTTCATATATTATTTTTATTCTTTATTTTTAATATAAAAACGACAAACGGAATCCCCTTTGGCAATACAACGTTGTAAACAGGTATCCATATGAGACATTTTTTCTATTAGATGAATATCAAATTGACACAGTTGATTATGTTGTTTGGCAATACCATGATAGACACAATTGGTTGCTTCTAAAACAGCCCCTTTTCGAAGATCGCTTTGCTTCAACTGTGAACGATAACCCAATTCATTTAATATGGTGGTCATTTCTTTTAAACGGTCAGCAGGGAGCTTATTTTTTTCCAGTCTGGCACTGAGTGAATCTGTGACTTTTTCAGCAAGCTGCTCCATGATATTTGACATATGTTGTTCGGATGAATGTTCTACCAAATATTCTAAAAGTAAAATGGATATCCAGGAGTATTGACGAGGAAAGACTTCCTGCCCACTTTCTGTCAGTAGGTAAATTCTTTTAGGTCTGCCGACATGACCTTTTATATCTTTATGCGAAATGTAGCCAAAATGGATTAATTTGACAACATGCTCTTTGGTGGCTGTTTTTGTGATATCTAGATGTTCTGACAATTGTTGCAGGGTACATCCCTCTGGGGTTTCCAAAAGGAGATTGAGGATTTTGGTCTGATTTTCATGCATATTTTTCATAATATGAATTTAAACAATTTAAACAGGTTTTACAAGTTATATTATCCAACGTATATTTCGAAACGTATTTAATAACGCTTTATTTACGCTTACACATTAAAGGTAGTCATCATGAATCAACAGCAGAATATATTAGAACGTAGAGAATTTATGTCAAAAGCGGGTAAAGGCGCCCTTTCAGCAGCAGGGCTTGCCTTACTTATGAATACCAGCGGTTGTTCGGCCACTGGTGTTGCCGCGAAAAGCAGTTCAAATCAAACGGAACAGGATATCCTTATTTTAAACACGGCATTGGCATTAGAGCATGAAGGTATTATGGCTTATCAAATAGGTGCAGAAAGTGGATTATTGTCTTCTGGAGTTAAATCTATTGCCGTTAATTTCCAAAGCCATCATAAAGGACATAGGGAAGTCTTGATTAAAACTATTCAAAAATTAGGAGGTAATCCAGTTAAAGAGCAAACACGATCTTTTTATGAACAAGCACTTCAAGTCAGTAATCTAAGAAATCAAGCGGATGTGTTAAAGCTGGCAGCAAAATTGGAGTTGGGAGCAGTCAATGCCTATATTGGCGTCATTGAAAGCTTTACAACGACTGGACTGGCAACAGCAGCCTCTCAACTGATTGCTGATGAAGTGGTTCATTGGACAGTGTTAACACAGGCATTAAAACAACCCTTACCTAAAAAAGCATTTGCCTTTGGTTAATTTATGAAAGTTATTATTTTATGTATAAGTTTATTCATCACCCTGAACAGTGTGGCTCAGGGTGATGAAAAAAAGATTTTGAGTGTCTGTTTAGGTTGTCATTCCATTGAACAGAATCGTATCGGTCCTCGTCTTAAAAATATTGTTGGTCGAAAAATAGCCGGATTAAAAGATTATAATTATTCGAAAGCGCTGTCTAAAAAAGGTATAAAGAATCAGGTTTGGACAGAATCACTGTTAGATGAGTGGTTAAAAAATCCCAGCGCTTTTGCAAAAGGCACTAAAATGGGGGTTAAAATAATTGATAAAGATAAAAGGAAAAAAATTATTAATTATTTAAAAACGTTAAAGTAGGGTTGGTATTGTATTTGTGTTAGGTTATGTGAAAGATGATGCCGTGTTTTCGTTTAATTATGATCGCTTTTTGTTAAGTGCTTTTAAGTATATTTTTGCTTATTTCTTGTAATAATTTTTTGCTTGGTTTTGAGGAATGATAAATCCCATTCTTAGTCCAAGACTTACTGTTTAACCAAGTGGTGGTTTTACCTATTGCATTAACCAATAAATCGTGTTTAATCAGATACCACTCATTATTTATTGGAAACGCCATATACAGTTCTTTTTCAGTATATTTTTTATTAATGGTTAATCGACCTTTTAATTGTACTTTTAAAGTGTCAACTCTATCTTTGTGATAAGCGAGAAAATCTGCTCCGGCCCAGTCATCTGTAAGTTTTATGCAATTAAACCCATAGTCAGCTAACACAGAAGCTATTTTTTGAAAATTATAGCTCTCTTTTTGTTTGGGATTGAGATCGCTATATTTTATTTTTCTGAATTCCATAATAAACTACCTTCGTTATTCTTATTCTTAAATTTGTATAACGATTCTCGGTTAATATTCCATCGTTTGCAAATTACTAATAACTGCAATAGTGTTTTCTCAGATGGTTTTTTTGAAAGCTCAATTATTAAAATGCTTCCTTTGCCTATTACTTTCTTGTACGTCGGTAGATTATATATACATGAAAAGAAAATATTTTCATCTTCTGTATCAAAGAAAGTTGGGGCTTCAATTACAATTTCCATTCATAGACCTAATGTTATGTTAATAGGAGCGCTTTGCTGCATTCAAATAAAACAGCCACTTTATCAATAATATCTTACAAGTACAATGGTGAATATCACAGGAACTTTTTGATATCTTTGTAAGAAATCAATATTGACTGTCTGGTTTTGTTTTTTCGATTGCTTTATTAGTACTATTTATAGTGATACCACCAATTACCATTATTTTCTCGATCTACTGTTTCTTGCGACTCGATATCAAATACTACTTCGCTGCGAGCCAATTTAGGCCAATTGTATATCTGTAATAAATTTGAAAATGATAAGACCAACTCTTTATTTGATTTCATGCTATCTCTTATTTTATCGGTGGGTACGCCAATAACAAATACCAAATGCTTAGGATCAATATAGTAAGCTCCAAATGACCAAACCATAGGCTTGATTTCATTCGATCTTAAAACAAGATTCTTTATTGCCTTTTCAATTCTCCAAATTTTCCATTTAAGTAGTAATTTCATAGAGAGTACTAACGTTCAGCCAACCAGCAGCATGCCGGTTGGCGTTGTTTTTGTTCCAAAAATCATGACAACCTAATGAGCTGTCTGGTTAGGTGACTTCATGATAAGTAATGTGCCAGTAGTCCATCAGAGCTCTGAATGTTTAAGATGTCCATAATAAGCTCAACATGGTCACCATAATGGTCTCTGGCTTCAGTGTCTGCCATGAAAAATTCAGCCACATAAGGCTTAAATTGTTGCATTACCCAAAGTTTGGACGGGTTATCAGCAATGCCTTCGATTATTTGATTGGTTAAGTTGATGAATGAGTCGGTTAGCATTTCTTTCTCACCAGGTATTTCACCAGGCAGGTCTTCAAAAAGAGGGCCATCTCTTAATGCTCTAAGCTCGGTGATTATACTGTCACTGTAAGTTAATGGCCGATCATTTATGTTTTCAATTGGAAAATCACTCATATTTATTCCAAGGCACCTAACAGCTGATTATATCGGTGTTACCGATATAACTCCCTACTGTTTTTTTTAAAAAATTGATTTTCTTCATATAAACCAAAAGTCTACTGATTTTTATTAAAACTGCAAGGGGAAGTTATACAGCAAAAAAATATAGATCACTTATGTGTAAAAACAAAACAAATAAATTCAATGGGTTAAATTTTTTTTGCAATATATATCATTTGGAGTTTTATCTTCTTTCATAATTTCAAACACCCAAAAAATATGGGGGGCAAAGAAATCAGTGATTTTCTATCATTTATTATAATAATCAATATTTATCAATAAGTTAGATTCTGAAAAAGTATTATGATTTATAAGTACGTGCTATTGATAAAAGACCATTTCCAGCTCATTTTATGATATTGCAGTTTTTTTAAAGGAAAGTTATTGACTAACTAGTCAGTCTAAGTTATCTTTATTTAAAACTGACTAATCAGTCATTTCTGAGAGGTGAAATACCTCAAAGAAATGACCAGACAATAATAAGTGGAAACATAAAATGAGTGATAAAAGAATACAAATCATTAAAGCCGCCATTAAGTTGTTTGCTAAAGATGGTGTGGGAGTGGCAACATCCAAGATAGCGACAGAAGCCGATGTGTCTAATGGCACATTGTTTAACTATTTTGCCAGCAAACAAATTCTGATAAATGATACTTATCTTTATACCAAAGAGAAAATAGCGGATGAGATTATGAAGGATGTTCATTCAGACATGGATATCAAAGACATGTCTTCTGCCATTTGGTCTGGCTATATCAACTGGTCGTTAAAAAATGCCAAAGAGCATAAAGTTCTGGAGTTACTGAGAACATCACAACTTTTATCCAGTAATGTTTTGCGGGCTGGTGAGAGTTTTTTTACTGTCGCTTTTAAAGCATTAAATGATGCCATTCTCAAAAAAACAGTGAAAGAGATGCCTATCGAAATGATTTTTGAAATTGCAGGTGGTCAATTGAATTCTACCATTCATTACATTCAAGAATACAAAGTTAAAAAGGCTGATATTCCTGACATTATCGAACTCAGTTTTAATATTCATTGGGAAGGTATCGGTCAATAGTACAGAAGATATGTTGTCCTGGTTTGATAAACATATGAAATAGGAGAGTATAGAATGAAACTGACTGCTACCATTGCTGTTATATTATTTCTTTTTATAGGTATGTTTTACTATTTGCCTAAAAGAGTCTGTGATTTACTGGGTATACAACGCCGTTTCTGGATCTATGCAGGCAATGCATTATTGCTGATCGCTACCACGAGTACTATAGGATTGGTCAGTACTTTTTCTTCTCAATGGATTGATCTGGCTTATTTAATATTAATGGCTTTGGTTGGATTTTTGTTCTACGTGTTTTTATTGTTATTGATATATGAAGTGGTTAAATATTTTATTAAGGTTCCTGGTAAAAAAGTATTGGCAACAGTATTGATTTTGGCGAGTAGTGTATCGACGTATGGTATCTGGAATGCTTATCAATTTCATACGACAGAGCAGGTGATTGAAATAACCGGCTTAGAAAAACCATTACGTGTTGCAGTCATGGCCGATGTGCAATTGGGAGGGCATCGTGGTAAAGCTTATATGGAACAGGTGGTGGAAGCTACGAATGCTATGCAAGCCGATATTATTTTGATTCCTGGTGATCTGGCCGACAGCAACGCAATTCTGGAAGAAAAGAATTTTGCATCATTGGCACATCTTAATGCACCTTCCTATTTCATTTTAGGTAATCATGATCTCTATATCGATACCGATCGTTTACTTAAAATTCTTAGAAAAAATAATATCAATATTTTGGTAGATGATGTTATTGAAACACATGGCATATCAATTTTGGGATTGAATTACATGAAAGCAGATAACAATGGATTTGATATGCATGCCTCTACCGAAACAGAAACTATCCAAAGTATGCTTACCCAATTATCATTACCAAAAAATAAACCTTTGCTGGTGATGCATCACAGTCCAGTTGGTGCGGAGTATGTTCAACAAGCAGGTGGCGCCCTTTATGTCGCTGGACATACGCATGCTGGTGGTCAGGTATTTCCTGTAACGATAGTATCAAAATTATTCTTTGAATATCTCAGTGGGGTTTATAATCATAGTGGTATGCCTGTCTTTGTCTCACCCGGTGTGGGAACCTTTAATTTACCCATGCGTATTGGCACTGATAATGAACTTAACTTACTTTTACTTAAACCTGAAGGAGGAAAGTATGAACAAAAAACTAAGAATACGTTACGCAGAGGGTAAAATGGTTATGGGTATGGTGAAATAGAATGTACTTGTATAATAAATGGTATTCTTTTTAAAAAATGGACTTTATTTTTTATCAACACGTACCTTTTGGGATAATTCAATTTTATCGTAAAGGTGTATTTGGTTTTTGATAGAATTATTGATAGTGGTATTGGATGGAACAGGGATAGGTTTTAATGGAATAGATTTTATTGCTTGAATGGTTGCTGTAAGTTCTCTTGAGGCGATTTGTTTTTCCTGATTATTGCGTGCATTATTAAGTTTTTCTGTTAATTGGGTTAACTTTTTCACTTCTTTTTGAGAGCGATTCAATTCACTTTTTAGGTTATGGATTATTTCGGTTTGTTTATCTATTTTATTATTGGCCAGAGCCAGTACATCTTTTGAGTTTTTAATAAACTCATTCATTGTGATTTGTTCATCTCCAGCAGGAATAATTAAATCACCTATCGGTGTGGCGATACTAATACCAGAACCTTGAAAGATACGAAAAGCTAATGCAAGACCTAAAACAACAATAATAATAGATAAAGCATAGATGATAGGTTTGGGTAGTTTGGATAAATCCATATGACTAGTCTCTTCTCATTTTTATGGGTTAAAGTGCTTTTTATATGCTTTTTCAGAAAAAATTACTTTTGTTTTCTGCTTGTAGTTTAAAGAGACGTTTACTTTTTTTCAACGAAAATATTAAAAACAAGTATATTCTTATCTTAAAAAAGTATAATATATAAAATTACATCAAATCATGTAATATGATAGGTTTAAATACCCGTTTGATGATACGTATTTAATACTAAATAATTGGGGGCGCATATGCTTTTTCGACTACTGATTATCTTATCCAGTTTTACTATATTGTTGAGTGGTTGTGCAACACAGTCAAAAAAGGAACTTCTTTTTGCTGAAGTTGGGCTTCAAGTACAAAGTCAGGTACCTGAAATAAAAGCGGTAGGTATTGATGGGAAAAGTAAAACCATCAAAGAGCTTTCTGGTAATAAAGGGTTAGCATTAATTTTATTTCGCTCAGCTGATTGGTGTCCCTTTTGTCAAAGGGAACTTATTGATATGAATGATTGGCACGACAAAATTACCGCATTAGGTTATAACATGGCGGCTATTTCTTATGATAGAGTTGAAGTCTTAAAAGAGTTTATGGAAGATAAAGAGATATCTTTCCCTTTACTATCTGATCAAAATTATCAAACCTTTAAAAGGCTCAATGTCTTAAATAGGGAATACAAAAAAGGGGACAGTGTGTATGGTATTCCTTATCCTGGTGTTATGGTCATAGACACTCAGGGGAAATTGAGCTATCAATTTTTCTATAAAGGTTACAAGAAGCGTATTGGTGGAGAAGATTTATATAATGCGTTAAAGCAGTAATATCTTGAAGTAATAAAATATCTTACCTTCATTCTCTCACTCTTTATTCATTCTTAAAAGAGTGAGAGTACAAAATGTTCCAATCAGTTCTATTTTTGAATCATTGATAATTGTGTTATCGACTGTATTTGTTTTTTCTGTTTAGAAAAAAATAGCTTTATTTTGCCACAGGATGACACATAATAATACCGCATGGGGAAAAGCAACCGTAGGTCTAATCGCTTGCACGATATATTCTTTGAGTAACTTTATGAAGTTTGGACGTTGAAGTGCATAATCGGTATTAAATTGATATGCTTGAGTATCCATTTCATTCGAAAACTGTGATATCAACTTTTCAATACGTAATAACCTCACCTCAATACGATGTTGAAAGGTTTTCCAAATGGCATCCTGGAGCCAAATAAAAGCAATGAGTAAAAAAAGAATCAGGTTATATAAATTATTAAAAAAAAGATCGATGGAAAATATACTAAAACTAAATAGTTTTATTAAAAGGGAGTATTTTTCATAACTGTCAAATTGATTTTGTAAAATGGACCACTCATGCCCTAAAACGTGTGTCATGGTATATTTCCTTAAAGTGTCTTTATGAAATATTAGGTGAATAATCAAACCCACCAGATGCTTGTAAATCTGTAAAGGTGTTTATTTTTTCTTTTTTAGTAAATAGGCTATTGACGATAGAATTCGGAAATATTTCGATACCATTATTAAATATTTCAACATTTTGATTAAAGATTCGAATGGCAGCGCCTATATTTTCCTGTTGTTCAGAAATTTCTTTCATCAATTTTAAATAGGTCTCTGAAGCTTTTAAATCAGGATAATCTTCGACAGATAAATTAAATCCTCTCAATAATTCGGTGGTCTTATGTTCTATTTTTGAGAGAGAATCCACATCTATTTTATTAGATGAGATTTCTTGTAAGGCGGAACGTAATTCAGTAATTTTAGTTAAAACAGATGACTCATGCAGTTTATATTGCTCTACAATTTGTTCTAAATGAGGAATAATTTTATTTTTTTGTCTTTCTTGAGTAATTACATTAGCCCACCCACGTTCTACAGCATTCATTCTGCTAATAATACCATTGTAAATCAAGATAATGAATATGATTAAAAAAGCGATAACGCCTAATAAAATAATAGTTGCACTCATAAATAATACCTCTTAAAAATTACTGTCAGATTGTTTCATTAAAAAATGTAAAAACACAAGTGTTTTCTTTAGTTTCAAAAAATGATTAAAACGTTTGATTTCTCTAATAAATAAAGACGCTTTTTTAAGGCCAAATTTTCTATTAACTTTTAACATATCATGATCTGAGAAAGATAGGCAAATATGACCAAGCGCATTAACTTCAAAATTAATACTTTTTAGAACACCCAATAATTCCTCAAAAGCTATAACAACTGCTGGTTTAAGAAATTTGGCAGCGTCTATTTCTGATTGAGAAAAAACACTATAGTGCTTATTAAATAAATAAGAGGCAGGCTTATATTGAATGCCTCTGACACCCTTTAATTTAAAATTTTTAATAATAATATTTCTATAAAAACCAAAGGGCAAATAAATACCATAACGATCATAACGATGATAACTCGTACTGCTTTGTGCTCTTCCTTTAACCGTCGTTGTTGTCGTTACTTTATCCACATAATGAAAATGATAAAAATAATAAGTAAAAGTATGTTCCTTTCCTTTATATGTTCCTTCAACAAGTTGACGAATTTCTCTGGAATGATTGCCTCTATCGAACTCTAGGAATTGTGCTTGTAAAGCAGAGGCATGATGTTTTTTGTCTACATAGATAGATTTTAATTGATTATCAAAAAATGTATCCTTTGTATAAATTAAATCAGAGAGTTTTTCTATTTTTTGTTTTTTAATAAATAGATAACTACATAAGCTGATTATACTAATCAATAAACCAGCACAAATGAAAATCTGTTCTACGCTTAATGGACTTTTATTGAAGATAAAAAAATTACCTAATAGAACCATCAGGATAACAGATAAAGAGATTAATAAAATAATAAGATTTTTGTTATCATACTCTAATGGGCCATTAAATTTTTCCGCTAATTGTATGGCCTCTATAAGTTCTGTTTCTGTTTTGGCTATTTTTACCTTTAAACTAATATCCTCCAGCAATGCACTAAATGCTTTATTATGAGGGGATGTGAAAAACATTTTAAAATTTCTCCATGTATTATTTTTTGAAAATACAGTTTACTATTGACTATAAAATAAAGTGGAATCTCCATTATTTTATCCTATTTCTGATATAAATCATAGCGAATGTCTTACAAACATTATCATAAATAGCTGATACACGTCTATTGATACTTCAGATAAGATGCTATTAAAAGGAAATCAAATTAGGAGACATGATGTTTTTCTACCAAAAAAGTATGAGTCAAATAGCTTGTTATCAAGTGACGGAGATAACAAAAAAGGAATTTTTACAGGAAATTAAAATAATGAAAGACAATACCCCTTATTATGATAAAAAGAAGTATGATTATCTAATAAAATCACTAGGAACTATTCAGTTTACAAGATTAGAAGCTACTGATCTTTCTTAGCTAATCCTGTAAAACCATTTGTAGGTTTTAGGTAATTAATTGAAAATATAATCAATTCCTGTATGATGTTGATTAGTCAATAGTTAAGACGGTATTTATGTGAGATGAGCATGGTAGATACTATTGCTTTAAGGCATTATATTAATATCAAGTATTTTATTTTTGAAGATTGAATTAACAAATAAAAGTATAAAGTATAAAGTATAAATTATGAAATTGAAGAAAATTGATAAGTTATACAAAATTGGAGTACTTTGTGCTGTTTTAATGCTTACATTGGGTATGATAGTAAACTTTTTAACGGAAGTTGGGATTGTTGAAGACAATCATCTTTCAATAAAATTTTTGGCGGTAGTAGTCACTATTGCACTGTTAATATTTTTTTGGAATGGTCTTCGGCTTTGGTTTTATTTTTTTGAAAAGGTACGTTCAAGATATAACTCCTCTATCGTTATGTTGTATGTGGGGTTCCATGTTATTGCTGGCTACTGGGCTTATCGAAAGCTACGAAAGTATGAACAATAAATACTTAATAAAAACAGACAAACGAAAGCGTTCTACTAAGTATTTATCAGAGTATTAAATGAATATAATAATCCATCCAATTAAAAGACATGAAAAACTTACTGGGTTATGGACGTGTATTGTGAATGATGGAGGAAAAACAATTTTTGATGACTCATGGGTTTCCATTAAATTTCATAGTGAGTCAAGTGCGCAATGGTTTGCTGATATTGTAGGTAAGCTTCACAAAACTGGGGTTAACTTACAATGTAAATCAATTCTGCAGTGGAAGAGGGACTTAGAAGGTGACTGCATCTTAAATTTAGGAAATATTTATGCTCATGCAGAACATTTAGAAGGGCCTTTGGGCAAAGGAGGCATTTGGTATTGTATGGTGGAATTCAATAATACTACTTACTTTCATACAGCTGACCATGCGATACAACCCAGAAGTGGTAAAGCAGCTCGTTGGCTTGCTGAAGTAATGATATTAGCCATTCAAAATGACGTTATGTCTCAAAAGGATCTTTAAGAATAATGGTTTCGTTTCTATCCGGGCCTGTTGAAATAATATGAACAGGAACACCTACCACTTGTTCGATTTTATTGATAAAGGCTTTCGCCGCTGGTGGTAATTGTTCCAGAGAAGTCGCTCCGAGTGTTGACTCTTCCCAACCTGGCATTTCGATATAATTGGGTATCATGGTAGCGAGATCATCAGCACTGACAGGTACCACAGATAAATTACCCTGATTGGGGCACTTATAACTGGTACAGATTTTAACGGACTTTAAACCATCCAGAACATCCAGTTTTGTTAAACAAAGTCCAGAAATACTATTGATTTGCACGGCTCGACGTAAGGCAACGGCATCCAGCCAACCGCAGCGTCGGGGACGTCCTGTGGTTGCGCCGAATTCATGGCCTCTTTCACCAAGGCGTTGCCCTATGTCATCCGTCAATTCTGTTGGAAAAGGCCCGCCACCAACACGTGTGGTATAAGCTTTTGTGATACCCAGCACATAATCCAAATAAAGTGGTCCAAAGCCACTGCCTGTGGCTGTGCCACCAGCCGTTGTATTTGAAGAGGTCACAAAGGGAAATGTACCGTGATCAATATCTAGAAGTGTGCCTTGTGCACCTTCAAAGAGCAGGGAGTGACCATCGGTACGTGCATTATGTAATGCTTCGGGAACATCGGTAACCATAGGCTCGAGTTGTTTTGCCCAGTCTTTGCATTGTGCAAATAAGCTCTCGAAATCAATGGCATCGGTTTTGAAATATTGGGTTAATACGAAATTATGGTAATCCAGTACTTCATTTAATCGTTCTTTTAATCGCTCATGATTGAACAAATCATCAACACGCAATGCCCGTCGAGCCACCTTGTCTTCATAAGCTGGGCCAATGCCTCGTCCGGTTGTGCCAATTTTTTTGCTTTGTGTCTTTGCGTTTTCTCTCGCTTTATCAAGCTCGACATGATAGGGCAAAATTAAAGCACAGGTCGCACTGATTTTAAGGCGCTCTCTGACCGGAATCTGGCGGGCTTCGAGCATATTGATTTCATTGATTAAAGCTGATGGTGATAAAACGACACCATTACCAATATAACAGGTGACATCCTGCCTGAGAATGCCGGAAGGTATTAAATGTAAAACGGTTTTTTCGCCACCAATGACCAGGGTATGGCCCGCGTTATGGCCGCCCTGATATCTGACGACTGCCGATACGCGATCCGTCAGTAAGTCTACAATTTTCCCTTTACCTTCATCGCCCCATTGAGTACCTAATACAACAACGTTTTTTGCCATGTTTTTTCAAATTTGATTGTGAGGTTACATTGTTCAGCGTGGGTCTTGTTTGAGAGACGACGCACAACCGAAAAACCAAACCGCCAATTTTACCGCGCTTGAGTAGGTTTTGGCTAATGTTTTTTAGTTAAATATGTTTGCGTGGACGCCCTAACCAATAGCCTTGAGCACCACTGACACCCATTTCTTTGAGTGTATTCCATTCAGACTCAGATTCTATGCCTTCAGCCCAAACAGGCATATTTGCGTTTTTGGCGGTATTGACAATAGAACGGATAAATAAGGCATTACCGCCTTGTTTTGCCACGTGTCTGACCAGGGTATAACTGAGTTTCAGAGCACTGACTGGCAATTCGGTAATATAACTCAAGTCGGCATTAGGACTGCCAACATGCTCAATGCACCAGGTACAACCAAGCTGTTCAATGGCAAACATAGGTTTTTTGAGTTGTGCCAAATGTCGACTGACAGCAAATTCATTGACTTCAAAAGTAATACGTTGTGCCAGAGAGGTGTGTTGATGGATACGTTGAATTAACCATTCAACAAAATTTTTATCCAATAGGCTTTCGGGGAAAACATTGATATTTAAATGCACTTTTTGCATTTCTTCAGACAGTATCATTTCTTTTAAGGCCAAATCAATAATGAGGCGATCAAACTCGGCTACCAGTCCGCAACGGTTGGCCATGGGTAAAAAAACGGAACCTGGCATATAACTGTCTTTGTCTTGATCCTGTATTCTTGCCAATACCTCAAAATGTTTGGATTCATCTTTAAAGTTACGAATTTGAGGTTGATAAAATAAAGTGACAGCGCGTTTGTCTAATATTTTTTGTAAAAAATTACGCCAATGTACGCCACCTTTGACAACACTGGGATCAATGTTGTCTGCTGTATATAAATGAAACTTGTTATAGCCTTCAAATTGAGAATGTCTCAGCGCCATATCGGCAACAGAAAAAACATGACTGGGATCATCCCCAGAGGTGAAAAACGAAGCGCCAATATTGACATAATTATTTTTATAAGGTGTGGTATCAAAAATATCACGAGATAAGTCTTTAATCATTTGCTGACATATTCGAGAAATGTACTGTGTTCTGTTTTCCAAAGTGAGTATGGCAAAATCAACAGTGCCTCGTCGTGCTACCCATACCAATTCTTGTGTTTCTGATAGATTTTGCAACCAAGAACCAACGGCTTTAATGAATTCATCAAATTTGTTTTTGTTTTTTTGCACGAGTTCCATGAGTACTTCAAATGATAATAAAATAATGGTACCAGAAACTTTTTCCTCCCGATTTTTTATTTGTACATCAAACTCGGCATCAAAGTATTCTCGGTTGCCTAAGCCAGTAACAGGGTCAACAAAAGACAAGCGACGTAACTGATTTGATAAGGCCAGTTGTTGCTGTTTAATGTGCTGGTATTCATTCATTAATTTATTGACAATGGCAACATCACTGTTCGCTAATATATGGTCATCTTGCCCTTTGTAATGTCGTGAGAGTAAAGCATTGGCTTTATTTTCCATCAGTGAGAGAGGTTTTGTAATGCGTAAAAAAATCAAATAGCAAAGAAAGCATAATCCCAGGGTGATGATGGGAAAAGTAATACGCCAGAAAAGTGAAGAAAGATGTTTCGGGTAATGTTGTTTGATAGATAACAAAAGAGAATTATTGGCGTTACCCACAGTAATTTTCCAGGAACGAGATTGAGACTCCTGATGCGTCTCCAAAAGAAAGGTTTCTAATTGTGCTGAGTCAGAACTTAAGTCAGCAGCAACAACACCTGGTAAGGCAGTGATTAAAGCAAAAAAGTGTCGACGATCTGAAATATCATTCCACTGACCATGGTGAGCCATTTGTTGAATAAGACTAAACTGCTCACTAAACCATCGGTTTTGTTGCTGGTGATCTGTACGAAGATACAACCAAACCGAGGCTAAGCATAAGCATGTAAATATCAGGCCTAATAAAAGTAGGCGCTGTTTGAAGAGTTTCATGGAAAAAAGCTCCTGGACATGTCTGTAAGCATAGCTGAAAACAGGATTTTTGCAGGGCTTCAGAGGGATAAGTCCTTGAAATCTATATTTTCATCTTCCTTGATGTTATGTATAGATATTTAAAAACCAAAAATCAATGCAACGCTTACCAGTTGTCCTTCATCATGGTTGGCATGATCTTTTATCTTGAGTTTCCAAAGTCCTTTGGGTGAATGACCTTTTAATTGATTTAATTCATCAATTTGTAAGGAATCATAGGTTTTTCTTAAATTAACGCTGCTTTCACCGTCTCTGTTATGCAGCATAATTGGGGCGATATTTAAAGAGGCAGGAGGGAGTAGCTGCATGGATAAATCTCCAATCCATGAGTGCTGAATATCAATACTGACTTTAACATCAAGCAAAGGATCGTTATCGGCTATGTTTAACTGCACGCGGGTTTCTTTGTTGTCTTGTATTGCTAGAGATTCAACACGTTTGTGTTCGATGGAATAACGAATGCTGGGTGGTGTGGATGGGACAGCCATTTCAAGCGCTTTTTTGGCATTGATGCGTCCATAACCATATATTGGGCTGTGACCTGATTCGTCATAGTCACCGTTGGTCGTATCAATTTTATCGCAACTACGCTGCATAATATCTTTAACCTGATCCCACCTTAAATCGGGGTTGATAGACAATATCAAGGCTGCGACACCCGCGACACCCGGGCAGGCACTGGATGTGCCACCAAAAGAATTGGTGTAATCCCCGTCGTGATCACCGTCTTCTATTGCGCCTGTATTGTATCCGGAAATACCAGTATTATCCGTTGTCCAGATACCTGGAGTCAGAGATGGAACACCATGACTGCTAGGGAAGCAACAAAAAATAGTGCTGCCAAAATCACTGTAGGCTGACTTTCGGTTTTCATCATTGCAGGCAGCAATGGCCAGTACTTTGTCATAACTGGCATAACCATCATGTTCTACAGGCTCATTACCATTGCCAGCCGCCCAGGTGATAACACAACCTTTACCATTTCGCCCTTGTTGCACAGCGTAATCAATGGCTAAACGGGTTGAATCTGGGAGTAAGGTTTCTTCATCGTGCAGAGGATCATTGTCATCCCACCAGACGCCATCAGCAGGACCCCAACTACAGGAGATGACATCGGCACCATGATCGGCTGCCCAAACAAAAGCATCGGCTTCGGCCTGAGAACCTAAATGGGATGCCAGGCGAATGGGGAGTAATGTCGATTTGGGTGCAACACCTGACGCACCATCCAGGCCATTGGCGCAGGCAACACCAGCACAAGCTGTACCATGTCGATCGTTGCTTCTTGGATTTGGATTATTATTACGGCGGGTGACATCACGAGGGGCAACAATTTTTTGACTGCCTGCAAACTCCGCATGTGCCAGATCAACGCCATCATCAATGATCGCAATAGTCATATTGTCACCCTGACTGAGTGTCCAGGCCTCTTCAATATGCGCATGGGCATTAATCATCCTGCCATTGATGCGGGTTTTTTTTAAATGCCATTGATTGTCAAAGGCAGATTTATTGGAAGACATTTGAATCAATTCGGGGTGGCATAAGTCAACAGAGTCATGTTTGAGTAATTCTAGTGATGTGTCAAATATGGATTGACCACATCCTTCAACACCTGATACAAAGTAAGCATTTTTTGCGTAGGTTAAGGGACGTTTTAAAGTCAGTTTATGGGTTTTAATGAGTTTTTCGCAGGCTGTTTTAGTTAAGCGGTCATTGAATTTAATAAAAAGATTCTCTGTATAAAGAACAGGTGCTCCAGAACTTTTATGGAGGCATCTTCCTGCAAACCGAACATTGGATTCTTTTCTTAAAAGTAAGCGTAAATGATCTCTTACTTTTCGTGTTGATTTTTTATCGGTTACGCGAAAGACTTCTACACCAGCTTCAGGAATACAAAAGATACTTTCACATTGACGCAATGACTGATAGGCATCTGTTGAAAGTTCTTTATTGTGTAACAACCCTTTACCCTGGATTCTTACAGCGAGTAAATCATGACTGGTTTTTAAACGACAATATCGACTTCGTTGTCCACCGAATTTAAATTTAGCTTGTTGAGTCATTGTAGATCTCCATGTTTAATCTAGAGCAGAATCACTATTATTAGACATGCAAAAATTTTCCTATGAAAATTCTATTAAGTCTATAAATCCTTTGAGATAAAAATAGGTTAAGTCATCATATAGTTTAATATTCTTTTTTTTGTATACAAAGAAAATGAAATTATCTTATTGTTTTGGATAAAAAAACACTGCCTTTGTCCTAAAATTTATTGAGATTTAAATGGACAATATCTTACAAAAAATACAGACTTCTCTTACAAAGTTAATCATGTTTTATATGAAGCTATAAACTATAAAAGATAAACAGCCCCTAATCTGAATCAGTCACAAAAATAATTTATTTATAGATAAATCACTATATCAAAATAATCTACAGTTAAGATGATTCAGACTTTCTTCTCTGAAAGCCTGCCCTCTTTTTGCAAGCGTTCAAAAAGAGGAGAAAAAAACTGTTTCGCTGCGCGGGCACTTGTTGTGAATGGTTGTGAGGTGGTTCGGTTTTTGTAAATTTTATGAAGTATCTTTTGATAATAGATAATCAGTCAGTTGTACAAATGTTTCAATGGATAATGTTTCAGCTCTTGCCTGAGGGTCAATCTGAAGCTGGATAAGTTCAGATTCATGAAAAAAAGGTTTCAGACTGTTTCTAATGGTTTTTCGTCTCATCTGAAAAGCTTGTGTCACAATTTTATTGAGTAATGTGACATCGGTATTCAAGCGATTTTCGGGCTCTATAGGTGTTAAACGAATAATGGCAGAATCGACTTTGGGTGCCGGTTTGAAAGCTGCAGGTTCTACTGTAAATAAATATTCTGTATGACAAAAATATTGTGCCATGATACTGAGTCTTCCATAACTTTTTCCACCACAACTGGCTGTGAGTCGCTCAACCACTTCTTTCTGCAACATGAAGTGCATATCCTGAATAACTATAAGACTCTGAAACAAATGAAAAAGTAAAGGGGTTGATATGTTATAGGGAAGATTGCCAATGATGCGAAGTTTTTTTCCATCCATGGCGAGTTCAGAAAAGTTGACTGTGAGAGCATCAGCTTGAATAATATCAAGTTCTCCATCACCAAAACACAGGATTTTTAATTTTGGGATAATATCTCTATCTAATTCAATGACGCGTATTTTTTTGCTTTGTAATAAAAGAGGTCGGGTTAAGGCACCAAGTCCAGGGCCAATTTCTATAATAGAATCGTCAGCTTTGGGTTGAATACTTTGAATAATACGTTGAATGATAGATTCATCCTGCAGAAAATTTTGTCCAAAACGTTTGCGGGCTTTATGATAGTAGGGTTTCATTGAGGTGAAAGAGTCACTGTGATTATTATTTTTAGTCTATGATAGGGCGGTGTTCATTTTAATAGCATAATGAATCGCGTATTCAAGGCTGCTACTGCTGGCTGTAAACTGATGAGCAATATCAAGAGCGGTTCCATGGTCAACAGATGTTCTAAAATAAGGTAAACCCAAACTGATATTGGCGCAAGCACCAAAGCTGGCATATTTAATCACAGGCAAACCCTGATCGTGATACATACAGAGAAATAAGTCCGTTGAAGTTAAAGTTTGTTCAGAAAACAGTGTGTCTGCTGGATAAGGCCCGGTAATACTTGCATTCAATGATTGTACACTTTGGATAGCTGGAGTAATTATCTGATCATCTTCTTGACCCAACAAACCTTGTTCACCGGCATGAGGGTTTAATCCAGCTACTTTAATATGAGGGTGTGAAATCCCTTGGTGTTGTAATGCGGTGATGCAAACTTTAAGTATTGCAATAATATTGTCTGTTGATATCTTGTTGGCGACTTCTCGTAAAGGACAATGTGTTGTGACCAACGCAACACGCATTTTTTCGCTGGCCAGCATCATGACGACATGATCGGTCTGACTTTTTTTGGCAAAATAGTCTGTGTGACCTGTAAAGGGTGTTTGTGGATGATTCAATACGAATTTATGGACAGGCGCAGTGACGATGGCATCTACTTGCTTTTGTATAGCCAGTGTGTGTGCCAAATCAAGTTGTTGATAGACATAAGGAGCATTGGAGGCATCGAGTTTTCCCAGAGTAACGAGTGAAGGTAATGTCTGGTGCAATACCTGAATGATGCCGGAATGATGTGTTCGGGATTCCTCTACTCGATTAATGGATTCTAATTGAATAGGTAGTCCCATTTGGTGTGACAGGGTTTCCATCCAATGGATATCACCGGCGACTATGATGTGAGCTGGGTAGTTTTTTGTTAATGCCTTTAAAACAATTTCTGTACCTATACCTGCAGGCTCACCACAGGTTATCAGTAACTTGGGAAGTGCCATAAAAGATTAATTGGTATTCAATAAAATTTTGACAAAGGAAGTTTCCCGAATTTGATTCATCCAAATTTGGGCTGCTTCCTGCATTTTTCTTTGCCCAAGAATACTGAAAGCCTGTTTTCGTTTTGCTTCTTGACTTAAATCGGAAGTTCTGCGGCCTAAAAGTTCTATGACATGAAAACCAAATTGTGTTTGTACGGGCTCACTTAACTTATTGGGTTCTAGTGACTGAATGGCTTGCTGAAATTGTTCAACATAGACTTTTGGATCCTGCCAATCAAGTACACCCCCTAAATTAGCACTACCAGGGTCATCAGAGTGTTTTTTTGCCAGTTCAGAAAAATCACCGCCATCACTAATCTCTTGACGAATATCTTCAACTTTTTTCTTGGCTTCTTCAAGTGTCATGATTTCACTGGGCTTAATTAAAATATGACGAATCTTCACTTCTTCAACGTAATGTTTCACTTCGCCACGTTTATCCAGTAACTTAATAATATGATAGCCACTGCCACTACGAATGGGATCACTGACATCACCTATTTTCAGTTGTGTTGTTGGTTTGGCAAATAAAGTCGGTAATTCATGAATCGATCGCCAACCAAAATCACCGCCTTTAAGAGCATTTGTACCCGAAGAGTGTGCAACAGCCAGTTGCGCAAAATCCTGATTTTTATTTCTTAGTTTATTTACCAGTTCTTGTGCGGTTGTTTTTGCATTATTAATAACGTCTTGATCTGAAGTGTCGGATACAGCGATTAAAATATGTCCTAAATGGTATTTGATTTGTTCTTCACCCTGTTCTTCTATTTGTTTCACCAAATCATCCACTTCTCTTTCAGTGATATGAATTTGTCGCCTGACTTCATGTTGTGTAACTTGGCCTATCATAATTTCGGAACGAATATCTCTGCGGTAAAGTTCAAAGGGTATTTTCTCAACATTCTCTATATGAGCCCTAAATTCCTGAATACTCATATTATTATCTTTTGCAATAGAGAAAATGGTTTGATTAAGTTCTTGTTCACTAATGCGTACACCTGCTCTTTGTGCCATCTGCAAGCGTATGGATTCATTAATGAGACCCTCCAGCACTTGAGTTTGTAATGTTTTAAAATCAGGTAAGGATTGGTTTTTTAGTTTTGCCTGATGGACGATGGTGTGGATTCTTCGATCCAATTCGCTTTTTAATACAACGTCGTCCTCGACTAAAGCGATCACTGAATCAATCGAGGTTTCTGCAAAAATATTTTGCATTGTACTGGCAAAGAAAAGAAAGATATAAAGCCAACAATACTGTTTCATAGTGTGTTTCCAAAGCTGTTTTTTTATTAATAATTAGGGGGTTGTACCCAAGTGTGATCTTCGAATAAAGGAGCAGACGGATTTTTTTGAGTATTACCAAAACCGGACAGTGTTATTTGAAAGACAATGTCTTGATTATAGAGTTCCCTAGTCTTTGCCGAGTCTAACAGGTTAAAAGAACTCCGGGTATTTAAATAGCGTCTGTGGGCTAATTTGAACGACCAGCAACAACTGTCGTATTGTATACCAAATTGATGTTCAAGATCTTGATTTTGACGCCAATCATGCTGCCAATGTCCAAAAAATTGCCAGTGAGAGCTGACTGACCAATTAAATGCTATTTCACTTTGCTCTCTAAAAATGGCCCTATTCCTTTTACTTCGATAGGCCACTTTAACCCGATTTTTGTCATCCAGAGTATGCGTCCATCCCATATAACCTTCTTCTGTTTGCTCGTTCTCTGTATTGTAAACCAACATACTGTGTAAATGGTGTTTCGGTGAAAAAGACCAGGTGAGATCAGTGATGAGCGGTGATTGTTTTGTTGGATTTTGTAATAGGTTTGGGAGTGTTACTTGTCGTGGTTGACGGTAAAAAGCCTGACCTAATGATAGCTGTAGTGTTTCATGTCCTGTTTGAGCATTAATCCACCGATGTGTCATGGCTACACTGAGCTGCTGGCTGTCACTGACTCTGTCTTGACCTTCAAATCGATTACTTTCGAAAAGGCGCTCAAAGGACCATTCAGGTTCACTGGTATCAAAAACAGGCAGTCGGGTTTGATCTCTAAAAGGCACATAGAGCCAATAGAGCCTGGGTTCTAATGTTTGTAGCCAACGTGAGCTACGACGTTCAAAGAATAATCCAGAATCTAGACTGATCTTGGGTAATTCTCTGGTTAATCGTCTTTCCAGAAGGCTATTTGAGGGATCGAGTTGATATAACGTTGATTCATATTCAAGGCTGGGTATTACAAAAGACCAACTATTCTGCAGGTGAGCGCTGATTTGGGAGCTGATTTGAGAGCGGCGACCAGTGATTTGTGTCGGATCAGCATTGTCAAAGGTTGCTGTATTTGCATGAATGGACCAATGGATCAGTGAATCGGGGTGTGACAGTAATGTATTGAAAAACAGTGCAGGTCTGGTTTCAAAGGGTGTTACTGTGGATTGTAGAGGCGTAAATCTTGACCAGATAATGTGTGTATTCAATCTATCGTGTTGAAAGCCTAAATTTGCCATTTGAGATAATGCGTCACGGTTGGTTTCTGCCAATCCACGTTTCAAATCACTCAGATAAAAAGAGTCGCTTACATCACTTGCATTCAGATGAAAAAACCAGTGAGGTGAAAAACGATAATGATTATTCAGCCGGTAGAACCAACGCTTTCTGTCTAAAGAGGCTGTGGGTGATGTGATGAGTTCATCATTAGGCAGCCACTCAAGTTCTGTCAGACTACTACCAAAGCGACTTAGATGTCTGAACTCCAGGTTGAGCTGTTCTCCTCTTTTTTCAATCAGTCTTGGTGTAATGGTTGCGTCCATTTGTAGGGCAATATTCCAATAAATGGGCAGTGTAATATCAAAACCATTGCGTTGGTTGTCGTGAATGGTTGGTGTTAGCAAGCCACTAAGACGACGATCATCGATTGGAAATAATAGATAAGGAAAGTAAAAAACAGGGATATCGCCTAAATGCAAGGTCATGTTATGGGCTTTTCCCCACCCAGCATTGGTATCCAGAGAGAGCTTTCCAGCCGATATACGCCAGCTGTTATCATTTGCTGGGCAGGTTGTGTAGCTTATCTTTTTGAGTGTTAAAGGGGCATTTTGTTCTAATGACACTTGTTGAGCGCTGCCTCGACCACTTTGTAAATTCAATCGATAGGTTGTGTTAAGGAGTTCAAGCTGTTTTGATATCAGATTGCCTTCGGCTGATTGTGCATTTAATGAAATAGAGGGGGTTTGTAATATAACCTCTCCACTGGCTTTGAAATTTTTGCTGGTTGGCTCCCAAATAAGATCAGGGGCTTTTAAGATTTGATCCTGACTTAGGAGCGTTGCATTTTTTAGATATAGCCCACTCTGAGAAAGGGGCTGATTTGACGTGTGAAAAGCAGAATCGAATAAAATGCGATATTCAAAAGTGGGAGCATTTAGATTGGAGAAATCTATTTGAGTCAGGGTGTTGGGTTTTGTTTGGCTTATTTCTAGACAAGGCGATGGCGTCTGTTTATGATGCTCCAGGATCGTATTCTTTGCTCCAGGCAGGTGGCTGGAGTAGCTGATGAGCAAGCTATAAAATGCTAAGCGATACAAAATACGATACATAGGTTTTAAAAAACATACAATTCTAAACAAACAAACACGGCAATGCATCTTGTTTGATTGAGTGATTCCTGAGGTTGATTGGGTTAAGTATTAATATATGCAAAATGATGTACGTTTTCAGCAATTAAATCAATGGGTTGCTCAACAAACAACAATGAATCATCTTGAATTGAAGTCAATTTCTGGTGATGCCAGTTTTCGCCGGTACTTTCGCTGGCCATCCCAACCCAGTTATATTGCGGTTGATTCCCCACCAGATAAAGAAGATCTGACACTGTTTGTGCGAATGCGACAGTGTTTTTCCAAGGCTGCTATCCGTTTGCCAGAAATACAGGCTTATGATGAAGCACTGGGTTTTATGTTACTGTCGGATTTTGGTGATAACTTACTACTGGCAGGGTTAAACGAACACAATGCCAATGAGCTGTATAAAAAAGCACTGGTAGATCTGGTGAAAATTCAGAGCGGGTGTCGTCGTGCCTCAGATTTTCCATTATATGATAAAAACAAGTTACACATGGAAATGGAATTGTTTACGGAATGGTTATTAAAGAAACAGTTAAACATGACATTATCCAGTGATGAACAACAATTATTGGATAGTTTATTTTCTCAATTAATCGACAATGCCTGTGCACAAACCTTTGTTGCCGTTCATCGGGATTATCACTCACGGAATTTAATGATTCTGGATGATGACACTTTAGGAATTATTGATTTTCAAGATGCCGTTTGGGGCCCCATTATGTATGACGTCGTTTCTCTTCTCAAAGATTGTTATATTGGCTGGACAAGGGCGCAGCAACTTCAATGGCTACAGATGTATGCTTTGTTAGCAAAAGAACACAATATGTCTTTGCCTGAAGAGTCACAATTAATACAGGATTTTGACTGGATGGGAATACAGCGTCACTTAAAAGCGGCAGGTATTTTTGTCAGGCTGTATCATCGAGATGGTAAGAGTCATTATTTACCATCTATTCCACAAACCTTGACTTATATTGTGCAAACTTTGTCGAGTTATGATGATTTTCAGGAGATCCATCATTGGTTTGAGACAGCATTACGTCCTCAATTAGAAAAACATCGTATGATGTGGTTGACTGAACAATGAAAGCCATGATTCTGGCAGCAGGTTATGGAAAACGAATGCATCCCTTGACATTAACAACAGCCAAACCACTGTTGCAGGTTGGTTCAAAACGTTTGATAGAGCATCATATTGAACATTTAAGTCAAGCTGGTGTGACAGATATTGTGATTAATATTTCTCATTTTGCTGAACAAATAAAACAGGTTCTGGGGAATGGTGAACGTTATCATACGCGCTTACATTACTCCTATGAAAAACAGCCATTGGAAACTGCGGGTGGTATCAAAAAAGCATTACCTTTATTGGGTGATGATGCCTTTATTGTGGTGAATGGCGATGTGTTTACTGATTTTCCGTTGCAGTCACTGGTCACAAAAAAAACATCCTGGGCGCATTTGATTATGGTGTCAAATCCGGAACATCATACTCAAGGTGATTTTGTTTTACTGGATAACGGTGATTTGGTTGATATTGATAATTCATCAGAACAACACCGTTATACTTATTCTGGTGTGGGTCTATTTCATCCTAATTTATTTTCTGATATTGTGCCAGATGATTGTCTGGGATTAGGTGTTTTATTAAGACGTTATATGTTAGAAAGAAAAATTTCAGGAGAATATTACGCTGGTTTTTGGTGTGATGTTGGAACACCTGAACGTTTACACAGTCTTAATCATGATTTAACAAAACGAACTTAATCAAAACCGACTTCATAAAAATGAAAATATCGTAACAATGCAAATGATTTTAAATAATAGAAAAAGTGAGAAACCATAACGATGGCCTGGTGGGGTAAAGTTATTGGTGGCAGTTTGGGTTTCCTGATGGGAGGACCATTGGGTATTGCTTTAGGTGCACTGGCAGGGCATTTTTTTGATAAAGGTATGAATCAACAATTGGAAGAGGATGTAGCCTCTTCTTCAGATCAGGAACAACTCCAGGCGGCTTTTTTTACGGCAACTTTTGTGTCTATGGGTCGCCTTGCAAAATCAGATGGTTTGGTCACATCCGATGAAATTGAAAAAGCACAACAGATTATGCAGCGTATTGGGCTTGATCAAACCATGAAGCAAGCGGCAATCGCCTTATTTAAACAAGGAAAAGAGTCCGATTTTGATTGGCAAGGTGCCATTAATCAATTCGCAGTAATAGCAGGCAGGCAACGTAATTTAAAACAAATGTTTTTGGAAATTCAAATTGAAGCGGCATTTGCAGATGGAGAGTTGCATACCAATGAAAAAGAGATGTTATCTTTTATTGCATCGGCATTAGGGTTTAGTCGATTAAAACTGGAACAATTGATTTTGATGGTTATGGCACAAAATGCCTATTATGAAAAACAATATGAGTATGGACATTCAAAAAATCATTATCAGTATGATTCGGCAGCACAAGCATCACCAAAACAAGAAGACATAAAACTGGCTTATGATATTTTAGGTATTTCTTCTCAAGCCTCCAAAGATGATATTAAAAAAGCCTATCGACGCTTAATGTCGCAACATCACCCGGATAAACTGGTCGCTAAAGGGTTACCTGAAGAAATGATTAAAATTGCTACTGAAAAAACCAAAGAGATTAAAATGGCCTATGAAATTTTAAAGAAACATCACAATTTTTAAAAAGAGCTGGTTGAATGTTATTTTTATATATCAAAAGAAAACTCAAAAGAAACCTTATTTTCTTATTATTCAATTTTATGACTTTTAGCCAGATAGTCACCGCCGAATCCAGCATAACATTGATTGGTGGTATCGGTATGGATAGTACACTGATTCAAAGTCGAAGTATTTCTTCTGCGAAAGTGGTAGGTTTAGGTTATCAAATACCATTAGATTTAAAATGGACAATACCTATTTTAGGACAGCCACAATATTTCTTATCATTCGATGCACTACATATTAAAAGTGATGCTTCTGTTGAAAGTGAACGATTAAATATTACCGTCATAAAACCAGTGATGCGATTTTATCTATCCGTATCAGAAGAGGCTCGTTTTTATTATCAAGTTGGTGTGGGCTTGTCTTATTTTTCTCAACAGCGTTTTGAAGATATTCGTTTTTCAGCCAGTTGGAAATTTGCTACACAATTTATGTTGGGTTGGCATTTGGATAAAGCAAAACGCTTTAGTTTAACCAGTGGTTATAATCATTTTTCAAATGGTTATTTGAATCAACCTAATCCGGGGTTAGATTTCTTTTCGGTAGAGTTAAATATTGATTTTTAACTGAATATAGACTTTAAATCTTTGCAGCGTAACGTTTATGAATTGATTCATATGTCAATAATGTGAGCTTTTATTATGTGCAGCTGAGGTTATTAATAGTTTGATAATACGATTATCAAAAAATAAGAGGTATGGTATGCAGTCATCTCATGATGAAAAAATAATTCAACAACTGGTTATTATGTTAGAAATGCAGGATGCAATGAATAAGAAAGTACATGATAACTGGTGCGAGCAAGACTTTCCATGGTATAGAGCTATTTGGATTGAATGTGCCGAAATGCTAGATCATTATGGTTGGAAATGGTGGAAATATCAGAAAGCAGATAGAGAACAGGTTAAGCTGGAATTGGTGGATATTTTTCATTTTGGATTAAGTTGTCATATCAATGGTGTTGATCATTATCAAACCATAGCTGAAAAATTATTGACCGAATTAAATCAAGTCACAATCGAAAATGACTTTCCACAAACCTTGGAAAAAATGGCTGCTTTTTCACTGACTCAACATCATTTTTCTGCTTCTTTATTTGCTGGATGTTTACAGAAAATAGAAATGTCATTCGATGAACTTTTTTATTGGTATGTTGGCAAAAACACGTTAAATTTTTTCCGTCAGGATAAAGGCTATAAACAGGGAGATTACATCAAAGTCTGGGATGGGAAAGAGGATAATGAACATTTGGTTGAGGTGTTATCCAGGTTACCTGATTGTCAGGTCGAGGAAGTGCGTGAGCAGGTTTATGCAGGCTTGTCAGCGCGTTATCCAGGTTAACAATATGCTAAATCAATATTAATAATCTCAATAATATAATAATAATAAATTACAAGATGAGTTTTTTCTAACCTGCTAATTTAATTCAATAAGAGATTTTAGTGTCAATAAAAATCTCTTTATAAAATAAAATTGTTGTTTTTTTTACATTCGTCAGTCATTATTGCGCAATCATCGAGATTTGATATTGCCTTGTGGTTAACAAAGGCTAAAATTTAGTCGAGTGCAATGTTTTATGTCAAAATTTTTGACAATGATTCATGTGGAGTAGTGGGGACAATGAATCGTATGAAATTAAATTTAGATAATCATCATTCAGCAAATATCAATGCAGCCAATATGAATGGGTATTATTTAGGCCCAGAACGTCGTATTGAGCGACGCCGTTTTAATAGTAACCGCCGTTTGGAAACACTGTTACAGGATTTCGGATTGAATAGAAGAGTCAATGAAGAGCGTCGTAAAAAAGATACATCCTGGCTGTTAATGTCTAAAGTCGTTAATTAACCTATAAAAGATAAACAGGCTCTAGTCTGTAGAACTGAATCAATGGATGATATTGATTCAGTTCTATGTTTGCTATAGTTTGATGAAGGTTGTCTATTTATGGGTTTGATGGAATTAAACCGGGGCGTTGGCTGGTTGAAATAACCAGTTGATCCATCCAGATAGTCGCACTTTCACAAGGCCCATCTACACCACCGTTATAATGATCCATCCAGAAAGAACGAAGATGTAAATCATCATGTCCTATTTTACGATATTCCATATTGGTTTTTTCATAGGCTAGTTCACCATTTTTCCAACCACGTAGAATGCCATCAGCTTGACCTGGTGTATTCATTTTTACTTGTATTTCGATAGCTATCCATTCATTAGACACAATCACGCCTTTGTTGTCTACTTTAAGTGCAGGATCTAATGTGCCAGGTGGTGTTGATGCTGTGGATTTTGCATCATCATTGGGGGTTAAATTGCCGCAGTACATGTTCCATGGTTCTCGGCATGGATTACTCCAATACTGTCCAAATGAACGCCATTGGTTATCATCCCAAATGCCAGGGTCACCTGTTTGACCGGCTTGATTCGGATGATACACATAATGCATCCAGCGACCTTTTGCACCAGGGACAGTATCACAAACACGATTGTTACTGCCACTTAATGAGTCATTAGGTCTGTTAGCACAGGTTGTCCAGCCTTGTCTGACTGACCAGCAATTGATGCCATCACTTCGAGAGCCACCATTGCCGCACTGAATTTCACCTGTGTTGCTATTGTTTACTCTTGTATCAGCAAAGCCAGGAAATTTACCGCCACCTTGTACACGAGTGCCATCACTTTTACAGTTATATTGGCCATCCCAGGTTTCAGAAAATTTAATGTAATACCTTAAGAATAATTCGTCAGGCTTGAATTCACTGCTGCCAGGCTTTGTGGCATGTTTCAATAACCAGTGCTCATTAATGTGTGTGACTTTATATTGGCGGACATTAATTTTTAGACAATTTCCGGCAATACATTTGGAGGGATCTGTTTCAATACTGGTATTGCTCACGCCAGCATAATTTTGGCCTCCCGCTAATGTGCGGAGAGGTGGCGATTTTGTGGTTGGGTGTCTGTACCAGCCTTTATTGACGGTTCCATCTTCTGTTCCCCACCAGTCATCGCTTTCCCAGCCTTCGCACATCACAATGTCATCCCGTGCGATAAGGGCTGCTGTTTCACCAGCACAATCACCCTGGCGAACAAATTCACCAACATTGGTTGTGCCAGCAGTAATGGTATGAGATGTTGTTTGGCTATTGTTGCCGTCATTCACTGTTAGATTCACAACATAAGTGCCATCTCTATCAGCAAAGAAAGAGGTTTCAGCGTTTGTTGTTGAACTCAGTGCTGCGACTGATGAAGCCGGTGTGTCTAAACTCCATAAATAAGTCAGTGTATCGTTTTCAGGATCACTGCTGTTTAAGGCATTAACAGAGACATTACTACCAGAGTCAACCCGAGAACTTGCTGTGATAACGGGTATAGGAGCTCCATTAGTGGGTGTTTCAACGACTTCTGTTACTGCGGTTAATGTACGTGAAATTTCATCGCTGTCCTGATTACCGTCACTGGCAATAAGCGATACGGTGTAATCACCTTCAACATCAGGTGTAAAAGTAATCAATGGTGATGTTGTTTCTGTTGCACTTAGGGTTGCTGTTGAACCATTAGGTGTATCAAGTCTTAAACGGTAGGTGATAGGATCATCTTCATCATCAGTACTGGATGAAGCATCAATGGTTACTTCAGTATTAATCTGGGCTTGGTTCACCATGGTAAAGTTAGGAACGGGTGCATCATTGACATCTGGAACAGGTGTAAAAGCCAATACCGTTTGATTAACAGGCAAGCTATCTACCTTACCGTCATTGACTGTGAGTGTTAACGAATACTCTCCATCTATGTCAGGAACAAAACTGGCATTAGCCGTTGTGTTTGATGCCAGTTGAGCTGTGGAGCCTTCTGGACCAGTGAGTGTCCAATTAAATGAAAGGTTATCACCATCGTCATCGTTGCTATTGGATAATAAGCTGATTTGTGATCCTGTATTGACATTATTGTTGCCTGAAATACCAGCAACAGGAGCTGTGTTGGTGGGTGTTGAACTGGTTTTTGTGACACCTGGGATAGACACTTCTGTGATGCTGTTCCAATCATTTTCAGAATTGCCTGAACCAAAAATTCGAATATGTTGCGTGGCTGTTTCTGCAAAAGTAAAGTTTTCCAAAGTCACAGCATTGCCACTGGAACTGCCATTAAAGACTTCAGCCCAATTGGTTCCATCACTGGAAAGCTCTATACGAAAATTGGTTGTTCTTAAATTGCCGCGATAAAAAGCAATAGAAAGACTGCTGATGCTAATGGATTCTGAAAGTTCGTAATTAATCCAGGATTCGGTAGCACCGGGTGATTCGGAAGACCAACGAGAACTGCTGTTTAAATTGTTATCAAGTGTGTTTTCAGGGCCATGACCATCATTTCCTGAATCAGACACCAAAGCGACTGTGATATTGGATGAGTTGGGTGTGCCCTCAATGGGTGTAGAAGCGGTAATCGTATGGCTTGCCGTTTGGCTGTCTACGCCATCACTGATAGTGACTGTTAAAGTATATTGTCCATCAATATCGGGAATAAAACTGGCGTTTGCTGTATTCGTACTGGCTAGCTGGGTACTTGAATTTGCCGGTGTGGTTAAAACCCATGTGAAAGTCAGTGCATCACCATCAGCATCAGCGCCGTTAGCTAAAATACTGATTTGTGATCCTGTATTGACTGTTGTACCACCTGAGATATTGGCTGTTGGTGCACTATTGGGTTCAGGGGTGACTTCTCTTTCGACAGGGTTTCCTGTGTTACTCAGAGAAAAACTTGATTCCGATTTTTCAGACAATTCTGTACAGGATATCAATGCAATAGAACTGGCAGTGATAAAAAAAGCTTTTTTTAATTGTTGATAGTATTTCATTATTTTTACAGCTCCAGTATTACCCATAATGTTGTGGTAAACAGCAGATTTACTTCTTATTAATTATCGGCTGAATTTGTCAATTTTTATGACATCTTTTGAAACTTGTGTGTTTCTATGCACAAAAAAATTCAATATCTCTAAAGAGAGATTTTACAGTAACACGACAATGTGACATCGTCATGTAGGGGAGTTATTTCTAACAAAAAAACAGCTTTTTAAATAGTGATATGAAGAAAGTAGGTATTCACTTCATAAGACTTGTTGGATGTTAGCTGATTTTTGTTTTTTCGAGTTTTAAAATGATGTCCCAGTGTTTTTTGGAAATTGGCATGATGGAAAGACGGTTCCCTTTTTTAACCAAAGGCAAGTCAGCTAATAGAGGGTGTTCTTTTAATTCCTGTAGCGGAATGGCTCTTTTTGTGTGTCGTTCGTATCGCACATCAACCATGTACCAACGGGGGTTTTGTTCATCACTTTTAGGGTCGTAATATTGACTTTCGGGATCAAAAGCAGTGTGATCGGGATACCCCTCTCTGACTACTTTGGAAATACCAACAATGGCAGGTGGCTTACAATTTGAATGATAGAAAAAAACCAGATCACCTCGTTTTATCTCATCACGTAGCATATTGCGTGCCTGGTAGTTCCTGACACCATCCCAGGGTTCGGTTTTATTAGGCCTTGCTTTTAGATCATCTATGCTAAAAGCATCAGGTTCCGATTTCATTAGCCAGTAATTCATAATTTTCAATTCGTATTGCTTTGACAGTATATTACGATACGCACATAAAAATATTTGTGATAGGAGTCACAGTTTTTACTTTTATGATATCTTAGGGAGATGACGGAAAGATGTAAAGACGGTTACTTAAATCCAGTTAGATAATCCTAATTTAATCTAACAATCTTATCAACGCCTAATGTTATGGAAGGTCTTTTTTTTGTTATGAATTGGTATTTATCTCAAGTGCGTTATGTTTTTTTATAGCAATATTTCGGAGTAATGACAGCATCCAGAGCAATGTCCCAGGATTCAATAGGTACTTTGTCTATTTTTTGTTCATCGTAAGCAATACCAATCAGTTTGGGACAGTGAGATGATTTTTTTAAGTAAGATAAAGAACGATCATAAAAGCCGCCTCCCATACCTAAACGATGGCAGTTTTCATCAAAAGCAACCAAAGGTACAAAAATAATATCCAAATGACTTAAGGGCAAGATGTTGCCAACTACTTTTTGTGGCTCATGGATACTGAAACGATTTTTTTGTAGTTGTGTTGTTTGATGATAAGCTACAAACCACAAGCGATTTGGCGGTAAAGGACGTATAACGGGCAGATAAGTTGATTTACCCTGAGACCAACTGTGTTCAAATAAAGTATTGAGAGAAGGTTCACCGTCCTGTGCCAAATAACCTGCAATATGCTGGCTGTTTAAATAGTCTGGTGATTGAACAATTTGCTGGATAATGTGTTGAGATTGGGTTTGAACGCATTGTTTGGAAATATCCTTTCGATACAGGCGCATTTTCTGGCGCAGTTGCATCTTTAATTCATCAGCAGAGAGCATTATTGTTATTTTCTTGAAGAGGTAAGTGTTACCGAGGGCCCTATTGTAGGTACTGGGCCTAGAACCGAGGGTTCTAGGTGGGCGTCTCTGTGTTTAAATTAGGCTTTCCGGTACATGCCGGACTTGCTCACATTAAACAACGGTCTGACTCCCGAGTTTAAAGCTATCGGCTCAAGGACCTTCTCTACAATAGTATCACCTCAGGTAACACCTGTATCATGTTAACTCTAATTGACTGGCAGATGCTAGTGCATCTTCTATTTTGTTCGCTAATTTTTTGAGATGCTTTGAATCGGTTGGTGAAGATTTCGAAGATTCGTGGATCATTTCATAAATGATATTCAGAGCTGCCATAACGGCAATGCGTTCATGACCAACAACGCGTCCTTTGTCGCGAATTTCTTTCATCCTGCCATCCAGTAGTTTTGCTGCCTGGTGCAGACCTGCCTCTTGTTCAGATGTGCTGGTAAATTGGTAATCGCGATCCAGTATACGTACAGATATACTACGTGGCGTTTCGGACATTATCGGTTAACCTATAGAACGTAAGCGACTAACAATGGTCTCAATCTTTTCTGAGGCCAGTTTGTTTTTTTCAAGTAAACG
The DNA here is from genome assembly GCA_965230335.1 of Kangiellaceae bacterium. Taxonomy (GTDB): domain Bacteria; phylum Pseudomonadota; class Gammaproteobacteria; order Enterobacterales; family Kangiellaceae; genus CBDDKS01. The sequence goes on along the minus strand of CBDDKS010000006.1, from coordinate 1,196,592 downwards.
AGCCTTGTCCGCGATGAGTTCTTCTTGTTTGGTTCGCAGGTTGTGGTTTTCTTGTTGTATTTGATGAAAGCGTTCTAGTAATTGATTGACACGACCTTCAAGTTGAGTAATTTCTGAATTTCCCATAACAAGCTATTGTTTTTTAAGATAGGTTAAATATAGAAGGCTCTGCTTCACGGGTCAATGTTATAATACCAATCTTGCTATTAGAAACGAAAAAATTGAGTATAACAACAGAAATTTTGGACATTTTAAATGAAAAGTAAGTATTTATTAACTTGTGACGATTTAGATGATTTGCTCTCTGCAAATCATTTTCCTATGAGCTTTAGCGAATTACATGGTTTGTTGAGTGGTTTGCTCAGTGCAGGGTTTGACGCTGGCACACCCTGGATTCAATATATTAAAACAGCAATAGATGATGATAACTATGTGTTTTCAAATGAATTGCTTGAAGTATTTGAAGAATTAAAGCAACAAACACATGCATCTATATCGGATAACTCTTTTTCTTTTGAGATCATGTTGCCCGAAGATAACCATCCGCTATCAGAGCGTTTACTGGCACTTTCCCAATGGTGTCAGGGGTTTTTATTGGGTTATGGATTAATTATTGGTGATTCTCCCATTCATAATAAAGAAGTGGATGAAGCACTTCAGGATATGGTGGCTTTGAGTCAGGTTGATATTGAAACTGAAGAAACAGAGAGTGCCGAGCAGGATTTTGTTACTATTAGTGAGCATGTCAGGGTTGCTGCCCAGGTAATTATGTTTGAAACAAAAGTGATGCAAAAGGGGAGAACGCCTGAAAAAAAGCAAAACTCTCCAGAAGGCTTATTTTCATCAAAAACTATTCACTAGAGCCTGTTTATCTTTTACAGGTTTAATCTATAAAAGATAAACAGGCTCTAAATTAACGTTTGGAGGTATTAGTGAATCATAAACAAGAATATGTATTACGACGACAACAATTAATGCGAACTATGGAGGCTAATAGCATTGCTATTATTCCTTCCTCTCAAGAGGTTGTTCGAAGTCGTGACACGAATTATCCTTTTCGACAAGACAGTGACTTTTATTATTTAACGGGATTTAATGAGCCCAATGCGATTCTAGTGTTAATACCTAAAAGAGAGCATGGTGAAGTGGTTTTGTTTTGTAATGAAAAAAATCCAGAAAAAGAAACCTGGCATGGTCGACGTCAAGGCACAGAAGGGGCAAAAGAAAATTACAATATGGAGGATGCTTTTCCTATTGAGGATATTGATGATATTTTGCCAGGTCTGATAGAAGGTAGAGCCAGAATTTATTATGAGCTGGGAAAAAATAGAGATTTTGATAATCAGGTGATGCAGTGGGTCAATACCATTCGTGATCAAGTCAAAAAAGGTGCATGTCCACCAGGTGAGTTTGTTGATTTACGGCATGCATTACATGATATGCGTTTGTTTAAATCCAGTTATGAAATTAAATTAATGAAAAAAGCCTGTCAAATTGCTGCCGATGCACACAGTCATGTTATGCAGGTTTGCGAACCAGGTTTAACTGAGTTGGATATTGAATCGGAATTTCATCATCACTGTAGTCGAGCCGGTGCAAGGTTTCAGGCGTACTCTTCCATTGTTGCGAGTGGTAATAATGCCTGCATACTGCATTATGTGGATAATGAAGATAAATTAAAATCGGGAGATCTGCTATTGATTGATGCTGGTGCAGAATATCAGGGCTATGCTTCTGATATTACCCGAACTTATCCTATTAATGGCGTGTTTACATCAGCACAAAAGCAGGTGTATGACATTGTGTTAAAAGCTCAATTAGAAGCGATAGAACAGGCAAAGCCCGGTAATCATTGGATGCAGCCTCACAATGCAGCGGTTGCTGTGATTACACAAGGGTTGGTTGATTTGGGTATTTTAAAAGGGGATGTAGAAACCTTAATAGAAGATGAAGCTTATAAGCCTTACTATATGCATAAAACCGGCCATTGGATAGGATTGGATGTACATGATGTTGGTGATTATCAAATTGATAATGAACCACGCATTTTAGAAGCGGGTATGGTCATGACGATTGAACCGGGTATTTATATCGATAAAGACAGTGAAGGTATTGATGAGCAATATCTGGGTATTGGTATTCGTATCGAAGATGATATTTTGGTAACACCATCGGGTAATGAAGTGTTAACCGCTGCTGTTCCTAAAGAAAGAGCAGAGATTGAGGCATTAATGTCCCGATCACATGAGTAACGGGTTGGATTGAATCTTCTATGAGTAGCACCGAACATTATGATATGGTCATTATTGGTGGTGGTTTGGTCGGTGCTACCCTGGCATTATCATTGAGAACGTTGTCATTACGTATTGCCATTGTTGAAGCTGTTTTGCCACAATTAGATCAACAACCGAGCTTTGATGACCGTTCAGTAGTGTTGAGTTATGGATCTGTTCGATTCATGCAGGCCATGGGATTGTGGGAGAGTCTGTCTGCAGAAGCAACCCCCATTGCTCATATTCATGTCAGTGATCAAGGCTTTCCTGGTATTTGTCGCTTTCATGCAGAAGATTATGAGGTTTCTGCATTAGGTTATGTGATTGAAAATCGTTGCGTAGGGACTTCTTTATACGCGCTATTACAAGAGTCAGACAATATCGATCTTTATTCACCAGCAACAGTGGATGATCTGATATTTAATGAATCTGAAGTCAAGTTAACCCTGTCTTCAAAAACTGAAGAAAAACAAAAAGGAAATCAGGTAAGAGAACATCAAACATTAACAGCATCGTTAGTGGTTGCAGCGGACGGCAGTTATTCGTCCATTGCCAATTATTTACAATTGAATCCACAGCGTTATGTTTATTCACAATCGGCTATTGTGAGTAATGTCGAAACTTCAAAACCTCATCATGGCTGGGCTTACGAACGTTTTACTCAACATGGACCTATAGCCATGTTACCTTTAAGTCGGCAGCGTTGGTCTTTAGTTTGGTCAATACCTGAGGAACAAAAAGAAACACTGTTAAATGTACCAGAAAAAGATTTTTTACAACATTTGCAAGAGGCTTTTGGTTTTCGGTGCGGTACTTTTACAAAAGTAGGCAGACGTCATGCTTATCCACTGAGTCATCATCAACAACAAGACTATTATCATCGTACGTTATTTATTGGTAATGCATTACATACAACGCACCCAGTTGCCGGTCAGGGTTTTAATTTAGGTTTGCGGGATATTGCTGTTCTGACTGAATGTATTGCAAAAGCAAAGATCGAAAAGAAAGATATCGGTAGCCATCATTTATTAAATCAGTTTGTCAGTGCAAGAAAAGGTGATACACAGACAACGATTATGGCAACACATCATATGATCGAATTATTTACAAAACTGGATTATGCTTCTGTATTTCTCAGAAGTAGTCTTTTAAAAGGTTTGGATCAATTTGATTATTTTAAAACCTATTTTGCAAGGGAGTTTATGGGTTTACGGCAAGATCTGCCCGGTTTGGCTCGAGGTATTCCTTTACACGAAGTCATGCGTCAATGGGAGTGTATGAATCATGTCTAAAAAAGCAGATATCATTATCGTTGGTGGTGGTATGGTGGGTTTGTCGTTAGCGGCATTAGTTGGAAAAGCATTTTCTGTGATTGTGATTGACAATCAACCCAGTCCCAATAATAAGAAAAAAGAAAAACAATATGCGAATAGAGTGAGTGCAATTTCTCGTTCCAGTGAAACTATTTTAAAGAAGGTTCATGCCTGGAAATTTATTGAGGATGATAAAAAAACAGCGTATCGATCTATGAAAATATGGGATGCAAATACATCAGCAAATTTAACCTTTTCTGCGCAAGCCTTGTCAGAACCTAATCTAGGATACATTATTGAAAATGATAGTATAACTTCCGGTCTATATACTTCATTGTTATCTTTGAGTAATGTACAGGTTCTGTCCAATGTTTCATGGGAAAATTTAAATACTGAAGAGTCCAATGTTTCCATTGATATTGAGAATGGACAAGGAACAAAAGAACGACTTTATGCAAAGTTAGTGATTGGTGCAGATGGTGCTCAATCAAAAGTGCGTCAAGCCTGTCAATTTGATATAGAACAAAAACAATACCACCAAAAAGCATTGGTGACACAAGTAAGAACAGAAAAACCTCATCAATTTACTGCATGGCAACGATTTTTACCGACAGGTCCCATTGCTTTTTTACCTTTGTCTGATCCTTACACCTGTTCTATTGTATGGTCGTTATTGGATGATTCAGTAGAGACTCTTTTAGCGAAAACAGAAAAAGAGCACAATCAATTGATTGCACAGGCTTTGGACTATCAATTAGGTGAAGTACTTTGTGAGAAAAAATTAATGGGCTTTCCATTGATAGCAAAACATGCAGGAAGCTACTTAAAGCCGGGCGTTGCATTGATTGGTGATGCGGCTCATACAGTGCATCCCTTGGCTGGACAAGGGGTTAACCTGGGTTTTTTGGATGCACTTGCATTGTCAACACAATTGTTGGATGCAAAACAGAAAGGTTTTCATTGGTATAAAAAAGGTTATTTACGACCGTTTGAAAGACAAAGAAAACATCACAATCATATTATTCAAAAATCAATGACTGTACTTAATAAAATGTTTAGTTTACAAGACCCTTTCAGTATTCTTACTCGTTCTGCTGGTATACAATGGATGAATGAACAAAATTGGATAAAAATCTTTTTTATGCAACAGGCCATGGGCTTGCATTTTCATCAAAGCATACAAGACATGATTTATGAATAATTTCTATTAAAAAAATAGATTGTCTTTCAATGAAAAATTCAGATAGGAAAAAACAGCCTAGTTTATTTGAAGCACTAATACCGGTTTTATTATTAATTGTAGGACTGTTTTTAAATTATGTTGTATTTGGTGATGATGTCCTGTCAGGTTCAAACCAGTTAATGCTTATTTTTTCTGGCTCAGTCGCTGCATGGATAGCCATGATTAAATATGATGTAACATGGGAGGATATACAAGCAGGTATTAAACAATCTTTAATGATTGCCATGCCAGCAATTTTAATTTTATTAATTATTGGTGCACTGGTTGGCACCTGGTTTATCAGTGGTATTGTGCCAACAATGATTTATTATGGATTGGATATTGTATCACCTACTTTTTTTCTGGTAACAAGTTGTATACTGTGTTCGATTGTTTCGATATGTATCGGTAGTTCCTGGACAACAACAGCAACCATAGGTGTTGCTTTGTTAGGTATTGGCAGTATTATTGGTGTGCCAATGGGTTTAACAGCAGGAGCGATTATTTCAGGCGCTTATTTTGGTGATAAAATGTCACCCCTTTCGGATACTACTAATTTAGCTTCAGCTGTTGTTGGCGCTGATTTATTTAAACATATTCAGCATATGCGTTATACCACGATTCCCAGTATTCTAATGACCTTAATGATATTTATGGTGATTGGTTTCTTTATGGATACCCATATTTCCAATCATCAAATTCAGTCGATACAAACAGATTTAAAATCTATATTTCATATTACGCCGTGGTTATTTATTGTTCCCTGTATTCTAGTGTGGATGATTGTTAAAAAAGTACCGGCATTACCGGCATTATTTTTGGGAGTGCTTTTAGGTTGCCTGGCGGCATTGATTGCACAACCTGAGTTGGTTAAACACATGGCTGGAGAAGGTTATCAAGGTTGGCAGGCATATTATGTGGGTATTATGAAAGCCATGTATACACAAACGGATATTGAAAGTAATAATAAGTTATTAAATGAACTGATTCATTCTAAAGGTATGTCGGGTATGTTAAATACCATTTGGTTGGTTATTTGTGCCATGATATTTGGTGGTATTATGGAAGTCACTGGATTTTTGAAAAGAATAACAGATGCTATTTTTTTATGGGTTCGTTCTACAGGATCACTCATCACTTCAACAGCAGCAACCTGTTGTTTTTTTAACTTAACAGCATCTGATCAATATATTTCAATTACAGTACCTGGTCGCATGTATGCGAATGCTTTTCGTGAGAAAAAATTGGCGCCAGAAAACTTATCAAGAACTTTAGAAGATTCTGGCACTGTAACGTCTGTGCTCGTACCATGGAATACCTGTAATGCCTATCAAGCTGGTGTATTAGCCTTGGATCCTCTGATGTTTATTCCTTATTGTTTTTTTAATATCTTAAGTCCAATCATGACGATAACTCTCGCCTACCTCAATAAAGGCATAAAATACTTATCGGATAAATAAAAAATAGTTTTTGTCAATTAATCAAGGTAATTGGAATTTTAGAGTGTAATTCATATTTTCTTGCATAATAGAATTTCCTCCAATTTTTTTAGTTTTAAAACGCCATTTTTTTATAGCGCTCAGAGTTGATTCAATAAATGCATTGATATATTTTTTATCATGAATTATTTGATTGCTACCTTTTTTTACAACATTTACAGCTGAAACTTCAATGAATATTGGTTTCCCTTTTCTAGATATGTTGAATTTTAAAGTGATTGTGGCAACAAGCTTATTTTTTATAGCAATTTGAGGGTATGAGGGTGGAAAAGTTTTTATTGGTATTGCACCATTATCTTTAAGAGATACGTTATGATCTTTTTCTATAGAGTGATTGTATTGTATTTTATATATGACATTTTTAGATGTGGTCTGTGTTTCAACATATGTTTTATTAAAAAATTTATTTTGAATATAGATTAGAGAACGAATATAAAATTTTTGAAAAAAAACATGCTCTTGCTTTATATTTAAAGGTGTTTTATCTTTTTTAGTTGCATGGATATTTATCATTTTAATATTTTTAGCCAAACCATTTTTGTTTATATCGAATTGATAAGTTACGCTACCTATGATGTTATTATCTAATGCTTCTCTATAGATTTGATTAGAGATAGGTAAGTTTGGTGCTACTGTTTTTTTATCATCATTCAATTGATTCTTAGAGGAGGATAAATCAAAATGTAAGCTATAGTGAGTGCCTTTTCTAAGTTGAGGTATATTATTTAGAATATTTGATTTAATATAATGTTGTTTAATCATCATGGTAGCCTTTTCTTGAAATAGTTGATTAAAGAAAAGATTATGTGATTCATTTTTTAAGACTTTACCATCACTATCTTTAATCACAATATTTGCAAAATCCATTTTGCTCTCTACTGTTCCACTAACTTTAAAAGGAATATTGGATTGTATACCTTTAAGATAAGCAAATTCAGGATAACTTTCTTCATGCAATTGAATAATTATATTATTGCCATGTTTTATGGTTATAGACACATCTTTTTTAGGTAATTTATAATCAGATAATTCTCGATAGTTTAAAGTAAATCTCATATTTTTTTGTAATATTCTTTTCCCATTGTGTCGCTTTATTTTAAATTTCCATTTTTTTATATTATTTATAGAAGTTTGATTAAAAAGGTTTATAAAAAATCTTAAAGAAAAATCATTGAAAATAAAAGAAGAGTTTTGTGTGTGTGATAAATGAATATCAAGGATTTTTATATTGGTGGGTTTTCCTTGAGTTGTGATATCAAATTGTAAATAAACATCTGCTTGAATGCCTCTTTTTTTTGCGACTTCAGGAAAGTGCAGTTGTTTTGTTTTTAATGGAATTGCTTTATTTTCACTGCTGTGTAGAAGTGTGTCTTTTTTGTGGTTGTCATTATTTTCTGATGCTATTGTAGAACAATAAATAAGAATAAAGGCGATATATAAGAGTTGTTTGAATATTAATTTCATGATATCAATGCTTTTAAATTAAAAGATATAAATCTTATACGGATTTTTTTGTTCTTATAAATGTTAGAGCTTTCTATTTTTAACGGTTAATCAGGTAATTGGAATTTCAGAGTGTATAGCATGTTTTCTTGTATAGTGGGTTTACCTTCTACTGTTTTAGCTTTAAAACGCCATTTTTTTATAACGTTTTTAGTTGATTTAATAAATGCATTGACATACTTTTTTTTGTTGACTATGTAATTGGTGCCTTTTTTTGTAACATTTATATATAAAACTTCAATGTTTTGTGGTTTTCCTTTTTTAGATATGTTGAATTTTAAAGTGATTGTGGCAACAAGCATATTTCTTATAGCAATTTTAGGGTATGAGGGAGGAAAAGTTTTTATTGGTATTGCACCATTATCTTTAAGAGATATGCTATGATCTTTTTCTATAGAGTGATTGTATTGTATTTTATACACCACCTTTTTAGGAGTTATTTGTGTTCTATCAGCGGTTTTGTTAAAAAGTTTACTTTGAACATGGCTTAATGATCGAATAAAAAACTTTTGAAAAAAAACATATTCTTGTTTTATGCTTAAAGGTGTTTTATCTTGTTTGGTTGCATGGATATCTATCATTTCAATATTTTTAGCCAAACCATTTTTGTTTATATCGAATTGATAAGTTACACTACCTATGATGTTATTATTTAATGCTTCATAATAGGTTTGATTAGAGATAGGTAAGTTTGGCATTACTGTCTTCTTATCATCACTCAATTGATTCATAGGAGATTTTAAATCAAAATGTAAACTATAGTGAGCGCCTTTTCTAAGTTGAGGTATATTATTTAGAATATTTGATTTAATATAATGTTGTTTAATCATCATGGTAGCCTTTTCTTGAAATAATTGATTAAAGAAAAGATTATGTGATTCATTTTTTAAAACTTTACCATCACTATCTTTAACCACAATATTTGCAAAATCCACTTTGCTTTCTACTGTTCCACTAACTTTAAAAGGAATATTGGATTGTATACCTTTAAGATAAGCAAATTCAGGATAACTTTCTTCATGCAATTGAATAATTATATTATTGCCATGTTTTATGGTTACAGATACATTTTTTTTAGGTGGTTTATAATCCTGAAATTCTCGATAGTTTAAAATAAATGTCATATCTTTTTGTAATATTCTTTTCCCATTGTGTTGTTTTACTTTAAATGCCCATTCTTTTATATTGTATATAGAAGTTTGACTAAATAGGTTTATAAAGAATTTTAAAGAAGAATCATTGAAAATAAAAGAAGAGTTTTGTGTGTGTGATAAATGAATATCAAGGATTTTTATATTGGTGGGTTTTCCTTGAGTTGTGATATCAAATTGTAAATAAACATCTGCTTGGATACCTTTTTTTTTGCAACTTCAGGAAAGTGCAGTGATTTTATCTTTAATGGAATTGCTTTATTTTCACTGCTTTGCAGATGTGTAATATTTTTGTGTTTGTCATTATTTTCTTCATCAAGTTTATATACTATTTCATATATCATATTTTTTTGTTTGATTTTCTTTTCGTTCCTAAAAGGTCTGGCTTTGATATAATCTAAGGAATGGTTAATAAATTCTTGAATAAATTCATATTCTTTTTCTAAATTGAGAGGTGAATTATCTTTATTGAGTGCATTTGCCTGTATGATTTTAATTTTTTTAGCGAAACCATCTTTTTTAATATCAAACTGATAAATCACATTACCTATAATGTTGTTGTCTAATGCTTTTTGTGGTGGCAGATTAGATATTGGCAAGATAGGGCGAGCTAATTTTATTCCATTATTTAACGGGTTTGGGTTGGATATTAAGTTAAAACTCAAAGTATAGAGAGTATTGTTCTCAAGTTTGGTGGTATTTTTCAGAGTATACGATTTTACGTAATGTTGCTGAATCATAGAGTTTGCTTTTTCTTGAAACATATTGATAAGAAAGTTTCTATCTATTTCATTGTGTATGGGTTTGTCATCAAGTTGCATAACATCTATATTTTGTATTTCCATTTTGTTATCTAATGATTCATCAAATTTAAAATGGATGTCACTTTTTATGCCTTTGAAATAAGCAAGTACTGGATAGTCTGAAGCATCAAATGAAACTAACGTATTGTTATCATGGCTTTTTAAAGAGATGGCTTGGTTGGAGACATCCGTATTCATTAATTTATAGGGGGTATTTGTGAGTTTATATTTTAGAGTGTATGTCATATCCTTTTGTAAAACGGCTTTCCCATTGTTTTCTTTGGCTTTAAACTTCCACTTTTTTACAGCCTTTTTGGAAGCGCCACTAAATTTTTTAATGAAATATTCTATAGCAAAATCATTGATATTCGAGGAGTCATTTTGAATACTTGATAAACGAACATCAACGACTTTTATATTGCTCGGTTTTCCTTTGGTTGTGATATCAAACTGCAAGACAACATCGGCCGAAATGCCTTCTTTTTTTGCATTGTTAGGATAAGTGGGTGGTGTTGTCACCAATGGGACAGCATTGTTTTCTTGATGTTGTGCTATAGCAGGATAGTGAATAAAAAAACCGAGACAAATAATATATAGAGATGATTGTAATATGAGCTTCATGTGAATGACCTTTAACCTTAACTAATCGCTGCAAGGTAACATATATCGATGCAAAAAGTCTAGAATCGGTTGTTTCTTTACATAACTTACAAAACTAACGTAAAGAGCGACAAATCCCGGAAAATAAACACATGTGTTTTGTTAAATTGACTATTCAGGTATTTGAAATTTTAAGGTGTAGGTCATATTTTTTTGTAAAAATGCCTGTCCATTTTCGACTCTAGGTCTAAAGCGCCATTTTTTGATAGATTTTTTTGAAGTATGGATAAATTGCTGAATAATTTGTTGTTTACGGGGCAGTAAACCACCTTCTTTTTTGGAGGCATCCGCATGTATGATTTGAATGTTATGAGCATATCCATCTGTTGAAATATCAAACTGAAAAGTAACGTGACCTATAATATTATTCTTTAGAGGTTCCTGAGGATATTGGGGTGGAAAAGTTACCAGTGGAATAGCTTCTGAATTTTGTGTGCCAGGTTCGCCTGGTTTGGCAATATCGCCTATTTTGCCTATAGGGATAAGATTAATTTTGAAAGAGTGACTATTCATGTCGCTCGATTTAAAAATAGATTGCTCATCAGTAGGCTTAGTGGTTGAAGTGACTTGAGCAACATTGGGTCTGATTGGTTTTTTGATCTTTTTTATAATTTTGGGTTCTTCAGGTTTTATATGATGTATTTTCTTTTCAGGAATAAATTGAGGCATCACAGGTTTTGTTATCAGTATAGGGGGCAAAGTATTTAAAGAAGTCTTTTTATTGATCAAGTAGGACATGAATAGCAATAATAATCCTGTTGACAGAATGCCAAATAATGTTGAAAAAGAAAGGCGCATCATAATTATATTCTCCAAATGATCATTATTTTCCTATAAGACGAACAATACATGCCTATCCTTGGTTTATAAAGGTAAATTAACTGGTCATAACCTGTATACCCTGTGATGTTGCCAGTATTAATTTATCAGCACCTCTTGCTGCAAATAATCCATTGCAGACAACACCGGTAATTTGATTCAGTGATTCTTCTAAAGCGATAGGCTGTAGAATATCTAAATGATGAACATCTAAAATATGATTGCCATTATCCGTAATAACCCCTTGACGATAAACAGGATCACCACCCAGTTTGACAATTTCTCTGGCAACATAACTGCGTGCCATGGGAATCACTTCTACAGGCAGAGGAAAGGAACCTAATTTCTTGACTAACTTTGATTCATCTGCAATACAGATAAATTTTTTAGCGACTGCTGCAATAATTTTTTCTTGTGTTAGTGCGCCACCACCACCTTTAATAAGTTGTAGGAGATGATTGCTTTCATCTGCACCATCAATATAGACGGAGATTTCATCAACGGTAGTTAATTCATAAACTGGAATACCTAATTGTTTTAACTTCTCTGTGGATTGTTTTGAACTGGACACAGTACCCTGAATCAGGTGTTTTTTTTGAGCCAGAGCGTCGATAAAATAATTCACCGTTGAACCGGTTCCAATACCAATAATGGTATCTTCGGGTAAGTCATTCAATGCGGCTTCGGCGGCTTGTTGTTTTAATTGATCTGTATTCATGAGTTTGTCAGGTATCGATGGATAGGCGAAAAATGAAATTCTATCATAATTCAGTAGATTTTTTTAAGGTCAATTGTGCTTCTTTAGGCGAAGTGTCAGATGAATAAGCTCCTGCATAAAAAAGAAGGCGATGTTGTTGATTGAAATCTTTTTGCCAGTCTGTGTAATGCTGAATGTTTTTTAAAAAGTGTGTGGATAATGGGTGAGAGAATGATTTTGATAAGACACTAGCATCTATACCAATATTTCCAAAAGGTTTTACAAAATATGCCTGGGCATGATTTAAATGATTCACTATATTATTGTGATGTGATTTTGCTTTAATCGGCTTTCCGGCAAAAATAATGTTTCCGCTAATACGTTGTTGAAATCGCCGATCGGGCTTTTTAATAAGAAGTCCTGTATTTTTAGCGAGAATGGTGTTGAAAAAGATATCAATTTTTTTAGGTCTGTCGTGATGGTTTAATAAGTGGATAGCAGAGCCGAGTGTATTATAAAAAATATTATTATATAGTGCTAAGTGCCCTTCTCCCTGAAATAACGCTTCATGAGGATTCTGGTAAAAAAGATTGCCGTAGATTTCATAATAATCCTGATGGCCAGGGCCGGATAATGGTTTATGTCCTATTAAAACATTAGGTCTTGCTAGATGATGCTGTGAGCTTCTTCTGGCTTTTGAAAAAATGTTATGTCGAATAATGGTTTTTGTTACCTTTTTTAATGGGGATGCTATTTCTAGTCTGGTACGTTGATGTTTGATTTGTAAATTATATCCTCGACTGTTAACAATCTGATTATATTCAATAATGCCGTTAATAAAAGGCGCACTACCATTGGAGTCACCCAAATATATTCCAGTGCCAGCATTAAGAATACGGCAATGCTTTATGATCCAGTTCCAGGCTGGTGCTTTGGTGCTGATACCCACGATTTGTTGGTGTGCACCAACACCATGAATGAACAGGTTATCCAGAGTAATATGATGAGTGATACCTTCTGCTTTAATGGCATCACCCCCCAAATTACGTCCATTGATTTCAAGGTGTTGAAAAACAACGTGACTGACTTGTTTAAGGCGGATAACATTACTGTGTGCATTGCCTAGCAGGATGGCTTTTTTACCAGAAGCAGGGCCTTTTATTGTGATGGGGTGGGAAGCTGTGCCATGTAAGTCTGCAACAAGAAACCCTGTCGGAGGTACTCTATATTGTCCAGCTGCCAGTAATAGAGTGTCTCCGGGATTTAATGTATTGAGTCGCTTTTGATAATTTTGAGGTGTTGCTTTTATAACATTGGCTGGTTGCTTGACGAGAGAAATTTGAGAAGAAGATGCTGTAGCCCAATGAGGTATAACAAGGAGAAGTATGAAAAAAAGAAAGTCATGGTAAATTGAGTAAAAAAGCGATGTCATAAAAGGTTTGAAAATTTGTCTTTTCTGTATCAATAGTGTGTTAGATATATGGTTTTGAGTTGAGGTTTCTATCTTAAGGTTTCTAACGTTTTCAGGTATATCAAGTGTTTGAACTTATGAGTAATTGTGTCAAAAATCATCATACTCTTCTCTTCAGGGTATCTTATACCATTTTGTAGCTTAATATTAGCTGAAAACATGGAGTAATTCGCTTCATCAGACGAGACTATGTTAAAATGGTCTGCTATGGCCAGTGGCATGAACAGCAATGTTTTATACCTGCGTTAGATGAAAGCAGGGCTTTCAGATAGTGTGAGTATAGAGAACAGATAGGTTTTTTTGAATTTATGGGTGAATTTGCAAAAGAAGTTTTACCAATCAATATTGAGACTGAATTAAAGAAGTCTTATTTAGATTATGCGATGAGTGTTATTGTCGGCCGGGCATTGCCGGATGTCAGGGATGGTTTAAAGCCTGTTCATCGTCGTGTTTTATATGCTATGAACGTATTGGGAAATGATTTTAACAAGCCCTATAAAAAATCGGCCAGGGTGGTTGGGGATGTGATTGGTAAATATCACCCGCATGGTGATACAGCGGTTTACGATACCATTGTTAGAATGGCTCAGCCATTTTCCCTTCGCTATATGTTGATCGATGGTCAGGGTAACTTTGGTTCAGTGGATGGTGATTCACCTGCTGCAATGCGTTATACCGAAGTACGCATGGCAAAAATTGCGCATGATCTTCTGGCTGACCTCGATAAGGAAACCGTCGATTTTGAAGACAATTATGATGAGAGTGAACATGAGCCTGTTGTTTTGCCAACACGGATACCGAATTTATTGGTCAATGGTTCTTCGGGTATTGCCGTGGGTATGGCAACCAATATCCCACCCCATAATTTGGGCGAGGTGATAAAAGCCTGTTTGGCCATCATTGATAATGCGGACATTTCTTTAAGTGACATTATGGAATACATTCCTGGCCCTGATTTTCCTACGGCTGGCATCATTAATGGTAGGGCAGGTATTTTGTCGGCTTACCAGACAGGAAGAGGGCGTATTTATATTCGGGCGGTTACCCATATAGAAACCGATGAAAAGTCCAATAAAGACAGTATCATCGTGACGGAGTTGCCTTATCAGGTTAATAAAGCACGTTTAATTGAAAAGATTGCAGAACTGGTCAAAGACAAAAAAATTGAAGGCATTACTGGATTACGTGATGAATCTGATAAGGACGGCATGAGAATGGTGATTGAGTTACGTCGTGGTGAAATGCCAGACGTCGTACTCAATAACCTCTATTCTCAAACCCAAATGCAATCCGTGTTTGGTATCAATATGGTGGCTTTGGAAAACAATAAACCACGATTGTTTAATCTGCAGGATATGCTGGATGCATTTTTATTGCATCGCAGAGAAGTGGTGACACGCAGAACCATTTTTGATTTAAGAAAAGCAAGAGAAAAAGCCCATGTTTTGGAAGGTCTAGCCATTGCTTTATCTAATATTGATGAAGTGATTGCCTTAATCAAAGAGTCTGCAAATCCAGCTGCTGCAAAAACGGCTTTACTGGAACGTGTATGGCAACCTGGCCAGGTTGTAGCTATGTTGGAGCGTGCAGGAACCGATGCCTGTCGACCAGAATCTTTAGACGACGCTTTTGGTTTTCGTGATGGGAAATATTATTTGTCACCTGAGCAGGCACAGGCCATTCTGGATTTGCGTCTTCATAAATTAACCGGCTTGGAACACGAAAAGTTATTATCCGATTATCAAGAGTTATTAACCTTGATTGAAAGTCTATTAGAGATTTTGGGAAGCAATGAACGTTTGATGGAAGTGATTCGTGAAGAACTGGAAGAGATTCTGGAAAAATATGGTGATGAGCGACGAACAGAAATTACAGATAGTAGTGCAGATTTACTGGTAGAAGATTTAATTCCTGAAGAAGATGTTGTGGTGACTTTATCCCATGAAGGTTATGTGAAATACCAGCCGCTGTCTTCCTATGAAGCACAAAGACGTGGTGGTCGGGGTAAATCTGCCACGAAAATGAAAGATGAGGACTTTATTGAAAAATTATTGGTGTGCAGTACGCATGATACGATTTTGTGTTTTTCCAGCAAAGGTAAAGTGTATTGGTTGAGAACCTTTGAATTACCACAGGCGGGACGTGGTGCGCGAGGTCGTCCTATTATCAATATTTTACCTTTGGATGAAAATGAAAAGATTTCAAGTATTTTGCCTATCCAAAGTTATGATTCTGAAAAATATGTCTTTATGGCGACAGCTTCCGGTTTGGTGAAAAAGACATCATTAGAACAGTTTTCCCGACCACGTAAAGGCGGTATTATTGCTGTTGATTTACTGGATGATGATGCACTGATTGGTACAGTGATTACGGATGGAAACAATGATCTGATGCTGTTTAGTGATGCTGGTAAAGTCATTCGCTTCCATGAAAAAGATGTCCGGGCGATGGGAAGAACAGCACGTGGTGTCCGGGGAATGAAACTGGGTGAAGCACAAAAAGTCATGACATTATTGGTTGCTTCAGAAGAGGGAGATGTGATGACGGTCACCGAAAACGGTTATGGTAAGCGTACATTAATGGAAGATCACCCTGTCAGAGGCAGAGGCGGACAAGGCGTTATCTCTATCGTGGTGAATGAACGCAATGGTAAAGTCGTGGGTGCTGTTAATTGTACGGATGGTGATGAAATTATGTTAATTTCTATCGCCGGTGTATTGGTGCGTACACGAGTTGATGAAGTGCGGGTAATGGGACGAAATACTCAAGGCGTGCGATTGATTCGTTTATCAGACGGTGATCAATTGAGTGGTATTCAACGAGTAGAAGAGCTTGAAGAGGAAGAGCAGGACGAGGACTAAATAATAATGAACTCATCGTCGAATACTCCCATTCCAGTGATTACTATTGATGGACCATCTGGCGTGGGTAAAGGCACTTTGGCCTATGACTTGTCTCAAAAATTGCAATGGCCCTTATTAGACAGTGGTGCTATTTATCGGGCTTTGGCTATTGCTGCCGACAAAGCACAAGTGTCCCCCAGCCAGTTAGCTGCATTACTTGATTTGGCTAAAAACTTTCCCCTTCGCTTTGAAAAAAATGATGCATCGAAAGCCGTTGATATCTGGTTGGGAGAAGATAATATAACTCAAGACATTCGTACGGATGAAGCTGGACAATTGGCTTCCAATATTGCAGGTATACCAGAAGTCAGGCAGGTCTTGTTGGAGAAACAAAGGGTATTTAGAGTGATGCCAGGATTAGTGGCTGATGGTCGCGATATGGGCACCATTGTTTTTCCAGATGCTATTGCTAAGATTTATTTGACAGCAACCCCGGAAGTCAGGGCGGAACGGCGGTTTAAACAGTTGAAAGATAAAGGCAACGATGCTAACCTAGCCGCCCTTTTGGAAAGCATCCGAGCACGTGATAAGCGAGATACTACTCGTTCTGTAGCGCCATTAGTGGCTGCGAAGGATGCTTTAGTGATTGATAGTTCTTATTTATCAGTGGCAGAGGTTTTCTCTCAAGTTTATGATTTTGTTATAAAAAATCTGCCTAGATAAACATTTAATATCTTATTGATCCGACTTTTTGTGCCGGTAACGGGAGTGTTATCAGCGAATATAACTAACCCAGTTTATCAGGATTGAGAATGCTGGCCAACGAAGCGGTTGTTCTACAAAATTGATATTAGAACGGCCTGGGATAAACCAATGAGCGAAAATTTCGCAGAGTTATTTGAAGAAAGTTTAAAACAAGTTGAAATGCGCCCTGGCGCAATTATATCGGGTAAAGTTGTTGCCATAGATAGTGAGACGGTTACTGTGAATGCCGGACTCAAATCAGAAGGTGTCATACCCCGTTCTCAATTTCAGGATACAAATGGTGATTTGGAAGTCAATGTTGGGGATTCTGTGGAAGTTGCCCTGGACTCTATAGAAGATGGTTTTGGTGAGACTCGATTATCACGAGAAAGAGCCAAGCGTTTTGAGTCCTGGAGAGTATTGGAAAAAGCACATGAATCCAGTGAAAAAGTATTTGGTGTTATTACAGGAAAAGTAAAAGGCGGATTTACAGTGGATGTGAACAAAATTCGGGCTTTCTTGCCTGGTTCTTTAGTTGATGTCAGACCTGTCAGAGATACCAGTCACCTTGAAGGTAAAGAGCTTGAATTTAAAGTCATCAAATTAGATCAGAAACGCAACAATGTGGTTGTGTCGCGTCGTTCTGTGATTGAAGAGGAAACCAGTGCAGAAAGAGACGATTTATTAACTAAATTACAGGAAGGTACTGAAACAACAGGTATCATTAAAAATCTTACTGATTATGGTGCTTTTGTTGATTTGGGTGGTGTTGACGGTTTATTACATATCACAGATATGTCCTGGAAGCGTGTTAAACATCCATCTGAGATAGTTCAGGTAGGCGATGAAGTTAAAGTTAAAGTCCTTAAATTTGATAAAGATAAAAATCGTGTTTCTTTGGGTATGAAACAACTGGGTGATGATCCATGGGTTGATATTGCCAACAGATATCCAGAAAGTGCGAAAATCTTTGGTCGAGTGACCAATTTAACCGATTATGGTTGTTTTGTTGAAATTGAAGAAGGTGTTGAAGGTTTGGTTCATGTCTCTGAAATGGATTGGACCAATAAAAACATTCACCCGAGTAAAGTGGTTAATTTGGGTGATGAAATCGAGGTTATGGTTCTTGATATTGATGAAGAACGCCGCCGCATCTCTTTAGGTATCAAACAGTGTAATCCTAATCCATGGAATGAATTCGCGAGTAAATTCGATAAAAATGACAAAGTATCCGGAAAAATCAAATCCATTACCGATTTTGGTATCTTTATTGGATTGGATGGTGGCATTGATGGCTTGGTTCATTTGTCAGACATTTCATGGAGTTTGCCTGGTGAAGAAGCATTAAGAGATTACAAAAAAGGTGACGAAGTTGAAGCCGTTGTATTGGCTGTTGATGCAGAAAGAGAGCGAATATCACTTGGTATTAAGCAAATAGATGAAGATCCTTTCTCAAATTACTTATCCAGTAATCCCAAAAACAGTATTGTTTCGGGTAAAGTGATTGAGGTTGATGCAAAGGGTGTCAAGGTTCAGCTGTCTGATAACGTTGAGGGCTACATCCGTACTGCTGATTTAAGTAGTGAAAGAGTGGATGATGCCACAAAAGTTGTCTCTGTTGATGATGACATTGAAGCAAAATTCATCGGTGTTGATCGTAAAAACAGAATCATCAGTCTATCTGTCAAAGCAAAAGATATGGCCGATGAAGAAGAAGCGGTTAAAAACTTTGGCGATGGTAAGGGAGAAGAGAGCTCTGCGCCAACAACTTTGGGAGATTTGCTAAAAGCGGAAATGAATAAAGAAGACGCTTAAAACCAATCTCTTTTTGAGAAAATGCACTTAATTTGTTGATTAAGTGCATTTTTTTTTGCTTTATTAGGGAGTTTTGTACTATTTTTATAGCAGAGAAATAAATATTTGTAATAAAGTCGTTTTCTTTAACGCAAGAATGTAAAAAGTATATGACTAAATCAGAATTGATAGAACGTTTGGCAAATCGACAGTCTCAATTATCCAGTAAAGATGTTGAGTTGGTCGTTAAGAGCCTTTTAGAGCATATGGCCCAAACTTTGGCACGGGGCGAGAGAATTGAGATACGGGGCTTTGGTAGCTTTTCTTTACATTTTAGATATCCACGGGTAGGAAGAAATCCTAAAACAGGCGATTCAGTGACTTTAGAAGGAAAGTATGTCCCCCACTTTAAACCTGGCAAAGACTTGCGTGAGCGGGTTAATGACAGTATGCAAACAAAACCTATTGTGAATAATGAACCTCAGCTATAGATAAGAATTAGGTTATTAGGAACATTCAGTCACTTTTTTAAATTTCAGTTATTTTCATTGAGTGGGATGGTCTTGCAAAATATGTAAGATCAATAAGCCCTATCATTGACCTATGTTTTTTTTTGTTTGAAAATGATCATTTGATTCGCTACCCGGTGGCCTACTGCTATGCTGAAAATCATTTATTTAATCATATGTTTACTTGTCACCATTGTTGCCATATTGTTTTTTTCTCAAAATGATGATTTTGTCACTTTAAATTACTATTTTGGTCATCTTGAAATCCGACTGAGTTATCTTATTCTAATTGTTCTTGTTCTAGGCTTTTGTATGGGCGTATTGAGTTTATTGCCCATCACGATTAAACAGCGCTTGCATCTCTCTTCTAAAAAACGTCAATTGCAGCAACAATCAGAGGAACTTAATAATTTGAGAGCACTTCCCATAAAGGATAACTATTAGTGGTTTCTGAATACTTGTTTTATACGGCAGTGATCTTACTGCCTGTTGCCTTGTATTCCGGTTATCGAATAGGCAAAAAAAAACAGACATCACGTACTGAAACGGATTCTTTCTCTTTATCAAAACCTTATTTTACTGGATTGAACTACTTATTGAATGAGGAGCCTGATAAAGCGATTGATGCATTCATTAAGATGTTAGAGGTCGATTCAGAAACAGTGGAAACCCATTTGGCGCTGGGAAGTTTGTTTCGAAAAAGAGGGGAGGTTGATAGAGCGATTAGGGTCCATCAAAATTTAATTGCACGTCCTACTTTATCTGCGGTGATGCGACATTTATCACTATTGGAATTAGGTTATGATTATATGGCTGCTGGCTTATATGATAGAGCAGAAAGTATTTTTAAGGATTTGCTGGATGATAAACAATATAAACGTGCCAGCCTCAGCCAGTTAATGATTATTTACCAACAGGTTAAAGATTGGGAGCAGGCAATATCTGTTGCAGAGCAATTGCAGGTATTTTCAGGTGAAGCACATCATCGCAGTATTGCTGGATTTTATTGTGAGTTAGCTGTGGGTCAAAAACAAAGTGGTCAGCTAAAACAGGCTTTTCGTTCGTTAAAAAAAGCCATATCTGTTGATCCGGAATGTATACGTTGTAATATTTTAAGAGGTGATTTTTCTCTTGAACAGGGTGACTATAAATTAGCCATTAAATATTACAAAAACTTATTATCACAAAATGCGGGTTTTATCAGTGAGGTGCTTCCACAATTACAAACCTGTTATCAGAAGTTGGGTGATAACAATGGATATAAAATCCTTTTAGAGCAAAGTTTGCAGCAAGGTGCTGGAATCAGTGTTGTGTTGGAGATGGGAAACTGGCTAAGTGAACATCACGGTGATTATGAAGCAGAAGGATTCATTGCCGAGCATATGAAACAAAAACCGGTATTAAAAGGGTTATTGCGGTTGATAAAAATACATTTACACCATGCCGATGAAAAGAGTAAGACCAATCTTCAGATTTTATATGATATTGTAAATACATTAGTCAGTTCTAATCCGATTTATCGATGTGATCACTGTGGTTATTCCGGGAAGTCTTTGTTCTGGCAGTGTCCACGATGCAAACACTGGAGCTCGGTAAAGCCCATCGTTGGATTAGAAGGCGAATAACATTTTGGGATGAATAACCAGGGTAATACATGATGATACATTCAAAGCCACGCATTATTGTTGCATTAGATTTTGATCAAAAACGAAAAGCACTGGAGCTGTCTGAAAAGCTTGACCCGAAGTTGTGTCGCTTAAAAGTCGGCAAAGAAATGTTTACACGTTTTGGGCCTGAGTTTGTCAAGCAACTGATACAACAGGGGTTTGATATTTTTTTGGATTTAAAATTTCATGATATTCCCAATACTGTTGCAAAAGCTTGCTGTGCAGCAGCAGATTTAGGTGTTTGGATGCTCAATGTCCATGCCAGTGGCGGTGAAAAGATGATGACAGCAGCCAGAGAAGCGATAGATAGCTTTGGTCAAGACAAACCTTTATTGATTGCAGTAACCCTGCTAACGAGTCTGTCAAAATCAGATTTAAAGCGGTTAGGTTGTGAACGTAGCCTTGAAGATCAGGTACTCAGTCTTGCTCGTCTTAGTCATCAATGTGGATTAAATGGTGTTGTTTGTTCTGCTCAAGAAGCCACACTACTAAAGCAGAACCTCGGAGCAGATTTTACACTGGTCACACCTGGTATTCGATTGAAGCAAAGCGATCATCAGGATCAGGTACGGATTGCAACACCAGATGAAGCGATAGCTATGGGAGCTGATTATTTGGTTATTGGACGTTCAATTACTCAGGCAAGTGATTCTCTGAAAGTTGTGTGCGATATCTCTGAAAGCATTGATTCCCTATTGGATTGATTTTAATTTGAGATTATGATGTGCGGGCTTCATTGGGAAGCGGTTTTTTAAAACATCAATCGAAACATAAGGAGAATCGAAGATGAAACCATTGAAAACGTTATTTTCTGCTATTTTATTAAGTTTGCCTGTTGCGTTAGTAACAACTCATGCCATGGCCGAAAAGACTGAGCCTGCATCAAAGCAAGTCAGTGAACAACAGGTAGAACAGCAAGTGAATGTGAATACAGCATCTGCTGAAGCCCTTGCCAAGGCTTTGAAAGGTGTTGGCCTTAAAAAAGCAGAAGCCATTATTAAGCATCGTGAAGCGGTTGGTGGCTATAAACGTATTGAGCAACTGTTGGAGGTGAAAGGTATAGGGGAAGCCACATTGGAGAAAAATAAAGCTTTCATTCGATTGTGATATAGACTCAAAATGTATCAAGGTAACAAAGCGCCGTATGGCGCTTTGTTTGTATATGTATCTCTGAATCAGCATATTTTGGTAGTGTGATTTACTTTGTGAATAATGCTGTAATTTACGATTAACCTAAACAATGTTCCCCTATTTTGTGCCAATTTAAATTGATTTAGTGCTACCCATATAAAAACGATTTCGCACCGCTTCGCTGTGTGCGACTGACTTTTTCAAAGCAAAAAAGTCAGCAAAATGCCTGAGTATGCCTACGGCAGGTACTTGTTCCGTATCATAATTGAAGAACTGGGTCATTCTTTTAGATTCCAGCTTGCTTGAAGCAAAAAGAAATACTCTCTATTCAATAACCACTCACAACGAGTGCCCGCGCAGCGAACCAGTTTTTTTCTCCTCTTTTTGAACGTTTGCAAAAAGGGGACAGGCTTTCAAGGAAGAAAGTTTGAATCATCTTGTACTATGGATTATCTTGATATTACTGAATCAGACAATTTTGACACAGTAATTCTGCTCTATAAAAGAACAAATTGACGTTAGTTTGATAGATGTAAGACAACTGTCAATAATTTCGGTTAAAATACCTGCTTTATTCCGAGTTCAGGTTGTTTTAATCAAGAGAGGCATATTTTGAAACTTATACCTGTTATTCTTTCTGGGGGCGCCGGAGCGCGATTATGGCCCGTTTCAAGAGCATTATTCCCAAAACAACTTGTTCCATTGGCCAATGAACGCAGTTTGTTCCAACAAACCTTAGCAAGGATTGAACGGCTGGCTATGCACTTTCAGGGGCATGATATTCTGCCGCCGGTTGTTGTCTGTAATGAACAGCATCGGTTTATGATCGCGCAGCAGGCACAAGCATTAAAATGTACATTGACCAGTATTATTTTAGAGCCCTGTGCTAAGAACACTGCACCAGCATTGACTTTGGCAGCTGAGTATATTCAACAACATTGCGATGATGCTGTGATGCTTGTTTTACCTGCTGATCATGCTGTGGCTGATGAAGCTGCTTTTTGTGACTCAATCAAGCAGTTGTTTGATGGGATACAAGCAGACCATGAGGTGGGTATTTTAGGTATTCAGCCAATCAAGCCTCACACAGGATTTGGGTATATCGAAGTCTCTTCGGATGTTCAAGAAAAACAAATTCAACATGTGGTGAATTTTAAAGAAAAACCAGATGAGGCTTTAGCACAAAAATATCTTGATGCAGGAAACTATTATTGGAACAGTGGTATGTTTATGCTGTCCGCCACCATGTGGAATCGTGTGTTAAAAGAATTTGTTCCTGGTATGAGTTCTGCTTGTCGGGAGGCGATTCGTCAGGGTCAGGAAGATCTGGATTTTTTTCGTGTGGCATCGTCACATTTTGAGGTGAGCCCTGCAGATTCAATTGATTATGCGGTGATTGAAAAAGTAGACGCATTATCCAAGTTAAATATTGGATTAAAAATGATACCCATCAATTGTGGTTGGAATGATTTGGGTGCCTGGCCCAGTGTCGCCGAATATTTGGGAGAAGATGAACAGGGAAATGTGTTTGAAGGTGATGTGATAAGTGATTCAACCTCCAATACTTTGGTTTTTGCTCAACAACGATTGGTTGCCACAGTAGGTGTTGATAATTTAATTGTTGTAGAAACACCCGATGCCGTCCTGGTTGCAGATAAATCACAGGCTCAACATGTTAAAAATGTTGTACAAAATCTAAAAGTATCAGACAGAGAGGAGCACATCAGTCATTCACGAGTGTATCGCCCCTGGGGAAATTATGAAACTGTAGATTATGGTGATCGTTATCAAGTCAAACGAATTATTGTTAATCCAGGCGCTTCTTTATCTTTACAGATGCACCATCATAGAGCAGAACATTGGATTGTTGTTCATGGTACAGCCGAAGTGACTTGTAATGATAAAGTATTTCTTTTAAGTGAAAATGAATCCACTTATATACCTATAGGTACAAAGCATCGATTAGTGAATCCCGGGAAGTTTCCCCTTGAATTAATCGAAGTGCAATCGGGCAGTTATTTGGGAGAAGATGACATTGTTCGTTATGAAGATATTTACGGTAGAGAGAAAGAGTAACGCATATGTCATCAAAGAAAAAAATATTAGTTGTTTTTGGCACACGTCCTGAAGCCATTAAAATGGCACCTTTAGCCTGTGCGTTACAACAAGCAGAGTCTATTTTTGAAACACGCGTGTGTGTTACAGCTCAACACAGAGAAATGCTTGATCAAGTGTTGGGATTATTTGAATTAACTCCCGATTTTGATTTAAATCTAATGAAAGCCGGACAAACTTTAACAGATGTCACCACGGGTGTTTTACAGGGCATAGAACAGGTATTACAGGCATGGAAGCCAGATGTGTTATTAGTGCATGGTGATACCACCACCACATTTGCTTCGGCTTTGGCAGCTTTTTATCAACAGGTTGCTGTAGGTCATGTGGAAGCCGGGTTACGAACAGGTCACTTATATTCACCCTGGCCAGAAGAAGCCAATAGAAAACTAACCGGTGCATTAACGCATTATCATTTTGCACCTACGGACATTTCCAAAAAAAATCTGCTGGATGAACATGTTCAGGAAAACCGTATTTGGGTAACAGGAAATACGGTCATTGATGCCTTATTACATGTCGTTGATAAACTAGAATCAGATGATACCTTGCGTAGAAGTATGGAACAAAAATTTCCCTTTTTAGATCAAACAAAGCCACTGATATTAGTGACTGGACATCGCCGGGAAAATTTTGGTGAAGGTTTTCTGCAAATTTGTCGTGGATTAAGTCAACTGGCTGATCGAGGTGATGTGCAGATAGTTTATCCAGTCCATTTAAATCCTAATGTACAAAAGCCGGTTTATGATATTTTAGGGCATCATGAAGCGATTCATTTGATTGAACCACAAGATTATCTGCCCTTTGTTTATTTAATGAAACAAAGTCATTTTATTATTACCGACAGTGGCGGTATTCAGGAAGAAGCCCCTGCATTGGGTAAACCTGTTTTGGTCATGAGAGACACCACCGAACGACCTGAAGCAGTGAATGCTGGAACGGTTAAACTGGTTGGTGCCAGTGCAGACAATATTGTCAAACAAGCGGCTTTGTTGTTAGATAATACTGACAATTATCAATCCATGGCAAAAGCCCATAATCCTTACGGGGATGGTCAGGCTGTTTCAAGAATTTTAGACATTTTAGAGAATGAGTAACAAGATGAGTATACAAAATCAACGTATTTGTGTTTTAGGTTTGGGCTATATTGGATTACCAACAGCGGCGGTTGTTGCCAGTCGGGGATTTCAGGTTATTGGTGTGGATATTAATGAAGAAACAGTGAATACCATTAATCAGGGAGGGATCCATATTATTGAACCTGATTTGGATGTGGTGGTGAGATCAGTGGTCACAACGGGTAATCTGAAAGCAGTATTAAAACCAGAAACAGCTGATGTGTTTATTATTGCCGTGCCAACGCCTTTCAAAGATGGTTTTAAGCCTGATTTAACCTATGTGGAATCAGCAACACGCAGTATTGCTCCAGTATTAAAGTCAGGAGATTTGGTGATTTTGGAATCAACCTCCCCCGTTGGAACAACCGATAAAATGAGTGAGTGGTTATCGGAAGAACGATCAGATCTACACTTTCCTCAGACGAATCAAAGTGATTCGTCTGTACCCTGTGATGTACATTTGGCCCATTGTCCGGAGCGGGTTTTACCAGGCCATGTATTACGTGAATTAATTTCCAATGATCGTGTTGTTGGTGGCATGACACCAGCTTGTGCCGAAAAAGCGGTTGAGTTTTACAAAGCCTTTGTGGATGGTGACTGTATGACGACAACAGCCAGAACGGCAGAGTTGGCGAAGCTTACTGAAAATACATTTCGAGATGTCAACATTGCTTTTGCTAATGAACTTTCATTAATTTGTGACAAAATGGATATTAACGTATGGGAACTCATTGCGTTAGCGAATCGACATCCTCGAGTTAATATTTTACAGCCTGGACCTGGTGTAGGTGGACATTGTTTGGCGGTAGATCCCTGGTTTATCGTTGATAGTGCACCCGAACAGGCAAGACTAACCCGTACATCCCGTGAAATTAATGATGGCAAGCCTCGTTTTATTGTAGAGAAGGTGAATGCTTTAGCAGAACAGACAGAAAACCCAGTGATTGCCTGCTTTGGTGCAGCCTTTAAACCGGATATTGATGACCTACGAGAAAGCCCGGCAATGATGATCATCGAATGCTTGGCTGTACGTAGTGATTGGCAAATTTTAATTGTTGAACCACACATTCGCTTATTGCCTCCAAAGTTGGCAAAATTTAGCAATGTTAAATTGGTGAGTGTGGATGAGGCCTTGAAAGAAGCCTCTCTGGGCGTCATGCTTGTAGCACATAAAGCTTTTAAAGAGCGCCCCAAAGCAGATTTTGAAGCCATACCAATGATTCGTGCGGTGAATATTGCTTAATTAAGGGGTATGGAGTTTTATTGGTTACCCTTATATTCCCTATCAGCAAGATTCAGATAACAAATTTTGATTTTTTATTGTGCTTTATATTGACCCAAAGTCTGGCTTTCGATAATATTGCGCCTCCGTTATTCCCCCTTAGCTCAGCTGGTTAGAGCGACGGACTGTTAATCCGCAGGTCCCCCGTTCAAATCGGGGAGGGGGAGCCAAATTCTTCTTTATAATCAAGTACTTTAGTTTTTAGATATTTTTTAAAGTAAGGCTTTTGTTTTTTATAAACTCGGTTCTTTTAGACTTGGTATAAGGATTAGTCATTCATGTATGCTTTGTACTCATCTATGGCTGCGTTGACAATATCGTCAAATGTTTCGTGACTTTCACCGCCTTCGATCAGTGCATTTTGCAAAGCTTCTACTTTTGCTTCTTCCTGCTCAAGCAAGCGCAAAGCTGCTCGGATAGCCTCACTTGCAGAGCCATAGCGCCCGCTTTCAGTCAAATTACTGAGAAAATCAATAAAATGATCTGGAATGCTCCCCAAATCTTAAGCCACTTGTTGGGTCATAGATTGTATTAGTTTAATAAACCCTACTTTTTACCTGACAGTGCCGCTATGGAAGCACCAGCAACTAAAATCATACCGCCTAACAGACTTAACCAGTTCAGAGATTCTATTTCAATATAACTTGGAAAAAAATGATGGGTGATGTAAGCAAAAATAATAGTTAGCAGAGGTGTGATGGATAGCATGGCACTGACCCGGGAGGCTTCCCAATGTTCGAGGGCTTCTGCAAAACTGCCATAAGCAATTAAAGTATTCAGACAACAGTAGATAAGTAACCACCATTGCAAAGTGGATAGTTGTGTCAGGGAGGAAAAATGAACTCCAGGGATTAAAAATAAACCACCTGCGAGATAAACAACAAACATAATTTGTTGAGAGCTGTAATCCATCAGTAATTGTTTTTGAGCTAAGGCATAAGCAGCCCAGGTTATGGCTGCAATGATAATAAGTATAATGCCCCAAAAATAATGGGATTGTCCCGAGAAAAGCGTGTCCATTCGATGATTAAAGAATAATAAAAGGCCTGTAAAAAAAATAACAGAGCCGATCCATTGTTGGGTATTGAACTTTTCTTTAAAAATAATCAATCCACCCAGTAATAAGAATAGTGGCGCCAGTTGTATGACAACCTGTGCAGCACTGGGTGTTACCCAATCCAATCCCATTAAATAAAATAAATAATTAGCGACCAGACCAACAGCAACAATGATAAAGAGTACAATGATTTTTTTACTTTTTATTAATGTTATTTTGGGTAGGGTTCGTTTTCGAATTAAAAATAATCCCGTAATCAGTGCAGCAACAAAAAAACGATACCATGAAATACTGATGGCATCCATATCCTGTAATAGGCCTTTTAAGGCAATGGGTAATGTGCCCCATAAAATACTAGTAATTAATGTCAGCAGTAAGCCGATTTTCCATCGACCAGAAGATTGATGCAAGAGAAAGCCTTTTTTAAAAGTATAGAAAAGAAGACGTATTGTAAGCGAGTCGTCCTATTTTGTGTATGCTTATTAAAACTATTGTGTTGCTGAATGTTACTGCTGGGTTATTGAGTCGTCTTACTCGGGATAACTTTTTGTTGATTCATATTGATTTTAAATTGTTTTTTTTGAGGAATATGACAAAGTCCGTCATCAGAACATCCTTGAAATTCAATAGTAACTTGTATGATGTTTTCCTTAGGTTGAATAGGGAGATTGATATGTAGAAACTGACGGTAGACTTGTGTTTTTCCTAGATAGGCATCATTCACAAGTAAACCTTTGGGGTAAGTGATTTTTTTTAAGGGATTGCCTTGAAGAGAAACTTTGATTTTTTCTTTATAGAGGTAATGTTTGTCGGCAATATCCCATTGCGCTACTAGTGTTTTGTTTTTAAAACTTAGAGATAATTTGAAAAGATCATCTGCTGTAAGAGTTTTTTTTGGTTGAAACAGGGGGAATGATGTTTGTGCCAGTGAGCAGGTTGTTATAAAAAGAGAAAAAAACCCCAAAAAAAGAGACGTGTAATTTTTTTTCAATAAAATATTTTTCATAATATTGTGTTTTCTTTTATCCAGTCAAGATAGGATGGATTTCCAGAAGTAATTTCTAGAATAATGATTTCTGGACAATCATAAGGATGATGTTCATTTTTTTCAATATGTGAGAGTGGTTATTTTAATTTGTTCGGTGTTTCATAAGCCCAAACTAAACGGTTGTTTCCTTGGCGATGAGCTTCTTTGAGAGCAGCACAGCATCGTTTGACTAATTGATCGATGTCATAGTCACTGCCTATAGGTGAGATACCTATTGAGAGAGTGGCTTCAATTTCTTCACCTTCAAAATTGATAGGGGAGCCTTCGAAGTGTTGTCTTACCCAGGTTAATACACTGTCTGCATCTTCACTTGTACAATGATTTAAAATAACACCGACTTTTTGACTTTCAAATAGACCAACGCAATCGGTTTTTCTGAGGCGTTGGCGTAGCATTCTAGCCAGCTGTTGAATAGCACGTTCTCCAAAAACATAACCATATTTTTTATTCAGATCATAAAGGTGATCAATATCCATTAATACCATAAACATGGTATCATTTTGACGAAAAGCACGTTCTACTTCAATGACCAGCTGATCTTTAAATAATGCAGAAGAGCTTAACCCTGTCTCTGCATCATGGGCAAAATGAGGTCTTAGATTTCTGGTTCTGCGTGCATACAGTTCTGTCATAAACAGAAGTTCTTCTTTTTTTACTGGTTTTGATACAAAAGCATTGCCGCCTGAAGTTAATGCATTACGTTGTTTTTCAGGATTCTCTTCAGCAGATAAAAAGACGATAGGTACATCATGGAATTTTTCAATTTGTCTCAATACCTGAGTGAGCTCAATACCATTACATCCTGGCATTTGCATATCCATTAGAATTACTTCAGGATGAAAGTTACTTAATGTATTCAGTAGCTCCATAGGATTGGTAATAACAACAGCTTCAAAGCCGGCACCTGTTAAAATTTTGTCATTGTATTTTGCCTGTGCTCGTGAATCTTCCACAACCAGTACACGAAAAGGTGATGCAGTTTTGTTTTGTTCAAAGCTTTCCAGGAAATCCAGTAGCTTCACCAAATCAATAGGATTGGATAAAAATAAACTGGAACCGAATCTCACGCCTTTTAATCGATTTTCCAGGTTATCGTGTTGAGAAAATAATACTAAATTAACGTGACTGGGTGTTTCAGGAAAATCATCGGGCAATAGTTCAAGATCAACCATAACAATGTGATGTGTATTGGTTGATGCAGATTCTAAGGCTTTTTCTAACTCGTTATGAATTTGAATGGTATACCCAAAGTTTTGTAATTGTGCCTGTATGGCATTTAAGGAATGTTTGGGAGGAATACACCAGTCAATAATGAGTTCGCTGTTGGCATCAATGAGTTTGGATTCCAATAACTTTGCGACGTCCATATTATTGGAATTATTTGTACTGTTTTGAAATTGATAGACTGGTGTTTCGGTAACAACAGAAGTATCCGTTGTTTTGTTGTTGTCATCTACTGGTGTTGTGTCTAATAATTTTTCCTGAACTTCTTTTTCTATAGGTGGTGTTGCGGGTTGTTCTTCTTGTTGAAGACGTGCCGTTGCTTGTTCTGCACCAATATTGATTTGCCCCAGTTGTAATCGATTGGCGTGATTTTCCAAACGTTCCACAAAACGTTTTAACAGCGGCTTTTGTGATACCAGGGTCTCTTTGTCGAGTTGTAGCTGTGATTGAACTTTCGCGAGCAATCGAGAGGTGGCATCGACATCGTATTCATCACACATATCTTTTGTACGTGTAATTTGACTGTTCATTGCCTTTAAGCGCATGGGGTCAAGTTCATTTTCCGTAATTTCAGTCAGAAGGCGTGCAAATTGTTTTAATTTGACGGGGATACGTCGGCAAACAATTTTCTTTAAATCTGAATTTAGGGGAACTTCAGCAACAGTACTCATAAATGTGAGATAAGCGCATCTTAGATTTTATTTATATCATATTCATAAAGATTAGTTTGTGAATGGCGTGCTTACCAGTGTTTTTTAACATACCTGGCCTGAAAAACAGGGAATCTTATGAATTTATTGGATAGTTACCATATTAAAAGTATAGTTTTTCTGTATGTAAATGCTTACTCATTTAATTAATCATCAAAAATCACCCTTTTTCATCGCAATATGACCTATTTATCATCAATTTATAGGGAATAAGCCCAAAATCTAAAGAAAAAAAACGATAAATTAG
This sequence comes from Kangiellaceae bacterium, assembly GCA_965230335.1. GTDB lineage: Bacteria > Pseudomonadota > Gammaproteobacteria > Enterobacterales > Kangiellaceae > CBDDKS01. Next base: position 1,165,692 of record CBDDKS010000006.1, on the reverse strand, counting down.
CACTCATATCTATTGAGTGCTAAAATCTTGCCCCCATATAGGGTCTTACCCTTTTGGGCCCTATAAAAATGTGTAATCCATTTTAATTATCAAATAATTGGAGGAAATTTTATGAGTATTCGTCCTTTGTACGATCGAGTTCTTGTTCGTCGTTTAGAAGATGAAACAACAACAGCAGGCGGTATTGTTATTCCAGATAACGCCAAAGAAAAACCAAGTCGAGGTGAAATCATTGCAGTAGGCAATGGTAAGCGTTTAGACAATGGCGAAAGGTGTGCTCTCGAAGTCAAGACAGGCGATAAAGTACTTTTTGGTAAGTATTCCGGTACTGAAGTCAAAGTTGACGGTGAAGAGCTCCTGGTCATGCGTGAAGATGACATTATGGCAGTGGTTGAATAACTGTTGATTGAAAAATGATGGCTTCTAACTTGTTACCTGGAGCCGTAAGTTAAATTCATCTTATCAAATTAGAGGAACCAAGAAATGACAGCAAAAGAAGTTCGTTTCGGAGATGATGCCCGCTCAAAAATGGTAGCTGGCGTTAATATTTTAGCTAATGCAGTAAAAACAACATTAGGACCTAAAGGCCGCAATGTTGTTCTTGATAAAGCTTTTGGTGCACCAACAGTCACTAAAGACGGTGTATCTGTTGCAAAAGAAATCGAATTAGATGACAAGTTCGAAAATATGGGCGCTCAAATGCTCAAAGAAGTGGCTTCGCAAACTTCTGATGTTGCTGGTGACGGCACAACAACGGCGACGGTTTTGGCACAAGCCATTTTAAATGAAGGTTTAAAATCAGTTGCTGCGGGCATGAATCCAATGGATTTAAAACGTGGTATTGATAAAGCAGTCAGAGCTGCTGTTGAAGAATTAAAAGGTTTATCGGTTCCTTGTGAAGATGATAAAGCCATTGCACAAGTGGGTACTATCTCCGCAAATTCAGATACAGACATCGGTAATATCATTGCTGAAGCTATGGCCAAAGTAGGTAAAGAGGGTGTGATTACTGTAGAAGAAGGCAGTGGTTTGAACAATGAATTGGATGTTGTTGAAGGTATGCAATTTGATCGTGGCTACCTATCACCCTATTTTATTAATAACCAAGACAATATGTCAGCTGAGTTAGACAGTCCTTTTATTTTGTTATTTGATAAAAAGATTTCTAACATCCGAGAGTTATTACCTGTTCTTGAAAATGTTGCCAAAGCAAGCAAACCTTTATTAATTATTGCTGAAGATGTTGAAGGTGAAGCTTTAGCAACTTTAGTTGTGAATAATATGCGTGGTATTGTTAAAGTTGCTGCTGTTAAAGCACCTGGTTTCGGCGATCGTCGTAAAGCTATGTTAGAAGATATTGCTATTTTAACGGGCGGTACTGTCATTTCTGAAGAAGTGGGTTTGTCTTTGGAAGGTGCGACTTTAGATGATTTAGGTACAGCAAAGCGTGTATCCATTACTAAAGAAAATACAACCATCATTGATGGTGCTGGTGACGCACATGCGATTGAAGGTCGAGTCAGTCAAATTCGTCGTCAAATCGAAGATACATCATCTGATTATGATCGTGAGAAATTACAAGAACGCGTTGCTAAATTAGCAGGTGGTGTTGCTGTGATTAAAGTTGGCGCAACCACCGAAATTGAAATGAAAGAAAAGAAAGCTCGAGTTGAAGATGCATTACATGCGACTCGTGCTGCTGTTGAAGAAGGTGTTGTACCTGGTGGTGGTGTTGCATTAGTACGTGCTGCTGCAAAAATTGAAGACCTAAAAGGTGAGAATGATGATCAGCATGCTGGTGTTGGTATTGCGATTCGAGCCATGAATGCACCACTAAAACAAATCACAAGTAATGCCGGTGATGATGCTTCTGTGATTTTGGATAAAGTGGCTTCAGCTACTGAAAACTATGGTTATAACGCAGCAACAAGTGAGTATGGTGACATGCTTGAAATGGGTATTTTGGATCCAACCAAAGTAACTCGTTCGGCATTACAGCACGCTGCTTCAGTTGCCGGTCTTATGATTACAACAGAAGCCATGGTTGCTGAAATACCCAAAGAAACTCCTGCTGCACCTGATGCTGCGGCTATGGGTGGCATGGGCGGTATGGGTGGTATGGGCGGCATGATGTAATTGCCAACTACTTCCTGTTTAATCATGTTACTTTGTGGTACCGTGGTTTATGTCTAAAAAGAAGCCCCTGTACAGGGGCTTCTTTGTTTTAAAAAGAAGTGTATAAAAAAGAAATGTATACATGGTCAAAATCAAAAGAATTTAAAGTCATCCATTGATACTGAAATCATACACCTTCAAGTAATACGGCGATAAGTATATAATGTGAACAGGCTCTAACCTTGTGTCTTATTCGTTCAATTGGTAAGTAATGTAAGCAAATCATGTTATTTTTAGGTGGAAAAAAGCATGCCATTCTCTTTGCCGATGTTGCAGGAAGTTCTGCGTTGTATAAAGCAGAAGGAGATCTTCAGGCAAAAGAAGTCATTGATGACATTATTGCCGTGATGGCAGAACAGATAAAACGGTGTTTGGGAAGAGTTATTAAAACGATTGGGGATGAGGTGATGGCAAGTTTTGAAACCTGTGATGATGCTTGTAGAGCGGCTGTTGCTATACAAAATCAAACCCGACAATTTTATCAACTTAAAGGTATTTCCGTACGAATTGGGATTGGTTTTGGTAAGGCATTAAAAGAAAAAGGGGATTTGTTCGGAGAATCTGTGAATGATGCGGCTTTTGTGACGGGTATAGCAAAAGGCTCTCAAATTGTACTAACAGAGAGTGTTTATCGACATTTATCGGGTGAGTTGAAAAACTGGTCTCAGGAATTTGACAAAGTGATGTTAAAAGGAAGTCGAGAGGAATCCACAATATATCGGTTATTTTGGAAAAACAGGTCAACCGGTTTTTCTGAAACCCAGGTGTTGCCTGTGGGGACGGTCAATAAGCATTTTAAGGGAGAAAGGTTGATGCTGACATGGCACGATGCGCAGTATGTTATTACTTTTGAAGAAACGCCCTTTGTTATTGGACGTAGTCAAAGACAAGTGAATTTGTTTATTGATTTAGAGCCTGTATCCAGAGATCATTGCCATATTGAGTTTAGAAGAGATAAGTTTGTTTTGATTGATCATAGTACCAATGGTACTTATTTGAAGCAGGGCAATGTTAATGAAATTTATCTAAGAAGAGAAGCTTTGCCATTAATGGGAACCGGTTCCATCTCTCTAGGGATGAGCCATGCAAAATCAGCAGATAATATTTTGATTTTTAAATCTATTTAACCTCAGTTGTGCACATAAGAAAAATTCCCTAAATACTCCTACGGAGGGTACTTTGTCCTGCATCAGCCTATTTTGGTAGTATGATTGTCTTTGTGAGAAATACGGACATTTGCGATTTACATTATCTTTTATGAATAGTCCTTATTATAAATATTATTCAAACGCGATATTTTTTAGTCGAATTTCGTATAAAATCTGGTTATTTTTTCATAAAAAAAGGGCCTGAAAACAGGCCCTTTTTTACAAGCTGTAAAGCTTTTTTAGTGTTATTTATTTCTTTGCAGCAGCAGCTTTCTTTTTACGAGGCTTGCGTTTTTTGGTTGCACTGGCTGCTTTGACAAGTTTTGCTTCTAATTTGACTAGTGCAGAATCTTGCTTTGCTCTGAATCTTGATACTGCAGCATCTGCTCGTGCTTGTGCTTTAGCCATTTTGGTTGTAACACCTTTTAAAGCCGTTACTTTGGATTTTGCTGCTGTAACATCTGCTTTTACTGTTTTAACAACCGCACGTTGCGCTTTAATGCTACCTGCAATTTTTTGCTTTGCTGCAACCGCTTTAACAACCGCATTTTTAGTCGCTGCAGATTTACGCTTTTTAGCAGCAGCTCTCTTGGCTTTCACATTTTTGTCAGCAGCAGCTGATTTCTTCATAAGATTTTTTAGATTAGTCTCAGCTTTAGTTGCTTTAGCTGTTGCAGAGGCAAAAACCTTTTCTGCTGCTGTTAATGCTTTTGCTGTAGAACCTACAGCAGTTGTTGCTTTCTTTACAACTTTTTTAGTAACTTTCTTGGCAACTCTTTTGGCAGGTTTGCGAGCAGGGCTTTTTCTTGCAACAGATTTAGTGGATGGTTTTTTCTTTGAAGGGGCTTTGGATGCTATTTTTGAAGTAGCATTTGTTTTTTCATTTTGAGTGGTCATGTTTTTCTCCAGTTAATGAGTGAACGAACTCAAGTGAAAGTTTATAGGCAATGGAACTGAATTTCAAAAAAAATCAACAAAAAAAATCAAAAAAAGGCTAATTTTTCAAAAAAACTATCCGATTTAATAAAATTTCATGAATTTTGGGGTGGGATAAAGAAAAATCATGGCAATTAAATTTTTCTGTTGAATGGTTTCATTGTAATAATAAAAGCGATACTCAAGATCATTTTTATTAAAAATAAATCATTTTTTGTGGCGTGATGGAAGGTGTTTTTTCATCCAGCCATCCAGTCGATATAATAAAAATGGATTTGAATCCGACTGATTTGAATGATTAGGCAGAAGGACAACCGATGGTGACAAATTGCGGCGTTTCTTTTCTTCAGCTAACCACATATTGAACATGGCACCGTCAGGTTCTTTATAAAGTATAAAGTGAGGCGTTTTCTTTTTTAATAAACTGGCTTGGTAGCTTTGTGGTAAATGATTCACTTTAGGCCAAAGGTATAATATGCCCGATAAAGGTAAGACTATTTTTTCATAGGTATTCAACAGTGATTGACTACTATATTCTTTTGTCAAAACAAAGGTGGGTTTTGTGTTTTCTTGTGTGATGTGAACGATTGCCTGGATGATCGATGGGGATACTTTGTCATCTAATGATGATGTTTTTTCCTGGGTATTATTTTGTGTCTCAGAGGTGTTTTTTGGTGTTGATTCATGGGTCGTTAACTTATTGTCTTTTAATAAAAGAAATGTTTCGGTATGTAATATATAAACATCCCATCCGCTTAAAGATAAATGTTGGTTGAGCTTTCCAATAAAGCGTTGAGTGTTTAAGGCTTCCGATACATTAGGAATAATGAGTATTTTTCCATAGTGATGTTTATTTTGATGGGGTGTTTTAACCAAAAAGTCCTGTTTATTTGAAGGTGAGTTTTTATTAAACCATATCACCTGTTGCGGTAATACATACTGCTCCGAAAATTGTAACATAGTGCTTTGTGACTTATTTTCCAGGGGGGCATTATTGGATTGTATTTCTTTTGATTGTGCATAGCTGTTTTGTATCAATATGGAGTAAACTAGCACCATATGTAGTATAACAATGAAAACAGGTAAATATCTAAACTGAGAGAGGATAATGTATTTTGGTAACATGAGTTGGATTTTGAAAGGATAAATCATCTTTTAAACTATTGGGTTAACCCTTTTGTATGAGTATAGACGTTTATAAAATTAAGTGACTGATCTTAGAGGCAATTTAAAATCTGTAAGCAGATAATAACTGACCTCAAGTAGGCCTTAATATCGGACCATTGAAACATAGAACAGAAGTATAGAAATCTAAAAATGACCGTTGCTATTGTTAGAGTTAATCATAGACGATCTAATAAGACCAGAGTCATGAGTAGTGTCATTTTTTTGTCACTTTTAATCAGGTTAACTATTATGTTGTTTTATATGTGGCGTTAGTTGTATGTGCGATGCTGTTTTATGAATACGATATGGTTTGGTGTAAAATCTATTGATAATCTTATAGAGCGTTTTAATTTTGATACAAAACATGACGATCAGTACAGAATTTACATCTTTAGCTGATGAAGTATTAATTGAACAATATAAGCGGGGTGTTATTGCTGCGTTTGAGGTGGTATACAACCGGCATAAGGGTGGCTTGTACCGCTTTTTCTTACGGCAATGTGCCAGTGCTGATATTGCTGAAGAGTTGTATCAGGATGTTTGGATGAAGGTCATTCAATCCAGAGAAAACTACAAGCCTTCTGCTAAATTTTCCACTTACTTATATCGAATAGCTCATAATCGTTTAATTGACTACTTTAGGCATATTAATTCTTATCAATATTCATTAAGGGTAGAGGGTGATCACCAGGAAATTGTTGAACAAACAGCATCTGCGGAGTTTATGGATATTCATATTGATAAACAGCGATTGGAACTTGCATTAAAGCAGGCTGTGAAGGCTTTGCCTTTTGAACAAAGAGAAGCTTTTTTATTACAACAGGAAGGCCATTTGTCTTTGGAAGATATTGCGATTATTACTGAAACAAACCGAGAAACGGTCAAGAGTCGTTTGCGTTATGCAATGAACAAATTAAGAGAATACTTAGAAGGTATTTAAGCATGAAACCCAAATCCAATGATAATTCCTCTCTATTGAATGAAACAATGATTCAATCCCATTATCAGCAAGTCTCTACAGAAGAAGCAGATGCTTCCGTTGATAATATTATCCTTGCTGCATCGCAATGTATACGTGCAGAAACACGTTTTACTGAGTATCAGGCTGGCAAGGAAAAAGATACCATGACGAGTTGGGTATCGCAGTTTTTATTACGATTTAAAATGCCATTAACGGCTGTATCATGTGCTATGTTGATTTTATTATTATTACCTATGATGATGGACAGACACTTTCTCAATAGTGGTGCTAATGATAAACAATCTGTTCACTCTGAATCCGTGCAACTGCAAGACAAAACTAAAGTAAGAACACGGGTCTATCATCGTCGCTCAACAGAATTTAATATCACACATGCTGCAGAGTATCGTACTGATGCTGAGGATTGGGCCAAGTATATTCTTTTTTTGGCGACAGAAGGCCATGATGAGTTATTTCAATCAGAGTTAAAGCAATTTTTAGTGAAATACTCTCATACACCTCACTTAGACTTATTGAAGCCTATTATGCAATAAACAGCCCCTAACATACCCCACGCTTTATTAGAGAAAGAAAAGAGAAACGGGCCCTAAGATTCGATATATTTTTTGGGTATCTTTTGTAGAAAATGGAGTTTCTGGTTTTTTTCGTTAGCTGACTCCTTTATAATCCGCCTTTCGTTACAACGTGTATAAAAAAATAGCTTATTGAAAAGTACATAAAGACAATCCCATAGTATTTTTTAATGAGATTTTTATACATTCCTTGTGGCGAACAAGAAAAAATGTCTTATTATTCAATTAGTAACTTTTTAAGCCACATTGGGGCTTTTCATTCTTGGTGGAGAATGCGAATGATATCATTGCCAACCAAAGCAAGAGTAGGTCTTGCATCGCTTTTAGCGTTATCGAGTTCTTGTCTTGTGGCAGCAGAGGAACAAAAATACTCTATTTGGAATTTACGTAGAGGTGTTACTGACGTCAGTCAGGAAGTATACGATCTTCATATGTTGGTTGTATGGGCCATGACTATTGTATCAATCATTGTGTTTGGCGCAATTTTGTATGCAGTAGTTCGATTTCGTAAGTCAAAGCATCCTGTGCCAGCAAAGTTCAGTCATAGCACGACCGTTGAAATTATCTGGACAGTCATACCTATGCTGATATTGGCGGCGCTTTCTGTTGATGCCATCAAGTTATTATTGAAAGTAGAAGATGCCAGTAAGGCAGATATGTCGGTTGTCGTGACTGGTCATCAGTGGTACTGGCAGTATCAGTATATTGATGAAGGTAAAGAATTTATTAATGCCAATGGTGAAAAAGAGTATTTAGGCTTTTTCTCCAGGCTTTCTACACCGAGAGAACAATGGGATCTCATTAAAGATGAGGCTCAAAGAGCGAAGCCGAGCGAATATTATTTGCGCGAGGTGGATAATCCTTTGGTTATTCCTGCTGGAAAAAAAGTACGTCTTCTGGTGACAGCACCTCCAAAAGGTGTGATTCACTCATGGTGGGTACAGGATTTTTCCGTAAAACTAGATGCTATTCCAGGTGTGGTTCGTGAAACTTGGACTAAGGTTGATCAACCAGGTACTTATCGGGGTGTCTGTGCTGAGTTGTGTGGTAAGGACCATGGGTATATGCCCATTGTGGTTGAAGTCAAAGAGCAGGCAGAATTTGATCGCTGGTTAGCGGAACAAAAAGAGAAAAAGAAAGAAGAAGCTCGAATTGCTGCAGAAGAAGCTGCAAAAACATGGGATAAACCCAAGTTGATGGCATTAGGTAAAAAAGTCTATATGGATAAATGTTCCGTTTGTCATCAACCAGAAGGTCAGGGGCTTGCTACTTTTCCAGCTTTGTCAGGTAGTGACATAGCGATTAAAAAAGAACACTTAGCTGACCATATTAATATCATCATTCATGGTAAAGGGGCTATGCCGCCTCAAGGTGCTCTATTGTCTGATGCAGATATAGCGGCAGTAGTGACTTATGAAAGAAACGCTTGGGGGAATGATACAGGCGATATTGTTCAACCCGCTGATATTAAACAATACCGAGACGGTCAATAAGAGGAGACGACGATAATGGGCGCACACGATCATCATCCAACTGGCCTTTCTCGCTGGTTATTCACAACAAACCATAAAGATATTGGTACTCTCTATTTATGGTTTTCATTCATCATGTTTTTGGTTGGTGGCTCTTTTGCTTTAGGTATTCGAGCAGAGTTATATCAACCTGGTTTGCAATTCTTTCAACCCAATACCTTTAATTCATTAACGACCTTACATGGATTGGTGATGGTATTTGGCGCGGTGATGCCTGCTTTTGTTGGTTTGGCAAACTGGTTAATTCCTATGCAAATTGGTGCACCAGATATGGCATTGCCAAGAATGAATAACTGGAGCTTTTGGATTCTGCCTTTTGCTTTTGGTTTGTTATTGAGTTCTTTCTTTTTAGAAGGTGGCGCACCGAATTTCGGTTGGACATTTTATGCACCTTTATCAACAGAACATGGACCACCGAGTACAGACTTTTTCATTTTTGGTGTACATCTGATGGGAATTTCCTCCATTATGGGTGCCATTAATGTCATAGTCACTGTCATTAACTTACGTGCACCAGGCATGACATTAATGAAAATGCCCATGTTTGTCTGGACCTGGTTAATTACCGCTTTCTTATTAATTATGGTGATGCCTGTATTAGCCGGTGCAGTAACCATGATGTTGACGGACAGACATTTTGGTACGGATTTCTTTAATGCAGCGGGTGGTGGTGACCCCGTATTGTTCCAGCATATTTTCTGGTTCTTTGGTCATCCTGAAGTCTATATTATGATTTTGCCGGCCTTTGGTATTGCTTCTCATATTATTCCAACCTTTAGTCGCAAAAAATTATTTGGATATTCCTCTATGGTGTATGCGACAGCATCGATTGCCTTTTTATCTTTTATTGTTTGGGCGCATCATATGTTTACGGTAAGTATGCCTGTTGAAGCAGAATTATATTTCATGATTGCCACCATGATTATTGCGGTACCAACAGGGGTTAAAATTTTTAACTGGATTGCGACCATGTGGGAAGGCTCGTTAACCTTTGAAACACCCATGTTGTTTGCTTTGGCCTTTGTTATTTTATTTACCATCGGTGGTGTCTCTGGCGTCATGTTGGCAATGGCACCGGTTGATAAGCAATATCATGATACTTATTTTGTTGTAGCTCATTTCCATTATGTACTCTTCCCTGGTGCGATTTTTGGCACTATTGCGGCCGTGTATTACTGGCTGCCTAAGTGGACAGGCAACATGTATAGCGAAGCTATGGGTAAGCTACACTTTTGGTTATCCATTATTTTTGTAAATTTAACCTTCTTCCCAATGCATTTCTCTGGCTTGGCGGGTATGCAAAGACGTGTACCAGATTATCATCACATGTTCCATGATTTTAACTGGCTGTCCAGTATTGGGGCATTTGGGTTAGGTCTTACACAGGTATTCTTTGTCTTGATTGTGATTCATTGCATTCGTGGTGGCAGTCGTAAGGCGACAGGTGAGGTTTGGGAAGGTGCAGAAGGTTTAGAGTTTACACACTTACCATCACCAGCACCTTATCATTCATTTGAAACATCACCAGAAGTGAAGTAAAAGCCAGTAAAGACTGAGCCAAATTGAAGGTATGCTCTAAGATATGTCACAAGCTTCTGTCAAACAAGAATCTGTAGAAAAAACTTCTATAGAACGACGTAATAAAAAACTGCTTGGTTTATTATTAGGTTTAGTGGCTATGATGAGTGTGTTTTCCTTTGCTTTAATACCACTTTACAATGTGTTTTGTGAAATTACCGGGTTAAATGGCAAAGTACAGGGCTCTGCTTTGTATGAGGAAGTGGCTGTCGATAAAACACGATTGGTAACCGTTGAATTGTTAACCACCATAACAGAAGGTGTGCCCTGGGATTTTGGTTCAGAAAGAAAACGTATTCTAGTTCATCCAGGTGAATTAACAGAGCTGAAATTTTTTGCTAAAAACCATTCAAAAAATGACATGGTTGCACAAATGATTCCTAGTATTGCGCCAGGTCAGGCAACCTTTTATTTTCATAAAACAGAATGTTTCTGCTTTGATCAGCAACCATTAAGTGCTGGACAGTCGCAGGATATGGCTATGAAATTTTATGTTGATCCGGATATTCCGAAACATATACATAGTATTACCATGTCTTATGTTTTAATTGATGTCACGCCACAATTATCCAGTCAGATAAAGCAAAAAAGTTTATTGAATACCGAACTCTTAATCGCCAATAATGACTCTTTGCGGCTTTTTCCGTTGCAATAAGAGTGGGAGAATCTTATGAGCGAAAAAACAACAAATTATTATGTGCCTGCACAAAGTAAGCTGCCTTTTATTGGTTCAGTAGGCTTATTTTTAACTGTGTTTGGTGCAGGTAATTTTATTCAGCATTCCACAGAATTTGTCAATAATGATAGTTTTTTAGGACAAAATGGCTTTTTGATTATGTGTGCCGGTTTGGCAACATTGATCTATATGATGTGGTCTTGGTGGAGTTCTACCATAAAAGAATCCATGGGTGGACTTTATAGTCATCAAATGGATCGTTCATTTCGTTATGGTATGTTGTGGTTCATTGTTTCTGAGGTCATGTTCTTTGCGGCCTTTTTTGGCGCTCTTTGGTATGTGCGTACTTTGTCTGTGCCTTGGTTAGGAGGAGAAGGTCATGGAGATATGACTCATGCTTTATTGTGGAAAGATTTTATTGCGCAATGGCCATTAACGGTAACACCACAAATGTCTAATGATATTGCAGCAGGAAAAGAGGTTGCACAAATAACAGCAATGGGACCTATGGGATTACCGGCTATTAACACGGCGATTCTTTTGACCAGTTCCTGGACATTGACTATTGCTCATCATGCGTTGATTGACAGAAACCGTCCTACTTTGGTTTTGTTTACATCTATTACTGCAATATTAGGTATTATTTTCTTGGGTCTTCAAGTGTATGAGTATATGCATGCTTATAAAGATTTAGGCTTGACTTTAGATGCAGGTATTTATGGCAGTACTTTCTTTATGCTAACAGGCTTCCATGGATTACATGTCACCATTGGTACGATTTTCTTGATCATTTTGAGCTTGCGCTGTGCAAAAGGTCACTTTACACCAGAAAATCATTTTGCTTATGAAGCTGGTGCCTGGTACTGGCACTTTGTCGACGTGGTTTGGTTGTTCTTATTTATCTTTGTTTATGCATTGTAATATATTCATCATGAATGAAAAGCCGGGACATTGGCCCCGGCTTTTTTTTGAGCACTGTTAAGTTGTTTTGGACTAATGAAAGATGGTTTTGTAAAGATAAAGAAAAAGATAGGTATCAATCACCATTTTTTTTATAATGCATAGGGTTATTGTTTTGCAGGTGTATCTAGGGTTGATTGGGGCGGTTGAGACTTTAATGAATGCATTTCAATCCAACCAAAATGATTGAAGACAAAGAGCAAAATAAAGGCCAATATCGATAAACCAATACGCCAGCTTAATCCTCGTACGGTTCCTTTTTTATCATTTTTACCATATACCAAACAAACCATGGCATGTAATAAACTGAGCAGAATAGCAACCATTAAAATAATGATAATGATTTTTCCTAACATGATGGGGCCCTTTTATAAAGTGATTAAGTTGGGTGTATATAATGTCTAACATTCAAGCTGATTATACCCTGTATTTAAGTTGAGGTGTTATTTTGCAAACGAATGGTTACGGTACTCAACAAAAGGGAAAGCGCGCTGTCTATTTAGCGGGGTTGATGATATGGGTTGCCTTAGAAATAGCATTGATCCGTTTGGGGTTGTGGCAACTGGCACGGGCTGATGAAAAGAAAACCTTGTTAAAGCAATATGAAATACAATCCATGCAGCCTTTTCGAGAGCTATCTGATAATAATCTGGATGTGATACAGGATTATCAAAAAGTTGTTTTTAAAGCGGAGACATTTGATGATCTGACATTGTTTATCGCCAATGAACCTCATTTAGGTCAAGATGGTTATCATGTTTTAAGTGCGGTTAAGCTTCAATCATCTGATCGTGTTGTTTGGATCAATCGTGGTTGGGTAAAAGCCTTATCAGATAGGCGACATATTCCTGAAGTGCCCCTCATGCCACAACACTCTTTGATAAAGGGAGAAGTGTATAAAAATAAAGGCAAACCTATATTGTTTGCAGAAGCCTTGACTCAGATCTCTGAATCTGTCTGGTTATTGCAGGGGCGAGATCACACATTGTCACAGGATATTTTAAAAACAAGACAAACAAACCCATTGCCTTATATAATTCGACTTTCACCCAATAGCGAGCATGGTTTTGTTCGTGATTGGTCATATGAGGTGACAATGCCAGTAGAAAAACACATTGCCTATGCTATTCAATGGTTTGGCCTGGCTTTTACTTTATTAGTCATGAGTGTTTTTTTTATTTTTAAACGTTTGCGGTCAAAACAGTAGGTTTTATTTGTGGATTTCAATGAATTACCTGAAAAAAACAGGTCAAAAAACCAAGCTAAAAATCGTGGTACATTGATTTTTTTAGCCATTATTTTTATTGCACCAGTCGTTCTTGCCTATATGGCTTATTATGGTGGGTGGTTTCAAGGGAAAGGTGTTAGTTATGGTGAGGTTTTTAAGAAACCCTGGCATAGAGATGATATTGCCTTTCGTGGTTCCGTAATTGATAACTGGCAGCAGTCAAAATATAAAGATAAATGGACCTGGCTGTTAATGGTGGATGCAGCAACCTGTCATGAGCAGTGCCAGATTAATTGGTTGATGTTGCAACAAACCCACTTGGGTATGACCAAACACGTCAAGCATACACAATGGCTATTAGTGCTTAATCATCAGGCAGAAAAGAGTGATTGGCAGCAAACATTACCTGAAGACTGGAAAAATATTGAGAAGATTACCGCACCTATGAAGCAAGGGAATATTTTTGTTAACAAGGAAAAAATAAGAGGATTTAATGCATCACCTTTGTCTGTTCCTGGTATTTATTTAATGGATCCTTTGGGTCATTTAATGATGCGTTACGAGTTAGTGAATGATAAGGCGGCAGCACCAGCGAGAAGTAAAGAAATACGATTGGATTTATCCCGTTTATTAAAACATCTGGAGTTACGACATTGAGTCAATCTTTATTACACTTACATCGTCGATTGGTTTGGTTGACTTTATTCATTACATTTATTGTGATTGTTTTAGGCGCATTTACCCGCTTGGTGGATGCTGGTCTCGGTTGTCCTGATTGGCCAGGCTGTTTTGGTTTTTTGCATATTCCCGTATCAGCAGAACATATTGCTTTGGCTAATGAAGCTTTTCCTAATCAGCCTTATGAGTTTGAAAAAGCATGGCCAGAAATGGTTCACCGATATGTTGCCGGTACATTGGGATTATTTATTTTATTGATTTTTATTGTGGCACTAAAACGAGGCAAAACGGAAGCGAATGTACCTGTCAAATTGTGTGGTGCATTACTGATACTCGTTATTTTCCAGGCAACTTTAGGTGCATTGACCGTTACTATGAAATTGCATCCATTGATTGTTATGGGACATTTGCTAGGTGGCTTTGCCACCTTTTCGCTCTTGGCTGTTTTGCAAGTTAAACTGTATCAATCCGATCATTTAATGATCTCAGTACCCCATAAAAAAGTATTACTTGTTTTTAAAATAGCGATAGCTGTGATTGTTTTTCAGATTGCACTGGGTGGATGGACGAGTGCTAACTATGCTGCATTGGTTTGTTCTGAGTTTCCAGTATGCCAGGGTGATTGGTGGGCAAGGGCTGATTTTATGCAAGGGTTTCAATTATGGGGACATAATGCCGAAACCTATCAATATGGTGTGCTCAGTACAGATGCAATGACGGCAATTCATGTATCCCATCGTTTTGGCGCGGTTTTATCCAGTCTGATGATTATTTTTCTGTTGATGACACTGGCAAAATACAAGAATCAAGATGGCATTGTAAAAATGATGCTCGTTATTATGGTATTATTTTGTACTCAGATTTTATTGGGTATCAGTAATATTATCTTCCATTTACGACTGGATATCGCGGTATCCCATAATGCGGTTGCGGCGTTACTCCTGGTGTCTCTTGTGAGTGCTTATTCAATGCTAAAGGTAAACAATGAGTGATATTGAGCAACTTAATATGCAGAGCATAAGTGCAACAGCATCATGGAAAGATTATTTAGAACTGTGTAAACCTAAAGTCGTTGCATTGATTTTATTAACAGCCGTTATAGGTATGTTTTTAGCTGTACCAGGTATGGTGCCCTTGGATCGTTTATTCATTGGCACATTGGGTATCGGAATGGCAGCCGCTGCCGCTGCGGTCGTGAATCATGTGGTGGATGCTCATATAGACAGTAAAATGGCCCGGACACATCATCGCCCTGTTGCAACAGGTGTCATACAACCCAAAAATGCCATTATTTTTTCTGTGATATTAACGTGCTTATCCATGGTGAGTTTAAGCTTATGGGTCAATCAATTAACAGCAATACTGACTTTTTTGGGATTAGTAGGCTACGCCTTTGTTTACACCATGTATTTAAAACGAGCCACTCCTCAAAACATAGTGATAGGTGGTTTATCAGGTGCTATTCCGCCATTGTTGGGTTGGGTGGCTGTAACCGGTGACTCAGGACAAATTCCTTCGGAAGCTTTGTTATTGGTTTTAATTATTTTTGTTTGGACCCCTCCTCATTTTTGGGCATTGGCCATTCATCGACGTGATGATTATGCCAAGGCGGATATTCCCATGTTACCGGTCACCTATGGTATTGAATTCACTAAAACCAATATTATTTTCTATACAATATTACTGCTTTTTGCAACAACCCTGCCTTATTTAACGGGTATGTTTGATTTTATTTATCTGTTGGGATCATTAACGCTAGGCTTTATCTTTTTATACTATGCCATTGCACTGAAGTGGAGAGATAGACAAGGGCTTGCTATGGAAACCTTTGGCTATTCCATCGTTTATTTAATGCTCTTGTTTATTATTATGTTAATTGATCACTATATACCCATTCGATAAATTATTGAGTTCCGTATGAAATATTTAAAACAAATTCGCAATGTTTCTCTCATTCTTGTGATAGTGATACTACTAGGCATATACCTTCATAAAAATACAAAAACAGGGCACAATCAATTGCAGCCGGTTAATGCCATGGTTTATCCGGTATCTGAACAAAAGGCACTAAAAGTGAAAGGGCTTATACAATCTAATCGAGGCACTTTTCATGTTAATGATTGGAAAAATCAATGGACGTTTATCTTTTTTGGTTATACCTATTGTCCGGATATTTGTCCAGCAACTATGTCAACATTAAAACAAATGCTGACTAAATTACCAGAAGAAGTGTTACAAAATACGTTTGTTCAGATGGTTTCTGTTGATCCAGAAAGGGATACTGTAGATCACTTGGAAAAATATACCCAATCCTTTCATCCGAATATGTTTGGTGTGACAGCCTCACATGATGTATTACAACCCTTTGCCAGGCAATTTGGGGCCATTTATCATAAGGTTGATGACCACCCGGAACACTACATTATTGATCACACCAGTAAAATTTTTTTAGTGAATCCGGATGGAAAGAGAGTTGCTTTTTTTGATAAAAGTAAAATCAGCGATAATCACTATGATTTTGATATTGACCAAATGGTCAAAGATTTTTTAATCATCAGAAATAATCATCAGCTATAAAATTAAGTACTTGTCACTTCAGTCTAAAGTTAGGTTAAGACATCTTCCAGGCCATCGAGAGCAATACCACAAGCAGTGACACAAACCAAAAATTGAGGAAGGTTTGCACCAACACATGTGCCTAAGCAGGCAACACAGGCAATAATAGCAACACATAAAGGTGCACAAAATGCGGCACAGAATAAACCAACACATCCCAAAACACAGGCAATAATTTTGGCAATGTCTTTTACATCAGCAACCAGCTCTGTTGCTAGTTCAAAATTTTCGCAACGCAATAAGTTGCCACTGCTTGGATCTCTTAATACACCTACACCGCGTAACGGAATTTTAAGTTTTCGAGGAATGGGTTGAATAATATCGACATCGATCCAAAAGATATTTTGATTTTTGCCTTTGCTGGCTGAATCAAAAAAACTGGTATCAAATTCTAATGCAACCAGTGATGGTATTTTATCCAGGTTACCATAAGCAGCAAAAGTAAGCTTTTTTTCACTGATAGCCCAACTGCCTAACCCAAAGCCTTTTTCAAAACAATGTAGGGTTGAGTCTTCTAATAACGCTTTCGATTTTTTTAATTTTTTTGACAGCAGTGTATTCACTTTTTCTTTGGCATTATCTAGTTGCGATAAAGGTATGGAATAACTGCTTGGCGTATTACCCATCTTGATATGAGGCGTTGCTGTATTACATTCACAGCTTGTTTGATGGTGTTCTGTATGATGCATGGTGAAAACTCCCCGGATAATTAAAAAACCATAAATAACATATTCACGAAGTATGTGGAATATCCATTCCATGAATTTTTCTGGAAGTTTCCAGGTTATTTTAAACTTGAGATATAGCTAAATCACTTAAACTGGCACAAAGACAATCACACTACCCAAATATATTGATTCAGTTATATGTTAAATACTTAAAAAATCAGTTCATCCTAAAATTTGTATCAAAATTGAAAAATTGAGTTTAAAGACTAACATTATTAATACCGCCTGATTTTTTAGTAGGCATGTTATTGTATTCACTAAAGAGAATCATTGATGGACAACTGGACCCAACAATTTCTAAAAAAACTGCTTCGTCAAATTAACGAAGTACCTTTTACCGATGAACGTGAAGAAAAGCAATTAGCGATATTGGCTCAAGGGGTGTATGACATTCAAGCAGAATTAATGAGTCGTGCATCACTGGCTGCCAAGCAAAAAATGGTGATGTCTTCGGTCAGTGATGTTGAAAGTTTGGGTTATTCAGACAATTCACAAGGTATGATAGATATGGACGATCCCATTGAGTATGATGAGGAAAATATTGAAGAAGAACTCGATCAGGTGGAAAAAACCTTAATACGTTCTATTGATAATTAACCTCAGCTGTTTATATCTGCCCTAAGTTATTGTATATACTTCAAATTATTTGAAACATATATTTTCAGTGAGTTTGCGTATATAATCGCCGGTTCGCTTAAATGAGTAACACGGCTAATATTTCATTAATTGTATGGGTAAGAAACTCTATATAAAAACCTGGGGTTGCCAGATGAACGAATATGATTCGTCCAGAATGGCGGAATTATTGGGTGAAAGTCATGATCTTGAGTTAACGAGTACGGCTGAAGAAGCCGATGTTTTATTGTTAAACACTTGTTCCATAAGAGAAAAAGCCCAAGAAAAGGTATTTTCACAATTGGGACAGTGGCGTCACCTAAAGCAGAAACGCCCAGATATTATGATCGGTGTTGGTGGATGTGTGGCAAGTCAGGAAGGTGATGTGATTTATCAAAGAGCACCTTATGTTGATATGATTTTTGGGCCTCAGACATTACATCGTGTGCCAGAAATGCTCGATCAGATTGAGCAGGAAAACCCCAAAAAAGCCTTGGTTGATATTTCTTTCCCGGAAATTGAAAAATTTGATCGGCTGCCTGAACCCAAAGCTGATGGGGCAACGGCTTTTGTGTCTATTATGGAAGGATGTAGTAAATATTGTTCATTTTGTGTTGTGCCTTATACCAGAGGAGAAGAAGTCAGTCGGCCATTTGATGATGTGATTGTGGAAATTGCACAATTGGCTGAACAAGGTGTGAGAGAAGTCAATTTACTAGGACAAAATGTTAATGCGTATCGTGGTTTGAATCATGAGGGGCGCATGATTGATTTGGCAGAGCTCATGAGTTATATCGCAGTGATTGACGGCATTGATCGTATTCGGTTTACAACGTCTCATCCTGTGGAATTTTCAGACAGTTTAATTGATGTCTATGGCGATGTACCTGAGTTGGTTAGCCACTTGCATTTGCCCATACAAAGTGGATCAGATCGTATTCTTGCTGCCATGAAAAGAGGGCATACGGTTGATGATTATCGAGAGAAAATGCTACGTTTGAAAAAGTTGCGTCCAGATATCAGCTTGTCATCAGATTTTATTATTGGATTTCCTGGAGAAACACAAGACGATTTTGAACAAACCCTGAATTTCATAGCTGAAATGGATTATGACTACAGCTTTAGTTTTATTTATAGTGCGCGCCCAGGAACACCAGCGAGTGATCTCTCTGATGACACACCGCTTGAAGAGAAAAAGCATCGTCTTCAATTGATACAGCAAAGAATTAACCAACAAACCATGGCCATCAGTCGACGCATGGTGGGTACTCAACAGAAGATTTTAGTAGAAGGTCCCAGTAAAAAAGATTTAATGCAATTGAGTGGTCGAACAGAAAATAATCGAGTGGTTAATTTTTCTGGTTCACATAAGTTAATTGGTCAATTTGCCGATGTTTGTATTACTGAAGCTTTGCCGAATTCATTAAGAGCCGACTGGATACAATAAATTATTTACTGGCATTATTTTGAATCATTCAACAGAAATTATTTTCCAACTTGAACCCAATGATAATGACCGTTTGGCCAGCCTTTGCGGTTATTTAGACGAAAATTTTCGTCTAATAGAAAAACGTATCAATATAGAAATTCGTAATCTTGGACATAGATTTACATTGATTGGTGAACAAAAAAACATTCAGATTGGTCGTGATTTACTAGAGGCTTTATATCAAGAAACTGCGTCACAAAAAGTGCTAACCGTTGCTCAAATTCATTTAACGTTGCAAGAGCATGCAAATTTATTGAAAGTGACCATAGAAGATAATAAACAGGCTTCACGTGTTATCAAAACACGTCGAGGCGTAATTAAGCCTAGAGGAAAAAATCAAAAGCAATATGTGGAGGCTATTTTAAATCATGATATCAGTTTT
The DNA here is from genome assembly GCA_965230335.1 of Kangiellaceae bacterium. Classification (GTDB taxonomy): domain Bacteria; phylum Pseudomonadota; class Gammaproteobacteria; order Enterobacterales; family Kangiellaceae; genus CBDDKS01. The sequence continues at coordinate 1,146,230 of CBDDKS010000006.1, read as the reverse complement.
GGTATTGGTCCAGCTGGAACAGGAAAAACCTATTTGGCCGTGGCTTGTGCAGTGGATGCCTTAGAACGACAGGAAGTGCGTCGTATTATTTTAACGCGGCCCGCTGTTGAAGCAGGAGAACGTTTGGGATTTTTACCGGGTGATATGGCACAAAAAGTCGATCCTTATTTACGCCCTTTATATGATGCTCTGTACGAAATGTTAGGTTTTGAACGTGTGGCTAAACTAATGGAACGACATGTGATTGAAGTGGCTCCTTTGGCCTATATGAGAGGGAGAACACTCAATGAAGCATTTATCATTTTAGATGAAAGTCAAAACACAACATCAGAACAAATGAAAATGTTATTAACACGCATTGGTTTTAATTCAAAGGCTGTTGTAACGGGTGATTTGACACAAATTGATTTACCAAGAGGAAAACTTTCTGGATTAAAACAGGCAACAGAAGTATTAAACAAGGTTAATCAGGTTCATTTTACCTTTTTTGAGGCAGAGGATGTTGTTCGCCATCCTGTTGTGCAGAGTGTGGTAAAAGCTTACGAAAAGTACGATCGGGACAATGAAGCATCACCGCAAAATAAAGAAACCCTGCATTTTCGGAATGAAGCATAAGCATATTTTTTATAAAGACGATGAAAGTTAATATTAGTATTCATCAAACCCATGACTATGAGCACTTGCCTGATAAATCAGTTATGACAGACATTGTTTCACAGACGATTTTACAAGCCGGAACTATTTTGGATGCAGGAACTATTTTGGATACAGAGATACTCAATACAAACCCCTTGGAAAATTCTTCGACTGAAATAAATACTCATGAAGAACCAACTATTAATGAAGAACCAACGATAGAAGTGTCAATTGCTTTTGTTGAAAAAGAAGAGAGCCAACGTCTTAATCATACTTATCGTGGGCAAAATAAAGCCACCAATATTTTATCGTTTCCTGCAGAATTACCCGACTGTATTTCCGAGAAGCTTTTGGGTGATTTGGTGCTCTGTGTTGATATTATCGAATCGGAGGCCAAAGAACAGCATAAAAAAGTGAGTGCTCACTGGGCGCATATGATAGTTCATGGAACGCTACATTTATTAGGTTATGATCATATTGAAGTACAAGAGGCAGAAGTGATGGAAAAGTTAGAAATTGATATTTTACAGGTGTTAGGCTTTACAAATCCTTATCTATGAATGATGAACAAATGCTATATCATGAAAAGAAATAATAGATGATGTGTAACAAAGATCACATAGAATGCGACTTGATAACTGTAGTTATCGAAGATGCAGGTATCGTTTGAAATACACAGGTGATCTTGGTTATGATGCTTGAAGGTAAACTATATTTTGAAAAAAGAGATATTCAAAATATAATCCGTATGATAATCCAACTATATCGATAACAGAGGGTTTATATGAACGACGATAGTCAACCTCCCAGTTTGTCCTGGTTTGAACGATTAGGGCAAATATTTCATAGCGCACCTAAGGATAGAGCCAGTATTCTGGAAGTTCTGAAAACAGCACAAGAAAACGCATTGATTAATCAGGAAGTGTTAACCATGTTGGAAGGGGTTTTTCAAATAGCTGATATGCAAGTCAGAGATATTATGATTCCCCGCTCGCAAATGGTTGTTGTTCAGGAGGATATGAGTGCGCAGGATGTTTTAGCAATTATGATTGAGTCAGCACATTCCCGTTTTCCTGTAGCTGGCGATAATCTGGATGATATTGAAGGTATTTTATTGGCAAAAGATCTCCTTCCTTTCTTATTAGAACAAATGAATACCGGCAAAGTGTTATCACGTTTTGATTTGAAAGATATTTTGCGTCCTTCTGTTGTCGTTCCAGAAAGTAAACGTCTGGATGTGTTGTTAAAAGAATTCCGTGATAATAGAAATCATATGGCCATTGTTGTCGATGAATATGGCAGTGTTGCAGGGCTGGTCACTATAGAAGATGTGTTGGAACAAATTGTTGGTGAAATTGAAGATGAACATGATATTGATGAAGAAGATGATTATATTAAAGCACACTCGGATTCACAGTTTGTGGTTAAGGCAACAACACCCATAGGCGAGTTTAATAAATACTTTGAATGCGATTTAAGTGATGAAGAGTTTGATACTTTGGGTGGATTGATTTTGCAGGCTTTTGGTCATATGCCGATACGCGGTGAAACAACACGTATCGAACAATTTCAATTTAAAGTTATTTCGGCAGATACCAGACGGGTTAAATTATTAAATATGGATATTTTGAAAGAGAATGAGTTGTTGAAAGAAGATTGTCAACAAAATAATGTTTCTTGATAAGGTGATATTAAGGATTCTTGTTTAAATGAAAATTCATACACAACTTTTACAATGTAAAAGTTGGACATTATTTTTTCTTGCCAGTATTTTAGGTGCCATATTTCCTTTGGGCTTAGCCCCTCTTGGCTGGTGGCCTTGTTTGATAGTGTCAGTACTGGGATTCATGATGTTATTAGATAGGGTTTGTACAAAAAAAACATTATGGATTGGTTTTTTTTATGGCATTGGTTTTTATGGTGTCGGTGTGAGTTGGGTACATGTGAGTATCCATTTGTTTGGTCATGCCACTCTTGCTTTAAGTGTTTTCTTAACGTCTCTATTTGTTGTTTTTCTTTCCTGCTTTAAAAGCTTGTTGGCCTGGACGTTAGCTAAAGTTTATCAGAAAAAAGGTAGACAGTGGTTCTTACTGGCTTTTCCAATAATTTGGGTAGGTTTTGAAGGCATTATTTCTATTTTCTTTACGGGGTTTCCATGGTTGTATATCAGTTATGGATGGATCGATACCTGGTTGGCAGGTTGGGCCGTACTTTCTGGTGCTTATGGATTATCTTTAGTGGTTATGATGATATTGGTTATGATTTATCTTGTTCTATTTGAGGTTGGGAAACGAGAAAAAATAATCACAACAATCTGCATTGGTTTTCTAGTCGTCTGTGGAGGCGTGTTAAAAAATAGTGCTTATGATGGCATAAAACACAGTCGCATACTTGATCTTGTGTTGGTGCAACCGAATATTGATCAAAATGAAAAATGGTCCCTTCAAAAAAGAGTTGATATTCTTAATCGCTACGATAATCTGATTAAAAAAAATTGGCAGTCTGATTTGATCATTCTACCAGAGTCAGCCATTCCAGCGTCCAGAAACCGGGTGAAGCCCTGGTTTGATCGATGGCAACAGCAATCAAAAAATACCAAAACACATTTATTAACCGGTATTGTTACTTTTGAGAAAAAAGATGAATATTATTCTTCTTTGATCAGTTTAGGGGAGTCGCAACAAAGATACGATAAATATCATCTGGTACCTTTTGGTGAATTTGTACCTTTAGAGGCATGGTTAAGAGGGTTAATTGACTTTTTTGATTTACCTATGTCGTCTTTTTCACAAGGTAATCAATATCAACAATCTTTAGTATTGAATGAACTGGTGATTATTCCAGCCATTTGTTATGAAATTGCTTATCAAAGTCATGTTTTGTCCATTGCAAAGGACGGTTATCATCGAGGCTTTCCTATATTGGTCACCATTAGTAATGATGCGTGGTTTGGTCGTTCCTGGGGTCCACATCAACATTTGGAAATCGCACGCATGAGAGCGCTGGAAACAGGGTTGCCTCTGTTGCGCTCAACTAATACCGGGATTACGGCTGTTATGAATTATCAGGGACAGATTATTTCTCAAATCAAAGCATTTGAAGAAAATACTTTAAACTATAAAGGCGAGTTAACCGCAAAACCAACATTATTTTTAACCTGGGGTCCTTTTGTTACCATAAGCCTGGTGATTATTTTAGGATATGGACTTTTGTGGTTTTGTTGCCGACAGTTTCATTTAAACCAAAAGACAGAAACAAAAAAACAGAAACAAAAGAAGAGTGAATGATGAAAGTATGTAATGTGTTATTTTTTTTAATCGTTATCACAATGACTGTGCAAAAATCAGTGACAGCACAAGAGTATTATCGAAAATATGATATAGGTTCTGATTCTCTTTATACACCGTTGAATAGTTTATTATCCTATAGTTACGATACATTACAATTACCAGAAAACTTTGATCAAGATAACTTTAATGAGCGATTGGATGAAGTGCTACGTAATTTAACCCATCCTAAACAAGCCATTGATGAAGAAGGGGGCTTCAGACGTTTTGTTAATCGACAGGTTTTACCTATCGATCCTGATTTTTTTTCTGAATCCAAAGCAGCAATCCCCAATTATTTTTTGCATTTACTAGGAGGGGGTATGGTTTATCGGAGAGATTTGGAATATTTTCGCTCAATTGATAGTCAGTATGCACAACTTTGGTCAATAAGTCTGGCTATGACAGGTGAACTTTTGCAGGAAGTTTTTGAGAAAAAAACATCAAAAGCTGATGATGCTGTTGCAGATTTTTACATATTTCGTCCATTAGGTATGTTGTTATTTTCAAATGATAAAGTGTCAGGGTTTGTTCGTAAACATTTGGATCCTGTTATATGGCCAAGTTTAATGTATTTTGATTCAGAGAAAGAAACTTTTTCCAATAATGGTATTAATTATGTTGCACGTATGTCGGTTTTTCCTAGTGATAATAAACGATTATTTGTGTTTTTTGGTTTGAATACATTGATTGGTATCAGTCATACTTTAGGATCTGGCGATCATTTATCCTGGGGCGCCGGTTTAGCAATGACTGATTTAAACGTGAGAGAAGACACCATTGATTTTGAAGCCAGAGAAAGTTTGGGTGTTTTCTATGATAGACAGGGTAGTTTATTATGGTCTGTTATTTTTAATGGTACTGAAGATTTAAAAATACGGGCTAATGTTTATCCCTGGAATGCAAAATGGAAAGTGAAATTTGGTGTTGCCTTTGGTATGACAGATGAAGATGAACCTTACTTGGGATTCAACTTTAAATTACCTTTTGGTATTGGTGGCAAGATGTAATGCTATACCTAAACTATAACTGAATGATTTTGCTATCTTATAAAAAGGATTTCGTACCGCTTTGCTGTGTACGACTGACTTTTCCAAGAGCGGAAAAGTCAGCAAAACGCCTTAAATACTCCTACGGAGAGTACTCCTGTATCATAATTTAAGAACTGAGTTATTCTTTTAGGTCTCAATCTACTGAAAACAAAAAGATAAACAGGCTCTAATTAATTAATTTTAAAGCACGTTTAATTTGTTTTTTAGGTAGAGAGATATAGCCGTCTTTGTTAACAATGGCTTGACCTTCAGAAGACAGAATCATTTTAATAAATTCTTTTTCCAACGCACCTAAAGGTTTGCTGGGATGCTTATTGACATAAACATACAACATTCTGGTTAAAGGATATTTACCCTTTAATGCATTGTCTTTATTGGCTTCGATATATTTTTTACCTTTTTTAGAAATGGGTACCGCTTTTACACTGGATGTTAAATAACCAATACCAGAATAACCAATGGCATTTTTTGATGAACTGACCGATTGAATCACCGAAGAAGAGCCAGGCTGTTCATTGACGGTATTTTTGAAGTCGCCTTTACACAAAGCACGTTTTTTAAAATAACCATAGGTTCCAGAAACAGAGTTACGTCCATAGAGTTGTATATTACGAGATCCCAAAGCACCTTTTAAGCCCAGATCATTCCAATTACTAATCGATCGAGTTGCACCACAACGTAACGTGCTAGAGAAGATCGCATCAACTTGCTTAATGCTCAAGCCTTTGATGGGGTTGTCCTTATGAACGTAGACAGCCAGTGCATCAACAGCAACGGGAATAGCTGTAGGCTTATAACCAAAATGTCGCTCAAAGGCTTCCATTTCTGTTTTTTTCATTTTTCGACTCATAGGGCCAAGTTGAGAAGTGCCTTCTGTAAGAGCAGGCGGAGCAGTAGATGAACCTGCGGCTTGTACCTGTACATTGACATTGGGATAAAAACGTCGAAATTCTTCTGCCCATAAGCTCATCATATTAGCGAGTGTATCAGAGCCAACGCTGCTGATATTGCCTGAAATACCACTTGCAGGTTGATAGTCTTTAAGCTTTTCTGCGTGCATGTTTTGAGAAGACAACAGAGTAAAACAAAACAAAGTCAATAAAAGTGATTTCATAGGTTTTCCTTATAAAGTGGATTGAATAGCAAGGATAAACATAATTCAGTACTCACTGAATTAAAGAGTAAGGTTTATTAAAAAAATAACGCGTCATTGTAATGAAATATGGGGATTATAAAATAGAAAAAAAATGAAGAATTTATGACAAAAATATAACAAGCAATATAATTTATTTTTTATTGAGATTATTGGTATTGTTATAAAATATTATTTTTTGAGAATGGTGCAATGTTTCATAAAAGTGACTTTTTATGTTAAGGAAAGTTTCATTTGACCGTCACCATTTGTAACAATTTGACGCATTACAATGCACCCGCCTAAAAGCTTAAGCATCAAAAGAAAGCATTTTATTTTTAATAAGCTGTACCTTGATGTCACGCTTGGGCTTTTATTAATTTAAATTAATCTTAAAACACTATTTTGGAGATAATCCTAATGAAAATTAAAGCGCTTTTAGCGACAGCAACTTTAGTAGCTGCTGGTTCAGCGAATGCATTAGTTGATACAACTGCTGCAACAAATGGAAGTGAAATGGTATTTACTGCTTGGGACCCTATTGCTCAGGTTTCTTATACGCAAGACCTAGGCGTTAATTATGAAACTATGTTAGCAAACTTCAGCAACGCAGGTTATAGCTTAAACTTCAATGTTGATCCTTTATATAACACAGTATTTGTAGGTTCTAACACTGCAGATATCGTTTGGAACATCAGTACTGCTCAAACACTTGCTTTCAATGCTGACTTTTCAATTGATGGTGGTATTTTAGCGACTCATTCTGGTGCAATTGCTTCAACAGGCATGGGTTTTTCTAATCTTCAAAATTCACTTGATAAGCACACTAATTATGCACAAGCATTGCACGGTACAGACAACAGTGCTGGCAATATTTCTTATGCGGGTGATACTACTAACGGTGCTTATGCTGGTGATACTGGTTTATGGAGTAACAACTGGGGTGGTCAAGGTGGTTCTTTAAACAATACTGGAAATGTAGGTAATACTTTAGATTTCTTCCATCTAGCATTAGATCAAGACTTAACTTCAGCTGGGTATGGCGATACAGTTCTTGCGCGTTCTGAAGCCATTGGTGATTGGGTATTCAATGGTTCAACAATTGAATACAATACTTCAGTTGTTCCTGTACCAGCGGCAGTTTGGTTATTAGCTTCTGGTTTAATCGGCTTCGGCACAATCGCTCGTCGTCGTAAAAACGCTTAATTCAATATTGTGTAAACACTTTTGGAGATTTATCCATGAAACTTAAACAACTTTCTTTAGTAGCAGCAGCTGCACTTTCTGCGCAAGCTTTTGCTCTTACACCTGCTGATTTACCAGCAGATATCGAAATCCGCATTTCTGGTGCTTCTGCACAAGATAAAGCATTAGCGGCTTTAGTAGGTACATTATGTACTAACCTAGATACTTACAGAGATTTAGGTAACCCAGCAAAGCCAGGTGCAGGTTATACGTCTTATTTCTGTGAAATGGGTGCAAGCGCTGGCTTAGGTTCAACTCAAAAAGTATTAATCCATAAGCGTTCTGCTGGTGGTTCTGGTCAAGGTGTACAGCCTGTCGCTGATGCAGTAGCTATCGATGGCATGGTTATCGACAATGGTAACTGCGCTAATGTTGCGCCAGGTGAGTATGAGTGTACCATTTCAAATCCAGGTGATTTGATTTCTGTAGTCTCTGATGCTGGTATCTCTGACGTTGAACCTGCATTATTCACTGGTCCTAACGTACCAGCAGGTTCAGTACCTGTTACAGCTGCTCAATTAGCCAAAATCGATGTCACTTCAATGAATGCGGTTATCTTCGGTATTCCTGTTACTAATGCGTTATACCAAGCATTACAAGAAGTTCAGTACGGTGCTGCTAATGTAGGTTCAAATTTAGAAGAGCATATGCCTTCATTGAGTAAGTCACAAGTAGCGTCTTTATTCTCTGGTGGTTTAAGAAACTGGGATGACTTACAAGTGAATGATGGTTTGGGTGGTACAGTTGGTTTAGCAAGCTTCCCATTTGCAGCGGCTGCTGCACCGACATTAGATGTGTTTGGTCCTTTCACAAGACCTTTAGTACACATCTGCCGTCGTGTACCTGGTTCTGGTACACAAGCACAGTTCAATGCGAAATTCACTAACTCGCCTTGTAATGCAACTGCAACTCCTCCATTAACAGCCGGTAGCCCGATTAATGGTCCTATTGTTCAGTTGAACTCAGGTTCTGGTGACGTAACAACTTGTTTGAATGACAAGCAAGCGATTAACAGATGGGCTTTAGGTATCCAAAGCTTAGAGAAGAACAGCCCTTCTTGGAAATTCATCAAAATTGACCATGTTGCACCTACTTTACAAAATGTTGCTTATAACAACTATTTTGACTGGGTAGAGACAACAATGCAGTGGAGAAATGCTGCTAATGGTGGTCCTTCTGGTGACACGTTAACTATCTTGCAAACAATTGCTGCGAATGCAAGTGGTCCTGCGACTATCCAAAACTTGAATGCAGGTTTTGCTCCTGGCTTTTTCGATTCAATGCCTGTTGACGTGGATGCAGGTGCTTACTTGGCATTAACAACGAATGGTCATACACCAACAACTGGTGAGTTTGTATTAAACAACCCAGTTGCTACTGCAACTCATGCTTTCTCTGGTACGCCAAACAGCTGCTCAACTCCAATCATCGTTGCTGGTGGTGTTTCATCATTAAGCTTCTGGGTTGGCGGTCACATCGGTTGGTAATCCATTCCTGAGAAAAATTTTTAAACATGGCAGTTTGTAAAAGGAACATAAAAAAGCCGGGCACCTTAGGTGCCCGGCTTTTTTTATATTCAACTGGAGTTATTTTTGTAGATTAATAAGTAAGCTTAAATTTCAGTTTCTAGAAATAAAAAAATATTTGAATACACCACTTGTCATAAAAACGTCATAAAAAAATACTTGTAAAGTCATCTCTCCTGTGGATAATAAAAAAGTCTTCAATGTGAGGTTGTTCGCAACTCTATAATTGAAAATAAAAAACTTATGACATGTTGTCTGGAAACTATTGATAGGCTGGTTGCTTTTAAAAAGTGAATCGGACAATATTTTAATTAACAATATAACTGTAAATTAGATTAAGAGGATGCCATTATGGAATCACGTGTTATAACCATCAATATAATATAGGCTAGTTAATTATGTTTATTAGGGATTTAGTTGTCACTGAACTCCTGATGATTGTTTCGTTTTTAATTCAATTCCAAATTTTTTATTTGTGTGTTCGTTATATAACACACAAATTTATTCATTAACTTTATTAAAGAGGTTTTATTATGAAAAAATTATATTTTATGATTATCTGTATTTTTTTTATGACTACAACTAATGCACAGCAAACACATACGATTGTTGGTAAGATAAGTTTAATACAAGTGACAGATAACGAACAAGTTACCGTTAATCTTGATGCCCCTGTAAATACTTCACATTGTACACATCCAATTTTACCTTATATTTTTACATTAAATGGTGCAGCAGGAAAAGAATGGTGGGCATTAATATTAACGGCAAGAAATACGAAGAAAAAAATTTTAATAGGTTATGAAGCAGGTTTTCAATGCCAAATAAAATTTATTCGTGATGCAGATATGGATCAGTGAGCTTAATATATTCTCTGATCATTTAAATAATTATAATATGAAGGGCTGTCGCTATGAGGTTAGGTAAAAAAATAACATCATTGATTGGAAAGTTAGGGTTGCTGGTTTTAGGCTTATATTCAACCAGTGTGTTATCTGCACAGTTGCAAGTGGTTACCAATGGTTACCCGTATAGTAATGATATTTGTGTATTAGATAAAACGAACGGAGATATGCATTGTTCGTTCACTTTCCAGTTAACACAAGATAGTTCTTCAGAAACCTTTTTAAATAATGAAGTATGGGTAACAGATACGCAAGGAGTTACTCAACCTATTGATATTGGTAATTATTACTATACGACTATGGGTGAGAATGCAGTCAATCAATTCTCTGCTCTTAATCAAAGTTTTACCAATCAGGGATTTCGGTTTGATGGCCAGTCAATCACCATTAATTTTTTGGTAAACCCTGATAGTCCATTAGACGTATCAGGAGATTATGCAGTACATGAGTTTTATATCAGTATGCGTAATTCATCACTTATTTCTGGTGCAACCAATGAAGTTTATATTTGTATTAAACGTGAAAAGCAAGATCCCTTATTAACCTGGAGCACAGAAACACATCATGTTATTGAAGGTGATTTTAATGATAGTGGACTTATTGATCAATTTATTCAGCCACTCATATCAGGAGGTGATGCAGCAATCGTACCTCTCGAAGAATTTTTTCCACGGATTACTAATTATCATCAAGTTTGGACAGGCGCACATCCAGATATAGCAGACATCAGTGATTGGTCAGCAGAAAGTTATCAGACTTATGTGAGTAATTTAAGTGCAGAGCCAGGTGATGAATTATTATTGTTGGGTAAAAAAGAATTATTGTTTATCCCTATGGAGGATTTTTTGCTGCCCATTATTGTTGGTTTAGAACCCGATAATGCGATTATTTCATGGGATGAACATGGTACGGCGAGTCTTGTTGACTTTGATGCTAATATTGATTTGGAAAGTGTGGATATTCAATATATTGATTTAAATAGTGATGGTGTTAATGAAATCTTTTTTCAGTCGGCATCATCAAGTGAGGACTCTTATCTTGTTTATGGAAATGGTCAAGTAGAAACATTCAGTAATGGTTATTTGGGTATTGATTGGTCACAAGAGAGTCCTTATAACATCACTTTTACGGATTTAGACAATGATGGTGTTCTGGATATTCATTTAATTGCCAAATCTTCAACACGTGCAAATCTTTATGCTTATAGAAATACAGCAGGTACTATAACAGAGGTTGTTGCTGAGCCTGGTAGTTTGTTAAATGATCCTAACGCTATTATCCCTGAAGGTGTATTGCCAGGAAGAAATAAATATTCTGATGCGGTGGGTACGACAGCAGGACAATTTCGAGTGGATGAAGGGGGACAGGCCAATTATTCAGTTCCTATTTATACGCCAGCGGGTGTTGCTGGTGTAACACCCTCGGTGAGCCTAAGTTACAACAGTGGTGGTGGAAATGGTTTATTAGGGTTAGGTTGGCGTTTAAACGCAGCTTCTGTGATTAATCGTTGCTCACAGACTGAGTTGATTGATGGTGAAATGCAAGGTATCACAGGTACAAGTGAAGACAGATTTTGTTTAAATGGTCAGCGTTTGGTATTGGTATCAGGCAATTATGGTGAGGCAGGCTCTGAATACCGCACTTATCCTGATGGCCGTACAAAAGTGATTGCTGTAGGACAAATGTCTGATGCTGGAATGACAGGCCCGGATTACTTTAGAGTTTGGCGTGAAGATGGCTCTTATAGTGAATTTGGTTCAACGGCATCATCACAAATGCGCTTAAATAATGGCAGTGGGAGTGTATTGAATGTTGTTGGTAGTTGGTCAGAGTCTTTTAGTGAAGATAGGTATGGTAATCGAATTAATTATATTTATAACGAAAGTGAATCACGGGGTGAGTCGGTATTACAACGTATAGAATATGGTGCTGGTGTTCGAATAGAGTTTGATACCAGTTCAAAATACGATGGTATTAATTATGATTACAATAATTTCGATTATGGATTTACTGCAACCTTAGCTCGACCACAGGTTTTTTCAGGTTACTTTTTAGGAAGCAAAACAACATTATCCCATCGATTACAACGAATACGGGTTATTGATAATGAACAGGAAGTGCGTCGTTATGATTTACATTATGATTCAGGTAATTTAAGTATTCGTAAGAGTCGGTTACGGGTGATACAGGAAAGTAAAGATGATGTTAAATTACAGCCATTAACCTTTACCTGGTCTGAAGTTAATAAAAGCTTGGAAGTGGATACACAACATCGGCAATTAGGTTATTCCTTACAAGAATTTTCAACCAATATCAATCTTGATGGAGACTTTACACCTGAATTTATTAAGGTAGAAGCCATCAATTCAATAGACGCAGATGATGGAGATCCTTCTGAGCCATCAAGACTACGTATAGCTATTGGGCGTTATATTTTTGATGAGAATAATAAAGTCACACATTATAGTTCGGGTTATGCATTTGGCTCATTTATAAATGGTGAGGATGACCCAAGTTATTTAAGTGTCAGTAAGGAGCATTTTCCATTTGACTTGAATGGTGATGGACGCGATGAGTTGATATTTTTCTTAACTGAGACCCTGCCAGAACGTGATGCCAATGGTGATATTATAAGAGATGATGATAATCCAAGTCATATTGAAAATTGGATAACAACACATAAAATGGTGGCGTTGTTTTTTGATGAAAATATGGAAGCTGAAGTAAGTAATGTCAATGATTTAACGGTATTATTTGAAACAAATTCAAGTCTTTTAAAACCTGAAGGGAGTAGCTCTCGTTTTACAAGTAAATCTAGCTCTGAATATGTCTTTTTTGGAGATATAGATGGTGACCAACTGCCAGACTTTGTATATAAGGAAGGAGATCAGCTATATATCCGATATCATTTAGGTACACAGTCTGCACCTTTTTATTCAGAAGCCATACCAACTCAAATAACGGGTGTTCAAGATAGCAATGATATTAAATTAAATAGCACAGTCAGGGTAGACTTTAATCGTGATGGTCGATTAGATTTATTAATAAGACATCCCCTATCAGGAGGGTATAACTGGGGTATCTTTTTAGCTGAAGAAGATAATCAAGGCAATATTCAATTTGCTTATGAACGCTCAATGGGGATAGGCAGTCATGCCACAAAACCTGAGCATATTAAATTGGTGGATATTAATGGTGATGGTTTGGTTGATGTTGTTTATCGAGGAGCCAGTTACTGGGAATATCGTTTAAATACGGATAAAAATGTTTACCCAAATATTTCCTCTTCGGCCATCTCAACCAACATTAGTCGTAATCAAGATGTCTGGTTTGGTGATCATGATAATGATGGTTTGTTAGAAATGTTATATGTGAAGAATCCTGGTACCAATAATGCGACAATCTATTACAGAGAGTATGATGATGATACACAAGGATTTGTTTCTGAAAGTCAAGAGCAAAGTACGTATATTATTGGTGATTTTATGTCCCAGGTGGATTTTGAGGGCGATGGCACCTTAGATATTCATTCTGCTGAGATTGATCGAGGACGTTATGGAACTCGACAGGATTTTGAAAATTACTTTTCATCCAATAAAACACCATTTGAAGTAACAGGGCGCATTATTCAAATTGATAATGGTTTGGGTAATCAGACAAGTATTGATTATCAAATGCTAAATGATCCCGATGCAGAGAATATCTATACAGAAGAGTTGGGTTGGCAATCGATGGATGGGTATGCGGTAAGAAATGTACGAGGCCCCATAGCTGTTGTCTCTAAGGCTGCTTCATCGTCACCTTCGTATTTGGATTGGGATAATACAAATAGTATCACCTATCGTTATGGCACCATGCGTAGTCATAGTTTACATGGTAATCTGGGTTTTGAGTGGCTTGAAACCCGTGATGAACAATCAGGTGTTGTCACACGTACCACTTATAGTCAAACTTATCCCTATATTGGCAGTCCTTTAGAGACGCAAGTCTTGTATGGCAACTTCGATGATTTAGAGAGTTTATCATCCTCTGCTTTGGACAATCGTGTCATGAGTCAGGGTGCAAAAAGTTATGCAAAAAAAGTGGTAGGCACTTATGACAAAGGGGATGGTAGTCAAGGCGAGTTATTTATCACTTATGTGGACAGAAGTGCGGAGTCGGGTTGGGATTATAATATTAATACGTTAGCTCGTGGTGTTCAAATGAGTCAAACGATATCAACCACTAGCGTTAATGGATTAGGTTATCCTTTAGAAAGTAATATCTATCATTGTCAAGGTAATGCATTAGATTGTGATGTTTATGGAGGTTGGTTTAAACGTTCACAATCAGATTATGAATATTTACCCAGAGATGAGGCTAATTGGATACTGGCCCGGTTAGAAAGAAGTTCCAGTCGACATTTTGAGCAAGGTCATTCAACACCGATTGAAGTTCGCACATCAGCTTTTGAATATAACCCAGTTACAGGCATACTGGAAGCAGAAGAAATTATGCCTGATAGCAGTGCGTTAGATGAATATTTACGTAAAGAATATCAATATGATACTTATGGTAATGTAATCCGCTCAGCAGCGTGTAGTTATGGTGTGAACTGTGCCAGTGATCCCGAAGATAAACTGAATGATTTACACCATATTCATCGAGTGAGTTATACCGAATATGATAGTGATGGCCGTTATGTAACGCGAACCTTAAATGGTTATGGTCAAGTGACTGCAGAAGTGATTGCTCGAAATGAGCTTGGCCAGGTAACAGAAGACATTGATCTTGAAAAAATAAAAACGACATCGGTATATGGTACCTTTGGACAGGATTATTTTACTCGTACGGCGGATGGTGCCTGGTCGTTATCGACGACGTATTTATGTGGTGTGGATGTAAATCATTGTCCTGCGGGTGCTCAAATAATGAGTGAAAGCATTAGTGCAGATGGTGCTAAATCTTATACTTTTACTGATTCTTTGGGACGCACTATAGAAACACAAGTTTTGAGTTTTGATGGTCGTTATGTATTTCAACAAAGTCGTTTTAACTTACGAGGTCAAGCGATACAATCATCAAATCCTTATTTTGAAGGAGATACTATTTATTGGACTACGACAGCATTCGACAATCTTAATCGAGTAACAGCAGTTACCTATCCGGATGGTAGTAAAAATCAACTATTTTATGATGGGTTTAACATTCAGGAAGGTGCAACTGTTTTACGTACAAAAAATGATTTAGATCAATATGAGACGTCGTATAAAAATACATTTGGAGAAATCATTAAGAAGGTTGATGCACAAGGCAATGTATTGACTTATCGTTATTACAGTACCGACAAATTATCTGAGGTAAAGCTCAATGGTGTGACACAATCAATTATTGAATATGATAATTTAGGACGTAAAAGTAAGATGTGGGATTATGACGCGGGTGCTCAGAATAATGCTTCCTGGTCTTATGCCTACAATGCTATGGATGAAATGATTGAACAGGTTGATCCTAAAGGGCAGAAGTCCCGTGTTTATCGAGACAGGTTGGGACGTGAGTTTCGAAAACAGGATTTGGCAAGTAACAGTCAGGCTGTGAGGGATATACGTTGGGAGTTTAATAATGCCATTACAGAAAATACGTCAATAGGTAAACTCATTAAACAATATGATGTGGTTAATTCAGAGTATGTGATAGAGCCTCAATATGATGTATTAGGAAGAAATTATAAAAATATGACTCATATTGGCGCAGAAACATTTACCTCAGAAGTATTTTATGACGCAATCGGACGACCCTTTAGAAAAAAAGATGCATCAGGTTTTGAGTCGACCAATGTTTATAATGAACGAGGTTTTTTGATTGAGGTTAGAGATTGGGATAACAAGCTATTACGTAAGATAGAAAAATCTGATGCCTTTGCCAATGTGACACAGGAAAGTTTTGGTAATGGTGTTATGACAGTACGCACCTATAATGAAAAGACAGGTCGTCTGGTGATGATAGATACAGGAATAGGTAATACAGATATTCAATTGTTAACCTATCAATGGGATACGATAGGACGATTAGAGCATCGTATTGATAAAAACCAACAAGAAAGTTTTGTTTATGACATATTAAATCGAGTTACTCATATCAATGGTGCTGAGAAATATCGTTATGATGCCAAAGGCAATATCACCTGGAAGCATGATGTAGGTAATTATACTTATGGTGGCAGTTGTAATGGTATTCAGGCGGGTCATCATGCAGTGACACAGGCAGGCAATCAGAATTATTGTTACGATTTAAATGGTAATATGTTAAATGGTGATGGCCGCAATATACAATATACAGCTTTTAATAAACCCCATTATATTTCAAAAGGTGGACATACAACGGAGTTAAGTTATGACCCGACAAATAATCGTTATAAGCGAATAGACACAGGAAGTAGTGGTACAACGACCACGTATTATTTAGGTGATGTAGAAGTTATTAAACAACCTGATGGTATCACAAAAACCCGAAGAAATATTGCGGGTGCGGTGATTGAAAAGATAGGTAATCAAGCAGCAACCGTCAGTTACTTACATACAGATCATTTAGGCTCAACGGATGCGATTACCAATGCGCAAGGGTACTTGGTTGAGGATCTAAGCTTTGATGTATTTGGTCAAAAGCGCAGTGGGGTAGACTGGAGTCAGCCAACCAGCTTTTCATTTAATCCTTTGAGTATTACATCCAAGGGTTATACAGGGCATGAAATGCTGGATGAGGTGGGTGTGATACATATGAATGGGCGTACTTACGATCCAAAGTTAGGTCGTTTTATGCAGTCAGATAAATATGTTGATGGAACAAGGGATACACAGGGTTACAATCGCTATACTTATGTGAGAAATAATCCTCTGGCGTATACTGACCCTTCGGGCTTTCTAAAAGGAGGAGATGGCTTTGACTTTTTTGTAGACTTTACAGGGTTATCAGCATTAGGGCTTGGTGGTGATGCGCGACGTTTATTTCAGCAAAGTTGGTTTTCAGCGGCGGCTTCTTTTGGGTGTGTGTTTGTTGGTCCTCATTGTAGTGCAGCTGTTTCAGCGTTATCAGCGACAGCCAATGGTGCAGGGCTGTTTGATGGTATAAAAGTAGGAGCAAGATCGTACGTTACCAGTTATATTTCTCAAGGAGCAGCAGGAGAAATAGGAGGTGCTTTTGATGCTGGCGCTATTGGTTTGACAGAAGCAGCTTTTTATCATGGAACTTTATCTGGGATCATGTCTATAGCAAATGGTGGAAAGTTTGGCCATGGGTTTGCTTCAGGATTTATATCAAAATATTCACAAACTTGGATCCCTGAAATAGCAAGCGGTGTTCATGATGGAAATATAAGGACTGTGTTAGCAGCGATAGTAGGAGGTACGGTATCAGAAGCAACGGGTGGTAAGTTTGCGAGTGGAGCTATACAGTCGGCAATACAGTGGCAGCATAATTTTGAAGGCTTCTTTAAACGTTTAGGACAGAGGATAGCCAGACAAGTCAAGAAGGCTGAGCAGGCATTAAAAACTTTGACAATAGAAGATTTAGCTGAGTTTGCAGTAACCAGTATTCCATTTGGTGAGGCAGGTTTGGAGTTGGCAAGAGGTAATATTAGGGAGGCTTTAATATCTGCAGGTGTTGAGGCAACAGCTATAGCTGTCGGTGCTGTAACGGGTGGTGTTGGTTATGTTGCTATTAAACATGGTTCAAAAGTAGTTAGAGTAGCTCTTAAAGCGAGAAAGAGTAGGGCGATTCCAGAGAGTGGAAATAACTTCGTTCCAAAGGGAACAGGGGCAACAAGCTCAAAGCAAGGAGCAAATTTAAGGGAGCATCTACGTCAAACTGAGAAGTATGGACAGGGTGGAGTTAAGGAACTACAGAATGGAAAAAATCGTTACTATGGAAATGTATCGCCAGCAAATAAACCTGGTGAAATGGCTGGCCGAAGAACAGTTCGTGAGTGGGATCCAGCTACAGGTAATAAGAGAACATGGCATGAGACAGTAGACCATAATGGAAATGTTAGAATTGTTAGACCTCAACGGTCAGATAATGTAAAAAATCATTATCAATTTGATTCTAATGGCAACTATACAGGGAGTTTTTAGGTGAAGGTTAGCTTAGTTGAAGTGTTAGGTATTTTTGATGATTTAATAAATGGAAATATCGCTAGAGAGGATGTTTCTAGTTGGGCTCAAGAGAGACAAAATGCAGAAGATTCTGGTAGCCTTGAATATGAGCCTACATCAAAAGAGCAAATAATTTGGGATGCTATCTTGTATTTAGAGGGTGTTGATTTAAAAGATGCTCCCGACTCGTACCTTCATACAAATGAAGATTTCCAAGATTATAGAGATCAGTTATCTACTTAACTTGTAATCACTAAAGGCGCAGACTGTTAAGTCTGCGCCTTTACTATTTTAGGTCTTGAGTGATTGCTTAACATTAACGAGTTCAGTCATTAACGTTTCCCCTTGCTGCCTAAGCCATCGGTGAGTCACCAAGGCTCCAATAATCAGTAATAATGGACACTCAACTTATCAAAGCTAAAAACTATTCAAATAATAATGGACACTCTGATTTTAAAAATTAAAAACCTTGCATTTCAAGGAAGAAAAGTTTGTTGATTTTGAAAAGTGATGATGTTTTTTTATATTTTGATGTGTTCTTTTATAAGAAAAATAGAATTTCAACAATTACAGGCAGGTATTATTCTTCTGAATTCAGAAAGTAAGTAGTAATGGGCATTTTTGTTATTAACTAGGATGAATATAAAACAACTTGGCAGATGAAATGCCTCTTAAGAATCGTTTCTTCAGTTGTTGTGCTTTTTGTCGGATGGATTGGATAGAACCGATGAAATGAGTATAACCTTCCTCAATGGTTTGAACTTGTTTTAACCAGTAATGCTGTTGTAGATTAAGCCTTTCCAGGATAGATGTAAGAAACAAAAATGGACAGTCAACTTATCAAAGCTAAAAATCATTAATTTCAAGAAAGAAAAGTTTTTGGTTTTTGAAAAGTGATGATGTTTTTTTATATTTTGTTGTGTTTTTTTAATAGTGTCTTTATATGTTCATATTATTGTCACTTTCCATATTTACAATATGAATTACTTTTGATAGATATTTAATGAAGGCGCTTGTTATGTTAAATAAAAAGGTCACATCTGTAGTATTGGTTTTATTTTGTCAATTAATGACTTGTCAAAAAACTTGGGCTGTTGATCCTGGAGTAACCGGGCCGTTGGCGGTCACATCGATGGAATATTCATTACCTGAAGTTCAACTGATTGATAGTGTTTTTGGCAACACAGCTAGTGCAGATATTACTGGTATTGTGCATTATCCAGTTGATTTATCACAAGGGCCTTACCCGATTGTATTTATGCAACATGGTTACTTTGGAACTTGTTATATGAGTCCAGGATCAATTAATCCAGGTTTATCAGGTAATTGGCCATGTAATTCTGAACAGGAAATAGTTAAGAATTATCTAGGTTATAATTATTTGGGAGAGCTTCTTGCCAGTCATGGTATTATTAGTGTATCGATCAGTGCAAATGCAATAATAACAAGTTCTTTTGGTTTTATGGATGAATTAATTCATGAACATATTGAATTGTGGAAGACTATTAATTTAGGTTCTCATTCATTATTTGGTAATACTTTTTTAGGGAAGATTGATATAAATCATATTGGTTTAATGGGTCACTCAAGAGGAGGAGATGCGGCTGCACAGTTGGCTAAAAGATATGAAAAGGAAAATAATCCATCTATTAAGGCAGTTAACTTAATAGCACCAGCTAATGCATTGAGAGTTTTTAGTGAAGACTTTGATTTAAAAAACAATGCGTTAAGTGTTCTACTTGGTTATTGTGATGGTGATGTGCCAACATTAGAGGGTGCCACTTATTTTGATGCATCCCGTTATCATACGTCGGGTGTATGGGCGCCTAAGCATATGTTCACCTTAATGGGTGCCAATCATAATTATTTTAATACAGAATGGACAGATGGAATCTTTATTTTCGGAAATGATGACTGGGAAACTCGACAAGTATCAGGAAGTGCCGGAATTACTATTCCGAGTAATGATAGTTTTTGTGATAAAGATATCGCTGGCAATGGACGTTTATCATCTGCAGAACAAAGGGCTGCAGCGTCTGCGTATATTTCTGCTTTTTTTCGTCAATATTTATTAAATGAAAATTTTACCAATGAAATGATTGAACCATCACAACAACCAGCATCTGCTTTAAATGCAGATGTGAGATTGGCTTATCATTTACCACATACCCATCGTTTGGATATTAACCGCCTGGATCAAGAAGAGCGCATGACGACTAACAATTTAGGAGGGACTGTCCAAATCAGTGGCGTTACAAAAAATATTTGCGGGGGAACACTGTCAGAACGTTATTGTGTGACAGTTTTTCCTTTTTCTGATGCGGTGGCTGCAAAGCAACCGCATACTTATTTTTTATTATTTGGACCAACACCGTCATATTTAGGTTTGACACAAGCAAGGCTTTCCTGGTCTAACCAAGCCACTTGGTATGAAAATGAAATACCGGCACATTATGGCAATTTTAGTGGTTTCACGAAATTACAATTTCGTGCCAGTGTGAATGCTGCAAGTACAGGTAATCAAACACAAGATTTTACAGTGGTTTTGGAAGATGCTAATGGATTAACGGCACGGGTGAATGCAGGTAGCTATAGTAATGCATTAGATATGATGCCAGGAAGTTTTGCTCCACTACCCAAAATATTATTGCATTCTGTCAGTATTCCTTTATCAGATTTTACTGGTATTGATATGACGGCTATACGAGCCGTACGTTTTGAGTTTGATCAGACTAGTTCGGGAGATGTGTTATTGGCAGATATTGCAGTATCCAATCCTTTTGCAGACCCTCAAATTCCAATTGAAGTTTTGGATACAAACTTGCACTCAGCACTATTAACGGCGTTAAATAAATCATCAGGTGAAACTATTTCACGCTCAGACATGTTATTGCTAACCAGTTTGAATGTAAGAAATGCCGGTATTTCCAATTTGGAAGGATTACAATGGGCCGTCAATCTGCAGTCACTGGATTTAGGCAATGATACAAAAACAGGAATTATTAATAGCGTGACAGATATATCTGTACTTGCCGATTTAGAGACATTAACTTATCTGAATTTGATTAATAATAACTTATCTGTTGCTGGTGTCACCGCGTTAGCTAATATGCAACAACTTGAAACTGTGTTGTTAAGTGGTAATGTGTCTTTAAATGTAAATGATGACGATGATGGTGATGGTGTCGTTAATGGTGATGAGTTTTTTGCTGGTACCAATCATTTGAGTGCAGCTCATTTGCCTACAACTCTTGTGGATATTCAATCATGGATATCTGGTACAGAATCTTATGATGTTTTAATTGAAAAAGTGCTGCAAAATCGATGTCTTGCTAATACCTTAAAGATATATAAAGATATTCTTGAGCCTACCAGACCAGGACGTTTTTATACCAGCTATGAATGTACATTGGATGCTTCACAAATAATAGGTTTGGTACAGAATCAAATGATTCGTTTGCATTCACGTAGTGACAGTAGCTCTGCAGATGGTATTTATTCGATAATCGATGTTGCTGCACAAAGTTATTTAAATATTGATAGTGGTCATTGTGTTGATCAAGGTAATCAGATTTATTATTGTTCTATATTAGGAGTTAATGATTTGTTGTATCAGGTTGCTGATGCCGGTATGACAACGGTTGAACCAGAATTATTTACTGGATCTAATGTTCCAGTAGGTAAAACTCCTATAACGTCTAATGATTTAAGTGAAATAGATGTTCATGTTTTAAATGCACAGATATTTGGTATACCTGTTACCTTGGCTTTGCGCAATGCTTTACAGGAGGTACAGGGATTAACCGTAGGTTCAGAATTAGAAACAGATATGCCACACTTAACAAGAGGACATATTCAAGCATTATTTGTGGGTGGTATTGTTGATTGGAATCAAATAAAAGTAGATAACGGTAGTGGACTTTTTGTTGGCTTGGCAGAGTTTCCTTTTAATCATGCCAGTGCACCTCAGCTGGATCTGCCATTGAGTAAGCCTTTGGTACATATCTGTCGTCGTGAACTAGGTAGTGGTGTACAGGCTCAATTGAATGCTAAATTTTTGAATGTACCTTGTAGTAGCTTTGTACCACCATTAACAACAGGTAATCCAATTATTGGGCCTGTAGTTCAACAAAATAAACAATTTGAAGATATGACGCAATGTTTACAGGATAAACAAATAGCAAATAAGTGGGCTATTGGCATACATAGTGTTCAACATTCGGATAGTAGTTTTCGCTATATCAAAATAGATGGATTTGCTCCAACGGTAAATAATGTGGCAGATAATGTGTATTTTGATTGGGTAGAACCTACTATGCAGTGGAAAAAAATAACAGTAGGTGGACCTAATGGCAATAAACTGAAAGTGTTAAAACAAATCGTTGGTGATATCAATAATCCGAGTTGGATTGCTGAGATTAATTCGAATATGAGCCCTGTGGCATCCGATGTTAGTGCAGGTGCTTTTGTCGCATTAGAACAAAATGATTTTAGTGATGTAAATACTCCCAGTATACCTTTTTCTATATTAAACCCTGTTACTACGGCATCTCATTCTTTTTCTGGAACATCGCATACATGTGGACAGGCAATAATTAACAATCATTTTATATTGCGCTGGTAACAATAACATTCATTTACTTCTTTAGCTATAATAGGCAGTTTGGGTACAGAGCAATTTAAGATAAAAATTGCTTTATATTTTTACTTTAAAAAGGTTGTTCCTATGAATATAAAATCATTAATATTAACAAGTTTCAGTGTTTTATCACTTTCAGCCAATGCATTAATAAATTTACCTGGTTTTAATGATGGGGGTGAGTTGATATTTTCAGCATGGAATCCAGTAACTCTAACTTCTTATACACAAGATTTGGGCATTAGTCATAATGATATGTTAGCTAACTTTAACGACCCCAGTTATGGTTTAAGTTTTAATGTAGATTCATTATATAATACGGTTTTTTCTACTTCTAACATAAATGATATTGTATGGAATATTAGTTCAGCAAATGATAAAATTTTCAATCTTAATTTTAGTGTCAATGATAATGGTGGTGTTTTATTTTCTCATTTAGGTAGACCGAATACTGTAGTGACAAGCAGCTACGTACCTTTTTTTAATATAATTGAACAACATGATCATTATATTCATGCTTTACACCGTACGAATTCATCACCAGGTGATATTACTTATGCGGGTACATATGACAATGGAGCTTATGCTGGTTATTTTGATTTATGGTCTTCTAATTGGGGGCAACGAGGTATAACAATAAATAATTCGGCACTAGTTGGTGAAGCAATGAATTTTTTTCATATGAATTTAAATTCAGATTTAAATTCTCCTGGTGCCTATGATGAAGGTATTATAGTGGCGAAAGCCATTGGTAATTGGGTATTCAATGGTTCGACAATTGAATACAATACATCAGTTGTTCCTATACCAGCGGCGGTTTGGTTATTGGCGTCTGGTTTAATTGGTTTTAGTATGCTTGTTCGTCGTAGGAAAAAGTAACACATATAAATCATATATAGGTTATAAAATTATAAAGAATAAATGATAGCGAGATGTAATTATGAAGATAGCCTTAATGTTGGCTAGTTTATTTTTTCTTACAAATAGTTATTCAAATGAGAGTCAAGTATATTTATTTGGTGAAATAAAAAAAATTGAACACTTAAAATATAATTATAGTTCTGAAAGTAACATGCTGGTTATTTCTGAATTGTGTGGGAAATATAAAGCAGAAATAATAGTGAAGGATGTGATTTACGGTAAGATGGAAGAATCTAATATTATTATTGAAGGTGATTTAGACCATCTTTGCAGAGGGCCAAAATTATATAGTAAGTTTATTTTTGGTATAGATAAAAACAACGATGTTTTTTTTAAGAAAAAGATTTATGCTGTTGAATCAATAAAAAATCCAGATTATGATTCTTTATTTGATACCTTTTATGCGGCTTTACCAAGCTTTGATGTAAGAAAAGATATGATAATGGAATTAACATTTCATGATTATGTTGAACCTATTTATCCTACAATTTTTAAACATAAAGAATTTACAGTACACCATGATAAGAAGTGGTTTAAAAAGACAATTGACAATGGGTACAAGTTTTATGAATATAAATCAGGTGTTTTGTATGATGATTTAAAAGAATTTATGATAAAGCGTTTAGAAAAAGGTTTGCGTCCATATTTTACTGGAAGATATAAAGATAACCCTAAAATTAAAGAAAAAAATAAGAACTAATATCCTGGTTTCAGCATACAACAAAGGATAGCCATTGTTTCTATTAAGGATAATTGGTAAAGTACATGGTTGTTTTTTCATTTTTATCCCTATATTTCATCAAATCCTTTGAATAACACACAGATGCTATTGATTTTTATAAAACGTTACCAAGTGCCTTTGATTACATCGGTTATTTGTATTTTATTGGCTCTAGGTGGTGATTTTGTTTCAGATTATTTGAGTTATCAACGTCATGGGATTGTACAAGGGGAAATCTGGCGGTTATTGACTGCAAATTTTCTACATACCAATATAAACCATATGTTATTGAATTTAGCGGTGATGTGGGTTGTGTGGTTTATTTTTTATCATGCTTGTAGTATTCGTGTGCAGTGGACTTTTTTGTTGCTTCCTATGCCGATGACCACTTTGCTGCTCTATTATTTTACGTCGGATATCTCTGGTTATGTTGGGCTTTCAGGATCCTTATACGGTACTATGGTGGCTTTTGCTATAGCCGATTTGAAGCAGCATCGCTTGACATCGGGGATTTTATTGTTAGGCGTGACGGCAAAAATGATTCATCAGTCTTTTTCTGAAGATTCTGAGTGGATGAAGCAGTTTATCGAGTCGAATATTGCAGAAGAGGCACATGTTTGGGGGGCATTGAGTGGTTTATGTGTTGGTTTAATTTATTGGGTGTATCGATATTACTGGCAACCTAATGGGCGGTCTGGCGATGTCTGACAAGAAGTTTGATTTACAGGTTCCTTTTGAGCCGGCAGGAGATCAACCTGCTGCAATAAAAGCTTTACTGGAAGGCTTATCGGATGGTTTGAGTCATCAGGTCTTATTGGGTGTGACGGGTTCAGGAAAAACTTATACCATTGCCAATGTGATTGCAACGGCGCAAAGGCCGGCTTTGATTATGGCGCCTAACAAAACTCTGGCTGCACAATTGTATGGAGAAATGAAAGCCTTTTTTCCTAATAATTCTGTGGAATATTTTGTTTCTTATTATGATTATTATCAACCGGAAGCCTATGTGCCATCAACGGACACCTTTATAGAAAAAGACGCGTCCATTAATGATCATATTGAACAAATGCGGTTGTCGGCAACACGGGCGTTGCTGGAAAGGCGTGATGCGATCATTGTTGCTTCGGTATCTGCCATTTATGGTTTGGGTGATCCCAAAAAATTCCACGGTATGATTATGCATATCAAGGAAGGTGATAGTATTGAACATAAATATTTATTGCGACGTTTAGCCGATTTGCAATACACAAGAAATGATATGGCTTTTCAGAGGGGGACATATCGGGTCAGGGGTGATGTGATTGATATATTCCCCGCTGAGTCAGACAGGCATGCTGTAAGAATCGAATTATTTGATGAAGATGTGGAACGCATCCATTTATTTGATCCTCTGACGGGTACAATAGAACGAACAGTCAAGCGTTATACCATATATCCTAAAAGTCATTATGTAACGAATCGTCAAACAGTTTTGGATACTATTGAAAAAGTTCAGGAAGAATTACAATGGCGTCTTGATGAATTGTATAAAGAGAATCGCTTGGTTGAGGCGCAACGTTTAAGTCAACGAATCAAATTTGATGTGGAAATGATGATGGAGTTGGGATATTGCTCAGGTATTGAAAATTACTCACGGTATTTATCGGGTAGAGAAACAGGAGAACCACCACCCACCTTATTTGATTATTTACCCGAAGATGCTTTATTTATTGCGGATGAATCACATGTGACTATTCCACAAATTGGTGGCATGTACCGAGGTGACAGAGCACGTAAGGAAACTTTGGTGCATTATGGTTTTCGTTTACCATCTGCATTGGATAATCGACCTATGCAGTTTGAAGAGTTTGAAGGTTTATGTCCGCAATGTATTTGTGTTTCGGCAACACCAGGTCCTTATGAACTTGAAAAGTCAGATAAAGTAATTGAACAAGTGGTCAGGCCCACAGGATTATTGGATCCTGTAGTTGAGGTGCGTCCTGTTGCAACGCAAGTTGATGACCTGTTATCAGAAATACATAAAAGAGTTGCGAAAAAGGAACGGGTGCTGGTGACTACCTTGACCAAACGAATGTCCGAAGATTTAACAGAATATTTGAGCGAACATCAAGTGGCTGTTCGTTATTTGCATTCAGATATTGATACAGTTGAGCGTATGGAAATTATTCGTGATTTACGATTGGGTGAATTTGATGTTTTGGTGGGTATTAATCTTTTAAGAGAGGGATTAGATATGCCAGAAGTGTCATTAGTCGCTATTTTAGATGCCGATAAAGAAGGTTTTTTGCGTTCCTACCGTTCATTGATTCAAACGATCGGAAGAACAGCACGTAATGTGAATGGTAAAGCCATTTTATATGCTGATGCGGTGACTAAATCAATGAAACAGGCATTGGATGAAACAGAACGTCGACGCCAAAAGCAAATGGCATTTAATGAACAACATGGCATTCAACCCAAGAGTGTACAAAGGCAAATTTCGGATGTAATGGAAGTCGGGGACAGTCGTTCACATTCATCGAAAAAAACATTGCGAGTAGCAGAAACAGGCGCACACTATCGAAAAGTAACACAATATCAAACACCAGCCGAAGCAGAGAAACAGATTGCCAAGCTGGAACAGCAAATGTTGACACATGCACAAAATCTTGAGTTTGAAGAAGCCGCATCGTTAAGAGATGAAATTAAACAGTTAAGAGACGGTGCTTATAAATAACCTGAATTGTCATATTATTTTGCTATGCTTTAGATAGTATTGATACAACATTAAATTATTCAATAACTTGTTCAGTTTAGGTCGTTTTCTATGAAACACATATTAGTCACTGGTGGTACGGGTTATATCGGCAGTCATGCTGTTATTCAGTTGATTGAAGCGGGCTATCAGGTGACGATTGTTGATAATTTGAGTAATTCCAGTATTTTGGTGTTGGATCGTATTGAAAAAATAACAGGTCATAGACCTGATTTTTATCAAGTTGATATTCGGGATGTTTCTGCACTAAAACTTATTTTTGAAAAAAATACATTTGAATCGG
This sequence comes from Kangiellaceae bacterium, assembly GCA_965230335.1. Classification (GTDB taxonomy): domain Bacteria; phylum Pseudomonadota; class Gammaproteobacteria; order Enterobacterales; family Kangiellaceae; genus CBDDKS01. Next base: position 1,118,960 of record CBDDKS010000006.1, on the reverse strand, counting down.
TTATTCATTTTGCTGGACTGAAAGCTGTTGGAGAATCGAATGATATTCCTTTGGATTATTATAATAATAATGTGTATGGTACATTGGTTTTATGTCAGGTTATGGCAGAAGCAGGTTGCAAGTGTCTGATTTTTAGTTCATCGGCGACGGTATATGGCGATCCAGAGACTGTGCCTATTACAGAAAGTTTTCCCACACAAGCTACTAATCCTTATGGTCGTACAAAATTATTTATTGAAGAAATTTTGAAAGATTTACATCGTTCAGATTCTGAATGGTGTATTGTGTTATTACGATATTTTAATCCAGTGGGGGCGCATTCCTCAGGACTTATTGGTGAAGATCCCAAAGATATTCCCAATAATCTTTTGCCTTATATCACACAGGTAGCGGTTGGTAAGTTAAAGCAATTATCCGTTTTTGGTAATGATTATGATACACCGGATGGTACAGGGGTTCGTGATTACATCCATGTTGTTGATTTGGCAAATGCACATTTAAAAGCCGCATTACAGAGTGAACATTTACAGGGTGTGAATATATTGAATTTGGGTACGGGGCAAGGGTATTCTGTGTTGGAAATGATTCAGACTTTTGAAAAAGTCACGGGACAGAAAGTTCCTTATCAAATTGTAGGGCGACGTTCTGGTGATATTGGTGCTTGTTGGGCTGATGCGAGCTTGGCAAAAACACAATTAAACTGGCAAGCCAATCTAACTTTAAATGATATGCTGGCAGATGCTTGGCGTTGGCAGTCTGGTAACCCCAATGGATATGAGTCACAGTAGTAGACGCTACGCGATCAATAGAATTTAATTGATTGTTGCAACTTTCCACGTTAGTGTTTACCATAGGCATCCCTGAAGCAGGTAGTTGATGCTTTTTGGGGTATGTTGACGATACTTTAGGTTTTTTATTTAAACTTTAAGTATAAAAGGCGCGTAGCTCAGCTGGTTAGAGCACCACCTTGACATGGTGGGGGTCGGTGGTTCGAGTCCACTCGCGCCTACCAATTTTTTTCTCTCGGATTATCTCTAGAATTTAACATGTTTCCATATTGGTGTTTCGGATTACTTTTCTTTGTTGTTTTTCCTGTGTTTGCTGAAAATACATCAAAAGATATATTGGTATTGAAAGACAGTTTTTTACCAAAAGAAGATTTCTCATCAAAAAATCCTGCTTCATCAAAAGAAAGTGTCTCATCTAAAGAAGAGCTTATACAGAGTTTTCAACAGCAAATGGATAGATTAAAAAATGATTTGGATAAAGTGCTGGAAGACTCTAAAAAAAACAAATTGGCTTCACAAAAAAATATATTAATGGATATAGCAGAAAAAAATATTATTCCTTTTTGGGATTGTCAAGTCACTTTAATCTCATTGATTGGTCATTCACATTGGAAACAAGCCACCAGCTCACAAAAAAAAGCGTTACTGGAGGCCTTTAAACAAACAATCATCCGCTATTTTATTGAAGCCTATGAGCACTATCGAGGCCATCAATTTCATGTTACAGCACTTGAACTGAATACAAAACAAACCAAAGGTTGGTTGCGTTTGAAAGTCTTGAAAAAAGGACTGCCAACAACAGAAGCCGATTTGCACTTAACACGTCGAACAAAAAAATGGCTATTCAGTGATACACGTATTCTTGGTATGAGATATTCTCATTTAAAACGTATGAGTTATCTCTTAACGATATCATTATCAGGTATTGATGGATTAATTCAGGAATTGCAAAACAAAAATAAACAATTTTTTTCATCTCAAAAATAAGTATTTTTTCGTTTTTTCAACCAAGTTAAATTATTGCTTTTTTCTTATAATTGGCTGGCATATACTAGAGCATGTTTATCTTTTATAGTCAAAATGAGTTCTTCACTATTGTTCTTATTCGTTACACAAGAGAGATCAAATGAAATATTGGTATTTAGGTGCAACCAAACCTCGACAAGAAGAACGTGCTTACGAACATTTAAACAATCAATCCATTCATGCCTTACTACCTTCCATTGAAATAGAAAAATCACTCAAAGGACGTTTAAGTCGGGTAATTGAACCTATGTTTCCGGGTTATATTTTTATTCAGTTGGATGATGCTCACGAAGGTTGGAGTAAAGTTCGATCAACACGGGGAATGCGACATTTTGTTCAGTTTAATGGGTATCCTGCCCGGGTTAATCAGCAGATTATTGATAGTTTGATTGCTTTTCAAATCGGAGCAGAAGTTTTACCAAAAATTTCCCAACTACCTGAAAAAGGCCAAAGCGTCTACATTTCGGATGGTGCCTTTCAAGGATTAGAAGGTATATTTGAGCGAATCAAAGGGGAAGACAGAGCCATCATATTGTTAGATGTGCTTGGGAAAATGCAGCGCCTGGAAATGAAACTCGAACAATTGTTAATAAACTAACTTAATGTTTTGATATTTTTATATAATCAACTATCTTTATTTTACAAAAACGATTTCAATAACTTGTTATTTTCTATACAATAATAAATCAATAAACATTGATATTTGGCGACAGAATATTTAGAGGGGCACTCTGAAAGCCAAAATTCAGGGGCGGTAGCGTGTCTTAAGACGTCTCCAAATCATAAATCAAGTCATAAAAAAATCACTTAATATCGTAAAAGAGTTCTATTGGTTGTTGATGTTCTATCAATATAGAAATTATTTATTTAAAAATATCCTTGCGTCTGTTTGTAAATCTTGTGTTACTGTCATTGTAAGTTTGACTTACATACAAGGTGTTCAGGCTCAGCAATTGGATATTGCCCAAATCCAGGAATTATGTGGAAACGCAACTGCTCAACAAAAGCAAATGGCTAAGGCAGCAGGTTATGATTTGGATGCTATTTGTGCATCACTCAAATCAACACAATCATCAGGAGAAGTATTAAAGACAGAACAACCTATTGTGAGTGAGCGGCCAGTTATCAGTAAAGAGGGTATTGAACAAATTGAAGAAGAAAAGAATGAAGAGTTAGCCAAGGAAACTTTAGAATTAAAACCTTTTGGTTATGACTTGTTTGCAGGAGCACCAACAACGTTTGCTCCAGCAACTCTGATTCCTGTACCAGCCGAGTATATGATGGGCCCTGGAGATGAGATTAGAGTTCAGCTCTTTGGTAAAGAGAGTCAGTTGTATAATTTAGTAATTGATCGAAATGGCAGTATTCAGTTCCCAAAGTTGGGCCCAATTTCATTGACTGGCTTGTCATTTAAAGAGGCCAAAGCCTTACTACAGCAACGAATTGGTAAACAAATTTTAGGTGTTAAAGCCAGTATCTCCTTAGGTGAACTGCGTTCTATGCAAATATTTGTGTTAGGGGATGCTTATCGTCCAGGTGCTTATACTATCTCTTCCCTATCAACTATGACGAATGCACTTTTTGTCAGTGGTGGTGTTAATGTTATTGGTTCTTTGCGTAATATTCAGTTAAAACGTAAAGGTAAGGTCGTGGCTCAGCTGGATTTATATGATTTATTACTCAAAGGTGATACATCGAGTGATGCACGTTTATTACCTGGGGATGTTATTTATATTCCACCTGTTGGTGATACTGTTGCTATAGATGGTGCTGTGAAGCGACCAGGTATTTATGAATTAAAAAAAGAATCTAAAGTATCTGAACTTTTAAAGTTGGCGGGTGGTTACCGTAGTACAGCTTTTGCTAAAGCGTCTCATTTAACTCGCATTAATGAAGAGGGTTTTATTAATGTCATTGATCTGGATTTAACACAGGTGACGAATAAGCAGTTTACATTGAAACCTGGAGATACATTGCAAGTTGGTGAACGTTTAGAGATTAAAAAAAATATAGTCAGCGTATCTGGACATGTTTTTCGAGCCAGGGAAATGGCCTGGCGTCAGGGTTTGCGCATTTCAGATCTGATACCCAGTATTAATGTACTAAAACCAGGACCTCAATTAAATAGTGCTTTACTCATTCGAGAAGAATCACCATTAAAAAATATATATATTGAATTTGTTGATTTGGAGAAAGTGTTACTCAATAAAAAGCAATCTGGTGATTTTTTATTACAACCACAAGATCAGCTTATTGTTCTAGGGTTTAATGAAGATAGGGAGGTGTTACTTGAAACATTAATTGAACGTTTATCCAGGCAGGCACATGCAGGTCGTCATTCATTAACCGTTAATATTTCTGGTATGGTGCGCTATCCTGGTGTTTATCCTTTAACAAAAGATATGTCTGTAGAACAGCTTATTCAATTAGCAGGTGGTTTGGCCGAGTCAGCTTATACGTTAACAGGCGAAGTGACTCGTATTAGCATGTTGGATCCTAATAAAGCGAGTGTAGAACATTATGATATTGTATTAAGCCATCATTCTATTGATGAAAAGTTTTTAAAGTCACAAAATAAATCACTCTTGAATCATCAAAAAATCAATAAAGAACAATTAATTGCACATGAATTTAAATTATCTTCACATGATGTTGTGAATATTCGTCAAAGGCCTGAATACCAGGATTTCGCATCTATTGAAATTATTGGCGAAGTTAAATTTCCTGGGCAATATCGCATTCGTAAAGGGGAATCTTTTAAAGATTTAATTCAGCGGGTCGGTGGTTTTACTGATTTTGCACATATTGATGCGGTTGTTTTTACGCGGGAAGAATTAAAAGAGAGAGAGCAGAAACGATTAGAAGAATTACGGGAACGTTTAAAATCAGATATAGCTAATTCACAGTTAGAGCAAACCAATGTGGGCAAAAATGCTAATTTGGCGTCCTTGGAGCAATTGTCAGACTCTTTAGATACAGCGCAGGCCTTAGGACGACTGGTTGTTGATGTACAGGCTGTATTAGACAATAAATCAGAAGATGTGATTTTAAAAGAAGGTGATCGTATTTTAGTACCTGCATTTCGTCAAGAAGTCAGCGTTGTGGGTGAGGTACAACATCCGGCATCACATTTGTATGATCCTTATTTAAACTTTGAAGAGTATGTTGCACGCAGTGGTGGTGAAACAGAAAAAGCGGATGATGAACGTATTTATATTGTGAAGGCTGATGGTTCTGTGGTGCTGCCTTATAAGTCAGGCTGGGTTAATGCATTGGGTATAAAAATAGAACCGGGTGATACCATAGTGGTTCCCTTGGACGTGGATGCCGTTAACGACTTAGCACTTTGGTCGCAAGTCAGTCAGATTCTTTATCAATTGGCATTGGGTGCGGCAGCCATTAACAGTTTTTAAAGTTGATTTCTCTTAAATTATTTGAATTAAAGTGAAATATTAAAGATGATAAAACTTTGCCTTCATGATTTTGTAATTGTGCAGTTTTAATGCTTTTAAAACATAAATATTCTTTTTGTTTTCTTGGTTTGTTTTTAAATTTTGTTGTTTTTCACACAACAATAAAAGCAGAACCCTGGATTACACCTGATCAAGCCTGGCTTAGAGCTGATATAGAATTATTAGTGAATTTAGGTATTATTAAAACACCGGTTTCTACCTGGCCTTTAACCTGGGGGCCACTCATTCGTGATTTGGAATCTATCAACGTAGGGCAAATTCCAGTAGATTATCATCGTTCTTATTTTCGGGTACTAAGAGAAGGAAGAAAGTCGACGGGTAAAGGCGCCAATAAAACAGAACTACGTGCAAGTTTTCGTTCAGAACCTGTCATATTAAGGCAATTTGGAGATAAAACTCGGGATAAAAGAGAGTTATCTACACGAACAATAGGTATGACGTCTCATTTGGCTTGGAATCTTGAAGCCACTTTAGTACCAGATGCGCAAGATGATGATGATAAACATTTTGATGGCAGTTATTTGGCAGGAGTCACTAATAATTGGATTTTTGCTATAGGTCAGTTTGATCAGTGGTGGGGGCCTGGATGGCAACACTCATTAATATTATCTAACAATGCACGCCCTATACCTACTTTTTCTTTCAGACGTAATTATGCAAAGCCATTTGAAAATCGTTTACTCAATTGGATGGGACCTTGGACATTTAATGCTTTTGTAGGTTTGTTAGATGATGAGCGTGCCGTTAAGGATGCCAAGGTGATAGGTATGTCAGGTAGTATTAAACCATTGAATGAACTTGAAATTGGTTTTCGACGTACTGCTCAGTGGGGAGGAGAGGGTCGGCCAGAAAACTTTGACTCTTTTATTGATATGTTAACGGGTTTGGATAATTGTGATGAAGGTGATTTGGATTGTGAAAATCGAGAAGATGAGCCTGGTAATCAATTAGCAGCGATCGATATCACATGGCATTTACCCTGGTTACCTACCAGTGTGTATATGCAATTGGTGGGTGAAGATGAAGCCGGCTACTTTCCTTCTAAAAAAGCTTATTTATTCGGTTTTTCAACCAATTCCATATTATTTAAAACCCCTGTATTTTGGAATTTTGAATACATAGATACACAATTAGATGGTGATGGCGACGGTTATAATACATTATATGAGCACAGTATTTACCTAACAGGTTATCGTTATTTAGGCCGTTCTTTAGGCACAACGATTGACAATGACTCTCGTTCATTAGATTTAAGAATACTTTTTCAAACACAAGGATATGGCAACTTTGATATATTAGTGAGTCAAGTGGAATTGAATAGAGATGGTAATATTACCAATGGTTTTGGTGGTCATTCCATTGCAGGAAATGCAATAAAGTTTTCACAAATTGGCTTAGATTGGCATTATGATACTCAAAACTTTGGCGGATTTACATTATCACTTCTCAGTCGTGATGAAGTCATCAATACGAACTTGGGAGGTATTGATAAAATTACCTTTGGTTTAGATTGGCGATATGGCTTTTAAAAGTACTAATGGGTATATCAGTCAATGTATAAAGAAGCGATAAAGATAAGTTTCATGAAAAATGGTTGCAAATTCATGAAATTGAGACTAGGATATAGACAAGATGTAATGATTGGTTTTTATGAGGTGTATTGTGGCAACATTACAAGTAAAGTCTATAGATGATAAATTATATGAATTATTGGGAAGACGAGCGGCCATGGAAAACCGCTCTATTAGTCAGGAGGTGATTGCTATTTTAAAAGCTCACTTATCAAAGCCTAATAAAAAGGACAAACAATCTACAGAGTATTTTTTAGAATTGTGTGGACATTGGGTTGATGAACGTTCAGATGAAGAGCTAATTAATGATATACGTACTAGCAGAGAGACAATCTCAACTCATCGAAATATAACGCTATAATGTATTTATTAGACACTGATATATTAATTTATGCCTTGAAAGGGAATGCTATTGTTTTAGACAATTTTCAACGACAGAGCAAAATGCCTAAAGCTATTTCAGTGATAAGCTATGGAGAACTGATATATGGTGCTTATAAATCACAGCAAGTATCAAATAATCTTGCTAAAGTTCATAGGCTTAGAGAAATATTCCCCATTATTGAAAGTTCAGAAGTTGTATTGGAATGTTTTGGTTTGTTAAAAGCAGAATTAAGTGCTCAAGGTATTTCAGTTGCAGACTTTGATTTAATCATTGGTTCTACTGCAATAACTTTGGGTTACGGTATTGTGACTAATAATGAAAAACATTTTTCAAAAATTCCGGGGCTTGAAGTTAGTAATTGGATGAAAGAAAGTTAAATGAAAAAAATGAAACGAGAATTTTTTGTAAGTAATGATACTTTTAGATAAGTTAATGTCGAAAGTAAAATAATATAAGCCCCACATTTTTTCAATCAATCGAATGACATCGACAACCCCATCATCTGAACAACAACTACGTAATGATTATTTAGAGTCACGTGTTCGTGAGCTAGAGCTAAAAAACGCCGAACTTGTTCATGGTGTTAATAATGATGAAATTGATTTACGAGAATTATGGCAAGCTATATGGAGTGGAAAATGGATGATTGTTGGTGTCACCAGTATTTTTGCTATTGCTTCAATTTTTTATGCATTGAGTTTGCCGAATATGTATAAAGCTACGGCATTATTAGCGCCTGCATCACAATCAGACTCAGGATCTTTATCTAAAGTAGCAGGACAATTTGGTGGTTTGGCTTCACTGGCAGGTATTAATTTAGGTAGTGGTGAATCCAGTAAAGATGTTATTGCTCAGGAATTGATTAAAAGTTGGGGATTTATAGAAATCTTTATAGAAAAGCAAAATATAGCAGCAGAAGTGTTTGCTGTAAAAGGATGGCACTTACCATCCAATCAATTAATTTATGATGACACATTATATAATGTTGAAACAAAAGTATGGTTAAGAGAACCTCGGCCTAGTATTGGTCGAAGTGAGAAGCCTTCCAGCGGAGAGCTTTATGAAAAATTTAAAGAATATTTATCCGTTAGCCAAGATAAAGAAACAGGTTTGATTTCACTAAGTATCGAGTATTATTCTCCCATTAAAGCCAGTCAGTGGGTAGAGGCTATTATTCAATCAATCAATCAGCATATGAAAGATCAGGATGTTAAAGAAGCACAAAAAAATATTGAGTATTTAAAACAACAAATTACACAAACAGCGATTGCAGATATGCAAAGTATTTTTTATCAATTAATTGAAGAACAAACCAAAACGCTTATGTTGGCCAATGCATCAGATGAATATGTACTAAAAACTTTAAATACAGCAAAAGTGCCTGAAGAAAAGAGTAAACCGAAGAGAGCCTTAATTTGTGTATTGGGTGTTTTGTTGGGAGGCATGATATCAGTAACTTTGTCACTAATACTTTATTTTATACGTACTAAAAATAAGAAGGTGAAATGAAAAATTTTGCATTAATAGGTGCTGCTGGCTATATTGCACCAAGACACATGAAAGCCATTAAAGATACCGGTAATAATTTAGTAGCAGCCCTAGATAAAAATGATTCTGTTGGTATTATCGATAGTCACTTTCCTGAGGCTGATTTTTTTGTAGAATATGAACGTTTTGATCGTCATATTGATTTATTAAAAAGAAAAGGCATTCAAATAGATTATGTCAGCATCGCATCTCCTAATTACTTGCATGACTCGCATATTCGTTTTGCACTTCGTCAAGGGGCGCATGCAATTTGTGAAAAACCTTTAGTATTGAATCCGCATAATATTGAGGCTTTAAAAGTCATACAGGATGAAACTGGTAAAGAAATTAATAATATTCTTCAATTAAGATTACATCCAAGTATTTTACAATTAAAATCTAAAGTAGAAAAAGAAATTTCTGAAAATCCTAATAAAGTTTATGATGTGGACTTAACCTATTTAACGAGTCGAGGTAATTGGTATTTTACTTCATGGAAAGGAAGTCAAGATAAGTCTGGAGGTATAGCGACTAATATAGGTGTTCATTTTTATGATATGTTAGGGTACATTTTTGGTAAGCAAAAAATTAACGAAACACACTTAAGAAAAAATGATGTGAATTCTGGCTATTTGGAGTTTGAATATGCAAGAGTTCGTTGGTTTTTATCTGTTAATTACAATTATATACCTGCTGAAGCTAAAGCCTCTGGTCAACGTACTTTTCGTTCAATTACTGTTGATGGAGAAGAAATGGAATTTTCTGGTGGCTTTACAGACTTACATACAAAAAGCTACGAACAAATACTCGGTGGTAATGGTTTTGATTTGGAAGAAGCCAGAAATAGTATTGAAATTGTTACACAAATCAGAAATCAAGAAATTACTAAAAGGCCTACTGAGCTTCATCCATTTACCGAAAAAGTTGATTAAACGATGAGTGATTATTTTGTTCATGATTCAGCTATTGTCGATACGGGTGCAGTTATTGGTAAAAACTCTAGGATTTGGCACTTTGTTCATGTTTGTAGTGGGGCAAAAATCGGTGAAGGTGTTTCATTAGGGCAAAATGTTTTTATTGGAAACAAAGTCATTATTGGTAATCGATGCAAAATACAAAATAATGTATCTATTTATGATAATGTCTATTTGGAAGATGAAGTATTTTGTGGCCCTAGTATGGTATTTACTAATGTGTATAATCCGCGTTCAGGAATAGAAAGAAAAGATGAGTACAAGGATACTGTAGTTAAAAAAGGTGTGACACTTGGAGCTAATTGTACAATTGTCTGCGGTATTACCATCGGAGAATATGCCTTTATAGGAGCCGGAGCTGTAGTGAATAAAAATGTAAAACCTTATGCCTTAATGGTTGGTGTTCCTGCAAAGCAAATAGGCTGGATAAGTCAATATGGTGAAAAATTAGATTTACCATTAAATGGTCATACTCAAACACAATGTCCTCATACAAAAGAAACTTATGTTTTAAATGGAAACTGTTTAATAATGAAAAAAGAGGAAGCTTAATATGCAATTTATTGATCTGGCACAACAATATCAAAATCTAAAAAATAGAATTGATTCTAGAATTCAAAATGTGCTTAATCATGGAAAATATATCATGGGGCCAGAGGTTTTTGAATTTGAAGAAAAGTTGACTGATTATGTTGGAGTTAAGCATGTAATAACTTGTGCTAATGGCACTGATGCATTAACACTTTCATTGATGGCATTAGAAATAAAAAAGGGTGATGCTGTTTTTTGTCCAACTTTCACATTTTTCGCAACAGCCGAAGCTCCTGCTTTTCTTGGGGCTACTCCCGTTTTTGTTGATTCAGATCCAAATACATTTAATATCTGTCCAGTGGATTTAGAAAAACAGATTAAAAAAATTATATCCGAAGGTCAATTAAATCCCAAAGCTATTATAGCTGTTGATTTATTTGGTTTACCTGCAAATTATCCTGTTCTTGAAAAACTGGCTAAGAAATATAATTTAAAATTGATCGAAGATGCTGCTCAAGGCTTTGGCGGTAGTATTCATGATAAAAAAGCAGGTTCATTTGGTGATATAGCAACAACCAGTTTTTTCCCGGCTAAACCGTTAGGTTGCTATGGAGATGGCGGAGCTATTTTTACTAATGATGATGAACTAGCAGAGTTAGTAAAGTCTTATCGTGTGCATGGTAAAGGAAGTAACAAATACGATAACATTCGTATAGGAATGAATAGCAGATTAGATACAATTCAAGCTGCGATATTATTGGAAAAGCTTGAAGTATTTCCTAACGAATTAATAAGTCGCAATAAAGTTGCTCAATATTATAATAATGAATTACAAGAAAAGTTTATAATTCCAATTATTCCTGAAAATTACCATAGTTCATGGGCACAATATACTCTTATTAGTGAAAAGCGAAGTTTTTGGATTGAAAAGCTTAGGCAAATGAGCATTCCTACAGCAATTTATTATCAAACTTGCATGCATCAGCAAACAGCATTTAAACATTTAGGGAATTTTAGAAGCTTTTCTATAGCTGAAAAGTTTTCTCAGCAAGCATTTAGCTTGCCTATGCATCCTTATTTGCAAGAACAAGATATTTCGTCTACACTTCTTGCTCTTGAAAGTTAATAATTCATGTTTAAAAATATAACGTTCAAAGAGGGATTTGCAAGGAATGTTCTTACATTAATGACAGGGACAACAGTAGCTCAACTTATTCCTTTAATGGTATCTCCAATACTAACGAGAATATATTCTCCTGAAGAGTTCGGTTTGTTTGCTTTATGTTTATCTATAACTTCAGTTTTATCTATATTTATTACAGGTCGATATGAATTAGCTATTATGCTGCCAAAAAGCAATATTTATGCATTAAACTTAGTTGTTTTATGCTTTATTAGTATAGCTTTAATTGCCATATTCTTTTTTTCAATAGTTATATTTTTTCAAGATTTAATTTTTACTACTTTTAGTTATTTACAAGTAAATATGTGGGTATATTTTGTATTAATACTCATAATACTCAATGGGATTTATCAAACTCTTAATTTTTGGTGTAACAGGCATGCTAACTATAGAAGTATGTCTTTATCTAGAATCGTTCAAAGTTTTGGCATAGTTATAACACAAATATTATTAAGTACTATGGGAGTTATTGGTTTAGTTTTGGGTATGATTATTGGTTTGTTACTAAGCACTTTACTACTTTTTAAAAGTTTTTTAAGTGGTTTAAATAAAAATGAATTTAAAAAAGTAACTAAACTAAAGCTTATGGCTCTGGCTCGACGTTATATTAAATTTCCTAAGTTTTTGGTTATAGCACATGGACTAAATACTTTCTCAACTCAAACCCCTGTTTTTTTATTAAATACAATGTTTTTAAGTTCTTTTGCTGGTTTTTACATGTTAACTCAAAGAGTTATTGCGGTGCCATCTACAATTTTGGCATCAGCAATAGGGGATGTTTTTAGAGAAAAAGCAAGTAAAAAATTTGCTAAAGATGGTGATTGTTATGATTTAAGTGTACGAACTTTAAAAATATTATTTAGTATTGCCATAGTACCATTTGCAACTTTTTTTTTTATAGCGCCTACATTTTTTTCTTTTATTTTTGGGGAAGAATGGAGAATGTCTGGGTATTATGCACAGATATTAACTCCAATGTATTTTTTTAAGTTTATATCAAGTCCATTAAGTAATTTGTATATTGTTACTGAAAAGCAAAAGCAAGATCTTATTTTTCAAACTGTTTTGTTAATATCAGCATTATTTTCATTTATTATCATTTGGTATTTAGGCTTTAGTGTTGAGGTTGCATTGACTTTGTTTTCGACATGTTGTTCGATTGCATATATATTAAATATTTTTGTAACATTGAATTTTTCAAAGAAATATTAAATGTTAACTTTTAAAAAAATTTATTTACTATTTTTTAAGTATGTGTATCCACCCGTTTATCATACTTTTGGAACTGCAGCCCCCATCACTATAAAGCAGCTTTTTATTCAAAAAGTAATAGGTATCAACAGAAATGCCTATTGGCCAGTACACCATTCAAGCATTGTATCTGGAGTAAACAATATACAGATTGGTATTGGAACTGCGCCAGGTTTATCCCCTGGATGTTATATACAGGGGGCTGGGAATATAAAGTTAGGAGATTACACCATAGTTGCACCTAATGTTGGAATAATTAGTGGTAATCATAACATTTATGATATCTCATCTCATACAAAAGGTAGTGTAGATATTGGTAAGTATTGTTGGTTAGGAATGAATTCTATAATTCTTCCAAATGTTGTCTTAGGTGATTTCACTATTGTTGGTGCTGGCTCGGTTGTAACTAAATCTTTTAATGATGGTTTTTGTGTGATAGCTGGTAATCCTGCAAAAATGATAAAAAAGTTAGACCCTGATAAATGTATAAGAAAAGAAAATGATTTTAAATATTATGGCTATATCTGTGAGAATAAATATATAAAAAATAAATGAAAATATTGATTATTACTCAAGGAATTTCTCGTTTAGTTCCTCATTTAGTTAACTCATCTCATAAAATAGTAGGAATTGCTGAGAGTGCAAGCAGAAATTGTAATAAAAATTCTATGCAATTTAAAGTTAAGAGCTTTTTTATAAAGCTGGCAGCATTTTTTTTATTGCCTACAAATAATTTAAAATTATATTGTAACACAGTAAAAATTCCTTACTTTTACATAACGAAAGATAATAGTTCTGATTTTATTGATTGGATTAACTGTTACAATCCAGATATTATTTTTGTTAGTGGTATGTCTCAACTATTAAAAGAAGAAGTATTTTCTATCCCAAAATATGGTGCGATAAACCTACATCCATCATATTTACCCGAATACCGAGGACCTAATCCAGATTTTTGGCAATATTATGATAAAGAAATAAATCCCGGAGTTACAGTTCATTATATTGATAAAGGAGAAGATACAGGAGACATTATTTGTCAAGAGAGAGTTCATATTCCTATAGGAACTAAATCACCTGAAAGATTAGATATTTTAATTGGCATTACAGGTAAAAATTTAGTTTTTAAAGCACTAAGTTTAATTGAAATGAAGATGGTTAATAGAGTAAAACAGCCTAAATTAAGTCCTACAATACGAGCTAGAAATATAGATTTACATGAGCATGAGGATATTATAAAGTGGAAATCCTGGGATATTGAAACAGTTTGGAACTTACTTAGAGGAACCGAATCTTGGTTAAATGTGATTGAACAACCAGGGAAATTATGTTTTTTTTATCATGGGCAACGTTGGTCAATTGGAGGATTTGAAAAGATTACTGATTTTGATTTGAGAAAATATGAACTATCCAGAATATATAGAGAAGAGGGTGCTTATTTCTTGGCTTGTAGAGATGGAAAGATTTATCTATCTGTTAACTTTCAAATTAAAGATACACTTAAAAAGATTTGTAATTTATTATGAATAATAAAGAAAAATATCATGAATTATGCTTTTCTGAAGAAAGTATACCTATCTTTTCTCAAGATTGGTGGTTAGATGTGGTTTGTGGAAGCGAAAATTGGGATGTATGCATTGTTGAAAAAGGAGGGGAAATTCTTGCAACAATGCCTTATTATTTCAAAAAAAAATATGGGTTGGTTTTTATTGAACAACCACCTTTAACTCAAACTTTAGGTCCTTGGATAAGAAGTACAAATGGTAAATATAGCAAGATCTTATCAAAACAAAAGCAATTATTTGAAGAACTTATTAAGCAACTTCCAAATTATTCATATTTTCATCAGAATTTTTACTATAAGATTAATAATTGGTTGCCATTTTACTGGAATGGATTTAACCAAACAAGCCGGGTAACTTATAGAATTGAAAATGCAGGTTCTATTGAAAAAGTTTGGGAAGGGTTGCAAAGCAATATTAGGACGGATATAAAAAAAGCCCAAAGAAATAATGTTATGTTAAAAGAAAATCCAATTATAGATGAATTTATAGTGTTAAATGAAAAAGTTTTTTTACGTCAGAATAAATCATTACCATATAGTAAAGAGTTAATTAAAAATATTTATAAAGCCTGTGTATTTCGTAATTGTGGTAAACTGTTTTTAGCTGAAGATGAAACCGGACAAAATCATGCAGCAGTATATATTATTTGGGATAAAGAAAACACTTACTATATTATGGGAGGAGGTGATCCAGAATTAAGAAATAGTGGTGCAACAAGCTTTTGTATGTGGGAAGCTATAAAGTTTTCATTGGATAAAACAAAAAGTTTTGACTTTGAAGGTTCAATGCTGGAACAAGTTGAAAAATTTTTTAGAGCTTTTGGTGCTATACAAATGCCTTATCATTCAATTACAAAAAGCAACTCTAAGATTATAGATTTTACTCTTATGATTAAAAATTGGATTAAAAAATAGTGTTTTTAATAACTTGTTCTTCAAGGCTTTTGAAGGAAAAAAAATATATAATTGATGTTGTTTTTTCCGAATTTCTAAGCGTTAAGTATAAGTTGTTAATAGATGAGGGCTGTGAGGGGTTTCTCATTAAATTTGATAATGGAAAAAAAATTAGTATTTCCAGTGAATTTTTAGATAGTGACAATGAAAAGTATTTGATTGAATCCAATTTACCTCAAGTTACTTACACAATAAATCAATTCTTAATAGAAAAGGATATTCCAGTTTTATTTGGTGATTCTTCAATAGATATATCTGAATTTAAAGTTGATTGTAGATTAGCTGTTTTCGATACATGTTTTTTTATGCTTTCAAGAATGGAAGAGGTTATTATTAAAGATAAAGATTGTCATGGACGATTTTCTGCAAAATCGTCAGTTGCATTTAAATATGATTTTCTTGATAGGCCTATTGTTGATGAATACGTTGAAATGTTATGGAATATGTGTGTTTATCTAGATGCGTCTTTAAGTAGAGTTAAACTTAAACATAAGAAGTTTATCACTTGTGATCTTGATTGGCCATTTGACCCTATTAGACGTTCATTAAAGAAAACGCTATTAAAATCTGCTGCAGATATAGTTAAAAGAAAAAATATTATAAGTGCTTTTATGAATTGGAAGTATTTTATATTTTATATTTTAAAAATTAAGCAGAAAGATGTTTATCGAGATGCGATAGATTGGATTATGGATACTAATGAAAAGCTTGGTAACAAAGTTGCTTTCTACTTTATTACTCTCAAAACATCTCATTTAGACACTAATTTTGACTTTTTATCGGATGAAATTAAGGAGTTACTATATGATATTCATATGAGAGGGCATGAAATTGGTTTGCATCCAGGTTATAATTGTTTTAAAGATAAAAAAAAATTTACTGACTCTTTTAATATATTAAAAGAAGCATTAAAAAAAACCGGTATAAACCAGAAAATTATTGGTGGAAGAATGCATTTTTTACGATGGGATATTATGGATACTCCTCTTCTATATGAATCTTGTGGATGTGATTATGATTCCACTTTAAATTTTGCTGATATTTCTGGCTTTCGATGTGGAACAAGTAAAGAGTTTAGCATGTATAGTTTGAAAAATAGAGAAAAGCTTAATTTAAAACAAATACCCTTAATAAATATGGAATGTACAGTTATTTCAGATAGGTATGAAGGTTTAGGGTATTCTAAACAAGCTTTCAGGCGTTTTCTACAATTTAAAAATAAAACAGAAAAATACCATGGAATATATACTTTATTATGGCATAACAGTCACCTACTAACTATTAATGATAAAAATTTTTATAAAGAGTTAATACAATGAAAATAATAACTGTGGTCGGTGCAAGACCTCAATTTATAAAAGCTGCGACAGTTAGTCGTGCAATTAAAAAATATAACGTTTTAAATAAAAACAAGATTATAAATGAAATAATAATACATACAGGTCAACATTATGATACAAATATGAGTGATATTTTTTTTACTGAAATGGATATACCCAAACCAGTTTATACTTTGGGTATTGGAGGTGGTAATCATGGAACGATGACAGGAAGGCAGTTGGAAAAAATTGAAAGTGTGCTATTGAAAGAAAAACCAGATTATGTTTTAGTTTATGGAGATACTAACTCAACTTTAGCTGGAGCTTTAGCAGCAGCTAAACTTCATATTCCAATAATGCATGTTGAAGCTGGACTAAGAAGCTTTAACATGAAAATGCCTGAAGAAATTAACAGGGTTTTAACAGATCAAATGAGTTCAATATTGTTTTGTCCAACCAAAATTGCAGTAGAGAATTTAAAAAATGAAGGTTTTTCAAAAAAAACAGTATCTGTTATTAATGTTGGAGATGTTATGTATGATGCTGCTAGATATTATTCAAATAGAAGTACTAAACCAGCATCTTTAATCAATATATCTAATTCTTTTGTTTTAGTAACAATACATAGGGCAGAAAATACTGATAATTTAACTAAGTTAACTGAGATTGTTAATAGTCTAAATAAATTATCAGAAGAAATGGATGTGGTTTATCCGTTGCATCCTAGAACCAAAAAAGTGATAGAAAATACAGGATTGAACTTAAAAGCAAAAGTGCTACCACCTGTTAGTTATTTTGAGATGATTTGGTTGCTACAACACTGTAGTTTAGTATTAACTGACAGTGGCGGATTACAAAAAGAAGCATATTTTTTTAACAAACCTTGTATTACATTAAGAGAGCAAACTGAATGGAAAGAATTAATTGATATTGGAGTAAATACTCTTGTAAACATCGATATTGTGGAAATTTTAAATAAAGTAAAACTTGCCTCATCTACGGATAAAAATCTCTTTTCTGAAAGTTCATTATATGGGGAAGGTAAGTCAGCAGAAAAAATAGTTGAAGTTATCTCGCGCTTGTAATATGAATATATTAATCATATCTTATTGGTTTCCTCCGGTTAATGTTATTGGATCCTATAGGCCATATCATTGGGCAAAATATCTTGAAAAACAAGGATATAATATAACAGTTTTGACAGCTAAAAAGTCAAGATTAGATGGAAATTTAGATTTTCAAATCGATTTTACTAAAAATATAAAAATTATTGAAATTGACTTTAGAAAAGAAACTTTAAACAATAAAAAATTAAAAAATAATAATTTGATTAAATCTTCTGATAGTAGAGGATTTCTTAGGAAAGTAAAGAAATATATTGGACCTTTAGCTGACCAGCGTATAGGTTGGTATTTTAATGCTAAACGCTTTATTAAAAAAGAATTCAAAAAAAACGATTATGACTATATGATTAGTTCATTTGACCCACCGTCATCTATTTTCATTGCTCGATATATTGCAAAAAAATATCAATTAAAATGGGTTTCAGACTATAGAGATTTGTGGTCTGGAAACCATATAAATAAGCCAGTTTTTCCTTTTTCTCTATTACAGAAAATAATTGAAAAAAAAATTATTTTTCCGTATGTTAATGCTGCAACAACAGTTTCTAAGCCGTTAGAAAAAATATTAAAAGAAGATTATAAAGGAAAAACGCTTACTATTGAAAATGGTTATGATTTAGATGATTATAATAACATAAAATTATCAAAAAAAATTGATATTAATAAAATAAATATCACATATGCAGGCTCCCTTTATCAAGGTTATCGAGATCCAACATGTTTCATTAAAGCTCTTAAAGGTCTTGAAGATAAATTAGTATTTAATATATTTGGAGTTAATGAAAATGGAGTTGATTTTATTAAAAATGAGACTCCGTTAAATTGTGTTAAGTTGCATGGTTATGTTTCTAGAAAAGAAGTAATGGCTGCAATAAAAACTAGTGATTATGCAGTAATAATAGAAAATCCAAAACCAGAATCTGCAGGCGTGCTAACTGGAAAAATATTTGAATTACTTGCTTTGCAGAAACCCATATTATCTATAGGTTTACATAACAATTCGGAGTTGTATAAATTGTTGACAAATAGTGGACTTTTAGTAGCAAATATTTTAACTGAACAAGATGCTTTGTATTTTATAGAAAAATTAGTAGGAGATCAGTTAGAAAAAACGCTACCAAATGAGAAATTTATTTCTCAGTATAATAGGAAGAATCAAGTAATAAATTTAATTGAACTACTTTTGTCGTTATGAGTTTAATAATGTCTTATGAAAAAAAGATGGGTTTTTTCTTAGGTTGTTCTCTTATATTGTCAGTATCTTCAAAACTAAGATTAGATTCTATTCCTATTGGTATAGGAGAAGTATTAATTCTTTTTTTTATGCTATTTAGTACATTTAAACATAGGCTTACTTATAAAATAATGGATTTAATTATAATATTTTCTTTGTTAATACTATTTTTAATAGGTACGTTTATTAGCGTTAAGTTTGGCGTTTTTAAAGTAGATTCTTTTTTGCATAATTTAATTGCATACATGTTTTCTTGTATATTTTTTTTTACATTTTTTAGAATGTTAAAGAGTTCAATAGATAAAGAACTATTATTAAAATATATAGTAATATCAATTTCTCTCACTATTATATTATACTTTTTTTTATCATTTTTCATGCCTGGTAATTTTTATTATGGAACTTCCAGATTTTCTGGCTTATCCAAAAATCCAAATCAACTTGCAATGATACTTTCCTTCTTGCCATTTTTGATATTTAGAATAAGTTTTGACAAGGTAAAAAAGTTATTTTTTATTATATTAATACTTTTTATTGGATTAAAAACATTAAGTGATGGTTTGTTCATTGCTTGGTTTTGTTCGTTCATTTTTTCTGTTATTATATTTTCATTTGATAAAAGTTCTTTTATTATAAAAAGTTTTTTTCTTTGTTTTGGTATTTTTTCTTTAATTATTTTTATTTTTTATATGTCTCCAATTTTTATAGAGTATTACAATTTTTTAAATAGCGATGCAGGACAAGCTGATATTAGAGTAACATTATGGATGAATGCTTTCGAAGCATATTTGTATTCTCCAGTATTTGGACTTGGACCAGGCGCGCATTCAGGAATTAATCATCCATTTGATGGTTCTGAAGCACACAATATGTATTTTGATTTATTAACTAATATAGGTTTTTTCTCATTTTTATTGATAGGCTATTTTATATATTTGATATTTAACATACTAAAAAGTAAAGAATACTTATTAGTAACTTGCATTATTTCATTATTGATTTTTTCTGTTTTTCACTTAACTGTGAGACATCCTTCATTTTGGATGATAATAGCTGTTTGTCATGTTTTTACTAATAAAGTTAAGGGGTTCCATGTGTGGAATAATAGGGTTTTACTACCTACGAAATAAAAATAAAGAACAATCGTTTAAGCTGGCTACTAAAATGCTAAATAGCATTAAAAGTCGAGGACCAGATTTTTCAAAAGTATTATCATTTTGCGAATCAAAATTATATTTGGGGCATAATCGTTTATCAATTCAAGATTTAAGTGAATCTGGCAATCAACCTATGATGAGTGCTTCAGGGAGATATTGTATAGTTTTTAATGGGGAAATTTATAATTTTAATGAATTAAGAAAAAGTTTAGTGCAAAGAACTAATAAGATTATAGACTGGCGGAGTCATTCAGATACGGAAGTGTTGCTTGAGAGTATAAATGAATGGGGAATAAAAAAAGTATTGCCTCAATTGAATGGAATGTTTGCTTTTGCAATTTATGATAGAAAAGAAAATAAGTTGACTTTTGTTCGTGATCGTTTTGGTGAAAAGCCATTATATATTTTCTCTGATGAAAATTCTTTTGCATTTTCATCAGAGCTAAAACCAATAGAAATATGGACAAAAAATTTATCAATAAATGAAAGTGCCGTAGATGCCTTATTTAGATTTAGTTACATCCCTGCACCTTTTTCAATTTACAATGAGGTTTTTAAGTTATTACCAGGACATTACTTAGAAATAAATTTATCAAACTATAAAAAGTTGGACTATTCTAATATAAAACCGTTTTGGAGAGTTGTTGATACAGTTAAAAATGGAATGGATAAAAAGAATAAGTGTAAAGATATTAATGAATCTATTGAGGAGGTTGAATTTCTTTTAAAAAAAGCTGTTAAATTACGCATGATATCAGATGTACCATTAGGAGCTTTTTTAAGTGGTGGGATCGATTCAACATGTATAACTGCTTTAATGCAATCTCAAACCAATAAGAATATTAAAACATTTTCGATAGGTTTTAATGATCAAAATTATAATGAAGCTAAGCATGCAAGACAGATATCTAATATTTTAGGAACTGAGCATTACGAATTGTATTTAGAAGCTAATGATATGATAGAGTTGATACCTAATATACCAAATATTTGTGATGAACCATTTGCAGATTCATCACAATTAGCAACTTTAATGGTATCGAAGTTTGCTAAAAAACATGTGTCAGTAGCTTTAACAGGTGATGCCGGGGATGAAGTGTTTTGTGGTTATAATCGTTACATTTTAGGTGCTAAACTAGCTAAAAAATTTGGTAAATTTTCTTGGATGGGAAGAGTTTTTTTAGGAAAAAGTCTTGCTACTATTTCTCCTAATACTTATGATGCAATAATGGAAAATATGTCTAATGTTTTTACAAAGTTAAAAAAGTATAAGAGAGTCGGTGATAATTTACATAAATTTGCTAGAGTAATTAATTTTAAAGATGAGGTGGATTTATATTCTAAATTAATTTTGATATGGCCTGAAAAAGCTTTAAATAATGAAGTTATTGATATCGCAACAGATATAACAGAAATATTTAATTACAAAAATTTAACTTTGCCTGAAAAGATGATGTGGCAAGATACAATAGGATATATGCAAAATGATATATTAACAAAGGTTGATAGAGCTAGTATGTCTGTTAGTTTAGAAACTAGATTACCATTTTTGGATAATGATGTTTATGAATATGCTTGGTCATTACCACTAGAATTTAAAATGCATAATGGTTTGACTAAATATCCGTTACGAAAAATAATTTCAAACTACGTACCAAATGAAATTATGAATAGACCAAAAGCTGGTTTTGGAGTCCCTATACATAATTGGCTTAGAAATGAATTAAAAGACTGGGCAGAAGATTTATTAAGTGAAGAATCATTAAATAAAACAGGACAATTTAAAAATAGTGTTATAAGAGATATTTGGGCCGCTCACAAGTCAGGAAAAAAAAATGAACAATATGCATTGTGGAATGTTTTAATGTATCAACAATGGTATATGAGTAGATTATAAAGATTGTGGTTACAGGGCACTATTAAGTTCATTTAAATTTAATACTAAAATTAGAGTTGCAAAGTAATTTTTTCAATGTAGAGTATGAATAAAAAAATTTATAAGATTTTATACAATTTTTCAAGAGTGATTTGGAGTCTCATTGATAGAATATGTTCTAAATGTATTCCATAAACTATAAAAAAAGTAAGTTTTTAATAACTTTAATACTACTAAAGAAATTATAAGAAAATCTTTGAATAAAAAATAAATAACCTTATATGCTTGTGTGGAATATAAATGATATAATTTTAATAGGATGAGGACAAAGGAAGATTAATAAGAGTTTAATGAATGAAAATATGTATCATAGGCGCATTGCCTAATTCTTTAATTAACTTTCGTAGTGAATTAATTAAATGTTTACTAAACCAGAGTGTCTCTATTTAGTTAGAGATAGAATAGGGGAAAAACCGTTATATTATTCAAGACTGGAAGGTTCGATTTTTTTGCTTCTGAACTGGCTAGTATTGAAGTTGCTTTAACAAACAATAAGAGCTTATCAATTGATCGTTCGGCATTATCTCAATTAATAAAACAATGGTATATCGGAGCTCCAAATACAATTTATAGTCAAGTTAAAAAGTTGGATCCAGGAAAATATCTGACTGTAAATTTAAATGGAGAAGTTGAAAATACAGCTTATTAGTCGATTAATAAAATACTAAAAAATGCTAGTTATTAAAAATAAAATGGTGGATGCCAATGAGGCTTCTTTAGAACTAGAGAAATTATTAAAATTTAGCATTGAAGGCCAGATGGTGTCAGATGTACCATTAGGTGCCTTTCTTTCTGGTGAGGTAGATTCAACTACGGTTGTTTCTATAATGCAATCATTATCAGAAAAACCAATTAAAACCTTCTCTATTGGTTTTTCTGATAAAATTAAGACCGAACAAGGTGTTTTTAAAGCTCCGTTAAAAAAAGTTTTATATAAATATATTCCAAAAGAAATGATTGAAAGGCCAAAGCAAGGTTTTGGTGTGCCGTTAGCTCATTGGTTAAGAAATGAGTTATATGAATGGGCTAGTTCTTTATTAGACTTTGAACAGATTAAACAAGATCATTTATTGGATGCAGTTGAAGTAAAAAAGCTTTGGGATGAGCATCAGTCTGGAGAAAGAAATTGGTCGGGTGTTTTATGGAATATACTAACCTTTTTAGATTGGTTGAAATATAGAAGAAATATTACTTTCTTAAATTAATCCAAGCAAAAAGTATCAGGCTTAATACTAATAACAATGAAAAAAATAATATATATATGCAATGTTGATTGGTTTTTTATATCGCATAGGCTGCCTATAGCTTTGGAGGCTATAAAAAGTGGTTATGAAGTACATGTTTTGTGCAGTATTTCAGGAAATGAAGACTATCTTGAATCATATAATATTAAAGTTCATCCAATTCCTTTGACTAGAAGTGGAGTTGGTTTAATTTCTGAGTTACTACTTTTTAAAAAGATTTTTCTTCTAATAAAAAAACTAAACCCTGATATCATACATATGGTAACAATTAAAAGTGTAATTTATGGAGGAGTAGCTAGCCGTCTTTTGAAAGTCAACAAAAGGTTTGCATCTATTTCAGGGCTTGGATATATTTTTATTGAAAATTCTTTAAGAGTCAAAGTGATTAGGTGTGTTGTAAAAAAACTCTATAAGTTTGCTTTAAATTCTACCTCTATGACTGTGATATTTCAAAACAAAAGTGATGAAGCCTACTTTTCTGAAAATAAAATAGCTCCACTTTCATTACATACAATAATTAGAGGCTCAGGGGTCGATTTGACTATATTTCGATATACACCTGAGCAAACAGGCCAAAAAGTAGTAATGTTTTTAGCTAGGCTTTTAAAAGATAAAGGTGTTTTGGAGTTTTGTCGAGTTGCAAAGTTAATGCATGGAAGTGTAGATGCCAAGTTTGTTCTGGTTGGGGATATTGATGCTGAAAATCCAAACTCACTTACTTATGATGAGTTAAATTACTTTCTAGACCTTGGTGTTGTTGAGCATTGGGGGTTTTCAGACAATGTTCAAGATGTAATACCTAAATCACATATCATGGTTTTGCCTTCTTATCGTGAAGGACTACCTAAAAGCTTAATCGAAGCTGCTGCGTGTGGTCGAGCTGTTGTGACTACAGATGTGCCAGGTTGTAGAGATGCTATTGAGAGTAATACTGGTATTTTGGTTCCTATGAAATCTGAAATAGAGTTAAGAGATGCTATATATTCATTATTAATCGATGATGAACGCCGAATTAAAATGGGGATTGCTGGTAGACGTCTTGCAGAATCAAGTTTTGATATTAAGAATGTTGTAATAAAACACATAGAAATGTATGAGGAGTAGATGTGAATATCGCTATAACTGGTTCTTCAGGATTTGTCGGTCAAGCTTTAGTTTCTTACTTGGTTCACTATGAAACCATCTATATCGGGAGACGAAAGCCTCAAGGTATTGAAGAGCCTGATTTTTGTAAGTGCTCTTTGAACAAAGATCAAGCTTTCGCAGATATATTTTCTGATACTGATGTTGTTATTCACTTGGCTGCAAAAACTCATACTATGAATAATGTCGGAAAGAATGCATATGACGAGTACAGAGATATTAATACCTGTAGTACAATTAATATTGCAAGACAAGCCACTGAATCTGGTGTAAAACGGTTTAACCGACCGGTGCGGCATGAATGGTTAGATTTGTACGAATTCCACAGTGTTGAGCACGCTCAATTATTGGCAACTCAGTGGCTTTGGATTTACAATAACGAACGACCTCACACAGCGATTGGTGGCATACCGCCTAGAAAACTGTTGGAGGTTGCTTAACTCTCTATTTATAAATCACATTATTAATGGGGGGATTACGGTAGGATTACAATGTCCAAAGTTCTTGTTACAGGCGCTACAGGGTTTATCGGTGGCTCTTTGTTAAAAAAGCTAAATAAATTAAATGTTGAACCCATTGTTGTCACTCGGGGCAAAAATGAGAATGTACATTATTCTAATTGTGTAACTGTTGAAGGGATTGATTCAAAAACCGATTGGAAAGGGGTTTTTAATGATTGTGATGTTGTTATCCATTGTGCTGCACGTGTACATCAGATGAGAGACAAGTCTTTAGACCCATTGTCATCATTTAGAGAAGTTAATACTTTTGGTACGTTAAATTTGGCGAAAAAAGCGGCTCAAGAAGGTGTAAAGAGATTTATATTTATCAGCTCAATAAAAGTTTCAGGAGAGTACTCTCGTGTAGGTAATCCTTTCAAGAGCTCTGATGAGCCTAACCCTACTGATCCGTATGGAATATCAAAGTTTGAAGCTGAAGTAGGCTTAAAAATATTATCTAAAGAAACAGCAATGGAAGTTGTTATAATTCGTCCTCCTTTAGTTTATGGTCAGGGAGTAAAAGGAAATTTTGCATCTTTGTTACAGTTTGCTTCCAGAGGCATCCCCCTACCTTTTGGTGCAATCAAGAATAACCTTAGAAGTTTTGTATCTGTTGACAACCTAGTGGATTTGATTGTGATATGTATTAGTCATCCCAACGCTGCTAATAGAGTATTTTTGATCTCTGATGATAGAGATCTATCGACTGCAGAAATGTTTAGACAATTGAGTAAATCATTTGGAAAATCTGGCTTTATGATTCCCATGCCGGTATTTTTATATAAAATTATTGGGTCGTTAACTGGAAAATCAGAATTGGTTGAGCGTTTGTGCGGCAATCTTCAAGTTGATATTAGTGATACTAAATCCCTCTTAGACTGGAAACCTGTAATAACATATAAAGAAGCTTTTGCAAGAATAGCTGACAGTTTTTTATGTTATAAAGAGTAAATGGTTAAACGGTAATGACATATTTTATAATAAGAGTTTTAGATTTCATTTTTGCATTATGTGGATTATTATTCATTCTTCCAGTACTTGTTTTATTAACTGTTATTGGTTTGTTCGATACAGGTTCTCCAGTGTTCAGGCAAATTAGAGTTGGGAGGAATAAAGAGCCATTTACCTTGATAAAATTTCGTACGATGGAAAAAAATACTGCTCATATGGCAAGTCACCTAGCTAATAGTAGCTCTGTTACTGCTTATGGTGGTTTTTTAAGGAAAACAAAGCTTGATGAATTACCGCAACTTTGGAATGTTTTAGTGGGGGAAATGAGCCTTGTTGGTCCTAGACCTAATCTTTTTAATCAAGAAGAGTTAATAAAAGAAAGAGATAAATTAGATGTTTACTCGGTTCGTCCTGGCATTACTGGATTAGCTCAAATAAATAAAATTGATATGTCAACTCCTGAGTTATTGTCACAAACTGATGCGAAAATGATTAGTCAATTAAACTTGAAGAGTTACTTTAAGTGTATTTTTATGACTATTATTGGTAAAGGTTCTGGTGATAGAGTCAATAGTTAAGTTGTTAGTACTCCAGATCATTTAATGATTATAAAGTCAGTTGTCACATTTACACAAAAAAACAACATTCCTTTTAGATTTCGTCTATAATTTCTATTGAAAAAAGAATCAGATTCAATAAGTTAAAAAGAAAATCTCATATGTTTTATATAACATGAGATTTTAAAGGTAAGTTAGGTTTGCTTTTTGAGGTAACTCTGGCTTTGTTTGGGAACATTTGTAACACATAGGTAAGCAAGTGCAATCATTAAAAAAATTGCTCGCATTTTTTTTAGAATCTCCTCGACCAATCAAACGTTTAATCACGCTTTCATTTGATGCTGTAGCCGTTCCTTTTTGTATTGCATTGGCACTTTTTGTAGAGAGAGGTGATGCCTTTGTCTTAGAAAAGATGGATCTTTTAATGATGCTGTTGGTAACCGTTGGTTCTATTGTGATTTTTATACGCTTGGGATTTTATCGAGCCGTTTTAAGGTATATCAATGTTGCGGCTATATCTGTTATTTTGGTGGGTGTCAGTGTTAGTGCTGGTTTATATGTTTTATTGCAAGGTATATTTTTTAAACTCTTCTCAATTAATAGTGGATTATTTTATTGGTGTTTTCTAACAGTGATTGTTGGTGGTTCCCGTTTATTGTTTAAAGCTTATATGGAGAATATTAATAAAGATTTATCTATTGTTTTAATCTATGGCGCGGGTTCTGCTGGTCGGCAACTGGCTTCTGCTTTGAAGTTTGGAGACAATTATAAACCGGTTGCTTTTATTGATGATGATCCTTATTTGTATCGAACTCAAATTGATGGATTAAAAGTGTTTGCTCCTATTGAACTGAATGACTTGTTATCACGCTATAAAGTGACCGATGTATTACTGGCTATGCCTTCAGTGGTGTCTTCACGTCGTGCTGAAATTTTATCGATTCTGGAGCCTTATCCTATCCGGGTAAAAACAGTTGCAGGTATGGAAGATATTGTTACAGGTAAAGCAACGATTTCAGATTTACAGGAAATTGATATTGAGGATCTGTTAGGACGTGATTCAATAGAACCTGATCAAGATTTGTTGACGTCTTGTATTACCAATAAAATTGTTATGGTAACTGGAGCTGGTGGATCTATCGGTTCGGAGTTATGCCGGCAAATTATTCGTTTAAAACCCAAAAGTTTATTATTGTATGAAATTTCTGAATTTGGTTTATATGCGATTGAAAAAGAGCTAAAACAGATTCTTAAAGAAGAAAGTATTCAATTGGAGTTGGTCGCATTATTGGGTTCGGTACAACATAAAAACCGTTTAGCACAAACGATGAATTCATTTAAAGTACAAACGGTTTATCATGCTGCGGCTTATAAGCATGTGCCTATTGTTGAACAAAATATTGTAGAAGGTATTCGTAATAATGTATTTGGTACTTGGTTTGCTGCCGAAGCAGCTATTGACGCTCAAGTAGAACACTTTGTATTGATTTCAACGGATAAAGCGGTAAGGCCCACCAATGTGATGGGGGCCAGTAAACGTTTGGCTGAGTTGGTTTTACAGGCACTTCATCAGCGCCAAAAGAAATTAAAAAAGTCATCCACCTTATTTACCATGGTGAGATTTGGTAATGTTCTGGGGTCATCAGGTTCTGTTGTACCTTTGTTTCGAGAGCAAATCAAGAAAGGCGGGCCAGTGACGGTCACCCATCAGGACATTATTCGTTACTTTATGACCATACCTGAGGCAGCACAGTTAGTCATTCAGGCCGGAGCTATGGGACATGGTGGTGATGTGTTTGTATTGGATATGGGCGAGCCAGTAAAAATTGCTTCTTTGGCAGAGCGCATGGTTCACTTAATGGGAAAAAGTATTCAGAATAGTCAAAACCCAACAGGTGAGATTGCTATTGAGTTTACTGGTTTACGGCCGGGAGAAAAGTTATTTGAAGAATTATTGATTGGTGATAATGTGACTGGAACGGAGCATTCCCGTATTATGACTGCCAATGAAGCTTCTATTCCTTGGAATGACATGGAAACCCATTTAATGGGGTTAAACGCTGCTTGTGGCTTAATGGATTGTGAAACTATTATACATTTGCTTCTGAGTATTCCCACTATTGAATATAACCCACAACATGATGTCTGTGATTTGCTATGGAGTATTGATCGCCCTGAAGAATTATATGATGTCAATGCAGATGATTTTGGTAAAAAAGTCATACCTCTGAAAAAAGAGTTAATTTAGAATATTATTTTTTAAATAACCAATATAAAACGGTACATATTATGTGCCGTTTTTTTGTTTTTTTATTTATAATCAAGAATGCAAACTTAATGATAGAACAGAATCACTATAAAAAGAGATGAGAAAAAATGACGATACGTATTGGTATTAATGCTTGTACTGGCCGTATGGGGCAAGCGCTATTATTTGGTGTTGATAGAGATGATGATGCGGTTTTATCAGCGGCTGTATTAAGAAAAGATCATTCATGGAAAGGTGAAACGATTCAATCACAATATCCACATTTAAACACAAAATTGGAATTTGTTGATGATGTTGCATTAATTGCAGAAAATGTTGATGTACTTATTGATTTTAGCTTACCGGACTTTTCGTTGGAAACAGCACAGCGTTGTCAAACCTTGGGGGTGCCGGTTGTAATAGGAACGACGGGATTTAGTTATGAACAAAAGCAGGCATTAATCAATGTAAGTGAGCAGTTACCCTTATTGATGGCGCCTAATATGAGTGTAGGTGTTACTTTAAGTTTAAAAATATTGGAACTGGTATCCCAGGTTATTGGCGAAGAGTCGGATATTGAAATTATGGAAGCCCATCACCGTTATAAAAAAGATTCTCCGTCAGGTACGGCATTAAGGATGGGAGAAGCCATTGCAAAAGGGGTAGGTAAAGGATTGAGTGAAATAGCGGCTTTTGATCGTTGTGGTAAAGATGCCATTCGTCAGCCTGGTTCGATAGGTTTTTCTGCTATCCGTGCTGGTAATATCATTGGTGAGCATACGGCACTATTTGCTATGGCAGGGGAAGATATTGAGATTACTCATAAAGCACGTGATCGCCAGACCTTTGCTTCAGGTGCTATTAAAGCAGCCAAGTGGTTAGTATCTCAACCGAAAGGTCACTATGATATGCGGGATGTTTTAGGTATTCGTTAATAGAATCATGATAGTTCGTTAAGAGATATCTTCCCTATTGCTTGTAAGATATCTCTTAAAGGAAGTAGGTGTTTTTTCTGATATTGACTTGAGTTTAAAGGAAGTATTTTAGCTTTTTTGTTGTAACCTATTGATAATAAGTGCTTTTTTATAATGAAAGGGGAAGTCAATTCCACAAATATCAATTTTCTGACTTCCACAAAAAAAATAAATCGTTAACCTATCTCACAAGTCACAGGGAGTGGCCAGCATCGGATTGATGCAAATGACAGGACGTCACAGGGATGATGCAATAGGAACAAGCTGGAAGCTTGGGTAAATGGAAGTAACAGCGGCAGGAGCTGCTACTAGGAATGCATCAGGCTGATGCAAATGACAGGATGTCACATGGATGATGCAATAGGAACAAGCCAGGAGGCTTGGGTAAATGGAAGTAACGGCGGCAGGAGCTGCTAATAGGAGTGCATCAGGCTGATGCAAATGACAGGATGTCACAGGGATGATGTAATAGGAACAGGCTGGAAGCTTGGGTAAATGGAAGTTATTGCAGGAGGCAATGTCGCTATAGGAGTTGAGCGAGCAAGAGTTTGGCGGTTTAGGCCGCCTTTCTTTTTGTGCCTTTATCTTGGAAAAAGTAACGGATTCTATTTGTTTGTCATTTTAAATTTAAGATTCATAGACAGCATCACTTCAAATCACGTACAATTATTGGAATTTGTCTTGGGGCTATAGGGGGCTATCTGGTTGACTGACTCTCAGGCATATTAACCCGTTTTCTGTTACGTTAAATTTAAGTGACCTGAACTCGGGATAAGAAAAATCGATTAGCTTTTAATTTCAATGAGTTAATCAAAACATGATACCAGTGCTCTGATTTAAGTGGTTGGCTAGGCAAGCTTGCGTGGTAATAGCAGGCTATTGGTAGCAAGCTTAACGCAGAAAAACGCTTAAATCAGCGTGCTGGGCGGGCTTTCTTATCCCGGGTTCAGGTTAATTAGACTCTACTTAAAATAAAATTCCTATAAGCTTTTGGAGGTGTCTTTGGTTCGTTCTGCTTGGCTGGTGTTAGAAGATAAAACAGTATTTCAAGGGAATGCAATTGGCGCAGAAGGAATGGCGATTGGAGAAGTCGTTTTTAATACGTCATTAACGGGATATCAGGAAATATTGACTGATCCCTCTTATGCCAAACAAATCATTACGTTAACTTACCCGCATATTGGTAATGTTGGATGTAATCCCGATGATCATGAATCTGAAAAAGTCTGGGCTCAGGGCTTGGTGATTCGTAATGATTCATTGGTTGCCAGTAATTGGCGACACCAAATCAGTTTATCTGACTATCTACAAAAAAATGGTGTTGTGGCTATTAGTGATGTAGATACGCGGGAGTTAACTCGTCAATTAAGAGATAAAGGCGCTCAAGTGGGCGCTATTGTGACCGATGAATTAGTGCTAGACAGAGTATTGGCAGCCATTCGTGATTTTCCCGGATTGAAAGGAATGGATTTGGCAAAACAGGTGTCCACACAAAAAACTTTGGCTTGGAGTGAAGGTGTATGGGATATCAATGAAGGTTATCCTTCAGCCAGTGAGTTTAATTATAAAGTGGTTGCTTATGATTATGGTGTGAAATATAACATCTTACGCTTATTGGTTGATCGTGGTTGTGATGTGACTTTGGTTCCTGCACAAACATCAGCTGCAGATGTTTTAGCCATGAAACCCGATGGAGTATTTTTATCCAATGGACCTGGTGATCCAGAAGCTTGTGGTTATGCCATTGAGTCAATACGTACTTTGCAGGAGCATCGAGTACCACTTTTCGGTATTTGTTTGGGATATCAACTACTGGCTTTAGCCAATGGTGCACAAACACTGAAGATGAAATTTGGGCATCATGGAGCCAATCATCCAGTAAAAGATGTCAACAGTGGAAAAGTCATGATTACCTCACAAAACCATGGTTTTGCTGTTGAAAAAGAAACTTTACCTGATCAATTAGAAGTGACTCATGTGTCACTGTTTGATAAGAGTCTTCAAGGCTTGAAGCATAAAGAACATCTGGCTTTTGGTTTTCAGGGGCACCCTGAAGCAAGTCCCGGGCCTCATGATGTTGCTTATTTATTTGATGAATTTGTCAATATGATGAAAGCCAATCAGTAGCTTTGTCGTATAAAACTTGTCGTATAAAAACAATGCATTGAAAGATGTATTTAACATTTAATTTAACTCAGTTGATAGTGTAAAAAAATAACGATTATGCCAAAAAGAACCGATATCGAAAGTATTCTTATTTTAGGTGCGGGCCCAATTATTATTGGGCAGGCTTGTGAATTTGATTATTCAGGAGCGCAGGCCTGTAAAGCTTTAAAAGAAGAAGGCTATCGGGTGATTTTGGTGAATTCAAATCCGGCAACCATCATGACTGACCCGGAAATGGCCGATGTGACTTACATTGAGCCATTGCATTGGGAGGTGGTTGCTAAAATTATTGAAAAAGAAAAACCTGATGTACTCTTACCAACAATGGGTGGTCAAACGGCATTAAACTGTGCATTGGATTTAGCATCGCGTGGTGTATTGGAAATTTATGATGTTGAAATGATTGGCGCAAAACGAGAGGCTATTGATAAGGCAGAAGATAGAGAGTTATTTGCCAAAGCTATGCGAAAGTTAGGATTGGAAATGCCAAAATCAGGTATTGCCAGAAATCTGGACGATGCCTTTCAAGTACAGGAACATGTGGGGTTTCCTTGCATTATACGGCCATCATTTACCATGGGAGGCACAGGGGGCGGTATTGCTTACAATAGAGAAGAATTTAAAGAAATTTGTACACGAGGTTTAGATTTATCACCCACAACAGAATTATTAATCGATGAATCTTTGATTGGTTGGAAAGAATATGAAATGGAAGTGGTCAGAGATAAACATGATAATTGTATTATTGTGTGCTCTATAGAGAATCTGGATCCTATGGGTGTGCATACCGGCGACTCTATTACCGTTGCACCAGCACAAACATTAACCGATAAGGAATATCAAATTATGCGCAATGCCTCTATGGCTGTTTTGCGGGAAATCGGTGTAGAAACGGGTGGCTCTAATGTGCAGTTTGCTGTGAATCCTGATGATGGTCGTTTAGTGGTGATAGAAATGAATCCACGTGTGTCACGATCATCTGCACTGGCTTCCAAGGCAACTGGGTTTCCTATTGCAAAAATTGCTGCAAAACTGGCAGTAGGTTATACCTTGGATGAATTAAGTAATGATATTACGGATGGAAAAACACCTGCATCCTTTGAACCCAGCATTGATTATGTCGTCACCAAAATACCTCGATTTAATTTTGAAAAGTTTCCCAATGCCGATGCTACCTTAACGACACAAATGAAATCGGTGGGAGAAGTGATGTCCATTGGACGCTCTTTTCAGGAGTCGCTGCAGAAAGCATTGAGGGGGTTAGAAGTCGGCAGTCATGGTTTTGAACCAAAGTTAGTCGATGATGATGACTGGAAGCACATTCTAAGAAACAAATTATTGATACCAGGATGTGAGCGTATTTGGTATATTGCCGATGCATTCAGAAAAGAGTTTACTGTAGAAGAACTCTTTCAACTGACTAAAGTTGATCCCTGGTTTTTAGTACAGATTGAAGAACTCATCACACTGGAAAAAAGCTTTTCTCAATTAAATCTGGATGATTTGGAAAAAAAGGAATTGTTTTATTACAAACGCAAAGGGTTTTCGGATGCTCGTTTGGCACATCTTATGGGTGTGAGTGAACATGAAATCAGAAAAAAACGTCATCAGTTAGATATTCATCCAGTTTATAAACGTGTCGATACCTGTGCTGCAGAGTTTGCAACCAATACCGCCTATCTTTATTCAACCTATGAATTAACTTGTGAGTCTGAACCGACCGATAAAAAGAAAATCATGGTATTAGGTGGAGGCCCCAATAGAATTGGTCAGGGTATTGAATTTGATTATTGCTGTGTACATGCCGCTTTGGCTATGAGAGAGGATGGTTATGAAACCATCATGGTGAACTGTAATCCTGAAACCGTTTCAACCGATTATGATATTTCTGATCGACTGTATTTCGAGCCAGTGACCCTGGAAGATGTTTTAGAAATTGTGATTAAAGAAAAACCAGAAGGTGTTATTGTACAATATGGTGGACAAACACCGTTAAAATTAGCGCGTGAATTAGAAGCTGCTTCGGTGCCTATTATTGGAACTTCACCCGATGCCATTGATCGTTCAGAAGACAGAGAGCGCTTTCAGGCAGCCATTGAAAAATTGGGATTGCGACAACCACCCAATAGAACAGCACGTAATGTGGATGAGGGATTAAAACTTGCCGATGAAATTGGCTATCCATTGGTCGTCAGACCGTCTTATGTATTAGGTGGTCGGGCGATGGAAGTGGTTTTTGGTGAAGAAGAATTACGGCGCTATATGAATGAAGCAGTCAGTGTATCCAATGAATCTCCCGTATTACTCGATAGATTTTTAGACAATGCCATCGAAGTGGATGTTGACAGCATTTATGATGGTGAGCAGTGTCTTATCGGCGGTATTATGGAACATATAGAGCAGGCGGGCGTGCACTCAGGTGATTCAGCTTGTAGTATTCCACCCCATTCTTTGGGCGAAGACATTCAAAATGAACTACGACAACAAGTAGAAGTGATGGCAAAAGAACTGGGTGTCAGAGGATTAATGAATACACAGTTTGCCATACAGGATAAAGATATATTTGTACTTGAAGTCAATCCAAGAGCATCGCGTACCGTGCCTT
Source organism: Kangiellaceae bacterium (assembly GCA_965230335.1). Lineage (GTDB taxonomy): Bacteria > Pseudomonadota > Gammaproteobacteria > Enterobacterales > Kangiellaceae > CBDDKS01. The sequence goes on along the minus strand of CBDDKS010000006.1, from coordinate 1,084,575 downwards.
TTGTTTCTAAAGCAACGGCATTGCCTTTAGCGAAAATTGCGGCAAGAGTGATGGCTGGGCAAACATTAAAAGAGCAAGGCATTCATCAGGAAATAACGCCTAATTATTTTTCAGTCAAAGAACCTGTTTTTCCATTTAATAAATTTGCGGGGTCTGATCCCATACTTGGGCCAGAAATGAAATCAACGGGTGAAGCCATGGGTGTCGGTGCAACTTTTGGTGAAGCCTTTTACAAAGCACAACTGGGTTGTTCATCAGCTGCACCGATTGGTGGCAAAGCCATTATCAGTGTGCGAGAAGGTGATAAAGCAAAATTACCTCAAGTGGGGCGTGCCTTGATTGATTGTGGCTTTGAATTATTAGGCACATCAGGTACTGCGCGTGCATTATTGGCTGCTGGTATTCCCTGTCAACGTGTGAATAAAATGAATGAAGGTCGACCTCATTTGGTTGATATGATAAAAAATGAAGAGATAGACTACATTGTGAATACTGCTGAAGGGCGTAAAGCCATTGCTGATTCATTTTTAATTCGTCGCTCTGCGTTACAGCACAAAGTGGCCTATACCACCACCATTGCTGGTGCTTTAGCAACCACCCAGGCGATAAAAAAACAAACACGACAAATTGTTGTGTCATTACAAACATTACACCAAGGTATGTATTCATGAACAGAGTACCTATGACGAAACAAGGCGCAGATGCGCTAAAAGAAGAGTTGAATCATTTAAAACAAGAAGCAAGACCAAAAGTGATTGCTGCCATTGCAGAAGCCAGAGAACATGGTGATTTAAAAGAAAATGCGGAGTACCATGCAGCAAGAGAACAGCAAAGTTTTATTGAAGGGCGCATTCAAGAAATTGAAGGCAAGTTATCCAATGCACAAGTGATCGATGTGTCAACAATGAACAATGAAGGGAAAGTGATCTTTGGTGCAACCGTCTCTTTAATGAATATCAATTCAGAAGAAGAGATGAGTTATCAAATTGTTGGAGAAGATGAAGCGGATATTAAACACAATAAAATTTCGGTCACATCACCTATTGCCCGATCAGTCATCGGAAAGTTTGAAGGTGATGAAGTTGTTGTAAAAGCACCCGGTGGTGATACAGAATATGAAGTGGTTGAAGTAAAATATATTTAAAATACATGGATTAAAGGAAAGAGCATAGTAAGAAGAATAATGACTTAAAATGTCATTGTTTAAAAAATCAGAAAATTGTCATAAAAAGCACTTGCAAATGTTTTTTTAATTTGCGATAGTTTGCGCACGGTTAGAAAATTTAATGCAACCGTAAAATATTTAGTACGAGAAAGATTGAGTACAAAAAATATTTAATATGAAATAGTAACCGGACTCACCGGGAAGTAAAGATCTGGCATGGTCATCTTGGAGTGAACTCACTTTTAGGGGTAGCCTTGTTGGAATTGTATAAAAATTGAACATGATATTTTTAAGAGGTCATTGATATGTTACGCACTGTTTGTTTTGTGTCTTTCAGGTGTGGTTAATGCTGGTGTTTGGTGTACTATGGATAAGATTCATGTTTTGTGTCTTTCAAATATCCTTTATTAATATCTTTATAATATTAAACTATAACCATCTATTTTTTTAACAGCATTTAACTGGAGACTTCTTATGAAGATTAAACGTTTATTATCTATTTTATTATTGTCATTAATGTCTACTTTTGCTTTTTCGGCAGAATATACAGGGAAAATCAAAGGGTTTTACATTAATTCGGGTCAAACAGTTTTGGTTGAGTTTGATGTGCCAACACCCGATTGTGATAATAGTAATGGCGGTTGGGCTTTTCAATTTAATCTAAATAATGATGTTGCTAAATCATGGGTTAGCATGATTCTAATGGCAAGATCACAAAAAAAAGAAATAAGAGTGGGTTATGTACCTCCAGTTAATGGTTCAGGAAGATGTGGAGTATCGTATTTGTATTTTTACGATTATTAAAATAAATAATATTTGATTACTTCTAGATAAAAGAAAACGGCATTCTATTTAAAGTATGGGATAGAGTGCTGTTGGTAGAATGAATCATTGAAACGAGTTAAATAGAGTTTTATAAAAACATTAAGGCTTGAAGCTGTTAAGCGAAGAGGTTAAGTGATGCGCGTATTAAATAGAATGCAAGGTATGAGTAAGTATTTATTGGTAAGTTTATTATTTGGTTTTATGGGAAGCATACATGCGAACTATAACCTAAGAATAGTGATTGAAGATGATTATTTGACTGATAACTTTGAGTGTTCGTTGGAAAAGACATACAGTCAGATAAGTTGTTCGATTAGTTTTCAACTAAGCAAAATTGATCCAAATGATACGAGTATTCCAGAGCCAAGCGCATTAACAAATTTTCATTTAAACATTAATGGGCAAGTTGTTAATGATTTATCTTTATTCGATTGGGATGTTGAACAAGGTGTGATTTATGATGACCACTCTAGTTCAAATCTTTTATTGTCAGGGGGGAGTTTTACATTAAAACTACCTGTGTTGAGCGGTGCGGAAATAATTGGTTCAGAAACTCGTTCTCGCTATGAAATCTTTATTGAAGATGAAAATCATCAACCAATTAGTAGCGTAGCGAATGTTTATATTGTTAAAGAATTGTCTGATTTATTACTGAGTTGGGATGAAACAACGCATACAGCTATAGAGGGTGATTTTAACGGTGATGGTTATAACGATAACTTTGTTCAACCAAAATTATCTAGTAATACAGCGGTTTTAGAGCCTTCGCGTAGTTTTTATTATGTAAATCCAAACTATCATCGTACTTGGGATACTGCTCATCCAGATATTGCAGAAATCAGTGATTGGTCAGCAGAAAGTTATCAGGCTTATGCGAGTAATCTAAGTGCATCACCTGGTGATGAGTTATTGTTATTGGGTAAGCAGAGTATTTTATTGTTACATGGCGATGTTGTTACGCCAATAGCGTTAATGCCGGAAATACGTAATGCAATTATTTCATGGGATGAACAGGGTACGGCGAGTCTTGTTGACTTTGATGCTAATATTGATTTGGAAAGTGTGGATATTCAATATATTGATTTGAATAGTGATGGTGTTAATGAGATCTTTTTTCAATCGGCATCGTCAAGTGAGGACTCTTATCTTGTTTATGGAAATGGTCAAGTAGAAACATTCAGTAATGGTTATTTGGGTATTGATTGGTCACAAGAAAGTCCTTATAACATCACTTTTACGGATTTAGACAATGATGGTGTTCTGGATATTCATCTAATTGCCAAATCTTCAACACATGCAAATCTTTATACTTATAGAAATACAGCAGGTACTATAACAGAGGTTGTTGCTGAGCCTGGTAGTTTGTTAAATGATCCTAACGCTATTATCCCTGAAGGTGTATTACCAGAAAGAAATAAAGATTCTGATGCGGTAGGTACGACAGCAGGACAATTTCGAGTGGATGAAGGCGGACAGGCCAATTATTCAGTCCCTATTTATACGCCAGTGGGTGTGGCTGGCGTAACACCCTCGGTGAGCCTAAGTTACAACAGTGGTGGTGGAAATGGTTTATTAGGGTTAGGTTGGCGTTTAAACGCAGCTTCTGTGATTAATCGTTGTTCACAGACTGAGTTGATTGATGGTGAAATGCAAGGTATCACAGGTACAAGTGAAGACAGATTTTGTTTAAATGGTCAGCGTTTGGTATTGGTATCAGGCAACTATGGTGAGGCAGGCTCTGAATACCGCACTTATCCTGATGGTCGTACAAAAGTGATTGCTGTAGGACAAATGTCTGATGCTGGAATGACAGGCCCGGATTACTTTAGAGTTTGGCGTGAAGATGGCTCTTATCGTGAATTTGGTTCAACGGCATCATCACAAATGCGTTTAAATAATGGCGGTGGGAGTGTATTGAATGTTGTTGGTAGTTGGTCAGAGTCTTTTAGTGAAGATAGATATGGTAATCGAATTAATTATATTTATAACGAAAGTGAGTCACGGGGTGAATCGGTATTACAACGCATAGAATATGGCGCCGGTGTTCGAATAGAGTTTGATACCAGTTCAAAATACGATGGTATTAATTATGATTACAATAATTTCGATTATGGATTTACTGCAACCTTAGCTCGACCACAAGTTTTTTCAGGTTACTTTTTAGGAAGCAAAACAACATTATCCCATCGATTACAACGAATACGGGTTATTGATAATGGGCAAGAAGTACGTCGTTATGATTTACATTATGATTCAGGTAATTTAAATATTCGTAAGAGTCGTTTACGGGTGATACAGGAAAGTAAAGATAATATTAAATTACAGCCATTAACCTTTACTTGGTCTGAAGTTGATAAAACATTGGAAGTGGACACGCAACATCGACAAATTGGCTATGCCTTACAAGATGTATTTGAGACAAATATCAGCTTGAATAATGACTTTACACCTGAATTTATTAAAATTACTACTGAAAATCTTTTTACATTGCTTGATATTAAGGTAGGTCAATATGTTTTTGATGAAAATAATAGAGTAACACATTATACATCCAGTAATTTTACTATAAATACTGAAAGCTCTGATGATAAATTAGCGATAAGTGAAGAATATTTCCCTTTTGATATTAATGGAGATGGGCGTGATGAGTTAATATTTTTCTTAATAGAAAGTGAACCAGAACGGGATGGAAATGGTGAAATTATAAGAAATAACGATGGTGAAGTTGATAGTTGGATTGAAAAACGCAAAAGAATGGTAGCACTTCCATTTAATGAAAATATGTCGCCCGCTATAGGAAGTGTTGATGGATTAATTGCATTATTTGACTCTGATACATCTCTTTTGGAATCTGATTCCTGGTTTTTTGGTGATGTGGATGGCGATCAATTACCTGACTTTGTTTATGTGAGAGAAGAACAGCTATATATTCGTTATCATTTAGGAACACAGTCAGCACCTTATTACTCAGAAGAAATAGCAACTCAACTAGTAGGTGCGCAGCTTGAAGATATTAAGTTGGCAAACGCTATAAAAGCTGATTTTAATCGTGATGGCCGATTAGATTTATTGATCAGACGTCCTGTATCAGGAGGTCATGATTGGAGTATTTTCCTGGCAGAAAAAGACAGTCAAGGAGACATTCAATTTGTTTATTCGCGCTCAACAGGTATAGGAGAGGATACGACAAAATCTGAACAAATTAAATTAGTCGATATTAATAGTGATGGGTTGGTCGATGTTGTTTATCGAGGAGGAAGTTATTGGGAATATCGATTGAATACAGACAAAAACTTTTATCCAAATATTTCTTCTTCAGCATTCTCAACCAACATTAATCGTAATCAGAGCATTTGGTTTGGCGATCATGATAATGATGGCTTATTAGAAATGTTATATGTGAAACATCCTGGAACCAGAAATGCGACAATCTATTACAGAGAATATGATGATGATATTCAACGCTTTGTTTCTGAAAGCCAGGAGCAAAATACGTATATTATTGGCGACTTTATATCCCAGTCAGATTTTGATGGCGATGGCACCCTAGATATTCATTCTACAGAGATTGATGCAAGGAGCTGGGGTAGTGATGATTATGAAAATTATTTTTCATCCAATAAAACACCATTTGAAGTAACCGGCCGCATTATCCAAATTGATAATGGGTTTGGCAATCAGACGGCTATTGATTATCAAATGCTAAATGATCCAGAAGCAACATCATTATATGAAGAGCAGATAGGATGGCAGGTAGTTAACCATCAAGGGCAAGTAGTCAATGATGGCAGTGGATATCCTGTACGTAATATAAGAGGTCCGATAGCGGTCGTTGCAAAAGCATTCTCTTCTTCACCTTCGTATTTGGATTGGGATAATACAAATAGTGTCACTTATCGTTATGGTACCATGCGTAGTCATGGTTTACATGGCAATCTGGGTTTTGAATGGCTAGAAACTCGTGATGAACAATCAGGTTTTGTTACACGTACCACTTATAGTCAAACCTATCCCTATATTGGCAGTCCTTTAGAAACACAGGTGTGGTATGGTAAATTCGATGATTTAGATAGCTTGTCACTTTCCGCTTTGGACAATCGTTTAATGAGTCAGGGTGAAAAAAGTTATGCTAAAAAAGTGGTAGGCACTTATGACAAAGGGGATGGTAGTCAAGGTGAGTTATTTATCACTTATATTGATAGAAGTGTAAAAGATGCTTGGGATTATGATATTGACAGCATCACTCGTGGCGCTCAAATGAGCCAGACAATTACCACTAATGTGGTGAATGACCTGGGTTATCCAGAAGACAATAATATTTATCACTGTCATGGAGATGCCTTGAACTGTGATACAGGAGGTTGGTTTAAACGCACTGAGTCCAGTCATGTGTATTTACCTCGAGATGAAGCCAATTGGATATTAGCCCGGTTGGAGCGAAGTACAGCGAGTCATTACCGAGAAGGTCAACCGACACAAACGCGCAATACTGCTTTTGAGTATGATGCCGTCACAGGTACTTTAACAGCAGAAGAAATCATGCCAGATAGTAGCGCATTAGATGAATATTTGCGCAAAGAATATCAGTATGATACTTATGGTAACGTAATTCGTTCGTCAGTTTGTAGTTATGGTGTGAATTGTGCGAGCGATCCTGAAGATAAACTGAATGATTTACATCATATTCATCGAGTGACTTATACTGAATACGATGATGAAGGTCGCTATGTAGTTAGAGCGTTGAATGGATATGGACAGGTGATATCAGAAGTAATTTCTCGCAATGAACTTGGATTAGTTACTGAAGCGATGGATATTGATAAAATTAAAACAATATCTGTATATGGTACATTCGGACAAAGTTATTTTACAAAAACAGTTGATGGAAATTGGGGGCAAATTGTTTCCTATTCATGCAATGATATAACTTGTCCACAGGGCGCAGTTGTTATGAGTCGCAGTGTGGATGCAAATGGAGCTGAATCATTATCCTATGTTGATGCCTTAGGACGTACTTTAAAAACAGAGGCAACAAGTTTTGATGGACGATATGTTCATCAGCAAAATCGATTTGATTTGCGGGGTCGAGCAGTACAATCCTCAAATCCTTATTTTGATGGTGATACGATATATTGGACAGTCACCACATTGGATAATTTAAATCGTCCAACTTTAGTGACTTATCCAGATAACAGCACGAGTCAAGTATTTTATGATGGATTTGATACGAATGGGTACGTGACTGCTATTCGCACACGTAATGACTTGGGGCAATATGAAATACAGTACAAGAATACCTTAGGAGAGTTAGTTCGAAAAGTTGATTCAGATAATAACAGCCTGACTTATGTTTATAACAATACCGATCAACTTGTTGAAGTAAAGTTGAATGGTGTTACTCAATCAATCATTGAGTATGATAGTCTGGGGCGTAAAAATAAAATGTGGGACTATGATTCAGGTGCACAGAATAATGCTTTCTGGTCATATTCTTATAATGCAGCAGATGAATTAATTGAACAGATTGATCCGAAAGGACAAATCTCTCGTATGTATAGAGATAGATTAGGAAGGGATATTAGAAAACAATACTATGATTCGGCTAATGTTTTAGTTAATGATATTCGTTGGATATTTAATAATGATGTTGTTGGTGATTCATCTTTAGGAAAATTGGTTAAAGAATATGATCTACTTGATAGTGATTTAATTATTGAACCAAAGTATGATGTTTTAGGTAGAAATCATCAAACGATAACAACAATAAATCAACAGTCTTTTTCTTATACAGTTTTTTATGATCATTTAGGCCGAGCTTACAAAAATATCGATGTGAGTGGTGAAGGTGAAGTAAGTATTTTTAATAATTATGGATATGTTAAAGAAGTTAGAAATGCTGATTCGTCTAATCAATTATATCGTCGTATTGATAAAATGGATGCCTTTGGTAATGAAACACAAATTACTTATGGTAATGGTGTCACTACTTATGGAACCTATGATGAAAGAACAGGACGCCTAGCAATGATAGATTCTGTAGGGGCAAATAATAGTGAAGTGCAAGCATTAGATTATCAATGGGATACTTTAGGACGTTTAACATCACGGGTTGATAAAAATCAACAAGAAGACTTTACATATGATATGTTAAATCGTGTTACTCATGTCAATGGTGTTGAAAAATATCGTTATGATGTTAAAGGTAATATTATCTGGAAGCATGATGTAGGTGATTATATTTATGGTGGAAGCTGTAATGGCATTCAGGCCGGTCATCATGCAGTGACACAGGCTGGTAGTCAAAGCTATTGTTATGATATTAATGGCAACATGATTAGTGGCAATGGCCGTTCAATAGAATATGCCATATTAAATAAACCTTCAAAAATAATGAAAGGTAATCATACGACGCATTTAAAATATTCTCCGGCAAAAACACGTTATAAAAGAATAGATGAAGGAGGTGAGGGTACAACGACAACTTATTATTTGGGCAATGTTGAGTTTATTAAAAAACCATCTGGTGAGGAAATTTTTCGACGTAATATTGACAATCTAGTGATTGAAAGCAGTAGTCATGGTTCATCAAAAGTACATTATATTCATAGAGATCATTTAGGTTCTACGGATGCGATAACCAATGCGCAAGGTCAGTTGGTAGAAGATTTAAGTTTTGATGCCTTTGGTCAAAAGCGCAGTGGTGCAGATTGGAGTCAAGCAACGAATTTTATGTTTAATCCTTTAAGTATTACTTCTAGAGGTTATACAGGACATGAAATGTTGGATGAAGTGGGTGTGATTCATATGAATGGTCGCACTTACGATCCAAAGTTAGGACGCTTTATGCAGTCAGATATATTTGTTGATGGAGCAAGAGATACGCAGGGCTACAACCGCTACACCTATGTGAGAAATAACCCTCTGGCTTATACCGATCCTACTGGGCACTATAAAGAAAGTAGCGTAGCAAGTGCATTTGGTAAGGTGTTTGGAGATTTATTTGATAATAGTGGGTTCTCAACATTAACAAGTTTAGCTTGTTCGGTATCGGGAGCTGCGCCAGTATGCAGTGCTGTAGTAAATGCTATAGGAACAATGGCAATGGGGGGTAATTTAAGCGATGGTTTATCAGCAGGAGCAAGGACCTATGTTACATCATTTGTTTCGGCAAAAATATCCGGTGCAATAGGCACTGCACGTGATGGAGGATTGAATTTATTTGATGCCGCTTTGCTTCATGGTACTTTATCAGGGACAATGTCTACATTAAATGGTGGCAAGTTTGGTCATGGTTTTGCCAGTGGCTTTTTTACAAAATTATCAGAAACCTGGATACCCGAAATAGCCGGTAAAGCTGAAGAGCAAGGAACAACACGGATATTGTTAGCTGCGATTGTTGGTGGCAGTATTTCAGAAGCAACGGGTGGTAAGTTTGCAAATGGTGCGATACAGGCGGCAATACAATGGCAACATAATTATGAGGGTAAACATGATAGATATATTCGAGCTGCTATGGCAACTATGGCAGCTAACAAAGGAATGAGTCTAGACGAGTATTTTGGAAGTTGGAATTCAGGAAGTATAACTTTATCTTTATCTGTAGAAGACTTTTTGGATTTAGGGGCTACTATGATCCCTGGTGGTGCTGTGGTATTAGAGTTAACCAGGGGAAATTACAAACAAGCATTAAAAGAATTTGGAATAGAAATTGCCGCAGTTACTCTCGGAGCAGTATCAGGAGGAGTAGGATATGCAGTTGTAAAAGGTCTAAAAGCTAGCAGAAAGTTTAAAGCAGTAGTTAAACAATGCTTTGTTGCAGGCACATTAATTCATACCCAAAATGGCTTAAAAGCTATTGAAGATATTCAGGAAGATGATTTAGTGGTTGCTAGAGATGAAGTGACAGGAGAAACGATTTACAAACCTGTAGTACAACTATTTCATAATAAAAATAAAGCGATACTTAATATTACTTTAGAAAGTGAGCAACATACAGACACTCTAGGTGTTACCCATGAACATCCATTTTGGGTAGAAGGTAAAGGTTGGGTTGAAGCTGAAGCTTTGATTATTGGTGATCAAATATCAAGTATTAACGATGAGCAGGTATTAACAGTTACATCAATAAAGCTTGATAAAGAAAGACAAGATACCTATAATTTTGAGGTAGCTGACTACCATACGTACTTTGTGGGTGAAGCTGGGGCTTGGGCGCATAATCAGTGTGGGGCACTGTGGTCTTCTACCAAGAATAAATCAGTAGTTGAAAATGCTTTCGGTCATTGGAAAAAACATGGAAGTGAATTCCCTGGAATACAAAATGCCAAGCAGTATGTTGAAGCGGCGAAGAAATTCATGACGAATCCCCCTAAAGGTGCTTTGACAAGAACTCGTGCAAACGGTGATGTAGTTCGGTATGACCCAAAGACAAATACATTTGGTGTAATGGATAAAAGTGGAACGCCTAAGACGATGTTTAAACCAGATCCGGCGAAACATGGCTATCCGACAAATTTGGATTATTTCAATGCACAGTAAAACAGAATTATATGCGTGTCGGGTTTGTGGCTACGAACAATTAGAGCCCCCTTGGGGTGAGGATGGGCAGTCGCCAACATATGAAATTTGTTCTTGTTGTGGAGTTGAATTTGGCTATGAGGACTCCACTAAAACTAGCATGAAAAAGTTTAGAGATAACTGGGTGGCTGCTGGAATGCAATGGAGTGAAAAAAAACAAAAACCCGATAGTTGGGATTGTGACCTGCAATTCAAAAATATTCCAAAAGAGTATCTGTAAACCAAAAACAGTAATGGACAGTCAACTTATCAAAACTAAAAATTGTTAAATAAAATCAGACAGTCTACATTCAGAAAAGGATAAATTGTTAAATAAAATCAGACAGTCTACATTCAGAAAAGGATGACAAGATGAATAGCTAAATGAGAAAATAATAATAGACACTCAACTTACTAAAATTAAAAAATATTAATTTCAAGAAGGAAAAGCTTTTGGTTTCTGAAGGATGAAGATGCTTTGTAAGAAAAAATAATAATAGATACTCAACTAATAGAAAATAATAATGGACAGTCTGGTTTTCAAAATTAAAAACCTTGTATTGCAAAGGAAAAAAGTTTTTTATTTTTGAAGGATGAAGATGCTTTTTTATATTTTGTTGTGTTTTTTTATAAGAAAAATAGAATTTCAACAATTACAGGCAGGATGAATTCTTCTGAATCCAGAAAACAAGTAATCATTTGTATTTATTAATGTTTAACCAGGGTGAATATAAAACAACTTGGCAGATGAAATGCCTCAATAAAAACAGACAGTCTACATTCAAAAAAGGATTACAAAACGAATAGAAAAAAAGTAATAAAAACAGTAATGGACACTCAACTTATCAAAGCTAAATATTGTTAATTTCAAGGAAGAAAAGCTTTTGATTTTGAAAAGTGATGATGTTTTTTTATATTTTGATGTATTTTTTTATAAGAAAGGTAGAATTTCAACAATTACAGGCAGGTATTATTCTTCTGAATCCAGAAAACAAGTAATCATTTGTATTTATTGATGTTTAACCAGGATGAATATAAAACAACTTGGCAGATGAAATGCCTCTCAAGAATCGTTTTTTCAGTTGTTGTGCTTTTTGTCGGATGGAAAATAATAATGGACACTCAACTAGCTTAGAAAATAATAATAGACACTCAACTTATCAAAGCTAAATATTGTTAGTTTGTAATTTAAAACGATATATCTTTATATCAGATATTGACCATTGTTTCTGTCAGTGATTGTTGATAAGCTGAGTGTCTGGAATTTTCTTTAAGAAGGAAGGTGAGGATGTTTCCTCTGAGTCCAAAAAAAGATAATATTAAACAATCTGATTTAAATAAATATTAAGTTTCTCTTATGAAAACGAATACCATATTATTTTTCATTTTGATTTTCTCTTGTAAGGTGTTATCTAATGTCAATAATACTATTGAAGCAAAAAAACTAACTGATAACATTGTTAATGCTGTAAATAAAAATCATATAAAAATTTATAATCAGATATCTAACCAAGCACCATCACTGAATAAGTCAGTTTTCTTTCTAGCCATGCAGGGTTATGACAAAATAAAAATACAATATCCATCAGTAAAACCAGTAATAACGCTTATAGATTACAGTCTTCCTTCTCATAAAAAACGTCTTTGGGTGATTGACTTATTAAATAATACGGTAAAATAATAATAGACAGTCAACTTATCAAAGCTAAAAATTGTTAATTTCAATGAAGAAAAGTTTTTTATTTTTGAAGGATGAAGATGCTTTTTTATGTTTTGTTGTGTTTTTTATAAGAAAAATAGAGTTTCAACAATTACAGGCAGGATGAATTCTTCTGAATCCAGAAAACAAGTAATCATTTGTATTTATTAATGTTTAGCTAGGCTGAATATAAAACAACTTGGCAGATGAAATGCCTTTTAAAAAGCGTTTCTTCAGTTGTTGTGCTTTTTGTCGGATGGATTGGATAGAGCCAATGAAATGAGTATAACCTTCTTCAATGGTTTGAACTTGTTTTAACCAGTGATGTTGTTGTAGGTTAAGCCTTTCCAGGATAGGGGGGATATGTGCTGGAATGGATGCTTTATTGGGATGGACAATAGCTTGCCCAGTCCATTCTACTAATTCAATATAATTGATTAATCTAATGGAAAGTAATGACGAAGTGTTTTCTTTGCAAACAGATTGAATGGCTTCTTGTAGTTGTTTGGGATGTTTTGCTTTATCTTTTTCGATATTATGAATTCTTTCTTGAATAGAGGTATGATTAGATTCTTCCAGTTTTTCAGTGATTTTGGCTCGAACAGGATTTAAATCGACATAAGTCATACAAGAAATAATAGCTGCTTCATCCAAAAGAGCTTGAGAGTGATATCGTCCTTGCCAGAAACGTCCGTTACAACCTTCTTCACGATTACTGAGTTTAGCTAGAGGTTCATTGAGTCTTCGCATAAACCAGGATAAATCACCTAAGCGTTCTCGGTATTTTTTTAATGTATTAGGGTTATTGAGAATGGCTTGTTTTCTTAAGTCATGTTGTTTGGATGGATAAGCCATTAACCATCTTTCTGCAATATCTTCATCAGACCATGTTTGAGGGAGAAGTGGGTCAAGATACAAAACAATATGATAATGATTATCCATAATAGCGAAAGCATAAATATCAATCGAAAAAATAGAGGCAAGATACTTTATTCTGTTTTCCAACCAGACTTTTCGATGACTGTAATCCATGCCAGTTTCTTTATCAAATCCACAGAGGAAAGTACGTCTGACACAACGATTGGTGATATGATAAAAGCCAGGTGATGAGGTATCAACCAGTTCCTTTCTGGGTATTGTCATGGTTTTTCATCCTTAAATCTAAATATTGTGAAGGTTATTTTAATCTAAAACGATATATCTTTATATCAGATATTGACCATTGTTTCTGTCAGTGATTGTTGATAAGCTGAGTGTCTGGAATTTATCTCAGCGCTTCTATATGAGCGCAGTAAAAAAAGACAAATAATGAACTATTTTAAAGAAGAGGTATTAAAAATGAATAATAAATCTATTGGCTTGATAAGTTTATTGTTTTTACTTTGTTTTATATGTGTTAAAAACTCTTATAGTGAAAATATAAAAAAAGAAAAAAACAATTGTAATTTAATAGATGCTTATCTTACTCATTTAGAAAGATTAAAATATATGCCTACTTTATATATGTTAGAAAAAATGGTGCACTATGAATCTTTTGTAAATACTACGAAAGCTCTTAATAAAGAAGCCGGTATACCATATGCCAATAAAATTGAAAGTATACAGGTTACAAGTTTTTTGTTAATAGAAATGTTTTCAGATAATCGTTTGTTATCAATAGAAAAGTTTAAAGAGGTTTGTGATTATAAAAAAAATGAAGGAGAGTTAATTATTAAAGCAAATTCATTGCAATACGGAGAAAGTTATGATGTTATACCACTTGTATTTAAGAATGGTTTTTGGAAAAGAGGGTTTTATTTTACTTCTGGTTATAGTTATTTGTTAGGAGATACTGCCAATGAAATACTTTCGAACAAAAATGATAAAAGTATTAATAATGATTTAATAAAAATAGATAAAAACTTAAATGATGAATTGGTAAAAAAACTCAGTAGAAATAAAAAGAATAATAATGAACAGCCTAGGTAAATAACAATAGAACAAAGTAATAATAGCAGAATAAAAACAGACAGTCTACATTCAGAAAAGGATTACAAAATGAATAGCTAATGTCTTACAAAAAGAAAGAATAATAATGGACAGTCAACTTATCAAAATTCATCATGAGTGAAGAATTGAGCCACTCTTTTAGGTCTCAGTTTGCTTGAAGTAAAAAGATAGTCTTAAAACTCAACAACCACTCAGAACAAGTGCCCACGCAGCGAACCAGCTTTTTTCTTGTCTTTTTGAGCGCTTGCAAAAAGACAACGGACTTTCATGGAAGAAAGTCTGAACAATTTTACACCATGGATGATTTTGATATAGTTGAATCAACATTATTAGATAATGTTGATGGTTCATGAGTATTTAAAGGCATTAATTCTTTTCTGATAGCCAAATCTTCAGGCAACTTTATGTCATAGGTCAATCCCATTTGTTTAAGAAACAGGATAACCCACCAGCCAGGATCAAGTTGTCCTTTTTTTAATCCAAGTTTAGCAGAACCGGGAAAAGCATGATGATTGTTGTGCCAGCTTTCACCCATAGTTAATAAAGACGCAAAACGGATATTAAACCCTTGGACACTGGCACCATGAACATGCCATTCCTGTTCGCCTTCATTATGAGCAAAATAACCAATGAGCCAGTGTCCAGTAACTGAAACAGCGATTCTTATGCAGCTCCCCCAAATAACCCATTCGATGCCACCCATTAAATAAAGCAGAGTGGCCCAGGGTATTTGCTGTAGCAACCAGGTTTTTTCCATCCAGTGATAGACCTTGTTTTCAGAAAATGATTTTTCAGGAATAAATTCAGGTGGATGGGTTAATTGGATATCACAAAAAATTTGCCAGAATGCATCCTTCCAAAAGACTTGTCGATGGCCAAAATAATCATGACATTGCGACTGCCTTTGTGCCCAATCTCTTAAATCATGGGTTTTCATCATACTTTTTGGGCCGGCTAAGCCAACTAATACACCTAAGTGAACAAGACAGTATTCGAGCCAAACAGGGCATTGAAAGCTTCGATGAATCAGTAATCGATGCATGCCTATGGAGTGTCCTAAACATAATGTGATTGCTGTTGATATGAGAAAGACCAAAATATTTTCCAATGAGGCGGTGAGTATACCGCCAATGATGGCTATGGAATAAATGCTTCCCATCCATAAAAATTTGGGAGTTGAAAAAACAATCTGTCCATCAAAAGCGCTGGTACTTTTATTGACAATCATTCTTTCGATACTCAATTGAGTGTTCTTGTTGTTCTTTTGATGACTATTTTCTTTGAAGTGATTCATTGTTTTGCCTCTACAAACGATATTGAGTGTGGTTGAGTTAGTGTATGAGGCAAATTTAATGGATGAATTGAACGAAAAACTCCATATTGATAATGTCTGAATAATTATTTAATAACGCATTGATTTTTAATGAATTATTTGGGTTCCCATATGATAATAATAGAATAATGTTGTTATTTGATGAGCGTTATTTTGATTGTGATTTGCGAAAACTGCCAGGTGACTCTCCGGTTTCATCTTTAAATGCGGCATAAAAACTGGATTGGGATTTAAAACCATTTTCTAAGCCAATGGATAAAACAGATGATGTGCTGTCTTCTATCAGGCAGGTTTTAGCAGCATTCACACGAACTTGACGGATATATTTAGAAAAGCTCATATCAAATTGTGTGTTAATGAATTCAGATAGCTGGTGCCCACTGAGTGTCATCTGTTCAGCAAGCATGGAAAGGTTGAGGTTTTCATTTTGGTATATTTTTTCATCCTGGATTAATTGATTCAGTCGTTTGAGAGTTTGTTCAATATCAACATTCTTTAGGGTGGAGTTGGCATAACTGAGTTGAATGACTTCTGATATATCCAGTGGCAGCTCAGGAAAATAGAGTAAAGCCATAGTGATCAATATAAATGCAACACCAATACTATTGGCATAGGCAAAATAAAAGTAGGACATATCAATAAAAGGAATGGATAGACCAATAATTAATAGTAATACTGCCATAGCAGCAAAAAGACCAAAGAAAAATAATTCAGTTTGAAAACGTTTTTTGTGACGACGCAGACTATAAATAAAATAAACGATCCAGAAACAATAGCCTGTACCTATGATAAAAAATAAGGGGACAGCAATCTCTTGTCTTAAGGTAAAAGGTAAGATCAGAGGCAAGCCATGTAGAACATCATAATATCGATATTTCGTATGAGAGAATAGAATGGCTTTACTAAAGAAGTAAAACGTCATGGGAACCAAAGCCAGACTAAACAGATACCAAAGCGAATCTAAAGGCTGATAATGTCCAAGAAAGTAATGTATATGCTGGTATTGCAGAAAACCTAACCCAAGCAGCAAACATGTACAGGATATTTTAGCAATGATCGATTTATTGAGTCCTTTGGAAAATTGCCAGTAATAAATATATAAAATACCTATGGCAATGAAAGAAAACCCGGTAATCATCAAGCTGAATGTCATCATAACGTTGTATACAAGAAGTCCAACGGATCTTGATACTATCCTCTAAACAATGATCAGGCAACAATGGTTTGTAATATGTCTCCAAAAACACCTGCTGATGTGACTTCAGCACCAGCACCATAACCTCGAATCACCAAAGGTACAGGATTATATCTTTCGGTGGTGAATGAAAAAGCATTCTCACCACCACGAATTTTATAGAGTGGATGATTGGGGTTCACACTTTCCAGTTTAACCGTCATTGAGCCATCGGTTTGTATGCTGCCGGCATAGCGCAAGGTTTCGCCACGTTCTTTGGCCTGGTCAAATAATGTTTTATAGTGATCATCCAGTGTTGACGTTTGTTGCAGGAAGTCATTGATGGAATCATCGGGAGAAAAAGCATCGGTTAATAAGGGTTCTATGGTGACGTCATCCAGTTCATATTCGAGACCAAATTCGCGGGCGATAATTAACAACTTTCGGGCGATGTCCATGCCGGATAAATCATCACGTGGATCAGGTTCTGTAAACCCTTTGTCTTTGGCTTCTTGTATGGCTTGAGAAAAAGAAAGACCATCTTCCATGCAACCCATGATAAAAGAGAGCGAGCCAGACAAAATACCATCAAACTTAATCAATTGATCACCGCTGCGAATTAAGTTTTGCAGTTGACGAATAATGGGTAAGCCGGCACCGACATTGGTTTCATAACAAAACTGTCTGAGTCGTTGATGAGCAATATGGCGCAACGATTTATAATAATGGATATGGGAAGTATTGGCTTTTTTATTGGCCGCTACTACGTGTAATCCATTTTCAAACAATAAGGTATAGCTTTCTGCAAGGGTTTGATCACTGGTGCAGTCAACAAAGACAGGGTTGGAAGGACAATGTTGATTGCATAAATGGAGTAGTCGATCAAGCTCAGGTTGTTGGGAGGAACTGTCTAACAGTTGTTTGTAGTTGTCTAATGATAATCCTTGTTCTTGCCACAATAGTTTTTTAGAGTTGGCGATGGCAATCACACGAATATCAATACGTTGTTTTAATAAATGTTGTTGTTGCTTTTTGATTTGGTTAATGAGTTCACTTCCGATAATACCAACGCCATATAAAATGACAGAAATCACTCTTGGGCATTTAAAGAAGTTCTCATAAACTTTATTGACAGCCGTCTTCATTTTAGGTGAACGTATGACCGCAGAAATGGAACGTTCAGATGAATCCTGAGCTATGGCAACAATATTGACGTTAGAAGCCGTTAATGCACCAAAAAATGCGGAGGCAACACCATGAGCCTGTCGCATGCCGTCACCAACCACGGTGATAGAAGCCAGGTTTTCCCGCACTTCGATCGGGTTGATATGCTGATGTTTCAGTTCAAAAAAGAATTCCCGTTCTAACATGCGTTTGACTTGTGGTGCATCGACAGCATCAACACAAAATGCCAAAGAGTATTCAGAAGAAGACTGCGAAATTAAAGTAATGGGGATGTGTCCACGTGACAAGCAGGAAAACACCCGACCAGATAGACCATAACCGCCTTTAAAATTAGCCCCGGAAATATTAAAAATCACCATATTATCCAGTGCGGTGATGCCGGTGACTGTTCCCGGATTATGGGATGTTTCTTTGGTGATACGTGTTCCTGGATGCTCCGGGTTAAACGTATTTTTCACAATGGTGGGTATATTGTAGCTGGCAATAGAACCAATGGTTTTCGGGTGTAATATTTTTGCTCCGAAGAAAGATAATTCTACCGCTTCTTTGTAGCTCAGATGATCGATGACCTCGGCTTGTTCAATAAGGTTGGGATCAACATTAAATACGCCATTCACATCGGTCCATATTTGTAATTCTTTGGCTTGAAGGCCTGAAGCATAAATAGCCGCTGATAAGTCAGAACCATTTCTGCCCAATAAACTGACATCATTATTATCATTTTTTGAAATAAAACCGGCAGCAACCAGCCATTGACTGTCTTCGACATGCAGTGCTTCAATCAGGCGTACAGACTTT
The DNA here is from genome assembly GCA_965230335.1 of Kangiellaceae bacterium. Classification (GTDB taxonomy): domain Bacteria; phylum Pseudomonadota; class Gammaproteobacteria; order Enterobacterales; family Kangiellaceae; genus CBDDKS01. The sequence goes on along the minus strand of CBDDKS010000006.1, from coordinate 1,065,851 downwards.
TCAATATCAGGGGAGCCAATATATTTGGTGCCTTCCGTTTTGATATAGTCATAACTGTCGATTAACTGAATATTTTGTTCTGGGGTGGAAGCCTTGAGTGCTTCATAAAATAAAAGGGAAGATAAACTTTCTCCAACACCCAGGATCTTTGCTTTGGCGTGGTCGCTGACACTTTCAATTAAAGCAATACTTTCAAGCCATTGAGTGAGAAGCTGTAGTTTGGTTTGGCAAAGTGCCTGGCAGGTATCAAATGAATAGTCTGGGAATTGCTGTGCTAAGGCTGATATGCGTTCATTATGCTGTTGACGGATAGCATCAACGATAGGTTGATAGTCCTGTTTGGATACGGCAGAATGAATGGCATTTTCGAGGGCATTGGTGACACCTCCTAAAGCAGAAACCACAACAAGCCCTTTACTGTGTTGCAGTTCTTGTTGAACGACAACGCAACTTTGTAAGAATCCATCCATGGGCTTTAAGGATGAACCACCAAATTTTAATACTTTCATTATAATGAGAATGTCATATCTTGAATCAATAGGTGAACCATACCTTTAAGTTTGTCTTGGGGTCAATACTTATTCCATATTCAGGTAACACCGGTATACTTCGGGATGAAGGCTTATCATTTTCAAGATTCTATGTTACAAAGGTTGAGTGCTCATGACATTTTATAAAATAAGCAATTTACAAAATAAGCAATAACGCTAGAATAAGATGTATAGCACTTCTCCAATTATTATTAAAAGCGATAACACTATTATGTCGTCAATGTCTACAAAACCCAATGCCCGTTCACAACGTCCGTTATATGTGTCTTATTCCGGTGCGGCACTTTTGGAAACCTCTTTATTAAATAAAGGCAGTGCTTTTTCTTTAGAAGAGCGACACGCATTCAATATTGAAGGGTTACTGCCTCATACTATAGAAACCATTGAAGAGCAGGTAGCACGTTGTTACCATCAGCTACAACGTTTTACGCATCCTCTGGATAAACACATTTATTTAAGAAATATTCAGGATACGAACGAAACCTTGTTTTTCAGGATGGTGATTGAGCATTTAAGTGAAATTATGCCACTGATTTATACGCCAACAGTGGGAGAAGCCTGTCAACTGTTTTCAAAAATTTATCGTCGAAAACGAGGTTTATTCTTATCTTATCCTGATCGTTCCCGAATTGATGATATCTTACATAATGCGACCAAGCATAATGTCAAAGTCATCGTTATCACTGATGGAGAGCGCATATTAGGCTTAGGCGATCAAGGCATAGGTGGCATGGGTATCCCCATTGGCAAGTTATCTTTGTATACCGCTTGTGGTGGTATCAGTCCTGCCTATACCCTGCCCGTGATGATTGATGTAGGCTGTAACAACGAAGAGTTGATTCAGGATCCCTTTTATATGGGATGGCGTCATAAACGTATTGTTGGTGATGAATATTTCGAATTTGTTGATGAGGTGATTCAGGGTATACAGCGTCGTTGGCCAAATGTATTACTACAGTTTGAAGATTTTGCAGCAACCAATGCAACGCCTTTGCTAGAGAAGTATCGAGATCGCTTATGCAGTTTTAATGATGATATTCAGGGTACAGCAGCGGTTACCGTGGGTACTTTACTTGCGGCTACACATCAGATAGACCAAAAGCTGCGTGACCAGAAAGTGGTTTTCTTGGGTGCGGGCTCTGCAGGGTGTGGTATTGCAGAGCAAGTGATTGCTCAAATGAAAAGAGAAGGTTTAACGGATGAAGAAGCCAGACGGCAGGTCTTTTTAATAGACAGCCGGGGGCTGGTGGTTGATTCATTGGAATATCTGAAAGATTTTCAAAAGCCTTTGGCACAGCCAGCTTCGTTTGTCGCCAATTGGCCAACAAATGATCAGGGGCGAATCCGTTTTGATGATGTTATTGCATCGGCAAAGGCAACAGTTTTAATTGGTGTGTCCGGTCAGCCGAATGTATTTACTGAATCCATTGTACGACAAATGCATCAACATACACCACGTCCTATTATTTTACCTTTATCCAATCCGACATCCAGAGCTGAAGCTTTGCCTGAAGATGTGTTGCGGTGGACAAATGGTGAGGCAATTGTTGCAACGGGAAGTCCTTTTGATGATGTTAAATTAGCCGGTAAAACCTTTAGAATTGCACAATGTAACAACAGTTATATTTTTCCGGGTATTGGTTTGGGTGTTTTGGCGGCAGGTGCCTGGCGTATTACCGATAATATGTTGATGGCGTCCAGTGAATCACTGGCGGATATGTCACTTGATGTGATGAAAGAAGAGGGGCGCTTATTGCCTCACTTGGACAGTATTCGGGTACTCAGTCAATCTATGGCTCTGGCTGTGGCCAAACAAGCCATAGAGGATGGTGTTGCCACGGCTGTGCCTGATGAAGTCATCCTGGAACGTATTCGTGCTAATTTTTGGGAACCAGAATATCGTCATTATCGACGAACAACCTTCTAAAAATAACGTTTTAAAAATGATGTTGCAGTAGAGTTTTCTCCTATGGCGATTAGAAAATGGTACGATGGTATTTATCCATGTATTTTTTCTCAAACGAAAGGTGTGGTCACTTTATTTGATAAGCCTTTAGTTGGTGTTGAAGTCATTCGTATTGCTGATGTATATGATGGACGCTACGTGGATAAAACCTTTACCGATAGTCAGGGTCGTTTTAGTTTTAAAGAAAAAAGAATTGTTGTTTTTCAGTATTTATTTCGCATGCGTTATGTCAGTGAACAAAAAATTATTTTTCGTTTCCAGGATGAAGAATATATTGGATGGCAACGCATGGTGACCTGTGGTACGCCACACTCAGAGTTGAATGATCTTGAACATATTGAAGCGGGTAATATTATTAAATTGGATTTGGTGTGCGAATTAACGGCAAATGCAGACGCAGGAAGAACCGCCGGTTATCATGTGAATGACCAGGTGTGGGGCGTGTGTCGTTGGAAATATCCTAAAAAATGGTATCAAATGTGATTACCTAACCTCAGCTGCGCATAAGAAAAGTTCACATTATTTTTGATAATGTTTTTTCCACTCTTCATAAGGCATGCCATAGACTTTCTCTCTGGCTTCCTCATAACTCAGTGGTGTTGTGTTTTCTTCAGCAGCTGCGACCAGCCACTTTGCCAGACAGTTTCTACAGAAACCGGCCAAATTCATGAGATCGATATTTTGTACATCTTTTCTCGAATCTAAATGCTGAATCAGTTTTCTAAAAGCAGCTGCTTCGATGTTGGTTTGTTCTTTCATGAATTTTTTTGAATCACGTTATTTGAATCATGTTGCTTTGAATGACATTACTTTGAATCGTATGACTTGAGTCATGCAATCCATTTGCAATGACTCAATGTATTTCAAATGCTTGGTAATGAGCACAAAGATAAACAGGCTTTAGTCAGTTCTTTCGGTGACTTCCAATAAATGATAACCAAATTGTGTTTTAACCGGACCTTGTACTTCATTGATAGGTGCACTAAAAACCACTTCATCGAATTCTTTGACCATCATACCTGGGCCAAATTCGCCTAAGTTACCGCCTTGTTTGCCAGAAGGGCATTGCGAGTGTTCTTGTGCTAAGTCTGCAAAATCAGCAGAGCCTTCCAATATATCTTGCTTTAGTGCAAGGCACTGAGATTCATCGTTGACTAAAATGTGTCGAGCGGTTGCTTTTGTCATAATAAAGACCTGAATATGAATGAATTAAATGAAAACGCCCCATTGTATCGATTTATTGTGCGGTAGTCATGTGATTATTTGTCTTCAAGTAGCGTGGGTATATACTGACAGCATAAAAATACTGCCTTGGCAGATACGTCTATGTATGACAGATAGGCACAGGTATTGAGTTTACCCCTAGATATTTCTCGTTGGTTGAAAGCACAAGCGTCACAATCTATTGATTGTATAGAATTTCTATCAAAAAGTGCCTCTCAATCTATTGCCAGAATCACTTTGAGTGATCGACGTGCTTTACTTTTAAAGTTTACAGAAAAGTCAGGTTTGCGCTCTTTTGCTGTAGAAGCAGAGGGTTTGTTAGCTATCAATGCTCAAGTTGATGGATTTGCTGCAGAGGTGCTGGCTTACTCAGATGATGCATTGTTGCTGCCTTTTTATGAAAGAAGCACTATGAATAAGCAAAGATGGCAACAATTGGGCGAAGAACTGGCCCAATTACATCACCGGCATTTTGAACATTTTGGCTTTGAACGGGACAATTATTGCGGTGAGTCTGTGCAGAAAAATAGCTTGTGTGACGATGGTCATAGGTTTTTTATCCAAAATCGTTTGCAATATCAGATAGATATGGCTTATCAAAATCATCGACTTGATCAGAATTTATATCAAAGGCTTATAGAAATGAGTCATCGTCTTGAAGAGTGGATACCGACCATGCCATCGGTACTGATTCATGGTGATCTCTGGTCCGGTAATGTTTTGGCAACACCATATGGTCCCAGATTAATTGATCCTGCCTGTTATTATGGTTGGGCAGAAGCTGAATTAGCGATGACGACTTTATTTGGGGGATTTGATAGGGTGTTTTATCAATCTTATGCTCATCACGGTCAATTGTCAGCTGATTGGAAAGAAAGGATTCCTTTATATAATTTGTATCATCAATTAAATCATTTAAATATTTTTGGTATATCTTACTTGCCTAGTATTCAAGCCGTTGTTAAGCTTTTTAAATAAACTATGATCGGCATGGGTATATATGGTGGTCCTGCGATGAGTAATAGCATCAAGCCCAATGGGGTAAATCCCAAAAAAACTGTGAAGTACGACGTAAAAAAAGATATTAAGAGAGTCTTATAATGGAAGAACGTCGTTTATATTTGCGGACTCGGTTGGCATCGTCCATCAAAGTCAATCATCCTGAATCAGGAGAAATCATTTGTGACTGTATTAATATCAGTGAAGGAGGTATCGCTCTGCAAGTGAAAGAATGGGTTATTCCTGCAGTGGGTGAACAAGTGACTGTACAAATGCAGGGTACAGCCATTGAGGCTCCTGTCGTTGTGATGGAAATTATACGGATTGAAAATGATATTATCGCATTAAAATTTTTGGAAAATGAGTAGGGTCCGGCTAAGAAATAAAAGCTATATCATCGCGATAAAATATAAAAAGGAAAAAATTTTTTTGTAAATGGTTATTTGATGACTTTTCTCTTGAAAATCATATACTTTTTGGCTTTACTTATATAAAGAAGTTTTCAATCACCACTGCTCTTGGGGGCGCTATGAAATATAGCATTGTGTGTTTCATAGGAGTTGTATTAACAGGGTGTAGTCATTGGCAATCTAACAAATTACTTGTGCTTAATGAAGATTGGTTCAAGCTTGGCTGTGAAGATGCCTTAAGAGGTTATTCTAAAGGGTGGCGGGATAACTATTACTTGATTAATGGAGGATCACCTGAAAATTATAATATGCGTTTATATCATGCCGGTTATCGGCAGGGGTATTCTCACAGAATAAAATGGGTGTCATTACAAGAGTATGACCAGCAGCAGCTACCCTGTCAGAGCCAGGACAAAAAGCGTGTAGAGAAGACGGAATTACAAGTTGTTGAAACTCAGTATTCTCGATAAGGTAAACTATCCAGAATTCAGGTTTAACCCATAAAAGAATAACAAACCTTAACATAACATAAGGTATGATCTATCAGAAAGCATGAAGCCATCATATCGTGAATAACGATATGATGGTATTTTGAAATCACTGGCGTTTTGAAATAAATGGTATTTAACCTGGATATTGTGATGAAAAAGAAAAGGTTATAAAATAACTCTTGTTACAAATCGATTATTGTTGTCTTATGGTTTTTTGAGTACACTTAGCGTCCGTAAGCAAATCATAGGGTTTTTTTATGAAAAAGGCTTGGATTGTTTACCTTTTAGCGTGTTATTCGTTCATTGTATGATTATTAAAAAATATAGTAGAGGTTAAGTTATGCAATATTCATCTATTTTATTCAGTCTATTATTTGTATCTTCCACGACATTAAATGCAGAAAGTTTTCGATATGAGATTGGTGGTATTTTTTCCCAGGGTGATGTGACTGGACCTGTTTCAGCCAGAGGGGTCGACGCCAATGCATTAGCTTCTTTAAATTTTAGAGGCGTTTTTGGTGAAGACTTTGATACAAATCAGTTACAGGCAAGAGTCTATTTCGATGACGTAAAAACAAGGCAGTACGCATTGAAAGAAGCGGCTTTTATCAGTAAGTCCTCTTATGTTGATCTGGCTTATACGGATACCAGTTTTGATTCCGAAGATAATCGGTTTGACAGCCTGGATGCTGTAGATAGTAGTGATTTTACTAAAATCAGTGGGCGTTACTACGTGTCATTGGATAGTTTTGTTTTAGGGCACATTCGTTCCAACGAGAATTCAGATGAAATCAGGTTGGGGTATGGTATCGATTATATTTACAGTAAGAGTGGTGTGAAATTACAAAAACAAGAGTATAGAGGAGAGTATACAAAAAATTCAGATGCTGACTTTGAAAGTATTGGTTTTCAGTCACATCTGCATACTGAGTATCATAATGGCAGTGCTTATACGGTAGATTTTGGGGCTACCTATTATGATCTTGGTGGCCAAACCGGCTTTGGTGGCAATGCTCAATGGACTTATTATCCTCACAGACGTTTAGATTTTTTTGTAGGAATTGATATTGTTGATATAGCATTTATTTCAGAGACAGAACTTAAAGTAGGTGTTGATTATTTTGTTACTGACAAAGTTTTGCTTCAGCTCAGTTTATCAACAACAGAGGCAGAGGCACGCAGAGATGATTTTGAACAAGACTTGTTAACATTAGGATCAAAAATACGTTTTTAATCTTGTATCTATCACCTAGTAAAGTATTTTGATAAAAAGATATGGTTAAAGGATTAACCATTGATACCAAGCTTTATTCTCAATAGAGATCATTTCTTCTATCCTTTGTGCTTTAAAGTTAAATAATGCATAGCCTTGGGTATAACGAAAATTAACAGGAAATAATCCTAACTGTGGATTATTTTTCATTCGTTCATTGAGGTGTTGTATCTGTTCCTCTGTTAAGTTTTTGATGTTGTTAATGGATATGGTTTCTGCTTTTAACAGGTTATGCTGTTGTATTAATTGATATTGGGAATAATTCAAATGAGGCATTTCTCCTGTAAACATACTGATTGTTTTTTCCAATTGTTTTTTCGATTTTTCTTCTTCCGTTGTTGCCATAGGCAATCGGTATAACATCATTTTTTGAAACCAGCCGAGAGCAGGTTTTGGTTTTTCTTTATTTTGTTCAATGAACTTTTTATATTGTGTGTTTATATCTGATTGATGTACGGTTTCAAATGCTACGTCATTAAATACCATCGCAAAGCAACGTACCTGATGCAATTGTACTAGTCCCCATAAAATGGCTGCAATTTGCACAATGGCAATTAATGTTAAATCCTTTCTTAACTCACGTTTATTTTTTTCAGGGTTGAATATTAATAAAGTGAGTAAAGGCCCAAGTACTAAATCAACAGGTATCAGAATACTTAACCCCTGTATACCACCACTATATAAAAAGTGTTCCTGGGGAAACCAGAACCTTTGTAAAAATATCAGCAATACCAATAAAAGAACCAGACTAATTAAAAAATGTACACCAGCAGCCTGCAGACGAGAATATTCATTGATGGATTTGTTAAAAAACATATTTTTCTTCATGTATCGCTAAAGTACTTTAAACTGGCACAAAACAGCTATATGTATTTTTAGAACAAAAATGAAAAAAATAAAAGTCCTTTTTCTATGATGGCGATATAAAAGATAACTCCTAACTGTCTCCCAGTGATAATAAAGTGGCATTGCCTCCTATGGCAGCAGTATTATTGGTTCTGGTGCGCTCTGTTGCAAAGCGATGCAGATAATGAGGGCCGCCCGCTTTAGGGCCTGTACCAGATAAACCTTGGCCTCCAAAGGGTTGTACACCGACAACAGCACCAATCATATTTCGATTAATATAGACATTACCTACTTTGACTCTGGAATCAATGTAATAGGCGGTTGATTCATTGCGTGAGTGAACACCTAAGGTGAGTCCATAGCCATAATCATTGATTTCATCAATAATCTTGTCTAATTCATTGGATGCATAACGAATGACATGAAGAATCGGACCAAACCATTCTTGAGTCAGTTCATTGATACTCTGAATTTGAAAAGCACAAGGCGCAACGAAATGTCCTGGTGGCAAGTTATTGGGTAAAGAGGTTTCTGCAATAAGCTGTCCTGCTTGTTTTAATTCTTGAATATGTTGCTGCAATTCCTTTTGTGATGCGCTATCAATAACCGGACCTACATCGGTTGATAGCAATCGAGGATCACCGACAGAGAGTTCTTGCATGGCACCACTCAGAAGAGATAAAACGTGATCGGCAATATCTTCCTGAATATATAACACTCTTAATGCTGAACAACGTTGACCTGCACTGGTAAATGCTGAGTGAATTACTTCGGTAATGACTTGCTCAGGTAATGCAGAAGAATCCACAATCATGGCATTTTGACCACCCGTTTCTGCAATGAGTGGAGAAATAGGGGTATCATCTCTTGCGGCCAAAGCCCGATTAATACCGACCGCTGTTTGCGTTGAACCTGTAAAAGCAACGCCGGCAATTCTCTTATCTTCTGTAAGCTGTTTACCCACAATGGATCCTTTACCCGGTACAAAATGTAATACATCACCAGGGATCCCCGCTTCATGCATCAGCTGAACTGCCCGAAAAGCAATCAGTGTTGTTTGTCCTGCCGGTTTACAAAGTACGCTATTTCCTGCGGCTAATGCGGCAACTACCTGGCCTGTAAATATCGCCAATGGGAAGTTCCATGGGCTAATACAGGCAAACACACCGCGCCCTTGTAAGTAAAGCTCATTGCTTTCTCCCGTTGGCCCAGGAAGCAAGACAGGGTTTGCAAAATCCTTTCGGGTATTGACGGCATAATAGCGACAAAAATCGATGGCTTCTCTAATTTCATCAATACCATCCTGCAAGGTTTTTCCACCTTCGAGACAACAGAGTGCAATCAGTTCATGTTGATTGTCTTCCATGAGTGTGGCGAGTTTATCCAAACAGTCGGCACGATAGTCACCACCCTGTCGATTCCAGCGTGTCTGTGCGGCATGGGCACTATTGATAGCTGATTCGAGTTGTTCAGAAGTGATCTGAGAATGGCTGCCAACTTGTTGCTGTTCATTAAAGGGACAATAAACCGCAATCGATTCACCTTCTAGTTTTTCTCCATCGACAATGGGATGTGCATGCCATTGTGTTTGAAAAAACTGGCTGACGGATTTTAAGAAAGGCTGCAACTGACTATAAATGGATAAATTAACACCCGATGAGTTAGGGCGTTCGTCACCATATAATGCTTTGGGTAAAGGTATTTTATCGTTGGCTAATGATTGATGCTGGGTTAACGTGGTGATAGGGTGGCGGGCCAACTCTTCAACGGGTGTTTCTTCATCAACCAAACGGTGTACAAAAGAGGTGTTGGCACCATTTTCAAGTAAGCGTCTTACCAGGTAGGGTAATAAATCTTTATGTGGGCCAACAGGGGCATAAATACGAACATTTAAAGCGTCTTCTTGCTGAAGGATCAAATCGTAGAGTTCTTCTCCCATACCATGGAGTCGTTGAAACTCAAAATCACGCTGATTGCCTGCCCAATGCAGAATACTGGCGACCGTATGTGCATTATGTGTGGCAAATTGAGGGTAAAAACAATCCGTTGACTTCAGTAAATAACGGGCACAAGCCAAATAAGACACATCGGTGCCTGCTTTTCTGGTATACACAGGGTATCCATTGAGCCCCTGTTGTTGGCACCATTTTATTTCTGAATCCCAATAGGCTCCTTTAACCAGACGTAGGGGAATACGTCGGTTTAATTGTTTGCTCAGGTTTTTTAACCAGACCAAAACGGGTAACGCTCGTTTGGAGTAAGCCTGCACAACCAATCCTAAGTTAGACCAGTTTTCGAAGACAGGATCACGATACAGTTTTTCAAACAACTCTAAACTCAGTTCTAGACGATCCATTTCTTCAGCATCAATGGTAATGGCAACATCCAAATCCTTTGCCAGTTTTGAAAGTTGTAATATCGTATCAAATAATTCTGAAAGAACGCGTTCTTTTTGACTCAACTCATAACGAGGATGCAGTGCACTTAATTTAATAGAAATACTGGGTGTTGGTCGATTGGCATGTTTAGGGGCTTTGCCTAATGCTTCTATAGCAGATTGGTAGGCTTGAAAATAGCGTTCGGCATCAACTTGTGTCAGCGCCGCTTCTCCAAGCATATCAAACGAATGGGTATATCCTTTTTCAATGGCGGAACGGCTTTTATTTAACGCATCTTCAATCGTTTGTCCTAAAACAAATTGTTTCCCCATAAACTTCATAGCCTGATTCATTGACTTGCGAATAATAGGCTCACCACATTTTGCGACCAGGCGTTTCAACATATTGGTCGGCTGTTCAGTTTGGGGATCAAATTTATAACTGACGATACGTCCGGTTAACATGAGCCCCCAAGTTGAGCTGTTGACCAACCAGGAGTCGCTCTGACCTAAATGTTGTTCCCATTTTGCTGACTCAATCTTGTCCTTAATCAAACCATTGGCAACATCGGCATCCGGTATTCTTAATAAGGCTTCCGCCAGACACATTAAAGCAATACCTTCTTTGGTATCTAAACTGTATTGCTGCAAAAAGGCTTCAATACTGTCGCTGGCAGAATAATTTTTACGTACTGATTGGACCAAGGCCGTTGCTTTATCAGTAATATGCTGAATATCAGCAGAGGTTAATTCTGCTAAATTCAGCAATTCCTTCAAGTAATTATTTTCATCAGTAGAATAATTATGACTTATCTCTTGCCAGAGTTCATCAAGGGATAATTGTTCTAGTTCAAAGACTTGGCTTGCTTTAAACATAGCATTAACTCCTGGTGGGGTTGATTTTGAAGAGCCCTGTTTTAGAGACTTAGGGCCTTTGGTATTCATCTCGGCGGGCATTATCTTTGAAAATTCTATAAAAGGCCAGATCTTGTTGGTTATATCAGTGAGTTATCAATAAATAATTAATTGAGATTATTTATATGTGATTGAATCAGAGTATTTTGGCACAGCGATTTATTTTGTGAAAAACACTGTCATTTACGATTAGCCAAAACAATGTTCCCCTATTTTTGTGCCAGCTTAAAATGATTTCGCACCGCTTCGCTGTGTGTGATTGACACTATTTTCATTAAATTTTTTACATATAAATAAGTGGTTTCACGATGATTCCATCATCGCGACTGACCTTTCAAGAGCAAAAAGTCAGCAAACGTCCGAAATACTCCTACGGAGGGTACTTGTCCTGCATCATGATTTAAGTACTGAGCCATTCTTTTAGGACTCAGTTTGTTTGAAATAAAAAGACATACTCCAAAATCAATAACCACTCAGAACAAGTGCCCGCGCAGCGAATCAGCATACTTAAATTTAATTTTTATCGAATAGAAGAGGGAAAACTAAAAAAGATTGAGGTGATTGATATAGAAGAATAAATAACACAAGTATCTTTTAAAAATTGTATGAAATAAAAAAGCCCTGAAATCCAGGGCTTTTTTATGAGAGAAGGATAGTCTTTATTTTTGTTGTCTACGTCTTAATGACATGCCAAATAAACCCAAAAGACCTGAACTCATGAACCATACTGCAGCTGGTAATGGTACAACTGTGATTTCTTCCTGAATGACTAAACCACTCATACCCACAGCTGTATTAGGTGATAAACCAAATGCAACAACAACACTCATAAGGTCCCAAGTACCGTTATTAATAACCGCATTGGTTGTACCAAAATCAAAGGTTGTGTTGTCTATGCCGGTGTTGGTGACGGTAGTTCCTGTATCAACACCTTTATTAATCACCTGAAAGTTAGTGGTATTGATATCCGTTGCCACTAGCATATTAGGTCCTAATGTAGGAAATACGCTACCACCATTTGCAGTGGTTGTGGTAAGAGAACCAGACAATTGTGACTCTGCATTAATAGGTGCTGTAATGCCACCTAAAGGTAAACCAAATGCAAAAGAGTAGGTTAAGAAGTTACTGGAATTGTTATTTGCTGAAAATGCAAAACCAAGAATGGGATCAACATTACCAAACACGTTGGAGATATTAACTTCATAGGCATCACCACTGGTTGTTGTTCCATTTTCAGTAGCCCATCCAGTAACCGGCACTAGTGTACCATTAACATCTCGCATGATACTTTCGATAGCGCCTGTTTCAGGGTTAGAGGTATAAGTACCACTCATGACCGTTTGAGTATTGAGTTGTTGTCCAGTGTTGACATTCCATTCGGCAACATCAACAACCCATGTACATTCTCCAAAAGCACAATCTGCAGTACCTGCGTGAACAAGACTTGCACTGACCATAGCTGCGCTAACAGCAGTCATTTGAATCATTTTTTTACATACTGTAAAAGCTTTCATTTTTTTATGCTCCAATACACCTTTGATTTTCCAAGATGTTGATAGATATTCAAATCTACATCTTTAAAATTTACTCGGTACATATGTTTATCTGTAATATATCAAAAAGTTATAAAACGATGGCCAAACGGTTTGATAGCACACAACCAGTTTTTTTAACCATGAGCATTGTAAAAGAGAAATGTGATCTTAGAATGTAAGCTATATGACGGTATTTTTTACATTAGAAGTCATAAAGATAACAGAAATATGAAAACTTCATTGTTAGGAGATATTAGGGGTTGTTTTATTCTAATTGAATGTTCCAAAGGGTGGCGTAATGACGGTTGTTTTTGAGAAGTTGTTGATGGGTGCCCTGTTCAACGATGCATCCCTTATCTAACACGATAATATTATCTGCTTCCGTAATCGTCGATAATCGATGAGCGATAGTGATGCTGGTATACTTTTTCTCTAATTGTTTGATAGCTTTCAATACATAAAATTCAGAATGACTATCCAGGGAGGAAGTTGCTTCATCAAATAATAAGATCTTGGGTTTTTTGAGAATGGTTCTGGCTATCGCGATGCGTTGTTTCTCACCACCAGATAGTTTAAGACCGCGTTCACCGACTAATGTGTGAATGCCTTCAGGTAATTCGTTAATAAAGTTTTTTAAATAAGCGGCTTCAATAGCGGAATAGATGGCTTCGTCAGAAGCATGAATGTTACCATAACGAATATTCTCCCAAATACTGGTATTAAACAATACGGTATCTTGAGGAACGATGCCGATTTGTTGTCGTAAAGAAGAGAGTGTTAAATGGTGAATGGCATGGTTATCGATATAAATCGATCCACTATCACTCTCATAAAATCGAAATAACAGTTTTATGATGGTGGATTTTCCTGAGCCACTGGCTCCGACGATAGCAATTTTTTGTCCTGAATTGACATGAAAGGAAATATTTTTGAGAATTGGACGATCATGATAAGAGAAGGATACTTCTTCAAAACGGATACCACCTTGCTCTAGAATGATATCTTTTGCATCATGAGTGTCGGATATTTTAGGTTGTTTTTGTAATAACAAGAACATTTGCTCGATATTGGTCATGGCTCCTTTAATTTCACGATACACAAATCCCAAAAAGTTTAGTGGAATAAATAATTGCATCATGTAAGCATTGACCATAGCAAAGTCACCAACACTCATATTGTTTTCAGTAATATGATGTGCTGCCAATAATAATATAGCTGTTAGCGCCAAAGAAATAATCAAAGCTTGCCCAACATTCAATGCAAAGAGTGAGAGGCGATTTTTTCTGCGGGCTTGCTCCCATTCTTTCAAATGATTGTCGTAATTTTTAGCTTCGTAATCTTCATTATTAAAATATTTAACCGTTTCATAATTGAGTAAACTATCAATAGCTCGGGTATTGCTTTTAGAGTCAGCCTCATTGGTTGCTTTAATAAATCGTGTACGCCACTCTGTAGTAATCACTGAAAAAGAAATATAAAGAATCACAGAGATAAGAATGATGACGCCAAACCAGATATCCAGTTGCCAATAGAGAATTAAACTAATTAACAGTATTTCCAGTATGGTTGGTACGATATTGAAGATCATAAAACGCAGTAAAAAACTGATACCTGATGTCCCTCGTTCAATATCTCTTGAAAGCCCTCCTGTTTCCCGAGAAAGATGAAAGCTTAAATCCAACGCGTGTAAATGTTGAAAAACTTTTAAGCCAATGCGTCTCATTGCGCGTTCAGTGACACGACCAAATAAAGTATCTCTAATTTCTCCTAATAAAGCATTGAGTAGTCTAAATGTTCCATAGGTAACAATTAAGCTGACAGGCAAGGCAATGATTTGTGCTGTTCCCGATAAATGATCAACAATGTGTTTTAAGAGTAATGGCAATCCAACACTGGCTAATTTAGCACCGATTAAACAGATAATCGCTAGAACTACCCGCCATTTAAACTCCATAAGATAAGGTAATAATTTTTTGAGAAAAGACCAGTGAATAGATTGATTATGATATTCAGGGAAACGACCTTTGCGCATAATGTTCAACCTATTCAAGTAGTGCGAGCATGATAATGAGTTTATAAATGATTATTTGGAATTTCAGTCGTGTATTTCATTTTTTTTAATACAAAAAAAGTATTGCTTGACTTAACAGCACCAATCTTGAGCAGTTGATTCATTAAAAATTTTTCAAAAGCGATGGTATCAGTGCACATGACTCTGAGTAGATAATCATATTGTCCACTGACTGAATAGCATTCCATAATTTCAGGCGTTTCTTCAATAAATTGATTGAAGAGTTTGAGGGTTTCTTCATGGTGATCAATCAATGTAATTTCCAGGTAAGCTAAGGATGTCAAAGCCAGCTTAGTGGGATCTAACATAGCCACATAATGTTGAATGATGCCTTCTTCCTCTAAACGTTTGACCCGTCTCCAGCAGGGTGCCGCAGACAGATTCACTTTTTCCGCTAATTCCTGATTACTGATTTTCCCCTCCTTTTGCAGAACTTTGAGAATAGCTTGATCGTGTTTATCTAGCAACATTATTTCTTTATAATGGCATTTAATGAAATTTAATTGCCAAATTATTTATTATTTATGAAAAATAGGCAAGTAATATTTCTAAAATAGTAATAAAATTAAATTAAGTCTTATAATTAGGAGGTAATACATGGCTAAATCATCCAAATACGTTGCAAAAATACCTGATGCAGAAGGTATTATTCATTATTCTGAACAAGAGAATGATATATGGCGTCAACTTATTGAACGTCAAATGCCATTAGTTGAACAGTATGCTTGTCAGGTATTTATTGATGGCCTTGAGTGTTTGGATTTACCAAAGGATCGTATTCCTCAATGTAACGAAGTGAGCAAGGTATTGATGGAAACGACGGGATGGCAGGTGGAACCTGTACCAGCATTGATTAATTTTAAGCGCTTTTTTGATATGCTGGCGAATAAAACTTTCCCGGCAGCTTCATTTATTCGTTCACAGGAAGAACTGGATTATTTGCAAGAGCCCGACATTTTTCATGAGATTTTTGGGCATACACCTTTATTAACCAATCAGCATTTTGCCGACTTTACCGAGCATGTTGGTAAAATTGGACAAAAGGCCAATGAGACGCAATATTCCTGGTTAGCAAGAATCTATTGGTTTACCATTGAATTTGGTTTGTTAAAAACATCAAAAGGTGTGAAGCCTTTGGGCTCAGGATTAGCCTCTTCGTTTAGTGAATTGGCTTATGCCGCTGAAAGTCATGAGCCACAAAGAAAACCTTTTGAATTAATGGATGTATTACGTACTCCTTACCGTATTGATATCCATCAACCCATTTATTTTATTTTACAATCTACACAACAATTATTTGATTTGGTTGATATCGATTTATTGGCTAAAATTTCTGAGGCACAACAACTGGGCTTGCATGAGCCGGCTTATCCACCAAAAGTAGCCTAATTACAGTGCTTCTGTTTTATCAAATAGTTGGTAAAAGGCTTTGTAGTCTTTGATGATATAAAGAGCTGTGTCTTCCCGGGAGTTGGATTTCATATAACCTCGATCTGACAATAGCCATTCTGTTGTTTTAGGGCCGTCCTTAATAATTATTTTTTTACTAAAGATAGGCAATAACTTTTTAGAAAAAGGTTGCTTGTTATTCACCAGGGTAATGATATCTTTACATTTTTTTTGATCAGAAATTTGACTGAGCAGTTTACCTTCTGTGTTCATTAAGCTGATATGCATGGGATTGTGTTTTTGTACAACTGACTGTTCGGTTGCGCTGGGTTGATAATGACAGCCATAAAAACCAATAATTGAAAGTATCAATAACAGATTAAACTTCATAGTGACTGCCTTTTGTAAATTTGTCTGATAATCGCAATACTGATTAACAGTAACAATAATATTCTACTGAACAGTCCACCGCCACTATCACCGCGATTGATGCTCGATACTTCGATATCCACACCTGTAACACTATCTATCCAGGCCGTATCATCACCTTCTGAAATGCTCTCATCTTTTTCATAACTCCAACGTAATCGATGAGTACCATTTTCTAGAAAATAAGAGAGTGTTATCCAGTCAATTTCTCCACTCCAGGATCCCATGAGTTCATCATTAATATAAAAGTTGATAAAATCAAAATCAGCTTCGGATGATACTTTGACTGCAAAACCAATACGATTATTGGGTGCATTGTTAAATGTTTCAGTGATTTCTATGGATGATATTTCATCATCAGAAATATTTGCGGCTCTTAAACTGATATTACCTTGAAAAACTTCAGTATTGTCCACTTGCCATGCAGGTAAGTTGTCAGGTGTTAGACTATTTGATACTTGATCGCCAGATGGCAATAACTCATTACCGTTATTGCTAATCATCAGTGGTATCGTATCGACTCCGGCGCAATTATTAGAATCAACAACCGTTAAACGGATTTTGCCTTCGTATAAAAATGAATAATTGAAGCTGGGTGATATGTCGGTTGAATCTGTTATACCATCGTCATTAAAGTCCCAAAAATAATTATAACTGCCACTACCACCAGAAACAGTGGCCGATAAATTGAATGTTGTACCAAGATTAGAAGGGGACGTGACTGGGTTAATATCAACATCTGGCGCATTACAGTTATTGGCACCATTCATTGTTGTGGGATCCAGATCGTTTGGATCTAGCCAAAATTTTACTTGGGCAACCCGGCTGGGATTACCGTCCCAATGGAGTGACATGCGGCCATACCAATCAGATTCATTGGTAGCAGCGCAGGAGGCAAAACCGCCAGTCAGCGTACCTACCAAACGCCCATTCTGATTCCAGAGACCTGATCCTGAAGAACCGCCTTCAGTTGTACCACTGTCCCAGCTGCCAACTCTTAAGTGGGTGCCATTGATATTCACTGCTGTTTCTTCATAATTCGTGATGGTTAATGGATCATCATCAATACTGATGGCTTTTTCATCGCCCATGGGATGATGAATCGATACTGCAGAAGAGGGAGCTGCAGAAGAGTTGCTCCAGCCACTCCAGTAGACATTAAAATTGGTATTGGGTATTTCATCCAGTTCAACCAATGCTAAATCGGAATCAAACCAAATAGAACGAAAACTGGCGCCATTTTGAAATTGATTCAGTTGACCATCCCGGTTACCACTACAGACAGACACTTCGTAGTTCCAATAAAACACCATGCTGGGCGATGTTTCCTGATTAATACCGCAATGTTGTGCTGTTAAGAAGAAGGGTCGACGACTGCCTTCAACATTATTAATTAATGTACCAGAACAAAGAAATTCACCGGTAATCTGATATCGGGCAACTGAACGAATTTCATTACGCCAGGCATCACCTTCACTGCAAATGACATCAATATTACAACTGCCGGATTTGAGCTCAGAACTACGAATCCCCCGATAACCCTGACTCACTTTGGCAATGTTAAATGATATTAATGGTTTTTGTTGTAGCGGAACGTTAATTTCCAAAGTTGCAGAAGTGGATTCCAGTAAGGGAGACCAAATTTGTTGATGTCCGTTAATATCATTTTTTGTATAAGGGCCAATAATGGTTTGGTAGTTATCTGTGTAGAAGAAAAGCTTCGCACCTTCCGGCAAAACAACATTTTTAAGTCCAAAGTTGATAGACTTGGCTTTTGCTGCAGATATAGTCAGTCGCCAAATGGCCTGATCATCAACTGTGTGCCATTGACCGGATGTTGTCAGATCTTCATCAGCAACCGGCACAGCAAATCGATATGGCATACGGTTTTTTAATCGAAATTCATCTTCTTTAGCAAGTTTTGTAGTATTAAAGGATTTGGCAGAATAAACGGGTGAGCTGGGTATCTGTTGGTTTGCTGAATAACTGAGAGGGCGATCACTGTCTGATAATTGTTTAATCGATGTGAATGTTTTTCCATGGATGAATGAGCTAAAAAAGGATAGGTTAAAAGCAATGTATAGTGAGAAGATGGTTTTTGCTATTTTTTTCAGCATGGTCAATGCCCCTTTTTGAAAAAGTTATTCAGATAAAAACGATTTGACAATGGGCTGTTTAAATAACATAAACAGTAATGACAAAACATATAGATGTTCTGACATTTTTTACCACATATTGTTGCAGTATTACACATTTTTATTTTTACTGAAAAGGCTTTTGGTGACTCATTATTGAAAATGTGATCTGTTTAAACTTTAAGATATGAGGAGTTGTATTTTCTGTAACCATTTAATTTATATAACTATTTTTTGTAATTTGATTCTTTATTCGAGTATAAATTTTTTTGAGATATTAAAACAATCATTATTGAAACATATAAAAGTAAAGTTTTATCAGGTTATTGCTACCCAATTCATTCTTTCTGCACTAATATATGCCTCCCAAATTGAACAGCCAATACTCATATTTTCTTTGGAATCTATGCAAAAGTATTGATATTTGAAATAAAAAATGAATGAATAACAAGTTAAAACTTCATGGGTTTAATAACCTGACCAAATCCTTAAGCTTTAATATTTATGATATTAATTATGCCCGCAGTGCGTCTCATAGAAATGAGTACATTGAATATATTGATGAACAATACAATGCGGAACGGCTGACCAACATACTAACCGATGTTACTGATATAATCGGCGCTCATATTTTAAATATTGCCCGACAGGATTACGATCCTCATGGTGC
This sequence comes from Kangiellaceae bacterium, assembly GCA_965230335.1. Lineage (GTDB taxonomy): Bacteria > Pseudomonadota > Gammaproteobacteria > Enterobacterales > Kangiellaceae > CBDDKS01. The sequence continues at coordinate 1,046,570 of CBDDKS010000006.1, read as the reverse complement.
ATCAGTGACTATGCTTATCGCTGAAGATGAAATTTCACCTGAAGAAGATCAAATTGATGAAACGCCAGGCCCATTGCCGGAAGCCGTTGTTGGACATTTAGATAAAAGTCATATTACGGTACACACTTATCCTGAGAGTCATCCTGATGGTGGTATCAGTACTTTTCGGGCAGATATCGATGTGTCTACTTGTGGTGTTATTTCTCCGTTAAAAGCATTGAATTATTTAATTCATTCATTTGATTCTGATATTGTGATGATGGATTATCGGGTGCGAGGTTTTACACGGGATGTCGATGGTACAAAGCATTATATTGACCATGAAATTAATTCCATTCAAAATTACTTATCAGAAGATACCAAAGCAGACTATCAAATGTTGGATGTGAATATTTACCAGGAAAATACCTTTCATACAAAAATGATTTTAAAAGAATTAAATCTGGAAAATTATTTGTTTGGTTCTGGTATTGATTCACTGGATAAAACAGAGCAGAATCGCATTAAAGAACGGTTAAAAAAAGAAATGCTGGAAATCTTTTATTCTAAAAATATGCCAGAATAAAGATTTTACATAGTAATAGTTCAACAATTCTGAATCTAATCAACTTATTTTAGGAGGCAACACAATGAATTGGGATAGTATTGCTTCGATAGCTACAGCTATTGGTGTTGCTGTTGCTGCTAGGCAGATTTGGGAGTCCAGAAAGTTATCCAGTGCTGCTTTTGAAGATTCCTTTGATCAACAATATCGAGAGTTATCCTATACCATTCCTGTTGATGCTCTATTAGGAAAACCCTTGGATAAAGCAAAAGAAACTGAAGCTAGAGAAGCGGTTTATAATTATTTGGATTTATGTAATGAACAAATCTATCAGCGCTCAATGAAACGTGTGAGTAAAGAGCGTTGGCATGAGTGGTCCTCGGGAATAGCATCACATTTAAGTCGTCCATTTTTTAAACAGATTTGGGATGAGGTAAAGCTAACAGCTCCAGGCTCTTTTTCATTTTTAGAAGCTTTAGAAAAAGAGCAGTTTGCTATTGATCCTGTAAAGATAAAGAAAGGTTAATTTAGAATCTATTGATCATTATGCTTTCATGGATCTGAGCATCCAGGCTGTTTTTTCATGCAGTCTCATACGATCAGAAACTAAAGAAGTTGTTGATTCATCATCACAACTTTGTGAAAGTTTAAGTACTTGTCTTGCTGTTTGCACAATTTGTTCATGGCCGCTTGTTAAAATATCCAGCATGGCTTGTGAGTTAGGGATATCGTCAACTTCTTTAATGGAACTCAATTCCGCAAAGGCTTTATATGTACCAGGAGCAATGACACCTAAGGTACGAATGCGTTCTGCAATATCATCAACAGCAACAGCCAGTTCTGTATACTGTTCTTCAAACATTAAATGTAACTCACGAAAATGGGGCCCTGTGACATTCCAATGAAAGTTGTGAGTTTGCAAATAAAGGGTGTAACTGTCGGCTAATAATGCTTTTAAGCCCTCAGCAGTTTTAATGCGTTGTTCTTCTTCAATACCAATATTAATGGATGACATAGTGATACCTTTAAGTGAAATGAATGTAAATAAAATTGGTTTATAATAGGGGCTGTTTAGCTTTTACAGGCTTAACCTTTTTGGCTGAGTCTATTTTTTTGCCCAACTGTGTTATCAATCGTTCAAATAGAATGACTATTATTCTCTCTTTCTGCCTTGTTGGTCAAGAAAATAGCTATCAGCAGATTTAACCTATAAAAGATAAACAGCCCCTAGCATTGCGTTTATACCTGCGCCACCTGAAGATGCTGGCTTTAAGTATTCAAAAAATCGTTCAATTTAAAAGGTATGAAATAGAAAAACGGGCTATGCTAATAAAAAATATCATTGTAAAAAGTAGGTTGATCTAATGTTTTACAGGATGAAGACCCAATTCATTGGATACGTTTGAGAAAAGGAATATAATTTACGAAATGGAGACTATTTTTTATGAGTTAGATTTTAAAAAAGGTTTTCTTGATAAGTTATTGAAACCAATAGAGTTAGAAAATTTACCCTTTTTTATACAGGTAGCGTTTATCAGAAAACTTCAACCATTCCTCATTTTGACTTGAAAATCTCAATAAATGGATAATACTTTTAGGAAAGTAAACAAGATCACGTTTCACTGGCTTTGACATTTCGTTTTAAGCAATACAGTGGATTGTTGAAACTTTTCTTATATATGAGTGGTTATAAGATGAGTGCTATAGAAATGAAAAATATTGAGCACTATGCGAAGAAACGTTTTGGTGTATGGATTCGGGCAACATTGACAGTTTTGCCAGATGCTATGTGCGGTGTTCATGTATCGAATATTTCTTTAACGGGTGTTCAATTTACTATTGATCAATCTAAATTATCGGAAGTATTGCCTGGTGTTACGGAGGTCGACCCCTCTCAATCTATTGCTTTATTTATTCAAATACACTTGCCTGAACCCTATGAGCTGGTAGAGTTTAACTGTGATATGGTGTATTTAAAAAAGATAAATGAAGATCAATATGTTGTTGGATGTCGTTTCCAGGAATTTGAAGAACAAAATGCATTGTATTTAGCAAGGTATATTTATAGTTTGCCTGGTGACTAGGAAGTCTTGCTTATGTATATATAGTTTCAATTGAATTTTAAACTCAGTAAGCTATATTAAAAGATACGGAGGTGATACGATGAATACTGTTATGAAGAGTCGTTATGTGTGCTTGGTCATTTCAATGTTATTGATCGGTGTAGGTTGTAGCAACCGCTATACTTCCAATCAATCCTCTCTCAATGTTAAGTATGATTATGTAGTGGATACAGAAAAAATACTGCAAGTCGAAAAAGACTTAAAAGCAAAAAATCCAAATGCCAAAGTATTTTGGGTTAAATTACCTAGAAAGAAAGTAATCAAAAAGTAGAGCCTGTTAACAGGCTCTAGTCATTACTGATTTTTCTGTATTTGATTCTTTGAGGCTCATTGGCATCGGCACCTAAACGACGCTTTTTATCCACTTCATATTCTGCGTAGTTACCCTCAAACCAGAGCGTTTCACTATTACCTTCAAAAGCCAAAATATGGGTCGCAACACGATCTAAAAACCAACGATCATGGGAAATAATAACTGCGCATCCTGGAAATTCAAGCAGTGCATTTTCCAGAGCTCTGAGTGTCTCAACATCTAAATCATTCGTTGGTTCATCCAATAGTAAAATATTGCCTCCACTACGTAATAATTTTGCAAGATGTACACGATTTCTTTCACCACCAGAAAGATCCTTAATGTATTTTTGTTGATCAGTGCCTTTAAAGTTAAAGCGGCCACAATAAGCACGGGATGGTACAGTATAATTACCGACAGTAATATTATCTAAACCATCTGATATTTCATGCCAGACTGTGTTCTCACCATTGAGTGATTCGCGTGATTGATTTACATAAGCTAGTTGTACTGTTTCTCCCATACTGATTTCTCCGGAATCAGGTGTTTCTTCTCCATTCAACATTTTAAATAATGTGGATTTTCCAGCACCATTAGCACCAATAATACCAACAATGCCCCCTTGAGGCAGACGAAAGTTTAAATCAGAATAAAGGACGTTATCACCAAAACTTTTTTGTACGTGTTTGGCTTCAATGACATGAGTACCTAAGCGAGGACCTGGTGGTATATAGAGCTCACGTGTTTCATTTCTTTTTTGATATTCCTGTGAAGACAGTTCTTCAAATCGCTGCATACGGGCTTTACTTTTTGCCTGTCTTCCCTTTTGGTTTGAACGTACCCATTCCAATTCTTCTTTCATCGATTTTTGGTGAGCCGTTTCTTGTTTTTCTTCCATCGCTAAACGTTGCTCTTTTTGTTCCAACCATGATGAGTAATTTCCTTCCCAGGGAATACCATGACCCCGATCAAGCTCTAAAATCCATCCTGCAACATTATCCAGAAAATAGCGATCATGGGTAACGGCAACAACTGTGCCATTAAAATCGTGCAAGAATCTTTCTAGCCAGGCCACTGATTCAGCGTCTAAATGGTTGGTTGGTTCATCCAGTAACAGCATATCGGGTTTTGACAGTAACAACTTGCATAACGCAACACGTCGTTTTTCACCACCAGAAAGATTGGCTGTTTTGGCATCCCAGGGTGGTAAACGTAAAGCACTTGCAGCGCGTTCCAGTGTTCTTTCAATTTCCCAACCATTAACGGCGTCAATTTTATCCTGAAGCTCAGCCTGCTCAGCCAATAGTTTATCAAAGTCGGCATCGGGATCAGCAAATGCATTGCTGACTTCCTCAAAACGTTTAAGCAATACTTGTGTTTCACCAAGCCCCTGTTCAACATTGGCTTTCACATCCAGTTCATCATCCAGTTGTGGCTCTTGAGGTAGATAACCAATACGAATATTCGCTTGTGGTCTGGCTTCACCATCGAATTCTTTGTCAACACCCGCCATGATTCTTAATAGTGTGGATTTTCCTGCGCCATTTAATCCCAGTACACCAATTTTAGCGCCTGGGAAAAAAGATAAAGAAATATCCTTTAAAATGGTTTTGCTGGGTGGTACAAGCTTGCTTACCCGATTCATTGTATAAATAAATTGTGCCATAATAACCGTGAACTCAATAGACAATAAACAAAGCGTCATTCTAACAAATCAGTCACATAGCGATAGTTTTATTTACTTATTTTTAATGATTTTCAGACCATGTATTTAAAATCTGTTCTTTATTTAATGATCATGTTACCCATGCTGTATGGATGCGCCACTTATCAACCGGCCAATACTCATAATATCTGTGATATTTTTAATGGGAAAATTAGTTGGTATGAAGAGGCTGTTGATGCGAATAAAAAATGGGGAACACCCATATGGGTGATAATGGCGATTATGCGTCATGAATCGCAATTTAAGAGAGATGTACGTCCACCCAGACGATATGTATTAGGTTTCATTCCGTGGGGATATAAATCCAGTGCTTATGGCTATGCACAAGCAAAAAATGAGGTTTGGAATGAATATTTGCAAGCTAGAAATCGTTGGGCCTTAAGGGATAATTTTGGTGATGCGATTGATTTTATTGGTTGGTACACTCACCATACACAACGACAATTAAATATTTCTAAATGGGATGTTTATAATCAATACCTGGCTTATCATGAAGGACGGGGAGGTTATAAAAGAGGATCTTTTAAAAAAAAGAAGTGGTTGATAGGTGTTGCAGAAAAGGTGAAAAGAACATCTCAACATTATCAGCAGCAGTTAAAGGGATGCAAGAAAACTCTGGATAAGAGAATAAGCGGGTGGTTTTGAGCAATGGTAGATTTCAGGGAACCCGATATTGAAATCATTGGGGTATTGCCCATTTTTTGTATAAAATAGTCTCCGTTCAATTTTAAATCAATGATAGAGGTTCCTAAATGAGTATTTTGCATGATACATCTGGACTTGAAAGTTTCGATTCTGAAGTTTGGCAAGCAATTGAAAATGAAAAGAAACGACAAGAAGCCCATATAGAACTCATTGCATCTGAAAACTATACCAGTGCACGTGTTATGGCTGCACAGGGTTCTGTTTTGACAAATAAGTATGCAGAAGGATACCCTCATCGTCGTTATTATGGCGGTTGTGAATTTGTTGATAAAGTTGAAGATTTAGCAATAGAACGAGCTAAACGTTTATTTGATGCGGATTATGCTAATGTACAGCCTCACTCGGGTTCTCAGGCAAATGCAGCTGTGTACATGGCATTATTACAACCAGGTGATACCATTTTAGGAATGAGCTTATCTGATGGTGGACATTTGACGCATGGTTCCCCCGTCAGTTTTTCAGGAAAAATGTATCATGCTATTCAATATCCAGTGAATGCAGAAGGTTACATTGATTATGATCAGGTTGAAGCTTTGGCTCTGGAACACCAGCCAAAAATGTTAGTCGCTGGTTTTTCTGCTTATTCTCGAGTGGTGGATTGGGAAAAATTTAGAGAAATTGCAGATAAAGTAAATGCTTATTTAATGGTGGATATGGCTCACGTGGCTGGTTTGATAGCAGCTGGGTTATATCCCAATCCGGTACCTTATGCTGATGTTGTGACCACAACGACCCATAAAACTCTGGCTGGTCCAAGGGGTGGTATTATTTTAGCAAGAAGTAACCCTGAGCTGGAGAAAAAGTTTAATTCAGCCGTTTTCCCCGGTGGTCAAGGTGGACCATTAATGCATGTGATTGCCGCTAAAGCCGTTGCTTTTAAAGAAGCCTTGTCAGAAGATTTTAAACACATTCAAAAACAAGTGATCAGTAATGCCCAGGCGATGGTCAAAATATTTATGGCACGGAATTATAAAATTGTTTCTGGAGGTACCGATAATCATTTATTTTTGGTTGATTTAATTGATAAACAAATGACGGGTAAAGATGCTGAGCATGCGCTGGGTGAAGCTTATATCACAGTGAATAAAAATACAGTACCGAATGAACCTTTATCACCTTTTGTCACCAGTGGTTTGCGTTTGGGTACACCGGCTGTGACCAGCCGTGGTTTTAAAGAGTCTGAAGTGACACAATTGGCCAGTTGGATTTGCGACATACTGGATGATATCGATAATGTTGCTGTTAAAAGTGATGTGAAAGAAAAAGTAGAAAAAATAACTCAGGCGTTTCCTGTTTATCAAAACTAATCCAATTGTGTTACCGAGGTAGTACAGATGCATTGTCCTTTTTGTATACACATTGACACTAAAGTTGTTGATTCGCGTTTGGTTGCAGATGGTGTACAGGTGCGACGACGACGAGAATGTACTGCCTGCGGTGAACGTTTTACAACCTTTGAAAGTGCAGAACTGGTCATGCCTAAATTGGTAAAAAGTGACGGTTCCAGACAACCTTTCGATGAAGAAAAATTAAGAGCGGGTATATTAAGAGCTGTTGAAAAACGTCCAGTCAGTGTTGAGGCAATAGAGCAGGCAGTCAATAAAATTCAATCGTCACTGAGAGCTACTGGAGAAAGGGAAGTGCCTTCAAAAATGTTGGGAGAACTGGTGATGGATGCTTTGCGTGAATTGGACGAAGTGGCTTACGTACGTTTTGCCTCTGTTTATCGTCGCTTCCAGGATGTCAATGCATTTAGAAAAGAAATAGAAAAATTGGAATCACATAATGACTCCTAATTTAAAACGGGTGCCGTTAGTCATCCATTTGAGCTGTATATGATATCCAAACATCATGATCACTATTGGATGGCTCGTGCAATCAGGCTGGCAGAAAAAGGCGGTTATTTGACAAGACCCAATCCGAAAGTGGGTTGTGTCATTGTTGCAAATGATGAATGTATTGCAGAAGGATTTCATGCTTATTTTGGTGGTGACCATGCAGAAATCAATGCATTAAAGAAAATTCAAAGGCAAGCACAAGGCGCAACCTGTTATGTGACTTTAGAGCCCTGTTCTCATGTTGGCAAAACAGGACCTTGTGTAGATGCTCTTATTCAGGCTGGTATACACAGGGTTGTCATCGCGATGCAGGATCCTAATCCTTTGGTGTGTGGTAAAGGTATTGCAAAATTGAAACAAGCCGGTATTGAGGTTTCGTTAGGCTTGATGGAAGAAGAAGCGAATGCATTAAATCCTGGCTTTATAAAACGTATGTCGCAAAGCCTACCTTTTGTGCGTTGTAAACTGGCAATGAGTCTGGATGGTAAAACGGCAATGGCCAATGGAGAAAGTCAATGGATTACCAGTCAGGCAGCAAGGCGTGATGTACAAAAATTACGTGCAGGCCATGATGCTATTGTGACAGGCTCAGGAACGGTATTACAGGATAATCCTTCCATGCTGGTTCGTTTGGATGAGTTGGATTCTCTTTCTGAAGAAGACAAAAAACGTTTTAAACAACCGATACGAATAGTCATCGATCGAAAAAGACAATGCGATTTAACACAAGCTTTTTTTCATAAAAATTCTGAAGTCTGGTGGCTGGGTTACCCTGATAGAGGAGAAAAAAAAACGTTGCCTGCTGATGTGATAAGCAAGGATTTAGAGAAAGATGGTGTCTCCCTTTTAAAACAGCTGATGCATCTTTGTGCACAAGAGGCAATGAATGATATTTTAATTGAAGCAGGGCCTACATTAGCAGGACAGTGTCTTCAACAAGGTATTTTAGATGAGCTCATTATTTATATGGCTCCTAAACTAATGGGACATGAAGCTCGTTCTTTAATCGACTTTCCCATCCATAATATGCAGGATGCTGTAGAATTAACATTAAAAGAGAGTCGTATGATTGGTCATGATTGTCGTTTAACTTATACACTATGAGACTTTAATATGTTTACCGGTATTATAGAAGCTGTGGGCAATATTCATAAAATAGAAAAAAAAGAAGGTGACAAACGATTTGTATTGGATACTGGAAAGTTGTCTTTAGATGATGTTCAGTTAGGAGACAGTATTGCATGCAATGGTGTTTGCTTAACGGTGGTTGAATTACAATCGCAAGGATTTTCTGCAGATGTTTCGAATGAAACATTACAATGTTCAACCTTGGATCATTATGTTGAAGGTCAAAAAATAAATTTTGAAAAAGCGTTATTGCCAACACAGCGTTTGGGTGGCCATTGGGTGAGTGGACATGTTGATGCCATTGGTTGTGTCACTCATATTTCGAAGAATGCGCGTTCAACACAATTATCCATACAAGCACCCAAAACAATCATGCATTACATTGCAAAGAAAGGTTCTATTAGCATGGATGGTATTAGCTTAACAGTCAATGATGTTAAGAAGGAGAGTTTTGAATTGAATATAGTGCCACATACCTTACAAGAAACCTGGATTGATAATTATAAAACAGGTACTCAGGTGAATTTGGAGGTTGATATTATTGCGCGTTATTTGGAACGTTTATTACATAAAGAGAGTCTATTATCAGAAGACAATCCGATAACAAAAGCCATGTTACAACAACATGGCTTTATCAACAAATAACTCGATATTGAAAAACAGGAGGCAATAGTGAAACTTTTAAAGACATTATTAAAAGTATTCGGTGTTTTATTGATTATTTTAATGATAATCATTATTACGGCACCCTATGTTATTGACCCTAATGACTATAAAGATAAGATTACTGAAACAGTTAAAGAAGCAACAGGTCGGGAGTTGTCGATTAATGGTGATTTGTCTTTATCTGTTTTTCCATGGATGGGTGTTAGTGTGAATGAAGTCATTTTGTCACAACCTGAGTCACTATCACAATCTTATGAGCCTATGGTATCTATGAATAAAATGGATATTAAAGTAAAAGCCTGGCCACTACTAAAAAGTATAACCCGTGATGTGAAAGATATTCAGGTATCCAGAATAGGTTTTAAAACACCCAAGTTTTATTTTGTTCAAGAAAAAGAAGATGTGGGTAGTTTGGATGGATTGCTTGAATCATCTTCTGATGAACAGAAAAGTCATGAAGATAATACAGGTAACGAAACATCACAAACAGATATTTTAATTGATGGTGTTGATATAGAAAAGGGGAGTTTTATATGGAATGATAAATTGAATGAACAGTATTATGAATTAAAAGATATTTATTTTTCCAGTGGTAAGATACGACTCAATGAAATGATCGATATGTCACTTAAAGGTCAAGTAATCACTCAGGATATAAATGATTCCATTCCTTTTGAATTAAAAACTCAGATGAAATTGAATCAAGAAAGCGAAGAAGTATATATTCAATACTTGAATATATCATCCAACATACAAAATCAATCAATAGCCTTTATTTTGGAAAAGCTTAAATTGAATATGCAGTCTGATACCGTCAATTTGGAAAAAGCATTGATAAAAGCTGAGCCATTTGAAATGCAGTTTATTGACATTATGGTGTCTAATATTTCGAAAGAACCTATAGTGAAAGCTAATATCAATATTCCTGAATTTAATGCAAGAGCTTTGATGAAAAAAATGAATATTGATTTAGATACCAAAGAGACAACGGCATTATCTAAAGTTGCTTTGCAAACACAAATAACGGGTGATTTACAAAAAGTGAAATTGGATAATATTATCGTCAATATAGATGAAAGTCAGTTAAATGGAAATATATTGGTGAGTAATTGGGAGTTGCTTAATATAGATTTTAATGCAGATTTAAATACGTTAAATCTGGATAATTATTTACCAGATACTACTGAGACAGAAGAAAATACAGTAGCACAGGAAAGTGATATAGAAGACATAACAATACCCATGTCGTTATTTGATACAATACAGTTAAATGGTACTTTTAAAGCAAATAGTATTGTAATGAATCATATCAAAATGGAGAATGTGCAATTTAAATCTGTTGCAGAAAATCAAAAAACACAATTGGATATGCAGGCTGATTTGTTACAGGGACAATTAAATTTGGATGCTGATTACAAACCTCTACCACAGGGTGGTCAATTAACGATCAATAAACATTTGAAAAGTATTGACTTGTATCAACTTTTTTCTGATATAGAGATAACAGAACAAGTTGAAGGAGTAGGCGATTTGAATGTCAGTTTTGTTATCCAGGAAAAAAATGGAAAGCAGGAGCATCAAGGTGAAATACAATTGAATGCTAAAAATGGCGCTGTTAAAGGTGTGGATATACAAAAGATGTTAAGAAAAACCAATAAAAAATATCAGGAGTTTAGAGGAAAGACTCAAAAAGAACAGGGAACATTTTCAGAAGAAGATGAAACCCGATTTGCAGAAATGAATGGGTTGTTCAAAGTCAATAATTTTATTGTAGATAACGTAGATTTTAATTTGAAGGCACCCGCATTTAGAGTTAAGGGCACAGGAAAAATTAATTTAATACAACAAATATTAGACTATCGAGTGAATGTTGCTATAGTTAAGAATCTTGAAGGTCAGGGTGGAAAAGATTTGGAAAACTTAAAAGGATTAACTTTTCCTATTATATTATCAGGCCCATTAACATCACCTGGTTACAAATTGGATTTCTCATCAGCTATAAAAGATTCGGCAAAACAAAAAATAAAAGATAAAAAAAATGAATTAATTAAGAAAAAACTAGGTGTTGAAGCTTCAGACGATAAGAAGGTTAAAGATTTTTTATTAGAAAAATTGAAAAAGAAGGAAGAAAAAAATACAACGGATGAAAAAGACAAAAAATCAAAAAAAGATAAACTAAAAGAAAAACTGTTGGAAAAATTATTGTAAGGAATCTGATACTAATTATTACCAGATTCCTTGTTGTTAGAGAAGTTGTTATATGATTTATAGAGAAACTTTAAGTGCTTTTAAGGTTTCTATCGTCAGCTGACCTGCAGGTAGTTTATTTTTACGTTGGAATTGAGTGACTGCATTCATGGTATCTCTGCCTAAAACGCCATCTATTCTGCCAGGATTATAACCTGCAGTAGTTAAAGCTTCTTGTATACGTTTGACAACATTGACTGTCGTATTGGTTTTGCACAATATTGGACGCCATTGTAAATAGGAACCTTCAACCAATTCTCTTTTGGTAACAGTACGGTATTCCGCAGGAATTTTTATCTTTCTTTCGGATGCAGGTTTGATAAGTGTTTTAACAGAGACGGTGTTATACTTTGCTGGGATTTCAATCGTTCGTGTGGATGCGGCTTTATCAATTACTTTTCTATTGATGGTTTTGTATTTTGCAGGAATATCAATAGTTTTAGTGGTCGCAGGTTGTTTAACCACTCTTTTAGTGACAGTTTTATATTCTGCAGGTACTTCAACCAAACACATGATTTCTCCTGTTGTATCATCTACTTTTTGTATTGGTCCTGTCCCTTTTTTCCATGTTGTATAAGCAGGACGTACCAGGATACGTTCAGATACCATTTCGTAGATAGCAGGAATTTCAACAACTTTGGATGATTTTTCAGATACAATAACTTGTTCTGTGACTGTTTTATAAGTTGCTGGAATAACAACAAGTTTTTGAGAAGCTTCTTCTACCAGGACTTTTTGATTAATGTATTTATATTCAGCAGGAATGGTTTCAATTCGATAAGATTCTGCTTTAGAAAGAACACGCTCTTTCGATGTTTTATACTTTGCAGGAATCAAAACACGTGAATAACATTCTCCAGGTTTTGAGTTAGGAGGTAAATCTGCATGTCCTTTTTCTGAGTTGCCTGATAATAAATGGGTTTTAGACGGTAACGAATGATTGTTTTTAAGTGTTTGAATTTCATGCTCTAATTCATCAACATAAGATGATTTTTTAGCAAGCTTTTGATTTTCTCTTTCTAAGCGAGAAATCTCTTCTTTTAGTGTTTGCGATTCATTATGTACGTTGGTTGATGTGATACTATGATCGCCTTTACTGGAACAGCCTGATAAAACAATAAAACTGGTTGATAAAAGCCCAAATAATAAAGAATGTTTCATGATGTTTTCTCCTGGTTACGGTTAGATAAATAATCGACGACTTCCTGTGGGGAGTCCAGGTTTGGTCGGAAGCCGCCGATTAAAACGAAAATGAATAGGAATTGTTGTTCTTTTATAGCTAAATAGAGGTTTCTTGAGAATGTTTTAGAAGATGCACATCTCTTTGAGGGAAAGGTATGGTTGCCCCAACTTCTTCAACAGCTTGTTTGAGTAATGGTCTTAGAGAAAAGAATAATTCCCAGTAGTTCTCTGTTTTTGTAAAAGCACGGACGATAAAATCGACAGAACTTTCTCCCAGATCAATGACTTCTACAATATTATTTTTATTTCTTAGGATTCGTGTATCGTTATATAATACGGATTCCATGGACTTTTTTGCTAAAGCAATATTATCGCTATAACTGATGCCAATATTAATTTCTACTGCTCTGATATCTGAACGAGTGTGATTGACAATATTGCCATTTGCTAAAGGGCCATTAGGTAGAATAATAATTTTTTCATCAAAAGTTTTGAGTTGAGTAACAAAAATACCAATGTCCGTCACGATGCCTTCAAATCCCTGTGCTTCTATGTATTCACCGATTTGTATTGGTCTAAAAATCAGTATCATGACACCGCCGGCAAAGTTCGATAAGCTACCTTGTAATGCTAGGCCAACAGCCAGACCTGCGGCACCTAATACTGCAAGAAAAGATGTTGTTTCAATACCGATATAGGACGCAATACTAATCACCAATAAAACTTTAAGAATAATTTCTGTAGCACTGGAAAAAAATTTAGCTAAAGTTTTATCAGGTAGTTTGGTGTCAGTTACAGAACTGATCCAGGAAGAAAACTTTTTAATAATCCACCAACCAATAATAAGCATAAATAATGCTATAATGAACGGCTTGGCATAAATTAGAATGTCGTTGACACTCAATGATGCGATATAGTCTGTTATTGTTTCCATAGTATTTCCCCATATTAATTTTTAATTGACGTTATTTTTCAACTCGCATTTGTGTTGATTGTCTTATTGGAGTGGGTGGGGAAGATAAAAGTCACAATTTTTTTATTAAATTATTCATGTGACTTTTTAACGTAACGTTATGTCATAGTAATATTGACTATAAAATATAAGGTTTTTGCACAATGCCACAAGATGACCAAGAAATAAAAACATTACTGGGTGGTGACCTTGATACTTCACTGGAAACACAGGTTTCGGTGGATTATGCCTTGAAGCGAACACGCCAAAATATTTACAAAAGAGATGCTATGTTATTTGCTTTTGTAAAGTTTTGGACGACATTAGCAAAAATACTGGCTCCTGTTTTTGCTTATTTTGCTAGGCAACAAAAACAAATAAAAACCTATTCCCCTCAGACAGATTTATCTAAAAACACTTTTAAAAAATAAACAGGAGGATCTCACATGAGTAATCCCATAGACTCTACTTTGAATACCCTAAAATCATCTTTTGATTATTCAGCAATTTGGAATACTTTGCTTGAATTCCTACCCAGCCTGGTGTCAGCAATATTACTATTATTGGGTGGCTATTTTATTGCCAAAGTCATTGCAAAAATTATCAGCAAACTATTGGTAAAAATAGGATTTGATAAACTCAGTGAAAAAGCGGGATTAGGAACAACAGTTGGTAACTCAGGAATTTCTACAACACCATCACTCATATTTGGAAAAATTATATTTTGGCTTATTTTTCTTATTTTTATTGTTGCTGCATCGGATGCATTGGGTTTGGAGCGTGTTTCTGAAATGATTAATAATTTTGCCTTATATGTGCCTAAACTGATAGGGGCGTTATTAGTGGCAATGTTGGGTTTGTTTGCAGCCAGTTTGGTGAGAACGGGTATTGAAACAGCATTGGGAAGTATTAATTTAGGTTACGAAAAAGCCATTGGTAATGTTGTTTACGCGGTTATTGTCGTGGTGGTTATTTCTCTAGCAATTGGGCAACTGGAAATTGAAACAGATCTATTAAATAAAGTTGTGGTTATTGTATTGTTTGCAGGTGCAGCATCTCTTGCACTGGCTTTAGGTTTGGGAACACGTGATATTGCCGGTAATGTTGTTGCCGGTGTTTACGTAAGAGAAATGTGTGCTGAAGGTGATAAAGTAAAAATTGGTGATATTGTCGGTAGAGTGATTGAAGTGAGTTCAACAAGTTTAATTATTCAGGTTGATGAATCACGGCGTGTTGCTATTCCTAATAGCCGCCTTATTGATAAAGAACTGGAAATTTTGTCTTAAAATCCAATGAATAGAGAATGACTTTTCAGGCGTCATGACCTGGAAAGACATTTCTTTTTTATGACAGAATTTTTAGATAATACTCAAGATGAGGAACACGTTCATCTTCTAAAGCCTGATCCTGATGTAGATTTAGTCAAACAGGCACAGATGCAGTTACCTTATCAGACATCCGCTTATGAAACCTTGATGAAACGTCATCAAAAGGTATTATCGGCGGTTTGTTTTCGTTTGGTTGATAATCCTGATGATGTGGAAGATGTTGTGCAGGAAGTTATGGTAAAGGTATATGGTGCTCTTAAAAATTTTGAATATCGATCAAGTTTTAAAACATGGATTATCAGAATAGCTATGAATACCTGCTCTAATATGCGAGAAAAAC
The DNA here is from genome assembly GCA_965230335.1 of Kangiellaceae bacterium. Lineage (GTDB taxonomy): Bacteria > Pseudomonadota > Gammaproteobacteria > Enterobacterales > Kangiellaceae > CBDDKS01. The sequence continues at coordinate 1,031,499 of CBDDKS010000006.1, read as the reverse complement.
TAAAGCGTTCACGTGATATATTAGAAATGTTGTCAAATGATGCTTTACAACCTAAAAAAATAGAAATATCTACCGATTTATTGGATGCACATAAATTATTAAATAAATTAGACAAAATGGATAAAGAGTTACTCACTTTAAGATTTATTGCCAATTTAAAATTTGAAGAAGTTTCTGAAATAACAGGACTCAGTATCAGTGCAACTAAAATGCGAATTTACAGAGCCACTGAAAAATTAAAATCATTATCCTATCAAAGATAAACAGGTTCTAGTCTTCATTAAAACGAGAGCTTCAGGATATTCCTAATGTATTATTTCAATTCAGGCATTGATTTTCCAAAAGAAAATAATAACTCACCACCACTCATTAATTGATCATGTGTGATTGAGTGTGTATTTAATAGTGTGTTGTTTAATTGTGTTTGATTAATATAATTATTTTTGCTGTCCCCTTCCTGTTTTATGATAAATTGTTTTCCATTATCCAGTTTGATTTGCACCTCTTTAAATAAAGGTGTGCCTAAAACATATTGACCATCAACGGGATTGACAGGATAAAAACCTAGCGCGCTAAAAACAAACCAGGCAGATATTTGACCAACATCGTCATTACCAGCTAACCCATCAGGAGAGGTTGCATACATAGTCTCTCTTATTTCTTTAATACGCTGTTCGCCTTTCCACTTGTCTTTTGTATAACTATATAGATAAGGTATATGATGACAAGGCTCATTACCGTGAGCATATTGTCCGATTAATCCAGAAATATCAGGAGAAACATCACCTTCCATTGTTGAACTGATTGTAAATAGTTGATCGAGTTTTTTTATGAATGTTTTCTCAGAACCAAAAAGATGGATTAAATCCTTTATATTGTGAGGAACAAACCAAGTATATTGCCAGGCATTGGCTTCTGTGTAATCAGTTTTTCTATGGTCAACATAAATAGGATTAAAGTTTTTTACCCATTCACCATGTTTGTTTTTACCACGCATAAACTGGGTTTTCGTATCAAATAAGTTTCTGTAAGATTGTGATCGTTGAATAAAGTATTCATAATCTTTGATTTTACCAAGAGCTTTTGCTAATTGGGCAATAGCCCAATCATCAAAGGCATATTCCAAAGTTTTAGACACGGCTTCAATTTCTAATTCAGAAGGTATATAACCATATTGATCCAGTAGATGAATACCAAAACGTTGTTGCATTGCAGATGTTTTACAGGCTTCAAATATTTTTTCAGGATCAACCTGGGTTAAACCTTTAAAATAGGCATCAATAATTACTGGGACAGCATGGTAGCCAATCATCACATCGGTTTCATTAGACATCAGATCCCAAGTGGGTAAAACGCCTGTTTCTTCATAAAAACCTAACATGGATTTAACCATATTATCTATTTTATCGGGTTCACTGATGGTTAATAATGGGTGTAATGCTCTAAAAGTATCCCAAAGTGAAAATAAACTATAGCGTTGATAATTTTTGCCATGATGGAGACTGCCATCTGCACCATAAAAATCACCATTGACATCATTAAAAATTTGTGGCGCTAAATAGCTATGATAGAGTGCGGTATAAAATTTAGTTTTATTGTTTTCATTATTATCAATAACGTTAAATTGATTTAATTTTGATACCCATTTTTGTTCTGCTGATAGTTTTATTTGCTCAAAATCAAAAGGCTCTGCTTCTACTTTTAAATTTTCTTTAGCGCCATGAATACTTGAATAGGATAAACCTACTTTAGCAACCAGAGGTTTATTCTTTAAATTATTGAAAGATAAAACAATTTCGGAAAATTGTGAATTTTCACCTTGAATGATTTGGCCGTTAATAGGATTTCCTTCAATGTAGAGCTGGTGTTCAAAAGAATGATTAAATTTGGCTATAAAATAAACGGCTTGATGTTTGGCCCAACCGGTAGAAATTCGATAACCTAAAATGGTTTTATCATCCAAAACTCTCAGCATGGTGGCTACAGGTTTATCATAATTCTGAGAATAACCAAGATCGACCAGTAATTGAGCGGTTGTATCACCTTTAAAATGATAACGATGAATGCCCGTTCTCTCTGTTGCAGTTAACTCAACAGTGACTTGTTCGTTGGGTAGTTCAACGGAGTAATAACCGGGTGAAGCTTTTTCTTTATCGTGACTGTATTGACTGATGACAAATCCTTCACCTTCTTTTCGTCGTTGACTGTACTCACCGCGAAATGGCATAAATAAAATATCAAGCAAGTCACCTACACCTGTACCTGATAAATGTGTATGACTAAAACCAACCAATTCATTATCAGAGTAGTGGTAACCTGATGTCCAGTCCCAACCTTTTGAAATATTGTCAGGACTTAATTGCACCATACCAAAAGGTACAACAGCACCTGGGAAAGTATGACCATGTCCTCCAGTGCCAATAAAAGGATCAACGTATTTTAAAAGTGAAGTATCCGTTGTTGTCTCTTTTGTATTATTTGAAAAAGAGGTTATGTTATTTTTCTTGGATGGTATGTTTGTACAACCCACTAATAGTAAACAACTTATGAACAGTGATAGTGAATAAGAGAATACTTTTTTCATTGGTTGGCTACCTTTCAAGTTTATCGTACCAGTTTTTCTTTAAAATATATGAAGTAATTAAGGTAATAATCAAAGTTATCACCATCGCTTGTATTTCTCTAATGACCAGATATATTGGAATTAACACCAGAGTGAACTGCCAAATAATCCCAATGATGACATTAAACATATCACGACTAAAATGGTTATGATGTTGGAATTCCGGTGATTCCAACAGTATTTTTTCTTTGATGGGTTTCCAGAAACCCCATGGTTGCACTTTTTTATAAAAATCTTTTAAAACCGCTTCATCTTCTTGTGGGGTTAGTAAAGTACCAGCAATAGAACCCAAGAGACCTGCAATTAATAGATAAGGAAATGCAAATAAAGGTTGTAAATCTGGATGAATTAATGGGAGAAGCAGTGAAGCAATTAATCCTGATATCATGCCACCGAAATAACCATATGCATTAAAGCGCCACCAATGCCACTTTAGTAAATTTGGTGCTGCATAACCACCAAATAAAGCACCAAAAATCCAAAGCATAATATCATTGATGCTGGATATGAGAAATCCCATAGCGACACCAAGTATAACTAATATAGACGAAACCAAGTAGCTCATGTGTATATAAGTTTTCTTATTTGCCTGAGGGTTAAAGTAACGTTTATAAATATCATTCACCAGATACACAGGGGCTGCGTTCACGGTTGCTGCAAAGGTTGACATGAATGCTGCCAAGAGACCAGCAATGAGTAATCCGGTTAAACCCACAGGAATGAAATGATTGATGGCATAAGGTAATATTTGTTCAAAATCAAAAGCCTGATTATTTTCCTGAATTTCGGGGCCCATAAAAACTAAAGCTAATACAGTGAGTCCTGCAACCATCATATAGCGAGGGAAAAACATAACCAGAGAAACAATACCACTCATTTTTGCCGCTTCTTGAGGTGATTTAGTAGCTAATATGCGTTGCATGTCATAATTAGGTACTGGTCCTGCCATGCTGGAAAGAATACCTTTAAATAGCATCATGATGAAAAAGAAGCCGAATAAAGAGTAACCATCACTTTGAATTTTTTGGTTCACTGAATCGATAACACCAGTCCAGTTTAAATCCAGATGCCAGCCAAAAGATAAGTCTTTCCAACCTTGAGGTATCGCTGCTTCTAATGCTTGAGGACTCACTAGATTGATGGCTATGATACCGACGGCAATGGCAGCAATTGTCATGATAATAAACTGTAGAAGCTCTGTAAAAACGACACTGAACATACCACCTTTCACAACATATAAAGTGGTTATAGTAAAAATAATGAGTGCATACATATCGGCTGATAATTCCCAGGGAAAAAAGACAACTGCAAACTTACCAATGCCTTTAAATGCGTAGGCGATAAATCCAATAGCACTAATAATGGCAAAAATAACGACAGTAATATGACATAGTTCAGCACCATGACCAGAACCAAAGCGAGTTTTCAGCCATTCTGCACCCGTCAGTACATTGGAACGTCTCAACCACATAGATAAATAAATCATTAAAAAAACCTGGTTAAAAATAGGCCATATCCATGGCAGCCAGGCACTTTTCATTCCATAAACAAAACACATAGAAACCAGCCACATAGTACCTGTAATATCAAACATGCCCGATGCATTTGAAATACCAAGCATCCACCAGGGAATTTTTTTACCACCAAGAAAGTAGGCATTTAAATCTTTTGAAGCGTATTTGGAAATATAAAATCCAATGCCCAAGGTCGTTAAAAGGTAAACAAGGATAATAGCGATATCTAAAGGTTGAAGTGACATAAAAGGGATTCCTGTGCCTTATATTCTTTTAAAATAGCTATCGTAGAGAGATATGACAGTTAGTTTTTTTGATAATTCAGACCAGTCTTTATCATTATTTTCAGGTAAAGGTAAATAAACGGTTTTTGTCTCATTGGGTAAAAGATCAAAAAAATTGTCTGAAAAATTATTTTCTATATAAGGTAGTGATATATAAACTTGACGCATTAATTGATTAGCAATCATATGAACTACTAAATGGTGATTATCCATGTTGCCATCGATAGTCAGTGTGGTTGATGTTAAATTTAATTTTTTTGTAGCAACAAAATAATGAAATGCTTCACTTATGGGTTGATGTTTCTCTGTCATAGTGTTTGTAATATCATAGAGTCTTGCTATAAAAACAATTTCTGATTTATTGTATTTTGAAACAAATGCTTCTATTTGATTTTTCCAACTAACAGTGCAGTTCATACCTTCTACATGGACTGTTTTTTCTTCAGACCATAAAAGATGGCCTCCAAATTCGATTAACTTTAGTTCCAGGCGTAATTTTTTGTTAACGATGAGATCAGAAACTATTTTTACCGACAACTCGGTTTTTGAATCACTAATAAAAACGGCAATAGGTTGAAAGGAACGTCTTACTTGATAATGTAAAGCTTTCCACTTTCCATAATAATCTATACTGGACCATGAAGCGACAGGCCAACAGTCGTTGAATTGCCAATAAAGACTACCCATACAATATGGCATAGCACTACGATGAGATTCGAATGCGATCTTCAATCCCAATGCTTGTTGAATTTGACTGAGATAGAGAAAACTGTCGAAGTCTTTCGGATCCTGAAATTCATCCTTCATATATTTTTGAATCAGTTGATTGCCGCGAGGATGTTTTTGATGGGTTTTCATCACTTTTGAATCAATATGCCAATCTTTAGATAAAGAATATTTTTTTACAGATTCTTTTAATGGAAAAGATTGAAAGCCATACTCAGATACAAATCGTGAAATTCTGTTTTTAAATTCGGAGAAGGCGTGTTCTCCATGCCAAACGCCCCAATAATGAGCGTTACCTCGTGCATCATCTTCTGGGTTTTCCCAACATCCTATAGGTGATGAAGAAAAGTAGAAACGTTGAGGATCCAAATAAGATAATATAGTAGGTAGCAGTTGTTTAAATAAACGCTGATAGTCCAGTTTTAATGTCTGAAATTGTTCTTCTGAATAACCGAATTTTTCTGGCCATTTCCAAAAGGCTATACCCATTTCAGTTTCATTATTGCCACACCATAAAGCCAGGCAAGGGTGGTTTCTCAGACGTTTTATATTGTATTCTGCTTCTTGAGTGATATTATCAAGAAAATCTTTATCAGCTGGATACAAACTACAGGCAAACATAAAGTCCTGCCATATTAAAATACCATATTGATTAGCTAACTGATAAAACTTGTCACTTTCATAAATACCGCCTCCCCATACACGAAGCATATTCATATTTGCAGAGACAGCATCATCAAATATTTTTTGATATTGATGATGTGCCGTATTATTCAAAAAACTATCTGAAGGAATGTAATTAGCACCCTTCATAAAAACAGGATGGCCATTGACTTTCAGATAAAAGGATTCACCGATTTTATCAGGCTTATTGATAACCTCAATCGTTCTTAATCCAATATCCAGGGATTGACTGTCTATCAATTGGTTGTTGCAAAAAAGTTCGCATTTAAAATGATATAAAAAGGCTTTTCCCAGACCATTAGGCCACCATCGTTGTGGTTTTTCGATAATTAACGACACCCTTATCGGTAAGTCATCAGAATGTTTAATGATGTCTGCTTCACATGTTAATCCTTGAATATTGTCACAACTGAGTTTGATATGCCCATCAAAAGCTACTTCTTTTTTAAGCGTAATTTGAAAGTCAAGGCAGGCTTTTTCATCATCTAGTGATATTTGTTGATACCATATATTATCGATACGCGCATGTTTAATGCCAGATAAATAAACGTCCCTCCAAATTCCAGAGGTGACAAATCTTGGTCCCCAATCCCAACCAAAATGATACGCCGCTTTTCGACAGTAGACACTGAGTTTCTCTTCAGATTTATCATTTTCAGCAGGATAAATAAGCCCTTTTTTTTGAAAAAGAGGGCGTGTTTTTTTTATAGGGGAATGAAAAACGAGCTTTAATAAATTCTTACCTGAGTTTAATTGTTCTTTACAACTGACGCGATAGCCAACAAACATATTTTGACTGGATAGCAACAAATGTTCATTTAAATAAATATCACAAAAGGTATCAATGCCATCAAAAACTAATTCAATATCAGAATATAATAACCAATCTGTATTGAGTTCAAATTCTTTAATATATTCCCAGTCTTCTTTTTCTATCCATTGTAATTCTTCTTCATTATTACGATAAAAAGGATCAGAGATTTTCTTTGCATTCACAAGATCGGTAAAGTTACATCCAGGTACTTCTGCTGGGTACCAGATATTTTGACCGACTTGTCGGAAGCGCCATTGTTCATTTAAGGGTAACTTTTTCATATGATGTCGATCAACTAATCAATTCGAATAAGTCCAATATTTGCCGAAAATGTATTTTCTGTTTGATTGTCCAGAACAAAACTGATTCTTTTAATAATTTTCTTGTGATATTGATTGAGCTTGTAAGAGTTTTTTGACCAGGAATTACCATACTTTTTCAACATGAATTTTTTTGACGTGTTATCAGACATTTCTAACAATAAATAGAGTTTTGTAGCTTGTTTCGGTTGTTGATAAACAATGGTTAAGGTTGATTCTTTTTTCAATAAAAGTTTGGTTTCATATAAAGGGATCGATGTTTTTCCTCGAATTAAATCTCCTTGTAATTTTAATGAGCTGCCACCGTGATATGCTGTATCAAAATCAAAAAAAACATGACAGTTATTGTCGCCTTTAATAGCAAATTGCCAAGTGGGTAAAACATCTTGATGTCCGATATTATGCCAGGGTCCAGAAACTTTTTTTCCATTAACAGCATTAAATTGGCCATGTCCTGTATTAAAACTGGTATAAAAAGGTAAATTGGACAAAACAGATTTCGCGGGAACATAACGGGCAATACCTGGCCAGTTAGATTTGGCATCATTGGTATAAATGTTAAGGTCGTCTCCTGCAAATAATCGTGTTTCTGCATCATAAAAACTTCGAACATTATTTTCATTCTTTTGGAAATAACTAAAAGTGGATGTTTTGTTTTTATCTGAGTAATTAAAGTTAAAATTGTTAGCAAATAAGGCGATTGAACTTAAAGCTTTTTGCCCACTATCCGGGAACAGCCAATGCAACCAGTCTTTTTTTTCGAAAACCTTTTGAGCATCTCTTTTAGGCCAAAGGTCGGCACCAAAATAGAGTTCATAAGGAGAACGTTTGAGTTGTTTGGCTTTTAAATGTGACTGACGCAGCATATCAGCATTCCATCCATAATTGATAAATAGTGCATCGCTTATTTTATTGGTTTCACCAGGTCCATTTTGTAAGAAGATAGCATTCTTATCGTTTAATTGGTTTTGCCAATGAATAGAACCATCTGCGAGCATAGAGTCATACCAGTGAATTTCCATACTGGGTGGTGCTGTTTGAGTAAGGTATGCCATAAATCCCTGTATTTTTTCTGCTAATTTTTTTGCTTCCTTATGTTCTTTTTTTCCACTGATAAATCGATCTTTCGCATCTGTTGTTTGTGTCAAATCTGTTTCCTGGTTAATTAACCAGCCATCGAATCCGTAATATTGGGCAATACGAATCAATTGATGAGCAACAGGAAACCCCGTCTTATGATTACCTTCCAGAAGTGATGCTACGGTTTCTATTTTCCCACCATATTGATTTACCGCGAGATAAACGGTGCCTATCACCTTGACACCATTTTTATGTGCTGCATCAATCCATGGTTTGGCTGGGATATGAACCGTCTCTGTTGCTGTGCCAGCAAACCAATTCAATGTATCGATCTGAGACCAATGGGTAAAGTTATAGAGATTAAACTTATTTTGTGTTTCTGTGTAATTGCCAAAATTATTCATACCATCCGGTGCAACAAGCACCTTAACTTGAGTATCCAATAATTGACGATTTGCATTTAAAGGTGCCGGGAAACGTTTAGCTAAAGCAATGTGGGATCGATTGTTAACATCGGCTAATGATGAATTGGGTTTCCAGGATTTAACCTGATCAAGGGTTAATACAAAAGGAGGGCTATCGTGATTAATATCAGCATAGGATGATTGAGGCAATATGATGAATGCAATCATTAAAAAGTGAAAGACAGTGTTTACGTTTTTCAATGGGTTAACCTCACAGAAAGAGAAATGAACGATGTTTTTTATACAGATATTTTTAGAGATAAAACAATGAACTTTTAAACAACCCCTATTAATTGTTCTGTTTTTTTATAGTCAATTCTTTTATAATTTTTACATGTAATCGATTGCATTCAGGATGAAAATACTAATGAGCATAAAGCTTGTTGTCAATACATCTCAGCTGAGGTTAGGCCAAGATTTTTTGAAGTTGGAAAAACAGACATCATTAATATATGGAAAAGAGATGAGTATGACAATGTGAATTAAAGGTTTTTTTGGGATGTCTTTACTGGGCCACTGCTTTTGCGTTGAATAAAATGAAAGGGAAATATTTCACGATCACGTATGGTGGACTGTTTATTGATAAGTGTTAATATGACTTCAACAGCTTTACGTCCCATATCATGGGTGGGTTGATCAACTGTAGTCAGTGGTGGGTCAATATAAGCAGATACTTTTGTATTATCAAAACCAACTATTGAAATATCATCTGGCACTTTTAAACCATGTTGTTTAATTTCATGAATTGCACCTAGTGCAATATCATCATTAAAACAAAAAATAGCTGTTGGTTTTTGGGGATTGTTAAGTAATTTTCTGACACCTTCACGCCCAAACTCAATACTATATTGCCCTGCAATGAGATTGTTATTATCGAAAGATATATGGTTTTCTATTAAGACGCTTTTAAAGCCCGATAACCTATCACGGAATATTTGACTGTCTATTTGACCAGCGATAATGCCAAAATCACGATGACCTAAGTCAAGTAAATGCTGAGCTAAGGTACGGCATGCATTATAGTTATCCAATTCAATGACAGGGTAAACTTTATCACCCGTTATGCGTTCGCATACACTGATCATAGGAATGCGTTCGGCGAGTTCTGCATCAGAATGAGAAAAAGGAAAAGTATGATCGAGCTGAATGATACCATCTGCGCGGTTAGAAAGTGCCATACTGGCGTATTTATTTTCTATTTCCTGTTTGCCCTGAGTATCTCCCAGTAATACTGAGTATCCCGCTTCTTGAGCGGTTTGTTCAATTCCCTGAATGATTTTTAAAAAAAAGGAGTTGGATAAGTTAGGCACTAATACGAGCAAAGTATTTGATTTTCCGGTTTTAATACTGGATGCCAGCATATTAGGCCGATAGCCTGTTTCTTCAATGGCTTTTAGGATTTTTTTTCGGGTTTTTTCCTTAACCAGCTCAGGGTTTTTGAGTGCTCTGGAAATGGTCGCTGTTGAAACCCCGGCAAGTTCACAAACTTTTTTAACAGTTGTCATTGAGTGTTTTTTATCTTTTTATAAAGTTTTGCTTTGATTTAGAGTAAACAATATATATCAATAAAATGCAATTTGATTTTTAGCTATTGAATAATAGAGATAGATAGTATAAATTGGGCGATTACAGTTTGTAATCGATTGCATAATAAAAATGCTATATAAAACAATGAAATATCTGAAATACCCTCTTATTTTTGTTCTATTATTGCTCAATGCCTGTACTCTGAAAGAGAGTGATTATCATCATTCTTTGGATAAAGGGGGCAATATACCCAGTCTTGTAGAAAAGGATTTGGTTCAATACGTGAATCCTTTAATGGGAACTGACTCCAAGTTTAGTTTATCAAACGGCAATACTTATCCTGCTATTGCAGTGCCTTGGGGAATGAATTTTTGGACGCCGATGACAGCACCTATTGGGGATGGTTGGACATATAAGTATGACGATGAAAAAATTCGTGGTATTAAACAAACTCATCAACCGAGTCCTTGGTTAAATGATTATGGTGCATTTGCCTTAATGGCAGTGACTGGCAAACTTCGTTTTAATCAAAATGATAGAGCCTCCTGGTTTTCACACAAAGCTGAAGTGGCGCAACCTCATTATTATAAAGTTTATTTAGCGGATTATGATACAACGGTTGAAGTTTCCCCGACAGATAGAGCAGCTCATTTTAAATTTACCTTTCCTGAATCTGATACAGCGTATATTTTACTGGATGCATTCAATAAAGGTTCCATGATAAAAATTCTTCCCGAAGAGCGTAAAATTATTGGTTATGCCAGAAATAATCATGGAGGTGTACCTCAAAATTTTCATAATTATTTTGTCGCTCAATTTGATCGAGACTTTGAAATCACTCACTCATGGAAAGATAACTGGAAACTACAGAAAAATATCACACAGGCAAAAGGTAATCATGTTGGTGCAATTATTGGTTTTAAAACCAAACGAGGAGAAAAAGTAAATGTAAAAGTGGCTTCTTCTTTTATTAGTCATGAACAAGCTGAACTTAATTTAAAACGAGAGTTAGGTCATAAAAGCTTTGAGCGAACAAAATCACAAGCGCATACTGCCTGGCAAAAAGAACTGAGTCGAATTCGTGTTGAAGATTCAAATATTGAGCATGTGAAAACTTTTTATTCTGCATTATACCGTGTCTTGTTATTTCCAAGAAAGTTTTATGAGATAGATAAGAGTGGAACAATGGTTCACTATAGCCCCTATAATGGAAAAGTTCTTCCGGGATATATGTTTACTGATAATGGTTTTTGGGATACGTTTCGTGCGGTATTTCCATTTTTTACTTTAATGTATCCAGAGCTGGATGCACAAATTATGCAGGGTTTGGCAAACACTTATAAAGAATCAGGTTGGCTGCCTGAATGGGCAAGTCCAGGTCATCGAGGTGTTATGATTGGTTCGAACTCTGCTATCAATATTGCGGATGCTTATCTGAAAGGAATTACAAACATAGATATCGATACACTTTACGAAGCAGTGGTTAAAAATAGTGAAGTGGAAGAAGGTAGACCTGTCAGTTCCGTAGGTAGAGAAGGTGTCAATTATTATAATCAATTGGGTTATGTACCTTACGATGTGAAAATTCATGAGAATGCTGCACGAACACTGGAATATGCTTTTGCTGATTTTAATCTTTATAAGTTGGCAAAAAAATTAAATAAAATAGAAGATGCCAAAAAATATAAAAGCAGAGCCTACAACTATCAACATCTCTTTGATTCTGAAACCGGTTGGATGCGAGGTAAAAATAAAGATGGTAGCTTTCAGTCACCATTTAACCCATTAAAGTGGGGAGATGCTTTTACAGAAGGAAACAGTTTGCATTATACATGGTCTGTTTTTCATGATATCGCCGGATTAAAAACACTCATGGGCGGTGATAAAGCCTTTATCAAAAAACTAGATGAGGTTTTTGAAATGCCGCCAATATTTGATGACAGTTATTACGGCTTTACGATTCATGAAATTCGTGAAATGCAGATTGTTAACATGGGAAATTATGCACATGGTAATCAACCGATACAACATATGATTTACTTATACAACTACGCAGGAGAACCCTGGAAAGCACAAGAAAAAGTCAGGAAAGTAATGGAACAACTATATGCACCAACGCCTGATGGTTATTGTGGTGATGAAGATAATGGACAAACATCTGCGTGGTATGTTTTTAGTGCTTTAGGGTTTTATCCCGTTACACCGGGTACCGATCAGTATGTCATTGGTAGTCCTTTGTTTGATAAAGTGACCTTGACTTTTGAGAATAGAAATCAATTGATTATAGAATCTAAGAACAATGATAAAAACAGTCCTTATATTCAAAGTATTCATTTTAATAAAAATCCATACAATAAAACCTGGTTAACACATCAGGATCTCCAGTCTGGTGGGAGCATTGTTTTTACCATGGGGGAAAAGCCCAATAAAAAATTTGGTGTTGATAAAGATTCCAGACCTTATTCCCTATCAACAGAACAAAAATAACATTTCATTGCTTAAAGGTATGTATTCATATGACTCAACAATCATCCATTAATACCAAAGATACCGCTAGTTCATCTAAAGGACATTTATATTTTGCTTTTGTGGCATTAACCGTTTTATTTTTTATTTGGGGTTTTCTCACGGCTTTGAATGATATTCTTTTACCTTATTTAAAATCAGCATTTTCATTGAGTTATTTTCAAGCAAGCCTTGTTCAAGTCTGTTTTTTCTTGGCTTACCTTATAGTCTCTCCGTTTGCGGGTCACTTACTTGAAAAGGTTGGTTCTAAAAATGGTATTATTATTGGTTTACTGACTATTGCTTTTGGCTGTTGTTTATTTTATCCCGCCGCAGAAGTTTCTGTTTATGTTGTTTTTCTTTTTGCGTTATTTATATTAGGAAGTGGGATAGTTATTCTACAAGTCTCTGCTAATCCTTATATTGCTGTTTTGGGTTCGGAAAAGACGGCTGCCAGTCGACTCAGTTTTGCTCAAGCGATTAACTCGATTGGACATTGGATTGGGCCCTATTTCGGTGCAAGCCTTATACTTGCGGATATGAGTGAAAATCAAGGTGCTCAAGCAACACAGGTTCCGTATTTAATCATTGCTGGAGCTGTTGTTTTGGTTGCTTTTGCATTCTGGCGTTTGCGCTTGGCTAATATGAGTGATCATCTCCAATCATCACACAGTTCATTTTCACTGAACCAGCATAAACATTTACTTTACGGTATTATTGCTATATTTCTTTATGTAGGTGCGGAAGTTTCTATCGGTAGTTATTTGGTTAACTATTTTCTTACACTTGATGTTAATGATATGGATAAAGTCTCTGCTGGAAAAATGGTCTCATGGTACTGGGGAGCAGCTATGGTTGGCCGCTTTTTGGGTGCAGGTTTGATGGTTATTATTCGGCCAATATATATGCTGACCTTTTTTGCGATTGGTGCCATTTTAATGGTTTTGATCTCAACATCGTCCAGTGGGGAAACAGCCATGTGGTCAATTATTGCGGTAGGTTTGTTTAATTCTATTATGTTTCCAACGATTTTTACTCTAGCGATTAAAGGTATGGGTGAGCATACGGGACGTAGTTCGGGTTATCTTTGCATGGCGATTGTGGGTGGTGCAATTATTCCATCTGTTCAGGCTTTTTTTGCGGATAATATCAATATTCAAGTCAGTTTTCTTGTGCCAGCCGTCTGCTATATTTATATAGCCTGGTATGCTCTTGTTGGATCAAAAACAGAAACGGCACAGATTACCTCTGATGAACAATTGACAACAGGAAGTTAACGAATGAAACCAGTAATTTGTTTTGGCGAAGCACTAATTGACTTTTTGAATACCAGTGAACAGACTGATGGCCCATTAACACTTAAAAATTACCGACAATATCCTGGTGGAGCACCAGCGAATGCAGCGGTTGCTGTTGCAAAACTAGGAGGCAATGCTTTATTTGCAGGGCAGGTAGGTAATGACACCAGTGGGCTTTTTTTAGAAGATGCATTAAAGACGTATGGTGTTGATACCCGTTTTCTTTGTAAGCATCCGACAGCAAAAACAGCCTTGGCTTTTGTAACGTTAGATGCAAAGGGAGAAAGAAGTTTTTCTTTTTATCGACATGAAACAGCAGATATTCTATTTCATGAGTCTCAGGTTAGTAATGCCTGGTTTACTGAACATCCCATCATACATTTTTGTAGTAACACGTTAACCCAAAGTACTATTGCAAACTGTACAGAGTTTGTTGTTGATAGAGCAAGAGATAACGACAGTATCATTAGTTTCGATGTGAATCTTAGACACAACTTATGGCCTGAACAGAAAGCCGATAGAGATTTAGTGAATCAATTGGCTGTCAAATCCGATATCATTAAAATGTCGAGAGAAGAGTTTGAATATCTTTCACAAGGCGATGAAACAGCATATATTGAACATTTAATGCAAGAAAATATAATACTACTGCTTATTACGGATGGACCTAATGATATTCAATATATTACTGCAAAACATAAAGAGTGGTTGTCTGTTCCAACCGTTAATGCTATTGATACAACGGGAGGTGGTGATGCTTTTATTGGTGCATTTTTATTTATATTAAGCCAGTTTCCTGAGCCGTATCATATACTCTCGGATACACAAAAGCTTTCAAGTATGATTCAGTTTTCCATACAGTGCGGTGCTCATGCTGTCACTAAACCAGGTGCTTTCCCGTCATTTCCATTATTTGATGATATCAGTCAATATTGGCCACAGGAAATCACCAATACACTATTTCAAAAAAATATCATCCGGAATAAGTTATGAATTTTTTCAGTAGTTCATTTTTATTAGAACATTGTCAATCTATTCTAAAATTTTATGATCCCGTTGTTGTTGACCCCTCTGGCGGTTATTTTCAAAATTATTATGATGATGGTCAGTTATTTAAACCTGAATTTAGACAACTGGTAAGTAGTACACGTATTCTAGTTAATTATGCTTTGGCAGCTAATGTATTTAAAAAAGAAGAATATTTAAATATAGCGCGCCATGGGTTGGAATATATCGAGCAATATCATTGGCAAAAGGATAGTCAAACCTATGCGTGGACATTGGAACAACATCGACCTTTAGATATGACACAACAAGCGTACGGCTATGCATTTGTTTTACTTGCCTATGCAGCAGCCAAGAAAGCAGGATTAATTCATAGTAATGAACCATTAATTTCAATTTATCAATTATTGGAAGAACGTTTTTGGCAATCTGATTATGGACTGTATGCCGATGAAATCAGTGCAGAAGGCATACTTAATGACTATAGAGGACAAAATGCGAATATGCATATCTGTGAGGCGATGTTGTCAGCATATGAAGCGTGCAATTTGGAAGTCTTTTTAGAGCGTGCAAAAACGATAGCTTCTAATATTGCTTTTCGTCAAGCTGATTTGACAGATGGTTTGATATGGGAACATTACACAACTGAATTTAAACCTGATTGGGAATATAATAAAGACGATCCTAAAAATTTGTATCGACCCTGGGGATTTCAACCAGGACATCAAACAGAATGGAGTAAATTATTATTAACACTGCACCGACATGCTCCTAATCCAAAATGGGTTGAGCGGGCACAATCGCTTTTTGACAGAGCTTATCAATCTGCCTGGGATAACGAGTTTGGTGGATTGATTTATGGATTCGACCCACAGAACAACTGGTGTGATGACGATAAGTATTTCTGGGTACAAGCAGAAAGTTTTGCAGCGGCAGCATTATTATATTCAGAAACAAAAGAACAAAAATATTTAGATTGTTATCATCAGCTTTGGCAGTATAGTTGGGAGCATTTTGTTGATCATAAATTTGGTGCTTGGTTCAGAGTCTTAAAAAGAAATAACTCTAAATATAATAATGAAAAAAGTAGCGCTGGAGCTAAATGTGATTATCACACTTTAGGGGCTTGTTTCGATGTATTAAAGGTGATTGCCTGAAAACTTGATTGATCATAATGCCACATCATATAAAAATTATTTTTTATAGCAGTTTAATACTTTTAGTATCAGCTTGTTATACTAAAAATATAAAGCAATGGCATATTGATCCAATACACTATGTTGATCCTTTTATTGGAACAGATGGTAAAGGAAAAACATTTCCTGGGGCAACAGTACCACATGGTATGGTGCAATTAAGCCCTGACAATGGTAGAGCTGGATGGGATTGGATAGCTGGTTATTTTTACCCTGATCATATTATTGCTGGATTTAGTCATACACATCTGTCGGGTACCGGTGCAGGTGATCTGTATGATATTTCTTTTATGCCATTGACCCGGCCATTTAAAAAACAAGTTGTGGATAAAGAACCTAAAAGAGAAGCCATTGTTTCACAATTTTCTCATGCTAATGAAAAAGCATCTCCTGGCTATTATCAAGTTTATCTGGAAGATTATGGTATTAATGTAGAACTAACTGCGGGAAAGCGAACCGGCTATCAACAATATACGTTTGATAAAGAACATGAAAAAGGTATTGTTAGATTAGATTTGGGCTACAGTAGAAACTGGGATAAAACAATTGAAACACATATTCAAATCCTAGATAACAGAACCATTACAGGTTACCGAAAATCTACTGGTTGGGCTAAAGATCAAAGAGTCTTTTTTTATACGAAATTTTCACAACCTTTTTCTAATTCTGCATTATTTGTCAATAATGAAGTGATTCATGAAAAAAAAGCAACATCCATCAATATTGTAGGTGAATTCACTTTTGATTTATTATCTAATAAATCATTAACAGTTCGTACTGCCTTAAGTTCGGTCAGTAGTCATCATGCCAAAAGTAATTTTGTTGCTGAAGGTATTGATAAGTCATTTTATCAAGTTAAAAAAGAAGCTGAAGATGATTGGCGAAATGAACTTAAAAAAATTCGTGTTCATGCTAGTAAAGATAATTTAATTCAATTTTATACAGCAATGTATCATGCTTCGTTGGCACCAAGAATTTATTCAGATGTGAATGGTACTTATAAAGGACCTGATGGAAAAAAACAAATTGCAAAAAGTTTTGAACGATATGATTTTTTTTCTTTATGGGATACATTTAGAGCATTGCATCCATGGAAAACCATTGTTGATCAAAAGCGTACGCAGGATATGATGAGCTCATTGATGTCTCATTATCGAGTGACAGGTCGATTACCTGTATGGAGTTTTCAGGGTAATGAAACAGATATGATGTTAGGGTATCATTCAGTTCCAGTTTTAGTGGATGCTTATTTAAAAGGTCTTACAGATATTGATGGTGAACTATTATTGCAAGCTGCTGTACAAAGTGCCATGCAGGATAACTTCTCTATTAAGAGTTATAAAGAGTTAGGTTATGTACCTTATGAGGAGGCTAAATGGAATGTTTCTTTAACTTTAGAGTATGCTTATGATGATTGGGTTATTGCTCAGCTAGCCAAAGCATTAGGAAGAGAAAAGATATACCAACAGTTTTCTGATCGATCGAAAAATTATCGACATCATTATGATCCTGATACTGGATTTATGAGAGCGAAAGATCGTGATGGTCAATTTCGAGAACCTTTTGATCCCAATGCCTATCATCCAGAAGATTATACGGAAGCCAATGCCTGGCAGTACAGCTATTTTGTGCCACATGATACAAAAGGTTTAATTCAGCTCATGGGCGGAAAAAAGCACTTGGAAGAGAAATTGGATAGGATATTCTCTACACAACAGAGCGAAGAAAAATTACCCGAATGGATTTCAGGATACATCGGACAGTATGTGCATGGTAATGAGCCTGCACATCATCTAGCTTATCTGTATCAATATGTTGATCAACCTCATAAAACACAACAAAGGGTTCGTCAAATTATGCGACAATTATACACTACAGAACCTGATGGTTTGGCTGGCAATGAAGATGCAGGACAAATGTCTGCATGGTATTTGTTCAGCGCATTAGGATTTTATCCAGTTAATCCGGTATCAGGTCATTATGTTTTTGGCAGCCCGGAAGTTATAGAAGCGGTTATTCAGTTAGAGAATGGTAAAGAGTTTCACATTAAAACTAATCATCAATCATCAGATAATGTGTATGTTGATTCAATTCTTTTAAATGGTAAAACATTACAAAGACAATATCTAAAACATGAAGACATTATGAAGGGTGGTGAATTGATTTTTAATATGAGTAAAAGTCCATGATAAAAAAATGGTATCTATTGATTGCTATCATCGTTTTTACAAAAAATGTTGTTGCAGAAGATTTAACACAATATGTAAATCCCTTTATTGGTACAGCGAATTATGGAGCCACTCATCCCGGTGCACAATTTCCTCATGGAATGGCATCAGTTGCTCCATTTAATGTTGCGTTTAAACACAAAACTGACAATAAATTTGAAAAAGATGAAGCTTGGAATTCACGTGTTTATATTCATGAAAATCAATTTTTAACAGGATTCAGTCATGTAAATTTAAGTGGTGTGGGTTGCCCTGATCTAGGGAGTGTATTACTTATGCCAACAACAGGAAAGCTCATATTTGATGCAAAGAAGTATGGTAGCCTTTATAAAGATCAACAGGCCACACCCGGATATTACAGCACTTTTTTGACCAAACATAATGTTCTTGTAGAAGCATCAAGTACTTTGCGCACAGGTATCAGTCGCTATACCTTTCCTAAAGGTCAATCTCATGTTTTGTTGAATTTAGGTTTGGGGTTAACCAATGAAACAGGCGGTATGGTCAAATTGGTTTCTAATCAAGAAGTTGAAGGTTTTAAAATGATAGGAACTTTTTGTTATCATTCGGAAGATGTTCGTCCGGTTTATTTTGTTGCTCAATTAAGTAAACCGGCAAAAAAATTTGGTGCTTTTAAAAAAATGCCGAAATATAAAAATGTTGAAGCTGAATGGATAGGATACAATGATACTTATAAACCATATCCTGATTTTCAACAGGAAGTTGCTGGTGATGATATTGGTGCTTATTTTAGTTTTGATACTCAAGAGAATGAGGTTATTGAAATTAAGTTAGGCATTTCCTATGTGAGTATTGACAATGCTCGTGAAAATTTAAGAGCGGAACAACCACAGTTTTCATTTAAAAAAACACGTCAAACAGCTCAGAAGGCATGGCAAAAGTTACTGAAACGGATAGAAGTCGAAGGTACAAAAAATCAAAAAACGGTTTTTTATTCTGCACTTTATCATGCACTGATTCATCCCAACATTTTACAGGATATTAATGGTGATTATCCATTAATGAATCGATCTGGTATTGGTAATACCAAAGGAAAGAATCGCTATACAGTGTTTTCATTGTGGGATACTCATCGTAATTTACATCCATTATTGAGCCTAGTTTATCCGGAAATACAATCAGACATGGTCAATTCGATGGTGGATATGGTGAAAGAAAGTGGCTGGTTACCCAAATGGGAGCTGTTGAGTATGGAAACACAGGTCATGGTTGGTGATCCTGCGACACCAGTGATTGCCGATACTTATTTACGGGGCATTAAAGATTTTGATATTGAAACGGCTTACAAGGCTGCAAAAAAAGCAGCATTACAAACAAAAGACAATCTGTTAAGACCTGAAAGTAAAGAATATAACCAACTGGGTTATGTCTCTATTGATAAAGAAGGACAATGGGAAGGCTCCGTATCAACCAGTTTGGAATATTATATTGCAGACTGGAACCTGGCGATGTTGGCAAAAGCACTAGGTTATAAAAAAGATTATCGATTATTTTTGAAACGATCACAGGGATATAAAAAGTTATTTGATCCTACAACTGGTATGTTAAGACCTAAACATTCCAGTGGACGATGGTTTACACCTTATGATCCAGAAAAAGGGCGTAATTTTGAGCCGGCACCAGGTTATGTTGAAGGCAATGCCTGGAATTATCGGTTTTATGTTCCTCATGATATACCGGGGCTTATCCATTTGTTAGGAGGTGAACAGAAATTTTCAAAACAACTTCAATTGTGTTTCGACACCAATAATTATGATATGGCTAATGAACCGGATATCACTTATCCTTTTTTGTTTAATTATGTGAAAGGTGAAGAGTGGCGAACACAGCAGAAAGTCATACAATTGATAAAGCAGCATTACAGTAATGCACCTGATGGAATTCCTGGTAATGATGACGCAGGTACACTATCCACGTGGTTGATATTCAGCATGATGGGGTTTTATCCAACGACACCAGGCGATATGAATTATGCCTTATTTACGCCATCATTTGAAAAAATTACGATTCATCTGAATCCAGATTATTATCCAGGAAAAGTATTACAGATACTAAAAAAGAGCCATAATGAAAATGCAAAATATATTAAAAAAATAACATTAAATGGAAAAGTATGGGATCAGTATTTTATTGATCATGAAGCATTGGTTAATGGTGGTATTTTGACACTGAACACCATGGAAACCATACCTCAAAATTAACAGATGTAAACTATAAAAGATAAACAGCCCCTAATAAACCTGAACTCGGGATAATAATTTTAATCATGAATAAAAAAACAGCGACAATTATGCCGCTGCTTCATTTTGCTTAGAGACAGGTTCCGGTGTCCGAATTAAATAATCAAAAGCTCCGAGTGCTGCATTAGAACCATCACCCATGGCTATGATGATTTGCTTATAAGGTGAGTTGGTTACATCACCTGCAGCAAAAATACCAGGAATATTGGTTTCACCTTTGGCATTGGTAATAATTTCACCTCTATTTGATAATTCAATATCAGTATTTTTTAAGAAGTCTGTGTTAGGCACAAGACCAATTTGAACAAAGATACCTTCTAAATCGATTTGATGGCTTTTTTGTGTGTTTCTGTCAAGGTAAGCTAATCCAGTGACTTTATTGCCATCACCTAATACTTCGGTTGTTTGGGCCATTAAAATAATATCGATATTATTCATGGACTCAGCTTTCTTTTGTAAAACATCATCTGCTAATAATTTATCGGAAAACTCAAGAACCGTGACATGTTCGACGATACCAGCCAAATCAATCGCAGCTTCTATTCCAGAATTACCGCCACCGATAACAGAAACACGTTTGTTTTTAAATAATGGACCATCACAATGTGGGCAATAGGCAACACCTTTACCTCGGTACTCTTGTTCTCCAGGTACATTCAGTTCTCTCCATCTAGCACCAGTTGATAATAAAATACTACGACTATAGAGTTGAGCACCATTGGCCAAAGTAACTGAAGCATATTCATGATTTGTTTGTGGCGTATGCAATTGAGTGACTTGTTGATTTTCCATAATATCAACATTGTATTCTCTAACATGTTCTTCTAATGCGGAGACCAGTTTAGGTCCTTCGGTGGCTTTAACAGAAATAAAATTTTCTATCCCAACCGTATCAGCGACCTGACCACCCATACGTTCAGTCACTAAGCCTGTACGAATACCTTTTCTGGCACTATAAATAGCACTGGCAGCACCAGCGGGGCCAGCACCAATGACGAGTAAGTCAAAAGGTTCTTTTTGATTAAAACGTTCAAGGCTTTGTGTTGCTAGATTGCTATCGACTTTGAGTAATATTTTTTCTAAATTAATTCTACCTTGACTAAATAGTTCACCATTTAAGTAGACAGTAGGTACCGCCATAATGTCACGTTGAGCGACTTCATCAGGAAATAATGCACCATCAATCATCACGTGATGAATATTAGGATTAATCGCTGCCATCATATTCAGAGCTTGTACTACTTCAGGGCAGGTTTGGCAACTGAGTTGAATATAGGTTTCAAAATAATATTCTCCTGATAAATTTTTGACCTGTTCGATCAGTTCTGAACTGAT
This sequence comes from Kangiellaceae bacterium, assembly GCA_965230335.1. Classification (GTDB taxonomy): domain Bacteria; phylum Pseudomonadota; class Gammaproteobacteria; order Enterobacterales; family Kangiellaceae; genus CBDDKS01. The sequence continues at coordinate 1,009,635 of CBDDKS010000006.1, read as the reverse complement.
TTTTATAGGGTGTCCACCGCTATGCAATAGGGCGAGCACCAAAGATGTGAATTCGTGTCCCATGGGTATACCGGCAAAACGAATTTCATTTCCCGTTTTTTTAGATCGAATGACTAAAGAAGGGGCACGCTCTTTAATCGTTTTATCAGACTCGACAAATATTTTTGTTAATTGAATGTGATCAGATAAAGTATCAATAGAGATTGCTAAACTGTCTAATTCTTTTGATTTTTCATCATTGTTTAAAAAAATTTCTAATTCAACGGCGTTTGTTAAGTTTTGCAAATAACTTTCAAGCTGCTGCTTTATATTACTGTCTAACATAATGGAATTCTCTCTTTATAAGTGTATTTTGCTTATTGAGGCAGTGATCATCAAATCATCACTGCCGTTTTTTAAACTCAACAAACCTTGATTGTTTGAATGATAAAGAAGAAAATGAAAAATTAAATTTTTCCGACTAAATCAAGGGAAGGTTTAAGAGTTTCTTCACCTGGGGTCCAGGATGCCGGGCAAACTTCACCATCGTGGTTTGCAACATATTGTGCGGCCTGAACTTTTCTCACCATATCTTTAGCTGAACGACCAATACCCAAGTCATGAATTTCAGCGACCTTAATGATGCCATCAGGGTTGGCTAAAAATGTGCCACGAAGTGCCAAAGCTTCTTCTTCAATCATGACATCAAAGCCACGAGTAATAGCACCAGTTGGATCACCAATCATAGGAAACCTGATTTTATTAATCTTTTCACTGGTGTCATGCCAGGCTTTATGTACAAAGTGGGTATCCGTTGAAACTGAATAGACTTCAACGCCCAGTTCTTGCAAAGTACTGTATTGTTCAGCCATATCTTCAAGCTCTGTTGGACATACGAAAGTAAAGTCGGCAGGATAGAATAAAAAGATGGACCATTTGCCTTTTACATCATCGGAAGTAATGGTTTTGAATTCTCCATTGTGGAAAGCTTCTGCTTTAAACTCAGGAATACTTTGATTAATTTTTGCCATGATTTTTTCCTCATTAGGGATGAATGGATCGTGTTTGATTTTAATGCCACTCAGAAGTCAGTGACTTATTGAATGGATTAATCACAGTATAGAGAGAAGTTATTTATTAATAAAATTCAAAAAATAGATGGAAATGATAGTTTTTTTTAATTAATCTTTTTTTATGTAACCATTTGATATTAAAAGAATTATATAATCCCTATGTGAGAGTCTTGTCCATTTTTATAGATATGTTTACTGAATAGTGAGTTGATTCTGGCTCTATTAATGTGTGGAAACCTCCCAACCAATTCTAGGAAGAACCATACTTCCCGAATTAGGTCGCTTTTGGGTCGATGACGGTAAGCCAGCCTCCAGACTGGTTAATGTCAATGGACCGACAATGCCGTCAGTTTTTAATCTTTGAGTTGCCTGGAATTGCCTGATCTGTAAATCAGTCTTTGGACCAAAAACACCGTCAACCCAAAGTGAGGTCGAATGCATACGAGTGTTTAGCAGGTTTTGTACATAAACGACTGCCAAGCCATAGGTGTTTCTTTGAGGATATTGTTGACTGGCATATTGCTGGGTATGTCTTTCACTTCCCAGGCTAGGTAGAGCAGCCTGTTTCACCTTATTGTCTCCTTAGAATAAAAAGATGGTACCAGAGGCCGGACTCGAACCGGCACACCCGCAAAGGCGGGGGATTTTGAATCCCCTGTGTCTACCAATTTCACCACTCTGGCTTATCTGAATTGTAAAAGCTTACTGTGAAGCAGGCCGAGCATTTTGCTTAATCTTGTTAGCTCTGTCAACATTTTTGCAATAGGGCTGCACCCCAGGACAAACCTGAACCGACAACCGCTACTAAAATAATATCGCCTGTTTCGTATTGATCCCAATGGGTCGATAAAACCGATGGAGCACCTGCTGCACCTTGGTTACCATGTGTATTGACATTAAACAGATGTTGTTCATCATTTAACTGTAATCGAGAGCAAACAGATTGCAGCATTCTTAAGTTAGCTTGATGCCCAATAAAATATCGAATATCGTTTATGGTGATCTGATTTTTTTCAAGAATTTTTTTGCTGATGTCACAGGTTTTGGAAACAGCAAACTTTTGCACGCGTGCTCCGTTTTGTGAAAAATAATCATTGGTTGGAATTTTTACATGATCATAACCTTGAGGATCGGCATCTAATAAAATATCCAAAACTTTTAGACCATGAGAAGCTGTATCTTCGACTATTGCCGCTGTAGCACCATCACCAAATAAAATACAGCTTTGCCTGTCTTGATAATTCATGGTTAATGAATAGCGTTCAATATTAAAAATGGCAGTGGATTTTATAGATTGCGTTGCCATCATACCCTGTGCAATAGCCAGATTGGTAATAAATGAACTACAGGCAGTTTGTGCATCAAAATTAACGCAAGGTAAAGCAAGTTTTTCTGCGATGACAGATGAGTGTGCGGGAATATAGTAGTCTGGTACTGAAGTACCGCAGATGAGCAGCTCGGGAGTGAGCCCCTTATTCAAACGTTGTTTGGCTATTTGCCAAGGCTCTTCAGACAAGTCTGCAATGGTTTGGAAGGCATCCGATGCTCTCAATTGTTCAATGCTGGTTTCACCTGTTCTGAGTGCTTTAATGTGTTCTTCGGTTAATACACAATAGCGGGATTCAATACCTGTTCTTTCTTTAATCCAGGCATCGGTTGTATCTATATCTAAACTTTCAAAAAAAAGATTCGATATTTTGTGTTGTGGGTGATAATGACCAAGGCCAGTAATGATCATAAAAGGTGTTCCGAAAGAAACAAGCCCCTAACAATGAAGGTGCGGGGCTTAAATGTTACACAGAAAGAATAAAGCGTTATCAAAAGAAGGAGGTATTATACGTTGTAGTAGTCTCGATACCAACTGACAAAACGCTCAATCCCTTCTTTTACAGGTGTGTTAGGCCTAAAACCAACAGCAGTTTCCAGTTCTGAGACATTGGCACAGGTTGAAGGAACATCTCCAGGTTGAATATCCATCATATTTTTAATGGCTTTGTTGCCAACCGCTTCTTCAATGGCTTCAACAAAGTCCATAAGTTTAACCGGTTTATTATTGCCAATATTAAAGACTCGATAATGACAATAACTGGTTGCTGGATCAGGGCGATCACCACTCCAGGCTTCATTGGGATTAGGCGGATTATCCATGGCACGAACCACCCCTTCAACAATGTCGTCAATATAGGTAAAGTCACGAATCATATTGCCATGATTAAAAATATCTATGGGTGTTCCTTCAAGAATCCCTTTGGTAAATAAGAACAATGCCATATCAGGTCGACCCCAGGGACCATAGACAGTAAAAAAGCGTAACCCAGTTGTTTTCATACCATATAAGTGAGAGTAACTGTGTGCCATTAATTCATTGGATTTTTTACTGGCAGCATAAAGTGATACTGGATGATCAATATTGTGATGCTCTGAAAAGGGTTGTAAGGTATTGGCGCCATAAACAGAGCTGGATGATGCATAAACACAATGATGAACATCATTATGACGACAACCTTCGAGAATGTTTAATGTACCAATAATGTTAGATTCCATATAAGCATGAGGGTTTTGCAAGGAGTAACGTACACCGGCTTGTGCTGCAAGATGAATTACATTATCAAATTGGTGTGTTTTAAATAAATCGGTCATTCCATCTTTGTCAGCAATATTCATTTTGACAAATTCAAATTCAGAATTTTCTTTTAAAATGTTCAATCTGGATTGTTTTAAGTTAACGTCATAATAATTATTTAAATTATCAACACCAACAACAGTATCGCCACGATTTAATAAATAGCGACTGACATTAAAACCAATAAATCCAGCTGCACCAGTGACTAAGACTTTCATAATTTTTGTATACCTGTTTGATTAAATGGATAAAGAAATCTGCTTACAAACGCCATAATTCTATATCTGAAGAGGCGAAGGCATTGCGATCAAGTACCCCTTTGATATCATAAATATGACCGTTGCTGTTTAATAGGTTGGAAAAATCATTAACCGTTAATTGGCGGTAGTCATTATGAGCTACGGCAATAAAGATTAAATCAAGGTTATTCAATTGTTCTTTTTCAACAAGAGTGACACCATATTCTTCGAGTGCTTCTTGTGCATCAGCCATAGGGTCATGTACCAGAGGTTCTATACCAAAACTTTTGAGTTCACTGATAATATCGATAACTTTGGAGTTTCTTAAATCAGGACAATCCTCTTTAAAGGTGAGCCCCATAACCGCCACTTTAGAGGATTTGACATCAACACCGTCAATAATTAAGCGCTTAATGCCTTGCTGGGCAATATATTGCCCCATGCCATCATTAATGCGTCGTCCCGATAAAATAACTTCGGGATGATGTCCTAATAATTCTGCTTTATGGGTGAGATAGTAAGGATCAACACCGATACAGTGTCCCCCAACGAGGCCTGGGCGGAAGGGTAAAAAATTCCATTTTGTGCCTGCGGCTTCCAATACATCCAACGTATCGATATTCATTTTATCGAAAATGAGTGCAAGCTCATTCATTAAGGAAATATTGACATCTCTTTGAGTATTTTCGATGACTTTTGCAGCTTCAGCAACTTTAATGGTGGCTGCTTTATAAACACCGGCTTCAACAACACTGGAATAAACATCGGCCACAATATCTAATGTTTCCTGATTCATGCCAGAAACCACTTTGGTAATTTTTGTAAACGTGTGTTCTTTATCGCCTGGATTGATACGCTCAGGTGAATAGCCTACAAAAAAGTCTGTACCGCAGGTTAGTCCAGAAGTGGACTCTAAAATGGGTACACAGTCTTCTTCAGTTGCACCCGGATAGACGGTCGATTCAAAAACAACAATATCTCCTTTTTTCAATTGTTCGCCAATGGTTTTTGACGCAGAAAGAATGGGGCGTAGATCGGGTTGTCGAGAAGCATTAATGGGGGTGGGTACGGCAATAATATGAAAATCGGCTTCTCTGAGATCCTGAGGATTAGCAGAATATTGAATATGAGTACCTTGTAATTCTTCTGAAGTGACTTCTAATGTGCGATCATAGTTTTCCTTAAGTTCATTAATGCGTGCTTCACTGATATCAAAACCAATCACTTCACTTTTGTGCCCAAAAGCGACGGCAACGGGTAAACCAACATAGCCAAGTCCTACAACAGAGATTTTTCGTTGATGCGTCATAATTGTTTGTTTCCTGAATGATTTTAGGGGTTGTTTATCTTTTATAGGTTATTCCTGTTAAGCCTGTAAAAGGTAAACAGCCTCTAATGTTTAGTCAGTAAAAATAAACCCATGGATGATAGGTTATTTAACCAAGTATCTAATTGTATCACGTCCTAGTTAAAAATAGAGGTTATTGGTACACTCTGTTTTTTGAGTAGACCTATGAAATACAGTACGTGACCTATGGCAAAAATACCGGCTTCACCTGCATCGCCCTGGAAGAGGGTTTTTGCTTATATTTACGATTTGTTACCCGCCTTTGGGGTGTTTTGTTTAGCCTTGATTATAGGTTATTCTTTAGTATATGGCTTGTTTTTGTCTTTGCAATGGGATGTGAAGAGCATAGGACAGACTCTGAGTGCTCACCCATTATGGTGGGGTTATCTTTTATTGAGTGTCTCGGTTTACTATATCTGGTGCTGGAAAAGTGGAGGGCAGACCATTGGTTATAAAACATGGCGCTTGTTACTGATTGATGAGCATGGTCAGCATTTGAGTTGGCAGGCATCCTTAATAAGGGCGTTATTATCTTTAGGTGGTTTTGCGAATCTCTGGGCTTTCTTTGATCCACAAAGGCGTGGTTGGCATGACATTGCTGTCGGTGCCTATTTAGTGCAATTACCTAAATAACCTCAGCTGCGCATAAGAAAAATTCTCCGACACTTGCAAAACAATGTGAACTTTTCTTATGCGCAGTTGAGGTTAAATAACCGGAAAGAAAGTCCAGCCTAAATTATCCGGGCTTGGAGTCAGTATGGTCTGTTCGATATATAAAACAGGCATTATTCATTTTCTGACAGTTCGGCCAATTTTTTTTCAAGATAGTGGATATTGCTACCACCTTTGTGAAAATTGATATCAGCCATAATGTCTTTTTGCAAAGGAATATTGGTGTGGATACCTTCGATCACAATTTCTTCCAGTGCCATTTGCATTCGTGCCATGGCGACTTCCCGGGTTTCACCATAGGTGATGAGTTTACCAATCATTGAATCATAATTTGGCGGCACTTTATAGCCTGCATAAATGTGGGAGTCCCAGCGTACGCCTGGGCCGCCCGGGGCATGATATGTGGTAATAGTGCCAGGTGAAGGAATAAAGGTTTGTGGATGTTCTGCATTAATTCGGCATTCGATAGAATGCCCTTTTAAGCGGATATCTTCCTGCTTAAAGGATAAAGGCTGGCCTTCTGCAATACGTAATTGCTCCTTAATAATATCTACACCGGAGACCATTTCGGTAACTGGATGTTCAACCTGAACACGTGTATTCATTTCAATAAAATAAAACTCACCTTTTTCATATAAAAACTCGAAAGTACCGGCACCACGATAGCCAATTTCCTGGCAGGCTTGTACACAGCGTTCACCAATAAAGGTGCGCATTTCATCACTGATACCTGGAGCAGGGGCTTCTTCAACCACTTTTTGATGGCGACGTTGCATAGAGCAGTCACGCTCTCCCAAATAAATGGCATTGCCATGATTATCACAGAGTACCTGTATTTCAACATGGCGGGGAGTTTCTAAAAACTTTTCCATATAAACCATGTCATTATCAAAAGCAGCCTTGGCTTCATTTTTGGTTAAAGCAATAGCAGTCAGTAATTCACTTTCATGTCGTACAACTCGCATGCCCCGGCCGCCACCGCCGCCAGAAGCTTTGATAATAATTGGATAAGCAATCCGTTTTGCCAGCATTCGGTTTTCTTCATCATTGTCACCTAAAGGTCCGTCCGAACCAGGAACACAGGGAACCCCTGCTTTTTTCATGGCGTTGATAGCAGAAACTTTATCTCCCATCAGGCGAATGGTTTCTGCTTTGGGGCCAATAAATGTGAAGCCAGATTGTTCAACTCGTTCAGCAAAGTCTGCATTTTCAGCTAGAAATCCATATCCTGGGTGTATTGCGACAGCATCAGTGACTTCAGCGGTTGCAATAATGGCTGGAATATTCAAATAACTTAAAGAAGGGGTGGCTGGTCCGATACAGACTGATTCATCTGCCAGTTTGACATGCATTAAATTTGCATCAGCGACTGAATGTACTGCAACGGTTTTAATGCCCAATTCCCGACAGGCTCTTAATATTCTGAGCGCAATTTCGCCACGGTTAGCGATGACAACTTTTTCTAGCATAAATATTTACCTAATGATGATATTTTTTATTGAGCATTTATCGAAATACTGGAACGTTTTTTTGATAGACACTATTCAATAATAAATAATACTTCGTCAAACTCGACAGCTTCATTGTCGGTAACCAAAATGGCTTTGATCGTGCCTGATACTTCTGACTCAATATGATTCATCATTTTCATCGCTTCAACGATACATAAGGTATCTCCAGGGTTTACATGGTCACCCACTTCAACAAAAGGTTTTGCAGAAGGTGAAGGTGCTCTGTAGAAAGTTCCTACCATTGGCGATTTAATGGGTGTACCGGATGTCGGTGTTGGTGTTGTGGAGGTTTGAGAAGTAGCTTCATGAGAGGGTGCACTTATGGGGGCCTGGGGTTCACCAGACATTGCCATAGGTTGGGCCTGATATTGAAGAGGTTGAGCAACAGGTAATGCATGAGAAGAAGCACGGCTGATGCGTACGGATTCTTCACCTTCTTTAATTTCAATTTCAGCAACACCTGATTCTTCAAGTAGCTCAATGAGTTTTTTTACTTTTCTAATATCCATAGAGTTGACCTTTTGTGTAATCTCGATAAAGAGAAGGTTAATGTTTTAATTGTTGAATGACCCAGTCAGCCGCATACAAATAACTGTGTTTGCCAAAACCAGCAATGACGGCTTTGGCAATATCTGAAAAATAAGAGGTACGTCGAAAATCTTCCCTTTGATGTGGATTCGTTAAATGTATTTCCACAAAAGGTAAATTAACGGCTAATAAAGAATCTCTTAAGGCAATGCTTGTATGTGTGAAGGCTGCGGGGTTGAATAAAATAAAATCGACTTTTTGCTTTGGGGACTGTTGAATGGTTTCAATCAGCTCATGCTCGGCATTGCTTTGAAAACATTCCAACTGAATATGGTGTTTTTGAAATAAATCGCCAACCTCACTTTCAATTTGTTTTAACGTGGCATGACCATATTTTTCTGGCTCTCGGGAACCAAGAAGATTCAGGTTAGGACCATTGATTAATAAAACTTTCATTATATTCGGCTAACATGCTGCTAAAAGTAGAAAAAGACAATTTAACCAGTGTGTATCGGCTAAAATTTGCATTTTGCCTAAGCTGAGACGGCATGTCTAGATATTTATGATTAAATTTGTACTTTTTTAGATTTTAGCAGAAGTTACTAACTAGATACTAACAAATATATATTTTTGAGAAGTATTTGATGATTTTATTGCATTTCATTGGAAAAAGTACCTATTTGTCACCATGCTTAAAGATAGATAATATTTGATAGTTCATTGTTTTTGGCTTGATGGTAAAAAACTATGGCACAACCCATCAATTTTGATGTTGAAAAGAGTTATTCGAAAAAAAGAATATTGAAATCTCATAATTTGATTAAATCAATTATGGATAAAAGGAGTATTGTCGAAAAACAAATATTGCAAAAGCGTTTGCCTGAATTGCTGGAATTGGAAAGAATCTTGCTAAATACAGAAGTGGGTATTTTGGTGACTTGCTGTGAGATGATTGAATGCCATGGACTGCAACTGCCTATTTATAAAATTGAATTTGGGCAATTTTCTCCACAACAGCCGCATCTATTAATTGTGGGCGGTGTTCATGGAATTGAACGCATTGGTTCCCGGGTGGTGATTGCGGTAATGAGTACATGGTTGCAAAGACTGCAGTGGGATGTGTCATTATTAAAGGGATTTCAAATGATGTCTGCTACATTTATTCCTATTGCGAATCCAGGAGGGATGTTTTTAAATCACCGTTCAAATGCACGTGGTGTTGACTTAATGCGTAATGCACCAATTGATGCCGAAGGCAAGGTGCCTTTTTTGGTTGGTGGACAAAGACTCTCACCTTTTTTTTCCTGGTATCGAGGTTCTGTGGGTGTTTTTGAAAAAGAAAATCAGGTATTGGAAGCAGAAGTAAAACGGTTGTGCCATCAAACACCACTATTGATTTCTCTGGATTGTCATTCAGGTTTTGGCTTTCGGGATCGTTTATGGTTTCCCTATGCTTATCGAAGACGTCCTTTAAATGATATTGCGCCTATTATGGCTTTAAAGTTACTTTGGGAAAGTAACTATCCACATCATAATTATATTTTTGAACCACAGTCCAACAATTATTTAACCCATGGCGATATTTGGGATTATTTTTATAAACGCTATGGTAGAGCTAAAAATGATGCACTTCAGGTATTGCAGCAGCCATCACAATCAAAACCACAAGAATCTTTACATCACTCAATGAATGTCGAAAAGAACAGGATACAAAAAAAACGAGAAAATGATCAATCATTTGAATATTCACAATCTTGTTTTTTGCCATTAACTTTAGAAATGGGTTCCTGGAACTGGGTAAAAAAAAGACCATCACAACTTTTGTCATTTCATGGTTTTTTTAATCCTTTGGTGCGTCATAGAGAGAAACGTGTATTAAGAACACATTTACCCTTTTTAGATTTTTTACGACATGCGGTGATGAGCCATGAGCATTGGTTGCCAACAGCAGACAATACAGAACAGTTAAAACAAATGGCTACCAGTATTTGGTATAGAGATCTTTAAATGAAGTTGATTTTACTACGTGGTTTGGGAAGAGATGCTTTACACTGGAAGACACTGTTGACAGCATTAAAAAAAATAATGCCTGATGTTGAAATAGTAACACCGGATTTACCAGGTGCCGGTTGTTTGTATGATATAAAGAGTCCAAAGAATATAGAGGCATATCCTTCTTTTTTAGAAAGACAGCTGATACAAATAACACAGAAAAGTATTCAGGCTTTGCAAGAAGAAGAATGGTGTGTGATTGGATTATCATTAGGCGGTATGGTGGCATTGCAATGGGCCAGCAATCGACCAAAATTATTTAAAAAAATTATTTTGATGAATACCAGCAGTCGTTTAAATCCTGTTTTAGAAAGGTTTCGTTTATTTGAAGTATTAAAAAAAATAGGACTGTTCAAAGTAACTGATGTTGAACAACGGGAAGAAGCCATTTATCAACTTACGTGTCACAAACAACCCATGGAAAAACAATTAATTTCTGATTGGGTAGCCATACAAAATAAACATCCAGTTTCTTTTACCAATATTATTCGACAATTACATGCTGCTTCGAGGTTTTCATTGCCTAAAGAAGAGTTCTTGCCGCCAATACATGTCTTATTTTCAGAAACAGATAGCTTGGTTTCAAAGGAGTGTAGTTTAAGTATTATTGATTATTATCATGCAACTTACGATTGTCACCCTTGGGCAGGACATGATTTACCGCAGGATGATCCAGAATGGGTTGCTGAGAAAGTCAAAGCGGTTTTATAGAGCATGATATGGTTTGTGGTGCATCGCCTGAGATTTGAACTCAGATTATCCAGGTTAAAAGTCTGGTGTCTTACCATTAGACGAACGACGCATAGAGTGATTATTTATCTTGAGTTCAAGTTGCTTATCTAAAATAAAAAATGATTATTTGAAAATTATCTTCAAAAGTTTTAAATAAAAATAATTTTCAGATAACCACTCTTTTTTCAATTTAACCTTGTCTTTTCTACGCTTGGCTTTGTGCGTTTTTTCATGTGCGCCACCTTTGTGTAGCAAAGGATGATTGTACAAGTGGTTTCTAGGTTTTTTCTTAAGTTGTTTCATACTATTCTCCAAAAGTGATGTCATACTCTCATTTAAATACTTAATAAATAAGAGTATGAACTGAGATCTGATGACATCATTATGCTTTAGATAATTTAACCAAACCATTCATGACACCTTCAAGACCGTTATATACACTGATGTTATCGATTTTGTCGGCAACTTTTTCCAAAGCTTCCAACTCTTTCAAACGCATCAATGTTGGGTTGTTTTCCATCATTTTTGCTGTGTTATGAAGTGAACGTGTCGCAGCAGTTTCTTCACGACGTTTAATCAAATTCGCTTCGGCTTGTTTTTGCGCCTCAACAACTTGATTTAAAATCTGCTTCATCTCACCAGGCAAAATAATATCCTTAACGCCGACACTGATGACATTCAATCCATAAGCTGTCATTTTTTGTCGAATGCTTTTAGCAAGAGAAGCGCTAATCGCATCTTTATCGGCTAACAATTCATCCAATGATTGAGTACCAACGACTTCACGTAACTCTAATTGTAATTCTTTGTAGAGTAATTCTTTATAGTCTGATACAGAAGTTGCTGCTTTTTCTGGATCAATCACTTGATAATTACCATACAAGTTAATACGTAAGCTAACACGATCTTTGGTCAAAATCTCCTGACCACTCACATCAAGTGTTTGTAATCGTCCATCAATCAATTTGACGTTAATTGAACGATGAAATTTCCAAAAACCATAGCTACCGGTTTTTAAAATACGCTCAATTTGACCATTAATAGTCAATAATCCCACTTGTTTATCGGGTACCTCGATATAGTGGAAATGATCAGCGATTGTATTGGAAAATTTGCTTTTCCGTAATTGTGATAACATATGAACCAATAAAGCATCATTGATTTCGTAGGTATCCGAAATATCCAAAACATCAACTTTAACATCCGCACTTTTCCAAACAGCAATAAAAGATGCAGGTGCTAAAACCTGATTGAATTTGCCATCAATAGAGATAATGGCAACCTGATGGTCATTGGTTTCATACTTATCGATGTATTTTTCAGTTAATACAGGATAGCTTTTCAATAAAAACTGATCCATTTTGTGCTCAAAAATAACATTGGTGATATCGTAGGTTTGAAAAGTCAAATGATTGTTCCAATCAAAATAAGTGTACCGACCTGGTTCTAATACCCGAACGAAACTTTTATTTTTAAACATCAAGACTTTTTCGTTATCTGCAATATCCAATCGTTTCATCAACATAAGAAAACTCCTTAGTTAGGTTTAAATAGGTGAAGCACTTCACAAGTTTGCTACGGGCTATTGTTTACGTTATTCAGGTTAACCATAGTTATTTATGAATAGCTTAAAATCTGATTCAATCCGTTCAATCTGATATCCTGCATTCCCTATCAACGACATCCTTATGAAAGGTAATAGCAGTTTTAAGTTATCAAAAACAATCATAGTAACATGATTATTGACACTCCAATAACACGAGTAACAAAGTTGCTGATCAAGTATGTATAGTTCTATAACCTAAGTCAAAGAGACTATTCATATGTGATCGGGAAGTGCTTCGGTAGGGACGTTAACCGACGTCCAAACGGGGGGAGTCGAACCCCAGCCCTAAGGCTTTCCATTGCCGCGTGAAAGGCGGATCCACTCTGGTGGTGGATAGTGGGCTAAGTAGGAGTTGAACCTACGGCCTATAGATTATGAATCTATTGCTCTAACCGACTGAGCTATTAGCCTTCTAAATAATCTCTATTAGATAGGTACACAGAAAATCAGAGATTACTGTGCCAGCCTGGCTTACAGAACCAGTTGCCGCAAATCCAATACAGATTGATTTAGTCTGTGTATGAGGTGTTTTAAAAATGAATCAAGCACCTCATAAAAATGGATAATGAACAAATAGGCATAACCTATAAAAGATCAACAGCCCCTAAGTTCATTATTAAAACTCAACAATTTATCTTTTTGTAAAAGAACAAACATTATTTTTTATTAAATAATGTTACCGATAGACATAAAAAAACCTCGGTAAGTTTTTAAAGCCTGCCGAGGTTTTTGAACGCTGCGGAAGGCTGTTATTCTTGAATAGCCTTCCTGTTTTTGTATGAAGACTATTTACATGGGTGCATTCTCTAATGACACATCAAAAATACGATGTATCATAATCAGTGAATGAGTCCATTCACTGTCTATCAGACATAACTCGACTGATAGCCATTGATGATATGGACGAGTCTGCGGTTTTAATAAAATGTGTCGTTGTTGCATAAAAACCTTATAAAAAAACCCTGATGGGTAATGTACCTACCAGGGTTTTAGCGTTTCTGGAAGGCGTTTTTTATAGACCTCCCAATAAAGTGAGAATCTATTTAAGTATTGATGTATCCACTCATACGATATTTTTCTAATAGGTGATGACATTTGTTCATTGTGCACACCACCATGAACCACAAAGTACGTGGTTTTTTGGATATCGTTATTAGTTGCTGTAAATTCATGGGCGCGCACTATACGCTCTTTTTTAGAAAATGCAACAAAAAAATAAGTTATTTATAAAAATACTTTAGAAGAGAAGAATTTAGAAGAGGACGATGAAAAATACTTCGTGAAAAGTGGGCATGGTAGAAAGAGTATATTTATATTGAAAGAGTATGTTTATTAATGGCTTTCTTGGTTTAAAAATTTAAAGGACCATAAATGCTTTTTTTGATACTTATTGGCTAGTTCTAACGATTTTTGAGCATATTGTCTGGCTTTTTCAATATGATTCATTTTATGTAAAACCATAGCATAGGTATCATAATTCATGTGATTATTGTCCAGTTCAACAGCACGTTCAGCCATTTGTGATAGTTTGTTTAAAGTTTCAGGTGTTTTTTGAAAGTTTTTTGTGAAGGTATTAGCTATTTCATTCAGTTTTTTAGGATCGTCATAATCATGTTTTAAATGAAAATCAACCAGGGCATCAATCCATTTTAATCTGTCTATATGGTATAATTTATTTAAAGATTCTTTCTCAGAAAATTTTTTTCCATAATACTCATCCATATCTGTCAATTCTTTAAACAGTTGATTAAGAGCATGAGCATCATTTTTATTGTGTTTCTTCACAAACTTTATTTGTTTTTTCATTCTTTTCTCAATAAATTCCTTAACAGATAGTTTGCCAACGACTTTAGAAAACCTTTTTTTATTTTTTGTAATAAACTTAAATTTTTTGTCAGAAACTGATTGTGTAGTTGTTGTCAGAATTTTCCAATCTAAAGCATTGAACATTTTTTTAAGTGGTTTTTTCTGATAATAAATTTCTAATGCTTCAGCATAATCACTGTCTGCATAGATGGCTTGTACTATATAATCCTGTAGAAAATCAGTATTGCGTATACCAGATTGATATTTCTTTTGTAAGAATAACCCGTTTTTCTTAGGGTGATTGGCTGAACGTGCAATCTCCAATAGGGTATCTTCATACTGACTACCAATTAACTGATGAACAACTTCTCCATTATGATTAATCCATAAAAGGGTTGGATAGCTATGGATATGAAATTTTTTCGCAAGGTCAATACCTTCGCCTTTTTCTACATCTACCTTTAGGTTGATAAAGTGACTGTTAAAATAGGTATGAACTTTTTTTAATGGAAAAATGTTTTCATCTAAAAAAGCACAAGGGCCACACCATTCAGTATAAAAATCAATCAATAATAACTTATTAGCCTCTTTTGCCTTTTGAAATGCTTTTTCATAGGATAATTGTTCAAATACAACGGTTTCATCAGTAAACCGTTTGGTTTTATGATGGGTGCTTTGTTGAATAGAAGCTGTTGAATTATTTTTCGATGCTTGTGATGTACACGCAATTTGTGTAAGGCATAGTATACTTATAGAAGTTATCAATAAATATTTCATAAAATATAGAAGCAAGGGATTTTTTAATGTTAAATTAACGATGAGAAGTCAATGGAGTCTCATCATATTGGAATATACCCTTTTCTACAATTTCTAAGGTTTATTTATTCGTTAAATCACTGTTAAACTTTACCTAAGCAAGCTGTTGTCACCTTGGTTGAAAGAGTAATACTATCGTCTTAACCAGGTATTCAATATACGGAATGAATTGAGGGAAACCTGTTTGATATCTTGCAAAATCAAATAAAGCGCAGGAATCAATAACAAGGTAATAACCGTTGCAAATAAAATACCGAAAGCCAATGATAATGCCATTGGGATGATCACTTGTGCCTGTAAACTTTTTTCAAATAAAATAGGCAATAATCCTAAAAAGGTGGTTAATGATGTCAGTAGAATGGCTCTAAAACGAGCTGTGCCAGCATTTAAAATGGCATCAAAAAAAGAAGCGCCTGTTCGTTTTGCACGATTGACAAAATCAACCATAATTAAACTGTCGTTGACCACAACACCGGTTAATGCAACTAAGCCAAATAAAGACATCATACTTAAACTTTTGGCAAAAATAATGTGACCAATAATTGCACCAATAAATCCAAATGGAATGACACTCATGACAATTAAGGGTTGAGTATAGGATTTAAGTGGAATGGCAATTAAAATGTAAATGAGTGCAAAAGCAGCAGAGAAAGCCGGTATCAATTCACTGGTAAACTCTTCTTGCTCCTGGCTACTGCCACTTAAACTGAATGTAACCTGAGGGTGTTGTTTTAATATGGCTGGAATCAATTCTTTTTCCATTTTTTCAGTAACCACTCTGGACTCTATCATTTCAGGATTAATATCCGCCATGACTGAAATGGCTCTTTTTCCGTTTTCTCTTTGAATCGAAGCATAACTGCTCTTAATTGTGTAATCGGCAATGGTTTTAAAAGGAACCCATTTATTTTGATTGGTTTTAATGTTTATATTTTCCAAATCAGCTATGGTTTGACGTTCTTTGAGAGGTAGTTTTACCATGACTCGGATTTCATCTTTACCACGTTGAATTCTTTGAGCTTCTTCACCATAAAAGCTATGACGTATTTGTTGACCTAAACTGTCCAGACTAATACCTAATGTTTCAGCATGTGGTTTGAGTCTTAATTGTATTTCCTGGCTGCCAGAATTATAAGAACTACGAATATCATAGACACCATTGAAAGTGGCCAGTTGATCTTTGAGTTTTTCAGATACGGTTTCCAATTCAGAAAAATCATTACCGACTAAAGTAAAACTTAAATTGGATTCGCCACCCACACCTGCATCTGATATAAATCGAATATAATTAACGCCAGCAACTTCACCAAAGTTTTCTCGCCAGGCTTTTTCAAAATCGAAGGTGTTAACTAAACGTTCTTCACCTTTTTCCAATTCTATATAAAGACCACCACTAATATCATTTTCTGTCCAGGATAAAATATGCTCAACAATAGGGTTGTTATTGTTGTATTGCTTACTTAAAGAGTCGCTGGTTTGTTGAGCTGTTGTTTCCAGTCGTTCAATTAATTGATTTCGTTGTGTTATTGATGAACCTTCATTTAATGAAAAACTAACCAATATACCATCGTTAGGCACACTGGGGAAAAGTTCAAATTTAATCCAGCCATTCATGACCAGTGCAATACTTAAAAATAACAGGCTGATGAAACTGATTAAGGTTTCATATCGATAGGCGAGTATTTTTTTGAGAAAAGGCTGATATTTATCAAAAGCAAAGTTTTCTAACCACTGACGACAAGTATCCTGATATTGAGAAAAACGGTTTTTCTTGTGCGATTGATTTTCAGTAAATTTCATATGAGCCAAATGTGCAGGTAAAATCCATTTGGATTCTATTAATGAAAAAATCAATGATAAAATAACAACGACTGAAATCGCTTCAAAAAAAGGTGCCGCAACAGAGTTGAGTGTTAGCATGGGTACAAAAGCTGCAATAGTGGTTAATACACCAAAAGTGGCAGGGATAGCCACACGCTGTGCTCCCAGGATAACATTGGTCTTTGTATGACCATGTTTTCTAATTTGAGAATAAATACTTTCCCCAATAATAATGGCATCATCAACAACAATACCAAGAACCAGTATTAAACCAAATAAACTTAAAAAATTAATCGTGGTTGCGATAGAACCTAATTTATCCATAAAAAGAAAGGTGCCTAAAAAACAAATGGGTATACCAACCAACACCCAGAAAGCCACTCTCACTCTTAAGAAAAGTGTTAATAATAAAAAAACCAGAAGAGCACCCAGCAGCATATTATCAAACATCATATCCAGACGTTGTTGTAAATAATAAGCACCATCTCCCCATATCTGGATATGAATGCCATTAGGTAACTTTTTCTCCTCAACATATTGATGTACAGCGGCTGATATTTTTAAATCATTTTGCTTTCCAACCGATCGGACTCTAACAATAGATGCTTTTTTTCCATTAAATTGTGCAAAGTTATCATCTTCTGAAAAAGCATCTTTTATATTGGCAATATCTTTTAATAGAAGTTGTGTGCCATCACTGTCAGTTTTAACAATAATTTTAGAAAAATCTTTTCCCGTATAAGCCTGACCTAGAGTTCTTATCAGAATATTACCTTCAGCAGTTTTTACAGCACCACCTGGCAGATCAAGAGAATGTTTTCGAATAGCGTTAGCTATTTCAGATAAAGTAAGATTGTATTTTTCAAGAGTGCTTCTTGGCACCTCAATACCTATTTCATAGTCTCGATTACCTATCAATTCGGCACTGTTGACTTCACGCAATGCTAAAATATCATCACGAATTTCTTGTGCAATACTTTGTTGACTTTTAAGATCAGTATCACCATAAATACTCAGCCACATAACATCCATTTTAAATTCAAGTTTTTCAACAATAGGTTTTTCAGTTTCTTGTGGAAAAGTGGAGATAGCATCAATACGAATTTTTATTTCATTGAGTAAGTTATCCAATTCAGCTTCATTGGTCAGTTGAATTTGTACAACTCCCAGGTTCTCTCTTGCTGTTGCTGTCGTTTTTTTGATGCCTTTAACATCCTGGATAGCTTCTTCAATTTTTATAATAACACCTTGCTCCACTTCACTGGGTGCGGCACCAAGGTAAGGTACTGATACAGTCACAATATTAGGTTGTACATCAGGCATCATGCGTTTGGTCATTAATTGATAAGAGACGAATCCTGCAAAAATAATAAAAAACATGAGCAAGTTAGCAGCAACTGGATTATTGACAAACCAGGCTATAAGTCCAGATGTTTCAACTTTTGGATTAGAGCGATAAAATTGTCGCATAATAACAATAAACTGATATGATGATTGATAGATGGGTCAAAATTATTTATTCCATGTTATCAGATGGTTTAAATTTGTCAGAAGGTTTAAGCTTATCAGAGGTTTTAAGTTTAATGGGAGTGCCTTGTACCGGATTTTCAATAGAGGTCACAATCAGTTGATCGCCAGGCAAAAAACCAGAACGGACATACACTTTTTCTGATTCAATTCTGACGATATCAAGTGTTCGAAAAGCTAATTGTTGTTGTTGATCACTGACCAAAACCTGATTGAGATTTATAAAGCGTTCACGAGGTAAAACAATAATATGACTTTCTTTAGTACCTTGAATAGAAGCTTTGACAAAAGTACCTACTTTTAATGGTGGTTTCCTTGTATGGGAAGAAGCATTGTTTATAGTATTCGTTTCGTTAGCCAGTTGATAAGGATCTTTGACTCTGACAATACCATAATGGATTCGGTTGGCTTGATCTTTAATACCTTCTATGTGTTTCAGGTGTCCCAGCCATTGGTGTGGTTTTCCGGCATAGTTGGCTGTTAATAAAACAGGCGGAAAAGTTTGACTATTTGTATCCGGTGTGGATGTTTGCTGAATAGTATTTTGTTGAATAAATCCTAAATCATCATCATTAATTGGCAGGCGAACCTCGACAAAATCTGTTGCAAAAATAGTGGCCACGGGTGTTGATAGCGTAATGAACTGTCCAATATCTACCGACTTTATGCGAACCATGCCGTCGTAAGGTGCACGTATTTTGGTTTTATCTAATAGTCTTTGAGCATTGAGTAAATGGGCTTCGGCAGATAATACGTTAGCTTTGGCTTCATCCAGATAAGGTTCTCTTAAAGCCAGTTTGGGAGCATCCTTACGTTTCCTTCCTGATAAATCCCACTCTTTTTGTGCTTGTAATGCTCGGGCTTTTTCCTGAGCATAGCGCGCTTTTTGACTGGCCAATTGTGCTTCGGCCTGTTTGACATTGACTTTATATTCAGAAGCATCTAACTCTATGAGTAATTCATCTTTTTTAAAAAGGCCGCCAACATAAAAATGAGGAGAAACATAGTTAACATTACCGGATACTTCTACAATCAGTGTGGATTCTGTTCTTGGCAAAACATTGCCTTGACTATGAACAGAATATTGAACGTTTTGAGGTTGAATGGAACTGACTTCAACGAGAAGACTGTTATCATCATTATCAATGACTTCTGGTTGTGGTTTAAAAATATATAAGACACTAAGCATCACCGCGGTAATGACAATAATGATAATACCCAGTAATTTATGTTTTTTGATAGAGTTGTGAGAAGGTTGGTGTGTCATATCACTTTTCTGAAACCAATGAGTAACGGGTTCCGCAGTAAGGGCATTGCACATGTTGTGTGGCTTCAATATCCAAATAAACCCTCGGATGCATATTCCATAATTCCATGCCTGGCATAGGGCAACAAAGTGGTAGATCTTGTTCGGTGACTGTAAAGTGCTCAGCTGGTTGTGATGGATTGTCAGAAGCCGTCGTCTTCATATGAATAACCTCTTAAAAAAAATTGATAAATATACGATTTTATTCAGTGTCACTTTTACCAAGCCAAGTATGCCAGTGTTTTATGATGGTTTCACGATATTCCTGTTTATTTTTATCATAATTTTGAGAATATGTCGAAGTGCTTTGGGATTGGGTCAGACGTTGTAAATTGGTTAAACGTCGATAATGCCGGTAAGCATCAATTAATTCAATGCCTGCCGTATTCGATAAGACCTTAAGGGAGACCAGTTGTTCAATTAATTCTGTGGTTCGGGTGCTCCAGGAAATCTGTGGATAGTCTGCTGCTTGTTGCAAAACCAAAAATTGTATCAAGAACTCTATATCAACCAACCCACCTGGACCTTGTTTCACATCAAAATGATCATGATTGGATGTATCGAGATTATCGCGCATTTTCTGTCTCATCGTCTTCACTTCTTCTTTTAATGATGCTTTAAGACGTGTTTTGCCGATTTGTTGGTGACGTATTTGAGAAAAGCGGGTTTGTAAATGATCATCACCACACAGACATCTGGCTCGAATTAATGCCTGATGCTCCCAGGTCCAGGCGGATTCCTGCTGGTATTGTGCAAAGGCATCGATATGACTGATCAAATGACCAGACTGTCCAGAAGGGCGTAAACGGGTATCAACCGTATAAAGTACACCCGATAAACCTCTTGTATTCAGGCGATGAATAATCTTTTGTGCTAAACGGGTAAAGAATTGATAATGAGAAACAGGATGTGTGCCTTGAGTCAGAGTATCGGGATCACCACGATATAAAAAAATCAGATCCAAATCTGAACCAAAACCAAATTCTTCTCCACCAAGTTTGCCATAGGCAATGATGGCAAAGCCTGTCATTTCATGAATAGAAGCAGATTCAATATGTGGTACACCATGTTTGGTACATATTTGTTGCCAACACAGGAAACCAATTTTTTGAATAATGGTTTGTGCAATCGTGCTGAGCATCAAACTGGTTTGACGAATATCCATGGGGTGATTTAAAAAAGCAGCGGCTACCCTGAGTTCATTGGTTTGCTTGAAGTGTTGTAAAGCTTCTAACTGTTGCTCTTCATCGTTAGGATCAATACGCAAGAAATGTCGTTCTAATTCTTGTTGTAAAGCGTGATCGGACAAAGGATGATATAAACTGTTGGGGAATAACAGTTCATCCAAGAGCAAAGGCAATTGGGAAAGTTGTTCACTGATCCAGATGCTTTGAGAAAACAGCTTAACAAGATGTTCTAAAATAGGTGGGTTTTCAATAATTAATACAAGATAGGCACTGCGCCTGGCTATGGCTCTAAATAAATGGAGTAAACGTTTTAACGTTTCCAGAGGTTGTGGATATTTGGCAATTTCTGGCATTAACAAAGGCAAAACATTATGCAGTCGGTTTTGTCCTTTTATCGACATAGATTGATAGGTTTGACCCTGAAAAAATTGATTGAGTACTTCATGGATATGATCGATGTCTTCAGCCGAAAGTGTTTTAAAATAAGAAGACAGTGATTGCGTGGAAAAGAGATGATTGATATCAGTTATAGATGAATAATGGGACGTTTTCTGTTCATTATCTTTATAAGCAGGTCGAAATAACTGATGAAATTGTTTTTTTATAGTATGACGTGCTTGTTCGATAGATTTTTCACAATCTTGCCAATCAGAAAAGCTAAGTGCTTGTGCAACACGAATTTGTGCTAAAGATTGAGTAGGCAGTTGTTGTGTTTGTCGATCATGAAGCATTTGCAAACGATGTTCTATTCGTCTTAAAAAAAGATAAGCCTGCCTTAAACTTTCTACATCTTTTTTAGGATAGATATGTAAGTGCAACAGTGTTTCTAATGCTTTGAGAAAACTGGATTCCTGAAGTTCTGTTTTTTGACCTCCACGAATTAACTGTAATGCCTGTACAATAAATTCAGCTTCACGAATACCGCCTGCACCCAACTTGATATCAGATTGCAGTGATTGTTTGCGAACATCCTGTTCAATAAGTTGTTTCATTTGTCGTATGGCTTCAAGAACACCAAAGTCGATATAACGCCTGAAAACAAAAGGACGTAACAAACGATATAATTGTTTTTTTTCTTCCTCACTGCCTGTAATAGGCCTTGCTTTAATTAAAGCAAATCGCTCCCATTCACGTCCTTGATGTTGATAATAATCTTCTGCTGAGGCAAAACTCATTGCTAAAGGTCCGCCATCTCCATAGGGACGTAATCGCATATCAATACGAAAACAACAACCATGTTCAGTGATATCCGCTAATAAAGTAATCAGTTGTTGACCAAAGCGAACAAAAAAAGTGTGATATTCGAGTTGACGTTGAGAGTTAGTTTTACCATCGGCTTCATAAAAGAAAATCAAATCAACATCAGAGGAAAAGTTAAGTTCTTTACCGCCGTATTTGCCCATAGCCAAGATAACCAGATGCATCATATCATCGTGTTGATTTTTAGGTGTTCCCCATTGTTGACAAAACCTTGGGTAAAGCCATTCATAAGCAGATAGGATCAACTGATCGGCACCCGAAGAAATATCATCCAGTTCCTGTTCAAAATTATGCTTGGGTAATGTATTGCGAATAGCAACCAGGGTAAAAAATCTGTGTCGCCAAAGGCGTAAAATGGCTTTGGCTAAAATATCGTTATTACACGGATTCAACTCTTGCGTTAAATGTTCTGCCAATTGTGTGACAGAAAAGTCAAAAGGGTTAGTTTGAATCAATTGTGAAAGATAAAAGTCGATATCTTTAAGAAGGTTACTCATGACCCAAGGACTTAACAGAGCAGCTTGTTGATAATTTTTGAGATGTTCTGGAGAAATATCCTGAGGATGTTTTTTTACAACAGATAAAAAGGTTTCCCATTCATGGGCATGAGCTTGTCGTAAATCATGATGTAAAGGGTCATAGGTCATGTTGCCCAGCCAATATAAATATTGTATTGAGATTATATATGTGCGTGTTATTTTACTATAAAAGTCATTTTGATGAGTTAACTATTCTGTTTTTGCCTTCAACAAAAGTATTTCCAATGGGTTAAGCTGGTTTGAAGGGGTAAAGAATTTTTGGAATGATATGACACAGTAGTGACTGAATAATGTGATGTTCCTTAGTAACAATTGATTATGAGAATCACTGGATAATCAATTTCTAATGTTGCAGTTAAAAAATGACGATGAATAAAAAATTCATGACTTTTGACTCTATACATTTTGAGTTTTATTTTGATAACAACAGGCAGGGACTGCGTATTAATGAGATCATGATGTATAATGTGAACGAATAGATTCGTTGGTTTATTCAAAACCCCTGTCATAGAATTATGGCAGGGGTTTTATTTATCATATAATGTGATAAATATCTCAAATTTGAAAAAAATTATTATTTTTTTAACTTCGTCCTAAAAATTCATTTTGAACCTATTTTTATAAGATGAACGGAAATTTAACGGATTAATGATAAGTGGGTCACATTTTTTTTAAAAATAGTGTCGGAATTTTTTTCAGTGTCAGATTTTTTTTCAATTATAGCAATAACTTACATCAGTTTCGTCGCTAGACAAGTTACTACAAATCCCTTACGATCTCCCTCGAATTTATCACCTGTTCCGTATTCATTTAAGTGGGTTATTGTATCATGATAAGAAAGCTGGCTTTTTGCAGTTTGGTAGTATTATTTTCTATAGAAGCTCTCCGGCCAGCTTTGGCAGAGGGCATTTATCACATGGGCACAAATAACAGACAATATCTGGATTCTCAAACCCTATTGTTTGTACATGTCGATAAAGCGGATGACATCATTCGATTACATTTGTGCCGCCGTCAGTCACTCAATAGTGACATCACTATTCGTTTTTTTAATACCACATTGAATGCTGAGACAGGCACTTACTCTGCCGATACCCATTCGGCACCTTTAGCGGAAATTCAGGGCCGGGACAATATCAGTTGCAACGATGATATGACGAGTCCTTTACCCGCAACACCTACGAGAGGTGATCAATTACAATATCAAGTTTCAAGTGCAGGTGTTTATGCCATTGATTTGAGTCAAAATACGTTTCTGAATAACCAGGGTGATAGCATACAGGTTGATTTTCAACGTTGGGATGTTTCTGTTATTGCTAATGAAAGTGATACGGTTGATGCAACGGAAGCCAGTGGTAATTTGTTTTCCAATAAGTGGTCTTTTGATACAGGTTCATATTCTCGTTCTGCTTCAGCAACCACTAATATGTTTATTTTAGCGCCGGGAGGCTTTGCGAATACCAATTATGTGTATGCTTTGTCTTTACAAGAATTTTCAGGATTTGTTTATGATGTGATGGCCAATGATATTGGTTTGAATGCACCTTATTCAGGCTTAAGTGTTTCGCAGGATGCAACCAACCCTGCTCCTATTGTTGATCCTCTATATCCTGTGTATTTAAATTATCCACATGGTGCAAATCCACAACCTGCGCCAACGGGTAACCCAGGATTAGTGGATAACTTCCAATTTGTTAATAGTGATGGTCAAGGCAATGGTATTTCACCCAATGATGATGGTATACAAGACTCGGGTGAATTTGTTTTCACCGCAGATGTTTCGGGTACTTATGCGATTACGATCGATCTGAATCAGGATGGTGTTTATGGTACAGACGATCGTTTGCTTTTGGGTACTTCACGCGCTAATGAATTAAATCGGGTGACATGGGATGGCAAAGATGCCAATGGTAATGTTGTTGCACAAGCGGCTTATGATGTGCAATTGGAATTACGAGTTGGAGAATATCATTTTGTGGCCCGTGATGTAGAAACAAGTGGCGGTGGCAGTAATAATGATGGCAGTGGTGCTCGGGATGGATTAACGATTTTACAAGCATTAAGTGCGACGAATTTAGTGGGTACCCGGGTTTTTTGGGATGATAAAACCTTGCTTAATGGGTCAAGTAATTTGCCGGATGGTGTGATGTCATCGACGGATGCGACAGGCAGTCATCGTCATACCTGGGGAAGTTTTACAGCAACGGGTTTTGGCAATCGAACTTATATAGATACTTATGTGTTTGGTGCTTCCAGTGAGTTTCGCTTTTCATCTTTTGTCGTTGTGGAAAATGGTGCGCCAGTAGCTATGGATGATACTGCAACCGTTGCAGAAGATTCGAATGACAATCTTATTGATGTGTTATCTAATGATACAGATGCGGATGGTGATACGTTAACCATCACTTATGTAACGGCAGATTCAGGTACAGTGAGTATTAACTCAGATGGTACTTTAAGTTATACGCCATTGCCCAACACAAACGGAACGGCAACCATCACTTATACGGTCAGTGATGGTAATGGGGGCTCTGACACGGCCAGTGTTGTTGTGACCATTACCAGCGATAATGATGTACCGGTTATTGTTGATGATACAGCGACTGTTGTAGAAGATTCGAGTAATAACACCATTGATGTGTTATCTAACGACACGGATGCGGATGGTGATACGTTAATTATCACCAATGTGACGACAGACTCAGGCACAGTGAGCGTTAATCCCGATGGTACTTTAAATTATACGCCGGCACCCAATAGCACAGGCGTTGCAACCATTACTTATACGGTGAGTGATGGCAATGGTGGCAGTGGAACTGGCACAGTCACAGTGAATGTGACCAATGTGAATGATGCGCCGGTTATTGTTGATGATACAGCGACTATTGCAGAAGATTCGAGTAATAACACCATCGATGTGTTATCTAACGACACGGATGCGGATGGCGATACGTTAACTATCACCAATGTCACAACAGATTCGGGCACCGTAAGTGTTAATCCCGATGGTACTTTAAATTATACGCCGGCACCCAATAGCACAGGTGTTGCAACCATTACTTATACCGTGAGTGATGGCAATGGTGGCAGTGGAACTGGCACAGTGACAGTGAATGTGACTAACGTGAATGATGCACCGGTTGCTATGGATGATGTTGCATCCGTTACAGAAAATTCATCGAATAATATCATTGACGTATTATCTAATGACAGTGATGTGGATGGGGATACCTTAACTATCATCAATGCTATTGTGGATTCGGGTACAGTGAGTATGAATTCCGATGGTACTTTAAGTTATACACCAGAACCAAATGCTTTTGGTGCAGTAACCATTATTTATAGTGTGAGTGATGGCAATGGTGGAACCGATAACGCCATGGTTCAGGTGACGGTCAATAGTGTGCCTAATAATCCGCCAACTATTAGTGGCACACCAAATATCAGTGTTCTGGAAGGTGATACTTATAGCTTTGTACCGACGGCCAATGATCCAGATAATGAAGTGTTAATTTTTACCATTGAGAATCAACCATCATGGGCAAGTTTTGATCCTGATACGGGAGCACTCAGTGGAGTACCTATGACAGACGATATTGGTACTTACACTGATATTGTGATTTGTGTACAAGACAGCGAAGATGAGGTTTGTTTACCTGCATTTACCATTACTGTAAGAGGTGATGACGATGATGATGGTGTGCCTGATGATCGAGACCCGGATTTTGGGCCACTATTAACCATACCGGATGATATTACGGTTGATGCGATTGCGTTATTTACACCTGTCGATATTGGACAGGCAA
Source organism: Kangiellaceae bacterium (assembly GCA_965230335.1). Classification (GTDB taxonomy): domain Bacteria; phylum Pseudomonadota; class Gammaproteobacteria; order Enterobacterales; family Kangiellaceae; genus CBDDKS01. Next base: position 983,204 of record CBDDKS010000006.1, on the reverse strand, counting down.
CCGCACAGGATTTTGTCGATGGTGTATTAACAGACTGTTGTACACCAGAAGCCAGAATAGAAAATGGTAGCAACCTACCCATTTTTTCTCCAGGCGTCACCAATGTTGTCTGGACGGCCATTGATGCCGATGGTAATGTTGAAGCACAAATTCAAAAAATTAATGTAAGACCGCTCATTTCTTTTGGTCCAGATGTTTCTGTGGCAGAAGGTGAAACGGCAAGCATTCCTGTGTACTTAAATGGCTTATCGCCTGAGTATCCGTTAGATATTACTTTTAGTGTGACCGATGAAGGTACAGCAAGTCTGGATGATTTTAATGTGCCATCGAATATTATTACATTTACAGAAAGTACAGTGGCGATATTGTCATTGGATATCTTGGCAGATGCAGAGAGTGATTCTGGTGAAACGATTGTTTTAGAGTTGGATGATTCTGTCAATCGAGGGGAAAAGTTCAAAATCACTATTACCATCAGTGAAGACAATTTACCACCACTCGTTGAATTAAATGCCGTGCAGGATAATACAGAGACATTGATTATCAAGCCTGGTTTAGGTGATGTGGTCATTACTGCTAATGTGACAGATCCCAACATGCAGGATACACACACTTTTGATTGGTCACGTTCAGATAGTAATTTAGTGGATACAGATTCAGACAATACTACTTTGACTTTTGACCCATCAGGTTTAACACCTGGGTTTTATCGTGTGATTGTTTCTGTAACCGATGATGGACAACCTCAATTGTCAGGGGAAGCCACTATTGATATTCGAGTGATTAATGATGACGATGACGTTCCAGAAATTGTTTTTGACCCTTGTAATATAATCCCGGAAATTCGAGGCATTGATTATGAATATATTATTGAAGCCAGTGCGGGTAATTGTTTACGAGTTGGTCCCATTGGTTTGGCTAGTGAAAATGGTGCGGCCTGGTTAACGGTATTAGATTTTGAAAATAATGATAGTTTAGAACCTTATACAGTCAATCGTATGTCAAGTGTTGGTGGACGTTTTGACGTACAGGTCCATCGTATGGATAGACCTGGCGGTGTGGTTGATGTAGTGATTCCATTGCGTGCACCGATTCCATTGGATGCCGGTTTATTATTGTATGATGTGAGTAACTTAACCTGGTTTGAATTTGAAGCATTGGATAATGAGCGTGTCGCCAGTGCACCAGGTGAAGCAGGTTTTTGTCCACCACCCGGTGATGCAAGTTATCAACCTGGGCTGAATGATGGCGATTACTGTTTACAAATGACAATACAGGATGGTGGTGTGAATGATCTGGATGATGAAGCTAATGGATTGATCGAAACCATTTCAGGTGTTCATGTGTTAAATGACGACCCGAATGCGGTTGATGATAGTAGTGTGGTGAATCAAGGTTCTGTCGATAATATTTTAAATGTTTTGGCAAATGATTCAGATAATGATGGTGATACGTTATCCATTGCGCAAGTTAATATATTGAGTGATATTGGAACTGTCACAATGAATGATGACGGTACTTTAAACTTTACACCTGATCCAGAATTTAATGGCGATGCCGTAATCTCCTACATTGTCAGTGATGGCAACGGTGGTACAGATACCGCTTCTGTCAATGTACAGGTACTACCCAGAGTTCGTTTTTCATCTGATGGTGGTGGTGCATTTGAATGGTATTGGTTATTGATGCTTGGTGGCATTGGTTTAGTCGTATGTTGCAGAAGAATTAAAGACTAAGGTGATGGGAAAGATTATGAAAACTCGAATCATTTATGTACAGTTTATTCAATATGTGTTGGTAGCTTGTGGTTTGATAGGGATGCCTACATTGGCTTTTTCACAAAGTAGTGAGAAGTCATCAATAGAAGCAAATGCCTTACAAGAAACGTCACAAAAACAACATGAGAAAACAATTTTTAAAAGACGTCCTTTGTATATTTTAGGAGGACTGGGGTATGCGCCGGGTAGTACGGACGAAAATGACATTATTCAAAGAGCACTCAATTTAAATCCACCACTGGTTTTAGATCCGGATGTTTCCGTTGATGATTCAAGAAGTGGCAGTGAAGTAGGCATTGGTTATTGGCTAACAAAAAATATTGCCTTGGAATTTGCCTATACAGATTTAGGTTCTGTAGAAGTATCGGGTAGTACTATTATTAATCCTGCTGACTTAGATCAATTTGCCTCTTTGGTTACTGAATTACATCCTGATTCAGGTAAAGGCTATAGTCTTTCCGGGTTGTATGATTTACAGTTAGGAAAGAAGTTTTCTGTATTTGGTCGCCTTGGAATCTTGTGGTGGAGAGGCAGTCACCAAACCTTTATTGATGGTCAGTTTATTTCAACCGATCGTGAAAGTGAAAATGAACTCTTTATCGGATTAGGTGGAAAATATCGATTATCCAATCGTTTCGATGCATTTGCTGAAGTGAGAGATTATGATCTGGCTCGTGATGATACACAGTTTTTCTTATTAGGATTACATTACTATTTTGGAAAAAAACATAAAATACAACTGAAACAAGAACCTGAAAAAGTGGAAGCTATTGTTGCAACTATACCTAAGTTGCCGGTAATTCAGGAACCCCTGGATTCGGATGGCGATGGTGTTTTAGATAAAGATGATTTGTGTCCCGATACACCACCGGGTTATGCTGTTGATGAAACAGGTTGTGTTGTTGAACAATCAGTGGAACTGTTAATTGAGTTTCCAACCGATTCTGCTGAAGTCAGCCGAGATTATTATGTGCAAATTGAAAATGTGATTAAGGTCATGGATGATGCACCGAATATAGAAATTGAAATTGAAGGTCATACCGATAACCGAGGTTCAAGTCAGTATAATCTGAAACTATCGGAAAGAAGAGCAAAGGCTGTCAAAGATATCATGGTGAAAAAATATTCTATTTCTGCAAATAGAGTACATAGTTATGGTTACGGTGAAGATCGCCCCGTATCAACCAACGATACAGAAGAAGGACGACAAAGAAACCGAAGGGTGATGGCAACGATTATTAAAAAGTAAAGAGTATGGGTGTATTATCTCACAAATTATGATAGATTATCTCCAAAAAAAGAGGAGAAAATCATGCCTAACATTCATGTGACTCGTAGCATCGAAATTAAACAGTCTGCCTCAAAAATTTTTGAGATATTAAGTGATTTTAACCAATGGAGAATATGGTCTCCCTGGTTGATCACTGAACCTGAAGCAACCTCAAAAGTTGCCCCAGATGGTCAATCACATTCCTGGGAAGGGAAAAGAGTGGGTGAAGGCTCTATGACGATTACTTCAACACAGCCCCCGCTACGTATTGATTATGATTTGGTATTTTTAAAACCTTGGAAATCTCAGGCAACAGTGTGTTTTCAAATAGAAGAGTGTGGAGAAGAATCAAAGGTTTCCTGGAGTATGGATACGAGCCTTCCCATTTTTATGTTTTGGATGAAAAAAATGATGCAAGCCTGGATTGGTATGGATTATGAGCGTGGTTTGCTGATGTTAAAAGATTACGTAGAAACGGGCAGTGTAGAGTCTCATCTGGAGTTTGTTGGAGAGACTCAGTTTGATGGATTTGAATATATTGGATTAAAAAATACCTGCTCTATGGATGACATTGACACTTGCATGACTCATGATTTTGAACAGTTGGCTCAATACTTAAAAGCGCATCCAGCATGTGAACCCAGTGTTGGTTTTTCCATTTACCATAACTATGATATGGTCAAACGAAAAGTAGAGTATACCAGTGGCTTTGCGGTAAATAAGGTAGAGGCACTGAGTCATCTTGATGAAGGTTTTATAAAAGGTCAATTGCCAGCATCCAGGATTTATCAATTAGCACATAAGGGCCCTTATCGATTTTTAGGCAATGCCTGGTCGACAATGGTAGGGTTACAAAGAGCGAAGGTCTTTAAGCCTGTAAAATCACGACATCCTTTTGAATTGTATATGAATGATCCTGGTACAACACCTGAAAATGAACTGCAAACCCAAGTGTGTTTTGTTTGTAAATCGTAGAAATTATCATTGTTAATTGAAAAAATGATGGAAGGGTTCTATCAAAACCGTTTCACCGGCTTTTACATCATCTTGTTCTGCATCTAAGATAATAAAGCAATTGGCAGATAATACGGATGACAGCATACCGGAACCTTGAGCGCCTGTCGTGGTGACTTGGATATGACCGGATTCTGTATATTGAAAAAGTCCACGTTGGAAATCTTTTCTGCCAGGTCTTTTGCGCAGATTTGAAAGGCAAGTAGCTTTCAGTTGTATTGGTGATGTGTGGGTTTTCCCCTGAAGCTGTTGTATAGCGGGTATACCAAATTGATGGAGTGTCACAAATTGTGAAACAGGATTGCCTGGTAAACCTAAAATAAAAGCCTGATTGATTTTGCCAAACATAATGGGTTTTCCTGGCTTCATGGCAACCTTCCAAAAATAAATGTCTCCAAGTTTTTCTGTAATGGGTTTAATAAAGTCTGCATCGCCTACAGAAACACCACCAGAAGTTAAAATAATATCGACCTCTTTACTGGCTTGTTCGAGCACTGCCTGGCTTGCTTCAAAATTATCAGGAAGAATACCACCATGTGTGACATCAATATGCATATTTTTTAACAATGCATAGGCAGTATAACTGTTACTGTCATATAACTGAGATGGCCCTAATGTGCGACCTGGTTCAATCAGTTCATCACCCGAAGAAAAAACAATGGCTTTTGGTTGCGATATCACCGGTACTTTTTGTAAACCCAATGATGCCAGCAAACTGATATCTGATGCTCTAATACGATGGCCGCGACAAAATAGACATTGATCCTGAGCAATGTCTTCACCCACGAAACGAATGTGTTGGTGTTGTTTTGGAGTGACATGAAAACAATACCCTTGCTCATTGTGTGTCGAGTTCTCTTGCATGATGACGGTATCCGCACCTTGGGGTAAGGGGGCTCCTGTCATAATACGAATACACTCATGAGCACCTAAAGTGTTTTCATAAGGATGACCAGCGAGAGACTGTCCAACCAGATTAAATATTTGTTCGGGTTGCCAATCTTCGAATCGAATCGCATAACCATCCATAGCAGCATGTGTCGTTCTTGGCAAAGCAAAAGGCGCTATGATATCGGAAGCTAAAACTCGATGAGTCACGGATTCAATGGCAATATCTTCAGAAGAGGATAGTGGACGTATAGTTTCTAACAGGATACTCAGTGCTTGTTCGAAAGGAAGCGTGTTCTTTGTTATGCAATCATTCATATAATATAACCAGTCTCAGTCTGCATAAAATGCATATTTAAAATGGATACTAAAGGATTTGGTTTTGAGTATCAATTGCTAAATATTAAAATAAAGATTACTTATTTTTCAGACAGTATTATGCAGAGGATTTAATTATTGATTCAGTCGAACAATCATACTGTGACTATGTTGTTTTAATCCTTCTGCTTCAGAAACAGGTAACGCCATCTGAGCCAGTGCTTGCCTTCCTTTATGATTAATACATTGCTGTGTTTGCAATCGCAAGAAGGTATGAACACTTAAACCACCGGATTGCCTAGCAAAACCTGAAGTGGGTAAAGTATGATTCGGGCCAGTGCAATAATCACCATAAGCAACTGCACTGTGACTACCAATAAATAGAGAACCATAATGGGTAAGTTGTGTTTTGTCGATGCGCTGATCACAGAGCATTAAATGTTCTGGTGCAAATTGCTCTGAGATCTGAATCATTTCATCGATTGAATCTGCTAAAAGTAAAACAACTTGTTGATGTTTTAAAAGTTGTTTACCTTCTTCAAGATTGTTTAAAAAATTGAAAACCTGCTGTAACCAGGATTCACTATCACTGACAATAATGGATATAGCCATAGGATCATGCTCTGACTGAGCCAGGGCATCGTAACAAAGCCATTCAACAGGTTGTTGATCATTACATAAGGCTAATAGTTCACTGGGGCCTGCTACACCATCAATTTTTACAATAGATTGTACTTGTGATTTGGCTTCGCTCACCCAGGCATTACCAGGGCCGACAATGAGATCGACAGGAGGGGATTTTTTATAGCCATAAGCCATGGCAGCAATCGCTTGTGTACCACCTATTTGAATAAAGTCGGTGGCACCAGCTAAAGAAGCGGCTGCTAAAATGGCAGGATGATCAGAGGGTGAACAAGCGATTCTTTTTTTACAACCAGCGATTTTAGCCGGTAATAAAGTCATTAATGCGGTTGATATTAAAGGATAACGACCACCAGGGATATAAGCAGCAATATTTTCAATTGGATGAATGACTTGAGCATATTCACCATAATCATCACTAAAAGACTTTTCTTGAATAGTACTTCTTTGAAATGCTGCAAAGGTTTCAATACGCTTCTCTGATTCAATGATAGACTGTTTTAGTTGTGTATCCAGAGAGTAGTCATCAAAGTTTTTTAATGGAATCTCTTTAGGGAGATGACCATCAAATTGAACAGCAAAGTGTTCAATGGCCTGGTCACCTTGATGACGAATAGTTTGTAATATATCAGTAACCTGTTGTTTGACTTTCTCACTTTGACTGTGAATGGGGCGTTGCCATTGACTGGTTTTAATGATCATTAAAACGACTCCTGAGTTCTTGCTCAATGTCTTTTAAAGTAACACCTTTGCTTAGGGTGTTGATAAGTGTAAAGTAAATTAAGTCAGCAGCTTCCCATCTTGCATGTTCAAAGTCGGTTGCTTCGATTAATTCACAGGCTTCTTCTTTCAGTTTTTCATTACGCAAAGTTTCTGACTGAAACAGTTTTGTTGAATATGAATGTTTTGGTAAAAGGCTTTTTCTTTGCAGTAATTTTTTTTCCAGTACAGATAAATCAAATGATGGCTGAGTACTTGGGAAACAACTATAACGATCGAGATGACAGGCATGGCCTGTTTGTTTGACTTTAAACAAAATGGTATCGCCATCGCAATCAACATCCGCTTGTATCAGATCTTGTGTGTGTCCACTAGTGAGGCCTTTTTCCCAAATTTGTTGTCGACTACGAGTCCAATAGATGCCCTTTCTTCTATTCAGCGCTTGCGTCAAAGATTCTCGATTGGAGTAAGCCAGCATTAATACTTCATTATTTTCAATATCTTGAACAACTGTCGGAAGCAGTTCGGATTTTTTAAAGTCCACCTGAGATAAAAAACAATCGGTAAGCTTTAATTTTCCAGTATAAATAGACATACCGATTTGTCCGTTGGCTCCTAGTCGAGAGAGCCATTGCATATCATCTAATGTGGTAATTCCGCCGGCTGCTGTGACAGGAACAGGAGATGTTTTGATAACTTGTTCTATACGAGGGCGATCAAGTCCCTGTAGTAAACCTTCTTTTTCCACTTGCGTATATAAAAACTCACTACAGAATGTTGATAATTCAGGAATAAGATCGAGAATTTTTTCTTCTTCTGTTGTTTGCCAGCCTTGTGTAGACCAGTTATCACCCTTTGCATCAATAGCAAATATTAAAGATGCTTTAGGGAGTTGCTTTACCCAGTCTTGACGGCAGTGAGTGCCAATAATAATTTTACTGGCACCTGATTTAATATATTCTTGAGCCGTTTCCAGATCTCGAATACCACCACCTACTCGACAGGGTCTGATGTTTAACAACTCTTTAATCAATGCTTTATTGTTACCTTGATTGAGGGCTGCATCCAAATCAATGAGTGCGACTTCACCATAAACAGAAAACTCTTTGAATAAATCGAAAACATCGTCTCTTTCAAGAACTTTTTCTTTGCCTTGCTTAAGCTGAACAGCTTTGCCATTCATTAAATCAATTGATGGGATTAACATAATATAAACCTAGGGCTAAAATGAATTTTGAAACTCATTAGGGTGAGTTGTTGAGTAAAAGCGTGTTATCAATTGGTGATTTGCTAAATAAGACTTAACATCTTCTACGCTATATTCACCAGAATGAAACATGCCAGCGGCCAGACAGGCATCGGCACCTTGATTAAATGCATTGAGAAAATCTTGGGGTACTTTTGCGCCACCTGAAGCAATGACTTGAATAGGAATCTGTTGACTGACGGTTTGTGTTAACTCTGTATCAAATCCACTTCCCGTGCCATCTTTATGCATGGCAGTGAGCAGTATTTCTCCAGCACCACGTTGAGTGACTTCTTGAGTCCATTGAAAAAAATGATGTTCAACTTTTTTTCGACCACCATTGATGTAGATATTCAAATGATCATTTTCACGATTGACATCAATTGCAACCACAATACATTGACTGCCATAAGACTGAGCTGTTTGATCGATGATATCCGGTTGTAAGACGGCTGTTGTATTTAGTGCAACTTTATCCGCCCCAGCATCCAAAAATGCTTTGACATCATCCAGTGTTTTTAAACCGCCACCCACTGTAAAAGGAATCGATAAGTGATGAGCAATTTGAGTCACTAATTTTAATGCAGTTGGTCTATTGTCATGACTGGCTGAAATATCCAAAAATACCAGTTCATCGGCACCTTGCTGCTCATAGGCAATCGCCAGATCAATAGGATCGCCCATGTCTTTTAACTGTTTAAACTGAGTGCCTTTAACAACTCGACCTTTATCAACATCCAGACAAACAATGACTCTCGGTAATAATTGGTTTTTTTTGTCAGGTATCATTTGTGGTCTCTATCAATGTCGGTTGTTTATAAGTGTTGACTAATTGAATACCTTCTAATACTTGTTGAAGAATTTTTTGACCAGTTAAGCTGGACTTTTCAGGATGAAATTGAACCCCCATTAAACTGCCATACTGAATGGCAGCACAAAAGGATTCTCCATAAGTTGTATGAGAAATAGAATATGGGGAACTTTTGATGGCATAACTATTTACAAAATAAACAATCCTGTTATGCCAATATTTTCCTGATAGCACAGCCCAACCTACCATGGTTTTTTTAGGAAAGTCTAATTGTTCCACTTTTCCTTTTAGCCAGCTCATACCCGATATATCAGGATCTTCATCACTGGACTCAAAAAAAACTTGCATGCCTACACAAATACCCAATATTGGAATATTATTTTTCCAGGATTTTTTTAAATAATCATTCCAACGATATTGATTGATTGTTTTCATAACCGTACCAAATCGACCTTGGCCGGGTATGACAATGGCATCGAAATGATCGTTGTTGGGGTGTGTTAATAGGATCGTTTCATAACCTAATCTTTGTATGGCGGCTTGTAAACTAAATAAATTGCCAGTATGCGTATCTATTATTAACACCTTTTTCTTGGACATTTTATAACATTCCCTTCGTTGTGTTTTCACCAGATGCAGGACTTAGCGCTTCCTTAAATGAATAAGCAAGGGATTTAAAGCAGGCTTCAATTAAGTGATGATTGTTTTTAAAATATAAAGGCTTAATGTGTAGTGTAATATGTGCACTAAATGCTAAAGTTCTAAAAAAATGTTCAAACATTTCTGTATTGACAGTACCTATTATGTCTCGGGTAAATTCAAGATCGCCAACATAGTAAGGACGCCCCGACAAATCAACAGCCGATAATATCAATGCTTCATCCATAGGCAATAATCTTTGACCATATCGTTGCATTGAATGTAATGCACGCCAACTTTGTTGTAAGGCATCACCTAAACAAATAGCAATATCTTCAATGGTATGGTGATCATCTACTTGTAAATCACCTTGTGTTTGTATGCTTAAATCCCAACGAGCGTGAGACGCTAACTGTTCTAACATATGATCAAAAAAGCCAATGCCTGTTTGAATTTGAATTTTTTGATTGCCATAAATATTCAAAGACAATTGAATATCAGTTTCTTTGGTTTTTCGGGATAGACTAATCATTTTGTAATCTCATGGTATTATTGAACAGGTTCAAGCCAGGCTTCCAATTGATTGATATCATTCAACACGATATCTGCACCTGCTTTGTAAAGTGATGCTTCGTTATTTTTTCCGATACCAATTGCTAGTGAATTTGATTTTCTTGCAGCTTGCATATCATCTGGATTATCGCCGCACATCCAGGAATATTTTGAATATTTCTCTTTTAATTTCTCTATTCCTTCCGGTGAAGGTTTTCCTTGCTGAACATCATCAAGACTGACAATGTCTAATCTGGAAAGTTGTATTAAACGACATCCTGCGATAGCTTCCTTGCGAGGTCTGCCTGTGACAATGGCAAAAGTTGTTTGAGAGAGGGTGTTTATTTTCTCCACCAGGGATGATTTTATTAAAGCTTTTTCGTTGATGACAAATCCATCATCCTGTTTACCAAGATAGAATTCTTGAAAAACAGTGGTTACTTGTTCCAAATTAAAATCAAAACCATGATTTTGTAATATCTTTTGTGTTAGTACCCAATCATTATTAAAACCTCCATGAGATCGTAAAGTATCGATTTCTACTTGAGGTATTATTTTTCCAGAAAGTTGTTGGATTGTTGCTTTTATGGTTTCATCATAACTAGATCTGGTATCAATAAGAACACCATCCATATCCAAACAAATTAAACCTGGTACTAAAGTTTGTTTGAGTAATGGGAATAATGGTTCACAGTAAAAGGGAATGGTTATTCTTAGGCAGTAACTTAATTCAGTTTCTTGAAAGGTTTTTACACGAATATTATTGCTTAATAAAAAGGACTGTATGGCTTTAGCCTGATAAGGAGGCAAAGACAAACAAATAAAATTAGCCTGGCTGGGTAATACCGATATATTATATTTAATAAGCCATTGAGTGATATCGTTTCTATTATGAATGATTTGTTCACAATAATAATTTAATTCTTTTTGATGGTTGATATGTAAAGCTTTAGCCGCAATCTGTAATGTAGGTGCAGATATATTAAATGGCAAACAACGTTCTTTGAATGCTTGAATGATTTTATGATTGCCCAGTAAATAGCCTAGACGAATACCTGCCAGACCATATGCTTTGGACAGTGTTCTTAAAATAACCAGGTTGTCAAATTCATTGAGCAGGTTGATTGAAATTTGATTGTTTTCTGGATCGCTAAATTCAATATAAGCTTCATCTAGAAATACCCATCCCTGATGATCTTTCGCTTTTTGTAGAATGTCGAGCAATCTTTCCAGATCAATCAATTCACCAGTTGGATTATTAGGGCGTGTTAAAATAGTGATGGCATGTGTGGTATTTTGAATGGCTTGAAGTATTGCGGGAATATTAAGCGACAAATCATCATTTGGAGAAACCTGAATACCATTAATTTTCCAGCTTTGCACACCCCAGGTATATTGTGAAAAAGCGGGTAATGGTAAAATCACAGATGCGTTCTTTATGACAGAAGAGTCTTCTACAGAAGTTCTTTCTTTGGCCAAGCGCATCAGTAACAAGATGGCTTCATCACCACCATTAGTACACAAAACCTGACGAATACTTAATTGATAAAGATCAGCAATGTGTTGTTCTAAACTCTGACGATTGGGATACTGCCAAAGAGACTCACCAAAATATTCAACGTGAATGTTATTGGGTTTATCACACCGTTCATTAAAATCCAGTTTTAAAAATGTCTGACCCAGACCTTTCTGATTCATAATATCTTCCTAATGGGTGTCTCAAGAATATCTGTTGCACCAGCCTGGATCAGTTGTGGCAATAAAGCGTGTATGTCTTTTTTTCTTACCGCAGCTTTAACGGCAAAACCATTTTCGTTATACAACTTACTAATGGTTGGGGAATTCATACTGGGCAACAATTGGACCAGCTTGTCAAGGGTGTCATTGGTGCAATTCATTTCCAATAGAGAGCGTTGTCGTCCATTGAGTACACTTTGAATTAAGGTCAATACATTTTGAATCTGTTGACTTTTTATAGGATCATCCATAGACATTTTATTGGCTATAAAATGTGTCGAACTTTTCATAAGTGTTGAGATGACTTTTAAACGATTGGCTCTAATGGTGTTGCCTGTACTGGTATTATCTATGACCATATCGGCATCTTCAGGAGGGAATACTTCCGTTGCACCATAAGAGCGAATGAGTTGATATTGGATATCATTCTTTTCAAGAAAGCGACGACTCAATTGTTCGTATTCGGAAGCAACAATCAAAGGTTTCTTTTTTATCTGCTCCCAATCTTGTGTTTCTGGAATACAGGCCACGATTTTTACTGGATCAAATGTTAAATCTTCTAATATATCTACGTGGCTTTGGGTTTCTTGTATCCAGTCAAGACCTGCGAAGCCTATATCATGTTGTTCCAAGTGAACTAAGGAAGGAATATTTTGACTTTTTAGCAGCTTGACTTCTAAATCAAAGCCTATCGCTTTAGGGCGATAATTACGCTCGTCGCCAATCAGTTGAATACCAATATCTTTGAGTAGCTCACAGACCTTGATATTAATTCGGCCTTTAGGGAGTACCATTTTCAGTGTCATGAGTGATTACCTTTTATAACTTAATAAAAAAAACCCCCGATTACTTTGGTAATTGGGGGTTTTGTAATATGTTATGATTTAACGTTTAAGTAACATAACCATAGCTTAAACCCCAGCATAGGTGGTGACTATGATGGGCGTGATGAATATAGATGTTTGTGTCATTTGCTTTCATAAGTTGTATGATTGCAAATGGTTTTGGTTGTGTCAATATTTTATTTATAACTGAATGTTTTTATTGTATTTTTTTAATATCTTGTATAGACAACCTGGTTAACTTGTATAGACAATATTATTGTTTGTGTGCATACATTCATAACCATTGATTCGAGTGACATGTAATAGAGAGTGCTGAAAAATGAAACGTCAAATTGAGCTGGCAAAGTCCTTAAATGCAACCGTGAGTTTGCCTGGAAGCAAATATGTTGCTAACCGGTTAGTGATTATTGCGGCCTTATCTCCTCATCAGGTTGTATTAAATAATGTCGTGGATAATGATGATATTCATACGGCAATATCCGGTTTGAATGATTTAGGTTATTGCTTGAAAAGACAAGGCGATCAGGTGATAGCTTTAGCGAATGAAACTGATCCCAGTCCAACGAACTCATCCATTTATACGGCACATAGTGGCACCTTCTCCCGCTTTATTACTGCTGTGGCTGGATTGCATCACAAACCTGTTCAGCTATCCGGTAGTGAAAAAATGAATACACGGCCAATGGTGGAACTTTTTGATGCGATGCGGACACTCGGTGTGACAGTAGAAAGTGATAACGACCGCTTACCGGCAACCATTACAGGCCCTTATGTCAATCAGGTGTGCCATGTGGATGCCAGTCGAAGTAGCCAATATGTGAGTGGTTTGCTCTTGGCTGCTCCTTTAATGCCCGAAGGTTTATCATTACATCTGGTTGGTGATGTTGTCTCTCGACAATACATCGATATGACCATTGCTTTAATGCAGGACTTTGGGGTTAAGGTTGAACAGATATCCGACAGCCATTATCAAATAGCAAAGGGACAAAGTTATCAACAAAAAGAAATGTCAATTGCACCTGATCCGGTATCCAGTTCTTACTTTATGGCTGCGGCAGCTATTTGTGGAGGACAGGTGACTTTACAAAGGTTTGACTTTAATTCGATTCAGGGAGAAGCAGGCTTTTATTCTGTACTGGAAGATATGGGGTGTGAGTGTATTCGCGAGCAGGATGCGTTAACAATAAAAAGACAAGGGCCACTGAAAGCCGTTGACAGAGATATGGGAGAAATGCCCGACGTAGTACAAACATTAGCAGCCATTGCCTGTTTTGCTGAAGGCACAACCATGATTCGAAATATTGCACATTTGGCTTACAAAGAATCCAATCGAATTGCAGACACCGCCAATGAATTAAAAAAGTGTGGTGTTGATGTGGATTATGGCGATGATTATTTGGCGATCACCGGTGGAGGTGATTTTCATAAAGCCGTATTTGAAACCCATGATGATCACCGCATGGCCATGAGTCTGGCTTTGGTGGCCAGCCAAATAGAAGGTTGTGTGATCAATAACGCGGGTGTGGTTTCAAAATCTTTTCCAACCTATTGGGATAAATTAGCAGAAATTGGCATGTCCAGTTTTGAGTGTTGACCTTATATTGAGAGTGATACTGAACACTCTGGTTTTTGTAGATTGCGCACAAACACAATAACTTCACCTGGACCTTATTTAATAACTGGTTGTTTTAATTAACTGATTTTGTTAGATTGACAATCTGTTGAAAGAGATTGTGCGCAATTAGCATCTTGAGAAAATTGCGTAAAACTAAGCTGTTAAGCATCATGAATCGACTGTTTATAATCCTATTACTGTCTTCTCTTTCTGGGTGTGTAGTTGTTTCAATTAGCCCCAAAGTGGAAGGGGTGGTGCTAGACAGTAATGGTGCTCCCGTGGTGGCGAGTATCGAAGTTACTCACAAGACTTTAGACTACAAAACTAAATCAACTTTGACAGACGATAAAGGTAATTTTAAAGTAAGTCGGATGCGGGTATGGACGCCAATCCCATTTTCTGCAATAAGAATATGGGCTGATGTTAGAGTAACAGCTTCAGGTTATGAGCCCTATGAATACGAAATAGAAGGCTTCGAAAATGTACCGAAAGTAGTGGAGCTTAGAAAGAAATAATGTATAACAAAGCAAGCCAAAATCGCGCCTTCGGCGCTGGACTCGCTAAAGCTCGCCTTTGCTTGCGGCGTTATGTACCAATAAAGGTGAAGTGAAATTTATGGAAAATCCAAATTTTGAAATAGTTTTTTTTGTTGTATGGCTAGTATTTGTCGCAACAGTTATATTAGGGTTTCATGTTTTACACTCACTTTTTATGGTTCTGAAAGAAAATGACAATGATCTATGGATTAAGCTAGGAAAGCCTTACTGTAAATTAAGCATACCCATTGATAAGGAAAAGATGTCAATCCCTCCTAATGTAGTAATTCAAACTTACAAATGGGGCTTTGTAGCTCCGCAGTGGGTAAAGGTCTCTGAAAAAGGTAAAAAAGTTTATTTACAATTTAGAATATATGCTTTATTTAATATCTTAGTTGCATTCAGTGGGTTATTTGCAATGTATATTTTTTTGGGCCCGAATGCATAACAAAGCCATCTTGCATCGCCAGCAAGCTGGTTGGACAAATTTTCCGTGGTTCGTTTTGTGTTTTAACGCTACGCTAACACAAGTCGCTTCACTCCAAATTTGCCGCAAATGCGGGCGTTATGGCTCAAAATCGAAATGAAAATACTATCAATATTAATAGTCTTTTTACTGATCTCATGTACACCGGTTACTGAAAGAGAGTTCAACTGTGGTCAGTCGCAGTTTGAAGGTGAATGGGTTCAAATTTACCCCAGTCAGGCGGAAATAGATAATTTCCTATCTGTTCTATCAAGTAGTACTGATACTAATTACAAAGAAGGACCTAACTTTTGGTATAGAAACAACTTTGAGAGTATACTTGTGTGTTCAATAACTATGAGCCTACGCAAGCAAAAACAATACTCACCGGGTTGTTTCACTGCGAGAGCATTACTTAAAAAAGATGTAAGCGGTTATAAACTGGTTGATGATCAAATAATTGTTTGTACATAGCAGCCATAGCAAACGCATCTTGCAACAGCCACTACGTGGCTTGGACGGTTTTTCCGCTCGTTCCTCGCCACAAAACCGCCGCAAATGCGGACGTTATGTGTAAAAACATGAGCGAAGAAATCAAAAAATATGCCGTTGTAAAAGTAGTAGCTCTTAACCCTTTAGTCCCAGAAGCAGAGGTCGGTGATGAGGGTGCAGTCTTGATGATCTTTGGTGAAAATACAAATCCGGAGGCATTCGAGATTGAAAGTGTAAATAAAGATGGAACAAATAAATGGCTAGGTACGTTTTTTCCAAACCAAGTAAAGTTGGTAAAAAATGTTTAGCTGCAAACACATAACAAGCAAAGGTAACATCGCCCTGTGGGCTGGAAAATAAAATCGGAAAGTCAACATAGAGAAATAACTTACAAATTTAACAGTTTATTTCTTACTAAAGTATCAAAAATACCAATGATATCCACTGTTGTACTTGTAAGATATTATTGATAGAGTGACTGTCTTTTTTTATCTACATAAATTAACGTCCTGATAATGAATTTTTTATAAATCATTTTCTCTATTAGACAATAACTTATCTAGTTTCTTATTTATTGCGGTCTGCTCTACTAATAAGCGATATTTATAAATATTCCCGACAGCTAAAATGCTACTTAAATTTATTAGAATATGAAAAGTGATACAAACCAAAGCGACATAAATTATATTTGTTTCGGTGAAATACCAATAAACTGCACTCCAAAACCATACTCCACTGATTAGTGATTTATGGATCTTACTTGTTTTCTTGGCTTCTCTCTTAGATTCCTTAAGATTCACAAAACACTTCTTAGCTTATAACAGCTGATTGAATATACTAAAGCAATATAATCTATCATATCAATCTCATTAACATTGACAGTTTGACCATTTAAATCAAAATGATACAGGAATTGATAAGATTTTCAATGGAATGTTTATGATACTTAGACTTTGTAAACATTCCAATCTCAATAAAAAATGATTTTCATTGTACATCTGTGTACTTTATTTTTTTATTACTCAGAAAGATTCTATTTTCTAAATAATGTTTTCTTTCCTGTCGCTACTTTCTAAAGTTATCTCTTCTTTGTGCAGGCTCTATCTTTCTTCTATTTACCCATAAAATCCTTTGCTATTTCACCACTATATTCATAATCTAATTGGATTAGTATCTCACGAAGTTCGGTATTACACTTGAGTAACTTTTCTAAAGTAATACAAGTCCCTGGATTTCCCAAAGGTTTGCTTAGTTGATGTATCTTAACAGCTCTCTCAATATCTTTGATTACAAAATTTGATTTGAGTTCGATACTAAAGTTATTAAAAGGTGGATTGTGTGCAATGATGTTTCTAAGTAAAATTTTGGAATCGATTGATTTCCAGAGCTTGGTCCATAGTTCTTTTTTATCCTCAGAAACTTGATATTCAGGTACTAATTCAATAATGAGTTCGATACGTTTTTTGAATGACCACAAACTCTTGATATGGTTAGAAATAGCTTTGCTATTACAAAGCAAGTCTATCCATTCACTACAAGTAAACTCAAGATTTGAGAAGAGAATCATGAACTCTCCTAATGGAGTATACCATTCTTTTCTTTTTTTCTCTTCATCATCGTTATTAAAATCAAACATAACTTCTTACTCATAATATCGTGATAAGAATAAAATCAAACAGTCAACGCCGAGAAATAGCTTACAAATTTAATTGTTTATTTCTTGCTAAAGTATCAAATAATACCAATGATATCCACTGTTGTACTTGTAAGATATTATTGATAGAGTGACTGTCTTTTTTTATTACTTTAAATCTAATTAGACTTTACTTAAAGTTTATCAACTCGTAAACAGGAAAAAAAATAATGATACTTTTCATTGGTGCATTACTGGGTTGTTTCTCAGTTGCTTTTGGTGCCTATGCCAGTCATGGTCTGCGTGATACTGTGACAGATGAGCAATTTAGTATTTTGATGACAGCATTAGATTATCATCAATTGCATACGGTTGTTATTATTGCACTAGGTTTAACGTTAATAAGCTCAAGCAAATTTTCCCAAATCGCAACATTAAAATGGACTAGTGTATTGTTTATCGCTGGTGTATTACTATTTAGCTTTAGCATTTATTGCTCTGTTTTATTTGAAATTCCTCTACTACTCAAAGCAACGCCCGTCGGTGGTACGCTAATGATAATTGCTTGGTTGTTACTTGCGATAACTGGATTAATTGCCAGAAAAAAAGATTCAAGGTAATTAAAAATAATGGTAAGTTTTTCGGTATCTCGTAAATAAAATCGGACAGTTAACATTGATAAATGTTTTATAAACTTAACGGTTTATTTCTTACAAAGGTATTAAAAAATACTTGTGGTATTTATTGATTTGTTTTTGTGTCAGTAGGATGTCTTTTTTTTGTGTGTACTCTGTTTGTATTAGAGTTGAGTTCTTAGGGATTCGCTTTTTTAGCATACCACTTATCTACAGAAATAAAGTAGGTCATAAATTTTCGATCCAAAAGCTTAGATTTTTTTACTCTATAAGCCATTTTCTTCAAAGTTCGATATTCAGGGCGAGTTTCAAGTAAATGAAACACTACTTCCTTATGCCCTAGTTCTTTTGCCCAAAACATTAAGGAATTGAATATTGATATTCCAAATCCCCAAAACTCTTTAGAGATAACAATGGCTATTTCGAAACCATTATCGTCTGGCTGAATCCCACACCAACCCGCCAGAACACCCTTTATAAAAACTGCCCTAATGCGACAGCCTTGAATGGTATCCGTTCTGATTTTATTTTCCATCCATGCTTGGATACTGGTGATATCAAAGTACGGATGATCAATGAGATGCCTCCTCAGGGAATCCTGATTAACGATAGCTATTAAATCTTTTGGGTTTACTTCGTTAAAACTTAAGAATTCAATTTCACTCATGTCTCAATACTATTAACGCAATGATTTTCATTGTACATCCCTGTACTTTATTTTTTTGTTATTTAGATAGATTTTATTTTCCAAATAATTGTTTCTTTCCTGTCGATATTAAATAAGCACAGCAAAACCAAACACCAACCGCCATAAAGAATAAAGCTTTTTCTTGAGGGCAGCCTGCTTCAACACATTCTAAGTCAGTATAAGGAAATAAACCTAAAGGTGTGAAGGTATGGAAAAAAAGTGCGCCGGAAATAATACCGAAGCCCAGTAAAGCACCGTAAATGCGGGTTTTTGGGATGAGTATAAGGATACTGGCAATCAACTCTGCGATGCCAATTAACCATTGCCCATGGGTAGCAAACAGACCACCAATACTGCCAAGGCCAATAGATTGCATCCAGGTGCCAACGGTATTAAATATGTACACCGTAATTTCAGCAGGTTGTCCGAAGAGTCCGGCAAATTTAAAAAACAAAGATTGTAAAAAAATGAAAGCAACAAAAAGTGCCAGGATTAAGGCAATATGTTTTTTCATATGATGGACCTCTTAAAATAAATCGTTTTTTTGTTGGAGTTTATTGTAGACGCAATACTTTTCATATTGTTACTTTTTAGTTTTTTTATGTATGCTTGAGGTTAACCTGTCTCTCGATTATTCAGGTGGTTGTTTTTCAACAGCATCAGGCGTTTGTTTTTGAGGAGATTGCTGAATAATCACCGATGATTTTCTCCAAAAGCCTGTTTCATGAATACATTGCCATCCCCATTTCAACCAATGGGTTAAAGCGAAAGCAAGCCATAGAGCCCAAACTAACATAATCAATTGGTAAATCCAAATAGGTAAGCTGTATATGATCACTTCAGGTGTTTGTCCTTGAGTTGCGTCATAATACCAGTTTAAAAAATAAGCGTTGGAGTTATTACCCGCAATACCCATATCGGGTTGATTGAATAAGCTCCAGGGTACGGCAAGTATCAAACTTAAAAAGCCGATACTGGAAAATAGAATAATACAAATCTGGAGAAGATTAGCGATGTTATCTGATAAATTTTTAAAATGTGTTTTGCGCCATTGTAGCAGGAGTAAAACCAATGTGAAAAATACAAATACAGGCCAACTTTGTGTGCTTAAACCAAAGCCTAATAATAGCCAGCTACCCGTGGAGATGGGCAACGTTTTCAGTCGCCAGAGTATCAGAGCAAATAATAAAAAGGCTGCAAGCTCTCCCCAATAAACAACCGCTGGACCAATGGTAGGACCCTGAGTCCATACCACCCAGCGATCACGGGGAACACTCCATTTTAAACTGATATTGCCGACTGGTGCATTGAGATCAATAATGGGTAGTTGTGTTTTCCATGACAGTTGATGATTGTGTTTCCAGTTGAAATCTATTGAGTGGGTGCCTGGCAAAATAGGGTAATCAGCGAAACCATCCTGAATACGTAATAAGGTTTCTTTATGATCAATGCTGCCCGTGAGCTGTTGACCTTCTCCGATATGGATTTTTCCTTGTCCACCCCGAGAACTTCGATAAGTCGCTGACAGGGTAATATTACTTTGCTGTTTACCTGAGTTGACTTCAAGCTCCAGGTTATCAAAAGATTGGTAATGTCCATCAATGGCTTTGGGATCACTGAGTGTAAGTACTAAACGTTCATTGGGTCTTGGTAAAAAACGATAACGCCAGGATGTATCGGATAAAAATGGTTTTGGTAAATGCCATGGTAATCCCTGAATATCTAAATGCCATTGATGACTGTGATGTATGATCCATTCTTCAACAAAATGTTTATTCTCCAGAGCGGTTAATGTGATATCAGGTAGGTTATCCATTTTTGATCGCCACGAAAGGTGAGATTGCTTTGCGGATAAATGTAATTGTAGATGTTGGTTATCGGTAATATTCAAATCCGAATGTAATGGATGCTCCCAGGTATACAGGGGAACTAACAGGTTAATAGTACCTTTGACCGGTGCAATGCGTTCAACTCTATTGTGCATGATCCATTGACCATCAAAATGTAACTCTCGAATGAGTTTTAATAAGGGTTTGATTTCTTCGTTAGGATTCACTTTATGGATATTGTCTTCTGTTTTTTGTTCATGAGTATTTGCTTTACGAAGTAACTCAATATCTTTGCCTTTTAATTGTTGATGATGTATTCCTGCAATATCCCAATCTTGACTATGAAACAGAATACGACGGGCACCATCTGGAAAATGAAAGTTGAGTTGATGCATAGGTGGTATGGAACCTGTTAACAACAGTTGATGGTAGCCTGATTTTAGAAAGATCCAGGATTGATGATTCTGTTCGATTGACCAAGGATATAATGTACCATTGAGTGTTTGTTTTTGTACTTTCCATTGCTGGGATTTCGGCAGACGTATGGCTGTTGATGCTAAAGCATAGATGTTTAATTGCAGGGTTAGTTGATTGTTGTCTGTTGATATTTCAACGGAATCAATAGAAGCACAGTGAGGTGAACAAAATGGTGCGGGATTTGTCCATTCCTGTAATTCTTTTAAGAGTGTTTTATCGGGTATGACAGATGGTGTTTCAACGGATGACTTTGCTTCACTTGATGGGGAGGATAGAGATAATACCAAACCGGACACTAAGATTATAGCGACACTGGATGTTGCCTGTTCGATGGGTTTGGTAAAAGAGAATAAGCTGTAGCGCTGTTTATTTATGCGCCATAAATTAAATAATAATAACATCATCAATAAAATACCTAATCCTCGCCATAATCCAGTCATCCAGGGCGTTAAAATCCATAATGAGAAGCCTTGTTCTGATGTGATGGGATGGTTCCAGTTGAGTCGATATTGATTCCAGCGCCAATCAGGTTTGCCTTGACCTATTTGTGCCACAATATCTTTTTGATAATTTTGTGTTGAAGTGGTTTTTTTTATTCTTTCTTTTTTAACAGAAGATTCACGTGATAAAGTAACAGATAGGTTAGAGTCAAGTTCATCACTTATGGCATCTTGTTCAATGCGTTGTTTATATCTAATATTCTCTTGAAGTGTATTGGATAGGCTATAGCGTGAAACCTGATAATTTTCTAGTTGAGGATGTAAAATTAAACGTGTTTGAGTAATCGTAAAACTACCAATAAAACCAACAGCTATCAGACAGGAAAGAATCAGATAGCCGTTGCGAAGATACCGGATAATGATGTGCGAACTTGTGATATATCGAAAAACAGAAAAAGCGATGATTAAATTAATTAAACTGAGAAGGGGCGCCTGGTTTTCGTGAAACAGGAAAACAAAGGTAAAAAATGTCAGCAAAGCCGTCGTCAAACCAAAAGCCCGGTAAGCGATAGATGACATCAGTAAGATAAGAAAGATGGTCCATATAGTCCATTGTTTTGTCCATGCACCTGGCGCATTTTCAACATGAGCAGTATGCATTAGCCGATGGGCTGGAGGTAAATTCAAGATCAATGATGTTTTTTCAAAGTTGATATTCCATCCCATATTATCAAAGGCAATTTTTCCAAATAGATTGGGACTATGGGCAAGATTGCCACCTGCGGATACGTTCAGGGTTGGCGAACGAACTTCAATACCACTGGTCACCTTTGTCTTTGATAGGTTTGCATCCTGTGTCGTAATCAATAATGGTTTCTTGTTTTCTGAAGCATAGCGTAATGAGTAAGGGTGTTGCATATCCAATCGCCATTGTTGACGCATATCACCATGAATATGATCATCAAATTGCCATTGGTTATTGTCAAATGTCAGCCATAAATGTCGTTTAAGGTGAAAGCGGTTTAACTCATTGTTGGGTATGCCACGGAACTTTTCATTGAGTTGAATGTTTTCTGACACTTCAACACGATAACTGGGAAAGTTTAACCAGGCTTCAGGTACATTAACGGTTTGTGGATCAACCAAAGAGCCACCTTCTAAACGGGTATTGCGAATATTATCATCGCGTTGATAGCTCCATATTTCATTTTTTGGCCAAACAGAAGGAGATGCTTCAACACTTAATGTTTTCAGGTTTGCTATTGCATGACTTTTGATACGAATATCCCAACGACCTGGACGTGCCTGTACAAAGAGTTCACCATCAGGATTCACCCAGGCGGGCAATTCACTTTGAGTTTCTATTAAAGAAAATTGATTCAGCAGGGCTTTTCCTAACAGGATGTTTCTCACTCGTCCAGAAACGGTTAATCGAACAAGTGTTTCATCTATTATGGGCTGACCATCAGAGATTAAACGAAACACTTCAAGAGAGACTGTGTCGGAAGCCTTGGTATTTTCTTCTTTACCTAACCAGAGTTGATGATTTTTAATTTTTGGATATTCAATCAAGGATTGATTAAATGTGGCATTAATAAGATGTGTCAGGGGGGGAACACTAATCGTCTGTGGTGTCGTTTGCCAGGTCCATTGACCTGTGATAAACCATTCTCCTTTTTTTAAAAAAACAGCAGGCAGATTATTCTTTTTGACAACAGGGAAATCACGGCCATTCGCCTTAACTGAAACAGGCCATAGGTTTTCATTGCCAGGTAAAATAATCCAGCCATCTTGATAGGTTTTCCATTGTTGTGAAAACCAGCCAGTGTTTTTTTGAATATCTAACGATAAGACACCTGGCCACTGGCAAAGATGATCAGAGAACTTAAGAGGATTGCCACCAGACTTTAAAGGACACTTTGTAAAATCCAGATCACGATTTGCCCAAATAACCCATGGTTTTAAGGGGTCGGGTACTTTAGATAAATGTACTTTTTTTTGAGTTTGAAGTGATGAAACACTACTTGTATGAATATATTTATTTTGACTATAAACTCTTGTATGAAACAATAAAACAGATATTACGAAAAGAAAGTAAAACAGTAAATGATGGTTCATTTGATAAGATGGAAACATGGTTGCCCCCTTAAAGAGTCACCTTGAATAGAGTGGTTAAGCGTGTTTTTATTGATTAAACAGTCATATAAATACATGTGCTAACTGTAGAATCATGATGACCATTTTTCTTTTTCTGCTTTAATAATGGCAACACGTTGTTGATGAATTTTTTGTCCAATGACTTCACCTTTATAACCTGCATCCAGCAGAGGTTGTGTTGCGATGTGTTTTGTTTGGTTAAAAAGATGCATTAAGAAATCTTTTTGAGGATAAGCACGGTTTTCAAAGCCTTTTCTTCCTTTGGCATCGGCTTCACAGGCTAACAGAACATTAAAAAAAACATCAGGGTGCTTATAGGCATTGAGTTGAGTCAATAATTTTGCAATGGTTGTTGCTTTTAATTCAAAGACGCGATGACAGTGTAAATGGTATTCGGAGGTCAATATGGCTAATTGCTGAAATTTTTTGGGAATACGTAGCCTTTGGCACACCTGTTTAATAACGGGGGTACCTGATTTTTCATGTCCTGGATGGCTTGGCCATAATGTTTTGGGTGTCGTAATTTTACCCAGATCATGGCACAAAGCTGCGAATCTGATCTGAGTATTTTCCGAGATTAATGCCGCTTGCTTTAACACCATCATGGTGTGTAGGCCGGAATCAATTTCTGGATGCCACTCCGGTGGATTGGGTATACCCCATAATTGTTCGATTTCAGGTAAAATAACTTTGAGTGCTCCCGATGCTTTTAAGGTTTCAAAAAAGATGTGAGGAGATTCAGTGCCCAGGGCTCTTTCGACTTCCTGCCAAATACGTTCAGGTGTTAAGTAATTTAACTCACCATCAACAGACATTTGCTGCATTAATGCAAATGTTTCTGTTGCAATATCAAAGCCTAAATGATGGAAGCGAGCTGCAAATCGGGCAACACGCAAAACACGCAGAGGATCTTCTGAAAACGCCTCTGATACATGTCTGAGTTTGCGTTGATCAATGTCGGTAAGTCCGCCATAAGGATCAATCAAATCGCCAGCTTGGTTCATAGCAATGGCATTGATGGTGAGATCTCGACGTTTGAGATCTTCTTCCAAAGTGACATCGGTTGAATAGTGGCATTCAAATCCATGGTAACCCTGTCCCTTTTTGCGCTCTGTCCGTGCTAGAGCATATTCCTCTCCTGTATCTGGATGTAAAAATACAGGAAAGTCCTTACCAACGGGTTTAAATCCCTGATGGAGGAGTTCTTCCGGGTGAGCGCCAACGACAACCCAGTCTTTATCTTTTACAGGTAATTGAAGCTGTTGATCACGAACGGCGCCACCAACTAAATAAAAATCCATATAATCAATAGGTTAACTTATAAATCGAATACAAAAAGGGTATCTGTAATAGACACCTTCGTTGGCTTTAATACTGGCAATAATCACACAGATTAACCAAAAGAGACCTAATGCAAATAGAAGAAAGAAACCAACAATAATAAATACAGCAAGAAAAGCAACGATACCATATAGGAGTAAACTGATTCCAAAATTAAGGGCTTCTTTTCCGTGATAATCAACATAAGCGGATTTATCTTTATTGATTTGCCAAAGAATAATTGGACCAATAATTAAGCCAAGAGGTATTACAAAGCCTGAAAGGGCACTTAAATGGCAAAATAAAGCCATTTGCTTATCATCATGAGAGATATTTTCATCGCTAGATGTGTTTTTATCTATGAAGTTTTGATAATTATCCATAGTTCACTCCAATTGTTGATTTAAAACGTTAGTATACCTGAGAGGAGGAAGACTGTCATTAGTATGCAGGGCGTCTTCAAATCGCTCAGTTATTGACGCTTTTTGTATCATCTCTCTGTGATTTGAAGAGATACTGGGGCATACTATGGCCCCTTAAACATGAATAAAGATAAACAGCCCCTAGTATGTTATAAAAAAATAGAATGTATCAAGATTATTTTGGCTTAAAAGAGCTGCCTTTTTCAATTTCTCCCGATCCTAAATATCTCTTTATGAGTCAAAGGCATAAAGAGGCTTTGGCACATTTGGCTTATGGTATCAGTAATGGTGCCGGGTTTGTTTTGTTAACAGGGGAAGTGGGTACAGGTAAAACAACGATTTGTCGACAGGTTATTCATAAGTTACCGGAAAACAATGAGCTGGCTTTTGTATTGAACCCCATGCTTAGTACAGAAGAACTCCTGGCAAGTATTTGTGATGAGCTGGGGGTTGAATACGAGACGTCTCGTTATTCTTTAAAGGAGTTAACTGATAATTTAACGCAGCATTTACTTAAACGTCATGCAGAGGGTATTAATGTTGTCTTAATGATAGATGAAGCACAAAATCTGGCACCAGAAGTGTTAGAGCAGATTCGTTTATTAACCAATCTGGAAACAGATAAGAAAAAGTTATTACAAATCATTTTGGTGGGTCAGCCGGAATTGCAAGAATTGTTGGCCAGAAAAGAATTACGTCAGTTAGCGCAAAGAATAACAGCACGTTATCATTTGCGTCCATTAAACAAAACAGAAACGGGCGATTATATTAAGCATCGATTGCGTATTGCCGGTTCACGTACCGCATTGTTTTCCAGACAAGCTGTAGAAAAAGTCTATGCATTAACGGAAGGTGTTCCTCGTTTAATCAATACCTTATGTGATAGAGCATTACTTGCTGCTTATAATGCAGATAAACGTTTGATTAATGAGGCCATGATCAATGCAGCTGGTAATGAAGTGATATTTTCTGTTTCTGCAAGTGGGCAAACCAGTGCAGAAAAAAAGGCATTGATTCAGCAGGTTTCTGATAATCCAATCATGAAACAATTGAAAGTGCCAGCCTTGTTATTTTTTGGTTTGTTAATGGTCTTCTTGCTTTGGGATGTTTTTATATCAGGTGATACAGAAAATCAGGAAAGTTTGAGTGACAAGCAATGGGGTCAAAGTAACGTAGAAGAAGATCGCAGGCTGTCTTATAAAGAGACGGATGATGAAAAGGCAGATGGTGAAAAGACAATTAATAAAAATGTAACCTCGTTACGTTGGGGATCGCGTGCAGAATTAATACAACATATTTTAGAAAAAGATATTCCTGACTATTCAGGT
The DNA here is from genome assembly GCA_965230335.1 of Kangiellaceae bacterium. Classification (GTDB taxonomy): domain Bacteria; phylum Pseudomonadota; class Gammaproteobacteria; order Enterobacterales; family Kangiellaceae; genus CBDDKS01. The sequence goes on along the minus strand of CBDDKS010000006.1, from coordinate 956,706 downwards.
AAAGATACGTCGAAATTACTAGCAAAGAGATGGGAACTCAATGATTTTAATCCCTGGATTGATGATGATTTGTGTGAATATGCGAAAAGTTATAATCTTGTGTGTCATTCAGGCATGATCACTTTAAATGATCTCAAAGATTTGAATCGTCCAGCAATGATTGTTGTAGAAGATCACAGTGGGCGAAAAAGCTGGTTGATGTTGCAAAACATTGAAGATAAATGGGCACATATTGAAACTTTATCGGGTATACGGAAAATTAATATAGAATGGTTAATGATGGTTTGGACAAGAGAGTTTGTTCTATTATGGAAGGCACCTCCTGGATTTGACCAAACCATAAAACTGGGTGACAAAGGTGAATCTGTCAACTGGTTAGCAGAACGGCTGGCTTTCGTTTATACTGATGACGGTATTAAAAATAAAACAAAGTTTGATGATGAATTGAAGTCTATGTTATCTGATTTTCAAGCATCACGTCGATTAAAACCTGATGGTATAGCTGGTATGAATACATTAATACAGTTGAATACTTTGACCATTAAAGGTATTCCTAAACTGGTGTTGTAGAAGGCCATTATGTCCATTATTTTAAATGCATTGAATAAAAAGCAAGGGAAGCCTGATATGGAAGATACGGAAAGGCTCATTGAAACAGATATTGATGAAAATGAAATCACTTTTGTAGAGAATGCCCCTAGAGATCATCGATTATTTTTCCTGTTAGTTGTTATTGTTGCATTACTCGTGGTGATTATTGGATTGTTATTATGGGAAAAACTAAGCTCAGATTCAAAAGTACAAGGCGTTGATGGTAATCAATCAACCAATCAGACTCATATAATTTCAGAAGAGAAACCAATAAAAAATACTCAGCAAATGAATAATGAAGTTCAGGTAAGTAATGAAGTTCAGGTAAATAGTGAAACTCAAGTAAACAGTGATATTCAAACGAATAAAGAACAATTTTTGGAATCATACCAGTTAGAAAAAAATGAATTGAGCAAAAAAGTATTTAAAACAAAAGAGAAACCAAATAATAAGGTAAGCAGTGATTTTCAAAATAAAGCAACCCATAGTACTAAGACAATACTAAAGAAAGAAGAACAGAAAGACGAACAAAAAGAAAGTCTGGATAAAAAACAAAATATTGTCAGTTATTCAGAATTGAATGATGAAATGAAATTTTCAGTATTGTCTGTAAGAATTGATGCATTGATTTATTCGAAAAATCCTGAAAATAGTTTTATTTTCTATGGCAAAGAGATGAAGAAAAAGGGCGATCTTATTGTCGATGGCTGGTATTTACAGGATATAGAAAAAAATGCGGTTATTATTAAAAAAGATGACTTAATCGTCAGGAAGTTATTTAAGAAGTAGTATTAGGGAGCGTATAAGTTTAAGCGACCGGATTATCACAAACCAAATTTCTGGGAAGATTGTTTTTTATTTTATGACCCACTATTTTCCCAAGGCCTAAACAGTGTTGTTGACGAATTAATATGACTTCACTTTTGAGATCACTGGCAAATTCAATATCCTTTCCTTGAAGATAATGTTTTGCCTGTTCTGCATTTAAGGAGATAGTATTTTTTTTGGCCAGGTGTCCTAATGCAATAATAAATCCATGATCAGTTCTGAAGGTATGGGCATGTTGTTCGCAGATTTTTATACCTGAGCGGGAAATGGGTACATAGGTTTCAAATTGAGAAAAGGTTTCTGGCTGTATCCAAAAACTGGATTTATCCTGATAAATACAAGGTATATAAATCTTTAAATCAATGGAAAATTGTTCTTTATAATAGTTGAGTAAAACTGTGAGTAGATTTTTTTTAGGTAATGTTAATTTGGATGAAAAAGAAGGTGTTTCTTTTTGTGAATCTTTCGTTGAATGCAAAATGGATGTTCGTGTTGATTTCTGAAAGGCAGCAACAAAAAAACCTTCACAGTCATAATGATGAGGGAAAACATGTAAATATCCTTCAGAAGTGATACTTTTTTCTAAGCCTTTGATGTTTTGATTCAAGGGTATTTGTTTCATCTGTGTGTTGTTTTTAAGGAAGTCGTTACAGACATCATGGTTTTCTTCTTTTGACAAGGTACATGTTGAGTAAACCAGAATACCCTTTTCAGATAAAACATGGGATGCACTGTTCAATAAAGCTCTTTGAAGTTCAGACATTTTTTTTAGAGTGTTGATATGCCAGTTATCTAAAACATGAGGGTTTTTTCTAATAGTCCCTTCACCGCTACAAGGTGCGTCCAATAAAATGGCATCAAATTGCTCTGCTTTAAACGATGAAAAACGCCGACCATCAACTTGTGATAGAAAGTTTTGTGTGATGCCACTTCTTTGAATATTCGCATGCAGACTTTTTATACGACTGGATGAAATTTCATTGGCAAGGATTGCAGTTTTGTCATGTGTGAGTGCAGAGAGGTGTGTTGTTTTCGATCCTGGTGCTGCAGCCATATCAAGTATGGTTTTTGCCTGGATATTTTTCTGCTTGAGAAGCTGAACAAGTACTTCGGCTGGCAGCATGGAACAGGATTCCTGGATATAAAAAAGTCCTTGTAGATGTTGAATCGTATTTCCTAAAGCTATCACATTTTCCTGAATGTTTTTTTGTTGTAGCCAAAAACCACTTGGGCACCAGGGAATAGCCTGGAGTTGCCAGTTGTATTGTTGGGCAATCTTTTTAAAAGTATCGATATTGATTTTTAATGTATTGACCCGGATACTTTTTCTAGGTGGTTGCTGGCAGGTATGAATAAATTGATCAAAGTCGTCGTATTCAGGAAAGGCTTGCCGTATATGCTTTAAAAAATGAGGATTTAAAGGTGACATTTGGAAAGTTATATTTGTTTGAATTAATACCAGGAAGTATAGGTGGCTACTGGGTGATACCTGAGTTTATTTCCTGAGTCTTCATGGAAGCTTGGGTATATTACTCTTGAATAAAGATGACATCTACTCGATTGCCTTATAAAATGCGTAGCTTTTCAGAAATGATAGGTTGGCTATCTATGGCAAAACCAGGAAGAACCGGTATTTCAAGAATTTTGCATGCTTTTGTTTATTCAATTAAAGGCCTGGCAGCGGCTTGGCGTTTTGAAGCGGCATTTCGGCAAGAAGTTTATTTGGCAGTCGTTTTATTACCCATTGCTTTTTGGGTCGCTCAGGATACCATTGAGCTGATTTTATTAATATCCAGTGTTTTTTGGGTGTTAATGGCTGAACTGACCAACTCTGCCATTGAGGCTGTAGTGGATAGAGTGAGTTCTGAAAAACACGTGTTGTCTGGTAGAGCGAAAGATATTGGCTCAGCGTTAGTTATGATCAGCTTTATTTTGTTGGTCATTATATGGGCTATAATTATAGCAAATCGATATTTTTAACTAAATATTCATCAAAATTTGCCGATAAAGTAGAATAAGTGTCTCAATAACCGAATCATTCTATGGTAAGTCATGAGACTTATTGTAAGATTCAAATGAATGATGTGAGGATTAAGTCTATGCAAATCAATGGGTTATCAAATGGCTTTACAGGTTTTCAAAATGCAGTAAACCGTGCCAATGAAGCTGCGCAAACCATTGCTTCTGCTACAGGAGAAAATTTGGATAACCATGAAATTGTACAGGCTTTGGTTGATTTATCAGCTGCTGAGCAGGATGCATTGGCTAATGCCAAAGTCATTGAGTCTGAGCATCAAATATTAGGTAGTATTATTAATCTTCGGGTTTAAGTCATATGGTTGTCAATTCTGCCCCTGTTGCTATCCCCATTTCTACGGCTAATGTACCAACAGAATTGTTGAGACAGGATACCGAGCGGTTAGAACGCATACCAGAGATTAAAGCAACCAACGATAGCCATTCCTCTTCTAATCAATTGGATCAAAACAATCAACAGACCAGTAATGAGCAAACCGTAGAAAGAAAACAGGAGGAACAGCAAGGTCAAGGTCAACAAAATCCACAACAGGACAACAATCAAGAACAAAATGTTAGTGCAGAAAGTTTTTCAGATGAGTCTGAATTAAACGTCAGTCCTCAGGAAAATGAGGTTGCCAGATACAGACAGGATCAACCAAGACAGGGAGAGAACAGAGCCAGTTTTCAAAATACTTTGATACAAAGAATTCGTGCAACTGGCGTTGAACCCAGTATTGAACTGGGCCATGTGATCTCATTAAGGGTATAAATCAATACTTCTTGATTCTTTTAAAGAATAAATGTGTATATTGGCATCAATTCCAGTATAGTATGGGATTTTCTTTTCTCTTTTAAATCCATTTAGGTAGTGTCCATTGTTTTCGAAAGAAAAAGTCAGGCCTTTTTTAAAATGGGCTGGTGGCAAGTACCGTTTAGTTGAAACCATTTGTTCACAATTACCTGAAGGTAAAAGATTAATTGAACCTTTTGTCGGTTCTGGTGCAGTATTTTTAAATACAGAATTTGAACGTTACTTGTTAGCCGATATTAATCCGGATTTAATTGATTTATACCAACGTTTACAGCAACAAGGCCCCGACTTTATAGACTTTTCTGAATCATGGTTTCAAAAAAAATGGAATAGTGAAAAGCAGTATTATCGTTTAAGAAAACGTTTTAACACATTGAAAGCCTGTGATGAAAAAGCGGCATTGTTTATTTATCTGAATCGCCATGGCTACAATGGATTATGTCGTTATAGTACGAAAGGCATATTTAATGTGCCCTTTGGTCAGTATGTTCGGCCTTATTTTCCGAGAAAAGAAATGCATTATTTTTGGAAAAAGTCCAAAAAAGCAACCTTTGTCTGTTGTGATTTTGAAACGGTATTAAAACGTGCAAGAAAGGGGAATACAGTCTATTGTGATCCGCCTTATGTGCCTCTATCAAAGACGGCACACTTTACGCAATATGATAGAGCACGTTTTTCACAAAGCGATCAGCATAGACTTGCCATGGTTGCTGCCCATTTAGCACAAAGGGGGGTGGATGTAGTCGTATCGAATCATTCCAATGAAGAAACCCAACGCCTTTACAAAAATGCATCCATTACAACTTTTTCTGTCACCCGGACTATCAGTTGTCAAGGGAATCAAAGAAAAAAAGCAAATGAATTATTAGCGCTTTTTAGTTCTCGACCTAAAAATAGTGTAAAGGAAGGTAAAATTTCCCATTAAAAGAGCCAATTAGGTCAGTTTTTATAATGAAATGAGTCACATTTATAACAATTTGTTTTTAAAGGTGTTCCATATTAATCAATTGGTATCATATAATGTGGCTGACATTAATACTTAGTTGCTTCTTTATGAAGTGATGTTGAGTTGGAGTAAACTATAGTGAAAGTCGTGGCTACGAGTCGGCTGGTCGAGGCAAAAGAAAAATTCCCTGCATCGGCATTAGCCTTAGATGGCTGGTTTAGAATCATGTCCTATTCTAATTTTTCTTCCTATGAAGAATTGCGTTGCGCTTTTTCAGAAATGAGAAGTACTGGAAGCGACTATTGGTTTTTGGTGCCCGGTACAACGCTACTGTTAAAGGCAGCAATACATTTTGGTTCACAGGTAGCAATGGTCAAAGAAGTTCGACCTGGCGTAATGTAATTTGAGGAGACAAGAAGATGAATGCGATGAATGAACAACTAAAGAGTGTTTTAGAACATTGGGGTGCTGTGGCGCCTATTATTCAATGCCCAAGAAGTGAAGATGAATATGAAGCTTTACTTCGGCATATTGAAGATGCGCTTGATATGGCGAGTGATGATGAGAGCAATCCATTGTCCAGTTTAATCCAGGTAATGGTTCAGGCAGCACGTCAGTATGAACAAGAGCATATTGTTGCAACAACAGGTGGCGGTATTTCTGCCTTAAAATACCTGATGAAAGTCCACAAAATCAAACAGTCTGATTTGAAAGAAGTGGGTAGTCAGGGTGTTGTTTCTGAAATTTTAAACGGTAAGCGCTCTTTGACGGTAAGACACATACGTGAATTATCAAAACGATTTGGTGTTAGTCCTAATACGTTTTTGGAACCATAATACGGTTTTAAGAATCAGAAAATTTTTGTAAAAGCATAGAAAGCCTGGAGTCGATATTAAATTGGCTCCAGGTTTTTTTATTATCCCTGATAATTATTGATAATAGTATTGACTAACCAAAGGATGGTGAGAACAAATAAAATAACACCAATAATTCCTGCGATGATGTAGTCCGATGCTTTTCCATGTGTAAAATCCTGTTCTCTATTGGAATCACTTTGAACACCAAACATAGCGGCTATAACACTTTGTACAATGTTGAGAAATCCGGGCTTTTTGTTGATTTTTTTGTTAAAAAAATAGATGAACATTTTCAATGCAACATTTAAGGTTACTGGTCTTTCAGAATGAACTATGAAAGAGTCATAAACTCTAATCAAATGTTTTTAGGATATTTTGATAAAAAAGACTGCATGAAGTGATAAAGTTATCAAACCAGCTTTTCTTTTTGTTGGTTGTTTTAGATAAGGTATCCATCTCATGAGAAGCTACTTTATCGTCATCCTGACAGCAACAGTTACAATTTTTGAGGATATATTCTAATTGTTTTTCCTGCGCAGTATATCGTTCAAATGAAGAGATACGGAACTCCTGATGCTCAATCGTTTGTCGGCATTCATACGAATAGCCTCTTCTATCATCAGTTTGCTGAGCAACTAATAACATGGGTGCTATTGCAATTAGGCTTATCGTCAACAACCGCATCATAACTATCTTTTTGAGAAATTACGGATTCTAACTCAACACTCTACCACTTTCACACTCTAAGATCGAGCATGAACCAACGAAATAATGCAATTCAACAATTATTTACTTATTATAATAGTAAGTTGGTACTAACTATTATAATAAGTAGTCACATCTTCTAAAGCGATTAAAGCAACAATCTGTTGTAGTCTACTATCCAGTTGTTTCGCTTTTGTGACCATATGTTTACGAAGTAACACTAACTGTTGTGTGAATTCATGGGTAGGAATGGGGGGGGGCGGTAAAAAATGTGCTTTGAAAATTTTTAAATGATGATTGGTTTTGCTGGATTGAATAAAGCTTTTTATACTATCCGATGAGTCCATATCAGATTCAAAAGTCATACTTATTTTTGAGTTGTTGTCAGATGAAGTGTCATCAGATGAAGTATCGGCACCTTTAACAAATAGACGAGTTGCAAAAGGGGTTTCCAACTTCCCTTTTTTATTCAGTTGTTTTTTCAATTGCACTTTTATATGTGTATTTAAGTCGATCGCAGAAAAGTCGTAATGTTCAGCATCATAAAAAATCTGTGCAGAGGATTGTTTGAATTCAGAAATACCGACATTAACTATTTCGAAATAACCACCCTGAATTCGATGGATAAAACAAGGAATGATTGTTATATAATAAGAGCTTAAAGATTCCATCATTTTAGAAATATATTCAAGGGCTAATTCATGATAACAAACGGTTAAAGTACTTTTCCTTGTTTTAATATAACGATCAAAGAACTCTTTTCCTTTATGGTGTGTAATCGAGTAGTCAATTTTTAAACGAAGTATTTTATTGTCTTTTTCATAGTCAATAATTTTGTAGCGTAACCGTGTTAAATCCATCTTCTTTTTAGTCGTTTTTTGTAACTCAACTAAGTCAATCAGTATTTTTTGTAAATGGAGTTCTTCGGTAAATTCCAAGGCAGAATTCAACTTGACTTTTAATCCACCTAAAGAAAAATCAATAAGTGTGCCTTCAATGGTATTTTCTTCATGGTGAATGGATACCTTGGACTGAAGAAGATAACGTTTTTCCTCACGTTTTTGACGATAATTCATACTGGACATGTTTGTCGATAGAGTTTCCATTTTATATTTTTGAATTAAGTTGAGCGAAGAGCATTCAGGATTGAGCGTTGATTGATGATTATATCTTTCCTCGACAATAGATAGGGAAACCATATGAGTGACACGTTGCCATTCATCACTGAGATGATAAGCAGCGGTTGGATCATGGTCATTGAAAGAATCTGATAAATGATTGAGCGTGTTAAAATAATCTTTCTTAATAGGTATAAAAAAAGCCTGTATGCGAAAAATACAATAACTTTCACTGGCCGCTTTAATGAATAAGCTTAAATGTTTTTGTTGTTTTAAAATAGAACGGTTTGCTGAAAAAAAGGTGAAATCTTCATCATGTTTTGTAATGAAAGATTCGATAAGTAAAGGATTATCTTTTCCTAACTTATGGATATTGGAAGGTAACGTATGTTTGGTAATAGAAGCAATAAGCTGATGTAAAAATTGATACTTTAAAGAGCCTTCCTCTAGGTTAGGAATACTTGAAAAAACAGGATGAATCTTATTATCTTCTACCTCAATAAATGAGAAAGATTGTTGTACAGCCAACGCAAAAATACGTTCATGAATTTCTGCATTGAGTGCCAGATAATTGTCTTCCAACTCTAACTTATAACGGTTGCCATAGGCATCTATCAACTTGCTAATGAGTTTATCAAAAACCTCCTTATTTTCGGTGTCTTGAAAGGTTCTGATTAAACGAACTTCATGACTCTGTTTTTCTAAATCATTTTGTTCTGCTATTGAATATTCAACAGTGCCCAGCTTTTTTCGATGACGAATACTCAGTTCTGAAAAGTCAACGAGAATTTTTGTTGGTTTAAATGTAGAGATTTCTTCAGGTAGTTTAATTTTAATACCACCGACTGATATGTTGCTTGTTTTTGCCTGAATGTGTTGACCTTCATAGTCAAACTCTATTTCAGTGACATAATTGAGACGGTGTTCTTTCCGTTTAGGGCGATAGCCAAATCGAATAATACGATTTTCACTCTCTTTATGGATTTCTTTATCTATCAATGCTGTAGGAGCAACTTTTTTAGCCGTTGTTTCTGATTGAGATTGGAGTGTTTGAGCCGGTTTTTTGGTTTTAGGGGCAAATAAAGGATCGTCAATAATGACCTGTTTCTTTTTTTCCAGTTCCAGTTGCTGTTTCTTTTGTAATGCTGCGGTTTCACGTTCATGCTCTGATTTGTAGGTGTGATCGGCATTAAGAACCGCCTCATAAACCCCCTGGGTATATTGGTTATTATATTTAGCCGCTTCAAATTCAAAGATTTCTATGCAACGTTCGTCTAATATATGTGTTAATCCTTCAAAGAGATATTCTTTACAGGTGTCAGGCACTTTACCGTGCATATTCAGCACAATTTTACAGGGCTGACTTAAACGATTTTTTTCCATGCGTGCCAAAAACTTAGCGGTACGCTGATTCATAGAAGGGCTCAATGGTTTTTTATTATCTGTCATTGAGTTAGGTTATATCATTTACGGTAACATTTACGGGACACTCTATTTAGTTTAGAACAATATAGCGTTTATTGATCTGCAAGATGATGAAAGATCCTGTGTGTTTAGGCATCAATACTATTTAAGGTGTAAAATCCCCTTCTTATATCCCGAGTTCAGGTTATTTAGACAATCAACAGGATAACAATGGCTAAATCAAAAATTGAATATGTTTGTTCAGCATGTGGGGCGGTTTTCCCTAAATGGGCAGGACAATGTAGTGATTGTGGGCAATGGAACACATTAATGGAGCATGTTGCTCTGGCAAAAGGCGCAACATCAGAGCGTTATGGCGGCTATTCGGGTGAGCAGACCCGTGTTAAAACCATGTCAGAGGTTGAATGTGTTGATTTGCCACGAATTTCTACGCACCTGGATGAGTTGGATCGAGTGCTGGGTGGAGGATTGGTCCCAGGATCAGTGGTTTTATTAGGTGGAGATCCTGGCATTGGCAAATCGACCATTTTATTACAGGCCATTTGTCATTTGAGTCAACAGATTCCGACATTATATGTCACGGGAGAGGAGTCATTGCAACAAGTGACTATGCGGGCACAACGACTGGGTTTGTCTGGTCCTGATAATTTAAAACTGGCCTCCGAAACCAGTGTGGAGTCTATTCTCTCTTGTGCGCAAAAGGAATGTCCTAAAATTATGGTGGTTGATTCTATTCAAACGATGCACACAAATTATGTGCAATCTGCACCAGGAGGTGTGGCGCAAGTCAGAGAAAGTGCTGCGCAATTGGTACGTTATGCCAAACAAAAACAGGTTGCTCTTTTTTTGGTAGGACATGTCACAAAAGAAGGTGCTTTGGCGGGGCCAAGGGTACTGGAACATATGGTTGATGCGGTTTTATACTTTGAAGGAGAGCGTGATGGACGTTATCGAATGTTAAGAGCGGTGAAGAACCGATTTGGTGCGGTGAATGAACTGGGTGTTTTTGCCATGACAGAATCGGGCCTTAAAGAAGTGAGCAATCCTTCGTCAATCTTTTTGTCTGGTGAGCAGGAAAAAACGTCGGGCAGTTGTATTACAGTAACCTGGGAGGGTTCACGTCCTTTATTAATTGAAGTACAGGCTTTGGTTAATGAATCTCATCTGGCTAACCCAAGACGCTTATCCATTGGTTTAGAGCAAAACCGATTGGCCATGTTATTGGCTGTATTAAGTCGGCATGGACACGTGACAACCCATGATTTGGATGTATTTGTGAATATTGTGGGCGGTATTAAAGTGATGGAGACCAGTGCAGATTTGCCTTTGATTTTATCCATATACTCCAGTTTAAAAAATTGTACGTTGGATAGATCCTTGATTGTATTTGGAGAAGTGGGGTTGGCAGGAGAAATTCGCCCAGTTCCCAATGGTCAGGAGCGTCTGCGAGAGGCAGCCAAACATGGGTTTAAAAAAGCCATTGTTCCTAAAGCGAATCTTGTGAAAAATCCTGCCTATTCAATGGAAGTTGTTGGGATTTCTCAGTTAAAGGAGGTTTTTGAATATATTGAATAATGTATCCTATTAATCTAGGGGTTGTTTATTTGATAAGGCTTCAATAGATTTAATCGATTAAATATGATTAAATAATACAAAATTTCTTTTATACAAGGTAACCAGAATGGTTCTTCCCAGTCTTCGACAGATTCAATATCTGATGGCTTTACATAAAGAGAGAAATTTTAATCGAGCTGCAGAGCGTTGCCATGTCAGCCAATCGACATTATCGGTTGCTATCAGCAATCTTGAGGAATTTTTGGGTGCTCAGTTGGTTGAACGGGATAATCGCAAATTATTTTTTACAGCAATAGGCGAAGCTGTTGTTGAGCGAGGGCATGTCATTATTGAACAAACCCAGGGACTGGTATCTATGGTCAAGCAGTATGAAGACATTATGAGTGGTGAATTAACATTAGGCAGCATACCTTCCATCGTGCCTTTTGTGTTACCCAAGTTTGTACGACAGTGTCGGGTTCAGTTTCCCAATTTACAGCTGATGCTAAGAGAAGACACCACCGATCAATTGGTTTTGCAGCTTGAGGAAGGTGATATTGAACTGGCTTTATTGGCGTTACCTGTTGAGTTACCTTCTTTTCACATCATGACACTTTATAGTGAGAAGTTTCGTTTGGTGATTCACAAGGATAATCAAGACCTCATTGATGGTATTCAACATTTTGATGAGTTACCCAAACACAGTCTGTTTCTTTTAGAAAATGAACACTGCCTTAGAGGTCATGCATTGTCTGTTTGTCATTTAACCAATACTGATGTCGTGAATCCTTTTGCGGCTTCCAGTCTGATTACCTTGGTAACCATGCTTGAAGATGGTGTGGGTTGTTCTATTTTGCCGCAAATGGCTATTGATGCTGGATTACTCAAAGGTACATCGTTAATTGATTGCCCCATGCCTTTTGATGAAACAGGTAGAGACATAGGTTTGGTTTGGAGAAAAACCACTTATCGTTCGCCCTGTTTTCGAAAGTTAGGTGAGTTTTTTAAAACAATTGTATGAGTAACAAAAATAATTGTATTCATAAGGGTGTGTGAATATGAATCGTTTAAAGTCAGGTATAAACCATGAATCCAACAGAAAATGAACGTCCTTTTTTTCGATTGTTAATTGCCATGTTAGGTGCAATTTTGATTGTGGCTTGTCTTACGTTACTTGCTGTATCGATTTATGGTCTTTTTGATGAAGAAGACTACATTCCAGTTATTCAAATCAAAACAGACTCCGTACTGGATGATGATTATATTTTGGAAAGTCTTGCTTGTGAATGTCAAAGCAGTCATTTGAAAACCGATACAGACAATACCTTATCTGGAGTAGGATGTCATCCGAGAGTTTTGACAAAAAAACAAAAACAAAAATTACCTTTTTGCCAATTAGATCCCATGCAATATCCTAATCGGTAGGTGCTTTCTTCTCAATACTAACGTGAGAGCTATTTTAATTTAAAATAGTATATTCTTATATTAGATATTGACCATTGTTTCTGTCAGTGATTGTTGATAAAGTGAGTGTCTGGTTTTTATTATATGCACTAAATAACAACAATCCACCTAGTATATATGTCCCATCGTCAACATCTTTTGATGTTGCTGCTGAATTTAGTAATTATGTTTATATATTGAGGGCAAATAATGGTATAAATGTTAATAATGTTCTTGGCTCAAGAAGTCCTTTTCCACATGAGTTTGAAATTGCTATTCCTGGTGGTGTAGATCCGAGTGATATTAGAGCTGTTACACTATTGAGGGATGGCGTATCATTATTAAATCCAAATTACATACCATGAGTGAAAAAAAACAAGTATTAATACAATTAAATGATGGTAATGTATGTGAATACATTATTGAAATATCGCTTTCTGCACCATGGAAAATTTTGCTTTCTGGTGCAGATTGCAAACAAAGAGAGTTTGTAGGTGATGATTTATTTGAAGCTTTTTTGAATTTAAGAAAAAGTTTAGAAAAACAAGGGTATAAATTACTTTGTAATGGAGCACGAAAAGATGTTTTTCCATCTGGAATGTCCAGATCAATGGGGGGAGGTAGAAAGGCATATATTATTCGTATTGGTTTACAAACAAATATGAATGATATAGTTGATATTTTTGATTATGCAGAACCTAAAATAATTGCTACTGCAAAAGAGCAACAATTATTTTATCAACAATGGGTTGAATCACTAAGATGAGTAAAAATAATGCTTTAAAATCTACCATTGAAGAGTTAAAAATGGCAAAAGAGTATCCTAACGGTTGGGTTTATAGAATATCAGAGAGTTATGGTACAAATGAAAATGTTCCTCCTGAAGCAATAGTTTGAGCATGGAAGGTTGATGAAAATGGTAAAATAATAGGTGATTTTATTGTTAATCCTAATTACATAGAAAAAAATAGAGATTGTATCACTGATCCTAGAACAGCAAACCATGGTATTTACACAGAATCAGGAGGCATATTATGGGTACCACCAAACTTTTCAGCACCATAGTATTTATTTACATGAGAACAGTAATGGACAGTCAACTTATCAAAGCTGAAAATTATTAATTTCAAGGAGGAAAATTTTTTTCTTTTGAAAAGTGATGTTATTTTTTTATATTTTGTTGTGTTTTTTATAAGAAAAATAGACTTTCAACAAGTACAGGCAGGTATTATTCTTCTGAATTCAGAAAATAAGTAATAAGTTGTGTTTATTAATGTTTAACCAGGGTGAATATAAAACAACTTGGCATAAAATTAATATAAGACAGCCGACATTCAGAAAAGATTATAAAACGAATGGCTGATGTCTTATAAAAAGGATTTGTTTCTGTATCAGTTTTTCAGGTCAATACTGGGACAGTGAGAAAGGCAGTTGGTATAACCATTATCAAGATTATGATAGAGTAGATGGCATGTCTAATCGAACAATCATTGAGCGGAGAATATCCATGAAAATATTATTTATACTCATAATCAGCACATTTTCTTATATGACTTATGCTGCTGAAGATAATTATGCGATAAAATTGGCCGAAGCTGTTCCTGGACTTGATTGGAGTGGTGTGAAATACCATCGTCAAACGGGTAAAAGTTGGATGATTCAACATAAACCCTTTCGTTATATTGCTATTCAAGAGACTGGAAAAGTAAAACCTTCGTTGTTTGTTGTTGATATTGTGAAGACCAAAAATGGACGTGTGATTATGAGGATGGATAAGCAATCGGGTGAGACCTGGATTTTAAATAACAAACATTGGCGAAAAGTAAAGCAGTAACAAAATGAACTGATTCATTAAGGGTTGATGATGGTTATGGTATGACTCTTCTCTTGCCTAACAATTCCGGCTCAAGTAGTATGAGCCTTCTTTAAGTAGTCCGTTATTTAATTGATTTAGAGGTTATTATGCGCAGCCATTATTGTGCAGATTTGGTGTCTCTTGCCGAAAATTCAGAAGTGGTTTTGGCAGGTTGGGTACATCGACGTCGGGATTTGGGTGGTTTAATTTTTTTACAGCTTCGTGATCGCAGTGGTATTGTCCAGGTGGTGATTGAACCCGATCAAGGTGAGGTATTTGAGCAGGCCGACAAGTTGCGTAATGAATATGTGGTTAAGATTTCAGGACGTTTAAGGTTTCGTCCTGATTCTATGATCAACAAGGAAATGCTCACAGGTCATATTGAAATTGTCGCCAGTCAAATTGATTTGCTGAATACTTCTGAGCCGCCTGCTATTTTGGTGGATGGTCATGAAGAAGTGTCCGAAGAGACGCGTCTAAAATATCGTTATTTGGATTTAAGGCGTCCTGAAATGTCAAATCAGTTGATATTTCGGGCAAAGTTTACCCATGCTTTACGTCAGTATTTGGAGCAGCAGGGCTTTTTGGATATTGAAACACCGATTTTAACCAAAGCAACACCAGAAGGTGCGCGTGATTATTTAGTACCCAGTCGAACTCATAAAGGTCGCTTTTTTGCATTGCCCCAGTCTCCACAGATTTTTAAGCAATTGCTGATGATGAGTGGCTTTGATCGCTATTATCAAATTGTTCGTTGTTTTAGAGATGAAGATTTAAGAGCGGACAGACAACCTGAATTTACTCAATTGGATATTGAAACTACCTTTTTGGATGAGTCAGCCATCATGGACATGATGGAAAGCATGATAAAGACTTTATATCGGCAGTTGTTAGACGTTGAGTTACCAGCATTCCCCAAAATGCCCTATAGCCAGGCTATGGAAATGTATGGCAGTGATAAGCCCGACTTGCGTTTTGGTATGCCTTTAATTACTGTGGATGATATTTTACAAGATATTGATTTTAAAGTGTTTAGTGGCCCGGCACAGTCTGAATCCGGGCGTGTGGCTGTCCTCAAGCTAGAAGGTCAGGCTGAAGCGGTGAGCCGCAAAAAGATTGATGAATATACCAAATTTGTTGGTATCTATGGTGCTAAAGGTCTGGCTTATATCAAAGTGAATAATGCAGAGGCAGGCTTGGAAGGTTTACAGTCACCGATTGTGAAGTTTTTCTCTGAAGATGCTGCAAAAGCACTATTAGACAGGGTTGATGCTCAAAGTGGTGATGTATTGTTTTTTGGTGCTGATCACTCTTCTGTTGTGGCAGATGCGCTAGGTGCTTTACGTCTTAAATTAGCAGAAGATTTTTCATTATTTTCAGAGACATGGAAGCCTTTGTGGGTGGTTGACTTCCCCATGTTTGAGTCGGTTAATGGTGAGTTGCATGCTTTGCATCATCCCTTTACTGCCCCGAATACCAATGATTTGGATGCACTCAAATCCTCACCGGAAACAGCCATATCCCGTGCTTATGATATGGTGATTAATGGGGTTGAAGTTGGCGGTGGTTCGGTGCGTATTCATGATATGAACATGCAGGAGACCGTATTTTCATTGTTGGGTATTAGTGATGAAGAGGCTCAGGAGAAATTTGGGTTTCTTCTCGAAGCTTTGAAGTATGGTGCGCCACCTCATGGTGGTATCGCCTTTGGCATTGATCGCCTGGTGATGTTGATGACGGGTGCTGACTCTATTAGAGATGTCATTGCTTTTCCAAAAACAACAACAGCCAATTGTCCACTGACTTCTGCACCATCAGGTGTGTCCAAGCAGCAATTGGATGATTTGGGTATTGCTGTTCAAGTTGAATCTTAAAAAGTATTTATCGCTGAATCATGCAGATCATATTCATCTTCAGGTCGTTTGCGTATAGAATATGATGCATTTTAACGCGTATTAAATCTACCGGAGACATTATGGCGGGGCACAGTAAATGGGCCAATATCAAGCATCGTAAAGCAGCGCAAGATGCTAAACGAGGTAAAGTGTTTACCAAAATTATCCGTGAATTAGTTGTGGCGGCTAAGGCGGGTGGTGGCAATGTGGATGATAATCCTCGATTAAGAGCTGTGGTCGATAAGGCATTGGGCGCCAATATGAAGCGAGACACCATTGATAAAGCGATTGCTCGTGGTGCCGGAAATAATGAAGGAGAAAATTACGAAGAATTGACTTACGAAGGTTATGGCCCGGGTGGTGTTGCCGTATTAGTAGAATGTATGACCGATAATAAAAACAGAACTGTGGGTGAAGTCAGGCATGCCTTTAGTAAACATGGTGGTAATTTAGGCACATCGGGTTCTGTGGCGTATTTGTTTGAAAAGAAAGGACAAATGATCTTTGGTGATGAAGTGAATGAAGACGCTTTAATGGAAGCTGCATTGGAAGCAGGGGCCGATGATGTTGTCAATCATGACGATGGCAGTTTTGAAGTTTTAACCTCGCCCGAAGATTTTTTACAGGTCAAAGATGGTCTTACTGAGGGCAGTTTGACTCCGGTCAATGCCGATGTGGCTATGATACCTTCTACAACAGCCGAAGTGGATGCGGATACAGGTGCAAAAATATTGCGTTTAATAGAACGTCTGGAAGATCTTGATGATACACAGAATGTTTTTACCAATGCCGAGATTCCTGCCGAATCTTACGAATTATTGTAAAAAGCATGCCCGCGGAGTTTTCATTAAGTAAGACGAATCAGGTAATCCAAACTGTTCAGGATTTTATGCCAGCTGCTCGTAATCGTGTGAGACAATAAATGTCGGTCATATTAGGTATTGATCCTGGTTCTCGTATCACGGGCTTTGGTGTGATACGAACACGAGGGCAGGATTTCGATTACATAGCCAGTGGGTGTTTACGGGTAGAAACAGGGACATTAGCGAGTCGCCTACAACAAATTTATGATGGCTTGTCCGAAGTCATTAGAAACTATCATCCTGATGAAGCGGCGGTTGAGCAGGTGTTTATGGCGCGTAATGCTGATTCGGCATTAAAGTTGGGGCAGGCGAGAGGTGTGGCTATTGTTGCTGCCTCTTCTCATGCATTGAATGTGAATGAATATTCTGCACGTCAAATAAAGCAGGCTGTCGTCGGTTACGGTGCTGCAGATAAAGCACAAGTACAACATATGGTATCAACACTTTTAAAGTTAAATAGCAAACCACAGTCTGATGCTGCCGATGCATTGGCCGTTGCTATCTGTCACAGTCACACGATACACAGTGCTGTCAGCCAAATGGGCATGCAGCGACGACGGGGACGCGTGCGGTGATTGGGCGTATTTCGGGTGAACTATTGGAAAAACAGGCGCCGGCCATATTGGTGGATGTCACGGGTATTGCCTATGAAATTTTAGTACCTATGACCACTTTATTTGAATTGCCTGAGATTGGTCAAAAAGTAGTGTTGTATACCCACTTATCGGTCAGTGAAAATGCTCATGCACTTTATGGCTTTTCAGAAAAAACAGATAAACAGTTGTTTAGAGCTTTAATCAAAGTGAATGGTGTGGGTCCTAAATTGGCTTTGGCTATTTTGTCTGGCATGACATCTCATGAGTTTGTTGCTTGTATTCAACAGGGTGACAGTCAGCCTTTGGTTAAGCTGCCAGGTGTTGGTAAAAAAACAGCTGATCGCCTGATTATTGAAATGACCGATAAGCTCAAAGACTGGTCAGGTGATTCCGTGAAGCCTGAAAAGCATGCTTTGAATGCTCAGTTCGTTCACCAAACTTCGGATGTTGTTAAAGAAGCCGTTAATGCACTGGTTGCTTTGGGATATAAACCGCAGGAAGCCAATAAAATGGTATCGAAAGTTGAAAAAGACAGTGATTCCAGCGAAGGTTTAATTCGTCTGGCATTGAAGTCTGTTTAGCTTTTTACACGTTGAGTCAAGAGCAGGTTAGTCCATATGATAGAGAATGATCGTTTGATGACCGCCGAATCTACTGGAACAGAAGATTCTGTAGATAGAGCAATTCGACCCAAATCCTTAAAAGATTATATTGGACAGCCTCAGGTCAAAGAGCAAATGGATATTTTTTTTCAGGCGGCAAGAGCCCGGCAGGATGCCCTGGATCATGTGTTGATTTTTGGTCCACCTGGGTTAGGTAAAACCACTTTCGCTAATATTATTGCTCACGAAATGCAGGTAGGTATTAAGTTCACCTCAGGACCTGTACTTGAAAAAGCCGGTGATCTTGCTGCCATGCTAACCAATTTACAGGAACGGGATGTCTTGTTTATTGATGAAATACATCGATTGAGTCCTATGGTTGAAGAGATTTTATACCCTGCCATGGAAGACTATGAAATTGACATTATGATAGGTGAAGGCCCAGCGGCACGTTCCATTAAGCTGGATCTGCCATCTTTCACTTTGGTTGGGGCAACGACTCGAGCTGGATTATTAACCTCACCCTTACGGGATCGCTTTGGTATTGTTCAACGTTTGGAGTTTTATTCAGTAGAAGAGCTAACACAAATCGTGATGCGTTCTGCAAATATTTTACAATTGGAGATAGAAGCTGCTGGAGCGGCTGAAGTTGCAAAACGATCAAGAGGGACGCCAAGAATTGCAAACCGTTTATTAAGGCGTGTCAGAGATTATGCTGAAATTAAAGCTGATGGTGTGATTAATCAACAGGTAGCCAGTCTGGCATTGGATATGCTGGATATTGATAATGAAGGATTTGACACCATGGATCGTAAATTATTGTTATCTATTATTGAAAAGTTTTCAGGAGGTCCTGTTGGTTTAGATACTTTAGCAGCAGCCATTGGTGAAGAAAGAGACACCATAGGTGATGTGCTGGAGCCATTTCTTATACAACAAGGGTTCATTCAAAGAACACCGAGAGGACGTGTTGCAACGTCTTTGGCTTACCAGCATTTTGGTTTGCCAATAGCCGAACCGGCTGAATAAAGGGATAGTTAAATTTTTCAGGTGCGTTAAACAAAAGAAATGATAAACAGTTCACTTCTCGTTACAAAATTTCACTTTCACTTATGGTTGAAACTTCGTATAGTGCATGAATATCAACACAATACGTTAAGCACAGAGAATACAACACTTTATGGAATTTAAATTTCCAGCCAGAGTCTATTATGAAGATACTGATGTTGCCGGTGTGGTTTATCATGCGAATTATCTGAAATATATGGAGCGTGGTCGTACAGAATTGTTGCGACATTTAGGTATTGAGCAAGATCGTTTCATTGAAGATGATATCGCATTTGCTGTACGTCGAATGGACATTGATTTTTTAAAACCTGCTCGGTTTAATGATAAATTAACTATTACTACCCGAGTCAAACTCATAAAAAAAGCCAGTATTCTTTTTGAACAAGAAGTTGTTTTGGTTGATGATGCTTTGACTCAATTGTGTCAAGCACAAGTGCAGGTGGCTTGTGTACAAATGACATCCATGCGACCAAAACCGATACCTCAACAAATTTTGGAGGAATTACAACGTGCCTGAAAAAATGTCCATTTTAGGTTTATTTTTAGAAGCCAGTTTTCTTGTGCAATTGATCATGGTTTTTTTGTTGGTTATATCCGTGGCCAGTTGGGCGATTATCGTTGATCGAATTAAGACGTTAAAAAAGGCTGAAAAATACAGCAATGATTTTGAAGACAAGTTCTGGTCAGGCATAGATTTAGGGAAATTATTTAATGATTTATCCAATCGGAGAATACAGCCAACCGGTTTATCACTGGTCTTTATGGCCGGCTATCGTGAATATGCACGATTGCGTAATCAAAGTGGTGCACAACCTGAAGCTATCATGGAAGGCACTCAGAGAGCCATGCGTGTTGCCAATTCCCGTGAAATTGACAAGCTAGACACCTATTTATCTTTGTTGGCAACGATAGGATCGACGACACCCTATATTGGATTATTTGGTACTGTCTGGGGCATTATGAATTCATTTATTGCCTTGGGAGCCCAAAAGCATGCCACTTTAACAGCAGTAGCTCCTGGTATCGCAGAAGCACTCATAGCAACAGCCATGGGTTTGTTTGCTGCGATCCCAGCCGTTATTTTTTACAATAAATTCAGTCATTCCGTTCAGCGTTTAGATAATCAATACACCAATTTTGTTGAAGAGTTTTCAGGTATTCTTCATCGCAAAGCACATAGCAGTAGTCAGCAATCATAAAACGGTTGAGCCATTATGAAAAATCTAAATAGGAAACCAATGGCAGAAATTAATGTCGTACCTTACATCGATGTGATGTTGGTTTTATTGGTTATTTTTATGATTACAGCGCCTTTAATTACAGCAGGAGTTAATGTTGACTTACCAGATGTTGACGCTGAAACTTTACCTGCTGATGAAGAGCCGCCATTAGTGGTGAGTATCGATCAAAGTGGCAATTATTATTTGTCTTTAGGACAATCCCCTGATACAGCTTTAGAGCTAAGAACTGTCATAGAATTGATTTTAGAGCAAAGAAAAATTAACCCAAAAACAAAAGTGGTGATTAATGGTGATAAAAATGCGCTTTATGGCAAAGTGGTTAAAGTTATGGCTTCTTTGCAGAAACATGTGGGAATCGATAATGTTCAGTTAATGACTGATTCTGATGATGATTAGTTGTTTGTTAAGAAGGTATTGAGCATTGAATCTGCAATTAATGAAACCATTGTCTTTATCATTGATTGTTCATGGGATTGTATTGTTTTTGCTGTTATTTAGCTTTGACTTTTTCTCGAATGAGAAATTGAAGGAAGAACCGGAAGAAATAAAAATACAAGCTTCTTTAATTGATAAAAGTCAAATTGATAATCTTCTTAAAAAGAAAGCGCAGGAAAAAAGAAAAAAAGAACAGGCAAGACTGGCTGAAATAGAAAAGAAACGTTTGGCTGAAAAAAGAAAGCGCGATGAAGCGAAAAGAAAAAAAGAAGAAAAAATAAGAAAAGAAAAAGCAGAGAAACAACGTAAATTGGCTTTAGAGAAAAAGAAAAAAGAAGCATTAGCCAAAAAGAAACGAGAAGAAGAAAAAAAGAAACAGCTGGCAGCAAAGAAAAAAGCGGAAAAAGAAAAGAAAGAAAAAGAAAGAAAACGGAAAGAAGAACTGGAGCGACAGAGAAAACTGGCTGAAGAAAAAAAGAAAAAAGAAGCCTTGGCCAAAAAAAAGCGAGAAGAAGAAAAAAAACGCCAGGAAGAAAGAGAGAGACAAGCCCGTTTGGCGATGGAGCAAGCCATGGCCGAACAGCTGGAAGCAGAACAACAGGCAATTGCAGCCAGGCAAAAGAAAGTCTTATCAGAAGTTGAAATTTATAAGGTTCGAATTAAGCAAAAGATTGAACGCTTGTGGAATAAGCCATTAAAATCAGGTTTTTGCCGGTTTAAATTAAAATTGGCTCCGGGTGGTCTTGTTTTGGATATCAGTAATTTAACTGGTGATAAAGACTATTGTCGTTCTGCTGAATTGGCTGTAAGAAAAGCTGAACCTTTGCCTGTATCGAAAGAATCTGATGTATTTAATGTGCTCAGAAACATTAAAATCTGTTTGGGTAATTGTAGTGAAAAGTAGTCTGTATGATTAAGGTAGCCTGTATGGTTAATATAGCGCGCATGATTAAAATAGTGTGCAGGTTTAAAAATTGATATGATTCACTTTTTTTAGAAATGATTGATTTATTATTAAAATATTCAACAAAATGAGTAGCTCAATGTTAAATAAAAAATTGTATTACGGTCTTTTGGCATTGTTGTTGTGGACTACTTCTGCATTCAGCGAAATAGAAATTGTTATTGTGGATGGAATGAGTTTTGCCCGTCCCATTGCTGTGGTCCCTTTTTCCTGGCAAGGATTGAGTGCCAAGCCACCACATGATGTTTCAGCGATTATTGCAGCTGATTTAAGACGCAGTGGACAGTTTAATCCGGTTGATTTTGATGAATTGCCGCAAAAACAAATCACGTCTTCCAATGAGATCGATCTGGAAGCATGGCGAAAAACTGGTGTGGAAGTGGTGATTGTTGGTAAAGTCGTTGAAACAGTTTCAGGAAAATACAGAGTCAGTTATGAAGTGGTCGATGTATTTAAACCCAAACAACAATTAATTAATGGAGAATTAGTGACCAATCAGGATTATATTAAATTGTCAGGTGCCAATGAATTGGAACGTAAAAATTTTCGTTTTCAAACTCATTATATCGCCGATAAAATTTATTATGCCTTAACGGGAGAAAGAGGCGCATTTGCCACTCAAATCGCTTATATTTCTGTTGATAGAACATTGGATCGCCCTTTCCAGTTGTTTGTCGCTGACTCTGACGGGCATAATCCATTGCGTGTTTATGCAGGTACAGAAGCCCTCATGTCACCGACCTGGTCTCCAGATGGCCGACAATTGGCCTATGTGTCTTTTGAACGGGGACGTTCAGAAGTGTATTTGCAAAATGTCTTCACTGGAGAGCGGAATGTGATAGCTTCTTTTCAGGGCGTGAATAGCGCACCTGTTTTTTCACCGGATGGTCGTGAATTGGCATTAACCTTATCTAAAGACGGTAATGCTGAAATTTATGTCCTTAATTTAGTAACCCGTCAGTTCAGGCGACTTACTCGTCATTCAGCGATAGATACTGAGCCAGCCTGGTCTCCTGATGGAAAAAAGATTGTTTTCACATCAGATAGAGGTGGGAGGCCACAAATTTATCGTGTTCCTGCTCAAGGTGGACGTGCCGAACGTCTTACTTTCGATGGAGAGTACAATGCGAGTGCGACTTATCTGCCGGATGGTAAGAGTCTGATTCTTGTCAATCGAACCAATGGTGTTTACCATATTGCAAGGCAGGACATTGGGGGGGATTTACAAGTACTTACCGATACACGATTAGATGAGTCACCCAGTTTAGCGCCCAATGGAAGTATGGTAATCTATGCAACGGTTTACAGAGGCAGGCAGGTTTTGGCTCAAGTGTCAGCTGATGGTCGTTTTAAAATGCGTTTACCGGCTAAGAAAGGTGAGGTAAAGGCACCAGCCTGGTCACCTTATTTAACTCGTTAAATAAAAATATCTTTTTTAGAGATTATTGTAATTATTGTAATGCTCACAAAATTGTGGTGATTACAAAATTATAGTAACCTTTACACGTTTAATACTTGTCACCATAACACATTAGGGGTCTGCATAATGTTCATTGATCAATTGAGGAAAAATTGTTTTGTTTTTTTATTGGTAGCACTTGTTGCTGCTTGCTCTTCAACGACGACTGATGAGACTGAGTCCACAACGGATTCAAGTACTCAATCAGCAGAAAATACGAGTGCGATTAATCCATTGGTTGATCGGACAACACCAACAGAAAGTCCCGATGAAATCCGGGCACGTCGTAATGCTGAGATGAGAGCAGAACGTGTTGTTTATTTTGAGCTGGATGATTCTACTGTTAAGGCAGAATTTCAGGATACATTAAGAGCTCATGCAGAATTTTTGAGTTTGAATAGCCACATTCAGGTTACTGTTGAAGGTCATTGTGATGAACGGGGCACACCAGAATATAACCTGGCATTGGGTGAGCGACGGGGCCGTGCAGTAGAAAGTATTCTGATTTCCTATGGTGTTTCTTCTTCACAAATCCGAATTGTCAGCTTTGGTGAAGAAAAGCCGGCGGTATTTGGGCATGACGAAAGTGCCTGGTCAAAAAACAGACGTGCTGTGATTAAGTACGAAGGGTAAATGAGATGAAGAGGCATTATGTCGTATTAAAGCAAACATGGTTTTTCCTGTTTGTCAGTTTTTGTGTAATGCCTCAAATTTATGCTCAAACGACAGAGCAGCGATTGCAGCGTCTGGAGCAGATGGCCAACTCAAGAGGTCAGTTGCAAGCCGATATGATGCTGCAAATTAACGAATTACAACAAAAAGTGCGAGATCTGAGTGGTCTTTTGGAAGTGCAGCAGCATAAGCTGAAGCAAATGCAGGAACGTCAGCGAGATTTATATCGCGATATTGAACGTCGTCTTTCAAATGTGAATTCAAATCAAACAGCACAAAAGCCTGAGATGCCCTCTTCTTCTGCAGGCCATAGACAAAATAGCCAGGATGATAATGAGCTGGAGCAGTATAATAAAATTATGCCATTGGTCAGGGCAAAAAAATATGCTGAAGCAGTAACGGCTTATCAAAGTTATTTAGAGCGTTTTCCTCAAGGCAAATTCTCAGCCAATGCCAATTATTGGTTGGGGCAGGTGTATTTTGTCCAGGGAAAAACAGACTCTGCTCAAATGCAATATGAAAAACTGATTAAGCAGTTCCCTGATTATTCCAATACAGGTATGGCCTTGGTCAATTTAGGGGAGATTTATTTATTACAGGGTAAAACAGGAGAGGCTAAAAAAATCTGGGAAAAAGTCATCACCGGTTATACAGGTAATGCAAAACATTTGGCTTCAGAAGCCTTACGTAAATTAAAGTAATACCCAATCAATTATTGATTATCTATAGGTTATTCAAGTCATTTAGCACTTCATGGAAGTTGGTTTTAGTATGAGTCGACTGCGTATCACAGAAATATTCTATTCCTTACAGGGTGAAACCCAGACCATGGGACTACCAACGGTATTTATTCGTTTAACTGGTTGTCCTTTACGTTGTGAATATTGCGATACTGAGTATGCATTTACAGGAGGTGAATATTTAGACATAGAGACTATTTTACAAAAGGTTGCTCATTATTCTGCATCTTATGTCACAGTAACAGGTGGTGAACCTTTAGCGCAAAAAAATGAATGTGAATTATTATTAAAAAAACTATGTGATACTGGTTATCAGGTATCTCTTGAAACCAGTGGTGCTATGGATATTTCAGGTGTTGATGAACGTGTAGTAAAAATCGTTGATCTGAAAACACCCGATTCTGGAGAAATGAACAAAAACTTATGGGAAAATTTAGAATATATTTTACCTCATGATCAAATTAAATTTGTATTGAGTTCTCGTAGAGATTATGATTGGGCAAGGATGACCATAGAACAATATCAATTAGTCAGGCATTGTGAGTTATTATTTTCACCTTGTTATCAGGTATTAAATGCAACGCAGTTAGCGGACTGGATTCTTGAAGATAATCTACCTGTCCGTTTTCAAATACAATTACATAAACTTTTGTGGAATGATGAACCAGGACATTAAGGTAAACAATATCATTGATAAAATGAGAGTATGAGCGTGTGAAGGTTAATAAAAAAGCGGTTGTTTTATTATCAGGTGGATTGGACTCTGCCACCTGTTTAGCGATTGCCAAACAGGATAATTATGATTGTTATGCACTCAGCTTTGATTATGGACAACGCCATAGTGCTGAAATACATGCGGCCAAAAAAGTTGCGCAGTCTTTTTCTGTAAAAGAGCATCAGATTTTTCCATTTAATTTGTCATCATTTGGTGGCTCTGCATTAACGGATACCTCTATTCATGTTCCTAAGCAACAAACAGAAGGAATACCTATTACTTATGTACCAGCAAGAAATACTATTTTTTTGTCCATTGCTTTAGCATGGGCTGAAGTGTTAAATGCCGAAGTGATTTACACAGGTGTTAATGCAGTTGATTATTCTGGGTATCCTGATTGTCGTCCAGAATATATTCAGGCTTTTCAAACTATGGCTGATCTGGCAACCAAAGCAGGTATAGAAGGTCATGGACCAATATTGAAAACACCTTTGATCCATAAAACAAAAGTGGATATTATTCGTTTAGGTTTATCATTAGCTGTTGATTATTCATTAACGGTATCTTGCTATCAGGCCAATCATCAGGGTGCTGCCTGTGGGTTATGTGATAGTTGTCGAATTAGAAAAAATGCTTTTGAACAAATTGATATAGATGATCCTACTTTGTATGTTTCTTAACTCAATTCTTAAAAATTAATCTATACATAAATGGTTACAATTCCAATAAATGGAATGGTGGATTTATAAATCAATATCTGTTTATATTGCTCTAAATATAAAAGGGCAACAGCCTCTAACCTGATTGATATTTAAAACCATGTATTTTGCCGATAAAGATAGTGAAATAAGCCACCTTATTCAACACATAGAAACACATACTGAAACACAGGAAATTGCGCCTGGTGTACATTTAAACCGGCGACAATTATTAAAGTGGGGAGCACTAGGTGCATTACTGGCAAATCCATATAATTATATTCATGGGAAAAAGACACTCAAGGGTTTCGAACAATTTATTCATGAGATCAAACCCTATGCAAAAACGATAGTTACAGAAAACGTCAATATTAAACAAGAAACACTTTATGTAGAAAAAATAGAGCAATTAATGACACAAATTCATTTTAAGAAGGATATACCAAACCCATGGTTTTCTTTAGGAAAGGGCAAAAGCATGCGTCGTAGATTTTCGGAGTCACCATTAGCCATTTACGATATTCAATTTGAACCCAATGCAATAATTAAATTGCACGATCATAAAGATTATAATGGTGTTATCTATGTCCTGGATGGTGAAATACAGGTCAAGAACTTTGATTTTTATGGCAAAAGACCCGATAACAATGACGATAAAGAATTTCTGATTCAAAAAACACAAGAGGCTGTTCTAACAAAAGGTATGACTTCAACGTTAATGAGAAAACGTAATAATATTCATGAAGTGACGGCTGGAAAACAAGGGGCTACGGTGGTTGATGTCTTTACTTTTTTTGATAAAAGTAGTACTTCTTACTATATGGATTGGGACGCCAAGAAAGCATTTGATCAAGACAAAAAGTTATATAAGGCAGCCTGGCTTTAATTGAAAAGATAAACAGGCTCTAGAATGCTTGAGAAATACTGCCCATAATCACTGCTTTTTGAGCACCTGTAACGGAAGGAATATTGCCTGGTTGTTTTTCTAATCGACGTTTGGCAAGCCAGGCAAAGGTCATGGCTTCAATCATGTCGCCATTGAAGCCCAGAGAGTCGATAGATTGAATGGATGCATTTTTTAAGTGTGCTTGTATGCGTTGCATTAAATAAATATTTAACCGTCCGCCACCACAAGCAAAAATATCGATGGGATGATGAGTTAATCCGTTAATGGATTCAGCAATAGTGATGGCCGTCAGTTCAGTTAGCGTTGTTTGTATATCGACCGCTTGGTATTGTTGGTCGTTAATGTGTTTTAAAAGCCATGTTGAATCAAAATATTCTCTGCCTGTACTTTTGGGTGCCGTTCTTTTGAAATAGGGATCACTTAAAAAGTCATTCAGAAGAGTTTCGATCATTTGACCTTGTTTAGCCCAGTCTCCGTTATCATCAAAGGTTTTTTGCAGGTGTTGCCGGCACCAATAATCCAATAGTGTACTTGCTGGACCTGTGTCATATCCCAGAACAGGTGAGTTATCTTTTGCCAGCCAGGTGATGTTAGCGATACCGCCAAGATTTAAAATAACACGATCTTTTTCTGGATGATGGAGTAAGTGATGATGGAATATAGGCACTAATGGTGCGCCCTGACCACCTGCTGCCATATCCATGCGTCTGAAATCACTGACCGTCGTAATGCCCGTTTGCCAGGCAATAACATTGGGATCACCAATTTGTAGTGTAAAGGCATAGTGACTGTCAGGTCTATGACGAATGGTTTGTCCATGGCTGCCAATGGCTTTGATATCTTTGGTATCCAGTTGAGCTTGTTGCAGTAATGCTTTAACACAATCCGAAAAAATAAAACCTAAAGCTTGATCCATTTCTCCCATGTGATCAATACGATCGGTTTCTAGTGTGTTTTTCTGAGGGAGACACAGATCATGAATCTGTTTGTTCAGTTTGTCCGATATGGGAAAAACCTGTTCGGCAATTATTTTTGCTTTATGATGGCTATCGGAGAAATCAACAATAACACCATCAATACCATCGGCGGAAGTGCCTGAAATTAATCCGATATAATAATCATTCATAAAAGTATTGAGAGTCTATTGTTTGAGCAGTCTTATTGTTTGAGTCGTTTTATTGTTTGAGTAATGGTGCCGAAGTTGCTTTTGAATGGCTTGCTTTCTCTTCGTCTTTGGTTTTTGTCTCTGCCTCAATGGAGGATATATTAGGAAGTTTTTCTGAAGAGTCTGCAATAAATTTTTCATGTGTCTGCAGTTGAGCAATGATGGGTGTGATATGCTTTTTAAAAGCCACTAACTCACTTTTATCAATCGGTGATGCATGGGGGAGCTTTACAGTTCTGGGATTTCTATGTACCCCATTAACTAAAAACTCGTAATGTAAATGAGGGCCTGTAACCATACCTGTGCCACCAAGTTTGCCAATAATATCGCCTTGCTTAACACGTTTCCCTTTACTCACCATACGTTTTGATAAATGTAGATATTTTGTTTGAATATTATTGCCATGTTGTATGACAATGTATTTGCCGTTGTATTTTGTATATGAAGAAATAATGACTTTACCATCACCTGAGGCTCTAATGGGAGTTCCAACAGGGGCTACATAATCGATACCTCTATGGGGTCTGATGCGTTTTAATACAGGATGAAAACGAACGGGATTAAAACCCGATGAAATATATTTAAAGTTGACGGGTGCCCGTAAAAATGCCTTACGCATACTTTTGCCATCTGGAGAAAAATAACTGCCCCGGTTATTCTTATCAACATAATAAATAGCTTGAAAATCTTCTCCCTGATTGGTAAATCTTGCAGCGACAATTCTTCCATTGCCAATAAACTCTCCTTTTAAGTATTTTTTTTCATAGAGTAATGAAAAGCTGTCGTTTTTGCGTATATCCAAAGCAAAGTCAATATCCCAGCCAAAAATATTGGCAAGGTTCATAATTAAATCATCACTAAGTCCGGATTTTTTTCCAGAAAGGAAAAGAGAACTGTCAATCACACCCGATGCAAATGCCAATTCACTGTCTATGGTTTCAACATGAATGCGGCTTTGGTAACCATCGTCTGTTTTTTCAACAATCAATTCTTCATTGGCATTAATTTTATATCTGAGGGCTAATAAATTCTGGTCACTTTTTGAGCGTTCCAAAATGAGTAATTTGCCTGGCTTAAGATTGCGAAAGTAATCATGGGATTGCTTATCCTGCATAATATAGTGAACATCTTTTGCTGTCAGTCCCTGCTTAACTAATAACGTTGATAATGTATCACCGGAATTTATTCGAATTTCAGTTAAATCTGTTGCTTCGGTTTTATTTTCTTCGAAGTCCTCTAAGGTTTGTCCTTGACTGTTCCATTCCAGTTTGAGTGGTAACATCACTGCTTGTGATTGTTTGAGTTCTTTTTTAGAAGGGGATTTAGTTGAGGCTGTTTTCTTGGAAGGCTTTGCCTGTTTCTTGGATGATTCTACTTGGGAAACATTGGTCTTAGTGGCGACAACCTTGGAAGCGACAGGTTTGGAAGCAACAGGTGATGATTGCGGAAGTGTAGCCTTATTCGGTAAATTTTGTAAAACAACGATGACAATGAATATGGGCAAACCAACGGATAAGCATATAGCGATAACCTTCATCCAATGGTGACGAAGCAACCCCAGTTGCTTCATAGGATGCGACGTTGTCGGTTGACGGGATGATTTGTAATCTTGTTTAATCATGGGCAAGAAATACAATCTTGATGCAGGTTTCCGAGGTTAATTGCCAAGTTTACCCTAATTGGCTCATTGTGTGGGAGTAATATCTCTATGATATGAATAGAAATTTAAACGAATGATTATAATTTTAGGTGATTTTACTATAAATGGTTACTTTTTAATCATTTTAATCACCTTATTGTTAGGGACTGTTGTCTTTTTATTGAGCGAGAACATATTTGGTAACAATTACTCTATATAACTTCTGAAAAATAAGCAGTATTATTTTTTCAGTTCCGGGGGGAGTTTATACCTCTCTTTGAGTCTGAAAGAACTATATAAAAAGAACCATATAAATATACAAATCAGAGGTACTCGTAATGACTTTACATGTTTTAATTACAGGGGCCAATCGAGGCATTGGCTTAGAGCTTTGTAGGCATTATGTTGATGCAGGAGCCAGGGTTTTTGCTGTATGTCGGAAAAGTTCAGTATCTTTGGATGCACTTGATCTGGAAGTGATTGATTCTATTGATGTGAGTTCATCAGAACAAGTGAGTAGATTACGTCAAATTATGCAAGGGATTCCTATGGATATACTGGTTAATAATGCAGGCATTCTGCGTAGTCAATCATTCAATGAGCTGGATAATGAACAATATTTGCTAGAACAGTTTAATATTAATGCACTGGGGCCTATCCGAGTGATTACAGCCTTGAAAGAATGTTTATCGCAAGGCAGCAAAGTGATTATGATAACAAGCAGAATGGGCTCCATTGCTGATAATTCATCGGGTGGTTCCTATGGCTACCGTATGTCTAAATGCGCCCTTAATGCAGCAGGCCAATCATTGGCCATCGATTTAAAACCTCAAGGAATAGCCGTTGCTTTGATTCACCCTGGTTATGTCACAACGGATATGACACAAGGACGAGGTGACATTGCTCCCGATGTTGCTGCAACTAGAATTGCGCAACGTATCCATGAACTTGATATAAATCATACAGGTAGCTTTCTGCATTCTAATGGAGAAACTCTGCCTTGGTAATTTTCTACACTTTTTAACAAAAACCTATGAGGTAAATATCTATGAAAAAATATGTTTTGCATTGTTGTACGTTTTTTTGCTTTTTAGCCGTAGCCATGAGCAGTTTTGTTCAGGCTGAAGGTGTTCGATATTTTGGTGATAACTCTCATACAGAAGTTATCTTTAAAATCAACCATTTAGGTTTTTCCAATACCTATGGACGTTTTACTAATGTTGAATCTGAAATTGTTTATGATGAAAGTGACCCATCAAAATCTCAGGTATCTGCAACTGTTCATATCGACTCTCTTGATATGGGACATGGCCAGAAGACAAAGCATGTAAAATCGTCAAGCTTCTTTAATGTAAAAAAATTTCCCACAATGGAATTTAAGAGCACCTCTGTCAAAGTAATGCCTGATAAAAAAATGGAAGTGACTGGAAACCTGACATTATTGGGTGTTTCAAAACCAATTACCTTGTTAGTGCAAATTAATAAGATTGGAAAACATCCGATATATCGTGGTAGTGATGCTATCGGTTTTTCAGCAACAGGTTCATTAGATCGTACTCAATGGGGGCTGGATAAATATGCGCCTAAGGTTGGAAAAGAAGTCACTTTTAACATTGAGTTCGAAGGGACATCAAGTGGCGCAGACTATGAGAATAAGTTTATTGGAAATAAGAAAAAGAAATAGATAAATTATAAAACAATACTTATTTAGAGGCTGAATGAGTCACATATCACTCATTCAGCCTCTAACGTTATGAGCATTCAAAGGGATTTATTGATTCATATGCTTGCATCTTCGAACAGTTTCAGTATAAATACGGAGTTTGGTTAAGTTAATACAGCTGTTTGGGAGCAGTAATGAATAGCATTTCAGAAATATTTGATAATCTTAAACGGGGAACCGATGAAATTTTGGTTGAGTCTGAATTAAAGGCTTTGTTGGACAGTGGGGAAAAATTAACAGTCAAAGCAGGTTTTGACCCAACAGCACCTGATTTGCATCTTGGTCATACAGTATTGATTAATAAACTACGACAGTTTCAACAGTTAGGCCACGAAGTTATTTTTTTAATCGGCGATTTTACGGGAATGATTGGTGATCCAACAGGTAAAAGCGCAACGCGTCCACCTTTGACAAAGGAACAAATATTAGATAACGCGAAAACCTATGAAGCTCAGATTTTTAAAATATTAGATCCTGAAAAAACCCGAGTTGCGTTTAATTCAGAGTGGTGTGAAAGTTTAGGTGCTTCGGGCTTGCTAAAATTGGCTTCTCATCAAACGGTTGCTCGCATGCTGGAAAGAGATGATTTTAAAAAACGTTACACGGAAGGCAAATCCATTGCCATTCATGAATTTTTGTATCCTTTGGTACAAGGTTATGATTCCGTGGCATTAGAATGTGATATAGAGCTAGGGGGCACCGATCAGAAATTTAACTTGTTAATGGGGAGAGAATTACAAAAGGATTATGGCATAAAGCCGCAAGTGGTTATTACGTTACCATTACTGGAAGGTTTGGATGGTGTGCAAAAAATGTCGAAATCATTGGGTAATTATGTTGGTGTTGACGAAGCAGCAGGCAGTATGTATCAAAAAATAGTCTCTATGCCAGATAGCTTAATATGGCGCTATTTTGATTTATTATCATTTAAAACCAATCAGGAAATTGCACAACTCAAGCAAGCATTGGATGATGGCATGAATCCGAGAGATATAAAAATTGAATTGGCTAAAGAAATTATCACTCGGTTTCATGGGGAAGATGCTGCACTCAATGCCCATAAAGGTGCAGGTAATATTATTCAGGAAGGTGTTATACCAGAAGATTGTCCGGAAGTGACTTTAGCATTAGAAGAAGGCGATGCTTTACCGATTGGTCGAGTGATAAATCAGGCAAACCTGGCCAGTAATTCAGCTCAAGCGAAGGATATGTTAAAGAATCAGCGTGTCAAAGTGGATTGGCAGGTTGTTGAGCCTTCTTTAATGTTGGAAAGAGGTCAATATTTGATACAGGCCGGGAAAAAGAAAATAGCGAAAGTGACTCTAGTTTAAGATCGGGATGAGTTGCTTTTTATGATTAGGCCTGTAAAAGATAAACAGGCTCTAATTATCTCAAATAATATTTTAGTTTATACTTGGAAATCAGAAAAAATCCTGTGATATCGAATAATTTTTACGAGTTAGTTGACAGGTATGTATATGGGTGTATAATTCGCGGCCCAGTCACATGAGATGACGCAGTTCTTTAACAAAGAGATGAAATAATCTGTGTGGGCACTCGCATATATTTTGACGAAAAATCAGATAGATGACGAGACCCAAGCTTTAAGTCAATTAAAGTGAAGAGAAGAAATCGATTCTGAGTAAGAAACAAGTTTAATGATTTGAACTGAAGAGTTTGATCATGGCTCAGATTGAACGCTGGCGGCAGGCCTAACACATGCAAGTCGAACGGTAACAGGTCCAGCTTGCTGGACGCTGACGAGTGGCGGACGGGTGAGTAACGCGTAGGAATCTAGCTTTTGGAGTGGGATAGCCCGGAGAAATTCGGATTAATACCACATAAGTTCTGAGGAAGAAAGGGGGCCTCTGATATAAGCTCTCGCCAAGAGATGAGCCTGCGTTGGATTAGCTAGTTGGTAGGGTAAAGGCCTACCAAGGCGACGATCCATAGCTGTTCTGAGAGGAAGGGCAGCCACACTGGGACTGAGACACGGCCCAGACTCCTACGGGAGGCAGCAGTGGGGAATATTGCACAATGGGCGCAAGCCTGATGCAGCCATGCCGCGTGTGTGAAGAAGGCCTTCGGGTTGTAAAGCACTTTCAGTGGGGAGGATTTAGGTATGTTAATAGCGTACTGAAGAGACGTTACCCACAGAAGAAGCACCGGCTAACTCCGTGCCAGCAGCCGCGGTAATACGGAGGGTGCAAGCGTTAATCGGAATTACTGGGCGTAAAGGGCGCGTAGGCGGATAGATAAGTGAGTTGTGAAATCCCCGGGCTTAACCTGGGAACTGCAATTGATACTGTTTATCTAGAGTAGAGTAGAGGGGGGTAGAATTTCCGGTGTAGCGGTGAAATGCGTAGAGATCGGAAGGAATACCAGTGGCGAAGGCGGCCCCCTGGACTCATACTGACGCTGAGGTGCGAAAGCGTGGTTAGCGAACAGGATTAGATACCCTGGTAGTCCACGCTGTAAACGATGTCAACTAGCCGTTGGGCTTATAAAAAAGTTTAGTGGTGCAGCAAACGCATTAAGTTGACCGCCTGGGGAGTACGGCCGCAAGGCTAAAACTCAAATGAATTGACGGGGGCCCGCACAAGCGGTGGAGCATGTGGTTTAATTCGATGCAACGCGAAGAACCTTACCACCCCTTGACATACAGCGAATAATTTAGAGATAGATTAGTGCCTTCGGGAACGCTGATACAGGTGCTGCATGGCTGTCGTCAGCTCGTGTCGTGAGATGTTGGGTTAAGTCCCGTAACGAGCGCAACCCTTGTCCTTAGTTGCCAGCGATTAGGTCGGGAACTCTAAGGAGACTGCCGGTGACAAACCGGAGGAAGGTGGGGACGACGTCAAGTCATCATGGCCCTTACGGGGTGGGCTACACACGTGCTACAATGGGCAATACAGAGGGTAGCGAAGCAGTGATGTGAAGCGAATCCCAAAAAGTTGCTCGTAGTCCGGATTGGAGTCTGCAACTCGACTCCATGAAGTCGGAATCGCTAGTAATCGCAGGTCAGCATACTGCGGTGAATACGTTCCCGGGCCTTGTACACACCGCCCGTCACACCATGGGAGTGAATTGCACCAGAAGTGGCTAGTCTAACCTTCGGGAGGACGGTCCCCACGGTGTGGTTCGTGACTGGGGTGAAGTCGTAACAAGGTAGCCGTAGGGGAACCTGCGGCTGGATCACCTCCTTACCACAAAGAAGTCGGAATTTATGCAGAGTGTTCACACAGATTATTTCATCGAAACAGGTAGATATGCTAAGCAAGATAGTTGGGAGTGTGTTGTTTAAGGAAGTCTGTCAAGACAGTCTGGGTTGAGAAAGAAATAGGTCTGTAGCTCAGTTGGGTGAAAGGTGACCGAAGCATAGCTTCGCAGCACCTTGAACGCGAAGCAGGGATGATGAGCTGGCTTAATCTACAGGGAGGTATGTCAAAAAGACAGTCTGGGTTGAGAAAGAAATAGGTCTGTAGCTCAGCTGGTTAGAGCGCACCCCTGATAAGGGTGAGGTCGGCAGTTCAAGTCTGCCCAGACCTACCAGTTGGGTTCTCTAAGAGAAATGAAAAGAGAAGATGAATATGGGGCTATAGCTCAGCTGGGAGAGCGCCTGATTTGCATTCAGGAGGTCTGCGGTTCGATCCCGCATAGCTCCACCACCCCCCGGATAGTACCTAAGTCCACACAGTTCCAGTCCAATGAAACAAGTCGTTGTATAGCATATTTACTGAAAGAAAAATGTCAGAGCTGAGTGTATCTAGTATTGAGCGTTATCTAGGTATATTGAGCTCTGAAATTTATCAGAGAAGTTCTTTAACAATTCAAATGAGTCACACAAGCGCTGAAGGTAAACAATTAAGTTACTAAAGCACACATAACTTGTCGTGTAATACCCATTTGTGAAGACAATTTGGGGTTATATGGTCAAGTGAATAAGTGCATACGGTGGATGCCTAGGCGGTAGAAGGCGATGAAGGACGTGGAAGTCTGCGATAAGCGTGGGTAAGCTGACAAACAAGCGTTATAGCCCACGATTTCCGAATGGGGAAACCCAATCATTGTAAAATGATTATCTGTAACTGAATTCATAGGTTGCAGAGGCGAACGCGGAGAACTGAAACATCTAAGTATCCGCAGGAAAAGAAATCAACCGAGATCCCCAAAGTAGCGGCGAGCGAAATGGGGAAAGCCCTAAAGTTGTTAACGAGATAGTGGAACATGTTGGAAAACATGGCGATAGAAGGTGAAAGCCCTGTACACGAAGTCTTATTGATGATGAATCGAGTAGGTCGGGACACGTGATATCTTGACTGAAACTGGGGGGACCATCCTCCAAGGCTAAATACTCTCTACCGACCGATAGTGAACCAGTACCGTGAGGGAAAGGCGAAAAGAACCCCTGTGAGGGGAGTGAAATAGACCCTGAAACCGTATGCATACAAGCAGTGGGAGCATGATTAAGTCATGTGACTGCGTACCTTTTGTATAATGGGTCAGCGACTTACGTCTCAGTAGCAAGGTTAACCAATTAGGGGAGCCGTAGAGAAATCGAGTCTGAATAGGGCGACTAGTTGCTGGGAGTAGACCCGAAACTTGGTGATCTAGCCATGGGCAGGTTGAAGGTTGGGTAACACCACCTGGAGGACCGAACCCACAAATGTTGAAAAATTTGGGGATGACCTGTGGCTAGGAGTGAAAGGCTAATCAAACCAAGAGATAGCTGGTTCTCCTCGAAAGCTATTTAGGTAGCGCCTCATGAATGACCTGGGGGGGTAGAGCACTGTTTCGGCTAGGGGGCCATCCCGGCTTACCAACCCGATGCAAACTCCGAATACCCCAGAGTTGAATCATGGGAGACACACGGCGGGTGCTAACGTCCGTCGTGGAAAGGGAAACAACCCAGACCGCCAGCTAAGGTCCCAAAGTTATCGCTAAGTGGGAAACGATGTGGGAAGGCTTAGACAGCTAGGAGGTTGGCTTAGAAGCAGCCATCCTTTAAAGAAAGCGTAATAGCTCACTAGTCGAGTCGGCCTGCGCGGAAGATGTAACGGGGCTAAGCGATACACCGAAGCTGCGGATACGTTTTAGACGTATGGTAGAGGAGCGTTCTGTAAGCCGTCGAAGGTGTGCCGGGAGGCATGCTGGAGGTATCAGAAGTGCGAATGCTGACATGAGTAACGATAAAGGGGGTGAAAAACCCCCTCGCCGAAACCCTAAGGTTTCCTGTTCTATGCTAATCAGAGCAGGGTGAGTCGGCCCCTAAGGCGAGGCAGAAATGCGTAGTCGATGGGAAACAGGTTAATATTCCTGTACTGCTTAATATTGCGATGGGGTGACGGAGAAGGCTAGGTCAGCCTGGTGTTGGTAATCCAGGTTTAAGGCCGTAGGCAGAAGGTCTAGGTAAATCCGGACCTTTAATGCTGAGAGCTGATGACGATTTCCTAAGGGAAAGAAGTGATCGATGCCCTGCTTCCAGGAAAACCCTCTAAGCTTCAGATATTAAGCAACCGTACCCGAAACCGACACAGGTGGGAAGGTAGAGAATACCCAGGCGCTTGAGAGAACTCGGGTGAAGGAACTAGGCAAAATAGTACCGTAACTTCGGGAGAAGGTACGCCGCTGATGGTGAACGCTTCGCGCGGTAAGCTGTTGGTGGTCGAAGTAACCAGGTGGCTGCGACTGTTTATTAAAAACATAGCACTCTGCAAACACGAAAGTGGACGTATAGGGTGTGACGCCTGCCCGGTGCCGGAAGGTTAATTGATTGGGTTAGCTTATGCGAAGCTCATGATCGAAGCCCCGGTAAACGGCGGCCGTAACTATAACGGTCCTAAGGTAGCGAAATTCCTTGTCGGGTAAGTTCCGACCTGCACGAATGGCGTAACGATGGCCACACTGTCTCCACCCGAGACTCAGTGAAATTGAAATTGCGGTGAAGATGCCGTATACCCGCGGCTAGACGGAAAGACCCCGTGAACCTTTACTATAGCTTCACACTGGACTTAGATCTTATTTGTGTAGGATAGCTGGGAGGCTTAGAAACGTGTACGCCAGTATGCGTGGAGCCAATCTTGAAATACCAGCCTGATAATATTTGAGTTCTAACTCAGTCCCGTTATCCGGGACGAGGACAGTGTGTGGTGGGTAGTTTGACTGGGGCGGTCTCCTCCCAAAGAGTAACGGAGGAGTACGAAGGTGCACTAATCACGGTCGGACATCGTGAGGTTAGTATAAAGGTAGAAGTGCGCTTGACTGCGAGACAGACACGTCGAGCAGGTGCGAAAGCAGGTCTTAGTGATCCGGTGGTTCTGTATGGAAGGGCCATCGCTCAACGGATAAAAGGTACTCCGGGGATAACAGGCTGATACCGCCCAAGAGTTCATATCGACGGCGGTGTTTGGCACCTCGATGTCGGCTCATCACATCCTGGGGCTGAAGCCGGTCCCAAGGGTATGGCTGTTCGCCATTTAAAGTGGTACGCGAGCTGGGTTTAGAACGTCGTGAGACAGTTCGGTCCCTATCTGCCGTGGGCGTTGGAGAATTGAGTAGAGCTGCTCCTAGTACGAGAGGACCGGAGTGGACGAACCTCTGGTGTTCCGGTTGTCACGCCAGTGGCATTGCCGGGTAGCTATGTTCGGACGGGATAACCGCTGAAAGCATCTAAGCGGGAAGCCTCCTACGAGATAAGTTCTCCCTGAGATTAAATCTCCGAAAGAGCTGTTAAAGACGATGACGTAGATAGGCAGGGTGTGGAAGCGTAGTAATGCGTTAAGCTAACCTGTACTAATTGCTCGAGAGTCTTGACCATATA
The DNA here is from genome assembly GCA_965230335.1 of Kangiellaceae bacterium. GTDB lineage: Bacteria > Pseudomonadota > Gammaproteobacteria > Enterobacterales > Kangiellaceae > CBDDKS01. Next base: position 918,352 of record CBDDKS010000006.1, on the reverse strand, counting down.
ACCCCAAGTTGTTTTGAGGTTATGGAGTTATGTATTGTTTTAGTTGTTTATCAAAAGTATTGAAGAACGAAGAAGTGTTTGTGTGACGAATTTGAATTGTAACGGTTTTGCCTGGTAGGCATAGCGAACGGGAACCACCTGAATCCATCTCGAACTCAGAAGTGAAGACGTTTAGCGCCGATGGTAGTGTGGGGTTTCCCCATGTGAGAGTAGGTCGTTGCCAGGCATTTATTTTAAAAAGCCCCTGTATCAGGGGCTTTTTTTTTGATTGAATAAATGTCATTAAGCAGAAAGATGACAAGTTTGTAGGTTGATTTGGGCGAAAGGAGGAAGATTCCAGCTTTAAGATGACAAGTTTGTTAGGTTGATTTGGGCGAACTGTGATTCACATGTCAATCATGTGAACTTTTCTTATGTTCAGCTGAGGTTAAAATATTTTTATTGCCTTTTCTAATAAGAATAATTATCATTTGTTTTTACTATGGCGTTAACCCATGAGGTTTTTTTCTGTGCAAACATTATTAAAAAGAAAATGTATTTATCGTTTAATAGGATTGACTATATTATTGAGCTCCGTTCAAACGGTATTAAGTGAAGAAATTAATGTGTATTCTTCACGAAAGGAACATTTGATAAAACCGCTTTTTGCATTGTATGAGAAGCAGACAGGTGTAAAAATTTCTTATGTAACAAGTAAAGCAGCACCACTCATTGAACGATTGAAAGATGAAGGCAAAGCAACAAAAGCTGACTTATTGATCACTGTTGATGCCGGCAATTTATGGTATGCTACTGAACAAAACGTATTACAAGAATTACCTAAGAATTTCTTTAAAGGGTTACTTCCAGACTACTTAATAGATCCAAACAATCATTGGACAGGATTATCTATACGTGCACGAACCATTGTTTATAGTAAAGAAAGAGTAAAAACATCAGAACTTTCAACCTATGAAGACTTGGGTAGCAATAAATGGAAAGGCCGTCTTTGCTTGAGAACATCAAAAAAAGTCTATAATCAATCGTTAGTTGCTTCCATGATTGCAAGAATGGGTGATGCCAAGACAGAGTCGGTTATTAAAAGCTGGGTGAATAACTTGGCAGTTAAACCTTTTTCTAATGATACAAAAGTCATGGAAGCCATTGTTGCCGGTGTATGTGATGTGGGTATAGTAAATACTTATTACTTCGGAAGGTTGCAGAAAAAAAATCCTGACATTCCATTAGCACTTTTTTGGCCAAATCAAAAAACTTCAGGCGTTCACGTCAATATTTCAGGTGCAGGCGTGACACGACATGCAAAAAATCCAAAAGCGGCTAAAAAGTTTTTGAAATGGTTACTAGGCAAAGATGCACAAGATATTTTAGCAAGTCTTAATATGGAATACCCTGTAAGAGGAGCAACACAATGGGATGACACCGTATTAAGTTGGGGCAAGTTCAAACGCGATGATTTAAATGTCAACGAAATGGGGCGTTTGCAGAGCAGAGCGGTTAAACTTATGGATAAGGCTGGCTACCGTTAAGATGCTTTTTTGTTAATATTCCGGATGTATATTTAAAAGGATCCCAGTCTTTATGGAAACCATGTATTTAACAAAAAACAGGATAGCTAAAAGTAGCAGGGCAACAACCTCTATACGTATCACCATTTTTTTACTCGTCGCCGTGATGAGTTTACCCCTGGTATGGATACTGTTGTCATGGATGACGATCAATGTTGAACATTGGCAGCATATTTTAGATACTTTGTTTCAGGAGTTTTTTTGGAATACATTACAATTGGTTGTGTTCGTTGGTGTGGGTGTTTTTGTATTAGGAGTGAGTCTGGCATGGTTTACAACCTGTTGTGAATTTCCAGGCAGGAAGTGGTTAGAGTGGGCTTTAGTCTTGCCGATAGCTATGCCTGCTTATGTTTTGGCTTTTGTCGCATTGGGCTTTTTTGATTATGGAGGGCCATTACAATCCTGGTTAGGTAAAAATGCAACTATGATTCCTGATATTCGAAATGGATTGGGTGTCAGTCTGGTTTTAACCTTCGTTTTTTTTCCTTATGTTTATATGTTAGCACGCTCTTCATTTTTAATGCAGGGTTTGTCACATTATGAAACGGCACGAAGTCTGGGTTTAAATCCCTGGAAGGCTTTTTTTAAAGTAGTATTGCCAACAAATAGACCTGCTATTTTTGCTGGTTTAAGTTTGGTGATGATGGAAACTTTAGCTGATTTTGGTGCGGTATCTATTTTTAACTATAACACTTTTACTACAGCAATCTATAAAACATGGTTTGATTTACGCAGTTTAAGTACAGCAGCACAAATTTCGAGTATTTTATTATTGTTTGTATTTGTTATGCTTGTCAGTGAACAATACTCTCGTAAGAAAATTCGCTTTTTCCAAAATAAAGACACATCCCAGCATAGACAAAGAATTTCATTAAACGTCAGGCAAAAATGGCTGGTTTCATTTTTTGCATTCAGTGTTTTTTTGATTTCATTCTTATTGCCATTACTACAATTATCATTATGGAGCTTTTCCAGTTTAGTGACCGTCGGTATCGAATACATTGCTTATTTTTGGCACACTTTTGTTTTAGGCTTTTCTGCTGCGGTTTTAATTGTTGGTATTTCTTTTTTTGTGGTTTTTATGAAATATTTTTATCAAGATCACTGGTTGCATAAAGTGACATTTATTATGAGACTGGGGTATGCTATTCCTGGTTCTGTCTTGGCTATTGGTGTGATGTTAAGTTTAAATTTTGTAGCCAAATATTCTTTAAATCCATTATATGAAACCATGGGCTGGACAGTGTTTTTATTATCAGCCAGTGTGATTGCGCTGTTGTTTGCTTATATGGTGCGCTTTTTCTTTGTTGCATTTGGACCATTAGAAACCTGTTTTGAAAAGATTACACCGTCGTTAAAAGATGCTGCGAGAAATTTAGGATGTCATCAAAAACAGATGATTTATCGTATTTATCTGCCTTTATTAAAACCAGGGTTGCTAACAGGTGCATTATTAGTCTTTGTTGATGTGATGAAAGAGATGCCGGCAACTTTGCTATTGCGACCTTCAGGATGGGATACTTTAGCGGTAAAAATTTTCGAATTTACCTCAGAGGGTGAATGGGAGCTGGCTGCCATGCCCGCCATTACATTGGTGATATTAGGTTTATTGCCAGCCATTTTATTGATTAGACGCTCAGCCTGGAAAGCTTGAAAGAATTAAAGAGCACAGATTTGAGACAAAAATACCTTTTTTAAATGAATGTGCTAAAGTAACCTCAAATACTCCAAGTCATGAAAGGCCAAATTGTATTATGAATCAAAAAGAAGATTTTGGTTTATCTGATAACGTCGTGAAATTAATACGCGATACTCAACAGTTATTACGGATTTCTTCGATTTCTCCTCAAGATGGCGGTTGCATGGTCTTTATCGAAGAGCGACTGTCCTCTATGGGGTTTCAATGCCAGACTTTTGTCCTAAATGGTGTGACTAATTTAATTGCATCAATAGGCAATGCAGAGAAATCGGTAGCCTTTGTTGGTCATACGGATGTCGTTCCAGCAGGAGAGTTAGAACAATGGCGTTTTCCACCTTTTGCAGGTCAATTGTCAGAAGGTTATCTTTATGGAAGAGGGGCAGCTGATATGAAAAGCGGTATTGCCTGCTTTCTTTCGGCTATTGAAATGTATTTATCAAAGCATGATGCCTCAGATACCCATATTTATGTATTAATAACATCGGATGAAGAAGGAGAAGCTGAGTATGGCATGAGAGCCATTGTCGATTGTTTGAAGCAACAGGAGTTAACGTTAGATGCCTGTATTGTTGCAGAGCCTTCGGCGGCGTCTCATACGGGTGATACCATCAAAGTAGGGCGCAGAGGCGCTATTTCTGGCACATTAACATTAGAAGGTAAAGCTGGTCATGTAGGCTATCCACACCATATTCGTAATCCTGTCCATAAAATGGGCAGTGTCTTACACTTGCTGAATGCGATTGAATGGGACTCAGGCGATGATATTTTATCAGGAACCAGTTTACAGGTGACCCATATTCATTCAGGTGAATTTGTAGATAATATCAGTCCCGGTTTCTGTCGAATACATTTCAATATTCGCTATAGTCACTTATGGTGTGAAAATACATTAAATACATTAATTGAAAAACAAATCAGCCAGGTGACCAGTGATTATGAGTTACATTGGGAACGTCCTTGCTCTCCTTATCATACGGATGTTTCAGAAGGAAAATCCCATGTGTTGCCTGTTTTGAATGATGCAATTTTAGAAGTGACGGGCAATAAACCCAGCTTATCAACATCCGGTGGAACCTCTGATGGACGTTTTGTTGCCACAATTTGTCCAGAGGTATTTGAGGTTGGTGTATCGAATCAAACGATACACCAGGTGAATGAGCGGGTTTCAGTCAATGATATGACAGCCTTAAGGGATATTTACGTTAAGTTCCTACAGAAGTATTTTTCTTGAACATATGCTTAATCCAGAAATCAAGACTGACATAACGTCCACCACCGTAGAAGAACAATACCAGCAACATTAAAAAGTAAGTAGCGGCAAATTCAATACCATTTTTTAATATCGTGATAGAACCTGCAGAGGTGATCCAGTCATAATTACTGTGTTCTTTAAGAATGTCTCTGGCTTTAGTTCTGCGTTTACTGCCTTCTTCAATCAAGTCCGTTCTCCATTCCCAAGGCATTACTAATGTACTATCTGGAAGTGCATGCCAGCCTTTATCCCAGTGTACTGTGGTTGCAGCAACTATCATAGTCACCATTAATGGGATACTCACAATGCGTGTGAGAAACCCAACTAAAAGAAAACAGCCGCCTAAAAATTCACTCCAACCAGCAAGAAATGCCATCACTTCTGGTATTGGCATACCTAAAGAGTGTTGAAACCATGCTACTGTATTCGGATGTGGGCCAAAAAGTGCAAAGAAACTGGCATCTTCTGCACCAAAGTTCAGTTTTCCTAATCCGGCTTTAATCATGATGAAGGCCAAAAATATTCTTAGCAACAATAAGGGAACACCATTGGCAAGTTGTAATTTATCCAAAATGGTATTGTAAAGCTGATGGCAAGTGCATAAGGATTTTTTCATGGAGTGTACCTGATTTTTCTTGGATTTATTATTTAGAGGTAAGAAATAGTGTGAATGTTACAAATAGTTGAAGAGTTCAATTTTTTGTAAATAATTTGTTTTTCTATGTGTTAATCCATAAAATGGCATAAACACACGATATACCGAATTTTAAACGGTCAACAATGACAGCCAGATTACCAGAAGACAGTGAATTAGTTAAGCGATTGCTCAAAAAGGATGCAGAAGCTTTTAAACAGGTACTCCAAGCATGGTATCGCCCTATGAGGTATATTGCTACTTCCATAGCGGGTGATTCTATTGCTGATGAAGTTGTTCAAGAAGCCTGGCTATCGGCAATTAAAGCGCTGCCTAAATTTGAAGGACGTTCAAGTCTGAAAAGTTGGGTCATGCGTATTGTGTCTAATGAGGCAAAAACCCGACGTAGAAAAGAATCTCATAGTGTTTCATTGGAACAGGTTCAGGAATCCTGGGCAACTGATCCGAGATTTTTAGATAACGGACAATGGCGACCAGCCAACTTTCAACCATGGGAATATGATTCACCAGATGCTATTATTCAGGCCGAAGAACTAAAAGGCTGTATTGAAAAGCATGTTGCAATTCTGCCTCCCAATCAAAGAGAGGCGTTAATGCTTCGTGAAGCGGGTGATTATAGTTTGGATGAAATTTGTAACCTATTGGATGTCAGTTCGTCTAATGTAAGAGTATTATTACATCGAGCAAGAGATAAAATCCTGCAAGTCATTGATCGTTTTCAAAGAGAAGGCAAGTGTTAAAATTACTTAAGTGTAAAGAAGCCGTTGAAATGTGTAGCCGCTTATGTGATGGCACGTTAACTCGTTGGGAGAAGATTAGCTTAAAAATACATTGCATGATGTGTAAAAAATGCCATATCTATTCCCAGAAAATGACATTGACCGTAAAAACACTGAAATCCTGGTTGAATCAAGATCAAAAAATGCCTGAGAATATGGAAGATCAACTGGTTAAATCATTCAAGCAGAATGATGCTGTGAAGCAGTGCTGTGCTGGTGAGTCTAAAGAATCAACCTCAGGTGAGAAAAGTCGTCGATAGATATATTGATTATTGATTAGCATTTTGTTTATCGTTGGTGTTTTCTGGATGTTTTTTGGATTTATCTAAAAATGCAGGGGGTAATTTAAAGCTGCCTTCAAGGGATATGAGTCGATTGTTTTTAAAGTTAGCAATTAATTCTTGTTTATCATATTTTCTGCTTATCCCATTTAAGAAGGTACCAATGTAATACCAGGTATCTGAATTAAAAGAATCTTTAATAATTGGTTGTCCTAATACAAAACGAATTTGTGCTTTTGTCATTCCGGGCTTTAATTTATCAATATCTTTTTGTTCTACGATATTTCCCTGGGAGATAGACATCTTATAGGGGGTACAGGCAGAATAACAAAATAATGAAAACAGGATAAAAGTAATGAGATGGAAAGATGGCATGTTTTAACTCGTTTTTGTGTATTTAAGTTTTGGTTTTGACATAATAACAGCGTATTATATCCCAAATGATAGGTTTATACTTGTAACCCAATGATTTAGTCGCTTGATAGATAGATTCATATTGTTCGAATAAACAACTGTTGTCAGAAATATTGAGCTTTCTTAAATAAAACTGGAGGAAATCTTGGAAAATCAACAACTTAAACAAGCTGGGTTAAAAGTAACACTACCCAGAGTTAAAATTTTACAAATTCTTGAAGATAATGAACAACGCCATATGAGTGCAGAGGATGTGTATAAAGCACTAATGGAAGCTCAAGATGAAGTAGGTTTAGCAACGGTATACCGTGTATTAACACAGTTTGAACAAGCAGGCCTTGTGACTCGTCATAACTTTGAAGGCGGTCACTCTGTTTTTGAACTTGAGAAGGGAGAACACCACGATCATATGGTCTGTGTAAAAACCGGCAAGGTGATAGAATTTGTAAATGATGAAATAGAGAAGCTACAAAAAATAATTGCTGAAGAAAAAGGTTATCAACTGGTTGATCATAGTTTGGTTTTGTATGTCAAACCACTTGAATAGCTTTCAAGTGGTTTGACATGTCAGGTTAAACAGCCTCTAGAATACATCCACAAAATAGAACGGACTTAGTGATGTCCAGATGAACCATGATTTTTGGACTTAAGTGTACAGGTGTTATTTTCCCAGGAGCCTTTCATGGAATAGCAGAGTTGTTCCATCTTATGATGATGAATCATTTCTTTTTCATAAAAGTCTTCGGTAGCAGGCTCTAAAAAATAAATGACTGCCAATAAGCCAGTGATACTCATGGTTATGGTATAAGGTAAAGCCATAATGACCATACGTCCATAAGATAAGCGAATCAGAGGGGCTATTGCCGAAGTTAACAAAAATAGGAAGGCTGCTTGACCATTAGGTGTTGCGATACTGGGAATATTCGTTCCTGTATTAATGGCTACAGCGAGCATATCAAAGGTATCCCGAGAAATTACCCCATTGATAGCAGCTTTAGCTACTTCGTTGATATACACAGTTGCAACGAAAACATTATCACTGACCATAGAAAGGAAGCCATTGGCCAAATAAAAAGTAGCGACCTGCATAGTACCTTCCATCTCTAATGCAGAGTTAATAATAGGAGTGAATAAATTATTGTCAGCAATAACAGCGACTATGGCAAAAAATACTGTCAATAATGCAGTAAAAGGCAATGCTTCTTCAAAGGCTTTACCAATACTATGTTCTTCGATGACACCGGTAAAAGCGGTTGTTACTACAATAACGGATAAACCAATTAATCCAACCTCAGCAAGGTGTGCGCCTAAGGCGATAATAAGCCATATGGCCATAATGGCCTGGACAATTAACGCGGCAACATCCTGTGTTGTTCGCTTTTTGGATTCTTCTTCATTAAAATCTTCCAACACGCCACGAACACCATCTGGCAGTTTGGTGCCATAACCAAACCATCCCGTCATTTCCAAAAGAATACAGGTTAGTAAACCAACGACAAAAACAGGTATGGTGATTGGAGACATTCGTATAAAAAATTCGATAAACTGCCAACTGGCTCTATCGGCAATTAAAAGATTCTGTGGCTCACCCACAATCGTACAAACACCACCTAACGCAGTACCTATGGCCGCATGCATTAATAGACTGCGTAAAAAGGAGCGAAATTGTTCCAAATCAGCTCTATTGTATTCATGCACTTCATGATCAGAGCCATGATCATGAGAATGGTGAAATTTTTTGCCAGAAGCAACCTTATGATAGATGCCATAAAAACCAACACCTACTGAGATAATAACAGCGGTAACTGTTAGTGCGTCCAGAAAAGCTGAAAGTATGGCAGCAACAAAGCTAAACAAAAGAGACAATATGAGTTTAGATCGCACACCTAATAAAATTTTTGTAAATACGTAGAGTAGTAAGTCCTTCATAAAATAAATACCAGCAACCATAAAGACCAAAAGTAAAATAACTTTTAAATTGGATTCAACTTCATGAAAAACAGTTTCAGGGCTGGTAAGTCCTATAAAGAGCGCTTCTAATGCGAGCAATCCACCTGGCTGAAGAGGATAGCATTTGAGTGCCATGGCTAAAGTAAAAATAAATTGGAGAATTAAAGCCCAACCTGCGATGGTGGGACCTGAATCTCCTAATGAGAAAAGAATAATTGGATTAATAAATAAAAACGAGATAATAGTGTATTTATACCAATCGGGTGCATTTCCAAGAAAGTTATCAAAGAAAGAGACATGAAGTGGTTTAGTCATTTTGTTTCCTTAAAAGCATTGCCTTAAGTAGGAACATTTAATTTAATTTAAATTATAAGAAGAATTTTAGCTTTAATTAATCATTTTTCCTAGTTGATGGCATTGAGTTGATAAAAAATTTTTAAAACTGAGAGTGAGCGGCTATGCTATGTCATAAGAGGCGTTGTTTTTTCATTGAAATATTGCAGTATGGTGAGGAAACATCGGATAGCTTAATGAAATAAAAGTAATGTAACAAAACGATTATCTCAATGTCAGAAAATTCAAATAAAGTGACTTATCATATGTCTTCGCCAATTAAAGCGAAGAGTCCGGCAGCATTTGCTGAACAATATATCGTTGAGTCAATATGGCGAGGAAGATTTGCAGTAGGAAGTGCTTTACCTGCAGAGCGTGAATTATCCGATTTAATTGGCGTCACTCGAACAACGTTAAGAGAAGTATTGCAAAGATTGGCAAGAGATGGATGGTTAACCATTCAACATGGTAAGCCGACTCGGGTCAATAATATCTGGCAGTCTTCAGGGTTGACCATTTTAAACACAATGACGACTTTGGATGTCTCTCAATCTGTAACTTGGGCAAAGCAATTGATAGAAGTGCGTACTCTATTAAGCCGACAATATATTCCTGTGGCTCTAAAGCAACATCCTGATTTATTTCAAAGTAACTTGGAATTAGCTCAGGGATTGGAAGATTCAGCAGAAGCCTATGCTGATTTTGACTGGTTATGGCATCATAAAGCAACCTGTTTAATGGCGCATCATTCTGTCTATACATTAATTTTGAACAGCTATTTGCCATTTTTTTCAAGAGTTTTATTATTTCTTTATGAAAAGAAAGAAATGAGACAATTGTCTTTTCAGTTTTATCTTCAATTAATCCAGATGTCTCAAAAGGAAACGTGTGAGGAAAATATGAATCAACTGGATCAGTTCATTGTCGATTATGGGCTTGCTGTCTCACAGGTTTGGGAGGCAAATGCTGAGGATTTCCTAGAGAGCGGACCCTAGAGTCAATACTTTTTAGAGAGCATTTATTTTTTGTTACAAATCTATACCTGAGTTTACAGCAAGGTTATGTAAAATAGCCTCTTATGTTTAAAAGAGCAGCAACTCCAAGATGTGTTATTCTTCATAAATCAAAAGGGCGACATGCCTTATGTCGATTACGTGTCTTATATCAATTAATGAGGGCTTCTTGTTTGCTTAATTGTGTATTATATTCTGAGGTTACATAATTCGTGGCCATAGCACATAATCGCAGATGGGTCTTTCCCTTTGTTGTTATTTTTATAGCGGCAGTTATAGTCATCTTTTTCTTCATTCTTCCAAAAAGCAAGACCAAGCGTGTCAATTTTAATCCACCTTATTCACTGGCTGTTGAGACTGTAAAAGTAAAAAAAAGTCATTATCAGGTTATCATTTCTTCATATGGTGTTGTACAGCCTAAAATACAGACGAACTTGGTAACAGAGGTTTCTGGACGTGTGGTAGAGGTGTCAGAAAAGTTAAGGACAGGTGCTTTTTTTAAAAAGGGCGATGTGCTATTAAAAATCGACGCCAGGGATTATGAAGTAGAGCTGTCTATTGCTCAAGCAGCAGTTGCAGAATCTGAAGTGGCAGTGCAACAGGAAAAAGCCCAGGCAGAAATTGCTAAAAGAGACTGGAATGCCAAGCCTGGTTCAAAAATGGGACGTGCATTGGCTTTACGTCAACCTCAGGTTGCAGCTGCTTTAGCTCATTTAAAAGCATCAAAAGCACGTTTAATGGCAGCACAATTGAATTTGGAAAGAACACAGGTCAGGGCACCTTATGATGGTCAGGTGATTACTCAACAGGTTGATTTAGGACAAGTCGTCAATGCATCAATGGTTGTAGCTGATATTTATGCCACAGATATTATGGAGGTTCGTTTGCCTATTAAATCACGTGATCGAGAGTATTTACAATTACCTGATGCTCACCAACAAGATGCTCAACAACAAGACAATCGGCGTCATGAAAGTCCTCACGTTGTTTTTTCATCCCAAATAGGTTTACAAAATTATCAATGGTACGGACATATTGTACGTACTGAAGCTCAGATTGATTCTGAATCCCGACAACTTTATGTGATAGCACAAATTAAAAAAGAAGAAACTTCGGTTATGGATAATAAACCTCAATTAAAAATTGGACAATTTGTGCAAGCAAGTATTTATGGGAAAAAATTGAATAATATTTTTAAAATACCTCGGCAAGCCATTAATCAAAATAATGAGCTGGCCATTCTTCATGAATCAAGGTTGAACAAACGTGTATTAGTGCCGATTTGGTCAGATAGTGAACATATTATTGTGAAAGAAGGTTTGCAGGAAGGTGAAGTATTTTCTTTAACACCAATACAGAATATTGCATCAGGTACATTGATACAGCCTTTGGATGATATAAAAAAAGATAAGACGTTTCTGTCAAAGAAAGACAATCAGTCGTCTACCCCTGGAACAAAAATACAATGATTGCCTGGTTTGCACGTAATGATGTTGCGGCAAATTTATTAATGATGGCTATTTTTCTTGTGGGCGCTTATATGCTAACACAAGAAATCCCCATAGAACTTTTCCCTACTTCAGAAGTGGATACCGTCAGTGTTAATGTGAGTTTGCCAGGTGCATCACCCAGAGAAATTGAAGAAGGGATTAGTATTCGCATAGAAGAAGCTGTACAGGATTTAAATGGTATTAAGCGCATTGTATCACGTTCCCGGGAAGGTCGTGCCAATGTAAGAATAGAAGGCGTTGATGGTGTTGATATTCGAGAATTAATGGCCGATATTAAAGTAAGAGTAGATGCCATTAATGGATTTCCAGAGGATGCGGAACGTCCAGTCGTTGATTTTTCAAGATGGCAAAGAGATGTGATTAGTGTTGTGGTTTATGGAAAAGAAGATGAAAAAATATTACGTCAAATTGGTGAAAATATTCGAGAGAATATTGCCAATATGCCTGGCATTACCAAAGTGACTTTAGACTTTGTAAAAAGATATGAAATGTCGATTGAAGTATCAGAAGCCAAGTTAAGAGAATATCATTTGACTTTAGCGGAGGTGGCGAATCGATTAAGAGAAAGTTCATTTGATTTGTCAGCAGGTAGTGTACGTACTTCTGGTGGTGAAATTTTTTTACGAAGTCGAGGGCAGGCTTATGTTGCAAGTGATTATGCAAAAATTCCTGTGATAACTACACGTAGTGGTGAACAGGTTTTATTAGGTGATATTGCTGAAATTCGTGATGGGTTTGAAGAAATACATCGTTCCATGCGCTTTAATGGGCAGGATGCCGTAGAAATAGAAGTATTTCGTGTGGGTAAACAAAGTGCTATTGAAATTGCAGAAAAAGTGAAAGCCTATGTTAATGAGAAACAACAAACATTACCAGAAAATATTAATATCGGTATTTGGCGCGATAGAAGTAATTCCATAAAGGCACGCTTTCAAACACTGCAATATAGTGCTTTACAAAGTGCCATTCTTGTGTGCATTTTACTGGCATTGTTTTTACGGCCTGCCGTTGCTTTTTGGGTGTGTGTGGGTGTGCCTATCAGTTTTATGGGCGCTTTTATTTTAATGCCCTTTTTGGATGTATCTCTTAATTTAATTAGTGTTTTTGCTTTTATTTTGGTTTTGGGTATTGTTGTTGATGATGCCATTGTGACAGGAGAGAATATTTATAGTCATTTACAAAAAGGAGAAGCACCTTATCATGCTGCAGTGAAAGGTACCAAAGAAATTGCAGTGCCAGTAACTTTTGGTGTGTTAACCACCATGGCTGCTTTTTTGCCATTAATTTTGGCTGAAGGGAGGCTGACATGGTATTCGGCATTACCCGCAGTGGTGATATCTGTATTATTGTTTTCACTGATTGAATCCAAATTAATTTTACCAGCACATTTAAAAAATATTCATGTTGATACGAATAAGAAAACTTCTGGGCTTACTGCTTTACAAAGAAGTATTGCTCAAAGTATGGAAACTTTTATTAAACAGGTTTATGCCCCATTTTTAGATAAAGCATTGTATTATCGGTATACCACATTTTCTTTTATGGTGTCTCTATTAGTCATTGTGCTGGTGATGCTCATGCATACGCACTGGATTAAATTTATAGGATTTCCCAGGGTACCAAGTGAAATAGCGAGTGCACGTGTGACTATGCCAGTGGGAACGCCGATTGAAAGAACAGAGTCTACGGTTAATTATGTCATTGCAAAAGCACAGGAATTACAAAATCGTTATAAAGAGCCTGAATCAGGAAAAAGTGTTATAAAAAATATTTTTTCTACCATGGGATCAGATGATGGTCGGACAGGTCGAGTGAACTTTGAAGTGATTCCACCGGAGCAAAGAGAAAGTGAAGTGACAACAAAAGAGTTGATTCAGGAATGGCGGAAATCAGTCGGTACATTAGCCGGTGTGGAAAGTTTACATTTTAGAGGTGAAATTGGTCGTAGAGGGGAGCCGATTGATATTCAATTAATGGGACGGGATATTCGACAGTTGGAAGGTTTAACAAAAGATATAAAAAGTAAACTGTCTGAATACAGTGCGGTATTTGATATTGAGGATTCGTTAAATGATGGAAAAGAAGAATTGCTGTTGGTTTTAAAACCTGAAGCAACGTTAATTGGCTTAACATCATCCGATTTGGCAAGACAAGTAAGACAGGCTATTCATGGATTAGAGGTGCAACGTATTCAAAGAGGGCGTGATGAAATCAGAATTATGTTGCGTTATCCCTTGGCCCATAGAAAATCCCTGGGTATTTTTGATTCTATGCTTATTCGTAGTGAGGGTGGTGTTGAAGTGCCTTTTTATGATGTGGCCGATATTCAACCTGGAAGAAGTCCATCAACGATTACTCGTGTTGATAGAAATCGCACCATCAATGTGACTGCTGATTTTGATAAAAAAAATGGCAATTTAAGTCGTGTAAGAGATGAAATGGGTGTCTATGTGCAACAGTTGATTCAGCAACATTCTAATGTGCAATTTAGCTTTCAGGGTGATGCAAGAGATGAAAAAGAGGCTAAGGAATCATTATATTTTGGTGGTGTGTTACTGGCTTTTTTGATTTTTGTTTTGTTGGCTATTCCATTTAAATCTTATGTTCAACCTTTTATTGTTATGTCAGTGATACCTTTTGGTCTTGTGGGTGCAGTCATAGGACATATGGTCATGGGATTGAACTTGACCATATTGTCATTGATGGGGTTGTTGGCACTGAGTGGTGTTGTTGTGAATGATTCATTAGTACTAGTAGATTATATTAATCAGCGTCGTAAAGAAGGGGTAGCTATTTATGATGCGGTACTACAAGCTGGTGTAGCAAGGTTTCGTCCAGTGATATTAACCTCATTAACCACTTTTATCGGTATGATGCCTTTGTTATTGGAAAAAAGCACGCAAGGACAATTTTTGGTTCACATGGCTGTATCATTAGGATTTGGTATTTTATTTGCCACGATAATTACATTATTGTTAATTCCTGCCAATTATTTGATTTTGTATGATATTAAATCCTTAGCATCCAGATTTGAGAGGTTTATCCTGGGTAATTAGGGCTGAGGTTAGCTAAATCACATTATCAAAATATGCTGATTCGCTGCGCGGGCACTTGTTGTGAGTGGTTATTGATTTTGGAACTGTCTTTTGTGAGTGGGCCTGCGTTAGAATACATCTGTGTATCAATCCATTTAAATAAACAATATTACGAGGAGCTCGACATGTCTCAATTGGTCGTTAAATTATCGAATGAACCGCCTGAGGGTGTGTGGCCGGAACAATCTCTACTGAGCTTTAAAGAAGAGACAGTCACAATTCATATTAAAGAATCTATGCGTATCAAACAGATTCAGGCAGGTGTTCGTCGATTATTGGGTATGGGATTTGAGCAGTTTAAATTGTCAGGTGACTTTTGGGATAAAGAAGCACAGTTTGCTTTTGTTCAAGCCAGTTATCGCCCTGCTGGTGAGGCTGTCCAGGTTGAATTGCAGTCTATGTCATCAGAAGAGAATCAGGATCTGGCAGCACTGATTGAAGTCAATGACTGGACTCGTACACAAATTAATCGAACACCAGAAGATTGTTCTCCTGTGTCATTGGCAGAAGAATCAGCCGCATTTATTACGGCATTGGCTCCTGATGAAGTGAGCAGTGTTATTGTTCAGGGCGATAAATTATTAGAAGAAGGCTGGATAGGTATTCATGGTGTTGGTCGGGGCAGCGACAGACCTCCGGCATTATTAGTGTTGGATTACACACCAAAAGGCTGGGGTGATAAACCGCCTTTTGCTGCACTGGTTGGTAAAGGTATCACCTTTGACAGTGGTGGATACAGTATAAAAGTTAGTGAGCGCATGCTACCAATGAAAGCCGATATGGGCGGGGCTGCAACTGTCGCTGGTGCTTTGGCATTGGCTATTATGAGAGGTCTGAATAAGCGGGTACAATTGATTTTATGCTGTGCAGAAAATCTCATTAGCGGTGGTGCTTATAAGCTGGGTGATGTATTACATTACAAAAATGGTGTGAGTGTAGAAGTGGTCAATACCGATGCAGAAGGTCGTTTGGTTTTAGCAGATGGGTTGATCATGGCTTGTGAAGCCGGTGCCGAACTGGTGATTGATGCCGCAACACTGACTGGCGCTTCTATAACTGCACTGGGCTTGGATTATAATGCTGTATTTTCAATGGATGATGCATTGCGCGAACGTATATTGCAGTATGCTGAAAGTGAAAGTGAACCTCACTGGCCATTACCTTTATCACCGTTTCATGCTGCCTATTGTCCATCATATTATGCAGATACAGCGAATAGTGTTGCGGTAAAAGGGGGAGGACCTGGTGGTGCCAGTAAAGCCGCAGGCTTTTTATCGCGCTTTGTAACAGGATGCCGCTGGGCACATTTTGATTTGTCAGGTGCTATGTTAGAAAACGATTCATCCTATTTATCGGCAGGTGGTACGGCATTGGGAGTGAGAACGATTGCCAGAGCGTTACTTGAAGAAAATCAGGAATCATTAAAATCTTGAGATTATTGCAGTTGTCGGCCTAGGAGTTGTTCTTTAACACTAGGCTTCGAGAGCTGCCACTCTTCAATGATGTTATAACGCACTCCTGTTTTTGCCGGTAAAGATTCCATTAAACAAAAAGAATGGCACTGGGTTGAGAGGTTATCTGGCCCTGGGAATTCTAAAGGTGGTTTGACTTCCCTAGCAATGGTCATATGCGGGTAAAACTTGCGTTTATTGGCTACATGGGGAACTTGAATACTGCGAAGGTTTTTTCGAATATGGCGCGATATTTTATTGATAGACTCAGCCCCTTGATCAATATTTAAAAATAATACTTCTTGTTGCAGAAAGCTGGCAACGGTTCCAAAGGATAAGGTGAAATTAGGCATGTTAGGTGTTTCTATGGCATCCATAATGTTAAATATCTGGTGATTTTTGACACTGCCTAAAAAATGTAAGGTGATGTGGAATAGATGTGGCTCAATCAATCGTCCATAAATACCTAATTGAGAACGCCATTGTGCAATGGCTTCTTCAAAATCTTCTTCAAAGCAAATGGCGAAAAACAGCCGGTGTTGGCCCTGATTACTTAATTTCATAATAAAAAGATGAGTTCAAATGGTTACAACAGTATAAAAACAGGGTTGAATAAGAGAGATGAGCTAGTCGCGGAAATTTTCAAACTGGAAAGGCTGTCCAAAATCAGATTCACGAATCAATTGCATAACCGATTGTAAATCATCTCTCTTTTTTCCCGTTACTCGAACCTGTTCACCTTGAATAGAGGTTTGTACTTTCAGCTTGGAATCCTTAATGGATTTGATAATACTTTTAGCTGTTGTTTTATCAATGCCCTGTTTAAATTGTACGATTTTATAATACTGTTTACCACTGTGTTCCATTTTCCCAATATCGAGGCTACGAATATCGACTTGACGTTTAACGCAGGCATTGCGAAAAATATCTAACAGCTGTTCAAGCTGAAAGTCAGACTCTGTGCTGATTTTGACATTTTCTTGTGAAAGCTCAATGGAAGAGTCGGTTCCTTTAAAATCATAGCGGGTTGATAACTCTCTGCTGGCATTTTCAACAACATTGCGAGCTTCAGCTATATCAACTTCGGAGACAATATCAAATGAAGGCATAATAAAAAAACAGGTTATGGAAACTTGCTCATAGCATAGCTCACCTAAAAAAAGAATGAAATGATTTTTATTGAACTATGAGTAAGCAACAGGCTCTAGATACTTTCAAGTAGAATAGGTATCCAATTTATCCGCTAAGTTTCCTAAAGGTGTAATATACAGCGACTAACATCCTATGCGCAGTTGAGGTTATCTAGCTACAGGCATCATTATTGATGAGAGTGTTATTAATATGAATAATTACAAATCATTATTTATTTACGGTTTTATTTTTTTATACTTTGGTAATCTATGTCATGCCAATAAACAACAGGATATTGAGCAATTACTGAAATATAGTGGTTTTATTCAGCAGATGAATACCATTACTCATGATTTAAAGCAAAATATCAAGCAAGCGAGTCGACACAGAGCTCTGACAGATCAGAAAAAATTGGATAATATCTACTCTACTATTGATAATACAATTCAAATATCAGAAATAATAGCTCAGGCTAAAGATAATTTAGATAAGGCGTTGACGAAACAACAATTATCACAATTAATAGGTTGGTATCATTCTGATGTTTATAAAAAAATCCAATCAGAAAAAGAAAAAAACAGTCATCCCAAAAAACTACTGAATATGTATTCAGAAAAGAATAAACTCTTTTCTAATACTGAACGTTTAACCTGGGCTTTTCATGTAGAACAGTTAACAAAAATCAGTGACTTTGTCATTCAGAAACAAACAAACTCATTAAAGATTGTGAGTACATCCATTGCGTACCTAAAGAAAAAAAATGGTTTTGATGAAGTCTGGTTAAAAAAGTATATTGCATCCAATATGAGTGGTATACAATCAAAAACACCAGAAATGATTTTGTTGAATCTTTTGTATACTTACAAAGGCTTGACAGCCGATGAATTAAAACAATATAAGCATTTTCTGGAAAAAGAAGAAACTAAATTATTAAATCAAACGTTAAAAGACAGTATTACCCAGACTTTTGAGGAAATGACCCTTCATTTTGCAAAAAAAGTACGTGCTTTAGCTAAAGTGAAATAGTAAAGACGTTTGTTTGTCATAAATGATTTGTATTGTGTTGAACTGCTACTTTTTTTATAATAGCGGTTCAAAATATTAAGCTTATTGCTCTTAACAGTGAGTTAACTAATGCTTTAAAGATTGTGTATTTTATATTTTGGATTTGTACCAAGTTGCTCATCTTTTTTTAGTCGTGTTAACCTCACCTATAAAAGGAAATCAAATTGAAAAAACTGATAATAGCTTTCATGATAACCTTACTGGTTAGTCAGGTCTCTGCACATGAGAAAGTCTTAGAAACAATGGTTGTTAATGGGCGGGAGGTTAACCTGATAGGTGATGCTGTTTCAGCATCTGAAGGTATTGTTGGTCAAAATGAAATTAATAACCGACCACTATCCAGAACAGGAGAAGTACTGGAATTGATACCAGGAATGGTCGTTACACAACATAGTGGCAGTGGGAAAGCGAACCAGTATTTTTTGAGAGGCTTTAACCTGGATCACGGAACAGACTTTGCAACTTCTGTTGATGGTATGCCGGTTAATATGCGCAGCCACGGACATGGGCAAGGTTATACAGATCTGAATTTTCTTATTCCTGAAGTTATCGGAAAATTGATTTATAGAAAAGGTGCTTATTATGCAGAGATAGGGGATTTTAGTGGTGCAGGCGGTGTCAATATTAACACCATTGATAGATCAAAGCGCAACTTCATAGGATTTGGTTTGGGTGAAAATGGTTATCAACGTGCATTGTTGATGTCTGATTTTCAATTAAGAGGAGGTAACACTCTGGTTGCTGTTGAACGTCAGCACTATGATGGACCATGGGTAGATATTGATGAAGATATTCGTAAAAATAATATATTACTAAAGCATACCCGATCACTGAAGAGTGGTCAGTTCAGTCTTTCACTAATGGCCTATGACAATCAATGGAATAGTGCCGATCAAATTCCAACACGGGCTGTGCAGCAGAGCATTATTGATGAGTTTGGCTCTATTGATGATTCTGTTGGTGGTGAGTCGAGTCGCTACAGTTTGAGTATGAATATACAACAGGGTGAATGGCGTGGTTCAGCCTATATGATTGATTATGATTTGAACCTCTGGTCTAACTTTACTTATTTTCTTGATGACGAGATCAATGGTGATCAGTTTGAGCAAGTAGACAGTCGGCAAGTTTATGGCGGTCATATTGAATATGATAGGGTCTCTTCATTAGCCGAACATCCAATGAGAAACAGATTTGGATTACAGCTTCGCATTGATGACATTGATGAAGTGGGTTTATACCATACCCAACGTCGCCAGCGCTTGGGTGTAACGCGCAGCGATGAGATTAACCAGAGCAGCGTAAGTCTGTTTTGGGAAAATACCATAGACTGGAATCATCATTTTCGTACTATTTTGGGTGCCCGTTATGATACTTTGGCGTTTGATGTCAACGATAGGGTTGGTGTAAATCGATTTGGTGTTGATCTCAGTGACAACGGAGGTCAATCTGATGATGATCTGTTCTCGCTAAAGGGAAGTTTGATCTATATGTTCAATAATGCTTGGGAAGGTTATGTATCTGCAGGCCAGGGTTTTCATTCGAATGATGCGCGAGGAACAACGATTTCTGTTGATCCTGCTACTGGCGTTGTTGCTGATAGGGTAGATCCCTTGGTACGTTCCACGGGGTATGAAGTAGGCTTTCGTGGATTTATTGGGAATAGACTAAATATGTCAGCATCATTGTGGTCATTACAACTGGATAGTGAGCTGCTTTTTGTCGGTGATGCTGGTAATACTGAGGCATCACGGCCATCTCGTCGGAAAGGCATTGAATGGGTTACTTATTATTATTTCTCCGATCACCTCAGCATTGATTTGGAATACGCTTACACTGATGCTGAATTCAGTGAATCTGCACCTGAAGGTAATCATATACCTGGAGCGTTGAATAAGGTATTACAGGCGGGGTTGAACCTGGACTTGGGGCAGTCCTGGTTTGGAAGTCTCCGGTATCGTTATTTCGGTGAACGGCCATTAATTGAAGATAGCTCTCAGGAGTCGGACAGTACTAGCATCTGGAATTTTCGTTTAGGTTATAAACGCACTCAATGGCAAGTTGCGGTTGATCTACTGAATATCACTGACAGTAATGATCATGACATTGATTATTTCTATGAATCACGGTTATTTAATGAACCTTCAGGTGTTGGTGTAGGAGATATTCACTATCATCCGATCGAGCCAAGAAGAGTTCGTTTTACTTTACAATACAATTTTTAAATTATTTCTACCTGGCCTGAGAAGAGTTAATAAACAGACTCTAGTGCCTTCTAGATTTTTTACACTATATCAATTACTAGTAGTTAACCTCAGCTGCATATAAGAAAAATTCCCCAACACTTTGTTTTTAGTGCTTAGAGGGTTTCATGATGTCTACCTATGCCGGGTTTTATTTTATTAAATGATTTGTATAATGAGCTTTTTAAAACATCAATATTATTTGTCAATAATAAATATTTGAGGTGGTATAAAATTATGAGATACAAAATAAATATAGTGATGAAATATTTTTTGATAATCATCCATTTCATGTCTTTTGGTGTTATTGCAAAACCACCTGCGCCTGGTCCTATTGCAAAAACACCTGATGCTTTACAACAGATAAATCAAATTACTAATGGTCCACTAACGTATAATAGTCAGCGTCGGTTTGCAATACAGTGCCAAGATGAGAATTCTAATAAGGTGGATTGTCCTAGTGATATTAAAGATTATTTACCCAAGATGGATGACGTCTATGAATATTTTTCAGAGAAAGGATATCCTGAGCCTAGAATTAGAACTATTAGAATTATAGATAGTGGTTCGCTTACTGATACTCTAATACCAGCAAATATACTGGATTATGTACTGGATAGAAAACATCCTTATTTGATTAATTATTCACCTGGCAGTAGAGAGTGTAATGGACGTGATGGTGGTTATAACTCTGCAACCAACACGTTTGTTATTTGTAATTCTACTGACTTTCTTAATACTTTTGTACATGAATATTTTCATTCGCTTCAATATGCATTAACGAAGAAAGAAAATGGTTCTACACCTACTTCAGAATGGATACTTGAAGGTAGTGCAACTGCTGTTGCAAAAACATATGAAGATAGAGCTTTGTTTCCCAGCCGATTAGTAAGAGATTCACGTTATAATCCGCCTCCACTAGATAAAGCATTGATGGCCTTTCCTTACGCTGCACAAGATTTTTTTGTGTTTGCTGGTCAAAAAACAGGGACACATGTTGAAGAGTTAAAGCACCTCTTTTCAGATAAAAGTTTATATAAAGGGTTAGATGCAGGCTTATTTAAAACGACTTATGGTGGATATGGCCTTAAAGGTATGTATTTTCAATATGTTAGAAACGAAGCTTATGAGAAGAAAGTACAAATTACATCGGGGCCTTCAATTACCAATAGTTGTACACCTTCTGAGGATAGATTTGTTGAAGGAATACCTGAGTATTCTTCTTTTAATAATCAAGTCAGGTTTAAATTACCACCTATGTCATCAAGAATGGTTAAAGTGAGTTTCGTTGATTTTGGGAATAGTGGTCAAGGAGGAAGTATACACTTTAATGCTACCGTGCCTTCTGGTTTTAGGTATATTGTTTATAAAGAGGGTGAAGACGGCTGTGAAGATAAAAAGGGTACGATAAACTATAGTTTTGATGGCTTGGAAAGTGGTGCAACACACAACTTTTATATATTGATGAGTAATACAAATCATGAACCATCATCAACAAGAGGCCCTCACGGTTATCCTCCTATAACAGTTAAGTGGGAAGAAACGCATTATTA
This sequence comes from Kangiellaceae bacterium, assembly GCA_965230335.1. Taxonomy (GTDB): domain Bacteria; phylum Pseudomonadota; class Gammaproteobacteria; order Enterobacterales; family Kangiellaceae; genus CBDDKS01. The sequence goes on along the minus strand of CBDDKS010000006.1, from coordinate 896,365 downwards.
AATAACCTCAGCTGCACATAAGAAAAATTCCCCAACACTTATCGCATAACATTTATCGATTGATTCATATGCAAAATAATGTGAATTTCCTTATGTGCAGTTGAGGTTAGTTAAGTCATTGATGACTGAAGATAATATAAAAATCTTTTATTCTAACTGTTAGCTTGGCTTGGAATTAATATAATATGTTGCAGTCTTTAAAATAAATTTTTTAACCATTCAGGAAGATCGCTGCCTGATGCATCTAATAATTGAAAGCCAATTTCATAATCTTTGTTATCTTCACCAGGGGCAACCCAACGGACTTCTGCACAAAGCAGATAGCTTTTTTCTGAGATTTCATCGTAAAAGCATAAATCCGCAATATATCCAATAGAAATATGATTGGGTGATAAAACTTTAAAACCGCCTTTGGATATGTCCAATGTAGAACAAGTGATTCTTTTTAAATGGTTATTACCATCGGGTAAAATTAAATCAAAAACAATGGGTAGTTTTTTTGAGTGTCTTTCGTGTTCTCTGCGATCTTTCATATCATACCTATTATGTTTTCAATTTTGCATGTCTTTCTGATATTAGTTGTTGTAATGTGGAACCAAAATCATTATTTGAATGTACCAGACTTACCTTTTTATTAATTAAGGCTTGTGCCAGTTCAGATGGCGTAAATACTTTAACTTTAATACCATGTTGATCAACAAAGATCATGCGCTCTTCTTGTCTTAATCTGACAGCAAATTGAATAAACTGTGAAGAGCCGTCCTCCTTCTGCCATGAAAATAGAGTATCTGGTTTCATTTTTCTGATAAATGATAATTGTTGTTCAAATAGTTGTTTTTCTTCTTCTTGTTGAGCTCTCATAACATTACGCCTTTCCCCTGCCTGCTTGTCTTTGGTTGCTTGAATACGTTCTTTTTTGGATTGAGTGATACGTTCCAGAACTGTCTTCTTAAGGTTTTCAGAATTGTGTTTTTTAATGATTTCTTGGAATTGCTTTATCTTATCAACTGCATCTTCATTCGTTTTGTCAATGACATTATCAATAGCGCTTTGAATGTTCAGCAGATGGAGTTTATTCTCACTCATTAATTTCTTTGCGGTAGAGAAATGAATACTGTCAATACGTGCGCCAGAATAATTCACAAGAATCAGTTGCATGGAGTTCATGTCTCTATGAATAATGCGGCAATTGACTTGATGTTGAGATGGTTGATACGTGACCCATGTACCAGTTTTTAAAACACTCATAGATTGAAGCAAAGAAGCTCTTTCATCATCATTAAAATGCTGTTCTTCAGGTTCAGGATAAATCCACTCGGATGTATCTAAAGTATTATTTTCCAGTATAGAAATGTGGAAGTTTTCCAGTGCTTCTAAAAAGGACTCTAATTCATTTTCGTTAATGACAATGTTGGAAAATAATTGTCGGATATTATTTCTTAATGTAACAATCTCTTGTGTCAGATGATGTTGCATATCTTCACTGTTTTCTATTTCCAGGCTCCAGACTAATTGTTTTAAAGTTTCTTCTGCAAGCTCTAAAGGATGTTTCCTTAATAAATGGATATGAAACAGTTTTGCCCAGTTTTCCATGATAAAAGTTAAACACCAATCAGGTAACTTATGCTCATTGATATGTGAATGGATAAGTGACAGAGATTCATTTTTCAGCTGCTTGACTTGTACAATGTGTGCTTCATGTTGCTGTACTTTTTCTTCAAACGGCTTTATAGATGTAAGATAATCCTGATAGTTGTTTTGAAGAATGGTGAAATCCTGATTAAGACTGTCTGCTCCCTCTCTTGGCAATAAGTGATGCTTAAAGACATCATTTAATGCTGAAAAAAGAAGATCTATTTTTTTCCCCGAGTATTGATCAATAGGTATGACAATTTTTGCAATAAAATTAATTAATGAAAGAAAGGACTGTTCACATGAGGGTGTATTAAACATAAAAAGCCAACGTAGGCTTAGCCATAATTTAAAATGAGATAAATGCTGGGAAACTAGATCCTGATGGATGCAATAAGTACAAAAGTGTCTAAAAAACACATCAAAGGCTGGTAACATGATACGGGCATGTTGTATTTCACTATGATAATCAGGATGGTTTTTTTCAATATAATTAAAGACTTGTGTAATATCTATATAAGATGATTGAACGTCTTGTTCTATGTTATTACTTAATATATCAATCAGCTCAGGCCATTTGCCAATAGAGTAATACTCATTGTCTTCTATTTTAAAATTGTTCAATGCTGAATGATGTAGGTGACCATATTGATGAAAAGTAGATAATAGTTGTTTAAATGCCTGGCTCATTGGAGAAATTTAGCCCTAAAAGGATAGATTCAATGAAAAAACACACCCTAATCAAGTATAGGATAATTTTGAAAATGTGTATTGATTGCCTGGGTAGTTTTACTCTTTTGGCAGAGCAGTGACAACATAGCGCTGTGAACCACCTGGATTTATCGTATTAAAGGGATAACAGGTGATTAAAGAAATGGCAGAGAATGGCAGGGAGTACAATGTATTTTGATGAATATCATGAATTGACATATCAATAACCTGATAAATATGATGATGATTTTGATTATCAATTAATTCTATTTCATCTCCTAAATTGACTTGTTTTAAAAATGAAAAGTGGGTGTCGCGATGTCCACCAATGATAATATGTCCTTGGCTTCCTGGTTGTGCACTTGAAGACAAGTGACCTGGACCAAAAGCGAGGTTACGACCATTTGCCCCAGAAAGAACGATTTGTTCAATATCGTATTTGGGTACTTTTAATTGAGCTATAGGATAAGTATCAGCCCATGGCCAGGGTTTTTGTTTTTTTTCAAGTGATGATAGGTTTGCCTGCCAGCTGGTTGTCAATAAATATTGAGCAACCTGTGCTTTGCCTAATAAATAAAGGCTTTGTCCAAAATAAAACAGACTGATGAGCAAAAAAAAGAGTGGCCATCGATACTGTTTTAGATGAGCCATCATTTGTTTTGTTTCCTATTGAATAGAAAACAAAGCAGAGTACAGAGGCCACTCAATAAACCAAGTAATATATAAATATTGAATAAAGTGCCTCCTTGTGGATAGCCGTGACTGGCATGACGAGACCAGCCTGCTGGTAAACGATTGGCAAGTTGCAATGATTTCAAGTTCCCTTGAATATTTTCAGGTGTGTGATCAACGGCAACTAACGATGTGTAATCACTGACCAAACCAAATTCAAGAGCCGTTCGTAAAATACTTTCTCTTGCTTTAGAGCTGTGAATTTGGTTCATATGTTGTTCTCGTTTTATGGTATCTATTTTCATCCGAGCCCAATATTTTGCAATACCTAAGGGTACAGGGTGTAGAGATGCAGAATGTTTTTTTGAAAAACTATTTTGTTGAGCTGTTTTTGGTAATGTCATATTCCAATGAAAATGTTGGTTATCTCCCTGAATAGTTATCGGTGTAGTATGATTCTTTTTCGTTCGATAGCTAATAAATAAAGGTTCACCATGATAAAGATCAGGAATATAAGAGGGGAAACTTTCTATGTCATCAATATTTTGAGCAATCAGTTGAATATCTTTTAGTAAAGGATACCTTAATTTTATAAATAATTTATTAAGAGCGGGTTGTATTTGTTGACTTTGTGTAATTGCAGTAAAAGAGCCTCTGCCAGCTTCTGCGGCTTTATGCATAAAATAACGATTGGGTGCGTGTCCGATGCCTATAGTAAATAAACGATTATTCCCCAGTTTTTTGTGAATTAAAGAAAATATTTCGGCTTCGTTGCCTACACTGCCATCGGTTAGGAAAACAATTTGTCTCAAGTGAGGACTATTGGGTCGTGTTAATGCACTGTCTATGGCTGAACGAATATTTGTGCCACCATTGGCTTCTATTTTGTTGATAAATCGATAAGCCAGATCAAGGTTGGCTTGATTCATGATTTGTGATGTTTCAAATAATCGATGGGTGGTGTCATCAAATTCAATAATATTAAATAATTCATGTGATTCAATATTGTGTAATGCTTGTTGCAGACTTTGTTTGGCCTGTTGCATAGAATTGCCTGACATGGAACCGGAAGAATCAATGATAAATATAATTTCACGCTGCTGCTCCTGTCGGGTAGATAAAGCATGTGTTGGTGGCATAAGCATGAGCAAATGATATTGATAGTTTTCATCCGTTTCAGATAGTAAAGCAACTTGAGTGTCATGGCTGTCGGTGGGTTGCCATTGTAATTCAAAATCTTTATCAGCTTGCGTTGAATGTTCTAGTTGAATATGCCAGGCTTTGTCATTGTTCCATGTTGAAATAGAGTGCGTCCTACTGTTGATATTTTCAATATCAAAACCGGGTGTTAAGTTAATATTTAAAGTGACGATACGATCAGGTTGTGCACCTAAATTAAAAGTGGAAACCATTTCAGGCAGTCTTGATGTATCAGGATGTACAGGGATATTTTGATATGACTCAATATCATCAAAGAAAGAGGGTGTTTGTTGATAGCGGGGTGTGATACCTAATGGAAGGTTAAAACGAAATTGAGTATCTTCAACATGAATGAGATGCTGAAATGTAATTTCTATATGAATCGTTTCTCCAGGAGCAATGTTAGCCAGTTTTGTTGTAAATAAATTGGGTCGTTGTTGTTTGACCAAACTGGTTTTTTTACCTTCTTTTTTAGCCGTTTGGTAGGTTTTTTCGGCTTGCTGTTTTTCCTGTATTTCTCCCTTAATGATTCTATCTCCTATTTTCATAATTAATGCATCAACAGCGGCATTATCGGGTAAGGGAAAGTGGTAAATACCTTCAAGCCATTCATCGGTTTGATTGATAAAAGTTTGTTGAATACTGGTGCGGGCGATAATATTATAAATGTGACTGTTAATATGTGTTGATACGGGTAATTGCTCAAAGTGACTATCACTGGTGAGTGAGTGGAAACGTATGTAGTTTTCGTCTGCAGCAGTCGATAGAGATACTCCAAAAGACAATAAGGTTATCAATAAGTAGTGCACTTTGTTTAAAAATTGCATAAGCTTTTCCAGTAAAAGAAAATGTGTATTCCTATTACACCATTGAGAAGAGGGGGTTTTAGGTCAAACTATGATTAAATCAAGTTGAATCATGGCAATATTGTGATGTTATATCATTCACTTTAATCAGACTGTTAATAAAAAACAACGTTCATGAAAAACAAGATAATGAATCCACTCAATATAATCCAGAAAACTGATGAATGGTTGGTTGTGAATAAACCCTCTGGAGTGTCTATACATGGTGATCAGGAAGCGTTGGGGTTTGTAGAAAATTTGAAACAACAACTAGGTATTTCTTTTTTAGCACCTGTACATAGACTGGATAAAGTCACCAGCGGTTGTTTATTATTGGCGAAAACATCCAATGCAGCATCATTATTATCACAACAATTTCAAAATCAGGAAGTACAAAAAAAATATTTGGCAATAGTGACGGGTAAAATGAAAAAAAAACAGGGGATGATTAAAGGTGATATGCTGCCTTCTAGGCGGGGAAGCTGGCGTTTAACCAAAACACAGAATAATCCTGCTATTACGGTTTTTAAAAGTATGCACTATCAACCCGGTTATAGACTCGTTGTGATCAAACCTGTTACCGGAAAAACGCATCAGATTCGTGTTGCCATGAAAAGTAATAGCTCTCCAGTATGGGGTGATTTGCGTTATGGTAGTAAAGAAAAAAATCAATTGGCAGATCGTTGTTATTTACATTGTTGGCAATTATCTTTTAAATGGCTCGATAATATCCATCATTTGGTTTGTTTGCCTAATGAAGGCATATTATTTAAACAGACATTATTACAAAATTCTGCTTTTAACCTGGTTGATTGTTATTTTGATGATGAAAAAATCCAGGAAAATGCAAAACCATAATAATAATTTTGAGTGGTTTTTACTAATGGACTGTCTTTAAACACAGCATTGGATAATGTCCTGGTTCTAATAAAAGCACCAAACCAAATATTATTTTGATAACGGGTAACACCTAATGTCAATTGAGCACCTGCCAATCCTCTATTGGCTTGAAAGGCAGAGCGTTCACTGGTTGCAAACGCTGAATCGACACCATAGTAGAGTTGATTGTAATCCTGACTGGAATAAAATAAATTCGTTGTTGCTGTTAATTCCCAGATGGCTTTATTGGTTTTGATCGTTTTATCCCACCTAAATCCAGGTGAAAACTCCCAACCTGTATAATCAATATAAGTAAAATCTGATGTTACAGCGAATTTAAAAGGAAAAACACTCCGTAAGTTATGATGTTTACTGCGTATAAAATAATAATCCAGAGATGGACCACCCAATACAACCCAATCCAGATCGGGCATATTACGACGTGCACGATTTTCATCGCTATCGACAGGGAAAGTTGCTGCAAAGCTGATATCGATATCCCATCGGGATTGATGACTGATATGTTGCTTTAACCCTTCTCGGCTTAAAGAAAATTGCTCACTTTCATAAGAGATAAAAGGAAAAGGAAAAACAAACAAATCTTCCTGATCGCTTCCGGCATAATGTGGTGCATTGACATTGAGTAAACCAATGCCGATTTCCCATTCTGCTTCTTTTAATGACGCATCGCTACTGCTGTTTTTTTCATTTGAAAAAAGTGAAGCACAATAAAAATTTAAAAGTACATAGGGTAAAGTACGGATTAAAAGATTTTTTTTCATGTTTTGATAGAAACTTAACCATAAGTTGAGTATGGATTAAATGTTAACCAACTCTATTATGCAATATAGTTTTATATATAAGAAAAAGCGAATAAATCAACTGACGGATATCTTTGATGTTTTATAGAGTGGGCTGGCAAAAATGCTTTATTGGAATAACTGATAATTATAATCCATAATAATAGCAGCAGACTACTCATTAAGCAGTGACATTTAGATTGGTTTTTTATGAAAAATATGGTTCATGCACATCAAGGATTTTCATTGGTCGAATTGATAGCAGTATTGGTTATCATCGGTGTATTATCAGCCTTGATTGTGCCTAGATATATTGCATTAAATGCTGATGCACGTGTTGTGACTGTACAGTCATCTTTAGCGGCAATGGAAGATGTTGTTCGAACGATACATGCTCGTTCAATCATACAAGGCAATAATAGAGCGGCCGCTTCAACGATTACCATTGAGGGTAATAATCATAATATTGCTTTTGGTTATCCCAATGGAGATGTTGTGCTTAGTTTCTTACAATTGAACCCAACTGCAGACTTTTTCCAGTTTGGTAATGCGACAGTGACCATTGTTGCTCATAATGGTGCAACTAACATAGGTACTTGCTTTTGTGCCTATATAAGACCTTCGACACCAGTAGCAACGCCTTTTTATTTTATGAATGTTTCAAATTGTAGCTAAAAGATGACTGGGAAAGAGTCTAAGGTTCAGAAGTAAAATATTGAAAAGTATTATCTTTAAATTTTAAAAAGAGATATTGTTTATTGGAAGCAGGTGCTCCAGGAATTTGAACTTTCATAATGTCATTAGATAACAGTGTAAATGAGATGTTCTGTTTTTTGAGCAGTTTTTCTACATGTGATTTTGACGATCCTGGTGTAATTTGAGGTAATCCAGCATGTGAAAGTACTTTTTCAAAAGGTATGGATACTTTTGAGTCGTCTTCTTTTTGTATATCAGGATCAGAGCAATTGATAAGAAGAAGTAGTGATACGCCGCTCAATAGAAAGCATTTAAAAACAGAGTTTATGTTCATGTGATATTGTTTTGTTGGAAACACAATTAAAAACTTACCAGCAATGAACGTCACCTTCAAGGTATGGTAGTCTATAAAGAAATTGTTTTTTACAGTCTATGTGGATAATGAATATATATTTTTGTTATAAAATTTTAAAAAATTTGATGTCTATTACAAAAAATAAACCCTATGGAACAGACTGAGGTGGTTTGTAGTTTGGTATTTTTATTATAAAATGGCTTGCTTCGGGTGCAAGTCATCTGAAATGCTATAGTATTTTGCTATATCCTCGTTAAAAAGCATCTACCAAGCTATAATAGGTAGCCAATATACATACCTAAAAATTATCCTATTAAGAGATTTCTTGTTAAAAGAGATGTTCGTTATGACTTGTCATAAGTTATCAATGGGTTTTATTATTAAAGGTTAACCATGATTATGTTTTTAAACAAAAATAGGCTCCTATTTTGACATTTGCTGTAAATAACTATCGGAGTAAACGATAAGCGTGGCATCTATTCAAATTCCAGGTTATAAGATTGTAAAAACCTTAGGTGTTGGTGGACAGGCGACAGTCTATTTGGCAATACAGGAAGGATTTGAAAGGGAGGTGGCATTAAAGATTATGTCTCCTGCACTTGCTGCTGATCCTTCTTTTGGAGAGCGCTTTGTTAGGGAAGCAAGAATTGTTGCTAAATTAACGCATCCTAATATCGTGACGGTTTATGATGTAGGGGAATATGATGGTTTTTATTATTTGGCAATGGAATATTTACCTGGTGTTGATTTGCGCCATCAAATTCCCAAAGGTGTTAAAACAAGAAGAGCTCTGGAAATCGTTAAACAAGTGGCTATGGCATTGGATTATGCTCATGGCAAAGGTTATATTCATCGTGATGTGAAATCAGAAAATATTTTATTTAGAGATGATGATGTTGCTGTATTAACCGATTTTGGTATTGCTAAAGCTTCCAATTCATCGACACAGATGACGCAGGATGGGAAGCTGATTGGAACACCTCAATACATGAGCCCTGAGCAATGTCGGGGTAAAAAAGTTGATAGCCGTTCAGATATTTATAGTTTGGGTATTATTTTTTATGAGATGGTGACTCAAAAGGTACCCTTTGATGGTGAAGATTCTGTTGCGGTGTGTTTGCAGCATGTGACAAAAGCCATTCCACAATTTTCTGCACGCCATCGGCATTATCAGTGGTTATTGAGTAAAATGCTGGCTAAAAAACCGGAAGATCGCTTTCAAAAAGCGGATGAGCTAATTTATGAAATTGATAGTTATTTATCAGGCGATATGTCTAAACCACAATGGATTAAACCTGATTTAAGTCAAATACAGGATGCACCAGAAAGCTTATTATTTGACGATGACGATGAAGTGCTACAAGAAGAGTTTTCTGTTAATGAGCAGGATACCTACTCGGGGTTTTCAAATGCTTCTATGTCGATGGATGCTTTAGATGATAAGAAAGCCCGTTGGTGGCCTTATCTTATGCTAGTGGTGTTCTTGGGTATAGGCGGTGTAGGCTACTATAAGCAAGCTGACTGGTTGCCTCATTTGCAGGCATGGTATCAAAACCTGAATACTCATGATACTCAACCAGCAGTCAAGGAAAAATCGGTAGCAAAAGCTGAACAAAAAAGTGAACCAAAAGAAAAGCCAGAGCAAAAGGTACAAACCAATCAAGAGACGGTTAGTGAACATAAAAAGGTTGAGCAAAACAAAGTAGAAACACTAGCCGTTCAGGAACAAGTGAAGAAAACTAAAGAAGAAGCACAAAAGGAAGCTATTGAGGAAGCGCGCAGAAATGAATTGGCACGATTACAGGTGCAGATTGAAACACGACGGGCTTTACCCAGTTTTGAACCTAAAGAATTGAAAGAGCTTGCTTCATGGTATATACAAATAGAGCAACTGGATCCAGCATCAGAACTGGTGACAGAAGGACGGACATTTGTATTAAAAGAAGCTCAAAAGCTTGCACAAACATCATTGTTGGAAGATAACGATGAAAAAAGATTTACAGAATATCGGGATATTATTCAATATCTTGATGCGACACATGTCTCGTTGGCAAAATTATCCAGAGATTTATTGGAATATCAGGCACAAACTGTAGAAAGAAAAGAACAACAGGATATCCAAGAAAAAATCAAAATCAGTTTAATGAAGGCAAAAAAAGCATTTGAAGAAGGCAGAATGACGAGCCCAAGAGAAGACAATGCACACCATTATTTTAATGAAGTACTGATTAATGACATCAAAAATGAGCAAGCTAAACAAGGATTACAACAAATCTCTGACTTTTATGTCGAACGAGTAGAAAACCTTATTAACGAAAAACAAGTAAGCAATGCGAAACAGAGTTTTAGAGAATTCTTTAAATTCTTTCCTAAAGATACACGTCTTGTTGATTTAAGAAAAAGGCTGGAAAAAGTAGAACGTTTTCTGGAAGAAGAGAAAGAGATACAAGCTCAGGAGCAATTGGTTGAGCAACAAGTGATAAAAGAAAAGACATTAGATCCTCTAGCACAATTAAAAATAGAGAGTTCTTTAAGTGCAGCAAGGTTGGCGATTAATGACAATCGTTTTGTTTTGCCGATTGGTGACAATGCATTGGAGAAATATCAGGCAGTTTTAGCGATTGATGCCAATCATAAAGGTGCTCGCGAAGGTATTGTGTTTGTTAAAGAGACTTTGGTCTCTTTAATTGAAGATCATATTAAACAACAAGAACTGGAGACAGCAAACCAATGGCTGGGGCAATTACGCCATGGTTTTCCTAAAGATACCAAGACATTACAAATGGAGAAAATGTTACAGGATGCAACAAACGATTCCAAAACTTCTGATATTCAAATAGAAGATAAAGAAATACATCATAAAGAATCATCTTCAGAAGAAATTCTTTCTCAGACAATTGATGCTAATAAAAAATTAGATGAAAAATAAGCAAACCATTTTTTTGGGTATAACATCATATTAAGATGTGATAGTAGAGGTCGTTATGATTAAAATCAATAAAACATACTTTGTACAATGCATAATGATGATTATGCTATTTTCTATTTCAGCTTGTGGGCCAAAAAAAGTATTATTAACAGAAAATGATCTGAATGCTGCTTATAAAAATGGCAACATCATGGCATTTTATAATAAAGTACAAAATGAAATAAAAACAAGTCGTGGTAAATATCGTTCTGACCTGGAAACAATGTCCCGGAAAGTAGCCGATAGAATTGCTTTGGATCAACAAACAAAGATTTATCAAGATCTGGAAAATAGTCGTATTGTAGGTGGTATTATTCCCATCACTATTGCACAACAACAGCTCACAGAAGCAGAAAGCTTAAAGACATTTGATCAATCAAGGTATGAGGCAACCCAAAAGAAAATATCTATGGAAATCACACGTTCGCAGGATACATTATCCAGCCAATTATCCGCCATAGGAAAAATACCACAGGAAAATGATATTCAACGTTTGAGTCTTATGGCAAAAGCAGCTGGTATTGCTGGTGAAGGCAGTCAATATGCGGAAACCTATCAATTGGAAAAAAGTAAATGGGTCACACTATTAAAACAACAAGCCCAAAAGGCAATGAATGAACGAAAGTTTTCAAAAGCTTCCACTTATTTAAGAAAAATTTTGAATGTTTCTCCTGATGAAAAAGGCGTAAAAGATTTATTGAAACAAACTCAACAAGGTGATTTTGAAGTCAGATTTCGTAAATTTTTAGAAGAAGGAAAACCTGATATTGCGTATCAGGAATTGATCGCTTTAGTAGATGCCTCTGATTTTGATAATATTAGAAAAAAATTAGGCAATGATATTAATTTATTGGTTCGATATTTTGAAAATCAGGCATTACAGGCTACATCGCAGGGTTCATTGAAAAAAGCGCATGCTTATTTTAAAAAGTCTCGTCATATTCGACAGTTGATGCAACAGACACTGGTTTCTGATGTTGAATTTACTTTTTTAAAAAGAATGATGAATTTGGCAAAATTCAGAGGTTCAGAAAAACGTTATGGTGAACAATTAGCTTATCTTGAGGTTGTGGCTGAATTTAATCCCAAGCAACCAGGTATTCAGCAGGAACTCAAGGAAACTCGAAAAAAATTGACGGAATATGCATCCACTTCTATTTTTGTAAAAGATTTTTCACAAACGGGAACACACCATAGTGCAGGAAAATCTGTTGCACAAAAAGTCTATGGTTGGGTTTATGATCATTTATTAGGTGATGTGGTTTTAGTTCATGACGAAAATTTATTAAAACGTTTTGCTGATTCACCTGGACAAATGCTGGTATTGGAAGGTGATGTTTTGGAAGCAGGTGTGGATCAGGAAAATAATCCAGGTAAAAAAACCATGCGTGTGGTAACAGAAACCATCAAGAAAAGTAATCCTGAATATGAAAAGTGGAAAAGATCAGGCGAAACAGATAATAAGCCAGAAGAATTTTTAGTGAGTGAAAAGAAAGAAGACATTTCTATTAATGTTACCAATCATAGAAAAACAGGTGTTTTAGTAACGGCTTATCGTTTAATTGATAGTCGTTCTGATAAAGTGATTATTAATGAAAATGCCCGAGATAAAAAATTGTATGAAGGCGAAAGTAGTGAAGGTGTCAATATTGGTGAGTTCCAATTACCTTATAAACCGGCTGAGTTGCCTTCGGATACGGAAGTTATGGAGCAATTGTCAACCAGTGTTGCTGATGTTATAGGAAAAAAAATAAAAACCATGTTACGAGATCCGGATATTCGATATGAAACTCTAGGGGATGAAGCCTTGAAAAAGAATCAATATGAAGCAGCAAAGAATTATTTTGGTTATGGTTTGGCAATTAGAACAATCAAGGGTGGAGATGTTACCCAGTTACGTAAAAAATTGGTTGACCTGGTCATGGCTTATTAAAATCTCAGTTGAAATAACAATAAGTAACCTGAATTCGGGATAAGAAAGCCCGCCCAGCACACTGATTTAAGCGCTTTTCTGCGTTAAGCTTTGTACCAATAGCCTGCTATTACCACGCAAGCTTGCCTGGCTAACCACTTAAATCGGAGCACTGGTATCATGCTTTGACTAACTCATTGAAATTAAAAGCTAATCGGTTTTTCTTATCCCAAGTTCAGGTTAAGTAGGAAAGTGTTTTTACCATGGTGTGGTTTTTTAAAAAAGACATATTATGACTTGTCAGAAGTTAAATAGACTTTAATAAAGCTCATTAAGAGAGTCACTTATCTTATTTAATTTATTATATAAAAAGTATTTTATCTAAAAAATGGAGAATAAAAAATGTAATATCGTATGAATGTTAAATTATATTTGTCTGTATGTTTTTGTGATGGTTTTCTCTTTTTATCATTAAGGCTTATGATAATTTTGTGGTATCAGGGGGTGAAATAATGAAATGCATAATAGATACTACTGTTCGTTTAAAAGAATTGTTAGTTCAACATTCGAATAAAAGTTTGTTAAAAGTTGCAGGTAAGGAATTAATAGAACATCAGTTGATCACCTTGAAAAAAAATAGTATTACACAAGTTTATATTATATTATCGCCCAAATCAGACATTAAAACCTATATATCCCGCCTGGCAAAGAAAATGGAATTGGATGTGACTTTTCTAACGGCATATTCCGATGATATTTCAACAAATAAAAGTATTATTGCTGCAAAAGCTTATATGAAAGAAGAGTTTTTATATTGGCCTATTGGGCGTTTAGTCAGTGTATATACATTAAAAATGATCAAAGAGATACCTTTAAGAAAAGCTCAATGGATAGGTACAGCAATATATTCTGGAAATGATCATCCACAAATCAATAAAACATGCCTGGCAAAACTCAAAAAAGATGTTTACGGTAATATGACTTTGGACAAAGATGACGTTGTCAATCAGGAAGGTGTTGACTTGGGTATCTATAAATGTTCTCCCTTAATATTTAAAGTTATCAAACAGTTTAACATTAAGAAAAAACTCAACTGGAATCAATTATTGTATGTTATTGCCCGAAGGAAGCAAGGAGCGGTGTGTGCAACCAAATCAAATAATTGGGGTATTATTAATCATTATCACGATATTGATATTTATGAAAAGCATCAACAGTATTTAAAAGCACAAAAAGTTAAGCGACATACTTTTGAAAAAAAATGGTTATTGCCATTGGACAAACTTTTTGTTGCTTTAATGATGAAGATTGGTGAGTCACCAAAGATCTGGTTATCTGGTTTTATAGCAAGTTATGTCATAAGTATTGTGCTTATTTTAACTGCAAGCCCGATAGCATTATTTGTTGCAGGATTATTATTGAGTTTTACTTTATTAAATACTTCGAACTTACTGCTACTTCCAGATATCCGAAGTCACCATTTGTTTAGACCCATATTTTGTTTGATACAAAGTAGTACGGTATTGATCATTCAATTTACATTATTTTTTGCACTATTATTACAGCAAAGCTTGTTATGGTGGCATGTTATGGTATTACTGAGTTTGTCTCTTAACATGATTTGGTGTTATGAAAGTCGGAAAGTCAATGGTTGGGGTGATTACTTATCGGATTGGTCAAGAAGTAATGTGATCATTTCAGGTATCATAGGTTTTGCTTGTTTATTGGGAACATCAGGCGCTTTGAGTGTGTTATCCATATTTGTTATCTCCTTAATGCTTTCACGGATAGATATCCATTCGATACAGACTAAATTTATTAAACACTAAACAGCCGCTAGTTATTTCGAAAATAAAACTTTGATAAACATTTTTTCGTGGTACGTACTAGTTTTTTATAGGGTGTCGTATCCATAAAAACAGGAATGTTTTTTTCTTTTTTAGCGGTTTGTTGTTCAATGGCCCAGTGAATATGTTCTTTCACCAATTCAGAGTCTGATGTTTCATAATGTTCAATCAGTGCTGAAATAATCTCTTCAGAATATTGGCAATTGCCTAAAGCTACAGCAATGTTTCTTTGCCAGCACTCATAACCTAAACGCCTGATAGGTGAGCCTTCCATATTATTCAGGAAGGTGGATTCGTCCCAACGGAATAAAGTGAGTAAGCTGATGTCATTAAGATGATGATTGGGTAAAAATTTATGTTCTTGAGACGTTTGTGCATACCGGTTCCAGGGACAAATTAACTGACAGTCATCACAACCATAAATACGGTTACCGATTTTTGGACGCAGTTCTTCTGGAATAGAGCCTTTAAATTCGATGGTTAAATAAGAAATACATCGGGTTGCATTTAACTGGTAGGGAGCAACAATAGCTTGAGTCGGGCATATATTAATACAAGCGGTACATTCTCCACATTGGTTTTCCGTTTTTTGTTCAGAGTGTAATGGTAAGTTGGTAAAAATTTCACCAAGAAAAAAGAAGGACCCCCTTTTTTCATTAATGAGCATGGTATTTTTACCAATCCATCCTAACCCTGCTTTTTGTGCAAAGGCTCGTTCTAAAACAGGCGCTGAATCAACAAAAACACGATAGTTAAGTTCATGTGTGATGGTTTTTATGAACTCGCTTAGTTGGGCTAATCGTTTTCTCATTAATTTGTGGTAATCCTTACCTAATGCATATCGGGAAATATTGGCCTGGTTGTCATCTTCCATAGCTGTCTGAAAAGAAGCACTCTGGGTTAGATAGTTCATGCTTAGGCTAATAACTGACACTGTGCCGGGTACCAATTGTTCAGGTGTATTTCTTAATTCTGCATGCTTTTTCATATAAGTCATGTCGCCATGAAATCCTTTTTCCAGCCATTGATTAAAGTGTTGCATATCTTCCTGAATATTTAATGATGAAAAGGCACATTGTTCAAATCCCAACAAGGCTGCTTTTTCCTGAATCAGCGATTTAATTTTTTCTAATGCTGCTGTATGGGATGTAGTTTGGGACATGATAATTTTTTTGCAAAAAAAACCCGAAAAAATTTTTCGGGTTTTTTAGGTTTTGTCTTTTTATCAAGACTTACTTATCTTTGTTTTCTTTGCGCTCTTTGGCTTCAGCAATAACGGCCTCAGCAACAGCATTAGGACAAGGAGAGTAGTGTAAGAACTCCATTGAAAACTGTCCGCGACCAGAGGTCATAGTACGCAAGTGTCCGATATAGCCAAACATTTCACTTAAAGGAACATCTGCTTTAATACGAACACCAGTAGCGCCAGCCTCTTGTGATTTGATCATACCGCGTCTTCGGTTTAAATCACCAATAACATCACCGACATGATCTTCTGGTGTAAATACATCCACTTTCATAATGGGTTCTAACAATTGTGCGCCAGCTTTTGACATGGATTGTCTGTAAGCACCTTTTGCGGCTAATTCAAAAGCAATGGCTGATGAATCCACAGCATGGAAAGCACCATCGAAAAGATTGACTTTAACATCCAATACCGGGTATCCAGCCAGTACACCTTCTTCCATCATCATTCTGAAACCTTTTTCAATGGCAGGCCAAAATTCTTTAGGAACGTTACCTCCAACAACCGTTGATGAGAATTCAAAACCACTGCCTGTTTCACCTGGTTCAATCGTATAATCAATTTTACCAAATTGACCGGAACCACCCGATTGCTTTTTGTGAGTGTAGCTGTCTTCAATTTTTTGTGTGATGGTTTCACGGTAGGCCACCTGAGGTTTGCCCACATTCAATTCAATACCATGTGTACGCTTTAAGATATCCACTTTGATATCAAGGTGTAGTTCACCCATACCTTTCAGAATGGTCTCGCCACTGTCTTGATCCGTTTCAACCTGGAATGAGGGATCTTCCTGAATCATTTTACCAAGTGCGATGCCCAGTTTTTCTGATGCGCCTTTGTCTTTGGTAGCTACCGCAATAGAAATAACCGGATCAGGAAACACCATAGGCTCCAATGTGCCTGGATTATTGGGATCACACAGAGTATGTCCGGTTTGTACGTTTTTCATACCAATCACGGCAATGATATCGCCTGCCTGGGCTGATTCGAGTTCTTCTCTGGAATCTGCATGCATTTCAACCATACGACCAATACGTTCGGTTTTTCCTGTATAGGTATTGAGGACGTTGTCACCCTTAGACATTTTTCCTGAGTAGATACGGATAAAGGTCAAGGCACCGAAGCGATCATCCATTATTTTAAATGCAAGCGCTCTTAAAGGCTTTTCAGCATCAACGATTGCGAACTCACCTGTTTCATTACCTTCTTCGTCTGTTTCTGGCTGTGGTTTGACTTCAGTTGGATTAGGCAAATAATCAACAACAGCGTCCAGTACCAACTGAATACCTTTGTTTTTAAATGCAGAGCCACAATAGGTGGGGA
Organism: Kangiellaceae bacterium; assembly: GCA_965230335.1. Taxonomy (GTDB): domain Bacteria; phylum Pseudomonadota; class Gammaproteobacteria; order Enterobacterales; family Kangiellaceae; genus CBDDKS01. Next base: position 879,279 of record CBDDKS010000006.1, on the reverse strand, counting down.
AGAAAGCCAGTTCATTGGTTCCTTTACGGATACAGGCTTTAATTTCTTCAATAGAGGGTTCTTCACCTTCCAGATATTTTTCCATTAGGTCATCATCTTGCTCGACGGCAGTTTCAATAAGTTTTTCACGCCATTCATCGACCAGATCAAGCATGTCCGAAGGAATGTCCTGAAGTTCATAATTTTCAGGAAGACCGGAATCATCCCATACCCAGGCCTTTCGGGTTAACAAGTCAACAACACCTGTAAAGTCATCTTCAATACCGATAGGTAACGTCATGACTAAAGGATTAGCGCCCAAGACATTCTCAATTTGTGCAACCACTCTTAAGAAGTCAGCACCCATCCTATCGAGTTTGTTAACAAAAATAATTCGGGCAACTTCTGATTCGTTAGCATAACGCCAGTTGGTTTCTGATTGGGGTTCAACGCCTCCAGAGCCACAGAAAACACCAACACCACCATCAAGTACTTTAAGTGAGCGATACACTTCAATAGTAAAATCAACGTGCCCAGGGGTATCGATGATGTTTAATCGATGATCGTCCCAATAACAGGTTGTTGCAGCTGACTGGATAGTGATACCACGCTCTTGTTCTTGATCCATGAAATCTGTGGTAGCAGCACCATCATGTACTTCACCAGTTTTATGAATTTTACCGGTAAGTTTTAAAATTCGCTCAGTGGTTGTGGTTTTACCCGCATCAACGTGTGCGAAGATTCCAATATTTCTATATTTTGTTAAATCGACCATGGTCCTACTCTTTTTGCTTAGGTTGTTTAGTGTTTGACTCAAAAACACTTGACTTAGTGAGAAAGGCGCGCATTATACACCAGTTAAATAAAAAAATTCATTAAGATATTTAGCGTAATAATTCAGGGTTATTGACTGGAAACAGGTTAAAATCTATAAAATATATAGAAAACACTCTGATTTGAAATAATAAAAATAGGATTAATTTCAATAAAATCAATGAAGTAGTTGTTGTTTAATGGATGTATGCCATCAAATCTACTCCCTATGTACATTATTTAATAGCAGTTAGCATCATTTGGCTTAATAGAAAAAATAAAGGAAAAAAACCGATTACACTTGCACCATGAAAATAGATTCCCTATAATTGCGCACCCTCGTAAACGAGGATAGGAACAAGACCAATCGAGTTATAGCTTGATGTTATAGCCATTGGTCTAGTTAACGCAAAATGCGTTAACTCAGTGGACAGCTGGGCTTAATATGGAGCCCATAGACATCGCTTCGAAGCTTCTCCCTTACAATGAGTAGAAGTTCGAGGTTTTTTTGTAAAACATTTTGGAGTCTCTTTGCTATGTCGAAGCAAAGTATTCGCATTAGATTAAAAGCATTTGATCATAAACTAATTGATCAATCTACTGCAGAAATCGTTAATACAGCCAAGCGAACTGGTGCCCAGGTTTGTGGTCCGATTCCGTTGCCAACAAAGAAAGAACGGTTTACGGTTTTGATTTCACCACATGTTAATAAAGATGCACGAGATCAATATGAAATAAGAACGCATAAGCGTCTTGTTGATATTATTGAGCCCACAGATAAAACTGTGGATGCTTTAATGAAACTAGATTTAGCTGCAGGTGTTGATGTTCAAATCAGCTTGTCTTAATGACAAGTTCAGGTTGATTATAAAAAGTTAATTAACCAAACTTTAGCGCCACCAACAAATTAGGTAGAGGCAGAAATAGAATGAGTTTAGGCATAGTAGGCCGTAAAAGTGGGATGACTCGAATCTTCACAGAAGAGGGTAGATCCTTGCCCGTTACGGTTATTGAAGTAGAAAGTAACCTGATTACTCAGCTGAAACAGGTTGATGGTGAAGGTTATAACGCTATTCAAGTGACAACAGGTTCAAAAAAAGCGTCTCGTCTTAATAAGGCTCAAATTGGTCATTTTAAGAAAGCTGGCGTTGAGGCTGGAAGAGGCCTTTGGGAATTTAGAGTGGATACTCTTGACGGGTATGAATTAGGTTCAGAAATTAAAGTGGATATTTTTGAAGAAGGACAAAAGGTTGATGTAACAGGTACGTCGAAAGGTAAAGGTTTTGCCGGTGCGATTAAACGTTGGAACTTTCGTGGGCAGGATAACACACACGGTAACTCTTTATCTCATAGAGCACCAGGCTCTATTGGTCAAAACCAATCACCAGGTAAGGTTTTTAAAGGTAAAAAAATGGCTGGGCACTTAGGTTCTGAGCGCGTAACGACACAAAATCTAAAATTGATTCGTGTTGATGCAGAAAAAGGCCTTTTACTAATTCATGGCGCTGTTCCTGGCGCAACGGGTGATGATGTTATCGTTCGCCCAGCAGTTAAAGTTTAAGAACAGAGAGGAGAAGACGAATGGGGCTTAATTTGTCTGTTCTTGGTGAAGACAAAGAGGTGTTAACCGTTTCCGATACCACATTTGGTCGGGAGTTTAACGAATCTTTGGTTCATCAGGTTGTGGTGGCTTATCTTGCTGCCAGTCGTGCTGGAACTCGAGCACAGAAAACAAGAAGTGAAGTACGAGGTGGTGGTAAGAAGCCATGGCGACAAAAAGGAACAGGTCGAGCTCGTGCAGGCACAATACGCAGTCCGATATGGCGATCAGGTGGTGTTACTTTTGCTGCAAAGCCACAAGATCATAGCCAAAAAGTCAATCGTAAAATGTATCGGGGCGCTATGCGCAGTATATTGTCTGAACTTATTAGACAAGAGCGTCTCTTGGTGGTCGATGATTTTAAAGTTGATCAGCCTAAGACCAAATTATTGGTTGAAAAATTAAAAACATTGGGTTTACAGGATGTACTTATAGTGACCGATAGTGTTGAAGAGAATCTGTATCTGTCAGCCAGAAATTTACACAAGGTTGATGTGAGGGATCCCAATGCAGTAGACCCGGTCAGTCTGATTGCTTTTGATAAAGTGCTCATGACAGTTCCTGTTGTGAAAAGATTTGAGGAGATGCTGAAATGAATCAAGAACGTTTAATGAAAGTTCTTTTAGCACCTCATGTTACTGAAAAAACATCTGTATTGGCTGAAAAAGGTCAATTTGTTTTTAAAGTTGTAAAAGATGCAAAAAAACTAGAAATCAAAAAAGCCGTCGAATCCATGTTTGATGTTGAAGTGACTCATGTGAGAACATTAAACGTAAAAGGTAAATCAAAGCGAGTCGGTGCCATTATGGGTCGCCGTAAAGATTGGAAGAAAGCTTATGTTTCCTTAAAAGACGGTCAAGATATTGATTTTAGTAGCGCGGAATAAGAGAGCATTGATATGGCTATTGTAAAAGCAAAACCAACATCTCCAGGACGTCGATTTGTTGTTAAAATCGTTAATCCAGAGCTGCACAAAGGCAAGCCTCACGCCCCCTTGCTATCTAAAAAAAGTAAAAGTGGTGGCCGGAATAATAACGGTAGAATTACTGTCCGGCATATTGGTGGAGGTCACCGTCAGCATTACAGAATTATTGATTTTAAAAGAAGCAAAGATGGTATTCCTGCCAAAGTAGAGCGATTGGAATATGATCCTAATAGAAGTGCAAATATTGCCCTTTTATTATACAAAGATGGTGAGCGACGTTACATGATTGCTCCAAAAGGATTAAAGGTAGGAGAGCAGATAGAGTCAGGCGAATCTGCATCCATTAAAGTAGGTAATACGCTACCTATGCGCAACATTCCAGTAGGAACAACGGTACATTGTGTTGAGTTAAAACCCAAAAAAGGTGCTCAACTTGCCCGAAGTGCAGGGGCTTACGTCCAGATAGTTGCTCGTGAAGGTACTTATGTGACATTGCGTTTGCGCTCTGGTGAGATGAGAAAAGTATTATCAGAATGTCGGGCAACCATTGGTGAAGTTGGTAATGCAGAACATATGTTGCGTTCACTGGGTAAAGCTGGTGCGAAGCGCTGGCGTGGTGTACGTCCAACAGTTCGAGGTGTTGCCATGAACCCTGTTGACCATCCACATGGTGGTGGTGAAGGTAGAACTTCAGGTGGTCGCCATCCAGTGACACCTTGGGGTGTTCCTACCAAGGGTAAGAAGACTCGAAGTAATAAACGTACTGATAAATTGATTGTTCGTCGTCGTAACAAAAAATAACAGAGGTTAGTCATTGTGCCACGTTCACTAAAAAAAGGCCCATTTATCGACCTTCACTTGATGAAAAAGGTTGAGGCAGCTGTTGAAGCGAACAGTAAAAAGCCTATCAAGACATGGTCTCGTCGCTCAATGGTTTCACCAGAAATGGTGGGTTTGACCATTGCCATTCATAACGGTCGTCAACATGTGCCTGTATTTATGACAGAAGAAATGGTCGGCCATAAACTCGGTGAATTTGCTCCTACCCGAACTTATAAAGGGCATGTAGCAGATAAAAAGGCTAAACGATAGAAGAGGTATGATTGTGGAAACCCAAGCTGTGTTACGTCATGCAAGAATTTCAGCTCAGAAAGTTCGTTTGGTGGCAGATCAGATAAGAGGCCTACATGTAGAAAAGGCACTTGATATTTTAAAATTCAGCCCTAAAAAAGCGGCTGGCTTAATGAAAAAAGTACTTGAGTCTGCCATAGCTAATGCTGAACATAATGATGGTGCTGATATTGATGAGTTGTCAGTATCCACTATTTTTGTAGATGATGGTCCAATGTTAAAGCGTATTAAGACACGAGCTAAAGGTAGAGCCGATCGTATCTTGAAACGAACATGCCATATAACCGTTAAAGTTTCGGAAAAGTAGGAGAAAAACATGGGTCAGAAGGTTCATCCGATTGGTATTCGACTTGGCATTGTTAAGTCGCATACAGCGACCTGGTATGCTGAAAGACGCGATTATGCTGATAACCTTGAAAGCGATATACAAATTCGCAATTGGTTAAATAAAGAGTTGGCATCTGCATCTATTTCACGTATCGATATTGAGCGTCCTGCTAAATCTTTAAAAGTCAGTATTCACACTGCTCGACCAGGTATTGTCATTGGTAAGAAGGGTGAGGATATTGAAAAGTTACGCAAAAAGTTGTCAAAAATGACCAGCTTGCCAACACAGGTCAACATAGAACAGGTTCGTAAACCAGAGTTGGATGGCAAGCTTGTCGCGGACAGTGTTGCACAACAATTAGAACGACGGGTTATGTTTCGTCGGGCAATGAAAAAAGCAGTACAGAATACAATGCGTCAGGGAGCAGAAGGAATAAAAATACAAGTTTCAGGTCGATTAGGTGGTGCTGAAATTGCTCGGAGTGAATGGTATCGGGAAGGACGCGTGCCATTACACACTTTGAGAGCAAATATTGATTATGCAACTGCAGAAGCTAATACAACTTATGGCGTAATAGGTGTGAAGGTATGGATTTTCAAGGGAGAAGTTTTAGGTGGTCAAGAACAATCTGAAACTGAAAATTCACCCAGCCCTAAAAAAGATACGCGTAGCAAGAAAAAGCAGAGGTAGATTTAAATGCTTTTACCAAAAAGAACAAAATACCGCAAAATTCAAAAAGGCCGAAATCGTGGTTTTGCGATTTCAGGTAGCAAGGTGAATTTTGGTGAGTTTGGCTTGAAGGCAACAACGCGTGGTCGTTTGACTTCTCGCCAAATAGAGGCTGCACGTAGAGCAATGACTCGTCATATGAAACGTGCCGGAAAAGTATATATACGTGTTTTTCCTGATAAACCCATTACTAAAAAACCTTTAGAGGTAAGAATGGGTAAAGGTAAAGGTAGTGTTGAATATTGGGTTGCCCAAATTCAACCAGGTCGTATGTTGTATGAAGTTGAAGGTATTCCTGAAGAGCTGGCGAGAGAAGCTTTTGAGCTGGCAACGGCAAAATTACCGGTGAAAACAACCTTTGTTACTCGAGTGGTTATGTAATGAAAGTACAAGAGTTAAGAGACAGTTCAAACGAAGAGTTGAATAAAAAGCTTCACGAGTTGTTGAAAGAACAATTCAACTTGCGTATGCAGCATGCAACAGGACAGCTTCCTCAAAACCATCAGTTAAAAGATGTAAAAAGAAATATTGCAAGAGTGAAGACTATTATCAATGAAAAGGCGAATGCGTTATGAGTGAAAAATCTCCTGTTAAACGTACTCTGATGGGTAAAGTAGTTAGCGATAAAATGGATAAAAGCATTACTGTGCTTATAGAAAGACAAGTAAAGCATCCTATTTATGGCAAGTTCATTCGGCGTTCAACGAAAGTGCATGCACACGATGAAAAGAATGAATGTAATATAGGCGATACAGTAAAAGTGGTTGAATGCCGACCAATCTCCAAGTCTAAATCTTGGCAGTTGGTTGAGGTGGTAGAGAAAGCGAGTTAACTAGGTTTTAGTTAGCAAAGTTGTGACTAAAATAATATTTTAATGTATACTCTCGCGTCTTTTTTTCACCTAAGGTGAAAGTTGCGGGAAAGTTCGGAGATAACTGATGATCCAAATGCAGACGATGCTAGATGTTGCTGATAATAGCGGTGCACGTCGAGTGATGTGTATAAAAGTCCTGGGAGGATCGCATAGGCGTTATGCACATATTGGTGACGTTATTAAAGTAAGCGTAAAAGAAGCGATACCTCGAGGTAAGGTGAAAAAGGGCGACGTTTTGAATGCAGTCGTCGTTCGTACTCGTAAAGGGGTGAGAAGAACAGACGGTTCAACCATTCGTTTTGATGGTAATGCGGCTGTTTTATTAAATGCACAGCATCAACCTATTGGTACGCGAATTTTTGGTCCTGTTACCCGTGAGTTGCGAGGAGACAAGTTTATGAAAATTGTTTCTTTAGCACCTGAGGTTATCTAGTAAAGGCGATGTGAATTATGAAAAAGATTAAAAAAGGCGATGAAGTCATCGTCACTGTAGGAAAAAGCAAAGGTCATCGCGGCACAGTAAATAAAGTTTTGGTTGAGAAACAACGTGTCATTGTTGATGGCGCAAATTTAATTAAAAAGCATCAAAAAGCTAATCCACAAGCTGGAATAGAGGGCGGTATTGTTGAAAAAGAAGCCTCTATTCATATTTCAAATGTGGCTATATATAACCCGCAAACGGGTAAAGCTGATCGAGTTGGTATTAAAACATTAGAAGATGGTGAACGTGTTCGAGTGTTTAAATCAACCAATGAACAAATTGACATTTAATTAACCTGGTAAATGTAATCATGGCGAAACTGCAAGGCTTTTATAAAGAAAACATAGTTGACGAACTGATGAAAAAGTTTGACTATAAGTCGGTCATGCAAGTCCCTAAAATATCTAAGATAACCTTAAATATGGGACTTGGTGAGGCTGTCGGCGACAAAAAGATTATAGATAATGCTATGTCTGATATGGCAGCAATATCCGGTCAGAAACCTGTTGCGACCAAGGCTCGTAAATCTGTTGCCGGATTTAAAATCAGAGAAGGTTATCCTATTGGCTGTAAAGTGACTCTTCGTGGTGAGCGTATGTGGGACTTTTTTGAAAGACTCATATCTATTGCTATACCTCGAATTAGAGACTTTCGTGGTTTAAGTCCAAAATCATTTGATGGACGTGGAAACTATTCTTTGGGTATTAAAGAGCAAATTGTTTTTCCTGAGATCGATTATGATAAAGTCGATAAGATTCGTGGTTTGGATATTACCATTACGACTACTGCGAAAAGCAATGAAGAAGCACGAGCGTTATTAGACGCTTTTAACTTTCCGATTAAGCGTTAAGGGGTAAAGCTTGTGGCTAAAGTTTCAATGGTAGAGCGCGAAAGAAAAAGAGCGCGTACAGTTGCAAAATATGCAAAGAAAAGAGCTGAACTCAAAGCAATTATTTCGAGTAGCAGTGCAAGTGAAGATGAGAAGTGGGAAGCGCAATTAAAATTGCAGGCATTACCTAGAGATGCAAGTCCTGTCAGACAGCGTAATCGTTGTCGTATTACAGGGCGTCCCCATGCCTATTTAAGAAAATTTGGTCTTTGTCGAAACAAGCTCCGTGAACACGCAATGAAAGGTGATGTTCCTGGTCTTGTAAAGGCAAGTTGGTAAGCATAGGAGAGTTTTAAGATGAGTTTACAAGATCCTATTGCTGATTTACTGACAAGAATTCGTAACGGTCAGTCTGCAAATAAAAAATCTATTGCAATGCCTTCTTCAAAACAAAAAGCAGCAATATGTCATGTGCTTAAAGAAGAAGGGTATATCAATTCTTTTGATGTTTCAGAAGAAGCGGGAAATAAAAGAACATTAACAATAGAGTTGAAGTATTTTGAAGGCAAGCCCGTTATTGATGAATTAAAAAGAGTGAGCCGGCCAGGACTTAGAATCTATAAAAAAGTTTCTGAGTTGCCTAAAGTGCTTGATGGTTTAGGTATTGCTGTTGTTTCAACTTCTCGTGGTGTCATGACTGATAAAGCTGCTCGCATTGCTGGTCAGGGCGGCGAAGTCATCTGTATCGTTTCCTAAGGAGTTTAAGATGTCACGTATTGCAAAAAGCCCTGTTCAACTTCCTTCTGGTGTTGAAATTTCATTGAAAGGACAACTGCTTACGATTAAAGGCTCAAAAGGTACTCTTGAGCGTGAGTTACATGGTGATGTTGAAATAAAACAGGAAGAGAATGTGTTAACTTTTTCTCCTAGAGAAGGCGCAGAAAAAGGTTATGCTTTTGCCGGAACGATGCGTTCATTAGTGAACAACATGGTTGTCGGTGTTAGTGAAGGTTTTGAAAAGAAACTTGAGTTGGTTGGTGTGGGTTATAGAGCCCAGGCAAAAGGTAAAACACTTAATTTAACTTTGGGTTTTTCTCACCCTGTTGAGTTTGCTGTACCTGAGGGTATTACTATTGAAACACCATCTAATACGGAAATATTGGTGAAAGGGGCAGACAAGCAATTGGTAGGCCAGGTTGCTGCGAATATTCGAAAGTATCGTCCACCAGAGCCTTATAAAGGCAAGGGTGTTCGCTACTCTGACGAAACGATACGTCGTAAAGAAGCTAAGAAGAAATAGAGTGTACTTATGAATAAAAAGCAAATGAGATTACGTCGAGCTGCTCGTACACGACATAAATTGAAAGAACTAGAAGCCACACGTTTGATTGTTAATCGAACACCTAGGCATATTTATGCTCAGGTTATTACAGCGGAAGGTGGTCGTGTTATTGCTTCAGCATCCTCTGTTGAAAAAGCAGTTCGAGATGAAGTTAAATCAACGGGTAATATTGAAACAGCTTCAAAAGTGGGTACTTTAATTGCCGAACGTACTTTGGATTCAGGTGTGTTAAATGTATCTTTTGATCGTTCTGGTTATCATTATCATGGTCGTATTAAAGCTTTGGCGGAAGCGGCTCGTGATAAAGGTCTTCAATTTTAAAGGTAATAAAGCATGGCTAGACAAGAAGTAAACAGTACTGAAGGCCTAATGGAAAAACTGGTTAGCGTTAACCGTGTTGCCAAAGTGGTAAAAGGTGGACGTGTATTTTCATTTACAGCTTTAACGGTTGTAGGTGATGGCAAAGGTAAAATTGGTTTTGGACGAGGTAAAGCGCGTGAAGTTCCTGCTGCCATTCAGAAGGCAATGGAACAAGCAAGACGTAATATGGTTCAAGTCGAATTAAAAGATGGGCATACATTACAGTATCCTATTAACGCCAATCATGGTGCATCGAAAGTATTTATGCAGCCAGCATCTGAAGGGACAGGTATTATTGCTGGTGGTGCTATGCGTGCTGTTTTTGAAGTATTGGGCGTACAAAATGTTTTAGCAAAAAGTAATGGTTCAACCAACCCAATCAATATTGTTCGAGCCACTGTAAAAGGCTTGGCAGATATGGCAACACCTGAAAAGATTGCTTTGAAACGTGGAAAAACAGTTGAAGAGATTTTGGGGTAAGACATTATGGCAAAATCGATGATAAAAGTTACTCAGGTTCGTTCCAGTATAGGGCGTTTAGCCAGTCATAAAGCTTGTCTGACTGGACTGGGTTTGCGTCGAATTGGGCATACAGTGGAAGTGGAAGACACTCCTTCTACCCGCGGTATGATTAATAAAATTGATTATATGGTACGGGTTGAAAATTAAAATGAGATTGAATGAATTAAGCCCTGCTGAAGGCTCAAAGAAAAAGAAAAAGCGTGTTGGTCGAGGTATTGGCAGCACATTAGGTAAAACTGGTGGTCGTGGACACAAAGGTCAAAAATCACGTTCAGGTGGTAAAGTCCCCGCTGGTTTTGAGGGTGGTCAAATGCCACTTAAGCAACGTTTACCAAAATTTGGTTTTACTTCCAGAAAGTCATTACTGTCTTCTGAAGTAAGACTAGGTGAGTTAGCCAAAATAGAAGGTGATGTTGTTGACTTATTGAGCTTGAAAGCGGCCGGTATTATTAAAAAGCAAATTCAAAATGTGAAAATCATGTTATCAGGATCTATTGATAAACCTTTAACAATAGCACCTGGAATACGTGTGACTAAAGGCGTAAAAGACGCTATTGAATCTGCTGGTGGAAAAATTGAAGACTAATAAAGGTCGATAACATGGCGAAAAGTCCAACAACATCAAAATCTTCAGATAATTTAGCCGAACTAAAACAGCGGCTTTTATTTGTATTGATGGCATTTATTGTATTCCGTATCGGTTCTTTTATACCTGTGCCTGGTATTGATGCCAGTGTTCTTGGTAATTTCTTAAATGATGCCAGTCAATCAGGTAATCTGTTGACCATGTTCAATATGTTTTCGGGTGGTGCTTTAGAGCGAGCCAGTGTGTTTGCTTTAGGTATTATGCCTTACATTACAGCATCGATTATTATTCAGGTGATGGGATTTGTTGATGAGCGTTTAAAACAGCTCAAAAAAGAAGGTGAAGCAGGAAGAAAAAAATTAAATCAATATACACGTTACCTGACTTTGGTTATTGCTACTGTTCAGGCTGTAGCTATGTCTACACAAATAACATCATTAGACGGGCTGCCCAATCTTGTACCTAACCCAGACTTTTCTTTTTATTTTGGTGCTATTGTCTGCTTGGTGACAGGTACCATGTTTTTGATGTGGCTTGGTGAACAAATTAATGAACGCGGTATCGGTAATGGTATATCCATGTTGATATTTGCGGGGATTGTTGCTGGTTTACCCAGTGCGGTGGGTCAGGTTTTTGGACAGCTTAAGGAGCAACAACTGTCAGTTATCGCTGTTTTAGGTATTATTGCTCTAGTTGTATTGGTTACCTTTTTTATCGTCTGGGTTGAACGTGGACAAAGACGTATTTTAGTCAGTTATGCAAGGCGTCAACAGGGGCGTAAAGTGTTTGCAGCACAAAACAGCCATTTGCCATTAAAAATCAATATGGCTGGTGTTATTCCTGCAATTTTTGCGTCAGCAATTATTATGTTTCCTGGTACTATTTTGCAATGGTTTGGACAAGGAGATGAGAGTTTAGGCTGGTTGCGAGATATTACGGTTCAGCTTTCTCCTGGTAATCCTCTTTACATTTTATTATATGCAGTAGGTATAATCTTTTTCTGCTTCTTTTATACTGCGCTAACAATGAACCCTAGGGAAACGGCTGATAATTTGAAAAAATCGGGTGCGTTTATTCCAGGTGTTCGCCCAGGCCAGCAAACATCCATGCATATTGATAAAATTATGACGCGTCTGACTTTAGCTGGTGCGCTTTACATGACCTTTGTTTGTATCTTGCCTGAATTGATGATTTTATTTGCGAAAGTGCCCTTATATTTGGGAGGTACCGCAATACTCATCGTTGTTGTTGTTGTTATGGATTTCATGGCACAGGTGCAAGCTCATTTAATATCAAAAGATTATGATTCTGCTTTGAAAAAAGCGAATTTTAAAAACTATGGCTCATCTGGCCGTATTAAACAAAGTTGAGTTAGTCGGAGACAGTCAATGAAAGTAAGAGCCTCTGTAAAACGAATTTGTAGAAATTGTAAAGTTATCCGTCGGAATGGCAGTGTCAGAGTTATCTGTGAAGATCCTCGCCATAAGCAAAGACAAGGCTAACATTATAAATCAGTTGAAATTTTGTATCATTAGCGTTATTCTATTGCGCCTTTTCGCTTGGGTAGCGTAAAAATTTAGGAGTTTGGCTAAATGGCCCGTATTGCAGGTATCAATATACCTATCCATAAACATACAGAAGTTGCATTGACTGCAATTTATGGTATTGGACGTAGTCGAGCAAAAGATATTTGTGAGGCTGCAGGTATCAATCCTTCTGTAAAAATTAAAGAGCTCAGTGAACCAGAGATTGAAAAACTTCGTAACCAAGTTGCCAGTTTTACTGTAGAAGGCGATCTTAGACGTGAAGTTTCCATGAGCATTAAACGTTTGATGGACTTGGGCTGTTATAGAGGCATTCGTCATCGTCGAAGTTTACCAGTACGTGGGCAAAGAAGTAAAACCAATGCTAGAACCCGAAAGGGACCACGTAAACCAATTAGAAATTAGAGTCAGGGTTTTATAATGGCAAAAGCACCAGCTAAAGCACGCAAAAAAGTTAAAAAACATGTAGTTGATGGTATGGCGCATATCCATGCATCGTTTAACAATACTATTATTACTATTACTGATCGTCAGGGTAATGCATTAGCATGGGCTACTGCTGGTGGTTCAGGTTTTCGTGGTTCTCGTAAAAGTACACCATTTGCTGCGCAAGTGGCTTCGGGCCGTTGTGCTGATATAGTTAAGGATATGGGAATGAAAAATATGGAGGTTTTTGTAAAGGGCCCAGGGCCTGGTCGAGAATCAGCTGTTAGAGCTTTGAGTGCTGCTGGTTTTAAGATCACCAATATTACTGATGTGACGCCTATTCCTCATAATGGCTGTCGTCCACCTAAAAAACGTCGAGTGTAATTTTAGAGGAAAGACAACATGGCTAAGTATACCGGACCAAAATTAAAATTAGCACGTAGAGAAGGCACTGATCTTCTGCTTAAGAGTGGTGTTCGTGCAATAGAAAGTAAATGTAAAATTGATCAAACGCCAGGTCAACATGGTACAAAAAGAGCAAGACTTTCTGATTATGGTGTTCAATTAAGAGAAAAACAAAAAGTAAGACGTATTTATGGTGTTCTTGAAAAACAGTTTCGTAATTATTATAAAGAAGCTGCGCGTATCAAGGGCGCAACAGGTGAAAACTTATTAAAACTTCTGGAAAGTCGTCTTGATAATGTTGTTTATCGTATGGGATTAGGGGCAACTCGTTCCGAAGCAAGACAATTAGTAAGCCATAAAGCTTTAATGGTGAATGGTAAGGTCGTTAATATTCCATCATTTCGTGTGAGAGAGAATGACGTTATCACGGTGAGAGAAAAATCTAAAAAGCAGGCACGAATTAAAGCTGCTTTAGAATTGGCTTCTCAAAGACCTGATATAGAATGGGTGGATGTTGATGAAAAGAAAATGGAAGGCGTTTTTAAAAACGTTCCTGAACGGGATGATCTACCATCAGATATCAATGAAAATCTAATTGTAGAGCTTTACTCTAAGTAATAAAGTTTAACTCACCTGCGAGGAAAGAGCTTTTATGAGCAATGCCAACGAATTTTTAATACCCACACAAATAAAAGTAGAACAATCAGGACACAATAGAGCAAAAGTTGTCCTTGAGCCATTTGAGAGAGGATTTGGCCACACATTGGGAAATTCCTTAAGGCGAATTTTATTATCATCTATGCCAGGTGCGGCAGTTACAGAAGTAGAAATTGATGGCGTACTTCATGAATACACAACGGTTGAAGGTGTTCAGGAAGATGTCATTGAAATTTTGTTAAATTTAAAAGATTTGTCGATTAGTTTAGAAGATAAAGATGATGCTTGCCTGATCTTACAGAAAAGTGGTGAAGGTGATGTACTTGCTTCTGATATAGACGGTATGGCAGGTGTACATATCGTAAACCCAGATCATAAAATTGCAACTCTAACGAAAAAGGGTGCATTGAATATGAGGATTTGGGTTCGACGAGGTCGAGGTTATGAGGCTGCTAATGTTCGTGAATACCAAACGGAAGAACAAACACCTATTGGTCGTTTGCGTTTGGATGCAACTTACAGCCCAGTTAATCGAGTTTCTTATGTTGTGGAAGCAGCTCGTGTTGAACAAAGAACAAACCTGGATAAGCTTGTTTTGGATATTCAAACGGACGGCAGCATCGAGCCAGAAGAGGCGATTCGACGCAGTGCAACTATTTTACAGAACCAATTGTCTGCATTTGTTGATTTAAAAGATGAAAAAGAAATTGAACCAGAAGAACAACAGCCAGAAGTTGATCCGATTTTATTAAGACCAGTAGATGACTTAGAGTTAACAGTACGTTCGGCCAACTGTCTTAAAACAGAAAATATTCACTATATCGGTGATTTAATTCAACGTACAGAAGTTGAGTTATTGAAAACACCTAATTTAGGTAAAAAATCCTTAACTGAAATTAAAGATGTTCTTGCTTCTCGAGGACTATCATTGGGTATGCGTTTAGAGAGTTGGCCTCCAGCCAATTTATTGGATGCAAACGGATAGTAAAAGATAAAAAACAGCAACATCATTATTGATAAAATTGAATGAAATAAAGTCAGTACTATCGCAGGCTGGCTAGCAAATAGAGGTTTGTGTTATGCGTCATAGAAAAAGTGGACGTAAATTAAATAGAAACAGTAGCCATAGACAAGCTATGTTTAGAAATATGTCTGTATCGCTGTTTAAACATGAGTTGATCAAGACAACATTACCTAAAGCAAAAGAGCTAAGACGGGTTGCTGAGCCTTTGATTACATTAGCCAAGAATGATTCTGTGGCAAATCGTCGTTTAGCTTTTGCACGTACACGTTCTAAAGAAGCGGTTGGTATTTTATTTTCTGAGCTTGGGCCAAGGTACCAGGAGCGTCCGGGTGGTTATTTAAGAATTATAAAGGCAGGCTTTAGAGCCGGAGATAATGCACCAATGGCTATTGTAGAACTTGTTGACAGACCTATTGTGGAAGAAGTAGAGGAAGATGAAGAGCAGGATGAAGAAACAGAAGAGTAACGCCTTATCTGTGTCATAAAAACATCATAAAAAAACCGGGCAATAGCTCGGTTTTTTTGTATTAAGGCGTCAATACTGTTTAAGAGAATAGAAGAAACGATGACATCAGGTTATGGATACACTGGTATAGTGATTCTGCTCTAAGCAAAAATTAAAATAACGACGGAAATTAAATGAGTATATTTGTAACCTACTGAAAGTAAAGATAATTACAATTCTTTACTCTGTATTTAAGGGTAAATGTTGATTATTAATATCAAAAAAACAAGTAAATGGTTTGCTTTTACCCCTCTGCGTTTGAGAAAATACGCGCCTTCAAAAACTGGTTTAATAATCAATTAATATAGGAGTTTGTAGTATGCCAACCCGATTTGAATTGGCAAATGCGGTAAGAGCTTTAAGTATGGATGCTGTACAGCAAGCAAAATCAGGGCACCCTGGTGCTCCCATGGGTATGGCTGATATTGCTGAAGTATTATGGAATGATTTTTTAAATCATAATCCTGGCAACCCACAATGGGTCAATCGTGATCGTTTTGTGTTATCAAATGGTCATGGCTCCATGTTAATTTATTCTTTACTACATTTATCGGGTTATGCTGTTACAAAAGCTGATTTACAAAATTTTAGGCAGTACAAATCTAAAACACCCGGACACCCTGAATATGGTTATACACCGGGTATAGAAACGACAACAGGACCCTTGGGTCAAGGATTAGCGAATGCTGTAGGTATGGCCATTGCCGAAAAAACATTGGCAGCAGAATTTAATAAAGCTTCTCATAATATCATTGATCATTATACTTATGTGTTTATTGGTGACGGATGCCTGATGGAAGGTATCTCTCATGAAGTTGCGTCTTTGGCCGGCACTTTAAAGCTTGGAAAATTGATTGTTTTTTATGATGACAATGGTATTTCTATCGATGGAGAGGTTGATACATGGTTTTCAGATGATACACCTGCACGTTTTGAGGCTTATGGATGGCAGGTGATAAAAGATGTGGATGGCCATGATGCAGAAATCATAAAGCATTCGATCGAAGAGGCTCGTTCACAAGATGAAAAACCAACACTCATTTGCTGCAAAACAACCATAGGATTTGGAGCACCAACGAAAGCAGGTAAGGCATCCTGTCATGGTGCGCCATTAGGTGATGATGAAATAGCGGGCGCTCGTGACAAACTGAATTGGCCGCATGCACCTTTTGAAATACCTAAAGATATTATCCAGGCATGGGATGCTCGTCCTAAGGGTTCTGATGCAGAAACAGAGTGGAATGACAGATTTATTGACTATCGTGATGAATATCCTGAACTGGCCGCTCAACTTGAAAGACGTTTAAATGGTGATTTACCAACAGATTTTTCTACAAAAGCCAATGAGTATATTCGTCAGGTTCAAGCTGAAGCCTCTAAACTAGCGACAAGAAAGGCCTCACAAAATGCAATAGAAGCCTTTGCCTCTTTATTGCCAGGTCTGGTTGGTGGTTCTGCTGATTTGGCCGGATCAAATTTAACATTATGGAGCGGTTCTCAAGCCATTACAGCTGATGAAGCCAAGGGAAATTATATCTACTATGGCGTTAGAGAATTTGGTATGTCATCTATTATGAATGGTATTGCCCTTCATGGTGGCTTTATTCCTTACGGAGGCACTTTTTTAATTTTTATGGAATATGCCCGAAATGCAGTACGAATGTCTGCATTAATGAAACAAAGAGTGATTTATGTCTTTACTCATGACTCAATTGGCCTGGGGGAAGATGGGCCTACGCATCAACCTATTGAGCAACTGACTAACTTGAGAACGACACCTAATTTAACTTTATGGCGTCCTTGTGATGAAACAGAAACAGCCGTCGCCTGGAAGTTATCTTTAGAGAATCATCATGGCCCGAGTGCACTGGCTTTATCCCGACAGGGTTTACCTGGCTTACAAAGAACAGAAGAGCAGCTTGGTCAAATTGAAAAAGGTGGATACGTTATTAGAGAATGTAGCGGTACACCAGAATTAATTTTAATAGCAACAGGTTCAGAAGTTGATTTGGCATTGCAGTCTGCTAATGAGTTGAGCAAGCGTAGCATTCAGGTGAGAGTGGTATCTATGCCATCGACATCCGTATTTGATCAACAAAGTGATGATTACAAAGAATCTGTATTGCCAAAGTCTGTAACAAGACGTATTGCCATAGAAGCGGGACATCCCGATTTTTGGTTTAAATATGTAGGTTTAGAAGGTAAAGTATTGGGTCTTGATCACTTTGGTGAATCTGCACCAGCCCATGAATTATTTGAAACCTTTGGATTTACTTCTGAGAATGTCATAATGATGGCGGAATCTTTATTGGGTGCATAATATTTTGTGTTGCTATTTTGAAACAAGCACTTATGGCATCAAATATTCCGTCGTAGGTTTTTTAATATTTAAATATGAAGAAAAGAGGTGAACTATGACCGTCAAAGTCGGTATCAATGGTTATGGTCGAATTGGCCGCATGGTTTTGCGCGCTATTTATGAACTCAACAGGTCGAATGATATTCAAGTTGTAGCGATTAATTCGTCTCATCCCATTGAGACCAATGTTCATTTAACGTTATTTGATACAACCCATGGTCGTTTCAATTTTGATGTGAAATCTGAAGGCGGTAAGATGATAGTGAATGGTGATTCAATTACCATGCTTTCTGATCGTAACCCAGAAAATCTGAATTGGGGTGACTATGATGTCGATGTGGTTTTGGAATGTACTGGCAAGTTTAAAGATAAAGCTGGCGCCTCAAAACACTTTGCTGGCGGTGCGAAAAAAGTTTTGATTTCGGCACCAGGCGCAGAAGATATTGATGCAACGATTGTTTTTGGTGTGAATGATGATGTGTTAACTGCTGAGCATAATGTGGTGTCTAATGCATCCTGTACAACAAATTGTCTTGCACCCGTTGCAAAAGTATTAGATGCAGGTGTGGGTATTGAAAATGGTTTGGTTAATACGATTCATGCTTATACCAATGACCAGTGTATTATTGATAATCCACACAAGGATTTACGCAGAGCAAGAGCTGCTGCCCAATCAGTGATACCGACAAAAACCGGTGCTGCAAAAGCGGTTGGTTTAGTACTGCCTCATCTGAATGGTAAATTGGATGGTTTTGCCATGCGTGTACCTACTGTGAATGTGTCAGTGGTGGATTTAACCTTTATGGCAGGTCGAGACACTTCTGTTGATGAAATTAATACCATTGTCAAAAATGCAGCGGATAATTATGTGTTGGATTACAACGAAGCGCCATTGGTTTCCGTTGATTTTAACCATACCGTGGCATCCAGTACCTTCGATGCAACGCAAACACGGGTTCAAGGCAATCGGCTGGTTAAGGTTGTCACATGGTATGACAATGAATGGGGATTTAGTTGTCGTATGATAGATACCGCGCTGGCTATGATGCAGGCATCTTAAATAAGACATATTAATTTTATTTTTTAGAGAGTGAGTGATTTATGTCTATGCTGCGCATGACGCAATGTGATTTAAATAATAAACGGGTACTCATTCGTGAAGATTTAAATGTACCTGTTCATGATGGCCTGGTCACCTCTGATGCACGTATTCAGGCGGCCATTCCTACAATAAAAAATGCATTAGACCAAGGTGCTTCAGTTATTTTAATGTCGCATTTGGGACGTCCAACAGAAGGCCAACTCACATCAGAATATTCTTTATTACCCATAGCTCAGCATTTGGAAAAATTATTAGGTCGCTCAGTCAGGTTAGTGACAGATTATCTGTCAGGTTTTGAGTTGGATTCAGGAGAATGTGTATTATTGGAAAATGTTCGTGGCAACCCTGGTGAAAAAAAGAATGATCCTGATTTAGCCCGTCAATATGCGGCATTATGTGATGTTTTTGTGATGGATGCTTTTGGTACGGCCCATAGAGCTCAGGCATCAACCCATGGTGTTGCCGAATTTGCTCCTGTTGCTTGTGCTGGCCCTTTGCTTTGCAAAGAGCTGGATGCTTTAGCTCAGGCTTTTGATAATCCGGAAAGTCCAGTTGTTGCCATTGTTGGCGGTTCTAAAGTATCTACAAAACTGACAGTATTGAATGCACTATCAAAAAAAGTCGATCAATTAATTGTGGGTGGTGGTATTGCTAATACATTTATTGCTGCAAAAGATTTTGCAGTAGGGCAATCGTTATGTGAGCAGGACTTGATTCTTGATGCCAAAAACTTAATGCAACAAGCACAAAATAATCAGAGTTATATTCCAGTGCCGACGGATGTTGTGGTAGCTCAATCTTTTAGTGCAGACGCTGCACCTGTACAACGCCAGGTATCAGAGATTCAACCCAATGAAATGATTTTGGATATAGGTCCTAATACCATTACAGAATTGAAATCTATTATCCATAAAGCAAAAACCATTATCTGGAATGGCCCAGTGGGTGTTTTTGAATTTGATGCTTTTTCACAGGGTACTCGAGCAATTGCACAGGCCATTGCGGACAGTGATGCTTTTTCTATTGCTGGTGGAGGTGATACTTTAGCGGCCATTGAGCAATTTGAAATTGGCCAAAAAATCTCTTATATATCAACGGGTGGTGGTGCCTTTCTTGAGTTTTTGGAAGGTAAGACGTTACCTGCTGTCGAAATACTTGAATCAAGAGCAGCTGTTTCTGTTTAATCATTCAAAATATTTATTTGGAGTTTGCTATGTCAACATTTAATGATCAGTTAGAAAAAGTAAAAACACAAAATGGTTTTATTGCCGCTTTAGACCAAAGTGGAGGGAGTACACCTAAAGCTTTGCGTTTATATGGTGTGAATGAAGATACTTATTCAAATGATAATGAAATGTTTGATAAAGTACATGAAATGCGTACACGCATTATCACAAGCCCCAGTTTTAATGGTGAGAGAATATTAGGGGCTATTTTATTTGAAAATACATTGGATAGAGAAATTGAAGCCAAGTCTTCATCTCATTATTTGTGGCAAGTAAAAAAGGTTGTACCCTTTTTAAAAGTTGATAAAGGACTGGCTGAAGAGGAAGATGGCGTACAGACGATGAAACCTATGCCTGAGTTAGATGCTTTATTGGCAAAAGCACAAGCACAGGATGTGTTTGGTACCAAAATGCGTTCAGTCATAAAAACTGCCAATGAAGCTGGCATAAAACGCGTGGTAGAGCAACAGTTTGAAATAGGGCAACAAATTATTCAGGCAGGTCTGGTACCAATTATTGAACCGGAAGTTGATATTCATAGTGAGTCAAAGGCGGAAGCAGAAACTTTATTAAAAACGCATATTTTACAAAAGCTGAATCAATTGAATGACAATGATAAAGTCATGTTGAAATTGACTCCACCAGAAACAGCTGGTTTTTATAAAGAATGTATTGAACATCCGAATGTATTAAAGGTAGTTGCTTTATCAGGTGGTTATGATAGAGAAGAAGCCAATCGTCGCGTCAGTGAAAACCAGGGCATGATAGCGAGCTTTTCACGGGCTTTATCACAAGGCTTATCTGCACAACAGACAGAGCAGGAGTTTGATACAACTTTAGACAGCTCGATACAATCTATTTATCAGGCATCATTGACTTGATATGGACGACTTTTCAGATTCATTATTTTAATGAAAAAGCGGTATTAGATAATACCGCTTTTTTTGAACTGCGCTCAGATGGGCCATTGATTTATGAAATTATTGTTTACCCTTCTTTTTTCCATCAGTGTTTCTGGATGTACTTATTTACTGACACCCAAAGTTGAAGATAATTTTTTTGATTTACGCAAAGGACAGTATCAGTTAGATCCAAAGCATACCAGTGTTGTGTTTAAAGTATCACACATGCAGCTATCTACCTATGTAGGGCGATTTAACCGCATGGATGCAACATTGGACTTTGATCCTCAGCATCCTGAAGCAACACGCTTAGAAGCTTGGGTAGATGCCAGCAGTGTTGATGTGAATAATGAAAGTCTGGAACAAAAATTAAAGGGTAATTGGTTCAAAAGTAAGCAATATCCAAAAATCATATTAAAAACTTTGTCCGCGTTACCGACAAAGCATGTGAATCAATTTGAGTTTCAGGTAGAGCTAACACTTTTAGGTGTCACTAAACATATCCCATTAACGGCAACCTTTCATGGTGGAGCCAGTAATTGGTTAACAGGTTATTACACCTTGGGATTTTCTGCATTGATCGAAATAAAGCGTTCGGATTTTGGTATGGATCAATATATTCCTTTGGTAGGTGATGATGTAACCATTGAGATTTATGCTGAATTTCAAAAACAATAATTGTCTTATTGGATTACGGGTATTTATTTTAAAAATAAGTGCTTACTTACTTGAAGTGGTGCATGATTTGAGTATTTGAAGAATACTACTTAATCATGAGATAAATAATATTCATTTGAAAGCTGCGTCATTTAATATTTGTCAATAGTAATCCACAGAAAATATTTCACTTTTTTTACTGCTCTGCAAAATTTAAAAAACGACATAAAAATTCAATAAAACGCTTTGAAAAATACATAACTATTTGAAAAATAAGAAAAAAATACAACTGGTTAAAAAATAATCAGATCGCGGGTAGAACAGTGAAAATAGGCACTTTACGCTTTTTTTTAAAACTTATTACCAGAGTTATCCACAGAATTTGTGGACAGATTAAAGGCATATCAACTTAGTATTGTAAAGAGTCCATTTAAATTTCTTTTATACCATCAGATATACTAGATCTTATATAATATACTTACTATGAAACCTACATGTTCAGGTAACATGATTCTTGTTCTTCCATTGATATGACTTCTTACTGGTTATCTCAAGTAGAAACAATTGGAAGCTGAGTTTGAACGTTAGGTAAAAATACTTTGGAAAATATGGCAATCTAAAATAATAGATATTTTTTAGGAGATATTTTAGGGCTATGTCTGCCTATGTCGGTTTTTATTATAAAGTCCAATGTATAGAATATGTTTCTCAATAAACATTCTGGAGATTTAGCTATGTTAAAATCTATGAAATTAATCGCCTTTTTCATCTTATCATTCTTATACACCAGCCATCTGGCTTATGCCAGTTCATGTGGTATATCAGGTCCTTGGGATCAACCCGATATTACAGTAACCAGAACAGGGACAGTCTCAGGTACTGATACAGTTGACAATATTAGAGAATCAGATTTTAGATATTTCAGGTTTTTAAGTGGGCATGGAGGTTCCAATAGATATACAGTAACAGCTGATGGTAATGGAAATAATAAGTTGAGATTGTGGATTTATCAGCACTATTCTTGTAAACAATGGCTTTGGGGGGAGTATGTAGATTCTACATGTACTAGAACCCTTGTAGATAGAAAGATTCGTGCTGGTGATACTGTTACAGGAATATTTAATATGGTTCAAAATAGTAGTGGTGCCCTGCATTATTCTTTGAGTAGAAAAATTGGCACTAGAAGAATAGATTGGACATTAAGAATAGAAAACGATTGCTAAGATATCGTGTTCTAATGCGCGAAAAATAAAGAAAGAGAGCTATTCACTGCTAATGGCTCTCTTTTTTAATGGATTAATTTTTTGAATGTTAAAAAGTTATTCAGTTTTTGTTGTACTGGCAACAGTATAATTCTTTCCTTGCTTTAGCTTGTTATAATTACCAAAAATTTCAGTAAAAGTCCGTTTAATAAATTGTCGCAATCCGTTGATAGTGACAACATAAAACTGTCCATTGGCTTTTAAATGGCTCAGTGCGTCATAGGTAAAAAGCTGCAACATTTCATTACCCACTTTTGCAGGAATGTTAGAGACAATCACATCAAATTTTTGATCGTTCAGTGCATCAAAACCATTACTCAGTATGGCTTCGGCATTGGCAATGTTATTCTGCTTTGTATTTTTATTGGCATAGTCGACAGCAACAAAATCTTTATCAACCATAAGCACTTCTCCTTGTGGAGCCAGTTTTGCCATAGTGATACCTAATACGCCATAACCACAACCTAAATCAAGACAGTGAGCATCTTGTTCAATATTTAAATAATTCAGCAATAACCGGCTGCCTTCGTCGATTTCTTTAGGTGAAAACAGGCCCCAAGTCGTACTAAAATACAAATCAATATTTCTCAGTTGTGTTTGAATTTGCTTATCTTGACGGAGGGGTTGTGTTGCAGGGTGATGTGAGGGTGGCATGGATGATTTTACTCTAAATCAAATTGTTGTGTTCTTAATAAAACCAGAGTACAGGCTTCTTCATAGGGGATGTGTTTATTCTTGAGCGCTTGCATCACTTCTTCAGACTCTGTTCCAGGATTAAAAATAACCCGCTTAGGATTCAATTGAATGATATCGTTGATAAGTGGTAATAATTTTTTAGGATTTAAATAGAGTGTTAGAGTATCAATAGGTTCAGGCAGGTTTAGTAAACTACTATAAACCTTTTGGTTATTGATGGTATCCAGGCTTGGGTTAATGGGATAGACATGGTGACCATATTCTTGCAATAAATTGAATGCTTTAAAAGCATAACGATGTGTCTTAGTACTGGCTCCAAGAAGAGCAACATGTTGAGGAGATGACATACGGATAAATACCTGGATAATTATTCTACAAAAAGACTGGCAGCATTTTCAACACGTTGCATTTCTCTTAATAATGACTCATGCAACAGGTGAATATTTGTCAGTCCATTCATTTTAAGTTCTGCTTCGTATTGATAAGCAATTTCTTTAAGGGTTGGAACGCCAACATAACAGGTTGCGCCATGGAATTTATGTACATGATGCTTTAAGTCATTGAGTAACTGATCTTGAAAAGCCTGTTCAATGTGTTGTCGGGCTTCTGGAATGTGAGCAATGAGCATGGATAACATTTCTTGAGCCAGTGATTTTTTTCCTCCAGACATGGTTAAGCTTTTACTCCAGTCAATAGGAGGGGCTGATGTGTCAATTAATGGAGGCAGTTCTTTTGATACTGACTGATAATCTAATGCTACTGAGAGGTTTGTACGGTTCGTACTTTTACGGGTATGTGTCCATTTAAATAAAGTGTCTTCAACTTGTTCCAGACTAATGGGTTTTGTCAGGTAATCATTCATGCCTTCAGACAATAACTTTTCCCGTTCTCCCAGTAGGGCATGAGCTGTCAAGGCGATAATGGGTGTACGTTGGTTTAATTTTATTTTTCTTATTTTTTGGGTGGCTTCAATACCATCCATTTCGGGCATTTGGATATCCATAAAAATCAAATCAAAGTGATGTTCTTTACACAGTTTGACGGCTTCAACACCATTGGTAGCCAATTCGACTTTCA
This sequence comes from Kangiellaceae bacterium, assembly GCA_965230335.1. Lineage (GTDB taxonomy): Bacteria > Pseudomonadota > Gammaproteobacteria > Enterobacterales > Kangiellaceae > CBDDKS01. The sequence continues at coordinate 854,938 of CBDDKS010000006.1, read as the reverse complement.
CTTGAAATTCTTCAAGAAATACAGCAATCAATTTTAAATTAGCTTCATTATCATCAACGGCTAGAATGACCATTTCATTAAATGGGTTAGATGTATCAATCATATGTTGAGTATGTTTTGAATGAATACCTTCTTCCAGGTCGAGCAATTCTGTTAATGTTTGTGTAAGATAACGATAGCCTATCGGTTTGGTGACACAATCGTGAGCACCCAATTGAATCAAATTATTGATTAACGAATTGTCCGGTTTATTAATAAGCGCAATAACAGCACACTTAAATTTACCATTGGCAATTTTAAAGAGATGTATTAATTCCTGTTTTTGTTTTTCATAATGCGAACAGTCAATCAATATGAAATGGACAGTTTTATTGGTAGAGAATAAATGTTCTGCATACTGAACTGTTTTATCAAGAGAATCAAAACTGGAAACTTTCATGGTGTTACGTTCCAAAATATGCTGTATAGATAATCTTGACATTTCCAAAGGTTCATACAATAACACTCTGGAATCTTCCAGGCGATTATGAACTTTTAATTTGTTTTCAATATTTTTGTCAACATCATGTTCGCAACAAATGGTGAACCAAAATGTTGAACCTTGATTAGGAATACTGCCCAACCCTATATTGCCATCCATTTTTTCGACCAGCTTTTTAGAAATAACTAAACCGAGCCCTGTACCACCAAATCGACGGGTGGTTGTGGTGTCTGCCTGACTAAAGGCCTGAAATAAAATATTTTGTTGATCTTTAGTCATGCCAATTCCAGTATCCGTTACGGTAAATTTTAATTTAATCTTGTCATTATCGTTGCTTTCTAGCATCACACGAACAACAATAGAGCCTTCCTGAGTAAATTTAACAGCATTATTGACTAAATTAGTGATGATTTGTTTAATACGTATTTGATCACCCAGCAGTGTATCAGGTATATCCTGATAAATTAAGGCGACTAACTCGAGGTTTTTTTCTTGAGCTAACGGAGCAATAAGGTTGAGTACTTCATCAACACAATCACGAATATCAATGGAAGCCAGTTCAAGTTCCATTTTACCGGCTTCAATTTTAGAGAAATCTAATATGTCATCAATGATAGATAATAAATTATTGGCAGACTTGTGAATCGTGAATAAAAACTCTTTTTGTTTGGTATTGAGATCAGTTCTTAAAAGTAAATTAGTAAATCCTAAAACACCATTCATCGGTGTACGAATTTCATGGCTCATATTGGCTAAAAATTCTGATTTGACTCGACTGGCTTCCAGTGCTTGTTTTCTTGCCATATCCAGTTCAACATTTTGTAATTCCAATGTTTCTAATGTTTGACTTAAATCGGACGTTGCCTGTTCAATCGCTGCTTGCATTTCTTCACGTCCATCATATAAAGATTTGGACATGTCATTAACACCACTAATTAACGTATTTAATTCTCCAGTAGCTTTTGTTCTTACACGAGTATTAAGTTTTCCTTCTTTGATACGGTTAATCGCATGAGCTAATTGAATAATAGGTGTCGTTACAGAGCGAGCCATACGTTGGGCAACAACACCGCCAATGGAAAGTCCAGAAATAAGTATCAGTATGGCAGCTAAAATAGTTTCATATTGACGCTTTGCTGTGGAATTGTTATCCATGTAAACAACAATATAGCCAAGAATTGTTTTATTGAATGAGGAATAACTGGAAAAAACAGGTGAATAAAAAGCAATACCGGAATCAAAGTATTTAATTTGATCAAAATCTGTAGAATCAATAAATTCTTCTGGCCACTTTGTTTTTTTCGCCAGGTTACGGTTGCCAGCATAGGTTAATAATTGATGATTGGTAGAGAATAAAAAAATAGATTTTATATCTTCTTCACTATTTTGTTTATTGATTAACTGTTGTTGCAATAACCTATATTCCTGTTTTAATAAGCCAAGCTCTGAATTTTCTGCGAGGCTTCTTGCAATACTGGCTCCTCTATCACGTTTTGTATCATTCAAGTCATCCAGTCTTGCTGAGATAAAGTAAATACTCATGACGACAGAAATTAAAAATGTTGGAATTAAAGCCAGTAACAAAACCTGTGTACGTATTCCCCAACCAGTCATTAATTAGATCTCATTAATTGCATTAACAATGCTATTTTTAAGCTTGGATTGTTTATCAGAAGCTATTTTTTCTGAAAGGTTTCTTGAATCGATAGATACATTGACTGAAAAGGTTGTTGGAAATCCAGGTTCTGGCATCTTGAATTGGTTAGTCACAATCGTCTTAATGTGTTTTCCCAGTTCCTGACCTAAAAGATAGGGATCCGTATAAATCGATGATATATTTTTATAAAAAGGGTGGTGTAGTTTTTTGGTACCAATAAAGTCACACTCTTTATCATGTAAAGTTGCAATAATGTAATAAAACAAATCAATAGAATAAAGTGACTCATCTGATATGGCTATGACGACATCAGATTGATGAGCGAGGTGTGCCATGATTTTTATTGGAGAATCATTGTATCGGGTTGTTATCACAATAGGAGACAGCTGGTAACTTTTAAGCAGTTTATCTATTCTGGATTTCAGGGGTTTGGTTTTTTGACTTAATAGAATGCCTATTTTTTTGTGTTGAGGCCAAAGTTTTTTGAGCATAATGATAAAACGTTCAAAAGGCTGTTCCAGATAAATGCCACTGATTCTATCTTTGTATTGTGGATAAATGGTTCTAAAAATATCCAGATCAATTTGTGAAACATTCAAAGTGAAAATTCTTGGTACCGATGGAAGTTTCAATATGCGTTGCGTTGGTATCAGATCAATACTGATGACTAAGGGATACGTTTGAATGTTTTCGCTAAGCTCTGCATCAGTGAGATCACTGATATTCATGGTATGGTATTTTACAGGCAGGGATGTATGACTACTGATGAAGCTATCAAGTCCTTTGATGATAAGCTCATGGTTTATGGAACTCTTATCAAAAATAATGGCAATATTTTCAATAGACTGATTTTTTTGTAAGGATGGGTTATTTTTGCCGTCGCTAGCGGTGTAACCTATTTGAACAAAACCGTAGGCAAATATGTAAAATAGGATAATAATGGTTTTTAATGTTACGCTGATGGGCAGGGTTTTGTGATTGAACAGCGAAGTAACGTTTGTATTGATTGCGTCAATTGATGCAGATGTATGACATTCTAGGAGGTTAGTCATGGACTTCCATATGATGTTTTACATGATTTTTTGCCTATTGTACCCATTCATGGATAAAAAGAAAAAGAGTTAAGGGGGTTTGATACTCATTTTTAGTCTATTTATAGGTAAGTCATGATCCTGAGTATTAAACCCAATGCATAATCTGGGTTAAAATGTTGAGGATATGTGTTTTATAGAGTGTATTGAATGTGAATATATTTGTTTTCGATATAGAAACAGTACCAGATGTTGAAGCTGGCCGGCAAATCTATGATTTAGAGGGACTGGATGATCGTGATGTTGCAGAGGCATTGTTTATGCAGCAGAGAAAAAAATCTGGAAATGAGTTTTTGCCACATTATTTGCATCAGATTGTTGCTATTTCTGTGGTTTTTAGAAGCCATGATCAATTAAAAGTCTGGTCTTTGGGAGAAGCCGATTCAAAAGAAGCTGAATTAATTGAACGTTTTTTTGATGGTATCGATAAATACTCACCAACGCTTGTTTCCTGGAATGGTGGAGGTTTTGATTTGCCGGTATTACATTATCGTGCCTTAAAACATGGTGTGACTGCGTCACAATACTGGGATATGGGGCAGTTGGACAGTCAGTTTAAATGGAACAATTATATTAGTCGCTATCATGCAAGACATACAGATTTAATGGATTTACTGGCTATGTACACAGGGAGAGCCAATGCACCGCTTGATCATATCGCTACTTTATTGGGCTTTCCAGGCAAAATGGGAATGGATGGTTCAAAAGTCTGGCCATGCTTTTTGTCAGGTGATGTGTCAGCCATTCGTGATTATTGTGAAACAGATGTTTTAAATACCTATCTTGTGTATTTACGCTTTGAATTAATGAGAGGACATCTGAGCGAAAAAAATTATCAATTAGAGTGTGAAAAGTTACGAGTGTATTTACAGGAAAAACCTCAACAACATTTTCATGAGTTTTTGAGTATTTGGGAACAATCCTAACAGGCTTCCTGAAACCTATTATTTTTTTATTTTGAGTGAATTATGAGCAGAAGAAGACGTAAACCCATACCTAAAGATTTAAAAACCTTACAGATTGAAAAGTTATCTCATGAAGGGAGGGGTATTACTAAATTAGAGGGTAAAACAATTTTTGTTGAAGGTGCATTACCGGGTGAAACGGTTACAGCAGAATATGTTGCAGTGCATAATCAATATGATGAAATGAGAGTGAAGGAAGTTTTAGTGGCTTCAATAGAAAGAGTTCAGCCTGACTGTCAGTTTGTCGATCGTTGTGGCGGATGTCGCTTACAACATATGGCGCCCAGTGCTCAAATTGCATTAAAAGAATCTATTCTCGAAGAGCAATTCGAACATATTGGACAAGTGAATCCACAAACATGGTTGGAACCTATGACGGCTTTATCTCAAGGATATCGAAAGAAAGCGCGTTTGGGGGTAAAGTTTGTTACCAAAAAAGACAAATGTCTGGTGGGGTTTCGTGAAAAACAGGGTCGGTTTTTAGCTGAAATAGATACTTGTACCATTCTCCATATTAAAGTATCTAAATTACTCGAACCTTTACAAAAAATGATTGCAACAATGGATGCGAAACTGACGATTCCACAAATAGAAGTAGCTATGGGAGACGAGCAGTTGGCCTTTATCGTACGACATTTAAAAGCCTTGTCCGAGGATGATACGACTCAATGGATAACCTTCGCAAAAAAACATGATATTCAGCTATACTTTCAACCTAAAGGGCCAGATACCGTTCATAAAGTGTGGCCCGAAGATAACTATGAAAGATTGAGTTATTGTCTTCCTGAGTTTGATTTAGAGCTTTTATTTCATCCACTTGACTTTACCCAAATTAATAGTGAAATTAATCAAAAAATGGTGGCATTGGCGATTCATCTGCTTGAACCTCAAAGTAATGAACGTGTGTTGGATTTATTTTGTGGTTTAGGTAATTTTACTTTACCTTTAGCGACACGTTCAAAAGAAGTGGTTGGTGTTGAAGGGGTTGATGCTATGGTAAAACGCGGTTATGAAAATGCGCAACATAATGGTATTGAGCAGGTGCATTTTTATCAAACAGATTTACAAAAAGACTTTAGTGATGAACCTTGGGCATCACAAGGGTTTGATAAAATTCTGATTGATCCACCAAGAAGTGGTGCATTAGATGTTGTTAATTACATTCATAAATTTAATGCAAGAAAAATTGTTTATGTATCATGTAACCCTGCAACTTTAGCCAGAGATGCCGGTGTTCTGAAAACACAAGGGTATCAATTAACACAATCGGGTGTTATGGATATGTTTCCACACACTGCTCATGTAGAGTCAATTGCAGTATTTGAAAAGTAATTGTTGAAATTGATTTATGGTTCAAATTACCGAAAATAAGATTGACAGTTTTTTATCATCCGGAAAACCAGATGAATGGTTGTCTCATTTACCTGTTGAATATGATGAAGTACAAAAAACAAATATAGAAAAGGCATTCAGGCTTGCCATAGAATTATCCTATCAGGAAAAAGAATCGTCTCATGAAAGAGAAACCTGCTTGTCATTGAAAGAAGGATTGGCACTAGCTGATATTTTAATTCACTTAAAAGTCGATGCGGAAACGCTATCAGCAGCCATACTGTTTCCTTTTTATCAAAAGCATCAGATTGAAAAAAGAGTACTGATTGACAAAACAAGTAAAATGATTGCCAGATTATGTGAAGGCGTATCAGATATGCAGGCAATCAATGCATTCCAAAGAAAAAAGTCAGACAACGTTAAACAACATCATGATAGTCAGCAAATAGAAAATCTAAGAAAAATGCTGTTAGCGATGGTTGATGATGTGCGATTGGTATTGTTGAAACTTGCTGAAAGATTATATTTATTACGCGAAGCAAAACACTTTTCAGATGAAGAACGTTGCGAAGTTGCAAAAGAAGTGTCCGATATTTATGCTCCTTTGGCTAATCGTTTGGGATTAGGGCAAATAAAATGGGAAATGGAAGATTTATCGTTTCGTTATTTAGAGCCGAAACAATATAAGTTAATTGCCAGTAGTTTGGATGAACGTAGAATTGATAGAGATAAATTTGTAAAGAAAGTGTTGAATATCGTTAATGAGCAAATCACAAACGCTCATATTAAAGCCAGTGTTGCTGGAAGGGCAAAACATATTTATAGTATTTGGCGAAAAATGGAGCGTAAAAAAGTACCTTTTGAAGAAATTTATGATATTAGAGCCATTCGTATTTTAGTGAATAAAATACCGGACTGTTATGCCATATTAGGTATTGTTCATAGCCTTTGGCAACATATACCAAAAGAGTTTGATGACTATATTGCAACGCCGAAAGAGAATGGCTATCGTTCATTGCATACTGCGGTAATTGGCCCAGAAGGAAAAGTATTGGAAATACAGATTCGCACCCATGAAATGCATGAAGAGTCAGAGTTAGGTATTGCCGCTCACTGGCGATATAAAGAGGGTAGAAGAGATAAGAAAGCCTTTTTTGAAGACAAGATTGACTGGTTAAGACAGTTGATTGAGTGGCAGGAAGAAGTGGCTGATGAAAATCAAATTATGGAGGATTTCAGAAATGAGTTTGTTGATGATCGTATTTATGTCTTTACTCCACAAGGAAAAGTAATTGATTTGCCTATAGAAGCGACACCTTTGGATTTTGCCTATCATGTGCATACAGATATTGGTCATAAATGTAGAGGAGCGAAAGTCAATGGACGTATTTCTGCATTGACACAACCCTTGAAAACAGGTGATCAAATTGAAGTTTTGACAGCAAAAAATGGTACGCCAAGTCGTGATTGGCTAAATCATCATGATGGTTATGTTAAATCATCCAGGGCCAGAAGAAAGATTCATCAATGGTTTAAATTACAGGATAAAGATAAAAATATTGATTTGGGAAAAACGACACTTCATAAAGAGATAGAACAATCATTACTATCGAAAGTGGATCTTGGAAAAATAGCTGAAAAATTCAACTTACACTCCATCGATGATTTATATGCAGCGGTAGGTTCGGGTGATTTAGGCCTTCACTTGATATCAAATGCAATTAAACAAAATACTCAACCAGAAAACTTTGATGAAAGTGATGTCGTTAAACGATTGAAAAAACAGGCTAAAAAAGAAGGTCAGGATATTACCATACATGGAGTCGATAATTTATTAACCAATATAGCGGGTTGTTGTAAACCTGTGCCTGGAGAATCCATTATTGGTTATATTACACAAAATCGAGGTGTCGTGATTCATGAAGTCAATTGCTATTATGTTGCTGTAGCAAAAAAAGAGAATCCTGAGCGATTGGTTAATGTATCCTGGGGAGATAAAACACTGGATACTTATTGTGTTGATTTAATGATTAAAGTGAATGATAGAAAAGGTATATTAAAAGATATTACTACGGTATTATTGAATGAGAAATCCAATGTTGATACCTGTGTGACCTATACCAACAAAAATTCGCAAACAAAGACCATTTCCATAAGAATTCATATAGAGCATTCAAAACACTTATCACGAATTATTGATAAAATTATTCAATTACCTAATATCATTGATGTTAAAAGAAAAAAATAAGACAATGACAAACAATCATAGTGATAAACCTGCTTTAAATATAGACAATTTAATTGATATCATGGAAAGGTTACGGGATCCAGATTCAGGTTGTCCTTGGGATAAAAAACAAACATATCAAACTATTATTCCTTTTACTATCGAAGAAGTTTATGAAGTGGCAGATGCTATTTATAAAGAGGACTTTGTCGAGTTAAAAAATGAATTAGGTGACTTGTTGTTTCAGGTTATTTTTTATTGTCAATTAGCAAAAGAGGAGTCAAGATTTGATTTTAACCATGTTGTTCATGATGTTTGTCAAAAGCTGACAGAGCGTCATCCACATGTGTTTTCTGACGTAGAAATGAAACATGAAAAGGATATCAAATCACTTTGGGAAAAGAAAAAACAAGATGAACGTTTGATGAAAAGCCAAGGTAAACAATCCAGTGCAATGGATGATATTCCCAAAATATTACCAGCTCTGAAACGTTCTCAAAAAATGCAAAAGCGAGCAGCAAATAAAGGATTTGACTGGCCAGATATTTCCGGTGTCTGGCAAAAAATAGAAGAGGAATCATTAGAAGTCAAAGAGGCAATTCAAACAGAGGATACTGCATCTATTAAGGATGAAGTAGGGGATTTATTATTTGCTTGTGTTAATTTATCACGTCATCTAGGCATTGATGCAGAGCAGGCTTTAACCCAATCAACGGATAAGTTTGAAAAAAGGTTTAGAGTGGTTGAGAATATAGCTGAAGAAGAACAAAAGGACATGTCGGTCATGACGCTTGAAGAGCTTGACCAGCTATGGGATAAAGCAAAGCGCGAGCTCATGTAAATCACTTGAATTCAAATTCAATATATTGGAAATATATAAAAGAGATAGTCTCTGTTTTTTTATAACCTATCTATATCACCGGGTTATTACAAGCAATTTCATGGTAGGAACTACTTTTATAGGCGTAGTAAGCTATAATCAAAGGTAATGTTTAGAGCCTGTTTATCTTTTACAGGCTTAACCTATAAAAAATAAACAGGCTCTAATATAAAATGGCACAAATAATATTAAAAATATAAAAGTTTTATATCACTCTATAAAGAAATAACCTGTCTTAATATGAGCAATGTAATAAATAACAAACATGATATAAGTAGTGATTTGGTAGGACAAATTGCTGGATTTACATCATTAAGAGATGTGAATTTACTCGAATTGAGTGTGCTCAAAAGTTTTTTTACTATTTTGGATATTATGCAAGCCAGCTTAATGACTTTGGATGGTCATGGAATTATTCTCAAAAGAGTTGACTACTCAGAGGATGAGCCGGGAAAAATAACCAATAAAGCCAAAGCTGACAAAGACTTTCTTTTTTTATGTGAACAGATTGATAAAATAAATTCAAATTATTGTACGAAAGCATTTGATGGATATTATTTAACATTGTTCTTTTTATCACATAATCGAAAATTATCAGATTATGTGCTTATAAAATCTGATAACGCAGATTTTTCTAATAAGCATTTACAGCAAATATCAGGAATGTTGGAAATATATCGCAACTTTAAACAGTTGTTACAAGAATCACAAATGGATGAATTAACAGGGTTACTTAATAGAAAGTCATTTGATGCTATCGTGACGAAAATACATGATGCTATATTACCCTCATCCGAAAAAGTAAAAAACGAAAGAAGAAGTGAAGAATCACAAAGCCGATATTGGCTAGCAATGCTGGACATTGATCATTTTAAAAATGTGAATGATACTTATGGTCATGTCATGGGGGATGAAGTCTTGATTCGGGTTGCCCAGACAATGAAGGAGACATTACGTGATACAGATTTTTTATTTCGTTATGGTGGTGAAGAGTTTTCTACTATTTCATCTTGTGATAATAAAAATGATATAAAAAAAGCCATAGAAAGAGTAAGAGTGGCTGTTGAAAATATTAATATTCCTCAAATTGGAAAGATCACAATTAGTATTGGTGTAATTGAAATGAAAAAAGAAGTTTTTCATATGACACTAATAGAAAGAGCCGATAAAGCCTTATATCACAGTAAAACAAATGGCAGAAATCAAGTCAGTTTTTATGAAGATATTGAGGAAGGTAAATCTGGTATGGATGCAGATGAAGATGATTATGAGTTGTTTTAGGATGAAGTAAATGAGTTCAGATAAGGTTTAATCCGATAGTTTTTTGTTGCTTGTAGATACCCTTCCTTAATCTTTAATATTATTTCGATATAGTAATATTGACATATTTGCACAAGCATACAATAATTAAATAATGAAGACTAATGAAATCCAAGAAACAGCAGATCTCCTTAAAGCACTCGGAGAGTTTAACCGGCTTTCTCTAGTTTATAGACTATGTGAATGCCAACTACCTCAAAATGCAATGTGTTTATGTGATTGTTGTAGTGTTGACGCCTCTGTTGTCTCGCGACATTTAAAAACGCTGGCTCATGCAGGAATTTTAAAGCTAGACAAAAAGGGGCGTGAGAGAACCTATAGTTTAGATAGAGCTAGTGTAGCTAGTAGGCTAAGAGCACTCGCCACTAAAATTGAAACTTATGACTAGAGCCTGTTTATTTTTTACAAAATTAACAGGTGTAAACTATAAAAGATAAACAGGCTCTAACTTCTGTAATAAATCGGAGAGCGATTATGAATGAAAAAAAGTGTAAATGTGACTGTAAAAAATCGGAATGTTGTAAAAACAAATCTTGTCATTGTTGCAAAGATAAGTGTTGTTGCTATTGAACCAGCTTTTTTCTTGTCTTTTTGAGCGCTTGCAAAAAGACAACGGGCTTTCAGGGAAGAAAGCCTGAATCATCTTAACTGAGGATTATTTCGATATCACTGAATCAGTCCATTTTGGCATACAGGTATTGATTATTCCTTCGGTAAAAAAGAAGATAAAATACTGGCAAATAATAAAAACAGTGACGACACCCATAGGCAGGGAATAAATCCATAGTGTTGAAATATCCAACCTGAAAATAAAGTGCCTACTAAACGTCCCATCGCGTTAGCCATATAATAAAAGCCAACATCGAGTGAAATACCATCGGATTGTGCATAATCAACAATTAAAAAACTGTGGATGGATGAGTTAATGGCGAAGATAATACCAAAACAACAAAGACCTATAATCAGTACTAGAATGGATGTTGAAAGATGGGTTAGGGATAGTGCAATGAAACAAGGCAAGCTCGTTAATATAACAACCCATAGGGTTGCTGCTTTGCCATTAGGTGGAGATGATGATTTTCTTTGGGTGAACTGTGGTGCGAGTGATTGAACGATGCCGTAGCCAATAATCCACAAGGCAAGGAAACCGCCTATTTGCCAGTGATCCCAATGAAAATTTCCTGAAAGATACACAGGCAAAGCAATGACAAACCAGACATCTCTGGCACCGAATAAAAAGAATCGGGAAAATGACAGATAATTAATGGCAGCACTTTTTGAAAATAAGTGTGTAATTTTGGGTTTTGATGAAGCTTTACCAATATCTTTTTTGAGTTTAACAACACTCAATATTAAAAATAGACCAAGGACAACGGCCATTAAAACCATTGCCTTTTGAAAACCAACGCTCATCAGTAAAAAGCCACCCAGAAAAAAACCAATTCCTTTTAAGGCATTTTTTGATCCGGTTAAAAAGGCAACCCAACGAAAGAGTGTATTTTGTGCATTTTCCTTAACCAGGAATTTAATACTGCTTTTGGCACTCATTTTATTTAAATCTTTGGCGATTCCTGAAAGTGCTTGTGCCATCATTACCCAGGTGATGTTTAAAAACTCATTAGGTAAGGCCAACATGGATAAAGCCAAAATCTGTAAACCGAGACCGATATTCATTGTAATATTTAATCCGATACGAGCACCAATCCATCCACCCAGTAAGTTGGTGACCACGCCAAAGGCTTCATAAAAAATAAATAAAAGAGCGATTTCAATAGGGGAATAACCCAGATTGTGAAAGTAAAGAATGACGAGCATTCTTAAAGCGCCATCCGTCAGAGTAAACGCCCAATAATTTAAAGTAATGAGCGCGTATTGTCTTGTTTGACATGAATGATGAAACATAGGCAGGCAGAAATCTTGGAATGTTTATGGATTATCCATGTGTACAATCATACGCATCAGTTCAGCTGTTCTATTGGCGTATCCCCACTCATTGTCATACCATGCGTATAGCTTGACATGTGTTTCATCGATAACGCGAGTTGATAATGCATCAATAATACATGAACGAGGATCTGTTTTGTAATCAATAGAAACCAGGGGTTTTTCTTCGTAGCCTAAAATATGTTGAAGTGTTGTTTCAGATGCCTTTTTAAATAAAGCATTGATCTCTTGTTCGGTTGTTTTTTTATTCACTTCAAAGGCACAATCGGTTAATGAGGCATTAGCCAGAGGAACACGTATGGCATGACCATCCAGTTTACCTTTGAGTTCAGGAAAGATATGGCTAATGGCTGTGGCTGAACCCGTTGTCGTAGGAATAAGACTCATGCCACAGGCACGGGCACGTCGCAAATCTTTGTGGGCTGAATCTAAAATAGTTTGTGTATTGGTAATATCATGTACTGTTGTGAAACTGCCTCGTTGAATAGATAAATGTTCATGAAGTACTTTGACAATGGGAGCCAGGCAATTGGTGGTACAAGAGGCTGCCGTTACAATGGCATGTTGGTCTTTATCGTATAAATCATGATTGACACCCATGACGATATTTAATATGCCTTCTTCTTTCACTGGTGCTGTTACCACAACACGTTTAACTCCCTGGTTTAAATATTCTTGTAATTGGGGTGTGGTTTTTATTTTTCCTGAAGCTTCGATAACGATATCACAAGTTGACCAGTCAGTGTCATCAACTAGCCTGTTTTGTGTATAACGAATCGGTTTATTCTCTATAACAATGTGTTTCTCATTGGCATGAACACTGTGATGCCATCGATTATGTACTGAGTCGAACTCTAATAAATGAGCCATGGTTTTCGCATCACCAGCAGGATCATTGATTTGTATAAGCTCGATATCTTCATTCCAGTCCCAAAAGGCTCGGCAAACCAGGCGTCCCATTCGGCCGAAGCCATTGATGCCAACTTTTGTCGTCATAATCTGTTTCCTCGAAATAGCAGTTAAAGGTTATGTGATGAAAAAGGAACTAAGTCCGGCGATGAACCCTGTACCACAGACAATCAGCCAGGGCGGTTGTTTAAAAAAGTAGAGTAAAGAAAAAATCAATAGAGCAAACATCATATCGGTAACGCCATGAATACTTTCGACCCATAAAGGATCGTAAAATACGGCTAATAATAAACCAACAACCGCAGCGTTGACACTATAAAGACAGGTTTGCATAGTGATATTACGTCTCAGGTGTTCCCAATAAGGCAGAATACCAATCACGAGTAAGAAAGAAGGAAGAAAAATAGCGATAAGAGCAATGCTACCTCCCACCATACCACTAGGGGGTATCTCCATTGATGCACCTAAAAAGCCTGCAAAAGTAAATAAAGGGCCAGGTACCGCCTGTGCAGCTGCATAGCCAGCAACAAAGGTATCTGGTTTTATCCATTGTGTTGAAACAGTTTCGGTTTCTAATAAGGGAAGTACAACGTGCCCACCACCAAATACCAATGCACCAGAACGATAGAAAGCATCAAACATCTTTAATCCATGTGCATCTGATACACGCGCAAGAAAAGGCAAAATAACCATTAAAGCAAAAAATAATATCAGCAGAATAATGGCTGCTTTATGAGATGTTTTTGTCGAAAGTGGTTGAGAAAATGTTTGTGATGGTATCTGAGGTAAAATAATCTTTTTTAATAGTAAACCAAGGAATCCGGCCATGACAATAATTACTATTTGAGTCCAGTGAGAAACAAAAAGAATCATGGCACAGCAAGAAATGAGTGCAATGGCTATGGATAATGGATGTCGACAAAATTGTTTTGCCATACCAATAATGGCTTGAGCAACAACGGCTAATGCAGCGAGTTTTAAGCCATACAGTGTGTAAGCTGGCAAAATATCCGAAAACTGAGATAACCCAAGAGCAAATAAAATAAGAATGACTGCTGAAGGTAAAGTAAAGCCTAGCCAGGCAGACAGGGCGCCAAGATAATTGCCCTTAATATAACCAATGGTTAAGCCAACCTGGCTGCTGGCTGGCCCAGGAATACATTGGCAAAGTGCAAGAAGATCAGCATAGCTTTTGTCATTCAGCCATTGCTTTCGATGAACAAACTCTTCCCTAAAAAAGCCTAAGTGTGCAATGGGACCACCAAAAGAAGTGAGTCCTAATTTAAGAAAAACAAGAAAAATAGACCAGGGTGTTATTTCGTTTTTTGTTGTCATAAATAAGAAAAGCAGTCTGTTTGTCATTAGTTTTGAAAATGACAATCTATGAAAAACAAGGCTTGGGTATCATAAAATAAAAATGACATAAAAGTGTGACATTTTTGTCATTTAAATGAAGTGATTGCAGGATAGTTTTCGAGTTTATTTTTAAAATAGTCGATCAATTAGCTGATATATGAGGGGTTATTTAGGGGCTGTTACTCTTTTATAGGTTAAACCTGCTGAGAGCTATTTTTTTGACCAACAAGGCAGAAAGAGAGAATAATAGTCATTCTATTTGAACGATTGATAACACAGTTGGGCAAAAAAATAGACTCAGCCCAAAGGGTTAAGCCTGTAAAAGCTTCCCTCTGCGTTACTTATCGCTTATTTGGAATAACCAAACTGCGCTCTTCGTGCCTTGATTGAAGCTTTTACAAAATTAACAGGTGTAAACTATAAAAGAGTAACAGCCCCATTATTATAAAATAAAGTGACGAGTACAAGATTTGTTCGATATAATCCGAAACTGACTTTGTCCAGTAGACATATTTTTTATTTATCGCAAAGAAAAAATAATGACCGCTGAGATATATACGTAAAATCATAATAAATCTCATTATTTTAACTTATTGATTTAGTTGATATTAAAAATTGCATGGTTAATAAAAGATTAAAAATATCGCCGAATGCATTTTTTAGTTGTTGTTTTTGTGAACTAACTCACGTGGGGTTTTCTTAGCTTAGCTTAGAATACGCGCAGATTTGATACTGAAATAATGATTGTGGGGTCCCATTCATGACAGGTAAGAATTGGTATTTCAGCAGTAAGGGTAAGGTTGAAGGGCCTTTTACTGTTGAGCAATTACATTCTCGAGCTAAAGATTATTCTGATGTGTTGGTATGGAATCCAAAATTGGTTAAATGGCAACCAATGGCTAATGTTTTTACTGTAGCTGCTACAGAAAAAATAATGGGTGCTCATTCAGTATCACCGACATTACCCAAAAAAGCACAAAAAAAGCAAAGCATAGTAAAATCAAAAGAAGAGGATAAGGAATCACCTTCCAATATGAGTCATTGGATCTCACATGAACGTAAAGCCTGGGAATTAAAAGGCCAAGCAGCTGTTTCAAAAGGTCTGCGTGGATTTGCTCAAAAATGGTTGGAGTTAGAAGCACAACAGGCTCGTGAAAAGAATGCGTTAATGATGGAGTTAATGAACGAACAAGATGAAGTCATAGCCAATACACATAATGAGTTGATGGCCATTAGAAAACGCCAGTTGGAAATGCAAAAAACGATAAAACCTCTTTCTGCATCCAAGACAGCTCAGGCCATGATTCCTAAGGAAACTTCAGTGCTGACCACTCAATCTGAAGCATCTCCTCAAATTGGACATGAATTTGTGTATGAGAAAGAAAATACAGATTTCACCTCTGACAAAAATAGTGGAGTCTCTTTAAAACAGCATGATAAAGCAGATAAGAAAGTGGAGAAAAGCCAGGATACCGCTGCATTAAAACCTTCAAAAAATGAAACAAAGCGAATGCAGAGATCAAGAATATCTGAAACGTCAAGTGATAAAAATAAAGTTTCAGAAGTGCCAACATCCATCATTAAAAATGATAAAGAAAAAGCTTTGCATTCAAATGTAAACAATACCCATTCAAAGGATACCCATTCAAAGAATACAGTGAGTCATCTTCATGTTGAGTTTTTTGAAGAAGATAAACGCAAAGAAAGTATTGAATGGATAAAAGATTCAGAGTTAACAGAGAATGCATTGAAAGTCGCAATAGATGAAATGCCCTCTGTAGAAAAATCTGATTTATCTCATTCAAAAACAACGAAGATAAAAGAAAAGCCGCTACAAAAGTCTTCGGATTCAAATGAACATCGCAAGCTGGATTCAAACACTGCTGGTACATTGAAGAAGGCAGCTAATAAAAGTGCAACCGCTATAGATGATATGCCAAAGTTGAAAAAAGATGATTTAGAGTTTTTGCCATCAGATGATGAAAATGATATGGCATCTAACATACACTTGTTTTCAGATAGAACCGAACAGAAAGTTTCTCAAAAAGAGGCGCATCACTCTCTAAATGGTGACACCAATGTGTCCAAGGATATTTTTGATGATTTTACTTCAGAAGAAACAATGGATGTAGCAGATGATATGTCAGATATATCTGAACTTAATTTTGAATCTGAGGCAGATATAGACGAACAACAAAATAATGTACAGCCAGATTATATTGATAAACTTGTGAATCACACACATCATTTGGATGATGGACATAATAAAATGATGGATGAGAAAAATGAGAATGACAATGATGATAGTACTCGTTCTACATCGAATAGTGAGTATGCACAAATGATGAAACGTGTTGTTTGGCGTCGAAGACGAAGACGTTAGTGTGTTACTAACTCAAAATGGAAGAGGAGAATACTCTACTAATCAATATTATAAATGTTCAGGTGGGTTAATATTTAAAACATATTGCTTTAGATAATCTTCTAGCATTTTGCAAAGCGTATTTGCTCCATAAATCTGATGAGATAATAAAGTTTCAGAAATTAATTGTTTCTTTTTTTGAATATCGAATAGTTCTTCGGGCATAGATTGGGACAAAGGGTAATAGGATATATGCCAGGGTTCAACAGAAACACCACCAAGCGCTTGAGAATAAGGTCTAAAAAAATCAAAGTTTTCTAAATGATTATCCAGCCATTGATTAAGTGCAGCACAGGGACCTTCGTCACTAAATTCCTCTGGGGTTAATTGTATTTGATACCCTTTTTTTATTGGTTCTTCCAAAAAAATATCTAACTCGGTTCCCCAATGGTGACGACTTGTTGCAGGAACAGCACTCCAATGACACAAGCTTCGAATTTTATCTTCTTCATTAGAGAGTTGTTTAATATCGATAGGTTTTCCTGTGTGATCCAAGACTGATTTTTCTCCACACCACTTACTGTTCCAAATATGAGTCTGATATTCCAGAGAGCGCCAGGCACTCACTATTTTAATACTTAACCCATCCGATTCAGCTGCATTCAATAGTTGTGATAATGGTTGCAGGATCTTTTGATGCAGTTTAAAAGTGTCATTTACAAAATGGAACTCGGTAAGAAAATGATTATCTAACCCCAATAATAAACGTTCATATTGATTGGGGTTAATTTTCACGAGAGTAAATTTTCCATAATACGTTCATAGAGTCGGGATAATGCAAAAATATCTTCGATATTTACATGTTCATTGATTTGATGAATGCTCGCATTAATTGGTCCAAGTTCTACAATTTCTGATCCTGTTTTTGCAATAAAACGTCCATCCGATGTGCCGCCAGATGTTTCTTTGCGTGTGGCAATATTGAGTTCATCAGCAATGGCTTTTTCAGTGGCTTTGACCAGCTCACCTGAGGGTGTTAAAAAAGGTTCTCCATTTAATTTCCATTTTAATTTAAAACGCAATTGGTGTTTGTTTAGCATATCTGTGACGGTTTGTTGTAAACTGGTATGGGTTTGTTCGGTAGAGTAACGAAAGTTAAATTCTAAATTCAATTTCCCAGGAATAATATTCCCCGCACCGCCACCAGCATTAATATTGGTGATTTGAAAACTGGTAGCTGGAAAGTGTTCGTTGCCTTTATCCCATTCTTTATGTGCCAGTTCAGATAATGCAAAGATGGCTTCATGAATAGCATTGGAAGCCAAGTGTGGATAAGCGACATGGCCTTGAATACCTTCAATCGTTAGCCAGCCAGTTAATGAGCCACGTCGACCTATTTTGACCACATCACCCAGTCGTTCTGATGATGAGGGTTCTCCAACAATGGTATAGGTAATCGGTTGTTTGCGTTTAATGAGCTCATCAACTACTTTGGTTGTGCCATTGATAAAAGGACCTTCTTCATCACTGGTAATGAGAAAACCAATACTGCCTTTATGATTGGGATGTTTAGAGACAAATCGCTGTGTCGCTGTAATCATGGCTGCCAGACTGGCTTTCATATCTGCGGCACCTCGACCAAAAAGCTGACCGTCTTTCTCAACAGGATCAAAAGGATCACTATTCCATTGTTCAATATCGCCTGGAGGAACGACATCAGTATGACCTGCAAATATAAGTACGGGCTCTAGATCTCCTTTTAACGCCCAAAGGTTTTCTGTATCGGAAAAATTCATTTTTTCACATTGAAAACCCAGAGGTGATAAAGCATCGATAAATATTTGCTGGCAACCTTGATCCTGTGGTGTGATAGAGGGGCGCTTTATAAACGTTTTTGTCAATTCTAAACTATCAAGTGTGATATATTGAGATGTACTCATAGCCAATACTCTAGTGGATATAAATTGTATAATAGTGGAAAAAAATGTGGGTGCAAAAATCTGGGAAGATATTTTTTAACATTTTTGATAGTGAGCCATTAAAACAGATTGTCATAATGATCACTTTTAAATCCAACAGAAAGCTGCCCGTTAACATTGAGAACCGGGCGTTTAATCAAAGTAGGGTGTTCTGTGATTAAGGAAAATGTTTTGTCTGTTGTTAATTGTTGCTTTTGCTCATCATTGAGCTGGCGCCAGGTCGTACCCCGTTTATTAATGAGATCATCCAAAGATAATTGGGAAAGCCATTCTTTCATTAGTTGAGAGGGCAGTCCCTGTGTTTTGAAATCATGGAAAGTATAATCAACCTGGTGATTATCTAACCATTTGCGTGCTTTTTTTACAGAGTCACAATTTTTAATACCAAAGAGCGTTGTGGTCATTCTGTTTATACCTTGAAGCTTATGTCTTGAAGTGTCTATTTTAAAGTGTATGACTTAAAGCAGTTTAACCTAGTGATTAACAGGGTTTAATCTGCTAAACGCAGTAATTCATTAATGCTGGTTTTAGAGCGTGTTTTTTCGTCGACCTGCTTAACAATAACCGCACAATATAAACTGTAGTCACCATTTTTAGAAGGTAGGCTGCCAGAAACAACGACACTACCGGCAGGAACACGGCCATAGATGATTTCACCGGTTTCTCTATGATAAATACGGGTGCTTTGACCAATATAGACACCCATTGAAATGACAGAGCCTTCTTCAACAATAACACCTTCAACAATTTCAGATCGGGCACCAATAAAACAATTGTCTTCAATGATTGTTGGATTGGCTTGTAAAGGTTCTAAAACACCGCCAATACCAACACCGCCGGATAGATGTACATTTTTACCGATTTGGGCACAACTGCCTACGGTAGCCCATGTATCTACCATTGTGCCTTCATCAACATAAGCACCAATATTGACGTAAGAAGGCATTAATACTACATTGGGTGCGATAAAACTGCCGTAGCGTGCCATGGCAGGAGGAACTACTCTGACGCCAGTTGCTTGTAGTGCTTCATTGCTTAAATTAGAAAACTTACTGTCAACTTTATCGTAAAACTGAGTAAATCCAGCATCTATATTTTTATTTTCATTAATACGGAAGGAAAGCAGTACAGCTTTTTTGGCCCATTCATTGACGACCCACTGACCGTCTTTTTTCTCAGCTATGCGAAGTGTGCCTTTATCCAGGCTTTCTAGGGTTTGATTCACTGCATTTCTTATGGTTTCGGGTGTTGATGTTGGTGAGTATTGATTGCGGTTTTCAAAGGCTTCTACGATGATAGATTCAAAACTTGACATAAATGTCTCCTAATGACGAGAGTGACAGTAAACGGATAGGGTTACGTAAGGTTATGTATTTCAATAAAATACGGTGACTATAATGTATAAAATAATGATTATGGTGTTCTCAGATGCTGAATAATACTTTGCTTCACTTTTTCTTGCAATTCCAAATCTAAAACAGGCCGATCATCCCAGGTCGATATTAAAAAGGTATCTTCGACTTTTTCACCCAATGTAATAATTCGGGCTGAATGAATTTTTATTTGACAGTGCTTGAAGGCTTCACCTATTCGGGCCAGTAATCCTGGTTGATCCCTTACCGTTAAATCCAACTGTGTATAACGTAATAATTCGTTATTGATAAAGCTGATTTTTGTTTCAACGCTAAACTCTTTTAATCGTGTTGCAGCATGATGATGAACCTGACGGGTAAAACCTTTGATGTTTTTTAAGTTTTTTTGTAGACGTTTTTTGATACTTTGAGTGCGTTTGGTCGAGCGAATGGGGCGGCCATCTTCTTCTAAAACAATAAAAGTATCCAAACAATAATTGTTATTATTGGTAAAAAGCTCTGCCATCTGAATGTTTAATTGTTTTTGGTTGAGTGTTGCGGTTATTGTTGCAAAAAGATCAGCTTGATCTTGAGAAAAAATGAAAATTTCGGTACCTGATTCATTTCGATGCTGGCGTATTTCAACTAAAGGATTGGATGGATGAGCGTGCTTAATCACACAGCTGGTTTGCCAGACAATACGATCAATCGGTGTATAACGAAAGTAATTATCATCTAATAGATCCCAATGGGCATGTGTGGCACTCATACTTATTTTTTGTTGCTTTAATAATTGTTCAGTTTTAGATTTTATGGTGTCAATACTCAGTTCCTGATGAGTACTGATATTTTTTGTATCACATAAATGATTCGAGGCAGTCATGTAGAGTTCTTTTAGTAGAGCGTCTTTCCAGGCATTCCATAATTTTGGACTGGTTGCCTGAATATCAGCCACAGTTAAAATATACATGAGATCAAGTTTTTCCTGTGAGTTGACTTCGGAGATAAATTCCTGAATAACATTGGGGTTGGATATATCTTTTCTTTGAGATGTTGCTGACATAATTAAATGATGCTCAACTAACCAGGCAATCAATTGTGCATCATCATCCGATAAACCTAAATTAGTACAGAACTCAAGTGCATCTTTTGCACCTAAAGTGGAATGGTCTCCACCTCGGCCTTTGGCAATATCATGAAACAAACCGGCAAAGTAAATCAAATACACTTTTTCCAAATCCTGCATAATCTTATAGCAAATAGGAAGGCTATTTTGAGCTTCTTGATGACAAAAGTGAGTGAGATTTTTAATGAGAAATAAAGTGTGTTCATCTACAGTGTAACTGTGGAACATATCAAATTGCATTTGACCTGATATATTTTTAAATGCAGGAAGAAATTCAGCCAAAATGCCATGTCGTTTCATTAAAAAAAAGCTATGACTGTTATGATGCTTTATACTGAAAAACGTTAGAAAAAGTTGTTTGTTTAAAGGGTCATTTCTAAAGTTAGCATCAATTAAATGTCGATTGTCACGAATGGCTCTGAGTGTTTGCGCACTGATTTTCTTATGGCCTTTCGTTTGTGCAGAGATAATAAATATTTTTAATAATAAAGAAGGGTTGTCTATGAATTTTTTATTATCAATAATGCTTATACGATCATTAACCAGATGAAAATCTTTTTCATTAGGGATGTTTTTAATATTTTGTTGCTTTTCTAAAAATAACTCTTCAAAAACCTGAAGTAATAACTCTGTTAAATTTCGGATAGTAATTACGCTGCGAAAATATTTTTTCATCAGCTTTTCAACCGCTAAAGATTCAGATGTATTTTGATAGCCTAATTTTTCTGCAACAATTTTTTGATGTTCAAATAATAATCTGTCATCACAACGATGTGTGATATTATGCAAAACAAAACGAATACGCCACAAATAATATTGGCAGGATAATAGTGTTTTATATTCTTTTAAAGAAAAAACACCTTGATGTGCTAACTCTTGTAACGTGTTATGTTTAAAATGATGTTTTGCTATCCATCCCATCAACTGAATATCTCTTAAACCACCAGGGCTGGTTTTAAGGTTAGGCTCTAAATCATAAGAACTGCTATTGTATTTCAGATAACGTTGATGTTGCTCATTCACTTTTGCTGTATAAAATTTATGAGAAGACCAGGTTGTTTTTTCAGAAATATAGGAAGACAGTGCAACATAATGTTTTTTATGACCTATCAGCATTCTGGATTCCATCAGATTGGTCATAACACTCAGATCTTGTTCAGATAATTGAATACATTCTTCAAGAGTGCGAATACTTTCTCCCAGAGTGAGACCGATATCCCAGAGAAAGGTTATCCATGCCTGAATAGCGGAAAGTTCATCATCTGTCATCTTTTGATGAATAAGGATTAATAAATCGATATCCGATTGAGGCGCTAACTCAGCCCGTCCATAACCACCAACAGCAACTAATGTTGCCCGCTCCTGACTTCTGCCACTGATTTGCCACAAATGGATTAACAATTTATCAATCAATTGAGCACGTGCATGGTATATATGTCGAATCGCCATTTTGTTATTAAAGGCATTAGTGCATGATTGCATACCCTGCTCAAGATAATGTTTGCAAGGCTGTATCCAGGACAATGGATAAGTGGAAAAACATTGCGTTTCAGTTGGTAACTCAGGCAATGGCGGTAACTGAATAATGGAATGCACAGAATCTATCAAAGAGCGAACCTAAAGTTTAAAAGGTTTCTTCTTGTCGCTTGGTTAATACTTCGACACCGGATGAAGTCACCAGCAGAGTGTGCTCCCATTGAGCCGAAAGAGAACGGTCTTTGGTGACGACTGTCCAGCCATCACCTAATAAGCGTACGTGACGCTTTCCTGCATTAATCATGGGTTCAATGGTAAATGTCATGCCTTCCTCGATGGTATCCCCTGTCCCTGGCATACCATAATGCAGTATTTGTGGTTCTTCATGAAAATTAGCACCAATACCATGGCCGCAGTATTCACGAACAACAGAATAATGATTGTTTTTTGCATGTTTGGAAATGGCATGGCCAATGTCGCCCAGATGTACACCGGGTTTCACCATATCGATACCTATGTACAAACATTCCTGGGTAATTCTAATTAACCTTTCGGAGAGAATGCTGGGTTTACCCACAACAAACATTTTGCTGGTATCGCCATGATACCCGTCTTTAATAACAGTGATATCAATATTGATGATATCGCCATCCTTTAAGCGTTTGTCAGAAGGAATGCCATGACAAATCACATGATTGACTGAGGTACAGATAGATTTTGGGAAACCTCTGTAATTAAGTGGCGCTGGTATGGCATCCAGTTCATTGATGATGAAATTATGGCAAATGCTATCCAGTTCATTGGTAGTAATGCCTTTTTTTACATGATCTTCAATCATTTCCAGAACAGTGGCAGCCAGTTTGCCGGCTACGCGCATTTTTTCAATTTCTTCTTGAGATTTTATTAAGTGCGTCATAAGGTACAAGGATTCCTTAAAAAGTGTGGCTTAAGGGGATTTGAATACATATTCACAGGGTTTTCATTGTTCTCTTTGGCTACATATGTTATAAAGCGCCACCCAATTAGGCAATCCTAAATTTGGGCTTAATTCACACGCAGTTCGTCACATTCAACTTGGGTGCTGGTCTGACTACTTTCTGAGAAGTCGATGAGTTTGTTGATGGGGACTGCGGAGGTATAACCCTAACATATTTGGAGTAAACACCATGGCAAAAGTTGCTATGCGCGACATGTTGCAAGCAGGCGTGCATTTTGGACATAGAACGCGTTTCTGGAACCCAAAGATGAAATCTTACATTTTTGGTGCCCGAAATGATGTCCACATTATTAATTTAGAACATACAGTACCACTTTTTAACGATGCATTAAATTTTTTATCAAGTGTTGCTGCCCGAAAAGGTAAAATTTTGTTTGTAGGTACCAAGCGTGCCGCAAGTGAAATTATTCGTGAAGAATCAAGACGTTGTGGCCAATATTTTGTCGACAAGCGGTGGCTTGGCGGTATGTTGACCAACTACAAAACGATTCGCCAGTCTATTAAGCGTTTGAAAGAACTGGAATCACAAAGTGAAGATGGTTCTTTTGATCGCCTTACCAAAAAAGAAGCCTTACTCAAACGACGTGAAATGGCAAAGCTGGAAGCCAGTATCGGTGGTATTAAAGATATGGGTGGTTTGCCAGACGTCTTGTTTGTCATTGATGCAGAACATGAACGCATTGCTATTACTGAAGCCGGTAAGTTAGGTATTCCGGTTGTCTCCATTGTTGATACCAACTCAAACCCAGAAGGTGTTGACTATGTGATTCCTGGTAATGATGATGCAATTAGTGCGATTCAATTGTATGTTTCTTCAGTAGCAGATGCTATATTAGATGCGCGTGAATCAACCATAACATCTCAACAGGCTGAGTCTGATGAGTTTGTTGAGGAAGCGCCCTCGGGAGAAACGGCTTAAGCGTTAAAAGCTATTGAAATGAAAGGGGCTCATCGCCCCTTTTTTCAAGAACTTAAATCATAATTTTGTATTTGAAACATCTTAAAATTATTTTTGGAGAGATCCCATGGCTATTACAGCTGCTCTAGTTAAAGAGTTAAGAGAGCGTACCGGTGCTGGTATGATGGAGTGCAAAAAAGCACTTGTTGAAACTGATGGCGACATTGAGTTGGCCATTGATAATATGCGTAAGTCAGGTCAGGCTAAAGCGGCAAAAAAAGCAGGGCGAGTTGCTGCTGAAGGCTTAATTGTTGTCAAAGTATCTGATGATAATCAAAACGCATTAATTTTAGAAGTTAATTGTGAAACTGACTTTGTAGCAAGAGATGAAAACTTCGTTGCTTTTGTCAATAAGGTTGCTGAAGTGGCTTTGGCTGCAAAAACAGATGTGGTTGAGCAGATTAATCAGGCACAATATGCTGACGGCCAAACGGTAGAAGAGTTTAGAACAGCTCTGGTTTCTAAAATCGGAGAAAATATGAACGTAAGGAGAGCACAATTAATTCAAAGTCAAAATGGTTCATTAGGTTTTTATTTACACGGTGCCCGTATTGGTGTTGTTGTTGATATGAATGGTGGTGATGCTGATTTGGCAAAAGATATTGCCATGCATGTTGCGGCATCCAATCCTCAATTTTTATCAGCTGATGATATTTCTGATGAGGTTATTGCTAAAGAAAAAGAAATCTTCACAGCTCAGGCATTAGAAAGTGGTAAGCCTAAAGATATCGTTGAAAAAATGATTGGTGGACGTCTCAAGAAATTTGCATCAGAAATTAGTTTATTGGGACAGCCTTTCGTTAAAGATCCTTCTCAGTCAGTAGAAAAATTGTTGAAGTCACAACAGGCAACGGTCACTTCATATATTCGTTTTGAAGTAGGGGAAGGTATCGAGAAAAAAGAAGAAGATTTTGCTTCTGAAGTCATGGCTCAAGTAAAAGGAGAGTAAAACCGGTGACTGAATTGTCTACTCAAATACCCTACAAGCGTTTATTACTTAAATTAAGTGGTGAAGCCTTAATGGGAGAAGAAGCTTTTGGTATTGAACCATCCGTTTTGGATCGAATGGCCAATGAAATAAAGTCTTCGATTGAGTTGGGCGTTCAAATCGGTGTCGTAATCGGTGGCGGAAATTTATTTCGCGGTGAGAAATTAGCAAAAGCAGGCATGAATCGTGTTGCAGGCGACCATATGGGAATGCTTGCAACAGTGATGAACTCTCTGGCATTACAAGATGCTTTGGAACGGACTGGTTTAGAAACACGAGTGATGTCTGCAATTTCCTTAACGGGTGTTTGCGAAGATTATAGTCATCGGGCGGCGATTCGTTGTTTGGAAAAAGGACAAATTGTTATTTTTTGTGCAGGAACCGGTAATCCTTTTTTTACAACAGATACAGCGGCTTGTTTACGTGGCATCGAAATAGGGGCTGATTTAATCTGTAAAGCGACCAAAGTTGATGGTATCTATTCTGCAGATCCTAATCTTGTTTCTGATGCAGAACGCTACGATTACTTAAGTTATCATGATGTGGTTTCGAGGGAATTAGGTGTCATGGATTTAACCGCTTTTTGCTTGGCAAGAGATCACAAGAAGAAAATTTGTGTATTTAATATGAACGAAGCGAATGCACTATTAAAGGTTGTACGTGGAGATAAATGTGGTACTCTAATCGAGTAATCTGATACCGTTAAACCTTGTAGTTCGTCATAGCAGGAAAAAGTAGTGATTAATGATATTAAAGATGATGCTAAGCATCGTATGAATAAGTCCGTTGAATCGTTTAAATCTGATTTAACAAAGATTCGTACAGGTAGAGCACACCCCAGTTTGTTGGAACATATCAATGTTTCCTATTATGGTGTCGATACGCCTTTATCTCAAGTTGCTAATATTTCAATTCTTGATTCGCGTACATTGCAGATTCAGCCATGGGAAAAAGACATGGTTGCTCCAGTGGAAAAAGCTGTTATGAATGCCAATTTGGGATTAAATCCTAACACGGCCGGTCAATTAATACGTGTTCCTTTACCGCCATTGACTGAAGAACGACGAAAAGAGTTGATAAAAGTGGTTCGAGGTGAAGCAGAATCGGCGAGAATCGCTGTAAGAAATATCCGTCGGGATGCCAACAGCCATTTTAAAGATCTGGTAAAAGAAAAAGAAATTGGTGAAGATGATGAGCATCGTGCAGCTGCTGATGTTCAAAAGTTAACAGATGCAACGATTGCTCAAATTGATGAAATTTTACAAGGAAAAGAAGCTGAATTAATGGAGGTTTAATTTTTAACTGATTCATCTGCAGATATCATGCGTCATTTTACACTTTAAATGTTGTAAAACAATTAAAACTGATTTCACCACTTCTTAATTACTGTCTTCGTTTAAGGGGAACGATTGAGTTTTTCAGATAACAATAATCACAAACTAAATAATCACAAACTAATTGATAAAGACAAGTTTCCTGTTGTTCCAAAACATATTGCTGTGATTATGGATGGCAATGGGCGCTGGGCTCAGGCACGTCAGAAAAAAAGGGTACAAGGACATAAAGTCGGCATGGAACGTGCGCGAGAAATCGTACAAATCTGCGGTGAACTGGGTGTTTCTGTTATTACGTTATTTGCATTTAGTAGTGAAAACTGGAAGCGTCCAAAAGAAGAAGTCAGTTTTTTATTGGATTTATTTATCACGGGATTAAATCGTGAAACCAAAACACTACATAAAAATAATGTTAAATTAAAAGTCATTGGTGATTTATCAAAATTTGATAAGAAGTTACAAAAAGTCATTGCCGAATCAGAATTAAAAACACAGGATAATGATGGTATTCTTCTTCAGGTGGCTGCAAATTATGGTGGACAATGGGATATCTTACAATCTGTGAATCAATGTATCGCTCAAAAGCTAACACAAACATCTATACCCGATACAACAGAAAAAAATACAAGATTTGAGGTATCCAAGGAAGATGTGGAAGCGCATTTGTCGACTTTTTCTGTACCGGAGCCAGATTTATTAATCCGCACAGGTGGTGAAAAACGTATCAGTAACTTTTTGTTATGGCAGGCAGCTTATTCAGAGCTTTATTTTTCAGATTTATTATGGCCTGATTTTGATAAGCATGCCTTATATGCAGCGATTGATGACTTTTGTTCTCGTCAAAGACGTTTTGGAATGACGGGAGAACAAATATCATGATGATAAAGCGTCATGTTTTCGTTGTATTTAAGGAGAAGTATCTATGCTGAAACAACGGATTATTACGGCCGTTTTGCTACTGCCTATTGTTGTTGTCTTATTGTTCTTTTTATCACTAGAACATTTTGCTTTGGCTTTATTGGCTGTTAATTTTTTAATGGCCTGGGAGTGGGCACGTTTATCGGGTTTTGAAAAAAATTGGCAACGTATTTTATTTGGTCTGAGTGTGGTTTTATTGAGCGTCATTATTTGGCTCAACCAGATGAATTTAACCTCCTGGCCAGCATCCAGTTGGCCAAATGAATGGAATTGGCAACAGTTACCATTGATGGTTTATAGCTTAACGTTAATACTGTGGTGTGTGGCTGTTGCTTTTGTACTTTTTGCGGATCCAGAAAAATTAAAAAATCATTTTTTTCGTTGGCTACAGTTGTGTATAGGCGTCATTTTACTGATAGGTTTTTGGATCTCCATGATCAGTTTAAGACATACAGAAAACTTAAATGATGATTCTTTAAGAGGTGGCTGGATTTTATTATATATGATGATGTTAATTTGGGCTGCAGACATCGGAGGTTATATCTTTGGACGTTTATGGGGGCGACATAAAATTGCACCTGTTGTAAGTCCTGGAAAAACATGGGAAGGTTTTTCTGGTAGTGTATTATTGTCAACACTGGTTGCTTTCATAGGTATTGAGTGGTTATCAATACCAGTAACCCACTTTGGATTATTTTTTTTAACGATCTTTTTTATTGTGATTATCGCTTTATGGGGAGATCTATTTGAGAGTTTATTAAAACGACGAGCACATTTAAAAGATTCGAGTCAATTATTGCCTGGGCATGGTGGTTTACTGGATCGCATGGACAGCAGTCTGGCAGTGGCTCCCTTTTTTCTTTTATTATCCAGTTGGATGGAGTGGTTTTAATGAAGCATGTTTTGATATTAGGAGCAACAGGCTCGGTGGGATGCAGTACTCTTGAGGTGATTCAGCAATATCCTGACCGCTTTAATGTATTTGCAATCACCGCCCATGCAAATATAGAAAAATTATGCCAGCAAATCGAAACATTTCATCCAGAATATATTGTTGTTACTGATTTAAAGAAAGCAGAGGATATGCAACATATTATTCAGCAAAAATCTTACAATGTTCAATTATTAGCTGGATGTGATGGTTTACTGGAGATTGCTGCTCACCCTAAAATTGATATGGTCATGTCAGCGATTGTGGGCGTTGCTGGTTTATTGCCAACCATGGCTGCTATTGAAAAAGGAAAAACTATTTTGTTGGCAAATAAAGAATCATTGGTTGTTGCTGGTCATTGGATGATGGAAGCCGCTGAACAGGCTTCAGCAAGTATTTTACCGATTGATAGTGAGCATAATGCTATTTTTCAATGTTTACCTGAACAGTTTTGTCGTGGTCAATTAAAGCAATTGGGTGTTGAAAAGGTGACTTTGACAGCTTCTGGAGGCCCCTTTTTAAGTACACCTCTGGAATCACTTAAAGATATGACACCACAGGAGGCATGCGCTCATCCAAACTGGTCAATGGGTAAAAAAATCTCTGTTGATTCTGCCACTATGATGAATAAAGGTCTGGAAGTGATTGAGGCCAGTTATTTGTTTGGGTTGGCAGCAGAGAATATTCGTGTTGTTATTCATCCACAGAGTATCGTACATTCATTTGTGAGCTATTCAGATGGCTCTGTCATTGCCCAAATGGGTAACCCAGACATGAAAACACCGATTGCTCATGCGCTGGCCTGGCCTGATAGAATTCAGACAAATGTTGAACCTTTGGATATTATTAAGGTCAGTGAATTAAGGTTTTATGAACCTGAAGAACAACGTTATCCTTGTTTATCGCTTGCTTATGATGCTCTGGCTCAAGGGGCAGCTATGCCAGCTGTTTTAAATGCAGTGAATGAGGTTTCTGTATCTGCATTTTTAAATCAGGCTATTCGATTCGATCAAATTGCTGTAATGAATACAAAAATAATGAAAGAATTTAAAACGACACAAGTGCATACATTGTCCGATATTATGTTATTGGACGCAGAAGTTCGTAAAGTGGCAGCAAAAATGATAGAAGGGTATACCGGCACTTCTCATCAGGAGGTGTCTCATGTTTGAACTGTTTTATTCACTTTTTGCTTTTATTCTGGCAATCAGTATCCTGGTGGCCTTTCATGAGTGGGGACATTTTTATGCGGCAAGAAAATTAGGTATACATGTTTTAAAGTTTTCTATAGGTTTTGGTAAACCCATATGGAAAAAAATAGGGAAAGACGGTGTTGAGTATATTATTGCATGGATACCTCTTGGTGGATATGTGAAGATGTTGGATGAACGGGAAGGCCCTGTTGAACAATCATTATTGCATAAGGCTTTTAACAGACAGGCATTATGGAAAAGAAATATTGTGATAGTTGCTGGCCCATTGGCTAATATTCTTTTGGCGGTCGTGTTTTATTGGATCATGTTTATGGTTGGCGTACAAGAGCAAAGGGCGGTTTTAGGTGATTTGCCTGCTGAAGGTTTGGCAGCAAAAAGTGGTTTGAAACCTGGAATGGAAGTCATCGCTGTTGATGGTACATCTACGGTTTCATGGCAGGATGTCAATTTAGCTATTGTCAAAAGAATTGGTGATAAACAACCTATCGTAGTGACTGCTCAACTTCCCAATCAGACTGAAAAAAATGATTATGCTATCGATACAATGCAATGGGTTGTGGATGATAGAAGCCCGGAATTACTGAACTCGTTGGGTTTTGTATCGGCAAGAATGCTTTCGATTATTGGTAATGTTATCGACGGTGGTGCAGCAGATAAAGCCGGTTTAAAACCGGATGACCGTATTCTAAGTATAGCGGGTACACCCATTAAATACTGGAGAGATATTGTAGCGTCCATGGCTCAGCATAAAGGAGGGCGAGTTGATATTCTTGTTGAAAGAGAAGGCGAGCAGTTAACCTTCTCTCTAGAACCAGAACAAAAAGAAGGGCGTTATTTAATCGGTATCAATAATAAGCCTATCAATATGAAGCATAATTTCATTACCTTTCAATATGGTTTTTTTGAAAGCTTTCAGCAGGCTTGGGTAAAAACCGGTCAAACTATTGCCTTAACGGGTACTATGTTTAAAAAACTCTTTGTTGGAGAAATTTCTGCAAAATCCTTAGGTGGCCCCCTTTCAATAGCCGATGGCGCAGGGGTTTCATTACGTAATGGTTTTGAATGGTTTATTGCCTTCCTTGCGTTGATCAGTATTAATTTGGGTCTTATTAATTTATTACCGATCCCTGTTTTGGACGGGGGGCATTTAATGTTGAACACAGCTGAAGCGATTAAGGGACGTCCTTTATCTGAAAGAGCACAAGAGCTGACAACTCAATTGGGTTTACTCCTTGTGCTTGTCATGATGTCATGGGCTATTTTTAATGATTTTGCTCGGTTTTTTTCCTAGAGGTGTACTGAGTGCGGTTTAAATATTCAATTTTTAGTATTATTGTTTTATTGACGATACATTATGCTCATGCGAGCTTTGAAGCATTTAAAGTCGATGATATTCAAGTGAGAGGCTTGCAACGAATTGACTTGGGTGCTTTTTTTGCTGACTTGCCTTTAAAAGTGGGTGAAGTTGTTGATCAAAGCCGTGTTCCTTTTTTGGTAAGGGCATTATATCGAACAGGTGCGTATGAAAATATTTCTGTCACTCGTGAAGGCAATACATTAATTCTTATTGTCGAAGAACGACCTATCATTTCCGATATTGATGTTGAAGGAAATTCAGATTTAAAAACAGATGATTTATTAAATGCTATGGAGCAACAGGGGTTTGCAAAAGGTGAAGTCTACAAACCAGCAACACTTGAAGCGATTGCAGCTGAAGTTGAAAAACAATATTACTCTCATGGTAAATACAGTGTTCGTGTCAAAACAACAGCCAATAATTTATCGAGAAATCGAGTGAAAGTGAAAATGGAAATTGATGAAGGGAAAGCAGCAAAAATAGAAGAAATTAATATTGTTGGTAATACAGTATTTGATGATAAGACTTTATTAAATGAATTCGAGTTATCTTCGAAAGGCTTCCTTTCTCTTTTTTCTTCTGGTAAGCAATATGCTGCAGAAAAATTAAAAGGTGATATGGAGAAGCTGGAAGATTTTTATTTAAATAGAGGTTATCTGAATTTTAGAATAGAATCGAGACAGGTTTCTATTTCCCCTGATAGAACCAAGGTATTTATTACCATTAATATTCGGGAAGGTGAAGTATTTAAAGTGACCGATGTGAAGTTTGCAGGGGAGTTGGTTTTGGATGAAGACTTATTAAGGCGTTTTGTACCCATTAGGACCGGCAATACTTATTCTGGTGCTGCAGTAACTTATGCCGAAGAGGAGATTACCAAAATACTGGGTTATCAGGGGTATGCTTTTGCTGAAGTAAAAGGTATACCCAAAATGGATGAGGAAAAAAAAGAAGTAGAACTTATTTTTACAATCGAACCGAAACAAAGAACCTATATACGACGTATTTCCATTTCGGGTAATGAAAGTACCGATGATGTGGTATTTCGTCGGGAAGTCCGTATGTTAGAAGGACAACCATTATCAACACAATTGGTTGAACGATCTAAAATTCGTATGCAGCGTTTGCCTTATGTTGAAGATGTGACTGTTGAAACACCGAAAGTACCTGGTACTTATGATCAGGTGGATTTGGAGTTTACGGTTAAAGAACGTTCTGCTGGTACATTCACTGGTGGTTTAGGTTATGGTGGTTTTCAGGGGTTGTCTCTGAACTTATCTGTGGACCATTCCAACTTTTTAGGAACAGGAAATTCCATTGGTGTATTTGTTAGAAATTCCAGAGCCATTAAAAATATTAATTTTTCTTATCGTCAGCCTTATTTTACTCAAGATGGTGTTAGTTTGGCCTATAGTCTTTCTTTTAGTGAAACAGACTTTCAAGAATTAAATATTAATCGCTCATCACAGAAAAGGGCATCTTTGGGAGCAACATTTGGCTGGCCTTTAACGGAAACTTCTCGAATCAGTGTCGGTGGTCGGGTACAGACCAACGAATTGAATCCTAATAGCTTGGGTACTTCACAGTTTGGTACCAACTCACAAGCGCTGGTTGATTTGTTTTCAGCCATTGGTAAAGATATTAAAGTGGATGAGACGATTGATTTTGATTTGTTTGAGTTAAGTCTGGGTTGGACAAAAAATACTTTAAATCGGGGCACTTTCCCAACAAGAGGTACTTTGCATCAGGTTCAACTGGAAGCCACAGTACCAGGCAGTGATCTTGAGTTTTATAAAATAGCTTATGATTTATACCATTACATACCTATTAAGCGATCGGGATGGGTTTTTCTGACGCGTATGAACTTATCTTTTGGCCAGGGTTATGGGAATGGTGATAGAGGTATTTTCCCTTATTTTGAAAATTTCAGAAGTATTTCAACGGAGTCTCTAAGAGGTTTTGAAGACAATGTTGTTGGTGCACTGGACATTCTCAGAACCACGCAAACAACAGAAGTGCTCACACCAGATGGTGATACAAGACTTGTTCTATTACCTGAAGAAAATGATATAATCCGCTTGTCAAACTTGTCTTTGGGCGGTAATGCAAAGGCAACGGCATCATTTGAATTGATATTTCCACTACCATTTGCTCAGGTGAGCACCTTAAGAACCAGTTTTTTCTTAGATGTGGGTAATGTATGGGATACCAATTTTGAGGTCAGTCGCTTTAATAATTTCCGTGGACGTGTTTTATCAAGAAATGGTCGCTTGATTGATATGCCGGATTTTGGTGATCCAGGTACTTATCGTGCATCCGCTGGATTTGCGGTACAATGGCTGGCTCCTGTTGGCCCTATCTCAATTAGCATTGGCAAGCCTTTGAGAGAGCAGTCATTTGATAAATTTGAAAATCTTCAGTTTAATATCGGCCGTACTTTCTAACGAAATGATATTTGCTATTGATTGAATATCAAAAATTACAGTATTATTTCGCTTTGGAATATGTGAGTGTATTAATAAATATGATTCTGAATGTTGTATAAATGATGATCATGTTATAAAAACAATTATGAATTATTAACCATTGAGGTAACGTTTTGAAAATGTACAAATCTATTATTATCTTATGTTTATCTATTACCATGCCTTTATTTGCGCAAGCAGCTAAGATAGGTGTGGTGGATGTTCAAAAAATTGCTAAAAGTTTACCTGAGTTTACTAATCTTGAAATAAAGCTAAAATCAGAGTTTAAAGAGAGACAAGAAACTCTGAAAAAGTTAGAAAATCAAATTAAGGAAAAATTGAGTAAGTTGCAAAAAGATGCAGCAACATTGGGTACAAACGAAAAAATAAGTTTGGAAAGAGAGATTGAAGCAAAGCAAACTGAATATAAATTAAAAGGAAAAGCTTTTCAGGAAGATATGATGAGAAGAAACCAAGAAGTAGAAAGAACCTTTATATCCAAAATTCAAAAGGCTATTCAAGATACTGCAAAGTCTCAAAAATATGATTTGATTCTACAAAAAGATTCAATACCTTACTCTTCCGAAGCAATGGATATTTCTGATAAAGTGATACAACATATTAAATCAGGTAAATAATTTTTTGCTTGCGGGCCTTTGAGTGTATAACTTACAGCAGTTAGCCGATCATATTCATGCTGAAGTCTTGGGAGATAACTCACTTACGATTGCTTCCATTAATACATTGAATGATGCCCGGGCAGGAGAGATTACTTTTTTAAGTAATCCAAAATATAAAACTGATTTGCTGACAACGCAGGCAACTGCTGTCATATTATCTGCAGATGTTGCTGAACAGTGTCCTGTTGCCGCACTTGTTGTTGATAATCCATACTTGGGTTTTGCTCGTATAGCTCAATTGTTAGATACAACACCGATTGAGCCTCAACATATTCATCCCAAAGCATGTATCCATTCTGATGCTAAAGTAGCTTCTGGGGTGAGTATTGGCGCTTGTGCTGTGATTGAGTCAAATGCCGTCATTGAACAGGGAGCATCAATAGGTGCGGGTTGTTATGTTGGGAGAGGCAGCATTATTGGTGAAAATACCCGTTTATTTCCTAATGTTACCTTATATCACGATGTGCAAATAGGCCGTAATGGCATAGTGCATAGTGGTACAGTGATAGGATCGGATGGGTTTGGCTTTGCCAATGATAAAGGGGAGTGGGTTAAAATCCCACAAATAGGAAAAGTTATCATTGGGGATAACTTTGAATGTGGTGCAAATTGTACTATTGATAGAGGTGCCATTCATGATACGGTTATTGGGGATGGTGTAAAGTTTGACAATTTATGCCATGTTGCTCATAACGTAAAAATGGGTTCTCGTACTGCAATGGCTGCTTATTCAGGTGTTGCTGGCAGCTCTAATGTTGGTAATAATTGCACATTAGCTGGTCGTTCTACAATATTAGGTCATATTGATATTGTCGATGATGTACACATTACTGCTGGCTCACAAGCCAGTAAATCAATCACCCAGCCAGGTATTTATTCGGCGAGTATTCCTCTTATGCAGAATAAAGAATGGCGCAAAAATATGGTGAGACTGAAACAGCTTGATAAAATGGCCCGTCAGGTTGATAACATGACACGCCAAGTAAAAGAATTTGATAAAACATTACAAGAAATAACAGGTGATAATAAAGATGAATGAAGTGGTTCAGGAAATGTCAGGTTTAGATATCCATGACATTATGAAACATTTACCGCACAGGTATCCTTTTTTACTCATTGATAAAGTGATCGATTACCGTGTTAACGATTATTTGAAAGGTATCAAAAATGTGACGGTGAATGAGCCGTGTTTTACAGGACATTTTCCACACAGGCCAGTGATGCCTGGTGTTTTAATCCTGGAGGCCCTTGCACAAGCAACGGGTATTTTGGCATTTAAAACCCTGGAAGAATTACCTGATGAGCATTCCCTGTATTATTTTGTTGGTGTAGATAAAGCACGATTTAAAAAACCTGTTGAACCCGGTGATCAAATTCATCTGGATGTGCAATTGATTCGCAGAATGCAAGATGTTTGGAAATTTGATGCCACTGCATCAGTGGATGGTTCAGTTGTTTGTTCAGCAGAATTGATGTGTGCTAAAAAGAGAGTGGTATGATTCATCCTACGGCTATTATTGATAATAAAGCCGACATTGCAGATGATGTAGATATTGGCCCTTACTCTATTATTGGCCCTCATGTGACAATTGATGAGGGCACTTTGGTTGGCCCTCATGTTGTTATTAATGGACATACAAAGATTGGAAAACATAATCGTTTTTTTCAATTCTCAAGTATTGGTGAAGAAAATCAGGATAAAAAATACAAAGGAGAACCCACAAAAACAGTGATTGGTGATTACAATATTTTTAGAGAATCCTGTACGGTTCATCGAGGAACCACACAGGATATTGGTTATACCCAAATCGGCCATCATGGCTTGTTTATGGCTTATGTTCATATTGCGCATGACTGTATAGTTGGTGACCATGTCATTTTTGCAAATAACGCAACGATTGCCGGACATGTTACCGTGGGTGACTGGGCAATATTAGGTGGATTTAGTGGCGTACATCAATTTTGTAAAATAGGTGCACATGCCTTTTTAGGTATTAGAACCAATTTAACCAAAGATGTGCCACCTTATGTGATGTTGCACAATGATGAACCCAGGGCCATTAATACGGAAGGATTAAAACGAAGAGGGTTTACAGCAGAAGATATTTCTCTGATAAAAAGTGCTTTTCGGGAACTCTATCGTAAGGATTTATCATTGAATGAAGCGAAAGCAGCCATTCAGGAAATTGCTGAGAAAAATGAAGCTGTTCATTTATTTTTGGATTTTTTAAATGAGTCTGAACGTGGATTAGTTCGATAAATTACAGTCATCATTTTCAATGAAAGGTTTAAAACCTATAAAAATTTTTATTGTTGCTGGTGAAGCATCCGGAGATTTTCTGGGGGCAGGATTAATAAAAGCATTAAAAACATTGTATGATGGCAACGTTCAATTTGAAGGTATTCCTGGAAAAGCCATGATCCAAGAAGGTTGTGAGAGTTGTTATCCATTTGAACGTTTGTCTGTTATGGGGATATGGGCCATATTAAAGCGGTATCGTGAATTAAGTAGGGTAAGGAAGCAATTAATTGCCCGGTTAATACAAAGTCCTCCCGATTTATTTATAGGCATTGATGCACCAGAGTTTAATTTGGGATTTGAATTGG
Organism: Kangiellaceae bacterium; assembly: GCA_965230335.1. Taxonomy (GTDB): domain Bacteria; phylum Pseudomonadota; class Gammaproteobacteria; order Enterobacterales; family Kangiellaceae; genus CBDDKS01. The sequence goes on along the minus strand of CBDDKS010000006.1, from coordinate 818,032 downwards.
CATTAAGAAAAGCCGGTATTAAGACTTTGCATTATGTGAGCCCTTCGGTCTGGGCTTGGCGGCCTAAAAGAATATTTAAAATAAAAAAAGCCGTTGATAAAATGTTGTGCCTATTTACTTTTGAAGAAAAATATTATCATCAACATGATATTGATGTTGCTTGTGTTGGCCATCCATTGGCAGATGATATACCGATTGATACAGATATAGCATATTATAAAAAGCAACTCGGTTTTGATACGACAAGTAAAATTTTGGCGGTTTTACCAGGTAGTCGTGGTAGTGAGTTAACCCATATTGTGCCTGCTTTTATTGAAACGGCTTATCAGTGTTGGCAGGCAGATCCTGAGCTTGAAATTTGTATTCCGGTTCTTAATGAAAAACGAGAACAACAATTAAATAATATGCTATCGAAGCTTCCTAGAAAACCTCCCGTTCATATCAGTATTGCTAATGCAAGAGAGGTTATGGCAGCGAGTGACCTTGTTCTTTTGGCATCAGGAACAGCAACCTTAGAAGCAGCATTGTTAAAGAAAAACATGGTAGTAGGTTATCGTTTTTCCAAAATAAGTTATATGATTTTTAAACGCTTATTAAAAATAAAACAAGTATCTCTGCCTAATTTATTAGCTGAAAAAGTGATTGTTCCAGAACTGATACAAGATGATTGTATTCCAGAAAAATTGACAGATGCTGTTTTGCAACGACTAAAGAACCCTGAACACTTTCAAGAAACTATTCAGATGTTTTATAAAATTCATCATGCGCTGAAAAGAAATGCAAGTTCAACAGCAGCTGTTCATGTTAAGGCCTTGTTGGATTCCCAAAAATAATTGTTTAACCTTTTGTTTTAAAGACTAGGAGAACCTTATGTTAATTGCAGGTGTTGATGAAGTCGGGCGAGGTCCATTAGCAGGGCCTGTTATTTCAGCTGCCGTCATTTTAGATGATAATAAGCCCATATTGGGATTGACAGATTCTAAAAAATTATCAGAGAAAAAACGGGAAGCTCTCTTTTCTGAAATTTGTGAGAAGGCATTAGCCTATGCTATCGGCCGTGCAGAAGTGAATGAAATCGATCAGTTTAATATTTTACAGGCATCGTTATTATCAATGAAGAGAGCCATAGAAAGTTTACCGATAACACCACAGCATCTATTGGTTGATGGTAATCAGGTTCCAGATGTTTCTATATCATCTGAAGCTATTATTCAGGGTGATTTAACAGAACCTGCAATTAGCGCGGCTTCTATTTTAGCAAAGGTGACTCGTGATAGAGAGATGCGAACTCTTGATAAACAATACCCTGGGTATGGTTTAGCTCAACATAAAGGATACCCTACTCAACAACACAGAAATGCATTACACTCTTTGGGTGTTTTACCCATTCATCGACGTTCATTTGGGCCTGTTAAAGCCTGTTTACATGAGTGAATGTTTTTGTTATTTTATTGCCAGTCATGAGTCAGCTTGATAGTTTACAGGTGGGGGTAAATTTCAAAAGTTCTTTTGGCAATACTTCTTTTTCCAATTATTTTGTTTACAAGAGATTGACATGTTATGAATACCTCCTTTGTTAAATTAATTCCTTTACTTATACTATCCTCCCCTTATGTTTTTTCTGAAGAAAAAAGCCCTTGGAAGAGTCAGGCTTCTTTAGGTTTGGTAACCACTTCTGGAAATACAGAAACCTCTTCAGTGAATTTAAAAATTAATGCAGCTTATGAGAAAGCAGCCTGGAAGCATGAAATAAAACTGGAAGGTTTATATGCAGAATCTGAACGAGTCACTATTGATACCGTGAATAATACAACTTCAACCTCAACTGAAACAACCGCTGAACGCAGTTATTCTTTATATAAAACAGATTATAAATTTTCAGAATTATCTTATGCTTATGGACTATTGGATTATACGGACGACAGGTTTAGTCCTTTTGATTATATTTGGAATGTTTCTGTAGGGGGTGGTCGTACATTTATAAAAAATGATATTACGGAATTATTGGGTGAGCTGGGTATTGGCCGTAGACGTTATCAACCTGAAGCAGAGCAAAATACTTCGGATACGGTCGTTCGGCTGGCTGGAAAGTATTCCGTAAAATTGACAAAAACGGCTCAGTTTTCTCAGGAGCTTACCTTTGAAGATGGTGATTTTTTAAGTGCTCGTTCTAATAGTTTACTTAATGTGAATATGAATAGTGCTTTGGCTTTAGGTATTGGGTATCAGGTTATTTTCAATGAAATTGATGAAAATATCAGTGATCGTGAAGAAACAGATACCAGCTTGTCTATTAATCTGGTTTATTCTTTTTAATATATGATGAACTATCATCTATATGTGATGGGTGTCACATATAGATGATAGATATTGTTAAAATATTAATGATTAACAATAAGTTAGCTCACTTTTTTTTATAAACTTAGCCAACATGTTGAAATACGGCCTATAAACTCTTAAGCTTATATTAATCTATCAATAGTTTGGTGAAGCATGTCATTTTTTGTCACTATTTGTGATGATTCTTCTCTTGCTCGTTTGCAAGTTGCCCGATCTTTGGATGAAGGTTGGAATATCGAATTAAACTTTGCTGTAAATGGGCAGGAGGGTATTGATGCTGTTGAACAGGGAAAAGCTGACTTATTACTATTAGATTTAACCATGCCTGACATTGATGGCTATCAGGTATTAAAGCATATCCAGGATAACCAGCTAGAAACACAAGTGATTGTTATATCAGGAGATATACAGCCAGAAGCACAAGCACGGGTTAAGCAGTTGGGAGCATTGGGTTTTATTCGGAAACCAGTAGAGCCCCAGCAATTAATAACCATTTTAGATAAAAATGGTTTATTAGAGACATTGTCTCAGAGGGAACCTGATCAAGAAAAAACGACTCATTTACATCAAACGATAGAACAAAGTAGTGTTTCAATAGAAGACAGCTACCAAGAGATTGCTAATGTAGCAATGGGGCGAGCGGCTGATCTGTTGGCGCGACTGTTAAATGCGTTTGTGATTCTCCCAGTACCAAGAATCAATACTATTGAGCGTGCTGAATTGCATATGGCTCTGGAGCTATCTGATAGAGATAAAAGTGTGTTTTCCGTGTGCCAGGGCTTTATCGGTGGTGGTGTATCGGGTGAGGCTCTTGCTATTTTCAGTGATTCCAGTTTTTCAGATATAGCCAAACTGGTTAAATTTGATGGTGAAATTGATAACTCAATTCAACTGGAATTAGTGATGGATATTGCCAGTATTTTGGTGGGTGCATTTTTAAAAGCCTTTGCAGAACAGCTTGATTTAAACTTTAGCCATGGCCATCCTATCATTTTAGGTGAATATGCATCATCAACCGATTTTATTAATAGAAAAAGTATGTGTTGGGAACATGCTTTTTCTATTGAAGTTGCTTACCGATTAGAAGGTTACGATGTGAATTGTGATATGTTAATTTTATTTACTGAAGACTCTATGGATACATTAAATAATAGAGTTGAGCTTTATTCCGCTTAGTATGACACTATGATTTATTAAGATACTATGATTGATTAAGACACTATGATCTATTAAAACATTATGATGAATGATACTTCCGAATTAAAAGAACTACATTGGTTAATGAGCATATTGCATAATATTGATGTTGGGCTTTTTGTGATTAATCGGGAATATTCTATTCAAATGTGGAATGGGTTTATGGAAAATCATAGTGGTTTAAGTGAACATAGAGTTTACAACAAATCTATTTTTGATGTTTTTCCTGAACTACCTAAAGAATGGTTTAAGCATAAAATAAATTCTGTTTTTATGTTGAAAAACCATGCGTTTTCAATTTGGGAGCAACGGCCATTTTTATTTAAGTTTAAAACGTATCGTCCAATCACAGGATGTCAGGATTATATGTACCAAAATGCAACTTTAATGCCTTTAACATCAGTTGATGGAGAAGTACATAATATTTGTATTGTATTGTATGATGTAACAGAAATTGCTTCGAGTAAACAAAAGTTAATAGAAGCCAATTTAAAATTAGAGTCCATGAGTAGAACAGATGCCTTGACTCAGTTGTATAACAGAGGTTATTGGGAAGAGTGTTTTGAAAAAGAATTTCGCAGATGTAATCGCTATGATCATCAGTGTACGTTAATTATTTTTGATATTGATCATTTTAAAAAAATTAATGACACTTTTGGCCATCAGGCTGGAGACAAAGTGATTTGTCGGGTTGCTGAATTAAGTCAGCGTATGTTACGAAACTCTGATGTCTGTGGTCGATATGGTGGTGAAGAATTTGTGGTTTTTTTACCAAATACCCAACTCGATAGTGCAGAAGTATTGGCTGAACGGATACGTAAACGTATTGAGGAACAAGTTATTCTGCATGAAGAAGAGGAAATTCGTTTTACTGTGAGCCTGGGAGTTTCAGAATTAAGAGAAGAAATGGAAACCTATGAACAATGGATTGCCGCAGCAGATAAGGCATTGTATCAATCTAAAGAACAGGGTCGTAATCGTATTACCTTAGCTGATTAAAAAAGTGATTTTTTAATCAATTTTTTGTTATATCCTGAGAATTTTAGAAACTCTGAATATGAGGTAGTTTAACCTTTCATATTGTGTAATACTCTTATTATGTCTGATTTATTTTTGAGTAATATGAGATTTTAACTATGAACGAAAAGGTTACTGCCAGTATTTCTCCTGCGGGTAGTTTAGATATACTTTCACAACATGAAGTAGATTTACTTTGTGATAAAAAACCTTCAAGTTTACGTCGATTGTTTCGATTGTGTTCCTTAGCTGTACTGAATACAGGGGGAAACAATGATAACTGTAAGGATATACTGGATCAATATTCAGACTTTGATGTCAGAATTTATAAAACGGATCGAGGTGTTAAATTAGAAGTTGTGAATGCACCTGCTCCAGCTTTTGTAGATGGTGAAATGATAGCGGGTATTCAAGAGCATTTGTATTCTGTATTAAGAGATCTGATCTATTCCCATAACCAGGTGATGCACGGTGGTTTATTTGATTTAAATGAGTCAGGTGGTTTAACGAATGCTACTTTTCATATATTACGTAATTCAGGCGTATTAAAACCCAAAAGAGATTTAAACCTAGTGGTTTGCTGGGGAGGGCATGCCATTAATCGTGTTGAATATGATTATACAAAGCAAGTCGGCTATGAATTGGGATTAAGGAACTTTGATATATGCACAGGATGTGGTCCAGGTGCAATGAAAGGCCCGATGAAGGGGGCAGCATTAGCTCATGCCAAACAACGACATTTTGATTCCAGATTTATTGGTATTTCAGAGCCAGGCATTATTGCTGCTGAGGCACCTAATCCTATAGTGAACAAGTTAGTGATTATGCCGGATATAGAAAAACGACTCGAATCATTTGTTCGTTTAGCGCATAGCATTGTGATCTTTCCTGGTGGTGCAGGTACAGCAGAGGAATTGTTGTATGTATTAGGCATTGTTTTACATCCCAAAAATAAAGATATGCCTTTCCCTTTGGTTTTAACAGGCCCGAAAAACAGTGAAAATTATATAAAGTCTCTGGTTAAATTTGTGCAAACCACTTTAGGGGATGAAGCGGTGGAACGATTGGAAGTGATTATTGGTGATCCTTCAGCGGTGGCACAATTTGTAAAAAAATCAGTGGCAGAGGTCAGAGCATTTAGGAAAACACATTCAGATGCCTACTATTTTAACTGGCGGCTACAAATTGAACTTGCTTTGCAAGAACCCTTTTCTCCAACGCATCAGTCTATGTCACAATTGAATCTCACATCGAAACAACCTATTTATCAATTGGCGTATCAATTAAGGCGTGCTTTCTCTGGTATTGTTGCTGGTAATATAAAAGCAGAGGGTATAGCGGCAATTGAAGAGCTTGGGCCCTTTCAATTACAGGGAGAGCAGTTTATTATGGATGCCCTAGATACACTGTTAACTCAATTTGCTGAACAAAAACGAATGAAAATTGATGCAGAAGATTACCAACCCTGCTATCAGTTATTGTAGTGATAGATAAAACAATGCTGTGGTTTGATTTAAGTAACATGAGATCAGGCAGTATAAGATAATGTAACATCAGATTCTGTAACATAAGAACTGTGCATGAAAGGCACGTATTAGGTATCACAATATGAGGTGAGGTTATGTCGGATTTAATGATTAAACATGTACAAATAGTGAATGAAGGGGTTCATTTTTGTGCTGATGTGTTGATTAAAAATGGACGGTTCGAAAAAATTGCACCTGAGATTACAATGAAAGTAGAAAAGGAAATCGATGGTGAAGGTTTGATTTTAATGCCAGGTATGATTGATGATCAGGTTCATTTCAGGGAACCCGGTTTTACGCATAAAGGCAGTATTGCAACAGAATCTATTGCTGCAGTAGCAGGTGGAATTACCAGTTATATGGAAATGCCTAATGTGAATCCAGCGACTTTGGATCGTGCTGCATTGGAAGACAAATATGAACGCGCTGCTCAAAAGTCTTTGGCCAATTTTGCTTTTTATCTTGGTGCCAGCAACGATAATATTGAAGCCATAAAGTCCATTGATCCTAATGCGGCTTGTGGTATTAAAGTGTTTATGGGAGCTTCAACAGGCAATATGCTGGTTGATGATATACAAGTTTTAGAAAGTATTTTTCAACATGCACCCTGTTTAGTGGCAACCCATTGTGAAGATACACCTGTTATTTTAGAGAATGAGGCTTATTATCGTAATCAATATGGAGAGAATGTTCCTATGGAGTTTCACCCTTTTATTCGTTCGAGAGAAGCCTGTTTAAAATCTTCATCAAAAGCCGTTGAATTGGCCAAAAAGTTTGGTACACAATTGCATGTGTTACATATTACGACCAAAGATGAATTAGAATTATTTTCTGATGCTGAATTAAAAAATAAATCCATTACAGCAGAAGCTTGTGTTCATCATTTATTTTTTAATGAAAATGATTATGTTAAGAAACAAACATTAATCAAATGTAATCCATCGATTAAAAGTGAAGAAGATCAAAAGGCCATACTCAATGCAATTATTGATGGCAAAATCGATATTATTGCAACGGATCATGCACCACATACATTAGAAGAAAAACAAAGTACTTATTTTAAGGCGCCTGCAGGTTTACCATTAGTTCAGGATGCTCTGCTCAGTTTACTTGAACATTATCACAATCATATCTTTTCTTTGGAGTTGATTGCAGAAAAAACAGCACATAATGTTGCACGTCGTTTTCAATTGGTAGAGAGAGGATTTATTCGTGAAGGTTATTGGGCGGATTGTGTACTTATTGATTTAAATCGTTCAACAAAAGTGAATAAAGATCGTATTTTATATCAATGTGGATGGTCACCATTTGAAGGGATTACATTTCGTTCGAATATTCATACAACTATTGTGAATGGTGAAATTAAGTATGAACAAGGTCGTATAGTCAGTGATAACAAAGGTATGCGTTTACAATTTTCGCGTAGGTAAAATGATAAAATAATAGGGGTGTTAGAGGCTGTTGATTTTTCATTGTTAATTCGGCACTAGAATATTAAAAATATATTACTTGAGATTTTTTGATGAATTTTTTGTGAAGTTTAGGTTTATACCCAAACTATTCGTTGTTAAAATGGATTGCTTACCAGTCGCTATATGGAGAATAAATATGTTATTGCAAAAGTTTTTTAGTTTCATTGGTTTTAGTCTTTTTGTGACATCAGTCCATAGTGCTGGTTTTCAATTGCAGGAACAAAGTGTATCTGGTTTGGGGCGGGCTTTTGCGGGTGATGCCGCCATTGCTGATAATGCTTCATCACTGGGGCGTAATCCGGCATTGGGTGTGTTATTGAATGATTCACAAATATCCTTAGGGTTTTCTTATATTGATCCAAACATTGATGTCAATGGACAAGTCTCCGGTGTAGCAACATTGCCTGCAAATGATGAAGATATTGCACCTAGTGCGTTAGTGCCTTACGCTTATTATTTGACACCAATTAATGAAAAAATGGTATTTGGTTTATCCCTTAACAGTTATTTTGGACTAAAAACAGATTATTCGAATGATTTTACCGGTTTGGATATTGCCGATGAAGCAGAGATCACAACAGTCTACATCACGCCCAGTTTATCCTGGAAAGTGAATGAACAATTGAATATTGGCTTAGGAATTAATTTTGTCTATGTTGATGCAAGCATATCCAATGCATTTCCCGATTATCTGAGTGTTGGTGATGGTGATATTTTGACTTTAGAGGGTGATGATACGACGTTTGGTTGGCATTTAGGTGCTGTTTGGCAATTCAATCCATCGTTAACCATGGGGTTGAGTTATCGCTCACAGGTGGATGTTACTTTAGAAGGACGTTCACGATCAGACAATCCGGGAACTCCTTTTTTGAATAGTACGGCGTCATTAAGTGTGGACTTACCAGAAACAACAGAAGTTTCTCTGATTTATGATTTGGATAAAACCTGGATGATTTCTTTTTCAGTAGCGTTAACGGGGTGGCGTGTTTTCGATGGTTTGGTAGCTGATTTAGACACCATAGGTACTTTAGAAATCAGTGATGCAGAATGGGATGATAGTTTTCGTTATGCATTAGGAATCACTCGCTTATTGTCTCCACAATGGACTTTAAGAGCTGGTATTGCCTTGGATGAAATTGCTGCCCCTGCAGGTAATCGTCGCTTGAGTATTCCTGATGCCGATAGAGAATGGTTTAGTTTCGGTAGTACTTATTCTGTCAATCAGCGGTCTAGTATTGATTTTGCTGTGACTTACTTATCGGGTGATGATGTTTCGATAACGGATGCTGGTCGAAGTGGTTCTACGTTTACCGGGCAGGGTGGTGGTGATGTATTGCTATTAGGTGCATCCTACAATCATCGTTTTTAATCTAAATGATGCAGCTGAAGTAATGTGTTTTCAAGGTCGATTAATTAGGAAAGGCAACAACATGAGTTGTATCCAATTTTAAACCGACTTGGTCGCCTATTTCATAATCCTGGTGACTTGGGCAAATACATTTCACCGTATGGTTATCGATGAGTTTCAATGTATATTGTGTTGTGGCTCCCTGAAAAGCTTTATAAGTAATCGTGCCTTTGACTTTGCTGTGATTATCTAAAACAACATCATCAGGCCGTAATAAAATATCGATTTTTTCGCCGGTTGGTAAAGATTGGTGTTCGGGTGAACTGATTAAATCACCGGCTGCGGTATGGTAAATACCCTGATTGCCTACAATGGCAGGAATAATTTTTCCTTCACCAATAAAATGTGCGACCTTTTTATTAATAGGTTGATGGTATAAGTCATAGGGTGTGCCCCATTGAAGTAACTCGCCTGACATGATAACGCCTAACTTATCAGACATGGCCAGGGCTTCTGATTGATCATGAGTCACGATAAGTGCAGTGATACCTTGTGCTTTCAGTAATTCACGGATCTGATTTCTTAAATGATGTCGTAATTGAGTATCCAGACTGGAAAAAGGTTCATCAAGTAAGAGCAACTGGGGTTGAGTGGCTAATGCTCTTGCTAAGGCGACACGTTGTTGCTGTCCTCCAGACAATTGATGGGGATAATGATGGGCAACATGTGTTAATTCGGTTAACTCCAGTTGATGAGCAACTGTTTGTTTTTTAGGTGCTTTTGCTGCAAAGCCTATATTTTGCTCAACAGTAAGATGAGGGAAGAGTGCATAATCCTGAAAGACCATACCTATATGTCTTTTTTCTGGTGGTAGGGTTTTGGATGCATTGGAGACACAGTGTTGGTTTAGGAAAATTTCTCCATCAACTATAGGCTCAAAGCCAGCTATACAGCGTAGCAAAGTGGTCTTACCGCAACCACTCGGGCCTAATAGACAGCCAATATCTCCCTTGGGAAGAGAAAGACTGACATTATTTAAAATGTGCTTTTTTTCTCTAACAAAATTGAGATTTTTAATATTAAGCAGTATACTCATTACATATTCGAGATGTTGTTAGCAGGGGTTATTATACTGTTGTTGCAACAGATAACGAGTTTTTTCAATAAAAAATAATTATTAAGTAAGATAGGTTAACGTAAAACCGTCTAGACTGGTTTCAAACGGAAGCTGTTCAGGCGTTATAAAAGGTAGTTTTAATTATGGAGCGAGTAATGAGGCAAGTAATGAACCGACAAACTATTCGATTATGTATTGTATCTGTTTTAAGTTTATGGGGAATTTCTGGATGTCAATTTGAAGATCTGGATGCGGCTTATGATGAAGAGCATGAGACAAGATTGACTCAGGAAATCGATAATCTTAATTCACATAATAGTGACCAACAACTACAAAATCAAAAGAATCTAGAACAACAAAGTGCACCTAAAAAGTTGTATCAATGGCAAGACGAACAGGGTAAGTTACATTTAAGTGATTCACCGCCTGCTGGTGTACAGGCAACAGTGATTGACACAACAGATTTAGAAGCTTCAACAAAATCCAATAACTTTAAATCGGTAGAAACAAGTTCTGTCAGGTTTTATAAAGTTAAAAAAAATAGACGTTATCGAAGAACTTCTAAAAAGAAAAGAAACTGCCAATATTTAGATAGAAAAATTCAAAGTCTGGAAAAAAGTTTATCCAAAAGAACCAATAGAAGTCGTTCATTTGATAGTAAACGAAAAAATTTAAGGAGCCTAAGAAGTCGTTATACCAGTGAATGTTAATGGTAGTCTGTAAGAAAGCATAATCACTTCATCATAAATAAAGGGTAAGGTTTAAAAGAATGTCATGACAAGATCATGGGTTGAAATTATAGAGTTTTATCGGAGTTTCCGAGACAGCGAGATAAACCTTGATTTTATGCTCTTGTTCGTAGAAAAAATTAGTGAATCAGAATATGCGAATGGATTGCATGCTTGGGACGCAGTAGGCCACGTCCCATCAAGCAATATTGTTGTAACGTTCAGTGTAAAAAATGAATTATTTAGATAAAACTCAGAGGCTATACATGTTTACCTTTATTCCAGCCATTGTGTGATAAATAGGATTCTCCAGCATTTTGCGCACCATTTTCAAGTGTGGTGCCCATGCTGTCATTCCAGCGATTAAGATAGCCAAATAAAGCAACAACCCCTAGAATTTCCACAACTTCACCTTCATCCCAATATTGCTTTAGGTTTTGAGTGATGGTTTCATCAACGGCATTGGGTACCGATGATGCAGCCAGTGCAAATTCAAAAGCGGCTTTTTCAGCGTCAGTAAATAATGAACTTTTACGGAAATTCCATATATCATTGAGTCGCTCATCGCTACCACCATAACGATGGGCTGCTAAAATAGTGTGTGCCTGACAATAACGGCACCCGGTATTGGCGCTGGTGAGATAGCCGATAAGTCGTTTTTGTTCACTGGTTACTCTGCCATGATTTTCCATAACGGATTTGTTGAGTTCAATAAAGGCTTTGGCTATGGCTGGTCGCCGTTGCATGGTTAAAACGCTGTTGGGTGTAAAACCTAAGGTTTCATTAAAAAAAGCAGACAGTTCTTTAACGTCATTATCATGGTCTTGATCAAGAGGAGTAATCAGTGGCATAGGATTCAAATTACTTAGTCGGTAAAAGATGGGAAAATTGTAAAGTAAAATCTGAATTGAAACAATTGAGGATAATATAAATCTCAAATATATATTATTATTGAGTAGTTTTTGATGTAGTAAGAGAGCATCCTTTAATCGAAGTGAAAAAAACATTTGTTTCAAAGAAAATTTAATGAAATTAAAGTTTATTCAGTTATTAAATATCAGTATAGTAGGGTGTTTAAATGTAGCTTTTGCTATCTTGAAAGAACAACAGATTTTACCTCCTCACATTGTTTTGGGGGAAGGTCACAATATGGTTGGGGTATTTGACTGTAATATGAATATTTTCAATATTAAAATAAAAAACCTGTTAAAAATAGTCTTTTTGTGTTGTTTGGTCATGTCCTGTAGTCAGGAGGAAGTGTCTTTAGATGAACTAAAACAGAATGTACAACAAGCTATTGAAAAACAGGATTATAAGACGGCTATTATTCATTATCGTAATCTGATCTTACTAGAAGATTCCGTTGAAAATAGGTTTCAACTGGCAGATTTATATTTTATGGAACATGAGTTGTCTGCTGCTTATAGTGAATTGGTGAAAGTAAAAAATTATGAAGTAGATCCCGATACTTGGTTATTGCCTTTTGGTGTTACTGCTGTGTTGTCTGGAAAGTGGCAGGTCATTTCAGCTCTATCACCAGATGATTTTGATAACAAGAAACACAAGTCTATGGTTTTATCATTTAAAGCATGGTCATCGTTACTGAACAACAATAATAAAGAAGCTGAATCTTTTATAGAACAGGCATATGGCTTTGATATAGATAATCAGGTGTTGAAGACAGTAGAAGCGATGCTTGCATTGAATAGTGGTCAAATGCAAGCTGCAGAAAATCTTTTAATGCCAATTGAATCAAAATACCTCGATAATGAAAAATATTTATTATTGGCTGCCGCATCACTTGGGAAAAATGATACTCAAAAAGCGATCGACCATTTAATAGAAGGGTTTAATAAAAATCCAACAGATCCAAGAATTTTAATAAAACTGGTTAATCTGGTTATTTCCACAAGTAATAAAAAGTCTGTAGATAAATATCTTGCTGAATTAAAGCAACGTTATCCAGATACACTATATGAACATTTATTAAATGGAAAATGGTTGTTTATTCAACGTGATTTTAAAAAAGCACAAAATATATTACAAAAGGCATATGCATTAGATAATAGTAATCCCGAAGTCAATATGTATTTGGGTTTGGTCAGTGCAGAAATCTATCAATGGGAAGCTGCCATTAATTATTTTAAAAAGAGTTTGGCAAAACATCCGGGACACTTACAATCCTTACTTGCATTATCGAATGCATATCTTTTTGGTGTTAAAGATGCTGGTTCGGCATTGGAAAATTTATTGCCTTACACAAAAACATATGAGGGTGTTTTGGCATTTGAACTTTTGCTCATTGATGCCATGATCCAGAATGATAGATTAAATGAAGCATTAAGACGAATTAACAGAGTTCAGAAAAAATTTCCAGATCTTAAAGATTTAAATGTGAGTAAAGCATTAGTTCATATCCATTCAAATAAACATGAATCTGCGGTAGATGCATTGAGTCACTTTTCTGACTCCAGCGCTATCGCATCAAGAATTGTTTTAGCACGCATATATCTGAATAAAAAACAGTTTTCTGAAAGCGAAAAAATATTACTTGAACTTGAAAAAACAGAGCCAGACAATCTTTTGATAAAAGAGTTAAAAGGGCAATATTATTTTCTTCAAAATAAATATGATAATGCAAAAAAAGAATGGGAATCTATTTTAAAAATACAGCCTAAATTTAAAAATGCCTGGTTACGGATAGCAGATATTGGTATTCACCTTAAAGATGAGGTCGCACTGTCAGATCTTATTGAGAAAATGACTTCACATTTTGGTGAGGATGTTGACACTTTATTAGTTAAATGGGAGTTGGCAAGATTACAAAAAGATAATGATAAGATATTGGCAATAGCAGAAAAAATCTGGTCGCAAGATACCAGCCATTTAATGATTGGGAGAGCCTTAGCCCAGTATTATTCTGAAGTAGATCCTCGTAAGGTTGAATCTGTGATATTAAAAATGGGGAAAGCGCATCCTGAAAATGCTTTGGTTCAATATAATTTAGGTCGATTTTTTGTTAGAGAAAAAGACTATGCAAAATCTATTGAGCCTTTTAAAAGAGCCATTGCATCTAATGAAGCAGGTTTGCCTTATTATTTGGCATTAATTAACAGTTATCGTCAATTGAATATGACTTCACAGATTTCAAGGATTTTTGAACAAATAAAAAGTCAATTTGCTAAAGATCCTGTTTTTGAAAGGCAATATGTTCAACATTTAGCAAGAAATAAATATTTTAAAAAAGCGACAGTGATAGCCACAAAAGCAAAACCAGAAATTCATCGTTTATTTTTGGAGGCTGACATTGCTGCTATTAAACAGGAATATAAAGCAGCTATTGAAAAAATAAAGTTGGCCAGAGGTATTTCTGACAGTCGACATTTGGTTTCATGGCAAAGTAAAATGCATCAGGCAGATAACGACAAAGCTGCTGCGGTGTCTTTATTAAAATCAGCGTTAAAAAAATACAGTGGTGATAAAGCATTGCTTGTGGAGTTGTCTAATTTATTATTGAGCCAGGGAAATTACGCAGAAGCAGCACAAGGTTATGAAACTTTATTAAAAGACTCTCCTAAAAATGCTCCATTACTGAATAATTTGACATCTATTTATAGTGAACTTTCTGATAAACGTGCTTTAAAATATGCTCATGAATTGCGTAAAATCAATATTGATAAAGTCGAATTTATTGACTCTATTGCTTGGGCTGAAATTAAATTTGGTAATAAAAAACAAGGTATTGCTGAGCTAGAACGTTTGATAGTACGAGGTAAATCAATACCAGAGGTAGAGTATCATTTGGCGATGGGATATTTGGATGTTGGCAATAAAGATAAAGCCATACCTTTGCTGGAAAAGTTAGCTAATAAACCTTCTTTAAATATTGCTAAAAAAGCACAGGAAGTTTTGTCGAACATTAAATGATATCAAGGCGACTCTTTCCATTTCCATTTTAGGAAGAGTCGCTTACTCTTTGCAATATTTTTCAATTTGTTTTTGCGTGGTGGATAGTTTTTCTTTTCGCTCTTCTTCTGTTAGCGTTCTTGTGCCTCCTTCACCATCATCGACACCAATTTTGGCGGCATTTTTTAATGTGTCTAAATTAGCCTTGGCAATGCGACACATTTCTTTCATATGTTCTTGTGCTTGTGCAAATTGACTGTTGAAGTCATTTTTTGAGGTTTTGCCCTTATTAGGAGGTGCGGCGGCAGAAGCTTTGCGGTTATTTTTTGATGATGAATCCGTTTTCATTGTAATGACTTTGTAAGGGACATCCTTAGGGGGTTGATCACTGACAACAATGTTGCCATTAGCGTCTTTCCATTGATAAACTTTTGATTTTGTTGATTTTGCAGCAAAGCCAGAAGTTGATAAAGATAAGATAATAATTATTGATACAAGAGATTTTAATGGCATAAATCCACCTTTTTAATTAAAAAATGGAAGTGAAATACTAGGATCACATGTTCTAATCATTATTAATATAGACCTAAAAGGGGTGATAAGTCATTATTTTGTGAGATTATTTTTCTTTGACTTCTGTTTGCAGCTGATTTTCCTTAATAAAACTCATGACATAATCAAACATATCCGATGCCTCTTCCTTAAGTTTGGCATCAACAACGACACATTTTATGCCGTCAATAACGGCTGGACGCAGTAGCGGAGAGTAATACATTCTACGGTTACGGAAAGTACATAAACCACCACAAAGTCTTTCCGCCCAATCAGAAGGACGAAACTTATTACCGTCGGCTTTAAGACCAATAATGACCATTTTTTGATTGTAGTCTAAATGCATGGATTTTGCCGTTATCTCATAATGTGCTAATGAATTTATTTTGTTAGATTGAGCGTAAAGTTTATGCAAGATTGCTAATATAGCAAATGACTTATTCCGGCGCGTATATTGACACAAAAATAATGGCTGTCAACTGGCAGTCATTGATAATTGTAACGGAAATTTATAGTAACGAAAGAATAATGATACACTGCTTAGAGGCTGTTTATCTTTTACAAAATTAACAGGTGTAAGCTATAAAAGATAAACAGCCCCTAATGAACGATAAGAAGTATTCGATTTAGCCATAAACAAGGTGAACCTATTATGAGAAAAAGCCGGCGCCGAGGCATTTATTTATTGCCTAATTTGCTAACAACAGCAGGACTGTTTGCAGGCTTTTTTGCCATAGTGGCTTCTATGAATGGTCGATTTGAAGCCGCTTCAGTCGCTATTTTCATTGCAATGATCATGGATGGCCTGGATGGTCGGGTCGCCCGAATGACTGACACAGAGTCTTCTTTTGGTGCCGAATATGACAGCATGGCTGATATCGTTTCATTTGGCATGGCACCAGCCCTTGTTATTTATAATTGGGCTTTATCCGGTCAAGGCAAGCTGGGCTGGCTGGCAGCATTTGTTTTTGTTGCTGCCGGTGCATTACGTTTAGCACGTTTTAATACACAGGTTGGTAAGTCAGACAAACGTTATTTTCAGGGTTTGGCGATTCCATCAGCAGCAGCCATTTTAGCGGGTTTGGTTTGGTTAGGGGTTGATTTAGGATATACACGGGGAGATGAGTTTGGTGTAAGTATTGCGATATTAACCATTGTTTTGGGTGTGTTGATGGTTAGTAATTTTCGCTACTTCAGCTTTAAAACACTCAACCTGAAAGGTAAAGTGCCTTTTCTGGCGATTCTGGTGGTTGTACTTATCTTTGTATTGATTGCTTATCATCCATCTGCCGTATTATTTATTTGCTTTTTTGTGTATGCCTTGTCGGGCCCATTACTGACCTTATGGCAAAAGCGAGTACTAAAAGAGCGCAGAAGAAGTGGTGAAGAGGAAGTGGAGAACTCTGAAAATAGGGAAGATAAAACACCTTGATGTTTGTTTATATCTAGAGTTCGATTCATAATTTAAAAAGACTGTGAGCCGTTATGTTTGAGGCTTCGGCTATACAGTAATGATTGAGGAAAATATAGCGTGATTATTCAGACGTTGTTAGTTTAATATCAGGAAAATAAGTTTTAAATCTTGCTGTATCGCGGGTAATGAGTTCAGTATCCATATGTTCACAATGTGCTCCTATATAAAAATCACCGAGGCGCCAATAATAACTCAGCTGTATCCTGATCGATTTCGAATCTAAAGTGGCGTAGTAAATTCATGCCGAGCAAACCGGCACTTTGTGAAGAATCCATGCTGTCTAGAACGGCAATTTTCATTGAGTCCAGTGTAAATTGACCTATAGATATTTGTTTAACATGGTACATTTTTCCTCGGGTAAGGCCATTGGCTGTATTGAATACTCTTGAGCCTATATAAGTTGCTTTTGTTGATGATTTGATTCGATTAAAAAAATCAGCAGAAAGGGTGGTAATGGATGCCCCCGTATCGATCATTAATGGCACTGTTTTATTGGATAATTGAATGTTAGCAATAAAGTGAGAGCCCAGGCGTACTAATGCAATGCGATCACGATGATCATTGGATGTTTGTTCGTGGGAATCAATAGGATCATGTTCTTGATAATATGATGCAAACAGTTGTTTTAATTGTTTACCCCAGGGATTCATATGTTGTATGTTTTTAGCTACGAATTGTGCATTAATATCATCTTCCTGGTCGAGGTAAAGTTTTGTGAGTCGAAAGATATCTTGTGGTAAAGCCAGATCATAATGTTCAGCAGCTTTGTAAATATCAATCAGTTCAAACCAACGATTTTCGGAGCTAAAGAGTTCATCTACTTTAGCAATAGATTTTTTATAGGCTTCTAGAATACTCGATTTTTGTTCGTTATTATCGGTATAGTTATAAGCCAAATGAATCATGGATAAGGCTTCATGAATGTCATTTTTTAAAAAGTTAAATTGAGCTAATAACAGTAAAACATCAATATCATCATAATAAGTTGATAAGTGTAGATTGGTGAGTTCAATAAAGTAGTCATCAAATTCATGGGTTGAATCTATGGCACTTTTAGAATGGTTTAATAAAGCATTTAAATGTTGAATTAAAATTTGCCGTAGTTGAATAAAGTCATTTGCTTTTTTATTGAAAGCATCCTCATAGAGTTGAGTTGCTGCTGTATATTGATGTGTTTCTAATAAGTTTTTAAAGTGCGATAATGGTTTATAATTTTTTTCAGAGATCTCTTGAAGTGATCTTGAAGCTGTCGTTTCATTTAACGTCGTATGATCTGTCGCTGTACTATTTTTTTTTGATGCAAAAGGATTGGATGCTTGAGAAGTTGTTTGATATTGAACAATATGATTTTCCGTTTGCTCTGTATTTTCAGACGTTGTTGGTGAATAGGCTGGTGAGTAAAGTACCGAGTAGCGGCCAGCAAAGAATCCTATCAATATAAATAGTGAAATCCAAATACTTTGTCTGAAAAAAGTTGATGAAAACATGTAAAATAGTTATCAGTAGGTATAACCATGAAAGAGCAATAAACCTGAGTAAAAGAGATCATTGACTGATAAATGTTACATATCAATATTGCGAATCAATGTTACGTATAAAAAGAATCACAGTGTCTGATGACAATCATGTAGTTCGTATTGTCAGTAACGATCTCTTACAAATAATCAGAAGCATAATCTGCTAAGCGTGAGCGCTCTCCACGTTGCAGGGTAATATGCCCCGAGTGTTCCCAGGTTTTAAAACGATCAACCACATAGGTGATTCCTGAGCTGGTATCTGTTAAATAAGGAGTATCAATCTGTGCCACATTTCCAAGGCAAACCACTTTGGTTCCTGGACCTGCCCGAGTAATGAGGGTTTTCATTTGTTTGGGTGTGAGATTTTGTGCTTCATCAATAATAACAAATTTATTTAAAAAGGTACGTCCTCGCATAAAGTTTAAGGAACGCACTTTTAACCAGCGACTTAATATATCTTGGGTGGCTTTTTGTTCCCAATCATCATTATTTTGATTGGGAGCCAGTACCTCCAGGTTATCCATAAAAGCGCCCATCCAGGGTGTCATTTTTTCTTCTTCTGTACCAGGTAAGAAACCAATGTCTTCGCCTACGGGTATGGTGACTCTGGTAACGATGACTTCTTTATATTTTTTTTGTTCAATGGTTTGTTCCAAGGCAGCGGCTAAAGCCAGTAGTGTTTTTCCTGTACCAGCAGGGCCTTGTAATGTTACGAAATCAACATTAGGGTCCATTAACAAGTTTAAGGCATAACTTTGTTCACGGTTTCTGGCTGTAATTCCCCAGACATTATTAACGGAGTTCGTATAATCTTTGGCAAGTTCCAGCGTTACAGAATGTTTATTTTGTTGTCGGATAATGGCTTCAAACTTATCTTCCTGATCACTGTATAAAAACATATTAGGCAGCCACTGTTCAGTTAGTGGACCAGAAATCTTATAAAAAGTACGCCCTTCTTCTATCCATGAATCCATTTCACGACTGTGGGTATCCCAGAAGTCTTCGGGTAATTTTTCTGAGCCGATAAAGAGTTGTTCAATTTCATCCAATACTTTGTCACTGAAATAATCTTCTGTATGTATCCCAAGAATTTTTGCTTTAATGCGCAGGTTAATATCTTTTGAAACTAAGGTGACTTGTTGAGCTTTGTGACGCTCTTGGAGATGAAGTGCAATATTAAGAATAGTATTGTCGGCTTTGATACCTGGAAGGCTGTCAGGTAAGCCGTTTTGATGATGTTGTAATTGGAAAAAAAGTCGGCCTTGCTGTGTATCATCATCATGAATACGAATGGAGTTGGTTAGGGCAATGCCATTGGCAATTTCTTCACTGGATGCTCCATTCATGAGTTCATCAAGGTATCGATTGACTTGTCTGACATTGCGGGCAACTTCCGAGACTCCCCGCTTGCTCATGTCTAACTCTTCCAGAACGACCATTGGAATATAAACATCATGTTCTGCAAATTTGAAAATAGCAGTGGGATCATGCATGAGTACATTGGTATCAAGCACAAATAGTCGAGTACCTTTAAATCGTTTTCTAGTCATAAAAATAGCTTATTCATGTGGATAATGATTGAAAGTATAGAAGAGAGGCAACTATTGATTTAATAGCTTAACTTCATTGAAAACTTCTTCGACGTGACCTTTGACTTTAACTTTACGCCATTCTTGTCTTAGCCTGCCCGTTGCGTCAATTAAAAATGTACTACGTTCAATTCCCATATATTCTTTTCCATATAATTTTTTCAACTTAATGACATCATAGGCTTTACACATAACTTCATCGGGATCTGATAATAAATCAAAAGGGAATTGTTGCTTTTTTTTGAAGTTTTCATGACTGCGTATGGAATCTCTGGAAACACCTAAAATAGCGCAGTTTTCTTTTTGAAATTTCTTAAAAAAATGCTTGAAATCCTGTCCTTCTGTTGTGCATCCTGGTGTTGAATCTTTGGGGTAAAAATAAATCACTAAGTTTTGGTTGGCAAAGTCTTTTAAGGATAATGTTTTTTCTCCTGTAGCCTCAAGTTTAAAGCTAGGCGCTTTATTGCCAATCTTTGGGATTTTCAATGAAAAATCTCCTGTATGAAGTTAAAAGCAAGTGATGCATACTCTTTTTAGGTGTTGCATCTATATTGGTAAATCTACGTTAAAGTGAATAGACTTGCAACACTAATTTGAGGCGCTAACTTCAAGAAGGTGTAGGTCTATATAATTTTTGATAGGGTGTTCGAAAAATGTATAGCTGAAGTGAACTTATGCAGGGCGAAGAGGGTTAAGACTGGCCTTGAGATGATTGTCCTCACAAAACTGCTCCAGATCTTTACGCAGTTCATCAATACTTAATGTTGATGGTTTTCGTATCATCATACGAACCTGGCCAGCATAGGGTTTTACAGCAGAAGCAGGATCGACCCGACAGTTCATTTCTTCTACATTGATAGCTTGTTGTGAAAAAAACTGGGTCATTTGCTGAATCGTATCTTTATGCTCAATGGTGTTAACTGTAATTTGGCAGAGTTCGTCAGCTGTTGGTGAATGTTTATGTTCAGTACGCTTAATCAGGGTAATCATGTTGAGATTTTGTGCACGTGAAGGGAGGAGGTGCTCTAATTTAGCCAGGACATTCCATGGACCACCGACTTCCATTATCAAAGCAAATTCACTGCTCAATACCGACATACGGGTTTCTAGAACCTCTCCTCCTAACTCAACGATTAACTCAAGAACTTTATTGGCCATGCCAGGTTGGTTGGGACCAACAGCAATGATAACTAAACGTGATGACATAGGTTTTTACAGGAGATGTTGGTTATTACTGAGATGAGTCTTTAATTTTAGCTATTTTTTGAGGAGATGTCAGCACCTGTTCTAAGGAGATGTCCATAATATAGAATATTCAATTTGATTAGGAAATTTATTATATCTCAAATTGTTTTATTTTGGATTAACCTATTCTGTATTATGGCTATGAATTCAAGTTGATGAAAAAGAACGAGTTGATGAAAGAGAATAAGTCTTGAGCTTATTTTTGACTAGAGATAATATATGACGCTCTCTGGACGTAACGTCTTATTTTAAAATTCTAAAATAACTTGAATTCCAGGTAGTGGTGCCTATTTAAAAACTAGGTTACTACGATATTTCATATGAACTAAAAAGTAACGGTTTAGGTCTATATTCCAATGGGTGTGTATCCTAATCATTTTCAATGATGTCCAAACATAGCAAGCGACACATTCTGGTTACTTGAGAATAAAGTGCTTGGTTATTCGCAGTCATTTTTAAAATGTGCCACATTATAAAGCAGGTAAAATGATCACTATCAAACAGTCTTTCTCTAATAAAACTATCGTCTTTTGTCTAATATTGAGTCTTTCTCAATTGGGATGTTCGTGGTTCTCTAGTGGTGAAAAA
The DNA here is from genome assembly GCA_965230335.1 of Kangiellaceae bacterium. GTDB lineage: Bacteria > Pseudomonadota > Gammaproteobacteria > Enterobacterales > Kangiellaceae > CBDDKS01. The sequence goes on along the minus strand of CBDDKS010000006.1, from coordinate 796,416 downwards.
AAAGCACGCTTGGAACCCTATCAAAGAGTTAAAGAAACAAAAGAATTACAATTGTTTGAGGGATATGAAACGGACTCATTAAGAGATGATATGAAAATTCCTACTTTGAGAAATCATGATAAAGTAGAATCGGTATCTGAACCGGATATTGCTCCACCATTACAGATTTTTATATCCAGTCGTTATGGACGATTAGATAGTCGCTCTAATAGTCCGGCTATTTTTCTAAAAGGGCAGTTACATGATGTGAAATCAAAGATAAAGGCTTATCTGGATTTACAATCTATCGCTTATGAAATAGAAACTCTGGACAATCATAAAAAGACGGCTCAAGTTAATGATAGTGCTCTTCAGACTGAGAAAACAACGTTAAATAGAGAGCAGGTAGAAAAAAAGAATGTAGAAAAAAATAGTATGAATACAGAAAGTTTAAATAAAGAGTCCTGGAAAACAAATTGGATGTACTCATATAGTAGAGGTTGGCTAAAAAGAATATTTGGTTCTAAAAAACCAAAGGTTATCAGAGATCAGTTTTCTATCAATATTCATGGTGATTCTCCATCGGCTAGAGAACATCGTATTGAAGTGTCTCATATAGAAAGAGAACAAAAGTTTTATGGTAAAAAGTCCTGGGTTTCTGGTGAGTTATCCAGAGAAATGGAAATCATATTTCTGAACAGAATCATTGCTTTTTTTGAAAATGAAAGACGAAAAGATGAACAGGCCTACATTAAAAAAATAACAGCAGGTATTAAAGTGATGTTAGGCAAAAACAAAGAGAATAATAGTATATTAACGACACCTGCTGAGTGGAATACTGTTTGGAATAAAACACCTAAAGTTTTAGGTCCTTTTGGTTTTGAATTGTTAGATAGAAATCAGACAACCAGTCGTTACTTTTTTAAGTTTAAACCTAATTCTCCTGGTTTTTTTGCTTCTATTTTTGGTTCTTCCCGTGGTGTAAAACTGCCTTTGCCTAAAGGGGAATATCAGGTCATTGTTACACGTACAACTCCGGTAACTATTCAATTTATTGGTATTGATGGAGAACTTCTTGCTGACGGTTTGTTGGCAGAAATTTTTCCTCATTTGGCTTCTGCTTTTGCAAGGCGGGAGGAAATACAAAAAGAACCTATACGTATACGAAAAAAGCAATCGCGATGAGATCGTTACATTAAAAATTATTATAAAACTGACACTATTTTATGCTTCGCTGTACATCCTTAGGTTCAGGTAGTAAAGGTAATGCGACTATCATTGCAACACAAAACACCTGTCTTCTGGTTGATTGTGGATTTGGATTAAAAGAGTTGAGTCGGCGGATGCTGGAAAAAGGATTGGGACCAAAGGATTTAACCGGTATTTTAGTCACTCATGAACACAGCGATCATGCCAGTGGCGTAAGAGCTTTAGCAAAACGTTATCAGTTACCCGTATGGTTAACACGAGGATGTCAGCTGCATAAAAGTTTTGAAATGATGAATAATCATCATATTCTACATGCAGATGAAGCACTAACTATAGGGGATATTCAAGTACTTCCATTTCGTGTGCCTCATGATGCCAGAGAGCCGGTGCAGTTTATTTTTAGTCATGAGGATCGACGCATAGCACTCCTAACTGATTTGGGTCATATTACACCGCATATTCTGGAAATGATGTCATCCATTGATATTTTATTACTTGAATTCAATCATGATACTAATTTGTTGAAATATGGAGATTACCCAAAAAAGTTAAAAGATAGGGTTTCAGGACATTTTGGGCACTTGAATAATCAACAAGCGATATCATTATTAAAACAAGTACCTTTAGAACAGATAAAGCATGTGGTCGCAATGCATTTAAGTGAGAAAAATAATCGAACACAAATTGTATCTCAATTACTGGAAACACAGTTGGGTGATTCGAGTGTTTGTTATCAGATTGCGGATCAATTAAATGGATTTCCCTGGTTAACCGTCTGTTAACCTATGTTAATAAGCTTTATACCGCTCAGTTAAAATAGTGAGTATAGGTATAATATATGGGTGTTTTATTATAAAATACGCCATTGGTGAAAAAACAAGAGATAGGTAAGTAACATGAAAAAACAAGCTGAACTGTATTCTGGTAAGGCTAAATCAGTATTCAAGACAGAAAAAGACGATTGCCTGGTATTGTATTTTCGAAATGATACGTCAGCTTTTGATGGTGGAAAAACGGATCAATTAGATAGAAAAGGGATGGTTAATAATCATTTCAATGCGTTTATCATGCAGCTATTAGAGAAAGAAGGTGTAGCAACGCACTTTATAGAGGTTTTGAATGATCAGGAATCTCTGGTAAAGCATTTAAACATGTTTCCTATTGAGTGTGTGGTAAGAAATATTGCGGCAGGCAGTATTTGTCGTAGACTGGGTATTGAGGAAGGTATCGATTTAACGCCACCAACATTTGAATTTTTCCTTAAAAATGATGAACTTCATGATCCCATGATTAATGATTATCATATACGTTCTTTTAACTGGGCCAGTGATAGTGATATTGCTCAAATGAAAGAGATTACTTTTAAAGTGAATGATATTCTGAAACAAACATTCCTGGATGCCAATATGCTATTGGTTGATTATAAGATTGAATTTGGTTTATATAATGGCCAGGTTGTTTTAGGTGATGAGTTTACACCCGATGGATGTCGTATTTGGGACAAAGACACACGCAAAAAATTAGATAAAGATCGTTTTCGTCAAGATTTGGGTAACGTTGTTGAATCTTATGAAGAGGTGGCTCGACGGTTGGGTGTATCTATATAGTTGGATACATTCATATGAAGCTCGGACTTGAACTAACAGGTGATACCTAAATGTGCCCTATGATTATTTAAGACGTTTTGACTATTTGGCATATTTAGGTATTAAAAATTATGTGTTTTGTAAATATAACGAAGTTTGGTTTTTTAGTTGTTATAATAAACATCATTATGATGTAAAACATTGTTTAAGAGAGATAACACACTGGTTGATAGGTTATGTTAAATTTATATCGAAGAAGTGGTGAATCATTAGTCATAGGCGATGAGGTGGTTATCACTGTTTTAGATGTGGTAGGTAACCAGGTTACCTTGGGTGTCAAAGCACCTCCTACGGTTGAAGTTGAGCGTGAAGAGTTTTATATGCAACGCTTGAGAGATGGTGGTCAGACTCAACCTAATATGGGAGAGCAAAGGGAGTTTGTGGAAGGTCCATTACCAGAGGAAAAACAGGTGGGTACCGATGTGGATGAAGATTGTTTACACAAGGGTTATGTTGAAAAGTTATTTGATAAAGGCTATGGGTTTATATATGTTCCCCTTATCGAAGACAATATATTTTTTCACTACACCGATTTATTGAATTTGTATTTTGATGATTTATATCATGGTATGGATGTTCAGTTTAAAGTCATAGAAAACGATCGGGGCCTCGTTGCTATTGAAGTGGAGCCTTCTCACGAAAAGGCATAGTTAATACGTTTCTACAAGGTTAGGGGTGTCTCTGCAGCATGGTTTTAGAGACACAAGGGATTAAGGTTACATAGAGTTTAAAGCTGTTTTTTGTTCATCAAACAAAGTACGAATACCTGATTTAGCAAGTTCAAGCATAGACATTAATTCTTCCTGAGAAAAAGCTTCGGCTTCAGCTGTTCCCTGGATTTCAATAAAACGATCACCTTCCGCCATAATCACATTTAAATCAGTCTCTGCTTTAGAGTCTTCTGCATAATCCAGATCAAGCACAGGTGTCCCTTCGAAAATACCAACAGAAACAGCAGCAATCATATTTTTTAATGGATTGACTTTGATCTTGTTGTTATTCAGTAAGTGAGTAATTGCATCTGATAAAGCAACGTAACTCCCAGTGATAGAGGCGGTTCGGGTACCCCCATCTGCCTGAATAACATCACAATCAATATGAATGGTATTTTCACCTAAAAGAGAGAGATCAACGGCTGCACGCAAAGAGCGTCCAATGAGCCTTTGTATTTCTTGTGTACGACCGGTTTGTTTGCCGCGTGCTGCTTCTCGATCGGAGCGGCTGTGTGTTGATCTGGGTAACATACCGTATTCAGCGGTTAACCAACCTTGAGATTTGCCTTTAAGAAAGCGAGGAACACCTTCAATAATAGAGGCATTACATAATACTTGAGTATCCCCCATTTCTATCAATACAGAGCCTTCAGCATGTTTTGTAAAATGACGTGTGATGGTTACAGGGCGTAATTGATTGGGAGTTCTACCGCTCGGCCGCATGGCTATCTCCTAGTGCTTAAATAGGTTATCAAGAAAAATTATATTATATACCTATGCTACTTGAAGATACAGGTTTCAGTCATTCAAGGAAGTGATGTATCTTCGTGCAGAACAAGTATAAAATGGTGATTAATTAAACATATAAAATAGGTGCCTGAATGATAAGAAGTATGACTGCATTTGCAAGACAGACATTTAAAAAAGACTGGGGAACTGTCTATTGGGAGTTAAAATCAGTGAATCAGCGTTTTTTGGAAACCCAGTATCGATTGCCAGAGGCACTGAGATATTGTGAAGCCATATTAAGAGACTGTTTAAGAAAGCGTTTAAGTCGTGGGAAAGTGGATGTTTTTTTAAAAATAGATATGAGTGCTGATGAAGGAAGTGAATTAAAAGTTAATCAGGCACTGGTCAAGCAATTGTCACAGGCTTACTTAAAAATTCAGGAGTTGACTGATAAAGATGAACAGCAATCATTGCCTTTGAGCGTGCTCATGAAGTGGCCTGGTGTATTGGAGTCGTCAGAAATGAATACTTCGATGATGGAAAAGGATTTGTTGGAATCTTTTGAACAAACATTAAGTGATTTAATTGCTGTTCGTGAACGGGAGGGTACCGCTATTTCTGAAATGTTAGAAATTCGTTTAAATAAAATACAGGAACAGGTCGATTATGTACAACAACAGATGCCGGACATATTGACTTGGCAAAAGCAACGTTTGGATGAACGTCTTAAAGATATTCGAGAAAATTGTGATACTGATCGCCTTGAACAGGAAATGGCGATTTTGGCTCAAAAAATTGATGTCGATGAGGAAATGGACAGATTAAAAACGCATTGTCAGGAAGTTTCCAGATTGCTTCAGTCTGGAGGGGTTATCGGCAGGCGATTGGACTTTTTGATGCAGGAGTTAAACAGAGAAGCGAATACGTTAGGATCTAAGTCAATTTCCACTGTGACAACAAAGGCTTCGGTTGAGATAAAGGTTTTAATTGAACAAATGAGGGAACAGATACAAAATATAGAATAGGATTGGGTATAATTAGAATCGGTTAATGAATAAGACAAATACTCTTGTTTCAACTATACCTATATGTGTGGTTTTTTAAGTTGCAATAGTGTTAGCAGAGAATAATCATTCCGCCTCTATTGTTGTACCTAACTTGCTGAAATAGTTGAGTTTTTAAGGCTATAAATTATGAATAATCCCGGTAGTCTTTATATTGTTTCTGCACCATCAGGTGCCGGTAAGACTTCTTTATTAAAATCAGCACTGAAGCAATTATCAGATATTCAAATATCTGTTTCTCATACAACCCGCTTACAAAGAGAGGGAGAAGAAAATGGAAAAGATTATCATTTTATAACAGAAGCTGAGTTTAGTCAGATGATTCAAGAACAGGCATTTTTGGAGCATGCTCAGGTATTCGAGAATTTTTATGGTACTTCCAAGCAATGGGTGGCATCTCAGTTAAAAGCAGGTATTGACATTATTTTAGAGATAGACTGGCAAGGTGCACGGCAAATTCGGCAGCAACTGCCTGATTGCATCAGTGTTTTTATTTTGCCACCATCGCAACAGGCATTAGAGGAACGCCTGCATGGGAGAGCGCAGGATAAGCTGGAAATCATTGAAAAACGTATGTCAGCCGCACAACTCGAAATGTCTCATTATGATGAATATGATTATTTGGTCATCAATGATGATTTTTCACAGGCTGTTGATGAGTTTTGTACTATTGTGATTGCGCAGCGCTTACGCTGTGATGTACAGAAACTGGTCAATAAGCCATTATTGCAAGCACTTTTGTCGAAAAGCCAAAATTAGGGTAAAATGGTCGATTGTTGCAATTTTTTTCGTGATTTTAGTTTTACTGTAGAATTATCAATAAGTTATATCTATTGAGTTATGAACCATGATAGACGATTCTGTTCGTTGGTTATGTAAAATAATCCGATTTTTTATAAATAAACATTTAATAATCTGTATTGAAGGTGTAAATAATGGCTCGAGTAACTGTTCAAGATGCAGTCGATAAGGTAGGTAATCGCTTTGATTTGGTCATGCTGGCTTCCAAGCGTGCAAGACAAATTGCAACGGGCGGTAAAGATCCTATGGTTTCCTGGGATAATGATAAACCAACCGTGATTGCATTACGTGAAATCGAGGAAGGCTTGGTGAATAAAGGTAATGTAGACAGGATGGGTCAGGCTCCTGAAGAAGAGCTTGAGTTCATGGACTCATCAATGATGGAATAATCTTTTTTTTTCATTAAATAGCAAAGGGGTGTTGTCGATACCGCTCCGGTGTTTTACTATTTTAAATATAAAGTAATTTTATAAGTCATTTAGGGCATATCATGTTTTATGATGATGCTCTAAGATATTGGCTTATTTCTATTCTGGAGTTTCCTGACTTGTATTTGTTTGCAGGACTCAAAGAACAACTTCAAACTTATCTGGATGACGATCAGGTTAATCAGATTGAACGTGCTTACGTATTTGCCCGTGATGCTCACTTAGGGCAACAACGCTCATCTGGAGAACCTTACATTACACATCCGGTTGCTGCAGCCAAAATCCTGGCTGATTATCACCTGGATCCTCAAAGCATTATGGCAACCTTGTTGCATGATGTGATTGAAGATTGTGATGTTACCAAAGAAGATCTGAAAACCGCTTTTGGTGAACAGGTTGCTGAGTTAGTTGAAGGTGTGAGTAAGCTGACTCAAATTAAATTTCGTACCAAGGCAGAAGCTCAGGCAGAAAATTTTAGAAAAATGATGATGGCCATGACAAAGGATATCCGGGTCATTTTGATTAAATTGTCTGATCGCTTGCATAATATGAGAACGCTGGGCGCCTTAAATGCTGAAAGACGGCGTCGAATTGCCAAGGAAACCCTAGAGATTTATGCGCCTATTGCATTACGTATAGGTATGTATTCTACACGGGTGGAATTGGAGGATTTGGGCTTTGCTTCACTCTATCCTATGCGTTATCGGGTATTAAAAGAATCTGTATTGAAAGCTAGAGGGAATCGTAAAGAGATTATTAATACGATTTTAGAGTCCGTACAGAAAAAATTAGATGAGAGTGGATTAAGAGCCCGTGTGTTTGGTCGTGAAAAGGAGCTGTTTAGTATTTATAAAAAAATGCGTTCAAAGAAAACGCCCTTTTCTGAAATTATGGATGTTTATGGTTTTCGTGTGGTGACTGAAAATGAAGATGACTGCTATCGAATTTTAGGACAGTTGCATAGTCTTTATTTACCTGTTCCAGGTCGATTTAAAGATTATATTGCTATTCCAAAAGCTAATGGTTATCAATCACTGCATACAACATTAAAAGGCCCTCATGGTTTGCATGTGGAAATGCAGATTCGTACTGAAACAATGGAGCAAATGGCCGAAAATGGTGTAGCGGCGCATTGGTTATATAAAAGTTCTCAAGCTGGAAATCCAGCCGAAATCAAAGCCAGAGACTGGATGCGTAATTTAATGGAGTTGCAAAATCAAACACTTGATCCCATTGAGTTTATTGAAAGCGTCAAAGTTGATTTGTTTCCCAATGAGGTATTTGTTTTTACACCGAATGGTTCTATCATTGAGTTACCTTTGGGGGCAACCCCCGTTGATTTTGCTTATGCGATTCATACAGATGTTGGTAACAGTTGCATTGCTTGCAAAATTAATCGACAAAGACGTTCGCTGTCTAGTGAATTGCGTAATGGTGAAACCGTAGAGATTATCACGGCGCCTGGTGCCAGACCTGCCCCTTCATGGCTGGGCTTTGTGGTTACCGGGAAAGCAAGAGCGAACATACGCCACTATTTAAAGAATTTGCGACGGGATGAAGCCATCAATTTGGGTGCTCGTTTATTACAAAAAGTATTGGGTCAGCGATCATTGGATGATGTTTCTGATGACATGAAATTAAAAGTCAGTCAACAGAGTAAACAAAAAACATTTGATGATGTATTGGCAGAAATTGGTTTTGGCAAATTGGCCAGTGTTGTTGTTGCACATAGATTACTGCCAGAAAATACCGATGATGTTGCTGAACACACGAATACAGAACCTCTGGCTATTCATGGTACAGAAGGCATGTTGGTTACTTTGGCAAAATGTTGTTACCCAATACCTGGTGATCCTATTGTTGGTTTTGTAAGCAGTGGCAGTGGATTGATTGTACATCGTGCTGAGTGTAAAAATGTCAATCGTAAAGAGCAGGAAGATCAGTTTCTTTCTGTTGAATGGGAAAGTGATCCTCAAGGTGTTTTTTCTGCTGAATTGCAAATTGAAACATTGAACTTAACCGGTGTTCTAGCCAATGTCGCAAAAGTTATGGCAGATACACAAACCAACATTCAAAATATTCAATTACAAAATGATGATGATTCAAATCATGTGATGGTCTTTTTGGTGGCTGTCAAAGATCGTATCCATCTGGCTAATATTATTAAAAGAATCAGAAAGTATTCATTTGTTAACCGTATTCAACGTCTTAAATAGTGTGAGAAGAAATCATGAGTAAAGAAATTATCAATACTGATAATGCGCCAGCAGCAATAGGTACTTATTCTCAAGCGGTGAAAGTAGATAATACGGTTTATTTATCGGGACAAATTCCCCTTGAACCAAGCTCAATGGCTTTAGTTGATGGGATAGAGCTTCAAATACATCAAGTGTTTAAAAATTTAAGGGCTGTGGCTCATGCTTCAGGTGGCGATCTATCCCATATTGTTAAATTAAATATTTTTTTGACTGACTTATCAAACTTTCCTTTATTGAATCAAATTATGGCTGAATATATTACAGAACCTTATCCTGCAAGAGCAGCAATAGGTGTTTCTGAATTACCCAAAGGCGCTATGGTTGAAATGGATGCCATATTAGTTTTGGAAAAATAATAGGATATCTTTAGGAGCTTGTTATTTTGAATGAGCAACGCCTTGCACGAATACAACAATTAATTGCTCATCGACAGCCGGATGTTACGATACTTATGGAGCAGGTTCATAAACCCCATAATCTTGCCGCGATTATTCGAACTTGTGATGCAGTGGGTATAGGAGAAGTGCATGCTGTGTTTCCGGAAAAATCACTGCGACAATGCGGTGGAACGGCGATGGGCAGTCATCGTTGGGTGAAAACACATTTACACTCTGACATTTCCAGTGGTATTCAGACCATTCGATCGAAAGGCATGAAAGTATTTGCGGCACATTTTTCCGATAAAGCGATTGATTATAAAAAAGTAGACTATACACAGCCTTGTTGTCTTTTAGTGGGAGCAGAGAAAACAGGCGTGAGTCATGAGACCGCAGAGATGGCTGATGAACATATATTAATTCCTATGTTAGGTATGGTGCAATCATTAAATGTTTCTGTCGCTGCTGCATTAATTTTGTATGAAATGCAGCGACAACGTCAGGAAAAAGGCTTTTATGATACTCAAAAAGTATCGAATGAGGTGTCTCAACAATTAATCTTTGAATGGATGCATAAAGAAGTGAAAGTATTTTGTGATAAGCATGGATTACGTTATCCAAATTTAAATGAAAAAGCGGAAATAGATGATGAAGACTGGCAAAGATTAAGGCAACAGTAAGTTAAAGATAAATCTTACATAATAGGGCATCTTATTTTAGTAGCTTTTCATGCTATTTTTTATATAGAATGTATTGATGTTTAGAATACAATAGAGATGCAAGTCGATGAATGATTCTGGAAAAGGTGTGCTGTGGTTTTTAGGAGGATGTATGGCATTTACAGAAGCTGCACTGGGTATCATTGCTGGGCTATCTACTGAAGTTGATGGTAAGGATATTGTCATATTTTGTACGGTATCTCTGTTTTTAGTATTAATGGCATTAGTATTAATGTTTTTTAGAAACCCTCAATTGCTCATTGCACAAAGTAAAGACTTGGTGCCTTTGGCATTGCTTGATCGTATTCAGGGGTGGGAAGATCCCCGGCTGGTACAAATTGTTTTGAATCGATTGGTCAATAATGACAGTGAAATGATAGATGATGAAGATTTGGAAGAAGAGCCTCTGGAAATGGAAAGAAAAGCCTTTTTTGATGCAATGAAGCAAGTGGAGGAAGCATAATGGCTTATCGTAGTGGATTAAGTTGGATGAGTAATTTGCCTTTGTACTCAGAAGATGAACGTAAAGTTTTACTGGCATTGTCACATGAGAAGTATCGATGGCGAACAAGAGACAGAATCATTAAGGTAACCAATCTGACTCCCAAAAAGGTCGATACTCTATTGGCCGAATTTATGGAGAAAGAAATAGTGGTTGTCTCAAAAGGCAGAAGTGGCAATATTATTTTCGGATTGAGAGAAATAGTAAGGCGCTAAAAATTGGGTGAAATAAAGATTCGTCATGCTGAAAAAGGTGATATAGAAACCCTTGTCACATTTAATTGTGCCATGGCACTTGAAACAGAAAATAAAATTCTGGAACATGATGTTGTATTAAAAGGTGTTACGACACTGTTGAACAATAGGACATTGGGTTTTTATTTAGTCGCAGAAGTGGATTCAAAAATCGTAGGTGCTTTAATGATTACTAATGAATGGAGTGATTGGCGTAACGGATTATTTTGGTGGATACAAAGTGTATATGTTGATCCCCATTATCGTCGACAGGGTATTTATCGTAATTTATATAATCATACAAAATTACTAGCATCTGAAGAATCCAATATTTGTGGTTTCAGATTGTATGTTGAACAAGATAATGAAACGGCTCAAAAGACTTATACATCAATGGGTATGCAAAAGAGTGTTTATAGGATCTTTGAAGAAGTGATAACCTAAAATGAATAAGAAACGGGTGATAAAAAATTATTCAATTATTTATCTGTAACAAAGTTCGACTTAATGAACTCTTATAGTATATAAATACATGACTTTGAGTATTGCTTATGTTAATTCCTTATACACGATATCGTCCTAATTTTAATAGCCATGAATCTGAGGTTATCTCAGAGGGTGCTTATTATAATAGGCGGCAGTTTGTATCTGGCATGGCATTGGCTGCTGCTGGGCTTGCGTGTCCTTCATTGTCTGCAAAATCTTCACAATACTCAACATCAGAAAAAGTAACCTCAAAATATTCAGTTACACATTACAATAATTTTTATGAGTTTTCGTTATCGAAAGAAGAGCCCGCAATGCTGGCAAAAAACTTTAAGACTAAACCCTGGCATGTTGTTATTGAAGGTGAAGCAAAAAAAACAGGGCGGTTTGACTTAAATGATATTCTAAAATGGACTTCTTCTGAAGAACGAATTTATCGATTAAGATGTGTTGAAGCCTGGTCTATGGTGGTTCCCTGGATGGGGTTTGAATTGAATCAATTGTTAAAACATGTTGAACCTACTTCAAAAGCCAAATATGTTGAATTACATACATTGTATGATCCGAAACAAATGCCGGGACAAAAAAAGAATATATTAGGTTTTTCATCTTTAGATTGGCCTTATGTGGAAGGATTAAGAATGGATGAAGCCATGCACCCATTAACTATTTTGGCGACTGGTGTTTTTGGTAAAGATCTGCCTCCACAAAATGGTGCACCATTAAGATTGGTTGTGCCATGGAAATATGGTTTTAAAGGTATTAAATCCATTGTTAAAATTAAATTGACTGAAAAACAGCCATTAAATTCCTGGGCAAAATCGGCACCATCTGAGTATGGTTTTTATGCGAATGTGAATCCTGCTGTTGCACATCCTCGTTGGAGTCAGGCAAAAGAAAGACGTATTTTGAATGAATCTTTACTAGGTACAAAACGCATTAAAACAGAGTACTTAAATGGTTATGCAGAACATGTTGCCGGCTTATATCAGGGGATGGATTTAAAGCGATTCTTTTGATGATTCAACAGCATGTATTGAGAGTATTACTTCATGTGTTATGTTTGATACCCTTAGTGTATTTGATAATCGGTATTCTCCAACAAACATTAGGTGCGGATCCACAAGAAGTTATACTCCATGAGACAGGTATCTGGTCTTTACGCTTACTATTAATCACCTTAGCCGTCACGCCTTTAAGAAAATTAACTGGATTGCATCAGCTTGCCCGATACAGACGCTTGTTGGGATTACATGCCTTTTCTTATGCTGTATGGCATTTGTTGATTTTTTTGTTTTTCTTTATTGGATTTGAATGGCACTTATTTATAGAGGAAGTGGTAGAAAGGCCTTATATTACGGTTGGTTTAGCTGCATTTGTCATTCTATTGTTATTGGCTGCTACTTCTACGCAATCATTTCAAAAAAAACTGGGTAAGCGATGGAAAAAGTTACACTGGTGGATTTATCCTGCCTCGATATTGGCCATTATTCATTTTATTTGGCAAGTTAAGTTGGATATCAATGAATCCGTTGTATACGCCTGTATTTTAATTGTATTGTTTTTATTGCGAATAAAAAAAGTGCGTCAGATGATTTTGTTCAAAAGTTAATAAAAAAATAGGGAACCTTTTTTTTTAAAATGCATCATGGTGATTTGTATAACAAAATATGTTAAAGATACAATGATACCAAAGTTATATCATTTTATAGCCGCCATATTTATGATATGGGTGTAAGATATATTTCAGACAGTTTTTTTATTTTAGACAATCATTATGATGCTTTCAGATAGAGACATAGTTGTGTTGATAAAAGATGGAAATTTAGATGCTTTTCGGCATGTTATGCTCCGTTATAATCAACGTTTATTTCGAATTATAAGGGGTGTGTTAAAGAATGAACATGAAATAGAAGATATTATTCAAGAAACCTATTTTAAAGCCTACAGCATGTTACATACATTGGATAATGCTGAACGCTTGGGTGCCTGGTTAGGAAAAATTGCTATTAATGAATCGCTTATGAGATTACGCAGAAAAAAAATACAACGAGAATCTGATGTTGATGTTTCACAACTTGAAATGAGTCACACAAAGTTTCATGGCAATGACCCAACCTCTTTACTTGAAAGACATGAACTTCATATTTTATTAGAAGAGGCGATAGATAGATTACCTGACGATTTTAGACTAGTTTTTATTTTAAGGGCTATCGAACAAATGAGTGTTTCCGAAACAGCAAGATATTTAAATATTCATCAAACAACAGTTAAAACACGTTTTTTTAGAGCCAAGAGATTGTTAAGAAAAAGTATTGAAACAAAAAACAGAAAGGATGAGTTTTTTAATGTGTTTGAGTTTGGTGGTGACCGTTGTAATGCAATAGTTGAAGCAGTATTGTCACGCTTACAAATTATCTGAAGTTTTAAAATATTGTTAAGAAAACATATTCTATTCAATATCTATTAAAAAATAAAAAAATGGGAACCTTTTTACTTCTCATGCATTTACAGGATGTCCATTCACGTTCACACACAAGGGTAGAAATATGTTTAAAAAAAATATTGGGTACTATTGTCTGGCATTATTCATGGTGAATCCTGTTGTTTCAGAAGAAAAACGACTCAATTTGAGTTCCTTTGATAATCACATTATAAAAAATGCGACATCTTCTTTTATTAAAGGACGATATATATTTAGACACGATACATTCGGCAATGAATCTTTTTGGGGCGAATCACTGCAATTGCACGAAGCCATTGCTGGAGAAGCCAATGGTGGCGTAGGTGATGGTGTGAGTCCAAAAACGGCATTGGCTGTCGGTCTTAAAGTGGATATAGATGCATTACCAAGAAAATTGATCAGATCTATTCGGCGTGGCAAAGTGGATTTGGATGATCCGGCAACCACTTTAGCACTATTAAAACTGGATGCCGTGATTGGTGTCAAAGGTCGATTTAACCAACAAGGGCAAATTGAATCAATGGGAATTACCTGTGCTTTATGTCATTCCGACGTTGATGATCGATTAACCGATGGTATTGGTCGTCGACTGGATGGCTGGGCAAATAGAGACTTGGATGTTGGTACTATTATCAGTTTATCACCTAATTTAAGCCCTTTTACTTCGTTATTGAATGTTGACGAAGCGACAGTAAAAACTGTGTTACAAAGTTGGGGACCAGGTAAATTTGATGCCTCATTGCTTCTGGATGGAAAAGCTTTTCGCCCTGATGGACAAGCTGCGGCTACACTGATTCCACCGGCATTTGGTTTGGCGGGTATTAACTTGCATACCTGGACTGGTTGGGGTTCAATCACACATTGGAATGCTTTTGTTGCTGTTTTGGAAATGGGCGGGCAAGGCACATTTTTTGATCCACGTTTGAATGATATGGATAAATTTCCTATTGCAGCTGCCAATGGCTTTGCTGATGTGCGCCCTGAGAAAGATCTGGTGACTTCGAAATTAGCCGATTTACAATTTTACCAGTTGGCAATACCTGCACCCAAAGCACCTAGAGGCAGTTTTAACAAAAAAGCAGCATTACGAGGTAAAACTCTATTTAATGGCAAGGCACAATGTGCGCAGTGTCATGTACCACCGTTATATACAGAGCCTGGTTGGAACCTGCATTCACCAGAAGAAATTGGTATTGATAGCTTTCAAGCAGAACGTGGGCCTGAAAATGCCTATCGTACAGCACCCTTAAAAGGCTTATGGTCTCATACAAAAGGTGGTTTTTTTCATGATGGCCGTTTTGCCACACTGAGTGATGTGATCAGTCATTACAACGAACATTTTGTATTAGGTTTAACTGATGCAGAGCAGGAGGATTTAAGTGAATTTTTAATGTCTCTTTAAAATAAAGAAATTCCAGCGATTTTCTTCTGGGAGTAGTTGACAGGTATGTATATGGGTGTATAATTCGCGGCCCAGTCACATGAGATGACGCAGTTCTTTAACAAAGAGATGAAATAATCTGTGTGGGCACTCGCATATATTTTGACGATAAATCAGATAGATGACGAGACCCAAGCTTTAAGTCAATTAAAGTGAAGAGAAAGAAATCGATTCTGAGTAAGAAACAAGTTTAATGATTTGAACTGAAGAGTTTGATCATGGCTCAGATTGAACGCTGGCGGCAGGCCTAACACATGCAAGTCGAACGGTAACAGGTCCAGCTTGCTGGACGCTGACGAGTGGCGGACGGGTGAGTAACGCGTAGGAATCTAGCTTTTGGAGTGGGATAGCCCGGAGAAATTCGGATTAATACCACATAAGTTCTGAGGAAGAAAGGGGGCCTCTGATATAAGCTCTCGCCAAGAGATGAGCCTGCGTTGGATTAGCTAGTTGGTAGGGTAAAGGCCTACCAAGGCGACGATCCATAGCTGTTCTGAGAGGAAGGACAGCCACACTGGGACTGAGACACGGCCCAGACTCCTACGGGAGGCAGCAGTGGGGAATATTGCACAATGGGCGCAAGCCTGATGCAGCCATGCCGCGTGTGTGAAGAAGGCCTTCGGGTTGTAAAGCACTTTCAGTGGGGAGGATTTAGGTATGTTAATAGCGTACTGAAGAGACGTTACCCACAGAAGAAGCACCGGCTAACTCCGTGCCAGCAGCCGCGGTAATACGGAGGGTGCAAGCGTTAATCGGAATTACTGGGCGTAAAGGGCGCGTAGGCGGATAGATAAGTGAGTTGTGAAATCCCCGGGCTTAACCTGGGAACTGCAATTGATACTGTTTATCTAGAGTAGAGTAGAGGGGGGTAGAATTTCCGGTGTAGCGGTGAAATGCGTAGAGATCGGAAGGAATACCAGTGGCGAAGGCGGCCCCCTGGACTCATACTGACGCTGAGGTGCGAAAGCGTGGTTAGCGAACAGGATTAGATACCCTGGTAGTCCACGCTGTAAACGATGTCAACTAGCCGTTGGGCTTATAAAAAAGTTTAGTGGTGCAGCAAACGCATTAAGTTGACCGCCTGGGGAGTACGGCCGCAAGGCTAAAACTCAAATGAATTGACGGGGGCCCGCACAAGCGGTGGAGCATGTGGTTTAATTCGATGCAACGCGAAGAACCTTACCACCCCTTGACATACAGCGAATAATTTAGAGATAGATTAGTGCCTTCGGGAACGCTGATACAGGTGCTGCATGGCTGTCGTCAGCTCGTGTCGTGAGATGTTGGGTTAAGTCCCGTAACGAGCGCAACCCTTGTCCTTAGTTGCCAGCGATTAGGTCGGGAACTCTAAGGAGACTGCCGGTGACAAACCGGAGGAAGGTGGGGACGACGTC
The DNA here is from genome assembly GCA_965230335.1 of Kangiellaceae bacterium. Classification (GTDB taxonomy): domain Bacteria; phylum Pseudomonadota; class Gammaproteobacteria; order Enterobacterales; family Kangiellaceae; genus CBDDKS01. The sequence goes on along the minus strand of CBDDKS010000006.1, from coordinate 779,973 downwards.
AAGTCATCATGGCCCTTACGGGGTGGGCTACACACGTGCTACAATGGGCAATACAGAGGGTAGCGAAGCAGTGATGTGAAGCGAATCCCAAAAAGTTGCTCGTAGTCCGGATTGGAGTCTGCAACTCGACTCCATGAAGTCGGAATCGCTAGTAATCGCAGGTCAGCATACTGCGGTGAATACGTTCCCGGGCCTTGTACACACCGCCCGTCACACCATGGGAGTGAATTGCACCAGAAGTGGCTAGTCTAACCTTCGGGAGGACGGTCCCCACGGTGTGGTTCGTGACTGGGGTGAAGTCGTAACAAGGTAGCCGTAGGGGAACCTGCGGCTGGATCACCTCCTTACCACAAAGAAGTCGGAATTTATGCAGAGTGTTCACACAGATTATTTCATCGAAACAGGTAGATATGCTAAGCAAGATAGTTGGGAGTGTGTTGTTTAAGGAAGTCTGTCAAGACAGTCTGGGTTGAGAAAGAAATAGGTCTGTAGCTCAGTTGGGTGAAAGGTGACCGAAGCATAGCTTCGCAGCACCTTGAACGCGAAGCAGGGATGATGAGCTGGCTTAATCTACAGGGAGGTATGTCAAAAAGACAGTCTGGGTTGAGAAAGAAATAGGTCTGTAGCTCAGCTGGTTAGAGCGCACCCCTGATAAGGGTGAGGTCGGCAGTTCAAGTCTGCCCAGACCTACCAGTTGGGTTCTCTAAGAGAAATGAAAAGAGAAGATGAATATGGGGCTATAGCTCAGCTGGGAGAGCGCCTGATTTGCATTCAGGAGGTCTGCGGTTCGATCCCGCATAGCTCCACCACCCCCCGGATAGTACCTAAGTCCACACAGTTCCAGTCCAATGAAACAAGTCGTTGTATAGCATATTTACTGAAAGAAAAATGTCAGAGCTGAGTGTATCTAGTATTGAGCGTTATCTAGGTATATTGAGCTCTGAAATTTATCAGAGAAGTTCTTTAACAATTCAAATGAGTCACACAAGCGCTGAAGGTAAACAATTAAGTTACTAAAGCACACATAACTTGTCGTGTAATACCCATTTGTGAAGACAATTTGGGGTTATATGGTCAAGTGAATAAGTGCATACGGTGGATGCCTAGGCGGTAGAAGGCGATGAAGGACGTGGAAGTCTGCGATAAGCGTGGGTAAGCTGACAAACAAGCGTTATAGCCCACGATTTCCGAATGGGGAAACCCAATCATTGTAAAATGATTATCTGTAACTGAATTCATAGGTTGCAGAGGCGAACGCGGAGAACTGAAACATCTAAGTATCCGCAGGAAAAGAAATCAACCGAGATCCCCAAAGTAGCGGCGAGCGAAATGGGGAAAGCCCTAAAGTTGTTAACGAGATAGTGGAACATGTTGGAAAACATGGCGATAGAAGGTGAAAGCCCTGTACACGAAGTCTTATTGATGATGAATCGAGTAGGTCGGGACACGTGATATCTTGACTGAAACTGGGGGGACCATCCTCCAAGGCTAAATACTCTCTACCGACCGATAGTGAACCAGTACCGTGAGGGAAAGGCGAAAAGAACCCCTGTGAGGGGAGTGAAATAGACCCTGAAACCGTATGCATACAAGCAGTGGGAGCATGATTAAGTCATGTGACTGCGTACCTTTTGTATAATGGGTCAGCGACTTACGTCTCAGTAGCAAGGTTAACCAATTAGGGGAGCCGTAGAGAAATCGAGTCTGAATAGGGCGACTAGTTGCTGGGAGTAGACCCGAAACTTGGTGATCTAGCCATGGGCAGGTTGAAGGTTGGGTAACACCACCTGGAGGACCGAACCCACAAATGTTGAAAAATTTGGGGATGACCTGTGGCTAGGAGTGAAAGGCTAATCAAACCAAGAGATAGCTGGTTCTCCTCGAAAGCTATTTAGGTAGCGCCTCATGAATGACCTGGGGGGGTAGAGCACTGTTTCGGCTAGGGGGCCATCCCGGCTTACCAACCCGATGCAAACTCCGAATACCCCAGAGTTGAATCATGGGAGACACACGGCGGGTGCTAACGTCCGTCGTGGAAAGGGAAACAACCCAGACCGCCAGCTAAGGTCCCAAAGTTATCGCTAAGTGGGAAACGATGTGGGAAGGCTTAGACAGCTAGGAGGTTGGCTTAGAAGCAGCCATCCTTTAAAGAAAGCGTAATAGCTCACTAGTCGAGTCGGCCTGCGCGGAAGATGTAACGGGGCTAAGCGATACACCGAAGCTGCGGATACGTTTTAGACGTATGGTAGAGGAGCGTTCTGTAAGCCGTCGAAGGTGTGCCGGGAGGCATGCTGGAGGTATCAGAAGTGCGAATGCTGACATGAGTAACGATAAAGGGGGTGAAAAACCCCCTCGCCGAAACCCTAAGGTTTCCTGTTCTATGCTAATCAGAGCAGGGTGAGTCGGCCCCTAAGGCGAGGCAGAAATGCGTAGTCGATGGGAAACAGGTTAATATTCCTGTACTGCTTAATATTGCGATGGGGTGACGGAGAAGGCTAGGTCAGCCTGGTGTTGGTAATCCAGGTTTAAGGCCGTAGGCAGAAGGTCTAGGTAAATCCGGACCTTTAATGCTGAGAGCTGATGACGATTTCCTAAGGGAAAGAAGTGATCGATGCCCTGCTTCCAGGAAAACCCTCTAAGCTTCAGATATTAAGCAACCGTACCCGAAACCGACACAGGTGGGAAGGTAGAGAATACCCAGGCGCTTGAGAGAACTCGGGTGAAGGAACTAGGCAAAATAGTACCGTAACTTCGGGAGAAGGTACGCCGCTGATGGTGAACGCTTCGCGCGGTAAGCTGTTGGTGGTCGAAGTAACCAGGTGGCTGCGACTGTTTATTAAAAACATAGCACTCTGCAAACACGAAAGTGGACGTATAGGGTGTGACGCCTGCCCGGTGCCGGAAGGTTAATTGATTGGGTTAGCTTATGCGAAGCTCATGATCGAAGCCCCGGTAAACGGCGGCCGTAACTATAACGGTCCTAAGGTAGCGAAATTCCTTGTCGGGTAAGTTCCGACCTGCACGAATGGCGTAACGATGGCCACACTGTCTCCACCCGAGACTCAGTGAAATTGAAATTGCGGTGAAGATGCCGTATACCCGCGGCTAGACGGAAAGACCCCGTGAACCTTTACTATAGCTTCACACTGGACTTAGATCTTATTTGTGTAGGATAGCTGGGAGGCTTAGAAACGTGTACGCCAGTATGCGTGGAGCCAATCTTGAAATACCAGCCTGATAATATTTGAGTTCTAACTCAGTCCCGTTATCCGGGACGAGGACAGTGTGTGGTGGGTAGTTTGACTGGGGCGGTCTCCTCCCAAAGAGTAACGGAGGAGTACGAAGGTGCACTAATCACGGTCGGACATCGTGAGGTTAGTATAAAGGTAGAAGTGCGCTTGACTGCGAGACAGACACGTCGAGCAGGTGCGAAAGCAGGTCTTAGTGATCCGGTGGTTCTGTATGGAAGGGCCATCGCTCAACGGATAAAAGGTACTCCGGGGATAACAGGCTGATACCGCCCAAGAGTTCATATCGACGGCGGTGTTTGGCACCTCGATGTCGGCTCATCACATCCTGGGGCTGAAGCCGGTCCCAAGGGTATGGCTGTTCGCCATTTAAAGTGGTACGCGAGCTGGGTTTAGAACGTCGTGAGACAGTTCGGTCCCTATCTGCCGTGGGCGTTGGAGAATTGAGTAGAGCTGCTCCTAGTACGAGAGGACCGGAGTGGACGAACCTCTGGTGTTCCGGTTGTCACGCCAGTGGCATTGCCGGGTAGCTATGTTCGGACGGGATAACCGCTGAAAGCATCTAAGCGGGAAGCCTCCTACGAGATAAGTTCTCCCTGAGATTAAATCTCCGAAAGAGCTGTTAAAGACGATGACGTAGATAGGCAGGGTGTGGAAGCGTAGTAATGCGTTAAGCTAACCTGTACTAATTGCTCGAGAGTCTTGACCATATAACCCCAAGTTGTTTTGAGGTTATGGAGTTATGTATTGTTTTAGTTGTTTATCAAAAGTATTGAAGAACGAAGAAGTGTTTGTGTGACGAATTTGAATTGTAACGGTTTTGCCTGGTAGGCATAGCGAACGGGAACCACCTGAATCCATCTCGAACTCAGAAGTGAAGACGTTTAGCGCCGATGGTAGTGTGGGGTTTCCCCATGTGAGAGTAGGTCGTTGCCAGGCATTTATTTTAAAAAGCCCCTGTATCAGGGGCTTTTTTTTTGATTGAATAAATGTCATTAAGCAGAAAGATGACAAGTTTGTTAGGTTGATTTGGGCGAAAGGAGGAAGATTCCAGCTTTAAGATGACAAGTTTGTTAGGTTGATTTGGGCGACTTGTGATTCCTCGCTGGATGTGAGTTTTTTTCTGTGATAATCTCCGCTTCACCAGTTTGGTATCACTTCATTTTGGGGAGAATAAAGAAATGAGCTTATTGAAACGATTATTCATTATTGTACTTGCAACTTCTGTCTTTGCGGGTTGCACAGCAGTATCCAGAGGTATTGGTAAATTAACTGCTAATAAATATGCAGAAGCCAGAAGTGGTTCTGTTTGGGTTGTTGCACCACCACAACTTGAGCCACCTGCACCTGCAAATAAAACTGTATATATTTCCTACAGAAACATTAGTGATGCCGATGTTGAATTACTACAAGAAATGAGATCGGCTGCAAGTGCGCAAGGTTGGACTCTTGTGAATGATCCGACAAAAGCAAAATATCGCTTACGTGCTTCTTTACGTTTTTTTGGTGAAGTTGAACCTGAATCTGGCGGAGCAAGTAAAGCTGCTGGTATGGGGTTGATTGCTGGAGCTGCTGTAGGCGTGGGGACTTATAGAGCACTAGATAGTCGCTCCACGGCAGCAGCGGTTGGTAGTGTTGCAGCTGGTGGATTGGCAGCTGCAGGTATTGCAAATGCATCTGCACCACGAGAGTGGGCACTGATAGTTGATTTTGTTTTAGAAGAATACAGTAAGACACCAGTTGAATATACATTATCTACGGGTAGTTCAACATCCTTGGGTTCAGGTGCCGGTGCTCATAATTCACGGACTGCAATTGGTGGTTCAGAGTCTTCAGGCAATGATAAGAGTGCAACTATTACTCAAAAAAGTAACTATTATCCACATGGTGTACGCTTATCTGTTTGGGCAAACCAAATGAACATGAAAGAAGAAGAAGCCTTGCCTCATATATTAAAGCGAACTAAAAAAGTAGTAACTAAATTATTGCCTATATAAGTTAACCATTACGACATATAAAACCTTAGCGATTGACTTTTTCAGTGAAACGCTAAGGTTTTTTTGCAGGTCTAAACTATAAAAGATAAACAAGCTCTAGTATTACTTGATTGTATGAATAATGAGTCTTTTATTTATGAGTGGATAAGAAATAAAAAACCAATAATAGATTGTCGCAAAAAAGAGGATTTTGAAAAAAAACATATAAAGAACAGCGCTAATATTCCTGTTGAAGATTTATTTCATCGAATGCATGAATTGCCCAAGAAAGTAGAAAGCTTTTGGGTTATTGTTCATGAAGAGACACATTTATTAGCACATGATTTTTTTTGTGAAAGACAATTTAATGTAGAAGGCTTTATTGATTGGAAAAGTGAATTATTGACACAACTTCCAGATAATTACTTTGGTTGTGGATTCAATAACATTCGTTTTTGGCAGCCAACGCCTTTTGTAAAGTATGTCAATGATCATTACTTTAAAAACAATACAAAACTTAAAGTATTGGACATTGCCTGCGGTTCTGGTCGAGATGCTATTTATTTAGCGGAACAAGGCTATGATGTCACAGCTTTGGATTATTCAGAAACGGCATTGCAACGATGCAAGAGTTCTGCATCATTACGCCATGTTGATGTGAATACACAGTGTGTTAATTTGGAAAAATCATTTAAATTGTCTCAATTACCCATACATAAACAATATGATTTAATTATTGTTTGTCGCTATTTATATAGGCCTTTGCTGCCAAAAATAAAAGAGTGGCTGGATACGGATGGTCTATTGGTGTATCAAACATTTGTTAAAGCAGATTATGAATATAAGACACCAAGAAATCCTGCTTATTTATTAGAACCTAATGAATTAAGAGAAGAATTTTTTGATTATAAAATATTAATGGATGATGTAGAGTTATTGGATGAAGCCATAGATAAACCGAGAATAGTGTCGAAGTTTATCGCACAAAAAAAGTAATACAGTATAATTTTTAAAAAGTTTGAATAAAAAAACAAGAGAAGCAAATTATGAATTATTTACATACCATGTTACGTGTGACTGACTTACCAAAAACAATCACATTTTTTTGTGATGTATTGGGTTTTATTGAAGTGAGCAGAAAAGATTATCCACAAGGACGTTTTACTTTGGTTTTTCTGGCAGCAGCGGGTGATTTTGAACTGGCTAAAATCAATAAAGCCCCTCTTATTGAGTTAACTTACAATTGGGATGAATCCCATTATGACAGTGGCAGAAATTTTGGACATCTGGCTTATCGTGTAAATAATATTTATGATGTTTGTGAAAAAGTAATGCAAAAGAATATTATTATTAACCGACCTCCCAGAGATGGTTATATGGCATTTATAAAAACACCAAATGGTATTTCTATAGAATTATTACAAAAGGGGGATGCTCTGCCGCCAAAAGAACCTTGGGTATCAATGGAAAACAAAGGAAGTTGGTAATGATTTTAAATTAACGGGATTCTCCCCAACGAAATAAAAAAGCACTCAGCATAAAAAAGATAAGTGTCATAATAAGCAGTATGACAATATGATATTTAATATCCATTAACTGAGCACCATCATTCATGATTTTTCGTGAAGCCTCTATGAGATGGGTTAAAGGTAAAAATTGGGAAATGAGTTGAATAAATTTTGGTGTGGTTTCTAGACTAAACCAAACACCTGATAAAAACATCATGGGCCATGATGCAAAATTCAACATACCGCCTGTAAATTCTTCACTTTCACTTCGAGTCGCAATCAATAAACCTAAAGCAATAAGGGATAATGCCCCAAGAGTGGTGATAATAAACAAATTCAATAAAGAACCAATAATGGTCAGTTCAAGTATCCACCAGCATGCTGTAAAAACAAATACAGTGACAGATAAAACAATTAATAAACGAGAAGTAATTTGTGCAGCAATAAACTCAGTAGCTTTAATCGGTGTTGCTTTAAGACGTTTTAGTACACCATTTTTTCGATACCTGACAATAACATATCCAACACCAAACAAGCAGCTAAACATGATGTTCATGGATAATATACCAGGTAAAAACCATTCTATGTAACCAACAGCATCACTTTCGATACTTTGTTTTTTTAATGAATGTGGAAAAGATAACAGCATGCGTTCAGCAATGTAACTTTGGGGTGAATGAGTATTGACCCAATATTGGGCATTATTCCAATCAACCAGCAAATCAATTTTATGGTGAGTCAGTTTGTTAAGACCTGCTTCTTTGTCGGAATAATTAACGGTATCAATATGTTTGATTTGTTGAAAAAATGCTGTGGCATCCTTGTTTTCTTGAATAAGGCCTATCGTTAATTCTGATTGTCCTTTGTCAGAAAAAATGACAGAAAATCCTAAAATCAGTAACATGGGAAAGGCAAGGTTCCAACCCAGTGCTGCTTTATCACGCCAGAATTCTTTATTTCTGGCGTGAAATACAGCTAAAAAGCGCGACATGTTAAGCATTAAGAGTACAGTTCCTCACCTGTCAGTTTTAAAAATAAATCATCTAAATTAGGTTGGTAGACAGTCAGTTGATTCAGAGGAATATTCAAATCAATGAGTTGTTTGAGATCTTTATCAATGTGTTCAGATTGAATAGAGATGTGGCCATTTTTATTTTGATAGGTATTAAATGATGTCAGCTGAGGTAACAAGGCATTAGGAAGGTTGATATGTGTCCCCTGAAAGTGTTTATCGAGTAGCTCTTTGGGTGAACCACGTTCAATAATTTTGCCACGATTCATAATAGCAATATCATCACATAGAGTTTCTGCTTCATCCATGTAATGGGTCGTTAATATTAATGTTTTTCCCTGATGCTTAATTTGTTTAACCAGATGCCAGAACTTTCTTCTTGAGTGAGGATCTAACCCAGTCGTGGGCTCATCCAGAAAAATAATTTGAGGATTATGAATAAGGGCAAGCGCTAACAGTAATCTTTGCCGTTGACCACCAGAGAGTTTTTTCGTTTTACTATGTAAAAAACTCTTAAGATCACAGGTTTCAATAAGCGATTGAATATTTTCTGTATGGCCATAAAGATGAGCAAATAATGACAGTGCTTCATTCACGGTCATGTGTTCCTGTAATGAGGTTTCCTGGAATTGAATACCAATATGCTGCTGTTTGGACTCACCTTGATTGAGCAAAGGAAACTCAATAGTTCCAGAATCGGCTGGGTAAATATCTTCCAGTATTTCCAGTGTTGTTGTTTTTCCTGCTCCATTTGGGCCTAATAGACCAAAACAATCTCCTTTTTTAACATGAAAAGAGATGCCATCAACCGCAACAAGTGGGCCGAACTTTTTGGTGAGCTGATTAACAATGAGTGCATGAGTCATCAGGCTATTTTAATAGCTAATGAGAAAAATGAAAATGAAATAAATACTAAGATTGAGGAATCGATGTTCTTTCACTTCTAACGGTGAGAAGTGAAAGAACAGTAGATTGGATTTAGAAGTGATAGGTTAAATTAATATAGCTTCCACTGAATTCAATATCTGTAGTAAAGTCATCTTCATCATCGACTTCTAAAGAAAATGTTCGGACACCTGCTTCAAGACCTAAACCAAATGACAGTTCATAGCCAACATTAAATGCAATATCTGATATGGTATTGCCATCCACACCAATATAATGCATTTCTGCACTAAGACTTAATCCTGTTAATGATAAATCAAAGCGGCCTTTGATATAGAGAAGTGGTAATGTGCCGTCAAAGTCTTCTCTTTCCGTTTGAGTGGCGTCGGATAAACTGACAAACCCATCAAATTGTCGGGCAGTTAAACCGAAATCCAGATTGACCCAATTATCAAGGAGTTCGTAATAAATCACGTAATCACGATGAGACAAATCAAAATCGGTGGATACATCTCCAGTAAAGCTTGTACCAGAAAAAGTGGCTGTTACTTGGCCCGTTCCTGATGATTTTAAATCTGTATTATTGAGACGAACATTGGGTAGAAAAGGAATAGGATGCTCTAATGCAATATAAAATTGGCTTTGACTGTCATCATCAATACCTAAGTCAGATAGTGTCAGATCATCCCCTTCATTGTTGAAGAAGCCATCAAAATCAGGTTTCCAATTCCCAATTCCAGCATAAACACCCAGAAAATCAGCCGAGGATATTGATGAGTAAAAGCTTAAAAATAACAGGCTAAAGATAATTTTTTTCATGGTTGAATATCTCAAATTTAAATTATTTTGAATGTTTAATACATCCACCTTTGTAGCAATTTTAGTCTATGTTTTTGAATAATCAAAAAAAAAGGCGCAAATATGCGCCGAGGGGAAACTGTTTTTCAGATAAATTAAAGAGATATCTATAAATAAAATCGTTAAGTTAAGTGTAGTTGAGGTTTTAGAGTTTTCAATATATTTTAACCTATAAAAGATCAACAGCCCCTAGTTGCCAGAAAAGAAAGCTTTGACTTTATCATCCAGAAAAGCCTGAGTGACGGTTTCCCCGATAACTTCATTCACCAGCCCTGTTACTTCAGTACTCTCTGCTCTGCCGAAAGTTTTCAAACTTTGTGAGCGAGAAACGGATTTGGTAATAGATTCTGTTTTATTCAGTATTACACGAGAAACTTTTAAGGTCAGTTTGCCATCGACGGAGATATTATCAAAAAGTAATCCGGGATCTAAGTTAACTTGTAGCTTTGAAAAGTCCAAAAGCATTTTAATGTCTGCGAAGTGAGGATTAGAAGAAATAATAAGACCTTGAGAAGCTATTGCATGCCCCAAACTTGTTTTTATAGCAGATTGAAACTGATTATCTGGCGTCAGTTTGTGATTTTGATTCTGTAATTTTTGAAAGGAGGGTTCTTGTATTTCTATGTAAAGACTCAATCCTTTTTTAAATGAAACGGGTAAGATAATTTCTGGATCGATTTGAAATGAGCTGGGTCGGGAGGCGCAAGCACTTAAGATTAAAATAAAGAAAGTCATTGAACAGTAACGTAACATAGTGATTCCTAAGCGAATAAGTTTCCAGATACTATACTGAATTTTTTCTGAAGCTTCACGCAAAAAATTGATCTTACCCCAATTTAGTATACAGTCAGAGCGACTGTATATCTTGTATCTCAAAGTCTAGAGAAGAACGCAACTCATTAAAATTATGACGGCGTTTCCGGTTGTAAAAAATTTTTATGTAATGAAAGATATCTGATTTGACTTCTTTCCGGTTTGTATAAATCTTTCGTTTAATTCTTTCTGTTTTCAAGGAACGAAAAAACTCTCTGCAACAGCATTATCACAACAATTTCCCGTTTTAATCGAGATGACATACTCCAGCCAATGATTTGACGAGAATATAAATCAACAACAATAGCTAAATATAACCAACCTCCACAGGTTCTTATGTAAGTGATATCAGTTACCCAACACTTATCTGGTTTATCTGCGGTAAAAACTTACTGTAAATGATTAGAGGCAACGACAGCCGGCTTACCTGATTTGTTGTAGCGACGTTTATAGTCTAATTGAGCCTGTATTTTGTGCTTTCGGCATCTGCTTTCTCCTACCTGCGTTTCACTTAATTTATAATAATCCAACTGTCTACTAAAGCAGGGGAAGATCAGAGGTAAAAAAAGAGCTGCACTTGCAGCTCTTTTTTTGTATAGCTTTTAATAAAGAGAGATGTCAGGTGTTAATCTTTTAAAATAAAAGTGACTTTCATCATGACACGATATTCTTTTATTTTTCCATCATCGATGACCAGGCTTTGATCTTTTATCCAGGCACCAGTGATGTTATCCAGTGTTTTGTTCGCTCTTTCAATACCTTTTTCAATAGCATCATCAAAGCTTTTTTTCGAACTGGAACTGATTTCAGTAATACGGGCAATACTCATGGTTATTGATACCTCATAGATTATTTATTATGGTTAAGGACCCCTTAATAGAGAATCTTACACTTTTATAGGGTTTGAGTATACAAAAGACCACATGATGAGTAAAAAATGACGATGGATTAAAGTTTAACAGCCCCTAATGATTGGGTTAATTTTTGTGCATCAATAAAGCCATGATGTCTGTAGACTTCTTTATTACTATGTGTTAGCACAAGAGAAGCAGGGATGCCATGACCACCATACTTTCTGGCATTGCCTTTGTATCGGTTTGCGAGTTCTGCTTGTTTATCAACATCCACTTTTACAACAATAAAGTTTTGTAACATGTTTTTTAATGATGTATTTGTGAAGGTTTTTTTATACATACTTTTACAAGGAGGGCACCAGCTTGCTGTGAAAAAAACAAAAAGCGGTTTATTTTCTTTTTTTGCAAGGGTTTGTGCTTTATTGAAATCAGTATGCCAGTGAATACCTGTAGAGGTTGATTTATTTTCTTTTTCTGAAAATCCAGGCTGAGAATAGCCTATGAGTAAACTTACAATACAAAGGGATATTAAGAGAGTCTGTTTCATGCTAGGGCCTCAATCGTCTAAAAAACCTGGCTTGATTGTATGGAATAATCAAGAGCTTGTAAATATTGTTTGAGATACTAGGGGCTGTTACTCTTTTATAAATTAAATAGGTATATTGGTATTTTATTTCTCTTTAAAGTGGTGGATTGTCATTAAATCGTCACTTTCTAAAAAAATAATAATAGGGGGTAAACGATCCCAGGTCATTTGAAGGTTGCTATAGGGCATCCTTTAATGGCAGAATGTCATTCAGTCATTGACAATATTTTTGATGACGGGGTAAAAATGATTTATGAATACCAAGGTTTTAAAATTAAATAAAGCAGGCCAGCCTGTTGAATGGATCAATATGCAGGAGGCTGCCTGTGTGTATGCAAAAAGCCAAGTCTTGTGGACATTTGGCGATTGGACTTATTTGTTAAAAGGTGGTGAAAACAAATTAACAGGCACACAATCAACTCTTGAAATTGCATCGGTCATAGCGACAGAAGGTGATATTCATCATAGTGACATGTTAACGCCAAAGTTGAGTAATATGGCACTTTTTCGTCGAGATGGACACTTATGTTTATATTGTGGTGGAAAGTTTCCTGTATCGTCATTGACACGAGATCATGTCATTCCAAAATCACAAGGCGGTAAAGATACCTGGACCAATTGTGTATCAGCCTGCCGTTCCTGTAATCAAAGAAAGGGATGCCGTACACCGGAAGAAGCGAATATGCCTCTTGTGGCCGTTCCTTTTAAGCCTAATAAATCAGAATATTTAGCATTGGCCAATAGAAATATTCTGGCTGATCAAATGTTTTTTTTAACAAAGACCTTTTCAAAAAATATGCTTCAAGGCTTCTAAAATAGAAGATTTGAGCAGAATGGTTGAAACTCTGGTAGAGTAGCCTATCTTTACCTTAACGTTATTGGGCTTATTACAGAATGTTATTTGAAGCGATTCCCCATACTTATCTTGTTCCCTTTGATGGCTCATTTTCTTATAAGACATATCCAACAAGACCCAAAGAGGAAATCGATAAATCAGTTTTAAAAAATAATTTAAAACGTTCGGTAAAAAATCTGGATGAATTGCAAAGACAGTTATATGCTCACGACAGGTTTTCCGTTTTATTAGTATTTCAGGGTATGGATGCTGCTGGAAAAGATAGCACCATCAGGGCTGTGATGAAGGGCATTAACCCTGCTGGATGCCAGGTCTTTTCATTTAAAAAGCCTTCGCATAAAGAACTGGATCATGATTTTTTATGGCGAACCAATCGCTGTTTGCCAGAGCGTGGACGTATTGGAGTATTTAACCGAAGTTATTATGAAGAAGTCTTGATTGTCAAAGTTCATCCTGAGTATATATCGCATCAAAAACTACCCATGAAAAAGGTGGATGATGATTTTTGGCAAAATCGTTATGCTTCTATTCGACAGTCTGAAGAGCATCTTGCCCGTAATGGAACAGTCATTCTAAAATTTTGGTTGAATGTGTCTAAGGAAGAACAGAAAAGACGTTTTTTGGTACGATTAAATGATCCTGAAAAACATTGGAAGTTTTCTGAACAAGATTTGAATGAAAGACAATATTGGACAGATTATATGCAGGCTTTTGAACAGGCATTGAGTGAAACTTCCAAACCCTGGGCACCTTGGTATGCCATTCCAGCAGATTCCAAAGATTATATGAGAGCAACCATTGCCAATATTATTGAAGAAAATTTGTTAACCCTTCATTTGCATTATCCAGAAATCGATAAAGCCAATAAAGCCCGTTTTGCAAAAATGCATGATATGTTGATCAATGAAGAATCTATAAATCGGTGAAGAACAGACCCTGGCTAAAGGGATAAAACCTGGCTGGTTTTGCATCTATTTGGGGCAATTATACGTAGATATAATAGTCTTGTTAAAAACAGAGGGGATATCATTATTGATGTTATTGAGTCTTATAAGAGAGCGATTCATCCTAATCAATAAAGAGATTATGATTAGGGTGTATTTTTCCGATATTTGAATATCAGTGAGGCATGTTGGAGGATTGGGATTCATGGAAACTTCGTGTACAATACCGAGCTTGAATCACATTCATTTTTTTGAAAAAAAAGAGCGGGGTTTTGGTGTGCATGATGAGCAGGCTAAACTGCTTAATTTGATGTTGGCGGTACAGGAAAATAACCAGGAAGCCTTTTCTGAGCTCTACGATTGTTTGGTTTTAAAAGTCTATGGGCTAGCCAGACGAATCATTAACCACCCTGAAGATTGTCAGGAAGTGGTTTGTGATGTTTTTACACAAATATGGCAGCAAGCTAAAAATTATCATCCAGAAAAAGGGAATGTTATTGCCTGGTGTATGGTGCTAACAAGAAGTCGGGCCTTGGATTTTATACGAAAAAATAAAACTCAAAATGAAATTATTAAAGAAGCTACGGATTTAGTGAATGATATACAAGATGATGGGAATCAACCTGATACACTTATAGAAATGTTTCAGACAAATAGTGTCGCTCAAAGTATGCTGACATCACTCACTATAGAGCAGAAGCAACTATTGGCTCTTTCCTTTTTTAAAGGTTTGAGTCATAAAGATATTTCTGCAGTAACGGGTATGCCTTTAGGTACTGTAAAGTCAAACATTAGGAGAGCACTTGAACAACTCAATCAAAGTGCTTTTGGTAATCAAGAATGAGTGATTTTGATAAAGAAAAACTATCCAGTCATTCTGATGCATTGAATGATGAATTTTCTGATTTGGCAGAAGATATTGCTGAGTATCAATTGGAACAGGCAACCATTGCTTCTATGAAAAGTAAGGTGATGCAACGCTTGGCAGCACCCTGTCCTGAAGGTGGAGAAACAACACGAGCTTCAGAAGCTGACTGGATAGAAATCACCGATAAATTAGCAGTTAAAATATTGTCTATCGATATGGAGAAAAAAGTACAGTGTTCATTATGGCGATTAAAAGCTGGTGGAGTTGTGCCATCACACTATCATAATTCCGATGAAGACTGTTTGGTTTTAGAAGGGGATATTCGTTTTGGTGATCATGTACTTTATGCGGGTGATTTTCATAGAATGGAGAAGGGAAGTACACATCCTGCAATGACGACCACATCAGGTGCTATTGTTTATTTAAAGCATGATGTCCACGAGGATTTATCGTGGCTCAGTGTATAAAATAAAGCATTTTTGTCTTATCACCTTATACTACGGATTATCTTGATATAGCTGAATTACCCTATTTTGGTAGTGTGATTGGGCTATATAAAAGAATGAACTTTCTAAAGGACTCTTTTTCTGGAGAGTTCAATTTATAAAAATCAATCTTTTTTGCATCCGTTTAATAATGTTCTACGTAAGATAGGATGAAAGCTTTTAAACTCAGCAAAAAGGTATGATTATGTTTCTTGATATAAAGTTAAAAAAACGCACTGTCATAGGTGTGATAATGTCATTAACGTCGGTCTATTCGGGCTTATCCCTGGCATCCAGTCACAGAGAGGCACCATATATTTCAAAATATCCTCAAGTGGATGCAACGGACTTTTATCTATTTAGTAGTTATGAGCCTGGCAGAGAAGATTATGTCACACTATTAGCTAATTATATTCCGGTGCAGGCCGCTTATGGAGGACCTAATTATTTTCCATTGGATGAAAATGCACTGTATGAAATACATATTGATAATAATGGTGATGCTGTTGAAGACATAACCTTTCAATTTGATTTCTCAAATGATATACCAGAAACTGGTGTGGTTCAGTTTTCTATTGGTTCAGGTGATCAACAAAAGGAAATCCCTGCGATTATAAAAAATGTAGGTGGGATTTCTATCAATAATGAAGCTGGATTAAATTTATTGGAAAGTTATACGCTGAAAATGGTGACAGGCGACCGTAGAACAGGCACGGTTGCTGATGTGAGTGATGCAGACAATGGCAGTCTTAATTTTAGAAAACCATTTGATTACTCGGGAACTAAAACTTTTGGTGGTGAAGGTCAATATAAAGTTTATGCAGACAGTTTTATCACAAATATCAACCTGCCTAATTGTGAAAGACACGGTAAAGTCTTTGTCGGTCAACGTTTGGAAGGGTTTAAAATTGCTTTAGGTGAAGTATTTGACTTGGTTAATTTTGTACCGGTTGAAGGGGATAGTGCTCCTGGTGCTGGTGATGGTGCCGGTTTTCCTGGTGGTGTCACACAAGATCCCAATAGAAATATTTTAGCAAGAAATAATGTCACTACCTTGGCATTGGAAATTCCTAAAGAATGTTTGATTGGTAATGGAAATGGTGTTATTGGTGGATGGACAACGGCAAGTTTAAGACAGGCAACGATTTTAAATCCCCGGCCGACAATTAATCGACCAGAGATTTCAGGTGGGGCCTGGACTCAAATATCACGTTTGGGAAATGTTTTAGTCAATGAATTGTTTATAGGTTTTCCTGATAAAGATAAGTTTAATGCCAGTGAACCTAAAGATGATGCACAGTTTGCAGATTACGTCACACATCCTGTTTTTCCAGCAATCGTTAATGCCTTGTTCAAAGATGCAGTGAATGCAACATTAGGGACAAATATTACTGATTTAGCGCCAGCAAATATTCCAAGAAATGATCTTGTGGCGGGCTTTTTAACAGGCTTTGAAGGTGTGAATCAATTATCCAGTGTGACCGCTTCCGAAATACTCCGATTAAATACAGGCATTAATGCAACAGACAGAAGCTTGCAACAGACTTTAGGTGTGGCAGCTGGAGATTTGGCGGGCTTTCCTAATGGACGACGACCGGGCGATGATGTTGTTGATATCGCTTTAAGAGTGGCTATGGGCGCATTATGTCATCCATTACCACTAGGTCAAAATGGTACAGATGTGAATTTAGGATTGTGTAGTGAATTACAAGCACCCATTGGTAATGTGCCTTTAACAGATGGCGCACCAATATCTGCTATGGATTTTGATAATCAGTTTCCTTATTTACTGACGCCTTATCCTGGTTCACCCAATGATGCACCATTACCTCAGCCAGCACCTTAATATAAAAAATAGTTGAGGTACCTTCATTATGAAAAAAGTCATTGTTATGAAAAGAGTCATTGCCATGAAAGAAATTATTACTCTGAAAAAAGCCATTTTACTTGGTATCACGATGCTGCTGTTTGCTTGTGGTAGTCAATTAAATCGACCTCCCATGGTAGACCCCATTGATGATATAACCATCAGTGCAAACACGGTAGATACTTCTGTCATCATACATGTAAGTGATGATAGAACATCTATCGAAAATCTTCGGTTTCGTTTTATTTCATCGAATAATACATTAATCGACAATATCAGCGTGTCTGACGTTATGGATGACAGTGCAACACTGAGTATTACACCAGTCGATGATAATCTAGGTGAATCAGATGTCATTTTATGGGTCACTGATGCAGGTGGATTGTCTACTCGTGTAGATTTTTTGGTAAACGTCATTCCACAACAAGTATCAGCCAATGCATTCATACGGTCTACTTTTGCTTTGGACAATAATGAGAATCCCGTATTAGTCAATGCGATTGAATTAATACAGGATGTTGACGATGAAAACGAGTTTGATGATTTAATTGATAACTCAAATTAACAGACTTATGAGTGTAACTTAGGTTTATCTTTTATCTCAACTTTTCCTATTCATTTAATCAAACGATGAGGAGAAATAAAACGCTCCTCTTTATCTAAAAGAATTCTTTATCCAAGACAATGACTATTAAAAAAACTTTACCTTATGTGTTGTATTGTGCAGTGATTATGATGGTTGGTTTATATCATAATAAAAATAAAGCCATTCAGAAAAAATCGGTACCTTATGATTTAGAGGATGTTGTTTATCAATTGAGTGAAAGAGATAAACAATTTCAATCTACTGGATTTGAATCAAGGGTTGAAGCAATAAACTCTGAAAAACAGGCGATAGCTTTTTTGGAACATTATTTAACCTTAGCTAAAAAAGAAAATGAGAGTCGTTATATAGGCTATGCCATAGCAGGTTATCAAAAAATACCCTTGAATATTAAAGAACACCATGAGGTGCTTTTAAAATATTCTGAAATTCTTGAATATCAACATAACTTTAAACAAGCTTTGGATTTACTTATTACAATTGATAACAAGAGTCATTATTATTCTTCTGCTGTTGTAAAAATATTAAATATTTATATGATACAAGGAAATCTGGAACAGGTAAGTTTATACTGTGAAATTTTAAAAGAGAATAACTTATTGTCTTTATATAGCGTTTGTCAATTATGGATTCATGGTATGAAAGAAGAGAGTCCAGGCACTATTAAAAAACTGGAACATCTTTTTATCTACTTTAAAAAAAATACACCGATTTATAATTGGACCAGTCAATTGCTTATGGATTTATATTTAAAATATCATGACGTTGAAAAAGCAATAACACTATTGAAAAATAGTGAAAGGAATGAAGAGGCCTATCGTGCAATGCTGATTCAGATAGTGGACTATTTGCTCATCAGTCATCAAAAAAAACAGGCATTGACTTTGTTGGAACAATATGATGATTCTAAAGACCTTAATGTTCGTTATTGTTTGGCAAAAGGTGATTTTAATACAAAGGTTTGCCAGCAAGCCCAGGAAAAAATACATTATTATGCATTAACCAGAGACACAGCACATTTTTTTATACGTGCCTTATGGGAAAAAGAAATCAATCATAATCTGGCGTATTCAAAAGAGTTGGCCAATACGAATTATGAGTCATATAAGACGCATAACAATATTCTTTTAATGAATTACTTGGAGATTGAAAAAAATGATTAGTCGATGCTCTTTTGCTGTTAAATGGATATTTGTCGTTTTTTTTATGAATACAGCTTATTCTCATGTACAGAATCTTTCTGAAATAGAGATTTATGTTAATGGTGATACTTATACAGTGTCATGGACAGTGGCCATGCAGGACTTGGTTCGTGTTGTACCTTTGGATGTGAACGATGATAATGCTATCCAGTGGCAGGAAGTGATAAAGAGTAAAACATTATTAACCAATTTGGTTAAGACATACTTTATAATCAATGGACAACAAATACCTGATTTTAGGATATCTGATATTCAGATGGTGAAAGGAAATGAATCAAAAAAGTTATCTATGGATATTCAGTTTGAAAGTAAAAAAAGCATAGAAAGCATGGGTTATTCTTTTTTACAGACAATTGATCCAACACATTTGGTTTATGTAACCTATCAAAATTCAACATCCCACTCAAAAGAAACTTATCTCTTAGATAACAGACAGAGAACAATCAAAATAAAGAATGAACAACAGGGGCATTTCCTGACTTATATCTACCAGGGTATAGTGCATATTTTTATTGGTTGGGATCATCTCGCATTTTTAATGATTTTATTATTTTCAGCTTATGTTGCAAAGAATCAATCCAGTGATGAACAAAAAATTACAATGAAAAAGTTATTTTTGTATGTGAGTGTTTTTACACTGGCCCACTCAATGACTTTGATATTGGCAGCATTGGATTTAGTTTATTTGCCTTCTTGGTTTGTCGAAACCTGTATTGCTCTCAGTGTTGCCTGGGGGGCTTTTTTAATTCTTCGTGGTGTCAGTCGATTAAAAACAGCCGATATTTTTGGTTTTGGCCTGATTCATGGATTAGGCTTTGCCGGTGTGTTAAATGATTTAAATCATGATGCAGCAAGTGATATAGCCTTGTTATTAGGATTTAATCTAGGTGTTGAAATAGGACAAATACTTTTTTTAATAGCAATATTTTTTATATTGACTGTATTAATGAAACGGTTTTCATATGTGTGGATTTCCAGAGTGACTCATGTCCCTATTTTTTTATTAAGTTGCTTTTGGGTTTTCGAAAGAAGTTTAGGGGGATGATTCGATATTCTATAATATTCCGTTAACTGATTTTAATTCTAACCACTTTCATATAATCAAAGGTTAAGCCAGCAACACTATCCTGTGCAAGATAATAGGTCATATTGACTCTTTGTCCTTTTGCTAACGTTTTGTAAGGTTTCGTACGTTTATATTTAAAAGGTACATCACAGTCTTCAACCATAATACTGTTGATATACCAGCCATCTTCTTCCCGTTGGTTATGGCTAATCACTTTCAGGTTCTGTGAATGAATTAAATTATCGTGCTTTTTTAATAACTTTTTGGGGTCGCTTTGTTGAGACATGACGTTATGATAAATATTGGGTTGGCTGACAGTTGGCATTTTATCCGATGGAACCGGGAATACACAGATGATAACCACCTGATCTCACTTAAATAACTCAATTTGATATTTTTATTCGTAGCTGAGGTTACTTAATAACCTTTCTTAGGGAAATGTTCAGTTGGATTATATATTTTGTGTTTTTTAGTTATAATGCGTGATTAAATTGTTTTTACGCTGAATTTCAGAACTCTTATACACTAGGTACGTCTAATGCTTACTCATTAAAGAAGCATATAGTAAGCATCGGGGCTTAAACCCCACAAATTGACAGGGTCATTCAGAAAAACAGAATACATTTACGACATTACAGAGGTTATATCTTGTGGATTACATGACTGAAGAAGAACAAATAGAACGTTTAAAGACTTGGTGGGGTGAATACGGTACATCCATTATTGCGGGTGTTACTATTGCCATTGTTGCTTTTAGTGGTTGGACCTGGTGGAAGAAAGATGGTCAGCAACGTCAAGCGCAGGCTTCAGAGGCTTATAAAGCGTTTGAAACGATTGATGTTAAGGATTCGGAATCGTTTGTCGTTCAAGCTAATGAATTTAAACAAAAGCACAAACATTCGACGTATGGTACTTTGGCCGCATTGAAACTGGCTAAGCATTATTCAGAACAAAAAAAATGGGATGAAGCTGAGAAAGAATTAAAAAATATCACTTCATCATTGGATGATGCTTTTTTGGCACCTATTCTTCAAATACGATTGGCTAGGGTATTGAATGAACAAAAGAAATATGATGAAGCATTGAAGATTTTAGATGCTGTCGATTCTGAAGAGTATGTCGCTTTGGTTGAGCAAATAAAAGGGGATACTTATCTGGCAAGTGGAGAATTAGACAAGGCACGCAAAGCGTATCAGCTGGCGCAGGAAAAATCAGAAGGTTTGGGTCAAAATAGCCTGGAACAAAGAGTGAATGATTTAAATTATGCACAGCCTCATCATTCCCAAAACATAGAAGCCAAAGAGCCGGTTGACGAGGATGTTGATCAAGTTTCTATTAACCAGGGTTCCTAAAGCATTCAATGCCAGATCTTTTTGAGAACATTATTATTACTTATTTTTTTGAGGTTGACGCGTGATTAAATTTATCTTGATGATAGCCATAATATCTTTAAGCCTGCTAGGTTGTTCAACTTCAAAAAATAATGCATTTAAACCAAACCCTGCACCCATTGTTGAATCGAAAATCAGTTATGAAAAAGTGTGGCAGGTCCAGGTCGGTAAAGGTTATTTAAAAGAAGAGGTTTTCATTAAACCTGCACATGGCTATGGCAAAATTTTTGTAACGGATGTAACAGGTAAGGTCATGGCTTTATCCGCTGATGAAGGGAAAACACTGTGGTCTGTTGATTTGAATCTTCGTGTTTCGAGTGGTTTGGCTGTTGCGAATGAATTAGTGGTTTTGGGAACACGGGATGGTGAAGTCATCGCTTTATCCGAAACCAATGGTGAAATAAAGTGGCGCACAAAAACATCCAGTGAAATCATTTCAAGTCCAGCGGTTGGAGGTGGTTATGTGGTGATTACTACGGTGGATGGACTGGTTTATGCATTGAATGCTGAGGATGGTAAACGTCTTTGGTTTTTTGATAGAAAGCTGCCTGAGTTAACCTTAAGAGGTGGTGCGGCACCGGTTATTGTTGATAGCTTTGTGTTTGTTGGCTTTGCCAATGGTAAAGTAGCGGCTCTGCTGTTAGAAGATGGTCGGCTGGTTTTTGAAAAACAGGTTGCTATTCCCAAGGGGCGATCAGACTTGGAACGTTTGGTTGATGTGGATACTTCCCCATTAATTTTAGGGCAGGCGTTATATGTCGGTGGATTTAATGGAAACATCGCATATATTGACATCCAAACGGGTGAAACCCGCTGGCAAAAAAATATATCTGTTCTAAAAGATCTGTCTTTTGATGGTCTTTATTTATTGGTGACTCATGCAGACAGTTTGGTGAGTTTGATCAACAGAAATAGTGGTGAAACCCTCTGGACTCAAAAAAACCTGAAACAACGAGCTGTAACTTCTTTGGTTGCTTTTGGTGATCATTTGGTGACTGGAGATTATGAAGGTTATTTATACCAGTTGGATAAACAAAATGGTGCATTTTTAGGACGTTTTAATGTAGGACATTATTATGAATCGGATGACTGCTTCGATCATCTGGGTAATTGTAAATTTCCTCTCAAGCATAATGGATTTGTAGCAACACCTTTAGTGGTTGATGAAACGCTCATTACTTATAGCCGAAGTGGAATGTTATTGGCTTTTAAAGTGGATAAAAAGATAACTAACGAGTTAGTTTCAACGGATCATTAATATGCCAACCGTAGCACTTGTTGGACGACCTAATGTTGGTAAGTCCACCGTATTTAATCGTTTAACAAGAACTCGCGATGCCCTTGTTGCTGACTTGCCTGGTTTAACACGTGATCGACAATATGGATTTGCAAACATCGAAAATCACTCCTTTGTCATCATTGATACTGGTGGTATCACTGGTGGTGAAATGGGTATTGATGGCAGCATGGCAAAGCAAACCCGCGAGGCCGTCAAGGAAGCCGATTTAACATTGTTTTTAGTGGATGCCAGAGCAGGATTAACACCGGTTGATGAACATTTAGCCAATGAATTGAGAGTGAGCAATAAACCGGTTTGTTTGGTAGTCAATAAAATTGATGGTATCGATTCAGAACAGGCCATGGCTGATTTTTATAGTTTGGGGTTTGAGCATATTGTTGCGATAGCAGCAGCCCACAATCGAGGAATGACTCGACTGGCTCATGATGTCATACTGCCTATTGCAGAAGATGTGGTAGAAGTTGATGAGTCATTGCAGGCAAAACATCCTGTGTTTGCAGTGATTGGACGGCCGAATGTTGGAAAATCAACCCTGGTCAATCGTATGTTGGGAGAAGAAAGAGTAGTCGTTTATGATCAACCCGGCACAACAAGGGACAGTATTTCTATCGAAATGGAAAGACATGGCAAAAACTACACCATTATCGATACAGCGGGTGTTAGAAAGCGTGGCAAAATTAAAGAAACCGTAGAAAAGTTTTCAATTATTAAAACAATACAAGCCATTAATGACGCCAATGTTTGTTTAATGGTGATGGATGCACAAGAAGGCATCACAGAGCAGGACTTAAACTTATTAAGCACCATTATTCGTGCAGGTCGCTCTTTGGTTATTTTGATTAACAAGTGGGATGGTTTGGATGAAGATACACGTGACACCATTCGAGAATCTATTCAAAGACGTTTGGTTTTTGCTGAGTTTGCACGTCTTCATTTTGTTTCGGCATTACATGGCTCCGGTGTTGGAGAGTTGTTTAAGTCGATAGACGAAGCCTATCAGGCCGCCAATGTGGAAATGTCAGCTTCACAGTTAACAAGGGTGTTAGAAATAGCTATTGCAAAGCACCCACCACCTATGATTAAAGGTGTTCGTATAAAATTGCGTTACGCACATCCTGGTGGACATAACCCCCCAAGAATTGTGATTCATGGTAATCAAACCAAGAAACTACCGGAGTCCTATCAGCGTTATTTAATCAAACAATTTGTTAAATCATTAAACATTATGGGAACACCCATTAAGCTGGAATTAAAGCAAGGGGACAATCCTTACAAAGGTAAAAAACAGGAAATGACTCGAAGACAAAGGCTAAAACGAAAACGAGCCATTAAAAAATTTGGCAAAAGATAATTTGGAATTAGAGCGACAAAGCTTCCATCATATCAATTCATATAAGAATTAGAATAATTTTTTAAATTGATTATTTTTTAACCAGATTGATTTAACTGTTTGATTTCTATTTATGTTTTATGGGTGATTTTGTGGTGGAAGATGACAAAAATATGATGATTTATTAAGATGAAAAAAAAGTGTTGCAAAATATTGCTAAAGTTTGATAGTTTAAAAAAGTATCTTAAGTACAAATCAGGTTGAGTGCCAATAAGCACAAGGTTATTTGTACGGTTGAAATTGTAAAGTTTGATTATTTAAAAAAAAGAAAGAGGTTATTGTTATGTTGGGCCGTGAGAAGATGTTAAACCGCATGAGAATGTTAAGTCGCAAGGGTTCGTTAAGACGTTTATCCCGTATTTTATCCATCAGTGTATTGGGATTATTGAGTAGTTTGTCTGTTTATTCTAATACTTTTCCAGCATCAGAGTTAAATAAATACAGAGAAGCTATTCATGTAGATGATGATATCCGTAGTTATACTCGATTTACTAATGAATTAAAGTCAGGAAGTAAAGGCGTTTTGTCTATAGACAAGAGTTTGGGTCATCAAAAAATGGGAGGTTACGTTTCGTATGATGAGCTTGAAGTAGATGGTGTTGTTTTTGGAGCAGCGAAGTGGGAGGGTTATTATATTCCACCCGCGCGTAGTTTATCTGGTATTAACGTACAAGCTGCACGAGCGGAGTTTGGAGAAAATTGTCGTCAGGCATGGATACAAAATGGAGGTTTGACAGGTGGGGCGTGTATGTCTTCCTGGGTTGCTGATTTTGATTTTCATGTGCAGACAAGCGGCGCGAGGGGTTGTTTTTTTGTAACAGGGCTGGTGAATGATGAAGCAACGTGTAGAGCTGAAGATTTTCAACAAGCTGCGGAGCAACTATGTGAAGAGTCTGGAGTACAACGATACGGTGAAAATTTTGATACCTTTTATCCATCAGGTGTTAAGGCATATTACATTGGTTTTAATGCAGATAAGTTGAGATTTGAATGTTATGATAATAAGTTGGAAAATGAACAGGAGAATCTTGGAGATGATGATTGTAATACGGGTAAAAAGGTGGGTGGTAACCCGATAGATATTGCAACGGGTAACAAGTATCAGAGTGAGACCGATTATGTGGGCAGTGGTCGTCTGCCATTGGTGGTGATGCGCTCATACAATAGTTTTGAAGATATCGAATCAGAATTTGGACGCAAGTGGCGTAGTAATCATCAGGCAGTGATTCTTGTGAATGAATACACGACGAATACAACAACCAATGAGCAGGAAGCCAGTGTGGTGACAATTATCAAAGAAGATGGAGAAGGTGTTGAATTAACCTTGGGTAGTGATGATGTATGGAGAAATGCCTCTGATAAGGCTTTTGATTTACGTTATATTGAAGCTGAAGGTGTTTGGTGCTTTGTCGATGGAGGACGGATCAGAAAGTTTGATGGGGAGCATGGTTATTTGGTTTCCGTTGAAGAGCCTTATGGAGAGAAGCTGACGTACAGTTATGATGCAGAATCACGTTTAACCCAGGTGCAGAAGAATACTGGACAAAGTATGAGCTTGAGTTATAAGTCATCGGGTTTAATTAACGATATAACCTTGCCGGGTATGACGGTGACTTACTTTCATGACAGCAGTGAGCGTTTAACCCAGGTTCGGTACAGCAGCTCAACCATGACACACAGTAAACACTACACTTATGATTCTTTGGGTAGTGGTGCACGCTTAAGAAGTATCACCGATGAAAATGGTGATGTATTTGCGAGCTGGGAGTATGAGTCAGACAGTGATGTTGCCAGGGTGAGTTACCATGGTAACAATCAGGAGCGCTTTGAAATATTAAGCCGAACGGAATATGAAACGAATGGTGTGAAGTACAGAGATGTTGTGACGAAGAATGCCAATGACAAGCAGACGACTTACACATTTAAACGTGTTGGAGAGCGATGGCAGTCAACGGGTGTGGCTGGTCATGCAGCGGGTACATGTGCCGCTGCCAGTCAGACAACGACCTATGACAGTTTGGGTTATGTCAACACCACAACAGATTGGCAGGATAATGTGACGGATTATGATTACGATGCAGAGGGCAGAATCTTAAAAGTGGTTTCAGGTAAAGGGGGTGCGAATGAGCAAACCACCACAATGACCTGGGATACCAACTTGAACCTTCCCGATGTGACTACCACTGATACAACGATTACTGATAATGATTACGACGCCAGAGGACGACTGATTCAAACTCGTGTGACAGACCGAATCACAAATGAAGTGAGAACATCGAGTATCAGCTATACAGATTTTGCGAATGGTTTAACCAAAACCATGACAGTAGATGGACCAAGAGCTGATGTGAATGATGTGGTGACGACAGAATACAACAGCTCAGGTCATATCATTAAAATCACGAATGCTCTTGGACACATCACACAGTTTAGTGATTACAATGACCGAGGTCAGGCACAGACGATTACCCATGCTGATGGACGCGTAGATAAACTAACGTATCATGGCCGGGGTTGGTTATTAAAAAGAGAAAATGATGTTAATGGCCAAAAAAGAACATCGACTTTTACTTACGATAACGTGGGTCAAATTATCAGCCAAAATATTCAGGGCGTACAAACAAGTTTTGAATATGATGATGCCCATCGATTGACCAAGGAACTTTACTTTACCGATTCCTGGGATTTTGGTGGCAGTTATTATAATCAACCGAGTCAGACAGATTACCCCATCGATATTTATAACGATGCATTTGATGTTCAGCAATTGCAACAATTAGCCAATAATCAACCCATGATGTCTCAACATGAGAGATACTACACTTATGACAGTGCTTCTAATATTATTCGTGAAAACGTGAGACGAGGTGAAGTCAGTCATCAAGTGTGTAGTGATGCAGAGGCGATGGAGTATCGAGAATACTTGGCTGGTCAAAGTGGTACCTCATCAGGCAACTTGGATATTCAGGTTGTGCCATTGGGTTATCAGGGATATGACGACCAGAATAACTTTGGTGATTTATGTCAGGTACAGGCTGTTGAAGAATCCCGTCAGATGAATTACACCTATGATGCGTTAAATCGATTAACGCAAAGTACAGGTGGCATGACGGTGAAATACCGTTACAACACTAACAATCAGGTGACAGAAGTTGAAGATGCCAAGGGTAATATCAGCACCAACACTTATGATGATTTAGGCAGACTGATATCAAGTACCAATCGAGAAGGCAATACCACGAGTTACACCTACAATCATCTTGACCAGGTGATTGCAACGACCGACCCGAAAGGCAATACCACGACTTATGTGTACAATGGCTTTGGAGAAATCACCAGTCAAAGCAGTCCTGATACGGGCTTAACCACCTTTGCTTATAATTCAGCTGGACAAATGACCAGCCGCCAGAATGCCAATGGTATTAATACAAGCTATCAATATGATGCTTTGGGAAGAGTCACTCAAGAAGATATTGGCAACAACATCACACGAACCTATGAGTATGATACGCAAAGAATCGGTTATCTGTATCGAATGACCGATGAATCCGGCAGTCAGACGTACACCGTCAATGCTCATGGCCAATTAACACAAAGAACAGACAGTATCACAGGTGCGAGCTTTACTACTCAGTGGAGTTACAACAGCAATGGTTTCTTAACTCAAATCATCCATCCTAATGGATTTGTAAAAAAGATAGGTTATGGTCTTAATGGACAATTGCACGGTATCGGTGGCAGCGTCAATGGTGGTTATTGGCATTTATTCCTGTATATGCCCACCTATCTGCCCTTTGGTCCTATGGAATCTTATGCGGCCAATAACATGCAGGTTATCAAGAGCAAAGTCTATGATGGGGATTACAACTTAAAAGCCTATGGCAGTAATCACAGTGGTAATGGTGGTATCTTTCAACACTGGTTGGATTATGACGCTAACCTGAATATCACAGGCTTCAAACCACAAAACCCCAATATGGGAAGCAGCAGTCCCACCAAGTCATACACTTATGATGCTATGGATAGAGTGACAACACTGAATGAATACAATCAAAGCACCAGCTTTAACTTTGATGCTAACGGTAACCGGACTCATCAAAACAATGCGGCTATCTACAACATCGATTCAAACAGCAACAGACTCTTAAGTCATAGTGGTACAAGCCTGCTTTATGATAACAATGGCAATATCATCCAGCAGGGTAATAAGCATTACTACTACAATGATGCCAATCGGATGACCAGCTTCTCACAAGGCAGCACCAGTGCCACCTACACCTACAATGCCAATCAGCAGAGAGCGAAGAAAGTCACCAACGGACAAACCACTTACTTTGTTTATGGCCAGGGTGGAGAGCTGATTTATGAGCAACAAGGCAGTGAACAAAGAAACTATATCTACAATGGTCTTGACCTCATTGGCATGGTGAAGAACAACCAAATCTACACCATTCATTCAGACCATCTTGGCAGACCAGAAGTGGTCACCAACACCAATGACCAGCCTGTCTGGCAGGCACAAAACAAAGCCTTTGACCGCACTGTCTTATTTGACCAGATAGGTGGCCTTAATATTGGCTTCCCTGGGCAATACTGGGATGCAGAAAAAGGCAGTTGGTATAACCATCATCGAGATTATGATGCGAATTTGGGTAGATATTTACAGAGTGATCCGTTAGGATTGGTTGCAGGCATCAATACCTATGGGTATGTGAGTCATAATCCTCTGAAGCTTGTTGATCCGCTAGGATTAGAGGCTGGCACTTTAACAGCAACTACATTCATAGCAGGTGGTGGAAGTACTGCTGGCGGAGGAGGGTTTGTAGCAGCGGCCTCTTCAAGCCCAGGTATAGCATTGGGGTTAGCATTCGCTGCAGGTTATGCTGTTGGTACAGGTATTTCTAATGGATATGAAGCTTTGTTTGGAGGATCTATAGGTACTGGTATTTATGAATTGTTTAATGATGAGCCAGATATAACTGCGCCAGTACCTATTAGCAACTCAAGAGCAGATAGTCGGGCAGATCATTGTGAAATATACTATCGTGGAGACGTTAATGGGTTAAGTGAATTTTGGGCACCCATGATTCGCGACGGGGACTGGACGCAAGCAGATGCTTTTGAAATAATAAGAACTCAACCATTTGGTGATTTAGCATTTGATCATATGCAAGATAGTAGAGGCTCTCCGTATATCTCAATTACCACAAATTATATGGCTGCGGCAGCATATGCTTCTAAATCTGGAGGAAGGGTCTACACAATTACATTACCTCCAGGAATGGCAATATTTAATCCCTTTAATACTGCTGCGGTACTTCACCCAAATGGAAACATGTATGGTGATGACGAATGGCTTGTGCCAGTCCATATTCCAAGTCAATATGTGCACTAGTGGAGATTGCGGTTGTGATTATTAATAAAAGTAATGAGTGGCATTTATCTGCAGATAAAATGGAGTTGAAAAGTAAATCTGGATTACTTGTTAAAAGATCTTTCAATGAAAGTACTGGTAGTGTGAGTTGGATTCCCAGCGATAACGTAAGCAAAAACGATTTAGCAGAAGCCTTACGCTATTTATACGATGTAGAGGGAAGGCTACTTATCAGTAGTTATATTAAGAAATATGAGCTTGAACTAGAGACATTACTTAGTTTTCTTAATAGGGAAGTTAAAGAACAGGTATGTTTAAAAAGAGCTGAAAAATTAGATTATTCAGATGTGGAAATGATAGTGTTGAATGAAAACACGCCCAGGGAGTTGACTCTGGATGAGCTTGAAAAAGTTTATTCTGGGAGGTATTACTGCGAGCCTTGGATTAGCAGTTGTATTCGAAGCGCATTATATAAGTGGAAAAGAAATCTATAATCAAAGAACAGTAATGGACATATATGGACACCGGTGTTAAGTCAAGCATAACAAAGCGGTAACCAGAATTTTTTCTGATTTTTATAGATTGATTTTTTCTATCTGTATTGCCAACTAACGAATCTGGTTTAGTAAAAAGTATAGTGCTGACATATATACGAGCTCGTTATTTTGGTTGTGAATATAACCAAAGGCTCCAGATGATAACCGCACCTACTCACTCAAATACAGTCAGTCGATATTAATTATCTTGTCCAATACGAGTTTAAAGCAGGTCGGCTAAACCGTTAATTCATCTTGTTAATGCACTACAGACAGGGGGTAAAGTTAAACTGACTGTATTTTAAAGTTTTCTTGCTTTTGCAATAAAACCCAGGCAGTTTTAATCATTGGAATGCTCCCTAAACCTTAAGCCATTGGTTGGGTCATGGAATTCTATACTTTGAGTCTCTTTAAAATATCTTATATTGAAATAATATAATCAGTCTAGCTTGAGCTGATTTGTGTCTTAAAGCATCTTCAGGTAGCATGCGCATCAATAAACTCTGTTAAAACGTGAGGCGCTTCTCAAATGATAAGACTTTCTTTTTTATCAACGTTATTATTGGGCTTTGGGTCCTTGATTTTAGTGAGCTGTTCTGATTCTGGGACAAAAGATGATACAACACAATCTGTAGATTCCAGTAGTCAAAAGTCAGACGAATCTGCAAAATCAACCAATGAACCATCTACTCATAAAAACATGGCAGATAATCCTTTTTTTAACGATTACAAAACCCCATTTGAAATGCCTCCGTTTAAAGCGATTAAGATGAAGCATTATAAACCGGCATTTGAAGAAGGCATGAAAGCACATTTGGCTGATATTGATCGTATTATTCAGAATCAAGAAAAACCAAGTTTTGCCAATACGATTGAAATGATGGAACGTAGCGGGAAACTCTTAAATAAAGTCAGTCGTGTTTATTACAATATAAAGGGAGCACACACGAATCCTGAGTTACAGGCTTTAGAGCGTGAAATGTCGCCTATTCTTTCTGCTCATTTTGACAAGATTAGTTTAAACGAGAAATTATTTGCCCGTATTAACCAACTATGGCAGCAACGTGATAGTTTGGGATTGGATGGTGTACAACAAAAGCTTTTAAGAGATACCTATAAAGGTTTTGTTCGTAGTGGTGCTTTATTAAAAGGAGAAAAAAAGGAGAAGTTGATTGCTATTAATAAGGAAGTTTCTGAATTAACGGTGAATTTTTCACAGAACTTATTGGCTGAAACCAATGCATTTGAATTGGTATTAGATAAAAAAGATTTAGACGGTTTGCCCGATGATATTATTGCGGCAGCGGCAAGTTCAGCAAAAGAGAAGCAGAAAAAAGGCGCTTCACCTGATGAAAAGGCAAAATATAAAAATAAATATGTGTTTACACCACATAGAAGCAGTATGTATCCGTTTTTAACCTATTCAACTCGACGTGATTTGCGA
Organism: Kangiellaceae bacterium; assembly: GCA_965230335.1. Classification (GTDB taxonomy): domain Bacteria; phylum Pseudomonadota; class Gammaproteobacteria; order Enterobacterales; family Kangiellaceae; genus CBDDKS01. Next base: position 748,906 of record CBDDKS010000006.1, on the reverse strand, counting down.
GAGCAGCTTTATAAAGCCTATATTAATCGAGGTGATAACAATAATGACAAAGACAATAAATTTATTGTATCCAGAATTGCTTTTTTGCGTGCAGAAAAAGCCAAGTTGTTAGGTTATGAAACACATGCTCATTATGTTTTGGAAGAACGTATGGCTAAGACACCAAAAGGTGTTTATGATTTGTTATCCCAACTTTGGAAACCGGCTTTAGCGAGAGCAAAACAAGAAGTTGTTGATATGCAGGCCATGATTGAAGCTGAAGATCATGAGTTTAAATTGGCAGGGTGGGACTGGTGGTATTACTCTGAAAAAGTGAGACAAAAAAAATATGCATTGGATGAAGCCAGTATCAAACCTTATTTAGAATTAGATAATGTGATTGACGGTGCATTTAATGTTGCCAAGCGTTTGTGGGGTCTTACATTTACAGAGCGCAATGATTTACCAATTTATCACCCTGATGTCCGTGTTTGGGAAGTAAAAGATAAAGATGGTAGTCATTTAGGAATTTATATGGCCGATTATTTTACGCGCTCAACCAAGCGTGGCGGGGCCTGGATGAGCAGCTATAAAGCTCAATCCAATCTGGATGGTGTGAAGCGCCCTATAATTGTTAATGTATTTAACTTTCCACCACCTGTCGGTGACACACCCGCATTATTAAGTTTTGAACATGTTACGACGTTATATCATGAATTTGGACATGGATTGCATGGTTTAGTGACCAATACAAAATACCCCAGTCAGGCAGGTACCAGTGGACCACGTGATTATACAGAGTTTCCTGCTCAAATTATGGAGCACTGGGCAGGTGAACCCAGTGTGTTAAAAACTTATGCAAAGCATTACAAAACCGGCGAAGTAATGCCCGATGAGCTGATTCAAAAAATACAAAAATCAGCGAAATTTAATCAGGGTTTTGCGAATACAGAATATTTGGCCGCTTCTTTATTGGATATGGATTGGCATGTGCAGTCCAATACTCAGGTTGAGGATGCCAATGATTTTGAAAATATTGTGATGAACAAATATGGTTTGATTTCAGAGATTGCACCGCGATACCGTTCAACCTATTTTGCACATATTTTTTCAAGTGCTGAGGGATATTCAGCGGGTTATTATGCGTATATCTGGTCCGCAGTACTGGATTCAGATGGTTTTGCAGCATTTAAAGAATCCGGTGATTTGTTTAATCCAACATTGGCTAAAAAATACCGAGAACATATTTTGGAGAAAGGCAGCACAGAAGAGGCGATGACCTTGTATAAAAAATTCCGTGGAAGAGAACCGAAGATTGATGCCTTGTTAAAAGTACGAGGATTGGATGGTTCAAAAGATTAATTTGAACGGAAGTCATTATTAAATAGCCAGTGTGTTATTTTTTTTAAAAGCGAAAGCACTTTGTTCAATGAGCAATAATGCTTTCGCTTTTATTGATGATTAGATAGATGCTCCATTGATTCGATTTCGTTTTCTTATAGTATTGAGCTTGTTGATAGGTTTATCCAATAATGGGTTGGCTCATCCGCAAGATGAAGATATTCTATTGGATATTGAGCAGGGTGAAATGCAATTTGATACATCGGTTCAGGATGAAGAATTTAAAGCTGCACTCAAACGACGTCAATTAAGAATACTGAACTCCATGGATTGGCAGACACTGATGACTGTGTATTTACAAAAAGGGTTTGAACATATTATTCCAAAAGGCATCGATCATATTTTATTTGTACTGGGATTATTTTTTTCCACCTTATTGATTAAACGGCTGTTTTGGCTTATCTCACTATTTACATTAGCTCATACCTTAACATTGGCTTTGGCGGTATTAGGCATTGTTAAAATATCCAGTAGTATTGTCGAACCACTCATTGCATTATCCATTGTTTATATTGCTTATGAAAATGTGTTTAAGAAAAGTGCCTCAGGTTATCAATATGGATTTGTGTTTTTATTTGGGTTATTGCATGGATTGGGCTTTGCTACCATGTTTATTGAAGGCGGTTTTTCTCAAAAAGCACTCATTCCTTCGTTGGTGGCATTTAATATTGGTGTAGAGTTAGGTCAGTTGCTGGTTGTATTACTGGCATTTTGTATTTTTCTTTACTGGCGAATCTATAAAAAAAATCATTATCGCCAATGGATCCAGATACCTTGTTCAATCATTATTGGTGTTATTGGTAGCTATTGGTTTTTTGAGCGGGTTCTGGGTGGTATTATCTAAACTGTCTAAATCATCTAATGAAGTGACTTGACTCATGATGACACCATCTGACGTTTGAGTTTCTAATGTGTCACCTTCGTTTACATGTTTTATGGAATAAACAACCTGATTATTTTTTTTAGTAATGGAATAACCACGCTCCAAAGTGGCTAAAGGGCTGATAGCATGCAATTGTCTGCTATTGGATAACAGACGTTGTTGTTGTTTTTGTAAATAATAAACCATGCTTTTAGCCAGTCGTTGTGTTAAATGATGATGTTCGGTAAAAAACTTTGTGAGTAAAAGTTTGGGTTCCTGTTGAATCAGACGTTGTTGTAATTCTGAAAGGCGTTGTGTTTTTTCATAAAGAATATGCGAATGACGAGAAAGCAGTGTGTGATAGTGTCTTTGCAGTTTTTCCTGGTATAGCTTGAGCAGGTTGCTGGGATCATTGATTTGAAGAGACAGAGTATAAATTTGGGTTGCTGCATTCTCTAGATAATCGGTTATATGCATTAACAGATTTTCCAGATAATGATCCAGCATCTGGCACAATTGTTCACTATCGGGTGTTATCATTTCTGCCGCAGCAGATGGGGTTGGTGCCCGTTTATCGGCAACAAAGTCCGCAATGGTAAAATCTGTTTCATGGCCAATGGCTGAAATGATGGGTAATTCACTGTGATAAATCGCGTAGGCAAGCGATTCTTCATTAAAACACCAGAGATCTTCGAGAGAACCACCCCCCCGGGCCAGCAGAATAAGATCACAACGATGTGTTTGGTTAATTTGTTCAATGGCTTGAATAATATGGGTATGGGCTTGGGCGCCTTGAACCTGGACTGGATAAACAATAATGTCGGTGAGTGGGAAGCGGCGTTTCATCACCGTAATGACATCACGAATAACAGCACCCGAAGGCGATGTTACCAAAGCCACGGTTTTGGGCAGCTCAGGTAATTCTTTTTTGGATTCAGCATCAAATAATCCTTCTTCTGACAAACGTTTTTTGAGCTGTTCAAATTGAATTTGCAGACTGCCAAGTCCATCGGGCTCCATGCGCTCGACAATGAGTTGATAACTGCCACGAGGCTCATAGAGGGTTACTTTGGCCTTGATCAAGAGTTTTTGACCATCTTCAGGTTGAAAATGAACCTGTCGATTTCTGCCCTTAAACATAGCGCAGGCAATTTGTGATTTGTCGTCTTTCAGGGAGAAATACCAATGCCCGGAAGCATGTTGAGCTTTAAATCCACTGAGTTCACCTGTGACCCAAACATCACCTACATGACGTTCCAAAGCGACTTTGCTCATATGATTGAGCTGAGTGATGGTGAGATAACGTCGTTCTGATGGCGTATTAGGCTGTAGTAAAGGCTCAAGCATTGTTTAGGCTTTTAGTAAGATGTTACAATCCCGCTTTGGTTTTTCGACCGTTTATCTGTATTGGGTTGTTTGATTATGCAAATTATTCAGGAGGCACTGACATTTGACGATGTGTTGTTGGTGCCGGCTCATTCTACCGTATTACCACATTCCGCTAAACTGGAAACGCAATTAACGCGTGAAATAAAATTAAATATCCCTTTGGTTTCTGCGGCTATGGATACAGTTACCGAATCCCGTCTTGCAATCAGCTTGGCGCAGGAAGGTGGTATGGGATTTATCCATAAAAATATAGGGGTTGAACAACAGGCTGAAGAAGTTCGCAAGGTAAAGAAATTCGAAAGTGGTGTTGTGAATGATCCTATTACCGTTTCTCCTAATTTAACCATAGGCCAGCTCAAAGCCTTGACCGCAGAGAATGGCATATCAGGTGTGCCTGTTGTTGATGGTCAGGAGCTTATTGGTATTGTTACCAGTAGAGATGTGCGTTTTGAAACACATCTTGACCGGCCGGTATCCACGGTGATGACACCTAAAGACAGATTGGTGACGGTACAAGAAGGTGCAGAAACGGCCGAAGTTTTATCTTTGATGCATAAGCATCGTATAGAAAAAATATTGATGGTGGATGATCAATTTCATTTAAAGGGCTTAATTACAGTAAAAGATATTCAAAAAGCAGAAGATAAACCTCAAGCCAGTAAAGACGAATATGGTCATTTAAGAGTGGGTGCTGCTATTGGTACCGGACCAGATACAGAAGCACGTGTTGATGCATTAATGACAGCAGGTGTCGATGTTATTTTGGTGGATACCTCACATGGTCATTCTCAATTGGTATTGGATAAAGTGCGTTGGTTAAAATCAAAGCATCCCGATCTTCAAGTGATTGGTGGTAACGTGGCGACAAAAGACGGTGCTTTGGCGTTAGTTGATGCCGGTGCTGATGGCGTTAAAGTGGGTATAGGCCCAGGTTCCATTTGTACAACCCGTATTGTTACCGGTGTGGGTGTGCCACAAATTACTGCTGTTGCACAAGTGTCCATGGCCTTGAAGAAAAAAGGGATACCATTAATTGCCGATGGCGGTATTCGTTATTCGGGTGATATGTGTAAAGCAATTGCCGCAGGAGCACATCTGGTAATGGTTGGGAGTATGTTTGCAGGTACAGAAGAAGCACCAGGTGAAGTAGAGTTATACCAGGGGCGATCCTATAAATCCTATCGTGGTATGGGATCTCTTGGCGCCATGTCACAAAAGCAGGGTTCCAGTGATCGTTATTTCCAAAGTTTTAATGCAGCCGATAAATTGGTACCAGAAGGTATTGAAGGACGCGTGCCTTATAAAGGCAGCATCATGACTATCCTGCACCAAATGATGGGTGGATTACGTTCTTGTATGGGATTAACTGGGTGTGAAACCATTAAAGAGTTACGTACAAAAGCTGAATTTGTAAAAGTGACTGCTGCCGGTATGAATGAATCCCATGTACATGATGTACAAATTACCAAAGAAGCACCCAATTACCAGATTAATAAATAATCGCTGTCCTTAACGATCAAATAGAGCTCTTATTGTTATATGCAAGATATTCATGCTAATCGAATTTTAATCTTAGATTTTGGTTCTCAATATACCCAGCTGATTGCGCGTCGTGTCAGAGAAATCGGGGTCTATTGTGAACTGATGCCTTTTGATATTGATGACGATATCATTCGTGACTTTAAACCACAGGGTATTATTTTATCCGGCGGACCGGAAAGTGTTTTAGGAGAGGCAACACCAAGAGCTTCGGCAGTGGTTTTCGAGCTAGGTATCCCTGTTTTAGGCATATGCTATGGCATGCAAACCCTTGCAGAACAATTAGGAGGTGCTGTTTCTCATTCTGAAGAAAAAGAGTTTGGGCATGCCTTAATCACATTGGAAAATACATCACCACTGTTTGATAGTATTAACCATCAAGAACAGATGAGTGTATGGATGAGCCATGGCGATAAAGTGAGTCGTTTACCGGAAGCATTTGAATGTATTGCTTCCAGTAAAAATGCACCTTTTGCGGCTATGGCATGTGAGGAAAAACAATTATATGGCGTACAGTTTCATCCGGAGGTAACACATACACCGGAAGGACAGCAATTATTGAAAAATTTTGTCCATCATATTTGTCATTGTGAATTGTTATGGACACCCAGTCATATTATTGATGATGCTATTCAGACTATTCGAAAAAAAGTAGGTTCTGATGAAGTGATATTAGGTTTATCGGGAGGCGTTGATTCTTCAGTAACAGCGGCCTTATTGCATAAAGCCATCGGATCACAGCTGACTTGTGTCTTTGTCGATAATGGTTTGTTACGTCTGAATGAAGGCGATCAAGTTATGGATATGTTTGCTCAACATATGGGTATCCATGTGATTCGAGTGAATGCTGAGCAAAGGTTTTTATCGGCTTTAAAAGGAAAAGATGATCCAGAAGAAAAGCGAAAAGTTATTGGTAATGCTTTTGTAGACATTTTTGAAGAAGAATCAAAAAAATTAACATCGGCAAAATGGTTAGCACAGGGGACGATTTATCCTGATGTAATTGAGTCGGCAGGTTCTAAAACGGGAAAAGCCCATGTGATTAAATCTCATCATAATGTTGGGGGGTTACCCGATGATATGACACTCAGCCTTGTTGAACCCCTTCGGGAGTTGTTTAAAGATGAAGTGCGCAATATTGGGCTGGAGCTGGGACTGTCACACGATTTGTTATTTAGACATCCGTTTCCTGGTCCAGGGTTAGGTGTTAGAATTTTAGGAAGCATTAAAAAAGAATATGCTGACTTATTAAGACAGGCAGATGCCATTTATATTGAAGAGCTGTATAAAGCGGGTTTATATGATAAAACCAGCCAGGCCTTTGCTGTATTTCTTCCTGTAAAATCTGTTGGCGTTATGGGTGATGCCAGAAAGTATGATTATGTTATTGCATTAAGGGCAGTAGAAACCATTGATTTTATGACAGCAAGATGGGCACATTTGCCTTATGAATTCTTAGAACATGTATCGAATCGTATCATTAATGAAGTGAATGGTATTTCTCGTGTGACTTATGATATTTCTTCCAAACCACCAGCCACCATTGAATGGGAATAAATGAGACACTTTCATTTAGAGCGCAATGGTGATATTGGTAAAGGTCCGTTAGATAATAAAAAGAAAGAGCACAAATCTATACCAATACAAAAGGGAACAGATATTGATTATCACTATATGCAAAAAGCCATGGCTTTGGCCCAAAAAGCAGAAGCATTAGGAGAAGTACCAGTCGGATGTGTGATAGTAAAAAATGATAAAATTATTGGAGAAGGATTTAATCAACCTATTGGCCAGTGTGATCCTTCTGCTCATGCAGAAATAATGGCGTTAAGACAAGCGGCTCATACGCTAAAAAATTATCGTCTGATTGATACCACTTTGTATGTGACCTTAGAACCTTGTGCAATGTGTGCTATGGCAATGGTACATGCACGGGTGAAAAAAGTTGTTTTTGCGGCAGATGATTTAAAAACAGGTGCTTATCATTCTGCTTATCATTGTTTGGTTAATGCCAAAAATAATCATCAACCTGATGTTATTCATGGTGTTTTAAAACAAGAGGCAAGTGAGCTGTTATCCAATTTTTTTAAAAAAAAGAGAAAAGTGTCTCGATAATCTCAGTTGAGGCTAATGATTGAACTCGGTTTCATTAGGAAGATTGTTAAAGAAAAAAATTTTTGGTAGAGTCAGGTTCTCTTATAGTAGAAAGTCTATGAAAACTTTTGAGGAAATATCGAAATGAAACAATCAAAAAATACCCTAACCATTTTTTTTATAAGCATAATGGCGTTTTTGGCTTTACCCAAAGTGATTTATGCACATTGTCAGGTTCCCTGTGGCATTTATGATGATCATGCACGAGTTCAACTGATGCTTGAAGATGTTGAAACTATTGAGAAGGCCATGAAATTAATTTCGGAATTATCACAAAAAAAAGATGCGCAATCTCAGAATCAGTTAGTACGTTGGGTGATGAATAAAGAAAAACACGCACAGAATATTATTGCCACCATGACAGACTATTTTTTGACACAACGGGTTAAACCCAAACAAAAAGATTATAGTGAACGATTAATGAAGCATCATGCGGTGATTGTCGCAGCTATGAAAGCCAAACAAAATACAGATAAAAAGTTTGCACAGAATTTGAGAAAAAATATTGAAGCTTTGTCATCTTATTATAAGCACAAGCATTAGAATATATTTTATTAATTAATAAAATAGGAAACTTAGGACAGGGAAGTTTTATTGAAAGATCAACAGCCCCTAGTGTCATTGAATTACGACAAGGAAAACGCCGATAAAAGCAAGTATTAATGCGATAGCTTTTTTAGTATCCATGCTTTCTTTAAGAATTAACCAGGCAAGGAGAACAATAAAGGGCGTGCTGGTTTCATTTAAGATAGAAGCAACGGAAGCCGTTGTATATTTAAAACCAGCTAACCAGAGTGTCAAAGTAATATAAGCACCGATAAATCCAGATATAAAAATAGCACGCCAATTATGCGGGCGCTTAAATTCAGCAATAGTTGATGATAGCCGACGCGTTAGGATTAAATAAATAAACATGGCAAACATACCAGAAAACATCCTTAAAGATGAAGACCAAAAAAAGGGTTGCTCTTCGATAATCGGTTTTATACTGACAATGGCTGCTGCTGTTAGAAAAGAAGAAGAAATACCAATGAATATACCCTGCCAGATTTTTTTGGCAGAGAGTTCTTGCTTCGTATTATCAGAGCGGGTTGAGCTAATTAAAATAATACCCCCTGCTATGAGCAAAAGACCCAAAAATTGTAGAAAAGTAATTTCTTCTTTTAGGTAGATGTAAGACAGAAATATAATAAACGGGCTATATAAGGTACCTACGATAGCTGTTTTTCCCGCACCCAGGATATTCAATGTTTTCATATAGAGTGTGTCAGCTAAAGCAAGACCTATGACACCGCTCATAATAAGCAACAGGGCATCCTGCCATTGAAAACTTAACCATGCAGAGCCTTCAACAATAAGAGCGGTGATCGTTAAGCAAATTAATCCAATGGTATTTTTGGTCAGGTTTAGTTCAAAAGCTGGCATTTTATCGCCAAGCCGAGTGTAAAGGATGACAGAAATGGCCCAACAAAAAGCGCTGGCCAAAGCAAAAAAACTACCGATATCCACCGTGAATTTCCAAATGATTGAAAGCCGAACTCAGCATATTGAATGTATTGACTGATGTCGAAAACAGTCTGTGGGGTCTATCTAATTTCATTGGGAGATACTTCTTGGGACGTAATTAAAGCGTGTTACAGGAAAATAGACTGAACATAGAGGAATGACTTACCTGACAAATGGCAAAAAGCTTACAAAAACTTTTATATTTAGCTGACATATTTTGTAATTTATAGTGGTCTATAATGTGGTTAATCTCAATTCAACTCGAAAAAGATGATGGATACACAATTATCAACGAAAACAAAAAGATTATTGAAAAATGGTATTTACCATAAACAACAAGGCTGGTTTTTTCCTACATCAGAGGGAATTGATATGGGACCTTTCCCCGATCAAATCAGTGCAGAGCTGGAGTATGTTCGTTATACCCAGTATTTACAAGTCAGTGAAAAAAGAAAATTAAAAACTTCTTTTAAAATAGCTAGTTGACGTCCAGGAGTAACAGGTCTTATAACAAGATTGGTAGTTTTGTGTTTGGTGATTCTGTGTTAGATGTCGATGAAACCATCAAACTGATTAGCGGACTCTAACGTATTTTCAAGCAGTGTTGCCACCGTCATGGGACCAACACCACCAGGCACTGGCGTTATCCAGCCTGCCCTTTCTGCAGCAGTATCAAATTCGATATCCCCGACAATTTGATTGTTTTCAAGTCGATTGATGCCCACATCGATCACAATAGCGCCGGGTTTTATCCATTCACTTTTGACCAGATTGTAGATGCCTGTAGCTGCGACCAGGAGATCAGCTTGTTCCACGTGTGCTTGTAAATTCTTTGTATTGGAATGCGTAACGGTAACGGTTGCTTTTTTAAGCAGTAATTCCAATGCCATGGGCCGCCCAACAATATTTGATGCGCCCACAACACAGGCATTCATACCTTTCACATCAATGTCATAGGCTTCAAGTAGAGTGATGATGCCTTTTGGTGTACAGGGCCTTAGTTTGGGATGCTTTTGAACCAGACGTCCTAAATTGTAGGCATGGAAACCATCAACATCTTTTCTGTGGTCAATAGCTTCTAGTATTTTTTGGCTATCAAGATGAGAGGGCAGTGGTAACTGAACCAAAATACCATGAATACTGTCGTCTTTATTCAAGGTGTCGATTTGTTTGAGAAGCGTTTCTTCCCTAACATTGGATGGGAATGTCTGACTCAATGATATGATGCCAGCTGCTTGGCATGTTGATATTTTTTTATTGACATAAATGCTGGACGCGGGATCATCTCCAACCAGAATAACAGCAAGACCAGGTGCTTTTAAGTTATTTTGTAATCGTTTCTGTACATCTTGTGCAATTTTGTTAACAAGCTGTTGGGCAGTAGTTTTACCGTTAATAATTTGTGCTGTCATAATTTTGTGGATATAAAAGGGGCTATTCGTGTCTGTGATAGTGTATTGGTGTGCTATTGTAATGCTGCAGACCTTTGATTACCATCCAGATCATCATGGAATTTTGTATAATGGACTTTATCAAAGTGCTCAGAAGGGAGGGCCAGAGGTGTTTTTGTGATACAACTAAAATACATTGATGTATTGACCTTATGAGGTTAAGTCAGTATCATTTTGCGCTCTTTTAAAAATGGCATGATCAAGGACAAACTATGTCATTGCGTGGCATGTCGTTGTTAACGAATTCGGGGAATAGCGCAGTCTGGTAGCGCGCCTGCTTTGGGTGCAGGATGTCGGGGGTTCGAATCCCTCTTCCCCGACCAAATTACCGTTTTTCAATGTTGTAACTTGTGTTGCCTGGAAGGTTGACAGGCGCCCGTAGCTCATTTGGATAGAGCAACGGCCTTCTAAGCCGTGGGTAGTAGGTTCGAATCCTACCGGGCGCGCCAACATCTGGCAGATACATGTTTCTGCAAGCATGTTTTTGGGTAAAATGGTGGATGTAGCTCAGTTGGTAGAGCCCCGGATTGTGATTCCGGTCGTCGCGGGTTCAAATCCCGTCATCCACCCCAATATTGAAAAATATTTTTGGTTGAAAAAAAGTTTTTGCGAAAGTGGCGGAATTGGTAGACGCGCTGGATTTAGGTTCCAGTGTCGCAAGGCGTGAGAGTTCGAGTCTCTCCTTTCGCACCAGTTTTACTCAATTTGAGGTCTTTTATTTAATTGACATTTGTCATTTCTTATTAAAACCACATCATTAACTACCTTAAATTATGATTTTATTTGAAAGAGATGCGGATGTTAGAAAGTGTAACCATTCCAAACCAATCAATTTTTTGTAAATTCACCAGATTGGCATGTTGAACTTATATCATGAGTTTATAGCCTGTTTTCTTTAAAAAAATTGATTAACTGTTAGTGAGAATAAACGAGGTTTTTTTATGGACGTTTCATTAGAAACAACATCTGGCTTAGAGCGTAAAATGACAGTCACTATTGAAGCAAATTTGATAGAAGGAGAGGTCAATAAACGTATAGAAAACACATCAAGGAAGGCAAAGATCGATGGTTTTCGTCCTGGTAAAATTCCTCGAAATGTTATAGTCAAACGTTATGGGGACGGTATAAGACAAGAAGTGTTGGGTGAGTTTGTACAAAGATACTTTTACCAGGCGGCAGTGCAGGAAAAAGTAAAACCTGTTGGTGCGCCACAATTCGATTTGAAGCAAAATGAAACAGGCAAGGATGTAGAATTTGTTGCAACTTTCGAAGTGTATCCAGAAGTGACTGTGAATTCATTTGAAAGTATTGAAGTTGAAAAGCCGGCGGCCAAGGTTGAAGCAACAGATGTAGAAAAGATGTTATCGAAACTGCAAGATCAATATGCACATTGGCATGAAGTTGATAGAGCTGCACAAGACAATGATCAGGTGGTTATTGATTTTGAGGGTACTATTGATGATGAGCCCTTTGAAGGCGGCAAAGCTGAAAAACATGAGTTGATATTGGGCTCAAAGCAAATGATTCCCGGTTTTGAAGAACAATTGGTTGGTATTAAAGCTGAAGAGAATCGAGACATTGAAGTCACATTCCCAGAAGATTATCAAGCAGAGGCTTTAGCTGGTAAAAAGGCAGTGTTTAAAATTAAAGCGCATACTGTAAAGGAAAAACAATTATTGGAACTTAAGGATTTAGCGAAAGAAATGAAGATTGCAGATGGTGATGAAGAGCAGTTTAAAAAAGACGTCGAAGCCAATATGATACGTGAGCTTGAAGAGGCTATCTCGAACCGTGTAAAAGATAATGTTATGGAAGGGTTATTGTTGGTCAATGAGTTTGATGTTCCTAAAGCAGCCATTGATTCAGAAATTGTGAATATGCAAAAAAATATGATAGCCCAATATGGTGGCAATGAATCCATGATGTCACAGCTGCCGAGAGAGATGTTTGAGGAACAGGCCACAAAACGCGTTAAGCTTGGTATTCTTATGAGTGCCATTGTTGAGAAAAAAGAAATCACGGCTGATGCGGAGAGTGTGACAGAGAAATTAGGAAAACTGGCATCGACTTACCAGGATCCAGAAGCTTTTATCCAATATTATCGTTCAAATAAAGAGCATCTGGCTCAAATTGAGCAGTTAGTACTTGAAGATAAAGTGATTGAAGCCGTTATCGCTGATGCCAGTATTAGTGAAAAAGAAAGCTCGTTTGATGAAATAATGAACCCAAAAGCAGCATAAAAAGTCAACGATGATTATTTCTGGAAAATTTTCCTACATAAGAGGATAAAACTGCTATAGTTGCGTTATTCACAGTTTCTTTTTTTAATCGCATTTTAGTGAATTCTATCTCAAAAAATAAGATTAAAAAGTTTTATGAGATATGCTGCACCTTGTTTTATACAAATATGACCCATCACTTTAGGAGTTGTCATGGTTGAAAAAGCACAAAACATTGAAACGCAAGCTTCGGTTTTAGTTCCTATGGTTGTTGAGCAAACGGCAAAGGGTGAGCGTTCCTATGATATCTATTCCCGGTTATTAAAAGAAAATGTTATTTTTCTTGTAGGACCTGTTGAAGATCATATGGCTAACCTGGTTGTTGCTCAGATGCTTTTTCTTGAGTCAGAAAATCCTGAAAAAGATATATTTTTATATATCAATTCTCCAGGAGGTTCAGTGACAGCGGGTATGTCCATTTACGATACCATGCAATTTATTAAGCCTGATGTCAGCACATTATGTGTTGGACAGGCATGCAGTATGGGGGCCTTTTTATTAGCCGGTGGTGCGAAGGGTAAGCGTTATGCTTTACCTCATTCCAGAGTCATGATTCACCAACCTTTAGGGGGGTACCAGGGGCAGGCTTCAGATATTGCCATCCATGCAGAAGAAATTCTGAAAATTAGAAAAACCTTAAATCAAAGACTTGCTGAACATACTGGACAAGAGTTAAGTACCATAGAGACTGATACTGACCGAGATAACTTTATGAGTGCTGAAGAGTCTGTTGAATATGGCTTGGTTGATCAGGTTTTGGTATCAAGAGAGAATATCAAATAAAATCTCTTTTTGAATTTTTTGAGAAAAACTACTGATAAGTTTTGGTTGATAAGCGACTGTTAATGGTTCATAGTAGAAATTACAGCCCGTTTTTTAAAGTCAATTAAGCATTATTATTCAATTTTTGAATAATAAGAAGTTAGGAGTACTATTGTTCGATGAGTAATAATAAGACCACTGGCGGTAAAGGCGATAATGGCAAGCTGCTTTACTGCTCATTTTGTGGAAAAAGCCAACATGAAGTGCGTAAGCTTATTGCTGGTCCCTCGGTGTTCATTTGTGATGAGTGCGTTGAACTCTGTAATGATATTATTAGAGATGAAATTGATGAAGCTCAGCTAGATGCAGATGGTATACAGTTACCAACACCTGAAGAGATTTGTGAAATTCTGAATGAATATGTGATTGGCCAGGCTAAGGCTAAAAAAGTACTCTCTGTAGCGGTTTATAACCATTACAAACGACTGAATGCAGGACGTTCTACTCATCAAAATGAACATGAAGTAGAGTTAGGAAAAAGTAATATCTTACTTGTTGGACCAACGGGTAGCGGGAAAACTTTACTGGCTGAAACACTGGCCAGATTATTGAATGTTCCTTTTACCATTGCTGATGCGACCACTTTGACTGAAGCTGGCTACGTTGGTGAAGATGTCGAAAATATTATTCAAAAGCTATTGCAACGATGTGACTATGATGTAGAAAAAGCACAGCAGGGCATTGTTTATATTGATGAAATTGATAAAATATCTCGTAAATCTGACAATCCTTCTATTACCCGAGATGTGTCCGGTGAAGGAGTGCAACAGGCATTATTGAAATTGATTGAAGGTACGGTTGCTTCTGTCCCACCACAGGGTGGAAGAAAACACCCGCAACAAGAATTTTTACAGGTTGATACCCGAAATATTTTATTTATTTGTGGAGGTGCTTTTGCTGGCCTGGAAAAAATTATAAGAGATCGTTCTGAGAAGGGAGGGATTGGCTTTGGCGCAGAAGTACGATTAAAAGATGAATCGCGCAATGTTGGTGAAGTACTTCAGGAAGTCGAGCCTGATGATTTGGTCAAATATGGGTTAATACCTGAATTTGTTGGGCGCTTACCTATTCTGGCAACATTGGAAGAGCTGGATGAAGATGCTTTGGTACGTATTCTTAAAGAGCCTAAAAATGCATTAACCAAACAGTATGCGGCATTATTTGCAATGGAGGATGTGAATCTGGAATTTAGAGAAGATGCTCTTAGAGCTGTCGCTCGTCTGGGAATGGAAAGAAAAACAGGCGCTCGGGGGCTACGTTCTATTATGGAAAGAGTATTATTGGATACTATGTATCAATTGCCTTCGATGAAAGATGTCTCTAAAGTGGCTATTGATCAAGCAGTGGTTGATGGAGAGTCTGAACCCTTGTTAATTTTTGAAAATGATTCAAAAAGTAAGGCGGCTTCTTCTGACAAATAGTCTCTAGCTCTCTGGATATTTGAAAATACGGGATTTAAGTTGTTTGAACAGTGAATAATACTTTGATTTATGGGGTATAGCCCCCATAATAGTCTGACATGAGGTACGCAGTTTTAAACGCGCTGTTGTTCCATCTTTCACTTTGAATGGAGTTTTCAATTGACCAGTAAAAATAATGACTTAGATGATATTCAGGTATTGCCCGTTTTACCATTACGAGATGTAGTGGTTTTTCCACATATGGTGATCCCCCTTTTTGTTGGCAGGGAAAAATCAATTAATGCATTGGAGTTCGCTAATAAGCATGACAAACTTATCCTGTTGTTAGCCCAAAAAGAATCGACAGTGGATGAACCTGAGTTTGCTGATGTACATTCTGTGGGTTGTGCTGCACGTATTTTACAATTGTTACGTTTACCTGACGGTAATGTAAAAGTATTGGTTGAAGGAAAAGAGCGTTATAACGCGACTTCATTTGAAGCAAAAGACAATGTTTTGTTGGCTCAGGTAAATGGTTTTGAAAGTCTTTTGCCGGATGATAGTGAGTCTGACGTCCTTTATCGTTCCGTGATTAATCTTTTTGAGCGCTATATCAAGTTAAATAAAAAAGTACCAAAAGAAGTGCTCGCAGCTGTTTCTGGCATTGATGATTTGGGTCGTCTTGCTGATACTATTGCGACACATATGATCTTAAAAGTAGAAGAAAAACAGGTTATTTTAGAAGCAGAAGATGTGAAAGAACGTTTGGAATTACTGATGGCTGCTATGGAAGGTGAAATTGATATGTTGCAGGTTGAAACCCGAATTCGTGGCAGAGTCAAAAAACAAATGGAGCGCAGTCAAAGAGAATATTATTTAAATGAACAGATGAAAGCGATTCAAAAAGAGTTAGGGGATGGTGAAGATTCTGGTCGTGATTTTGAAGCGTTAAAAGAAAAAATTGAAGAATCAGGTATGCCTAAGGAAGCGCGGGAAAAAGCAGAGTCAGAATTAAAAAAACTCAAGCTTATGTCGCCTATGTCAGCTGAAGCCTCGGTTGTTAGAGGTTATCTAGACTGGATGTTAGGTGTTCCCTGGACACAACGTAGTAAAATAAAAAAAGATTTATCCGCTGCAGAAGCTGTTTTGGAAAATGATCATTATGGACTAAAAGAAGTCAAAGAACGTATTTTGGAATACTTGGCTGTTCAGCAAAGGGTCGAAAAAATAAAAGGCCCTGTGCTTTGTTTGGTTGGTCCTCCTGGGGTTGGAAAAACGTCTTTGGGACGATCGATAGCCAGTGCTACAGGGCGGGATTTTGCCCGTATTTCACTTGGTGGTGTGAGAGATGAGGCAGAGATCAGAGGACATCGACGGACTTATATTGGCTCAATGCCAGGAAAAATTATACAAAAAATGAGTAAAGTGAAAGTAAAGAATCCTTTGTTTTTATTGGATGAAATTGACAAGATGTCATTGGATATGCGTGGCGATCCGGCTTCTGCTTTGCTAGAGGTATTAGATCCTGAGCAAAATAGTATTTTTAATGATCACTACCTTGAAGTTGATTATGACCTATCAGAAGTCATGTTTGTGGCAACAGCGAATTCAATGAAAATTCCTGCACCATTATTGGATAGAATGGAAATTATTCGAATCCCGGGTTATACCGAAGACGAAAAGCTGGCAATAGCAGAAAAATATTTGTTGCCAAAACAATTTGAAAATGCGGGACTAGAGAAAAAAGAAATGACAGTCAGTCAGTCAGCTTTACGTTCAATGATTCGTCATTATACCCGTGAAGCAGGTGTAAGAAATTTAGAAAGGGAAGCCGCCAAAATATGCAGAAAAGTGGTTAAGCAGGTGACGTTAAAGCCTACGGATAAAAGAGTATCGGTTACTGAGCGTAATTTACATAAATATTTGGGTGTGCCTAAATATGATTTTGGCAGAACTTCTGATGAGCATCGGGTTGGTCAGGTGATTGGCTTGGCCTGGACCGAAGTGGGTGGGGACTTATTAACCATAGAAGCGGTTGCGACACCAGGCAAAGGAAAGACTTTGTTTACCGGACACTTGGGTGAAGTGATGCAGGAGTCGATAAAAGCTGCTATGACAGTGGTCAGAAGCAGAGCCAGTTACTTTAACATTCCCCATGATTTTTATGAAACTCAGGATATCCATGTCCATGTACCAGAAGGGGCGACACCCAAAGATGGTCCTAGTGCCGGTATTGGTATGTGCACAGCCTTGGTGTCTGCTTTATCTGGTGTTCCGGTAGCTTCAGATGTTGCTATGACAGGTGAAATTACACTGAGAGGCGAGGTATTAAAGATTGGTGGTTTAAAAGAAAAACTACTGGCGGCCCATAGAGGCGGCGTAAGAATTGTTGTTATTCCCAAAGATAATGAAAGAGATTTGGAAGAAATACCTGAAAACATCATAGGTGATTTGGATATACGCCCTGTAAGGTGGATTGACGAAATCTTTGCAATTGCCCTGATCGATGCGTTAAAGGTAACGAAAGATAAACCCTCTTCCAAAGATTTGATGACATCAAAATCTGATCAAGAACTTGAGCAGACGCGATCAGCTCATTAGAGGCTGTGAGATTAGCAGAATCATTAGCATTTCATATTTCTGCGTACACTTGTGCTTTGTCAAAAAGCACAGTGACTTATCGTCGAATTGATTTTTATTATGAGATAAAAGTTGATTCTTTTGTATTGAGTTCAGGAAAAAATCAGTATAATTTCAAAGTTTCTTGACAGTTATTTTTAATACTTGGTATAACTGTCAGCTAACTTAGCTGAGATGATTTGATCACTTTATTGTTAACGGGATATTTTAATTAGCTTTTATATCCATAAAGTAAAAAAGCTCAACATTACTGTGTCAGGTAATCTTAGAGCTATGTACTTTTGTAAAAACAGGTTTTTAGCGGGGTAAAATTTAGTGAATAAAACCGAATTAGTGGATGCTATTGCATCAGGAGCCGACATTTCCAAAGCTTCGGCAGGACGGGCATTAGACTCCATGTTAGATGTGGTCACAGAATGCCTTCGTAAAGGCGATCAGGTGTCGTTGGTTGGTTTTGGTACTTTCAGTGTCAAACAAAGAGCAGCCAGAATGGGGTTAAACCCACAAACGAGAGAAAAGATAGAAATTCCAGCGTCAACAGTTCCAGCATTTAAGGCTGGCAAGGCTTTAAAAGACGCTGTAAACTAGTCATTTTATTAGCATGGGCGCTTAGCTCAGTTGGGAGAGCATCGCCCTTACAAGGCGAGGGTCGCTGGTTCGAGCCCAGCAGCGCCCACCATCATGTTAATTATATTGTTTCAAACGTGAATCAGAGAAACACGGCAAAAGCTCTATGTTTAAATAAGGGCTTTTTAAAAGTCCGTTGTTTCTTTTTTTGCTTTATAACTCATTGATTCTATGATGAAAACCATATAAATAACATTCACATTACTATGTAGGTATGTAAGACATGTTAGGCTCTATACGAGATAATTTAGATAAATTATGGGTAAAAGTATTATTGGGACTTGTGGCATTATCATTTATTTTTGTAGGTCTCACTTCTGGAGATCGTAGTAGCAATAAAAATAATGTCGCTAAGGTCAATGGAGAACCGGTCAGTCGTTATGATCTTGATTTATCAATACAGCGGCAGCAGGGTCGATTTGGAGAAATCTTTGAACAACTTTATCCTACGGATGCTGATAAAAAGCGATTTGCCACTGAAGTATTGGAGCAGCTCATAAATTCAAAAGCGTTGATACAGCAATTATCCAATATGGGATTGAGTGCCTCTGAAGACGAGGTGAATGAATCTATTAAAAGTTTGCCTTTTTTTCAGGAAAATGGACGATATTCACCAGACAAGTTAAAACAAGTGATTGCTGCTAACCAAGGAAGATTGTCTTTACACACTATTCAAAGAGAAATCAATGAAGATATTATGCAGAAACGATTCGAGCAGATTATTTCGGATACAGAATTTGCATTACCTTATGAAACATCGGAACGTCTGCAAATGGAAAAGCAAAAGAGAGATGCTCAGGTTGTCACGATAGAACAAAAACATTTTGAAAAAGAGATTACGGTTTCTGATGAAGAGTTGCAAGGTTATTATCAGGAACATATGGCACGTTTTAAAGAAGATGAAAAAGTGT
The DNA here is from genome assembly GCA_965230335.1 of Kangiellaceae bacterium. Classification (GTDB taxonomy): domain Bacteria; phylum Pseudomonadota; class Gammaproteobacteria; order Enterobacterales; family Kangiellaceae; genus CBDDKS01. The sequence goes on along the minus strand of CBDDKS010000006.1, from coordinate 729,946 downwards.
CACTTGAGTATGTTGAGTTAGATATGAAACAACTCATACAAAAAGTTACCCCTCTCGAAGAGGACATTAAAACACGTTATGAAGAAAATATAGAAGATTACAAAGACGAAGAGAAAAGGCGTGCTTCTCATATTTTAATTAAAATCAGTGAAGAAAAGGACGAAGCAGCGGCAAGAAAAGAAATTGATGACATTGCAAAGAAAGTTGCTGAGGGCGGTGACTTTGCTGAGTTGGCAAAAGAATTCTCTCAAGACTTTTCGTCGGAAAAAGGTGGGGATTTGGGTTTTGCTGGTCGTGGTGTGATGGAATCTGCGTTTGAAGAGGCTATATATGCCTTAGCTAAAGTGGGTGATGTTTCCGGTGTTGTAAAAACACAATTGGGTTTCCATTTAATTAAATTAATGGACATTCAGGAAGAAAGCGTGCGTCCTTTGGCATCGGTTCGGCAAGATATTGTGTCGGAGTTGCAACGTGAAGAAGCTGAGTCTATTTTTTACGAAAAGCTGGATCTGATGAGAGAACAGGCCTTTGAGCATTCAGATTCGTTACAAGAGGTTGCAGCTGCGTTATCAACAGATATTAAAACCAGTCCAGAATTTTCCAAACGTACTGCCACAGGTCTTTTTGTGAATAATAAAGTATTAACGGCTGCATTCAGTAATGATGTACTGCATGAAAAGCGTAATTCAGAAGTGATTGAATTGACCCCTGAGCATGCCATAGTGATACGTTTAAAAAATTATCAGGAAGAAAAAGTACAAGCCTTTGATGAAGTTAAAGAGGAGGTTACTAAAAACCTCACTTCAAAAAAGTTGAAGGACTATGTGACTGAAAAAGGTCAAAATTTTGTAAAAAGTTTACAAACAGGAGAGACCATTGATGCAGAACTTAACGCTTTAAATCTTACCTGGAAAGAGGCTAAACAACTTGATCGCAATAGTTATGAGTTAGGACGAGAAGTCACACAATTGATTTTTCAGGCCAGTAAGCCAACCAAAGAAATATCAGTCGCTTATTCTGGATTTACCATGAGTGATGGGAATTTTGTTTTGATTGGTATATCCAATGTTACGGAACCACAATTAGATACTTTTACCGATGTAGAGAAGCAGCAAATTGGTGCAAGAATCGTTCGTGATTTAAGTAATCAGGCTCGGTTAAGTATCGTAAAAACATTACGTTCAGAAGCTGAAATTAAGGTTTATGAAGAAAATTTGCCTAACTAACCTTAGCCTCACCATAAAAAATGATTAATCCATAAAGCTTTCAGGCATACCCGTAATACTGTAACCACTGTCTACATGAATAATTTCTCCCGTAATACCTGTCGATAAGTCTGAACCCAAAAAGGCAGCAACATTGCCAACGTCTTCCTGGGTGACATTGCGTTGCAACGGTGTATTGCTTTCGTAGTAACTTAACATTTTACGAAAACTTTTTACACCTGAAGCGGCTAAGGTTCGAATGGGACCGGCTGAGATACCATTAACACGAATACCTTGTTTACCAAGGCTTGCTGCCATATAACGAACATTCGCTTCCAGACTGGCTTTGGCAACGCCCATTACATTGTAATTAGGCAATGACCTTTCGGCGCCTAAATAACTCATGGTTATCATAGAACCTCCAGAGCTCACCATAGGACGAGCTGCTTTGGCAACGGCAGCAAAGCTGTATGAACTGATATCATGAGCAATTTTAAAACCATCGCGATTGACGGCTTCTAAATAATCACCATCGAGTTGTTCTGCCGGTGCATAAGCAATGGAATGGACCAATATATCGAAATTATCCCAAGCTTCATTCAGAGCTTTAAAGAAAGAAGTAATAGAAGCATCATCCGCAACATCACATGGAAATACTAAATCAGAGCCCCAGTCTTTTGCCATTTCTTCAACGCGTCCCTGTAATTTATCGCCTAGATAATTAAAAGCCAACTCTGCTCCTTGTTGTTTCATTGATTCAGCGACACCGGCAGCAATAGAACGTTTACTGGCCAGGCCCATAATAAGTGCTCGTTTACCTGTTAAAAAGCCCATAGTCTTTCTCTTCTTTGTAGTTAAAAAACGGATAATTATACCACAATGATATTGAACAAAAAGGCATATCCCTAGGCTATTTGAAAATGAGACCTTCAAATTGCACAGGCATACCCTACAAATAGTGACTCAAAGGCTTCTAAAAAATGTCAGTATAACTGTTTTCCAATAATAGATATGGTTTTATTAGTAGCTATGAGTCATTAAAAAAATTGTATTTTGTAAAAGGTACCATCCTTGGCAGTTTGTTGAATTTCTAGTCAAAGATAAACAGCTCCTAATGTTTATCCATGTGCTTATGCCACCTTTTATGCTGTCGTTTTTGTTTCATGATTTCTTTTCTTTTAGCACGTAGTTCATCACGTTTGGCTTGTTGTTCAGCAGTGAGAATAGTATCTACATCATTTTTCATTTTCTTTTTCAAAAGCATTTTTTCTGATCTTGTATCTGCTAATTGTTGGTTGATGCTTCGTATCGTATCTTCATCTGGTGTATCATCTTTCATGACTTCTCTTAATTGTTTCCTAAGTAATTGGCTACTGCTGCGTAGAGATTGAAATTTTGGTTGGTAAGATGCTTTAATATCCTGTATTTGAACAACCTGTTCATCTGATAAAGAAAGATGTTGCTGCATTTTTTTTATCATCATTTCATGCTTTTCTCCAGCACTGATAGACAATGAAAATAATGTAATGAAAGTTGAGATTAATGTCATTTTAAGGGTTGTGTTTTTCATGAGGCTTCACCTGTTTTGAATTGAACGATAATAACTATTTTAGAGAAAATAATGAAAATGAGTGTAGCGGTAGAGTAAATTTCTTGTAAAATAGCATAGTTAATATGTAAAAATAAAGTAAATAAAACCCGAAAAACAAGAGGATAGTGTATATTATATTGAGTGAACCCAATAAAAGGTATTGAGCATATGCATCATAAAATTCTCGTTGTTGATGATGATCAGGAATTGTGTGAATTAATTCAAACCTATTTAGAGCAGGAAAGTTTTGAGGTAACAACAGTTCACGATGGCAGTGAAGCGGTTACCTTGATTAAAAAGTCTAATTATGATCTGATTGTTTTAGACGTTATGTTGCCTAGCTTGAGTGGGTTTGAGGTTTTGCAAACATTACGCAAGAATAATAATATTCCTGTTCTTATGCTAACAGCAAAAGGTGATGAAATTGATCGTATTGTAGGTTTGGAAATTGGAGCAGATGATTACTTAACAAAACCCTGTAACTCCAGAGAATTAGTTGCAAGGATACGAAGTATTATTCGCCGTTATGAGTCATTGCCTAAACATCTTAATCATAACGCTTTGGAAATTATTTTGGATGATTTGATCCTTGATACTCAAAGAAGAGAAGTTAAAGTTAGCGAAGAAGTGATGGACTTAACAGCAACTGAATATGATATTTTATTATTGTTAGTGAATAATCATGGACAGCTTATATCCAGAGAAACAATTAGTGAGCAATGTTTGGGAAGAAAGTTATCCCAATATGATCGTAGTATTGATATGCATATCAGTCATATTAGAAAAAAACTGGGTGTTACAAAAAATAATGAAGAGAGAATAAAAACAGTAAGAGGCACAGGATATCAGTATGTGGCCATTTAATAGATTGTCTATTTTTTGGAAAGTGTTTATTTGGTTCTGGTTATCAACACTCACCATAGTCCTTGTTTCATTGTTTTTATGGTACCAATATAGAGATTCTATCAGTTTTCACAAATCAGAACCTGTTATCGAACATGTTTTAGATAAAGTGGTAAAAGTATTGGAGTCAGATCATCGTTTCAAAAAGAAAAAAAGAATGATAAAACATTTACTTTATCCCTTTAATGCTTATAAGAAAATTGATAGACATTTGATAATTAATGAAAAAAATAATCGTGATAGCTCTCAAAAAGTAAAGATGCTGTATTTGATTGACGATGAAGGTAAAAATTTTTATGGCAAAAGTGATAATATACCGAAAGCTTTGATAGCTTTACATCAACAAAAATTTACCAATCAAATGGTGATGTCTGCTTTTCATCAGGGTATTATTTTTTCTGGCCCCAGAAAAGTATATTTCCAAGAGAAAGTTTATAATCTTTATATAACCAGTTATATAGGTGCCTTTCCCGTAAAAGCTTTTTTTGCACATTTGTCAGATGTTAAATTGGAACAATTGGCATCAGCATTATTAATTAGTATTATTTTTTGTTTGTTATTATCCTGGACGGTTGTTTCTCCTGTAAGAAAATTACAATCTGTCATGAAACGTTTAGCTAAAAATGATGTCGTTTCAGCAGTTTCTGTTTTAGGGAAAAGACGAGATGAGTTTTATGACTTAGGAAAAGACCTGGATGCTATGTTTTTAAAAATAACGAAAATATTAGATGCACAAAAACAATTAATGAGTGATGTATCCCATGAATTGAGATCTCCCTTGGCGAGACTTCAAATGTCAACTGGCATATTAGAAAAGAAAATAGATGTTCAACATAAAAAGGATATTGAAAGAATTGAACTGGAATGTCAAAGACTTAATGAAATGATAGGTCAATTATTGGATATATCCGCTTTGGAGAGAGGGAAAATATTTGAAGAAATATCAGAGTTTAGTATTAACAAGTTATTGGAGGACTTGGTAAACGATATTCTGTTTGAAGCACAATTTAAAAATATCCAGGTGGAATGTCATTTAACAAAAAGTGAACTTATGTTTTCTGGTTATTTTAATCTGCTGAGAAGTGCCTGTGAAAACATATTAAGAAATGCTATTAGGCATACTCAGGAAAATAGTGAAATTAATCTATCTTTACAAATGATTGATAATGACATAGTTATTACTGTTGAAGATGAAGGTGATGGTGTGCCTGAAGAAGAGTTAGATAAAATTTTTAACCCTTTTTATAGAGCTGATGAAGCAAGGACAAGAACAAAAGGTGGAACAGGTTTAGGGCTTACGATTGCACAACGTGCGGTTACTGCAAATGGTGGTACTATTCAGGCAAATAATAGATCGGAGAAGGGTTTGCGAGTGGATATTCGATTGCCTTTAAAAGTCCAGTAACATCTCTTCTATTTGTTCTATGGTTTCTTTGATCATATGAATAGATTTTGGTAAAACCAAAATGGTGTCATCACCTGCTATTGTACCTAATAAATGATTTTTTTCTTGTTGATAATCTAACAATCTCGCTATAACTGGGGCAGAGCCAGGGCTTGTTTGTATGATAATAGCCATTTCATTGGATGTTATATCAATAACCATTTCGTATAGTGGTGTTGACTTGGTTGGAGGAGCCGGTTCTTTGGATAAACGGTATACGATTTGTCCATGTTCATTTTTGGATTTTACGGCATCTAATTTACGTAACATACGGGATATTTTGGATTGATTGACTATATGACCTTGAGTTTCCAGTTGGTGACATATTTCGTCTTGGGTGCTGACATTGCCTTCTATGAGTAATCGCCTTAAATCAAAAGCCATACTTCTGTATTTTGATTCGGAGTTTATAGAGTTTGTTGTTTGTTTGGTCATGGTTTGGCACGTATTTGCTTCGATAAACGTCTATTTTATGCGATTACATGAAATTCACCAATTGTGACTAAATATACACTATTTAAAAATAAATATGAATTAATATTCATTATTGTTGAATATTAATTCAATTTGGCATAATATGTTTCTAACACATTTTGTATTATTCTTTTGCGATGAATAGCAAAAGAGGTTACCAGAAGCCATGAATCAGAGAAAAATAGCGATTATTGGTGCGCAGGGCTATGTTGGACGTGAACTAGCCAGATTATTACTGCAACATCCCTTCGCACATTTATTAAGAGTATTTAGTCGTAATCCAGACTGGAAACTGGAAGATGACTTACCTGAGAGTACTGCCTCTGATGTACTTTCAGAGAGTTTTGAGCAATTTGAGGGTATGGCTGACCAGTTTGACACGGTTTTTTTGGCCACTCCTCCAGAGGTGTCCATGAAGCTGGTGCCACAATTGTTGGAGCATGATCTTCAGGTAATCGATTTGAGTGGTGCATTTCGGATTAAGCAAGCTGAACAGTATGAAGAATGGTATGGCCATCGGCACATCGCTACTGAAGTCTTAAAACGTGCACAATATGGTTTAAGTCCCTGGTGTTCTCAACCCTTACAGAAAAGTAATAATATTCAAGAAACCACGAAAGATATTTCATTCATTGCCAATCCAGGTTGCTATGCCAGTTGCATATTAATGGCACTGTTACCACTTTTAAAAAGTCAATTGATAACTGAGAATAATATTGTCATTGATGCAAAGTCAGGTGCATCGGGTGCAGGAAGACAGGCTCAAGAGACGTTATTATTTTGTGAGTTAGAACAGGATTTTTATCCTTATAAAGTAGGTCGACATCAACATACTCCTGAAGTCGTTTCATATCTAAAAGCATTTTCTGATTGTGATGTTACGCCAACAATTCTCACACATTTATTGCCGATTCAACGAGGCATTTCAATCAGTATTTACGCTAACGTGTCAGAAAGTTTTGCTCAACTTTCACATAGTGAAAAAAAATGTAAGATAAAAGCAGCGTATGATGATGCTTATATAGATTATCCATTAGTGAGACATCAATATTTAGATACTTCTTCAGCGAAGAAAGAAAAACAACAGCTTTCATTAAAATCAGTTATAGGTTCAGCAAGAACACAAATCACTTATGCTTGTATGAATCATAAAATGATTGTCGTTGCCTGTATTGATAACTTAATGAAAGGTGCTGCCAGTCAAGCGATTGAAAATTTTAATATTCTAAATGGATTACCAGTTGAGACAGGTGTGTTGCATCAGGTAGGTACATTATGACACCAGGTGCAGGTATTTTTAGAACACAATTACCTAAAGGCTTTTTAGCGAGTGGCATCCATTGTGGTGTGAGACGTTATCGACCTGATTTGGGGTTAATTCTTTCTGAAGAACCTTGTATAGCCGCAGGTGTTTTTACACAAAATTCCTGTAAAGCTGCACCGGTGACTTATTGCCAGGATATTTTACCTGCCAATAATATCAAAGCAATTATTACCAATAGTGGGCAGGCAAATGCTGCTACAGGAGAACAGGGAAGATTGGATAATCTGGCAATGGCAACCTGTACTGCACAAGCGTTATCTTGCCATCATACACAGGTTTTGACAGCTTCAACAGGTGTGATTGGTGAAGCAATGGCCATTAAAAATATTACTCAGGCCATACCCGAATTGATCAATAATTCAACCAACATTGCTGAAAAATTTGCCTTATCTATTATGACAACGGATCTGGTTCCCAAAGCAGTTTATAAAGAAATGACATTAAGCACAGGGAAGATTACGATAACAGGTATTTGTAAAGGATCCGGTATGATTCATCCTAATATGGCAACCATGTTAGGTTATTTGCTAACGGATGCCAAGTTATCCATTCATCAAGCACAAGAGACTTTAACTGAAATTACAGAAGAAAGTTTTAATATGATCAGTGTGGATGGTGAAACTTCAACGAATGATAGTGTATTTATGCTTGCCAATGGTGCTTCAGGCGTGAGTCTGGAGACCAGAGATGATTATTTGTTATTCATGAATGCATTAAAAGAGATTGCCATTACCCTAGCAAAAAGTATTGCCAGAGATGGAGAAGGTGCTAATAAATTGATTGAAGTCAATGTTGTCGGTATGCCAAATAAAAAGCTTGCAAAAAAAGTGGCACGTTCTTTAACCGTCAGCCCATTAATAAAAACAGCGATCTATGGTGAGTCACCCAATTGGGGACGAGTGCTCGCAAGAATAGGTATGGAGGAAGTTGAACAGGAGTTATTAGAAAAATGCAGTATTGAATTTCAAACATTTAAGGTGTTTTCTCATGGCAAACCATTAAACACTCATTTACAGGATTTAAAAAAGAATATGCAACATGATACTTTATCCATCAATATTGACTTTCAATCCGGTATGGCTCAAGCAACAGCTTGGGGATGTGATCTGTCTGAAAAATATATCAAAATTAATGCAGAGTATGTTTCATGAGTCAACAAAATAGATTGAAATTGAAATCATTTACAAGGGTTATTCTGTGGGTATTAATGAAGTGATTAAATTAAAGACAAAACACGTATTAACAGGTGATGAACTGGATGCGAATGAAATTACATCATTAATTGATCTGGCTATTGATTTGAAAGTCAACAGATATTTAAATTCTCAGGTATTGAACAACAAACATCTTGCGTTAATTTTTGAAAAGCCATCATTAAGAACACGTTTTAGTTTTAGTGTGGCTATGCATGAATTAGGAGGGAACATTGTTGAAAGCCTTAACTCAACTCGAAAGCAGGAAGAACCAGAAGATCAAATTCGTGTATTACAAGGGTATTGTCATGGCGTAATGATACGCACCCATGAAGATAGTATTCTTGAACGTATGACAAAAGTATCTGATATTCCTATTATTAATGGTTTAACAAGTCTTTATCATCCTTGCCAAATTCTGGCAGACTTAATGAGCTTAAAAGAGCATTTTGGATATTTAGAAAAAATAACCATCAGCTATATTGGAGAAGGGAACAATATATTACACAGCTTGTTGTTGATGGCAACAAAATTGGGTATCAATGTTCATTTTTGTTGTCCCATGAATCATGGTCCTAAAGCGTCGATTTTAACAAAAGCAAAGCAAGAGAATGATCAAGCGTTTATAAAAAGTTTTGATAATCCCATAGATGCTGTAGTAAACGCTTCTGCTGTTTATACTGATGTTTGGAATAGTATGGGGTTTGAAGTGAAAGATGAAATACTGTTTGAAGGCTTTCAAATTAATGAGTCACTAATGGAACATGCTAAAGAAAATGCAGTATTTATGCATTGCATGCCAATGGAAAGAGGCAAAGAAGTCAGTCAAACATTACCTGATCATCCTTGTTCAATTATTTTTACTCAAAGTGAAAACAGAATGCATATACAAAAAGCCCTGTTGTTGGCTTTGATGTCTTAGAGGAGTTCCTTATGCAAAATAATCAACGAAGCAATAATGCTACAGAAAGAGAAAAAATCATTTTGGCTTATTCGGGAGGTTTGGATACATCAGTTGCTATAAAGTGGTTGCAGGATAACTATCATTATGATGTAGTCGCTGTAGTGCTTGATGTTGGTGAAGGTAAAGATTTAAATTTTATAAAAGAAAAAGCACTCAAAATAGGTGCAATAGCTTGTCATGTCATTGATGTACAGAAACAATTTGCAGATGAATACATTACCTCGATCATTAAATCCAATGCGCTTTATGAAAATACCTACCCGTTAATTTCTGCACTATCCCGACCGCTTATTGCTGAAGTATTGGTCGATATTGCTAAAAAAGAAGGTGCAGTTGCTGTTGCTCATGGCTGTACTGGCAAAGGTAATGATCAAGTACGTTTTGATGTTTCTATAAAAACGTTGAATCCTGATTTAAAAATTATTGCGCCAGTCAGAGAGTTTCCCATGGCAAGAGAAGAGGCTATTGCTTATGCTGAAAAACATGGCATTCCATTACCCATTCAAATGGATAACCCTTTTAGTATTGATCAAAACTTATGGGGACGAAGTTGTGAGTGTGGTGTATTAGAAGATCCATGGAATGAATCACCTGAAGCAGCTTATGAGTGGACGTCAGCGATACAAGATACACCTGATGACTTTGAAATAATGGATCTTGAATTTTATCAAGGTATTCCCGTAAAGTTAAATCATCAAAGTCTTTCGTTAGAGCAACTTATTATTCAATTGAATAAGTCAGCAGGAAAACATGGTATTGGTAGAATTGATCATGTTGAAAATAGATTGATTGGTATTAAATCGAGAGAAGTTTATGAAGCACCCGCTGCAACTGTGTTAATCAATGCCCATAAGGCATTAGAAACATTAACCTTGCCTAGAGAAGTGATGCATTTTAAACCACTATTAGAACAACGCATGGCTCATTTGGTTTATGAAGGTATGTGGCATTCTTCTTTACGAGAGGCCACGAGTGCATTTATGAATGAAACTCAAAAAACAGTGAATGGTATCGTGCGTGTAAAACTACATAAAGGCCATGCCATTGTTATTGGGAGACAGTCTGAAAATTCACTGTATCAATTTGAGCTGGCCACTTACAATCCAGAAGATCAATTCGATCATCAAGCTGCGGAAGGTTTTACTAAACTATGGGGTTTACCCTTACAAGTCTACTCTATGGTCAATAAAGGTCATTCATTATGAAATTATGGGGTGGTCGGTTTTCGAAAAATACAGAAGCAGCAGTTGATGATTTTAATGCTTCCATTCATTTTGATTGTGAATTAGCTGAAGTTGATATTTTGGGCAGTTTGGCACATGTGAAAATGCTGGGTAAATGCAATATATTGACAGATGAGGAAGTAAAAAAGATAGAAGAGGGTTTACAGAAACTGGCTATCAAAGTTAACAATAATAGTATAACCTACTCTGTTTTAGATGAAGATATTCATATGAATATTGAACGTTTATTGTCTGATGACATTGGTGAACTCGCTGGAAAATTACATACGGGAAGAAGTCGTAATGATCAGGTGGCATTGGATATGCACTTGTATTTACGAAAACATGTTTTTTTAATCATCGAAAAATTATATTGTTTGCAAAAAACTTTATTGAGTAAAGCTGAACAGCATATGGATACATTGCTGCCTGGTTATACACATTTGCAGCGTGCTCAACCAGTCAGTTTGGCTCATCATTTATTGGCTTATTGTGCTATGTTACAAAGAGATGTTGAACGGCTTATATCAAGTTGGCCAAGAATGAGTAACATGCCTTTAGGCGCAGGTGCTTTAGCAGGCTCCCGGTTTGATCTTGATCGTTCCTATGTGGCAGATCTGCTTCATTTTGATAATATTTATGAAAATAGTATGGATGCAGTGAGTGACAGAGATTTTGTGATTGAGTTTTTGAGTCATGCATCAATCATTATGATGCATTTATCACGTTTGAGTGAAGAGTTGATTTTATGGTCCAGTCAGGAGTTTGGTTTTATTGAATTGGATGATGCGTATTCTACAGGCAGTAGCATGATGCCGCAGAAAAAAAATCCTGATGTAGCAGAGTTGGTACGTGGAAAAACAGGGAGAGTCTATGGCGCCTTAATAGGTATTTTAACAGTTTTTAAAGGCCTGCCATTGTGTTATAACAAAGATATGCAGGAAGATAAAGAAGGCTTGTTTGATACATTAAAGACGTTGCATGATTCACTCGGTTTATATGTACCTATGATTTCAACAATGAAAGTCAATGATAATATTATGAGAAAAGCAGTCACTAATGACTTTTCAAATGCAACTGAAATTGCAGATTATCTGGTAACGAAAGCAATACCTTTTAGGGAGGCTCATAGTATTGTCGGGAAAATAGTCAGTTACTGTATCGATAATAACAAATTATTAATGGATATGACTTTAAAAGAGTATCAAACTTTTTCTGCTGTGTTTGACCAGGATGTTTTCTTTATACTGCAACCAGAAAATGTCGTTAAAGTAAAAAAATTAATGGGTGGTACGGCTCAAGCTGCAGTGTTTGAGCAAATAGGTATTGTCCAGAATAAATTATTAGAGACTTCCCAATGGATGGATGATAAAAGAAAAATATTTACTGAATGTTTAGGGGCTGTTTATCTTTTATAGGTTAAGCCTGTAAAAGATAAACAACCCCTAACTTTAATAGATCATCAAGCATCTTAAATGTAGTGATTATTATAGCAATTGTTTCATAAAAAGACTGTTTTATCGGGTATAAGAAATTTGAATAACAGTGGCTGTTTTCTTTCCATTGGGTGTATGGATTTCAACGATGTCGTGCAATTGTTTTTTGACTAAAGCTCGGGCTAATGGAGAATCGATACTGATTTTATTCTCTTGTAGATTAAACTCATCGGAACCAACCAGTGTGTATTGATGTTGAGAGCCATCTTCATATTCTAATTCAACGGTAGCACCAAAAAATATAGTGGATTGATCAGATGGAAAATGTTCAATGACTTTCATCTCCTGAATTCGTTTTTGCAAGTATCGAACACGCCTGTCTACTTCTCTTAATTGTTTTTTTCTATAAATATATTCTGCATTTTCTGAACGATCACCTTCAGCAGCTGCTTCAGACAGGGCTTTTACAATATCAGGGCGTTTGTTTTTCCATAAGTCAGCTAATTCATTTCTTAATTCACTGGCGCCTCGTGGAGTAATTAATAAAGAACGGGTCATAAAGAAAAAAGAGGACGTCTAACACAAATAATGGTTTGGGTTTGAAAGCAGAGATAAAAAATTATATAACTAAAGGTTTCTGTTGCCAACCTTAGCAACAGAAATTCAAAAATTTATTGTATTAGACAGAAAAAAATAAAGATAAACAGCCCCTAAGCAACCTTCTGTGTTTTTTCATGACTACTGATATGATAGCCTTTTTTGAAAAATATATTTTCTGTCATAGATACAGGTCGACATTCAGAATGTTCGTTCATTGGTAATAAGACTTCTCCACATCGTGCACAAGCTCGTATGCTGATATGATTTTTTTCAAAAGTGACCCACTGATGACGCATAGTTTAGCTCCTGAGACTGTTAAGGTAGTTAAGAGTTGGTGTTAAGCAAACTGAATATTGATTAATTTTTGTTCAATATGGGTTATTTTGCGAATTTCACAGGTCATTTTTTGTTCAAAGTGTGCGCTGGTTCCCAAAGATTTTTTTTAATAGCAAAATAGAATTTTTATTGCACTGTATTTGGATTTTCAGGCTCTAAGAAGTCGATTAAAAATTCTTTTTTTCTTATCGGCATTGTTAATCGAGATTTATTGGGTAATCTATTGATTTTTATATAATAAAATCTTGATTATCAATAAGACGGGTTTCTCCCAGCCAGGCTGCCGCTGCAATGAGGAGAGATTTATCTTTGGGTTGAGGTGGTTCCAGATCTGTTTGGCGACAGATATTAAAGTAATCCACTTTAAATCCCAGTTGTTTTAAAGATGATTTTGCACTATTTTCAATATCTTTACAGGATGCAGTATTGGTTTTAATTTTTTCCTTGGCTTCCAAAATATTTTTCCTTAAATGCAGCGCTATGTCTTTTTCTTCTTTAGACAGATATTGATTTCTTGAGCTTAAAGCCAAACCGGAAGCATCTCTGAATGTTTCAACACCGACAATGTCGATATTTAAAAACAAATCAGCAACCATTTTTTTTACAATGAGATATTGCTGATAGTCTTTTTTACCCAATACTGCATAGTTGGGTTGGATGATATTAAAAAATTTGTTTAATACGGTGGTGACGCCAACAAAATGCCCTTTTCTGTGTTGGCCACAGAGTTTTTGACTGAGGGATTCATTGATGTGTACAGAAGTGGACGCATGTTCTCCTTGAGGGTAGATTTCTGTTGGGTTAGGCGTAAATAATAAAGAAATCGCTTCATCCTGCAAAGATTGCTTATCTTGCTGTAGTGTTCTTGGATAATTATGAAAATCTTCATTGGGGCCGAACTGTAATGGATTGACAAAAATGCTGACAATCACATGATCGCTGATGGTTTTTGCCTGTTTTATTAAACTTAAGTGTCCTTTATGCAGATTGCCCATAGTTGGGACAAAACTGATAGAACCTCCAGTTTGTTTTAAGGTGGCGACATGTTGCTTAAGCTCATTAACTTGATGGCAAATGATCATAATCAATAATGGTTAAAGTGGATTGAGGTTGACAGGTGTTTGCGTTATTCGAAACTGTGTTGTTTTTCTGGAAAAGTGCCTGTTTTGACATCTTTGACATAATGCATAATGGCTTGTTGAATATTTCCCTGATGATTGAGCATATAATTTTTGACGAATCGGGGTAGCTGGGTATTTAAACCAAGCATGTCATGTAAAACCAAAACCTGACCATCACAGTGTATGCCTGCACCTATACCGATGGTGGGAATGGTTAAACGTTCGGTAATGGTTTGAGCGAGTGTTGTGGGTATACACTCAAGAACCAATAATTTTGCGCCTGCATTCTCCAAAGCCAATGCATCATCCAATATGTTTTGTGCAGAGGTTTCATCGCGGCCTTGTATTTTATAGCCTCCTAAGGCATCAACCGATTGCGGTGTGAGGCCAAGGTGAGCACAAACAGGAATCCCTCTTTCTGATAAAGCAGTCACTGTTGATGATAACCAATGGCCCCCCTCAAGCTTTACCATATTGGCACCAGCCTGCATGAGTAATCTGGCACTTTGAACGCTTTGCTCAGGTGTGGCATAGCTCATATAGGGCATATCTGCGAGTAATAATGCTGATTGGCAGCCTCGTTTAACACATTCTATGTGGTAGCATATTTGTTCAAGGGTGACTGGTACAGTCGACTCGTGACCTTGTATCACCATACCCAATGAATCGCCGACTAAAATAATATCAATACCTGAGGCGTCCAGGTATTGAGCAAAGGTTGCATCATAAGCAGTTAAAACAGCAATGGGTTCAGAGGTATTTTTATATTCTTGTAAAGTGTGTAATGTAATTTTGGATTTCATAAAAAACTCAACCTTATCCACCTAGGGGCTGTTTATGTTTTATAGTTTACACCTGTTCATTTTGTAAAAGCTTCAATTAAGGCACGAAGAGCCCCTAATGTAAATTAGGGTGTGGGTTAAAATAGTGACGTCCATTTTTTGCCTGTGAGATTTGTTTTAATAGTTGTTGATAGTCATGATCGTTGGATACTACATCAATTTCTGATGCATTGATAATCAGTAGCGGTGCATCATTGTAATAATAAAAAAATTCAGTATAGGCATTACAGATTTTTTCTAAATAATCATACTGAATATTACTTTCTATTTTTCGTCCACGTTTGCGGATACGTTCTAATAATACGGGAACAGGTGCTTGTAAATAAATCACCAAATCAGGCTTTGGGCTATCGAGTGTTAGGTTATCAAACACTTTATGATAAAGATTGAGTTCATCGTTATCCAGGGTGACTTGTGCAAATAAACGATCTTTCTCCATAAGAAAGTCAGCAACATGGCCAGATACGAACATATCGCTTTGTTTAATGTCTTCCAGCTGTTTAATACGCTGAAATAGAAAAAAAAGTTGGGTAGGTAGTGCTGCCGATTGAGGATTTTGATAAAAACGGGTTAAGAATGGGTTATCTTCAGCCCCTTCTAATAATAATTCTAATTGATATTCTTCAGATAAACGTTTTGCTAATGTTGTCTTGCCAACACCAATGGGACCTTCAACTGCGATATGGCGTTTTTTTGATGTTATTTGCGTCACTTATGTCCTCATGGAGATTGTTCGGTCATATGGGCAATAGGGATAATCAAAGTTATTCTATCAGTTTCTTCTACTTTTAAGCGATAGTTTGTTTATATTTTTTGTAAATGATGACTGTCAGTTTTTTTGACTAATTCAGTAATGGATGTGCCATTGGGTAATGTTAAATAAGGTGAAATTTCCTGTAAAGGCTGTAAAACAAATGCACGGCTTTTTAGGCCTGTATGCGGTATGGTTAACCGAGGATGATGTATGATGCTATTGTTATAGAGTAGAATATCAAGATCAAGTGTTCTTGGACCCCATTGTTCGGATGCTCTTTGCCTGCCTTGCTGTTGTTCAATAGATTGGAGTGTATCCAGTAAAAGTAAAGCGCTCAAGTCGGTACTGATTTGTGCGACGGCATTGACATAATCGGGTTGATCCTGTGGCCCTAAAGGTGGATTTTGATAAAAACTGGATGTATTGATTAATTGTATTTTGGGTGTGTTTTGTAAATTGAATAAAGCATTTTTAAGTTGTTGTTTGGGATTGTTGAGGTTACTGCCTAACCCAATATAACTGATAATAGAAAAGCGTGCTATGGAACAATGAGCAGCTGTCATGATTGTTGAGAATCATTTTTTCGGTGACGGTGGTAACGTTTTTTCTTGAATTGCTTCCGTATTTGATGAACCATCGCTTCACGATCTTCCATGGATGTTGCCTGGTAATCAGTCCACCATTGTGCAATATTTTGCAATGTAGGTTCAGATGACGCTCTGAGTAATAAGAAATCATAAGCTGCTCTAAACTTGGGTACATGGATCAGTTTGGCAGCATGATGTCTTTGATATTCAAGTTTGGATTGTAATGCCCAAATATCTTTAATGACTAAATTAAAACGACGTGGAATAGCAATAAATTGGCTTTGTTCATTACACACATCACTCATTGCCCTGTGTAGGGCGTCTTGTTTGGTGAGTCCCTGCTGGCAGAGATAAGTATAATAATTTTGCATCGGACGCCAGAGAAAAACAGAGAATAAAAATGCTGGTGTGACAGTTTTTTTCGATGCAATACGTTCATCGGTACTTTTTAGAGCTTCATAGATGAACGTTTCAAATATTTTATTTTGATCCTGTTCAAGCTCGTGTTGTGTCATTGGAAATAATGCGCCAAACAATTGATAATTCTGTAATGCCGAATAAATTTTTATGGATTGTCCTTCAAGAAAGAGCTTGTGACTTTCATCCCATAACCTTGCTCCGGATACCTGTTGTAAAAGGTTAGCGTTATCTTTAATCGGTGCAGATGTTGTTTCTTCAATGATTAATGATAATTTGCAGGATAACCGAACCGCTCTGAGCATTCTGACAGGATCTTCGCGGTAGCGGGTAATGGGATCACCTAATAGCTTTAACTGTTGCTTGGATAAATCAGCATAGCCGCCTGTAAAATCCCTGATAGTAAAGTCTTTATTGGAATAATAAAGTGCATTGACAGAAAAATCCCGTCTCCAGGCATCCTCTTCAAGAGAGCCGTATACATTATCGTTTAAAACCATTCCTTGAGAATGAGTGCTTTGAGAAACTTCTTCTGGTATTTGTGCTCGGAATGTAGCGACCTCAATAATTTCCGGGCCAAAAAGAATATGAACCAGTTTAAAGCGACGTCCAATAATGCGGGAGTTTCTAAATAATGATTTGATTTCTTCAGGTGTTGCATTGGTTGCAATGTCAAAATCTTTGGGTTGTAAGCCTAGTAATAAATCTCGAACACCGCCACCAACCAGATAGGCTTCATAGTTTGCCTGGTTTAAACGGGAAAGCACTTTTAAGGCATTAGAGCTGATATGCTTGCGGGAGACACAATGTTCCGATCTCTTCAAAATAGTGGCTTGAGTAGCGTTACTTTTAGAAGGCGTATTTTGTGAATTAAAGACTTTGGACCACAAGTGCTTTAGCATAGATGCAAACGACATGAATCAGAGAGAGACTATGATACCAGTTCAGGTGAGATTTGACAGAGTTCGGCCTTCATTATCAACGGTACGCTGAGTTACAGCAGGTATTAATTGCGTATTCCAGTGTGTTTGTGCCCAGTCAAGCAAGTGATTACAGGGTTCATTGTGATAGGAGGCTGGTGGCTGGTGATTTAAGAACGTCAATGCTCGATAAAGCCATTGACTGGCATTTTGTTGAGAAATTGCGGGAGATAAGCTGTGCTTGCTGAGTTTACGCCCCTGAGTATCTGTGGCGACAGGAATGTGGTAATACACAGGGGTTGGGTAGTCCAATAGTTGATAAAGGCGCTGTTGTTTGATACTGGAGCTTAATAGATCGGTTCCCCGGACAATATGGTTCACCTGACTGTCAATATCGTCACAAACAACCGCTAATTGGTATGCAAATAAATCATCACGGCGCTTGATAATAAAGTCTTCATTCATTTCATTAGAAGAAATGGAGGGTGCCTTTTGAATACATTCTTTCAGGGGTTGATACGCTTTTGAGTCCTGGATGATACGAATAGCGCCTTTTTGCTTATTTAATGTTTTACAATGACCTGGATAAATACCATCAAATTGCTTTTGAATCCATTTTCTTGAGCAGTCACAGTAATAGGTGTGTCCAGTATTCATTAAGTCATTTAAGGCTTTTTGGTAAGCCTCATGACGCTGACTTTGGTAAACAATAGGGCCATCCCATTTAAGATGAAAATAATCAAGCGTTTCTATGATCTGTTCAGCTGATCCAGGTTTTTCCCGGGGTGGGTCAAGATCTTCTATTCTGAGAAGCCATAGTCCATTTTTTGCTTTTGCAATAAGAAAGCTGGCAACCGCTGCAACAAGAGAACCGAAGTGTAAAGAACCTGTTGGAGAGGGTGCAAAACGCCCAATCCAAAGGGTTTGTGTCGATGATAATTTTGAAGAAGGTGTTTGGGTTATTGGATTAAACACCTAACTGCTTTTCTTTAATTTCAGATAGAGTTTTACAATCGATACACAGGGTTGCTGTGGGTCTGGCTTCCAGACGGCGAATACCGATATGTACACCACAGGACTGACAATAACCGTATTCATCATCATCAATGGCTTGTAAGGATTCATTGATTTTTTTCAAGAGCTTACGCTCACGGTCTCGTGTTCTCAATTCGATGCTAAACTCTTCTTCCTGACTGGCTCTATCAACCGGATCAGGAAAGTTAGCGGCTTCATCCTGCATATGATGTACGGTTCTATCCACTTCTTCCATTAATTGCGTTTTCCATGTATTCAGTATTTTACGAAAATGCTCGTGCTGCTTTTCGTTCATATATTTTTCGCCACGTTTTTCTTTATAGGGCAAAATGCCTAAACTGCCCAATGTGGCCTGAGTGGAATTAGATTGCTTGGTGGATGATTGTTTAGTGGAAGCTGCTTTAGCCATAATCACTCCTAATTATCTTACTGGTCTTGAGTTAAACACTCTAAGCGTTAACACAAGGCATGCGGTTTTTTCCTGGAAAACACTGCATTCTTTGATGCAATTGAAATAATAAAGTTTATACAATCAAAATATTAAAGCGTAATTATGGGGATAAAGTAACTAAGTTCAAGTTTTTTTGTAGAATTTTTTATGCAGAAAAGATGAATTTTTTATTATGAGGGAAAAATAACCTTAGTTTTTAATGGGTCATATCCTTGCTAACTATCTAAAAAATAAGGTATTTTTCTTTATTATGTCAATATTTTATGGTTTTGTGTTATAGTGTTGTTTCCCATTTTATGAGTTGATATCTTCATATAGTATGGCCTGTTAACTTTGGAATGGCAGTGGTCTTGCTAAATGGATATGAGATTGAGAAATATCACATTGATATGCCTGAATATGCACACCAGATTTCTGTGCTTTTGCCAGCAAGGAGGCATAGTCAGGATCAATATGCTGTGCTGCTCTGACTTCACGGATGCCGGTGTGTTGAACACAAAAAAGGAGCATAGCAATAACTTGTTTATTTTCTGCAAGGGTTTGCAATTCTCTTAAATGTTTCTGGCCTCTGAGTGATACAGCATCAGGAAAATAACCAATACCTTCTTTTTCTAGCAGTGTGACGCTTTTTACCTCAATGTAAACAGAATGTTCAGGTGTGGATACCAGAAAGTCAATTCGACTGTTTTCATGGCCATATTTGACTTCTTTTTGAATGTGTAAAGGGATATTTTTTGCCACTGCTGGTATATGGATCAGTTGATGATTTAAAGCTTCTTCCACCAGTGTATTGGCTAATTGGGTATTGACACCAATCAGTTCACCTTGTGGTGTTTCAGATAATATCCAGCTTAAAGGATATTTTCTTTTGGGGTTATTAGAATCTTGTAAGTAAACACGCCAGCCAGGCTCCCAGCAATGTGTCATTGAACCTGTATTTGGACAATGCACAGTGACTCGATCACCATTGGTGAGCTCGACATCGGCCAAGAAGCGTTTGTAACGTTTAATTAAACGAGCTGGAATTAAAGGGGGTGAAAAGTCCATTAATGAGTTTTCAGTTGTTATATTGATAGTTTATCTATCTGGATAATAGTAGCTGTTTATCCAAAATATCTTTGCTACTGCATTTTGAAGGGTGATAAACATAATAGCATGAAGATAACATTGAGCAGAATCACCACAAAAAAAACCGCATCAAGTGATGCGGTTTCTTCAAAAAGGCTTATTAAAAAATCAATTAAGCTTTTTTATTACGACGTGCTCTTGCAACACCAAAACCGAATAAACCAAGACCAATAATTGCTAAAGTACCTGGCTCAGAAACTGTAGGAGGTGTTTGGTTGATGATTTCACTAACTTTAATATCAACAAAAGCAGCAGTGAAAGAATCAGCAGTTAAACCACCAGCTCTTAACAAGTTTAAGTCCCAAGCAGCACCACCAGTTGTGGTTGCTAAAGTAACATAGTCATTGTTTGTAGAACCAGAGCAACGACCACTTTGAACGCCACCAGCTTCAACAGTGTAACCGCCAGCACCATCAGCAACATAAGCATTACCGTCGCCATCAATACCAATTGCTCTGTTACCATTGCCATCTCTGAATGTACAGTTTACAACAGCATTCAACAAAGAGTTAGTTGAAGTGAATTCGTTCAACATTTGGTTGAAGTTAATGGATGGGTTAGGAGATGTTGCAACATCACGATCTTCATCAGTGACAAGGATGATGTTTCTTGCGTGATTCGCGTTGAATGTATAGTTGTCATACACATATTGCATAGCTTCGTAGCCATCTTCAATACCGCCACCTGCAGATAAGTTTGCATTAGCAGATGTTGCGAATTCGTTGGCTGTACCAAATTGATTGCCACCAACAGCATACTCAACTGGGTTACCAGCACCAGGGCCACCAAAACCAACAAGACCATAATTTGAGCTTAATGGATCGCCTGCAGCTGTAGCAACCAGTTCAGTTTCTAACGCTAAAATTGCGTCATCAATCCACGCGTGCTCGCCACCCATTGAACCTGATTCATCAACGACTGAAACGATATCAACAGCAATTGAGATAGCAGATGCATTTAATGCAGTTAAACCAGCGACTGCTGCTGCTAAAAGATGTTTTTTCATTTTGACTCCCCTTTGAGACATTCAATGTTTTAAAGTTTTAAACTTTTACTCACTAATCTTGCATTTTACTTAAGAAGTTTGAAACTTCCTGGTCACCACTGAAGCAAATTATGGGCCATGTTTGAAAAGTCTTTATATTTTAATAGGTTATCTATTGTATGTGTTATTTGTTATGATATATTTGTAAAAAAAATCGACACATGATATAAAAAGTCATCTGTTTGACTTGTGAACATGAATTTAATCTGTGATAAGACGTTTTATATCTATGAAGAGTAACAAGCCTTAGATAATACAGTGTTTTAAACAGCCCCTAATTTTGAACTCAGGTTATTCAGCTTTTAAGAGAGATAATTGATAGTTTGTTTGGCCTTGAGATGGTAATTTAACGTAAAAAAGCTATAATTCGCTCTTCTTAAGCCAGTAACCTTTTTATTTCTCTAACTTCCTGAAATATAATTCTTTAAAAAGTTTGAGTCATAAGTCTAAAGATATCCATTTAGGAACAATCCATGGTTAGAATTTTCGGGCATTATATACCCAAAGCCTTAGTTTTATTAATGGTATTTGAGTTTATTTTGCTATTTGTGTGCGTATATATTGCAGCAGGTATTCGTACGCCAGAAGCCAGCAGCCAAGAGTTACTACAAAATTTTAACTGGAAAGTTCTGGCTTATGCCTCTATTTACTCGTTTGTTATGATTGCAATGGGATTATACCAACGCAGTACGCGACAGACGTATATGGAGGTTGTTTCAAGGTTATTTTGGGCAAGCTTTATTGCTTTTTGGGTTTTAACCATATTTTTCTATCTTGTACCCCATCTTTTTATTGGACGAGGCGTTTTATTTATTAGTTTCTTATTATCTTTTTTTATATTGGTTATTAATCGTTATTTCTTTGAGTTACTGGCCGATCACGACATTTTTAAGACCCGTTTATTGGTGGTAGGTACGGGATCACGCGCCTCAGCTATTCTTAAATTGAGAAGGAAAAGTGATTGGCGGGGTATAAAATTAGTAGGCTTTTTGCATTTAAAGGGTGATCATGATGAGATCGACGATGCCTCAAAGATTATCCGAAGTGAAGAAACGCTGTTGAAGGTGGTTGAAGATTACGGTATTGATGAGTTGGTTATTGGTGTGGATGACAATCGAAAAAATTATCCGGTGGAAGACGTTATTCAGGCCAAATTAAATGGTGTAAGAATTACCGATGTTGCTGAATTCTTTGAGCGACGTACAGGTCGTATGGTTATTGATGCATTGACACCAAGTCAGGTGGTTTTTTTTGAAGGGTTTAATACTGATTATTTAAGAGAAATGTTGAAGCGTTTATATGATGTGGTTGTCAGTGCTATATTCATGCTGCTGAGTTTGCCGGTTATGGGTGTACTCTATATATTGATTAAAAGGGAAAGCCAATGGCGTGATCCTGTACTTTACAGTCAAACTCGAATAGGACAACATGGTAAACCTTACACGATATACAAGTTACGTAGTATGGTGGTCGATGCAGAGGCTGGAGGAGCACAGTATGCATCAAAGAATGATACCCGGGTTACCAAGGTGGGTGCAGTGATGCGAAAAACACGGTTGGATGAGTTGCCACAATTATGGAATGTACTTAAGGGTGATATGAGCTTTGTTGGCCCTCGTCCTGAAAGACCAGAATTTGTCAGTAATTTGAATGAATCTATTCCTTATTATAATATGCGTCATCGAGTAAAGCCTGGAATTACTGGTTGGGCTCAAATTTGTTACCCCTATGGAGACAATGAAGAAGACGCGAAGCAAAAACTCCAGTATGATCTTTATTATATAAAGAACTTTAGCCTGTTTTTAGACTTTACCATTTTAATGCAAACTGCACAGGTTATTATCTGGCAGAAAGGTTCTCGATAGTTATATAGAGAGCCAAAAACCTTAAGCGAGCAACACAATGTATGAAAGTTACTATCACTTGTCGGGCAAACCGTTTCAATTAGCCCCAGATCCTTTTTTCTTTTTTGGCAGTAGTACACATAAGCGTGCATTGGCTTATTTACGTTATGGTCTTTCTCAGGGGGAAGGCTTTATTATAGTGACAGGTGATGTCGGGACTGGCAAAAGTACTTTGGTACGTACACTTTTTGGATCTTTAGAGAGTAAAAAAGAAATTATTGCCGGTGAATTATTGAATACACAGTTGGATTCTACAGATATTTTACGGATGGTAGCGGCTACTTTTGGTTTGGCACATAAAGAATCAGAAAAAACATCGTTAATAAAAAATCTGGAAAACTTTTTTATTGCCCGACAGAAAGAGGGCAAACGATGCATGCTGGTTGTTGATGAAGCACAAAACTTACCTTTGGAAAGCCTGGAAGAGCTTAGGATGCTATCTAATTTGGTTTCTGATGGACGTACATTATTACAAATTTTCTTATTGGGTCAGTCTGAGTTTCGGGAGGTGCTTGCTGTTCCTCATATGGAACAGGTGAGACAACGTATTACCGCATCGTATCATTTGGCACACCTCAATACAGAAGAAACACAAGCTTATATTGAACATCGTTTAAAGAAGGTTGGCTGGACGGATGATCCTGTTTTTACTGCCGAAGCTTACCAACAAATTTTTGAATTTACAGAAGGTGTTCCTCGTCGTATCAACAATGTTTGTGATCGACTGTTGCTTTATGGTTTTTTAGAAGAAAAGCATCGTATAGATGGAGAAATCGTTAAAACCGTAGCTGATGAAATTGCTATAGAACACCCTGAAGTGATTGCTACTGCAAAATTGAAACAGGAAAAAGCAGCTGAGGTAAAGCAAGTGCCTCAACAGGCCTTGTCAGGTGTGCAACCAACAGGTGATATGGAAACACGCATGGCAAGTATGGAGTATGAAATGGCCATGATGAAAAAGCGCTTTCAGAAAGAAAGGGCTTATATGAGAAAAATTGTACAAATCAGCCTTAATTTAGATGACGATGATGATGAGGATGATACAGTTTAGTCGTTAGGAACGGTTGAAAATACGATTCAAAATAGTGTGTATCTCATCAGTTTAGCTGATTAAAAATCAAGTGGCTTGATCCATTTGTTGCTGTAATGAAGTAACATCCCAAGTTTCTATCCAGTTTGCACCCATAGCATGATATTTTTTTGCTTCTTGTAAATGGATTACGTCATAAATAAACCATTCCCAAGATCCTGGCCATAATTGCGCTATTAAATCAGGTAATTTTTGTTTATCACAAATCAGATAGTCAGGTAACCATTGCTCAGCCAGACTCTTCGATTGTTCGTCATATTGATTTAATACCCACCCTATTGGACACTGTGAGTGTTGTTTTATCATCTGGATAACATGTTTATCAAAAGAAATAAAAACCACTTGATGCAGAATGGGTTTGAGTAATGTGATTAAAGTATCAACGCAGGCTTTCCTGGTTATCCAGTCATAAGACTCGGTTTTAATTTCAGCAAAAAGTAACCTGTCTGGAAAACGTTGCATTAATGGTATCAAACTGCTTAGATGAGGCAGAGGGCAAGGATAATAGGTTTGATTAAAACGATTGGGTTCATGAACACTGATTTGTTGTAGTTCTTGTTCGGATAACTCATGAATAAAAGTTGGGAGGTTGCCAACACGTTTAAAATCAGGATCGTGGAGAATGTAGGCCTCACCTGACCGGTCAAATTGAATATCACACTCAATGGCATCAGCACCATGAATCAGTGCATTTTGAAATCCTAATAGGCTGTTTTCTGGAAATTTTTCAGGCAAGCCACGATGACCAACAAGTTTAAACATTTATTCAAGTACTATAGCAATACTCATATCAAAATACTTCTTTTAACTGACAGTGAGCTGGTTTAAAGTAATTTAGCTATATCATACACAACAAAAAAGCCACATAATATGACAATTATGTGGCTTTCAAAAAAAAAGAAAAATTATTTATCTGAATCTTTTAATTTATCTTGTACATCTTTGATTGTATCTTTAGTTTCCTCTTTAAGTTCAGTTGCTTTTTTTTCTAATGCAATTTTGGTTTCATTCAATGTCTCTTTGCCTTCCTGTATTACTTCTTTTCCTGTTTCTTTTGCAGCATCATAAGTTTCTTTGGCTATTTCCTGAGCTTCATCAAGTGTTTCATTAGAAATATTTTTGGCTTCTTCAATGGTTTTAGAAGAGATGTCTTTTGCTTTATCAATACCGGTTTCTATAGCGTCATGCGCTTCTTTTTTAGAAGAGGTTTCTTCTTGACTACAGCCCCAGGTAACGCACAGTGTTAATACAATAAGAGATAATGTTTTCATTTCTTTTTCCTCCCGTAGGTTTTGGTTTGGTTATTTTTGAGAAATGAAACCAGAGTATGCCATGAATAAAAATGCAACTAAAGAAAAGGTGTCACATTTTTTAAATATATTGCCCAGCAGCAAAACCTGATGACCAGGCCCATTGAAAGTTATATCCTCCTAAATGTCCTGTCATATCAAGCACTTCGCCAATAAAAAAAAGTCCGGGTACTAATTTTGCCTCAAAGGTTTTTGATGAAATATCATGAGTATTCACACCTCCCAGGGTGACTTCTGCTGTTCGATAACCTTCAGTGCCTTTAGGAAAAACCTGCCATTGATGTAATTTTTGAGATATAAATTCACATTGTTTATTGGTGAGTTCTGCTATGGGTTTACTAAAAATATGGTTAAACCAGAGCTGGCATAGTTTTTCTGAGCATTTTTTGGTGAATAAATGAGAAAGTAGAGTCTGTAATTGTGCCAGTGGTTTTTCTTGTTGTTTTTGTTTTAACCATTCATAAACAGAATGGTTAGGTGATAAGTTGATGACAATAGCATCGCCTGAGTGCCAATAGGAAGAAATTTGTAAAATAGCTGGGCCACTCAGTCCTTTATGAGTAAATAACATGGATTCCTGGAAAGATTGATTTTGACATTGAACATCGATAGGCAGAGAAGTGCCTGATAACCCATCAAAATGCTTGAGTGATGTTTCATCTAATATAAAAGGTACTAAAGCTGCGGTTTGTGGAAAAACAGATAAATGAAATTGTTTGGCAATTTTATAACCGAACCCCGTTGCTCCCATGGTTGGAATGGATAAGCCACCGGTTGCTATAACAAGAGATTGACATTCTAATGAACCTTGAGAGGTTTGTAGATGGAAGACGTTATCTTTTTTTTCAATAGCAGTCACAGAACAGTGGGTTTGAATGGCGACATGGTATTGTTCACACTCCTTTAATAGCATATTCAAAATATCTTTGGATTTATTTTTACAAAATAACTGACCATGTTTTTTTTCATAATAAGGGATACGATGCCTTTCAACCATATCGATAAAATCCCATGGAGTAAAACGACTTAATGCTGATTTGCAAAAGTGGATATTATGAGAAATAAAGTGTTCATCACTGACATCCATGTTCGTGAAATTACAATAACCGCCACCAGACATTAAAATTTTTTTCCCTGGTTTATTGGCATGATCTAAAATCATAACTTTTCTGCCACGTCGACCAGCACTAATTCCGCACATAAGGCCAGCAGCACCTGCGCCTATAATAATGGCATCCATTTTTAACATGATGAATATTGAAGGTAAGAAAAAAGTTTAATCATTATTGGGTATAAAAAGGTTCTCCAGACCAGAGTTACTGGGTTGTTGATAAGCTTTTAAATCAAATTCAGTCATAATAGCCAGTAAGTGATCCATAATATCAGCTTGGATATTTTCATAGATATTCCATTCGGTTGTATTAGTGAAACAATAAATTTCAATAGGCAAACCTTCCGGCTTAGGTTGTAATTGCCTGACCAATAATGTCATATTTTTGTGAATATGTGGGTGGTTTTTTAAATAATTCAACATATAACTTCTAAAGGTACCCAGATTGGTGAGCTTTCTCATATTGACATCATTATCAGTTTTATATTCCAGTGAAGCATTATAACTCTCCAATTCAGTTTGTTTATTTTTGATATAATCCTTTAATAATGAAAAGCGAATGAAGTATTCTGTTTCTTCAGGTGTTAAAAATCGAATGGAAGACATATCAATTAAAATAAAACGACGAATTCGACGCCCCCCTGATTGTGTCATGCCTCTCCAGTTTTTAAAGGAACCTGAAATCAATCGGTGTGTTGGAATGGTTGTGATGGTTTTATCCCAGTTCTGTACTCGAATGGTATGCAAGGAAATATCAATAACATCACCATCAGCATTAAAGTCAGGCATTTCTATCCAATCTCCGACATGAAGCATATCTAAGCTGGATAGTTGAATACTGGCAACAAAAGAAAGAATCGTGTCTTTAAAAACCAGTAAAATAATCGCTGTTAATGCACCAAAACTGCTTAATAAAATAATGGGTGACTTTTCAATAAGAACAGAGATAATTAATATGGTGGCAATACAATAGGTAATGAGCTTCGCGACTTGAATATAACCTTTTATAGGGCGTTGTTTGGACTCTGGATTTTGTTCATAAATGCTATTGATAGCACCAAGTACAGCACTTAATGCATGAAATAGCATGAGAATACCATAGCTGAGTGCTATTTTTTGAATCAACTTTGGTAGTAAGGGCAGTGACTCGGTTTCTTCATTTACCGAGAATAAAAAAGGAATGGATGAATAGACAATGAGTGCGGGTAAAATTTGAATAAGGCGCTGAATAACATGATGTTCTAATATCACATCATCCCAGGTACTTTTGGTCCGTTTTGCAAGAATATGAATAAAAGCATGCAGACGATGCTTTAATATGGCACTGATTGCCCAGGTGATGATAAGGAGAATACAAAGCTTTAGCCAGGGATTTGTTGCCTGAAGAATATTAATCATGTCTTGCATAACAATAGATATAAGAAATTAATTCTTGATTAAAAGGTGGTGCACTTGGCATATGTGGCCAAGTTTAATCTATTTATGGGGATATGCTCAAGTTAATTAAATAAGAAGATTATGCTTATAACAAAGGAGTACTATTTTTTTGATTGTTATTTATTAAAGGAATGACTTCGGCTTCTTTTTTTTGTGGAATCCATGATAAAGAAGGCTCTCCAAAAAAGAACCCCTGGCCTTCTTGACAGTGTAAGCTTTTTATTAGTTCCATTTGTTCTTCAGTTTCGATGCCTTCTGCAACAACATTCAAATTAAGAGCTTTACCAATTTCAATAATGGCTTTAAGTATTATTATTTTTTGTTGACAGTTTATTTTGTCAGAAAGAAATCGACTATCTATTTTCAATGTATTTACTGGAAAATCTTTTAGGAAATCTAAAAAAGAAAAGCTTTTTCCAAAACCATTGATGGCAATGCTAATATCCAATTCGTTGAGTTTTTTGAGTTGTTGTTTAATATGATGAATATTATCTAAAAGCAAGTCTTCATTGATTTCTATTTCTATAGATGAGTTGTTGATTTTAAATTGATTTAAAGTGGGTTTGACAATGGATTCCACAAAATCGCAACGATTAAATGTACAGCTTGAAATGTTTATGCTAACTTTAATATTCGCGTGATTAGATTGCCAAAGAGTTATTTGTCTGCATGCTTGCTCTAATACCCATTTGTCAATTTGTTCTATTAATCCTAAATCTTCTGCCAGGCTAATAAAATTGTTAGGGTGTATTGTTCCTAACTGAGTGTGATGCCAGCGGATCAAGGCTTCAACAGAATATATGCTGCCGTGCTGTAAATTAACTTTGGGTTGAAAATAAAGAGCAAAGTTTTTACTGGGTTCTTGTAATGCTTGTCTTAATGCATTTTCTATGGATATGGTATGACGTGTTTTATCGAATAACTCTGGTGTAAAAAAGCAAAATTGATTTCGCCCCTTTCTTTTTGCTTCATACATAGCAATATCAGCATTTTTCAGTAGTAGCTCTGACATATAGCCATGTCTTGGGTAGCAGGCAATGCCAATACTGACACCCACAGAACATATATTGTTTTTATATGTAATCGGTTGATTAATAATAGCCGTTAATTTTTTTGCAATTGATTGCAACTGTTTGCTTTCATGAACCTTATTTAAAATAACACCAAATTCATCGCCACCAAATCGGGCAACAGTATCTTCTTCTCGCAAGATACTTTTCATCCTTTTGCTGATGCACTTTAGAACGGTATCTCCTGCATCGTGTCCAAATGAATCGTTAATTTCTTTAAATTTATCTAAATCAATAAAGAAAATAGAAAATTTTTTCATTTCTCTTTGTGATGTTTTTACAACTTGTTGTAATCTGTCTAGAAAAAGTAATCGATTAGGTAATGATGTGCACTGATCGTAATAGGCAAAGAATTTTTCTTTTTCTTTGGTCGCTTCTAAGCTGATTTTTAATTGATTGCGTTCTATGGCATGGCGTATTGTTCGAGCTAGAAGATAACTATCTTGCATATAATGTTTAGGTATGTATTCTTGAGCACCGCGATGAATCGCTTCTAATGCAATGCTGTCACTTTCAATACCTGATAATATAACGATAGGTGTTTTTCTGGATAGACTGAGTAATTTAGTTATTGTATCCATACCTGATGAATCAGGTAAGTTCATATCGGATATGATAATGTCGTAAGTATTTTTTCTTAACAATGATTTTGCTTTTTGTACTGTTATTGCGTAATCAAAGTGACAGTTTTCTTCTTCTTTGAGTACAGATTTGACAATAATCATGCGATCAACTTTGTCATCTTCAATCAAAAGTATTTTTAAATTTGCAGAAGTGATTTGATTTGCTGTATTCATAAATACATCTATAACATATCTATTATATTAATACTAATATAGTTTATTTTTAAATGTTGGCACAAAAAAATATATGTTTTTTTATTGAGATAAAATAGTGTATTTACAATAAAATTATATTTTTTTTCATATACTTACCTCATAAAGGTAAATATTTATCTGTCAATAAAATGACTTGTTTGATACGATGACAAATTAAAGTGATAACTAATGAGAGTACAAAGAAATATTTTTTTGACACTGTATGTATTGGTTTTTTCTTTAACAGTTTTTGCAAAAGAACAAAGACCTTTTTTTTGCAGTGGAATTCAACGAATATTCAATTATTACGTGGATATGATTATGAAGTTGGGAGTGAAGATCGCACTTTACTCACTTTGGAACATGCGAGTGGGTGGCAGTACGGTGACGTGTTTGGATTTCTTGATCAAACCTGGCCTGAAGAAGGGAATAATTCTTACTATGTAGAGATTTCACCAAGAGTTTCTATCAATAAACTAAGAAACAAATTTGATTCGAAAGGTTTAATAAAAGATGTGTTAATTTCAACAACGATAGAAAAGCCAGAAAATTCAAATGCTAGATATTTGTATGGTTTTGCGATTGACTTTAATATATCAGGCTTTAAATTTTTCAAGACTAATTTGTATATTAGAAATAATCCTGCATTAGAAAGAACTTATCAAGTGACCTTATCATGGAGTAGACCCTTTCGTGTCAAACGTATTGATTATCTCATTGAGGGGTTTGCTGATTTGGCTGGAGATGAAGGTCAAAATAAAAAACCGTATCAACTTATTGTCCCTCGTTTTCTTGTTGATATTGGCTCAGTCGTAAACCTTAAGAAAAAAAAACTGTTTTTGGGTATTGAGTGGCAATATTGGCATAATAAATTTGGTATTCAAGGTGTTACCGAATCTGTTCCACAATTTCAGATTAAATATAATTTTTAGGTGACATTATGAAAAAAATGATTGTACTTATTAGTTACGTTATTGTTATAAAAATATCTTTTGCTAACGATAAAATATTCTATATTTATCAGGATGCTGATTTATCCAACCATAAAGAATCGTCACAAGCCATTCAAAGAGGTATTGAACTTGCTTTTCATGAAAGAAATAATCAAATTTCTGGTTATCGATTTAAATTTAAATATTTAGATCATAGAGGTAATGTAGTACGTAGTAAAAGAAATTATAAAACGTTCATTTCAGATTCAAAAGCATTAGTGATATTTTCAGGTATCCACTCACCACCACTGATTAAAAATAGAACGTTTATTAATGAAGAAAAAGCATTGACATTGGTGCCTTGGGCAGCTGGAGGGCCAATAACACGATATCCTTCTCCTGAAAACTGGATTTTTCGCTTATCTTTAGATGATACAAAAGCAGCCTCTGTCCTTATTGATTTTGCATTTGAAAAAAAACAATGCAAAAACCCATATTTACTACTTGAAAAGACATTATGGGGTGATTCTAATTTAAACAATATGTTAAAAGAATTAAAAGTACGTGGTGTAACTCATCCTAATATCAGTCGGTTTGCTTGGAATATAAGTGAAGAGAGTGCGAAGAAATACATAAAAAATATAGTATCATCAAGAAGTGATT
Organism: Kangiellaceae bacterium; assembly: GCA_965230335.1. GTDB lineage: Bacteria > Pseudomonadota > Gammaproteobacteria > Enterobacterales > Kangiellaceae > CBDDKS01. The sequence continues at coordinate 698,618 of CBDDKS010000006.1, read as the reverse complement.
GCATTGTTTTAGTAGCCAATGCTATTGAAGGTGCAGTTCTTATCAAAGAAATTATTAAAGAAAAAGATAAATTAAGTTTACCGATTATTAGTCATTGGGGTATTGTTGGAGGCGATTTCCACAAAAAAATAACAGATGTAGAAAGACGGAACATCGATTTACATTTTATACAGAGCTGTTTTTCTTTTGTATCATCTAGTCCAACTGATTTTTCGCAAAATGTATTTAATCGATTAAAACAATATAGCAAAGGTGTAGTTGATAGACCAGAAGATATAAAAGCAATGGTTGGTTTCGTACATGCTTATGATATAACTTTACTATTAATTCAAGCTATCGAACAATCAAAATTAACGGGTGATATCATTAAAGATAGAAATACAATACGATTAGCTTTAGAAAATTTAAATCAACCTGTTCAAGGTTTGATTAAATTATATAAAAAACCTTTCTCTATTTTTAATGTTAAACATAATTTTGATGCGCATGAGGCTTTAGAAAAAAAAGATTATTGCATGGGGAAATATCTGGAAAATAACTCAATTATGGTATTGAAAGACTAATGTTAAGTCATGCAAATAAAGGCAAAGGCAAAGGTAAAGCAAGAAAAAAATACGGACGCTATTTGTTGCTAAAAAAATCACTTGTCATTTTTATTATCTTTATTTTGGTAATGACTCTGCTTGCATCTCAAATAGTTATTCCTGAAATTGATGATGTTATTAATCGTCAACATGAAAGTAATATGCATGCAGAGTTAAATGCAGAAGTTGAGCTATTTATTCGGCAAATTGAAATTAAAAAAAATATATTGGATGATGTGACGGCTTTTCCTGCTATTGTAAGCTCAGTAATGTTGATGCAAGGTGAATCAGAAGGTTTTATTGAATTATTTAATAGTTTTATGATTAATGGTGAAAAGGCGCGTTTAGTTTTGCAAGATATTGAAGGCAATATTGTTGCAAAAACATTTGATGATTTGCAAGGGTTTGTTATAGAACACTATCCATGGATGAATACTATGCTAAATGGTGACTTGGATTATGCATTGAGTTTAAAGGAGCAAATAAATAATCACATGTTTTTTAGTATAACAGTGCCAGTAAAATATTCAGGATATGTTGAAGGTTTTTTGACAGCTGAAATGAAAATAGACTTTAAAGATATTTTTCCTTCAATAAAATATAATAATGTTGCTTTTAGAGTATCTCAAGAAAATGTGGAAATCAAAACATCAACTAAAAATATATTGATGAAACATGAAGTGACATCTGTTTTAAATAATCCGAAGGTTATTTTTACTTTTATTACAGATGATAAATTATTATATGACAATAAAATGAAATTAAAAAAACGGATATATCTGGTTTTATTTTCTGGATTATTTTTGTCTTTTATTTTATTTTATATATTAACCAGTTTTTCTATGTTACAAAAACAAAAAGATTATTCGCGTTCCATTAGAAAGGTGAAATTAAGATTTTATACATTACCTGGAATTATAGGTATTATTGGGTGTGCGACGACATTTTCCGCATATATGTTGTTTCAATATATTGAAGAGAAAACAATACTAGAAGAATTAAGGGGAATATCACTGAGTCATATAGAAAACTTAAAAAAAGGATTGTCTGTCAATTTAAATATTTTAGATTCTTTACAGTCATTTTATAATGCTTCAGAACATGTTGATCGAGATGAATTTTCACGATATGTTTCTCCATTAATAAAGAAGTATGAAAATATTCAAGCGATAGAGTGGGTGCCTAAAGTTCTTCATAATCAACGTGAAGCATATGAGTTTAAAGCCAGAAAAAATGGATTTAATGATTATGTTTTTACTCAAAAAGATAATGAAAAAATGATACCGGCTGATGAAAGAGCAGTATATTATCCTGTTTTTTATGTGGAACCATTAAAAGGAAATGAAAAGGCATTAGGTTTTGATTTATCATCTAATATAGAGCGTTTAAAAGCGTTGGATAAAGCTAGGAAATTCAATATTAAAGTAGCTTCAAAACCTATTAAGTTGGTTCAAGAAAAAGATGAGCAATTAGGTGTTATTGTTTTTAACCCAATATTTAAAGAAAAGCTAAAAAAGACTAAAGAATTTGAAGATGGTTTGTTAGGGTTTGTTTTAATCGTATTACGTATGAATGATGTGGTATCTTTTAATCTAAATGATCATTTAACGGATATACGTGTTACGATTAAAGATATTACTAATTTTGATAACAAAAGTATTCTTTACGAGCACAATAAAGATGTAAAAATTGAATATAAAAAATTTAATTTTAAGGAAATTTTTAATTTTGCAGGTAATCAATGGCAAATAGAAATATATCCTTTCAAAAGGATTGATGATAAAGTTGATATGTCAATTCGGTGGCTGATACTATTAAGTGGTTTAGGTATTACAGTATTTGTTATATACGTTTTAATATTACAGATTAATCATAGGATACTAGTTGAAAACACTGTTAAAAAACGAACAGAAGAATTGAGTGATGCAAAACAACGTTTCCAATTAGCAGTGGAGGCCACACAAGATGGTATTTGGGATTGGCCCAATATGGAAGAAGACAAAGAGTACTGGTCTCCAAGATGGAAGGCTTTATTAGGATACAAAGAATATGAAATTGAAGCAAAAGCATCTACATTTTTTTCACTTTTACATCCTGATGATGTAAACAAAGTAGAGAACGCTGTACAAGAACATTTGAAAGATAACATACCTTTTGATGTGGAGTATCGTTTGAAAACAAAAAGTGGAGAGTATAAATGGTTTAGAGGTAGAGGGTTGATATCAGAACATTCAATTACTGGTCATAAGCGTATGACAGGATCAATCAGTGATATTCAATATCGAAAAGAAACAGAAATACAATTAAATAAATATATGATTGATCTTGAGGCCAGTAACAAAGAATTAGACGAGTTTGCTTATATTGCATCACATGATTTGAAGTCACCATTAAGAGGTATCGATCAGTTAGCAAAATGGATATCTGAAGATATCGAAATTAAAAATTTTTCTGAAGTCAATGATAATTTATTAATGATGAGAGGGCGAATAAAAAGAATGGAATCTTTACTTTCAGATTTATTAGAGTATTCCAAGATAGGTCGTAAACAGGAGTTTCTTAAACAGGTTAATGTGAAAAATATGGTGGAAGATTTATTGATGTTATCGACACCATCAGAAAAATTTAAACTTAAAGTAAAAGGTAAGTTACCGGTTTTTACAACCTTTATGGTACCTTTAGAGCAAGTTTTTCGTAATCTTTTCAGCAATGCAATTAAACACCATGATCGGGAAGATGGTTCAATTATTGTATGGTGCGATGACAATAAACAAGCTGACTTTTATACTTTTGTGGTACAAGATGATGGACCTGGCATTGAATCTCGACATCATGAAGTGATCTTTAAGATATTTAAATCATTGAAATCAAGAGATGAAGTGGAAGGTAGCGGTTTGGGTTTGGCTCTGATTAAAAAGATAGTCACCAATTATGGCGGTGAAATATGGGTGGAATCTCAAGTTGGTGAAGGTGCGAGTTTTTATTTTACTTGGCCTAAAACAATAAACTTGACATAATATAAAACGAAGTATAGCTAAAGGTAAATGATATGACTGCTTTAAATACGATAAATCAATATAAAGAAGTGAGTATCTTATTAGTTGATGATGATGATGTTGATGCCAAAGCAGTGCAACGCTCATTAAAAAAATTAAAAATAGCGAACCCTTATTATCGAGTAAGAAATGGCAAAGAAGCTGTTGATTTTTTAAAAGGTGAAAATGGAATGACTTCTCTTGATAAACCTTATATTATTTTATTGGATTTGAACATGCCAGATATGGGAGGTATTGAATTTCTTGAAGTGATAAGAGATGATCCTATTGTCAAAGATGCGATTGTTTTTGTATTGACAACTTCTTCGTCTGATGAAGACAGAATTGCAGCCTATAAAAAAAATATTGCAGGTTATATTGTTAAATCAGGTATTGATGATAGTTTTTTAAAAGTGATTGATATGATTGAACATTATTGGCGCGTAGTGACTTTACCAGTGTAATCTAAGTAACCTGAACTCGGAATAAGTATTTTATTTTAAAAGTAATGACTTTACTCCAAGTGAGTCATGATTTTTAATTTTTTATTCAGAAAAATAAAATTGTTCGAAACTATGACGTGAGACAGGGCGTCCAAAAAAATATCCTTGCGCAGCTCTGATATTCAGTTTTTTACAAAGTTTTAAATGTTCTTCCGTTTCTACACCTTCAGCAATCAATGATAAATTTAATGATTGTACCATCGCTACGACACCTTCCAGCAATAATGTGGCGCGAGTGGAAGAATCTTCACTTGGCATTAATGACTTATCAATTTTGATGGCATCAATTGGAAAATCTATTAAATGTTGAATAGAAGAAAAGCCACTGCCAAAGCCGTCGAGTATAATGCGACAACCTAACCTTGATAGTTCGTTAATCACTTCCATGGCGGTAGAAATATCAGTGAGTAATGCCTCTTCAGTGATTTCCATTTCTATATCTGAAGCATCGATATTATGTTGCTCAATACAGGATTGGACATGTTCAGCAAAGTTTTTTTCGTATAGTTGAGCAGCAGAAATATTAATTCCCATACGGATATTCTTTTTAAACTCCTGCTTCCAAGTGGCTATTTGTTTACAGGCTTCTTCGACTACCCAAAGGCCAATACCGACAATAAGTCCTGAGCTTTCAGCAACTTGTATAAACTGTTGTGGATATTGCATGCCTTCTTCTAAATCCGGCCAGCGTAATAAAGCTTCTGAACCAATGACTTCTCCTGTTAAGAGATCCATATAAGGCTGGTAATGTAGTTGTAGTAGTTTGTCCTTAAATGCCTGACGTAATTTTTTTTCAATAGCCAGCCTTAAAAGAAATTCTTCCTGCATACTGATTTCGTAAAAATTGAGCTGATTTTTGCCTTTCTTTTTAGCACGGCCCATGGCTTTATCGGCATATTTGAGCAGATCTTCTGATGTGGCTGCATTGTGAGGAAATAGGGCAACGCCTAAACTCAGTGAAATATGTTTGTCGTCACCATTCACTTTAAAGGGTAATTTCATGGCACCCAAAATGCGCTCTGCAACACGTCTAACGGCATCAATACCAGTGATACTGGTTAGGACAACAGCAAACTCATCACCGTCCAAGCGGGCAAACAGTTCATAAGTCCGGATGCAGGGTTGTACCCGATAAGCGACTTCTTTGAGTAATTGATTACCGGTGTTATAGCCGTATTCATCATTAATTTGCGAGAAATTATCTAAATCAAATAGGAGAAGTGCAATAGACTGTGTATTGCGTCGACCATGTTCTATGTTGACTTTTAAAGATTTTTCTAATTGAAAACGTGTAGCTAAACCCGTAGTGGTATCTTTTATGGCGGACTTTTTGATTTGTTGAAAGCTGTCTTGTAATTTTTTTTTGTAATGGTATCTGGCGTGGGCAGACGCCATGGCTCTGTCTAAACGAGCTTTATTGATAGCTTCTTTATGAATCACATCCTGAGCATCGGCTTTGAGACATTGCTGTGCAATGAGCTCATCGTCATTACTCGACATAACGACATAGGCAGTAATATGATCTTTAACCTGGCGCATTAATTCGGAGAGCATCTCAGTATGGCTTTTATCTGAGAGGTTGTCGTCAATCAATATCAAATCAATATTAGACTCACGATAAATCTCTACAGCAGAAGCAAAATTGGAGGCTTCTGTAATTTTGCTTGCAAATCCAGATTCATTTAATTTTTCTTGGACTGCTGAACGTTCAGCATCATTTTCGTCAACCAATAAAACATGCATGCAAATTTAAGTACCTAGAATAATTATGGATGATGTCATCTTTTTTATAATTCATAAATCTATTAAAAACTCTAGCCTATGTTATTGATTCTGGCTAGTAAAAAACGTAATTAACCTTTTCTTTATTTGAGTTTCAGCATATTTTTCTGTTCGGTTGATGAGATGTTTTTTATCTCATTTTATTATTATTGTTGAGTGTTATTGTATGAATAAAGTAAGTAGATTATAGATGTGATCAGATATTTTAAGCTTCATTCTATGGTAAATGCATGGTATCTGATACCATAGCGACACGATAACAACTCAGAGAGTATGGTTCTTTTATGGAGCTAAAAATTGATAAATTAGCCCGTGGTGTACGTATCATTGCGGGAGAAGAGGCAAAAGCACGTCGGGTATTATTGAATCAGATGATCGATATTGCTGAAGATGCAGGGTATACAGAAATTATTTTACCCTGTGTTGAACCCTCAGATGTTTATACTGATAAAGCTGGTGAAGAAATACTGGGACAAATGTATGTTTTTAACGATAAAAAAGGACGTTCCCTTTGTTTAAGACCTGAAGGTACCGCCACCGTTCAACTGGTAGCCGATAAACATTATAAGCGACGTAACAATGTAAAACACTGGTATTTTCAAAGGTGTTGGCGTTATGAAAAGCCACAAGAAGGACGATACAGGGAATTTTTTCAGTTTGGTATTGAAGTACTCAATCCGACTTCAGAATCCATTACTCAGGAGTTGATCGCTTTGGCAGAATCCATGGTGTCACTGAAAACAAAAGACTATGAGGTTTTTGAAAGTGTGCAACGGGGATTGTCATATTATATAGAAGGTGGATTTGAAATCTCAGTTCCTGGCTTGGGCGCACAAAAACAGGTTGTTGGGGGTGGGCGATATGCTCAGGGGATTGGTTTTGCGATTGGCTTTGATCGGTTGATGTTATGTCAATGAAATTTGAAGATTGATGCAGAGATTGCCATCGACAAAATTGGTTACATTTGTCTTATTTTTTCAATTGACCTGATAAATCAGTCAAATTAGTATAGCCAAAAATCTTGTATTGATATTCTTATAGCTGTGTATTTTGAAATATATGAAGTGATAACCTTTCAATTTACAGGGTTGCTGATAAAAATTTGATTTAAAAATAATAAGTGAGGCAGTTATGCAAATGCACGTGATAAAAAAGTTGATGATGAGCGTGATGGTATTTGGCATGTTAGGCATGCATTTGACGGTTGGTGCTGATGAAGGTATGTGGCAACCTCATCAATTACCAGAGCTCAAGAAAAAACTGAAAAAAGCAGGACTGAAAATACCTGTGAAACGTTTGGCAAGTTTAAAAGGTTTTCCAATGGATGCTATTGTGAGTCTGGGAGGATGTACGGCATCTTTTGTTTCTGACAAAGGGTTGGTAGTGACGAATCATCATTGTGCTTATGGTTCGATTCAATATAATTCAAGTGAAGACAACAATATTTTACAAAAAGGGTTCTTAGCACAAAGTTTGAATGAAGAATTACAGGCATCACCAGGTTCTCGAGTTTATGTGACAGAGGATATTGCTGAGGTGACAAAAAACATGACACAAGGACTTCATGATAGCATGTCAGGAAAGCAACGTTATGATCATCTTGAACAGCAAGAAAAAAAATTGGTGGCGCAATGTGAAAGTGATTCAGATTACCGTTGTCGGGTTGTCAGTTTTCATGGTGGGCTGGAATACTTTTTATTTAAACAATTGATGATCAGAGATGTCCGTTTAGTGCATGCGCCAGCAAGTAGTATCGGAAAGTATGGTGGTGATATTGATAATTGGATATGGCCACGTCACACAGGTGATTACGCTTTTTATCGCGCTTATGTGAGCAAAGATGGAAAACCTGCCGATTATCACGAAGACAATGTACCTTATCAACCAAAACACTTTTTGAAAGTGAATGCTTCAGGTGTAAAGGATAAAGATTTTGTTATGGCTATTGGTTATCCTGGCAGTACAAATCGTTATCGGACTGCAAAGGAAATTAACAATCAATTTACCTGGACGTATCCCGTTGCCAAGCAATATCGAGAAGAATTCATTGACATCATTCATCAATTATCAAAGCCAGGGAGTGAACGTCGAATTAAATATGAGTCCACTTTAGCGGGTTTGGCAAATTATGCAAAAAATTACGGCAGCATGATTAAAAGCTATCAAAAAAGTGATTTTTTACAAAGAAGAATAAAACTTGAACAAGAGCTTGTTACGTGGATATCAAAGAAGTCATCACGTCAAAATCAATATGGGCAAAGTGTTAAAAAACTGAATCAACTTATTGATGAAAATTTAAAAAACAAAGAACGTTCTATGGTATTGAGTTACATGGGAAGAACTCAAATAATACGTACAGCGTATCGTTTGCATCGTTTGGCTATTGAAAAACAAAAATCAGATTTAGAAAGGGAATCAGGTTATCAGGAACGTGATATGCCCTTTATGAAACAATCACTAGAGGCTATCGATAAACGTTATGTTTCTGATATTGATAAAGCTGCGTTACTTCACTTTTTAAATCACTATAGGAAACTGCCAAAACATCAACGATTACATTCATTAGATGCATTTTTGGGAATCGATAAAGGTATTAGTCAAGAGGGTTTGCGAAAAAAATTAGACACCATGTATGCCAAAACCCAACTGGGAGAAAAAAACAAACGTTTATCATGGATGGAACAATCATTAAATGAATTTAATAACAGTGATGATCCTTTTATTCAATTAGCTGTGGCTACTTACAATGAGCGTGATGCCATTGAAAAACATTCAAAGCAGCTTGCGGGAGAGTTGAATCGTTATCGTCCCAAATATATGCAGGCATTGATTGCTTTTTATAAAGATCAGGGTAAGCCCATTTATGCCGATGCCAACAGCACCTTGAGGGTAACTTATGGTAATGTGAAAGGTTATTCTCCAAGAGATGGTTTATATTCAACACCTTTTACTCGCTTGGAAGGTATTCTTGAAAAAGATACGGGTAAAAAACCTTTTGACTCGCCTAAAAAGCAATTGGATTTGATTCGTTCAAAACGGTTTGGTGATTATGAAATGAAATCTCTGGATTCTGTTCCTGTTAATTTTTTAAGTACGGTGGATATCACTGGTGGTAACTCTGGTTCACCCACACTGAATGCAAAGGCTGAATTTATCGGGTTATTATTTGATGGGGTTTATGAAAGTGTGATTGGTGATTGGGATTATAATCCTCAGCTGAATCGTAGTATCAGTGTTGATGTACGTTATATGCTTTGGGTGATGGAAAATATTTATGGTGCGCACAACCTTATGGAAGAAATGCATATTATTCGATAATAGGTTAATATCGGTTGCTCTTTTATGGTGGATTGTGTTGATTATGAAAGAGCACCGAATCTGATGCTAAGAGATAAAGTGGAAAAAGAACCGTCAGAAAGACGTCAACTGGAAAGAAATAAAGTAGAACTAAATAGAGTAGAAATTAATAAAGTAAAAATACATAAAAGTGCTGCCATAAAATCAGGAGACCACTCTTGAGCTTTGAGCAAAAGCGACTGGATGAAGTCGTTAATATATTTCATCACCTATTTGGTAAAAAAGAGCATGTTCGACTTTGCTATGGTGCTGACGAACCTTTTTACCAGGCAGCCATGAATGAGCAGCCGGCAGTGATTTATAGCCGCAGTAATTTTTTGTCCAGTGCATTACATGAAATAGCCCATTGGTGTCTTGCAGGAAAAGAACGACGAGCTTTGGATGACTTTGGCTACTGGTATTTTCCTGAAGGACGTTCAAAAGAACAACAAATGGCATTTGAATCTGTTGAAGTCAAACCTCAAGCCATAGAATGCTTGCTGTCACTGGCATGTGGACATCCTTTTAAAGTATCTCTCGACGACTTTTCTCAACACAGTCATCGAGAAGACTTTGAAAAACGTGTTTTACATCAGGCATATCTGTATTATCACAAGGGTTTGCCTCAAGATGCACAAAGTTTATTTGATCAATTGATGGCTGCATTTTGGGATAATCAACAACCAACCTGCCCAGTATTGACTTTTTTTAAACAACAGCAGAAACAATTATTAGAGCAGGAACAACAATTAAACCAGAAACAACGATTAGATCAGGAACAAGAACACTTGTCCATGAAACCAGTCATTCTAAAAGGTTTAATCCAAGAAGGTTTAACATGTTGCGCTTAGGTTTGTTAGTGAATCCTTTTGCCGGTATTGGCGGTTCAGTTGCTTTAAAAGGCAGTGATGGTGAGCAGATACGCACACAAGCTTTGGCTAAAGGGGCGGTTCAGATGGCAATGCAACGTGCTCGTATTGCCTTGGAAGCCATAGGCTCTGAATATCATACACAAATTTCGGTTTTAACGGCATCAGGTGATATGGGTGAGTCTGTAGCAAAACAGGTTGGGTTAAAAACGCAAGTCATTCTTGATGTTATCCGGCCCAGTCAAAGCCAGGATACACACAATCTGGTGAGGGCCTTGCAAAAGGAAAAGGTTGATTTAATTTTATTTGCCGGTGGGGATGGTACTGCACGTGATGTGTTAAACGCTTTGGATGACACAATACCCGTATTAGGTATACCGGCTGGTGTAAAAATTCATAGCGGTGTTTATGCAGTAACGCCCAAAGCAGCAGGATTGCTGCTCCATCAATTTTTATCTGGTGAACTCTTATCTTTAAGAGAAGCTTCGGTGATGGATATTGATGAACAGGCTTTCCGACAAGGACAGGTGAAAGCCATGACCTATGGTACCTTATGTGTACCTGATTCACTGGAGTATGTACAAGCGACGAAAAAAGGTGGCGTTGAAGTGGACGAACTGGTGTTGGATGATATTGCCGATCATGTGATTGAACTGATGGAGTCAGACGATATGTTTATTATTGGTTCGGGTTCGACATGTGCAGCTATTATGACGCATTTGAATTTGGATAATACTTTGTTGGGGGTTGATGTTATTCAAAATAGGCAACTGATTGCATCAGATGTGAATGAAAAAGAGTTATTGGCGCTGACAAAAAAACATCGGTCTGTTTATTGTGTGATTACCCTCATTGGAGGACAAGGGCATTTATTAGGCAGAGGCAATCAGCAATTAAGTCGAAAAGTCATTGAGTCCATAGGTTGGGATCATGTGTATGTGATTGCTACAAAAACAAAATTAAAAGCATTAGAAGGCAGACCGCTTATCGTCGATTCAGGTGATATTGTATTTGATGAACAGTTAAGCGGTACAAAGTCCATTATAACCGGATATCATGATACGGTTTGGTATCGAGTAGGTTAAATAATAGATTCTGGCACTATGACGCATACTTCGGTATGGTTATCCACTATGTTATTTGTAAGATAAATAGGTGTTCAAATGAAGCTCTGGCAGTGGTTCACATTATTCTCGACAATTTTTACAACAAATGCAGTTGTTGCAGGTGACAATATACTCGATGTAGATATAAAACCATTGCTTGGCAAAGAGCCGGTTAATTTACAGAAACATTACAAGGGTAAGGTGTTATTGATTGTGAATGTTGCCAGTAAGTGTGGGTTTACTTATCAATATGAAGGATTAGAAAAGATGTATCAAAAATATCGAAATCAGGGATTTGAAATATTGGGCTTTCCCTGTAATCAGTTTTTAGGACAAGAACCTGGTAGTGAAGAAGAGATACAAGAATTTTGTCAGTCAACCTATGGTGTAGAATTTCCATTATTTGAAAAGATTAAAGTTAAAGGCAAAAATGCGCATCCACTTTACCAGAGGCTAAAGAGCCAGGCCGGTAAAGCACCTAAATGGAACTTTCATAAATACCTTATTGGCAAAGATGGAAAACTGATTGCTCACTACGGCAGTCGTACCAAACCAGAAGATAAAAAACTGATTAAAGCTATTGAAACAGCATTGTCAAAGAAATAAAAAACCAGCATTTCTTGCTTGGGAAGAATATTAGAGGGGTAAGATTTGAATAAGTATGTATCAATAATCAAATGGTGGGCCTGCTCAGACTTGAACTGAGGACCTACCGATTATGAGTCGGGTGCTCTAACCAACTGAGCTACAGGCCCCTATACCTTATGATATGTATGCTTTAATATGAATGAGCTAACGTTTTTAGTGTCATTTACATGTCATATTAAAGTGATGCGAGAGTTTACGGTAAAATTTGATTAGGTTCAATATTCGATGAGGATTCATGGCTGCTATTTTAAAATTTAATCGACAATCGAACTTTGTGCTCATAAAAAGGTAATTATAAAAAAGAAAAAGGCTTGCTAGGCAAGCCTTATTAGCAACATCATAACCAGAATCATAAAAAAGAGGGGGGAGTTCTGGCCTCGCTAAATAAAGCCATATACATGGCAAAAATAAAACCTTTGGTGGCCTTAGGCCTGAGTTAACCTGATTAATTCATTCAATTATCAATTAATACAAGTTAACTCTTTTAGATAATCGTTTTATAAAGAAGAAACATTAAGTGTTTTTGCACTGGCTTGTTTATTCTTTTTAGAGATAATTGAAAATAAATGCTTATCTCTTTTAAGTTGCTTTTTCTGACGCATTTTAATATGCTTTTGCAACTTTTCGATTATTGACTGAGAAGTTTCAGCATTCAATTGTGCAATTTGCAGCTCTAGATTGCTTTTAACTTCTTGAATAGCTGAAGTTTCTTCAGCATGCGTGTTTAGTGTCGCGCCAGACAGGCAAAATGCCGTAAAAAATACAAAATGTAATGCAGACTGTTTCATAACTTTTACCTCACTCCGTCGATGAAACTTACCAATTTGGAAGGCAGCGATTATTTGCTACAAAATCAAAACATCTAATCGGTAAAGCAAATAATGGATACCTCGTTAATTCGAGAGACATAGTAAAGTTTTTAATGGATATACTCAAACGATCATTTATAATGTAATGGATTAGTTTTTCTAATGTGAAATAAGTATGGCAAATCGATTACCTCCACTTAATAGCCTGCGTGCATTTGAAGCGGCAGCCAGGCATCTGTCTTTTACACGGGCGGCCGATGAGCTTTGTGTGACGCAAGCCGCTATCAGTCATCAGGTAAAACATCTGGAAGAAATGCTTGGAGTGCAGTTATTTATTAGGAAAAACCGTAAGTTACTACTTACTGATCAAGGTCAGGAGTACTGGCCTAAAATACGAGATATTTTTGAAAAACTGGTGCAGGCTACCGAGCAATTAAAAGCGCAAGGTGCTGAAGGTGCCCTTACGGTAAGTGTGGTGCCTACTTTTGCTATTGTCTGGCTGGTGCCAAGGTTGTCTCACTTTAGTAAACTTTATCCTGAAATTGATGTTCGCTTGAAAGCTTCGGATGTTGCTGTTGATTTTATGCAGGATGATATTGATGTTGCGATATATTATGAAAAGGGTAATTACCCGGAAAATTTGCATTCAGATACACTGTTTTATGAATTTTTAACGCCAATGTGTTCTCCTATGCTGCTTGAAGGAGAGCATTCATTAAGTGCACCTGAAGATTTGCAACATCATATGTTACTACACGATGGGTCTTATCATGAATGGAATCAATGGCTTAAATTAGCCGGTGTGGGTGATATAGCGATGCAGCATGGCCCTGTATTTTCCCATTCAAGTATGGTGATTCAGGCCGCCATACATGGGCAAGGCGTGGCATTAGGTCATAGTGTATTGTCTAGACCTGATCTGAAAGCTGGGCGTCTGGTTCGTCCTTTTGACATTATTTTACCCAGCGAATATAAGTATGACTTGATATTTCCTGAAGAATATATGAATCGACCTAAAGTCAAAGTATTTAGGGACTGGATATTGGATACTGTTGATAGTGAACAGGATTTTGAGGTCAAGTAAAGCTTACTTTTGCAGATTTTAAATCTGAGCTACCTGAAGATAATGAATACTGAATAGATTGTTGTCATCCGTCCAAACCTTTTTGGCCTGGAAGCCGGCTTTTTCACAGAGTTGATGAAATTCTTCTATAGAATATTTGTAAGAGTTTTCTGTATGAATGGTTTCACCCTCCTTAAACAGGTAGTTTTGTTCATCAAGGGTTACTTCATGATCCTGTTTGCTAATAAGGTGCATTTCTATACGGCCTTCCTGAGCATTGTAAATGGCTTTATGTGAAAAGTTGTCAAGGTTAAAATTTGTACCTGTCTGCTGATTAATATGATTTAACAGGTTTAAATTAAACTGGGCTGTAACGCCTTCAATATCATTGTAAGCATCTTCCAGAATATAAACTTCTTTTTTTAGATCGACACCAATCAGTAAACCACCCTGCTCACCAACCAGTTTGGCAACTTGTTGAAGTAATTGTATTGCATCATTAGGTTCAAAATTACCAATACTTGAACCAGGGAAAAAGGCATTGTATCGACCAGAACCAATATTGGGCAGTTTCCAGTTTTGGGAGTAATCCACACATGCAGCATAAATGGTTAACCAAGGATAATCAGCGCCCAATTGTTTTGCTGAATTAATTAAGTGTTCTTCTGAGATATCCATGGGTACGTAAACTTTAGGCCTTAAATTTTCCAATAAAATACGTATTTTAATACTACTGCCACTGCCTAATTCAAAAAGAATACTGTCTTTCCCTAACAGTTTGCAAAACTCTTTGGCATATTTTTTTAATATTTGTGTTTCAACTCTTGTAAGATAATACTCAGGAAGTTGAGTGATTTTATCGAATAATTGCGACCCTTTTTCATCATAAAAATATTTAGGTGATATTTTTTTTTGTTTTTTTGATAATCCAATATGAATATCTTCTATCATATTTGAAGAGGATAAATCATAGTGCAGTACTTTAACATTTTTTTTAAGTGTTGTTTGATTCATTATTTAACCGAATGATTTTTTGCGAGTCGAATACCTGTCATTTGCCATTGATCAGGCGGGTAGAAAAAATTACGATAGCTGATTCTTGAATGATTTTTGGCTGTCAGGCAACTACTGCCTTTCAATACGATTTGATTACACATGAATTTACCATTGTATTCTCCAATAGCATCTTTGTTTATTGAGAAGTTAGGGTAAGCTGTGTATGGTGAAGATGTCCATTGCCAAATGGTATTAAAAAAAGAAAACGCTTTAAAATGTTGTTCAGTAACATTTTCAACAAGTTTGTTTACAACAAGTGATGGGTGAAAGTATTCTGAAGATTGTGCTGGGCGCTGTGTTTCATATAAAAGATTTTTTTTTAATAGATAGTCAGCAGCTTTTTCCCATTCGGCTTCTGTGGGGAGTCGATAGCCTGCCCAACGGGCAAATGCATCGGCCTCATAATAATTGATATGACATACAGGTGCATAAATATCCAAATCAATCATGCCCATTAAACTAAATTCTTTCCAGCCATGATTATCAGGTTGCCAATACAAGGGATGTTGTCGGTTGTGTTTTTTACACCATTGCCAACCATCAGAAAGCCATAATTGTGGTTGTTGATAACCGCCATCGCTAATAAATTCAAGATACTCTTTATTAATGACAGGGCGATTACAAATTGAAAATTGGGTAAGATAAGTGTGATGTGCTGGTTGTTCATTATCAAAGCAAAAGTCATTACCTTGATAGCCTATGGTATGCAAGCCTTCATCAAATTTAATCCAGTTTGAATGGATTTGTTTGGATGTTGATATGGTTTTTGATTGATAAGCAGGCTTTATGGGGTTCTGAAAAAAACAAAATTTTAGATCAGTTAACATCAGTTCTTGATGTTGTTTCTCATGATGTATTCCTAAGATAATTCGTTGTGAAATAGTCGTATCTAATGGAATATGTTGTTCAAAAAGCAAACGCATATGATGATCGATATGTTCACGATACTGAAAAATGGTTTCTGTACTAGGGCGTGATAGAACACCACGTTGTGGACGAGGAAATTGTTCGCCAACACCATTGTAATAAGAATTAAAGAGAAGGGAGTATTCTGATGAGAAGACTTTGTAATTTGCAAAAAAAGGCTTTAGTATAAAGGTCTCGTAAAACCAGCTGGTATGAGCTAAATGCCATTTTATTGGACTTGTTTCAGGTATGGCTTGTAAGTTATAGTCATCGATTTCAAGCTCTTTACACAGTGCTAAGCTATCATTACGTGAAATAATATAAGTTTCGAACAAACTGCTAAGTAATTGATGGGGATCCATAACAATTCCAAACGTAATGGCCGTTTAATAGGATACCTTGTCGAAAAATAAATGCAAGATGTTCATTCACATTTCTTTATAAATGGTGGTGCTATCATTTATTGGAATAATGTGGAACTTGTTATTCTTTTATATTTAGTTTCGTTAAATGTTTGATATTGAGGTGACTATGCAGAATGTCCTTTTAAAACAAAAAAGCGTTGGATTGATAGTTTTCTTTTTTTTAACAATAGGTTTTAATCATGCTGCATTGTCAGCATCTGCTTTTGATGCTTATGTAGCTATTACCAGTGATTTTGTGTTCAGGGGTGTTAGTCAGTCTGAAGAAGAACCTGTGATACAGGCAGGCGTTTCTACAGAGTTCGATCGACACTGGTATGCACAACTTTTTTATTCTCAGGTAGAATTTGGTGACGCTGATAATCAAATTAATTTAATGGGTGGATATAAAAATCGATGGAAAAAACATTTAGATTATTCCTTTGAATATAAGCAGATATTATTCACAGGCACTGATATTGACTTAGATTATAGTGAACTGACTGCAAAAGCCGAATATGCCAAAAAGTTTGAATTATCATTGAATTATTCTAATGATTATTATAACACTGGTGAAGATGCTATGTATCTTGAGGGACGTTTTAATGTACCTTTGAATGATTTGATCCACTTATCAACTTATGTTGGCAGATTGGATTGGGGGGATAATAATTTCTTATCTTCAGATGATTATTTTGTGTATGGTGTTGATGCTTCTACACAGATTGCAGAAGTGAAATTATCTTTCTCATTTTCTGATACCAATATTGATAGTACAGATATTGCTGATGCTCGATTGTTTTTTTCTGTAGAATATTTCTTTTAAAATCAAATAGATAAATGTCATTTTGAGTTATTTTTTTGGTATGATATTTTTTATAAAAAACTTGCAAGAAAAGTGCATTTTATGATTTACTTAAAACGATATCCTATAAAAAAGTAAATTTTGAAAGTTCACAATTGAAATAATGAGAATTGTTTCAATTAAAATAACAGAGTTACCGAAAGAATCGTCAACATAAAAATAACCAATATAATGTAATGAAAAACTTAAACTTAGCCAATATTGTCATTTTATTAATCGTAGTGATTATTTTATCTCCACGGCGGGGGTATTATTGAGCTAAGTTAACATGAAATCAAAAACCCCCGCTCCGAAAGGACCGGGGGTTTTTTTTGAGGCAATAAAACGATGCAAAAAATATTTAAAGAAAATGATGTTAACTTGAAAGCTATTTAAGACAAATCTATAGCAATGATTAGAGAATTAACATAATTAAACTATGTCAAACAAATTTATGCCAATAATCATTCACAAGATAAATTGACGCCAATATAAGATGAGGTAAACGATAATGAGTGGTACACAAAATAAATTAATTTGGTTTAATGGAAAGGTTATTCCTTCGGAGGAAGCTAAAGTGCATGTTTTAAGTCATGGTTTGCACTATGGTTCTTCTGTTTTTGAGGGGATAAGAGTGTATAAGACACCGTATGGTCCACAAGTATTCAGACTATCAGAACATATTCAAAGATTATTTGATTCTGCAAAAATATATCGTATGCACATTCCTTTTTCACAAGAGGTTATCGAAACAGCCTGTAAAGCAATGGTAATAAAAAATGACTTTGAGAGTGCTTATTTAAGGCCCATTGCTTTTTATGGAGAAGGTGCGGGCTTGGGAGTAAAGCCAAAAGATATTGCTGTAGATGTTGCTATTGCAGCTTTAGACTGGGGAGCTTATTTGGGAGCAGATGCATTAACTGAAGGAATAGATGTTTGTGTCACTTCATGGAGTCGTTTAGCACCTAACACAATGCCCACTGGTGCTAAAGCAGGAGGCAATTATTTAAGTTCTCAATTGATTTCAATGGAAGCCAAGCGGCATGGTTATCATGAAGGTATTGGTTTGGACGTTAATGGTATGGTGAGTGAAGGTGCAGGAGAAAATCTATTTGTTATTCGAAATAATATTTTCTATACACCACCCGTATCAGGGAGTATTTT
Source organism: Kangiellaceae bacterium (assembly GCA_965230335.1). Classification (GTDB taxonomy): domain Bacteria; phylum Pseudomonadota; class Gammaproteobacteria; order Enterobacterales; family Kangiellaceae; genus CBDDKS01. Next base: position 680,512 of record CBDDKS010000006.1, on the reverse strand, counting down.
ACCTGGTATTACGAGAGATACCGTTATCAATTTTGCTGAAAAATTAGGATATGAAGTTCGTAGAGAGTTTATTTCCAGAGAATCTTTGTATATTGCTGATGAAATATTTATGACAGGTACTGCAGCAGAAATTACCCCTGTTCGAAGTGTTGATCAAATTCAAATCGGTTCTGGAAAATCTGGTTGTACTACAAAGAAAATACAAGAGATGTTTTTTGGTTTATTTTCAGGTGAAACAAAAGATGAATGGAACTGGTTAACACTATGTAGAGAAAAATAACTTAAAAGAGAGTGTTTTTATGCCAAAGTTAAGATCAGCAAAAAGTACACAAGGTAGAAGAGTGGCGGGTGTAAGAGCATGATAGCTCTGCGTTCGGACAAGTATTAGCAGGTTTTGATATTCCTGCAATGCAGCAAATAACATTTGTCAAATATTTAAATCAGCTAGACTATTTTTATAAGCAGAATCTAATCTATTGTAGTTGTTAGGAATAACGGAATAGTATTTTAATTTTCAAAAAGAATGGTTAATAAAATCATAATTCTTTTTTAATTTATTCCAAACAAGAAATACAATACATCATAGTCAATATCTGTTTATCAATTATTTGTGATAGAGTACACAGATTTTTTTTGATTTGAATGGGATGATTAAAAACCCTTAACCATAAGTAGGGTGATAATTGACTCTGTTGTTTAGACTCAGCTTTACATACTAATAATAAATAATGAGGAAACAATAATGAAAACATCAAATAAAATAAAAAATCAATTGTTAATCTGTTTCAGTTTGATTTTTACTTATTCAATAGGTTTTACACAAACTTGTGGAGGATCGCATCCTTATGCCTGTGGCGGAAATTGCTACACAGATGCGAATCAGGCAAGATCAGGAGGATGTACAAATGGAAGCCAGTCAAACAACAACAATAATGCTGGCAATAATGGATCATCGAATACGTCATCAAGCCAATGTAGAGGTAGTCATTCTTTCGCTTGTGGTGGAAACTGTTATACGGATGCTAACCAGGCAAGAATGGCAGGTTGTTCAAATGGAAATCATTCTGGATCGAACAACAACAATAACAACAACAACAATAACAACAACAACAATAACAACAACAATAACAATAACAACAGTGGTTGTCATTCAAGTGGTAATCCTTCCCATGTTGTTTCTGGAAGGCGAACCAGAGATACACAATCCTGGTGTGATACTAACTGTGTCGTAATGATGGCAAATGGTACCGGATGTTTAAATGCTTCAGGTATTTATGTGTCTAATATGAATGTTTGTAGCGATGCTGCGAATGCAAGAGAATCTATTATTGATATTGAATTTAACCTGGGTATTGAGATTGATGATCAATTTCAATCACAAGCGGGTTATCAAGGGGTTGCACCAAGTCTTAATCCCAGACTTTCTGTAAGCGATGGTATTACTTATTTTTCCGCACTTATTGGAAGTCAAAGAGGCCGTGAATTAGTCAATCGACTGAATATTAATGGTGATAATTGGATAACTAGAAATGAAGCCAGTGCAGCGAAAGGAGCTGATCCAAGGCAATTGTTAAACACAGGTTTTGGTTGTGGCTTATCTACTGATGATATTCTTGCTTATGTTGGTTTATATTTAGGTGATGGCGCTATTGATAGGTATGCTGGTGACTTGGATGCTAAGGTGAAGCAAAATATGCTGAAGTTTACACGCAGCTGGCAACCTGGTGTGAATGCTCAGGCTTGTGAATATCGAGGAGGTTGTGGTTCATCTAGAAATTCAAGTAACATACAAAATTCACCAGATACTTCTTCACAGAATAATACATCAAATGTAACGCCTAGTAATAGAAATACCAATAACTCTACAAATAACAGACGGTCCAGGTGGTGGTGGCGTAGATAATAGTTTATGTCAATGTCAACATTAAAAACCTATCTAAAATATTAGATAGGTTTTTTTATAGTTTTGAATTATGTATAAAGTGTAAAAAAAATAAAGGTACGATATGAATCAACATTTGATGCTTATCATTGGTGTTTCTTTTTTAACAATAACCGGCACGTTATTTTTGTTGAATAGTCAACAGAGTTCTCATCATAATGATGTAAACAGTTTAATAGATAGTGAAGACTATGAAGCATTCCATTTGAACGACAAAGATATGGAAATAAAAGAAGTCATGAGGTTAAGTTATACCAAAGAAAAAAAAGATAAGCGTTTAGAAAAAAACAATAAAAGTCTGGAAGTAAAAAAAGAAATTTTTTTTAATAAAAAAAAGAAAAAAATAAAAATAGATGAATTTGGCAACCATGTTGTTAATGCAACAAGTCAAAACAGTGAAAGTATGGTTTATCTTGTTTCATATGGACAAATTTATTTTCCTACAGAATGGGAAATGAATGGTGAAGATCAATTACAAGGCTGTGCGAATACAGGTGGTTATTATGTTGCAAATGATTCGGAATATACTCTAATATCTGCTTTTCAGGAAGATATACATGTTTTTCACTATCGATGTGTTTTTGATGAAAAAGTTGATCGTTATGTTGCAAAACGATTAGAACAACCTTCTAACAATTATCGAGATGAAAGTATTCGTAATATTTTAAAGAGTTTAGAGTATCGTTGATTTGAATATATACTAGAGCCTGTTTATGTTTTACAGACTTAATCTATAAAAGATAAACAGTCTAGATTAATGATGCCTTTAAATAATGAATCATATTATGGGCAATGGGAATAAAAACACGATCATAAATATCTTCTCCATCAATGGCATAATAGTATTGATTAACCATGTATCTGGCTTCTCCTCGTAAATAAAATAAATGCAACATTTTAAAATGAATAACTTCATATATATTTGATGCAGTATCAGGGCAATCAATAATGCCTTCATCTATAATTTTATTATTTAAAATATACTGTATTTTTTGATTGTCATAGTAAAGATCATCCAAAATTTGCAGTATAAGCATATCATATAAGTCACCTTTTCCCATACTCCAATCGGTCTTGGGTTCTTCTTTTTCTGCTAAGGTGGCAACTGAAAATGCAATAGAGGTATCTAGTCCTAAATATTTCAATAAATGATCTAAGTCCATTGTTTTTAAAGCAAGCTTCTTTTGCAATTTATTGAAATACCTTTTGTTGTCTTCATTTAGTAATGCATTGCCTTTTTTTAAATAATATAACAAAAGAATATCCTTCCTTAATTTTTTGTATAATTCAGGTTTTTTTTGAGTTAATCGAATAAAAGCACCTCTGGCTGTTGCTGTTCCCATAGCAATATTAGACAGTAATAATTCTGCACCAAATATATGATGAGCAATTTTTCTTTTAGTGCCCCGATTTAATTTTTCATGATGCCATTCTAAAAAGTCAAATCTTTTGGAGCCTCCATGACCTTGCATAATGTCATTCATACGATTGGCATGTTTACCATCGAGTGCTTCACCTTGTGGACCTTTGGCTATATTATCACCAAAAACACCTGGCCACTCAAGATTTGTACCCCACACTGGACGTGAATTGTCACTGCCATGACATTCAATACAGGAAGTATCATGTCTGGTTAGCTTGGGTGTTTTTCCACTAAAATCAAATTTCGAAAATTCCCATTCACCTGTAGTATCATGAAGCTCAGCAACATCCAATACATTATATTTAGGATCATCCGGTTTAGTGCCAATATTGAGTAGAAATCGACCATCAGAACCAAATAATACAATTCTGGGGTATTGCAAATTAGATTGACCAAGAGCTTTTGTATGTTCAACCAATGAAAAATTATTACGATAATGTTTGGGAAAATAATTGAGTAATGATTCTATGGTTTTAATCTTTTTTCTTTGAATAAATTGTTGTAAACCTTCAATTGTCATTAAAGGTTCGTTTGCTTTGGGTTTTGGATTAAGTGTTGATATTGGATGAATGGTATCGTAAATGGTTTTAGGACAGACACCTGATTTTCCTTCAATACCACCTGTTGCTGTTAAGTGTTTTTCAATATGCGGTTTTGATCCTTTTGACTTGAGGTTCTCATGAGAAGAGCAACTTGAAAGAATGACTAAATAAAAGAAACACCATAAAAAAAAGAAGTGCGATTTTGACATATAATACCTGTCAGTTTTATTTTTTTAACTTTTCAGGTAATGTAACGATTTGTCTTTTGGATTACTGTGCGTTGTCTCACAGTTTTTTGTCATTGAAAGAGTCGTAGATTAAATATGGCTTTTTATTGTATTATTTTAATGTTTTAAGTAACTGCAGTGTTGTGTTTCTTAAGGCATCAACTTTTTTATCAATGGCTTTGTGGCTGTCAGGGTTATTTTCTAACGTATCAGAATATTCTTTCCATGTGTGCTTGAGTTCTGTAGCAACTTGAGGCATAGGTTCTGGTAGAATATTGGCAAGGTCATCGATCAGAAGAACATGAGACCAACCAGTTCGAAGATTGCCCTTATCTTTGGTTTCTTTTTCATAATGATGGTAGAAAATAACACTTTGTAAATCAGACGTTTTGAGAAGAATTTGGAATGCAGAGAACCTCTGATTTCTGTTGTCTTCTGATAATTTATCTCGCCATGTATTATAACTGAGACTTGAAACGGCGACGGCAAGGCTGATTAAAGCGACGATATTTCGTTTAACTTGATCAAGAAACATTGAAAGCATATTAAATTTACGAAGTATGTTGTATTTATTGTATGGTGTAAGTTTATTTTGCAACTGTATCAAAATAATCATTTTTCGAGTAGAGGAAAATCACTATTTCATAAATCAAAAATAGAATATTTTAAGTAGAATGATGTTTTATTAATTTTTGAGATTATTTTTTGCGTAAGATAAACAGCTATGAAAGAGCAGCAGCCCCTAACATCGATATTCTAGCTTTACATTTTTATAAGTAGAAAGGTAATATTTCTATCATGGTGCTACATAACGGTTAAATAATAAATAGAGTTAAGGTGTTTACATGAATCATGATAATAATAAACGACATGAATTGCCTGAAAATCCTTATTTGACACCTACTGCGGAGTTGGGTGGAAACGAAGAAAATAATATAACGGAAGATGGTATATTAGAAACGCCCAGAAGAGAAACAATAGGTGCTGGGTGGCGATGGATAAAGGAAGCCTTTGATTATTTTGCCAAGAGTCCAGGAATGTGGATTTTAACTATAGTCGTATTTTTTGCTATATATTTTGCTTCTGGTTTGATTGGTCAGGTATATCCATGGGTGAATTATTTAGCAAATTTTATTTATGCTATTTGGCTTGGAGGGATTATGTTAGGGTGTCAGATTCAATTTAATAAAAAAACCTTCCATATAAAATATTTATTTTCTGGTTTTTCAAAAAATACACTAGGATTATTTTTAGTATCCTTGATAACCATGGTGATATCAACTATAACAATCATCTTGTTTATAGGTCTGGATAATTCTATGTTACTGTTTGGTTTTAAAGACCCTGAACCGAGTCAGGTTATTGAGTTAATGAGCGATAAACTATTTTGGATACGTTTTCTTAGTGCATTACTGATTCTTTTACCTTTGATGGCAGCATTTTGGTTTGCACCCACTTTGGTGATGTTGCATAATTTGTCACCAGTGAACGCCATGTGGTTAAGTTTAAAAGGATGCTTGATTAATTTTATACCTTTTCTTTGGTATAGTGTTTTAATAACTATTCTTTTTGTTTTGGCAGCCTTGCCTTTGCTCTTAGGCTGGTTTGTACTTTTTCCAGTTTTTTATGCCTCTGTGTATACCAGTTATCGAGGTATATTTTTAGAACAAAAAAATAATCATTGATAGATGTTGTTATTTTAGAAATTGAGAAAGCAGCCTTTCTTAATTTTTTTCTATTTTAAAACTAATAGGAATATCAAATTCAAATTGCTCACCAGTTAACTCTGTAGGAATTTCCTTAAAAGGTGATGAGCGTTTTATCATTTTAATGATGGCACGATCTAAGATACGAGAGCCAGTTTTTGTAGTAATATTGACATCAACGAGTTCTCCTTTTCTGTTAAGAATGACTTGAGCGACACCATCACCTTCATCACCTTCAGAGAGTGCCAATGAAGGATAAATGGTATTTTTTCTCACTTTTTTAATCACTTGTCTATTATAAGCACCTAATATTAAATCTAAATCAATAATATCTTCTTGTGCTTCTATGATGTCAAAGTTATCTTCTGTTACTGGTTGTTGTTCTATAGATTGTTCTTCTACAGGATTAATATCAGCAGGTGTGGGTACAGCTTCTATAGGTTGTAAGATTTTAAGTTTGGAATTATCAGCAATCTGTTTATTTTTATCGGTTTTAGTTGTCGATGCAGTTTTTTCTGGTTGCCCTTTTTGTACGGAAGGTTTAACAGGAGGTTTAGCTGTATTTGAAGGTTTGTCTTCTTTTTTGGTAACAGGCGGTTTCTTATCAACTTGAGCCACTATAGGTGTCGTATTTTTTGTACTTTTTGGTGTTGCTTCAGTGGTTGTGTTTTTTGGGACATTGTTATTGGATTGAGTAGATGGTTTTGTTGACCTGTTAGATCTTGTGGATGTATTTTGACGAGATGGTCGAGTCGTCCGATTATTTCTTGGGGTATTACTGGCGACCTGTCTTCGAGTTTCTTTTGCTTTAAATCGACCTGGGGTATAAAGCAGCGTGCTGAATCTTTTGAGTGTTTTCTTACGTTTCGATGCTTTGGTTTCTCCCAGGATGCCACTTTGAAAGGCTTTGGTAGGAGGAACTGAGCCTAACCAGGTTTTTAGTAATAAAGGATAAAAATCTTTTTTATTAATAGCCTGGATAAACTGACCATTGATATATACTTTAGTGCCTTGACCAGGTAAGTAATCAAAGTTGATTTCATCACCTTTAATATAATTTTCTCCACTCTTCACAAAACTGTCAGTAAATATTCTGGATAATCGAATGATATGTTTTGTAAAAGGCTTCCAGGATGATGGATCGTTATTCATGGCTATTCTTTGTTTCCAATAGCGGCTTACCTGATTTGGGGAGTAGCTATTGGCAAGAAAGCGAATGGACATACGTTTTGCAATATCAGGGTCGAGTATATCGTCAGGTGTTTTTTGTTTTCCTTGTGTATATAGGGCTCCGATGTAAATATCATTACGATATTCTTGGGCAATACCGATACCTACCAAAGATAATGTTGTATCATCCTCAAGTTTAACCGTATCTGAATAACTCAAGTTGGTTACAAAAATAGCAGTGACAAGAAAACCGATTGCTGTTTTAATGGAGAGCTTGTCAATGTTAAGTCGACGTAAATCCCAAAGTAGGTAGATATTCAATTTTGCCATGAAATAATGCCATTCTCTGATAATCAACCTTGCTATGTTATGAGACTTAAATGAGGCCTTAAACTTAAGTCTATATGGTGTGTAGCAAAGCAAAAGATCGTTTTTAAATACCTTTTGAAGGTAGACAATAACTTGGACCCATTAGATAATAATGGGTTCAATTATTCATTTTATAGATGAAATTTAGCTGAAAAGTGCTTGTTTAACAAGATTATTTAATAAATAGCTTTAACTTTTCTTTTAACATTATCCCTGAAACTAGGCTACGGGTAAATATGCAATATTTTAGTACAAGAAATAATCAGCAGGTTTTAGGCTTTGATTCGATTTTATATAATGGATTGGCAAATGATGGTGGTCTTTATGTGCCTGAGCATTTTCCAAATTTATGGGATGATATTAATGCTATTACCGGCAAAAATCTACCTGAATATCAAGAGGTTGCATTATTGGTATTTAAAAAATTCATGGAAAGCAGTTGTATACAACAAGAATTGAACAGTGTGATTAACAAGAGTTATCATGCTTTTAAAAATACGAAGGTGACCCCTGTTGTTCAGTATGCCCATGAATCTGTTTTAGAGTTATTTCATGGACCTACCTTAGCATTTAAAGACATTGCGCTACAATTCCTGGGTCAGGTGATGTCACTGATTCCCAACAAAAAGCAATATACAACCGTGTTAGCGGCTACTTCAGGAGATACGGGAGGGGCTGCGGTTGCTGGACTTTCCAATGTAGAACACTGTCAGGTCTTTGTTTTATACCCTAAGGGGCGTGTTTCAAAGATTCAGGAATTGCAGATGATTGTTGGCACAGGAAGCAATGTTTTTCCTTTAGAGTTTTCGGGTAGTTTTGATGAAGCACAAAATATTGTAAAAGCCTTATTTGCTGATACAGACTTTAAGGAAAAAACACAATTAACCTCTGTGAATTCGATCAATTGGTGCAGAATCATGGCCCAAATGGTTTATTATTTTTATGCGGGCTTACAACAGCAATTATTGAGCAAAGAACCTTTGTCATTTTCTGTACCCACGGGAAATTTTGGTGACGTATTGGCAGGGTACTATGCTCATTTATGTGGTTTGCCTGTCGAACAGTTTATTGTAGCCTGTAATAGCAATGATATTATTGCCCGCACCTATGAAGAGGGTGTTTATCGTCCTGGTACTTCTCAAATGACACTCAGTCCTGCGATGGATATTCAGGTTGCCAGTAACTTTGAACGCTTGTTATTTGAACTGTACGATAGAGACAGTAACAAGGTTTGTGAAAAAATGTTAGATTTAAAGCAACAGGGATTTTATGTTTTGGATACCAATGTATTAGATAAGTTCAGACAAAAGTTTCAGGTTTATTCAGTATCCAATGAAGAAACAGCATCAGCTATGAAAACATTTGCAGAAAAGGGTGTGACAGTTGACCCTCATACTGCGGTTGGTTTAGTTGCCGCTGAAAAATCAGGGTTAAACAATGTACTGACTTTATCAACGGCACACCCGGTTAAATTTAAAGAAACAGTAGAGTCAGTGACAGAACAGGACATCACATTACCACCAGCAATTGAAACTTTGTATCAACTGCCTGAGAAAAAATTTCCTATATCCAATGATTTGGCAGAAGTGAAAGCATTTATTTTAGAAAAATTACCTGACAACAGGTCTTCAATACATTAACACAACAGCTGTGTATAGCATTATCAATTAATTGAGGTAGAGTTTATTAATGAACAAAGACATAAAATGGGTTGTTGCTAAATTTGGTGGAACCAGTGTTACTTCTATAGAAGCGATAAAAAATATTGCATTAATTACGAAACAATATAAAGAAAAAAACAAAAAAATTGTTTTAGTTGTTTCTGCATTATCCAATGTATCGAATCAATTGCATTTACTTGCCGAAGGTAAAGAAACAAAACATATCGGTATTCGCCATTTATACGAATATCATAAACAATGGGCTGAAGATGCCAATATATGGAATAACAGAGTTCAATCGATGATTGAGGATGTATTAGAACAGTTATCTAATGCAGTGGATAATCTAAACGCAGCTCAGGATTATCAACAAAAGGTTCAATATCAAGCCAGCGTTTTGTCTCATGGAGAATTGTTATCTTCACAATTATTAAAAGTCTATTTACAAGAACAATTAAAAGAAACTGTCTCATGGTTTGATGCGAGACTATGGTTAACCAGTCAGGATTTTGATGATCAATCTCAGGGTGACCGTTTTTTAAATGCTCAGTGTCAGTTGACATACGATTCGAAAAAAGAAAGTGAGCTTGCAAAGCTGGGTGATATTTTGATTACCCAAGGGTTTATTGCTAATAATATGAATCAACAAACGGTGTTGTTGGGTAGAGGGGGTTCAGATACTTCAGCCAGTTATTTTTCTGTGTTATTGGGTGCAGAGCAATTGGATATTTGGACAGATGTACCTGGTATGTTTTCTGCTAACCCACGAGAATTACCAGAAGCCCGACAGTTATTAAAACTTGATTTTTCTGAAGCACAGGAAATTGCCTCTTCTGGTGCAAAAGTATTACATCCACGTTCCATTCGTCCTGTTCGTGATGCCAATATTCCTGTATTTATAGGGTCAACCTTGGCTCCAGAAAAAGGAGGTTCTTTAATAGGATTTTTTCAACAAAGTGAACCTCAGGTAAAAGCTATTTCGGTCAGACATAATGTGATTATTATTGCTCTGGAAACCGTGGATATGTGGCAGAAGCCAGGCTTTTTGGCTGAAGCGTTCGATATTTTTCGTTCTCACGGTTTATCCGTTGATCAAGTTTCAACATCAGAAACCAATGTGACGGTCACATTGGATAATCTACAACAAGGTATTACTTCGGAACAATTAGAGAAACTGGTATTGGAGCTGCAAAAAATCAGTCGTGTTAAGGTGATTGAAAACTGTTCCAGCGTGAGTATTGTGGGTCGATCGATACGATCCATGTTGTTTCAAATGGGACATATATTCGATGCATTTCAAAATAGATCTATTCATTTATTGACACAAGCCGCCAATGATTTGAATTTTACCTTTGTTGTTGATGAAGAAGAAGCCAGCTTTTTTGTGAAACATTTGCATCAGTTGTTAATACAAAATGCAGACAAGCATGAAGAAATAGGACAATCCTGGGCATTATTAATGAATGCTCAGAGTCAGCCTAAGACACAATTGGTGAGTGATGCCTGGTGGAAGGCGCATCAAAAAGATTTGAATGACTTGGGAACACAAAAAGGACCCTGTTATGTCTATTCCTTAGATAAAGTATCAGAACAGCTAAACAGTTTACAGCAGCTACAATCAGTTGATAAGATTTTTTATGCATTAAAGGCTAATCATCACGATGCAATTTTAGAAGTTGTCGAGCATTCAGGTTTTGGTTTTGAGTGTGTTTCATGGAATGAAGTGCGTTATGTACTACAAAAGTTTCCTGACATTGATCCACAACGCATATTATTTACACCGAACTTTGCACCTAAAGTTGAATATCAATTGGCATTGGATGCAGGCGTGCATTTAACAATTGACAATTTATATGTATTGGATGAATGGGGTGAACTATTTAAAAATGCTCAGGTATTATTACGTATTGATACGGGACAGGGTAAAGGACATCATGAACATGTAAAAACGGCAGGCAGTGAGGCAAAATTTGGTATCCCAATGAATATGTTGCAGGATTATCAAGAACGTATTCAGGAGCTATCCATACAGGTTGTGGGTTTACATTGTCATGTTGGCAGCGGTATTTTATCACCAGATAATTGGGCACATAATGGTCAACATTTGAAAAGCCTACTTACTCTTTTTCCTGATGTTAAATATCTGGATTTAGGAGGGGGGTTGGGTATTGTTGAAAAACCCAATCAGAATGCATTGCCTTTAGCACAGGTTGATGACTCTCTGGCAAAATTTCGACAAACATTAAAGCATGATATTGAACTTTGGTTGGAGCCTGGACGCTTTATTGTTGCAGAAGCGGGTGTATTATTGGCAAGAGTGACTCAATTGAAAGGAAAATCAGGTGCCCGATATCTGGGTATTGATACAGGCATGAACTCATTGATTAGGCCTGCTCTTTATGATGCTTATCACCCTATTGTTAATTTAACGCGTATTGATGAACCAGCGATAGACAAAATGACTGTCGTGGGTCCTATTTGTGAGACGGGTGATAAATTAGGTGTAGAGCGCTGGTTGCCAACAAGTCAGGAGAATGATGTCATTTTGATTGCCAATTGTGGTGCTTATGGCAGAGTCATGTCTTCACATTATAATATGAGAGAGCCTGCAGATGAGGTGATATTGCTTCAGGATACATGATGACGAAGTCATTGTGAAACTATGCTCTATATAACAACTGAAAAGATCAGTAGCCCCTAATATTTCATGTTTTAACTATTATTTTTAGGGATATTCCGTGACTTTTTCTCGATATTAGACTAGTTATTACTATGAGTGATTACTATATAAACGAGTAATTACTGTTAAAAGACTCACTATTATTAGATCGTTCATTATTATAATCCTGCTATGTAATGGCAGGGTTGTTTGTACGCATTCGTTTTATTGAGATGGTTTTTAGTACGATTGAAAGCTATCAATAAAATATCAGATATAGAATTGAGAGCATTAATTATGTTAGTTCTTGGTTTACGACGTTATTTCCTTTTTTCGTTATTCAGTATTTTGTCATTCATGAGTGTTCATGTTTGTGCAGTTGATCTAAAAGCCATTCAGGCAATGCAAAAGGCGAAAGTAGACCGTCAGGATGTATATTTAAATGGCATTGGGGAAGTAAAATATTTAGGGCATTCTATTTATATTGCCACCTTGTATTTACAGGAAAAATCCAGTATTGATGAAGATATTATTGCTTCTCATTCAAATAAAAGGATTGAAATGCGTTTTTATGCCGATGAATTTTTTGCAAAACGTTTTGCCAGAAATTTAGCAACCAGCATAAAGATGAATAATAAAACAGAAGATTGGTCATTGCAAAGAGGTAATGTTCAAAGATTATTGGCTGTATTTAAAGGTGTGTTCAAAAAAGGAGATGTATTGCAGTTTGATTTTGCTCACGAAAAATGGGTTAAAGTTCGACTCAATAAAAAAGAGTTAATTACACTAAGAAATACATCGTTTGCTCCAGTATTATTGAAAGCATGGTTTGGTGATAAATCATCTAATCCAGAATTTAAAAAAGGACTTCGAGGGAAAAATCCAAAGAAAGCAAAAGAGTTATCTGAACGTTATTTAACACTATAAATAAAGCCATAATTACTTTTCTTTTTATCTCTAATCAGATAAACCTGATCTGATGTTAGTTTAGCGGTGTATGACAAGTAACCAGGCGTGATGCTATGTGTTTGGTTTTAGGGAACTGTTGAAGACATCGTTCTGTTTTTTCAGAACAACGTGCAGAAAAGGGACAGCCATCATGAGACGTACTTTTATAAATATGCTTGTGTTGTGCTTCAATAACAATATTTGGATTCAATCGAGTATTATCCCGGTATATTGGTGTACTGGCCAATAATGTTTGGGTATACGGATGTTTGGGGGCATCAAAGATTTGCTCTACATCTCCGTATTCCATCATACGTCCGTGATACATGACTAGAATTTGGTCACTTAAATGTTCAACAACACCTAAATCATGAGAAATAAAAATATACGATATTTTTTGTTCTTCTTGTAGTTCGAGAATTAAATTAAGAATTTGAGCCTGTACAGAAACATCCAATGCACTCAAGGGTTCATCAGCAACGATCACAGATGGGTTTAGAATGAGTGCGCGAGCTATTGCAATACGTTGCTGTTGTCCGCCAGAAAACATATGAGGAAATCGTTTACTGTGTTCACTTTTTAAACCGACGCGAAGTAATGTTTTTTCAATTAACCTTTTACGTTCTTTTGAGGAAAGTTGTGTATTAATGATTAAAGGCTCTTCTAATATTTTTCCAATACGGGAGCGTGGGTTTAACGAGCTTAAAGGACTTTGAAAAATAAGTCTGACTTTTCTTAAGAGGTCAAGTCTTTCTTTGGATGATAATGTATAAATATTTTTTCCATTAATGAATAACTGTCCTGAAGTCGGTTGTTCAATACCAACCAGTTGTTTGGCCAGTGTTGTTTTTCCTGAGCCTGACTCACCAACAATGGCTAGCGTTGAACCTTGCTCAAGTTCAAATGAAATATTTTGTATGGCATTGACTGTTTCTGTATGAAATAAATGAGAGTGTGTCTTATAGTTTTTACACAAATTCTCTGCTTTTATAACAATGCTCATAGAAAAAACACCTGAATGGAAACCATATAATGTATTTGATTATTCATTGCTTTTAGATAAAGTGTCTTTAGGCGTACTTGCATCATGGGCCAGATTGATATTATCTGATAGAGGAAAATGGCACCTGACTAAACCGTAATCAGAAATTTGCTTAAGAGGTGGTGGTTGAACACACTTTTGTGCAGCCTGAGGACAACGAGGTCCTAAACGGCATCCAACAGGTAAATGATAGATAGCCGGAATACTGCCTTTGAGTGAAAATAAACGTTCACCTGTCGCGTGTCTTTCACCAATATGAGGAATACTGTTAATGAGTGCATGCGTATAAGGATGTTTAGGATAATTTAGAATTTTTCGTGTAAAGGCTTTTTCCATAATTTGTCCACTATACATCACACACACTTTTTGTGTTGTTTCTGATAGTAAGGCAAAATCATGAGTAATCAGCATGAGTGCCATGTTACTTTGGCTATTAAGAGACAGTAAAAGCTCTAAAATTTGTGCCTGAATGGTAACATCCAAAGCGGTTGTCGGTTCATCAGCAATCAATAGTTTGGGCTCTGATGCGAGTGCCATGGCAATCATGACTCTTTGATTCATACCACCAGATAACTGATGGGGGTAACGTTTAAATTGTTTTAATGGATTGTTGATACCTACAGACTCTAACAGTTCGAGGGCTCTTCGTTTTTGTCTGCTGTAACCTCTCATGCCATGTAACTGAATGGTTTCGGTCAGTTGTGTTCCTATAGTAAAACATGGGTTTAGACTGGAAAGAGGATCTTGAAAAATAAGGCTGGTATGTTTTGCGATAAATTGACGACGTTGTTCTTTTCCCAATTTCATTAAATCCTGACCATCAATGCTCAAATAATCTGCTGTAAATTCTGCTGTTGGGGCAAGCAAGCCCATAATAGCGAGTGCCAGCATGGTTTTTCCTGAACCGGACTCACCGATAATACCCAGAACTTCTCCTTCCTGCATTTTTAATGATACGCGATCCAATACCTTAACGGCACCCTGATGGGTTTGAAAAGTGACAGAAAGGTTTTCAATATGTAACAGTGTCATGTATGTAAACTCTTGGCATCTAAAGCACTGCGTAATCCATCACCAACCAGATTAATACTGAGAACACTAATAAATATAGCAAAACCTGGAATGGTGACGGTCCAGGGTGCTAATTGAATGAACTCTTTAGATTGAGAAAGAATAGAACCCCATTCGGGTGTTGGTGCCTGTGCGCCCAGTCCTAAAAAGCCCAGAGCTGTAATATCAATGAGTGCCGTAGAAAAGCTTAAGGTAATTTGCACAATTAAGGGGGGTAACAAATTGGGCAAAATAATTTTGATAAAAAGCCGGGTCGTGCCAATGCCATCCAGTCTTGCTGCAATAACATAGTCTTTCACTAATTCTTCTTTAACAATAGCCCGAACAATACGGACAAAATGAGGAATAAGCACTAATGCAACGGCATAAATCGCATTGTAGAGCCCTGGTTCTAAAATAGCGACAATCAGTACAGCAAGCAATAAAGAAGGAATGGATAAGAAAATATCCATAATTCTTAAAATAAGGAACTCAATCATACCCTTTGCGATACCACAAATAGCGCCTAAAACGACACCAATAATGGTTGCGGAAAAGACAACAATAGCAGAAAGACCCAGAGAGAGTTGTGCGCCACTCATAATGCGAGACAGCAAATCTCTACCTAAATCATCGGTACCGAATAAAAAGCGACTGCTACCACCTTCATGCCAGATAGGTGGCACTCTTAAATAATTTGAAAACTGTTCATTGGGATCATAAGGTGTCATGAATGGACTTAAAATAGCAATAGCAAAAATAATAATCAGACAAAAAAGTCCTGCTACAGCCAGTTTGTGTTTATGGAATTGTTGCCAGAAAATAATCCAGGGACCAGGTATATGGATGTCTTGATAGAGATTACTTTTCACTTTGGTTTCCTTAAACGCGGGTTTAGATAACCATGCAAAATATCAACGAAAATATGAATAAAAGTAATCGTTAAAGCGATAATCAGAATACTGCCATGAATGACAGGGTAATCTTTACGCAAGATGGCATCGACGGTCCATTTTCCAATGCCAGGCCAGGCAAATAATGTTTCCGTTAAAATAGCACTCGTGAATACAATGCTGGATTGCAGTCCTACAATGGTAACAATGGTCACTAATGCATTGCGTAATCCGTGAACCCATACGATTCTAAATTGGGATAAGCCTTTTGAACGAGCGGTAAGGATGTAATCCGATGATAATACTTCCAGCATGGAAGAGCGGGTAATACGTGCAATCACTGCCAGAGGTACCGTTGCCATAACCACTATGGGAAGAATAAGGTGCTTTAGTGCATTAAAAAAAGCATCCAAACCATATTGTTTGCTTGCCAGTAAAGTGTCAACAAGGATAAATCCTGTTATAGGTTCAATGTCAAAAACAAGATCAATACGACCTGCAACGGGCGTAAAACCCAGTGTTAGTGAAAAGAATAAGATCAACAACATGCTCCACCAGAATATTGGCATGGAATATCCAATTAAAGTGGAAGTAATGACTAAACTGTCCATCCAGGAATCACGATGTGTTGCCGCATAAACGCCGGCAGGTATACCTATAATCAATGCAAGTAAAATAGCACAAAAACCAAGTTCAACGGTTGCCGGGAAATAAATGATTAACTCTTCAAAAACAGGTGTATGAGTACTTTTGGAAATTCCCCAGTCGCCTTGTAAAATTTTTTCTACATAAGCAATATATTGGTGAATGATGGACTGGTTAAGTTTTAAACTCTGTTCTATCTGAATATAGGCAGAAGTGTCTTGAGCTAAATGGCTATGCCAGAAAGACAAGGGACCACCTGGCAAAAGGTAGGTAATGAAAAAGAAAACAAAACTTAAACCAATAATACTGAGTAATAAAATAAAGCTTTGTTTTATAATAATACGTAGCATAAGTGGCTCTTAAAATGCTTTATTGGATAATGTCACGCCACTAAAATAAATACCACCTGTGGGAGCAAGTTTTAAATTGTTTACCCGCTTGTTAACCAATAAATATTGTTTTGAGTGGGCAAGAGGTGTCCAGGGTGCTTGTTCCTTGAAAATGACTTGTGCTTCTTTGTAAAGCTCGGTACGTGACTGACGATCAGAAATACTGCGGGCATCAGCAATGATGGCATCGAAATGCTGATCGCACCAGAAAGCATAGTTTTGATCTGAATGACAACTGAGTAAAGTCCCTAAAAAATTATCAGGATCACCATTATCAGCACTCCAGCCCAGTAAGAAGGCTTGATGTTCTCCTTCGTTCATACGTTCTAGTAAGGTCTCCAGTGGATAGGTAATGATATTCACTTTAACATTGACCTTTTTGAGATCCTGTTGTATTAATTCAGCTGTTTTTTTGGCATTGGGGTTATAAATACGCTGTTCTTTAAAAGTCCATATGTCCAGTTCAAAGCCATTTTGATAACCGGCATCCATCAGTAACTGTTTGGATAACTCCGGGTTATAGG
This sequence comes from Kangiellaceae bacterium, assembly GCA_965230335.1. GTDB lineage: Bacteria > Pseudomonadota > Gammaproteobacteria > Enterobacterales > Kangiellaceae > CBDDKS01. The sequence goes on along the minus strand of CBDDKS010000006.1, from coordinate 663,322 downwards.
CATAATCCTCAATGGCTTGATGATAAGACCACATGTTAGGAGGAAGTGGATTAACCGCTGTTTCAGCGGTACCGAAATAAACAGCATCGATAATTTTATTTTTATCAATAGCATGATTTAGTGCCTGGCGTATTTTTTGAGAGTTTAATGGTGGAACACGAGTGTTGAAGCCCCAATAGGCAACATTGAGTGAAGGCGTATCAATAGGAACAACATATTTTTGCTTTTGTGCCGCTTGTACTTGTATGGGTAATGGAGAGCTCATGACATCACATTCTTTCGCCGTTAATCGGGCGAAACGAAGATAAGGATCAGGTGTGATAGCAAAAATAAGCTGCTCGATGGATTCTTTGCCTTGCCAATAATGTTCATGTGCTTCATAACGAATATAGGCATTGGGCTGATAACGTTTAAATTTAAACGGTCCTGTACCTATTGGGAATCTGTCGAAGAGATGTTTTTGATCTTTTTGAGCTAAATAATCAGCATATTCAGCAGACTGAATCGACATGAATTCTGTTGCCAGAATAGAAAGAAAAGGTGCCGAGGGTTTTTTTAAAATAAATTCAATGGTGTAATCGTCAACTTTATGGAGGGTTGTAATTTGTTGTCCCATTTTTTGAGATTGAAAATAAGGGTACTTTCCTCCTCCAATAAAATGATAAGGGTGCTTTTGATCTTGTTGGCGATAGTAACTAAAGAGGATGTCATCTGCATTCAATGGTCGGTTGGGTTTAAAATAGTCTGTTGAATGAAAACGGACATTTTTTCTGAGCTTAAAGCGGTATTTGGTTTTGCCTTCAATTGTCCAGCTTTCTGCAAGGGAGGGGATAATATTGAGGGTTCCTGGCTCAAAAGTTACTAGACGGTTAAATAATTGTCTTGCACTGGCATCAACTGTTGTTCCAGAAGTGGCTGTGAGAGGATTAAAGCTATCTGGACTGCCTTCTGAGCAGTAAATCAATGTATTGAGTTTAGCTTGATCATAGTGATGGCTATTTTCACAGCCATAAATGAATAAACATAAACCAGCTAATAGGGCGCTGCATTTGATGTATCTCAAAATGAATTTTTGTTTCATGAAAAAAGCGTAAATATGGATACTCAAGTTTCTTGAATATGTGTTGTTTTAATTGAGAGTTTGATGAATATCACCACATGGGTTGCGAGAGAGGTAACAGTCATACAAAGGATCCGTTGTTTTCCGCCGTCATACAATCTACTAGATCCTATAAAATAGCATAGTCTATATACTCAAGCCATAGACTTTTATTAAATTGAAGATTATAGGAATTGGTAAAGGTGACTGATTAGTGGCTGTTTATCTTTTACAGGTTTAAACTATAAAAGGTAAACAGCCCCTAACTTCTTAATAGAAATTTTATGTGTGAAAGCATTGTTATTTAAGTGTTTTATGCCATTATTATCATAAGTACAAAATGCTTGAAGTATCTGATGACACCATACATTCTCATTGACTCATTGGGGTTTTATCGCTATATTCGCATTATCGCTTGCTCTGGTATCTACCTATTGGAGCGAGACATAGTTAGAAAATAAAAAGCTATAAAAACTCATTCAATGATGACTCATAAACGGTTACTATTGCTGTTATCGTCTTATCTTTGGTTGGTCAGGTCTTTATAAATAGTGTTTTCTGTTCATTTAATTACAACAAAATTATCGGGATAAACTATGTGGTATCAGTTTTTTAGCTCTTCATCAGGTATTCAATGGCTTGCATTAAGCTTGCTGTGTTTTATGACGAATGGTTTTGCACAAAACAAATTGGCACCGTCAATAAAAGTGGAGCAGCGTATCGAAAATAATGCGCTTAAAACACAAAAGAGAATTGATGATTTGGCGCAAGCCACAATGAATATGAGTTTGGATTACCGTGCGGTTTTAATCGATATTAAGCGGGCACAAATTTATAACTATCAAATGGAGCAAAACATATCAAGACAAGAAGAAGAACAAAAGTTAAAACAGGAAGAAATCAATCGAATTGATAAAACTGAACGGGATTTATTGCCATTAATGCACAGTATGGTTGAAGCACTTGAGAAGTTCATAAAATTTGATTTGCCTTTCGAACAGGAAGAAAGACAAAGAACTCTAGCTGAAGTAAAGAATATGCTACAAAATCCGGCTTTCCCGGTTGCGACTCAATATGGCGCTATTTTAACGGCTTATCAAAAAGAAATCGCTTACGGTAATTCTGTTGATCACTACACAGGAACAGTGGATATAAGCGGTATTCCAAAACAAGTGGACTTCTTACGTTTTGGTAGAGTTTGTCTGGCTTATGTGTTGTCTGGTGATACGCTGAAAGCCGCTATATGGGATAAAGAAACGGGTGATTGGCAAAAGCTTGATTCAAAAGGTGCCCGAATTGTTGCTCGAACGTTAAAGCAGGTACAAGCCAATAAGAAGAGTCTCATGACTGTGCCGGTTATGGTTTCAAAGGAGGCAAACTAATGAAATTAAATCGTCTATTCAGTATTTGCTGCCTTTCATTATTATTCGTTTCTATTCAAAATAGTTATGCTGATTTTGAAGCAAAAAATATGAAGGATTTATTGCAGGAAATCAGAAAAATAAAAGATTTAGAAGATGCCAATGACAGAAAGCGTTTAAAAGAATTTAGATCGGCACGTAATAAACAACAAACCATACTCAATAATGCAAAAGCTGAATTGAAAAGATTGGAAAGAAGAAGTGAAGAGCTTAAAAAACAGTTTTATGAGAATGAAAAAATATTAGCCACACTGGAAGAGGAAAAACAACTTAAGCTGGGTAATTTGGGTGAAGCTATTGGTGTATTTGGTCGTGTTTCAGGCAGCACTGCAGAAACGTTAAAACAATCGATTATCAGCAGTCAGTTACCTAATCGGCATCAACAGTTAGAAGAATATAATTCACGTGGTAATGTTGTTCCAAAAACAGAAGAGTTACGAGACTTATGGTTAGCTCTACAAGAAGAAATGACCGAACAAGGCAAAGTGTTTCAATTTGACACTAATGTTTGGGGTAAAAACCGGGAAGAAAAACAAACTTCCGTTATTCGGGTAGGCACTTTTAACCTTATTGCCAATAACCAATATTTAAATTACGACCATGCCACGCAATTGATTACACAAATTGATAGACAACCCACTATTGGCGGTGGTGGTCGTTTAGATATAAAAATGAACGACTATTCCTATTTAGCATTGGACCCAGCTCAGGGTAAAACCATTTTGCTGGAAACCCGAAGAGAAACCTGGCCAGAGCGGGTAAAAAATTATGGTGGTATCGTTGGTCTGGTTATTGGGTTGGTGTTATTACTTGGCTTGGTGATTTCTTTAGAGCGTGTATTAGTCTTAATGTCAACGGGCAGTCAAATGCGTCGACAAGCGAAAAATGATAAACCCGGCAAAAATCCATTAGGCCGAGTGATGGCTGTTTATCTGGCTAATAAAGATGATGATGTTGAAAATCTTGAGTTAAAACTTGATGAAGCTGTACTGAAGGAGATTCCGCGTTTGGAGAAACGTGTTTCTGTCATTAAGGTATTTGCTGCAGTTTCTCCACTGCTTGGCTTATTAGGAACTGTGACAGGTATGATAGAAACCTTCCAGGCCATTACCCTATACGGTACGGGTGATGCATCAACTATGGCTGGCGGTATTTCATCAGCATTGATTACAACGGTCTTGGGTATTGTTTCTGCAATTCCTTTAATTTTACTGCACAGTTTAGTTGCATCCCGATCAAAAAATCTGGTTCATTTATTAGAAGAGCGCTCTGCGGGGCTGATTGCACAAAGAGCAGAATCTCAGCAAGCGAGCTAATATGGGTTTTCTAGAGCTTATTAAAAACTTTTTAGAAGCTGGAGGGCCTGTTCTATACATTGTTGGCATCGTCCTGTTTGTTATGTGGACGTTGATTTTCGAGCGCTTATGGTATTTTAATATTTCATACCCCAAAGAAGCGAGAAGACTGGTTGCTCAGTGGGATACTCGTTCGGACACCACATCCTGGCATGCTCACCGTATAAGAGAAGCCTGGATATCTGAAATGTCTCAACGATTAAGATTTAGCGTTTCATTTATTAGAGCACTGGTTTCTGTTTGTCCCATGATTGGTTTATTAGGTACGGTAACCGGCATGATCAATGTTTTTGAAATTATGGCATTTTCCGGGACAGGTGATCCAAGAGATATGGCATCAGGCATTACTCAGGCAACAATACCCACCATGTCTGGAATGGTTGCTGCTTTATCCGGTTTGTTTTTAGTCACCCGTTTAGAGTATATGGCTAAAATTAAAGCTGAGCAGTTGGCTGACAACATGCCACAACATTAATTAAGGGCCTGAGTAGTATGGCAAAACGGCAATCAAGAAGTATCAATGAAGAAAATGAAATAGACATGACACCCATGTTGGATGTTGTCTTTATTATGCTTATCTTTTTCATTGTCACCACTTCTTTTGTTAGAGAAGCTGGTATTCAGGTTATAAAACCTGAAGCAACCAGCCAAACATTGCGACCCAAAGGTAACTTATTTATTGCGGTTACTGGAGATGACAGAATTTTTATTGATAGAGCCGAAGTAAAAATTCAGGAATTAAAACTGAGAATTGAACAGATAAAGAAAGAATTGGCAAAAGGAGAAGTGATTATTCAGGTTGATCAAGCGTCCAAAGCCGATATGCTTATGAAAGTTTTGGATGTAGTGAGAGAAGCGAATGTCCCTAATGTCTCTGTAGCAACGAGAAGAGGTGGTTAATATGGGACGTATGTTAGCGGCTATATTTCTTGGAGGAATGGTCACCTATTTATTGTTTCTTTTAATGTCTACTTTAATTGATACTGATGAAATTAGAGTCTCAGAAGAACCTCCTATTCCTATTGATTATGCATTGGAAAAGATAGAAATTGATAAGACAAGAAAAGTTCGTAAATTACCCAAGAAAGTAGAACCTCCTAAGGATCCACCACCGCCTCAAATGCAGAATGTCGCACAAACACAATCTGAAACAGTGAATACTATCGATATTAAATTGGCAAATCTGGATATGAGTGTGGCTAATATTGGTCTTTCTGTTGGACGTCCTGGAGAAGTTGGTACACAGGATGGCGATGCCGTACCATTGGTTACTTTTCCTCCACAATATCCACCGTATGCATTGAAAGAGAAAGTAGTAGCAAACATCACTTTTCAGTTTGATATCAAACCAGATGGCTATCCTACTAATATTAAAGTGATTAAAGCTGATGCGAAGAAAAAGGATGGATCACTGTTAGTAAGAAAGCAGGCAATGTTGAGGGATTTTATTCGTTCGGCAAGCAAAACGATTAAAAAATGGCGTTTTCAATCACGGGTTGTCGATGGTCAGCCAGTACTGCAAGAAAATATGCAGTATACTCTTAAATTCCAGTTGTCGGATTAATCTGTTAAGTGAGCAATTTAGGTGTTAGTAATTATGATATATCGTTATTTTTTTCATAAAATTATCAAAGTAAGTGCTCTTTTTTGTTGCATCAGTATGGGTTTTGCTCAAAACCAAAATCCAAATGCAAACCAGGCCCCTGTGATTCCTTATGGACAGACTTTAGATATTCGCACAGAATTAACATCACAGTGCACACCCATTAAAACGGCTGAGAAAATTGAAAAACAAGACATAAGACTCGTACCTCCTGGATTAGGTAAACGAATTAATAAGGCATTGGAAATGGCTGCGGAAGAAAAATTCCAGGAGTCTCTAGATAGGCTCAAAGGGGGCTATAATACCTATAAGAGGGATAAGTATTTCAAAGCGTTACTTGATTATTATATTGGTTATGGATATTATTACTTGGAGCAAATGTCACAGGCATTAATTCATTTGGAAGCCGCAGCAGATTCCAACCAGTTATTGCTTAAGGATGCACAGGGTGCGCGCTTCCTTGCTGCTTATCTTCAATTTTCAAATATGAAAAATTATAAAAAAACAGTTTCCCATTTAGTCAAATGGTTTTCAAAGGAAGTTAATCCTGATATTACCGCCTATGCCATGTTATCCTACTCTTATCACCACTTAAAACAAACACAAAAATCTGCCTGTGTTGCTTATTGGGGTGTCAGAGCTTCTAAAAAAGCAGAAGAAAATTTATTAAGGGTTTTGTTAACGGCTCACCAGGAAGTCAAAGATTGGAAGGGGGCTGCTAAAATTGCTACGGTACTTGTAGAGGAGTTTCCTGCTAAAGATGAATATTGGAGCATATTATCCGGTATTTATTTAGAACTTAAAGACAGGCCTTCGGCATCCCGTGTTTTATCATTACTTGAAAAACAAGAACGCTTTAAAAATAAAGCGGAATATAAAGTATTGGTTGGTCTTTATGTGTTTTTAGGTCTGTATGAAGATGCAGCCCGAATTACTGAAGAAGGCATGAAGAAAAAATTACTGGAGCCTTCCATTGAAAATTGGAAAATTGCAGCACAGAACTGGCGATTAGCGAGAGAAACAGATAAAGCCATTCATGCTTATGGTGAGTTGGCTAAGTTGACAAGTAATGGTAATGCAGAAATGCAGCAAATGATTATGTCTGTTTCTGCAGAAAAATGGAGAGATGTGATTAAGTATGCTGATAATGCCAATAAGAAAAAATTAAAAGAACAGGATAAGAAGAATAGTCTTTTTTATAAAGCACAGTCATTCTATCATTTAAATAAACTGGATAAAGCGATTGTAGAGTTTGAAAAATTGATTCAATTGGATTATCAAAAAACCTATGCAACCAGTATGATTGATTTTATTCGAACACGACAGGAATACGATCCATTACTTTCAAGTAAGTAATAAACAAATAAGTAACCTCAACAAGTCAGTAACAACCAAGTCACTAACCTCAAGTGTTGTAAAAAAATTGTTTAGCGTTCTAAGTTCAGGTTATTTATCCAAAATTCAGATTATCTATATTATTATTTTTAGGCTTCCATTTCCGGGGAGGCGACCCGCATGACTTCTTCTATGGTTGTTAGACCTTGAAGAATTTTTAAAGCGCCACTGATGCGTAATAAATACATACCTTCCTTGATAGCCTGATTTCTGATGTCATTCACATCCACTTTTTGATGAACGGTTTTTTTTAGAGAAGGTGATAAGGTTAAAAATTCATAAATTCCCTGTCTTCCCAAGTAACCTGTTTGACGACATTCATTGCATCCAACTGGTTGATATAATGATTCAGGTGGGTTTAACTTAAAGGGATGGGTTAAATATTTCCAGGCATCTGCATCAAGGGGCACTTTCTTTTTACAATGTGGACACAAGGTTCTCACTAACCGTTGTGCAACAATCCCCAAGAGTGTTGCGTTGACCAAAAAAGGTTCTATGCCTAAATCAAACAAACGTGTAACGGCAGAAGCTGCATCATTGGTATGGAGCGTTGATATGACCAAGTGTCCCGTTAATGATGCCTGTACAGCCATATCTGCAGTTTCTTTGTCACGAATCTCACCAATCATGATAATGTCAGGATCCTGGCGTAACAATGCCCTGATACCAGATGCAAAACTGACATCAATATCATGATGAACCTGCATTTGATTTAATTTAGGGTTGACCATTTCAATGGGGTCTTCAATGGTGCAAATATTGACTTCCGGTTTGGCAAGTAAATTCAGTGTTGCATAAAGTGTTGTTGTTTTTCCACTACCAGTCGGTCCGGTAACCAGTACAATGCCATTGGGCTGACTGACCATAGACATCCATTTTTTTCGAAGCGGTTTGTCGAGACCAAGCTCTGAAAAGTCGCGATTGAGTACAACGGGATCAAATATTCGGGCAACAAGCTTTTCTCCAAACGCAGTAGGCAATGTAGATAAGCGTAATTCAATTTCCAAACCGTCGGGAGATTTTGTTTTTATACGTCCATCCAATGGCTTACGGCGTTCAGCCAAATCCATTCTGCCTAATACTTTGAAGCGGCTGATCACAGCGGTTGTAATAAGAGGAGGTAATTCATACACTTTATGCAGTAAACCATCAATACGAAAACGAATGTAACCACGCTCTCGTCTAGGTTCAATATGAATATCACTGGCACGTTGTGCATAAGCATATTGCAAAAGCCAGTCAACAATTTGCACAATATGCTGATCATTGGCATCCACTTCACCTAACTTACCCAGTTCTACCAGAGATTCTAAATTGGTAGAATTAAAAGCTTTGTAATTTTCTCCTTTAGCGCCTTTTATAGAGTGAGAAAGTGAGTAAAATTCATTTTGAAACTTTTCAATAGCAATAGGATTTGCAAAGACACGTTTGATTTCTTTTTGTGATGTATGTTGTAAACCGGTAATCCAACTGGTGATATAGGGCTGGGCTGTTGCAACAGTCACTTCATGTTTACTGACAGCATAAGCCAGAATTTTATGGCGTTGGGCAAAGGCTTTTGACATTACATCAGTAATAGCATCAACATCCAGTTTAATGGGGTCAAAAAAGACATAGGTCATGTTACATCGTTTGGCATACCATTCAGAAAGATATTCATCCGTGATAATTTCTTGTGTTTTGGTATGTTTTAAGGCAAGTGGTGCTATAGCAGTAATAGGGTGTTGTCCGTCAGCAAGATTTCTCAGTTTTATTCTGATTAAATCAAACTGTTCTTGATTGATTAACTGATCTGTCAGCATTTCTTCAAGAAATTTGATAGGAATAATGGCTTTATCTTGAGACATGATGATGGAGTTGAAATAGGCCTATATAAAAATTTTTTATGGTTTAACAAGCACTTATAGTATAGTCTAAAAATGCATCATAATAGTAATAAAATAGGGATTTCATATAAAAGATAAACAGCCCTTAAGGTTAAATACAAATATTAAAGAGCTGTAAAGCATTAGTGGTGGTTTTTTGTGCAATCTTTTGTTTGGATTCCTCACGAATATCACATAACGTATTGAAATTGTGAAAAATAGATTCTGGTCGGTTATAGTCATGGTGACATTGAGCTGGCTTCATATCTGGCGCATCGGTTTCCAACACCAGACTGTCTAAAGGTAGTGCTTTAACAAGGGCTCTTCTTTTTGATGCGGTAGAATAGGTAATACTACCACCAATACCTAATTTAAAACCAAGATCCTGATAGTGCTTGGCTTGATTAAGATCACCACTATAGGCATGCACACAGCCACCATAAGTAAATTGCTGTTCTTTTAAAATCTTGAGTACTTCATGATGCGCTTTTCTAACATGTAAAATAACAGGGCGTTTTACAGCATTTGCGATTTCAATGTGTTGCTGAAAAATATCGATTTGTTGAGCAGCGTTGTGTTTATGGGTTTGAAAAAAATCCAAACCGATTTCTCCAACAGCGATGGCCTGTGATGATTTTAGATTGGACTCCAAAGAGATGATATCTTTTTCACTGTAGTTATTTAAAAATAGAGGGTGAATACCCAGGGCATAATAAATATTAGGAAAGGATTGACTGACTGATATTACTTTTTCCCAGTTTTTGGCATGAACACTGGGAATAATGAGTCCAATAAGCCCCCGATGGGTTGCTGCTTTGAGTAGTGCTTCTCTCTGTTTATCAAATACTGAAAAATCCAGATGGCAATGAGTATCGAATAGAGGATAATCAATAAGCATGTTTTCTGATGAATTTGTATTCACAGTGGATGTATATCATAAATGATAAGTATAGGCGTTGATAAATGATAGCCCCTAATGTTCACGGGTATCTAAAAAGGTGACTTCAGGAAAGCGTTCCTGAGTCAGATTCAAATTCACTTGTGTTGGTGCTAAATAAGTTAAGTTATCAGCGCCATCCAAAGCAATATTATCAATAGCTTTATTTTTTAACTTTTCAAGTATTTTAGGATCATCACATTGAATCCAGCGGGCTGTTGAAATATTGACGGTTTCATAAGTACACTCTACTTTATATTCGGTCAATAAACGATGTGCAACAACATCAAATTGTAAGATACCAACAGCACCTAAAATTAAATCATTATTATGTATAGGGCGAAACACTTGGGTAGCGCCTTCTTCAGATAATTGAATCAACCCTTTTTGTAAAGCTTTACCTTTTAGAGGATCTTTTAATCGTACTCGGCGAAATAACTCTGGCGCAAAATTGGGTATACCACTGAATTTTAATGATTCTCCCATAGAAAAAGAATCACCGATTTGCAGATTACCATGATTATGTAATCCAATGATGTCGCCAGGCCAGGCTTCTTCCAAATGTTCACGATCACCAGCAAGAAAGGTAACGGCATTGGATATTTGCACATCCCGATTGAGACGAATGTGTTTTAAACGAATCCCCTTTTCATATTGTCCAGAACAGATCCGTAAAAAGGCAATACGATCTCTGTGCTGAGGATCCATATTGGCTTGTATTTTAAAAACGAATCCAGAAAATTTTTCTTCGTTAGGTTCAACCATTCTTTCGTGGGTTGCTCTGGGTTGTGGACAGGGCGCCCATTCGACAAACTTATCAAGCATTTGAGTGACACCAAAGTTTCCAAGTGCTGTCCCAAAAAAAACAGGAGAGAGTTCACCCTTTAAAAAGAGGTCCAAATCAAACTCATGACTAGCACCTTTGACTAACTCCAATTCATCTAACAAATCATTATGTAAATCGCCTAATACATTTTTGGCTTCGTCACTATGGATACCTTGTATGCACTGACTTTCTTCCAATAAATGGCCTTTTCCTGTTTCATACAGATAAATGCAGTCATCCAATAAATGATAAATACCCTTAAAGCTTTTTCCCATACCAATAGGCCAGGTAATCGGTGAGCAGGCAATATTGAGTACACTTTCCACTTCATCAATTAACTCAATAGGATCACGTATGTCACGATCCAGTTTGTTCATAAAGGTCACAATAGGTGTTGTGCGCAACCGGCAGACTTCCATTAATTTAATGGTACGTGACTCAACCCCTTTACTGGCATCAATGACCATCAATGCTGAATCAACCGCGGTTAAAGTACGGTAAGTGTCTTCAGAGAAATCTTCATGCCCTGGTGTATCCAGTAAATTGACTACTCTATCCAAATAGGGGAATTGCATGACGGAAGTGGTGACAGAGATACCTCTTTGTTTTTCCAGTTCCATCCAATCGGATGTTGCGTGCTTTGAGGCTTTTCTGCCCTTGACGGTACCTGCTTCCTGAATTTGGCCTCCCAGTAGCAGAAGTTTTTCTGTTATTGTGGTTTTTCCTGCATCGGGATGAGAAATAATAGCAAAGGTTCGCCGTTTATTGATTTCATTGACTAAATTTTGTTCTGACATACCTAATTTCCCAATCGTGTACACACCCGTGTACACAAAAATTCTGGCTGGGCGTTAGCAATGCTTGGTTCGCCCTGACACATAAAAGCCGATTATTTAAAATTATGGCCTATACCCCAGCCTTAAAGTGGCGGGGATTTTACCTGAAATTCACGCATGCCCCCGACAATCTTTTACGATGTAGGTAACGGCATGACGGTAACAACCAACTCTCAAAACATATTTTTAATGGCACTTAATGTATAAAATATATACCATTTATGTGATATAAGTTATCTAAAAGCACCATTTGGGTTTATTTTATAATTGACTATACACTTGAGTCAATGCTATTGTTAAAAATATAAACCATATAAGTCATATATGTTAACTGAAAGCACCATATAAATCATGCCACAAACAAGCAAAGCCGCAAAAAGTCCACCCGCTGACGTCGAGCAGACTCTTATTCGACTTGGCAGCTATATCCGTAAGGCAAGATTGCGTCGCAACAAATCATTAGAAGAATTAGCCGAAACCGTGGGCGTAACACGCCATGTCATGTCTGCGATTGAAAAAGGCAAACCTTCAACCGCAATTGCTTCATACATGGGCGCTTTATGGGCAATGGGATTACTGGGCGATATGAAGTCTGTTGCCGACCCTGATCACGACATAGAAGGCAAAGCATTAGAAAATGTCCGCGCCCCTAAAACAGCAGGAAAACGCAAAAAGGAATTAGATAATGACTTCTGAGCGTGAATGCTTTGTCTATATCGTCCCGCCAGAGGAAACCGAGTTTGTCACAGCGGCGCGCTTTCGTGTATTCAAAACCCGCGATGGCGACCCTATTGGTGAGCTGGTTTATGGTAAAAGCTACCTAGAGCGTCCTAATGCAGTAGCGCTTGACCCAATCGAGTTAAAGCTTGGTAATACCAAATTTGAAACCGCCCGAATGAACGGTTTTTTCGGCGCTATTCGCGATGCCATGCCCGACTATTGGGGACGCCGTGTCATTGAAGGCAACACCAATAAAACGGGGCTAGATGAATTTGATTATTTAATGCTTGGCGCAGATGACCGCGCAGGGGCGTTAGGCTTTGGGCTAAACGCCACGCCTCCCTCTCCACGCCGTGACTTCAATCAGACCCTTGATCTAGAAAAGCTTCAAGCCACTGCTGAGGCGATCATGAATAACGAGACGATTGAAGCTGAAGATCAAGCTAATGCGCGCCAAGTTCAAGAATTGATGCTTGATGGTACGTCGATGGGCGGCGCTCGCCCCAAGGCTGTTGTTGAAGATGATAACAGCTTGTGGGTCGCCAAATTTTCTATCCCTCAAGATCGTTGGAACAACCCCCGCGTGGAACACGCTTTCCTCAATCTCGCAATTTCCTGCGGTTTACAGGTTGCTGACAGCAAGCTTGTTGATGTTGCTGGAAAAGATGTATTGCTTGTTAGACGCTTTGACCGTGACCATACCGACAAGGGCTATCGCCGCCACCGCATGGTCAGTGCCCTTACTCTGCTTCGCTCAGAAGAAACGCCTGCTGCAAAAAGTGATTGGTCGTATCTGGCGCTTGCCGACGAAATCCGCCGAGCAAGTAATCATCCAGAACAAGATTTACAAGAGCTGTTTGCGCGTATGTGCTTTAACGCACTGGTGTCTAACCTGGACGACCATCCGCGCAACCATGCCATTCTTGCAAAAGATACCCATTGGCGGTTAAGTCCCGCTTACGATCTAACGCCTATGCCGACTATTGCACAGGATAATAGAGATTTAGCGATGTCCTGCGGTTTGCATGGCCGCAAAGCCAACAAAGCTAATCTGCTGAGTGGTCATGCACGCTTTCTCCTCTCAGAGGAGAAAGCCGCGTTTATTATCGACAGCATGATAGACGTGATTAAGGCAGAGTGGGAAGCTACTCTAAAACGTGCTGGTGCAAGCAACAGCGACATTAACGTTATTCGTGGCTGCTTCCTTTATGATGGTTTTTTTAACCCCATCACTGAACAATAAAAAATTAAGTCCACATAGAGCTAAACTTAAAACTAAATGGGTTTAACTGGTTCTACCCCGATTTGACGGACACCCAGTTAAGAGAGAATAATCTACAAATTAATGAGGTGTTTAATGAACAAATCGAGACGCAAATACAGCAGAGAGTACAAGCAAGAAGCGGTGACTCTGGTTCAACAATCAAATCAACCTATATCCGATATAGCCAAGAGCCTGGGTCTCAATGACACGATGCTGCGTCGGTGGGTCAAGGAGTTTTCAGAGCCTGCAAAAACGGCATTTACAGGTAACGGAAACCCACGAGATGAGGAAATATCGAAACTCAAACGAGAGCTGGTTGAAGTTAAACGGGAACGAGATTTTTTAAGAGAAGCGGCAGTGTACTTTGTCAAGCATCCCAAGTGAAGTATCACATGATTGAACGCTGCCGCGAAGCTTTCCCAGTAAGGATGATGTGCAGATTACTCAAGGTTTCTCACAGTGGTTATTACGATTGGCGTGAAAGAAAACCCAGTGACAAAGCTCAGGATGATGCTCGTCTTTCCAGGAGGATTACCCAGATACATCGTAATAGTGATGGTGTATTCGGCAGCCCCAGGATTTGGGAAGAACTTCGCTATGAAGGTGAGCAATGCAGTTTGAACCGTGTGGCTCGCCTGATGAAAGTCAATGGACTGGTAGGTGTTCCTGCTGTTCGCCAATGGAGGAAGCGTCAACCAAAAAGCCGTCCTGATTATCTCCTCAACCATCTGGAGAGGGACTTTACTGCAACTGAACCGAATACCAAATGGGTAACAGACATTACATATATCCGTACTGGAGAAGGCTGGTTGTACCTTTGTGTTATTATTGACCTGCACAGCCGCTTGGTTGTGGGTTGGTCTATGAGTCACAATATGGAAAAAAAATTGGTGATTCAGGCGGTATTGATGGCTGTATGGCAGAAAAGTCATACTCAACCTGCTATCCTTCATTCAGATCGTGGCTCACAATTTACCAGTCATGAATATCAAAAATTCTTGAATGACCATCATTTAATATCCAGTATGAGTGCGGTTGGGAGTTGGGAGTTGCTATGACAATGCCGTGGCAGAGAGTTTTTTCGGTTTGCTAAAACGGGAAAGAGTCAATCGTCGAGTTTATAAAACTCGTTTAGAAGCCCGTTCTGATATTTTTGATTATATTGAACGATTTTACAACCAAAGAAAGAAGCGTAAAATGGGCATAGCCCACCAAACTACTCTTAACTAACTGTCCGTCAAATCGGGGTAGAACCAATATTACTTGAAGGTAGGTGTTTACTGTGAATTTTCTTTTAACCTGAAATAAAGCAGTTGTGCATCTTCTCGTTGTTTATCCAGGGTTGGATAATAATTACTTCTTATAGCGATTTGTTTAAATCCTAAAGAATAATAGAGTGTATGTGCTTTTGTATTAGACTGCCTGACTTCCAGGTATAAATGAACAAGGTGATTTTTTTGGCAATAGTTCATCCAGTATTGCATGGTACTTTTTCCAATACCCTGGTGTTGATATTGAGGGATAATACAAATATTGAGCAGATGACTTTCATTAAGAATATTCTGAATAATCAAGTGTCCTATGATGTGATCGTGTTTTGAAATAACCCAAAATCTGTATTGTTCTTGTAAGCAGCTTTCGAACAATGATTGGCGCCAGGGTATGTGGAAACTTTGTTGTTCGTTAAGGACAATATAAGGAATGTCTTTTTGTTCTGCTAAACGAAAAGAGACACGGGCATTTTGCATAAAATGTTTATGATAAAACTTGACGGGGTTTGTGGCTGTGACAATGCTTGAGGTTGTAATGCTATTTGCACTTATATTGATGCTCAATCAGAGAACAAGTGATTGCTGCATTCTGAGTAAATCCTGCAGGACTTGTTTTTTTAATTTTGGGTTTTGTTGTAATTCGAAAGGATGAGGATAAACAACAAAAGGTATTGTTTCGCAATAATGCCATAGTTTTCCTTGCCATTCTGGTAATGATTGTTGTGTTTGTGTGAGATGGTTGGCTGTTTTTTCACCAAAGAGGAACAACAATGAGGGTTTATTTTGTGTGAAATAGTCATTAGCGTGATACGCTTCTTTATTCAGGCTGGTTTGTGTCAACTGTGCCGTAGTTATTAAAGGGGGGGGGATTGCTTGTGCAGTCAGTGTTGATTTTTTTGAGGTGGATAATGCACTTTGTTGGGAATAGAGATAGGTGATACATTGTTTAAAACCAGCCAGTAGTTTTGATGGATAACCATTTTTTAGATAGCTGTGTATTGAATATTCAGGCTGGTGTAAACATAGCAGTAAAATAGATGGGTGAGATGCCAAGGGTAGATGGTTGTGATGGGTATCTTTAGAAAAAATAAGAAATCCAGGATTATAAACAGAGGATGAGTGTTGTTCTGCTGGTGAAGCAGAGGATGCTGGTGACTCTGTGTTTGGAAGGCTATTTGGAAGTCTGTCATCATTCAGTTTATTTGTGTCGCATGAAGTGGATGCTTCTTGTTTTTCTGAAGAACGTAATACCCAGCGAGTGATACCCAGTGCATCCAGATAAGCCTCTTTAGGTGTATGGGTTAAATATTCTGTTGGCATATTTTTTTAGGTGTGAAAGATCAATTGATAGATGAAAGATCAATGAACTTTAACCTTGAGGCAAAATAAGTAACTCAACACGTCTGTTTTGTGCCTTACCATCCGTTGTGTTGTTATCGGCTATGGGTTGCGACTCACCAAAACCTCGTGTGCTCAATCGAGCAGATGCCACACCATTATGGATCAGTAAATTGGCGACACTTTGTGCTCTTTGCTCAGATAACTTTTGGTTATAGGCGTCTGAACCACTGCTGTCAGTATGTCCAGCTATGTGCAATTGTGTTTCATCAAACTCATCCAATACCTTGGCGACTGAGCTGAGAGTGCCATGAAAAGCTTGTTTTACCTGATACTGATTGACAGCAAAGGTGATTTGATTGGGCATCACCAGGCGAATATTATTGCCTTCACGTACCACTCTGACACCACTTTGTGCCAGTTCATCTCTTAGCGCTTCTTCCTGGGCATCCATATAGGCACCAACACCTGCACCTATAACACCGAGAGCGACAGCGAGGTTTCTGGCTGCTTTGGAATCTTTGCGAGAACCAACAACACCACCTATTACGGCACCAATGGCACCTAATTTGGCTGCATTACTGGTCTTTCTTTCACCAGTATAAGGATCTGTTGTTTGGCAACCCAAAACAAGACTGAGACATAGTAAAATAGAAAAATTTCTTAATATTTTCATAAGGTTACCTATAAAATGCTTTTGGATATTACTCTTGAAATAAAATCATGAGTCGGGTAAATACATAGATCGCTAGTATAAGGGATTTATTTGTTAAGAGAAATAGGGAGCAACTTGGGCAGGATCTGACTATTTGGTTATACTTATAGGATTCAACCTGCTATTGGATTACATGACAAGGTTACCATTAAATATGCACATCATATTGGTAGAACCCTCTCCAACTTTGAGATTTGGACTGAGCCGTTTATTACAAAAAAATGGCTATCAGGTGAGTAGCTATAATAATTACGAAAAGCTCTATGAGCAGATAGACGATTTATTGATTGCGCCACCTCAGTTAATGGTTGCAGGTTGGCCACATAGAAATACGCTTGAACGATCACATTTATCCAGTTTATTGATGCATCAGGATTTGTATAAAATTCCAGCAGTTGTCTTTGTTAAGGATATGGATGAAACAGGAATTGATATCTTGTCAAACCGCCCTCAAACGTTGGTACAGTTATGGCAAAACTACCAACAATGCCCTTGTGTACTCAATAAATTATTACAATATTCTGAAACACCACAAATGGTGTCAGAAATGAAAGGAAAGATTAATGTATTGCTGGTAGATGACTCGAAAAGTGTGCGCAAGATTTATGGTAACCTGCTGCAGCAACTTGATTTTTCGGTGACTTTGGCTGAGCACGCAGAGGATGCGTGGCATATTGTTCAAAAACAGCACTTTGATTTGGCTATCATTGATTATTTTATGCCAGGCGAAAATGGTGCCATGCTGTGTCGAAAGTTATCTGAATCATCTCAGCATCAACACATTATTAAAGCCATTTTAACGGGAAGTTATAAAGACAGCATTATTGAAGAGTCGATTAATGCAGGTGCTGTGGAATGTATGTTTAAAAATGAATCGAGTAATTTATTTTTATCCCGTGTTAATGCCATGGCCAAACAGGTTATCAGTAATCGTCATTTAGCAACACAAAAATCCAATCTTGAAAGTATTTTATCTTCAGTGGGTGACGGTATTTATGGTGTGGATAACCAGGGAGAACTCATTTTTATTAATCCAGCAGGTTTGAAAATATTAAACTATGCCAATGCTCAAGACGTGTTAGGCAAAAAAGCCCATGAACTTTTTCATCATTCGGATGAAAGAGGTGAGTCTATTTCGAATGACACTAATTACCTTTATCAGGCATATTTGTTATCGGATACTTTGTGTAATTGGGAAACTGTTTTCTGGACATCGGAAAACAATTCCATCCATGTAGAGTGTACTATTCAGCCGTTACAAAAAAATGGAGAGGAGCAAGGTTCTGTTGTCGTTTTTAAAGATATTTCTGAAAGAAAATTGATTGAAGATGAATTAAATTGGCAGTTGAATCACGATCATTTAACACAATTATTAAATCGAACCTGTTTTGAAAAACATCTTGATAAACAGTTAACCTCTTTAAAAAATACAGAGAATCAAGCTGCATTACTGTATATTGACTTGGATAATTTTAAAATGATCAATGATGAAGCCGGACATAGTGCTGGTGATCAACTGTTGGTTCAAATCGGTGAACACATTCGAACACGATTGCGTCATAGAGATCTTGCTGCTCGATTAAGTGGTGATGAATTTGCGATTTTATTATCAGATATAAAAACAGATTCTTTGGAAAAACTGGCTGACAGTTATCGGGAAGTTTTGGAAAATATTCAATTTATCGCGAAAGGACGAGAGTTTCCTGTCAGTGGCAGCATCGGTGTGGCTATATTAACGTCACAGACATCGAATAGAAAACTGGTCATTGATCAGGCTGATTTTGCCTGCAAAATTGCAAAACAAATAGGTAAAAACAAAGTCCATGTTTTTGCTCCAGAAGAGCATGACAGCCGGTTATCAACATTAAATTCAGGTTGGAAAAGTCGTATTGAACAAGGATTAAAAGACAATCGTTTTAAATTGGAATATCAACCTATTTTTTCTTTATTTGATTTGGAGTTCGATTTTATCAAAGGTATGTCAAATGAAGCGGTCTCTCAATGGTTAAGTGAAAATGCAAAGCCAGAAAGATTTGAAGCTTTTGTACGTCTACGTCATGATAATAACCAAATCATTAAGCCAGGTGCCTTTATTGGTGATGCTGAAAGGTTTGATTTAATTACAGAATTGGACACCTGGGTTGTTGATAGTGCTCTAAAAGAATTAAAAAACACAGATGAAAGTATTCATCTCAGTTTAAATCTATCAGCAAATACATTATTAGATTCTGAAGCAACCCATTTGATTTTACATAAACTGGAAAAAAATAAATCACTCAGCAATCGTTTAACAATAGAATTACAAGAACATCATTTATTGCACTATCGTGATAAATTACGTAATGCACTGGATAAGTTTTCGGAAATTAATGTTAAATTGGAAGTGGATGATTTTGGAAGAAACTTTAGTTTGTTTTCCAAAGTGAGTGAGTTACCTATTAATGGTATTAAAGTGGATGGCTTATTTACCAAAAATATTGCCTGGGATCCCATTGACAGACAATTAGTGCATTCTATGGTCGAAGTTGCAAGAACCAGTGAAATGACAACGACAGCAAAGTCTGTAGAAACTTCAGAAGCTTTGCTGGTGTTAAATGAAGGGGGTATTGATTTTGTTCAAGGTCACTTGTTATCTTTACCTATGAGCCATTTACCAGCAAAACAATGTGTTGGTTAATGATAGTTCAGGATATTTAAAGTCCACCTTTGGTTAACTTTTCGGGGTTTAAAATCTCTAGTAGTTCTTCTCTTGAAATATCGGTAAGTTCTTCTGCCACATCAACAATGGGACGTTTTTGTTGATAAGCCTGCTTGGCGATTTCAGCAGCTTTAGCATAACCAATCACAGGATTTAAGGCAGTGACCAAAATTGGATTTTTATGTAATGCGGCAGAAATATTATCTTCATTGACAACAAAGCTGCTAATGGCTTTATCAGCCAATAAAACAGACACATTGCTGAGCAGTTGAATGCTATTGAGCAGGTTGTATCCAATCATGGGCAACATGACGTTCAATTCAAAATTACCGGATTGTCCACCAATGGTGATGGCTGTGTCATTACCAATAACCTGTGCAGCCACCATAGCTGCTGCTTCAGGAATAACAGGGTTCACTTTACCTGGCATAATGGATGAGCCAGGTTGTAAAGCTTCCAGGGAAATTTCACCCAGGCCCGCTAATGGACCAGAATTCATCCAGCGCAAATCATTAGCAATTTTCATCATAGAAACCGCGGTTGTTTTGAGTTGCCCTGATAAAGCAACAGCCGTATCTTGAGAGCCAATGAGTGAGAAAAAGTTATTGGCAGGCTTGAAAGTGATCTGGGTTGTTTCCGTTAAAATATCGGCGACATTTTTTGAAAAATCTGGATGAGCATTAACACCGGTTCCCACAGCTGTTCCGCCTAAGGCTAACTCTTGAATACTGCCTTGTAACTGTTTTAAATGCTGAATATTGTTTTCAATTTGGTCACTCCAGCCATGTAATGTTTGATCAAAACGTACAGGCATGGCATCCATGAGGTGGGTACGCCCAGTTTTACAGTAGCCGGATAGGGTTTGTGCTTTTTTCTTGATACTGTTTGATAAATGCTCTAAAGAGGGCAGGAGTTGATCATTTAATTCGATAGCCGCACTGATATGTATTGTGCTGGGGATAACATCATTACTGCTTTGACCAAAGTTAACATGATCATTGGGGTTGATCCCCTGATCATTCATATTATTTGCCAGGGTTGCAATCACTTCATTGGCATTCATATTAGAACTTGTCCCTGAACCCGTTTGGAAAACATCCACAGGAAAGTGTTCAAGAAGATGATCATCATTTAATAATGATTCACAAGCAGCTGTAATAGCATTGGCTTGATCATCCGTTAAACAGTCCAGTCGGTTATTGGCTTTTGCAGCAGCCAACTTTAGCTTAATCAAAGAGGTGATAAAAGCCCGTGGCATGGTTTGTTGACTAATAGGAAAATTGTTGACTGCTCTTTGTGTTTGAGCGGCATAAAATGCATCGGTAGGCACTTGTAATTCGCCCATACTGTCTTTTTCAATTCTGGTTGACATGATTTTCTCACTTAAAAAATTTGATTGATTTTAACAAAATAATATTTGGACTCACAAAGCTTTTTATATCACTCACACCCTTGCTTTAAATAGGCTTTGGAATAGTCATCGACCTGTATGGCTTTCCAACGGGCTGCTTCAGCGTCAAGATATTGTTTGGCCTCATCGGGTGTGATCACATTTTTTTGCACAGCGCTGTCAGCGATTTCCTGTGGATCGGAAGAAGGCTCAATGTCTTTTGACTTAATAGCATATTTAATCTTTTTAGCCGTTTCTTTTGTTGCCAGAATTTTCTTAAATGCTGATTCAATAAGGCCCACGGGTTGAGTCTCATCGCCAATATAGGTATTTTTGGTAATACGATCTCTTAACTCGTTATCTTTCAACATACTTTTGACTATATTCTGTTCCAATTTGTCGGTTGGCAGTCGGTATTGTTCTCCATAGGGGAAAACGAGCCATTTTAAGACTTTTCCCAGTCCTCTAAAGGGTAAGTTCTCAAAAAATTCAATAAAGGCTTGTTCCAGATAATATAAATTCTTTTTAAGGCACCACTCGACATAGGGTAAATCAGAAATCGGGCGACCATGATCTTCATAATATTTCAATACATTGGATGAAAGATAAAGGTAACTGAGCACATCTCCTAAACGGGCAGAAAGGCGTTCTTTACGCTTTAACTCACCACCAAGCAACATCATGGATACATCAGAAACCAATGCCAAAGCAGAGCTCATTCGTGTTAACTGTTGGTAGTAACGTCCTGTGATGCCAGGAACAGGCTTTTTAACAATTTTACCAGCCGTTAAACTCAGACTTAATGTACGTACAAAATTACTGATGCCATAACCCACATGTCGGAAAAATAAATGATCAAAGTCGTTCAGACCTTCAGTTTCATTGGGATTACTGGCTGATTGCATTTCATTAAAGATAAACGGATGGCAACGAATGGCGCCTTGCCCGAAGATCATTAAATTACGCGTTAAAATATTAGCGCCTTCGACAGTAATGGAAATCGGCATAGACATATAGGCGGATGACAGATAATTTTTTTCACCCATAATAACACCTCGTCCTCCATGTACATCCATTGCATCGGTAATGACTGAACGTGCCATTTCAGTCATATGATATTTGGCAATGGCAGTAATCACCGAAGGTTTACAGGATAAATCGACAGCACCTGCGGTCATGATGCGGGTGGCTTCCATTTGATACGTGTTACCTGCAATACGTGATAAGGCTTCTTCAACGCCTTCGAAATAACCGATCGGTGTGCGGAACTGTTCACGAATCATGGCATAAGCACCCGTTGTTCGATAACAGAGTTTAGCCGTTGCCGTTGCTGAAGCGGGTAATGAAATACCACGTCCGGCAGATAAACATTCAACCAGCATGCGCCAGCCCTTTCCGGCATAATCAATACCACCAATAATCCAGTCGATAGGAATAAAGACATCCTTCCCCTGTGTTGGGCCATTCATAAAGGCCTGTCCCATAGGATAATGACGATTACCGATAATAACACCAGGATGATCAGTGGGTATCAGTGCACAGGTGATGCCTAATTCTTTTTCTTCACCTATCAGCCCATCAGGATCATACAATTTAAAGGCAAGCCCCAACACAGTGGCTATAGGCGCCAGGGTGATGTAACGCTTGTTCCAGGTCAGTCGAATACCTAAAGTCTCTTTACCCTCAAATTCCTGTTTACAGATAATGCCGCTATCAGTCAGTGCGCCAGCATCAGAGCCGGCTTCGGGTCCAGTGAGTGCAAAACAGGGGATCTCTTCTCCTTTAGCAAGTTTGGGTAAATAATATTGTTTTTGTTCTTCGGTACCATAATGCAGTAATAATTCTGAAGGACCGAGTGAATTCGGTACCATGACGGTCACAGATAAAGAACCACTCCGTGTGGCCAATTTGGAAATCACTGCCGAATGGGCCAGTGCTGAAAACCCCAGGCCTCCATACTCTTTGGGAATAATCATCCCCAGAAAGCCTTCTTTTTTAATGTAATCCCAGGCTTCAGGAGGTAAGTCTTTATCTTCATGCATGATCTTCCAGTCATCCAGCATGGCACAAAGGGTTTCTGTTTGTTGGTTGAGGAAATCCCGTTCTACCTGAGAAAGTTCCGGTTTGGGAAAGTTCAGCAATTTATTCCAGTCAGGATTACCACGAAACAGTTCTGCATCCCACCAAACATCACCGGCTTCCAATGCGTCTCGTTCGGTGTCATTCATTGGGGGTAATAAAGTTTTAAACTTTTTGAAAATAGGTAAAGTGACATTTTGCTTGCGAAAGTTATCGGCAAAGAAGAGCAGGGAAAACAAGCCAACGAAAATCCAGGGTATCAGTGTAAAATGCCAGATAAAACCCATGATAACCAGGGCCATGGCACAGAGAAAAAGTGCTTGTCCTGTTCGCATGCGTCGATAGGCACTCAACCAAATGAGAGCAAGCAAAACCAGTAGTTGTCCTAATGTGACCATACTTAACTCCAGAGAAAAAAGTCAATTAAAATACAGTGGATTTCATTAGGGGCTGTTTATCTTTTATAGTTAACAGATGTAAACTATAAAAGATAAACAGCCCCTAAATGGCAGGCTCAAACAAGCCCTAAGTTTTTAAAGAGTATGAACGAGAAAATACCCTGAAAATACGTGCTTACGAATAGACTGTCAAGCTGCTTTAATATCAATATTTTGTATGGAGATAAAACAAAGGGTCATTATTGGTTTTGTGGCTTGTGAATCAATGCTATAAAATACGCAGCATTTCCCTATTATTGATATTGAGGTTTTTTTATGTCTTTCCCATCAGCCGTTTTAGAAACACAACTGGAACACCTTTTATCGAATAAAAGCCATTATGACGCCGTTATTTTTTTCTCCAGTCATGGGGCTCATGTTAAAAACCCACAATTGAAGGATTCTATTCTTCAAAACCTATGCCAAAAAACCCACGAAGTGGATGCACGTTTAGGGCAAGAAGTCTTGATGATGTATCATTCTGAGATTGCAGGTGGACGTTTGATTCATGCGCCAGTTGGCTTATTGAATAAAGATTATGATGATGTTCGATGCTTTGCAGATGCTGCCAGTAAGGCGATGACAGTAGCAAAAAAATCCGGAGTGATATCCCCACTATTTGTTTTTGATGACATACCTCAATCTGTGGCTTATGAACGGGCGATTGAAGCGGCTTATTTAGGAGCCTGTCAGGCATTATGGCAGCCTTTGGAAGCCAGAGAAGCACTTAATGAACAAGAGATAGAACCTATGGAAAAAGTGGGTTTATATGTTGGAGACAAAGTGTTTAATGTGAATCTGTTACAAGCCATTGAATCCGGTCGTCGATTGGCACGTGATCTCTGTGGCACGGAGCCTGAACGTATGGCACCACCAAAATTTGCAGACTATTGTGTCGAAGCCTTTAAGCACTCCGATGTTCAGGTATCAGTGATTGATGATACAAAAACCATTGAACAAGATTATCCGTTATTGGCTGCTGTTGCACGGGCATCCTGTAGTGTTGAGCGTCACAAAGCCCGGGTAATACATTTGGAATACACGGGTAAAGGTCCGATAAAAAAGACACTCTTTTTTGTGGGTAAAGCGGTAACCTATGATACAGGTGGTGCTGATGTAAAAACTGGTGGTCATATGGCAGGCATGAGTCGGGATAAAGGAGGCGGCTCTGCTGTTGCAGGATTTATGAAAGTATTGGCAGAACTGAAACCAGAAGGTATCAAAGTGGTGGCCAGCATTGGTGCTGTCAGAAACAGCATAGGTGCCAATGCTTTTGTTGCCGATGAAATTATTCAGTCTCATGCAGGTAAACGAGTACGAATTGGTAACACCGATGCAGAAGGACGTCTGGTCATGGCTGATTTATTATCGCATTTCAGAGAACAGGCATTGGATGCAGAATCACCAGAGTTATTTACCGTGGCCACATTAACCGGACATGCAGCTTTAACTGTTGGACCTTATACCTTGTTGGTAGAAAACGGGCCGGCACTGGATAATCAATTGGGCCAAACATTAGCAGCAGCCGGTGAACAATGGGGTGATTGTGCCGAAACCAGTCGTTCACGCCGTGAAGATTGGGCACTAATCCAGGCACGCAGCCAGGCAGATGATGTTCTATCATCCAATAACGGACCATCTGTGACCTGCAAACGAGGTCATCAGTTCCCTATGGCCTTTTTATCATTGGCTTCCGGTTTGGATGAACATGGTCGTCATTCAGAAAAAGCACTACCCTATGTGCATATTGATATCGCCGGCAGTGCAGTGGAAGGTTCAGATTGGCAGCATGGTAAACCTACAGCGGCACCGATTGTGATGTTGGCGGCGAAGTATCTTATATAGATTGAAGGTTTGCACTTTTATTACAGCCTCTAACTTTTCTCAATCAACCAGGCTTTGTGTAGAGGTTTTTTAATGAAATCTCTGGGTGTTGTGAGTTTAGTGATGTCTTTACAGAGAATAGATCCTTGAGGTTGGTATTCAAATTTAAATTTTTTAAAGTTGGTTGAAAATATCAGTTTGCCTGTGGGTTTCAGTAAAGCAATAGCCCGTTCAATTAAATCAATATGATCTTTTTGGATGTCAAAATCCTGTTGCATTTTTTTTGAGTTTGAAAAGGTTGGAGGATCAATAAAAATAACATCAAAATGATGTTGATAATCATGACGGGCATCGAGTAGCCAATCCATGACGTTATCACGTATGGCCGTGTGATGGTCTGTATCAATATTATTGAGTGCAAAATTATCCAACATCCATTCCAGATAAGTATTCGATAAATCGACGGATGTGGTTATAGCGCCTTTGAGTGCTGCTTGTACACTTGCTGTACCTGTATAAGAAAACAAATTCAGAAGTTGTTTATTTTCGCTCCAGTTTTGTAGAAGTTGTCGTGTTTTTCGATGATCTAAAAATAAACCGGTATCCAAATAATCAGTTAAATTAATATAAAATTTTGCCTGGTCTTCTTGAACAATAAAACGCTGTTGTTGTTGGTCGTATTTTTCATATTGTTGAGAGCCTTTTTGTTGCAGGCGGGTTTTGACATGAATGTGTTCTTTAGGAATATTGAGTACACCGGATGCGATACGTTCAATATCTCTTAAGCGTCTTAAGGCTTTATGTTTATCTACGGATTTTGGCGGTGCATATTCCTGAATATGGCAGTGATCGTCATAGACATCAATTGCAGCGGCATATTCTGGTAAATCAGCATCATATAAACGATAACAGGAAATATGATGTTGTGATAAATAGCTTTTGAGTCCTTGTTGATTTTTTTTCAATCGATTCATCAGCATAATGGCGTTATCATTTAAATCTTCATTCCAGGCTTTATGTGAAATGGTTTTTGATGAGTCAACAAAGTGTTGTTCTTTTAAATCAAGACAAAGTAACTCACAATCAATGGTGCCATTACGAAAGCGATAAATTTTTTGTGCACGAATATTTAAAGCATGACCATGACTTTTTTGCGATGATAAAATTGCAGCGTGACACCCTGTGTACTGTGTTTTGAGCCATTGCCCCAAGTCGCTGTATATCCTGGTAACTGTTTCGTCAGATTCTAATCGTTGTCCGTAAGGTGGGTTAGTGACAATAACTCCTTGAGAATGATTTGCAGGGGTCTGTCTTTGTTTAAAATCTGAAACCTGCCACTCAATAAAAGAGGTAACGTCTGCCTGATTGGCAAAGTGTTGTGCATCTTTAACTTGTTGCGGATGAATATCACTGGCATAAATGTGAACCTGAGCGTTAGCCAGTGCCGATGCTTTTTTGGCTTGTGCAGATTCCAGAGCCTTTTGCCATAAGGGTTGATGAAAAGGTTTCCAGCCATTAAACCCCCAATAATGACGTGTAAGTCCTGGGGCAATATGATTGGCCATTAAAGCGGCTTCGATAGCAATGGTGCCTGAACCGCAGAAAGGATCGAGCAGCCATTGACCTTCAGTGGCTTTTTGTGGCCATTGGGCACGATATAAGATCGCAGCCGCTAGACTTTCTTTAAGGGGGGCCTGTTTGGCAGAATGACGGTAACCTCGTTGGTGTAAGCTGGTACCGGATAAATCAATACATAGTGTTGCCTGATTTTTATTAATGCGGCAATGTAGTCGAACAGAAGGTTCATTTAAATCAACCTGAGGCCGAGCCTGATAAGTCTCACGGAAGTAATCCACAATGGCATCTTTAATGCGTTGCGCACCAAATTGTTGATGTTGAATATTGGATTTCCGGGAAACAAAATCAACGGCAAAAGAATCTTCAGCTGAAAAATGACAATCCCACTCTATGGTTTTAACCTTTTCATACAATACTGTATTGTCCTCACACTCGAAGGTTTCAATAGGATAGAGAATCCTGTTGGCCAGGCGAGTCCAGAGACAGATAGAGTATAAGGTTTCCCAGCTGGATTCGAAAGAAACCTGGGTTAACCCTTCATGAGCAGATGTAGCGCCCAGGGCAATCAATTCATCAACGAGCAGGTATTCAAATCCCTTCGGGGAGGTGGCAATAAAAAATGGCATGCAGACTAGACTTGCAATACGTTTGTCATCTGCGTATTATACGCGCCTCCTTAGTTTGGCACGAGCAAAAAGATGTGTCTCGGGTAAAAGCATTAAAATTTAATATGGAAATCAGCATTGTGACGAGCAAAGTCAGTTTATTTATTCATTTCAAGAGTTTTTATGGATGCGGGGTGGAGCAGTCTGGTAGCTCGTCGGGCTCATAACCCGAAGGTCGTTGGTTCGAATCCAGCCCCCGCTACCAATTAGTGAGATTAAAAATAAGTTCTAAAAAATGGATTGCAATTCTAAAAAATATCAATATAATGAGATTCTCTTGTATTTAATACATGGTCAATGACGCATTTTTGCAGGATGTTAGACCAAGCTGGTCTGGGCTGTTGAAGTTATTCTGATTGTTGAAGCGATAGATATTGATAAAGTGATAGATATTGTTGAAGCAGCAGATAAGAGAAGCCAAAGCTGATAGGTTATTAAAAACGGCTGGAAAAAACATCAAAATAAATTGACTTAATTTTTATTCATTTCGGTTAGGTAATGGTATGACTCGATATTTTTCATTGTGTTTATTTTTCTTTGCATTTTCTATTTCTCACGTGTTTGCTCAGACTCAAGATAATGAGTGTCAAATTTATCCAATAGCTATGCCATTGGCATTGTTTGACACTGCAGAAGTTGATCAGGCATTTACTGATATTCCTTTATTATTTAACCAACAAAATAATTATCCAAATCAACATTCAGCCTTTAGTTGGGTTTCCTGGCTAAATAAGTCAGATACACCATCGTTGGTGAATAGTTTTTCTCCTTCAGATACGATAAGTGTTATTCCTTTGGGTGCTGTAGAAGCAGTTCCATTACAATTTGGACATTGGTTACGATTAGTACCAGGCGTGAAATCAAGTAGTCAGCTTGAGGAAGTGGTTGAAGGGTTGGTAGGACAAGAGGTAGCTATACCCTTATGGTTAAATGTTCAGAAACATCAAGGAAAAGATTATATGGAATTAGCTTGGTTTGCCCGCGTACAATTGACAGCATTAGAGTTAAAAGGAAAAGGTAATAATGGTTCATCAAATCAGCATCAAAATGATAAAGTCCGAATCTCTTTTCAGTTTAAAGGATATACCGATTGTGGTTTAGAGGATGATGGTTCAAGTGTATTACCACCTGTTGCAGAGGATGTCAGTGTTGAAACTTTACAAAATACAGCGATTGATATCGAATTCAATGCAACCGATCCCCAAGGTTTAGAATTGACATATGATGTATATTTTCCACCCAAAAATGGTACGTTAAGTGGCACACCAGGATCAAAAAACAGAATATATACGCCCAATGATGGGTTTGTAGGTACGGATACTTATGGTTACATAGTAGATAATGGTACAGAAAGTTCAAATACGGCTGTTGTTACGATAGAAGTTTTACCGGCTAATACCAATGAGGCACCAATAGCGGATAATCAAAGTATTGCAACGAATGAAGGTGAATTTTTATCGATTGTATTAACAGCGAATGATGTGGATGGCGATGCGTTAACTTATGCTGTAACCGCCCAACCCCAGAATGGAACCCTCAATGGTACAGCACCTAACTTAACCTACACACCGAATACGAATTTTAATGGCAGTGACAGTTTTACGTTTACAGCCAATGATGGCAGTGTCGATTCTAATGTCGCCACGATTGCTATCACCGTGAATCCCGTCAATGATGCGCCAGTTGCTAATACCCAAAGTGTATCAGTCAATGAAGATGAGTCTTTATCGATTGTCTTAACAGGGAGTGATGTGGATGGTGATGCGTTAACTTATGTTGTAACCACACAACCCCAAAATGGAACCCTCAGTGGTACAGCACCTAACTTAACTTATACACCGAATACGAATTTTAATGGCAGTGACAGTTTTACGTTTACAGCCAATGATGGCAGTGTCGATTCTAATATCGCCACGATTGCTATCACCGTGAATTCTGCCAATGATGCACCAGTTGCTAACCTACAAACTTTTTCCATACTCAATACAGAAACGTTATCCATAACATTAACAGGCAGTGATATTGATGGCGATGCACTCACTTATTCTATTGTTGCACAACCATCCAGTGGCACATTATCCGGCACACCACCTAATATCACTTACACACCACAAGATGATTTTGTGGGAACGGATACTTTTACCTTTATAGCCAATGATGGAGCATTGGATTCAGCCGTTGCGAATATCAACATTAATTTGTCAGCACCCAATCGTCCACCACAGGCTGATATACAAACCGTCAATACACCTTCTAATATTGCAGTTGCTATTCAATTAACAGCCAATGATTTGGATAACAATGTATTAACTTATCGAGTGACACAGGAACCTGCCAATGGAACCTTAAGTGGTACAGCACCGGATGTCACTTATACGCCCAATAGTGGGTTTACAGGTACAGATACCTTTAAGTTTATTGCGAATGATGGTTTTGTGGATTCTAATGAAGCGACAGTGACTGTAGAAGTGGGACCAGAAAATCAAGCCCCTGTGATTACCAGTAATCCAGTCATCACAGCCAGTGAAAATACGTTATATCGTTATCAGGTTGTGGCTAACGACCCTGATGGTGATGTATTGACCTATGCCTTGGCTACTGCACCTTCTGGTATGACAATAGATTCAGCAACAGGAGAGATACAATGGACACCCAATACTCAAGGTGAGTTTGCGATCAGTATTCAAGTCAGTGATATATTTGGAGCGGAAGCTTTACAGAGCTTTAATGTTTTTGTTACGCCACCTCTACCAGAAATTACCAATCAAGGAACAGACTTTTGGTTTATGTTTAATACTAACTTAAGTAATCCTGATGATTATCTTATTTATATTGCCAGCGAGAATACCTCTAATATTACGATAGAAAGTCCGGGGTTTTCTTTTTCTGATAATTATGTGGTCAATGGTGGTGAAGTATTAACCATTAGTTTAAGTGATAAAGACTTAACGAGAACCCTAATACTTGGAATGCAAGATGCAGGTATCCATATTACTTCTGAGCATCCAGTATCTGTGTATTTATTGAATAAATTAAAAGATTCTACTGATGCAGGTATTGTGTTTCCAACACCTGCATTAGGTACACATTATTCTGTGGCAACTTATGCACAATCTGTAAATAGTGTCGGTTCATTATTTAGTGTTGTAGCAACAGAAGATAATACACAGGTTCAGATAACGCCTTCTATTCCATTTTTCGATGGTATAGTGACAAGAGAAACAAAGCAGCCTTACACAATTACTTTAAACCAAGGGCAAACTTATCAAGTTTTTGGTAGTGGTGCACTTAATGATTTATCAGGAACACATGTAGAGTCTGATAAACCAGTAGCAGTATTTTCGGGTAATCGATGTACAGCAATTGCTACAGGAAGTGCCTGTGATCATTTGATTGAGCAGCTAACCCCTATTCATAGCTTAGGTGCGACCTATTACACGATGCCTTTAGCATTGCGTCAAAAAGGGGATACGGTAAGGGTTTATGCGGTTGAAGATAATACGTTATTAACCGTCAATAATAGAAATGTCACTAGCTTACAGGCTGGCGAGTTTTATCAAACATTACTGGACTCCCCAAGCAAAATACAAGCAGATAAACCCATTCAGGTGATGCAGTTTTCCAATAGTCAATCATTTGATTTTGCATTAACTGGCCTTGAGGCAGATCCCTTTATGTTGGGCGTGCCTTCAGAAGAGCAGTTTGTCAGTCGTTATTTAGTCACAACACCGGCACAAGGTTTTCCACGAAACTTTATTAATATGATTGCTCATATCAGTGTGATCAACAGTGTTCGGTTAGATGGTACATTGGTTGATAGTAATCTTTGGCAAAATATCCCTGGTACAGAATATTGGGGAGCACAAATAGAAGTGGGTATTGGTCTGCACACAGCTACGGCTAATGCACCTTTTGGACTCTATATTTATGGTTTTGATTCTTTTGAATCCTATGGTTATACCGGAGGACTGGGTTTTTCCAGTGGACAAACACCGCAACAAATCACTTTAAATAGTCCATCGACGAGTCCGGAAGTTGGTAATGAACTTTGTTTAAATGTCGAAGTGTTTGATGTAGCAAGTCAACCACTTTCATTGGCACAAGTTAAATTTCAAATTAACAATACAGAGCCGCAATTTAACCAAGAGTTGGTAGATTTAACCAATAGCTTAGGTATTGCAGAGGCATGTTATACCCGTGGTGTTGTATCAACTGATGTCATCACAGTCACTGTGCAGAATGTTTCTGATGTGTTGACTATAGATTGGCAACCCTATACAGGAACAACGAATTTATCACCGGTGATTGAATCCAAACCGGTACTGTTTGGTTTGGGAGATAATAACTATGCATATCAGGTTTCAGCATTTGATCCAGATAACGATGTGTTAAGTTATGCCTTACTTGAGTCACCCACGAATATGGTTATCGATGGTGCAACCGGATTAATTAGTTGGGTGCCACCTGTGACTCAAAATAATGACAATTATTTAGTGACATTACAGGTAACTGATGCAGTAGGTAATACGGCTGATCAGGCTTATCGATTACAAGTAGACTTGCCTCCAACGGCACCTGATATTTCTCAAAGAAGTATTCCTATTGCAACCCAAGACTTGTCAATGTCGATTGATTTGCATGCAACGGACTTCAACGAAGATGAGCAACTGACCTGGCGCCTTGTTTCAGGTGAAGGTGATGCTTCAATGACTACTATTAATCAAAACACAGGACGTTTTTTATGGACAACTCATGTGACCCATCCGGGTACATCCATTAATCAAATAACATCATGTCGAGCATCAACCAGTCCTTTAGAAAATCTGGAGGTTGAAACCAAATGGATGAATCGTGGAAATACTCGTTCAAAGCCAAGAGTCTTAGTGGGTCCTTTGTTTGACAGTAATCAGGATGGTCAATTAGATGTGAATGATAAAAGTGTCATTATTGCTACATCAGACAATGCAGCTGGAGAAGTGACTGCTATTGATGCTCAATCAGGAAAGATCATTTGGGTACGCTCTGATTTGTCAGCACATAGAACAACAACAGGAGCTTTGATTAATCTGGATAATGATGATTCAGCAGAATTTATTTTTATGCAAAGCAATGGTTTTCTGGTTGCTTTAAATTCAGATGGTACAGAGCGCTGGATCAGTAATCAGGCAGTTAATAATCATACCTCTTTAGTGAATAATGCCATTATTCCTGCAGATTTGGATAATGATGGTAATTATGAATTGGTCATTGCAGGGTCGGTATTTAATGCTCAAGGTCAGCTTTTATGGCAGTTTAATACTCCAGGGAATATCAGTAATATTGGCAGAGGCAATATGTCTGTGGTTGATTTTAATCTAGATGGATTTAAAGAAGTGATTTATTACAATGAAGTTCGGGATTGGCAAGGAAATCTGTTATGGACCATTCCAACCAATACGACCGCCAGCTCAGTTTTTAAAGCCCATTTTGTTTATGGTAATTTCGATGCAGATTTACCATTAGAAATTGTAGTCAGTGAACAGAATAACACTGGAAACTATATCAAGTTAATTGATGATGATGGCAGCTTGTTATGGGAAGAAAGAGTGGCGAATTCTGGTCATTTAATAACAGCAGATTTTAATAATGATAATGTAATTGAAATTTATTTAAGAATAACCCAAAGTATGTATGACAATCATGGTCAGGTTTTGTGGTCTCTGGGTGGTAGTGTTGATAATGGTGCAACGGTTGCTGATATTGATGCAGATGGTTATTTGGATATTTTAACGTATAGTGGTACAAATAGTTTAGATGTGATTTCAGGATTATCCGGAAAACTCTCACACAAAATAACACCACCCGGTATTGTATCTAGCCTTAGTGTGCCTTTATTTGTTGATATTGATAATGACGGACAAGGTGAAATCATTGCTACAGGAAATAATGAAATTTATGCTTTTGAAAGTTTAAATGCTAACTGGCTTCCTGCAATGAAAAATTACAGTTACTTTCATCAAAGTCTGGGACAGGTTGATGAGCAATTACGTTTAACCAATCATTATATTGCTTCTGTTGGTCAAACAGCTGAAGTAGCTAATCAAACATTGCCTTCTGGCCGTTTGGGTGATTTGGTTATTAGTGCGGTTAAAGCTGATTTTGATGGACAGTCCTACCAAGTTGAAGTTCTTGTTGCTAACCGAGGTACTGCAAGCATAGCATCAGGAAATATTGTTGAAATTTATAAAAATGATCCGACGGTTGCAGATAATAAACTGGGTGAAATGGTATTAAATGAATTCCCTGTTATCCGACAAACACAAAGTTATTTCTTAAGTGTTAATGACCCGAATGATTTAGGTGATGAAATTTTTGCAGTAATCAAGCCATCTCCTCAATTAGAAGAGTGTTCAACAGTTAACAATATGACTTCTGCACGCACCATGGTGATAGAAGTAACCGATAATGATGGTTTAACCGATGTAGAATCCTGGAGTATTGGTGCAAGAGAAGCCGTTGCGTCTCCACGTATTACTTCAAGCTTTGTATCAACTGCCACGGTTGGTCAATTGTATCGTTATCAAGTGATTGCTGAAGACGATAATTCAACCGATGAGCTACGTTATTATTTCATAAGAGCGCCTTATGGAATGAGCATCAACTCTGTTACAGGAGAGATCCAGTGGACACCGCAAGCAGAGCAAAGTGGTAGTACATTTATTGAAGTGTCTGCCATAGATTTATCCGGGCGCAGTGCCATACAAAGATTTACTATCAATATTGCACCATCAGGTACACAGAATAATGCACCACAAATTACATCCCAACCTTTGGTTTTTGCAACACTGAATCAACCTTATCGTTATGATGTGCAAGCCAATGATCCTGATGGGGATGATATCCTTTTTGCCTTAACATCAGCACCTGTGGATATGAGTATTCATCGTTTCACTGGTGAAATCCAATGGTTACCAACCAGTCTTGGTACAGAAACCATTGTGGTGGCCGTCACGGATACACAAGGTGCAACAACAGAGCAAACCTATCAACTGGAAGTCAGTAGTAATTCTGTCCCCGTTATTAGTAGTCAGCCTGTGTTTAATGCGGTTGTTAATATTCCATATCAATATCAAGTGGTGGCCAGTGATGCAGATGGTGATGTGTTAACCTATAGTTTGCAAACTGCACCGACAGGTATGACGGTTTCCAATGATGGTTTAATTACCTGGATACCTGGCAATGTACAAACAGCGGATGTGATATTACGTGTATCTGATGCTAGTGGTTTTGCTGAGCAAAGCTGGCAGATTAATGTACAAGCCACACAGCCTAACAGCCTTCCTGTTATTACCAGTACGCCAAATACGATAACGAAAGCCAATCAGATCTATCAGTATCAGCTTGTCGCAACGGATGCCGATGGTGATACCTTGAGTTATCAGTTGGTTGATGCACCAACCGGTATGATGATTTCCAATGATGGTCTCATTGAGTGGGCACCCACAAGTGAGCAAACGGTGCCTGTGACTGTGCGTGTTGCTGATGCACTGGGTTTTGTCGAGCAGGGATGGAGCCTACAGGTATTATCTGACACAGTTGTCTTATCAGCCGACTTAGTGGTGACACCTGAGTTTGTCAATGAAGGTGATACTGTGTCTGTCACGGTTACGCCGATGAATGCTGTTGCACCGTTTACGGTTACAGCAACCCTTGATGGTAATCCCATCCCATTGGACAGTAACTTCGAAGCACAAATCACAGCTTCAGGAATTGGTGAGCATATTGTTGAAGCAACAGTGGTTGATCAATTTGAAAGCTTTGTTATTAGTGATATCTTCAGAGTGCGAGATCCAAATGATCCGGCACCTGTGGTAAGTATTGCCAGTCCATTAACAGACTCGGTGATTACAACACCGACACCCATTACCGTGAGTGTGTCAGATAGTAACCTAACTAACTGGCGACTATTTCGTAAAGAAGCCGGCTCACCACCTGATGAGTTTGTATTACTGACTGAAGGCACAACCAATCTTACGGATAATACTATTGCTACTTTAGATCCGACGTTAATGTTGAATGGTCAATATACATTGATATTACAAGCAACCGATATCAACGGACAAATCAGTGAAGACAGTGTGACAGTCACCCTGGATGGTGAAATGAAAGTGAGTCATTTCTCAGTCTCCTTTGAAGATTTAAATATCCCCATGGCGGGTTTACCCATTAGTATTATCCGTACCTATGATACACGTCGTAGTCATGAAGATTTGGACTTTGGTTTCGGTTGGACAGTCGATTACCAGAATGTGCGTGTACATGAATCTCGTACGCCAGGTTTTGGTTGGGCACTGAATCAGTTTGCATCAGGTCCATTAGGTGTTCTGGTTGATTTTTGTGTACAGGCAGCAGGAAAAAATCAGGTGACAGTGACTCTACCTGATGGTGACGTGTTGGAGTTTGCTGCTAAGGCATCACCAGAGTGTAATCAGGCTGTAGCTGTATTAGATGTTAATCTGGTATTTGAAGCGGTGGATAGTGACAATGGTGCTACACTTGAAGCATTGGATAATAACTTTGGGCGCTTGATTAATGGCAGCCTGGCCGATCCAACCAATCCAGGTGTGCCGATTAATCCACAGCGTTATAAATTAACCACAGCAGAAGGTCGGGAGCTTATTCTTGATCAAGGTTTCACTATACGAGAAATCAAAGAGCCGGAAGGTGGCAATACCTTAACCTTTGGTGAAGATGGCATTATTCATTCGGCAGGTGAGAGTGTGACTTTTGTGCGTGATGCAGCAGGTCGTATTACTAAAGTCATTGCACCCGATGCCACAGAGTTAACCTATGAATACGATGTCAATGGTGATTTGATTGCCTTTACCGATCAGGTGGGTAATCGCACGACTTATACTTATTTAACCAATCCGAATTTACCGCCTCATTATCTGGAGAACATTATTGACCCACGGGGTATTCAGGTTGCCCGTAATGAGTATGACAATGATGGCCGTTTAATCGCCACGATTGATGCCGATGGTAACCGTATTGAATACACCCATGATATCAGTGGGCGTGTAGAAACCATTAAAGACCGCAATGGTAATCCGACAACTTATGTGTATAACGATCGGGGTGATGTGTTATCCCAAACCAATGCTGAAGGAGAGACCACATTACATACCTATGATGCTGTGGGTCATGAGTTGACACGTACCAATGCTTTAGGACATACCACCACCTGGACAGTAGATCGCTTGGGTAATCAGTTAACAGAAACCGATCCATTGGGTCATGTAACGACAGATACTTATGGTGGCTTTAATCAGTTCGAAACCTCAACAGATGAAATTGGTAACCGGGTTATCAGTAATTTCTATTTAAACAATACGATTGGTGGTGCACTGATTTCAGCAGGACCTTTGGGGCAAATCACTGATGCGTTGGGTAATGTGACAGTTTTGAATTATGATTCACAAACAGGAGAGTTAAGTCGAATTACCGATGCTGAAGGTCAAACAACCATTAATGAGTACAACAGCAAAGGCTTCCAGACGGCCATGATTGATGCTGAAGGGGTACGTACAGATTATGTGGTGGATGATATGGGACGTCGCTTAAGTGAAACCACAACTCGAACCGATAGCCAAGGCAATCTACAAACAGAAACCACCAGCTTTGTGTATGATGCCAAAGGTCGTTTAACACAAACTACCGATGCAGAAGGTAATATCACACGTACCGAATACAATGGTATTGATAAAGAAAGTGCTGTGATTGATGCCTTAGGTCGTCGTACAGAGATGGAATATGATGCACGTGGCAACTTAGTACTCACACGTTATCCCGATGGCACAACAGAAACCATGGTTTATGATGCAGAAAATAATCTGATTCAAGAGACTGATAGGTTGGGCCGTGTGACCAAGATGGTGTATGACAAAGTCAATCGTTTGGTTGAAACCATTCTGCCAGATAGTACACCCGCAGATGATACCGATAACCCGCGTTCAAGTATGGAGTATGATGTTGCTGGTCGTGTAATTGCTGAAATTGATGAGCGTAACCTAAGAACCGAATTTGGGTATGATGCAGCAGATAGAAGAACACTGGTGCGAGATGCACTTGGTCAGGAAACTCAATCCGAATACGACCCTAGAGGTTTGCGTACTGCCATGGTTGATGCGCGTGGCCATCGCATGCAATTTATCTTTGATGCCAAGTCCCGATTGGTAGAAACCATTTATCCCGATATTACCTTAAAAACACTCAGTACTTACGATAAGGTGGATCGCAGAATTGCTGAAACAGATCAGGCCGGCATAGAAACCCGCTATGAATATGATAAGTTGGGTCGTTTAACCAAGGTTATTGATGCGTTAAATCAAGAGACAAGCTTTACCTATGATGAGCAGGGTAACAAGCTGACACAAACGGATGCAGAAGGCCGCACCACGCGTTGGAGTTATGATAATCTGGGTCGTGTGTTAACCCGTACATTACCTTTGGGTCAGGTAGAAAGTTTCACCTATGATGCTGTGGGCAATATGCTGACAAAAACAGATTTCAATGGTGATGTCACTACTTATACCTATGACGTAAATGACCGAATGGTGCGTATTGACTATGGTAAAGATAATTCATTCGAGACATTCACTTATGATGCAGTAGGTAATCGTTTAAGTGCGACCAACAGTCAGGGTAGTTGGACTTATGTGTATGATGAACTCAATCGATTAATTGAAGAAACCAAGCCATCAGGTGAGGTGTTGGCTTATCAGTATGATGCCAATAGTAATAAAACCCAATTAACGATTAGGTATGCTAATGGCAATATACGCACAGAAAGCATGACCTATGATGTCTTGAATCGATTAGAAACCGTCACAGATGCCGATGGCCGTATCACACGTTATACCTATGATGCTGTGGGTAATCGTTCTCAGGTTGAGCACAGTAATGGCAACAAAACCGATTATGTGTATGACAGTTTGAATCGCTTGACTCAAATACAGGAAAAGCGGGCTGATGATTCGGTGTATCAACAGTTTGATTACAGTTTGCATCCTACAGGCAGACGGACACAAATCACAGAGCTGAATGGACGTACGTCTTCTTACACTTACGATAATCTGTATCGTTTAACGGGTGAGAGTATTGTTGATAGCTTAAATGGTGACCATACTGCCAGCTATCAATATGACAAAGTGGGTAATCGGATATTCTCTACTATCAATGGTGTGAGTACGGCTTATACCTATGATGCTAATGATCGCTTAACTCAGGCGGGTGGTGAGATCTACACCTATGATGCGATGGGGAATACCTTAACCAAAAGCATTGATGCCGATTTCACGACTTATACCTACAATGCAAAGCAACAACTGACGACTGCTGAAATCACACAAGGAGGCACAACAACAAACGCCAGTTATCAATACAACATTGATGGTATTCGTAATCAAAAAACAGATGATGGCACAGTCATACACTTCTTGATTGATACCAACCAGCAGTATGCACAAGTGGTTGCAGAGTCAGATGCCACTCAGCAAATACAGGTGGAGTATCTCTTTGGTGATGACCTCTTAAGCCAAAAAAGAAACAACAGTGTATTCCATTATCATTATGATGGTTTGGGCTCAACACGCTTATTAACCAATACCAGTGGTATTGTAACCGATAATTATTATTATGATGCCTTTGGTTCGTTGCTTGCTCAGTTTGGCTCAACAGAGAATGCTTATCTATACACAGGTGAGCAGTTTGATAGCACATTAGATCAATATTACCTAAGAGCACGTTACTACAACCAGGCAACAGGCCGCTTTACCCAAATGGATACCTGGATGGGTGTGAATAGTGATCCAGTGACCTTGCATAAATATCTCTATGCCAATGTTGACCCAGTGAATATGATTGATCCGACGGGGAATTTTGCAGATTTAGGTGGATTATCAATAGCTCAAAATCAACAAAGTACTTTAGTAACAACAGCTACTATTTCTACAACTAGATATCTAATTCGGTTTAGCACAAAATTGATGTTGTCTTTAGGAGCGGTTATTCCTAGCCAAATTAGTGTTTCGACTACTGCATTAGCTGAAGCTCGAAAAGAATTAGAGACTAAAATGGAATTAGAAGCAGCTAAAAATGGACGAAGAAAAACAGATTTAGTTTATCACTATACTGCTTTCCCTGATGCTAGACAAATATTTTCAGACCAATGTATCGATGCTAGTAATGAGTTTAAGCACCCTGTAGATCATAAATTTAGACCTTCTGGTGCGTATGCTACTGATATTCCTCCATGGGTTGTAATGACTCAAAAAGATTTAGAGTCTAAATTATTTGCTTTTCCTAGAGGGAGAAATTTAGATGGATTTGTTGCAATTGATAAAAAAGGATTTCGTCATATAGGTGGAGGGATACCTGAGTGGTATAAACCTGGAAGAGTTGGAATTTGTGTTGGAGTTAAAGCTATAATGTTTGGTGCAAACTTGATGAGAGCAAATTGATATGAAGTATAAAATAGTAAGAAATGACAATAAAGAAATTGTAAAAGTTACTAGTATTTATGAATTTTTATTGTGTCTACCAAATTTTATATCCGAGAAAGATAAGATTTTTCCTTCTAAAGTAGTTATTCAACATGTTTTAAAAAAATGTTCTTATGACTCAGGAATGAGTGGGTTAATCATATGGGAAGATACTGACTATTTAGAAAGTGAGATTAAAGAATTAGATAAAGAATTTTCAAACAGCAGCTATATATGTCCAGATTATCCTGATTGGGTAATAGATGTTTCAAGTTGGCAAATATGGAAGATGGAATATTTGTATAATATACCTTCAGAAAAACATAAGAAATTAGCAGAGATAGCTGAAAAGTGTAATAATTTGTATAAATTAGAGTTAACAAAAAATGGTGAGAGTAATTTAACTGAAGAACTGTTTCTTAAAAAAGTTAATGCGGAATCAAAGTTGGCTGATTTCATTCAAAGTTATTTTTAACTAAGTAGAAATAACATTAAAGTAATTAGATGTATTGGAATGCTCCCCAAATCTTAAACCACTTGTTGGGTCATAGATTGTGTCAGTTTTTTTGCAAGTGTCATCATTTGTTTTTAAATTTGACGTTAACATTGATGCATTTATTATTCATGTTAGGTTATACCAAGTCGCGCGTGCTTTGCCGTGGCGTTGAATACGACCATTATTCACTAGTTCTCTCAGTCTGACTTTTAATGTGTTTTGGTTAGCTCCACTCAATTTAACGATTTGCGCTATTGTTAAACGATTATGTTGTTTCAGGAGTTCTAATATTTTTACCGATAATAATGGTAATTTAATATCACTATGATTTTTTTCCTGCTCTATTTTAGTTGCCAGATTTTCTTTTTGCTTTTTTAGACAGCGCAGGAAAAAGCCAAGCCACGGTTCCCAATCAGCTTCTTGTCTTAAGGTAGTTTGCGTGCGGCGTAATGCTTTGTAATAAATATCTTTATTTTCTTCAACGATGCTTTCAAGTGAAGCATAAGGTACATAATCGTAGCCTGCCCTCAACAGTAGTAATGTTGTCAGAATACGCGACAGTCTGCCGTTACCATCCTGAAACGGGTGAATGGCCAGAAAGACAACAATAAAAACCGCCGTGATCAATAATGGGTGCATAGCCGTTTCGTCAATCGTTTTAGTTGTCCATTTTACTAACTCCTCCATTTCGTGGGGCGTATCAAACGGTGCAGTGGTTTCAAAGACGATACCGATTTCATTACCTTGCGCATCTTTGGCAATCACATGGTTAGGTAGTGTTTTATAAGAGCCGCGATGACGTTCATCTTTATTACTATGTCGTAATAACACTTGATGCAGTTGCCGGATATGATTTTCGGTTAAATGCAAATCATCATAAGATTGAAAAACTAAGTCCATTGCTTCTGCATACCCTGCGACTTCCTGTTCGTCACGTGTTTCAAATGAGGTTGACGACAGACTGGATAATAAGGTTTCTACCTGTGCATCACTAAGCTTCGCGCCTTCAATGCGCGTCGATGAACCGACACTCTCAATGGTGGCGACTTTACGCAATTCCTGCAATCGCTCTGGCGACAGGGTTTTAAGGGCTTGCCATCTGCCCTTAAACTCGTCAATATCAGCAACCAATTGCACTAAGTCTTGGCCTAGTGTGATTTGGGGTTCTTTCATTCCAGCCTCATATCCGATTCTATACCTGATTATACCTGATAATACCCGATTTATGAATATCCATGTTTTAGAACATATCCTACATTTTATTGGATAACATTCTAAATTGATTTAGTATATAACTTATCTATTTAGCGACTTCACTATTGGGTAATTTTATGACATTAGGTGTTGGTGGTTCTACCGCTGAACAAGAATTGCAAAACCTCACAAATATGGCAGAAGGTGTTGCTGCCATATCGGAGGATGAGTTTCAAGCGCGCTTAAAAAAAGCGAAGTTATTAATGAAAAAGCATAACATTGATGCTTTATATCTTAATGCGGGAACGAATTTATATTATTTTACGGGTATGCGTTGGTCAGCCAGTGAACGTATGGTGGGTGCTTTTATCTTTGCAAAGGGGGACGTGGAATATATTGGTCCTGCTTTTGAAGAGGGGACTTTGCAAGATTTCATGCAGATTGAAGGCAAGATTCATGGTTGGCAGGAGCATGAAAATCCTTATGCGTTAGTTGGTGACATTTTGAATGGGCGTGATGTTTCTGAAGGTGTGATTGCCATTGATGAATCAACGCCCTTTTTTATTGTGGATGGTATTCGACAGGCGCATCCCAACTTTCAATACATGGATGCCAAGGTGGTGACGGCAGGATGTCGTCAATCAAAGTCTGAAGGTGAGTTGGCTTTGTTACAAAGGGCAAAAGACATGACTTTGGAAGTGCATAAAGCGGCAGCTCGTATTTTATATGAAGGTATCAGTGTAGATGAGGTGACACAGTTTATTCACCAGGCCCATAAAAAGGTAGGTGCACCTAAAGGGTCTTATTTTTGTATTGTGTTGTTTGGTGAAGATTCGGCTTATCCTCATGGTGTCAGACAACCCAAGCATTTAGAAAAAAATGATATGGTGCTTATAGATACCGGGTGTCAGTTACAAGGTTATAATTCAGATATTACAAGAACCTATGTTTTTGGTGAGATTAATGCACGTCAAAGACAAGTGTGGGATATTGAAAAAGCAGCGCAGAAAGCAGCTTTTGAGGCTGCCAAAATTGGTGAAGCCTGTAGTCAGGTTGATCAGGCGGCACGTGATTATTTAACGCAAAAAGGCTTTGGTCCTGGGTATGATTTACCTGGTTTGCCTCATAGAACCGGTCATGGTGTTGGTTTGGATATCCATGAATGGCCTTATTTAGTGGGTGGTAATGATACGCCTTTGGCGAAAGGGATGTGTTTCAGTAACGAACCTATGATTTGTATTCCTGGTGAGTTTGGTATCCG
Source organism: Kangiellaceae bacterium (assembly GCA_965230335.1). GTDB lineage: Bacteria > Pseudomonadota > Gammaproteobacteria > Enterobacterales > Kangiellaceae > CBDDKS01. The sequence continues at coordinate 620,534 of CBDDKS010000006.1, read as the reverse complement.
TCTCGAAGATCATTTTTATATGACGGATGAAGGTCCACAATGGTTTACGCAGCCTTCGCATTCGATTGATGATCCTTTTGGCTATGAGGCCTAGATAAACAGGTTCTAGATAGAACTAATCAAGGCTCGATAAAAAGTAGGATTTTTGCCTCTCAGAGGGTATAATGCGCGCCGTTTTTGTTTAACTTATACCCTTTGCTTTTCAAAAAAGACAGTCTGGCATTGGGTAGATTCAATGATTGTGGAGTCATGTTATGACGATTGAACGCACGTTTTCTATTATTAAGCCCGATGCAGTTGCAAAAAATGTTATTGGTGAAGTCTATAGCCGTTTTGAAAGAGCGGGTTTACAAGTCATTGCTTCTAAAATGTTGCATTTGAGCAAAGAAAAGGCCGAAGGCTTCTATGCTGAGCATAAAGAACGTCCATTTTTTAATGCTTTGGTTGAATTTATGACATCAGGTCCTGTGATGGTTCAGGTGCTTGAAGGTGAAAATGCCATTAAAGCAAACCGTGAAATTATGGGAGCCACCAATCCTGCTGAAGCTTTAAGAGGCACTATCAGAGCAGATTATGCGGTTTCTGTTGATGCCAATGCGGTACACGGTTCTGACAGTCCAGAGTCAGCAGAAAGAGAAATCCACTACTTTTTTGAACACAGTGAGCTTTGCCCAAGAACTCGATAATCTTTGATTGATCAACCCAGTATCATCTATTTTTTGATGATTGGTTCTTGTGGGTGATTAGGTCATTGGTAACTGAGTCCATTAGTGGTTATGATAAAGGCTAGCATCCTTGAGATGGCTGGCCTTTGTTTTTATATAGTGTGGTCAATGAGTCGTATTAAATCATAAAAGAAATTAACCAATGAACGTTCTTAACTGATGAACGTTATTAACCAATGAAAGATAATAATATGCAAGATAACAAAGTGAATTTGCTGAATTTAAGCCGGGAAGGGCTCAAGACTTTTTTTACAGACATGGGTGAAAAGCCTTTTCGGGCAACTCAGGTGTTAAAGTGGATTCATCAGTATGGAGAGGATGATTTTAACAATATGACCAATTTGAGCAAGTCATTACGCCAAAAGCTAGAGGAGACAGCCATAGTACAAGGCCCTGAAGTGATTGAAGAACAGTTATCGGATGATGGGACAATTAAATGGGCGCTCAGTTTAAATGGTGGCCAGGCCATAGAAGCGGTTTTTATTCCAGAAAAAAACCGAGGAACTTTATGTATTTCTTCTCAAGTAGGCTGTGCTCTTGACTGTAGTTTTTGTTCTACGGCAAAGCAGGGTTTTAACCGTAATTTATCTGTTGCAGAAGTCATTGGTCAATTGTGGTTTGCCATCAGACGATTAGGAAATCAAAAAACACAGGGCGAAAGAGCTGTGTCGAATGTGGTGATGATGGGAATGGGAGAACCTTTATTGAATTTTGATAATGTGGTGTCGTCTCTTGAACTCATGCTGGATGACAACGCCTATGGATTATCCAAACGTCGTGTGACTGTGAGTACGTCAGGTGTTGTACCCGCTTTAGACCGTCTGGCCGAACATGTAGATGTCGCCTTGGCTTTATCATTGCATGCTGCTAATGACGAGTTAAGGAGTCAATTAGTTCCTATCAATAAAAAATATCCTATTGATGTGCTTATGTCATCAGTTCAACGTTATTTGAAAAACGCCAGCCCATCCAATAGAACGAGAGTGACTATTGAATATGTGATGCTGAAAGGTGTTAATGACTCTGATGCTCATGCTCATGAATTAATTGAGCTACTGAAAGATGTTCCCAATAAAGTGAATTTAATTCCTTTTAATCCTTTTCCCAATACGATTTATGAAACATCCAGTAATACGCGAATCAATCGCTTTACAGAGATCCTGACTCAGGCGGGATTAACGGTGATAACCCGTAAAACCCGAGGTGATGATATCGATGCGGCTTGTGGGCAATTGGTGGGTAAAGTAAATGATCGTACACGGCGTAGCCAACAGAATATTGCGGTGCAGCAAGTTTAATTATGAAATCTTGTTGTCATAAAATACATTGATACAATAGGCTTAATTTTTGCTACACTCTATAAAACAAAATTACATTTTATTCAGGGCGTTAATATGTTGAAATATTGTCAGTTCGTTTGCTTTATTTTTTGTTGCGTATTGCTCACTGCATGTCAAACACAATCTACTTCTTCTATTGGTAATAAACAAAGTGCTCAGTTATCTACGGGTGGTTTTGACAAAGAAAAAGCTGCTGTGATTCGGGTAGATGCAGGCTTGGCATATATTGAAACCAATGTGTTAAACAAAGCCAAAGAGCATTTGGATATCGCTTTAAAGCATAACTCCAGTTATCCAAGATTATATTATGTTTTAGGACTTTACTACCAGCGATCAAAAGATTTTCAAAAAGCAGACAAATCCTTTGAAAAAGCATTACGTTTTGAACCCAAAAACCCTGTTTTTCTTGCAGGATACGGACAACATTTGTGTTTATCAAAAAGGTATGAAAAAGCAGATAAACTCTTTCAAAAAGCCATTGCTGATCCTGCTTATTCCAATATTCATGACGCTTATATCATGGTAGCAGAATGTGCGTTAAGCCGAAAAGATACGGTTAAGGCAGAAGCATATTACCGTAAAGCTTTGCGGATTAATCCAAATCTGGCCAAACCCTTTTTAGAGTTGGCGCAAATGGAATTTGACAAGAAACGTTATAAGCGTTCAAGGCATTTTCTAAAAAGATTTACAGATTTGAAAAAGCACATCCCAAGAAGTTTATGGTTAGGTATTCGAATTGAACATTATCTGAATAATGCAGATGCTGTGGCAAGTTATGCTTTACAGTTGGAACAATTGTATCCTCTTTCTGAAGAAACTTCATTTTATCTAAATAGTAAAGAACAGTGGCAGTAGATGACAACGATTTACCAATAGGTGCGGCTTTAAAAAAAGCCAGGGAAGTTTTAGGTTTAGAGCAAAAAGCAGTTGCTATGCAACTCAATTTGCCTGTAGATCGTATTGCTGAAATTGAAAATTCAGATTATAAAACATCCATTTCTTCAGCTTTTTATCGTGGTTACATTCGTTCTTTTTCGGAAGTTGTTGATATTGATTTGTCTTCTCAATTGGATAATGTATCACATGAAGCCGATGCTTATTTAAAGCAGGAGTCAGAAGATAATCAACTGTTACCCAGTTATAACAAAAACAAAGAAATGAATACAAAAAGTTATTCATTTCGTTGGTTTACTCTGTTACTGATATTTATTCTTATTTTAGTGATAGGCGCGGCAATACAACAGGACCTATTGGAAATGCGTTTAAGCGAGCACTTGTCATATGATGATACCGTATCCAGCTTGATGGATTCTGATAGGATATCAGACAGTGAAACGGAGGCAGACGATACCTTGAACAATAATGAAACCATTTTGGAAGCTGAAAAGACGCTAAAGAACGAAGATAGGTTAAGTACCGAAGTAACCAAAGACAGCCATGCTGCAGACTTGAAAGAAAGTCATACCCTAGAGAAGCAAACGGTTTCCATATCAAAAGCGATGAAGGATCGTGAAACAGAAGGTTTTGAAAAAGAAGGTTCTGAAAATAAGTTAACAGAGTTAGAACAGAAACAAGAAGCGATGATCAGTCAGAAGACAGAAAAGACACTTCAAGCGGGTGAAGTTCTTCAAACAGATAAAACGCTTCAAACGGGTGAGACGGCAGATTTACAATTGGTCTTTATTGATGAGTGCTGGATTCAAGTACATGATGCAACAGGAAAGCGTTTAGCCATTGGTTTGAAAAAAACAGATCGTATTGTTTCTATTAATGGTCAGCCCCCTTTTGATGTGATTTTAGGAAATCCTACCGCTGTACGTCTAAAAATTAATGAGCAGTCTGTGGATCTTTCAGGCTATCGAGCAGGTCGCAGAGCTTCTTTTAAAGTAACCACTGGTGCAACCTTATTGCCCTTATAATATTGTCTTTATAACGTTGTCTTTATAACATTGTCCTTATAGCATTATCATTATAGAATTATTGTTATGCATTCGTCATTTAATATTGATAATCTATGTTTTCTTATCTTGAGTTCAGGTTACTTATTTGAGTCATAAAAAATACCGCTTTCAGAAAAAAGAAGCATTGTAACCATTGTCGTCAGTATCAAAGAGATCACTCTATGAAAGGTTTATCTTGGATTAAACGTAGAAAAAGCAAAACCATATGGGTTGGTGATGTCGCCATAGGTGGTGATGCACCGATTTCAGTGCAAAGCATGACGAATACAGAAACCTGTGATGTGTCGGCTACGGTGGCCCAGGTGAATCAATTGGCTGATGCCGGAGCAGATATCGTGCGGGTCTCAGTACCCAGTATGGAGGCTGCAGAAGCTTTCAAAGAGATAAAAAAACAATCTCAAGTCCCTTTAGTGGCAGATATACATTTTGATTACCAAATTGCACTGGCAGTGGCAGAATATGGAGTGGATTGTTTACGGATTAATCCGGGCAATATTGGCAAAGAAGAACGGGTTAAAGCGGTGGTGGAAACGGCAAGAGATAAAAACATACCCATTCGGATTGGAGTGAATGCTGGCTCGTTAGAAAAAGATTTACAGAAAAAATATGGTGAACCGACACCGGAAGCTCTGGTTGAGTCGGCTTTAAGGCATATTGATATACTGAATCGACACGATTTTGATAACTTTAAAGTGAGCTTAAAAGCATCGGATGTTTTTATGACCGTATCGGCTTACCGTTTATTGGCGGATCAAATAGAACAACCCCTGCATCTGGGTATTACAGAAGCTGGTGGCTTACGATCAGGTGCAGTAAAATCATCCGTTGGCTTGGGTTTACTGCTTTCCGAAGGCATAGGAGATACGATTCGTGTATCTTTAGCAGCTGATCCTGTTGAAGAAGTGAAAGTGGGTTATGATATTTTAAAAAGTCTGGGATTAAGAAATAGAGGCATTAATTTTATTGCTTGTCCATCCTGTTCCCGTCAGCAATTTGATGTTATCAATACGGTGAATCAACTGGAATCCCGGTTGGAAGATATTAAAGAAGCCATGGATGTCGCTATTATTGGTTGCCTGGTGAATGGACCTGGTGAAGCCAAAGAAGTCGATATTGGTTTAACAGGTGGAAAAGATGCCAGTTTAATGTATGCCGATGGTGAAAAAGATCATAAGATTCTTAATGAAGAGCTAGTTGAGCAATTGGAAAAAGAAATTCGTCAGAAAGTACAGGATAGACATGAAGCCATTGAAAAAAAGACAGGTGGACAAGCGATTATTGAAACAGCATAGAAGTTTTCTCGTTTTACAAATATTTATTTTTTAAGATATATAAAACCTATAACCGGCCACTACGTTTGATATCCAGGTAATTATTGACCAAATGCGTTGCCAAGTGTTTGGGTGTGGTATCCACAGCTGTAATGCCTTTATGCAGCATGGTTTCCTGTAATTTTTGTCGTTGTTTTAAATGCAGAATAGTTTCTGCATACAACAATGCCTCTGCATCATTTTCTATGGGTTTATCGATGATCGTATCTAAAATTTCTTCTTTTAAGTTAACGGTTAATAACAAGTGATGCTGACTTAACAAGTGCATACAGGGTTCAAGTTCTGTGATATCTTCTTCACGAAAGTTAGAGACGAGCACGATTAAAGAACGCTTGCGAATACGTTGGTTTAAATGAGTGGCAACGTGGACATAATCTGAAGCTTCCAGGGTAGCGTGTAAATCATAGACTTGATTCAGCAATGTATTGATATGATAAGTTCCTTTTTGTGGTGCCAGCCAACGTTGTGGTCCACCAAAACTCAAGAGACCTACAGCATCCCCTTGTTTTAAAGCAATATAAGCCAACAAGAGTAATGCATTGAGTGTGTGATCAAAATGACTTAAATGTTCATCTTTGGCTCTCATTCTACGACCACAATCCAAAAGAAAAATAATATTTTGATCTTTTTCTTCCTGATATTCTTTTGAAATGAGTTTTTTTAGTCGAGAAGTCGCTGACCAGTCAATTTGTCTTAATGAATCTCCCTGACGATATTCACGGAGTTGGTGAAAATCCAAACCTTCTCCCCGTCGTTGATGTTGACGTATACCAATTTGACTTAATTGTTGATCAATGGAGAGTAATAAAAAGTGATGAATGGTGGCAAAGTTAGGATAGACTTTTACTGTGTCTTTTTCTCCGGTTCTTTTAATACCTTGCCATAATCCTAGTCTGGAGGCAATGAGTAAACGTATCGGTTCAAAGCTTGTGTCACCTCTTTGTAAGGGTCGAAAATAATAAGTGTATTCAAGAAACTCCCCTGCAGGAATGTTGTTTTCAAAAGGTAACCCTTCAATTTCAGCATGATTAGGATAGTGATCATTGATAACGACTTTCAAGCGGCGTTTGCTATGGTTGCTAATGGTTAAAATAATTTTTGTTTTTGCATCAACGGCAATATTTTGTGCAATTTTTCGTTCACCATGAATATGACGAATAGCGCTTAATGATACGAGATCAATCAATGCGATCAATATCAGAACCCAGCCCAGCCATTGCCAAAGGGTGATCAAGCCGTCACTGAGGGTAAATCCCATAAAGGTTTGTTGATGCTGCATCCATGACTCAATAAAAGCAACGCTGAGTGCAAATGCGGCAAAAAGAAAATGGCCAAATATGAGCCAAATTAAAGTTTTGGAGGGTCTCATTGACGAGGTGCTTCTACATTATCCAAAATGTCTTGAATGACATCATCAACTGCAATCCCTTCAATTTCTATTTCTGCAGATAATTGTATGCGGTGTCTTAAAACAGCAGAGGCTATTTTTTTGATGTCATCAGGTGTAATGAAATTTTGCTTTTGAATCAGAGCCAATGCCCGTGCACAACGAATGAGAGCAATGCTGGCTCTAGGACTGGCTCCTACTCGGATACCAGACCAGTCTCGTGTTGCAGCAACAATGCGAACGGCATATTCAAATAAAGAATCATCGGCATCAATAGAAGCCGCATACTTTTGACAGCGAATGATGTCATTAGGCTGTGCAATAGGCGATAAATCTTCAAGTAAAGCGGCATTATCAATTTTATTGGTGGTCACATTTTTAACCAGTATGACTTCATCCTCTTGTTGAGGGTAATTGACGTATACTTTCATAAGAAAGCGATCCAATTCGGCTTCAGGTAAAGGGTAGGTACCTTCCTGTTCCAGTGGGTTTTGGGTTGCCATGACCATAAACGGTTTATCTACAGCATAGGCTTTACCTTCAATGGTAATTTGCTGTTCCTGCATCACTTCCAATAAGGATGACTGTGTTTTCGCTGGTGCCCGATTGATTTCATCGGCCAGTAAAAGATGGGTAAAGGCAGGACCTTTGCGAATATGGAACTTTTCTTCTTTCATGTTATACATGGCATGACCGGTAACATCGCTGGGCATGAGGTCGGGAGTAAATTGAATACGGGAAAACTTTCCTCCAAAGCAGGTTGCAATAGACCTGACTAATAAGGTTTTACCAATACCTGGCACACCTTCCAATAACAAATGACCTGAAGCAACCAAACAGATTAAGGCCTGCTCGACAATGTTATCCTGTCCGATTAATACGCTATTCACCTGTTGTCTGATGTTGGATAAAATATCTGATAAGGTATTTAACTCAGATGAGTCATGATTTATTTCGTTATGTGGCTCATTCATAATTGTGTCCTGATTTTTTGTAAAGTTTGAATGTGATGTGTTAATAAATGAGGTTCAATGGCACTATCAAATAATGCCGATTGAATAAGTTCTGGAGACAGGGATGTATGTGCGGTTATCCAGTGTATTTGCTCTTCTTGTGAACCGGTTTTGAAAAGTTTGCTTTTACGAGACAAGAGGGTAAAAACATCTTGCCGTACAACATCCAATAACGACTGATGTTGTTGATGATGTACTTTGAACTCAGCAGAAGCCAGCAGGTGTTGAGTCAATTGTCGTCTTTTGACCGAAAATTGCGGAAAAACTGGACCGGTTTTTATCTGATGAAAAGCAATAATAATCAGTAATAATGCAAAACCAGAAATGACTAAAGGATAAGCATATTGCCACAGTAACACCCATAAAGACTCTACGGTGCTATTGTAAATAATATGAAGCTGGGATTGACTTTCTATAAGCTGCCAAAGAAATAAAGCATGATCATATTGATTAATGACATTATTTTTAAAAATACTATCATCGACCATGACTGTAATACGTCCTTTACCGTACACATAACTTAATAATTGATTTTCGTGTAAGCTACCGCCGATATCATTAGCTCTGCCGTGATTATCGATAAGGTAATGAGGTAGAGAAAAATGAACTTCCACATAATTTTTTTCTTGCTCTTGTCCTTGCTTTTCGAATAATGTTGCTGGTGAAGAAACCCAGGTATTGGACTGTTTGTCACTGAAGGTAAAGCGTGAAGTTGTATTTGAGGAAATATCATCATCATGATAAACACGAATACCCAACTCATCTAAAATAGGTTCAGAATTAGATTGTTTTTCATCGTTATAATGTTGTTCCGGGGTTAATATAAGATGCCCTCCTTGGGTAACGAAACGTCTTAATTGATTGAGTCGACGTTGGCTCATGAAATTGTGACTTTTACTGATTAAGATAGCCGATGAAGTATCAATATGATCATCAAAAAGTTGATAGTTATTATGTGTAATCAGTGTTTTGTTATATTGTTTTAAAAACAGTTCTGCTGCCAAAAACGGTTTTTTTCTTACTTCCAGACCATTTAATATATTTTTGTCGTAATATTCCCGATAACTGCTTTTTAACAGAAGGCTAAGTCCCAGACCTAACAGTAAAAAAAGCAAAGACCATAACAGAAAAGGTAAATGTACTTTCCTTGAGCGCCAGTCAATCTTCATCATATCTCTTCCTTCTTCATGATGTCCCTTCCTTCGTGCCAGTCTGTTCACTGGTTGGTTGTGAATTGGTTGATTGTGTACTTGTTGATGGTGTCTCGTCGTTTATTTGAAAGGTGGTTGACCAAGTATTACATAACTGCATGACTTGTGTTTCATCCGGTGTGATATGAGCATAGGCCAATTGTCGCCAGGGTTGAATCAAGTTATAGAAATAATCGCTCAATGAAGTTTTGGGTTGTGCTTTTACAATTCGATAGCATTCCAGTTCTGTATAACCTGATTCAAATTCACAATGGTGATTGTCCATCAGTTCAACCAGACTGGAACCCAGCAATAAAGCCAATGCCTGACGATGTTCACCTTGTTGCCACAATGCCCAGGCAGTTTCACCGGGTGAATCCGGTAAAGATGTTCTATCCAAATTGACACCAAATAAAACATCGGGTTTTTGTTTTTTTAGTTTGACTCGCTTTTTACCATTGAAAAGATGAATCACACTTTTATATTTTATGATTAACCATAATAAAAGAATAATGGCTAATCCCCATAAGACAATTTCAAAAATAGTGGCTAAAAATTTACCAAAACCCAAAAAAATTTTAGAGTCTGATGCATTGTTTCTTTCGTTTTCCTTAGACTCCCAGTCAAAACGATGACGATACCTTCTTTCAGTTTTGTAGAAAGGTGGTTTTTTTACAATATCGTTGATAGATGATTTTGCTGTTTTTAGTGTCGGAGTCTGGTTTTGATGATCTCTAGAAGATAGATTATCTGGTGGAGATGACTGCGATGTGTTGTTTTGACTAACGTCATTTTGAATAACTTTGTCTTGAGTCGTGTTGAGCGGTTTTTTGTCTTCTTGAGTCAATCCTTCGACAGAAAAGCCAGAGAAAATGATACCGATAAAAAGAGACAGTAAGCCTTGAGTAATATTTTTTTTACGATATTTATCAAAAATATCCTGGGTACGCTGTTTAAGCTTTTTAAAGGTCAATTCAACGTCCCATGCCTCTAATATGGTTCTTTGATTAATATAGAGTGCGAAGCCACCTATGACATAATAGAGTGAAAGAAAACTGATAATAAGATAATGCACAGTGACTTGTAGTACATTAATCATAGGTTCTTCATGCCACACAAGATGATTGCCATTTATATAATGATTATCTGAAAAATAATATTCAGGCATAAATATAAAAATTAATACTGTGAGATTAAAATAAATCACAAGGTGCATGAGTAATAATAGAATAGTTAACCAGGAGGCAGTAGCCGTTGATAACTTATGTAAACTTCTTAAACGTTGTTGACGAGCGATGCTTTTTAAATTTTCAAGTTGAATAACGGGCAGATCCATAGAACGGGTGGGACTTAAACGTCGCCAGGTTAAACTGGCAAACCACTGTTTAAAAAAGTATGAGGGTAATGCTTTAACCGTTTGCCAAAAGGTGGGTGGTGCACCAAACAGTGCATGACTGATGTAATAGAGTAGAGGGCGTTCCCAGAGTGGTTTGAGCCACCAAAAAACCAGAATAACAAGAAATATATTGTCATAAAACAACAAAAAAGAAAGGAAGAAAATAGGTGCAGTGATACCAAACCAGATACCCGCAAGTGGTTTCCAATGTTGATGAACCATGCGAAAACCCAGGCTTAATGCCTCCCAGGAGTTTCTGGGACGAACTTTTGCGGTAATGGCTTCAAGCTTCATAATCTTGTTTTCTTGGAAACAGTAAATAACAATAAACAAACAACCATAATAAGCCGCCTACGGTATATTTGGTTGTTATACTGAGACTGGTACTGGATGACCAAAAAGCTTCAATAAACGCAGCAATCAATAAAAAGAAAGTGGCTCCATACAATAAAGTCACTGCCCGCTTGCCTGCCATTTTAAGTGCATCGATTCTTGTGAAGTTTTTGGGAGCAATTAATGACCAGCCGATATGAATGCCTGCCATGCCAGCAATAAGAATAGCTGTCAATTCAAAGGAACCATGACCAATGACAAAAGGAAAAAATGTCGATGTAAATTGAACATGTACCATATGACTGGACAATGCACCAAAAAACACACCATTAAAAATTAAAAAAAACAAAGAGCCTAATGTGAATAATATACCACCAGCAAAAGTTCTAAAGGCAATGCTGATATTGTTATAAATATAGTGACCAAACATCATCACATCTGAGTCAGACTCTCTTTCTCTGCCTAACACTCTTGCTTCAGGATCATACATGCTTTCTATATAGTTAACTTGTTCTGGGTCGACAACACTGTAAATTAATTCTGGATTGAGTTGGATCAAGGCAAAAAAAACTAAGCCAGGCCCATAAAAAATAAAATGAGTTAGCCAGAATAACCCCTTGTGTTGTTGAATGGCTTTGGCAAAACCATGATAGATAAAATACAAAATATGACGATGCAAAGGCCATTGACGTGTATATAAAAGCTGATGACCTTTAACAGCCAGTTCGTTTAAATGATCGACCAAACGAGGACTGTATTGTCTGTTTTTGGCAATAGCTAACGAGTGGCATAATTTTCGATAGATATCTGGGAAAAAAAGCAATGCTGTTTCAGGAATTGTTTTACGTCGTTTGGCAGAGTCGTGTTTTGTAAGCAAATCATCGACTTCTTCCCAATGTGTCTGGTACAGACGTTCAAATTCTTCTTGTCTCATTTTTTTCCTCTTAACCAGTTAGAAATGGCAATAATTTCATTCATTCTGTCTTTTGCTGTTTGTTCTGGAAACATCGGGGATAAAATATCGGCTAACTCATGGCATCTCGCTTCACTTAATGTTGTTGTACGTTCACTAAAGCTGAGGATGGCATTTTGTTCTTCCAGTGTTAAAGGTACAGAAGGTGACTTTCCTTTTAACTCCGATGTGACTGGATGGTGTTTTATAGGTTCATTACGTATAACCAGTGTACCTGCCGCTAAATCTCCCAAACGCTTAAAATTTTTATTCAATAGCATGGAAACAAGACCAAAAAGATAGCCGATGGGCAACATATCAACAGCTCTTAAAAGATTTCTAACGATGGAACTGGCCCAGCTGACGGGTGTACCGTCATCATGTACAACAACGATATTGAATGCTTTTTTACCTATGGTTGCACCTTTGTTGTATATTTCAAAAAACACAGGATAAAACCATTCCATAATAAATACGATGATAAGAAATATACCCTGACCAAAGTAACCGAAATATTGCAGGATAATGCTGACAACAAAATAAACACCAAATCGAATCAACAGATCCAAAGCATAAGCCAATACTCTTTCCAGAGGGTTGGCCAGGGGGAGTTGGAGCTCTATGCCTTCAGGGATTTCAACAATGTATTGTGTATCTAACATATAAAAAACAACAACTAAAAATTCCTTATAATCGGAATTCCATGGAATTTAAGCCAGTTTAGCGTATTTTATAGAGAGCGCCAAGTAGGAGATAAAGTTTATTGTTATATTTATTTGAGATGTAGTATTTGCTTATTTATACCAGATGACAATGTTTGCTGGTTCAAACGACTACGACAAATATTAATCTTGAATTTCTTTGGCGATGGTCTGGAAATTTTGAAATCGTTGAGGGTGGAGTTGTCCAGAATCTTTTGCTGCAATGACTGCACATCCTGGTTCTTGTCGGTGTCGGCAATTGCGAAATTTACACTGATGGCTTAATGTCGCAATATCTATAAATCCTTGAGTGAGTTGTTCAAAAGTAATATGGGTTAAGGAAAAAGCTCTGATGCCCGGAGAATCAATAATGTGTCCGCTTTCCGGCATAAAATAAAGTGTGGATGTTGTTGTTGTGTGCATGCCCAGTTGAGAGGTGTCAGAGATTTCCCCCGTTAATGCATTGGCTTGAGGAATCATGGTATTGAGTAAAGTGGATTTACCAACACCTGATTGCCCGACAAAAATACTTTTGTGCTGCTGACACTGTTGTTTGAGCTTTTGCAGAGTGTCTTCCTGATGACAGCTGATAAAAAACAAAGGATAACCGAGGTCCTGATAATATGATAAATCCTTTTGTAATTGACATAAGGCTTGCTTTGACAATACATCAATTTTATTAAATACAATAAAGGTTTTTATGTTGGCTAAAGTGGATGCGACAAGATAGCGATCCAATAACATAGAAGAAAATTCTGGCTGTGGAGCAACAAGAATAAAGATTTGATCGATATTGGCAACGACGGTTTTGAGGCCACCATGAGGTGTGGGTCGTTGGAATTCGCTGGTACGTGGTTCAACTGCTTCAATAATGCCTTGTTGTGGTGTATCAAGATGAAAAATAACCTCATCACCACTGACAATACTACCCAGGTTTTGGCGTAGATGACAACGAATAATGGTTTTATCAGATGTTGCTACATCAGCTTGTTCACCAAAACGACTGATGACAACACCTTGATGATGTTCACACTGAACATTCGATTTTTTAGGAAGGTGAGTTTGTTGTAATTGTTGTTGGTTATGAGCGATCCGTCGCTTTTGTTGTTGGGACAGTTTTTGTCGTTTGACCACAATTAACCTTCAACAAGGGTGGGGCCAAAAGAACCAACGTCAATCAAGGCATCGACTTTAGCCGCGCATATCATATCTTTTATGCTGACTTTATTGCCTATGTCATGTGTTGAAAATTTGACCAAACAACGGCCGTAGCTGACTTCCATATCGGGATGATGAGCTTCTTTATTGGCAATCCAGCTGATGGCATTGACAAAATTCATTGTGTGGTAGTAGTTTTTAAAATGAAATTCACGCACAATAGCTTCTTGATTGGGTGCTAGTGACCAGTGATTGAGTTGTTGTAAATAGGTGTCGCATTCTTCAGGTGACAATGCAACAAGTTCATTTTTATCAATTCGGCAATTTAACTCATTGAGATTTTTCATGGGTTTGATCTCTGATAATTGGTGCTAAACTAAAGTATTATAAAAGAATTGGAATGATAGCGGAAAACTGAACATTCCTAAATGGTGAAAGCTTATGAAAGATGCAGAAAATTTAATTTGGATCGATTTGGAAATGACGGGTTTAAACCCAGAACGAGATAGAATTATTGAAGTGGCAACTATTGTGACTGATAAATTCTTAAATTGTTTGGCTGAAGGGCCGGTCATTGCGGTTTATCAATCTGAGCAGGTTTTGGAAAATATGCATGAATGGTGTATTCATCAGCATGGACAATCAGGATTGACCGAACGTGTGCGTGAAAGTGGTCAAAGTGAACGAGATGCAGAAATGGATACCATCCAGTTTTTGGAGCAATGGGTGCCTGAAGGAAAGTCGCCCATGTGTGGCAATAGTATTTGTCAGGATAGACGGTTTTTAGCGCGTTATATGCCTAAGTTGGAGGCTTACTTCCATTATCGACATATTGATGTCAGTACAATCAAAGAGCTGGCTGCTCGTTGGGAGCCTGAAGCCATCGCAGGATTTACCAAAAAAAGTACGCATTTGGCCATGGATGACATTCGAGATTCTATTGCCGAATTAAAGTTTTATCGCGAAAAATTGTTTAAAATTTAAAAACCATTGATTTTTCACTGTTGACATTGAGTAAGCCTAGCGTGCCTCTAAAGAAAGTAGTGGGTTTTAATGGTAAAAACTGCTTGAAAATTTTTTAAATATCCGCATAATACGCGTCTCTCTTGATTTAGACGATTTTATTGCGTTTAAGTCCTCCGCCGTAAAGGAAATTATTCAATGGAAAAACAATGAATTGGAGGCGTTTTCAGGCGTTAAGAGTTAAATCTTAATTTGGGTCGTTAGCTCAGCCGGTAGAGCAGCTGACTTTTAATCAGTTGGTCGCAGGTTCGACTCCTGCACGACCCACCATCTACCCAGTCTATTTTCTTATCTATCGAATATTTTTAATATTTTGCCATATAAGTATGTCAATCTTATGATATATACTATTTGGTGTTTTATGAGCGGTATTTTATAAAGTGGCTGTATGATCCCAAAGTTTCGTAATCGTCGTAATCAACCTGTCAAAAAGCCCTGTGGGGAAGAGATTTGGCATGCCCGCTCTTGTGCGGTTGTGGGGGAAATTTGCCTATATGATGTTCATAGAAAAGACTGGTACGTTTTAATTGGTAAAAGAGGTCAGGGAACACCGGATTTTCAAGGGTTTTGGGGGTTACCCTGTGGCTATTTGGATTGGAATGAGACTTTGTGTGAAGGCATGGTGAGAGAGGTTTGGGAAGAATGTGGCTTGTACTTACCCTATGTCTCTCAGCAAGAGGGCTTCGTGCATTCAAATAATTCTGTGATATTTCAGGAAAAAGATTGGGATGAACAACCTTGGCTTATTATGGATAAACCAACTGGGGAACGACAAAATCTGAGTTTTCATTTTTTGGTCAGTTTTGCCTGGAAGGGAGAAGAGCATCCGCTTTTAAGTTTTGAATATGCTGACAAGGATGAAGTGGAAGCCTTGCGCTGGGAACCTTTATCTCAGGCGTTACGTTTAGAGATGGCTTTTTCACATCAGAATTATTTAAAGAAAATGTTAGAATCTCAAAATCATGTGTTTCAGATATTGGAAAATTATAATAAGAGGAAAATTTAGGATATATTTTTGTGGATTGGAAATTTTTTTATTTTTTAAAAGTGTGATTGATTTCACTTTAATTATTTAAGAAATCAATTAGCTTGAGATTATTAAAAAAATAAATACAAACTTACCATCATTCATCCAACGTTATTGACCCAATACACTTCAGGATTAGCAGTGTGAAAAAATAAAAAATGTCTGGAAGTTTAGCAAACTTATCCAAAGGCATTAAGTTTTATACACCGTATAGAAATCATGAAGAGTAGACTGGATCACATAAAAACAACTAAAAAAACTAGGGGGGGTAATATGATTACCAATTATTGTCAAAAACTTTGTGTGCTTTTTTGTTTATGCTTTATTATCAGCTGTGAGCAATTATCAGATTCACCAAACCTTAAAACAGAACCCATTAATACTGCCGATGAAGATGAATCAGATTTTTTTCATAATGGCTCTACAGGTAAACTTAAAAAAGCAAAGTTATATGGTCCCGGTGTTGATGGCGTAGAAGTCATGGCACAGGAAATTAATGGCGAGTTGATTTTTGAAGGTGACATTGTTGTAGCCGATGCCAGTCAAAAATCAATCTATCGTTCAGGTAATCGTTTTCGGTGGCCTAATGGTGTTGTGCCTTATGTGATAGACAGTAACTTCTCGAATAACGCAAGAAATAATATTAATGCAGCCATACGGGCATGGGAAGATCGTGTGCCTTGTCTTGAGTTTGTACCACGAGGAAACGAAAGAGATTATATCCGCTTTTACAGAAGAACCGATGGTCGAAGTGTGTGCTCATCTGCTGTTGGTCGAGTGGGTGGACGACAAACTATTTCTTTAGTACCCAGTGCTGGTGGTTGTACCGTACATGAAATCGGTCATGCTTTAGGGCTTTGGCATGAGCAGTCAAGAGAAGACAGAGACCAACATGTTAGAATCAATTTTCAAAACATAAGAGAGGGATCAGAACACAACTTTAGAAAGCATGTGAATGATGGTACAGACTTTGGACCTTACGACTTTACATCAATGATGCATTATCGTCCGAACAGTTTTTCTAAAAATGGTCAACCAACCATTGTGGCACTAAATGGACAAACCATTCGTAGAGCTAACCCTATGAGTCAGGGTGATGCCAATGCGGTAAGGGCTATCTATGGTTGTGCAAATGGTGGTGGCTCAGGTGGAGGTGGTAACGGCGGCAATGGGGGTAATGGGGGCTCAGGCGGCGGTAGTTCTAATAGAAATAATTTGAATATTCAATCCATTGGTACCAGTGCATATGGTGGTCAAGATGATTCAAATTCGGGCAGTATACGTTATGCAGCCAGTGGCGCCCAAATTGTATTGACCGGTAATCGGTGGCGGAGCACCAATTCAGGCTTTAATATTACTTCAAGAACAGTGATTGAATTTGACTTTGGTTCAACTTCACAAGGAGAAATCCATGGTATAGGTTTCGATAGTGATAATGGATTAAGCAGTGATCGTATTTTTCAATTATACGGCACACAGAACTGGGGAAGGAATGGACCAAATTATTCATCTCCAGGTAATTGGCAATCGTTTAAAATAAGAGTGGGACAAAATTTTACGGGCAATAATATGCGCTTGATATTTGTTAATGACAAAGATAATGGTACAGCAAATAATAATAGTTATTTTAGAAATATTAAAATTTACGAAGAGTAATTTGAAATATTAAAATATAAGAATAATAACTGGGCAGGGATGCCCAGTAAAATAGAGAAAGAAGGTTCTGTAAATAATAAAGTTGAGTTTAGCTATGATGGCATGATAGCGTTTAATTTTAGCCTTAATCTAAATCATCATTGTTGTTTAAACATTGACGAACGAAAAGTTCAGGCACCTCAATTAATGCAGCAACTTGTATCAGCTTATTAAGCTCATTGGTTTTTGTATGGTTTTCTGCTTTTGCCATAACACAGAGATCTCTGACAATTTGCATACGTTTGGGCAAACTGGCTAAGTTGAGTACTTGTTGCGATCTTTGTGGCAAGTCCCGTTCTAATTTTTCCAAATTAAAATTTTCTGAATACTGATGCTTGCCAAAAAATTGTTCAAAAATTCGAATTTCTTCCTGGCTAATATGTTCATCTGAATTGGCTATTAATAATATGCTGGCAAAACAGAAGTGACGCATGGCTTTGGCAACATCTGTATGGGCATCAAAATAGCTGGGTTCCATTAAGGTCATTAAACCTTCTACACCCATTTCAAGCTCTTCGTAGAGTATGCCATCTTTTTTGGCAAGTTCAGATTTATGAAACAACTGTAGTGCTTTAACACGGAGCGGACTGAATGGGTGGGTTAAGAACCAATCTTGAGAAGAACTGTTCGCACCAGGAATACCATCTTCTATTTGCATGTCATTTACTTGGTTAATAAATTCTTTGAGATCAAATTGAACGATAGAACTGGTAACACCGGAAGCCAGTTTGAATAATGATCGAGCAACCGTATGAAAATCATTGGTACAATGTGCACCGGCACGGTCAGCTGAAATTTCTGCATAACGTGACCAGCTGGTTAATGTTAAGGCTAAATCAGGGCTGGGTCGTGAACGACCACGTAGGATGTAGCCTATAGGAATACTGTGGTGATTATAAATAAAATGTCCTAATTCATGGCCAACAACAAAACGTAACTCATCGTCATCAAATGCATCCAGCAAACTGGATGAAAACATGATAAATAGCCGGCCTTCTTCTGGTTTAACACAAGCAGCGTTGTATTGAGGACTGGAATAAGCATAAAGTTCGACAGGAATCAGTACGCCTAATTTTTCAATACATTCCTGAGCGATTCTGGCAAGCCTGGGTGCCATTTTCTCACTCAAGCGAACCGATGTGGCTAATAGCTGACGGCGTGTTCCCAGAGGGCCTTGTTTTTCCTGACGTTCAATACCCTGGTTAACTTTTTGGACTGTGCTGTCTTGTAATAATAAGTCAAATAGCTTTTTATCTTGTATTGAGCGTAATTCTTCATTGGTTAACATAAGTGTTCTCCTTATGAAAACTAGGATAAAAAAGGCTAAGGATACCCGTATTTGAGAAAAATTGCATCTATAGATAGCTTTACTTCCTGTTTTATTTAGAGAAAATTGGCGCGCCCGGAGAGATTCGAACTCCCGACCAATTGGTTCGAAGCCAACTACTCTATCCAGCTGAGCTACGGGCGCATTGTGAAGGAGGGGACCACATTTTGAAACGCGGCTGGCTAATCTATCGAAAACTGGATACGAACACAAGTAAAAAAAGAAGTGGTCTGGTAAAATTTTGCTGCTTCAATTCTCCTCTTCTTGATTTTTTGACCTGAAAAGGTGAGAATCTTGCCTCTTTTCATGACATATCCTCGTGCTGCTTGAAGAGACAGCTTTTAAATGGCACAGGTATAAATAAACCTTAAATGCACACTTTTTAGAGATTTTTTTAACTTTCGTGCATAGCAGACTTTGGAAAACAACAATGAAAGTGTTAGTACCTATTAAGCGGGTCATTGATTACAATGTTAAAATTCGCGTCAAACCAGATCATTCTGGTGTTGAAACCGCGAATGTGAAAATGTCGATGAACCCTTTTTGTGAAATTGCCGTTGAAGAAGCGGTGCGCTTGAAAGAAAAAGGTGTCGTTTCTGAGATTATTGCTGTGTCTATCGGACCTCAGGCAGCTCAGGAAACCATACGAACCGCTTTGGCGTTAGGTGCCGACAAAGGTATTTTAATAAAAACAGAGAATGACGTAGAACCATTGGGTGTTGCGAAGCTTTTACAATCTATTGTAGAAAAGGAATCTCCTGAACTGATTATTTTAGGAAAGCAGTCTATCGATGGTGATAACAATCAAACCGGTCAAATGCTGGCAGCCCTGCTTGATTGGCCTCAGGCAACCTTTGCATCCCAGGTTGAAGTGAATGAACAACACGCTGTCGTCACACGTGAAGTTGATGGTGGATTGGAAACACTACAAGTCACTTTGCCAGCGGTCATTACAACGGATTTACGGCTCAACGAACCACGTTTTGCTTCATTACCCAATATTATGAAAGCCAAGAAAAAACCTATTGAAGAGCTTTCTCCTGATAGTCTGGGTGTTGATATTACATCCCGAATAACCACTTTGAAGGTAGAGCCTCCACCGGTTCGTAGTTCAGGTATTAAAGTAGAGAACGTTGATGAGTTAATCGAAAAATTAAAAAATGAAGCTAAGGTGATCCAATGACCAGTCTTGTAATTGTTGAACTTGATACCAATCATATTCAGGCAGCGACGTACCATACGATTGCTGCTGCAAAAGCTTTGAGTGGTGATGTCGATCTGCTGGTTGCAGGAGATGATATTGATGCCATGGCAAATCTTGCTGCTCAGACTGAGGGTGTTCGACAGGTGATTAAGGTAAATCACGCGTCATTACAACATGCTTTGGCAGAATCTTTGAGCCATCTAGTGTTGGAACTTGCCAAAGATTACGATCATATTTTGGCATCTGCAACAACCTTTGGTAAAAATCTTTTGCCCAGAGTTGCAGCAAAGTTAGATGTGCAGATGTTGTCAGATATTATTGAGGTGGTTTCGCCAGATACGTTTAAAAGACCAGTTTATGCCGGGAATGCCATTGCGACAGTACAAAGCCATGATGCCAAAAAAGTCATGACAGTAAGAGCAACAGGTTTTGATGCGACTTCTGCCGAAGGTGGTCAAGCCAAGATAACCTCTTTGGATTTTGATAGCTCCTCTTTTGAGAAAACCACATTGGTGTCCCAGGAGCGTACAGAGTCTGAGCGTCCTGAGTTGACATCTGCACGAGTGGTGATTTCTGGCGGAAGAGGCATGCAAAACGGTGATAATTTTAAAATGTTAGATGAGATTGCGGATTTGTTAGGTGCTGCTGTCGGTGCTTCTCGTGCAGCGGTTGACGCAGGTTTTGTTCCTAATGATTATCAGGTTGGACAAACCGGAAAAATTGTTGCCCCTGAGCTTTATATTGCTGTTGGTATATCCGGTGCTATCCAGCATTTGGCAGGTATGAAAGACAGTAAAGTAATTGTTGCGATTAATAAAGATGAAGAAGCGCCTATTTTTCAGGTGGCAGATTATGGATTGGTTGCCGATTTATTTGATGTGCTACCTCAAATAAAAGCGGCTTTGTCTTCATAAAAAGTAACATCGCCTAATAACGAAATAAAAACTTAACCTGAGTATAATAATCTGAATTCAGGTTACATCATAATAATGAAGAAGCTTATAACGCTTCTTCGTTAAAGAAAATCTTAAGGTATTCTGTGTTTCCGATTGGGCTGATGTTTTACATGACCTACTGGATTGTGCTACAGAAATCCTTGGGAATTTTCTAATCATTGAGGAGTTTTTTTATCATGTCACGTCACTTCCTTTCTCCATTGAATCAGCAACTGAATAATATCGCACAATTGTACATTCCTATAAGGTGGCGTTATAGGATGGTCAGTTTGATGTGTATTGGTTTGATGAGTGCTGTCTTTTCAACAAGTCTTCATGCCAATTTATTGAATATAAAAGATAGCTTTTCAACACGCTTGGAAGCCAGTTCTGCTGAGTCAGTACAAGCAACGTATGAGGCACTTATTCTTCAATCAGGTTGTGATGATCAAGCAAGTAGGGTACAAAGTGATGGTAATTGTGGTGGACAAATATTCACATTATTTGAAAATGTGAGAGAGCTGGTACATACAGCCAATGAAATCAATGGTACAGGACCGACGCAGTTTAGTTTAGGGGTTGATTTGACAGATTTGGGTTTTGCATTGCGTTGGAATGCCAGTGAAGAATATGCTGCTCAATCTACAGCTTCGAGTAATTTTTCTGGGCAACAGTTATCTGGTTTAGCCTCGCGATTAAATGCCTTAAGAATGGGGGCGACAGGTTTTCAGATAGCCGGTTTTTATGATGTATCAGAAAAGGATATTGCCCATCTTTACCAAGGAAGTGGCGGTGGTGCCAGTGCCGATGCTTCTGGTGGGTTCAGTCGTTTGGGTGGATTTATCAACTTTAACTTTGGATCAGGTGATAGAGCGCCGAGTGATCAGGAAGACGCTTTTGATTTTGATAATCAACAGGTCACTTTGGGTATGGATTATCGACTCAATCATCGTTGGGTATTGGGCGCTATTGTTGGTATTTTAGAACAGGACATTGATTTTGATTCAACACAGAGTATTGTTGATGGTGGTATTGACTCTGAAGGACTCAGTTTTATGCCTTTTGCCAGTTATCAACAGGGTGCTTTATATTTGAGTTTGGCTCTGGGTTTACAAACATTGGATTTTGATAGTGAACGCTCTATTCGTTACGCGTCTTTAAATCCGGATACTGACAGTGTCAATACGGTCACCGTTTCAGAAACGACAGCAAAGATGCAAACATTATTTCTTGAAGCCGGTTATCAATGGCGTTGGCGGCAATGGTCGTTTGAACCCTCATTACAAATTGAATCAGTATCTATTAAGATAGATGCTTTTACTGAAGAAGATATCAATAATGATGCTTTTGATCTGGTTATAGAAGAACAGGATTTTGATTTATTAAGTTATCGTTTGGGTATGAGATTTCAAACACAATGGCTAACCAAACAACAGGTTTGGCTGCCTTATCTTCTTATTGAATATGTAAACAATGCAGAAACCGATGCTCAGATGATTGAGTCAAATTATGTGAATGCTGTTTCGACTGATACCGGATTTCAACTGGCTACTGATGAGTTGGATGATAACTATATCGTTTATCATTTGGGGCTTTCTGCTGTATTGAGAGGCAATACTCAAGTCTCTGCAAGTGGCCAGGCAAGTGGTGGTCTTCAGGCTTTTATCAATTATCAACGAGTTAAAAATTTAGATTTCTTTGATCAATCTCAAATAACTTTAGGAGCACGTTATGAATTTTAATGGACATGGGTTACAAAAAGCAGGGTATTGTTTTATTTCGATATGTTTAGTCATAGGTTTGTTGTCTTGCGAAAAAAATACACCTTCTGACAGTTTGCCACAAGCCGTTGCTCAAGTCATAGGAATGGGTGCTGCACAAACGGGTAACGTTTATCAGGTACGTTCTGGATCGATTGTTCAATTATCAGCAAAAGATAGTAATGGCATTGACGATCCCATTCTCGAGTTTGACTGGCAACAAATGGATAATAGTGGATATTCTGTGACATTACTTGAACGAGCGAGAAACTCAAAAGCCTTTACTGCACCTTTGGTTGATACTGAAACACAACTGAGGTTTCAATTAACGATAACAGATGCAGATGGCCATACTGCTCAGGATGAAGTGACTGTTGTTGTCAATCCTGTTAAAGATGTGGATCATTTTTTAACAAAACCAGAAGATAAAGAATACTTTTATTTATTTGTTTCTGCTCCAATCAATAGAGTATTACCAGAAACCATCGATTTTAATATAAATACGACATTATTGATTTCATGGACTGATAAGAATGGAAATCCACAAAGTTTACGTAGACCTTATGTCAGCTTTTCTGATAGTTTTATTTTAGATGAAAGCTTTGTTAATAATAGAACGCCTAATACCGTCGTTGATACCAGAAATGCATTTTTTAAAGTACCTATTTACGTATTAGATGTTGATGATGTGAATGAAAACTTTCAAAATGATAATCGCAATCAACGTCTTGAACCGGAACTATTGGCAACTGCGAATGTCGAGTTGGAAGTCACCTTAACTACGGAATCTTCAGTCCCATTAACGGTTGTGGTTGCGAATCAGTCAGACTCAGATTTTTCTGCTGTTAGAGCACAAAATATTGTGAGTCAGTCTAGAAACCTGAGTGTTAATAATAAAGAGATGCAGTCTCAAAAAACAACCATTATTAATACAGGCAATAATCAATTTTCTGCTATGTTGAATTTAGAAAATATTCGACAGGCTTTAAATTTGGAGTCAGTACTATCTGCCAATCAATATTATGATTGTATTGATCCTTTAGGTCAGGCAGCCACTTTGGATGATTGGTTAATACATTCTGGATTTAAAGATAGAAATGGCAACTTTATTGAAAATAATGATGCGGTACATACGTTATATACGAATAATTATGACTTGGGATTCGGTAGAGATATGTGGATAAGAAAAGACAATGCAGGTAATGTGTATTCTTATGTCATCAATTATCCCAATTTACAAAATGCTATTGAAAAACGAGGTGCTTTTGCCACGGTGGTGATGGAATATAGCCCGACACCAACTGGTCAGTGTGGAGATGGTACTTTTTCAACAACGGATAAAACAGTAAAGTTCTATGCTTATGTCCCTGATGAAGTGAATGGTGGCATGATACGCTCAGCTACAATGAATTTTGATGGACGAGGAGAACGTGCATTACCGGGTGTTTGTTTAGCTTGTCATGATGGTCTTTTTGATGCACAAGTGTTTAATCAAACACCTTTAAATACTATTCCAGCCAGTCATGCTCATTTAAACGCCAGTTTTATGCCATGGGATTTGGATTCCTTTTTATATGTTGATGCGAATAATTCGGATGTTATTGATCCAGATTATAATCCAATAGATTTGATTGTATCCGATGAAGTTTATGAACGGGAGGCTCAAGAGCCGTCATTTAGGGCACAAAATGAAATGGTATTACATACATTTGCTGATAACCCTGACAGATATGAAACCTCAATACGTTTAATCCACGGTTGGTATGGCAATGAAAACGCTTTACCTGCTGTTGGAGAAACATTATCTAATACAGATGTTTCTGTTTTAACCAATTTACCGCAAGATGCCAGATTTAACGGCAGCTATATTTTGCCAGGATGGGCAAATGAGCCAGAGTTGTACCATGATGTTTTTTCACGTTATTGTCGTTTATGTCATGTACAGCAGGATGAACCTGCTATCGATTTTGACAGCTATGCTGAATTTATCGAAAATGAATCTTTAGTTAATTTTGTGTATGAACAGGGATTAATGCCTTTGTCCCGATTGACAATGGATAGATTTTGGCTGGACTTTGATGGTCATACATCAGCGGCAGATTTGTTAAAACAACATTTAAATAATGATTTGATTTCTGATAATGATGTCGCATCTAATACAATACCTGGTTTGCCTGTTGCCAGTATTTGGACATCAGGAGAGTCATTTACCATTGATGATAGGATTCAACTGGATGCCAGCGGTAGTTTTTTCGCAGAAAGTTTTTCCTGGCAATTAACCACACCAAACAATAGTAACTCTGTGTTATCCAGTGATGTGAATCAAGGAAGTAGTTTTCAAGCAGATATTCCAGGTGGTGAATATATGATTCAATTAACGGTATCCAATGAGTCGGGTCAAATGAATACGCTTGAACGAAGTATTCAAATTGTTGACCGAATTCCCATTGCAAATTGTTTTTCTGTTGCAACAGATTCAAGTAATAGTTTTGATGTACCCATATTTTTAGAAAATTTAAATAATGATGGTGATCACGGCTTACAAATTGAAGCAGTGAATGATGAAAACAGTTTAACGTTTGGTACTTTATCATTGATAGGTCCTGGTCGATATCAATACACTTTATCCAATCCTTTAAATCGAGGTGTTGATTTTTTTCGTTACAGTTTAAGAGACAGTGATGGAGATTTGTCAGAAAGTGGTTGTGCGAATGTCGATGGATATGGTGATGTGTCGCCGGGTTATGGTGTGGTGACCATTGACTCAACACCATCGGGACAATTATCACCATTAAATGTTCGGGTGAATGATGCTTTAAATGATAGAACAACAACCAGTATTCGATTGAGTTGGGATTTACCTCTTGAGGGCTCACCCATAAGATATGATATTTTTCGACACATGGGTGGCAGTGTTTTTCAAAAAGTTGGAGAAACAACAACACGTTCTTTTCTGGATACTGGATTACAATCTAATACAGTATATAATTATCAAGTGGTTGCATTAACGGCAACAGAGGTATCAACACCCAGTGCTAATTCATCTCTCATTAGAACAAAGGTGAGTTATCAAAACAATATTTTACCAAGCGTTGCTAATTCAGTAGTGATCACAGGTGTTGGGACAACAACTTGTAGCAATTGTCACTCAAACAATGTGGTTAGAACACGATTAGCTAATAGTAATTTTTCCTGTTTAACAGATGATGGAGACTTGGGAGATTGTTTTTCAACGGCATATCCAACAGGTATGGGGGGATTATCAATTACTTCTGCACAAAGAATTTTAATTAATCGCTGGCGCGCAGATGGCACTCCAGAATAAGTAACCTCAGTTGAGTGTTAAGTAAGATGGTTATAGAAGGTAGAAGCCTTGTAGGATTAAACAAGAGGATTTCTCAATGAATGAAATTTTGGTGGTTAATGATCTCAGCAAACAGTATGGACGTCAGTGGGCTTTAAACCAAGTTAATTTGACAGTCGATGAAGGCAGTATACTGGGACTACTTGGTCCAAATGGTAGTGGTAAAACAACATTACTCAGCATTGCTATGAATGTTACCAAACCCACTTCTGGTCATGTTAAGTGGTTTGGTAGACACTCAACAGCACAGATTCGTCGAAACATAGGCACTTTATTAGAAACCCCCAATTTTTATGATTATTTGTCAGCAGAGAATAATCTGAAAATTGCTGCCAAAATTAAACAGGTTGATGAAAAGGATATTGCAAGAGTCTTAACGATTGTCGATTTGTCTACCAGAAAAAAAGACAAATTTAAAACTTTTTCCTTGGGCATGAAACAACGTTTGGCCATTGCTTCAGCACTATTGGGGAAACCTAAAGTATTGGTATTGGATGAGCCAACCAATGGTTTGGATCCACAAGGGATTGCAGAAATACGACAGTTGATTCAACAGATTGCTGAAAATCAGGTTACCATTATTTTAGCAAGTCATATGTTGGATGAAGTGGAAAAAGTCTGTACAGATGTTGCCATCATCAAACAGGGAAATTTATTGATGCAGGGAGCAGTGAACAATATTTTATCGGATGATAACATGCTGGAGGTTTCTGCTAGTAACATCATGGCATTAAAAGAAGTGCTTGGTAGACATACTTTAATTCACTCTGTTAAAGAATCTAAAGAGGGTTTGAGAGTATCTTGCGAATCAACATTGACACCGGAAGTATTAAATCAATATTGTTTTGAAAACCATATTACTTTAACTCATATCGTCAAAAAGAAAAAAAGTCTGGAAGCACAATTTTTAGAGGTGACACAATCATGATGTCATTAAGATTATTACAAATAGAATGGATTAAGCTGTTTTATAGTCGTTCCTTTCTTATTTTATTGGGTATTTACTCAGTTATTTTTGTATTAACCATTGTTGTCTTAAATAATACCTATGAAGAGGTTACAGCACGAACAGGCAATGGTGATATTTCAATGGTTATGGGGATGGCCAGTACATTATTTTTTGCACCAGAGGTATGGAAATTAATCATTTATATCGCAAGCTTCTTAAATTTTTTATTGATTCTTGTTTTTATTCTAATGTTATCGAATGAATATAAATACAGAACTTTGAGACAACATGTCATTGATGGACTTAATTACACAGATCTTATTATTGGTAAGCAAATTTTTATTGGCTTTCTGGTTATCTTTGCCATGATTCATGTTGTTATATTGAGTAGTGCCATTGCAAAGAATAACGTGTTTTTGGATTTTGGCAAAAGTGTTTCTTTATTATTTCATTATATGTTGAGTTTGTTTTTTATATTAAATTTTTCTTATTTAATGATGACATTAACCAAACGAACCGTATTAACTATAATGGTTTTATTGCTATACCGTTTATTGGAATTGTATTTATATTATAAACTGCCCGACGATATTGCACATTGGCTACCTTTCCAGGTCGTGAATCGTTTAATTCCCATACCGGCTGAAAATATGATCCGCTCACTGAATGTTCCAATGAGTGCATCAGCATCACTTGCCGATATCATCGTTTGTTTACTGTATACTCTGGTTTGTATTGGATTGATTTACCTGAAGTTGAGTAAAAACTCATTAACACGATGAACCAGGGTAGAGTGACCATAAAGTAAGTGGCTACAAGTAGATATTTTTATATTATTTAATAATGTGGAGGACGTTCAGAGTCCGGTAATATCTTGGTATTATCCGATAAATCCTGTAATTTACTTTTTACTTGAATTAAATGATGTTGCAATTGGTCAATTTGACGCTGTTGCTGAATGACAGTTTGATTTAACTGTTCTATCGTATCTTCTTGAAAAGCCAGTTGACTTTCAATATCCATCAGTCGATTTTCAGAATCTGGCTTTTCAGAACCTAACATGGTTTACCTGCGATCAGTTGTTATAGCAAAGTGCTTTGGATTCTTTCTTATACCAGGAATCATTTTGTGTTGGTGTAAAAACATTACATGCTTTCATGTCACCACTATAAACGTGTAATGATACTGCTGTCGATTCGCCACAAGTGTTGCGAATCACATGATAATCATAAGGCGGTATTAAACAGCCAGCACAGCCGATAGTACCAATGATTTCATCTTTACGTTCAAACTGATATAAGTCTTCTTTTTTATCAATAAGATCATATTGTATGACTTGAATTTCTCCAGTCCATACAGCTTCGACACACCACATGTCACAGTGATCATGAATAGGTGTTCCTTGGCCACTTCCCCAAGTCATGGCAATTGCTGTGTAACCATATTCTTCACTATGGTGCAATAATCGACGCCCATAACCTGAAGGCAGTATATCCATACACTCTTTAGGTACCTGGATTTCTTTATTTTTAATAAGTGATTCCAAAACGTTTTTAACATTTTGAGTAATTTCATTAGGATCGTCATACTGAACCGCTTTATCTAATTGTTGACTGAGCTTAGATAAACCAGGAAATTCTAGACAACTCACACAAGGTCTCCTTAAAATAGGTTTAGTGGGTTAGGGCCTGTTAATCAATAACTTAGTGACGCTTTTAGCAGAGCATTATTACATAAATTGGGTGCTTTCTTAAATGATGAATATCAAATTATGTATGATAACAATATTAATTAGTTATATTTCAATAAGTTATAAATTTATATTGACCTTGGTAACAGAGTTTATCAGATGATTGTTAACTTATTATGGTTTGCATCGTTTATATTGGTAAAAGCGTTTAGAATCCTTTAATCTTTTAATAGCTCAATAGAGCTTTCGCCGTTAAATAAAGCTTTTATAGTTAAACAGAGCTGTCGTCATTAAATAATAGGGGGGGACACCTGGATAACCGTGATCAATTGGGTCAGTTTTTTGCCAGTGTGGAACGACAAGCGTTTCAGTATGCACTCATGGCAACGTCATGTCCTGATGATGCATTAGAATTGGTTCAAGAATCTATGATGGCATTAATGAAAAATTATAACCATAAACCCTCTAATGAGTGGAAACCTTTGTTTTTTAGAGTGTTGAACAATAAAATTACCGATTTTTATCGACGTAACCATTTAATAAAACGCTGGTTTTTACAATCGACATCTAAAGATGATGAAAAAGCGTCATTACTAGAAGACTATGTGAAAGACACAGGCAATAATCCCGATAAGCAGCTAGAAAAAAAGCAAATGATGCATCAAGTTGAACACTGCTTACAGAGTTTATCTTCTAAACAAAGACAAGCTTTTTTATTAAGAGCATGGCAAGGTTTTAATATTGAAGAAACTGCATTAGCTATGCAGTGCTCAAAAGGTTCAGTAAAAGTACATTACTCTCGTGCAATTTCCAAACTAAAAACCTTAATGAGTGAGTATTATAAATCATGATAAATGAAGATACCCGAAAACAATCGTTTGAACAGTCTCACGAAGAGGTGGTTCATAGAGTTTGTGACTATTTGAATACACGTATTCAAAGTATGGATGAAACGGTGATTAATGAATTGGATAACAGGCGTCGTCAGGTTTTAGCATCACCAAAAGATGAACCGTCTAATAGATTTAAACGGTGGTTTTTGGATGATTTAAATATAGGGTTGCCATCCATAATGATGAAGACAGCTGCTGTTGGAGCAGTAGTGTTAATGTTAACATGGGTTTTTCAACCGTTTAACTCTTCAACACAACAAACTATCAGTGATTCATTAAATTCACAAGAATTTGAGTTGCTTGTTGCATCAGAAGATATGGAACTTTTAAGCCGTGTTGAATTCTTACAATGGGCATCTGAATATGATCATTTTTAAATGTCACTTTGTTTTTAAAAAAGCAATTTTACTTGCTGTTTGTGGTCTGGGTTGTGTCACATGGGTTTATGCAGAATCAGATGCATCAATTAAAAATCATCAGAAAAAAATAACTTTCGAAAATTTATCAGAAAAATATCAAAAACAATTGGCACCTTATCGTAATCGTTGGGAAAGTTTAAATGTTCAGCAGCAACAAAAAGTACTTAAAGGCCTTAAGTCCTGGAATAGTATGTCATCACAACAAAAAAAGGAACTTCAGGAAAGATATAACACCTGGAAGCAATTACCAAAAAAACAGAGAGATAAATTAAAAGGTACTTATTCCAGATTTAAGTCATTGCCTAAAAACAGAAAGGATAAAATGTATCAGGAGTATCAATACCAGACTCGTGACAAACAATACAATAAACCTTCTAGATCATCAAACAAACCATCTAAAGGTAGGAAGACAAGAAAAAGAGAGAAGTAAAGGTATATTTTATTTGGAATGACGGCTGTTATACATTTCATACAATTGGTTATTAATATTTACACAGGGACCTTTTGAGTGGCTATGGCGAGTCTTGACCTATTTTAAATGGCAAAGGTTAAATAGACAAAAAATAAACGATATGTAAGTTGTTGTCGGCAGTAAAATAGAAATGAGCAGTCAATGGATAATTCTTTTAATAAGGTTTATCAGATAGTTAAGAAAACCGAAAATGATCATTTTTCTGTCATATTGGGTAAAGAGATAGACGTTAAAATAGCGGATTAAATGATTGCCTTGGGTTTTTTTCAATGAAACGAGAACCTAACCAACGATTAAAATACAGAACAATATGGATTTCTGATGTTCATCTGGGCTATAAAGATTGTAAAGCCGATTTTTTATTAGATTTTTTAAAGTCTACAGAATCAGAGACGTTGTATCTGGTGGGTGATGTGATCGATATATGGGCTTTAAAACGTTCGTTTTATTGGCCACAAAAACACCATGCAGTGATTAAACAAATCTTTAAAAAAGCCAAATCTGGAACAAAGGTTTATTATATTCCAGGTAATCATGATGAGTTGTCCAGAGATTTAGTTGGGCAGACTATCATGGGAGTAAAAATTAAAAGAAATCATATACATAAAACAGCAGATAATCGAAGACTGTTACTATGTCATGGTGATGAATTTGATTTTGCAGTAAAACACAGCCGTTTAACCAAACTGTTGGGTGATGTGAGTTATGACATATTACTTTTGATAAATCGCTGGTCGAATTGGTTTAGAAAACGTTTTGGTTTGCACTATTGGTCGTTGGCAACTTACATAAAAAATCGAGTCAGAAATGCCAGGCAGGCTATCGAATTGTTTGAGGTCGCAGCAGCAGATGAAGCGCGTCGACAAAATCTGGATGGTGTCGTTTGTGGACATATTCATCAACCAGAAATTCGTAAGATCAATGATGTATTGTATTGCAATGATGGTGATTGGGTGGAAAGCTGTACGGCTATGATAGAAGATCAAACAGGATGGTTGGAAATCATACACTGGAGTGATTTACAACAATCTGTTAAGTCTGATAAGGGTATGCCAGAAAACTGTATTCCTATTATGACGTTGCCAAAGGTACAAAAATAATCACTGTTGAGAGTTATTATTGAATAGGGAGTATTATTTCTTTTGTTTACCAATTTACTGTGAGGTAAAAGAATAGCTCTACAAACTGGCACAAAGCAGCGTATGCTAGTTGGCAGTATTTATTTGGGTTTGTTGCCAAAGCGTATCTACCAGTTGATTTGGGTGACTGTAATCTTTTGCTTTAATCCAATCAACTAAAGCACGTGCAACATCAGGATAAACAACATGACTTTTTACTGGATTATCAAGCCATGACTGGATAATGTCCGTATTCAGCTGTTTAGTCGTTTGGCCTAACTTTAATTGTTCAAGAGCCAAACTATTGGATAATTGCTCCATTTGACCTTTCAATGGTTTTACCAGAATATGTTTGCCCATATGGAGTGCTTCACTGGTGAGTTCAAATCCTGAGTTGGCTAAAATGTATTGTGTATTGGCCAAATCTTTTTGAAAGCCTACCCGTGAAAGTGGCCTTAAGTGAATATGATTATCGTCTGTCGGTTGTTTAAAATGTCTATTATAAAAATAAAACTCATAATGATGAATGGGTTTGATGTGTTCGATAATAACATCGGGATCATCAAAATTCAGATAAATAAGCACTTTATTGGCAATGATATTGTCTTGTGAATTATGACTATGACTCATATCGAGAATAGGAGGCAAAATGGGTTGATCAAAATGATGCCAGTGTAAGCCAAATTTAATAAAAGACGCTGGAGCAAAGTTTTTCATAACAGTTCGTGTTATAAGATTATCGCCTTTCATAGGAATATCATAAAAGAAAGCATATTGATGTCCTAAAGAAATAATAGGTTTTTTAGCCAATTTTGCAGCCCATGCTGTAATGGGTTCGTAGTCATTAATCACCAAATCGTATGAGGTTAAATCCATGTTTCTGACATCTTTGATAAAACGCAAAAGATTATTGTGCTTCATGGTTTCCCAAAGTAAAACTTTGCCTTTATCAATAATAAACGTCATACCTTGTCGTGTTGTAAAATTACCGAAAGCATCCATATCAAAATAATCAGATTTATGACTGCGTCCAGAAAATAAATAATCCACTTGAATATCAGAACAGGTATTAAAAATTTTTGCCATGGCATTGGCTCGAGTGATGTGGCCATTTCCGGTGCCTTGTACACCATAAAGAATTTTCATATAAGGCTGAGCCCCTTACTGTTGAGAAGGAAAAACGATTAAATAATGTTTGTGATGGTTGTTTTTATGGGGTGGGTAGGGAATAAAGCCCTATAGGAAAGCAAGTAAAGCAAGTTTTGCAACGCAAAAACCTTTAATAGCACCAATAACACAATCGGTTGGAAAGTGAACACCTAAAAATACACGAGATAAACCAACGCATAAAGCCCAAATATAAACGAAAATGGTTATGGATGGAAATACAAAGGATAAAAAGGTTGCTGTAAGAAATGCAGCAGAAGTGTGGCCTGATGGAAAACTAAACTTATCGGATGGTACAATAAAACTATTAAATCCTGGAATGGCTTCAGGAGGGCGATTTCGTTTGAAGCTGTTCTTTAAAGAAAAATATAGTATTCTTTCAAAAGCAAATCCTAAACATACTGCAAAAAGCAATTGATAGAGTTCCAAAAAAAGCAAAACAGGTACGAATAACGGGTATAAAAATCCATCAGCAGTTTTAGAAATTAACCGACTGAACAACGTAAAAAAATGTTGGTGTCGACGTCGCATACACCAGTTAAAGGCTGCATGGTCACACGTTTCTATAACTGAAATCAAATTCATTGTATTAACCCCATTTATAGTAACAGGATAGAACTTGAATATTTCAGAAAAGAGACTTTTATATGTCATATTTATGACATATAAAAGTCGATAGTTTGTAAGTAATATACTGTTTTATAAGATATTTTTTAAATTCTTGGAAACAATAAGATTTAAAATCAACTCCGTAAATATGAAAAAAAACAGGTTCTGTAAAAAAGAGAGAGGTTATCGATAATGAGCAAACCTAAACTCACATGGATGACACCGGTTCTTTGTGTCACACATTTAAGAAAAAGTCTGCAGTATTATGAACAGGTACTTGGATTTGATAGTGCCTGGCAGTGGTCGGAAGAAGAGGCTTTTAGTGAAGAGAGTAAACCCACTTTTGCTTGCGTCAATCGGGATGATATCAGTCTATTTCTCTGTGAAAACGGTCAAGGTAATCCGGGTTCCTGGATTTGTCTTAATGTGTGTACTTTAGATGAATTGCAGACACTTTATGAGGAATACCAAAACGCTCAGGCATTCATATTGGAGGAGCCTAAAGATTATCCTTGGGGTATGAGAGAAATGTTGATAAAAGATTTAGACGGTAATACTTTTAGAATTGGATGTCAGATAGAGTAGATAATTAGAACAATATCCATAATCAACCACACACTTAAAGAAGTGTGTGGTTGACTGTTTTCTAAAATTTAGTGGGTGCTTTAGGTGCTTTAATTGATTTTCTAGGATTCTGTTTTAAGTTCTTCATCAATTCTTTGACAGCTCTTTCTAATGAAGGATCTTTGCCTTTAGCAATTAACTCCGGACGATCAATCACTTCAATATCGGGTTCAACACCTTCATTTTCGATAATCCAGTTACCATCTGTATCTATTATTCTAAAAGTAGCGGCAACCAGTTGCCCGCCATCGGCTAATTTAGGATTACCACTGACACCAATTAGTCCCCCCCAGGTTCTGGTGCCAATGAGAGTGCCTAGGCCAAGCTTTTTAAAGTAATAGGGTAAGGCATCACCACCAGAACTTGAGTAACCATTGATTAACATGGCCTTAGGGCCATCATGTGCGATGAGTGGTGTTGCTTGAGGTTTGAGTCCCCGATATTTCCAGTAATTTAAAGTTTTGCGTGATAAAAGTTCTATCATTCGATCAGGGATAAAACCACCGCCGTTATATCGGTCATCAATGATCAATGCATCTTTAGTAATTTGTGGCAAAAACTGTTTAAAAAGGGCCTGGTTACCAGGTATATGAGTATTGGGTAAATGAATATAGCCTATTCTTCCATTAGACAGTCTGTTAACTATCTCCATACGAGAGTTTAACCAATCCAGATAGCGAAGTTGTGTTTCCTGGTGGATGGGTTTAACGGACACTTTTCGGGTGTTTTTATTATTGGGTCTTTTGCTAAGAGTCAGAGAGACATAACGATGGGCTTTATGCTCCAATAAAGCATAAATATTATGAGTGGTTTTTGTTGAAACACCGTCAATAGCAATGATGTAATCACCAACATTGGCATTGACCTCAGACTCTGTTAGTGGCGAGCGTAATGAGGCATGCCAGTTCTCTCCAGGAAAAATTTTGGTTATTTTAAAATAACCTGAAGCATCTTTAATAAACTCTGCACCTAATAAACCATTATTTTTTCTTTCTACGGCAGGTTCATCACCCCGGTTAACATAAATATGTCCTGCATTTAACTCTCCAGCAATTTCATTGAAGATGTAGTCTAAATCAGAACGATGATGGATGGCTTTAACCCATGGCTGATATTTCTTCTTAATAGCACTCCAATTCATACCATGTGTATTGGGATCATAAAACCAGTCTCTGAGAGTTCGCCATCCATCAACATAGAGCTGTTGCCATTCTTCTTTAGGCGTAATTTTAATGGTTAAATCATTCAGCTTGAGCATACCATTATTAAAGTTTTGTTTTGATGTGGTATTTAAAATGGAGAGTTGTGTACCATTTGTAACAAGTATTTTTTCGCCGTTGGCGGATAATACATAGTTTGTTATTGATTCAACCAATGTGTTAGGTGATTGATTTTTTTTCAGACTTAAAAATTGTAGCTCTTTTTTATCTTCATAATTGTTTATAAAAAATAAAGAAGTTCCGTTAACACTTAATTGCTCATAATTTCCTGAAGGTGCTGATAAGGCAATGATTCGATGGTGACAGTTTTTGAAGTCAATACTCAGTGATTTATTTTTGTCTTCTTTTTTCTTGGTAGCACTAGGTAATGCCTCATCACTTTGATAGGGATAAAGTGGTGGTGCTGTTTTTGAAAGTTGCATGGCATAAATTCGCGTGGCCTTATGAAAAAGATAATTAAACTCATAGCTACTGAAAGATAGATGGTAATTACGATTTGATAAGAAAAATAAATAATGTCCATCTTTGGAAAATACAGGAGACCAGTCATCCGTATTTTTTTGCGTTAACTGACGTGCCTTTTTTGATTTTAAATGATAGCTCCAAATAGAGTTATAACCATTATCCTCTGTTTTTGTATACATAACCCAATCGCTGTCAGGTGACCAGGTATATTCGGTGATATCATTTCTGCTAGAGCGATCAGCTTTTATTTTTCGACCAGATTTAATATCAATAATCCATAACGTTTGATTTTTATCTGAGAAAGCCAGCTTTTTACTATCAGGTGACCATTTGGGGGGAAACTTCCATATTTTTCCACCGAATGTGATTTGTTTGGCTTTGCCAAGTTCATTTTGTAAATACAGTTCATACTCTCCGGTTTTATCGCTTAAATAGGCGAGTTGTTTTCCGTCCGGTGACCAGACCACAGAAATTTCACGTTCACCAGAAGTTTTTGAAATATTTCTAATCATTCCTTTTTTTGCCGGGATAGTAAAGACTTCTCCACGAGCAGCGACAACTGCTCTTTTTCCATTGGGAGAAATATCCATCGACTCTATATAAGGTGATACATTTTTGTAATAAGGTAAGGTATATTCATGAATACCCTCTATATGAATGTTTAATTGATTGGATTGATTGGTTTTGGGATCAAAGCGCCATAGATAACCATTATTTTCATAGACGATAGCATTAGGGCCGGCTGAAGCCCATAGACTGTCAAAATGTTTATGATGGGTTACCTGAACCGGCTCACTGTCTTTGGCATATCGATATAAGTTTAATGTATGGTTTCGATCACTTAAAAAATAAATGTGTTCACCAACCCAAACCGGTTGATGATCCGTTGCCCGATGAGAAGTCAATTGCTGGCTTTTATTGGCTTTTAAATCATATATCCAAACATCCTGAGCACGGCCACCCCGATATCTTTTCCAGGTTCTGAACTCACGATCAATCGGTGTATATAAATATTTTTTACCATCTGGGGAGAGCATACCTCCGCCACTTTCTGGGACAGCTAATGGTTTTGCCAAACCTGAATCGATAGGAATCCATATTGGGCGTCCCATACGCTTACCCCAGGGTAAGCGATTTGCACGAACCAGAACCTGTTTGTCATCTGCAGACCAGTCTAACACGCGATAATCAAAGCCACCTCTGGGAGGCATGCTACCCACATCGTTATAGTAAGTGAGTTGTTTTAAGTCGCTACCATCGGTTTTCATGATATAGACTTGCCGATTACCTGAATATTCTGCTGAAAAGGCAATCCATTTTCCTGAATGTGAAAATTTGGGGAATGTTTCAAAGCCATGATGGGAGGTTAAACGGGAGGATTGTCCTGTATTGATATCAGCTATATAGATAT
Source organism: Kangiellaceae bacterium (assembly GCA_965230335.1). Lineage (GTDB taxonomy): Bacteria > Pseudomonadota > Gammaproteobacteria > Enterobacterales > Kangiellaceae > CBDDKS01. The sequence continues at coordinate 583,675 of CBDDKS010000006.1, read as the reverse complement.
CTCCAGAATAGACAAAGACAACTTGATCTTGATGTATATCAGCAAATCTTAATAGACGTGCAGGTTCTTTTGCATGGATTGATCCTGAAAATACAATGATCAATAGAGTGATAATGGCAGATAAGGGATTTTTTTTGACAGGAAAACAGGGAAATAAATAACTCATATAGACAAACAGGCCTCTAACAACGGCGATTAACAGGAGATATCATGGGATGTGTATAGTAAACGCAAATTACATTGAATAAAAGGGTAACAGACCTTATCTTATCCTACATCTATGCAGATATATTATTTGCTAGGAACAATGAGCATGTTGCGATAAAATCCAAATCATATTTGTAGTGTTTGGGGCTGATGAGCTGATATTCATATGCCTTAGGTAGTCGTCGACAATCAATAATCAGTAACCGAGAGAACGTTTTAAAGAAAACGTTTTAAAGAGTGCGTTTAGCAGGACAGAAACAATGATAAAATCACTGTTTAAGCCAAAGTGGCAGCATAAAGATGCACAAGTGCGTCGCCAGGCATTAATTAACCTGGATCCTTCTTCCGAAAAAGATGAAACGATATTAGTGTCTTTAGTTGTGAATGATCCTGATAAAGACATACGTAAAACATCCTTAGAAAAAATTCGGTCATTACATGTATTGAAACGATTATTTGTGGAATCTAATGATTCAGAGATAAAAAAACGTTCGTTACAATTACTGTCTGATAAACTGGAAGGTGAAGAGCGCCAACGTTTTTTTTCAGGAATTTATCAACATATTGATCAGGAACAAGGCATTGAGACGTTAATCAGCTTTCTTGAAGAACATCCCATAAAAGATATTGCTGAAGTGGTTGTATCAAAAATAAAAGACAACAAAAATGCTTTAGCCGATCTCATTATAAAAATAAAAATACCTGAAATTCAACAGAATGCGTTGCAGTATATTGATGATATTGATGTTTTAAAATCTTTACAAAAACATATAACCCAAAAAAAATTAACACAAAATCTACGAGAGAAAATTAAAGTATTACGAGAGCAAGAGCATCATCTTATTGAAAAAGAGAAAAAAATAGATGCTATTTGTGACAGTTTAAACAAGTTAGCGGCTATTGACTTTGATGGTCAATATTTAGCGAAATTGAAAGGGTTGGAATTACAGTGGGCTTCAATTGAAGAAGCTGTAATAAGTCAGGAGCAAAAGCAAAAATTTCAAAAAGCACAAGAGCTTTGTTTGGATAAAGTGAAAAGCCATCAATCTGAACAGGAAAAACTGGCATCTGCCCTGGCATTGGAAAATAATGCGAAACAGCTATTATCTGGTCTCGATATCTGGTGTGAAGAACTCAAACAAAAAGCCTTGTCGACACTCGGTGAGTTTGATAATTGTTTTCAGTTATTTGATGAGCAATGGCAGACATTAAAATCTGAAGTTGACTTGGATAATAGTGTCATACAACACTTTGATAAAATAAAAGTACGCTTATTAAACTTAAGAGCGGCTATGTCCAATGTGCAACAATTAAGTGAAGATCCTGAAATTTCAAGGATTTTGATTATAAAAGAAGCTCCTACAGATTCTTTAGAAGTATTAAAAAATAAAAAGAACTATTTAGCAAAACAATTAAAAGGTATTCATTGGCCCTATCAGGATTTTGCAAAGAGCCAATTTTTAATCAATCTTGAAGGTTGCCATGATACATTGAGTCAATTTATTAAAGAAAAAGAAAGTGATAATAAAAAACATAAAGAAGAGTTAGAAAAAAGTATTTTTTCTTTAAAAAAGTTAATACATGAGAAAAAATTGACAGCAGCTAATCGATCACGCTCTTATATAGAGAACAAATTACAAGAAGTTGACCCTTGGGTTGGTTTTGTTCTTGACAAACGATTACAGTCTGTAGATGAACTATTGTCAGAATTACGCAGTTGGCATCAGTTTGCCACAACACCTAAAAAAGAAGGTTTGTGTGAGCGTATGACGGCATTAATAGGTTCTGAAACAGAGCCTGTTATTCTGGCCCAGCAGATACAGGCGTTATGGAAGGAATGGCGTCAATTACAATCTTCGAATGCTGATACAGACAATCAGTTATGGGAACAATTTAAGTCTGCAGCAGATAAGGCTTATGTACCCTGTCAGGCTTTTTATGAGCAAAAAGATAAAGAGCGTGCTCATAATTTATCTAAAAGACAGAACATTTGTACAGATTTGGAAACTCTGGTGCAAACGGTCAATTGGGATAGTGTTGATTGGAAAAATATCATACAAATTGAAAAAACAGCAAAACTGGAATGGAGTCAATGCAAACCTGTTCCCAAAGAAGAAATTGAATCATCTCAAGAACGTTTTACAGCCGTTATGACAGTAATCAGAGATCATTTAAATCAAGAGCGAAACAATAACCTGGAAAACCGCAAAGAACTTATAGAAAAAGCTGAACGCTTGCAACAGGTGGATGATATTGATAAAGCTATCAGTATGGCAGAGTCATTACAAGCACAGTGGAAAACTTTGGGCATTACTTTTTTTAAAGCAGACAGAGAGACATGGCAATGTTTTAAACAAGAAATTGATAAGGTTTTTCAACGACGACGAGATGCAAGAAAAGAAGAAAAGCAAAAATTGGATGATAATGTTAAACAATTAGAGGGTATTATTCAGAAAATTGATACATTAAGTCAGTTAGATGATTCAAAACTGGAAAGTTCTTATGATGAATATAATCAATTAAATCAATCTTTTGATTTTAATTTAGAGCTGCCTGAGTCATTACAAAAAAAACTGCATAAATCTTTTGATGCTGTATCAAAAAAATATCTTGGACAATATAAAGGACTTGCTAAGAGAAAACAAAAACGTGCATTTGATGCTCTGATAAAAGCGGAGCAGTGTTGTATTGAATTTGAAAATCAGTGTGTTTCTGGTGAAAAAGACAATATTTCTGAAACTTTTCATGAAGGTATTGAAAAAATAAATCAAATAGAACATCTTGAAAAAAATGTTCAGGAAATATGTATTACTCGTATTAAAGAACTGTCGTCATTTAGCTTGGATGAATTGGATGAAAAACAACAGGCTGTTTTACCTGCATTACTTGAAAAATTGATCCAGCTTGAAGTGATGACTTCGGTAGAAACCCCTGAAGCATTCAAGCAAGACAGAATGCAGTATCAACTCAATCAATTACAACAAGGTGCCATTATGAAAACAGAAGGACAAAACCTGACAGAACAGGTAAAACAGTGGTATGTTTCATGGTTGTCCGTTGGCATACTTGATATTAAAACGCGTCAGGCATTACAAGAGAGAGTGCTTTTATGTTGTCAGCAATTGCATTGGTAGTTTTTAAAAAGCGTAGAAATAAAACCAAGCAGTCACTTTATTAATAATGTCTTACAAGTACAATGGTGAATATCACAGGTTATTTAGGTTTTAAGCGAGTACTTTGTGTTGTTGTATTTTTCTGAGGGAAGTCAATATTATAATGTAAACCGCGACTTTCTTTGCGGGATTTGGCGCATTGAATAATCAGGTTTGCCACTAATACAAGATTACGGAGTTCCAGTAAGTCATTAGTGACTTTAAAGTTGGAGTAATATTCTTCAATTTCATGGGTGAGGAGTTCAATACGTCTTTCGGCTCTTTCCAGGCGTTTATTGCTTCTGACAATGCCAACATAATTCCACATGACCTGACGTAATTCCTGCCAATTATGGCTGATCACAATGCGTTCATCTGAATCAGTCACCCGACTTTCATCCCAGGGGGCGGGTTGTTTGTCTATTTCGACATCATGCCAGCGTTGAGCAATATTTTCAGCAGCAGCTTTGGCAAATACCAAGCATTCCAATAAAGAATTGCTGGCCATGCGATTAGCACCATGCAAGCCTGTTGAGGCAACTTCACCTATGGCATAGAGATTGTCTAAACTGGTTTGACTGTTTAAATCAACAGATATACCGCCACAGGTATAATGGGCTGCTGGCACAACCGGGATAGCATTTTGTGTGATATCTACATTGTGTTTGAGGCATCGTTTGTAAATATTGGGAAAATGTTTTTTGATAAAATCTTCTCCTTTATGACGAATATCCAAAAGTACATAATCATCTCCATTTTTTTTCATTTCATGATCGATTGCACGTGCAACTATGTCTCTTGGTGCTAAATCCGCTTGTGGATCATAATCTGGCATAAAGCGGTGTCCAATTTTATTCATTAAAAATGCGCCTTCACCTCTTAAGGCCTCAGAAATTAAAAAAGATTTTGCTTTGGGATCATATAAACAGGTTGGATGAAATTGATTAAATTCAAGATTGGATACTTCACAACCTGCTCGCCATGCCATGGCAATACCATCACCAGAGGCAACATCAGGGTTGCTGGTATATAAGTAGACTTTACTGGCACCACCAGTTGCCAAAATAACAAATCGTGCAGAAAAGACTTCAACCTTTTGTGACAATAAATTCAGTGCATAGGCACCAACACACTGGGAGTATGAATTTTTTTGTGAGGTAATAAGATCAACAGCATTATAGTTTTCAAAGAGATGAATATTCTGTTTTTCTTTCACAGCTTTTGTCAGTGTTTTGGAAACAGCTTTGCCTGTTGCATCGGCTGAGTGAATGATACGTCTATGACTATGGCCGCCTTCACGTGTTAGATGATATTTTTCAAATTCATCTTTACTGTCGTCATAAGTACTAAAATGAACGCCTTGATGGATTAACCACTCGATGGCATTTTTACCTTGATTCACGGTATAACTGACTGCCTGTTCATCACATAACCCTGCACCGGCATTGAGGGTATCTTGAATATGGGATTCAATACTGTCTTTACTATCCAATACAGCAGCAATACCGCCTTGGGCGTAAAAAGTAGAACTTTCAGAAAGTGCTGCTTTGGATAGCAGAGCGATACGCCCTAATTGAGACAAGTGCAAAGCAGCAGATAATCCGGCAGCACCTGTACCTATGATTAAGACGTCAAATTGATGAAAAGAGGATGATGACATTGATTCAAGTCACTTATAGGGTTTTATTTGTTGGCTATTAAGAAAAGCTTATTCGGATAACAGAGCCTAATGAATGGGTTATTATCATTGAAAGTTACAGTATAATGGTGCTTTACTTTGTAGAAAAACGGCAATATTTTGGAATTTTGCTTGAAAAACAGGCATTGCGCCAATAAATTTATGAAAAATAGTGAAAATATCGCGATAGTGACGAACTTAATAAGTAAAATAAGGTCTGAAATGGGTAATCAATGTAGAATCACTGGTCTTGTTGGATCGAGCCTGAAGTTTTTAAGGTTAATCTATGGGATCGAGTGAAGATCAACAACTGGTTGAGCGTGTACAGAAGGGAGATAAGCTCGCATTTGACCTTTTGGTGAAAAAATATCAACATAAAGTATTTACTTTGATTGGTCGATTGATTAGTGATCATGCTACGATCAATGATGTTGCACAAGATGCTTTTATTAAGGCTTATCGAGCCTTACCAAATTTTCGTGGTGACAGTGCTTTTTATACTTGGCTGTATAGAATTGCTGTTAACACCGCGAAAAATTATTTAACAGCACAAAATCGGCGTCCACCCAACTCAGATGTGGATGTGTCTGACGCCGAGTATTATACCTCTGGTGATGCTTTACATGACATAGCGACACCTGAGAGAGTACTGTTAAAAAACGAATTAAAGACGCGTATTTTTCAAGCGATAGAAGAACTGCCGGACGAACTGAGAACGGCAATTACTTTGAGAGAACTTGAAGATATGAGTTATGAACAAATTGCTGATGTCATGGCTTGTCCTGTAGGGACTGTACGATCAAGAATTTTTCGTGCTCGAGAAGCCATCGAACGTCATATTAAAGAATTGATGTAAAAAGAATTGATGTAAACAAGCATTAATATAAAAATCATTAGTTTAAAGAGTTAGAGCCATAGTTAGTAAAAAATATAAGTCGTGTTAATAAACAGTGTTAATAATTATAATCTTGTCAAAAGACATGACTGGGTTATTTTAAGAGAGAACGATCTGCATGAATGATGATGAATTAAAACAGCGCTTATCAGCTTACTTTGATGGCGAATCTTTTTCTGGAGAAGAGCCGTCGTTGTTTCATAAGCGATGCTCATCACAGGAAAAAGCTGAACAGCTTAAAAGCTGGCAGGCATATAGCGTTATTCGTGCTGGTATGAAAGACGAATTAAGTGAATGCTGTTCATCTGATTTTAGCGTTCAGGTAGCCAATGCTATTCAAAATGAGCCAAGTATCCTGATACCCAGGCAAAGGCATTTTGCTATCAATAAAAAGTTTTCTGGATGGGCGCTTGCTGCTTCAGTTGCAACGCTCATGATAGTAGGTACACAATGGTTTTCTTTTTTACAATCTGATTCCGATACTTCTTTAGTGGCTCAGGAAGATCTCACAAGAGATGTTGATACAGGTAAAATAACTGTTGATCATGCAACATTTGAAGAGCAGCTTCAATTTGCCAGGATGGAAAAATTATTTAATGAGTATGCAAGAGCATCGGCACTGCGTGGACAAAATATTGGGCAAGTACAAACAGTAGGACAGGATGTCAATAATACTTATCGTTTATCACCACAAGCGTTTAGAAACCTTATGACAGAATTGGAAGCTTTAAAACGTGAAGCGGGTAAAAAAGCAGAAGAAGAATTAAACCGGGAACGACAGGCACAAGAATAAGTTTGAATCAAACACACTGTGTAGGCTAGACATTGCAAAAAAACAGTTCGTCTTTGTTACAAGATAACATATCACGTTTGGTTAAAATTGTTGCTATCGAAAAGCAAAGTCTTTATGTAGAACCTGTTCAGTCATCACTTTGCAGAACCTGCCAATCCAGTCAGATGGGTTGTGGTCTTCGTTTTTTTCAATTCAAAAAAACGCGTTACAGAATCCCGTTAAATCATTTATCTCATCATAATTATCAAATGGGTGATTGCTTATCTGTACGAACAACGAAGCAGCATATTTTAATGAGTGCATTGGGTTTGTATTGTGTGCCTTTATTATTTTTTTTGAGCAGCATTCTATTTTTTCATTATTTAGGGTTTTCCGAAGCAGTTATTATTTGGGCTGGGATGATTGGGTTGGGAATGGGTTTATGGAGCATGACGCTTTTTTCAAAATGCTATGACAAAAAAATGATGACTCAATTTAAATTGTTGGAACCTCATACTGAATTAGAAAAATAGCTTGTTCCCAGTAACCTGATACAATTAGTTACAATTTATTCAATATTCATTACATAAGAAATGGTACTTTTTAAACTTTGAAAAGTCTTAAAATCAAGGCCTGTTGTTTTAAACATCAACGGGATTAACAATGAAAAAACAATAAACAGCCCCTAATGTATTATTTCAATCTATTTGTGAGGAGTAAGATCGTGTATTTACAAAAATATGCCATATTTATTTTTTCTGTGTTATGTCTACAGACAGCTTTTGCACAGCAATACCCTGATTTCACTAAAATCGTTGATAAAGTTCAATCATCGGTGGTTGTGATAGAAAGTGAGTCAAGAAACTCAAGACGCTTACCGCAACTTCCTGACTTCTTTCCTTTTCAAATACCAAGAGGAGATGAACAAGATTCTACCCCAGTAAGAGGGATAGGTTCTGGTTTTATTATTGATAAAAAAGGTTATATTCTAACCAATCATCATGTGGTTGATGGCAGCAACAAGATTAAGGTGACTTTAAAAAATGGCAGAGTTTATGATGGTGAAGTGATAGGTTCAGATGAACTCACTGATATTGCATTGGTAAAAATAGAGGTCAAAGAAAGCTTAAAACAGGTGAAAATAGCTGATCTGGATGAGTTAAAAGTAGGCTCCTGGGTGATGGCTTATGGTGCACCTATGAGGCTAAAATATACTGTAACAGCAGGCATTGTCAGTGCATTAAAGCGTTCGCTACCCAATCAACCTTTTGTGCCTTTTATTCAAACAGATGCCGCGGTTAATAGGGGAAATTCTGGAGGTCCTTTATTTAATTTACGCGGTGAAGTGGTTGGTGTAAATTCACAAATTTATAGTACTTCGGGGGGCAATATAGGTATCTCCTTCGCCATTCCTATTGATTTGGCACTGAGTATTGTTGAACAGCTGAAAGAATCTGGTCAGGTGCAAAGGGGCTTTTTAGGTTTGGTACCTGGTGAGGTCAGTTTTGAATTGGCACAAAGTTTTGGTTTGGATGAGGTCAAAGGCGCGTTGGTTATGGATGTGACATCTGATCTACCTGCTGATAAAGCAGGCATTGAAGTGGAGGATATTCTGTTGGAAATTAATGGTAAGTCAATTGATAAAAGGGATGATGTGTTTCATATTGTCTCTTCCTTAAAACCTGGAAAGCGAATTAAAGTCGTTGTATTAAGAGATGGTAAAGAGAAAAGCTTGTCTTTAACCATCGGTGAAAGACCTGGTGAGCGAAGGGTTGGTTATCAATCACCATCGACTAATAATAAACTGGGTATGAAAGTCAGTGAACTTCCTGATGAAATTAAAGAAATGTCAGATGTGCCTAAAGGGGTTTTAGTCGAACGTGTGGATAGAAATAGTGCCGCTTATGAAGCTGGCATACGCAGTGGACATATTATTCAATCAATACAGGGTAACAATATTGTGTCTGTTTCTGATTACGATAAGGCTGCTAAAAATCTAGCAGATTCGGGTTATATTCGAATATTAATTTATGACCTGAGAAGACAAGCCACAAGTTTTAAAGTGATTAAGTTATAAATAGTGGGAATCCCTGCCATTATTTGGGAATATCTCTATATAGGGTATACACTTGTCATGAATAAGCCTATTGGATATACGTTGTATGATTGGATGCAATAAATAGGCTAAAGTTGGCAGTATTGAAGCATAAGTCTTATTCAATACTGCCGATTTGAGTAGAAATGGGTTAAAATCGCGCCTTTATCATCATTTGCTGTAAAAAATTACCGGGCTGAGTTGTTAGGCTCGGATAGGACCTTATGTCATATAACCAATTTATACGTAATTTCTCTATTATTGCTCACATTGACCATGGTAAATCCACGTTATCTGATCGTTTGATTCAGCATTGTGGTGGGCTTAGTGAAAGAGAAATGGAAGCTCAGGTTTTAGATTCGATGGATTTAGAACGTGAAAGAGGCATTACCATTAAGGCGCAGAGTGTCACCCTGGATTACGCTGCAAAAGATGGACATACCTATCAGTTAAATTTTATTGATACGCCTGGCCATGTTGACTTTTCTTACGAAGTTTCCCGTTCTTTGGCGGCTTGTGAAGGAGCTTTATTGGTCGTCGATGCTGCTCAGGGTGTTGAAGCGCAAACGGTAGCTAATTGTTATACCGCTATTGAACAGGATCTTGAGGTTATTCCGATTCTAAATAAAATTGATTTGCCTCAGGCTGAACCAGAAAGAGTATGTGAAGAAATTGAAGATATTATTGGTATTGATGCCATTGATGCAGTGACCTGCTCTGCCAAAACTGGTGTTGGTATTGAGGATGTCCTCGAGACTATTGTTAAAAAGATTCCACCGCCGACAGGTGACGATAATCTGGCATTAAAGGCATTGATTATTGACTCCTGGTTTGATAATTATCTCGGTGTTGTTTCTTTGGTGCGTGTTGTTCAGGGAACGATTAGAAAAGGTGATAAAATGCTGGTGATGTCAACAGCAAAAGCACATGTTGTTGATCGTGTCGGTATCTTTACACCTAAAAGAACGGATACAGGTATTTTAAAAGCTGGAGAAGTGGGCTTTGTTGTTGCCGGTATTAAAGAAATTCTTGGAGCACCGGTTGGTGATACTCTAACATTGGCAAAACAATCTGCTGAAGAAGCTTTACCGGGTTTTCAAAGAGTAAAGCCACAAGTTTATGCCGGACTTTTCCCCATCTCTTCCGATGATTATGAAGCCTTTCGTGATGCATTGGCAAAGCTTAGCTTGAATGATGCATCATTATTTTATGAACCTGAAAACTCTCAGGCACTGGGGTTTGGTTTCCGTTGTGGTTTTTTGGGCATGCTGCATATGGAGATTATTCAGGAACGTTTGGAAAGAGAATATAACTTGGATTTAATTACAACGGCACCGACAGTTATCTTTGAAGTGGTCACACAAAAGGATGAAGTCATTTATGTTGATAACCCATCCAAATTACCTGAAGTGGGTAGCATTCGTGAAATGCGGGAACCGATTGTTGAAGCCAATATGTTGTTGCCACAAGAGCACTTGGGGAATGTGATTACCTTATGTGTAGAAAAACGGGGTGTTCAAAAAAATCTGAACTATGTAGGCAAACAGGTTTCATTGAATTATGAATTGCCTATGAATGAAGTCGTACTGGATTTCTTTGATCGGCTGAAATCAGTCAGTCGAGGTTATGCTTCTTTGGATTATTCTTTCGTACGTTTTCAAATGGCTGATCTGGTTAAACTGGATATATTAATTAATGGAGAAAAAGTGGATGCATTGGCGGTGATTGTACATAAAGATGATGCTTTTCCAAGAGGTCGGGTTTTGGTTGAAAAAATGCGGGAACTGATCCCCAGACAAATGTTTGAAGTGGCTATTCAGGCTGCTATCGGTAATCATGTTGTGGCACGTTCTACTGTAAAGGCATTGCGAAAAAATGTCACAGCAAAATGCTATGGTGGTGATGTGAGTCGAAAGCGTAAGTTATTAGAAAAACAAAAAGCAGGTAAAAAACGTATGAAACAAGTTGGACGGGTTGAAATTCCTCAAGATGCTTTTCTTGCTGTATTACAGGTGGGCAAAGATGGTTAAACAATTAATTCAATGCGTTATATCGCATCAACACACTAAGTAGGAGATGATATGGAGTTTTCAAAGCTGATATTGTTAACTTTTGTGCTGACTTTCAGCATTGTATTAATTGAATGGTTTGTATGGAAACCAAAGCGCTTGGTCGAAGCCAATAATATTCGACAAAAGAAAAAGAATTTACCTTATGCAGAATATGAAAAACTGCTAACACCACCAGAATGGGTATCTCTGGCCAATACATTATGTTTTATATCTGGTTTGGTTGGTGTGGTTTTATTAATGTTACCTAATTTTGAATTGGTATTGGTTTCTGCATTAGGTGTGAGTTTAATTATTTCACTTATCGAAAAAGTGTACTTACCCAAAAAACAGGAAGAAAAACTAAAAGTGTTATATCAACGGACACAAAATCCGGAAGAAGATGAGTTAGAAGCGGTTAAAAAAGCACCTTGGTGGACTGATTTTGGCTGGTCTTTTTTTCCATTATTATTAATCATTATTAGTGTGCGTTCTTTTTTCTATGAACCTTTTAAAATTCCATCAGGTTCAATGCAGCCAACTTTATGGGTGCATGACTTTATACTGGTGAACAAATATGCATATGGGCTGCGCTTGCCTTTAACCAAAACACGTCTGACTCAAGGCTCAGCACCTAAAAGAGGAGATGTGGTTGTGTTTAGACCGCCGCATGATCCAGATAAAGATTATATCAAGCGTTTAATTGGTTTACCGGGTGATAAAATAATGTTTACCCCGGATAAACAAATTATTATTGTGCCTGCTTGTGAACAGCCAATTCCCAATGATATGACTTGTGGGAAAGAGTATAGGATAAAACCAACCTTAGCAGAAAAAAGAGGGTTTCAAGATGAAACCGGTGAATATTTTGATGTGTATCAGGAAAATTATTTCGGTGTAGAGCATCAAGTATTAAGTAAAGTTGAAACATTATTTCATGAAACACACTTTCATAGAATACGTCCTTTTACTCTTTATGAATTGACTCAAAAAGGTATTACGGTACCTCCTAATAAGTATTTTGTACTAGGTGATAATCGCGACAATAGCTTGGATAGTCGTTTTTGGGGATTCGTTGATGAAACGGCTTTGGTGGGTAAAGCAGAAGCTGTTTGGATGCATTTGAAATTTGGTTTTGAAGGAACTGCTTTTCATTGGGTACCGACTGGCGTAAAATTTAGTCGAGTGGGTGGTATAGAGTAATAGTCATTTCTAGGATACCAGTGGCAAAGAAGTAGACATGTATCTATAGTTGTAATAGTTATTGACTGTTATCTAGAGCTGTCTAGAGTTATTTAGGTTATCGCATAGGGGGTAACTATGTATCAGAAACAGCGTGGTGCAACATTTTGGTCTTGGTTGGTTGTTGGAGCCATGGCTTCTGTTTACATTGTTGTTGGTGTACAGTTAGTGCCTGTATATAAAGAAAACATCAGTGTTAAACAAGCATTAAAAAATTTAAAAAATGTGAATAATCTTAGCTTAAATAAAGATACAGTGTATAAACATTTAAGCAAACAATTTAATATCGATAATGTAGACAGAATCAAAAAGGAGCATATAAAAATTGTAAGAAAAAAAGGTCGTGGAGGAAAGGTTCATGTCATTTATGATGTTAAAATATCAATTTTTGGTAGTGATTTCTCATTGGTTGTTGACTTTGATGAAAGTGTGACTTTATAAACGATGATTCGCCCGGATTTGAATCAATTAGAAAAAAAACTGTATTACACGTTTAAAGACATTGAGTTATTGGAACAAGCATTAACCCATAAAAGTGTGGGTACACAAAATAATGAACGTCTCGAATATTTGGGCGATAGTATTTTAGGCAGTGTCATAGCCATTTATTTATATCAATATTTTGTTAAAGCCAGTGAAGGTGAATTAACCCGACTTCGTGCACAATTGGTTTGTGAAGAAAGCCTGGCTGAATTAGCAAAATCAATACAACTGGGAGATTTTTTAAATTTGGGTAGTGGTGAATTAAAAAGTGGAGGATTTCGTAGAGATTCAATTTTATCGGATGCACTGGAAGCCATATTAGGTGCCATTTACTTGGAGACAAATTTTGAAAAAGTACAACAAATTATCCTTAAACTATATCAGGATAAATTAGCGCATGTTTCTCTGGATAATGCCGGGAAAGATTCAAAAACCTGCTTACAGGAATGGTTACAACATCGAAAAAGAACATTACCTGTTTACACGATTGAAGAAGAAAAAGGAAAAGATCATGAAAAATCATATCGCGTCAGTTGTTTTGTTGAGTCTGAAAATTTAACGACAGAAGGTATAGGCAGTAGTCGACGGAAAGCAGAACAAGTTGCGGCAAAGCATATGATGGAGATGATTCATGAGTAAAAAAAAATCAGGCTATGTTGCTATTATTGGTAAACCTAATGTAGGGAAGTCAACCTTACTCAATCGTCTTATCGGTCAGAAAATCAGTATTACATCAAAAAAACCACAAACGACTCGACATAGAATTATTGGTATTGATACAGAGAAAAAAACACAAATTATTTATGTGGATACGCCAGGAATGCATGGAAAACAAACAAAAGCGATCAATCGTTTGATGAATCGGGCCGCCAGTTCCTCTACTACAGATGTGGATGTGGTTGTTTTGGTTATTGAAGGTACTTTGTGGGAAGATAATGATCAACTGGCATTAGAACATGCAAAAAATGTGTCTTGTCCGGTAATTTTATTTGTAAATAAAGCAGATTTGGTGAAAGACAAAACCTTATTATTGCCTCATATTGATTCATTGAGTCAATCCTGCCAATTTTTGGAAATTATTCCTGGTTCAGCGAAAGATGGTGAAAATGTTGATGTATTGCAGAAAAAACTGAGATATTTAATGCCTAAAGGTGAATGGATTTACCCAGAAGATTATATTACCGATCGTAGCCAGCGCTTTCTAGTATCAGAAATTATTCGTGAAAAGCTGATTCGTTATCTGGGAGATGAACTGCCTTATGCCACAACGGTGGAAATAGAAGCTTTTAAGGAAGACAAAGGGTTAATACATATTAATGCGATTGTTTTGGTTGAGAGGAAGGTACAAAAAGCCATTGTTATTGGTAAAGAGGGTAAAAAATTAAAGGAAATTGGAAGAGCTGCAAGAGTTGATATGGAAAAATTTTTTGATAAAAAAGTATTTCTTGAATTATGGGTGAAAGTGAAAAGTGGTTGGGCAGATGATGAGCGTATGTTGCAGTCATTGGGCTATCATGATGATTTTCCCATGTAATAAAACATTAATTATGACAAGACTCATCATTCATATTGAACCATAATGAATTATGAAACAAAAATTATCTTACTGCAAAGTAAGGCATACCAAGATACCAGTCTATTGATTAATGGATTTTCTGAAGATTATGGGAGAGTGACTTTTATTGCGAAAGGTGCTCGAAAGCATTCAAAAAATAATTTTAAAGGCTTATTACAAATAACGACAGAGCTTAATGTAATCTTACGTGGACGAGGGGATGTGAAAACACTCAATCAATGTGATTTAATCAGACCTTGCTTTTCATTATCTCAGGAAGGTTTGATTTGTGCTCACTATATTAGTGAACTTATATTAAGAACGTTAGCCTTGAGTGATCCGCATCCAACCTTGTATCCTTATTTAAATAAAGCCATGGAAACGGTTAATGATAGTTCATTGCGGCTAATGACATTGCGATTATTTGAAATACAATTACTCAATTTATTGGGAACTAACATCAGCTACCACTATGATATGGATGGTGATGTGATCGATAAAAATAAAAACTATTATTTGATTTCCCGTGAAGGTTTTAAAAGCATCTGTGCGTTAAATGATCAATTGATTCATAAAAAATCCTTGTCTTTCCCTGGTGATTTAATTATCAATATACAAAAAGAAAAGTTTTCAGAACTACAGGTAATCACCGCATTAAAACATATTAATCGTTATTTATTGCAGGCTCATTTGGGTAATAAACCTTTAAAAAGTCGGGAGTTTTGGCTGGAATATAATCGCTAATCATATCAGGTTAAATAACACAAGACATTAAAAAGAAATTAAAACCTATAATTTATATGGAAACCAATTTGAGAATGCTTTTCTCTGGTTATCAAAGAAGGAAATAGTGTTAGTTAAAATGATATAATATATCATTAATTTCGAGTAGAGTTGGTTTCTCTAAATAGCGGTATTGACCAGTTGAACTTTCAAATTTTCATTAAAAAGAATATTCGATATAAGAAGTAATCTATGAATAATCAATCAAAAAAATTACGTGCGATTCCAACGAACATTATTAGTGGTTTTTTAGGTGTGGGAAAAACCACGACTATTCTTTCACTACTTAAAGCCAAACCTCAGGAAGAGTGTTGGGCTGTGTTGGTCAATGAATTTGGTGAGATTGGTGTTGATGGTGCTTTACTTCAGGGGGTGAATTCGGAAGACAAAGGAGTATTTATCCACGAGGTACCAGGTGGTTGTATGTGTTGTGCTGCTGGACTGCCAATGCCAGCGGCATTGAATCAATTACTGAT
This sequence comes from Kangiellaceae bacterium, assembly GCA_965230335.1. Lineage (GTDB taxonomy): Bacteria > Pseudomonadota > Gammaproteobacteria > Enterobacterales > Kangiellaceae > CBDDKS01. The sequence continues at coordinate 568,289 of CBDDKS010000006.1, read as the reverse complement.
TCGTTCCAAACCACAAAGGTTATTGATTGAACCCTCTGGCTTGGGGCATCCAGAAGGAGTGTTGGAGGTATTATGTAGGGAAGATTATAAGGATGTGCTAGATATTCAAAAAAATATCACCTTGGTCGATGCCAGAAAGTTAATAGATCCTCGCTATACAAATCACGATACGTTTAAACAGCAAATTGATATTGCAGATATTGTCGTTGGCAATAAACGGGATCTCTACCAGGATGAGGAATATATACGTCTAAAAAATTATGTTGCTGAACGAAAAGGGCCGAATACCCAAATTGTTTTGACTGAACACGGCAACCTCGATCCGATGATGTTACAAGGCTCTTCCGATAGGATAAATCGGCAACTCTGGGATCAATATACCCACCGACAGGATCAAAATGCCAACATTAACGAAGCGCCCATACCCAATCAGGATTTCCAATGCGTAGGCTGGCGTTTTTCTTCTGAAAAAGTATTTAGTAGGAAAACCATTTCTAACTGCCTCAGTGATCTCAGTGTTGAACGGATAAAAGCTGTATTGATTACTGATGAAGGTGTGATTAGCTATAATCAGGAAGGGGATACTTCGACACAAATGGAACTTGATGACTGTAAGGAGAGTAAAATAGAAATTATTTCAAGACAGATTGACAGCCATTGGGAATCGAGAATAATGCGTTGCTTGATTGACAATGACCAGTCAAAGACATGATGAATAATGGTGCTGTAAGTGATGTAAAAACAGTATATTTGAGTGATGATAGGTGATTAACCTGAACTCGGGATAAGAAAGCCCGCCCAGCACACTGATTTAAGCGCTTTTCTGCGTTAAGCTTGCTACCAATACCTCCTGCTATTACCACGCAAGCTTGCCTGGCTAACCACTTAAATCAGAGCACTGGTATCATGCTTTGATTAACTCATTGAAATTAAAAGTTAATCGGTTTTTCTTATCCCGAGTTCAGGTTAACTATAAAAAAACCCGCTCATAGAGCGGGTTTTTTTCAAATTCTACTATGTGAAAAAAATATCGACATATTAGAATGCAATTTGTGTACGGATGCGGAATTCTTCACCTTCAACACTGCTGTTAGAAGACAATTCACCAGTTGTGAAGTTAGCACCTAAACGTACATATTTATTGGCATAGTAGTTAACACCAACTGTTGTTGCTTCAGCTTCAGCGAAACCAAGTTCGATATCACTGAAGTTACCATCACCATCTTCTAGACGTAAAACAAACTCCCATGCACCGCCAGCATCAGGTTTTACGCGTTTGAATTTACCATTTTTGTAAGGGCGATGGCCATTCATCACATAGCCCAATTGAATGTAGTAACCGTCTGCATCTGTATTACCCACTTCTGCATCCATCAATTCTGCCTGAGCATGGAATGGACCACTAAGGAAAGCCAATTCGATACCAGTTGCAGTATTGTCACCTTCGTGATCCTGATAAGCAAGACCGACATGGAATAAACCAGAATCTGCAGAACCAAAAGATTGTGTTAAACGAAAAGCGTAGGCGAAATCATTACCTTCAAAGTTAGGGCCATCATCAGCACCGTCATCGAAATAGCCAATCGCATAAGTGAAGCCTGAATCATTAGCACCGCTTAAACTCACGCCATATTCACGACCAATGGCATAAGCTTCTGTAATAGCAGAACGCTCTAAAACAGAAATATCTTTAGATGAGGTTAACTCTTCTAAACCAAAAGGTTGTTTTTGATTACCAATACGTAGTTTGGCCATATCGCCCCAACCTTTGTAGTCGACATATAAATCTTGCTCTCCACTACCATCAACATTAAATTGAATCTTGTAACCCCAGTCGTCGCCTAGTTTACCTTTAACGTAAAGACGTGCTCTGCGATTATCGATGGTTTGATCATTTGTATCATCGCCTGATGGCGTGCTGAGCTCTGCTCTATTAAAGTCAATCTGGATACGGCCACCAACCTGTGCACTGTATTTACCATCATCTGATTTAATTTTAATGCCGCCTTTGGTTGATACGTCTACAGCTTGAGCACCACCAGTAATTAATCCAGCGGTGATTAGTGTAGCAAGAATATTTTTCTTCATTGTTTAAAGCCCTCTAGAACTTATCGGTTAAAAGATTGTAGGTTGCAAAACTGAAAATATAAAATCACTAAACTATCTAAAAAATTTATGATGCATTAGTGAGCAGAAGTTTATATTGGCTTTATGACAGAAATATGACATTTGAAATAAATGTGACATATTTATTTCTCATAAAATACAGCGCGGATTATAAAGGCAAATTTAGAAATAATATATACAAATTTGTATTTATGATGTGAAAGTATCTTTTTTTGAGTTTTTTTGATGAGAAGTTTTATTTCTTTGTTATATCAATAAACAAGGTAAGTTATTGTTTTTAATAAGTTATTAATTTATATAGGGTATGTTTTACTAAGGTAAGAGTAGACTTTTGAAGTAGGAAACTTTATGCTGCAGGGTTCATATCATAATAACTAACTGTAAGATAATCTATGAAACACGTGTTTTTTGTTACTTTAATGATGAGTGGCATTGTTTTATTGTCTTCTTGTGGCTCACACCACAATAATGTGGAGTCAGGTAATAAAGAAGGTATTTTGCATATGGGTAATGGCACTGAACCTCAGGATCTGGATCCCCATGTTGTTACTGGTGTACCGGAACATCATATTATACAGGCACTGTTAGAGGGCTTGGTTTATAAAGATCCTAATGACTTAAGTATTAAGTATGGTGCAGCTGAATCTCATGAGCTCTCTGAAGGTGGTCGGGTTTATACTTTTAAAATGAGAAAAGGTGCAACCTGGTCAAATGGTGATCCTGTTACGGCTTATGATTTTGAGTGGTCATGGAAACGGGCATTACAACCTAAGTTGGGTAATCAATATGTGTTTATGTTTTATCCCATCAAGAATGCAGAAGCTTACTTTAAACAACAGATTACGGACTTTAACCAGGTAGGTATTAAAGCCTTGGATGACGAAACCCTGAGAGTTGAATTGCAAAACCCAACACCTTATTTCCTGCAGTTACTCGATCACTATGCTTTATTCCCAGTACATAAAGCAACCATTGAAAAGTTTGGTAGTTTTGATGAGTCTTACACGCAATGGACCCGACCTGGCAATTTTATTGGTAATGGCCCATTTGTATTGAAAGAATGGCGTTTAAACAAGCATATTTTAGTGACAAAAAATGAAAAGTATTGGGGAGCCAAAGATGTCAGATTAAATGCTATCAAATATTATCCTATTGATAAGGAAACGACAGAAGAGCGCATGTTTCGAGCGGGTCAGTTACATATGACAACGACGGTCCCTATTGATAAGGTGCCTGTTTATCAAAAACAAAACCCTGAACAAATCAAGATTCATAATTATTTGGGCACTTACTATTATCGTATTAATTTAAAGAAAAAACATTTGGCTGATGTCAGGGTTCGTAAAGCGCTGGCAATGAGCATAGACGTTGATACTTTAACCCGTAGTGTATTAAAAAAACTTAATAAACCTGCTTCTGCATTTACCCCACCAAATGTATTAACCTATAAGTTACCTAAGGGACGGGAATATAACCCAGAAAAAGCCAGACAATTATTGGCTGAAGCGGGTTACCCGAATGGAGAAGGTTTTCCCGTCACCACATTGCAATACAATACACAGGAAATGCACAGAAAAATTGCGGTTGCTGTTCAGCAAATGCTAAGAAAAAATTTAAATATACAGATTCGCTTACAAAATAAAGATTGGAAAGTGTATTTGGATGATCAGCAAACAGGAAATTATGATATTTCCAGAGCAGCCTGGATTGGAGATTATGTTGATCCCAATACATTTTTGGATATGTGGATAACCAATGGCGGTAATAATCAAACGGGATGGAGTAATGTAAGGTATGACGAACTTGTGTTAAAAGAAGCGCCAGCTACTTTGACAAATGAAGAGCGTTTCAAAAAATTAAAGGAAGCAGAAACGATTTTAATGGATGCCATGCCGATTATTCCTATTTACACCTATTCCAGCAGAAAGTTACAAGCCGACAGCGTCAAAAATACACCACCTAATGTGATGAATTACATGGATTTTAGGCAAGTGTATTTAGATGATTCAGGTAGTGAGGCTACAAAATTATGAGTCGTTTTATTTTAATGCGTATATTACAGGCTATTCCTGTTTTATTGGTTGTGACAACCGTAACATTCTTTTTAATTCGTTTGGCACCAGGCGGTCCATTTGATGCAGAGAAACCTGTTATTCCAGCTGTTAAACGTGCTCTTGAAGCCAAATACAATTTGGATCAACCACAAATTGTACAGTTTGGTATGTATTTAAAAGACCTGTTAAAAGGGGATATGGGACCTTCTTTTAAATATCCAGGTTGGACGGTTCAGGATTTAATTGCCAGTGGTTTACCTGCAACCGCTGAGTTGGGTCTTTATGCCTTATTGGTTGCTTTAGCCATAGGGACGTTATCCGGTGTGTTTGCTGCCTTAAAACCCAACACACCTCAAGATTATATTCCTATGTCGTTCGCTATGGTGGGTATTTGTTTGCCAACCTTTTTACTGGGGCCTGTCTTGGTTTTGGTATTTGGTATATGGCTGGATTGGCTGCCGGTTTCGGGTTGGGGAGCCATGCCGGGTGATAAAATATTGCCTTCGTTTACGTTAGGGGCGGCCTATGCAGCTTATGTTGCACGATTATCCAGAGGCGGCATGTTAGAGGTACTTTCCCAGGATTACATTCGCACGGCACGTGCAAAAGGCTTACCTGAAAGAGTGGTTGTTTTAAAACATGCTATTCGAGGTGGTTTGATTCCTGTTGTTGCCTTCCTGGGACCTGCATTTGCTGGATTATTGGCAGGTTCTTTCGTCATAGAAACCATTTTTCAAATTCCGGGTTTAGGTCGCTTTTATGTACAGGCTGCTTTCAATAGAGATTACACCATGATTTTAGGTACAACGATCTTTCTTGCCACACTAATCGTTTTGTTTAATTTATTGTCTGATTTATTGGCCAATTGGATGAATCCTCGGCTGCGCCATCAACTGAGAGGTACATCATCATGAGTAGTATTTCGCCAACAATTTCTGACATTGAACATAGTGAGAAGGGTACGTCTTTATGGGCTGATGCCTGGGTTCGTTTAAGAAAAAACAAAATGGCCTTATTTGGCTTGTTTGTGGTTTTAACTCTCATTGTCATTTCGTTATTAACACCCTGGATTGCACCTTATGGTTATGAAGAACAAAACCTGGATCTTGGTGCAGTAGGGCCATCCTGGGATCACTGGCTGGGAACAGATACCTTTGGTCGGGATTTATTAACTCGGATTATGTATGGTGGCAGAGTCTCACTGATGGTGGGTTTTATAGCGACAGCTGTGGCTTTGTGTATTGGCGTCATCTGGGGGACTGTTGCCGGCTATGTTGGTGGTAGAGTAGATGCCTTTATGATGCGTATTGTCGATATCATGTATGCTTTGCCTTTTATCATATTTATTATTTTGTTGATGGTTGTTTTTGGGCAAAGTATGTTATTGATGTTTTTAGCCATCGGTGCCGTTGAATGGCTTACTATGGCACGTATTGTCCGTGGTCAGGTACAGGGCATCAGAAAACAGGAATATATTGAAGCAGCCATTTCCATGGGATTACCTACCTGGACCATTTTACGTCGTCATGTCATTCCGAATACGTTAGGTCCAGTGATTGTTTATGTGACTCTCACAATTCCTCAGGTGATGTTACTGGAAGCTTTTCTGAGCTTTTTGGGTTTAGGCATTCAGTCACCTCAATCTTCTTGGGGATTACTCATTTCATATGGTGCAGAAACTATGGAAGAATATCCCTGGTTACTTGTTTTTCCGGGGCTTGCTTTATCGATTACATTATTTGCACTCAACTTTCTTGGTGACGGTTTGCGGGATGCGCTGGATCCAAAAGCATCGAAGGATTAAATTATGTCATTATTAAAAGTTAATGAATTAACTACCCGGTTTTATACACGTAACGGTGTGGTTACAGCGGTAGATAACATCAGTTTTGAAGTGAACCGTGGTGAAATTCTGGGTATTGTCGGAGAGTCTGGCAGTGGTAAATCTGTTTGCTGCTATAGTTTGCTGGGTTTGATTCCACAACCACCTGGGCGTATCGAAAAAGGCACGGCCTTATTTGAAGGTAAAGATTTGTTGAACATGTCAACATCTACTTTACGGCGCATTCGTGGTGAGGAAGTCTCCATGATTTTTCAGGATCCCATGACCAGTTTAAATCCTTATTTAACGATTGGCGAACAACTCATAGAACCTCTCATTTATCATAAGGGATATAAACGTAAAGAGGCGAAACAACGAGCCATTGAATTGTTGGATGAAGTGGGTATTGTCAGAGCGGCTGAGCGTTTTAAAAGTTTTCCTCACGAATTTTCGGGTGGTATGCGTCAACGTGTCATGATAGCTATGGCATTAATTACAGAACCGAAATTATTAATTGCTGATGAACCAACAACAGCACTTGATGTAACCATTCAAAAACAAATTTTGGAGCTCATTGCACAGTTACAGAAAAAGAGAGATATTGGTGTTATTTTTATTAGTCATGACCTGGCTGTTGTAAAAGGACTAGCCGATAAAGTGATTGTCATGAAGTCAGGAAAAATTGTTGAACACGGCAACACCCGACAGTTATTCGATAATCCACAACATGAATACACTAAGATGCTGCTTGCTGCAATACCGAAAGGTGCGAAGCCCGAAGAGCAGAGTTACCAGGAAACTGAAGCAGTTATCAGTGATGAACCGCAGACACAAGAAGTGAAACCCTCCTTTTTGAAAGTAGAACATTTAGTAACCAGTTTTTATGATCGGTCCAATGGACAGCGTTTTCGCGCCGTTGACGATGTGAGTTTTGACATTAATCGTGGTGAAATTTTAGGTCTGGTGGGCGAATCAGGTTCAGGTAAATCCACCATAGGCCGCAGTATTATACGTTTGGTTGAACCTGAATCAGGACATATTGAATTTGATAGCGAATTCATTATGAAAAAATCTATGCGTCAAATGAAAGCGTTACGCCGGCGTATGCAAATGATTTTTCAGGATCCCTATGCATCATTGAACCCTCGTATGACAGTCTATGACACAATAGCCGAACCTTTGCTCTATCATGGCATGGCAACACGCGCTAACTTACAACAAAAAGTGTTTGAAGTGATGGATGATGTTGGATTGGTTCGCCGGTTTGTCAGAAAGTATCCTCATGAGTTTTCAGGCGGACAAAGACAGCGCATCGCGATTGGAAGAGCGATTGCAACAAGGCCAGAATTTGTGATTGCTGATGAACCTGTTTCTGCTCTGGATGTGACCATTCAAAAACAAATTTTAGAACTGTTACTTGATTTGGTCGCAAAACATAATTTAACCATGTTGTTTATTTCTCATGATCTGGCGGTAGTCCGTTATTTATGTGATCGGGTGATGGTTATGAAGCATGGGAAACTGGTTGAAACCAATTCAACAGAATCCTTATGGGAAGCTCCGAAACATGAGTATACCGCTAATTTATTAGCTGCAGTGCCTGAATAAACCATACTTTTTGAAAGTGATAGGATCTATTGATTTGCAAATAATCAATATGATAGCGTTGATTTGGAAAGGATGATCAAGTTGTTAACTTTTCGTGAGGATTTTCGTTGTAGTTACTGTAGGGTCTATTTGTATGGTCATTTAATGAGGTAACTATGAATATTCATCGATATATCAATAAAGCAGCTTGCGCACTATTAATAACGGGATATGCACAATTGACTTATAGTCAAACGGGTTTATTTGATTGGGCATCTGATCGCCTTTCTACTTCGGTTTTACTTGGTGATGCTCGTCACAGTACTTGGCAGGCATTTAAATTTGGGCGTATACATGGAAATAATTCAACCTATGGTTTAAGAGCCGGTTATCGTTTTCATGATCGTTTTGTTTTAGAGCTTAACTATCAGGATTTTGGTAGTAATGAGGATACTTTTCAGGACACTTTTGGTGACACGATTAGTCATCGTCTTGATATGGATGCCTGGAATCTTGGTGTGAAAATCAACTTTTCTCCGAGCCATTCCATAGTATCCTTTCATTCTCGATTAGGAATCAGTTTCTGGGACTATCGTGTCAGTGAGCAGGATTCTTTTTTCCCGGGAGAAGTGTTTAGTGACAGTGCCAGTGAAAGTGATATCTATTTTGGTTTTGGTGTTGATTACCACATCACAAATCAATTATTTGCCAGTCTGGAATACACTTTCTATGATTTATCTTTGCCTCGTTTTTCTGAAGTCCCTGTTGTTGATCATCAGGTCAATACCTGGACAACCGGTATAAGCTATCGCTTTTAATGAGAACGTCTGGATTCGTAGGTATTTTTGAGAAAATTGTTGTTGAGAGTCTTTTTGTCGAGACTCTTATTGTTAAGAAAGTAGTTGTTGAAACAGTGATTGTTGAAACAGTGATTGTTGAAAATGAAAGATCGGTATTTTTTAATCTTTTATCCTGTTTTTCTACTTTTTTGATCGAGTAAAACAGAGTGTTCTCTTAACCATTGTTTAACAGCAATTAAATCAAACTCCCACTCTCTGTTAATGCCACCTTGCCTGAGATAAGGCATACCAGCTGCCAGCCAGTTTTCCAGTTCATTATGATGAATATTAAGAAGAGAAACCAAATAGTTTTTTCCAATGACTTTATCCTGCCAGTCTTCAGGATGGGCGTCAGAGTGTTCGGTGCTTTTTCGTTTTGCACGTCTTAAATAATTAGATGACTTCATAGGGATACATAATTTTTATCGCGTAATTAAATAAATAGCCTAAAATTTGTATCACTTCCAGAGATTCTAAGAAATTGAAGGAAGCAGTAAATGCATAAAAAGGAGGCAAATAATAAAGGATTATGTGAAAATAGACGTCTATCATACTATTTTGATTCACATTTCTTTCAGGGTCATATAAAGGAAGGCCAACTGCTCTGATGAGTAAAGTATTTTCTAAGAGTGTGACATATTAAGTCAAAAACATTTAGGTAATTTATGACAGAAAACACAGTACGTGCGAAACATTTTATACAACAGATTATTGATGCAGATTTGGCTAGTGGTAAGCATTCCTTTGTAAAAACTCGTTTTCCTCCTGAACCCAACGGCTTCTTACATATAGGTCATGCTAAAGCCATATGCCTGGCTTTTGGCCTTGCCAAGGAATACCAGGGTACTTGTAATCTGCGTTTTGATGATACGAATCCTGCCAAAGAAGAGCAGCTTTATGCCGATTCGATAGTTGAGGATGTTCAATGGCTTGGTTTTCAGTGGGAAGGCAAACTACGCCATGCTTCAGATTATTTTGAAGATTTATACCGGTTTGCTGTTGAGTTAATAGAAAAAGATTTGGCTTATGTTGAAACACTGACGGCAGAAGAGATGAAGGAATATCGTGGTACATTAACGCAACCAGGAAAAGAAAGCCCTTATCGTCATCGATCTCAACAGGAAAATCTGGATTTATTTCAACGTATGCGTGCAGGAGAATTTGAAGATGGCTCTTTATGCTTGCGGGCAAAAATAGATATGGCTTCTCCCAATATGAATATGCGTGATCCTGTGATCTATCGAATCAAACGTCAACATCATCATCAAACGGGTGATGAATGGTGTATTTATCCAATGTATGATTACACACATTGTATTTCGGATGCTTTGGAAAAGATTACACATTCTACATGTACATTAGAATTTGAAGATCATCGGCCATTATACGATTGGTTTTTAGAACAAATTACGATTGATTGTCATCCTCAACAAATTGAATTTTCGCGTTTAAATCTGGCGTATACCATTACCAGTAAACGAAAATTAAATGCATTGGTTGAAGGCGATTATGTCAATGGATGGGATGACCCACGTATGCCAACTATTTCAGGCATGAGGCGCAGAGGTTTTACTCCTGCTTCGATACAATCGTTATGTCAATTAATTGGAGTCACAAAAAAAGATCATACGACGGATTATAGTTTGCTGGAATCTTGTGTGCGGGATGATTTGGATAAACATGCAGAGCGTGCCATGGCTGTACTGGATCCCGTTAAAGTGATTCTTACCAATTATCCTGAAGATAAAGTTGAAGAATTAACTGCACCCAAGCATCCACAAAATACAGATATGGGGCATCGGACATTATTCTGGACGAAAGAGTTGTGGATTGATCGTGCAGATTTTAGAGAAAGTGCGAATAAGCATTTTAAACGTCTGGTATTGGGAAAAGAAGTACGTTTAAGAAATGCCTATGTGATTCGTTGTGATGAGGTGATTAAAAATGAGGTTGGTGAAATCACCGCTTTACACTGTACTTACGATCCTGAAACTTTGGGTAAAAATCCAGAAGGCAGAAAAGTAAAAGGGGTTATTCATTGGGTTTCTGTGAGTCATTCTTTACCTGCTGAAATTCGTTTATATGATCGATTATTTACTGTAGAAAATCCTGCTGCTGAAGATGATTTTTTAAACAAGTTAAATCCTGATGCACTGAAAGTGATTCCAGAAGCCCGTGTTGAAATGAGCTTAAAAGAAGCGCCACCTGAAAAGCGTTTTCAATTCGAAAGAGAAGGTTATTTTTGTGCAGATCGCTATGATCATTCTTCAGAACACTTGGTATTTAACCGCACAGTGACGTTAAGAGATACCTGGGCAAAAGTGGACAATACAAATTAACTGATCATTTTCATCTCTTTAGTAGATTTTTCGTGATACTATGATAAGGAATTTAGAGCTTTATCACAGAATGGAAAGGTTTTCTTGATGATAACTTGATGCGATTGCAAGGGAAAACTAATGTTAAATATGGATATCGCAATTATTCCATAACCCGTCTTATTCAAAAATAAAACAACTGTCATTTCGATGTTGTCGTGATTAGTAAAGGTGTCAATCATGTTTCGAGTTACAGTAACGGCTATTGTCTCGTATTTGTTCATTATGGTTTATCTGACAAATGGCTATGCTGAAGGTATTTATCAAATGGGGCACGAAAAGCCTCAGCCATTACATTCGGATACGGTATTGTTTATTCATGTGAATGAACCTCAATGGATTCGTATACACTTATGTCAAAGTCGTGCTGAAAACTCAGCCGTTTATGCCGATATTTATACAACAGAACTGAAACAGGGACGCTATAGTGAATCGAATAAACTGGCATCACTGAGATCATCCGTTGCTAATACAGATTGCCAGAGTTCATTGGATGCTATTTTGCCAGCAATGCCTGAAACTGGAAAGGCGATGCAGTTTTACGTAGAGACAGCAGGTGTTTATGCGATTGATTTAAGAGGGAATGGTCGTGTTGAATTTGAACGTTGGGACATCAGTCTTATAAAGAGCCCGGAAGAGCCTGTTGATCCCACTGACAATACTGGAAATTTGTTTTCTTATGAATGGCATTTTCATACACACTCTTATGCTTCATCCAAAGCCGCAACAACCAAACTTTATGTCATGACACCTGGTGGTGATGGACAGACAGATTATGTTTGGGCTTTGTCGCTACAAAAGTTTTCAGGAAATCGATATACCATTTCAGCCAATGATATTGGTTTGGAGCCGCCTTATTCTGGATATAGTGCACCCTTTAATGGAGAGATTGGTGCCGTCAGGTATTTTGCAAAATATCCTGTTTATTTGAGTTATCCTAAGGGGGCTGATCCTCAATTGAGAACAGAGCCATTACCAAGCATTACAGATGATTTTGTTTTTAAGGATACTCGGGGCAATATTGCACAAGTGTCTCCTGATGGTGATTTGGTGGGTGATACTGGTTACTTTAGTTTTACTTCTGACGTGAATGCAACTTTTGCGGTGATCATTGATACCAATCGTGATGGACACTATCAAACAGAGGATAGGCAGTTAATTGGACGTGCTTCTAAAGATGTTGTAAATCGTTTGTTATGGAATGCAACGGATATTCGTGGAAAAGTTTTGCCTAATGGTCGTTATAATGTCGCTCTTGAATTAAGGTTAGGGGAATATCATTTTGTTGCAAAAGATGTTGAAACCAGTGGAGGAGGTGAAGGTAATGGGCTGACGCTATATAAAGTTGTAGATGAAACCTATGAAGAAGCGACCAATGTCTATTGGAATGATGAATTGTTATCTGCTCATGAAATGATAACAGCCAATACGCAGTCTTCCTTTGAAGAGTTTGGGGAATATCGTCATACCTGGGGAAGTTTTTTAACACAAAGTATGGGGAATAATGCTTATGTTGATACGTACACTTTTGCAAAGGCAAAACGTTATTATTCTGAAATCATCATTGCAGCAAAAAATAATAAGCCATCCATAATGAGCAGAGCATTGACTATTGCGGAAGACAGTGAATTACAGACTGAAGTAGGGCAAGTGAGTGCTATAGATGAAGATGGCGACTTTTTGGAATATCGTATTATTCGTGGTAATGATGAAGATAAGTTTGATATAGATAAAGAGACAGGATTGTTACGATTAAAATCTAAATTAGATTATGAACACAAGTCACAATATAATTTAACCATTGAAGTCACTGATCATGCACAAAAAGTATCGAAAGATATTATTATCCATGTGACTAATATTAACGAAGCCCCTATTGCTTCAGATGACCTTGTGTGGATTTCAGACAAAGAGAAAAATAAAACCATTTCTGTATTGGATAATGATCATGATCCAGAAAATGCGGCTATCCAAATTCTCAGTGTGACTTCATCTGAGGGTCATGTGACTATCACTACTGGAAATCAGCTGAGCTATACACCTAATACAGATTCCCAAGCCAAAAATATAACCATTGATTACACTATTAGTGATGGTGTTATGAGTGATTCTGCTAAAGTGATCGTTCATTTTGGTGAAGAACCTGAAGATTCGAAAGCGGGTGCTTTTTATATTATGGAAGCTCTCATTATGTTATTTATTTTATCTTGTTTGAGAGTGGAATATAGAAGAAAAAAATTGAGATAAAAGATACAGTTCAAAGGGTTAATTCCGTAAATGCTTTTATTTGAGTACCTTATTACTTATTTGTAATAATATCCGTTAACTATTTGAAATAAAAAGATAAAGCTATTTTTTTTATTTTTTTGCTCCATATTGAAATATATTAGCGTTACTATTTATAGGGTTTTTTTTGAGATTTTTTAATAAATATTTTGATATCCTGGTTATATATTCTAGGATTTTAAATATACCCAAGTGTATTTAAATGAGGTAATAACTATGGCTGCGACACAAAGATTTAGAGCACAACATGATGATTTATTAAAAATGGCTGGAGAAATTGCCGGGAAGCTCAATGCAACGCAATTAGCTGAAAATGCCAATGATGTCAGAATGTTATTATCCAAGTTACTGGGCAAGCTCAATGTTCATTTATCTGTAGAAGATAAATCATTGTATCCTAAGCTATTAAATCACTCAGATCCTGGTATAAAAACAATGGCCAAACGTTTTATTGATGAAATGGGTGCCATAGGTCAAACTGTTGGGAATTATAACGATAAATGGAAAACTGCAAGTGCAATTCAGGAAGATCCTACATCATTTATTCGGGAAACCAATACTATTTTTGCTGCATTAAAGAAAAGAATTGATAAAGAAAACAACGTACTTTACAAAAAAGTGGATGATGAAAATTTGTTATAAGAGTAGGGGCTGTTTATCTTTTACAAAATTAACAGGTGTTAACTATAAACCCTAATGAGTTAGAATAAAAAAGCCCGAAAATTTCGGGCTTTTTTATTGCTGAAAGAAGATTATTTTTGATATCGAATATTTTTATGAAAGTTTTCCAGATTTTTAATCTCTTTACCTTTTGGATAAGAGGCAAAAGGCTCATTACTGAATTTGTTGCCTTTTAATTGAATCACTAAACGGGCTGCATTAGGATTGAGCATGGTTTCTTTATAATATTGCTTGATATCATTGAATGTTAATTTTTCGGTAGCATTAATGACTTTTTGACGTGTATTAAAATCCCAGTTTTCATCATACCAGTCACGAGTAAATCTGGAGAACTCTTCAGATAAATTTTTAGGTGGTGTATGAAGACTTGTTAATACACTGGTTTTTAAATTATTAAACTCTTCGAGAGTTAAGTTTTCCAGCATATTGGCATATTCTTGTTTAAATTTATCAAAACGTGTTTGCATGTCTTTGGGGTTTTTAACTGGTGTTTGAATGCCCAATGCAAGACCAGAGAATTCTTTTAAATTATAGCTCGTGGCAAATACGGAATATGCCAATTGTTCTTCTGTACGTAATGTTCTGAAGGTTTTATTGGATATATGCGATCGTAACAAGCTGGCTGCTGCTCTATTGTGGTAGGTTGGTTGAGGGTTAATACAAAGATCGAGTAAACCAACATCTGCAGGTTGAATATTTTCAGAGTAAATATAGGTTTTTCCAGGTTCAGGAAGTATTATTTTATTTTTAGATAATAGGGTTGAAGGTGTATGTGAACTGGGTAAGGATGCCTGTAATAATAAGTTGATTTTATTGAGTTGTGTTTGATCATAGTTACCAAAAGCAAATATTCTTATTTGGTTATGTGATGCCACTCTATTTATAAACTGATTTAAGTCATTTAAAGTCAGTTTTTTCATAGTGCTGATTAATTTGTCTGCTTTAGTACCGTTTTTATAGACTACTTTACCTAATCGATTACCTAATTGACGACCTACAGGGGCATTTAAGCTACTTTTTTGACTACGTATATATTGGTCAACGGCATTAGTAAAATCTTTTGTATTGATATTGATGGTAAATAAAGTTGCCAAAGCTTTTTGAGTGAGAAGAACCTGTTTATTAGTAAATCCACTCAAAGATAATTCCACACCATTATTGGCTGATAAATTAATATTCATACCCGCACTGGATGCATTATTAAACAAAGTAGCATTTTGGATATTGTAGATTTGCGTCCACAAATTTAATAAAAGCCGATCTTCCAAAGATTCCATAGGAGAATTAAACCAAATTCTTAATATACCTTTGGGTTGTGTTTTAAATAGTTGACTTGGGTAATGCCAGGTTTTGACTGTCGGTGTATCAATAACCAGTTTGGGTTTTTCATAGGTTGCTGCATTTTTGATGTCAAAATTTTCTGGCAATAAATCATTAATGCTGGGTAAACCAATTTTAAAATGCAGAGGTTTTTTCCAACTGGATCTCATTGCTTGTGATATTTTTGAGACTTTATACTGATAATCGTAGAAATACAGTTTTTTATCAACAGGTTCATCTTTGCCTACAAACCAGATATTGAGGCGCTCAGGAACCAGTTGATTGAATACCTCCTGAATTTTATCAGTATTATAATGCCCGTAAGTATAAGGGGCACTGACCACTTCATGTAAGTTGTAATTTTGCATGGCAGATGCCAGCCCTGTAACATAACCTACCTCTTCAGTTTTTTCTAAAAATTGGAAACTGTTGTTACGTATATTTTTGAGCTCTTGATAATAAGCTTTATCAATACCTTTTTGCTTCACCAGTTCAAGATAGTGCATCACGGTGGCAATAATATCTTCCCGATGTTTTAAGCCGATTTCCGTTAACTCAATATGAATTGAAAAACTGCCGTAATTCCCATATTTTCTGGGTGATGCACCAGCGCTTAAACTGGTAATCCAGCCTTTATCCCTTAACACTTGTGCTGGTGCTCCAGGCATTTCTGAACCTAATAAATGACTGACGTAGGAATTGGCTTTGTAGTGATACTCAGAAGTGTTATTGTTAATGATGTATTGTAAAACGATTCTTTTGGAATCTCTGTTGGGTTGAAAGTGAATGACATTGCCTGCTGCTTTATTGAGATCAAGCTGTTCAGTCACTTTAAATCTTTTATGTTTCTTATTTTTAACATCACTAAAATAGTCCTTGGCTAAGCGCTCCATTTCACTAATGGGTTGATTGCTCAATAAGACCAGTTTCATTAAATTTGCAGAATAATAAGTATTGTAAAACTTGACCAGTTCATCCTGTAATTTGCTGTCGGGTTTATCTTTTAAAGTGTCCAGGTTACCAATAAAAAATTTATTGGCAGGATGATCGCCCATTAATCGTCTTTCTACTGCAAATATACCAAAGTTATCATTTTCGCGGTGTATAGACCACTCGGCATTAATGGCATTGCGTTCTTTATCACCGTATTTAGGATCAAGTTTGGCTGTTTTGAAAAAGTCAGCAAATCGATCCAAAGCTTCAAGATAAGCATCATTTTTAATACTGAAATGATAATTGGTAATATCATAGGATGTGAAGGCATTATTAGAACCGCCATTTTGTGCCATGAATTGTTGATATTCACCGACAGTAGGGTATTTTTCTGTTCCTAAAAATAACATATGTTCCAGATAGTGAGCCATGCCAGGTTGTGATTTGGGATCAAATAACCAGCCAATATCCACACTTAATGCGGCAGCTGATTTTTGTGTTTTAGGATCCGAAATGAGAATGACATCCATCTCATTGTCTAAAGTTAAGGTTTTATATTCTCGAGGGTCATTAGGACTTTTAATAAAATGCTTTGCCTTAGAAGCGGTATTTTGTGCTTTTTCTAAGGATGTTTTTGGACTATGAGAGCAGCCAATAACAGAGATTGCAATAATGCATAGGATGAATTGTTTCAATATTGTTAAATTCACAAAATAGCTCCTAATGGTTAATTTTTAAAAGATAAACAGGCTCTAATCGACGTGCAATTATAAAATTCTATTGATGAAGTACCAACAGCATAGACCGTTTTAATGGGTTAAATTGTAACAAAAAATGTTGTGATAACTCATTTCTAGAATATTGAGATGTTGATCTATGGTTTTTATTTTTTTGAGTTTTCGCTTTATTTTACTTTTTTTAATAAAAGTACAGCGATTAAAGCAAAGATGAATAATGGAAAGAAAGCACCAAAAAATGGTGGTAGGTGATACACCAAACTGATGGGTCCAAAAAATTTGGTCAGTATACTAAAACCAAATCCTAATATAATGCCATAAGTTAAACGGCTTCCCATAGTGACATGCCTCATGGGGCCAAAAATAAAGGCGCTGGCTAGTAATAGCATAATGGCTAGTGCAAATGGTTGGGCAAGTTTTTGCCAAAAGGCCAAACGGTAATCCTGGCTGTTTAATTGGTTTTTCTGTAGGTAATGGATATGTGTGGATAGTTCACTCAAAGTCATGTCTTGAGGTTCAAGAGACAGTTTTTCAATGTGGTTGGCATTTAATTGTCCCAACCAAAGGTATGTTTCATGTTGTGTATCATTGATGTGTGTTTCTTCCAAACGTTTTATTTGAACCTGTTTGAGTTTCCATTGTTTGTTTTCAAAATAAGCCGACTGGGCATGAATCCATTGTTTTAATTCTCCGTTGGCATCCATTTGAAAAATATCAACCTCTTCAAGTCGGTGTTTTGACAGGATAGTTTTGATATGAATTTTGTCGAAACCGCTTTTTGCCCAAATGCCAGAAGTGGAAGTGGTGACTTGACCTTCACTCATTTTTGACAACTTTAATGTTTCGGCTCTTTGTGTTGTTTCAGGAATCCACCATTCACTTGCCGCACTAATAAGCAGCATAAAAGGAAGAATGACTTTCAAACAACTGGCAATAATGCGCCAGATGGAAATGCCCATGGCACGCATAACCGTTAATTCATTTTGACTGGCTAAAGTTCCCAGAGCCATCAGTCCACCAATTAAAACGGCCATAGGAAATAATTCGTAGAGTCTGGCGGGTACTAACATAAGCACATAGTAGGCGGCATCGATAAATTGATAATGTCCTTTGTTGAGATCACCGAGTTCATCAATTAACGAGAATAAACTGCGTAGTACGATGAGAATAAATCCAGTCATCAATACGCCAAATAAAATGGTTTGGCTTAAATGTTGATCAATACGATTAAACCCTTTCACACAGAGCTTCCTGGAGTAGTGATGTGAGATTTGAATGTTTTGTGTTTGGGATGTTTGTAGTGTTTTAATACGTAAAACAACATCATGATATGTAAGGGCCACAAACCCATTTGAGCGGGTATTTGCCCTTTTTCAATAAGACTTTGTCCAATCAATAAACCAATGGCGTAACATAAATAAATTAAAATACCAGGCAGTAATCGAGCAAACTTACCTTTTCGGGGGCGAACTTTTGCAAAGGGTACGGCTAAAAAACTTAACAACAAAAGGCTGATAGGCACTGAAATACGCCAATGAATTTCGGCCCAGTGATTGGGTGACAAGTTTTGTAACAGATAAACAGTTGAAAGCATTTTTATTTTTTGTTTTTTTTCAGACAGTGCCTGATGGGGGATTTTCATTTGCAGGCGATCAAATTGTGATGTTTGCCAGTTAAGTTCAGTGATGGGAATCTGGTACATATAACCTTGTGTGAGGACCAGTTGAGGTTGTTCATTCTCTATGGTGTAAAACCCATTCTTGGCTGTCATGATTTGCCAGAAGGTTTTATTTTGCGTTGACTCTATACCTTGTTCTGATTCTGAGTTATTTTGTGATTCTGCATTGCTTGAAAATATTTGCGGTATTTGAGTGAGTTCAGTCTCTGTGGAAAGGCCAGAGGTTTGATAGGCTGATGGAGCGATACGTTTTGCAATAAATACCTGTCCCAGATGTGTCTTCTTTTTACTGCTGCCTGTAATAAGGATGACACCTTGTTTATCGGATGTCAGTTCAAAACGTCCTGGTTTCAAAGAACGTAATTCTGCATTTTTTTTTGAATCTTCCATGAGCTGGTGTTGTCGTTGCATTGCCCAGGGACTTAGAAATACACTCATTAAACCGGCCATCAGGGTTAACAGAAGAATACTGGGCAAAATCAATTTCACCAATTGACGATCACCAACGCCTAAGGTTTTAATGGCGGTTAATTCCTGGTCAACATAAAGTCTGCCAAAGGCAATGAGAATGCCTAAAAAGCAACTTAAAGGGAGCAGAAAGCCTATCAGTGCCGGAATTTGTAAACCAACGATAGTCCATAATGCATCTGATGATAAACGTCCGTCTACCACATAGCCCAGATAGCGTACAAATCTCTGACTGAGAAATATCAGCATAAGAATAAAGCTGATCGCCAACGTCGATAGCGATACCTCTGAGTTTAAATAGCGTTTAAGTCGCAAATTTTTATTTATAACCTATTGATATTTATTAAAAAAGCATCTGAATATTGAAGCAGTTGTTTTAGGGAAGTGACTGTTTTTTCTTAATAGTTTAAAATTAATGGCTTACTTAGGGCTGCTGATTGTTCTTTCATGATAATGTCTCAGGAAAGTGAGCATTATATATAAAGAAGAACAGGTTCTAACAGTTTGATTGTTTTTTTACTCAACATCTTGATTATATTTGCGTATCTTGTATTTTGTCTGACATTCAATATAGCATGATAATGAACATGAGTATTTAATATTAAATGTATATACTTGGGCTACTTGACGTTCCCACAAAACAATCGTTTAGGTATATACGTAAAACCCTTTACATAAATCATTGTAGGAGTGATTATGGAATACAGTGTAAAAAGTGGTAGTCCCGAAAAGCAGAGAACCGCCTGTGTTGTTGTTGGTGTGTTTGAATCAAGAAAATTAAGTGCTGCTGGTGATCAGATTGATCAAGTGAGTCAAAACCATTTAAGTAATATTCTGAGACGAGGCGATCTGGATGGTAAATTAGGTCAGGTTTTATTACTGCATCATGTACCTAATCTTCTTTGTGACAGAGTGCTGTTATTAGGCTGTGGTAAAGAACGTGACTTTAATGATGCCGCTTATAGACGGGTGATTGCGCAGGCAATTACTACTTTGAATGAAACCGGATCCATGGAAGCTGTCTGTTTTTTGAGTGAACTGAATATTAAAAACAGAGATATTCATTGGAAGGTGAAGCAGGCAGTTGAAGTCACAGAAGATTGTCTTTATCGGTTTGAACAATTAAAAACAAAAACCAAAGGGACTCGTCGCCCATTACGTAAATTGATCTTTAATGTATCAACAAGACGTGAGTTGACGATTGGAGAAGAAGCGATTACTGAAGGTGAAGCTGTGGCTGCCGGTATGGCATTGGCCAAAGATCTGGCAAATTTGCCACCTAATATCTGTACACCTACCTATTTAACTAAACAGGCACAATCTATTGCTGATGAAAACAAAAACGTCACATGTACTTTGGTGAATGAAAAAGAAATGAAGGCTTTGGGTATGGGAGCATTCATGGCCGTATCCCAGGGCTCAGAGCAGGAAGGTTATTTGATTGTTTTGAAATATCAGGGCGCAGAAGATAAAGATCAAAAACCTACGGTACTTGTCGGTAAAGGCCTGACCTTTGATTCGGGCGGTATTTCTTTGAAACCTGGCGACGGTATGGATGAAATGAAATTTGATATGGGTGGTTCTGCCTCAGTCTTCGGTGCTTTTCTTGCCGCTGTTCAATTGAAACTGCCTATGAACCTGATCATGGTGGTTGCAGCAGCAGAAAATATGCCTAGTAGCCGGGCCTGTCGACCAGGTGATGTGGTGACGACCATGAATGGTTTAACGGTGGAAATTTTAAATACTGATGCTGAAGGACGTTTGGTTTTATGTGATGCATTGACCTATGTTGAGCGCTTTAATCCCGATGTGGTGATTGATGTTGCCACCTTGACGGGTGCTTGTGTGGTTGCTTTGGGTGCTCATGCTTCCGGTTTATTGAGCTCACACAATTCTTTAGTGACTGACTTATTAAATGCAGGAGAGCAGGCAGGGGATAAAGCCTGGAGATTACCTTTATGGGAAGAATATCAAGAACAGCTCAATAGTAATTTTGCAGATATGGCCAACATTGGTGGCAGAGCTGGCGGTACTATTACGGCGGCATGTTTCTTGTCCCGATTTACCAAAAAATATCATTGGGCGCATCTTGATATTGCTGGTACTGCCTGGAAAAGGGGGAAAGAAAAAGGGGGAACAGGTCGGCCAGTGCCTTTATTAACACAATATTTACTTAACCGTTCAAAAAGTTAACTGTAACGTTACATAAGACGAATTATTCTGATGACGCAAGTTCAGTTTTATATATTGTCTGATGAAAAACCCAAAGCGGCTTTTTCCCGAGCTATTGAATTTATAGATCAGGCTTATCAGCGCAAGCAAAACGTGTTTATTCATACCTGTCGTCAAAGTGATGCGGAATACATGGATGAGTTGCTCTGGGTGCGTGATGCAGACAGTTTTTTGCCTCACCTTCTTGTTGATGAAGCTGTTGGTGTTATGCCTCCCATACAAATTGGTTATGGCCAGGAGCCAAAGATAAAACCAGATGTGTTGGTCAATCTGGCAGATGAAATCCCCAGATTTCATGGACAATTTGAGCATTTGATCGAATTTGCTCATGGAGAAGAGTCAACGAGACAAAAAGCACGTGAACGTTTTAAATACTACAGAGATAGAGGTTATCCATTAAGACATCAAAATCTTGATTGAAGCTATGTCTTGATTAAAACTATTTCTTAATTAAAATAAACAGCCCTCAATGACATCATACATTTTATTTTTTACTTAACCTAGGCACTTTATGGAAACAACTTACTCTCCCAACGACATTGAACAAAAGTGGTATCAAAAATGGGAAGACAACCACTACTTTAAAGCATCAGGTCAAGGTTCACCTTACTGTATTTTAATACCGCCACCCAATGTAACAGGCAGTTTGCATATGGGGCACGCTTTCCAGCATAGCATTATGGATTGTTTAACCCGTTATCATCGAATGATGGGAGACAATACGTTATGGCAGACAGGGACGGATCATGCCGGTATTGCCACCCAAATGGTGGTTGAACGCATGTTGAATGCCGAAGGTGTTAAACGAACAGAAATGGGGCGAGAGGCCTTTATACAAAAAGTGTGGCAATGGAAGCAGGAATCTGGGGGCACCATCACTCGTCAGATGCGTCGTTTAGGGAATTCTTGTGACTGGGACAGAGAAGCCTTTACGATGGATGAGCATTGTTCAGCAGCTGTTAAAGAAGTGTTTATTCGTTTATATGACGAAGGCATTATTTATCGAGGTAAACGATTGGTCAATTGGGATACTAAATTCCATACCGCCATTTCTGATTTAGAAGTTGAGAATCAAGAAGAAAAAGGATCTTTATGGCATTTTCGTTATCCTTTGGCCGATGGTGCAACCACATCAGAAGGTCAGTCTTATATTGTGGTTGCCACCACGCGTCCAGAAACCATGTTGGGCGATACGGCGGTTGCTGTTCATCCTGAAGATGAACGTTATCAAAATCTTATTGGTCAATCGGTCATTTTACCGTTGGTGAATCGTAAAATTCCTATCATTGCCGATGATTATGTTGATAAAACATTTGGTAGTGGTTGCGTTAAAATTACACCTGCCCATGATTTTAATGATTATGATGTGGGTAAACGACATCAATTAACGATGGTCAATATTTTTGATGCCAGTGCCAACATCCTTGAAAAAGCACAGGCCTATCACACGGATGGTAGTGAATATCAGGATTATCCTGGTCATATTCCTGAAGGTTATGCCGGGCTTGATCGCTTTAAGGCTCGACAAAAGATTATTGACGATTTTTCACAGTTGGCACTATTAGAATCGATTAAAGATCACGAATTAAAAGTCCCCAGAGGGGATCGCAGTGGAACAGTGATAGAACCTTTTTTAACTGATCAGTGGTATGTTAAAGTTGAATCCTTAGCGAAACCTGCAATTGATGCCGTTGAAAGTGGAGAAGTACGCTTTGTACCTGAAGCCTGGAGCAAAACCTATTTTCAATGGATGTATAACTTACAAGACTGGTGTATCAGTCGTCAGTTATGGTGGGGACATCGTATACCTGCCTGGTATGATCAAGAAGGTCAGGTTTATGTGGGTGATAGCGAAGCTGCGGTTCGACAAAAATATCAATTGGATGATGCTGTTGAATTAAAGCAGGATAATGATGTATTGGATACCTGGTTTTCTTCGGCACTTTGGCCTTTTGCCACTTTGGGATGGCCAGAAGAAACACCGGAAGTGAAGACCTTTTTGCCGACATCTGTCTTAGTAACTGGATTTGATATTATTTTCTTTTGGGTTGCCCGCATGATGATGATGACATTGAAGTTTACCAATCAGGTGCCTTTTAAAGAGATTTATATTACCGGATTAATTCGGGATGAGCATGGGGAGAAAATGTCCAAAACCAAAGGAAATGTGTTAGATCCCATTGATGTGATTGATGGTATTGACTGTGACTCATTAGTGAAAAAGCGTACGCAAGGTATGATGCAGCCCAAAGATGCCGAAAAAATAGCGAAGCGTACTAAAAAAGAATTTACGAACGGTATTGAAGGTTATGGCACTGATGCCATGCGTTTTACATTTTTTGCATTGGCATCAACCAGTCGTGATATTAATTTTGATTTGGCACGGGTTGAAGGTTATCGAAATTTTTGTAATAAAATCTGGAATGCAGCACGTTATGTATTGGGTAATACAGAGCAAGAGGATTGTGGGCAGACACAGTCAAATTTTGAATTAACGCTGGTTGATCGTTGGATTTGGTCTCGTTTGCAATCAACAATTAAAGAATACCATCAACAGATTGCCTTATATCGTTTTGATTTGGCGTCGCAAAGTATTTATGAGTTTATTAAAAATGAATATTGTGATTGGTATATTGAATTGTCCAAACCAGTGATTCAAAGTGAACATTATTCAGAAAAACAAAAAATTGGAACACGCCATACATTAATCCATGTTTTGGAACATATGTTACGATTAACACATCCTATGATGCCCTTTATTACAGAAGAAATCTGGCAGCGTGTTGCACCATTAGCGGGTATTAAAGCTGATACCATTATGTTACAGCCTTTTCCAGTATTTGATACAGAACGGCAGGATCAAAAAGCCGATGCTGATATTGAATGGATAAAACAGGTTGTGGTCGGTGTAAGAAATATTCGTGGCGAAATGAATATTTCTCCAGCGAAAGCTGTGCCATTGATATTACATAATGGCGATGATAGCGATAAAAACCGATTGAACGAAAATCGTGATTTCTTAATGCGTTTGGCAAAATTAACACAAATCGACTGGATGCAACAAGGGGATGATTTGCCTTTGGCATCGACAGCATTGGTTGGCGATATGGAGTTACTCATTCCTATGGCAGGATTAATTGATGTTGAAGCAGAGCAAGCCCGTTTGAAGAAAGAAATTGAAAAAATCAATCAGGATATGACGCGAATCAAGGGTAAATTATCCAACAAAAATTTTGTGGATAGAGCACCAGAAAATATTGTTAACAAAGAAAAAGAAAAATATGCTGATTTAGAAAAAGTGCTTGAAAAGTTATCAGAACAATTAACACAATTGAGTCAGCTTTGATATGTCAAAGCTGACTTTTCAAATGGGATGTTGTGTTGTTATTTTTTTTGTCGTAGTCAATGATGCCTTTTCTCAGGAGATGTCCTATCAATGGCGTATAGATGCAAAACAAAGAAAAGTATTTTGTATGGATTTAAAACAAGACGATAAAATTATTTTTTCGTTTAATGCCAGTGAACATATTGATTTTTGGTTTGCTCTAAAACAACAGGATAAATCCCTAATGGTTATTGGAAAACAACGTTTAAAAAAATATTCCAAAACTTCTTTTTTTGCTAAAGACAAGGGGCATTATTGTTTCCAATGGGAAAATCCACATGATTATCCAGTTAATATTCATTTTTCTATTCAATAAATATCATAAAAAAAATATTCAGTGATTAGTGTCTGATATTAGATAGAGAATGAGACAAGGTGTATAGAAGGTGATTAAATAATGAGCCATGACAAGCAACATAACACAACAAAAAACAGAGAAGGTTCATCGGTTGAAATGCTCAAGGATGATGAAGCCTTATCAAACAATGTGTTCAAACATCTTATTTCAGGCCAATATTATTTATGGTGGCGGGTTTCTGCTTTTATTGCACTGGCTGTATTATTATATCTGACTTTGATGCCTAGAGTGCCTCAAATTGTATCAATTGCACATTTCGACAAAGTGGCGCACTTCCTGGCGTTTGCTGGCGTCACTGCATTATTCAGATTTGGATTTATCCGTATAAAAAACAGATGGCTTTTGTTATCGATGATGGGGTTGGGTATTGCGATTGAACTGATTCAGGACGCTATTCCAGGACGAAGTTTCAGTTGGCTTGACTGGGTCGCTGATATAGGTGGCGCACTATTTATTTTATGTTTGGGTTATTTATTTTTTGAAAAGGAATCTGATGAGCAATCTAACGTTAAGAAAAATTAACCTATCCAGAATTCGAGTTAACATAGTCATACTGGGATTGATCGAACTGAAAACCCCAACAGAAGACTTGTTGGGGTTTTGGTTTGTTAACAGAATAACGAATTAAGATCCTGATGTATTAATCACACCATTTTGTATGCTGGCCAAAGGTTGAAAGGCAGTCCATAAATCAATATTGCCAAGGCCATGATTATTGCCAGGAAACAAGCCTGCAAAATTACCTTGTTCTCCATGCAGGGCCATGTAGTTGAGTAACACCCAATTCACTAATAAGTTAACATTGTTACCCATAGGTGAACTATTGACTTCAGTAGAAGCGTCTGCACGCATATAGCCAATTTGATTTCTTGACGGTGCAATGAGCTGAGGTGCTGATACAGGGTCATACACTAAAAAGAAAGAAGAGGCTGTTGATGAATTATCCCCAGTCCATTCACCTTTGCCTGCGGGTAGAATAATATTGGGTTCACCGCCAACTGGGTAATTACCACCAATACCATCATCAATGTTACCGTTACTGGCCACAGAGCCATCACTAAAGACATAAATCATGATGGGTACATTCTTACGTGCAGCATATTCCAAACAGGCACCAATACAACGGCCGACTCGATAATCTCTTGGCTCACCAACCCGGCGGTCACCCGTATGATAATCATAGCCACCCATAGTCACTGTACCTGCTCCAGAATGACCTTCTACCACCATTTTCATAATGGAAGCTGTTTTTCTATATTCCCCATTGAGTGAATCAAACTCAGAAGCATTGTTGACACCAAAAGCAGCCAATATGTCAGGATCGCCTGAGACTTCTAATGGATTAGGTTGGCCTGTGGCTGGTGAAAATTGTTCTGCAAGGCCGGCACTTTTTAAATAACTACAGTTCAGTAGTGATTCCAGTTGTGCATTTAGTGCGGCATTGGTTCCCGCTGTGTTATAAGCATCGATTCTGGCAAATTTGAGATCAGAAATACGCTGCATGGTTTGCATGACTTTAACCGCATCGGCTTTCTCAAGTACACCCACTAAATCACCGACATCCACTAAACCAGAGACATCACTGGGTCGATCCACTTTTGTAGGCATTAATTCTGGATCGATAAACAATTCGGGGGCCATGGAGTTGCCTCCCGAGACAGAGCTTCTTGAACCAATCAATGTGGCAACACCCCCAGCAGCACCGGCTTGGGCGATGGCATAGGAGGGGTTGTGCGGATTGTTGCCTGTATCATTATCAGAGCGTGCAGGTACAATACAGCCATTGACATTAGCAAAACGTGTTGCATCCAAGCTGGTTTTGATGCCGGTTAATATGGCACTTTCACTATGAAAGGCAAGCCCCAAACTTTGATCGACAAAATTAGTGGTGGTTGTGCCATCACCATTTTGGCTGGTATTGGGTGCACGATCACCAGGTAATCCTAATTTGTTGTAACCTTCTGTGGAGAGAAAATCCAGTTGGCCACCAGATCCACCAATTAACACATTGGAGCCGGCAATGTTGGCGCCACCGGCCAGATCAAAACAGATAAAAGGAATTTTTCCAGCACCAGATAAAAGACCGCCACAAGTATTTTGAAAATCAGTAACGGCATTATTAAACTGGGCAAATGCACTTCTTGGGTTGGCAAATAAGCTAAAGAGCGAAGCACTGGTGACAACGCCTGCACCTGTCATAAAGCCTTGTGAAATCAGATCACGACGGGTTATTGGACGTTTATGAGCTGCATGCTTGAGTGGTGCATCAGGATGTAGGGTTTCGTTTTTGCGTTTCATCATTTGTCTCCTCACCACACTGGTTATTGAACAAGCATGACAGCACTGCCGAGGGCTGCTGCACAAATGCCTTTGGATTTATCTAGGTTACTGGTGGATGCACCCAGAGAGCTATTCAATGTATTGAGTTCGTTGATAATATCGGTTCTATCAGGTTGTATACCATCTAAATTAGTCCCCGATACAATGTCGGTTATGTTACCGATAAAAGCAGAGCTGGCATCAAATGTCAGTGATTTACTACTGTTGCCTCTGCCCCATTCATCACAGAATTGAATGGCTAGACGGGCAATGGCCATTTGATGTGAAGAACCAAAAGTATTGATATCTTCAGTTGACGGCAGTGCCTGTTTAATTTCGGTATATAAAGTTTGAACAGCGGTATTGGTTTTGGAAACACCGGTCATGTCGGACATAGTTGAATAGATTTCTTCGTAAGTTCTTAAGGCAAACTTAGGTTGTTCATCAGCAAAAATTGCGGCAGGTGTTGTGGGAACAATGTCAGCAGTATGCGCACCTTGCCCATCGGTCTCTGTACCCAGCACTTCAAAAGTGAGGAAGAACTCATCAACAGCGGGCCCTTGTTGTAATTCAACAACCGTACCTACATTGTGAATAGGGACTGTCTCACCATTGGCTTTTAAATTGGCCAGTGAGAGGTTGGTATCGATACTGCGATAAGCCTGGCCACCTGATTGTACTTCACCATTAATACCAATTCGCATATCGGTAATGCGCAGGTTATCAGGTAGCGCTGAGACACTATTGTTAGGGTTGTTGTCACTGATGTGTATTAACACAGGTGCCTCAAACAAATAGCTGTAACTGTCAAATTGACTGGCCTGGAACATCACATAGAGTTTAGGTACATCATCCACTTGAACATCTGCTGGCGTGGTATCATTTCCATCAACAAATTGGCCAATACCAAACAGGAGTAAGAATTTTTCACCGACACCTGCATCAAAGTTGGCTTGTATTTGATCTTGTGTGAGTACATGTCTATGAATGGCTGCAAAACGAACAATGCCATGGAAAGGAAATTGACCCGAAGGCTCACTACCAATAACCAGTGCAAAAGTGTCGTCCCAATTGGCAAAGGTGCCAGCTTCTTCAGGATCAGCATTAGAAACCAATTGGCCATTCACATAAATAGAGCGCCCGTTAATAGCATCATAATTGACAACCACATGCTGTAACGTGGCTTGTAATACATCATTACCATCAGGGGTTGAAATTGCAGGTTCACCGTTGTTATCTGAATTACTGTTTCGGCTTAAAAAATTATAATTGTACAGAGTTTGACCCAACATAAAGTTTCGACTTGTTGAACCACCTGAGTAAGTAATAATTCTGGCAGGACCTTCCTGAGTGACATTGGCTGGTGCGACCCAGGCTTCAATAGCATATTCACCCGTTTCACGAATCACGTTATAGAGTTTTCTACTGTCAGAGGTTGATGCCTGAGCTTTACCTCCCGTTAAATTAATACCAAATCCACCAATGAATTCAACATTACCTGACAATTGTAAATTTAATTTGGGCTCGATACCGCTGGTATCATTGGCCAGATTACTGCCAAGGGGTTCATCAAAAATATATTTGGCAATCACATGCGTATCGAAACGATTGCCCTGACTGGCCTGGATGCCTCCATACAAAGTGAGTGCTTTACTGGTTGACCATTCTGATGGAATTTCATTACCAGGTGGTGGTTCAGGAATAAAGGCTTTAATGGAATCCAGCATGGCTTGAGCATCGGCCATACAGTCGTTGGTCCAACAGTTGTGACTTTGATCGCGTAATTTAACCACTAAACGTGATTGTGCATTGGCCAGTGATACCAAATCACTGTTGTCTCCAACACTCATAATGCCTGCTGTTGTGATAGCGTCGTAAGCCGTATCTACAGAGTTACTGGCAAATTGAGGTTGTTGTGGCTGAGACTGTAAAGAGGGTGTTTCTGAGTGACAGTTATTACAACCATAGGTATTACGAATCGTATTATAAAATGTTGTAAAGTCACCCACTTCCGGCAAAGGGGTACTGGGAGAAGGAATAATCAGATCAGGTGCACTTAATACCAGTTCGGTCGCTTCAGCTACGGCACCACCTGCCCAGTTTTTAACAAAAGCAGTTAAATCATTTTCGCAGGCACTTAAATTATCCACTTGATCGGTAATCCAGCAGTTATGTCCTTGAGCGACTCTGTTGACCAGATTTCTTTCCAGGTCGGCGTTATTTGGTGTAATGAAATCAATATAAACACTGGCACCGGTTTCTGGTATTAATTGACGATAAGCCAGGTTGACATCATCACTGCGTGCAAAAGTCAGTGAAGTACCTGAAGCGGGCGTATCACCATGACAAGCGCCACAACGAGCTTCTGAACGAAGATTGTTCCAGAAAAAAGTCTGAAAGCGCTGAATATCTTCATTTTCTGCAATAGGCCCATTATAAGTGATGGGTGCAGCACCACTTTCCGCTGGTGTTTCTTCTACACCTGGGCCGCCACCTGTACATGCAGCAAACACAAGTAATGTTGTGATAGCCGCAGTCGTTTTGAGCGCAGTTGTTTTGAAAAAAGCGGCTAAAGAGAGAAAAGGGATTGGATTTAATCGTTTCATCATTGGACTCCTGTGAGCTCTTTAGCGTTAGTCGCCTCTGCAGTGTGATGCTGCTTCAGCAAAGGTTTCTTTAAGGTTGTAATCAGCTTTAAAACTAATTTCCATATTATTGATGGTTGTTTCATCACCTGTTTCAGGGTCTCTCAAACAAACGGCTTTAAATACTTTTTTAACCTGACAACTGGCAAAAGCATCTGAGTTGGCTAACTCCTGCCCTAGGGCTTTAGCACCATTGCCTGAGCCTGTTGAACCATCACCTGATGTTGCCCAGCCTAAAATAGCATTTTGTCCGATACGCCAATAATTGTTCCAGGCATCATCACGTATTTCAAATCCCGCAGAAAAATTGGTTGGATTAATATGATGCTTGCGGGTAACACGGCTGTCTTCATTTAAAATGTCATTAAAGACCGGGGTTGTGTTGTAAGTCAGACTGCCATTGGTAATGTCGTCATTAGTATAATTATATTCGTAATAGGCAAACGCTTGAGCCATGGCATCCATACCGGCATGACACCCTACACAGTTAGTCATAAATACTCGACTGTCTCCACCAGGACTGCGTGACACATCTTTTCTTATACGATCAGGTGGACGTGATGAGTCTTTTAAAGGTTCCAAATCCGTACAGAGGTGATTGATTAATGTAAAACGAAACATGGCACGGTTAGTGCCAGCTGAGAAAAAAGCTTGAGCTGCTGCTCGGGTGGTCATCACTCCGGCCGTGGCTTCATCGGGCAAGTCTTGAACACCTCTCACTAGCGTGTCTCTTAAAGACACATTGTTATCTTCAATGTATTCGAAATGATCGTTGTTATTTCCTGTACTGTCGTAAGCAGGAGCACCTGACACATTGGAGGTATAAAGAATATTGCCATGTAAAATTTGACGAAAATCTTCATCGTCTCTTACAAGACCAACAACCATGGCACTGTAGTCATTTAAGGGGGCAAATACGGTTTGTGCTTCATTGGTCCAGGGCGTTGCAAAGTTTTTTAAAGTGACATTATAGAAAGCATTATCATCCATGGCGATATAGGCTGCTTTTAAGAAAGGATCGGTAATGGTTGGATGGAGACTGGAAGTGCCATTGATGGCATCAACCATTTGGTTAAGCACGGTTTCAGAAGGGTGGGTGCCAGCAAGACGATCGTGCATTCTTTTGGCTTGTTCTCTAGGGCCGGCAATGAGTGGGTTTATGGTGAGTACGAGAAATGAGCTCATGGCTAACCATTTCATAGGTTTGTTCCCCTGTAGAAGGAGGTTGCTCAATGATAAAAAATGCGACAAAAATGGTATTTTCATGGTACCAACCTCTGTTGATGTAAAATCATGTGCTTTTTCAGCTAAACTTCATAGTGTTTGTTTGGGGTGCACTTTTCTGCACACTGATCATTTCGACCTCAAACTCAGCAATGTATAAAATATTAGATGCCCCTAGAACTTTAAATAACTATTTGTTTTACTTATTGTTTTAATTATCTTTTTTTACATTTTGTTTTAGTTGTATTTTTTTTGTGTTCATAGTGATGAATTGTTATCTGTTTTATTTAAGGTTTTTGCAATATTTTTTAGTGCATTAACCGTTTATTCATCATTCTATTGACTTCATCGAATCATTTTTGTGATTGCAATAAGCTTCTTATAACATAGATGTATAGCATATTGTTATGATATCCGACAGACGCAACATTTTATTTCGTGAACTGCGTCTCAGAAATATCTCAATTTTGAACCATACTAGGAGTAATAACTCCAGAATGAATATGGGGATCTCAGTGTCAACACAGGTTGAAAGTAATGAAATATGAGGTTTGAATTTATGGTAACTTATTCATTTTTAAAAATATTTAATGTTTACAGCATAGGAGTACTTGCTGGCATTATTCTTCTGACTTCCTGTGAAAGTGATGACAATATTTTGGGAGGTGATCAAAACCCTGATCCTGTTACCCTGGATTTTGCTATTGCTTACATCAAAAGACCGATTCCTATGATGACGGATGATGATGATAATGAGGTTCGGGTTGCAGAAGATCTGGAGTCTCCTGTTTCTTTTAATCCTGGTGCCGTCGTAATGCTGCGGGACAGGGCAACCACATCAGCGCCAGAAAGAGATATTACTTCTCAGGTTTTTCAGAGAGTGGATGCCAATAGTGGAGACACCATTCAGGATTTATACGATGTGCGTGACCTGGCCATGAATGTTGAAGGAACCAAAATGGTATTTTCCATGCGAGGCCCTTTTGACCCAGATGAAGATGAAGAAGATATGATGCCAAAATGGAATATTTGGGAATATGATCTTGAAACCGAGACACTGCGTCAAATCATTACTTCGGTGAGCACTGCTGAAGCCGGTCACGATATTATGCCTCAGTACTTAGCCGATGGACGCATTATTTTTTCATCAACCAGACAAACACGAAATAAGGCTATTTTGGTGGATGAAGGTAAAGATCAGTTTGAAGCACAAACAGAAAATTTTCCGAATGGTACTGATGCTTTTTTATTGCATGTGATGAATGAAGACGGCAGTAATATCCGTCAGATTACGTTTAATATGAGCCATGATTTGTATCCTACATTATTGCAAAATGGGCGCATTGCTTTTGTCCGTTGGGACAGATATCGAACCGATAAAAATTTTAATGTGTATTCTGTTCGTCCCGATGGTCGTGATTTACAGGTTTTGTATGGATTGGATAGTCATAATCCAAATGGCAGTGTGACGGATATAGAGTATTTTCAACCTTTAATAATGAGTGATAACCGTTTGCAAATGATCTTAAAGACACGATCAAACCTGAGGCATGGCGGTGATATGGTGGCGATTGATATTCAGAATTTTTATGAAAATACCGAGTCAATCAATGCAACCTCAGGTGTTGCTCAAACAACATTGGCTTTGGATGCTGTGGCAACGGATGAAGATCAAACGTCGTTAGGTGGTTTGTTTCACAGTGCAACACCTTTATGGGATAACAGCAATCGTTTGTTAGTCAGTTGGTCTGTGTGTTTATTGGAAGATGTCCCTGTTGCAACGGATCCTAATGATCCAACGACGATACCACCAGTACAAAGCTTTCCTTGTACGGATATTAATTTGGGTAATCCGGCATTAGTACAACCTGAACCCAATTACGCATTATGGATGTGGGATCCAACGGGTACACAAATTCCGGTTGTTATTGCAGAAAATAATACCTGGATAACAAATCCCGTGGTGTTTCAAGAAAGACCAAGACCGACTGTACTGGTTGATGAAGATGGATTGGATCAAAGTATTGTCAATGATGATGTGGGTGTTGTACATATTCGTAACGTTAATGATTTCGATGGTACCAATATTGTGAATCCCAATCGTCCTGCTACTTTTGTGCGTTTTGTGAAAGGTGTCCATTTGCCTGATGAAGATGTGTATGATTTTGACAGAGTGGCTTTTGGCAGAAGTGCAGCACAATTGATGAAAGATATTTTGGGTTATGCGCCCGTAGAGAACGACGGATCAGTGAAGGTGGAAGTGCCAGCCAATGTGCCTTTTGCTGTCAGTGTACTGGATCAAAATGGTCGCCGAATTGGAGCACGTCATGAAAATTGGATACATGTACGTCCTGGTGAAGTGTTGGAGTGTCATGGGTGTCATATTGACGCAAATGGCGTACCTCATGGACGTGCTGATGCTCGACCGGCTTCAACCAATCCATCAACGATGACACAAGCAGAAATTGAATATGATGCCGGCAACAATACGCAATTAAGTGTGGATATTAATTTTAATGGCTTCTCCTGGTTATACGAGAGTTTGGGGACACAGGCACCCACCACACAAGGGTGTATTCAAAGTTGGAGTTCAACCTGTCGAATTACTTTTAATTACGAAACACATATTCAACCTTTATGGGAATTGTCACGTCCAAGGTTGGATAATATGGGAAATCCAGTACTGGATGGCATGGGTAATCCGATAGATGATGCTTGTGTGAATTGTCATAGTGATGCGGGTATTATTGCCGGCGTCAATACAGATTTGGTGTTAAGTCCAGCACCTTCGGCCGATGAACCCATCCATATGGTGAGTTATCGAGAATTATTTTTTGGTGATGATGAAGTTACGGTTATTAATGGTATGGTGGTTGATCGCTTTGTCGGTGTCCCTGCTCCCAATGGCGATTTTATTTATAGTACCAGTGATGGTGTGAATCAATTTTTCTTTACCTTTCCAACATTCCAGGATCCACGTTTGATTGCTGATCCAGGTTATATTCAAAATTTTGTGTATACACAGACCCCTACGCCTTTTAGAACAGGCGCCGATGGATTAAGTGGCGATTATGTATATCAGGTCGACATTGATGATGGTAGTGGCGGTACAACAACCGTTTACTTTACTTTTAATACATTAATCGATCCGGCAAATTATGCCGCCTTTTTCATTATGCAACCTAATAGTCCAGCCAACCTGGAAGATAATAATGGTGCATCGATTTTTCAAACGGATGTGAATGGTGTTCCATTGGCCGGTAATCAACCGATAGATCTTCCAGCAACACTGGTTTCTGCCACTCGAAATGCCCAAAATGTACATGTCTATCAAGCCACAGAAACCGAGTCTAGCAATACGGTTTACTTTACCTATTCCGTTGAGTTGGCAGCAACTGATTTTGTGTTACAAAGAGACGGCACCACTAATTTACCTAATGAGTTAACCGCCAGTGATGGTACGGTCATGGTACAAACGGATGTGAATGGTACTTTTCTGGGAGGCACTATTCCTTTACCAGCAGTACCCAATACCTTGAGTTTTACTTCTTTAGGCGCCAATACCAATGGCATACATGTCTATCAGGCCACAGATACATCAGTGATACCTAATTTGACGTATTACTTTACATTTACCAATGAAATTACAATCGCTGATGGCATTTTTGTTTTGGATCATAATGCACCAACCGGATTAAGTGATATTGCATCCAATCCTATTTTCCAAACCGATATGGATGGTAATCCTGTCTCACCTGCCGCAACCATACCTTTTCCAATAACAAACTTAACACCACGATTACATGATTTCCCCGCAGAGTTGAGAGTAGCGGATTCTAATGGTAATCCCACGGCAACCATCGTGACTCAAACAGATGTCAATGGTAATCCACTGGCGGGTAACCCAGTGATACCTTTACCTGTCTCTCAGCCTTTGGCACAAACACAAACCGTGCCGATTAATTCACCTTTGAATGTCATCGGTGCTTTCAATAATCGGGCAAGATTTTTTAATCGATTTGAAATAGAAAGTAATACAGATGTCCACTCAAGTTTATTATCCCCCGTTGAGTTGAAATTAATTTCTGAATGGCTTGATATTGGTGCCCAATATTTTAATAATCCATTTCAGGCACCAGAAAATTGATGGATATCTCGGTTATCACTGTTTTTTAGAAAAAATAGTCTATTATGATAAACAGGGCTGGAGATCTCACAATATGAAGACAGATATTTTTTGAGTACATTAAATATCAAAACTGACTCTAGAACAAAAACAGACTCAAGCCACTTTAAGGTATCCGTTTTTAAATACATTAAAACGTATTTCTTGCAGATGTTTGAGTGACGTATCCATACAGAATAAAGCAAAAGGCAGTAAAACAACCTCTCTATCATGACTATCCAGAAGATTACGATTGTTTTGCTGTTTATTTTTGTATCTCAGACTTTAAAGGCTGCAAAATCTGTTTGGGTTACTGTCAATGATGCCTTTATTGAAATGCGGACAGGTCCAGGTAGAGGTTTTCCTATTTTTCATGTTGCAGAAGAAGGGGAAACGATTTGGATTATCAAGCGTAAAACATCATGGTTTAAAGTAAAAACCAAAGATGGCAGGAAGGGATGGGTTCATCGCAAAAATATGCAACGCACTTTATCGCCATCGGGTAATCCGGTTCGTTTGGCCAAGTTAACAAAAGATGATTTTGTAGAAAGAGATTGGGAATTTGGTGTGCGTTTTGGTGATTTTAGTGGTGCGAGACTGTTAGGTTTTAATGTGGGTTGGCAGTTTACAAAAAATCTGTCAACTGAAATTGTGTTTGGTGATGCATTAGGTAATTTTTCATCTGTACAACAAGTCAGTGTTTCTGTGATTAATCAACCTTTTCCCTATTGGCGTTTTTCACCTTATTTCGGAATAGGTACAGGTATTGTGAATGTTGAACCTAGTGCAACGCTTGTACAAGCAGTGGATAGAACGGATGAAACATTGTTTGCTGCGAGTGGTATGAAAATCCATATGACCGAACGTTTTTTCCTGCGTTTAGAATATCGGAATTATGTGATATTAACGACACGAGAAAATAACGATCAAGCCGAAGAGTGGTCATTGGGGTTTAGTGTTTTTTATTAGCCGGTTTCCATTAACCCATAAGTGTTTAATATCGTATGACATTAAAATTAACAATAACATTGAAATACAACCTATTATTGATAGCCATGCTGTTATCATCAGTGGTTTGTGCTCAGAATGTTATTTCAAATCTCAGTTCGTTTAAAAACACTGGTTCGATAAACAATACCAGCTCGATAAGCAGTGTTCATCTAATAAAAAATATTCAGTTGATTGATGAGCAGTCTGACGAAGGTGCTCAATCAAATGAATCGTCATCCCAATCAGTTGAATCAGTATTTGAACAAGAATCTAAAGAAGGCTTGGATAATGACGATTCATTAAGTGTTGAGGACGATAATAAAAAAGAAACCGAAGAAAAAACAAAAGATAAAGAAAAAAAAGAAGCAGGCCCTGGTGATATTTATCAACCTAAAATAAAAAGATTTGATGTTAAAGAATCTATGATTGATGGACAAGATTTTGAATTGGGTGTTTTTTATGGACAGATCAGTATAGAAGACTTTGGAGTGACTCAGCTGACAGGTATTAAGTTTTCTTATCATTTTACAGAAGATTTTTTTCTAAGCTTTGAAGGGGGAAAAGCTGAAGCCGGTTTTACCAGTGCAGAAGAGTTATTTAATATTAATATTACCGATGAACGGGAATATCTTTTCTATGATGTTCTTATCGGTTGGCGCATGTTGCCAGGAGAAGCCTTTATTGGTTCATCGATAGCTTTAAATTCAGCATTCTATTTTGCTATTGGTGGTGGCAATGTTGATTTTGCCGGTGAAAATGAATTTAGTCTGAATTTTGCTGCAGGTTATCAGGTGATTTATAACGATTGGTTAGCCTTTTCATTTGATACTCGTTCACATATGTTTAATTCAGAATTGTTTTCAGAAGCTAAGACAACCATCAATCAAAGCATGTCCATTGGTATTAGTATTTATTTTTAAGCGTTTAACAAACAGTCATAAGAAGGTGTGTTATGAAATTCAATGTTGTTGTAAAGAAAACTATGAAAAAAAGTATCTTCCTTGTTGTATTATGCTGTTCAATCTTCAGTGCGAATAGCCTTCTTGCAAAAAAAACTGACAAAGAAGCTTTTGATTTTACCTTAAAGAGTATGTCTGGAGAAAATATAAAGCTGAGTGAACTCAGAGGTAATGTAGTGATGCTTAATTTTTGGGCTTCTTGGTGCGGCCCTTGTCGAACAGAAATGCCGATTTTGGATAAATTTTATAAAAAATATAAAAAGCTGGGTTTTACATTGCTCAGTATTAATATTGAAAATGATGCTTCGGGTGCAAAAAAATTTTTAAACGATGTTCCTGTGAGCTTTCCTGTATTGTTAGACAGTAATAAAAAGGTGAGTAAGCAATATAAAGTATCGGCGATGCCAACCAGCATTTTTATCGATAGGGATGGTAAAATGCGCTCAATACATAAAGGATATAAAAAGGGTGATGAAAAAGAATATAAACGTTTAATGAAAGAGTTAATTCGAGAGTAGTATGAATAATCAATTATTAAAATACAGTGTTTTGATCGCATTGAGTTATTTCCTCGGTGGATGTGCTGTGGAACCCTGGGTAAAACCCTATGAGCGCAGTAACCTGGCTGATCCTATTATGAGTTTCCAGCGCGATGCTATTGCTGCCAATTATATGCACCATGTTTTTCAATCACGAGAAGGTGCTCGTGGTGCAGAAGGTGGCTCTGGTGGTGGATGTGGCTGTAACTAATCAATTTAAAATATTATTCGTTTTTATTTAAAGTTACATCATAATGAAGTCAATACACTTTCACATTTTCACACTATTTGTTGTTCTCGTAGCAACAAATATTTATATGGAAAAACTGGGTGCCGCTGTTTTACCTGAGGATAGAGCAGATGTAATGTATCATGCTTATGAAGGGGGAGGAATGGAAATCACAGGTCCTTCAATTTTGGTCAGAAAATCCTTGTTTAATAAAGTTTCTGTGTCTGCAAATTATTATATTGATAATGTCAGCAGTGCTTCGATTGATGTGCTTTCTAATGCAAGCCCTTACACAGAACGCCGTGTAGAAAAAAGTATCGGTTTTGATATTTTACAGGACAAAACATTAATTAGCTTGGGTTACACTAACAGTGAAGAAAATGATTACAGTGCAAAAACAGGATACATCAGTATTTCTCAGGATTTTTTTGGTGATTTAACCAGCCTGAGCATTGGGTATTCTCGAGGTGATGACACTATTGGTCGTAGAGCATCCAACAATGGCGTTACTATTTTTGAGACAGTAGGTGAAGCTCAACGTCAAAATTACAGATTAAATTTAACTCAGATTATTACCAAGAATATGATCATGAGTTTAGGTATAGAAGGAATTACGGATGAAGGCTTTCTAAATAACCCTTATCGTTCTGTACGTATTTCAGATGGTGCAGGGGGTGTGATTAAAGAAAGTGAAATTTATCCTGAGACACGTACAAGTCAGGCGGTTTCAATTGCAGCACTCTATTATTTACCTTATCGGGCATCCATAAAACTGGAAGCACGTACATTTTCTGATACCTGGGAAATTACTTCTAATCAATTTGAGTTGGCATATACGCATCCTTATAAAGAACATTGGATTTTTGAAGCAAAATATCGAACCTATAGTCAAACACAGGCTGAGTTTTATCGT
Source organism: Kangiellaceae bacterium (assembly GCA_965230335.1). Classification (GTDB taxonomy): domain Bacteria; phylum Pseudomonadota; class Gammaproteobacteria; order Enterobacterales; family Kangiellaceae; genus CBDDKS01. The sequence goes on along the minus strand of CBDDKS010000006.1, from coordinate 529,421 downwards.
GATATTTTTTTTCAGAGACTTGAATTTCAAGCCAGAGATAAAGAGTTAAGCAGCTTTTCTGATGCAACGTTTGGTATTGGAGTGAGTTATGAACGAAAAATGGAACTGTGGAATACATTCGATAAATTTTCAGTGAATTTATTGATAGATTATATTCAATTTGATTATGAAAATTTTAGAAATGAATTGATTACCGGTTTTGCCGCTGGTGAAGAACCCTTATATAGTTTCGATGCAACAGTAACTCGATTGTTCTTTTCTATATGGTATTAAGGCAATATATAAGACGAGACATAAGACAATATTAAAGTGACACTATGATGATTAAAACAAAAGTTTATATTTTTTCTGGGATAATACCTTTGTTGACGGTATTGCTGATGTCCTGTGGTCAACGAACAACACAATTAACCCAAAAGCATGTCTCTGTAGAACAACCACTGGCTGTTTTTACGTATGGTGACAGAGGCAGTTATACTGCAGAAGGTAATCAATCAACCTCTTATTTAGCGGGATCGTCGAGAAGTCATTCAGTGAAAATGCAAAAGCTCAGAGAAGGTTATGCTAACGAGTTGATGAATGTCTTAAAAACAGAAAAGCGTTTTTCTTCGGTAAAGTATGTGGGTGATGGACGAGAGGCTCTGGGTTATCCATTAATGATGAAGGTAAGTTTTTTATACGTCTTACAGGGAAAACAGGGTTGGCCTATTGAAGTAAAAGTTCATTTTTTATTAGAAGAAGTTAAATCCTTTCAGACAGAAAAGTCTAATCATCAACAAAAAAAGAGTGTGAAGAATAAGACAATAGCAGAGAAAAAAGTGTTATTTAATCAGGTGTATCATAGCCAGTTAAAAAACAATAAGCATTGTAAAAACTGCACACCGGAAATGGCCATCACTAAAGCATTGAATGAAAAGCTCATGCCGGATTTGCTACAGGTCATGTCAAGAAAACAATAAATAAAAGATTTTAATTTTCTTCTTCTTTTTTTAAGTCAGGCCATAGTTTGATATTTTTAATTCGGTTGTCAAGGGTATGAAGAATTTCTATTGGATACCCTGACAGTCGCAATCCAGTGCCTGCTGTAGGAATATTTTCCATATACTCAATAATTAAACCACTTAACGTCTTAGGGCCATCCGTTGGAAAGTCCAGGTTTAAAATTTTATTCAATTCTCTTATGGTAATTGTACCGTCAATTAAGATACTGCCATCATCCTGAGGATGAATCTCTTTATTAATGGTTGCTGAAAAGTCACTGGTAAATTCACCAACAATTTCTTCTAAAATATCTTCAATCGTTACCAGCCCCAGAATATCGCCATATTCATTCACAACCAAACCAATCCGTTGTTTCTTACGCTGAAAGTTCAATAACTGAGTATTTAATGGTGTGCCAATGGGAACAAAATAAACGGGTGACAGTGCATTTAAAATGTCATCCTTGGAGATTTCATAATGCTCATCTGTACTCATATTATCCTGATATTGACTTAATAATGTCGCGATATTTCTTGCATGTAAAAACCCTTTGATGTCGTCAATATTTTCATCAAAAACAGGCAATCGCGTATGTTGTGTTGTCTTAAATTGATTCCTGAGTACATCCAGATCTTCAGAAAGATCAATACCTACAATTTCATTTTTAGGTACCATGATGTCTTCAACCGTTGCTTTTTCCAAATCTAAAATACTGAGCAGCATGTTTTGATGACTGCTGGGTATGAGAGAACCTGCTTCGTTAACAACTGTCCTTAAATCGTCTGAACTTAAATGATCCAAAGTATTTTGCCCTGGTGTGACACCCAGTAAACGCAATAGGGCAGTCGTTAACTGATTCAATAACCAGACCCCAGGTTTCATGACTTTTAATAAAAAAGTTAAAGCGTAAGAGGCAGGAAATGCAATTTTTTCAGGATGCAGTGCCGCCAGGGTTTTTGGTGTGACTTCAGCAAAAATTAAAATAGTTAACGTTAAGAAAACAACGGAGATCATTTCACCATTTTCAGGCCAAAGCCTTTGAGCAATAACCGTTGCAATGGTTGCCGCTAAAATATTAACCAGATTGTTACCAATTAAAATAACACCAATAAGAAGATCAACTCTTTCAAGTAGTTTTGACGTGAGTTTGGCAGGTTGATGTTTGGTTTTTGCCAGCCGTTTCAATCGATATCGATTGATAGACATCATACTGGTTTCACTGCTGGAAAAAAAAGCGGATGTGAGTATCAGAATAGCCAGAAAAATAAATAAAGTGGTTGTAGAAAAAAATGGTTCGTCCAAGTAGAGAGATACCTCGTTATGTGATTTTAAAAAAGTAAGTTAAATCATTTTGTATAGGGTTTATTATTGGATGATCACTTCCAAAACAAATTTACTGCCATAGTATCCTAAGCATAGCAAAATAAAACCGGAAATGGTCCATTTTGCTGCAATGGGGCCACGCCAGCCAAAGATTCTGTGGCCGATAAGAAGACCCAAAAAGATGCACCATGCCAGAATAGATAACAGGCGTTTATGTAAAGTCTGGTTGGCATAATCATCATACATAAATAAGAAGGCAGTCAATAATGAAACATTCATCAATATAAAGCCTATCCATAACATCTGAAACAACAGGCTTTCCAGTTGTTGAAGGGGGGGCAGGATAGGAGATAATTTGGCAGGGTTGATTCGCATGGTTCTATCGAAATACATCACCAAAAAACCTTGCAGGGTTGCAAGTAATAAAAACCCCATAGCAATCATGGATGCAAAGATATGAATAAGACTGATCCACTGGCCTTGTAACTGTGAAATATTGTTGATTCCAAAACTTAAAATCAGCAGGCAGCTGAACCCGCACAAGATGCTTATCAGAGCCAGCATCAACTGATTTTTCATGCGAATGGAATGAATGAGCACAATAAAAAAAGCAAACCAGGTGGTCATACCTAACATATTCATAACATTGATGTTTTGTCCGTAAGGGGTATCAATGGATAAATATAACATAACGCCTTGGGCTAAAAAACAAAGGGCGCTGATACTGAGCAGCTTACGATTGTTACCGGATACACGTTCTGGCTTGAGCAGGCATAAAGCGATAATGCTTATATAGCCAACTAAGGCAATGAGCCCTGTTGTTTGTACCAGTGTCACTGAGTGTCCTCATTGGGGTTAAAAGTCATACCAATACTTTGTTTTTGTCGTTATTTGTCTTTTTGTGGTTAACAAGGCAAACTTGTGAAGTCATAGCCAGATATTTCAAACAAGTTTAACGCAGATAGGCACAAAAAACAGAATATTGCGGAATTTTTCTTATGTGTCGCTGAGTTAGTATATAATAACGGGCTTTATCTATTCGTATCAATTATTAATAGGCTTTAAATCGTATGTTCGATAATCTGAGTGAAAGGCTGAATAGGGCTGTTAAGGTCATCAGTGGTAAGGGACGTATAACCAGTGACAATATTACGGATACATTGCGTGAAGTCAGGATGGCATTACTGGAAGCCGATGTGGCTTTACCTGTTGTTAAAGATTTTATTGAAAGAGTTAAACAGCGTGCGTTAGGGCAGGAAGTGGCAACCAGCCTCTCGCCTGGACAGGCATTTATAAAAATTGTTCAGGATGAATTGATACATGTCATGGGAGACGCTAATGACAGCTTGAACCTGACAACTAAGCCACCGGCCATCATTTTAATGGCTGGTTTACAGGGTGCCGGTAAAACAACAAGTACAGGAAAGCTGGCGCGTTATTTAATTGAACGTGAAAAAAAATCAGTATTGGTTGTCTCTGCCGATGTTTATCGACCAGCAGCGATAAAACAATTGGAGACAGTGGCCAACCAGGTTAAAGCGGAGTTCTTTCCAAGTCATGTTGAACAGGCACCTGTGGATATTGCACGGGCAGCGATTGAACATGCCAAGAAAACCTACATAGATGTCGTGATTGTTGATACAGCGGGTCGTTTAGCGATTGATGAAGACATGATGTCTGAGATAAAACAGTTGCATGCATTTTTACAGCCCGTTGAAACATTATTTGTCGTAGACAGTATGACAGGGCAGGATGCGGCCAATACAGCGAAAGCATTTAATGAAGCCTTGCCATTAACGGGCATTATACTCACTAAAGCAGACGGCGATGCCAGAGGTGGCGCTGCATTGTCTATTCGTCATATTACCGGTAAACCCATTAAGTTTATCGGTATGGGTGAAAAACTGGATGCTTTGGAGCCTTTTCATCCTGACAGGGTGGCCTCGCGAATTTTGGGTATGGGTGATGTGCTTTCCTTGATTGAGGAAGTCGAAAGAAAAGTTGATAAGAAAAAGGCGGAACGACTTGCCAAAAAAGTGGTGAAAGGAAAAGGTTTTGATCTGGAGGATTTCCGCGAACAATTGTTACAAATGAAAAATATGGGTGGTATGGCTGGATTGATGGATAAATTACCTGGTATGGGGCAGATTCCGGATGCTGCCAAACAAAAAATTATGGATGGCAAAGCAACGGTACAAATGGAAGCCATTATTAATTCTATGACTTTTCAGGAAAGACGATTTCCTGATTTAATCAAAGGGTCAAGAAAACGACGTATTGCTATGGGATCGGGCACAGAAATCCAGGATGTGAACCGATTACTGAAGCAGTTTAAACAAATGCAAAAAATGATGAAAAAAATGTCTGGAAAAGGCGGCATGATGAAAATGATGCGTGGTATGAAAGGGATGCTACCTCCAGGTGGCGGTTTTCCACCAGGAATGCGATAAAAAAGGGCGACAAGACACAAAAAGGTTTTCAAATGTCTGATTTGGCGCTAAAATACGCGCCCTTCATCTTTTGTGTTCTTGTTACTACAGGTAAACAAAAGATAATTTTTTAGTTAACTAATTGTTTTTAATGAGGATATCCAACGTATGGTATGCATTCGTTTGGCAAGAGGCGGTTCAAAGAAACGCCCTTTTTATCGTATCGTTGTTGCAGATAAGCGATGTAAACGTGACGGTCGTTTTATTGAGCGCATCGGATTCTTTAATCCTTTGGCAAAAGGCCAGGAAGAAGAATTACGTCTTGATTTAAGTCGGATTGATCACTGGGTTGGCCATGGTGCTCAACTGTCCGACAGAGTAAAAAGTTTAGTTAAAAACGCACGTAAAGCAGCAGCAAAAGAAGCCGCTTAACGACAACTGCTTTTTTAGCCAGTATTTGAATGCCATGAGTGAAGACATTGTCGTAATAGGCAAAATCTCTTCTGCTCATGGCATTCGTGGTTGGGTTAATATTATTTCTTATGCCCAGCCCAGGAAAAATATATTTGAATATCAGCCTTGGTTATTGAAAACAACCGAAGGCTGGCAAGCGGTTAAAGTGATCAATAACCGCCTTCAGGGCAAACGAATGAATGCTTTGTTGGAAGATATCACGAATAGAAATCAGGCAGAATCGCTCTCTGGCAGTTTGATAGGTATTTTTGAGAAACAATTGCCCGAGCTAGAACAAGATGAGTTTTATTGGCGGGATCTTGAAGGGATGCAGGTGGTCAATCTTACTGAAGAAAAGTTTGGTATTGTTAAATACCTGATGGAGACGGGCTCCAATGATGTTCTGGTCGTACAAGAAACATCAGATGGATCAAATCGGGAACGAATGATTCCCTTTTTACGTCATGTTGTCATTGATGTAGATAAACAAAAGCGTTGCATCACAGTAGACTGGGATGCAGACTTTTAAGTCAAAAGACTTTTGGAGGCATTGGGTATCAGCATGCACTTTGCATTGATCACTTTGTTTCCTGAAATGGTTGAAACCATGACTGGGTTTGGTGTAACCGGTCGAGCGATACAGCAGGGACAGGTTGGTTTTGATCTTATTAACCCCCGGGATTATGCTTTAGATGCTTATCGGCGGGTTGATGACAGGCCTTATGGTGGTGGTCCGGGTATGCTGTTAATGGCTGAACCCTTGTCTCAAGCCATTAAAGCGGCCAAACGTGTATTTAGTGATAAGCAAGCCCATGTGGTTTACTTATCGCCTCAAGGGAAACAAATCAATCAGCATCGATTGAAAACCTTGATGGAGCGTCGGCACTTAATTCTGATATCCGGTCGTTACGAAGGTATCGATGAAAGAGTCATTGAAAGTGACGTGGATGAAGAAATATCCATTGCTGATATTGTACTCAGTGGTGGTGAAATGGCAGCCATGGCTTTGGTCGATGCCATGATCCGACAATTGCCGGGTGTATTAGGTGATGAAGCTTCAGCCGTTGAAGATTCTTTCGAAAACGGCTTATTGGATTATCCTCATTATACGAGGCCAGAAGTTTTTGAATCGCAATCAGTGCCTTCAGTTTTATTGAGTGGCGACCATAAAGCCATAGCAACATGGCGTTTGAAGCAGGCTCTAGGTCGAACTTGGTTAAGAAGGCCTGATTTGTTGCATGCAAGAGGGTTATCAGAAGAAGAAACGCGTTTGTTGAATGAGTTTAAAGAAGAATATCAAAACTAAACAGCCCAATGACATCAGTGGTTGTTTAGAAAAATAGTATTGTTTAATTGAATTGAGAAAAATCTAGGAGCAGAGCTATGAGTAAGATCATTGCAGAACTGGAAAAAGAACAAATGAGCAAAGAAATACCTGAATTTTCTTCAGGAGATACTTTGGTTGTTCAGGTAAAAGTAAAAGACGGTGAACGTGAGCGTCTCCAGGCTTTTGAAGGTGTTGTTATTGGTAAACGTAATCGCGGCTTGAATTCTGCTTTTACGCTTAGAAAAATATCTTCAGGTGTGGGTGTTGAGCGAACCTTTCAAAGTTATAGTCCTTTGGTGGACAGTATTGAAGTGAAACGTCGTGGTGATGTGAGACAATCCAAATTGTATTACTTGCGTGAACGTTCTGGTAAGTCGGCAAGAATCAAAGAAAAGCTGGATACTAAAAGTTAACACTTTAGTCTGATTAACGAAAAGGATAGATGACTGCGAAGGATGTGTTTAAATATATTTAGGGTTGTTTGTTCTGTAACATCATTGTATGACAGAACAAGCACCTTTATTTTTTAATAGATAGTTTTATGAATAGATAGTTTTAAGGATATAATCCATTAAATGAATGAAACATTGAAAGAAAGCCTTATTCAAAAACAGCTCGATATTATCGATGGCTTTGTTGAACATCTTTGGGTGCAGTATGGTTTAAGTGACAATACATTATCCAGTTATCGAACGGACTTATTACAATTTTCCCGCTGGTTAACTCACACTCATCACATCAGTTTAGTCGCAGTGGATGCTGAACAACTACAATCTTATTTATCTTACCGTGTTAAGCAAAAACTCTCTGCTCGTTCAACTGCAAGATTTTTATCCAGCACTCGCCGTTTTTATGCCTATTGTCTACAAGCGCATCTTATGACAGCAGATCCCAGTGCGGCTATTGAATCACCTAAAATTGGAAGATCGCTGCCTCACTCCCTATCAATCAGTGATGTTGAAAAACTGCTAGCGGCACCTGTGATCAAGAATGATATTGATATGAGAGATCTGGCTATGCTTGAATTGATGTATGCCTGTGGTTTGCGGGTATCAGAGCTGATTTCTTTGGAATTAAGTCAGGTGAATTTATCACAGGGAGCCGTAAGAATTTTAGGCAAAGGTGGAAAAGAGCGTTTGGTGCCTATTGGTGAATTGGCCCGTGAGCGTTTAGAAGAATACTTAAAAAAAACCCGGCCATTATTTTTAATGAATAAAACCAGTGAAAAGGTTTTTTTAAGTCGACGTGGGCAGGCAATCACAAGACAGGCTTTTTGGTATAGAGTAAAACATTACGCAAAATTAGCAGGTATTACTCAGAAATTATCGCCGCATACATTACGTCATGCCTTCGCCACTCATTTACTGAATCATGGTGCCGATTTGAGAGCCTTACAGATGCTTTTAGGTCATGCTGATTTATCAACGACACAAATATATACTCATATTGCAAAAGAACGTTTAAAGTCACTGCATAAACAGCATCATCCAAGGGGATAAAAAAAACTCAAATAGAGTTAAAATATTGTTATATGACTTATGGTTAGGGTAGCCTTAACCACCTTAATCGTCTATGATGCTGTGCCAAATATTTAATCTGAGAGTGAACCAGAAATGAACTTACTATCTCATTTATATCGTCAAGAAAGGCTGAAAGGTTTGTCTTTAGGCGTATCTATGGTTGCTTTGTCTGCGTTATTATCTGCTTGTGGACAATCAACTGAGAAGCAGACGGAGCAATCAAATCCAGTCGAAAAAACAACCAAAGTGATGCATGCTGATGTTTCAGCAAAATCCTCTTCTAAAAAAGTGCAGGAGGTCTCGCCAGAAGTTACGGCAAAAATTAAAGCCAGTCTTGCTAAATTGAATCCAAATATATCGCCATTAAAAATTATACACAGCCAATTGCCAGGCTTTTATGAAGTGTTAACCTCCAGTGATGTGATTTATATTGATAAAGACATTAAATTTGTAATGCCGGGGCCTGTATTTAATGTTTCAGGAGATGCTCCAACAAACATTACTGATGCATCAAAATCTTTGATTGATGAAATGCAGCGGCCTGCACGAGCTAAATTGGTTAATACCGTGACAGATAAAGATGCGGTAGTTTTTAAGGCAAAGAACGAAAAATATGTAGTGAATGTCTTTACGGATATTGATTGTGGTTATTGCCGCAAATTGCACCAGGATATGCAAGGATATTTAGATGCCGGTATTACCGTGCGTTATTTGGCTTTTCCACGAGCTGGTGTTAATTCGGGTTCTTATAATAAGCTAGTGTCTATCTGGTGTGCATCCGATCGTAACAAAGCCATGTCAGATGCAAAGCTCCATGGAAAAGTGGTTGATGCTAAATGTGACAATCCAATTTCCGCTCAATACAAGATCAGTCAGGATATCGGGTTAGGTGGAACTCCATCGATTATTTTAAAGGATGGCAAGTTATTTCCAGGCTATATGCCACCTCAAAATCTGGTTCAAGCGCTGGAACAGCACTATAAACACTAATGCTTGTTAGAACTTAAACGAAAAAAGAGCGTTATAAAACGCTCTTTTTTTTATTTTTATGTAAGAGCAAGCGTTAAGGAAATAATATGGCTGCAACCTGATAGGATTCCGTTAAAAGGAGAGCGAAAGTACGGCATGCTGCAGCTGTAGACATTGTATCAATGGATACCTGATGTTTTGCACAAAAAACTTCCCAGGCTTGCGGTGCAAAAAACTGTTTTTCTCCAGTGCCGATTAAAATAATATTGGCGTTCAGTGTTAAAAGGTTAGAAAAATGGTTGGGTGTTAATTCACTGGGATGATTAGGAAGATTATTGGTAATGACAGTCTTGGATGAAACAATAATTGGTGTATGATATGTCATGTTGTTTATCGTGATACATCCGGGCTTATAATCGCGTATTCGAACAGGGTGTTGATGATGTTCAGATTGAATTAGCATAGAGCACCTCTTAACAAAGACAAATGAACAGACCTAATGCCTGATAATTGACACAACCAGGTTAAATAATATAACAAATAATGCATTTATTCATTCAACAATTTGATAACTTAATAAATATGCCGATGGATGCAGCAAAAGAATGGCAACACTTTTTAAAGTCATTTAAGCAAACAACGAACCATCATCATGATATGTTAGAAGGAGAAGCCTTACAGGATGCTTATAAAAGAAAACTTCAATCACGGATAATTCATGAAGGAAATTTTGATCTGTTTGAATGCTATTGGTTAAACCAGGTTCCAGATCATGCTGGTATACTCATTGACAGAAGTTTGAATGCTGTTATCACTGAACAACAAGAAGATGTGCTGTTATCTCTTTTAAACCAATATTTTTCAGAAACAAATTATCAGTTTATAAAATTAGGCGAGTATCATTGGATGGTTGCAGTGGCAAAGTTGATGGCTGTTAAATTATCACCCATAGATTCTGTTATCGGAAAAAATCTTTGGCACGTCTTGCCTGAAGGACCACACAGATTACAATGGCAATCACTGATGACAGAAATACAGATGTTATTGCACCAGAATAAAGAAAAAGGATTAGAAGCATTCAATGGTATCTGGTTTAATCATTTAAGACCCATTCCTAAAAGTGCGTTATTGATAAGTGATGAATTATCCCAATCTGATGAGTGTCTGGTGTCACAAGAAGAGGGTGGCCAACAGAAATCACTGAGAGTCAATACCTTTTGGAGAACATGGCTTGATAACGAAGAATATACTCCATTAGAGCACAACAAAGACTATTATTTAACGGAGGGGTATCAGTATATGATAGCTAAAGAGCGGTCGGTTTTGGAAAGCTGGTTATTGTCTTTGTTAAATGAAATCAAACAGTGGATCAAAGAACATAAAACAATGAAAAAAGAATTGCTCATTTATGATGAAAAAAATTCATGGACATTACAACCATGGAAGTATAGATTCCATTCGTTTCTAAAATAAACAGCGTATTGTGATGTTTATAAAACAGATAAAAAGACGACAAAAGCAAAGCATACCGGATGAATTAAGACAGTGGCCGGAGCATATTGCACAAATATATGCTGATAGAGGCGTTTTACAGGCCGGTGAACTCAATAAAGAATTATCGCAATTGGACGATTATCGATTGCTCGGTCAAAATGAAACGGCGGCAAAAGTGTTGGCTGATATTATTCAGCAACAAAAAAAATTATGTATTATTGGTGACTTTGATGCAGATGGGGCAACCAGCAGTGTTTTATTAATACTGGCTTTAAAAGCAATGGGGTTGAACCAGATAGATTATCTGGTTCCTAATCGTTTTGAATATGGTTATGGCTTAACAGAAGCGATTGTTAACATCGCTGCAACAAAACAGCCGGATTGGTTGATCACCGTTGATAATGGCATTTCCAGTTTATCAGGCGTTGCTTTGGCAAAACAGTTAGGTATTGGGGTGATTATTACTGATCATCATTTACCGCCTGAGGAACTACCAGATGCCGATGTGATTGTTAATCCTAATGTACCTGGAGATCACTTTCCCAGTAAAAATCTGGCAGGTGTTGGCGTTGCTTTTTATGTATTAATTGCATTACGCGCTGAATTGCGCAAAAGAAATTATTTTAAACAACATCACATACCAGAGCCCAATTTGTCGCAATGGCTTGATTTGGTGGCATTAGGTACAGTAGCCGATGTTGTACCTTTGGATACCAATAATCGTCGATTAGTACATCATGGTCTTGAGCGTATTAAAAAAGGTTTATGCAGACCTGGTTTATTAAGCTTATTGAAAAATGCAAAACGTGACTATCGCTTTATCGAAGCGAGTGACTTGGCTTTTTCGGTAGGCCCCAGATTGAATGCCGCAGGACGACTGGAAGATATGTCTGTAGGAATAGAGTGTTTGCTGGCAGAAAGTGAATCAACAGCCCTGTCTTATGTACTGGAGCTGGATAGTTTAAATCAGCAGCGTCGCGAAATTGAAGCAGATATGCTAACGCAAGCGTTAAACCATTGTCATTCTTTTTTAGAAGACATAGAAACTGATAAACAGACATTGCCTGCCTCTTTTTGTTTGTATGAAGATTCCTGGCATCAAGGTGTTGTTGGTTTGATAGCCTCACGAATCAAAGAAAAGTTTAATCGTCCCGTCATTGCTTTTGCACAGGAAAATGATCAGCAACTCAAAGGCTCAGGGAGAAGTATTCCCGGCATACATATTCGTGATGTTTTAGCCAATATTGCTGTAAAGCACCCTCAGATTTTAGAAAAGTTTGGTGGACATGCTATGGCCGCAGGTTTAAGTTTAAAAAAAGAAGACTTAACTGTTTTTGAAAAGTTATGGCAAGAAGAAGTTGATGTTTTTCTATCCAGAAATACGATAGATAATAGGATAATCACAGACGGAGAAATAGACAATCATCAGTGGTCTTTGGATTTTATATCATCCATTCAACAGGCAGGGCCTTGGGGGCAGGCATTTCCTGAACCCTGTTTTCATGGTACTTTTTTGGTGAATGCTAAAAGAATATTAAAAGATAAACATTTGAAGCTGACATTATGCTCTTTGGATAATTCAACTTTTATCGATGCCATTTACTTTAATGTGGAACCATCGTTGCTGGAAGCAGAATTACAAAAAATTCAAGTGGTTTATAAATTATCGATTAATCGTTATCAATCAATGGAATCCGTGCAAATGATGATTGAGCATTTGTTGATAGTCAATTAGATTGTTTGAATTATTTCAATAAATCAGCAGGCTACTGATAAGTTCAAGAAAATAGTCAGTATTGGCCGGCAACTGATCTTCCTCTGCTTTAGTGCACAGTTGGATTATTATAAACTAAGCAAAAAAGTCATGTATTAAAAAAGCCTAGCGTTATAGAATACTAGGCTTTTTTGTAGACTTTAATTGCTTTTAATATTTTGCGATAAAGCTAAGCCAGATTTTTCTAGTATCAACAGCATGTTGATCTGCTTCATAATCAGCATATTTAAATGCAACGGCATGTTCATCAGAGACTTTATAACTGACCACAAAATCAATTTCTGTACCATAGTCGGCATTGGTGTCTTCCGCAGTGAAATCATGGTAAATAATTGCAAATTTGGTTTTATTCATTTTTGTATTTAAAGCGATATAAGTATCTTCGACACCTGCACTGGGTGTTGCTAAAAATAAATCAGCCCAACCCTGAAATTTATGCTTGGTAGCCAGAGGTGTTTGGAAAGCCTGACCAGCAGTGGCATCACCGGTTAATGTTTCTTGTCCAATTTTAGCAACCCATTGATTAAATTTATAACCTGCTTCCCATAACAAATAACTTTCACTTACATTGTTGGCGTTATCTGCATAATCTGACTGAGAAGCAAATTCCAATGTCCACATAAAGTTGGAGTTGGATTTTTTAGTGGAATGTGCTCTGATACCAAAGGTACTGGTTGAGTTGTTTGGATTATCATCAAAATCAAGAAGAATGCCATAGACTGCCAGATTAAAAACATCTGATCCTTGCCATTGATAGTTTAAAAAGTGATGTTGAGATATTAGATTTTCATTCAGAATGTCATTCACATTGTTGACATAAGCGTAAGTAAATTTAGAATCAGAAAAAGACGTATGAACAGAAAGACCATCAAAGGTTTGTTCATTTTGACGCCAGGCAACACCACCGACAAAACGCTGGTTATTTAAATTAATGCGTTGCCGACCAAAGGTGACTTTGGTGTTTGTAAAACCAGTATAAATAATGGATGATTGATTGATATTGGTTGCTTCTGGATCCGCAACAACAGAGTGTGTTGTTATACCATTTCTTAAACTGTTAAATTCATCTTCATTACCTATGTGAGACACATCATCCACTTCGAATAAAAAGGAAAAATCATTGACTGATTTTGTTTTTAGGGTCAAGCGGGTTCTTAAGGTTGATGCCAGTGCATCATCCAGAGGATTATCTTGAGAAACCTCTTCAAGACGATAACGAAAATTTAAATGAATATCACCTTGGGTGATTGCTTCTTTAAAAGTAGACACAGAGTTATCGTTATCAGCATAAACAGCATTGACAGTAGAAATAACAGCAGGGATGAGGGTGTATTTTAGTAGGCGCATTTTATTTATCTCAAGTTATAGGAAATCTGTCACAAAAGTATCATTTATCTGTAGTTATAGTATTGATTTATATCAAATAAAAGTTTTTTTTTTTTTTTAAATAAGAAAATCAGAATTTGTTATTTTAAAGTTTAATGTCAACAAATGCCTTTTAAAGTAAATTAAGGAATAGTCGTATAAGTATATTTCAGAGATGGTTTTATTAGGGGTTGTTAAACCTATGAAAGAGCAACAGATCTTAATCAGTCCTGATATTTAAAAAGTAAGAAACAGATCCTGGTTGACTATTTGCCAGGATCTGTATTGATAAGATCCTGGCTGATAGAAATATTTTTGATAGGATTAAATCATTTAATCCCAAGTGATTTCTAATCTCAAGTCGTTTCTAATCCCAAGTGACTTCGATTGCGAAAGTATCACTTCTGCCAACAGTAATTTCAAATTCACGTTGTGGCCCAACACCATCAAAATAGACATCTCTATTTTCAGAAATAAATCGATAAGTTGTTGATACTGCATTTCTACTGGTTGCACGTGTTCCACCTGAAGCAAATATCCAGGCTTTATTTTGACGACGTTGTTTGTAAACTGTAGCAACAGTCCAATTGCGACGATCTTCAGCATAGGCGATTTGACGACCATTTTTACTGACTCGTGACCATACACCTTTGTCTCGACTGGTTCGCCACCACAGGCCACCCATACAATCTGCATAATTGGCACAAATAATCATTTCTGCCAGACTATGATTTTCACTGGCAAAGTAAGGTTTTCCTTCTGAACGTGATTGTTTCAAAAATCTGATATATTGATTCATTGTACCGTTAATGACGTGGGTTGCTGCCCAGTCAGTATTGTTTCTTACATAGGGCCACCAGTTGTGAACTGCACCAGCACTTAATGTTGATGGACCAACAATAGGGTATCTTGAAAGCATTGAATCCTGATTAAATGCTCTGTGAATTTGTTGCCAGTTACTTTTGTTATTATATTTATTGCCAAAATCTGTTTCGTTGCCTGGTTCAATAAAAAGGACATTTAAATTGTGTCTGTTTTGGACATAGTTAATGTAGGCTTTAAACATATCCCGCCAACGTCCCACTCTGATATTTTGACCATTAACATAATAAGGGTGTACCTTATCTCTTGCACTGGAGGCCATCAGTGTGATTGATCGAATTTCCCGATAATTCCTTGGATCATTATTACGGTTTAACGCATTGAGATCATCTAATCTTCTTACATAACCATCGATTTCTGATTTTGCATCATTGGATAAACTTCTATCTCTGTTAAGTGGATATTCTTGCACTGCACCGAAACGCATAGCGTCTATTGTGTTGCCTAAGTGTGCACTGGATTCATTAACATAAGACGTTCCTACGGTCCATAATTCACTTTGTTTGGCTGAACCAGAGTTTTGTATGTTAAAGCGAACATCAACAGCGCTGACATGTATGCTGATAAAGCTTGTTAAAAAGGCGGCAGTAATTAATTTACTGAGTTTGATAAGTCTATATGGATTCATTTGGATACCTTCATATGATATTTTTTATTGTTTTGGATATAAGGTTGCATGAATTTTTTATTTTTTTTACAACCCAAAACAAGGTATCATTCAATGGATGATTTCACTAACCTATTTTTTACAATTTGTTACTTGCGTTCATTTTTATTGTATTTATTATCAATTTGAAATGTTAAAAGAACACTAGGAGAGTCAATGCTTGAATTTAAGATCCTTTATTCTTTTTATAAAAGAATGATTTTTTCTTTTCTCGTTTCTTTCTTTTTTATAAGGTTGATTAATTGAGTTACTAAGTTCGATTGCGAGCAAATTTGATAACATTTTCCCGGGCGTGCTTTGGCGCTGCCCGTTTTAGGGCTTTTAAAGATTCGTCTGCTTTGACTAATTCGGTATCAACTTCCAGAACCAGGCTTTTTAATGCTTTTAATTGACCTTCTACTGTGGCGTCATTACGTTGTAAAGCCAGCAATTGTTTATGGTGACTGGCTAATAAGTCTTTTTGTGATTTAACTTGTTGAGTTAAAGGGTTTTTCACACCCTTTGTCCAATGAAGCAGTTCATTACGAATGGCTTTAAAGTATTGGGCAGTATTATTAACTGTAGTTGTAAAGAAGCGTTTTACAGCAACACTTTGTTCACTAAAAGTCACTAAGAAATTTCTGTTAAAGTGATTGGCGTCATCAAAAATAGATTGTAATTGTTTGCGAATACCACGTGCTTTGATCTGTCTGGGTTCTAAAAGATCAACATCAAAATCTTTTTCAAATTTACTATACATGGAAACAGCCATTTTATTACTTAATTCAGCTTCCCGGCTAAATTCATTCATTAAGCTATCAATAGAACTTGAAAAGTTTTTCATAGTTCTCAACATGCCTAAAGTAGTTTTGCTTTTAATTAAATCTTTCATGGCCTGTTGAATGATGGTATTCAGATTTTTCTGGCTGACACATTTCAGTAAAATTTCTGTTTGTCTATCAAGTAAACGTAAGCTGGGTTTTAATGTTAAATGGCGTTTGGTAAATTCCCTTTGAGCCATTTTACTTTTATCCAATAAAAGCTTTAATTCATTTTCCTGATCATTTTGTATTTTTTCTAAATCTTTACGTTGCTCTTCTAATTGTTCACGACGATATTCCAGTAATTGTCTGGACTCATTAATTAACTGAGTCGACTGCTGAATAATACCATCCCATAACAGGTCTTCTTTATTCCCTAAAATTTCTTCTGATAAGATATGCTCGAGTTGTTGTATCTGACTGCTAAGCACCAATGCTTTATCATCTTTCACTTTACCCAATAATGCTTTTTGTGCAGAAACCGGTAAGATGTTGTTTTCATCCAGTTTTAAATGACGAGCCGTTTGTCTGGTAACACGATTAATGGATTTTTCTACTTTTTTACGTGAACTTAATTCATCCCATAAGACATCGATTTTATTGAGAGCAGCATAAAGTCCTAAATTAGGGCGATTTTTTAAAGGCTCAATGTGCTCTTCCCAAACTGCCATGTCACTGGCTGTGACTCCCGCATCAGCCGCTAATACAAAAACAACCGCCTGAGCTTGCGGCAATAAATTAAAGGTCAGCTCTGGCTCACTACCCAGGGCATTTAATCCAGGCGTATCAAACAGACGCAAACCTTGTCTGAGTAATGGGTGATTAAAACTGATTAAGGCATGGCGCCAGGCTGGTATTTCCACTTTGCCGGGCTCTTCATCACTTTCATCAAGAGAACTGGCATCGAAACCTAAGGCAATTGCATCAACCCGGGAAACCACTTTCGTGTAGGTAATGCTTTGCATCGCTTGCGACATTTCCTGAGGTGATTCTGTATGTAGTGGAATTTCTACCCAGGCACTGGACATTTGACGAAAATCTGTCAGCGCGGTTTCCTGTAATCGAGTTTCTATCGGTAATAAACGCAGATAGGACTTTTCAGAATCTTTGTCAAAAAACAACTCTGTTGGACACATGGTTGTACGTCCCGCCTGAGAAGGTAAAATTCGTTGTCCATAATCAGCAAAAAAGATAGCATTGATAAGTTCGGTTTTTCCTCTGGAAAATTCTCCTGTAAATGCAATGGTTAAAAAGTCAGAACCCAGTGCATTCAACATTTCTTTGACACGCTCGTCAGTATTGTCGTCACACAATTGGTTTCTTCTGAGCCACAAGCGGAAACTCTTTAGCTCTTTGGCTATAGTCGATTTCCAGCTTTCAAACTGGCTAACAGATTCAGCAAATTGGTTAAAATTCATCCGATGCACCTGATAGGCGGGCATTTTTATTTATGTTTGATATACCTAGTCTAGCAGAAAAAAATGCTTAGACACTGAATTTGAAGGTATTTTTTCTTTTTTTGCGATACTATTTAATAAAGTAGACCTATAAGTCGTATGGATATATAAGCAAATTTACTGCCAAAACCTTGATTAAAGTATCAATAATGATGAATTTATCGTTCAGCGAATGAATAAGCCGAATAAATGATGGGTTATTATGACGATAAAATATTGTGAAAAATAGATTAAAATAAACAAAATGATAGGTGAAAAATCAAACATACCTAATGGAGGAATCAGACGCTGAAATGGAGCTAAAATCGGCTGCGTCAGTTCAAAGATAATATCGACAAATGGACTTCGTGTGCCAGGTACAACGACCATAAATATAAAGCCGATGATAATTCTGATAATGACTAAATACCAAATTAACTGCAAAAAAGAATAGAACAACTGAAACAGACCACCAGGTAGTACTTGGGTGAAGAAACTAATATCAGTCCTTATCCAAATAAGGTTATTGACACTTAGTAGTAATAGGCAAAGCACATAAGCGACAACCAGTGCTGAAGTATCTAAACCCATATAGCCAGGAATCACTCGTCTTAAAGGAATCAAAACAGGATCGGTGATTTTAACGATAGCTTGGGATACTGGGTTATAAAAACTCACTCTAAACCATTGCATGAAGAAGCGTAATAAAATAGCAAGAAGATATAAACTAATAATGAAAGCGAAGATTTTTGTGATAATGACCATCAAAGATTCCAGGTTAAGGGGTTATATTGGTTTAAAATCAGTTTGTTAACGAGGTTTGATTATATACTTGTGTCACTAGAAGATACAGATGTAAAAATAGACTCAGCCCAAAGGGTTAAGCCTGTAAAAGCTTCACTCTGCGTTACTTATCGCTTATTTGGAATAACCAAACTGCGCTCTTCGTGCCTTGATTGAAGCTTTTACAAAATGAACAGGTGTCAACTATAAAAGATAAACAGCCCCTAATAAGATAGTTGTTTGTTGTTATTTAATCTTGCATTGAAATATTTAAAAAATAATGTAAACATATTGATATGTTTACGAAAATAGCTTTTGAGTACTAACATGATTCGTAGATCGGATTGCAGATGCTATTGAATCTTAAGTTATGTGAAAAACCATAAGGAAAGCCTTGATGGATGAAAATATTGGAGATATAGCAGTAAACGAAAGTTTTGAAACATTCCTTGTTACTGTAATCGCTGATTCGGTATCCGGCTTAATAGCTTTGGCAGCGTTATTCATTATCTTTTGGGGAGCTGTTGAGGTATATAAAAAGCAGGATTTTACCTGGAGAAAAGTGTTACTTCTCAGCTTGATTGCTATTTTGTTTGTACAAATATTTCTTCTGGTAAGTGAGCCATTCATTGTATGGGAAGTTTTTGTATATATAGAGGCAGCAGGCATGCTTGTGAGTTCTATTTTGTTTGTTGCTGCTGCACTTTCTTTTTTAAGGTTAGTTAACCACATAAAAAGCACATAACAAGCGTAATCATATGGAAAAATATTTCTCTATGCTTCATATTTTCCGTGTTACGGACATTAAGGGTAATTAAGAGTAATTAAGGGTAATAATAATGAATACTGATAGACAATTTAGCTTTTTAAGAGGATGCACCTTTAGGTTTGAAGATGGTCCATTAATTATCGAATCATGGTTTAGTTTATTTACAGGATTAGAAAAAGTTAGTGTGAATGGAGAACTTATTTTTCAACAGAGGAATTTATCCGCCGACTCTTCAGTTACATTTGACATCAATGGAAACTGTTACCACTCGACGCTCTCTATAATTAGTTTTTTAAAGGGTCCATTTGTTTGTTCTTTATATAAAAATGGAAAACTTTATAAACAACAAAAACTGGTTTTTGGCGATCCAAACTACAAGGTACCTTGGTATTTAAAATATTGGTTTGTTGTATTATTTGGGTTAATTCTTGGGCTATTGTCTACTTACTTCAAATTTCCTATTTGGATAGCTTTAGTTTTAGTTACTATCCTTGGAACTTTTAAAAGAATTAATGCACCGAAGAAAAGACCAAGTATTGAAGAGGTGGAAATTGGACATGTTTAGCAAGTTTGTTATGAGAAACTGTCATTCCATGTTTATGTATCCGTTCTATACAACAGTGTTAGATACCTTATGACCTATATCTATTCTGGGGTATTTAGTGAGGATTCATTTTTGGGGGAGTTACCTTCTGACTCTGAAGAGTTTGTATATAGAAAAATAGATCACCCTAAAGTTAAAACTGGAGTTTTGTTCCCGCAACAAGCAGAGGATCAAGTTAAGTCTCCGAACCTGGATACTGTGACACTATTAAAGAAATCAGGATTAAAAAATGGTATTTGGGTTTATTACATGTGTTGGGGAGGAGAAATTGAATTTATAGCTTTGGCTAATATTGAAAACTCTGAAATTAATATGGATAGCTATCGGAGTTACGAAGATGTTACATACTCCGATTTGAAATCGATTTTTAGCCAGTATCAAATTGAAATTGAACATAATGGTTATTTTGAACCATTTGTAAGAAATTACTGGGGTGAATATGGTTATTAGTTTAATAGTAGAAAGAATATCCTAATGAAAAAATACTGCTAGATATACTTGAACAAGAGTGATATATAATATTAAGACTAAATATAGAAGTAATCTTATGAAAAAATTTATGAAAGATTGTCCTGAATGTGGTGCACATAGTGTTTCGTATATTAAATTAGCTTTACAAGATATAGTTCCAGGCATTGTTGCTGAGTGTTCTAATTGTCATTCTATGGTTGATTTTAAATACAATGATATCGATTATTTACTACTTGTAGGTGAATGGATTTTGGCTTTTTTTCTAATTTTTTCATTGATTGTTTGGGGAAGTTTATGGATGGGTGTTGTTATGTTTGTGGTTTGGAGATTAATACGCTTGTTTTTTAAACTTAAAGGGCCCATTATTAGCTTAGATAAAACTTAAAATTAGAAAAATAGATATTAATTGATTTGATCTTTCCCAATTTTGTATACAGTCAGAACGATTGTATACTCTGCATCTGAAAATCTATAGGAGAACACAGTTCATTAAAATTATGACAGAGTCTCCAGTTATAAAAAAACAGTAATGGATGTTTAAGTTTTGTAAATTACTGTTCCTGCGCACGTGATAGATCTTTGCCTCTTTGAACGGCAGCTTGAACAACATTATCTACGACAGTGTTAAATTGATTTTGTTTAAAAACATTAAGGGCAGCTTCGGTTGTGCCACCTGGAGAGGTAATTTGGTCAAGGCGATCGTGGATATCAACATCTGGATGATGATCCATTAAAGTGGCTGCACCCAGTGCAGATTGAATGACCAGTGTTTTGGCGTTGGAAGGATCGAGTCCCTGGTGTATGCCAGATTCTATCAGTGCTTGCATCATTAATAAAAAATAGGCCGGTGAACTGCCACTTAATGCTGTAACTATGTCCATATGATTTTCGTCATTAAACCAAAGGGTTTTACCTACGGCATTAAAAATATAATTGGCATGGGCATGGTGATTTGTGTTGTGATTATCGTGTGTAATTAATCCCGTCATACCACAATTTTCTAAAGCTGGTGTGTTGGGCATGGCCCGGATAAGCGTGATTTGTGAATGATCAATATGGCGTGAAAGTTGTTTTAGAGAAATACCGGCAGCAACAGATATGACGCAATCAACATTTGAAAAATCCAAAGTGGACAGTGTTTGTCCCATGACTTGTGGTTTGACGGCTAAAATAATGGTGTTGCATTGATTGCAGACTTCTTGATTGTGATGGGTTGTTTGGATGCGTAAGTCTTGTTTTAAAGGTTCCAGGTGGCGATCACTGGGTGCTGACATCCAGATATGACTGGCAGGGTGTTTTTGTTGTATTAAACCTTTTGCAAGGGCCGCTGCCATATTACCTGCACCAATAAAACCGATGCTCAGGGAAGATAAGGGTGTTTGATTATGTTCTGTATGTGTCATTAAGTTGCCTAAACAAAGGTGGAATGATAAAAAAATATGAGGAGTTGTTGAGCTTTATACAGTGAACCTTGTTATCTTGAGTTCAAGTTTTGTGATTGTGGATGAGTTCGTGGGCCAAATAGCGCACTACCCACACGGACTTGTGTGCTGCCTGCTGCAATAGCGGCTTCAAAGTCGTCTGACATGCCCATCGATAGTGTATCCATTTGTGGCGCAATCGACTGACATTGTTTAAAGACCTCTGCAATGTGTGTAAATTGTGCCAATTGTTTTGAATAATCACTTTGTTTGGGGGGAATCGCCATCAGGCCTCTGACTTGAATATTCGGAAAAGTCAGGATGGTTTCCAGTTCGTTGAAAAGGGTTTCCTGTGTAAAGCCTTGCTTACTCGTTTCTGAAAAGAGGTTCACCTGTAGACAAATATTGGCAGGGTTCAGGTCGTCAGGGCGTTGCTCACTCAGTCTGCGTGCAATTTTTACATTTTCGACACTGTGTATCCAATGAAAATGTGATGCAATTTTTCGGGTTTTATTACTCTGAATAGTCCCTATAAAATGCCATTCAATATTCAGATGTTGTAACTCTTGTATCTTTATTAGAGATTCTTGTAGATAGCTTTCAGCAAACTTTTTTTGCCCTGCATCATAAGCAGCGATAATTTTGGAACTGGGCTGGGCTTTACTGACGGCCAGTAAAGTGACATCCTGGACTTGGCGACGGGCAGCCTTAGTCGCAATGTGAATACGTTCTTGAATGTGACCTAATTGGGAAACCAGCATTAAAAGGTGTGCGTTCTATTCATTAAAGGTCTAGACTTATTGTGGTGGTTTTTACTTGCCTGACCTGCATTTTCAGGTGGTTTCAGTATAATACACCATAAAAAAATCAATTTTAAATCAATCATTAAAAGAATAATCGAGAGTACGACTGTGGATATTACCGAACTATTAGCATTTAGTGTTAAAAATAAAGCCTCTGATTTACATTTATCAGCCGGGCTCCCTCCTATGATTCGTGTTGATGGGGATGTCCGACGAATAAATGTACCTGCCTTGGAACATAAAGTGGTACATGGTCTTGTATACGACATTATGAATGACAAGCAGCGTAAAGATTACGAAGAATTTCTGGAAACGGATTTTTCCTTTGAATTACCCGGTATTGCACGATTTCGTGTCAATGCTTTTAATCATAACCGTGGGGCAGGCGCGGTATTTCGAACCATTCCTTCACAGGTATTAACTTTGGAGGAACTGGGGGCACCGGCTGTATTTAAGGAAATCAGTATGCATCCCAGAGGGTTGGTTTTGGTGACAGGGCCAACGGGTTCCGGTAAAAGTACCACCCTGGCAGCAATGATTGATTACATTAATGACAATGATTATGGACATATTTTGACCGTTGAGGACCCAATAGAGTTTGTTCATGAAAGTAAACGTTGTTTGATTAACCAAAGGGAGGTACATAGAGACACCCTGGGATTTAATGAAGCATTAAGATCGGCATTACGTGAAGATCCCGATATTATACTGGTTGGGGAAATGCGGGACTTGGAAACTATTCGATTGGCATTAACCGCAGCAGAAACCGGACACTTGGTGTTTGGGACTTTGCATACGACGTCAGCAGCAAAAACCATAGACAGGATTGTGGATGTGTTTCCAGCAGCTGAAAAAGATATGACACGTTCTATGTTGTCGGAGTCACTCATGGCGGTTATTTCACAGACATTGTTGAAAAAAGTGGGTGGTGGCCGAGTGGCAGCTCATGAAATCATGATAGGCACGCCAGCTATTCGTAATTTAATTCGTGAAGATAAAGTGGCACAAATGTATAGTGCCATTCAAACAGGTGCACAAGTCGGGATGCAAACACTGGATCAATGTTTGCGTGATTTACTGTCCAAAGGTTTAGTCAACCGACAAGATGCTCGCGAAAAAGCCAAAGCAAAAGAAGATTTTTAAATTCAACTTATTTAACCGGTTTTCAAAAACAATAGGTAGTCAGTATGGATTTCGAAGCATTATTAAAATTGATGGTTGATAAAAAAGCATCCGATCTATTTATTACAGCGGGTATGCCGCCATCCATAAAAATTAATGGAAAAATTATGCCTGTAACACAGCGTGCTTTGGATGCAGAAAAAGCACGGGAAGTTGTTTTAAGTGTTATGAATGAAGAACAACGGAGAGATTTTGCTCGTTTGCGTGAATGTAATTTTGCTATTAGTGCTTCTCGAATTGGACGATTTCGTGTCAGTGCGTTTCAACAGCGTAATCAAGTGGGTATGGTGTTGAGGCGAATTGAAACGACAATTCCCAAAATAGAAGAACTCAGACTGCCTATGGTTTTGAAAAAACTATCGTTGACCAAACGTGGGTTGATTATTTTTGTTGGTGCAACAGGTACGGGTAAATCGACCTCTTTGGCATCCATGATCGGCTATAGAAACAGTACAACCAGTGGACATATTATTACGATTGAAGATCCCATAGAGTTTGTGCATCAACACAGCAAATGTATCATTACTCAGCGTGAAGTGGGTATTGATACGGAGAGTTTTGAAACGGCCTTAAAAAATACGCTCAGACAAGCACCTGATGTTATTTTAATTGGTGAGGTAAGAACGGCCGAAACGATGGATTATGCCGTTGCCTTTGCAGAGACCGGTCACTTGTGTATGTGTACATTGCATGCGAATAATGCGAACCAGGCTTTGGATAGAATCATTCACTTTTTCCCGGAAGATAAGCGCGAGCAATTGTTAATGGATTTGTCTTTGAATCTGAGAGCCATTATTGCGCAACAACTCATTCCAACACCCGATGGCAAGGGTCGTCGAGCAGCAGTAGAAGTGTTAATTAACACCCCACTGGTGGGTGATCATATTCGCAAAGGTGAAATGCATTTAATCAAAGGTTTGATGTCAAAATCCAGAGAGCATGGCATGCAGACTTTTGATCAGGCATTATTTGATTTGTTTAAATCGGGTGAAATTACCTATGAAGATGCTTTGCATCATGCAGATTCACCTAATGATCTACGTCTAATGATTAAACTGGATGGTTCAGGTAATGATGGAGAACTACAATCTGGTGGTGGCTTAGTGGGTTCTATGTCATTGGAAGATTCTGATTAAGCGAGTCTGTATTTTCAAGGATGGTGGGTATATAGTTCACTTCTACGTGAGTAGACTTATTTTTCATACTACTTAATGCCGTCTGATACCAATGGGGTTGTTGGGTAAGTATCAGTATATTTCTACAAGGCGTGTTTTCTGAAAAATCAAAATGATGTAGTAAATCAATGGGCGTGCCTGAAAAACATCCTGGATGTTCTGGGTGACACAAGCGACTTACAAAACCCAAATCTTCCCATAAAGGAATCGCTGCTGTGACATGGGGCGGCAATTGAGACGTTAAGATGGAAGATGGCTGAGGTTTAAAGAGTTCATTCGTAGCGTATTCACTAATAAGCAGTGCATGTTTTTTATTCCATGTGAATGTTTTTTGGCGTAACCAATAACTGGCAATCAACAAGCCATAAAAATCAGTCAGAAGGATATCAGCATGAGGAATTTTTTTGAGCGGATATAGTGGAATAACGGATGGACATATGACTGCTTTGTTGGATAGTAATGTAATTTGGTTGGGTCCATGATCAATAATAGGCAGGCGGGTGTTATTCAAATAAGTATGTGAGTAGAGCCGGTTTTTGTGAGAGATGGTTTCTTGAAAGATAGTTTCTTGAGAGGATTCTGTTTGCAATCGAAGTAAGAAGCAATGTTCAGACACTTGTTGACAAGATTGTGTGTGGTTATGAAAATGAAAGCAAGTATCACTCATTGTGGAGAGAAAGCTATGAAACGGATTCTGTTCTAAACCAGGATTCTAATATAAGTACCGCTGATAAATTATCAATATTGGCTTTAGTTAATGCACGATAACCCCCTTTTTCAAATAATTCTGATTTTGCTTCTACAGTGGATAAGCGTTCATCCATTTTATAGAGCGGTAATTGAAAACGAGTTTCTAATGCCTGACAAAAAGCTTCTGCTTTCAAGGTTAAGGGTTGTTCAGTGCCATCCATGTTCAAAGGATAACCAACCACTAATGCTTCAGGTTGCCATTCTTTTATGAGTTTTTCGACTTCCTGCCAAATAGGCTGGCCATTGTTGGCTTTTAGGTTTTTTAAAGGTCGTGCGGTTTGTGTAATGGCTTGACCATAGGCAACACCGATATGTTTTTCGCCGAAATCAAACGCCAAAAGGGATTGAGGAGGGTGTTTAGGCATTGCCAGAAAAAGATGAAAGCTGTGATGCTTGAATACCCAATAATTCCAGGGTCTGTTGCCAGCGTTTTTCAATTTTGGTATCAAATAATATTCGAGATTGTATAGGCACACTCAACCATATATTTTCCTTCAATTCTTCTTCAAGTTGTCCTTCATCCCAGCCAGCATAGCCCAAAGCAACAAAAGCGTCCTGTGGACCTTCATTTTCAGCGATGGCCAGTAGAATATCCTGAGAAGTCGTCACTGAAATTTCATCATTTAATGACAAACTGGATTCCCATTCTTGTTCAGAACGATGGATGACAAAGCCTCTATCGGTTTGTACTGGACCTCCGGCCATAACCGGATGATTATGAAACTGGTTGCTTTTTAATTCAATATCCAGATACTCAAAAAGCTCCTGTGTGGAAACAGACAAAGGGTGATTAATCACAATGCCCATGGCTCCATTGTCATTATGTTCACAAATTAAGGTGATACTTTGCACAAAGTGGGGATCTTCCAATTTGGGCATAGCAATCAAAAAATGATTTTTTAGGCTTTGAAATTCACTCATAGGGATATTGTTGAGCTTATTGAGTCAAAATACAAGTTTTTTATGTGTTTCATTTTTAAGCTATAGCATAGAGCCTGTGACTCTATCTATCATGGAATTTATTAGATGCCACATGTTACAATGCAGATTGGTTTTTTTACTTAACCTCATCTGAGGTTACTGAATCTTTCAGCATCATTCGGGTATGGCAGAAATGTATATCCACTGGGCATGGGAGTATCAATGGGGTATTTTTCTATGTTTTCTTTGCGTATCAGTAGGGTGTTATGGCTACTCGTTTCCCTTTTTTCTGTTCAGCAGCTATGGGCCCAGCCTTCTCTCGAAAAGATTATTCAGACCTGCAAACAGAACAAAAATTTTGAGGCTTGCTTTGTGGCAGGTGCGGCCTATGAAAATGCTCAATGGGGTGTTGCTAAAAATATGAAACAAGCAAATTATTATTATCAGATTGCCTGTTATGGTAATCATCATAAAGCTTGCTTTAATTTAGGAAATAACTATATATTTGCCAAAGGGCTTCCAGAAAATATAACTGTTGAAGAAAAAAATACCTATGTTCATAAAGGATTAACTCTGATGAAAAAGTCCTGCAATATTGGAAATCATAGAGCTTGTATGCAATATGGTGGTTCTATCATTCGTTTTGCAAACGGTGCAAAATCAGCAGTCACTGCTTATGAAAAGGCGTGTGACTTGGGTTTTTCAGAAGGCTGTTTGGCAGCGGCTAAAATCTATCAAAGTGGTGCTGGTAAGGGAGATGGTATCGTTCAGAAAGATATTAAAAAAGTGGCAATGTTAAAACAAAAATCAGCTGTTATTGTTCAAACAGATACTATTATGAATGATATTGTGACGCATGCAGATAAAAAGGTATTTACAAAAATGTCTTATGAAAATGGTGTGATTAAATATCAAATGAATAATATGCAAACCCGCTGGGAGGCAAAAAGAAAAGATAACACATTATTGTTAACACATATTATGACGGGTTTTCCAGATACACCAGCCTTTAGAACATTGGTAAAAGAACAAAATAAGGCGTTAGACAGTCGCTTTTATATTGAGAAGTTTCCTAATAAAAATGAAGAATATTTTGCAATTGCTAACAGTTTTATTCTTGATAACAAAAACAACTATGCCAATTTCAAAAAGTTTGCCTTACAGGGATTGACAGACATTAATCATTTTATGAATCGATACCAGGAAATCATTAAAAAGCAGTCATCCAATAAAACAAAATAAGAAATCATTTTGAATATTAACTTCTGTTTTTTTAAAGTGAATTTTAGGGGGCTGTTTATCTTTTATAGGTTAAGCCTGTTAATTTTGTAAAAGAGCAACAAGCCTTATTGCGTTTTTACTTTATTGCCCGGTTTAAATTCCCAGGTTCGTATAATATCCAGAATATCGGTGCTTTTTTTGAGTTCCTCATCAAAAGCATCGTAGGGTGCGGCAAGGCGGGCAATATTCATGGCTGACTCATCTAAAATTTTGTGACCGGAAGATCGCAAAACTTTAATATCCTCAAGACTGCCATCGGATTTAATGCTGATCTTTAGTAGCACTTCACCATAGATATTTTTTTTACTGGCTTCTAAGGGATAATTTTGATTACCTACTTGCTCAATGCGTTGACGCCATTTATCAAGATATAAAGCATCAACTGAACTGTGAATGGCTGCTGAGGCAGGGCGACGTCTGTCTTTACGGGATGATGTGACCTGTTCGTCACTGATTCGTGTGTTGGAGCCTTGTAACTCAAAACTTTTTTGTAACAAGGTTGCGGTATCCATTAGAGGTTGAGGTGTATTTTTTAGATTATTTGAGAGCTCATTCATTGTTGAGGTTCTTTCATTGGGTCCACTTAAAAATAATTGCTGAATATCCGTTTGTGGTGCGCTGGGCATACTGGTGTCAGCGATTAGAGCCTCTTTGCTGGGATCAGGAATAATAGGAACTTCCAGAGTGGTTGATTCTTGAATTAAATCTTCTGCACCGCCACCCTGTTGATTGTCCTGGCCTAAAAAATCTGCTTCGTCGGGTTTTTCAAGAGCATGATACTGTGCTAAAGAAATACGCATACTTTTCATTGAAGCACCACGATTATTTTCCGGTGGGGTAAAAGCAATGCCAATAACAATGAGTGTGTGGAAAGCGATGGCTAGGAATAGTGCAAAAGACAGTCGATCATTATCGCTAATGTTCGGACCGTCTTTACTGATAAAACCTTGTTCAACTGACATAATAATCGGATTTATTTTTTTGTAGCGAGATATTGAGTTTCTAGTGCATTAAACAGTTGTGCGGCTATCTGAGTATTTTTTTCAGCATCAATTTCACGTATACAGGTTGGGCTGGTAACGTTAATTTCAGTCAGATAACTCCCAATGACATCCAGTCCTACAAAGTATAGACCTCTTTTTTTCAATTCAGGTCCTACAATGTCAGCTATTTTTTTATCAGCTTCTGATAAAGGTTGTACAACACCTCGTCCTCCCGCAGCAAGATTACCCCGTGTTTCGCCTTGAGCAGGAATTCTTGCAAGACAATAAGGAATAGGTTCACCATTGACCATTAAAATACGTTTGTCCCCTTGTGTAATTTCAGGAATAAAGCGTTGGGCCATGGCAAGTTTATGTCCATAATCGGTTAAGGTTTCAATAATGACATTTGTATTAGCATCCCCTTCTTTAACCCGAAAGATAGAGGTGCCGCCCATACCATCCAAAGGTTTAAGAATAACGTCTTTGTGCTCTTGTATAAAGGTTTTAATTCGTTTCGGTTGGCTTGTTGTCAAAGAGGGTGGGCAATATTCTGGAAACCAGGTGGTGTAGAGTTTCTCATTACAATCCCGTAAACTTTTGGGTGCATTAACCACAAAAACGCCCTGTTGCTCGGCTTTTTCCAAAAGATAAGTGGTGTAAATGTAATCCATATTAAAAGGGGGATCTTTACGCATTAAAAGTATATCAATGGCTTCAATATCGATGGTATATGTTGCGCCGCAGCTAAACCAATGCTTCTCGTTATCTTCCACATTTAAATTTTTTGCTTCAGCCCGCACTTTGCCATTTTCAATAAAAATATCATTATCTTCCAGGTAGATAAGTTGATGGTTTCTTTGTTGTGCTTCCAGTAAAAGGGCAAATGTACTGTCTTTTTTGATGTTAATTTTAGAAATTGGGTCCATAAGAACCCCTACAGTAAGCGTCATTGTCAATTTCCTATGTTGCACTGAACCAATAAAGATTCAGTTTTGGGTTTTATTCGTTAATTAATTTGTGTTTTGTATAGTGGTTAATCTTGAATAATATACTATATTAGTTATGAGTTACTTTAGTTGTAGTAGCTAACTTACTCTATAGAAAGTAATAATTGAAATAGATTATCCATTTGAGGTGTGTTAAAAATGCAGGCAATGTTAGTTGAACATATGCCTGTGAGCTTGGGTAAATCATGTTGAAAAAAACTTATTTTATTAAAATCGATACTATATTTAAAGTCGATATTGTTTTTAGGGGGTCTCGTGGACTACTCCTTTGAAGGCTTAAAAGCCATGGTGATTGATGATAGTAAAACGATTCGTCGTACAGCTGAAACACTACTTAAAAAAGTAGGTTGTGAAGTGGTTACAGCAATGGATGGTTTTGATGCATTATCAAAAATTGCTGATCATAAACCAGATATCATATTTGTAGATATTATGATGCCTCGTTTGGATGGTTACCAGACTTGTGCACTTATTAAAAATAATCAAAGTTTCAAAAAGACCCCTGTGATTATGCTGTCAAGTAAAGATGGTTTATTTGATAAAGCCAAAGGGCGTATTGTTGGTTCAGATTTATATTTAACAAAACCTTTTAGTCGAGATGAATTGCTTAATGCTGTTCGTCAGCATGTGGATGGTGCAGTCCAAGGTGCTTAGTTTACAAAATGAATACACTAATCTTGATAAGGGGGCGTAGATGGCTCGCGTATTGATAGTAGATGATTCACCCACAGAAATTCATATTTTAAGTAATATGATTGAGAAGCATGGGCACGCAGTGATTTCTGCTGAAAATGGTGAATCGGGTATTGAAGTTGCAAAAAAAGAATTACCAGATGTGGTTTTAATGGATGTTGTTATGCCAGGTCTTAATGGTTTTCAAGCAACTCGACACCTAAAGAAAAACCCTGAAACATCGCATATTCCGGTCATTATTGTGACAACCAAAGACCAGGAAACCGATAAAATATGGGGTATGCGACAAGGTGCAAAAGACTATTTAACAAAACCTGTGCAAGAAGACAATTTAATAAAAACAATTAACGCTGTCTTACAAAGTTAATATGAATACATTTAAAAAAAATAATATGGGCTTCTAAAAGTATGTTAGATGTAGAACAAAAAAACGCATTTGACATTCTACAGGAAATTGAAAGTAGAAGTTCAGGTGTTACTGGGGGGCAAGAAGCTTCAGGTAGATTTTGGTCTGGCATAGGCTTTCGTTTGGATAACGTAAGATATGTTGCACCTTTAACTGAAGTAGCAGAGATTTTGGCAGTGCCTACTTACACGAAAGTGCCAGGTGCTCGTGCATGGGTAAGAGGTATTGCAAATATTCGGGGTACCTTATTGCCTTTAATGGATTTATCGGGTTTTTTAGGTAAAAAGTCGTCCGGTAATATGAGAACTCGTAGAGTTTTAGTGATTCATCATAATTCGATTAACAGTGGTGTTATGGTGGATGAAGTATTAGGTTTACAACACTTTGAAGAAAGTGAAATGTTAGAAAAAGTGTCCGCTGATGAAGCTATTTTACCTTTTATTGAAGGTGCCTTTTCTCGAGAAGGTGAAGAAGAGTGGAAAGTCTTTAGTCTTTTTTCTCTTGCTGAACATGCTTCGTTCATGCAGGTTGCTTTGTAATTCATTTTAGTTAATGCATTGGGAATAAGATATGAGTGTAACAATAAACGAAAAAGAACTTAATCTTGAAGAGGGTAATTCTGCCCGAGCAATTGTATGGCTATTGGGAGCCGTCTTGCTATTTACGATCGCCAGTTTGTATTTAAATTATAAAAATACGAGAAACGTAAATAGTTGGACCAACAGTGCCCAGGATATGCAAATACTATCCAGTAAAATTACCATACAGGCTGCTGAGTGTGTTAAGGGTGAGGAAAAGGCCTGTAAACAACTGGGAAAATCAATTAAAAACTTTAATTTTGCATTAAACGATTTACAAAAGGTAACCGGGGCAAAAAATATTGTCACGCAAATTGATAAAACACCTAATGACATTCAAAAAAATGAATTAAATGTATTAATTAATCGATGGGAAAAAGTCTCCAAATCGGCTGAAATGATTGTTAATAATGAAGAGTTGATCAAGGAGCTTTATGATTTACGTAATAAATTGTCGAATAAAATTCCCAATATTCAGTTTTTATATTCTCAAGTCAATGAAATACTGTTGGATAGTGGTGCATCCAGTCAAATGATATTTACCTCAACCAGTCAATTGCAACATGCTGAGCGAATTATTAGTAGTTTTGCAGAAGTATTATCTGTTGAAAAATCAGAAGATGCTATAGCCGACAAAGAAAGCGATGATGGTGAGACTGAACGTGAAAAAGCAAAAACAGCAGCTTCTGAAAATTTTAAAACTGACGTAAATGTGTTTAAAAATAATTTAGATGCCATGCTAACTGGCGAGGAAATGTTAGGTATTCCAAGAGTTAGAAATAAACGGGCTGTTGAGTACTTGAAAAAAATTGAAGAAGAATTTGAACCGATACAAGCAGATGTGAGTATTGTTTCTAGTTCTACGGCAGCATTGTTTGATGTACAAAAAGCAGAAATTAATATTTTTAATTTGTCCAGACATTTAGAGAGTGATTCTAAAGAGTTGTTGGATGCTTATGTGAACTATGGACAGAGAATGGATTTAACCTCCGGTCATCCCTATTATTCAGCTGCTGGTGGTATATTTATTTTAATTTTATTGATTACCCTGGCATTACAAATTCGTAGTAGTGATAAAAAACGGGAAGGTCGAGCAAGAACACAAGCTGAACGTGAACGTGAACAAAATGAAAGAAACCAGCAGGCGATTATTCGATTACTTGATGAAATGGAAGGCTTGGCGGATGGTGATTTAACGGCAAATGCAACGGTAACAGAAGATTTTACTGGCGCCATTGCCGATGCGATGAATTACACCATCGATCAATTGAGAAGTTTGGTTTCAACCATTAATGACTCGGTTGCCAGATTATCCAATGCAACAGAAGAAACACAAGGGATTTCGAATGAGTTGGCACAGGCTTCTAAAAATCAGGCACAGGAAATTACCGGTGCTTCTGCTGCGATTAACGAGATGGCCGTTTCTATCGAGCAGGTTTCTGCCAATGCTGCTGAATCTTCTCAGGTTGCGGAAAAATCGGTGGATATCGCTAAAAAAGGTGCAGAAGTGGTACGTAATACCATTCGTGGTATGGACACTATTCGTGAGCAGATTCAAGAAACATCAAAACGGATTAAACGACTGGGCGAATCATCACAGGAAATCGGTGATATCGTATCCTTGATTAACGACATTTCAGACCAAACAAACATTCTGGCATTGAACGCAGCGATTCAGGCATCGATGGCGGGTGAAGCTGGTCGTGGTTTTGCGGTGGTTGCCGATGAGGTACAACGACTTGCGGAACGATCTGGTAATGCAACAAAACAAATTGAAGCTCTGGTAAAAACCATTCAAACAGATACAAACGAAGCGGTTATTTCGATGGAAGCCTCAACAGCTGAGGTGGTAAGAGGTGCGAGACTGGCCCAGGATGCGGGTGTTGCTCTGGAAGAAATTGAACGTGTATCCAGTAATCTTGCTGAATTAATTCAAAATATATCCAATGCCGCACGTCAACAAGCTGCATCAGCAGGTCATGTATCCAATACGATGAATGTTATCCAGGAAATTACCAATCAAACACTGCAAGGTACTGTCAATACTGCGAGCAGTATCGGTAAACTTGCAGAACTGGCAGATGAATTACGTAATTCTGTTGCTGGTTTCAAATTACCTAATTATTAATCAGTGAATAGGTGTTATTCCTATGGCTGTTGTCAAAAGTTTACCCGAAATGGACTCAAAAGAGTTTTTGAGATGGCGGGATTTGTTGGAAAAACGTACAGGTGTCTGGTTATCAGAAAATAGAAAATCTTTTTTAATGACAAGCCTTGCACAGCGTATGAGGGAACATGGTTATACAGATTACGACAGTTATTATAAAAGTTTAGAGTCAGGTGTCGGTTCAGCTATTGAATGGGTGAGTTTGGTCGATTTGCTGACTGTACATGAAACACGTTTTTTTAGAGACCAAGCTTCTGCAGAGTTAGTGCAAAGCCACATTCAAAACCTAGTAAGTCAAAAGAAAAGCAATGTCCATGATACCAATCCTTTGAATATACAGTTGTTAAGTGCTGGATGCTCCACAGGTGAAGAAGTCTATAGCCTGGCCTTTTTAATGAATGAGCTGGATCCAAGGCCATTGAATGATAAAAGCAGAAGTTTTTATTATGGTGTTACAGGTATTGATATTAGTTTTCCATCATTGGCGCAGGCAAGAGAAGGTATTTATCATAAAAATAAATTAAAGGAAATTCCTGAAAACTGGTTGAGAAAATATTTTGAAAAATTACCTGATGATTATTTTCAGATAAACAATACTATTCGTCATAGGACTTGTTTTATTCAAAGTAATCTTTTGGAATTAGATGCCATGCCAAATCAGAGTTTTGATATTATTTATTGTCAAAATGTATTGATTTATTTTCAAGGTGAAAGAAGAGAAGAGATTGTTAGACAGTTTTTTAAAAGACTTTCACCTGGAGGTTTGCTGGTTTTGGGTGCTGGAGAACTTAATAATATATCTTTCCCTTCCATTGAGAAGGTTGCCACTAAGCACTGCCAGGCTTACACAAAAATAGATGAGAATTAAAAAAGTAATATGGGGTTAGAATGACTAACAAAAACGAACAATTAGGATTGAGATGGGTTCGAAAAGAAATCGATAAAATGCTTGAGCAGACCCGTCAAGGTCTGGAAGCATATGCAGAAAATGATAGCGATGTGACGCATATTCGCTTTTGTGTCAATTGCTTACATCAGGTTCGTGGTACGTTAGAAATGCTGGAGTTTCATGGTGCAGTATTACTTGTAGAGGAAATGGAAACTTTTGCAACGAGTATTGAGCAAAATAAATTTGGTGATAAGGATAAAGCACTTGAAGTTTTAATGAATAGTTTACTTCATTTACCGGGTTATCTGGATAGAGTGAATGAAGGTCATAAAGATCTCCCTGTTTTATTATTACCATTACTCAATGAATTAAGAGCTTGTCGTAAAGTTGCACCTCTGTCAGAAAGTGCTATTTTTGCACCTAATATTCAAGGTATACAACCACCTGATTCTAAAGGTGAACAGGTGATAGCTGATGGAAGTGATTTTAAGGAACAGGCAAAAAAACTACGACATAAATATCAAAAAAGTTTGTTAGGTGTTATGAAAGGACAAAATATTCAAGAATGTGTGCAATGGATGCATAGAGTGCTGGTTAAGCTTGAAGTGGAAACAAAAGGTTATCCAGTCGCCCATTTATGGTGGGTTGCTGATGGTTTTTTACTGGCACTTGTTGAAAATAGCAAGCAATTTAAAGAGCCGGCAATTCATGCACTATTAGGTAAAATTGAACGGCATATTAAACGTTTGGCTGATATTGGAACAGAAGCCTTAAATGATGAAATACCTGATGATTTAATTAAAAATTTATTGTATTACGTTGCCAAATCAAACTCTAAAAATAAAAAAATAATAGAGCTTCAGGAAACCTTTAAGTTAAAAGAAGTTTTACCAGAAGAAAATATTGTTGCTGAAGAACGCAGAAAAATGTCAGGCCCGGATTCAGGTGCCATTTCTAATGTTATTAGTGCCATTAATGATGATTTGATTAATGTGAAAGACTCTTTAGATCTTTTTGTTCGAGGAGATGATAAAAATAATACAAAACTTGAAGGGTTAATACCTAACCTTCAAAAAATTGGTGATACTTTAGGTGTACTGGGTTTGGGTATTCCTCGGGACGTGATAAAACAGCAGATAGAAACGTTAAATAAGGCTATTGAATCAGGTGATACGATTTCGGATGCACTCATCATGGATGTGGCTGGAGCTTTATTATTTGTTGAAGCTAATCTTTCAAATGCCAAATTATCCGATACATCGGATTCACACGAAATATCTGATGAGGCATTTACAGCGCAACAGGAATCTGTTTCAGCTGAAGCTCAGTTTGATGATGCAAAATTACAATTATTAAAAGAAAGTTATGTCAACTTACAAAAAGTTAAAGAACGTATTATTGATTTTATTGCCTCTTCATTCAATATTCAGTTAATGCGACCTATTCCTGAGTTACTTTCAGAAATTCAGGGTGGTTTGAAAATTATTGGTTTTGATGATGTTTCAAATATGTTGGGTGGAGTGCATAAATATATTTTAGAGAATTTATTGAACCAAAAAACACAGCCTAGTGAAACAGTCATGGATGCACTGGCAGATATTCTGACAAGTATTGAATATTGTTTGGAAAACTATGCTGAAATTGGTTCGATTGCTTTTGATTCTGTATTAAGTGCCGCACAAAATAGCTATGATATCATTTTGGCTGAAACTGAACGTTCTTCAGATGCGCCTGAAATCCAAGAGAGTGAACCAGAAGTTATCGCAGAAGTTTCTGGTGACGAAGTGGTACAAGAGCATTCACAAGAGACCCCATTACAAACAGATAATATTACTGAGAAAAGTTATGATGAGAGTCTAATTGATGATGAAGTACTAGAGATATTTATTGAAGAAGCTGAAGAAGAGCTGGAAAGTATATCGAAACTCTTGCCTCAATGGATAGATGATACGTCAGATGAAGAAACATTATCAACATTAAGACGCTCTTTCCATACATTGAAAGGTAGTGGACGTTTGGTGGGTGCTTCTGTCGTTGGTGAATTGGCCTGGACATTTGAAGATATGTTGAATCGTGTGATTGAGGGATCGTTGCAGCCTGATCTTGAAATATTTGGATGTTTAAGAGAAGTCAAAGACATGATGCCAACACTGGTTGAAGATTTTTCAAACAAAGTGGAAGCCAGTATTGACCCTTCATCATTAATGAAAAAAGTCAAAGCCATAACCAAAGGCATGTCGATTACTGATGAAGGTGATTTAATAGAAAAAGCAGTTGATGTATCTCAAGAGCCTGAAGAATCTGAAGTAGACAAGGCTGCTGCACTTATTGTGGAAGAGTCTTCTGAAGAAGAAACAGAAATAGTTGACGAGACTCCAGAAGAAGCAGAGCTAGAGCAAGAAAGATATGAAAATAAAGGAGTAGAAGAAACAATATTGGATGATATGGAAGATTTTGACCCTGTTTTATTAGATATCTTTATTAATGAAACAGAAACGCATTTAAAAGTATTGGATAATTTCTGTCAAGGCTATTTAAGTGGTAATGAACAACAGGATTCAGATGATTTGCTACGAGCACTTCATACGCTAAAGGGAAGTGCACATATGGCAGAAGTGGATGAGGTTGTTAAAGTAGTTCATCCATTCGAGTCATTGGTTAGAGAATATAAACAAAGAGATATGAATTTAGAGCAGGAGATTGTTGATCAGATTCCATCAGTTTTAGATTATATGTACAACTGTATTAATTCATTGCGCCAACGGGAACGATATAGCAGTAATTTGGGAGATGAATTAGCTCAACAGTTTAACCAGCGAAAAAATCATCTTTTAGAGAAGTTGGGTACTGATGAATCAGAGTTTAAACCAAAAATTAATCGAGATCCGGAATTACTGGAAATTTTCCTGGCTGAAGGCATGGATATTGTTACTGAATCTCAGCAACTGCTGAATGGTCTTAAAGAAGGTACGACGGTAGAGTCAAAACAGAATTTACAAGCTGAAATGCATACACTTAAGCGTGGCGCTAATATGGCAATGCTCAGCGAGATAGAAGAAATTGCTGCAGCATTGGAAAAATATTTTAGTCTGGACAGTCAAGAAGACGACTATTACGATTTAGGCCATAAATCATTAGAACAGGTTCTTGAACAATTAAACTTAGTGGCAATTGATCATGCACTGCCTAATCCATCCGATATTATTTCACCTTTAGAAGCCTGGTTATCGGATACACCAGGAGCTATTGAAGAAACTACGGAAGAACTTAAAGAGGATTCATCCATTGATGATAATCCTGAAAATGAATCTACAATTGATGAAATACTTTTGCCAGATCAAGTGTTAGATACTAATGATCTAGTAGAAGATGATCAATCCGTTGAACTTGCAGAAGAAAATCAAACTTTAGAAGAAGTTGATAGTATTAGTGAATTACTGGAAGAACAAGAAACCTTTAATGATGTTGAGTTACCCGAAATAAGTGAGTTGTCAGAAATAGACGAAATTTCTGAAGTAGAAGACATCGTTGAATCTGTAGAAGAAGAAATGGATATTATTGAAAATGTAAGTAATGAAATGATTGGAGCCAGTGAAGTAACTGTATCAGATAAAGATATTGAAGAGCATATATCAGAAACAATTCGTCCAGAAGATGTACATGAGGTGGACGATGAAATTGATGAAGAATTACTGGAGTTCTTTTTAGAAGAAGCAGAAGAATTATTTGAAGAAATTGATGATCGCCTTTCTAATTGGAAACAAAAACCAAAAGATTTAGTTCATACCAATAATTTACAGCGACACTTCCATACGTTAAAAGGCAGTGCACGTATGGCTGGTGTCATGTCATTAGGAAACTTGGCACATGCTTTAGAAGATATGTTTGAACGCTTGGCGAATGAAACTCTGGATTCTTCAGATAACCATATGGCATTGTCTGAAAAATCTTTAGATGTATTAAGGAAGGCCTGTGAAGATTTAAGACAACATCATCATTGTCATATTGATGAAGGCTTGATTAGCGATGTAAAAGCTTCCTTAGACCCCAACTGGAAACCTGAATCTACAATAACTATTGAAGAAGATCAGGTTAGTGAACCGGCAGAAGATATCATTTCAGAAGCAACTTCAGAAGTTACTCTGGAAGTCAGTGAACCCTCTCAGGATACAGAAACTGCTGCACCACTTGTTTCAGAAGAAATGCCGTTAGATGGCGTCAGTGTGTCAAATGAAGATGCATTGGTTGAATTGATTGATTTAGATGAAGATGGCTTAGAAGTCTTTGAAATTTATCTTGAAGAAGCTGAAGAAATTTTAGAAAACATGGATGATGCACTACAAGTTTGGTCTGGGAATGTTAAAGATAAGGACGCTATTGAAACATTACAAAGAAGCTTGCATACCTTAAAAGGTGGTGCACGATTATCAGGACTGACAGCGTTAGGTAATTTAACGCATGAATTGGAAAGTTATTTTGAGTTGGTAAGTACCGATACCATATCTCCAGACAGTGAACATGTTCGCTTTGTTATGAAAGGCTATGATGTACTTCAGTCAATGATAGATGAAGTGAAAACAGAAAGGAAATTAACAATACCTGTGGATTATATGACTCAGTTACAAGGCGTCATTAAAGGCGGTGATTTGAAAGATATCATTTCAAGTGCCGAAGACAGTAAAGTACAACCTATATCGGATGAATCACATGATGCAGCAGAAGTAGAATATGCATTTGAAGAATCTAGCGATACAACAGAGTTCAGTGATGAACAAGAAAAAACAACTGAGAAAGAAGCAGAAACCTCTGTGGTTGAAAGTGCTATGGCAGCTTCAAGATCTGCCAAAGTTGTACCTCTTGTACCACAAGCTAAGCAAGACGACGAAAAGCGTCGTCCAAAACAACAGGAACAAGTTCGGATAGCTGCCGATCAATTAGAAAATCTGGTTAATCTGGCAGGTGAAACCAGTATTTTCCGTACTCGCTTGGATCAACAAGTCTCTGTTTTGCGTTTGAATTTAGAAGAGATGAATCAAACCGTTGAACGTTTACGAGAACAACTCCGTGTTCTGGAAATAGAAACAGATGCACAAATTGAATATCGTTTGGAAATTGCCGGTCAGGATTATCAGGATTTTGATCCTCTGGAATTCGACCGCTATACACGTCAGCAAGAATTAACACGTATTTTAGGTGAGAGTGCTTCTGACTTAGTTAACCTAAAAGAAAGTTTGGATGCACTGGCTTCAGATTCAGAAACCCTGCTTTTACAGCAAGGTCGTGTAAATACAGAAATGCAAGAACGATTAATGCGTACTCGCATGGTACCTTTTGAAAGTCTTGTTCCAAGATTACGTAGAATTGTTCGACAAATTGGAAACGAACTAGGCAAAACAGTTGATTTAGCCATTAATGCTGATGGTGAAATGGATAGAACCATATTAGAAAAAATGATTGCACCCATCGAGCATATGTTAAGAAATGCGATGGATCATGGTATTGAAAGTCCTGAAGAACGAAAAGCTGTAGGAAAAACTGAAGCAGGTAAAGTTCGAATTCGATTATACCGTGAAGGCGCCGAGGTTTTCATTGAAATTCAGGATGATGGAAGAGGATTAAATATTAAGGCCATTCGTGAAAAAGCTATTGAAAGAGGACTCATTTCCTCTCAAACCAGTTTAACTGATCATGAATTACAACAGTTGATTTTTGAAGCAGGGTTTAGTACAGCTGAATCGGTGACACAAATTTCAGGCCGTGGTGTCGGTATGGATGTTGTGAGCAGTGAAATCAAGCAAATGGGTGGCGTGGTTGAAATTGATTCAGTTGAAGGAAAAGGCACAACCTTTACTGTTAAATTACCCTTTACTGTTTCAGTGAACCAGGCATTAATGGTTCAGGTAGGTGATGATATTTATGCAATACCTTTAACCAACATAGAAGGTATTGTGCGTGTAAGTCCTTACGAAGTTCAAGAGTTTTATGACAATCCGAATTCTCGATTTGAATATGCAGGTATGTCTTATACGATGCGTTATATGGGACAACTGTTAGATCATAACAAATCAGCTGATTTAACCGGTGTGACTAAACCGTTACCTATTTTATTGCTTCATGGCACTGATCATCCCACAGCAATACAAGTTGATGAGCTCATGGGTAGCCGGGAAATTGTTGTTAAATCTGTAGGTCAACAATTGAGTTTGTTAAGTGGTTTATCCGGTGCAACCATATTGGGAGATGGACGTGTGGTATTAATACTGGATGTTCCTGCATTAACTCGTCGGGTTGAAGCGATTCAGGATGAAGATATTACACAAGTTGCTGCTGTTGTTCCAGAAGCAAGAGCACCAAGAGTTATGGTTGTCGATGATTCGATTACCGTGAGAAAAGTAACACAAAGATTGTTAAATCGTCATGATTATGAAGTGTTTACAGCAAAAGATGGTGTTGATGCACTGAATGTTCTGCATGACAATAAACCTGATGTCATGTTGCTGGATATTGAAATGCCACGTATGGATGGTTTTGAGCTGGCGACGATTATTCGCCATGATGAAACCTTAAAAGACTTACCTATTATTATGATTACTTCTCGAACTGGTGAAAAACATCGTCAGAGAGCAGAGTCTATAGGTGTAAATCATTATATGGGAAAACCTTATAATGAAGTTGATTTACTACAAACCATAGAAGCTTTGTTACCTAGTGGAATGCTTCACTAAAAAGATGTTATGACTCGAGAAGATACACTGAATATAGCGCTAATTTCTTCAGGTGATGATGCTAATCAACTGATTACATTATTACAAAAAAAGAAAGTTCATATCGCTTTAAATATCAAACCATCTGATATTACGAAAGATATCATAGAACAAACCAACATGAATGTATGGTTATTGGATATTGATGAAAATGATTGGAATAATTTTTTGGATGAATTATTAGATACTTCGTCTATTCCGGTATTTTTCAATGAATACGGTGCATTACAAAAACATGCACATCCTGAACACTGGTGTTCAAATTTAGTAAAGCGTTTATATGATATTTCTGGATTAACCTACGTATCTGAAGAAGAAAAAGCAGCTCAAGAAAAAGCAGCTCAAGAAAAAGCAGCGCAAGAAAAAGCAGCGCAAGAAAAAGCAGCCCAAGAAAAAGCAGCGCAAGAAAAAGCAGCCCAGGAAAAAGCAGCGCAAGAAAAAGCAGCCCAAGAAAAAGCAGCCCAAGAAAAAGCAGCCCAAGAAAAAGCAGCCCAAGAAAAAGCAGCCCAGGAAAAAGCAGCCCAGGAAAAAGCAGCCCAGGAAAAAGCAGCCCAGGAAAAAGCAGCCCAGGAAAAAGCAGCCCAGGAAAAAGCAGCCCAGGAAAAAGCAGCCCAGGAAAAAGCAGCCCAGGAAAAAGCAGCCCAGGAAAAAGCAGCACAAGAAAAAGCAACCCAGGAAAAAGCAGCCCAAGAAAAAGCAGCCCAAGAAAAAGCAGCCCAAGAAAAAGCAGCCCAAGAAAAAGCAGCCCAAGAAAAAGCAGCCCAAATGCTTAATGAATCCAATGAGGCGATGACCCGATTGGATGCCGCTACAGAAGCACTGGAAAATATGGTTGATGAAGTTTCAGAAAACGTTATGGAAGAATTTGTTGAAGAATTGGCAGATATCGATGATGTTTTAGCCGCCTATGATTTGGCTGAAAAAGAAGAAAAAGCAGCAACACTGTCACCGCCTCCTTTACCAACAGAATCTGTACATAAAGAGGGCGGGGCTTTATCGGATATTGATTTGGGAATAAATGACTCGGATATGTTATTAGATATGGATGAAGAGAAAAGTCATGAGTTGGAAAACCATAATATTGATGACATAAAACCAACGCACACCCTTGATTTTCCCGATGAAAATGCTGTAGAAGTGGATGAATTATTGCCTGATGTTGAAAATGAACTGGTATCACTATTAGAGGATGACTTGTTAACGCACAATGATGATAGTGCACTTCCTCAAATAGAAGTGGAGCAGGTAGCACAAAATGAAAGTGATGAATTAAAAACTGAAGAATTGATTGAGATTGACGATTTAAATGAGTGGAATCAACAGAAAATAGAAACACAGGAACTTTCTGAATTACCTGATTTATTGTCAGAAGAACCACCTATGACACTCAATGACGATATGGATATTCCCTTATTGGAAGAGTCACCCACGGGTATGTCTTTTGAAGCATTAGCTGAATCAGGATTACATGAAGATGCTTCTTCGTCAGCACCACCACCAGTCAATATTTGTGTATTGGGTGCTTCTTTAGGAGGCCCTGCAGCGGTTAAACGCTTTTTATTATCGGTATCAAAAAATGTGAACACGGCTTTTGTTCTTGCACAACACATCGATGATAATTTTTTACCAGTACTGTGTAATATATTGGATACACAAACTGATTTTTCGGCAAAAATAATTACTGAAAAACTAAGAGTAGAGCCAGGTCATATTTATATTGCACCCATTCAGCAACAAATTCGATTTGATGCTTTGGGCAATGTTGAACCGATCAGTGAAGCATGGACACCTCCTTATTCTCCTTGTATTGATGATGTGATTAAAGCGGCAGCTGACGTTTATCGTCGTCAGTGTCTGGTGATTATTTTTAGTGGTATGGGTGATGATGGTAAGATAGGTGCATCACATGCACTACCTTTAGGTGCTCAGGTATGGGCCCAATCACCTGAAACCTGTGCCAATAGTAGTATGCCTGATTCTGTTATTGATGCTGAACTT
Organism: Kangiellaceae bacterium; assembly: GCA_965230335.1. Classification (GTDB taxonomy): domain Bacteria; phylum Pseudomonadota; class Gammaproteobacteria; order Enterobacterales; family Kangiellaceae; genus CBDDKS01. The sequence continues at coordinate 486,356 of CBDDKS010000006.1, read as the reverse complement.
GTTACGCAGGTAGCAAGCCCCGAACACCTGGCTAAAAATGTCGTATCCAACTTTAATCTGTTGGAAGAGCAAGTGGCAGAAGATATTAAATGATTGTATTTGAGGAGTCATCATAGTGGAAACCGCAAAAATAGCAGAAGTCTATAGTTTGATGATACCCATCATTGAGCAAAGTATTTTGTTACCCAATGTTACTGTTGTTGAGATTGTGCCTTTTAGTGATGTTGAACTGGCAGAAGATAAGCCCAAGTGGTTTGTTGGTTATATCATGTGGCGTAATCAAAAAGTCCCTATGGTTTCACTGGATGTTTTGAAAGGTGCGGCAGACTCTCGTGCCAATAAGCGCTCCAGGGTCGCTTTAGTAAGAACACTGAATAGTAATGCGGAGTTGCCTTATCTCGCTATTATTGTTCAGGGTATTCCTCGCCTGACTCATGTGACTGAGCCTTCAATTACTACTGTTGAAGATTACGAATTAGGACCTGTTGAGAAATTACGGGTTGCTATTGGTGCTATTCAGGCAACTATTCCCGATTTGGATAAATTGGAAGCCATGATTCTGGAAAGTAGCCAATAATATTAAAAATAATGTTAAATCATTAATTTTTATATAAAAAAGTGCTTTATCACGATACGGTCACAGTATTTTCACCACAAATATTGGTAAAGCCGTGTTACAAAAACTATAAAAGAGATACATTGCTTTACCGAATAATCACTGAAGACTTAACTTAATGTCGTCAATTCAATATGACCAAAACAATGTTGAGGGGGAAGTTGATGGAAGCTGTATTTGACCGCATAGGTGATGTTGTCGCCTGGTACGAAGAAGATATCATTTATGATAATTCTGGTGTTGCAATAGCTTTGCTTGATGCTGATCAGTTGTTTAGTTTTCCTGGTAAGCATTTGGGTATACTTGATACAGGCTATTTTCGTGATCATAGTGGTAGAGTGGTTGGCTTTTTAAAGTCTGCAAGTGGCCCGTTAAAATTACCGGAATGTGGTTTAATTCCAAGGCCGCCAAAGAAGCAAACCATTCCCCATAACTTTGGCACAGCCATTCCACCTATGCCTTCATTGCCCTGTGATGAATGGTCACCCGTCAGTTGGTATGAGTATATTTATGGTCATACTGGTGGTCTTCATCAGGTGATATCAGCAAGAGGTATTACAGCGCCTTCTTCTTAAAATAATAGTGTTCATCCCTTTTAGGGTAAGGCTCAATAAAATGGTCAATGATGCTTAAGCGCAAAAAGAATGTTTTTGTTGCCATTGGCACTTATGTCTTAGGGACGCTGGTCTTAACCTTAACAACGTATTTTGTTATTAAATCTTCTCGTATCAACCAGGTTGATCTCAAAATGGAAACCGCTATTTATTCATTAGTTCGTTTTCTTGGGGATGATTTTCATGGGAATCTCACAGAGAAAAGCAGTCTTTCAGAAGAAGAAGATTATAAACTCTCCATGATATTAACCCATATCGTCAGGGATACCGGGCTTAAATACTTGTATAGCGTTATGCAGGTTAATGGAAAAATGTATTTTGCAACATCCAGTGCAACAGAAGAGGAGTTAGCCAATAATACTTACGAACCAGCTTATTTTATGTCTTACCCTGAAGCGCCTATCGAATTAAATCAATTATTCTATACAAAAAATCCTGGAAAAATATATTTGGAATATTCTGATCGTTGGGGAAAATTTCGTTCAGTGTTTATTCCCTTTAAAGCCAGTAATAATCGTTTATATATTGTTGGGGCTGATACAGATATCAATTTTGTAGAAACTATTTCACAGCAAAGTGCCTTATATGCTTTATTGGTTTGTGTCTTTCTTGGGGCAGTCGGGTTTCCTTTAACCTTGTATTATTTAAATGCACTTAAACGGGAAAAAGATTTAGAATTTGAAAACCTGTATAAAGATCAATTAACGGGTTTATATAATCGCAGTTGTTTAATTAATGATATTCAAAACAGTGAATACCCTCATCTTATATTAATTAATATTGATAAGTTTCGGGAAGTGACAAACAGTTATGGTATAGCCATCGGAGACAGTGTTTTAAGACAGTTTGCACAAAGATTAATGAGTTTTCGTCACGATGTATTAAAAAAAACTTATAAAGCATACCGTTTACATGCTGATGAGTTTGCTATATTGATCGATGAACCTATTGCTACAGAACAATTGGATAACAGTATGCAACAGTTCTTTTTGTTTTTAATCAGGCAGGAATATCAAGTAATGGATAAGTTTATAAAGTTGGGGGTGCATATTGGTGCTATTATAGGGCAAAAAGAAGAAGCCTTTTTATTAGCCGATATGGCATTACGTGAAGCCAAAGAAACCAACCAGTCAGTAGTGATTTATCATGATGAGTTGGAATTACCAAAAATTTATCGTGAGAATTTAGAACAACTACAGGCGTTAAAACGGGCGCTGGAAGAAGACCGTATAGTGCCTTTCTTTCAACCTATTGTATCAGCAAAAAAAGATCAGATTGTAAAATATGAATGTTTGGCAAGAATGATTAACCACGAAGGCAGTATTTTACAGTTACCACAAGAATTTTTGCCCATTGCCTATCGTTCACGTCTGTATCATCAGATAACAAGGCAGATGATAGGGAAAGTGGTCAATATTGTAAAGTTGACAAAAATGAAAGTCACTGTCAACTTATCCATGTTGGATGTCAATAATACAAAGACTCAAAAATATATTATTCAGGAAATAGAAAGTCAACAAGTAGGCCGTTATATTGAATTTGAAATTTTAGAAGATGAACAAATTGACAATATGGATACATTAATACAATTTATTCATCGATTAAAACGCTGTGGTTGTCGCTTTGGCCTGGATGATTTTGGAAAAGGTTATTCTAACTTTGACAGAGTCATTCATTTACCCATTGATTTTTTGAAAATTGATGGTTCAATCATGCTACATATTGTTAATGACAAATCTGCACAAGAATTAGTAAGAAAAATTATTAAATTTTCTAAGGAAAGGGGTATTGAAACCATTGCTGAACATTGTAATACCAACCGTGTTTGTGAAATGAGTAAATATATGGGGGTAGATTTTTTACAAGGATTTTATCTCGGTTTACCAAAAGCAGAGATTAAAGATGAAGTCGTATTAGCCAGTTAATCATTGGTATGGACTTTTTTGCAAAGAAGATGAAAAAAAAGGTATTAATCTGTATACTCACATTTTGTTTTTTAATATGACAATTTGATGAGAGGCTGAATTTTAGTGGCAAATTATAGTATTTTTACCTCTGAGTCTGTATCAGAAGGGCACCCGGATAAAATGGCTGATCAAATATCTGATGCTATTTTAGATGCCATGCTGCAGGATGATCTCAATTCTCGTGTAGCCGTTGAAACTATGGTGAAAACCGGCATGGCCATTATTGCTGGTGAAGTGAGAACCTCAACCTATGTTGATTTAGAAGATGTCGTCAGACAGGTTATATTGGATATTGGCTATAATAGTTCAGAAGTAGGGTTTGATGGTGCAAGCTGTGCTGTGATTAATGCGATAGGAAAGCAATCCGAAGATATCGCTATAGGTGTCGATGAAGCAGAGCAAAAGCAGTTAGGTGCGGGTGATCAAGGATTAATGTTTGGCTATGCCACCAGTGAGACAGAATCTTTAATGCCAGCTCCTTTATTTTATGCCCATCGATTGGTTGAGCGGCAATCGACTTTACGCAAGAATAAACGACTACCCTGGATGCGTCCTGATGCAAAATCGCAAATTACGTTACGCTATGAAAATAATCAGCCCATAGCCATTGATGCGGTGGTTTTATCATCTCAACATGATCCAGATATCCAGCAAAAGGATATTCGTGAGGCCATTATGGAAGAAATTATCAAGCCTGTCTTACCTGTCGATTGGTTACATAAAGAAACGCAATACCATATTAACCCTACGGGACAATTTGTGATAGGTGGTCCAGTAGGTGATTGTGGGTTAACGGGCAGAAAAATTATTGTCGATACCTATGGCGGTATGGCGAGACATGGTGGCGGCGCTTTTTCAGGTAAAGATCCTTCTAAAGTTGATCGCTCAGCGGCCTATGCCGGGCGTTATGTTGCTAAAAATATCGTTGCTGCTGGTTTAGCTGAGCGTTGTGAAATACAAATATCCTATGCTATTGGTGTTGCTGAACCGACATCCATTTCTATCAATACATTTGGTACACATAAAATAGAAGAAAATGCTATCAGTCAGTTGGTTCGCCAGCATTTTGATTTAACGCCTCAGGGTATTATTGATATGTTGGATTTGCGTCGACCCATTTATAGACAAACGGCAGCTTATGGTCATTTTGGACGTGAACTTGCCGCATTTACCTGGGAGAAAACAGATAAAGCTCATCTTCTAAAAAGTGATGCAGGTATTGATGGTTAACACTTTTTTTTTGATAAATGAATGACTCTTAACAAGATAAACTGTTTTTAACAAGACAAGACTTTCGAGATAAATCACTATTCACAGGACAAAAACATGGCACACACATTTTCTGACTACGTTGTAAAAGATTTATCCCTGGCATCCTGGGGAAGAAAAGAAATTCAAATCGCAGAAACAGAAATGCCCGGATTAATGGCAATGCGTGACGAGTATGCGGCTGATAAGCCTTTAAAGGGTGCTCGCATTGCAGGTTCTTTGCATATGACCATACAAACGGCCGTGCTCATTGAAACACTGGTTGAATTGGGTGCAGATGTTCGTTGGGCCAGCTGTAATATTTACTCAACACAAGATCAGGCTGCTGCAGCTATTGCAGAAAAAGAAATTCCTGTATTTGCCTATAAAGGAGAAAGCCTGGAAGAGTATTGGGATTTTACGCATAAAATTTTAGATTTTGGTAATGGTCAGACAGCCAATATGATTTTAGACGATGGTGGTGATGCGACTTTAGCTGTGATTCTGGGTAGCAAAGCTGCCAAAGATATTCAGGTATTGGATAATCCACAATCTGAAGAAGAAACTTATTTATATGAATCCATAAAACGTCAATTACAAAAAGATGCCGGCTTTTATGCAAAAGCAGCAGAGAACATACAAGGTGTGACTGAAGAAACCACAACTGGTGTAAAACGTTTATACCAAATGCAGCAGGAATCGACATTACCTTTTCCTGCTATCAATGTGAATGATTCGGTGACCAAATCAAAATTTGATAATCTGTATGGATGTCGTGAGTCGTTATTGGATGGCATCAAGCGTGCTACTGATGTCATGATTGCCGGAAAAATTGCTTTGGTGGCGGGTTATGGTGATGTGGGTAAAGGATGTGCACAATCATTGCGAGGGCAGGGAGCAACGGTATTGGTGACAGAAATTGATCCTATTTGTGCTTTACAGGCGGCAATGGAAGGTTTTCGTGTAGTCACTATGGAGTCAGCTGCACCTATGGCCGACATTTTCGTGACAACAACAGGTAACTTTAATGTGATTAATCACGCACATATGCAGGCTATGAAGGACCAGGCGATAGTGTGTAATATCGGACACTTTGATAATGAAATAGAAGTGGCGGCATTAAAAGATTATGAATGGGATAATATCAAACCGCAGGTTGATCATGTGATTTTCCCTGATGGTAAACGTATTATTTTATTGGCAGAAGGGCGTTTGGTGAATTTAGGCTGTGCAACAGGACACCCTAGTTTTGTGATGTCTAATTCTTTTACCAACCAGGTGCTTGCACAGATTGAATTATGGAAACATCATGAACGTTATGGTGCTGCAGTGTATATGCTGCCTAAACATCTTGATGAAAAAGTGGCACGATTACATCTGAAAAAAATTGGCGCAGAGCTGACAAAACTGACATCAGAACAAGCAGAATACATTGGTGTAGAAGTTGAGGGTCCTTATAAACCTGAACACTATCGCTATTGAGGTTACTTAACTTATTCCACTGATTGAATTAACTCTTTGATTTTTGAATTCATTTGAGAAATTTGATGTAGTTTCTTCTCGTGATTTTTTTTATCTTCTTCGAGTTGCCTGACTTTATCGATTAAATGTTCGTTTTCATTTTCAATATTTTGATAAAGCAAGGCGTGTTCTATCGCTAAAATAATTTCACTGGATTCCACTGGTTTGCAAAGATAACGATAAATTTCAGCACTGTTAATGGCAGAGATCAATGCTTCTGTATCTTGTTGACCACTTAAAATAATCCGTTTAGCTTTCTTTTGAAAAATTTTACTTTCTGATAAAAAAGTCACGCCATTAACGGCACCCATTTTATAATCAGAAATAATCACATGATAAGATTTACTGCGTAATTGAGTGAGAGCAACTTCAGGATCAGAAAAGGTATCCACCTCCCAATCTTTATGGGCCTTTTTTATACTTCTTTTTAGTGCTTCGGTGACAGAAGGTTCATCATCTACCAGCATGATGTGTGCCATGGCAATACCTTTACGAGTTACCCAGAATTCAGGTTAGTTAGATAATTGATTTCAATTGGAGATTGTTGTTTTTTTGCTTATCTATCATCAAATATAGGAAACTATGAGACATAATCAAGAAAACCAGTATTTGATTGCTATTTTATCCAGAATTCAGGTTACTTTAATCAATACTTTTCAAAAACTTGGATAATTGATGGTTAAAAGACAAAACTTAAATCAAGGCTGGCATCGAGGGCAAAATACACTGGCTCTTTGATTGATTTTAATGCTTTCCAAAAGGGTTTGGCATTGATAACAGGCTTCACCTTCTCGTCCATATACCCAGAGTTTTTGTTGGAAGTAACCGGGTTTTCCATCACTGTTACTAAAATCTTTTAATGTGGTACCACCTGCTTTGATGGCTTGTCGAATAATTTTTTTTGCGGCCTGGACAATTTTTTTACAGTCATCCAGGTCGATGGTTGATGCTGGTTTTAATGGATGGATACCCGCTTGAAAAAGAGTTTCTGCAGCGTATATATTGCCAATACCCACAACAATGTGTTGATTCATTAATAAGGATTTAATGGCTGTTTTGCGTTTATGAACGCTATTGAACAAGTTTTTTGCATTAAAATCACGACTTAAAGGTTCTGGTCCCAAGTGTTCAAGTAATTTAGCAACTCTGGGTTGTCGACTATGAAGAAAAAAGCCAAAGCGTCTGGGATCTCGATAACGCAAAATTTTGTTATTGGATAATATTAAATCGATATGAGCGTGTTTTTCTATCTCATCACTTTGGTTGGCGATACGTAAACTGCCTGACATACCCAGATGGATCATTAAAAAGTATTCGTCGAAATGAATTAAGATATATTTTGCACGACGTTCGACAGAATGAATATTTTGTCCGTTTATCCAGGATTTTAATTTTGAAGAAATAGGCCATCTCAGTTGTTTCTGCCGCACAATGACTTGGTTGATTTGTGTGCTTTCAATATGTGGTGCAATACCACGTGCAGTGGTTTCTACTTCAGGAAGTTCTGGCATAAGGAAAATAAACAGTGAAAGTTGGTATGTTAGAATTCAGTATTGAGTTTCAAAAGAACCTCTGGAAATAATAAATCCAGTTGCTCGGCTTGTAACAACAAAAAGCGATGATTTTCAGAAATTAAAGCAGGTGATGGTGTTAAGCAGTAAGACCAGGATGTAGGCTGTCCATCAATGGTTAAGGTGATTGAAAAACTTTGATCATAAGTGTGTTGATTGGTGATACTTTGTGGTTGAAAATTTTTCCAGTTTGATAGCATACTCATTAATTCATGATCATCCAGTAAACTGGGTTCCTGTATCCAAGTTGGTTCTAATGTATTGGTATTGTCTGAAATAGATTCTTGTGTGATAGTTTTTTGTGATACAGATTTTTGTGGAGTAGTTTCTTTTGAGGCAGGCTCTTGTGAGAGAGAAACTTTCCAGTGTGGCAGTTCAATGGCGGTTAATTTGGCAAAAGGGTAGGGTGTTTCTTCAATAGAGGGTGCTGTCTGCTCAGAAGTGGAGGTTGATAAATTATTATCAATAATACGACCAATCAAAATAAAAATCAGTATCATAAATGACATGGCAATAATAATAATATTAAGCCATTGTCTGGAATTTAGGCTCTTCTTGGTTTGTACCATAGGTATGCTCCAATAAATAGAAATAAGACAGGCATAACAAAAGGCATCAACCAGCCTATTAGATGGCGTCCTAACGTTGTTAATAATAAGACTTTATCAACAGGTTCAATCAGTTGAATATTCATCTGATGACTTTGTGTCAGGTAGGAAAAAAGATTTAAACTGAATTGTTGATTGTCGTAATTATGAATGGCTGAATTGGACAGAAAGTGACTGTCGCCACTGACAATAATACGTTGTTCGTTGTTCAGTAAAGAGCGCCATTCAAGTAAGAGATGAAAAGCACCTTCCAGTTCTCCCTGATCTTCATTCAATTGCAATGATTGTTCAGTGGGCGTAAATTCGGTCCATACTTTAGGGTGTGTGGTAAGAATGGGTTGAACCTGCCAGCGTGTTTTGTCACTTTTATTGGAGACAGCCAAAGCACTGCTCCAGGGAAAAGCAACCAATGAGTTGAGTGAATGAGTGACAGGGTGCTGAGTAAATTGATCGATTAAAACAATAGCGGGATGTGGCGTGCCTTTTTGGTACCCCAAAGCATCCATTAATGTGCCATCAATTTTGATGAGATGGAGCCAGTCTTCCAGCTTTTGTAAAGTTGTATCATCGGGATCACGTAACCAGAGCAGATTGCCACCTCTGGCTAGAAAAGCAAAGAGCTTGTCGATTTCATCAGGCTGCCAACTTTGTTTGGATGAAGCAATAACGACGAGGGAAACATTGTCAGCAATAGTTTCTACACGGGATAAATGAATCGATACCGGTTGCCAGTGGTGTTGTTTTAACAGTGTGTTTAAGTGTGACAGGCTGTGTTGTTTGTTGTCGTGTAGAGATGCTTCGTTATGACCTTCAATAAAAGCGATATAGCGTTGTTTTTTATTTTTTAAGTTGAATAAAGCATGACTTAAAAGATATTGAGGGTGATGCTGAAAAGGATAGTCTAACCAAACGGGGGTGTTATCAAGTTCCAACAAGACGCCTGCGGTTTTTTCCTGAGTGATATGATGATGAGTATTCACTTGCGGTGCATGTACTTTATGTTGAATGGTTATTTGTTCAGTAATGGCTTGTAAAGGATGTAATAAACGTTGTTGGATTTCTTGTCGACTGGCGTCATCCAATTGAAAACTGGTCATTTGAATATTTTGATAGTGAGACACTTGTTGTATGAGTTGTGGGTGCAAAGAGTGTCGTTGATTGCTGGTCACATCTATTTGAGTAAAGGGCAAAAATTGAATAACAAACAGTAAAATAATCAGGCAGCTTAAAGAGAGACTTTTTATGAGCAAAGAGTATCTGGGTAATTTCAGGAAAACACAAAATATAAAAAACAGGCCTAAGATGATCAGAATAAGCGATAAAAGATGTTGAGAAACAATGAGTCCCACACGAAAGGAGGCAGCATACCATTGGAAAAAGTTAAATGAGGATAATACATAGTTGAGTTGGGGTAGTTCCTGCGTTAATAAAGTGATTAACCAAAAGATAAATAATAAACTAAAGCCACTTAAAATAACCCATCGGCTTGTTCGCAAAAACATACTAAAACCAAGGCATATACTCGAAAATAACAGACATGACAATAAATGTCCTAATAACTGTGTTAAATAAACAGGCCAGTCTGTTTTGCTGGAAAACAAAATAATACTATGTAGTAAGAATAGTAAACCATGAAAGAATAAAATAAATACTAAAAGAATAATCCAATTGATTGTCCAAAACTGCACTTTTGTTACAGCAAAAGAAGTCAGTAGGCGATTTAATCCAGCATCATTATCTTGCGCATGAATTTGCGCGCACAAAAAAGGTGTCAATAATAGTAATAGAATTAAAGATAATCCCCATAAAGGCGCAAAAAGTTGACCAGAGATATGTAAAGCAATAGAGCTGTTATTTTGTTGACCAATAAAATCAAACACAAATTGATTTTCAAAAACAGCAACAATAAAGACAAACAATCCCATTAAAAAAAACAGTGTTGGTTTTTTGAGTAAGTGTTGTAGTTTAAAAGATAAGAGTGTTAAGACCATGACCATTTCCCCAACGTTTGTTGTTCCAACAGTGTGGTAATGACTTCATGGGCTTTTCCTGAAAACATCAGGTTATCGGAATGAGTCGTAAGGAGATTGTTGAGATGAGTGGCGTCATCTGTTGCAAAAATTTGGGGATGCAGTTGAGTCAATTCAGGTATTGAATGGGAGGCTGAGTTTAAAACCAATAGATAGGGGTATTTTTCTAATGCAATATCACATTGAATACTTTGATCAGCAATAATGAATAGTCGTTGGCAGATTTGACAGATACTTTCAATGTGATGGCTGGCTAATAATAGGATAGTGTTTTGTGTATGTTCAGCGATTAATTGCCAAAATAGCGTTTGTTGTGCGGGATCGAGTCCATTCATGGGCTCATCCAATAACAATAATTCAGGTTGGTTAATCAGAGCCTGAGCTAAAGATACTTTTTGTCTTTGTCCCAAAGATAATTGATAAAGCTTTTTATTTTTTACAGGTGCTAACTCAAAGATTTCCAGTGATTCTTGAACACGTTGATGGGTGATTGCTTTTGAAATATTTTTTCCCAGGCAAACGAGCGTGAGTAATTCATTGACAGTCCATTGTTTACTTTGTGGAAAAACATCGGGCATATAGCCCATAATGGATTTAAAAGTAGCCGTTTTTTTTAATACATTCAGATGATTAAAGTAGACACTACCTGATGAGGCAATCAGTTCACCACTCATCAGTTTTATCAAAGTGGATTTGCCGGCACCGTTAATACCGACTAATCCTATGTTTTCACCAGCCTCTATATTAAAAGAAAAGCAACTGGGTGATTGATGGTGATATTGATAACAAAGGGATTGAACGGATAACAAGTGTTTTCTACCGATTTTTTTTGCAAATCATTTTGCGAGTTTTATATAAAAAAATCAAGTAGTTCCCTGGTAATAATTCATGCGAGGTTGGATGATTGTAAAGTTTTTTCTGTTGGTGACTGAGAGCGTTAGCCAGTTATATAAGAGAGTAAAAGGTTCTCTTCCGTTTTAAAAGCATGTAATGATAGGCGCTACCCACCATTATAGAGTTCGGCGCTGATTTGATCGCACCATTGAATGGCTTCTAGATAGCAATGATTGAGTTGATAAGGGTTATCAATACTTGCTAGATGATCCCATTCTCCATGTTCAAAATTGAGTACCGTTTCTAAAGCGTTACCTATATCATTATTATGTTCAAGTATGGCTGTTTTGATGTTATCAGCTAAAGGCAGTATGGATATCAGGTATTCCAGGTGAGCGCCCATAACAGAGTCAATACCGGATAATAAGCCGGCAGTAAAATATTGATCATGATCCATACGATGGCCTTCTTTTTCTGCCAACAACTCACACATTCGGGCACGGACCAATAGTGTGCGTATCAATTCTGGAGCAGAATGAGCACTGTCAGAAAGCGCTATCATGGTGATCCAGCGTTTAAGATGGTTCAGGCCAAGAAAAACGATGGCTTCCTTAATAGAGTGGATTTTGCGTGATAAACCATAAGCGGCGCTGTTGATAATACGTAGCAATTTATAGCAGAGTTGTGCATCCTGGCTAATCATGGATGTTAACTCGTCTGTGTTGACATTTTCGTCGTATAACTTGGTAATGAGCCCTAAAACCGCTTGCTTGTTTTGTCCTAATTGTTTACCTCGGATGATTTGTGGTTTTTCAAAAAAGTAGCCCTGGAATAAATGAAAGCCTAATTGCAGACATTCCTGATAGCATTCATCGTTTTCTACTTTTTCTGCAAGTAGTAGAGCGTTGAATCTGCGTAAATGCTCTAGCTTTTCTTTAATATCGCGAACATTAAATTCCAACACATCTACTTTAATATAATCTGCATAGGCTAATAAGGGCTCAAATTCAGGTGTAAATGGATAATCATCCAATGCGATTTTAAAACCGGCCTTTTTATACCGACCTATCGCTTCAATAATGTCTGGTCCCGGGGTGATATTTTCAAGTAGCTCCAAAACAACATTTTGAGAAGGAATGGGTAATATATGCTCTGAGGTAAATAGATTATGTGTAATATTGATAAAAGCAGGGACACGCTGGTGTTCACTACATTGGGTAACACTGGTGTAATTATTGAGAATAAGCTCTGATGTTGCGGCATCGCCACAGGGGAAGCTGGCTTTATCAGGTGATGTGTTTTGTCGATAGAGCAATTCGTAGCCGTATAATGTCATCTCCCTGGTAAATATGGGTTGTCTTGCGAGTAATATATCTTGTAGAGCTTCTTTTTCGGCGTTTTCTACCATGAGACCTACTTACAAAAGTAATACGCTTCTCTTTATACTGTAGCATATTCCTTAAATTATGAGAGGGTTAAGAGTAAACTTGTGAAATAAAATCTATTTTATTAGATATTTCAATCAGTCCGTATTAAGGTTAGTTTTGAATATGAGATGAAATACACAGTTTGCTGACAAAAAAGCCCGGAAAACCGGGCTTTCAGAGATTGTAAAAAAACAAACCTAACTATTTGATTTTTGCTTCTTTATAAAGGACATGCTTTTTAACAACGGGGTCATATTTTTTAAACTCAAGCTTATGGGGTGTATTACGCTTGTTTTTCGTTGTTGTATAGTAATGACCGGTATCTGCTGTGGATACCAGCTTAATTTTATCGCGTGCACTGTTTGCCATGATGGATGCTCCTAAACTTTTTCGCCACGGGCTCTGAGGGTTTTCAATACGGCATCAATACCTTGCTTATCGATAATTCGCATCCCTTTTGATGAAACGCGAAGTCGAACAAAGCGATTTTCACTTTCTACCCAAAAGCGATGTTGATGTAAATTAGGTAAAAATCGTCGTCTGGTACGATTTTTTGCATGAGAGACATTGTTACCTGCCATAGGGCGTTTGCCTGTAACCTGACATACTCTAGACATTAGAGTCCTCCGAAAACGGTCTGTTTGACTTAATTGTATTTGCCAATGCTGAATCACAAATAGTTTGAGGGCGCACTTTATACCAGAGAATCCTATTGATATCAATAGAGGGTTAAAAATAGGTAGGTTTATCGTGCTATTTGTATCCATACAGAAGTAGCATAATATCCCATTATATAGGATGAATATTTTAGGTTTTTTGTTTGCGGTTTGCGGATATTAAAAAGAGGGAGGGCTTTGAAAAACCATCATTTTTGTGTAGAGTAAGCCGCAAAAATAATGAGTCGTAAGAATAATAAGTGAGTCATAGCGATTATGAAAAAGTGCTGTGTTTATCTTCTTTTTTGGAGTGTTTTGTCAGCCTGCTCGTCATTGCAAAGGCCAGATTTGGTCAGGTTGTATGAAATCTCCGATAAAACCTATCAACAAAATCCGGTTATTTTAATTCATGGTGCTTTTGCTTCTGTACTTTCCCATAAAGAGACAGGAGGAGAATACTGGCCTGGTAATGTATTTAATATTTTATTTAATCATTACAGTAAGCTGAAATTATCCATAGATCCCGATAGCTTACAGCCTTTACCTTCAGATTATGTGCCTACAAAGATTACTGATAAGGTGATAGGCAGAGATTTTTATGGACGCATTATAAAAACACTGGAAACAGCAGGGCGCTATCAAGCTGGGGTGATTGGCGAGCCGGCAAATAGTCATGATAGGCGTTATTATGTCTTTACCTATGACTGGCGTACGGACAATGTTAAATCAGCCCAGGCATTGGATAAGTTGATTGAACAAATACGCAGTGATTATGGCAACCCTTCGCTGAAAGTTGATCTGGTTGGCCATAGTATGGGGGGGATGATTGCCCGTTATTATCTGCGTTATGGCACAGTGGATGTATTGGACAGTAATGATTTTCCGGTGAATCGAGAAGGGTTGGATAAAGTAGATAAAGTCTTGTTGGTTGGTACACCCAACCTGGGCTCTGTCAGTGCTTTACAAAATATTATTACCGGACACAGAATCGGTCTTAATCGAATTCCAACGGAAGTGCTAATGACATTTCCAACGGCCTATCAGTTACTGCCTCATGCCATTCGTGACTGGTTGGTGACAGCCGAGGGTAAAGTATTGAACAGAGATTTGTTTGATGCTGAGTTTTGGCGGCGTATGCAATGGTCAATTTTTAATCCGAAAGTAAAAGAACGCATTATTCAATCCTATCCGACGGTTGAAGAAGGAGAAGCTTATTATCGTTTGTTGAAAGATTACTTTCACAAATATCTGGAAAGAGGGCGTCGCTTTGTTTGGTCTTTAACAGTACCGCATTCAGAAATAAAAGATAAGCTCATTGTGTTTGGCAGTGCCTGTGAGTTGACGCCTGCAAGAATATTAATAGAAGAAGTAGAAGGAGAGTCGATGACTCGATTATGGCCGAAAGAAATTGAAAATCCTGTTCCTGGTATTGACTATACCAAGTTGATGCTGGAACCTGGTGATGGCAGTGTGACCAAGTCTTCTTTATTGGCAAGGGATGTGCTGGATCCTTCTATACCGCGCCATGAATACAGTTATTTCCCTATGAAATTTGCTATTATGTATTGTGCCGATCACGATCAATTAACAGGCGATTTAACGTTTCAGGATAACTTACTCTATTTGCTGTTAAGTATTGATGAAAAGTAATGCAGGATCTAGAGCCTGTTTATCGTCTATGATAGTTGTTGGTAGTCACCAGCACTTAAATTAACCTTTAAGCTGGGTATTAATAATTTAGGGGGTGATAACTCTTGATCGCGTGTTGTACGAAAATCAATAAATTCATTTTTCTGTGTTTGGGCATTTAAATGGATATTGTGCGCTTTTTCTTCTTTAATACTTGTTTCAAACGCCAGAGGACGACCGTTAGGCTGATAATCATGGCCCACAAAGACACGGGTTTCATCAGGTAATCGATAAAGTTTTTCTTGTATGGAATGAAATAAGGTTTCAGCACTGCCACCAGGAAAATCACATCGACCGACGCCAGAGTCGGGCATAAACAAAGTATCCCCAACAAAGACAACATCTTCTATTAAGTAGCTGCAACAAGCCAGTGTATGTCCTGGAGTGTGGATAGCATCTACGGATATGGAGCCTACCGAAAAACGATCTTTATCTTTTACCAGGTGATCAAATTGAGAACCATTGGCGTTAAATGAAGCAGTTAATACTTGTTCATCTTTAAAGATTTGTTGAACTTGTGTAATAGCATCAGAAACGATAATTTGTATTTGCGGATATTCTTTTTTGATCCATTGACTGGAGCTGAGATGATCAGCGTGAACATGGGTTTCAATAATGGCTAAAGGATTGAGCGAATGGGACTGAATGACCCCTAACAAGGCTTGTAAGCTTTCTGTTGAGTAAGTCTTGGTTTCCATATCATAGTTGAGTACCGGATCAATAATAATCGCATCAAGACTGTCAGGATCATAAACGAGATAAGTTAACGTAAAGGTTTTAGGATCAAAGAAATGTTGAATATTCATCGGGTCAATCATTATAAAACAGGTGATGTGTGGCAATGTAACCTGAATGCATCACGAGATCAACTCATCGCTATCCCTTCATTGTTATTCCTTGAAAAAAGACAAGGGCATTAAAAAGTGCATGCATAAAATAAGGGATGAGTAATGAACGGCTGTATATTTTTGCAAGAGATAAAATAACACCAAAAATAAATAATAACGTCCATTCATACAGGCCATATTGTGTATGAATTATTGCCCAGATAATACTGGTCAAAAAAATAGAGCCTGAATAGCCCAGAAAGGTATTTGACCAGAGTGTGTGGAGCCATCCTCTAAATAGAATTTCTTCGTAAAGAGGGCCAAAAAAAACAAGAGCGAAGAATAAAAAAACAGGATATTGATTACTGGAAAGAATGTCTGAGACAAAGGGATGGACTAAGGGTTTGTTTAATAAGTGTGTAACTAATTGAAAAAGAAAATAAAGGAGGATAACAGTAAAAAAAGCATAAATTAATTGAGAGAATGAAGTCCATCTTAATTCAAAAGATAATGGATAATAATAAGAGATGTTTTTTTGAATAACTATCAGTAACCCTAATGTAATAGGTACTGTAATGAGTGTCACAAAGGCGATCAGATCACCATAGCCTAAAGGAATTGGAGATAGGTGTATTAAAGAAAAATAAACAGTCAGAGAAAGGAATATATAATGAAAAAAATAAACCAGGAACCCTAATAGAAAAGCAAACCAAAATGGAGGAATGGGTGGCGTTGTGTGTTCACTCATTGCACTCTGCTAATGATTCATTCACCCTAAAATAAGTTAAGCCGTGTTTTGATTTTAAAAAACCCTTGAGCCCTAACAGGTAAAAAATAAGTATGGCACTGAGTAAGCTGGAAACAAAGCCGGAAAGTGTTGCCAAACTACTGACGGATAGAAAAATTTTAAGGCCCTGCATCAATGCCAAAGCATAAAGCAAAACATGACAAAAGCCTAAACCTGATTTCAAACGTAGTGTAAAAATGAGATGAAAGAAAATCAGTCCCGATGTCATTAAGGTATAAATAAAGAAAAAATGAAGGGTTTGTTGTTCATTTGTAGCAATAAAATATAAGGATAAACCACTATAAATAATGGCTAAAGCATTCAAACGATGGATCCATTGAATGACTGAGGGTGGTGTTTGCTTTGTATGAGACATATCAGATAGTTTATTTTTCAGGTTTCATATGAGGAAATAAAATGACATCTTTAATAGTCGGTGAGTCGGTGAGTAACATGACTAGACGATCGATACCGATACCTTCTCCTGCAGTTGGTGGCAGACCATATTCAAGAGCACGAATATAGTCGTCATCAAAATGCATGGCTTCTTCATCGCCGGTATTGAGTTCTGCCACTTGTCGATGAAATCTTTCAGCCTGATCTTCTGCATCATTGAGTTCTGAAAAGCCATTGGCGATTTCTCTACCACCGACAAAAAACTCAAACCGGTCAGTGATAAAAGGATTGTCATCATTTCTTCGAGCTAACGGCGATACTTCCCAGGGATATTCGGTAATAAATGTGGGTTGAATTAAAGTTTCTTCGACAGTAGCTTCAAAAATTTCTGTGATGAGTTTTCCGGCACCCCAAATAGCTTTTTCTGGAATAACAATACCAACAGATTGTGCATACTGGGTCAATGTGTCAATATTGTCTTCTGGATGTTTGAAAATATCCGCCTCAAATTGAGGATTATTATTTAAAACAGCTTCTGTCATGCTGATTCGGACAAAAGGTTGACCAAAATCATACACGATGGTATCAACCACTTCGTTGTCTTGATTACGAGTGGTATTAGTGACTTTCGTCGTGCCTAAAATATCCTGAGTAATGGTTTTGAGCATGTCTTCTGTAAGGTCCATTAAATCATGATAATCAGCATAGGCATGATAAAACTCCAGCATAGTGAATTCTGGATTGTGCCGGGTCGATAAACCTTCGTTACGGAAATTACGATTTATTTCAAAAACCCGTTCAAGCCCACCAACAATAAGGCGTTTTAAATAAAGTTCGGGTGCAATACGCAGATACATTTCAATATCCATGGCATTATGATGAGTAATAAAAGGCTTGGCTGTTGCACCGCCAGGAATAACCTGAAGCATGGGGGTTTCAACTTCCAGAAAATTGCGTTCATTTAAATAACGACGAATACCATCAATAACCTTGGTACGCACAAGAAAAGTCTGACGAGTTTCTTCATTAATGATGAGATCAACATATCTTTGTCGATAGCGACTTTCCTGATCACGTAAACCAGAATATTTATCAGGTAAGGGACGCAAGGATTTAGTGAGTAAAACATAATCTTCCATATTGACATAGAGATCACCTTTGCCTGAAAGCTTGAGTTGACCTTTCACGCCAATAATATCACCCAAGTCCAACTCACCCCAGCGGGATTTGATATCCTTTTGTACCTCTTTATGAGCATAGGTTTGAATTTTTCCACTCACATCCTGAATGACATAAAAAGGACCTCGTTTTGCCATGATACGACCAGCAACACTGACGATAATATTTTTTTCTAACAAGGCTTCTTTCGATAAATCTGAATACTGACTTTGTAATTCGGCACAGGCATCTTCTTTTCTAAAATGATTGGGGTGTGCATTGGAAGGACATGATTGACGTATTTGAGTCAGCTTTGACTTTCTTTCAGCAATCAGTTGGTTATCCTTGATATCATGAGTTTGAGTCTCAGATGAACTGTTGTTTTGATGACTGTTGTCGTTACTTTGATGATTGTTATTACTTTGACTGCTGCTGTCGTTATTTGAGTGATTCATGACATTGTCTCATTAAATGGTCTTATTGACGGTCTGATTAAAGAGTATTGTTTCATTAAGTAGTCTTTTATTAAACGGTCTTATTAAACAGTGTATTGGCATTTATAAACCTGCTTTTAAACTGGCTTCAATAAAAGGATCAAGAGCGCCATCGAGAACCGCTTGGGTATTACGGTTTTCTACACCGGTACGGAGATCTTTAATTCTGGCATCATCTAAAATATAAGAACGAATCTGACTGCCCCAGCCAATATCTGATTTGCCATCTTCCATGACTTGCTTTTCTTCGTTCTGTTTTTGTATTTCAGCTTCCAGTAATTTGGCTTTTAGCTGCTTCATGGCCTGTGCTTTATTTTTATGCTGCGAACGATCATTCTGACACTGTACCACAATACCACTGGGGTTATGAGTAATACGCACAGCAGAATCTGTTCGATTGACGTGCTGCCCCCCGGCACCACTGGCACGGTAAGTATCGATGCGTAAATCGGCCGGATTAATATCGATTTCAATATTGTCATCCACATCAGGATAAGCAAAAACCGAGGCAAACGATGTATGGCGGCGATTACCTGAATCAAAAGGGGACTTTCTCACCAGACGATGAACTCCCGTTTCTGTTCTCAGCCATCCAAAGGCATAGTCACCTTCAACAAAAATAGTCGCACTTTTTATACCAGCGACATCACCTGGAGAACATTCGGTAAGTATGGTTTTGAAGTTGTGTTGTTCACACCAGCGTAAATACATGCGCAAAAGCATTTCTGCCCAATCCTGAGCTTCTGTTCCGCCTGAGCCAGATTGAATATCAAGGTAGCAGGAGGATTGGTCTGACTGACCGGAGAACATACGTTGAAACTCCAATTCAACAATAATGGACTCAAGATCAGCCAATTCTCTTTCAACTTCTTCAATACTGTCTGCATCATTTTCTTCTAATGCCAGTTCCAACAGGGTTTCCACATCAGCGAGCCCCTGATCCAAAGTCTTTAAACGAGATACAGTGGCTTCCAATGATGATTTTTCTTTACCGAGCGCCTGAGCCTGTTCAGGATTATTCCATACATCAGGTGTTTCCAGCTCACGCTCTACTTCAACAAGGCGTTCAGACTTTGTTTCGTAGTCAAAGATACCCCCTAAGAGCAATTTGACGGGCCGATAAATCTTTTATTTTTTCACGTATTGGGTTAATTTCAAACATATTCTATATCAGTTATTTACAAAACCCGACATTGTACCTAAAGCCTTTCTAAAATTCGAGAGATGGATGATACTCGTTTTATCGATATCTTACCGATGGAAAATATGAAAGAGTCGGTCTCACTGATAAATGAGGTTTTCTGTCGATAGAGTTCTTTGGCAAATAGAGCTCTTTGACAAATAGGGCTATATAGCAAATTTTGTAACAAAAAAGGCTGGTTTAAACGAATTCACCTGGGGTAGACTGTCTCTTTAGAGAGTTTGCCCTATCGATGTGTTTTTCAATGGGCTTATTCCAGATGTTATGACGTTGGTTTAAATGACCATAAATTGAATTTAAGCAACCATTTGATACTGAGGTAAGCATGTATTTAATGATAAGAAGATTAAAAAGAACGCACCCTATAAAAATCAGTCTGGTATTCATGACTTTTTTGTATCAGGCAGTGGTTTTCGCTGTTTTGCCAGAAAAACTGGCAGTTCATAATTCCCCTGCTTATTGCCAAGATGAACATCACGATCATCACGATCATCATGAGCATCATGCGCCTCATGTTCATGGAGAAGTGCATATCAATATGGCGATGGATAAAAATCAGCTCAGTATTGAAATGGATTCTGCCGCTGGTAATTTTTTTGGTTTTGAAGGTATTCCAAAAACACAAAAGCAAAAAGATATTATAAAAAAAGTGTCAGATGACCTTCGCTTATCAAAGAATATTATTCAACTGAAAGGTGGAGATTGCCATTTATCCAATGCAAAGGTTCTCGATGGCCTTCCTAAGGCAGATAAAAAACAGACCAGGAAAAAAGAAGATCATCATCATAAACATGGAGAAAAAGATCATGAATATGAAAAAATATCTCATAATAATATTCGAGTGACTTATTTTTATGTTTGCAATCAACCCAAAGGACTTGAAGCGGTAACTTTGGTGTTGTTTAAACATTACTCAAGTATTTATAAAGTACATTCACAATGGGTGATGAATAAAAAGCAGAGTAGTAAAACCTCATTGAAAAAAGATCCGGTTATCCGTTTTTAATATATTTTTTGTATTATGAATACTATCTCCAGTGAAGACATAGAAAAAGTTATCAAAAAAACAGAGGCAATGTGTGCATCAACGGGCGTTAAATTAACGGATAAACGAAAAAAAGTACTCATTGTCTTATTGAGTTCAGATATTCCTTTGTCGGCCTATGAAATTACTGAACATTACAAAGACAGGTTTCATCAATCCATTCCGGCTATGTCTGTTTATCGCATGTTAAATTTTTTAATGGAAGAAAATTTGGTGCATAAACTGGCATTAACCAATAAATATGTTGCCTGTTCTCATATTATCTGCCAGCATGATCACGAAGTGCCACAATTTCTGATTTGTGAGAGCTGTCACAGTGTGTATGAAATCAGTATTAAAAAGGAAACTGTAGACGAGTTAGTTAAAAATGTGAAAAGCATTGGTTTTTTATTGAAGAGTCAGCAGTTGGAATTACACGGTATTTGTGAGAAGTGTCAATAAAAATATATCTCTTATCCCGAGTTCATGTCAATCAGATTCTGATGAATTACTTGTATCATCCGGGATGATTTCAAACAGTTGAATGACTTTGCTGACACCAGAAATATTTCTGGTGATGTGAGTGGCCAACTGTGCTTCCTTTTGAGTTAATAACCCCATTAAAAATACTTCGCTGTTTTCAACAACGACTTTGACTTTAGATGAGTCATAGTTTTTTTCACTAAACAATGCTGTGCGAATTTTTAAAAAAAGTGCGGTATCATTCCAGACTTTAACCGTTGGAATAGGTGCAGAGACTTTAATGGCATTATGTAGTTTTTTGATAGATGGCATTTTAGAAGCGATAACACCGGCCTGTTGCTTCATTTTCCGAGTGGGTGCCTGACCAACAAGGAGTAATGTTTTATTAAAGCTCACGACTTCTATACGGCTTTTTTTCCAGGTTTTATCTTGTTTAAATATTTTTTTTAAGGTATCTAATTCAATATTTTCATCTTCTATTAATGTGCCAATAGAACGCTTGGTTTGATCCTGAGAGGTATGACTACAGGATAACAATAAAAAAAGACTCAATACTACAAGCGTTTTATGTATCAACATTAAATCTGCTCTCCAAATAAACTATTATCAATAAAATCACATAAACAATGTAAAATAAGCAGGTGGGTTTCATGAATGCGGGCTATGGAGTAAGAAGGAGCTCTTAACTCTACATTATTTTCTCCAATCAATTCACCCAGTGTTCCACCATCTTTTCCAGTGACAGCAATAATGTTGGTTCTTTTAGCCAGAGCTGTTTGAGCAAGGTGAATAATATTGGATGAAGAGCCACTTTCTGAAAAAATCAATAACACATCATTAGGTTTGGCAAACACTTTAAATTGCTTGGAAAACAATTCTTCGTAGTTAAATTCAGAGTTCAATGCCGTCAATGTGCAGGCATCAGATGAAAGACAAATGGCCGGCAACCCAGGTCTTTCTTTATCAAAACGATGAATCATATTGGTTGTAAAATGTTCGGCATTAGCTGCAGAGCGCCCGTTGCCACAGCAAATAATATTGCCATCACCAATTAAACATTGCACTAATAATTGTCCGGCTTTTTCAATGGCTTCAGGTAGTGCATCAGCTGCAGCGATTTTGGTTTGTATACTTTCACTAAATATATTTTTAATACGTTCAATCATTATTTAACAGGTAAATGCGTTGGGTATCCAGTTGATCTCAGAATGATTCAATGAAATAACATCAAATCGACAAGCGTATTGGTCATGACATCGATGTTGGCTTAAATAGTATTGAGCTGTACGAATCAGTTTTTTTTGTTTTTGCAAGGTGATGCTTTCTTCGCTTCCTCCATAAGCTGAAGAACGACGATAGCGAACTTCAACAAACACCAGGTGATTGTTATGCTTCATAATCAGATCAATTTCACCCGTTTTGGTTCTGTAGTTACTTTCAAGCAATACTAGGCCTTGTGTTGTTAAGTATTGCAGAGCCAGTTTTTCTTTTAAATGCCCTGTCTTTTGTGAAGGGCTGACCAAAAAATCATTGGCAACTGTATTATTCATGGGTTTCTTGTGGCGATGCCTGTTCTGAAATAATTTCATGAATACTTCCTTCTTTAAATTTAGCGATACTTAATTTTCTGGATATAACGCCGTTTTCATTAACCATTAAAGTGCCTGTTAATCCTGGGAATTGATATTGATTAAAGGATTGTAGTTTATTGAGTTCAGGAATGATCTGATAGGCATCGAAACCTAGTGCAAACAAACGACCAAATGGAGAGTGGATACTTGGTAAATCCTGAGAGAGTTGTTCACGTAATGCCTTGAGAGGTGTTTGATTGCTAATAAAAAAAGGGCTGTCAGTAAAGGTAATGCCATTTAAATCAGCATTCAGATGAATATTCTTGCTGCCATCGTTAATGGATGAAATGGCATACACAGGTAAATCCTGTGCAAAGAAAAAATTAAAGAAAGGTTTAATTTGTCGCGCATCCTCAGGAGAGGCACTTAAAAAAATCATATCAACATCTTGTCTGCGACGTTGTACAAAAAATATCTCCTGCCCCAGTTGATTTTCCAAAGCGATTTTTCTTGCATCACTGCGGGATATATTCAATAAATCACGAACAATATTTTTCAATTCTTTGGGACTGTCAAAATATTTGACTTCATTGATTTTGCCCTCTAATGATTCAAAAGTTTCAGAAAAGGTTTTTGCAATATGTTCGCCACCTTTACTGTTGGGAACCAGAACCAAAGCTTGTGTTTGTCCTTTTTCGATGGCATGAAGAGCAATTTGTTTGGCTTCATCTTCACGAGGCAAACCAAATTGATACAGTTCATTCAGAGAGTACTCAGGTGTAAATTCTTCGGTATTTTCTAAATCCAGACGATTTAGCGCTAATATCGGGTGAGTACGTGATGGTAATGCAGCAATACCAGATAATGCACTTTTTGTTAGTGGGCCGACAATAAATTCGGCGCCATCTAATATCGCCTGATGATACACACTGCCAATATCTGAAAAACGATGTGTATCGTATAAATTAATGTGAGGTACATCCTGTGACCAGGGTTGTGTGTAATGTGCTGCCAGAAAGCCATCACGTATCATGCGTCCCCGGTTAGATAGTTTTCCTGAGAGAGGGAGTAATAAAGCAATACGTTTGGGTTGATAGGTTGTTGCTTTAATGATGCCTTCCAATTCAGGCGGTGTTTGTAAATTGGCAGGGTGAGAAGGGTATCTTTGACGCCAAAGTTCAAAAGCAGAAACCAGTTTATCGGGCTCTAAACGATAGGCTTTGGTGAGTTCAACCACTTCCAGCCAGCCATTAATGGTGGCATCGTTAAAATCGTTACGATAAATATCGAGAAAGTCGGTTTCAATTTGACCTAATGCCTGCCAGATAAACTGATGGTTATTGGCAACATCTTCCGCATCTAATAATAAATCTTCTAATTCAATTCTTATTTTTGCCGCTTCGTAATAATTATTTTGATCAAGATAAACCAGGGATAAGGTTTTTCGATAGCTGATTTGCCATTCGATGCTGTGTTGTTCGGGGTATTGTATTTTATCTAATAAAGAGAAAGCGGCCTTGGTTTGTTGCAGAGCCTGTAATGTCTGGCCATAGTATAGATAATAGTCATCGCGTTGCAGATCACTGAGGTAATCGGGATTAATACGTGACAGAACATCCTGGGCTTTTAGAAAGTGTGTCTGTTGTATCAAAAGTGCGCTGGCAGATAACAGGTGTTCACTTTTTTCTGGCTCAGGGCTGATTTTTGCCAAATCAAGGAATGACTGAACATCTTTTATTGTTATATCCTGAGGTTTAATTCTTGATTTGTCACAACTGGACAACACCATCATGATCAACATCACGATGAAAAAACCTCGAAAAGAATGTCTTTTCATAATACCTCTACCATCACCAACAACTTTCACATATTATGCATGAAAACGAGCAAAAAGTGATGACTAACTTGAATAAAATCCCCTTTGGCAGTTTATACGTGGTGTCAACACCCATAGGCAATCTTGCGGATATCACAGAAAGAGCAAAG
Source organism: Kangiellaceae bacterium (assembly GCA_965230335.1). Lineage (GTDB taxonomy): Bacteria > Pseudomonadota > Gammaproteobacteria > Enterobacterales > Kangiellaceae > CBDDKS01. Next base: position 461,648 of record CBDDKS010000006.1, on the reverse strand, counting down.
CAGACATTGCGTGAAGCATCCCGTATTTTGGCTGAGGATACCCGAAGAACACAGCAATTTTTATCCCAATATGGGATTTCAACAAAGCTGGTTTCATTACATGAACACAATGAAAAAGCCAGACTGGAGCAGGTTCTTCAATGGCTAGAGCAGGGAGACTCATTGGCTTTGGTGTCTGATGCAGGCACACCACTGATCAATGACCCGGGCTATTTACTGGTACGTCACTTGAGAGAAGCAGGACATCAGGTCGTGCCTATACCTGGTGCCTGTGCTTTAATCACCGCATTATCTGTAGCCGGTATGCCAACGGATCGATTTTGTTTTGAAGGTTTTTTACCTGCGAAATCATCGGCCAGAAAAAAAACATTACAAGCATTGGCTTTGGAACAACGCACGTTGATTTTTTATGAATCCAGTCATCGTATTGTCAGCACACTGCAAGATATGTTGGATATTTATGGTGAAGATCGTCAATTAGTGATTGCCAGAGAAATGACCAAACGTTTTGAAACCTTTTTATCGGGAAGATTAAACAATATTCTTGAGCAAATACAAACAGACACCGATCAACAAAAAGGTGAGTTTGTTATTATTTTAAAAGGAGCAGAAATCGAAGAACAACCTTATCCAAGAGTCTCGCCGGAACAAGCCATGACATTATTATTGCCTCATTTGTCTACCAAAACAGCAGCGCAGATTACCAGCCAACTGTGTCATATTCCGGGAAGAGAAGCCTATGATTTGGCTTTGTCTTTGAAAGAAAGTTTGAAGACATAAAAAGGTTTTATCAAAACCACAGAGGAAAGTACGTCTGACACAGCGATTGGTGATATGATAAAAACCAGGCGATGAGGTATCAACCAGTTCCTTTCTGGGTATTGTTATGGTTTTTCATCCTTAAATCTAAATATATAGTGAAAGCTATTTTAATCCAAAGCAATATATCTTTATATCAGATATTGACCATTGTTTGTGTCAGCGATTGTTGATAAACTGGTGTTTGTTTTTTTCCTTCCAAGTTTAGGGGGATCTACATGTTTGATGGCAAAGAGAATCACTGGTACGGTCCTGGCAGACCCCATAAATTTCTGTTTTTTACTCTGTGTGATAGGACTCATAGTTGTGGTGGGGCTGCGCAAACAACTTGGTCATGCGGAGAGCCTAGTACAAATGGAAAAGATTGGAAGAAATAAAAATGGCTACGAGACTTTTGGCGGTAATATTTGTGATTTTTTGCCTGTGCTCTTGTGCAGTAAAGAGGGAAATGTTAACTCAAGAGCAGTTAGTTAATAATGATTATGTTGAAGATTTTTTGACGCTCTGCAACCTTGATTACGATAATTATAAAGGGATTTGCTACACAAGTAGTGATAGCGTCAGTGACGATGATCCAGCTCGGATTTTATATCGGCGGTTTATTAAAATCTTGAATGGAGAGCAGTCATATTCTGCAGCATCATCGGCGATGTGCTCGAAGAGTATTGTGTATAGTTGCGAGCTTTATGACTATTTGAACAGTGTAGGTATAAAGAGAACGGAGTCATTAGTTTACGATTTTCATGAAGAAATGCTTTGTGGGCTTAAAAAGTTGGAGACAGGATATGTGTTAGACGGATGCTTAGTTGATATGGATCCTAGAATTAACTCAAATTTCGAGCGCCTTCTCGAGGATTTCATTAACAAGAGGAAATGAAATCAAAAAATAGTAATAGACAGTCAACTTATCAAAGCTATATGAAAGTGAATTATTTACAAGAGAATAAACTTACGATCAAAATGATAACAGGAAGAAAGAAATGAGTATTATAAAAAGAAATCTAGTTGTTTTTTTTCTACTTTGTTTTGTGAGTGCATGTAAGATGGACAAACGTGTAGAGAATTATAACGAATCGAATACAACAATTGTGTTTGGTAAGGCTTTTTCAGGTATTCCTTGTTATGAAAATATTTTGCATTTTGATATAAGCGATTTATCTTTTTTAATGAAGAGTGGTAGTGTTTCTTCGGAAGACTTCTTGAAAATGTTTTCAATATTTGCAGAGAAAAATGAATTTTATATAAGCAAGGGAGATGAAACACAAAAGTTAGGAGATGATTGTGTGAAAATAGTAAAGAATCGTTTAAGGAAAATTAATGATGAATGGATATCATTAGTTATGACTAAAAAAGAGAAGCCTAGGATGCCTTTCTATCATGGACTAATGAAGGCGATAAATGGACAGCATCTGAAAGATATTAACTTTAAAGAAATTAAAAGTATAGAGGTTATCTTAGAGCCATACAAAGTGTCAGGAGGTGAGCCTTTTGTTCTAATTCATTTGACAAAAAAAACAGAAATAGAACAGTAATGGACAGTCAACGTATCAAAGCTAAAAATTGTTAATTTCAAGGAAGAAAAGCTTTTGGTTTTTGAAAAGTGATGATGTCTTTTTATATTTTGTTGTGTTTTTTATAAGAAAAGTAGAATTTCAACAATTACAGGCAGTATGAATTCTTCTGAATTCAGAAAACAAACAATAATTGATATTTTTGTTATTTAGCTGGGGTGAATGGAATGCCCCCATAAGTTAATCCAGATATTGACCATTGTTTGTGACAATATTTGTTGATAAAGTGAGCGTCTGATTTTTGTTTTATTAGAGAAACTACCAGGTAAATTATGACGCAAACACTAAAACAATCCCCTTCGTTCCTTATTGATAATGTCCCACCCATGGGGATCTATGAAACTCTTTATGCTTTTAAGGATACTTTTGGGCAGTTTATGGGTACTGAGGGGACGCATCCATGGTCTCAGGGGTTCCCACTGACGACGCCTCTAGAAAAGTTCGATGGGCCAGAGCTTCCTCCGGCTGTTGATGTGACTTGGGAAGACAGGTTTTACCCGAAAGCCTGGGGACATCCATTGTTGCGAGAGACGATTGTCGACTATTACAACACTTATTATGGTTCGAATATTACACCAGATAATGTCATGATCTTTGCAGGTGGTCGGCCGGGTATTCATGCCATTCTCTCTTTTTTAAAGAAAGATATTGAAGTTCGCATAGGCAATGTTGAGTGGCCTGCGTATTTAGATATCATGACTCAAACGGATACAAGCTGGAAAACCGTCGCTATGACGCCAGAGAATAATTTTCATCCCAGTAATGCCGAATACTATGATCGCAGTGGTTTGAATCATAAAACCATGTTGTTTCCGGTGATATCCAATCCAGGTAATCCGACTGGCCATACGCGGGCAGGTGATGAATTAAAAGAATTAATGCAGATGGCAGAAGCGTCGCAAAATGGCATTTTGTTGGATGAAGCTTATGAAATGTTTCATTCGCCATCGGTGAGTGGTTTGCAATATGTGAATGATTTAGACAATTCTAATGTCTTTATTGTGGGAGCTTGCACCAAGGGTCTGCAATGCCCAGGAATTCGTATTGGTTGGGTCATTGCCTCTAAGGACAATATTGAAAAACTATCGAACTTCAGTTCTTTTGGTATGGGGGGTGTTTCTCATCCAAGTCAGTTGTATGCGGTTAAATTGTTTGAACCGGAGCGGGTAGCAAAACAAAGAAAAGCCGTTGAAGCACATTACAATTGGCAGCGTGAAAGATATGGTGAGGCTTTTAAAAACATGGGCTTTAAGGTGTTTACTGGAGACGGTGGGTTTTATCACTGGATGCAATTGCCGGAAGGCTTGAACTGTGATGACCTGAACAAACGTTTGTACAAACGAGGTGCTGCAATTTTAACAGGTCGGGATTGTGATATGGGTAGACCACACTCTAAAGATCCCAGTTATGTCAGCCCCTACATGAATATGATTCGATTTAGTTTTGGTCCTTTACTACCTGAGACTTTTGACGATGATATTAAATTAATGACAGAAGTGTTAGAGGAATATAAAGCGGAAAGTCATTAATGGTTAACTGATATGAGTGATTAGGATCTGTTGATACAAAAGATGAGCAGATCCTAAAAAGCGGCAGACATACCAAACCATTTAAAACCAAATAATTGATCAGTGAGTACTTCGTTATCAATATCGACAGCACTGGAAGGTAAGCTTTGTAGTACTTCCAGTTCTTCTCCTTGTTCATTGGTTGGATTTTTGGAGAGATCAACCAGGTAGGCTTCATCCAACTCAATGCCATAACTGTTTTTCACCATAGCAACCTTAGGTCTTAGGCGGGCATGTTCTTTTTGTTCTATGACAATTCCCAATGAGTGATCTGATAACTCAACGATACTGCCTGTTGGATAAATACCAATGGCCTGAATAAAGTTTTCGATCAATTCTGGTTGAAACATGACAGAACGGTTGCTGTATAGATTGGCAATCGCTTCAACCGGAGTTAAAGGTTCAATACCAGGACGAGGATTAATCAATTGTTCGTAATAGTCAGCAAGGCCAGCAATACGTGCCAGAAAAGGAATACGATTACCAATTAAGCCACGTGGATAACCTGTCCCATTATTACGTTCACAATAATTACTGATAATAAAAAGTACTTGGCCATTAATAGAGCCCATGGACTGTAATTCGTCTACGGTATATTGAACATGTTTTTGATATTCCAGCTCTTCATCATCGTCTAAGTCACCAATGTGTAATTCACGCGGTAATTTTGATTTTCCGATAGAGGATAATATTAAAGAGGAAGCCACATCATTTAAATCTTTGCGGGACAACCCCATATGTCGTGAAAAAACCAAACCCCACACAGAAGCCCGAATAGCGCTATCAAACAAATGACTGTTTTCCTGCTTGACCCGACACATCCAAACAAAAGCATCCGGATTGCGAACCACGCTGTCTACCATTTTTCTAACACCTTTTTCTACAGCTTGTATTTGTACAGGTTGTCCACTTTCAATTTGTTGAATCGCTTCCGAAATGGTAGTGCTGATATTAGCGTAAACTTTTTCTGCCGTTTTGACTTCTTTTTTTATTGAACTTGTGACTTTGTAAGTGTCACAGCGTGATTTGATGCGGGCTTTTTCATTAATCAGCTGACGTGTTTTTGGATCCAGATTTTTTTGAGACTGATTTTCTGATTTGTTATGAATGACTGCTGGATCAACTTTACTCAGGTAAGTATCAATAAATACATGGTTGCAGTGTTGGCCCAGTAAATTAATATCTTCCTGCTTGGTGATATAAAATCCTTGAATTGGAAATGGTGTTTTTACCCAAGGTACATCCAGGCGAGAGATATACATACCTATTTCAAGATTGTCGACAGAAATTTCTTGGGTTTTTAAATGCATAGTTTTTTAATCAAGGTTTTTTAAGTGCATGATTTAACATCACTTTTATAATTCCCGATACTGTAATATTTATTTTTTCCTAAAAATCAGGATGTACTTATGGGATCTATAATGGCTGACTATATAATTAATTTTAGTAGAAATTAGAGCAGTTGCACCTTTGTTGCTAAAAAAGCAGATAAAAGGTTAATCATTGACTGTGGACTTAAAAATAAAAAAATAAATAGAAAGACACTATTTATAGGCTAACTTATTGTTTTTAAATATGAAAGGTTAAGGGAGTCTACACTTCTGCGACTAATATTGCCCGAGTTGGTGCTGGATAACCTTCGATGGTTAGATGATGATCATTAGGGTTCAGGTAATCCTTTAAGGAATGAAAGGTCATCCATTCCGTTGCTCTTTGTTCTTCAGTAGAGGTTTGGTTGATATTGACGACGCGAACATTGTTGAAACCTAAACGGATGAGCCAGTGTTCCAGGGCAAGGGCAGATGGCAAAAACCAGACGTTACGCATTTGAGCATAACGCCCGGAAGGAAGAAAAACCGTATTTTTACAGCCATCGACAATTAAAGTTTCCAATACCAGTTGACCGCCAGGTCGAAGGAGTTGTTTTAAATGCACAAGATGCTGCATAGGATCACGTCGATGATATAAAACACCCATGGAAAATACAGTATCAAACCCTTGATCGGATAAGTCATCAGGAAGGTATTCAATACCCAAAGGTAAAAGGTGAACCGGCATGAGCGGAGCATAATGTTTAAAGATTGAAAATTGCATGAGAAACTTTTGAGAGGGATCAATACCCAATACGAGCTTTGCCTGTTCTCCGAACATTCTCCAGCAGTGATAACCATTTCCACAGCCAACATCAAGCACCAGTTTGTCTTTTAGGGAAGCAATATGGGGTAATAGGCGATCCCATTTCCAGTCAGAACGCCATTCAGTATCAATGGTAATACCAAAGAGTTTAAAAGGGCCTTTACGCCAGGGATGAAAATGCATTAACTGTTGTTTGAGTGTGTCTCTGGCTTGAGAGCTGATATCTTTTTCTGAACCAAAGGTAACAGCGTCTTTTAACTCAATACCACTAGGAGTTACTTGAGGGAGTTGTTGTAATTCTTTGAGCCATTGCTCCAGTTCTCCGTGTGTATAATCCTGCAAACGTTGATCCAATGCATGACGAAGTGCATGACTGAATGGATGTAGACGTGTTTGTTCGAGTTGTTGTAAACAGTTATTAAATGATAGTTGGGAAAAGAGATCGTGCATCATGGTTTAATCGCTAAAAAAGAACAAAAATTAAACTGTTTAAACCAAAGTTCACATTGAGAAAACCCTGTATTCAATAATCTTGAAAGATGTTGTTCAGCCGTTTCCGGTATCAGTACTTTTTCGAGAGCACTGCGTTTCTGGCTGACTTCAAGTTCACTGTAGCCATTGTCACGTTTAAACTGATGATGGAGTTGTGTTAACAGTGTTTCAATGTGTGGATGACTACTTTGAATTTTTTCAGATAAAATTAACAGTCCACCCGATAACATACCATCATGGATTTTTTTTAAAATAAGCGCTCGATCTTCTGGAGCAATAAACTGCAAAGTGAAATTAATTACAACGATAGAGGCGTTTTCGATAGGTTGTTGTGTAATATCCTGACAAATCAGCTCGATGGGTGTCGGTTGTTTATAGGCATCCAGAAGCGGTTGGCATCGTTCAATCATGGCTTGTGATTTATCGATGGCAATAATACGGCAATGTTTATCTTTATCAACAGCTCGACTCATTGCCATACTGACTGCACCCAAGGAACACCCTAAATCATATAGAGAAGAGTGGGGTTGGGCAAATGTTTGCGATAACTGAGCAATACCTTGAATAATGGTTTGATAACCCGGTACAGAACGTTGGATCATGTCTGGAAATACAGCAGCAACCTTGTCGTCAAAACGGAAGGGTTCAGGGCTTTTTTGTGTATTGTATAGGGTGTCACGTTCAGAAGGTGTCATGGTAAAAAAAGGTTTGTCTATAAAATGATTCGCGTATTTTAACATTAATTAAAAGGTGAAATCATGTATCTTCAGGGAGAGCAGGTATCTCTTCGATAAATTTCCGACAGAGACAAAAAAATTCGTTACAATATAAAGAAATGTCGATTTTAAGAATATACTATGTAGGAATAACCATGTTAGCCAGTGTCTATAAAACGCATCAACAGAATGAAATGTATCTGTATATTGTAAAAAAAGATGATTTTTCTCATGTACCAGAAACGTTACTGACCTTATTTGGTGCCCCTGTTTTTGTTATGCAGCTTAATTTAAGTCAACGTACTCAATTGGCTCGTGAAGATATTGAACAAGTGAAATCAGAACTTTCAGAAAAAGGTTATTTTTTACAAATGCCACCTAAAATAACAGCACATTGCTCAGAAGAATAGGTGATGACCAATGACTAGTTTACACAGTTATCAGCATATTGACATGGATAAAAAACCAATAGATTTACCGGTGGGTAAAGTCGTTTGTGTTGGCAGAAATTACAGGGCACATGCCCAGGAATTAAACAATCCTGTTCCAGACAGTCCTTTAATATTTATGAAACCATCGACTTCTTTGGTACATTGGCAGGATGAAATAAAGATTCCTCAAGATAAAGGAGAATGTCATCATGAGTTGGAATTGGCGGTGCTCATTGGAAAGCCTTTAAAAAAATCAACAGAAAATAATGTAGCACAAGCTATCAAAGCGATTGGTCTTGCATTGGACCTAACACTCAGAGATAAACAAAATCAACTGAAAGCAAAAGGACATCCCTGGGAGTTGGCAAAAGCTTTTGATGGTGCCTGTCCGGTATCACCCTGGTTAACTTCTTTTTCAGTAGACGACTTGTTATCTATTGAAATAGGTTTGAAAGTCAATCATCATGTTCGTCAGAAAGCGTCCACACAAGAAATGATTTGGCCTGTACTTCATTTAATCCATACTATGTCGCAGGATTTTACCTTAATGCCTGGTGATGTTATTTTAACGGGAACACCGTCTGGTGTTGATGCACTACATAACAATGATGCAATAGAAGCTTATTTAAGCGATAGGGTCACCTTAACCAGTCGAGTGACCTACAACACATAAAGCATTATATATCATGATCATTATTCAACTTATTACAGGAATCCATATCTATGGAATATCCATCCACTGAGTTTTGGAAAACAAAACCCATGGAAGAAATGACCCAGGAAGAATGGGAAATGCTATGTGACGGTTGTGGTAAGTGTTGTGCCCATAAACTGGAGGATGATGAGGGGCACCTATACCAGACAGATGTGTGTTGTCGTTATTTTGATCAAGACACTTGTCAATGCAAACAATATAGTGAACGTTTTAATAATGTACCGGATTGTCTTCAGGTCACACCTGAGTTGGCTCGTGATGCTGAATGGTTACCTAAAACCTGTGCTTACCGTTTGTTGGCTCAAGGTCAGGCATTACCAGAATGGCATCCATTAGTGACTGGAAACAAACATTCGGTACATAATGCGGGGATATCTTTAAGAGGAAAGGTGATTTCAGAAGAACAGGTGCAGGTTCTGGAAGAACATATTATCGGAATTGTGCTGATTGATGATGTTCATGATGCATTTGATGAGTATCAGTGATATAGCTCAATCAATTTAAACTGGCACAAAATAGGGGAATATTATTTTGGCTAATCGTAAACCACAAAGTTTTTTACAAAGTAATTCAATTAGTTTCTAAAGTTTCAGAGTTTTCTTTAAAATTATTATAATAATCAACACACTTCTGACAGGAGCCATCTTCTTCGACCCATTGAGGATTATGTTTTTTGATTAAGGAGATGACCAGGCTATCCAACTCATATAAAATGTCATGTGAATCTTTTTGGCATAAGCTACAAATCATAATAAACTACCTCATTTGTATTTATTTAACTAGAACGCAGGTTATTTTGTTTTCATCGTTTAAGGGCTCAATATATCATAAAGTTATTGAGCCCGTGTACTTATTGGATGTTGCTCTTATGGACCATCATATCTTATGACTACTGTTCTTCTTATTTGTTACTGCCCTTAGAATCCTGCAATACCAACAAACATTCTGGGACGTAACAACTCAGTATCTACAACTTCCATATCAAGTTGACGTGTTAATGTACCATCATCATTGATTTCCCATTGGGCAATACGACTGTCATTATTGACGATTTGATATAAGTAAGGATAAGCTACTTCTGCGTCAAGAACGCCTGCACCGTTTTGATTATCGTCACCATCAATGCCGGCATTACCTGCTTCTGACTCAAAGCGTTCTATGGTGCCATCATCATTAATTCTGTAGCTAGTGATCACGCCATCGGGTGTGTTGGAAACATAGGCAAAATCAGCGAGTGGTCCATCTGCAATTTCTACCCAACAACCAAAGGTAAAGCCTGTTGCGAGTGCATCACCTTCAAATCCAGTACTTAATGAGGCAGCAAATAATTCACCATCGTTATCTACAGTATAAGAAGATAAAGCGGATAAACCAGGGGCACCATTATTACCTTCAGATACAACAAGAACTTCTTCGCCATGCTCATTGATAAAAATATCAGTACCGAAAGGTTGAGGTGTTTGTGAAGTAAATTCAGAAATAACAGGTGAACCATTATCTAAAACGGGAAGACCATTTTCCATGGCTACTGTTAAAATTCGATTGGTGCGTCGTTCTGTAATGTAAAGTGCAGAGCCATCGTTTGAAAATTCGATAGAGCCTACGTTAGCAGCTATACCAGGAATTTCAGACGCAGTTAATTGAATCAATGTACCATCATTCTCGATTCTAAATCCGATAATGCTGCTATTGGTACGATTTCTGTCACTGGGTAACTGGTTTAACTCGCTACCAGACTCATCAAAAAAAGCACCACTATTGGCAACATAAAGTACGTCATCATATTGGGTTAAAGAAACAGGATTTTGTGCATTACTGATCCCTGATGTGGATACATTTAATGAAGCCGGTCTTAATGACATATCTTCTCGAATGACAAATGAACTGATACTTTCGCTACCTGCGTTAACAGCAAAGACAAAACGTTTATCCAGTGAAACAATGAGTGGATCCTGGGAGGCTAATGGATTAGCGCCACTGTTTCGAATATTTTCACCGAGGCCACCTGTTGAATAAACACCAATTTCTTCCAGACGCCCTGATGCCATTCGTGTATAAGCAACAATTTCATTGGTTAAACTGGGATCGTTGACCGCATTGGCACCTGCATTAATTTGTTCGCTGGGATTATGACCATTGGTCAGTACATAAATCGCACCATCAACAGGATCAGGATTTTTAAGACAACCTGTGAGCAATCCACCAGCGATTAAAATTGAAAGTGCTGGTATTTTTAGAGTGCGAGCTTGCGTACAGAATACTTTGCTTGTAGTGAATGGATTGAAAGATATTTTTTTCATAATTTCAGCCTCATAGATTAATAAAATAACTCGGCTGATTATGACTGAAAATATTGGGATAAATTCTAGATATTCTGATTTGTTAGAAAATTGTGAAGATTGTGATAACTCGTAGATTTATAAAAAATAAAAAACAATTTTCTTAAAAGGTTTTTACATGATTTCAACTCATTTAATAGATATTTAATTATCACAATAAGGGATAGTTAAAAAATATTTTCAGGTTGATTCTTATTATATAAATGAGATAAATAATGATTTTTTTACTGAATTTTTACCCAGTTTTTAATTTATTGGAAATCCGATAAAAAAGTTGAGAATAATGAGCTAAACTTTTGAAAAAGATACAACAATCCTTAAATTCTTTAAAAAATGAAAAACTATGATGATTTTTCAAATGAATGATTCTGGTTTTTCAAAATAGAAAGGTTAATGACATTGAAGCTGCGGTATTCCTTATTCATTATAGGAATCATACTGATTGCATTTGGGCAATCTGGTGTTCTGGCATTAGAAACAGAGAAAAAACGCTCTGATGTCAGGGTATTGGTTGATATTTCAGGGAGTATGAAAAAAAATGATCCTAAAAATTTACGTATACCAGCAACACGTTTAATTACTAATTTAATGCCACAAGGTTCAGACTCGGGTATTTGGACATTTGGGCGGTATGTGAATATGTTGGTGCCTTTAAAAAAGGTGAATCCACAATGGCAAAAGGAAGCGATGCAGGCAACAGCAAAAATTAATTCGGCAGGATTGTATACCAATATTGGAGAAGCCATGACCCGGGCGACATGGGATTGGAATAAATCCGATACCTCTGAAGCACGCAGTTTAATTTTATTGACAGATGGCATGGTAGATATTTCTAAAAATCAACAGGAAAATCAAAAAGAGCGTGAAAGGATTTTAAATGAAGTGATTCCCAAGCTTAAAAAATCAGGTGTGACGATACACACTATTGCATTATCTCAAGACGCTGATGAAGCATTGTTATCAACCATGGCAAACCAAACCGATGGTTGGTTTACTGCGGTGGATAATGCAGATGAATTGCAAAAAATATTTTTGAAAATTTTTGAACAGGCAACACCAAGAGACAGTTTGCCTTTGAAAAATAATACTTTTAAAGTGGATGCCAGTATTGAAGAAATGACGTTGCTGGTATTTAAACAAGAGGCACAATCACAAACTACTTTAAATACACCATCAAAGAAAAAAATTACCGAGAAGAATGCGGATGCTTCTGTACGTTGGTTTGCAAGTAAGTCTTATGATTTGATAACCATTGCGCAACCTGAAGTGGGTGAGTGGAACATAGATGCTGCTATTGATCCTGATAATCGGGTTATGATAGTGAGTAATTTAGGATTGAATATTGGTGAGTTACCCAATAATGTTTTGGCAAAAGAACAAATACAATATTATTTGCAACTACTTGAAGATGGTAAAGTCATAAAAAAACCAGATTTCCTGCAACTCATCGATGCAAAAATCTTTCTGGAAAGTGATGGTAATCAAATGCCATTACCCTTGATATTGGATAGTGGCTCAGGAACATTTCAACAATTCTTTTTTTCAGGGGAAGAACAAGGCACTTTAAATATTAATTTAGTTGTTAAAAGCCCAACTTTTGAACGAAGTCGAACACATGCAGTAAAAGTATTTTCAGAACCTATTAAAGCCATTTTAAAACAATCAGAAGAAGAAGGAAAAAATCATAAAGTTATTTTTGATATCGTAGAAGGTGTTTTAGATGTTGAACAATTAAAAGTGACTGTTAAAGTGCTTTATCCTGATGGTAGAACTGAATTTAAAACATTACATGATTGGCAGGATGTCAATTATTTTGAATTGGAACCTTTGAAACGAGGTGGTCAGTTTTCTTTGGAATTCAAGGCAGAGGGCATATCGGTTACCGGAAGAAAATTTTCAACTGACTTGCCAACCATCGAATTCGAAGATATTAAAGTTGAATCCTTTGTTGAAGAAGAGAAGGCTGCCATACCAGAAGAAACCCTAGCAACTCCGGAAGAAACGCCTGTTGTTGAAGAAGAAACAGTCTCTGAAGAAGAGCCTAAAGAAGACATCTCTGAAGAGAAAGCAGACAATGATCAGGAAGAAGAAAATAAAGAACAAGAAGATAGTAAACCGGATGAAGAAAGCATACCAGATGAAGAGGGCGAACCTGAACCTAAAGAAGAGGATACCTCATTACTGAGTACTAATGCATGGCTCATAATAGGTTTGATTGCCAATATACTGTTTATGACTGGTGGATGGTTTGCCTGGAAATGGAGTAAGCGGCGTGCACTGAAATCCGTTGAAAACATGACTGCAGAAATAACAGAAGAAGAATCCGTTGAACAACATGATGATAAACCTTTGCCAGAAGGTGAATAATATGGCAGATATGAACTTAATTTTTAATATGATAACCGATACTGACGTAGTTACAGAAACCGCTGTTATTGCCGAATCAGCAACCGAAAGCGCTCTGTTTGGCATGACAGGAGATATGATATCCTGGGTGTTAACCGGGTATATTGTTTTGCCTTTTGTTATTCTTACACTGTTCTTTTTAGTGTTATTGTTGAGAGGTCGTTCAAGGATGAAAAAAGCAATGAGGGAATTAATTATCAATGTCAAGAGTAATGAAAATACGCAACTGGATGCAATAAAAACTTTTTTAAGTGAGAATCTGGGCTTTTCAAATGAAACGGCTGAAACAACAGCTAAAAATATTTTAAGTGAACGTAAGTTTTTTGTGCGATCTTTTGTCAGTGGCTACATGAATAAAGATTTGGTGGCATTGCAGGCATTGGACGATGAATTATCACGTGTAACAGCCAAATATCATGAACTGGTACCAGAAGGTGGGTCAACAGACGCAGAGTCAACAGAAATCACTGAATCTTCGGATTCGGATAATTCTGAAGCATTAACAGCAGCGAATGACAAAGTGGATGCATTACTTGGCGAAAACAAAAGTTTAAAAGCATCCAACCATAAAATGCTGGTAACTTTAAACAGTATATTTACTGAATATTCATCCATGTTTGGTGAAGAAATTGAACAAAAAACACTCAGTGTTGATCAAATATTGGAGGCGATGTCTTCGTTTTCTGGCAAACAAATTCAAGCGGAGATGATGCCATCAGAAGTAGACACAACCGATAACAATGAGGAATTACTCAGTGATGACATGATGGCCGATGTGAATGAGAAAATGCTGGATGCAGGAGAAACCGGAGTCGATTTTGAAGAACCTGAAATGAATTCGGATGAGATTGAAGAAACAGGAATAACAGAAGACAGCCTTATGGAAGAAGGTCTTGTAGAAGAAGATCTTGAGGAAGGAGAGAGTGATGACGATGAATTTTTGGATATCATGGATGAAGATGTACCTGAGGTAGCCCCTATTCTCGAAACTGAATCGGTCGTTGAAGAAACTGAGCCAGTCAGTCGTTGAAGAAACAGAGCCGTCCGTTAAAGATAAAGCAGTTCAGCCAGATGAGAGTTCTGATGTTGAAAGTACTGATGCTGCAAGTCTGGAAAGTGAAGTTGCTTTAAATGAAGAAGATGATGTCAATATTGATGATTTAGAGTTAGAATCCATGGATGGTGATGATGATATTGACTGGGATGATGCGTTTGCCAATATGGATGATGAAGAAAAAGAATAATATCCGACTTTGGATTGACGACATAACCTATTGTTTTTATTGATTTTTATTTAAAATGAGTGATATAAAGAAAAATATTAATTGGAGCGAATAAAAATATACAGGGTAGTATCTTGATTATTGGTCATGCTTTTCAGTATAATCCGGCCTCATTTTGGGTTGAACCATCGGGTTCACTCATCATAACAATTCGTTTTAATCTACAACTCCTTGCTTAAGTTGAACACTTGGGCTGGAATCCATAAGGAGCATCCATGAATCACTATGAAATAGTGTTTGTTGTTCATCCTGATCAAAGTGATCAGGTTTCTTCAATGATAGAGCGTTATACCACTTTGGTTAAGGAATCTGGCGGACAGGTACATCGTCTGGAAGACTGGGGACGACGTCAACTGGCCTACGCTATTAAAGATGTACATAAAGCACACTATGTGTTAATGAATCTTGAATGTGCTTATAGTGTTGTTGAAGAAATAGAAACCTTATTCCGCTTTAATGACGCCGTATTACGCCATTTAACCATTCGACGCAAAGATGCGGTGACAACAGCTTCTCCATTATATAAAGAAAAAGATGAATCAGAAGCTTCTTCCAAATCAGAGTCTGATAAATCTGATAAAAAAGAAGATACTGCAAAAGATACTTCTGTGGAAAAAGAAACCAATACTGATGAAAAAAGCGATGTGAAAGAGACAGCGCTAGAAACCAGTGAAACTGAATAACTGTATTTAGAGGAGCAAAAATATGCCACGTCAAATGCGTCGTAGAAAATTTTGTCGATTCACTGCCGAAGGTGTGAGTGAAATTGATTATAAAGATTTAGGTTCGTTAAAAAATTATGTGACTGAAACAGGTAAAATTGTTCCAAGTCGTATCACAGGCACACATTCAAAGTATCAACGTCAGTTGGCTACAGCCATTAAAAGAGCTCGCTTTCTTGCGTTATTACCTTATTGTGATGCTCATAAATAATGAATGTTTTTAAAACGTCTTATAGACAATCCAGATAAACCTTTTGGGAGGAACAGCTGGTGGAAGTGATTCTATTAGAAAAAATGCGTAACTTGGGCGACTTGGGTGATAAAGTGAAAGTTGCCAATGGTTATGGTCGTAACTTTTTGTTGCCATTTGGCAAAGCGGTTGCTGCAACAAAAGACAATCTAGAAAGCTTTGAAGAAAGAAGAGCTGAATTGGAGCGTGCTGCTGCTGATTCATTGAATGCCGCTAAAGGCAGAGCTGAACGTATAGAAGCTTTAAGTGTGACGATTGCAGCTAATGCAGGTGATGAAGGCAAGCTATTTGGTTCAGTAGGTACACGGGATATTGCTGAAGCTATTACAGCAGCCGGTGAGCCTGTATCAAAATCAGAAGTGCGCTTACCGAATGGTGTGATTCGTAGCATTGGCGAGTTTGATATCAGTATTCAGCTGCATACAGATGTGACGTCATCGATTCAATTAATGGTTGTTGCTGAATAACCTCTGTCTAAAGCCTTTGGCTGTCAAGTCGTTCTTGTCGAATGTACACTGTTTGAAAACAGGTTCTTTAGATATAGAGCGAAAATGAGACATAAAACCCTTGTTTTGGTTGAATGCCAGCAAGGGTTTTTTTATTATGTTGAAGGTATCATCTGTGGTATATAAAAAAGTGTAAGGGTTGTTTTTTATAGTTTGAGTAAAGAATGTAAGAAGAAAAACAAATGATTAGGCGAAATTCATGACACAAAAAGAAGACGCATCCGTTAAACAGTTAAAGATTCCACCGCATTCATTAGAGGCGGAACAGTCTGTTCTGGGTGGTTTAATGTTAGATAATGATGCCTGGGAAAAAGTCAGTGATCACCTGGTGCCAGAAGATTTCTACAGTAAGTCACATCGTTCTATTTTCAGAGCATTACGCTATCTTGCAGAAAATACAAAGCCTATGGATTTGGTAACCTTACATGAATTTTTGGAAGTGGAAGGTGAGTCACACAATATTGGTGGACTGGCTTATTTGGGAGAGCTGACAAAAAATACCCCCAGTGCTGCAAATATCATAGCCTATGCTGATATTGTCAGGGAAAGAGCCGTATTGAGAGAAATGATCACGGTTTCCAATGACATCGCCGATGCTGCTTATTTTCCGAAAGGCAGACATTCCTCGGAGCTATTGGATGTGGCAGAGTCAAAAGTATTTAAAATTGCATCGACAAGAGAAAAGTCAGATACCGGATTGCAAATGGCATCCAACTATTTGCAGCAAACTCTTGATCAAATTCAATTGGCGGTGGATTCAAAAGGCGGTATTACAGGTTTGTCTTGTGGCTTTACCGATCTGGACACAAAAACCAATGGTTTTCAGCCATCCGACTTGATTATTGTTGCCGGCCGACCTGCTATGGGGAAGACAACCTTTGCCATGAACATTGCAGAACACGGTTCTATCCATGGCGGTAAACCTGTTTTGGTTTTTAGTATGGAGATGCCAGCAAATCAATTGTTAATGCGTTCTTTGGCTTCAATAGGCGGCATAGATGCCAATAAATTAAGAAGTGGCCGTTTGGATGATCGTGATTGGGATAATGTGATGATAGCCACCAATATTCTGAAAAATAATAGCAAAATGTTTATTGATGATTCACCGGGTTTGTCTCCTTCAGAAGTGCGTTCACGATCCCGGCGTATTGTCAGAGAACATGGAGAAATTGGTTTAATTGTTGTTGATTATTTACAGTTGATGCAAGTACCCAGTATGAAAGATAACCGAACCCTGGAAATATCAGAAATTTCCCGCTCTTTAAAAGCTTTGGCGAAAGAATTGAATGTTCCTATTATTGCACTTTCTCAGCTGAATCGTTCATTGGAACAACGTTCAGACAGACGGCCAGTGATGTCTGATCTCCGTGAATCGGGTGCCATTGAGCAGGATGCAGATGTGATTTTATTCGTTTATAGAGATGAAGTTTATAACAAGGAAACGGATAAAAAAGGTATAGCTGAAATCATTATTGGCAAACAAAGAAACGGTCCTATTGGTGTTGTCAATTTAAGCTTTCAAGGACACTTTAACCGCTTTGTAAATTATGCAGCAGAATATCAACAGGATGATCTTTAGGATTAATATCTGTGACTTTTTTATCGTTAAATTCTCGATGATTTTTTAGGCGTTAATGTGAGACCAACCCAAGCTATCATTCATTTAAGTGCATTAAAGCACAATCTTTCCGTAGTAAAAACATTAGCACCTGACAGTCGCATTATGGCTGTTGTTAAAGCCGATGCGTATGGGCATGGTATTGTGCCTGCAGCACGCGCTTTTTCGGATGTTGATGCCTTGGCTGTTGCCTGTATTGAAGAAGCCATGACTTTGCGTGAAGGCGGCATTGAAAAACCGATTATTTTGCTGGAGGGATTTTTTGATAGTTGTGAACTGGAATTAATCCATCGATATGCTTTACAACTGGTGATTCATCATCAAGCTCAGATTGAAACATTAAACGCTTATTTGGAGAAACTTCAGGGAGAAGTGAAACCTCTTGATCTATGGCTTAAACTGGACAGTGAAATGAATCGTTTGGGGTTTGAGCAAAATGATTTTATGGCGGCTTATCAACAGTTAACCTCTTTACCACATATTGGATCAATACGTTTAATGACACATCTGGCTTGTGCGGATGATATTCATCATAAGAAAACGCCATATCAGATACAGTTATTTAAAAAATGCATTCATGGTTTAACTGAGGAACAAAGTATTGCCAATTCTGCCGGTGTGTTGGCCTGGCCTGAATCTCATGCTGACTGGATAAGACCTGGGTTATTACTTTATGGATGTTCGCCACTGCCTGACTGTCAAGGTTCCTCTCACAATCTTAAAGCGGCCATGAATTTAGAATCAGCTTTAATCGCGAAGAAGCCTTTAAAAAAAGGGCAAACGGTGGGTTATGGTGCAATGAGCCAAAGTGAAAAAGATACCATGCTGGGTATTGTAGCGATTGGTTATGGAGATGGTTATCCCAGACAGGCCGAGATAGGCACACCCGTTTGGATTAATAATCGTCTGGTGCCTTTATTAGGACATGTGTCTATGGATATGATTGCTGTAGATTTAGGTTCTGATGCAAATGATGAGATAGGTGATAGGGTTGTACTTTGGGGCAAAGAATTACCCGTTGAAGTGATAGCCAGGCACGCCAATACAATTCCTTATACCCTGTTGTGTGGTGTTACGTCACGAGTGACTTTTCAATGGATAGAACCCAATTCCAGTGATGGTTTAAATTAGAACAATAGAAATATCGGAAGGTTAAAAACTCGAACTGAGTAAATGGTTATTGTCTTTTTAACTCAAATGTTGTATTACAAGGGAGATTTTGATTTTTTTTTTGCGTTGTATTTCACGAATATTAAAAATGTCTTCGAAATTTTTTTTTAAAATGTTGATAATAAGCCGGTATTTTTAAACTATTGAACTATTGGCGAGTATTGTTTTTTATTATAAAAATAATCATACAGTGATATCCGAGTAATAAGGTGAGTGTAGAGTGAAGCTTAAATTTTATTTTGTTATATTGTTAAATATTTTGTGGATCAATCAGACTGATGCCGTGTCTTTTTGTCAGGTTATTTTAAAGCAAGGTGTGCTCAAGCATTCAAACCATAGTTATTCACGAGATCAAGTCAAGTTAACCCAACAGACTTATTGTTTAAAGCGTTCATCTGCGGTGACTAATCCAGAAGGTATTGATTTGGGTGTGACCGATCAGGATTTTAAATTTGTTTCATCCTGGAGCCCACAACGCATTGCCGAAGAGATAGACACTTTTTGTAAACAGGATTATCAACAGTTTCTGGATAATTATCGACATTGGCAAATACACGATAGATTACACCAACATATTATGAAAGCATGGTCTGCTTGTATTCATGCTTCTATAGAGCCGCTTCATTGGATTGAATTGTCAGATAACAGTAAAAGTTTCATCTATCATGTGATGCCTTCTAAAAAAAAGATATTAACGCCAAAAAGTAAAAAGCAAACGCAGCGTAAAAATCATCCATTTCAATTAATCAATCAATTCAGTATAAAAAATGCAGATTGCAAAAACTTGCCTGTCACAGGACAAAAAATAGAAGCATCGGGCTTGCGCATTAAATGTGAAAAAAAGCGCCTTAATCTGACGACCAGTATTGAGTTGTCATTGGCACATCAGGATTCATTATTATCTCTGGATAAACTGATGATGAGACCTGAAAAGAAAGTGGATTTCGGCAGACAATGTTTTCATAAAACCTATATTGCATTAAACGCCCTGAGTCGCGTCAACCGAAGCTTGGGTATTCCCATTAGTGTGCAACAATTTCCTGCAAAAAACGAAGAAAAGAATCAAGTACGCTTTAATAGTAAAAATTTATGGTCGCTGTTAAATGTCAATGTATCATCTTGCATGAAACTGCCGGATAACCGACAGCTTGAACTTAAAAGACTGGCGCTAACTGAACAGGTAAAACGGCTAAAAAATAATGATGAGGATATATGGAACACTCTGGGCAATGAGGACATTGAAACCCAACTGTTAAATTATGTCAATCAACTGAAAGTAACCTTGGGTTCATTAGGAGGTATTTCTCCCTTATAGATAGCGTTGGTTTTACTCTTTAATTTTTGTGTTTGACAGAATGAATCACAAACTGGTGTTCAAAATAAACGGTAAACTGATGGTATGTCCAACGTGTAATAGGTGGTTCACCAATGGGTTGAATAATTTCTAAAGGTTGTCCAAAGGATTTTTTTACATCATCCATCGATTGTCCACTTCTGGGTGTTTCTATGTAAGTGTCTTGATTTTGACTGCCAATATTGATGGCGTTTTTGGCATGAATAGATTGCCCCAACCAAATGATGCTGACGAAAAGAAAAGTGACGAGTGTTATCCAGAATTTCATGGTGTTTTCCTCTCAGTTTCAGTTAAAACGTTTTTCTCAAGCGCCTCGATTGCAGGCGGGTAATGTGTTTGACCAGTTGCTCACGATCACTCAGGAGTATATCGGTATATTCCATAGCAATGTGGTAGTGATCGTTTTCGGGGCGACAACTGACCACTCTGGCCAAAGCATTAAAACCATGGCATTCAGGAAATAGCAGTATTTTTAAATACCATTCACTGCCTTTTGCATAGACGGTTGGGCTTTTAAAGCGTAACCCACCGCCACTGATGTTGGCCTCAATGGTGTTAAAACCATCGCGTGCGAATTTGACTAATTGACGGGCAATGATGTCTATTTTTTTGTTTTGGGCACGTATTAGTTGCCCCAATTCTCTATGAGAATCGCAAACCTGAATGTATGCCTGGTTATTATCATAGTCCAGTTGACGTAACTCTTTCAACATTAAAACAGCTTCAGACAGGTCATCACCCAAGGTTTCGATAACTTCGTCACGTTTATGCTGCTCCAGAGGCTCAAGATCTAAGGCAATGTCATCGTCGATTCTATAGAAATCTCTTCTTTCGTTCTCAAAACTCATAATATTTTATTGTTATCTTGTCTAAAGGGTACTTGTTTTAGTTTATATCTAAAAAGAATAGTCATCTTTTCTAGATGCTTTAATGATATAATAGTCCAAATTTTACTGTTAACTGACTGATGTGGGAGACTTTTTCATTTATGGGTATGCCGTTATCCTGGTTTATTGGTTTTCGATATAGTCGAGCAAAAAGGAAGAACCATTTCATCTCATTTATCGCTCTAGCCTCTTTAATTGGTATCGCATTAGGCGTTATGGTGCTGATTACGGTCATTTCTGTCATGAATGGCTTTGAAAGAGAGCTCAGAACCCGTATTTTGGGGACAGTCCCTCATATTTCTATTTTTGAGCCACAGGATAATATGAGTGATTGGCAGTCATTGGCAGAAGATGTCAAAAAGATTCAACGTATTGAAGCTGTAGCACCTTATATTGAATTGAATGCGATGATGGCGCATGGTTCCTATCGGGGCTATGGATTTGTTAAAGGTATTGATCCCCAGCTTGAAACGCAAGTCTCGATTATTGGTGATCATATGGTGATAGGTGATTTGGCAGATTTACAATCCGGGGAATATGGCATTATTTTAGGGATGAATATGGCACAGCGTCTGGGAGTGATGTTGCATGATAAAGTGACCATTATTATTGCGGATGGTGCGACCATTTCTCCTGTGGGTGGCGTAAAACTCAGAACCAGACAGTTTACCGTAAAAGGTCTCTTTGAGACTAAATCAGAAGTGGATAGCGTTCTGGCGATGATTCATTTGGAAGATGCCGCACGTCTTGCAAGAACCAAGGGGCAGGTATCGGCACTCAGAGTTAAGGTAGCGGATGTGTTGCAAGTTGATAGTATTTCGTCAGATATTTCAAAAAGCTTAAACTATCGATATCGTGTTTTGAACTGGAACTTCACACATGGCACATTGTTTAAAGCGATCAAAATGGAAAAAAGAATGATGTTTATTTTATTGACCTTTATTATTGCAGTTGCGGCATTTAATATCGTATCGACGATGGTGATGGTGGTGACTGACAAGCAAGCAGATATTGCCATACTCAAAACTCTGGGCGCCTCTCCCAAGGTGATTATGTCTGTTTTTATGGTTCAAGGCAGTATCAATGGGGTGCTGGGTACCCTTTTGGGCGTTGTTTGTGGTGTACTGTTAGCAGCTAACTTGCCTGAAATCGTCTCTACTATAGAACAGTGGTTTGGTGTTTCTGTTGTGCCAGGTGATGTTTATTTTATTGGCTTCCTGCCAACACAAGTGAATATGTCTGATGTGGTACAAATTGCATCAGCAGCATTATTGATGAGTATTCTGGCAACGCTTTATCCGGCATGGCGTGCTTCAAGAACCCGACCAGCGGAGGCATTACGTTATGAGTAATACTCATTTAACGGTCACCTGTGATGATATTGTAAAAACCTTTTCTGATGGACAGAAGCAGGTCGATGTTTTAAAAGGCGTTGATTTTGCAGTGGCTGCAGGGGAGAGCGTTTCTATCGTTGGTGCATCGGGATCTGGAAAAAGTACATTGCTGCATATATTGGGAGGATTGGATAAACCAACATCAGGACGGGTTAAAATCATGTCAAAGGATATCCATGCATTGTCAATCAAGGCACAAAGTGACTGGCGTAATCAACACTTAGGGTTTATCTATCAATTTCATCATTTATTGCAGGAGTTTACAGCTTTAGAAAACGTAGCCATGCCCTGGCTTATTAGGGGGGTTGGCAAACAGGAGGCTCTCAAAAAAGCAAGTGATATGATAGCTCAAGTGGATTTAAGTGACAGAGAACAGCATAAACCTGCTGAGTTATCGGGTGGTGAACGTCAACGCATTGCCATTGCCCGGGCTTTGGTTACACAACCGGCTTGTGTTTTTGCGGATGAGCCCACAGGTAATCTGGATTCGGAAAATGCAGAACGTGTGTATCAGTTGATGTTGACATTAAATACAACGCTGAAAACCAGTCTGGTTGTTGTGACCCATGACAGAGATCTTGCCGCCAAAGCAGACCGGCAATATGAAATGCAGCATGGTCAGCTTATTGAGGTTAGACGCGATTTTTAAGATGACATTTCTTTAAGCGACGTTTTTGTTGTCGCTCTTTCCAACGGGAAACGGCATGAATTCTCCAGAATAAACGAATACCAAAATAACCAATCACCGAAGATATTACGGCTGCAACAACACTGCCCAGCAAGAGTGGTTGCCATATTGTCAGAAAAACAGTTTCCAGCCATTGCCAGGTGAGCTCAATATTAATAGGTACCACCGGTATATTCAGTAGCCAGGTACCGATTAAATAAAAAAATCCAAAAATAAAGGGAATAGTTAAAGGATTGGTTATCCAGACCAGACCAACAGAGATAATGATATTTGCTCGAAATATAATAGCCATACCTGCCGCTAGAAACATTTGAACTGGTATGGGTATACAGGTCCAAAAAAGTCCAATAGCAAAGGCCGTTGATACAGAATGCCGTGTAAGGTGGAAGAGCTGTGGATCATGGATTAACGTACCGAACATTTTCAGCATTCGATGATCTTTGATCGTGTCTGGCTTTGGTGTTAATCGTTTGAATATTTTTCGGGCCATGAATACTTGACTACTGA
The DNA here is from genome assembly GCA_965230335.1 of Kangiellaceae bacterium. Classification (GTDB taxonomy): domain Bacteria; phylum Pseudomonadota; class Gammaproteobacteria; order Enterobacterales; family Kangiellaceae; genus CBDDKS01. The sequence continues at coordinate 438,076 of CBDDKS010000006.1, read as the reverse complement.
AAGTGATTTGTATTGGTGAACTTATTGATAAAATGACTTGGCGATAGGTAAAACATTGTAGCGGCTTAATGAAAAAAGGTTAAGTCAATTTGATAAGCTTCATTCTATTTGATAGAGTATAGACAATCAAAGGATTTATGAGAGTCTGGCTGCTCTTATAAGTGTTAACCAAAGGTCAATCGTTTTATTAAGGACAATACCATGCGTTGTTTTGCAGTAGGCTTATTGATTGGCACTTGTCAGTTATGGTTATTTTCCAGTTTATTCAGTGTCTGGTTCTATGCCCAGATTATTTTACTGCTAATATTCCTGTGTGTTACTTTTCATCAAAAGCTTGCTCGTTTTTCTATTAGGCAGCCAATACAATATGCCTTATTTGGTTTATGTATAGGCCTGTTGAATAGTCAGTATCAATCCCATAGCAGCCTTGCTCACAGATTACCACCTTTGCAACAAGTTCTGGATATCAACATGGCAGGACGGATTTGTTCTTTAATTCATAAAACGGAAGAAAGTATTCGATTTGCCTTTTGCCCAACAGAGTTTTATTCAGATACGGAACAAAACTTTCAGCAGATTAAGGCATTAAAAAGCATTCACGTTTCCTGGTATCTGCATAAATTTAAATATCACCAGCGTCATCATCACAGTCAACTTGAGTTAACTCCAGAGCAAGTCAATAAACACCATTTCATGACATCGTTATTGCCAGGTGATCAACTTAAATTGCAGCTTAGGATCAAGGCGATTGTCAGTTTGATGAATTCAGGAGGATTTGATCGTGAGCGTTGGGTTTTAGTGAATCATTATGATGCTCAGGGTTATGTATTGGAAAAAGAGCATCAACCTCAAAAGATGGATACTAAAACTGTTTTTACAACCAGTCATCTTGTATTGAGACTTCGTCAAAATCTACTCGATAAACTAACCCATCAGATGCATGAGTCTTCAATGTTGAGATGGCATCTTGCTTTAACAATGGGTGTGCGACATTTTTTAAATGCAGAAGAATGGCAATTGGTGAGATCAACGGGGACATCACATTTAATAGCGATTTCTGGTTTACATATTGGCGGATTATTTTTTTGGGTTTATTGGGTGATTTCATTCCTTTGGCGACGATCGGTTTATTTAATGAATCAATGGCCTGCACATTCTGTCGCATTGATTATAGGGTGGTGCTTTGCATTCAGTTATGCATGGCTGGCTGGTTTTTCACTACCAACTCAACGTGCACTCATTGCTTTGACCTGTTATATGATTATGTCACTTTTTAACCTTAACTGGAATCGTTCCAAATTACTGTCTGTTACATTAGCCATCATTCTGATAGCTGATCCTGTGAGTGTTTTGAGTGAAAGCTTCTGGTTGTCATTTATGGCTATCAGTATTATTTTTTGGTTATTGAGTACCGGGTTCATCCAGAGGGATGAACAGAGTATTTATAAAAAGGAATATGGTTTAAAACGTATCGGTATTCGATTAAAGGAATGGTTATTTATCCAGTGGGGACTAACGGTAATGATGTCTTTAATCAGTGCTTTATTGTTTTTTGAATTGTCAGTGAATGCTTTTCTGGCAAATTTATTGGCTGTTCCTGTGATTACATTAGTGGTTTTGCCTATGGAGTTTATGGCACTGCTGATGTCTTTATTCTCTATTGAGTGGGCTTTGTTGTTCTTTCAGCTGTTAGATAAAATTATTGTTGTATTGATATTTTGTTTACAAAAAATCAATCACTATATACCCACACAATTATTATCACAGCCATTGTTATTCTTGGGCATTATCATGAGTTTACTACTGATATTATGGCCATGGCGACAAACACTTTCTACGAGGAGCATCGGATTGAGCCAATACCTGTTCATCATATTATTTGTTGTTATGATCAATAAACATAAGGCGCATGCAACATTAGAAATGTATTTTATGGATGTAGGTCAGGGGTTAAGTATTATTGGACGTTATAGCGATGTTGAAAATAACACCTCATTTGTTTTTATTTATGATTTGGGGGATGTGTATCAGCATATGAGCATAGCAAAAAATGTCCTCTCTCCTTTTTTAAAGAAAAAACTAATAAAAGAGATTGATTTGCTGGTTATTAGTCATAATGATAAAGATCATGCTGGAGATTATCAGTGGTTGATACAACAATATCCAGTGAAATATTGGGTATCTGGAGAAAAACAGACACTAAATATTCAAGAGGAAAATAAGTTATTTAAAAAGTATGAATCTAATTCGTGTAAAGGTAAATTCACTATAAAGCAACTTGATATAGAATGGCTGCAAATGCCGAATGGTCAGGGCAATAATGCGTCCTGTATGATGAAGCTCTCTATGGCAGGCAAACAGATTTTATTAACAGGTGATATTGAAAAAGAAGCAGAGCTTTATATATTAAAACACCACAAATCTTTTGTTCAAGCTGATGTGATGACGGTACCACATCATGGTAGCCAAAGCTCTTCTTCATGGTCATTTTTGTTAAATAGTCAGGTAAAAACAGCAATTGTTTCTTCAGGTTTTTTAAACCGCTTTCATTTGCCTAATGACAAGATACTATCTCGTTACCAGGCATTAGATATTGAGCTTATGGAAAATTCAAAACAGGGTATGATTTCTTTATTGTTAACGAGTGATGGTACTTTACAGTTAAAGGGTTTCCGAGAGGAGCATGCACATTTTTGGTACCATACATTTTAGAATTTGTTGATTTTTTAATGGGAGGATGAGGGTTGATATTCAAAAATCAGTTGTTTAAAACTATTGTCAATACCTTCATGTGATTCAATAAATGTCCAGTGATATTGATTTGCAAAAGTAATCAGGTCCTGCTCTGAATATCGAGTGGATTTAAATAAATTGATGGGACCGTATGAATGTGTTTTGATTGAAGCAACTACCGAGACAGAGTTGGGTACCTGACTTAAACAATCATCCGCTTCAGTACGCACAGACATCTCCATTGATTCAGCAACATCATCAAAAGTATCTTCACTCTTTAAACCTGATTTAATGGCTTCTAAAGGAACAGAAATTAATTTTTTAACAGAGCCATTGTTGTATTTTTTGAGGAGTTCATTTTTATATTGATTATTAATATCTTTACTGGCAAGTTCAATACCTATAATTAATCTATCCCCAATATTGACAACATTTTTTAACGATGTAAAAAACTGTTTTTCATCAAAATTCCCTAGAGTACCTCCAGTTAAAAACCAGGCAATTTTGCCATGTTCCTGTAACCTGAATTTTTTAAATTCATTTTTATTGCTGAACTTAAGAATATCAAAAACAATAGATTTCAAAATAATATGATTTTCAAGGTTTTCTTCAATAATTTTACGTTGTAATTTTCTGCCTGAATCAATCAACATGAAGTAGCTGACATCCAAAAAAGAATAAATAACGGGTGTTGCTGTTTTTTCAAGATCAATTTTTCGTTCAATTAACGAGTTTAAAATAATACAATCTTTTAGATGAGAGCCTCCTCCAGCCAGCATAACAATACCACTGAAGTGTTGATCTCTGATATATGAACGCCATTCTTCGCTGATACAAAGCCGACTAAGAGCTGCCTGACATTGATTGGTTCCTGTATAAATAGGATCTGAAGTAATCGATAACCATAGTTCCGAAGATTCAGGTCTTTGATAATATAAAGATTGATCAATAGATTTTTTAGAAAGTCCGTCTTTCAATAAGACCAAAGAGTTCTCAGGTTCATAAACTGATATTTCAAAAAAGGGTGATGAATCTTTAGTATTTAAAGAGGTTGAAAGGTGGTTATTGGATAATGTGATATTGATGCTATCTTCGATTTCTCGGGTTAAACTTAAAAATATATTTTGGTCACAGGCTTCTTTTAACTTTTTTTGATCTTCAACAGGCAGTGTTGATAGGAAATTGGTTAAATCCATGAAAGCTAATGCATGACCATGTTTTTGTTCATTACAACTTAAAAATTTTGCTAATGTTTCAAAGAAAGCCAAATATTTGCTGCCTTCAGAAAGACGATAAGTTCTTTTTTTCCATTCATATTTATAATGTGTTTTTAAACTTTCTATACTGACCCCTCGCATTTGCTCCAACATATTTTTATCTTTGCAGGTAAACTCTACAACGAGATCGTCATTTGAAAAGTTGAGTAACGTTTTGATAACTGCTTTTTTTGTATTCCAGTCTGGGATGGCCATAATCAGTCCAATAGTATGTTAGGTATTTAAAAAATGAAACATTTTTTTTCTAAATAGAATATTAGTGATAAGCCCAATAGAAATGCCTATGGCTGCTTCATTGAGATAATCACCATAACCAGTATATTTCCAGAGTACGGATGATAAGAAGCCAAAAATTAACGACATGATGAGAGAAAACTCAGTTGTTTTCCATTGCATGACTTTGATCATCACAGGTGCAGCCAACCCTGCACCCATTAAAGAAACAGAGGTGATGGCAATATCAAAAATAGTGTGTGTTTTTGATATAAGTGTGGCAACAATCATGGTGCATATGCCAAGGCTTGCGGAGATAAGCATAAAGGTTTTTTGAGAAATATCATGTGTTTTTCGGCAGGAAAAATCATGTAAAACGGCTTGTGTCATAGCAACCAATAAAGAATTGGATGTTGCAGAAATCGTAGCAAAAATATCAGCAACAATGATACCTGTCAAAATAGGGCTTAAATGTGTTACGAAAAAAATACTTAATCCCATTTCAGGATCATCGAGGTCCGTTAAAATACCTTTTAAAATAACACCAAATAAGGTCATGGCGATCCAGGTGAATTGAACAAAACCGATATAAATCCACCAGGCAGCCTGTGTTTCTTTGGGAGACTCTCCAGCAAGATATCTGGACAAAAGCTGAGGTTGTCCCAATCCAAAACCTAAAGCAGCTGCTGAAAAACCAAGAATAAATCCAATCAGTGCCACTAAGGATTTATCTGGATTAAACATTAAAAAAGAAGTGTCTGTATTTTGAATGTTTTGTAAAAAACTGTCTGACTGGTAAGCAACGTGTATAACGGCTATCAGGGCTATTAATGTACCCAATACGCGAATAATGGCTTGAATGGAATCTGCATATACGGAACCTCTGAATCCACCAATTGCTGTATAGGCAGTAATCAGTAATGTGAAAAAGATCAAGGCCCAATAATTAGGTAAGTTGAAGACACCTGAAAAAAATTTTTGTCCAGCTAACCATTGTGCTGAAGTGTAACCTCCCAGACAGAGTAAAATCAATAAAGTCGCCAATATAGAAATGATTTTTTTGGATTTTGGACTAAAGTCATGGCTTAACAATTCAGATATTGTGGTCACTTTTTTTGATCTTCCAATATGATTAATACGTTGTGGAAATATTTTCCAAAATATAATATCGCCCAAAAACCATGATAATGGTAATAAAATCCACTGTAATCCACCGACATAACCCAAACCTACGGCTCCAGTGACAATGAAACCACTGTTGGCTGTTGCACCAGCGCTTAACCCTATCATCCATTTATTTAAATTGTGGTGCTTTAAGTTTTGTGCTCTACGAAGGTTATCGTGCTTTCTACCAATAATTGCAGCAATAAAGGTGACTACAATAGTCAGTGAAAAAACAATCCAGACTACTAAAGAATCGTTCAACATAAATTTATAAGATGGAAATGACTATATGTGATACTGACATAATTCATGATAAATACATAGGGAAAACATGGTAAATTTTCGGAAAATTTTGGAAAAAAGAGGGTTGTCGAGCTTTTTGATGAACAATCTACTTGTATTATGGATGTTTTTTAAAGCTACTGTATAAAGGAATTCAGTATTTTGCAAGTGTAAAAGGGTGAGAGATGATTGTATCGGTATATTTTTTGATTACACGCGGTGTCCTTTTCTTAAATATCACCAAATAAGAATTCAATTATTTTTATTTCTGAAAAAAAAACTTCTTTTCATTACAAAAAATAACCAGATTCTCTTTTTAAATAAGAAAAAAACATTGTTAGGCTATATCACATGGTCAATGAACACAGGTTAATTCGATTTTTTTAAGGTAAATATGATGAGAAGGATTTCTGATTTTTTGAAAGGGATTTCTTTTTTTATTTTAGAGCATCAATATCAAGAGTGAGAGGTGTTATATGCAATATAAAAACAGAATATTCTTTGCCATAGCCATGACAGGTTTTCTGTTGATGGGGCATTATCATATTCATGCAACATTAACTGAACGTGAGACTGATGAAAAGATGATACAAAAAAGTTCAGTTTTGTCAGAGAATGAAGAAAAAAGACTATTTGAACAAAAAAATGATGTTGTTCATTCAGAATACCCTTCAGCAAAAGAATGTGATTTTATTGATCTTTTATTATTTATTGCAGATGATGTGAAATAATCCGGCTAAATGGTCTTTTTTGAAGTATTGAATAACTTTTTTTGAGATTTTTAATATTTTATTTAATGAGAAGGATATTTAAAATCTATAATAAATGACATGGTTTTTATGAAGATAACCATGTACCTTCTGGTTACTTCGATATAAACTTCTTGAAGTATTTTCCAAAATAGAGATAATCTATTGAGTGATGTGGTAGATTAGGTCAAATAAGTCCGATGGGGTATAACCGTGTTATTCGATATTATTAAAGATGGCGGTCTTGTCATGTGGCCCATATTTATTGGGTCTATTGTTGCTCTAGCCATTTGTGTAGAGCGTTTTTGGAGTTTAAGGCATTCACGAATTACACCAAAACATTTGGTGGCTCAGGTGTGGGGCTGGGTTAAAAATAATGAGTTGGATAAATCCAAACTCAAAGCCATGAAAGAATCTTCACCTCTGGGAGAAATTTTAGCGGTAGGGGTAGCCAATCATGTTCATGGCCGTGAAATTATGAAGCAGGCGATTGCAGATTCTGGTCGTCGGGTTGTTGTTCGTTTAGGCCGCTTTTTAAATACTTTGGGTACGATTGCTGTTATTACACCTTTATTAGGTTTATTAGGCACAGTGTTTGGTATGATAGAAGTGTTTGAGGTGATAACCAGAGAGGGCACAGGCGATCCATCTCAATTAGCGGGTGGTATTTCTATAGCTTTATATACAACAGCTGCGGGTATGCTGGTTGCAATACCTTCGGTAGCCATGCATCGGTATTTTGAACGTAAAGTGGATGAACTGGTTGTATTAATGGAAGAAGAAGCCTTAAAAATGGTTGAAGTACTCCATGGAGAGCGCGAATCATTAGATAAATAGTGGATGACTCTGTTATGATCTCTATCCATACCATATTATAAAACATACAATACATGGGTTTTCTCTTTGTTTGGTCATCGTAAAAAACAAGAAGTTTCTATTAATTTAACACCATTGATTGATGTGGTGTTTATTTTATTGATCTTTTTTATGGTGACAACCAATTTTAATCGAGAGTCTCAGATAGATATTGATCTGCCAGAGGCAACGGCCGATCCTTTGGATATTCAGCCTAAACTTCTTGAAATCAGTGTGAATTCAGAAGGTCGTTTTTTTATTAATGCAAAATCCGTCGTTAATACACAAAAAGAAACACTCGTAAAAGCGATAAAAGAAATTGCTGGCGATCAAACAGACTGGCAGGTAATTATTAGTGGTGATGCCAATGCACCTTATCAATCGATTATTACAGCCATGGAAGCATCACGAGAAAGTGGATATTTTGATTTTAATCTGGTGACAGTGAATCCTACTGAGGAAAAGTGATGTCATTGAGTACAAAAGGTTGGCCTATTTACAGAAGGCTGTTGGGATATATGAAAAAATTCCGAACAATATTTTTTGTTGGCATCTTATCATCGATTATGGTTTCAATGATTGAAGTGTTATTAATTAAAAGATTTGAACCTTTAATTAACGATGTATTACAAGAACCGTCATCAAACATTTTTTTATTAGCCACTCTGTTTATTATTGCGGCTATCAGTGTTAGAGGAATTGCTGCTATTTTTGCCAATTATTGTATGACCTATGTTGGACGACAGATTGTTCATCAATTACGTATAGATGTGTTTCAGCATTATTTAAAAATGCCTGTACGATTTTTTGATGAAAATACACCAGGAGATTTGGTATCCAAACTGACTTTCAATACAGAAACAGTTGCACAATCTTCTACTCAGGCTATCAAAGTGTTGGCCACTGCAGTGGCAGCTATTGTATATGCACTCTATTCAATGGCAGAAATTAATTTGCAATTAACGTTTTACTTTTTAATTGCTGCACCATTGATTGCCTGGACAGTTCGTGTCGCTGCAAAACGTTTCAGAGCGTTGAGCCATGGTATTCAGGATTCAATGGGTAATGTAACTCAGGTATCGAATGAATGTGTTTCAGGTATTCGTTTGGTAAAAGTCTTTGGTGGTCAGGATTATGAAGAGCTTCAGTTTAAAAAGGCCGCAGATAAAAATCTGCGACAAACATTAAAAATGGCACTGGTGCAGGCCATCAGTTCACCATTAACACAATGGATTGCCGGTATGGGATTAGCCTTTGTATTCTGGTTGGCTGGTCAGGAGTTTATGAATGGTGATTTTGTGAATGAAACAACCGATGGTAATACGGGACAGTTTGTCGCTTTTTTTATGTTGTTGATGTATTTGTTGAATCCATTGAAAGCCTTGTCCAGTGTCAATAGCGTTTTTCAAAAAGGCATTTCAGGTGCAGAAAGTCTGTTCCGTGTTATAGACAGTCAGGCAGAAGCAGAAACTGGACATGTGAGTGTTGAAACAGTAAAGGGTGCTTTGAAATTCAATAATATCAGTTTTTCCTATGATGGAAAAAACAATGTGATAGAAGACTTTAATTTGACGATTGAACCTGGACAAACAGTGGCTTTAGTGGGTCCAACAGGAAGTGGAAAATCAACGATCACAAATCTTTTGCTCAGATTTTATCAGAACCAAACCGGTAGTATCACATTGGATAATCGTGATATTGCCGATTTTTCTTTGAAAAACTATCGTTCACATTTTGCTTATGTACCTCAACAGGTTTTATTGTTTAATGACAGTATTCGGGCAAATATTGCGTATGGAGAATTGAGTAATACCCATGATGCGGAGATTCAAACAGCGGTAGAAAGAGCCAACTTATCGCAATTTATCGAAAAGCTGGAAGAGGGATGGTATACCCAGGTTGGACAATCGGGTGATAAATTGTCAGGTGGACAAAAACAACGTATTGCTATTGCCAGGGCTTTATTGAAAAATGCCCCCATTCTTATATTGGATGAAGCAACGTCTGCCCTGGATAATGAGACAGAAAAAGTCATTCAAAGTACAATGGATACTTTAATGAAACATAAAACAACATTAGTGATTGCGCATCGTCTGTCAACGATTGAGAAGGCTGATAAAATTGTTGTTATGCATTCTGGAAAAATTATTGAAGTGGGCACACATCAGGAATTACTGGATAAAAAAGGTGAATACCAGCGTTTATATGATTTGCAGTTTTCTGAGAAAGACAATTAAGTCTTTTCTTAAATTATTGAGTTATTGAATATTGATGCAGGACAAGTTAATCAATTTTTGGTATAGCCAATCCTATTGGCGGTGGGTATTATTGCCTTGTCATTTGATATTAAGAATACTGATTATTTTACGATCTGTGTTGTATCGCATGGGATGGTTTAAAAGTATCACATTACCTGTACCCGTATGGGTCGTTGGCAATATTACTGTGGGTGGAACAGGTAAGACACCTTTTGTTATTTGGCTGGTGGAAGCATTAAAAAAGAGAAATGTTCGTGTGGGTATTGTCAGTAGAGGCTATGGTGGTTATTCTGATCATTACCCGTTAATGATCACGGATGAAACGCCTATCTATGTTTCTGGAGATGAGCCAGCATTATTATACCGTCGACTTAAAGTGCCAGTTGTTATTGATCCCAAACGTGCAAGGGCTGCTCAATGGTTACTCGAAAATAATGATGTGGATATCATTATCAGTGATGATGGTTTACAACACTATGCGCTACAAAGGCAAACAGAGATTGCCATTATTGATGGGCAGAGAAAATTGGGTAATCGATTATTGATACCCTTGGGCCCATTGAGAGAACCTGTCAGCCGATTGAAAAAAGTGGATTGTGTTTTGGAGCAAGTCAACAAGGATACTCAGGTGATTATGGATTTGAATCAGTTACAAAAAAAATATTTTGTCATTCAACCGACAGCCTGGGTGAATGTGAAAACAGGAGAAAGACAATCTATACATCAGGCAGTATTTAAATCATGTGAAACGATAGAAGCGATTTGTGGTATAGGTAATCCCAAAAAGTTTGAAAGTTCTTTACAAAACCTGGGAATAAATTATCATTTGACAGTATATCCGGATCATCATGCCTTTAATGAAAAAGAGTTGATACAGTATCATAATGAAACTTTGATTATGACAGAAAAAGATGCCCAGAAATGTCGTGATTTTGCAAAGGATGACTGGTGGTACCTTGAAATTGATATTGAGTTAAGTCATGATGCTGTTCAATGTATTGATACATTGATAGAAGAGTTTAAAGCACGCGATAGTAATTGACCAATAGAGGTTGAACTAACATGAAAAAAGCCTTATTTGATGTTTTAGTGTGTCCCTTGTGTCAGGGTAAGTTAAATTATCACTCTCAAAATCAAACATTAACCTGTGCTTTTGATCGTTTGGTTTTTTCAATACAGGATGATATGCCCATTATGCTGCCTGAGTTAGCCACTCCTTTAGATACTGAGCAAGCATCGGACACTCAAGAAAAGATTGAGTAGGCTATTTTGTAGAGAGTTTTTATGTCATTTATTGTTGTTATTCCTGCACGCTACGCATCCAGTCGACTACCTGGAAAGCCCTTATTGGATATTGCTGGAAAAAGCATGATTCAACGTGTGTATGAACAAGTCGCTCAGGTTCAGGCAGAAAGGATTATAGTAGCCACTGATCATGCGGATATAAAAAATAAGGTTTTATCATTTGGTGGTGATGTCGTCATGACCAAAAAAGAACACCCTTCGGGGACAGATAGAGTCAATGATGTGTGTCATCAATTAAACATTGGTGATGATAAAATTATTATTAATGTTCAGGGAGATGAGCCCTTTATACCACCTGATAATATTCAACAGTTGGCTGCTTTATTCAATAAACCTGATGCTCAAATGGCGACTTTATGTTGTGCTATAAAAACAGAAAAGGAATTGAAGGATCCGAATGTGGTTAAAGTTGTGATGAGTCAAGAGGTTGCTGGTCAATCAAAAGCCTTGTATTTTTCTCGTTCAGTTATACCTTTTCCGAGAAATCAAACAATAGACTATTTAAACAACCAACATTATTTTCGACATTTGGGTATTTATGCCTATCGTCGTGATTTCTTAAATCGTATGGCTAATATGCCACCATCAAGGTTAGAAATGATGGAAAGCTTAGAGCAACTTCGTGTACTTGAAGCCGGTTACAGAATCGATATTGATATTGCAAAGGATACACCTGAAAAAGGTGTTGATACACATGATGATTGGCTGGATGCTAAAAAAATAGCTATTAGCAGGTTTAACCTATAAAAGAGCAACAGCCCTTAGGGTTAACAGGCCCTGGGATAGTTGTTTTTTTACTTTCACTTCTTTCACTTTCATTTTTGTTTGAGTTCAGAGATATTGAAACTCTTGAATAGACGGAGTATATTAAAGCTGATGACACGCTAGGGTATAAAAGATAAACGGGCGCTAATATATTTGTGGCCTTTACAGCCTTAAAGCTTGAGTCGTTGAGTGTCGAATTGTATGGTTCGAATTGTATGAATGTTGAGCCATTAAATATTTTTCAGTATATACGGGGGGTGAATACAACTTGAAAGCAAAAATATTATTTGTCTGTATGGGAAATATTTGTCGTTCACCGACCGCAGAAGGCGTTTTTCGAAAAATTGCTGAAGATCATGGTTGGGATAAAAAAAATCTGTTGGTAGATTCTGCGGGTACGACAGGCTTTCATGTGGGTTCACCGCCTGATCAACGGGCCATAGAAGCGGCAAAAAACCGAGGCTATGACTTAAATAAGCTTCGTTCACGAAAATTCAAAGTCAAGGATTTTTCTGAGTTTGACCTTATTTTGACCATGGATCAGCACAATAGCAGAGACTTAATTAAACAAGCGACTGAATCGGAACATTTTGACAAAATAAAACTGTTTCTTGAACTATCTGGCAATACCGATATTTTAGAAGTGCCTGATCCTTATTATGGCTCGCTTAATGGTTTCGAACGGGTATTGGATTTGGTTGAAGAAGCCTCTCATGGGCTTTTAAGGTTATTAGAAGAAAAATATGTATGAAATATCAAGATGTCCTAAGTCGCCCTCTAAGATTTTAAAATAATTAATGGTATAATTGTCTCACAATATACAACAGAGTTTGATGAGAAATTAACCAGCTCCAATATGAAAGGATTTCTACAGAGGTAAACCATGCCTGCTTTAAAAGCCATGAGTATCCGGGTGAATACCCAATTTATACAAGAACAATCCAATTCTGATGATAATGAGTTTGTATTTGCCTACACGGTGAAAATCAATAATCATAGTCAGTCGGGAGCAAGATTATTAACCCGTCACTGGATTATTACGGATGCAGATGGTGATGTTAAGGAAGTCAAAGGTAAAGGTGTATTGGGTGAACAGCCTTATATAGCAGCGGGTGAGTCTTATGAATATACGAGTGGCGCCATTTTGAAAACACCGCTAGGTACCATGGAGGGCAGTTATCAGATGCAGAGTGATGATGGTGTGTCTTTTGAAATGCAAATACCCTTATTCAGTTTAACTCAACCAGGCATTCTGCATTAGTTTTATATAAGAGAGTGGTAGATGGCGGATTATGCTATTGGAGATATTCAGGGGTGTTTTGACCACTTTATTGCATTGATTAAAAAATTAGATATTCAGTGGGATAAAGATCGATTGTTTATTTGTGGTGATATTGTTAATAGAGGACCTAACTCATTGAATACCCTCAGATATTGTTATGCACATAAGGACAATATACAAATAGTGCTAGGAAACCATGATTTGCATTTACTGGCTGTCGCTGAAGGGGCTCATGAGTTACGTCGAAAAGATACTTTTGATGAATTATTACAACCTGAATTTCATTACTTAATTGAGTGGCTGGCGCATCAGCCTTTGGCTTTTTATGAAGAAAAATATCAGACCTTGATGGTGCATGCTGGTGTTCCCAATCATTGGAATTTAGAAGATGTGTTAACTCGTGCGCAAGATGTGGAAACGGTTTTGCAACATCATGAAAAAAGAAAGAAGTTTTTAAGAAAGATGTATAACAATGAGCCTAGATTCTGGGATGACTCACATAAGAAGCAAGCGAAGCTACGTTATATTACCAATGCGTTAACACGCATACGTTATTGTGATGAGTTGGGTGGTTTGGATTTAACCTGCAAAGTGGCACCTTATATGAAACCTAAAGGATTATATCCCTGGTTTAGTTTGCCTTTATCCCTGGAAAGCCATATACGTATTGTTTTTGGTCATTGGGCATCATTGGATGGTGATTTAAGTAATGAGCGCTTCGAAGCTCTGGATACAGGTTGTGTATGGGGAGGATTATTAACGGCACTAAATTTAGAAACTGGTGAAAGAATTTCAGTGGGTTAATTAGAAAGAAGCTTCGTCGCTGCGCGGGCACTCACTTGATGTGAAAGTTTGTTGAATTTTAAGACTATCTTTTTGCTTCAAGCAAACTGTAACCTAAAAGAATGGCTCCGTACTTAAATCATAATACACGACAAGTACCCTCCGTAGGAGTGTTTCGGGCGTTTTGCTGACTTTGCCGCTCTTGGAAAAGTCAGTCGCACACAGCGAAGCGGTGCGAAATCGTTTTTATATAAGTATTTTGATATGAGTATTGCTGTATTACTTTAAACTGGTACAAAGCAGGTGAACATTGTTTTGGCTAATCATAAACAACAGCATTTTTCACAAAGTAAATCATTATGCTGAAATTGTCTGATTCAGTTATATAAAGATAAACAGCTCCTATAACGTCAAGAAGTGCTAAAGTAATCACGGGTGCCATGGGCTTCAATGGCTTCACCAATTCTCCGCATGGCGACACTATAGGCCGCATCACGCATACTGTAGTTTTCTTGTTGTGATAATTGCCAAATATCATCAAAAGCACGAATCATGATACCTTCCAGTCGTTGATGAACTTCTTCGAGTGTCCAGGAAAATCCGGCCCGGTTTTGCGCCCACTCAAAGTAACTGACAGTTACGCCACCTGCATTGGCTAATACGTCAGGGATAACAATGATACCCTTGTCATCAATAATGGCATCGGCATCACTTTCGATGGGACCATTAGCCACTTCGACAATATATTTGGCTTTAATCTTGGCGGCATTATTTTCATGAATGACACCTTCCAATGCGGCAGGAATTAAAATATCGACATCGAGTTCCAGTAGTTCTTCATTGGAAATCGCCTGGTGATCGACTTGTTCACACACAGATTGATTACAATAAACGGCTTTAACACGACGGGAACGTGACTTCTCTTGATAAACACTCTTGACGTCAAATCCATTCTCAGAATAAATACCGCCTTGAGAATCACTGATAGCCACAATTTTGTATCCTGCTTCCTGTAATAGTCTGACAGCATGGTAACCGCCATTACCGAAACCCTGCACAGCGACTGTGGTTTCCTCAGGTTTTAGATTAAGACGCTTGGTCAATTCAAGTGTACAAAGATAAGCACCACGCCCTGTTGCATCATCACGACCCAGACTACCGCCCAGGCGAATGGGCTTGCCAGTAATGACACCCGGTGCTTTCACTCGTTTGATAGCTTCATATTCATCGGCCATCCAGCCCATAATACGTGCATTGGTATAGACATCGGGAGCAGGAATGTCTGTTTGTGGCCCAATAAAATCTGCCATTGATCGGACATAAGCTCTGGATAATCGTTCAAGTTCCATCGGCGACAGTTTTTTGGGGTCAACAATAATGCCACCTTTACCACCTCCGTAGGGAAGTCCGGCAACGGCACACTTTATGGTCATCCAAAGGGCAAGTGCCTGAACTTCTTCTAATGAGACATCCGGGTGATAACGAATCCCGCCTTTTGTCGGGCCCAGAACATTATTGTACTGGCAGCGATAACCAGTAAAGTACTGTGTAGAGCCATTGTCCATTCTGACAGGAAGAGAAGCTGTCATCGTACTTTTGGGGTGCAGTAAATTATCGATTACTTCTGGCGAAACTTTTGCTTTGTTTCCTATTTGTTTCACACGGGCAAGAGCGTCAGCAAAGACATCGGTAGACATGGGAATTCCTCAAATTGACACAAATAATAGAGTTGGTCTTATTCTATAAATAAAACGGGACATTATCTAATTTTTTGTATGAACACAAGTAAAAAAAGATCCTTTAAAAAACAATTATCAAAAGTTGATAAAATTCTTTACAATCTCAATAAGGTATTTTTAATTGGATGGCAAATATATAGGAAACTCATCTGTAAAAAACGAGCAGTCCTTTGCTTGAATGATTGTCAATAGACTATATGTGGCAAGATGAAAAAGACCGTAAGTCTTATAAAAGTGAATCTTATAAAATGGATAAGTTCACACTTAAAACCAAACGACCATCAGCAATGTCGCTATTGTCTATATCCGTATCATGGTAGGTTAAATCGAGGCTGATTTTTTCAAAAGATTTGCTAACACCAACGTGATAGTGGATGTAATCTTCTGTTGTTTCATCGAAAGAATAACTGCCAACACCTACATTTAAGGCGGTACTTTCATTGAAGCTATGAGAGCCACCAACAGCAACATAAATTCCAGTTTCGTCTGCATTGCCAAAGTCATTGGCATAACCCAAAACAAAATTTATCATGTCATTATAAGTTACGTTAAAGATGAGTTCTCCGTAGTCAATACTTTGTGCAAGCCCCAGTCCATGGTAGCTATAAAAAGTATAATTAACATCATAAGAAAGTTCATCATTAATTTTATTGTTGTAACCGACAAAATAATCAACTTCTTGATCATCAGTTTCAGATAGTGTCGATGCCCAAACGCCAGCGTAAGCACCAGAAGAAAAGCCATAATTAAAATTAATTTGTAATGCTGCTTCTTCATCAGAGGCAGAAATACCTCTAAACACATAATCACTGGTTAAAGTACCGTCAATAGATAATTGTGCATAGGCTTGTGAAGTACTAAGAATGACAAAGCTTGCAATGGTGAAGAGTTTATTCATGTTGTCTCCTAATGTATGGGCTGTCATAAAAAATAATTGAATAAGAATGAGTGAGCTGTCAAATTATAAATAATTTTTATAGTTAAGAGTTGAGATTTAACATCATACCGTTGATTATTCTTGAGATAAATTTAATGATTGATAGCTTGCAGGATTTGTTCTTTGCCGCTGTTATCAGAATGAGTATGGTGTTTAAAAAAGCTAATCAATTGATTCAGTTCTAACATTTGTTCCTGCATTTCGTGGCTGGCGGTCGATGTTTGATCAACCAGCTCGGCATTTTGTTGTGTCATGGTATCCATTTGTGAAATGGCACTGTTAATTTGATTAATACCAGAACGTTGCTCTTGAGCGGCCGTTGCCATTTGTTCAATTCTATCAGCAACATCTTCTACCGCACTGACAATATCTGTCAGTGTTTCTCCTGAGCGATTAACCAGATCGGAACCTAACTCGACTTTGACAACGCTATCCTGAATCAAATCTTTTATTTCTTTTGCGGCATTTGCAGAACGTTGGGACAATGTTCGGACTTCACTGGCGACAACGGCAAAACCTCTGCCTTGTTCTCCTGCTCTGGCTGCTTCAACGGCAGCATTCAGTGCCAATAAGTTGGTTTGAAAAGCAATTTCATCAATCACACTGATAATGTCATTGATTTTTTTACTGGATTCCAAAATATCGGACATTGCTGTAATGGCTTCCTGAACAATTTCTCCACCTTGTTGTGCTTTGGATTTTGCGCCAATGGCACTATGATTGGCTTCATCGGCATTGTCAGCACTTTGTGCAACAGTGGAGTTGATTTCTTCCATACTGGCAGCCGTTTCTTCTAAAGAGGCCGCCTGTGATTCAGTACGTTGTGATAATGCCGAATTACCATTGGTGACATCACGAGCCAGATTCTCGACGGTATCTGAAGTATCCGAGACTTTTGTCATGATTTCTTTCAGTTGTTCTAAGGTATTGTTGGCATCCACTTTTATATTTTCAAATTCCCCCTGGTAATGTGTATTTAAATTTTGAGAAAGATCACCTTTTGCCAGGTTTTTAAACACGTTACTCATATCATTAACAAATTGACTGTTGATTTCCATTAAAGAATTAAGACCTTCGCCTAATTTTTTAAAGGCATCAGCTTTATTGGTGATGTTAATACGTTTGGAAAGATCACCGCCACTGGCTGTGGCCACTAAATCATCGATTTCATTTTGGAAACTGATTTCATCTGTTTCATCCCGCCACTCTATAACAGTTCCTATATAATCGCCATCGGTATCAATGACTGAGTTGCTATTCGTAGATATAATGGAATGCCCTAATTGGATTTGATTGGGCCGTGTTGAATTTTTTGAAAAGTTTTCGTGGAATGAATCAACATGACTTCCGATAATGGTATCTTTATCAAAATGAACACTGCCTTTATTCAGGTGTTGTTCTGAATGTTGTAATAACTGTGAAATCGCCTTGTTAAAATAGATGATGTGTTTATCTGCATCAGTGACAATAACACCTGATTGGACGTTATCTAATGCTTGAGTTAAACGTTGTGAACTTTCTTCTCGCTGCTCAAAGCCTGAAATTAATTCAGTTTGCATATGTTCCAGAGCTGACATGAGCTTCCCAACTTCATCTTGGCGTTCATGTCCTGTGATGGTTGCCCGCTTACCTCGTGAAACCTGAGTAGCAACAGAAACGGCATTATCCAGTAGTTTTGACAGTTGTCTTGTTAAACGCCATACAATAAAACCAATAGATATCAAAACGATAAAAGTAATAATAAAAGTACTGACAGCAACGGAAGTAATAATGGCGCTTCGATATTCAAAAGCTTCTTTGACATCCATTTGACTGAGTAATGCAAAACGACTGCCTAAAAATTCAATAAATGTATAAGCAGAAAGTACTTTTTCTTCACGCAAATCCGTTATTGTGATTAAACCTGAACGACCACTTAATGCTTCTTTGACACTGTCACTGCGTATTGTCTGAAATCCTATATTGGTTTCTTTGGATTTTATAGTGTCTAGAGTATCAGGATCCATATCACTGTTCTTAAGATATGAAAAATACTGTTCTGGATGTTCAATAAGCTGACGGCGGATAGTTTGTGTCATATAATCTTCACTGACAAGAAAGCTTTCGCCAGTTTCTCCCAGTCCATTATCACGCCAATTTTTCTGAAAAGACATAATGGCATTGATTTTATCAATGGGCATTTGGAAGGCAAGAATGGCAATGGTTTCACCATTTTTATTTTGTATGGGAGAGGCAACAAAAGAAGCAGGATCTTCGTAAGAGGGGGTATAAGATTTAAATCGGGAAAAAGCCACATAATTGGCTTCATTGCTTTTCACTGCTTTTCGAAAAACGTCAGCTAAACCGCTATTGGCGTAAGGTCCGGTTGTTAATGAAGTACCAAAGTCCAATTCTTTAAATACAGAATAAACAATATGTCCGGTTTCGGGATCAATAATAAAAATATCATAATATTCAAATTCATTGAGATATTGCCTAATAATAGGATGAAAGCGGTTATGTGCTCTAGAGTAATTGCCGCCTGGGTTGATAGTGTTTAGGGCATCTTTTGCTCCTAGTGGGTTAGGATTGTCTGCAATAAAATAGTACTGTGCATAAATACCTTTATCAGCCACAGCATTTAATAAACTGGTTGTAGAGTGAGTCATATGAGGGTTACGGCTTTTATATCGAGCACCAAATTCATTGTTATAGTATTGGCTAAGGGCCGATTTCATTTCATTTAAATCATTACCGTTACTTTCAGCCAAAATTGGGAAATTATGAAAGTGTGTTTTAAATGCTTTACTGGCAGTGACCATCATTTCATTATTGGAAAATGTAATGATTTGTTTTTTGATAGTATCCAGGTAATCGTAAATTTGATCTTTTTGAATTTCTCTGGTGGCTGTTAAATGATGACTAACACTCTTTTCAATAAATTTATCGGCAATATTAAAGCTGATGGTTGCCACCAATCCGGCAGTAATTAAAAGAAAAAGTGTTGAACCTATTAAAGCACCAATCAGGGTTTTTTTAGCAATGGTCATAGCAGATCCTATAAATAAACTCAAAATGATATTTTTAATCATTTAAAAACATCATTGGATTGTTTGGCTATATTTTAACCATAGACAATTATGGGAAACTTTCAATGGAATACATCAGTAAAGAATTTGATTATTGAGAGCCTGTTTATCCTTTATAGTTTAAACCTGCTGAGAGCTATTTTTTTGACCAACAAGGCAGAAAGAGAGAATAATAGTCATTCTATTTGAACGATTGATAACACAGTTGGGCAAAAAAATAGACTCAGCCCAAAGGGTTAAGCCTGTAAAAGCTTCTCTCTGCGTTACTTATCGCTTATTTGGAATAACCAAACTGCGCTCTTCGTGCCTTGATTGAAGCTTTTACAAAATTAACAGGTGTAAACTATAAAAGATAAACAGGCTCTAGTCTTTTTTGATTTTATTGGATTGTGAAATGTGTCACTTAAAGTATCGTTAACATTCTTTACTTGTTTTAGGCATTTAAAGTCAGTCATTCTCCATCATTTTTGTGATATCTCGGTGGAGAGGGTAGCTTCTTGGGATACCACTAACTTTAAGTAGGTTGAGGGAAAGTTCATGTGGGGTAGTTGAATTCAATTGATTGATAAATATGAAAAAAAGTATAGTGAGATATTTCATTAAGTTGAGAAGGGAGATTCATAAAATTCATGATAAAAAACTGGTATTATCCCTAGGCTTGGTGTACCATGCTTTTTGCTGTGTTTCTCTACCTGGCAATTGGTGTACAGGATACAAAAATTAACGCAGTTTTGTTTTAATCTTCTAGCATGTTACGGTGGTTTCAATGGCAACAGGTACAGTAAAGTGGTTTAATGAATCAAAAGGCTTTGGCTTTATATCTCCAGAAGATGGCAGTGCAGATGTTTTTGTACATTTTTCTGCTATTCAAGGCGACGGTTTTAAGACGTTAGCTGAGGGACAAGCAGTCTCTTTTGAAGTGGAAGCAGGTCCAAAAGGCCCGCAAGCTGCTAATGTGAATCCTCAATAAAATTAAAGATATTTTATTAAAAAACAATTAGATAAAACCCTGCGATGCGGGGTTTTGTTTTTTAAGCTATTTTTATTGAATCTTATCTGGATGATGTTTGCTGACAGGAAAATCACAAAGAGAGTAGATTGAGTATGCTATGAAATGTAGACATTGAATGAATAAATAACAGCATTTGAATATTAGGGAAAGTTGCAGCAACAGACTCTAATGAGCTGAAAAATGAAATTAGGAGAGTGCCATGATTCGTCAATTATTATGTATGATTGTTGTGTTCCATGTATTGGCTTTGCAGGCAAAAACACCACAGGAAAGTCCCTTAAAGGAAAGTCCCTTAATATGGAAAATAGAAAAGAACAATCAAGAGGCCTATATAGGTGGTACCATTCATATTTTAAGACAGAGTGATTTGCCACGTTTACCTTCTGCTTATGACAGAATGTATAATAAGGCTGAAGTCATGGCTTTTGAAGTGGATATGCAGGAAGTGAATAATCCCGCCTATGCGCAGAAAATGATGTCGGATGCTTTGTATAAAGATGGTTCTTCATTAAAAACCCGATTGTCTGAAGAGAATTATCAAAAATTAGGTGATTATTTGAAAAAGTGGTCCATTAATATTGAGCAAATAAAAGGATTTAAGCCACCGATGATAGGTTTGATGTTTTATGGCATGTTTCAAATGGATAAGACATATATTCCCGGCATTGATAATATTTTTTCTAAAAAGGCGATAAAAGATAAAAAGTCATCATTAGCTTTGGAATCTATTGAAGAGCAACTCAGTATTTTGCTACATAGCGAAGATGGCAAAGAAAATGAAGAAATTGAGTATTTATTAAGAACGATGCAAGGAATGGGACCTGTAGAATTTAAAGCCTATATATCAGAATTAATTAATGACATTTTTCAGGGTGATACAGACGATATATTGAAAGAGTTAAATAAAATAAAAGAATACCCTCAAGCCTATGAAGCCTTATTGGTACAACGTAATAAAAACTGGATACCGAAAATAGAAAAAATGATGCAAACCAAAGAAAAAGAATTTATTTTGGTAGGTGCCATGCACTTAATAGGAGAGGATAGCGTATTGGCATTACTGAAGAAAAAGGGTTACAAAATAACCCGATTGAATGATTGAATTCATAGATAAGATAAACTTACGGTGTTTGTTCTTTCAAATACTGATTCAATTGTGTCTTGAGTGATTGAGGGATTTTTTCAAAGGTTAATGTGCCGGTTTTAGAATCATAATTGACTTGTTTGCCAAACATATCTGATGAAAAACTGATACTTAGATTTTTGTCTCTACCAAAGAAACGCTGGTAAGCCTTTAGGCTTTTCCTATCGGTATAGAGTTGATGTGCATCATGACCAGATTGTGTTTGGATAAAATGTGAAAAATCTTCTGGGGATTCTGAATTAACTTTTTCAGATAAATCATTGAGATCAATAGGATTGCCCTGTAAATTTTGATCAATACAATAATCGACCACCTGATGTTTGAGTTGCTTTGCTTCTGGTTCACTCATTTTAGAAGCATAATGATTGACATTGATTAAAAAGTCCTGGGTTTGTTTGGGTAAATCAATACTGGATTGAAATCCAGTAAATTGTTCCCACACTTGAGTGAGTAATTTATTGCCTCTTTTAGTGACTTGAGAAAGATATTGATCCCATCCTGCCACAGACCGTTGAGCAATATTACATTTTAGGCAAAAAGGTAAATGTTGTGTGTTGATATAACGAATAGGACATTCTTCGATATGGCTGTTCAATTGAAAAGCTTCTGTATGTTCCAGCCAAAAAATATAAAGACAGGGTTCATCCAATAATTCTTCAACGGCAATAAATAGATGAGCTGACAGGATTTCTTGACTGTGATCTAACGATTGCTTTAAATGCTGAAGAAGGTGATGTGAAAAACTGACAAAACTGATTTGTTGATCACAAAAAGAAGTGAGCCAACCAGGTAGAGGATTATCCGTTTTTTCAGGATTGAATTGACCGATAAGTTTTTGTGAACTGCGGGAAAACGTGGTTTTCAATTGTTGAAATAATGAAGTAATACTGCCTTCTTTATTATTTTCTTCAGGACGTAATTGTAACGAGGCCGATTTATCAGCGTGTGTTTTTTCTATGCTGTGAATAATACAATGGGATAATGACATAATAAAATTAATTATTTTTTGGATATTTTTTTCTTTAACATGGGTTTTAAAAACTGCCCAGTATAAGATTGTTTGATTTTTGCAACGGTTTCAGGTGTACCTTCAGCAATAATTTCTCCACCTTTATGTCCGCCTTCTGGTCCTAAATCAATGATCCAGTCGGCGGTTTTAATAACATCTAAATTATGCTCAATAACCACAATGGTATTGCCGTGAGATTTTAAATGATGCAGCACTTTTAATAATTGATTGACATCATGAAAGTGTAATCCGGTCGTGGGTTCATCAAGAATATACAAGGTATTGCCTGTATCACGTTTACTGAGCTCTCGGGAAAGTTTAACCCGTTGGGCTTCACCGCCTGATAATGTGGTTGCGGCCTGTCCCAATCGAATATAGGACAAACCAACATCCATGAGTGTTTGTAGTTTTTTGGCAATGACGGGGATGGCATCGAAAAATTGTCGGGCATCTTCAACGGTCAATTCAAGAATTTCATGGATATTTTTACCCTTGTATTGAATTTCCAGTGTTTCCCGATTATAACGTTTTCCATGACAGACATCACAAGGGACATAAATATCAGGCAGGAAATGCATTTCCACTTTGATCATGCCATCACCCTGACAGGCTTCGCAGCGTCCGCCCTTGACATTAAAACTAAAACGCCCGGGTTTGTAGCCCCTGGCTCTTGCTTCGGGAGTACCTGAAAACAACTCACGAATGGGCGTAAAAATACCTGTGTAAGTTGCAGGATTTGAACGAGGTGTTCGTCCAATAGGACTTTGATCAATATCAACAACTTTGTCGAAAAAATCGATACCTTCATAGTGATCGTGAGAAGAAGGTGTTAGAGATTCTGCACGGTTTAATTCACGTGCAGCTATGGGGTAAAGTGTATCGTTAATCAGCGTTGACTTTCCTGAGCCAGAGACACCTGTGACACAGGTAAACAAACCAACAGGTAAATTTAATTGGACAGATTTTAAATTATTGCCGGTTGCGCCGGTTAAAGAAAATATTTTTTCTGGATTAACTGGTGTGCGTTCTTGTGGGATTTCTATGGCTAGTTTGCCGGATAAATATTGTCCGGTTAATGAGCGCTTTTGTTGACAAATATCTTTTAGCTTACCCTGGGCCACAATTTCGCCGCCATGAACACCGGCACCTGGACCAATATCAATAATATGATCGGCTGAACGTACAGCATCTTCGTCATGTTCAACCACAATCACGGTATTGCCGATATCCCGCAAATGACGCAAGGTTTTTAATAAACGATCATTATCTCTTTGATGCAAACCAATAGATGGTTCATCCAAAACATACATGACACCCACTAAGCCTGCACCAATTTGACTGGCAAGACGAATACGTTGTGCTTCTCCGCCCGATAAGGTATCTGCACTGCGATCCAAGGTGAGGTAATCTAAACCGACATTCACCAAAAAGCCCAAACGTGCTTGAATTTCTGTCAGAATTTTTTCTGCAATTTTCGCTTTTTTTCCACGAAACTTTAATTTTGAAAAATAATGAAAGCTATCGCCAATCGACATCTGTGTGATAGATGGCAGGTTGTGTTCTTTGATAAAGACGTTCCGTGCCGATTCTTTTAGACGTGTACCATCACAAGAAGGACAAGCCTGATGAGTCATAAATTTTGCAAGTTCTTCTCTGACAGCAGAAGATTCTGTTTCCCGATAACGTCGTTGCATATTGGGAATCACACCTTCAAAGGTATGGGTGCGCATATAGGTATCGCCCCGATCATTGCTGTAAGTAAACTCTATATTGGTGCGTCCACTGCCATATAAAATGACATTCTTAATTTTTTTAGGCAGTTTTTCAAAAGGTTTTTCGATATCGAAATGATAATGTTCCGCTAATGACAGCAGCATATGATAATAATAAACACTGCGCCTGTCCCATCCACGAATAGCACCACCCGCTAATGATAACTCTGAATTAATCACAACACGATCAGGATCAAAAAATTGATGTACACCCAGACCATCACATTCTGGACAGGCTCCTGCCGGATTGTTAAAAGAAAATAAGCGGGGTTCCAACTCGGTTAGACTGTATCCACAGACGGGACAGGCAAATTTTGCCGAAAATAACTGGTCATCCTGATTACCGTCTAAAAAACTAATTTGTGCTATGCCTTCTGCAAGATTGAGTGCTGTTTCAAAAGAGTCAGCAATGCGTTGTTTTAAGTCAGTTCGTACTTTAAAACGATCAATGACGACTTCAATAGTGTGTTTTTTGTGTAGTTCCAAAGTGGGCGCTTGTGCAATATCGTGTAATTTACCGTTAATACGGGCTCTGATGTATCCTTGAGCCTGAAGTTCCTGAAACAGTTGAAGATGTTCACCCTTACGATTACGTACAACGGGTGCGAGTAACATGATTTTTGTTCCTTCTTTCAAAGAAAGAACCTGATCAACCATTTGACTGACTGTTTGGGCTTCGAGTTCTATGCCATGTTCTGGGCATTTGGGGCTGCCAACTCGGGCAAAGAGCAATCGTAGGTAATCATAGATTTCGGTGATAGTGCCAACCGTTGATCGTGGGTTATGAGATGTAGATTTTTGTTCAATGGAAATGGCAGGGGAGAGACCTTCAATATGATCCACATCGGGCTTTTCCATCAGAGAGAGAAATTGACGGGCATAGGAGGACAAAGATTCGACATAACGACGTTGGCCTTCTGCATAAAGTGTATCGAATGCTAAAGAGGATTTTCCGGATCCTGAAAGACCTGTAATGACAATGAGCTGATTTCTCGGTAAAGTGAGCTCAACATTTTTTAAATTATGCGTGCGTGCGCCCCGTATTTCGATGTTATTCATCATGTATAATGCTGCCTTAACAAAAGTTACCCTGCCGAGAAACTTCTTGAATGTGTAAATGCCAGAACAAACCGCAAATGATAATACGGGACTGCTGTTGGGATCCAGTCAAATGAATGCTATTGAAAAACGAGCAACCTGGTCTTTGAGCGTTATCATTGCCTCAAGAATGATGGGGCTTTTTATGGTGTTGCCTGTATTTAGCGTTTTGGGGGCTTCTTTAGAAGGGGCGACCCCTTTTCTGATTGGTGTTGCTATGGGAGCTTATGGGTTAACACAGGCTTTTTTTCAGATTCCTTTGGGGCGTTTATCGGATAGACTTGGCAGAAAGCCCATTATTTTATTTGGACTGTGTATTTTTTGTATTGGCAGTCTGGTTGCGGCTTTTTCAGATAACATTGTTGGTGTGATTATTGGTCGTTTATTACAGGGGTGTGGTGCTATAGCCAGTGCTATGATGGCTCTGGCTGCAGATTTATCCCGGGATGAACAGCGTACAAAAGTCATGGCTGTAATTGGCATGAGTATTGGTACGGCTTTTATGCTATCTATGTTTTTAGGGCCATGGATAGCGGAAATGGGAGGATTAAAAGCTATATTTTTGGTAACGGCCACTTTATCAATGATTGGTATTCTTATTTTGCAGTTTGTGATACCTCAATCAAAACAAACGGTAGAGCAGCGAGATGCGATAGCAGCCAAGGGACAAATAGCTCAGTTGTTAAAACACCCACAGTTATGGCGAATGAATGTGGGTATATTCACATTACATTTTTTATTAACAGCATTTTTTATTGGGTTCCCAATGGCACAAGCTGATAGGGCATGGAGTTTTATCGAGTTGGGATGGTTATATTTCTATGTCATGCTGTTAAGTGTTATCTTAATGATTCCGTTGATCATTCTTGCTGAAAAACGTTGGTGGCACCGACACGTCATGTCAGGTGCCATGGCGTGTTTGGGTATTTTATTACTGGTGATTTCCGGTTACCAGGGAGACTATTGGGGTATTGTTATATTACTTGGCGGTTTTTTTGCCTGTTTTAATGCTATGGAGGCTTTATTTCCATCTCTGGTATCAAGAATTGCGCCAGCCTCTTCAAAAGGGGCTGCTTTAGGTGCTTATGCAACCTGTCAATTTTTAGGGGCTGCTTTAGGCAGTGCGATGGCTGGCGGCTTGATCCAAGTTTATGGCACACAAATTGTTTTTGTCATTTCGGCTATTTTAGCGGTATTATGGGCGCTGATAGGTCTGGGTTTAGGGGCACCACCAAGGTTTACCGCCTACACCTTAACCGTACCGCAGCTGGCAAAAGAGCATTTTTCTTCTGTACATCAGGAAATCCAGATGATGGAAGGTGTGGCTGAAGCCGTTGCTTTGCCAGAAGCCGGTACGATTTATCTAAAAATAGATAAACGTGTTTTTGATGCAAATCGATTACAACGCTTTAAAGACGATACATTTCTAAAATAACATCGCACGATACGATCGTGCAGGAGTCGAACAATTATGGCCAGTCGAGGTATTAATAAAGTCATTTTGGTAGGTAATTTGGGTAATGATCCTGAAATACGTTATACCCCCAGTGGTAGTGCCATTGCGAATTTAAGTATTGCAACATCCGAGCAATGGAAAGATAAAACAACAGGTGAACCCAGAGAAAAAACAGAATGGCATCGAGTGGTTATTTTTGGAAAACTGGCTGAAATTGCTGGCGAATATTTACGTAAAGGCTCACAGGTTTATTTGGAAGGCAAATTACAAACACGTAAATGGCAGGATCAATCCGGGCAGGACAAATACACAACAGAAGTGGTGATTGATATCGGTGGTAGCATGCAAATGTTGGGTGGACGTGCATCAGGTAATATGCCAGCATCCAATGATCAAGGTTCAATGACAAACAATACAGCCCAACAGCAACAGCCTCAGGCTCAATCTCAGGCATCGCCCATGGAGCCTGTTACTGCTGATAATTTTGATGATGATATTCCTTTTTAATTGATAAACAGGCTCTAAAAAAGTGACAAAAAGATATTTTAGATCGTGATGTTTTAAATAAGGCGTTGATAAGCAAAGGAATGAATAAAAACCATGATCTTGATAGTGTTTGTTTTAACATATGCTGAATAGCATACATGTTGGTGTTAGAATAATGTCAACTCAGGTTAAGTAAGAAACTTTTAAATATGAAACCTGGAGATTATGCAATGGTTAAAGAGACTCGAGAAAATATAGAAAGAGAAGATATAGCCATCGAAGATAATGATACCTCAAATAAGAGTACTAATAAGAGTGCTAAAGCGCTTGTAATAACGATGGAGCTCTATCAATCCATTTGGAATGAATTTAAGTATCGTCATGAACATTATTGGAAAACCTTTTTTAAACTGAGTTTGAGTGTTATTACTTTAGCCACTATTCCGCATCTTGAAGAAACCAAATATAAATTGATTAATACCAATTTTCACTGGATACTTCCAGTGATGGGGCTAGTATTGATTCTTGTTTATGCACCACTACTGTATGGTGAACATAAAAGAATCGACGAAATATCATCATCACTCAAGGAAATAAAATCTGCACACGGTGTTGAGTCTGTCCCAAGTAATCTTCTGGGAGGGATTGGTAATCTCTCTATTGCGGCATTTGTATTCTTTTTAAGTCTGTTATGTCTCGGTTCACTTTATTTATTGTGATGTTTAAACCGAGCTTATCCGATTATTGGTGCAAAAGGGGTTAACCTATCACAAATCTCGCTTAAATGAGTTTCATCAACTTGACAGAAAGCAGCTGGTGAATCTGAATCAACATCAAGTACGGCAACAAGTTGTTGATGCTTATCAAGCACTGGAATGACGATCTCACTCATGGTTGATGAGGAACAAAAAATATGATTTTCAAAAGTATGTACATCATCTAAACGGATGAGTTTTTTCTCTCTGGCTACAGCACCACACACACCACGATTAAAATCAATCGTAAGGCAACCATGTCCTCCCTGATAAGGTCCAACTTTGAGTATTTGAGGTTGTGTGACCCGATAGAAACCTGTCCAGTCAAAGTAATTAAAATGATGATGTAACTCACAAGTGACCGTTGACAATAGACTAATCCAGTCAGATTCTCCCTGGATTAATGCATCAATTCGTGATTTTACTTCAAGATAAAGATGTTGTTTTTCGTTTGGATTAAGCATCTTATGTTAAAAGTTAGTGTAAAATAAAAGAGCAAGCCTATATGAAAAGCAAATAAAAAATCAATTTATTTCTGAAAAAATAGACTCAACCCAAATGGTTAAGCCTGTAAAAGAGCAACAGACCCTAAGCTTCTTTTTTGTAAGCTTCCAGCATGGTGTTTGAAATAATATTCAGTGCTTTAGTCCAGGCGTCTTCTTCTTCCGTTGTTAAATCAGGTAAAACAAGGTTAATGGTTTCAATAAAAGCATCTTTTACATCTGGGAAATCATCTTTATGAACACCATAATTAATATGACGTTTGCCCAGTTCAAAAATAACGATTCTCAATTGTTCAAATTTCTCTAATCCTTTGACAGCTATTTTTACCGTAGTTCTTAATTTTTCCTTTTGTTCTTCCATATCTCTTTTAAATAAGGCTTTGGTTGAAGGGGTTTGGGTGAAAAGAATATCGTAAAAAATCTGAGCATAGTCCATTCCAGAATCTTCAATTCTTTCAAAACTGTCCTTTATCAGTTGTATATCGCGATCATTCATAGAATAACCATGTACAAAGTGAGTATTTATTATTTAGCATAATAGATAACACATAATTTACCAGTCATTGAACAAAAATAATCTATTTTTGAATCATCTGAGGTTAAGTATCTTTAAATAACTCAAATATAGATTAATTTTATTGGGTGATTTATTTGTAAAAATACCAAAAAACTTTTTAATTCATGAAGTTAAAAAAGTTTTGAGCTCATCGGGTGAAATCAGAGGGATAGAGAGTTTGCGATAAAATTCAATCAGTGTTGAATGATTGGACTTAGTGTTGAGTAATAATCCTATCACCTGAATATCCTGTCTCAACCAACGGCCAGTCAATAATGTAGAGGAAACATCTCCGGCCAAACAACAGGATGTATCTAACAATGGTAATAAAAATTCCATACCGATGGTTTTATTTATCATAGAGCAGTCTGAAAAAATATCCTGAATAAAATGTTCGTTTTGGCTCCTGGGATGCATTTTAATGGCAATTTCATTGGTTGAGTAGATTCTTGATAATGTATTTTTTATGATTTTCAGAGTATCTTTTTTCGACAAATAAAATTGTTCATGAGGTAGTGATAAAATAAATTTTAACTGAGAAAAATCAAGGGTATTTTTATTGTCATTCAATACAATATCATGGCTTAATTGCTTAAAAAAAGGTTGGTTAAATATGGAGTTATCTATGCACGCTATTTTTTTTGCTTTTAATCTATCATGACATAATTCAGGGAAAGCCAAAAAAACTTCTTTTATCCAATGTGAGCTGCCATGTGTTATGGCGGGCTTCCACCAAAAACCATGAAATAGCTTTTTGATTAAAGGGTCAAGGTATTGATGTGAAAGCTGATGCATGGATTTATGGCCCAGATAGCTGACCATTCCCTCATCCATATAGCAACCAATAGGGTTTAATTTTGCTTTGACAGCCAAATGCATGGCATATTGAAACTCCATTCTTCGATCATTGCCACAAAATATAAAGTCTGGAGGGTATTGATGAATAATATTTTGTAATTGATGACTAATGAGTTGTTTAGTTTTTCTTTTTGATATTTTGGTTGTTGGTGTCAGCAAAAAGTTATCGTGAAATATAGGCGTATTTTGAGACAATTCAAAATAAAAGTAACCAGACTCCTTGTTTTTTGAAGTGATAATAATAATATTTTTATCTTGTTTTCTCTGCAATACCAGATTACAACTGACAAAAAAATGCAATGGTGATGATACTAAAAAATAGTTAATCATTATGATCAGGAAGATTCAGTACTATTATTGATTGAGCAAATATCATCAAACATATGATCAATCTGTTGTTTCGATGTGATACAAAAATGATGAATGGTTTCTTGATATTGAATATGTTGTTTTTTGCATACTTGTAATTGTTCCACCATGTTATCTTCTTTATTCAATGATAAATTTTTTAAGGGTAATCCTATTTCTTCAATCAATGATTCACTTTTATGAGAGTTTGAAGGCACAAATAAAAAAGGAATATTTTGTTGTATAACAAAACATAACGCATGATAACGTGCAACACAAACAGCTTGATATTGATGGAGATGCTTTAAAAAATGTTCTGTGGAATCTTTTGCGTATCTTAACGTTTTATACTTTATAGGAACGGGTGCTTTAAACCAATGCCATAGAAAAGGATAAATTAAATACTTTAATTGTTTTATTCTATGTTTTGTATGGCAAGCAAATGAATAATGTGCTGTCAATAGTGTAATATATTCTAAATTTGAATGGGATTCAGTAAGATTGAAGGCCTGTTGGTTCCATGGTTTAAGAACAGAGTCGGTACATCCATAGGTATCAAACGGACGATCTTGAGAAGAGTCTGCATATTTTTCATAGTGATAAAAGGTTAAATCAGGTGCATAGTTTGCTTTGATACCCATGTTATGTAATTGGTTTTGACTTTTTTTGTCCCTAACATAGATGGCAGATAGTTTTTTTAAAACAGGTAGCCAGGACTCTTGATCATTGTCTTGCCAGAGTGCGTTAACGATAACAACAGGATGTGTCTTTTGAAGATGTGAAATAATATCCAATAACAATCGGGTATTGCGACTGTTATGATGTAATGAGCCTTCACCATTGACAATAATTAAACGTGCTTTTCGAATAGCGTCTTGGTAATGTTTTAATTGTGTAACTGAACTGCTGACAGGAAGAGAACCACTAGAGTGCCACTGTCTTTTTTCCATACCTAAATGAAGATTTCTGATAACGGTGAGGCAACCATGATGATTATCATAGCGAGTATCATTTACCAAAAAATAATAATGTGGCATAGGATTTACTCTTGTAATCGTCTGATTTTACTTCTGACTCTCGACCAAAAACTGTTTTGTTTGTATCGACCCTTAAAGATATGTCGAATTTGATAAACCCCTTTAATCTCTACTGCTTGCCCATTGGTATTAACAAGCCAGCGAAAAGCTCGATCTTCATAGCATTTACACCAGCTAGGGGAAGTCGTTTGATAAACAGATAAATTGTCGCAATAGCCTATTGCTCGAGCTAGGTTACCTTGAACAATCTGAAAAGCGCCTTTGGCTCTATCTCTCGCATGTTGATGAAATTGTTTTGTGTCAATATCAAGGGTTTGAGGTTGACTGCCTTTTTTTAACATGGGATCAGAATCTGCAAGCATAGTCGTTGTCCTTTCATATTGAGGATAACATAATGCAAAATCTTTATTTCTAAGCTGTTTTGCTAAAGAATCCAGACAATCTTTATGAAAAATAATATCACAATCGGTAAACCAGACCCAATCAGCTTGAGTTGATTTTGCAGCCATATTACGTCCAATGGCTCGACGAAATAATTTTTCTTTGGGTAGTGGCTGCCAATTCCAGAGAATATTATGAACGGAGATCTGACCAAAATAGTCCAGTGTTTTTTGAGTGTGGATATCTTCTTCTGAAAAAAATACAGTGACGGTAACGGTGATATTTTCAGGTGGATAATTGACAAAAGAACTGAGCTGGTATGTCAGCATATTGGCATACTGCCAACAGTGACTGACGATTTCTAATTTTAAAGGTTCAGATGCTGGTTTCGTACAGGGTGTATCTGGTAATGTTTGACGAAACCATCGGGAAGGCAATAAATTTTGTACAACCAGTCTAAAAAAATGAATAGAGAATGGACTATACCATTTAGGGGAAAAAGTTTTGGTTTCCTGCATTTTTATGATTTGAATGTCTGAATGGATGCTAAGATAAACCCAAGAATCATATCACGGTAGTTATGAGGTGTCTAATATATTAAGGTCTAGATATTAAAGAGACTTATTTTTGATTGTTGACAATAAAAATGACAATAAGATTTAAAAATGTTCGGGTACTTTTTCTTGTAACATGTAAGCAAAAGCGATGATTTTTGCTGTCGCTAAATATAAGGTTTCTGGAATATGATCATTTAATTCCAACTGGGATAACACATCAACTAAAATAGGGTCTTCATGAATATAAATATCATGCTGTTCTGCTATACGGATGATTTCTTCTGCGACCAGTTTTTCTCCGACAGCAACAACTTTAGGCGCCTGTTCACCATCATAATTTAAAGCAACTGCTTTTTCAGGTGATGTTTGTTCATGATGTGTATCAGATTTTTCTGAAGAGTTCATTTTGGGTTGTTTTTTAACTGGAAAATGCTCAGAATGAATATCTTTTTTCATTAGTTGACCTCTTAAATCCGGAAGTCAACCAATTGTTCATTGGATTGACTTTCTATTAAATCAGGAGCAAGACCACGTTGACTTTCCATATGTTCAACATCAATGCCGATTTGTGATAAGCTGTTTTTCAACTCGGGCAAGTGATTTTGAATGAGTTGTTGGGTGGCTTTTTTTTCAGCAATAAATCGGACGTCAAATACATCTTTACGCAATTGAGTAATCGCTTTAATAGGACCTAATGATTCAAATTCAAATCGAATGGTAATCGTCCAGTTATTTTTCTTATGCTTTTGTTGGCTTTTTGAATCCTGTTGAATCTTAAATTGTAGTAAATCAATGGATTCCTTATTTTGAAAAGGAAGTTCCATTAACCAGAATGCTTGTTGATTGGAATCCTGTGAAAGGTTTTGCCCTTGAATGTAACGAATTCTTGATAAGGCAGCTTCTGTTTTTTCTAATGTTTTTTGAAACCATTCTTCAGTTATGATTTGTTGAAGTACATTGGATGACGTTTCTTTTTGTGTGGCTGGTTTGCTGGTATCTAGTAGTGTGTTAGATGGTAATATACTGCTTTTGATAGGTGGTTGTGTTTTTTGTGATTCTATTGTACCTGGTTCTGTAGAGGTGTTATTTTGAACAGAGATTGTGCCAGGTGTTTTTGATGAAATATGAGCTGTATTGGATGACGAAGTGAAAGGCAAAGTAATTTTTTTATGATTTTTGGCAGATAATGATGGCTCACTTGTCATCGTTTGTTCATTATTCTGTTTTTCAACCGTTGATGTTTGTTGTGTCGTGTTAATCAAAGGTTTTTGCGATTGTGCCGATGACTTTTTTTCTAATAATGATGTCTCTGAGGATGCTTGCTGATTTAAAGGTGTATGGATTTTAGGTGTGGGCGTATCAATTTTTGACAGAGGTTCATTGTTTTTTTTAGATAAAGTGTGGGCGTTGTTTTTTGGGTTTTCAGAAGAGAGGTTGTTTTTTGATAAATTGATTTCTTTTGATGAGTTTGTTTCTTTTGACGAAGTGCTTGTGTTTTTATGGTTGTTATTTAATGATGATACGTGGTTGTTAATGTTTTTTTTGTTCTGAGAAAATAAAGAAGGCTCTGATAGAATTTTTTTTAATTGCAGCAAATTTTGTTTCCAATCATTTTGATATTCAGATAAGTTGTTTTTTAAATGTGCTTGAAGTTGAGATTCACTCCAAAGTCCACTGGAAAGAAAAATTTGCTTTAATGGTTTTTGTAAAAAAGTGTCTATAGAGGGTATTTTCTGAGTTAATTGGTTTAAAAAGAGAAGTAACGCCTGTGTTTCTTTTGAACTATTATTAGTGTTAACGGTATTTTTATGATGAATAACTAATGTATTAAGTTCTTTGAGGTTATGTAGTAACGATGTGATGGGTTGCTGTTTAGGTAAATTATTCTTAATTAATTGTTTACCAATCACTTGAGGATTGTTATTTTGGGTTTTATTTTTTTCAGATTGTGTTCTTAATATTTGTTCCGAATGTGGTGAATGTTTGACAGGTTTCGATAAGCTTTGATGAACTGATGAGTCGCTTTTCGCTTGTATATGGTGATGAATCGTTTGTTTTTCTGTATTTGAACTGGATACTTGTTGATGGGTAGCAACATTGTTTTTTTGCAAGGATGTTTCTGAAGAGGCGTTATTCAATAGAGGTTGTCTGGTATTCGTGGCATTGTGTTGCTGTTGATCTTTAACCGTGTTTTGGTTTGGTAATGATGAAACAGCATTTTTCCCAGATGCAGAGGTTGATAAAGGAGGAGAAGTGGTTGTTTTATTACGCTGACCGGATTGTGTTGTATTGGATTGCGTTGTATTGGATAGTGCTGTTGCTGAATGAGGGTTTATGTGTGTTGAAGAAGATGACGTGTGTTGATGATTTTGCTGTAAATGTATTTGAGATGTGTTGGTCGATGATGACTGTTTCTGGAACAAGCCGACAGGAAAAGGTTGGGAGAACCATTGCAAGAAAGCTTTTTGCTGAATAATCTGGGGTTGGGGGGGTGTTTGTCCTGTATTTTTTTGAGAATGATTGGAGGGTGCAAAGGAAAAGTAAATTTGATTGTGTCGGATCTCAATAATCAAATTGAGTGAAACAGGAAGTTGAATATTTTGTAATAATGCAATGAGTGAAGCACTGTTTTGTGTTGTATTAAATGGCAGCAATAGACTGTTAGATGATGCTTGAGGATTATTTAAGTGTAAAGCAAAGCGATGGTCGTTTTGCTGCAATGATGCCTGTATAGGTTGGTGTTGTATTTGTTGCAATAGTTGCTTAATCTGTTGAATATCAGAGTGTGGCGGAGCCTTATTGGTTAGTATCTGAGGTAGTTTATCAGTCATAAAACGGCTTTTTGCTATGGCAGCCAGCCAATGATTGGTTTAGTATATTCAGTATAGTCATTTAGTGTGTCATTAGCGTAATTTTGCTAGGATTCCACATCGATTGCTATTCACTCGTAAGGCCTGTCAACCTGGTGTTCCCTCAAAGCTCATTACTTGCTAGTCAACTTACCCTAATTCGGGGTGAGCGCTGTTTATTTAAAGGACTCGATTTCCAACTTAATTCTGGAGAAGCTTTGTATGTCCGAGGTGAAAATGGTGCAGGTAAAACCAGCTTATTACGCGGAATTTGCGGGTTATTGGAATTTGATGAAGGCAGTTTGTCGTGGAATAACCGGTTATTATCCAAGAATCGAAGGGACTTTCAGCATAATAGCTGTTATTTAGGCCATGAATTAGGGGTGAAACCCCAGTTATCGGTTATGGAAAATTTGTTGTTTTTTAAATCAGTGCGCGCTCTTGCGAGTGAGGTAGAGCTGCATGAAGCGATAGAAATGGTGGGTTTGCTTGGTTTTGCGAATGAACGGATTGCTACTTTGTCCCAAGGACAAAAAAGGCGTGTTGGTCTGGCCCGTCTTCTATTGGAGCCAGTGGTTTTATGGATATTGGATGAACCTTTTGCAGCTCTGGATGCACCTACTCAGGATTGGTTAGCACAATTGATTCAACAACACCTTGCCAGACAGGGCATGTTGATTTATACCTCCCATCAACCCAGCCCATTACAGTCTTCTCAAAAACAACAGTCATCTCAAAAACAATTGTTTTTAGAGGCTATCAGTTAAGGTGCTGGATTGATGTTGATATTGTTACTTCGCAGAGAGTTGCTTTTACTGGCAAGAAAAAAGTCAGAATTGCTGAACCCTATCGTATTTTATTTGATTATTGTGTCATTATTTCCACTAGGGTTAACGCCTGATACCAATCGTTTAACTGAAATTGCCAGTGGCGTGATTTGGGTGGGCGTTCTACTGTCACTGTTATTATCTTTTGATCTGTTATATCGGGATGATTTTGATGATGGCAGTTTGGTGCAAATGATCGTGTTAGGCGTAACACCCACAACCCTTGTTCTGGCAAAAACCATTGCACACTGGTTATTGGTTGCAGTACCCATTGTTATGCTTTCTCCGTTACTTGCGATATTATTATACCTGCCAGCAGAATCCTATTGGGCCTTATTGTTGTCTTTACTTTTGGGGACGCCGACATTGTGTTTATTAGGTGCCATTGGTATTGCGTTAACCATTGGTTTAAAACGAGGAGGAGCTTTGTTATCTTTATTGGTTCTTCCTTTGTTTGTACCGATATTGATTATTGGTTCCATGGCTGTAATGTCAGCCAATACAGGACAAAGTTATTGGGCACCATTATTGTTATTGCTGGCTGCATTGATACTGAGTGCATCATTAGCACCCTGGGCTGCAGGTGCTGCATTAAAATTAGCTGTGAGTGAATGAGTCAATGAGAGTAAAGTTATCATGACGTGGACCTGGTTTTTTCAATTAGCATCACCCAAATGGTTTTATCAAAAATCATTAATATGGCAACCCTGGGTCACTTTTTTAGCACTGTCCGGACTTTTGGTTGGCGCTTATTTTGGTTTATTTGTCGCTCCGCCAGATTTTGTTCAGGGAGAGTCTTTTAGAATGATTTATGTGCACGTACCTTCTGCTTATTTATCCATGATGGTTTATGTGGTTATGGCAGTGACGGCAGCCATAGGTATCATTTGGCAGATGAAAATGGCTTATGTGGTTTCTTTGAGTTGTTCAGCTATTGGGGCTGCGTTTACGCTACTGGCACTATTAACCGGCGCTGTTTGGGGCAAACCAACTTGGGGGACTTATTGGCAGTGGGATGGTCGTATGACCTCACAATTGGTACTTTTATTTTTATATATAGGGCATATGGCTTTACATTCAGCGATTTCCGACACAAAAAAAGCCGATAAAACGGCTGCACTATTAGCGATTGTTGGCATTGTTAATATTCCCATTATTCACTTTTCAGTGGATTGGTGGCATAGCCTGCATCAAACAGCCACCTTATCGAAACTTGAAAAACCTTCAATGGAATGGTCTATGTTGTGGCCCTTATTATTAATGATAGTTTCCTTTAAGTTATTTTTTGTATCAGTTTTATTACCCATGATTCGTGTCCATTTACTTTGGCGTGAAAAAGACAGCCAATGGGTTAAATTATTGTATTCTGGTTCAAATGACATACATGATATCAGCAAAACTCATTCAACAGAAAGTACTACAAAAGATAAGGTATCTTGATGAGTGTTTTAAATATATCCTTGACGATGTTGTTCGCACATATCCTGACACCCAATATTCTGGATAAAGCCGATGAACACTGGGTATTTATCTATTGGGCGTATGGTATTGTTATTTTTGTTTTGGTTTTTTTATTTATTTTACCGAAAATACAAATGAACTTGACTGAAAAAAAGTTAAAGGCGTATTATCAACGTCAGGCTTTGCTTGCTAAAAATCGAAAAACTTCGTAGAGCATGCTTTACTTTTCCATAGACAATACAGGGCTATCCTACACTAACTGATAAGACATAGTGTTTTTAATTAATAAGATATTGTATGAAACCACATAGAAAAAAACGATTATTAGCATTGCTTGGGAGTGTTGCTGGTGTTGCCATTGCTATCACAATTGTTGCCATTGTGATGAAAGATAATTTTAATTTATTTTTAACGCCCTCTGAAGTGATTGACAAAAATATTGGTATAGATAAAACGATCAAGGTAGGCGGTCTGGTACAAAAAGGCAGTATAAAAAGAGCGCCGGGTTCACTGGATATGACTTTTGTTTTAGCTGATAAAGAAGCAAGCATTCAGGTGATGTTTTCTGATGTTGTACCTGATTTGTTTAAAGAAGGGCAAGGCGCGGTCGTTACCGGTCAATTAAATCAACAGGGTGTGTTGATGGCGACCTCTATTTTGGCAAAGCATGATGAAAACTATATGTCACCACAGCTGGCTAAAAAACTTGAACAACAGGGACATCCCTATCAAACTCAGGGTAAAGAGTATCAACCTCAGGGTAAAGAGTATCAACCTCAGGACAAAGAGCATCAACCTTCAGATAAAGAGGCAAAATAGCCATCATGATTGTTGAAGTTGGACATTTTGCATTGGTATTGGCTTTTGTATTGTCAATTTGTTTATCGATACTGCCTATTTGGGGGAGTTTTCGACACAAAAGTTTATTGGTTCACTTTGCAAGACCTGCCGCCTATTTAATCTTTGTTTTAGTTCTGACTTCGTTTATGGCTTTGGTTTATGCTTTTGTAAAGGATGATTTTTCAGTACGCTATGTAGCTGAACATTCTAATTCTTTATTGCCTTTGGGTTATAAGATTTCTGCAGTTTGGGGCGCTCATGAAGGCTCCATGCTATTGTGGGTGTTAATTTTATCTGTTTGGATGGCATTGGTTGCCTTATTTAACAGAGCATTGCCTATAGAAGCTGTTGCGAGAATTTTAGGTGTCATGGGCATTATTACTTTGGGGTTTCTTGCTTTTACATTATTTACTTCGAACCCATTCGAACGACTGCTCAATTATATTCCTATTGATGGTAATGATTTAAATCCTTTATTGCAGGATATTGGTTTAATTATACATCCACCGATTCTTTATATGGGGTATGTGGGTTTTTCGGTGGCTTTTGCTTTTGCGGTTGCCGCATTAATTGGTGGCGAATTAGATACCACCTGGGCCCGTTGGTCACGACCCTGGACAACAGCCGCATGGTTATTCTTAACCTTGGGTATTGCTTTAGGCAGTTGGTGGGCTTATTACGAATTAGGCTGGGGAGGTTGGTGGTTTTGGGACCCTGTAGAAAATGCATCTTTTATGCCCTGGTTAAGTGGTACCGCACTGATTCACTCATTGGCCGTTTGTGAGAAACGCAATGTTTTTAAAGCCTGGACAGTTTTCCTGGCATTAACAACGTTTAGTTTAAGTTTACTGGGTACTTTTATTGTACGTTCCGGTGTGATTACTTCTGTGCATTCCTTTGCTCAGGATCCCGTGAGAGGTCAGTTTATTTTAGCCTTTATGGGTATTGTTGTGATTTCTGTTTTACTGTTATTTATTTTTCGTGTGAATCATGTTCGTTCAACAGGTCATTATGACATGTTATCCCGAGAGTTCTTTTTATTACTGAATAATATTTTTCTGATTATTGCATTGGTTGTTGTGTTTTCTGGCACTTTGTATCCTATGTTTATGGAAATATTTGGACGTTCTGTGTCAGTTGGTGCGCCTTATTTTAATCTGATGTTTTCAATCGTTATGGCACCTCTGCTTGTTCTTATGGGGATTGGACCACTTTTGTATTGGAAACGTTATGCGATTAAAAAATTATCTAAGCCAATGTTGTCTGCATTGGTCTTAACGGTTATTTTGTTAATACTTATGACGATTATGATGGTATTACCCAATCAATCAGAAACAACATCATCATTCAATATGGGGTTTTGGTTGGGTTTGTTGCTGAGCAGTTGGGTTTTAGCCAGCATTACTTATGATGTTATAGATAAAACACGATACGCGAGCACATTTTTTCAAGGTTTGAAAAAATTAAAGATTAATTTTTGGGCAATGCATTTGGCACATGCGGGTATTGCAGTGACTTTGATAGGTATTGTTATGGTGTCTTACCATAGTCATGAAAAGCTGGTAGCTTTAAAAATAGGAGACAATTATCAATTGAATAATTATAGCTTTACATTTGATAAATTAGAGAATGTTAAAGGCGCCAATTATGATTCTGTAAAAGGGCATATTACTGTCAAAGAAGGCAGTGAAACCTATTCATTATATCCAGAAAAGAGGCGGTATTTTGCTTCAGGTATGGTCATGACTGAGGCAGCGATTGATGCTGGCTTTACTCGGGATGTTTATATTTCATTAGGTGAAAGTTTAGGTGATGGCGCCTGGTCCATTCGCTTTTATATTAAAGCTTATATGCGTTGGGTATGGCTTGGGGCACTCTTTATGGCGATTGCTGGCTTTTTGGCAATTGCCGATAAGCGCTATAGGGTTGCTCGGTTAAAATCCAAGGTGTCTCATGTTTAAAGTAAAAAGTTTTGCTTTTATTATCGGTATATTGGCACTGTGTGGTTCTATTGTATTATGGTTTGTTTTTTTTGTTTCTTTAGATTCTGATGGCACAGAAACAGAATCTTATAGAGTTGGTAAACCATTGCCATTACTTCAGGGGGGAATATTAGGTAGTTTGGAACAAAAAGATATTTCAACGATATCTGCACCTTTTTTTCTGATTAATGTTTGGGGATCCTGGTGTGTCACTTGTGCACAGGAACATACTTTTCTAAATCAGTTAAAAAAACAAGATATCCCTGTTATTGGTATTAATTATCGTGATACGCCCGAGGCAGCCACTTTGTTTCTGGAAAAACATGGTAATCCTTATGAGTTTTCATTTTTTGATCCTAATGGTCGCTTAGCTATTGAAATGGGCATTACAGCAGCCCCAGAAACGTTTTTAATTGATTCAAAACGTCATATTCGTCTTCATAAGGTTGGTATGATAGATATCCAGGTTTGGAATGAAACCTTCAAGCCAGTTATTCAACAAATAATGGGTTCTGAAATATAGAAGCATGATAGAGTCTGTCGCTCACTTTTGGTTTTAAACAGAGAAAACACATTATGCTAACACGAAGCTTTTTCATATTGTTATCATCATTGATTTTAAATATGCTTTTGGTTCAATTGAATGCGGAACAGAAAGAATTATTTGTTTTTAAATATCCTTCACAAGAGCAGGCTTATATTCAATTGATTCATCAGATTCGTTGTCCAAAGTGTGAAAACCAGTCTATTGCTGATTCAAATGCCGGTATTTCGGAAGATTTAAGACATATTATTTATGAAAAGATCAATCAGAATAAAAATGAGGAAGAGATAAAACAGTTTTTAGTGGAAAGATATGGAGAAATTATACTGTACGATCCTAAAAAATCAGGCGCCAATTTATTGGTTTGGTTGGGACCCATATTATTGTTAATGATAGTGATACTGTTTATTTTTCTGAGACAAAAACGAGTTATGCAACAATATAATACCAATACACCTGTTATCAATGAAGAAGAAAAGAAAAAACTGGATGCTTTATTAAATAAGGAGAAAGAACAATGATTGAAATTATTATTGCCGTTATCATTGTCAGTTTATTGGTCATTGTCTTATTGGCGCTTCCTTTACTTGCTGATCGCAGATTTGTTTTAAAATCAGAACAAATAAGTGACAATAGTCGAATGGATCTGAATAAAATATTATATAAAAGTCGTTTGGAAGAGCTACAAACAGAGCAATCTATAAGACATGTTGATGAAACAACACAAGACAATCTAACGTTAGAGCTACAAAAAACATTGTTGCAGGATACAGAGTTTGAAAAAACAGTACCAACAATAGAAAAAAAACAAAAAGTAATTTATTGGGCTGCTTTGTTATTGATTCCTGCCATAGCGATAGTCATCTATTGGAATTTAGTAGATATCAAAAAAATGCAACGTTGGTATTGGTTACAGGAGCGATCTCATTTACTGGAAACGAATGAACAGAATACGGAATGGTTAAAGGATATGACAGCAGAAGAAATGGTGCTTATGTTAAGAACACGATTATTATATCAACCTGATTTGCCTAATGGCTGGGAACAATTTGGCACGATATTATTTAATTTAAAAGCTTATAAAGAGTCTCAACACGCTTTTACAAGAGCGTTATATAGAAATCCGAGTATTCAAACCAGGATGAGTTATGTCGACACATTAATGCGTAGTGGTCAAATGGAAAGTTTGGATTTGGCAGAAGAACAGATTGCTCTTGTATTAAAAGAAAATAAACAACATGAAGGAGCGCAGTTGTTATTGGGTTTTGTCTGGTATTTAAGAAAAGATTATCAAAAAGCGATTGATTTGTGGGAATCTTTAATAAAAAAACGTGAGCAGTCTGGAAAAAATGTTGGAGAAGGTATTGAACAGTTAAAAAAACAGGTGGCGGATGCGAAAATGCAATTAGCTCAGCTAAATAACGCTAATACTGCCAACGAAACCTCATCTTTTAAGTTACCTTTGATAGTCAGTATACAATCAGGGTTAATGAATAATTTAGACAGCAATCATCGAGTCTTTATTATTGTGACAGGTGATGATGGGCAGAAAGCTCCAGTTGCTGTAAAACCTTTGGTCGTTTCAGATTTACCTAAAACATTAGTCTTAACAGATGCTGATGCAATGCTACCTGGCCGGGTAATGAGTAACATGAAAACCGTCACTGTTCAGGCAAGAGTCTCTGTATCTGGTAATGCTATCGCCAGCAAGGGTGATTTAATTTCAGAAAAAAAAGTGATACAAGTTAAAGACGGTATTCCACAACTCACCTTGGAAATTAATCAGGTTTTTTAACAAAGCCAGGATATGACAGTATTATTGAGAATGATGATGATTAAGTTAATCTAAATAGTTAGTAATACCTTTTATGTCTGATGATCCAAAAATCACATTTATTGACTCAATTACTGAGATTGAACGAGAGATTTGGAATAAGATTATCAATAGCAGCTATCCCTTTATTCAATATGACTTTTTATTGGCCTTAGAGCAGAGTGGGGCGACTGGTTTTGAATCTGGCTGGCAGCCGCATCACTTAGTTGTAAAAGTGAATGATCACGTTAAAGCTGTGATGCCACTTTATATTAAAGAGCATAGCTATGGTGAATATGTTTTTGATCATACCTGGGCTGATGCCTATTACCGTAATGGCTTAGATTATTATCCAAAGTTGGTTTCATCTATACCATTTACGCCAGTGGTTGGTCAGAGAATTTATTGTCACCAATCTGTAGATAGAAAAGTTGTTGTCAATCATGTTATTCAAGCTATAAGACAACTTTGTGAAGAAAAAAAATATAGTTCTTGGCATTTGTTATTTTCGTTTGAAAGTGAAATTAGTGATTGTGAATCTTTCGATTGTTTGACTCGGGTTGGTTTTCAGTATCATTGGTTTAATCAAAATAAAGATAATCAACATTATGATAGTTTTGATGACTTTCTTCAAATCTGCAAAAGTAAACCCAGAAAAAATATCAGACGAGAAAGGAGACTGGTTGAACAACAAAATATAAGGATTAAACATTATCAAGGTAATGATATTCCAGAATCACTATGGCATCAGTTATTTACTTTTTATCAAGCCACTTATCTTAAGCGAAGTGGCCATGCGGGCTATTTAAATAAAGCATTTTTTGAGTACATTGCTACATATATGAATAACCATACTCTCATTATCTCTGCTGAAACTCATCAAAATATTGTTGCGGCATCATTATTTTTTAAAGACGATAAAACTCTTTATGGTCGTTATTGGGGGTGTTTGCAAGAGTTCGATTGCCTTCACTTTGAGCTTTGTTACTATCAAAGTATTGAATATTGTATCAAGCATCAACTGGATAAATTGGATGCTGGAGCTCAAGGTGAACATAAAGTTTCTCGTGGCTTTAAACCTGTAAAAACCTACTCAAGTCATTGGATAGCCCATCAAGACTTTTCTAATGCAATTGAACTGTTTGTGAAAGAAGAGGCTAAGCAAATTGAAAGTGTGTTACCTGTTTTGGCGCAAAAACTACCGTTTAAATCATAGTGAAATATATAAATACCATTATAAATGAGCAACAGCCCCTAAATTTTTGGGATTAAACCGGGTTTTAAATTGATAACGTTTTCCTGGATAATAAAATTTGGCATAACTGATCGCTTGTTCAAAACTCCAGGTTGTTCTGATTAATTGTAAAATGGCCTCATCGTCATCCAGATGCAGTAAATTTTGTAATCGTTTTTCAGGAGCAATGGCTTCGATAATATGTTCAGCTTCGGTAATAGGCGCTATTTTAGTTAAGTATTCATTCGGTGTATTCACTTTAAAATCCTGATGAATATAATCAGGCACAAGTTTGGCATTAATAAAACGTTCTTCCACTTGAATGGGGGCTTTATTAGCAAAGTGCAGCATCATGGAATGATAAATAAGTTGT
This sequence comes from Kangiellaceae bacterium, assembly GCA_965230335.1. Classification (GTDB taxonomy): domain Bacteria; phylum Pseudomonadota; class Gammaproteobacteria; order Enterobacterales; family Kangiellaceae; genus CBDDKS01. The sequence goes on along the minus strand of CBDDKS010000006.1, from coordinate 393,771 downwards.
GTGTCATCCAACTTAAATAAGTTTTGTAAAGTATCTGTTGGTTTTATCTTGCTCATTTCCAGTAATTGGGATGAATATTCCTGACCTTGCTCAAGAACCTCTGTTTTTATGTTTTTAATTTGTAAAATAGAGGTTTGTTGTTTTTCTTCAGCGACAAAAGAGCCTTTACCTTGAGTACGTACAATGATACCTTCTGCACAGAGTTCTTCTAGAGCCTTTCTGGCAGTCATTCGACTGATATGACAGGCTTTGACCAGTTCATTTTCTGAGGGTACCTGTTCACCTGTTTTCCAGAGTTTTTGTTTAATCCCATTTAATATGTAATGCTTGGCAATGAGATATCGAGGTTCGGTTGTTTTCATGATAAAGATGTCAGGTATGAGGTATTCTTAGATATCATTCGAAAAAAAACATGAAGGACGTGTATGTATCGTCAATAAAGAAAAGAGTTAATAATGAATCAGCAAGATAAAGAATACGTTAATCATTGGTTATCAGAGAATATTTTGGTAGAGGATGAGTTATGCAATTTAAATTATTGTTATTTACCGCCATTGAGATTAGCAGTGTGTTGCTATTGGCATCAACCTAAACATCAAAGTGTAAACTGTTTTCTGCAGTGTTGGAATAATTATTGTGTTAAAAATGATGCTTATACTTTTCATGCAACTTATGCCTATGCGGTTTATGCATTGGTGGTTTGTCGTTTAATCAAGTATGCAGGCGAGCAGGATTGGAAAGCTGTGAAGCCGTTATTAGATGATTGGTTATTGAATCCTGACAGTTTAGTGCAAGAAATCAAATCCCATTATTCAGATTTTTTATTAGGGCAAAATGCCGCAAAAAAGCGTCATTTGATGCCGGATGTTCAGGCTTTTGCAGAGAAGCACACGGACATTTTTCCCTGCTACGAGTGGATTGAAGGAAAAGTGCCTCTGATCATGAGTATGCCTCATAACGGCACTTGTCTGCCAGGTACAGTCGCTAAGGGGATGACTGAGGTGGCCTTGGAATTACGGGATACAGACTGGTTCTTGCGTTTATTATATGATTTTTGCTGTGATATGAATATTTATTTGATTTGCCCTGTTTTTTCAAGATATGTGATTGATTTGAATCGTCCAGCAGATAATTATTCATTGTATCCTGGAGCAGATACAACAACACTTTGCCCAACAACAACTTTTGCAAGAGAGTCGTTGTATTTGGAAAATAAAGAGCCTGATAGCCAGACCCAACAAAAGCGTATAGAAAACTACTGGTATCCTTACCATCAAAAACTCTCCAATAGTCTGTCAGAGATTCAGGAACAATATGGTCAGGTGCTGCTATTTGAAGCGCATTCCATAGCATCCAGGGTTCCACGCTTTTTTGACGGAGAATTACCCGATTTTAATTTTGGTACTTATGATGGGAAAAGCTGTCGATCATCACTACAGAGCTTAATTCAACAGATGGATGTCGGACCATTCTCTAAAGTGGTCAATGGGCGCTTTAAGGGAGGCTATATTACCCGTCAGTATGGTAAGCCCAGTCAAAATCAAAGCACATTACAGTTGGAGCTATCGCAAAAAAATTATATGGATGAAAATAATTTTAAATATATCAAAGAGCTATCAGATGAACTTCAAGTAGTTTTAAAGAGAATGATGTCACAACTTATCGATTGGTTAAACCTGCCATAACTGTTATTTTTTAAAAATATTGCTTATGCTTAAAAGAGTCGTTTAAAAACTGACTTTGAAGGATAGCCTAAATGAAACTTTCACGAGTTAAAGTTTTTAGCCATCAATTAAAAGTAGGTATGTTTGTTTCTGAGCTTGATAAGCCTTGGGAGGAGTCTGATTTTTTATTGCAAGGCTTTATGGTGCAGGATGACGATGATATTGAACAGGTAAAACGCCAATGCCAGTATGTTTATGTAGAGTTTAAGGATGAAAGTGAATATAACCAGTTTCGTAAAGAAGCAACGGTTTCTAAAACCTTAAAAGAGCAATATGAGCAGGATGCCCTTGAAGATGAAATTGCACCAAGAAGCATTCATCATGAAATTAACACCGCCAATAAATTAAATCATAAAGGAAGAAAACTGGTCAAAGGTCTATTGGATAAAATTATGCTGGGTGAAGATTTTGAAATTTCTACGGTTCGCTCGATTGTCAAAGATTATGTTAAAAGCATTATGCGTAATGAAAATGCCATTTTATTAATGACGTTAATAAAAAATAAAGATGATTATACGGCAGAGCATTGTTTAAATGTGGGTATTATGTCCATGGCATTTGCCCGCTTTTTGGGAGCAGAACCTGATGAAATAGAAGAAATTGGGCTATGTGGCATGCTGCATGATATTGGAAAAGTGAAAGTAGATAGTAACATTCTGGATAAACCAGGAAAATTAACACCAGATGAATATACAGAAATGAAAATGCATGCAGAATATGGAAAAGATGTTTTGCTTAAAAAAAGAGAAACAAGCCCATTAGCCATAGATGTGGCTTATACGCATCATGAACGCCTCAATGGAGAAGGGTATCCCAGAGGCTTATCGGGAGATCAAATTTCCCATGTTTCACGTTTAATAGCGATTGTGGATGTTTTTGATGCGATTACTTCTGCAAGGTGTTATGAAGAGGCGCGTCCTATTTTGGATGCTTATACCGTATTAATGAAAGGGCGTGAAATTCACTTTGATGCCCATCTGGTCACTAAATTTATTGAGTGGCGGGGTATTTACCCCCCAGGTTCTATTGTTGAGATGGAAAATGGAGAGGTAGGTATAGTGCTTGCTACTAATCCGCGATACAAATTGCGACCTAAAGTGTTATTGATCCTGGATGAAGATAAAAAACCAAGAGCTAAAGAAAGAGTGATAGACATGTCTAAAATAGATTTAGACAGTAGTGGAAAAGCTTATCGAATTACAAAAGCTGTTGCTAATCATGCTTATGGTGTTGAATTACAGGATTATGTTAACAAAGGTTTGAAAATAGAATCCTTTTAAGCCAGGTATTTGAGTTGATTAAACGATTCGGGTATCATCCAAGTGTAGACTTAAATCCTTTAGTATGGATTCAAGGAACCTGAATACCACTCAATATAAAACCTTTATTAAAGAAAACTCTGGTAAATAGTTAAGTAGTTCAATAATTAAATAGTTCAGCAGGTTAATACCATGCCTTTAGGCGAAAACTTCCAAAAATTGAAAAAATTATTATCTGACGACGATCAGTTGCAGTTAGAAAATCTAGCCAAAAAATTACAAAGTGTTAATGGCAACTTTGAATTACTGGATGATAAAGATAAAGCTTTAATCATAGCGTTAGAAAAAAAGTATGGTCATGCTTTTGGGCAAACCATAAAAGAAAAAGATGAATTACAGGATATCGAATTTTTTAAAAATTCCTATAAAATGTTGGACACTGAATTTGGCACTTATGTGAAAAACATGCTAACCAGAGAGTTAAGAGAGCAGTTTTCAACATTTGAATCCATGGTGCAATATGCTTATGATAAAAAATGGATGCCTGCTGAACTGCAAAATCCAGATGTTTGCGAAACATTATTTGAACGTTTTTTTTCAGATATTGATAAAGCAAATCAATGGCGCAATCAGTTAAGTGATGCTTCTTATGATATGACCGATAAAAATATGGCGGTGGGTTTAACCTGGTTTATTTATATTTATCAATTAAAGACATATATAGAAGAAAAGGTGAATTAGAGTCTAACAGTCCCTAAACTAGTACACATTAAAAGTATCAAAAAGCATGTCTAATTATAGAGAAGTTGAAGAGTCGATTCATACGGACTTTTCCAATAATCAAAGTTACTCAGAATATTTAAGCTTAAACAGTATACTGAATGCACAACATCCTGTTTCTTCCGAGCATGATGAAATGCTATTTATCATTATTCATCAAGCAAGTGAACTTTGGATGAAGTTGATTGGTTGCGAGTTACAACAAGCTATTTCTTATATCAAGCAAGATGAATTATCGCCTGCTTTTAAAGTGATGGCACGTGTTAAGCAAGTTTTGAATCAGTTAATGCAGTCATGGAATATTTTATCAACCATGACACCGGTAGATTATCTTAAGTTTCGAGATCAATTAGGTCATGCTTCTGGTTTTCAATCGTATAACTATCGAAAAATGGAGTTTTTGTTAGGTAACAAAAATACAAAAAGTATAGAGGTTTTTTCTCATTTGGATGATGTTTATAGTGACTTGAATGATATTTTATCAAATCCTGGGCTTTATGATGAAGTGATTGCTTTACTGCATAAGAAAGGTTTTGCTATTGATAATGCTCAGCTATCAAGAGATGTAACAACGCCCTATAGAGCTAATCAGTCAGTGGAACAGGCTTGGTTAGAAGTGTACACATTACCCGATAAACATTTTAAGCTATATGAATTGGCAGAAAAGCTGATGGATATTGAAGATGCTTTTCAGCAATGGCGATTCCGGCATTTATATACTGTTCAGAGAATTATAGGTTTTAAAACCGGAACAGGTGGTTCATCCGGCGTTCCTTTCCTTAAAAAAGCACTGGATATTAGTTTCTTTCCAGAAATATTAAGTGTTAGAAATCAATTGTAATTTGATTATATAACATAAAAAAACCGAAGACTATTCGGTTTTTTTATGTTCACTATATCCATATTTAATCTGCAGGAGTCAAATGCAAAAAAATTGACTCCTGCAGATTAAGTGTCCACTAAACTATTTTGATTTAGTGGATACATTTTCCTGAAGATTATTTTCTTCTTTTTCTTGACGTTCTAAAATGATTTTTTCAGAAATACCCATAGGGTTGACTTCCAATTCACCATTTTTATCTTCTTTTCTTTCAATTCTTTGGCTTGCATCCAAAGCTAAAGCAAAGGTTGATGTGAAACCAGGTCGTCGACATTTACCAACGCGTCTGAATTTTGCATTACCAAAGCCTATGGTTGTACCGAAACGTGATGTTTCTACCCACTCTTTCCAGTGACCAAAACCTTCATTACGTGAGCCGACAGTCGTGATTTCCCATTCCATACCATCGTGTCCACCATTACGTGTACCAAAAGGCCATTGGAAATCACCATGCATAAAGATTTGATCACCTTCTTGCGTGGCTCTGCCATTCCAGTCAGGGTAAGTATCGGAAACCCATAAGTAGCGTTGTTGTGTTCCTACTGTACCTGCATAGTAAAAACAAATGCCTTGAGTGGCCCATTGATTATGATTTGGACTGCTGTCGTCATAAAAAGTAATGGTCCAACGATTACCACCTTTGATTAAATCAGGTGAAAAGGGTGGGTTTGCAGAAGCAAGGCTGGATAAAGAGGCAATAGCACATAAAGCTAGTGAACGGAACATGTAGTTCATTTTCATTGTTTAGTCTCCTAAAATGAATGAGAGTTAATTGGGTAAAGCATCACAAAAAAATGTTCAGCGTTACCATAAGAGAAAAATGAAATCAGCATTTCATTTTTAAAAGTTAGAACATTATTTTTATTAAAAATAAAATCATGTTTTAACGGCGGCTATGCTAAACCGGTTTCACTGAGATGATCTTTGGGAATATTCTTGATAAATTGTGAGAAATGACTGAATAAGCAATCAGCAAAAAACCAGATACATATCGGTATTATCTGAACATTGTATTTTGCATGTGATACCAGTATAAATTGAAGAGATTTTATTTGTAAAAAATGTGAATTGAAGACATTATTTTTCTATTAAGTGTGCTTTAAGTTCATGGTGCCAATATACAGTAGCACCGGCTACAGCAATTGGCATAACAATAATATTAATAATAGGAATAATCATAAAAAATGCGATAAGACCGCCAAAAATTAAACAGCTTCCACGTTGTTGACTTAATTGATGGACTAATTGTTTAAATGGTATTTTATTATTATCCGCTGGATAATCCATATATTGTATTGATAACATCCATGCACTGAATAGGAACCAGATAACAGGTGCAAAAAAATTAATAACAGGAATAAAAAATAAAAGTCCAAATAATAGTGCCCTGGGAAGCCAATAGAGGAGTTTGATGATTTCTCTGGAAATAATAGCAGGGAACTCTTTGACAAAGCTTGTGAAGTTAAACTGTGGGGACGTTTCACCTGAGAGGTGTTCTTCGATAGCTTCTGATAGTAAGCTGTTAAAAGGTGAGGCTATCAAATTTGCCAAAATAGAAAACAGATAGATAAATCCAATCAATAAAATAAGAATGATAATCGGCCATAATAGCCAGCCGACGTAATCTAATAGGGTTTGTACCCAAGCGTAGCTTCCATCATAGAGTTGTTGTTTCCAGTGACTGACTTTTTGAAGAAACCAGAAGCTTGCTGACGTTAATAACAACATATTGATCATCATAGGGATGATCACGTAAATTCTAATGGATTTTTTACGTAATAAATGAAAACCAGTGACTAAATATTGAGCAGATTGAGCCATATGACAAATTTATGTCCAAATTTAATGGAAATAGTGTGTTTCAATGAAGAAATAATTTACACTATCGGGCTAAGTTGTGGAAGCCATGACTTATAAATTAAGCAATAAAATGAACAAGTTAAGATTTTTATCATAAAAATCAAATAGATAAATATATATAACGATAGGCGGTTATGCGTTTAAAACAAATAAAATTAGCGGGCTTTAAGTCATTTGTGGATCCAACATTGGTGCCTTTCCCGCATAATCTTACGGCAATAGTGGGTCCAAATGGATGTGGTAAGTCCAATTTAATTGATGCAGTGCGTTGGGTGATGGGTGAATCGTCTGCAAAGCATTTGCGTGGAGATTCCATGACAGATGTTATTTTTAACGGCTCTACGGCAAGAAAGCCAGTGGGCCAGGCCAGTATTGAGCTAGTCTTTGATAATTCGGAAGGTAAGGTTGCAGGTGAATTTGCTCAATATAATGAAATTGCGGTCAGACGTGTCGTGACAAGAGATGCGCAGTCCAACTACTTTTTGAACAATACACGATGTCGACGCAAAGATATCACGGACTTATTTTTAGGAACCGGGTTGGGTCCAAGATCCTATGCCATTATTGAACAGGGGATGATATCGCGGCTTATTGAATCCAAGCCTCAAGAATTACGTATTTTTATTGAAGAGGCCGCGGGTATTTCTAAATATAAAGAACGCCGCCGAGAAACAGAGAATCGCATTAAACATACCCGTGAAAATCTGGAACGATTACAGGATATTCGTGAGGAGTTGTCTAAACAGCTAGCGCATTTGCAGCGTCAGGCCAATGCTGCGACAAGATACAAAGCTTTTAAAAAGGAAGAAGGGGAACTGAAAACACAGTTATCGGTTTTAAAGTGGCAACAATTGGAAAGCAGTATTCATGAACTGAATACCCTGATTGCTCAATTGGAGACAGAAGTTGAAGCGCGTATTTCTGAACAAAGAAAAGTGGACGCCAGTATTGAAGAAACAAGAGAAGCACATGTTGAGCTGAGTGATGCTTTTAATGAGGTTCAGGGCAGTTATTATAGTATTGGATCTGAAATAGCCCGGTTGGAGCAAAGTATTCAATATCAAAAAGAACGCAAACAGCAGTTGTTTGAAGAGATAGATTCAACCAAACATGCTTTACAGCACTTCAGTGAACAGCAGCAAAATGATCAAACCCGATTAGAGTTACTATCAACGGATTTGCTGACGTTAGAGCCTGAACTGGCATTACAAAATGAAACCTACGAAGAAGTGCAGGAACAATTGTTATCTATGGAAGATGCACAACTTGAGTGGCAACAGGCATGGGATGAGTTTAATCAGCAGGCTTCAGGTAATCATCAAAAACTGGAAGTGGAAAAAACACGAATTCAACATATTGAATCTCATTTAAGTCGACTGAATGTTCGTTTACAAAGTTTAGAAAAAGAGCGAGAACAATTAAAAACAGTACCTATTGAAGATACTTTGGTTGAAGCATCCAATGCATTAAACCTTGCTGAACAACAGGCAACCTCGTTAAGTGAAAATGTTGAACGTTTGGTTGATGGTATGGCCAGTCTTCGTCGGGAAAGACAGAATAAAACAACATCACTAGAAGAAGTACGACGACAGGTACAGCAATTACAGGGTAAAAAGGTGTCTCTGGAAGCTTTGCAGAGAGCTGCACAAAATCAATCAGGTGAACAAAGTCGACAATGGCTAAGTGAACATGGTTTGGCACAACACCATAAATTGTTTGAAAAAATAAAAGTAGATCCGGGTTGGGAAGTTGCCACAGAAACCGTTTTAGGTGATACATTACAAGCGGTTATTGTGGATGATTTTGAGTCATTGAATGATGATTTTATGACCTTGACTGAAGGTCAGTTACAACTGTATAAAATGTCTTCTTCATCACAATCTACGGAAGGTTCTTTACTTTCCAAAGTGAAGGCACCTGTCGATTTGACACCGTTGCTACAAACTGTTGCTTTTGCTGAAGATATTGCAACAGCCTTAAGTGTACAAAAGCAACTGGATAGATTATCTTTTGACAGTGTTATTACAAAAGATGGTATCTGGTTATCGAAAGACTGGATTCGTGTTGCCAGAAAAACAGAAGATGAAGTGGGGTTGGTTGAAAGGGAAGCAGAGTTGAAAAAAGTATTGGATGAACTTGAAGAAACATCGGCGCTACTTGATGAAAAGGAAAATGAACTCTCCAACTTAAATGATGATATCAGAGCTTTGGAAGTACAATGGGAAAATGAACAAACCCAATTAAGAGAAGCCAATAAAACCTATAGTGAATGTCGGGCAAAAGTCGGTGGTCAGCAGGCAAAACTTGAACAGGTGCGTCATCGTATTGAAAAACTGGCAAAAGAGAAAGTCGATATTCAAACTCAAATGGAAGAAGATGAAAAAGCGATTACTCTAAGTCGTGCATTAGTGGCTGATTTTGTTGAAGTGATGGCATCGGATACAGAAAAGAAAGTGGAAATGTCTGATATTCGGGAAAAACGTAATAACGATCTTGAGCAACTTCGACAGCAGGCACAACAGGCAAAAGAAGAGTCACACAAATTGGCATTGCGTGTAGAATCTATTCGTACAGAAATCGTATCTATTCGTAATAATCATCAACGTATTGAAGATCAAATTACACAATTACAATCAAAAAAAATATCATTAGAGGAGCAATTGTCGAAACTCAATGAACCTTCTGATTCACAAGATCAGGAATTAGAAGCGGCATTACAAAAACGTTCTGTTTTGGAAGAAGATTTGAAGGCAGCTCGAGAAAAAGTGAGTGAAGCTGATGAACATTTGCGACAGTTAGACAAACAACGTATAGAAACAGAGCAGTCAACACAGACAGTCAGATCCAATTTGGAAGCCACGCGTATGGAGTGGCAACAGGGAAAAACATTACAACAAACCTACTTGGAAGCTTTATCAGATCAAGAAAAAGCAATCGAAGTATTGGTTGAGGAGTTACCGGAAGATGCCGAGGAAGCAGCATGGCAACAAAGATTGGAAGAGTTAAATACAAAAATACAGCGTTTGGGTGCTATCAACCTGGCAGCGATTGAAGAGCATCAACAGTGTGAAGAGCGCAAAGTCTATCTGGATGAGCAGGATAAAGACTTAACACAAGCATTGGAATCTTTGGAATCGGCCATCAGAAAAATTGATAAAGAAACCCGACAACGTTTTAAAGAAACATTTGAACAAATTAATGATGGTTTGAAAGACTTGTTTCCGAAAGTATTTGGTGGTGGACATGCCTACCTGGAGATGACAGGTGATGATCTTTTAGATACCGGTGTTGCTGTTATGGCGCGACCACCAGGAAAACGTAACAGCACCATTCATTTATTATCTGGTGGAGAAAAAGCTCTGACTGCCATCGCTTTGGTTTTCTCGATATTCCAATTGAATCCAGCACCTTTTTGTATGCTGGATGAGGTTGATGCACCATTGGATGATGCCAATGTGGGGCGTTTTTGCCAGTTAGTGAAAAGTATGTCTGAAAAAGTACAGTTTATCTATATTTCCCATAATAAAGTATCTATGGAAATGGCAGATCAATTGGCAGGTGTTACCATGCAGGAAGCCGGTGTTTCCCGTTTGGTTGCGGTTGATATCGAAGAAGCGGCAGCTATGGCGGTGCAATAGTTGACATCCATTTGGTAACCCGGTATATGAATATTCAATACACAATTTACCTGATAACTTTGCATTTGTGAGCTTCATGATGGAAACACAATTGACCATTATTTTTTTAATTTTAGGTGTACTGTTAATTGCGTATATTCTTTTTGATGGTTATAGAAAAGCACGCAAAAAACTGGCCCAACGATCGGCTTCTGTGGAGGTCGGTAAAATTGTTGACACGTTACAACAAGCGGATGAAAGACGTGATTATCAGGGGTTTGACAGTCATGGTTTGAGTGAACCCAGAGTAAAACCGGATGATTTTTCTCAAAATAATTATGATGAAAAAAATGATGAAGAAAAAATAAAAGAACAAACTGAACGGATTGAACCGGAAATATCGGATCTGAGTTCAATGTCTGAAGAAAATAGAGTTCAGGAAAGTGATAATCATCTGACTGGAAACCGAAAAAGCCAATATCACGAGGAGCCTTTAGTAGCACAAAGAGATGAACCCATAACTTCGGAGAATATCATTGAATCTGAAAATATGTTTGATTCTGAAAGTATAGGGCTGTCTGAAAGTAAAATATTAGAAAATGATATTTCTGAAAATATCAATATGGAAAGTATAACAGCAGATAAATCATTAAAAACAGGTGAACAGACAGACTTTATTCAAAGTGATCTATTTGAGAGTTTCAATGAGGAGGAATATCAAGAGAAAGAAGATGTAGAGCAAGACTTAATTTTTTCTGTTACTTTATTGGCCAAAGAAGAGACGCCTTTTTCAGGTTACGATGTTTTACAATGTTTGGTTGAAAATGGATTCAAACATGGTGAAATGAATATTTTTCATTTATATAAAAATCCACAAAATAAAACTGGAAAGCTTTTTAGTGTTGCCAATGCATTTAACCCAGGTATTTTTAATTTAGATACCATGTCAGAAGATACCGTAAAAGGCTTGACTTTTTTCATGGCAATATCAGGTTTTAATGAACCGGAGGCCGGTTATAGAAAAATGGTTGAAACAGTCAATAAATGTCAAATACAATTGGGTGGACAAATGGTTGATTCAACCAAAAGTACTTTTACTGAACAGACCTATCGTTATGATATAGAAAAAATTATTGAATATAAAAGACGAAAATTAGTGAGTGCCTGATAATGTAATAATCAGATGTTATTATTTGAGGTATATAGATTTATAGAGAAAAATACATTGATAGAGAAATATATAAGCCACTAAAATGTTTAATTTAAAAAGTAACGATAAAATATTAATATGAAAAATGATGTAAAAGATAAAATTGAATGTTTAAAGGAACAAATAAATCAACATAATCATGCTTATTATATATTGGATGAACCTCAGATACCTGATGCGGAATATGATAGGTTATTTCGTGAATTACAGGGATTGGAAAAAGAATATCCACAGTGGTTGTCAGATGATTCCCCAACCCAAAGAGTGGGAGCAAAATTAGAAGGTGGATTTGAAACATTAGTTCATGAAATACCTATGTTATCCCTTGATAATGTTTTCAATGATAAAGAACTTAACGATTTTTTTAAGCGCATGCAGGATAAATTAAAATCAGAAGCATCCATAGAGATGGTTTGTGAACCTAAATTAGATGGTCTTGCTGTCAGCTTATATTACGAGAATGGACGATTGATTCGTGGAGCAACACGAGGTGATGGTAAACAGGGAGAAAATATTACCCAAAATATTCGAACGATTAAAAACCTACCACTTAAATTATTCAATGATTATCCTCAAAAACTGGAAGTAAGAGGAGAAGTATTTTTACCAAAACAGGAATTTGAACGTATCAATAATGATGCCCGTAAAAACAATGATAAAATTTTTGCTAACCCAAGAAATGCAGCCGCAGGTAGTTTACGTCAACTTGATCCAGCAATTACTGCATCTCGGGGTTTGGCAATTTATTGTTATAGTGTTCATATTTTAGAAGATCATCAAGAACTATTGACTCATTATGATACTTTGCAAAAATTAAAAAAATGGGGATTACCAACTTGTCCATTGAATCAAAAGGCTCAGTCAATATCGGAGTGTGTGGCTTTTTACAAAAATATCTTAGCACAAAGAGAGCAGCTGGCTTATGAAATTGATGGTGTTGTTTATAAAGTCAATCATTTTACTTTACAACAAACGTTAGGTTTTGTTGCACGGGCACCCAGATGGGCTATTGCTCATAAATTTCCAGCACAGGAACAAATAACACAACTGTTAAAAGTTGATTTCCAGGTAGGACGAACAGGTGCAGTGACACCAGTTGCTCGTCTGAACCCTGTCCTTGTCGGTGGTGTAACAGTAAGTAATGCAACATTACATAATATGGATGAAATTACCCGTTTGGGTGTTTATGAAGGGGATACTGTTGTTATACGTCGGGCAGGGGATGTGATTCCTCAAGTAGTTTCAGTTGTTAAGGCAAAACGTCCTGCTTCAGCAAAACCAGTACATATACCAGAACATTGTCCTGTGTGTGGTTCAGAAATTATTCGGGAAAACGAGCAAACTATTTTAAGATGTACGGGTGGTTTGATTTGTTCTGCACAAATGAAAGAGTCCATAAAACATTTTGCTTCACGTAAGGCAATGGATATTGAAGGATTGGGCAGTAAGCTTGTTGAACAATTGGTGGATGAATCTTTGGTTCAGTCAATTCCTGATATTTATCGGTTAACCAGTGAACCACTTGCTGCATTAGATAGAATGGGAAATAAATCAGCTGAAAACTTATTAGAGGCTCTAGAACAAAGTAAAACAACAACATTAGCCAGATTTTTGTATGCATTAGGTATACGGGAAGTTGGTGAAGTGACAGCACAGATTTTAGCCAATGAATTTGGTAGTATTGATAATATTCAGAATGCGACACAAGAGTCATTAGAAGCTATTTATGATATTGGCCCTGTTGTCGCTCAGCAGATACGTCGTTTCTTTTCTAACACACATAGTCATCAAATTATCAATGATCTCATTACTTTGGGTGTGAATTGGGAGCCCATTAAGAAAATAGAAAAAAATACATTACCGCTGCAAGGGAAAATTTATGTGATTACCGGAAAATTCAATCAGTTTTCTAGAGAAAACCTGACTCAACAATTGATTGATTTAGGTGCTAAAGTGACATCCAGTGTTTCAAAAAACACGGATACACTTTTTGCTGGCGAAAAAGCAGGTTCGAAAATGAATAAAGCACAGACATTGGGTATCTCCATCAAAAATGAAGATGAACTCATCAATTTTTTAGCTGATATATCTTAAGTATTTTGAATGATCGTATGAGGTTAAGTTATGAATAGAAACTATAAAAACAGTAATAATAAAAGCAATAACAGTATTTATCGTATCGTATTTCGGAAGGCTCTGTTATTAGGGTTTATGGCTAGTATGTGTGCTTTTGCAAACAAACATGAAACCAATCAATCAAAGAAGTCTTCGTTAACGAAAGCGGAAATTATTGAGGCTGCACCGAACCATGATTGGCGTTCGTTGGATTTGGAGAACACACTCTATATAAAATTAAACACAGGTATGGTTGTTGTCGAGTTAGCCCCTCAATTTGCACCTGAACATGTTAAAAATACAAAACAACTTGTTAGAAAAGGTCTGTTTAATAATACCCAGTTTTATCGGGTGATTGATGGCTTTGTGGCTCAAGGAGGTTTATATCTTCATAAAAATCCAGAGATTAAGGAAAAAAAATGGAATGTTATTGATGAGTATAGTGTCATCACAAAAACGGCGATGCCTTTTGCAAAATTAAACATATCCGATGGATATGCTGATGAAGTGGGGGTTATTAATGGTTTTGCTGCAGCCAGAACAAAAGATAAGAAAGAACATTGGTTAGCTCATTGTTATGGGGCTTTTGCTATGGCAAGATCTGCTGAAATAAATTCAGGTGGTACAGAATTTTATATTGCTTTAAATCCTCAACGCCAATTAGATAGAAACACAACAGTGTTTGGAAAGGTGAGGATGGGTATGGAGCATATTCAAGCCTTACGGCGCAGTAAAGGTCTGCAAGGTAAAGTTGATATTGGAGAAAGTAACCAAATCATATCGATTAAAGTGGCTAGTGACGTAAAAAAAGAAGAGCAAATACCTTTATTGGTGATGAAAACAGATTCTATGTCTTTTAAAGAGCTTGTTAAGGTTTATAAGCATAGGCGAGGAAATTGGTTCGTTTATTCTCCAGGTTATGTGGATCTTTGTGGTTTTCATGTGCCTGTGAAGTTACAGGATGTTAAAAAGAAATAAAAAATATGTACTTAGCTTGAACTCGGGATAAGAAAAACGCTTAAATCAGTGTGTTAGGCGGACTTTCTTATTCCGAATTCAGGTTACTCAATTCAAATTCGGATTAAAACTTGTTATTTTGGATGCTTAACGATGAGATGTATTAAAAAAAGTGTTTCACGATGATTTCATCATCGCGATTGACTTGCCCTCATTGAATTTAAAAAGTAAAAATTAAACCATATAATATTCAAAATATAAAAATAGAAACCTTTTCGCACCGCTTCGCTGTGTGCGACTGACTTTTTCAAAGCAAAATACCTGAATATGCCTACGGCAGGTATTTGTTCTGTATCATCTCTTACCAATAGAGTTATTCTTTGGCATTAACAGTTGATTGGAAATAAAAAGAAATACTCAATTTTCAATAGAGCCTGTTTATTTTTAAGAATAACTTTTTAAAGAACTAAAAAATAAACCAGCTCCTCCTGCAATAAGTATCAATAATACCAACATATCAAAAGCACTCATAGCTTGAAGGGTGATGCGTGTATTAACAATAACACCAGCAATGAGGGCAACAACACTCAGTCCACTGAGTAGCCAACCAAAAATATTTTTACTGTTCCAAAAAATCATCATAACACCGATAAAAAAAGGAATAAATATCATACCACTGGTAACCTGAAATCCACCAAAGTGATATAAACCACGACCAAACCCAAAACCAGAATGTACAGAAATTTTTGATAATAAGAGATAACCTCCAATACATAGCATGGATAAGCCTATGAAAAATCGACCAGTACCTCCTGGACTCCCGCCTGCATTATTCAGATGTTTCATGGATAGACTCCTCAAGTTGTGCTTTTTCGATCAATTGTTTTACCTGGACATCGGAAGGAATATGTTTTTGATGAACCAGTAATATAATCGCTTTACCAGTAGCTGGTTTAAAAGGAGGTGGATTAGTAATAACCTGTTCTTCATGATCAATGTAGCCAATAACAGTACCCAAACCTTCATTGATTAAAAGGCAAGTAAGGTGTCGCCATTCAGGTATTGTAAAAGATAAATTGATTCGTATGGGGTGATCACCTTCATGAGCAAATAGATTTTCCATAACCTGCTCTGTTCCTGGTGCTTCCATTGCACGTACAACCAATTCAGGATAAGCACGAATTGGACGTAATACTGAAGTGACACCTAAAGATTTGAAACGATATCGATTACTGTCTTTTACACTTTCTGCAATAATTTGTGCTTTGGTTTCGAAATGTTTTAAATGTAGTAAAACGTCCAATGTTGTTGAATCAGCTGCAATATCAGTGCTGTCATTGGATAAAATAATAATATGATTGGCATGCATGATATTGGCTTGATGCAATGAATTTTCATCGCGGCCTTCACCATGTACATGAACGACATTTTGTTCCAGTAAACTTCTTGGAATACCCTCCTGAAATCTTTGCGTTACAATACAAACAGGTATTTCTGAAAAGTTCGGTGTTTTTCGTAATTGAGAAATCAATCTGTGAAGATAGAGTTCAGGGTTCCGTTTAGGAATATGTATAATGACTATATGATTTTTCATGGATTGCCAGCTCCAAAAACCTTTGAGTTTACGTTCTTTTTTTTCTAGACGATATTCAATATATTCAGTAGCGACTTGAGCCATCAATGTAATACCAATACCGTACATGAGTAGTACAGTAAACATTCTTCCAAAGAGTGTTTCACTGCTTAAGTCACCATAACCTGTTGTATTAATTGTTGTTAAACTTAACCATAATGCATCACCAAATGTCATTTTTTCGAAAATCATCATGGCAGCGGTATGTGCCAAAATAATAATAATCAATAAAATGAATAATTGATAGATTCGCTTTTTTGATGAGTAAACAAGGCCTTGCATTGCCCAGGTTCTTCTTTTTTTACGGAATATTCTTGTAAAAAGTCTCATGGAAGTATCGTTTTACTCATTGTTTTCAGCCAGTTCAAGCAGTCTTAAAGTGACAGCATGTTTAATAGCGATATGATCATTGGCATCAATATGAAATATGGTTGCTAATTGTTCATAATCTTCACTGGTTAGACTAATACTAAATCTGGGTCTTACTTTTTTGGATTTATAACTTAAGCCTAACACTTTACGGATATAATCCGATGGCTTTAATGCATGTTCAACAGCATTTCTTTGTATATATTTATGAACTAATTCGCTGACATCAAAAGCCACTTGTGTGGCTTTTGCTGCATGGGCTTGTTTTTGCCAGATTGAATTTTTTTTTGGCATATGAATAACTTTTTAATACTTACTCTTGTTTATTATAGAGATTATCAATATCGGCTTGTGGGCGTGTGATACATAAAAAAACATCGGTCTGGCCATCCTGCCAAACTTCAATGTCAATGGAGAACATATCATCGTCAGAAGCTAAAGACAAGACTTCAAAAGCTTCGCCTGATTGTTCATCTTCTTCATATTGTGAAAAAGATTTTTCGCGATAATCACCTTTGTGAAAATAACCTTTTTGCCATTGATGTTTCAATCGATATCGATTGGATAACCAACGTTCAAATCCTGATGTATCTAGCACTTTTAATGTATCAAGAGACACTTCATCATCAAATAATTGAGAAAAACTATCCATATCAAAAATAGTTTCAACTTCCTGGCGTTCAATTTTTTTAGTGAAATTTATCCAATATTCGCCATCTTCATTTTCTACTGTCATATGAAAAGCATCCATAGAGGGTCCTTCTATCAGAAATTCAGTGATGTTGTCATGTTGATATTCATATGTATTGATTTCAGCTACCCTGAAGGTTTTATTTCTTAATTCAGATGGCAAACCCATCGAATCAACTAAATCAAACATATCATTCACTTTGAGATCTGTTGGTGATTCCAGATGTCGTAAGTTTTCTTTTTTAAACCATTGTTTTATCATAAAGAGCTTCCCCATAAGTTAAAATAAAAAAGATAGGTAGGAACATTGAAATGATGATTGAAACCTATCCCCAAACTATTATAGGTGTTAGTTTGAGGATAGAGGTGTGAGTGTTATTTTTTTAGACGGGCTAAAATATCATTGGCCTGAGTTTTTGTTTTACCTATACCAGCATCATCTAGTCTGTCTTGAAGTGCTTTATCAGTATTTTCAGCATTCAGGTCTTCACTGGCTTTAATTTTGTCTTCAACACGTTGCTGTCTTTCTTTGATACGATTTAGAGAATCTCTGGCAGCAGATGACTTTGATACACCCGAAGATAAAGAGGTGTTGACTGACATTCTGGCTTTTTGAACATTTTGTGTTGTTTTTACCACAGACAATTCCCTTTTATTTTCTTGAATATTTTTTTCGGCTTTACGAATTTGATCTTTCAGTGTACTGACACTGTTTTTGTAATTATCTAAAACAGGTTGTAGTTCATTCACTTCATTTTCAAACTCAGCAATTTTTTCTGCGACTTCAAGAGCCAGGCCTTCATCACCTTTTTCTAATGCCTGACGTGCATAGCCTTCATGTTCGGCAATACGATCTTTTAAGGCATTAATTTGGCGGGATACCTTTGACTCATCAGCCATGACATCGGTTAACGAATCCTTTGCCCGGGTAATGGCATTTTTTTGATCAGCAATTTCTTGTTCTAAAATACGGATAGCATTGGTATCAACAATAGCTTCACCAACTTCTCTTGCACCACCACGAATGGCAGTAACGATTTTCTTTAATATACTCATATATTTTTCTCCTGTAGACTATTTAAAGTAGATTTCGAGAGCTTCTAATGCATCAAGTGCATTTTCTGACTGAGTCACCAGTTCATGAGCAATGTTGCTTAATAAACTGTTAATACTCATAGCTCCAAAAAGTGTATATTGATCATCAATTAAACCTAAAGAACTTAAAGGGATATTGACACTCAGTTTTAATAAGGTTTCGTTGAGCTCAGTAACCAGTTCGGGTTTAACTTCATCTTTCTTAAAAAGATGTGTAATACATAAGATTTGTTCATCAGTTTGTGTAATATAAATGGGCAACTCATCATAGCCATTCACAATGATTTGCAGCACATTAATATCACCTTCTCCATTATCCTGGATGGGCAATACATCAAATGAAAAACCTTCTTGTACATGTTGACTAAGCTGTATAGCGAGATCCTTAAGGGACATAGTGGGCGTTTCCTCTTGTTAGTGACATAAAATGTCGTTGAGTGATTAGAATAGAGCGTTTGACATAAAATGTCAACATTCTAAAGTAAAAAAATATACAATTTATAACTCATTGAAATAGCTTATAAAATAACTCAATTTTTTATGCAAATACATCTGGGATATCGGTATCAATCTAAATTTACAGATAGTTTATCAATGAATACATGCTATTCATTCATGTAAAATTTGCAAGTGAAATTTTGCTTCTATCCATATCTTGACGATGTGTGTGGTGATTATGAACAACAGTCTCTAATTGAAAATATCTTTTTCCCATCCCAGATGATGATAAAAGTAAAGCTGACCACTGCCTAGATGATTGACACGTATATTTGAGCTTTCCAAATAAAAATCTTTTGGCATGGCAAAAGCACCTTTGAGTAAAGGCAATGTCATAAAATCATCCTGGATAGGTAAATGCTTTATTTTATGAATTCGATGCAGACTTTCTGTTCCGGAAGGGTGGGCAATTGTCCAGCCCCATTCACCAAAGCTGGGAATATTTTGACGATATTGATCAACATGCATAAAACCTGCATGCTTTAATGTTTTAGCGATGCAAATAAAAGCCTCTTTGGCATGATAAGGAGAGGTTGATTGAACGACCAGGCTACCATCTGCGTTGAGAAGTTGTTTAAGTCGAGAATAAAAAAGATCACTATAGAGTTTATTTAAATCCGGGTGACTGGGATCAGGTAAATCAACAATAATGGTATCAAAAATGTTTTGTTGATCGAGTAGTTGGGTGATGGCAAGAAATGCATCAGCGATAATAAGCTTCACTCTGGGATCACTAAAGGCCTGTTCATTCAGTTGACTTAATTCATGACGTAAATGATTAAGATCAGATGTTTCCTTCGAATTATTTTTTTGTATAACGTCGGGTTGTTTTTTAAATAAAGACAGTAACTCTTTATCCAAATCAATTAAAGTGACCGCTTTCGGCTGCCATTTGAGTACGTCTCTTAAGGCCAAACCATCCCCGCCACCAATGATTAAAATATGTTCTTGTTTTGCTGAGGTTAATAAAGCAGGATAGGTGAGCATAGAATGATAAATATGTTCATCAGCACTACTGAATTGCAAACGTCCATTAATATACATATCAAGTACTTTGTGTTGGGTGCTGGCAATTTTTCTTTGTGTAAAAGTGACGGATTGAAATTGAGTATTGGTTTGGTAAATTACATGATCTTTATAGAGTACATTACTAAAATGTGTCATCCAGCGTTGACCACTATCAAAAATAGTCAACAATCCTATTAATAAACAAGCATGAAAAAAGCATAACCATTTAACCCAACGAATTTTTTTCCAATAATAAATTAAAAAAATACTACCTGCTACAATATTAAATAATGCGGTCCAGGCTGCCGAATGGATGATATCCATACTCAGCATGATACGTACCCATATGAGGGCACCAATACCAGCGCCTATGTAATCTGCACCATACACAGTACCTACATTATTGACGAGGTGTTGACCATATATATATTCTCTTAAGCGTGCAATTAATGGAATCTCCATACCAATAAGAAACCCCAAAATCAAACCAAATACATAGGGCAGATGATGTGCATAACTTTGTAACTGATAAAAAATACCTCCCTCAAAAATAGTATCTGGAGGAAGATTATAGGTTTGACTGATCAGTTGAGGTAAATCTGAAATTAAAGCAATAATAGATGCATTGATAAGAATGGCACTCATACCCAGAAAGGCGATCAGGCTTTCCAGCCAGGCAAAACTGGTAAAAGCATCTTTTAACCATTTTGCAAAAAAAGCACCTAACCCCATGGCTACAATCATTAAACCTATCATACTGTAAATAGCAGATTCCAATGCGCCTAAAATACGTCCTGCATAATGTGATAATAAATATTCGTAAATTAAACCACAGGCTGCCAGAACAGCCATAATGCCAATGAGAAAGGCATCTTGAAAGTAAAGTCGTTTACTTTTTTTTTCCATCAATTCATTAATACAAAAGATATTTTGATGTTAACTGAGTAGAGCAATCAGAATGAGGCCTAACATCCAGAATAATGCAGATTCAATAGCAGCAACACCGATATTTTTTTGTTGATCAACTTCTTCTGCAACATCAATACCCATGAGGATTATTTTTCTAATGAGTATGGCTGTCAATGCAAATAAAACAATAGCAATAAAAGAAATGCCAGACCAGATTAATAATGATTGCCAGGGTGCTCCAATATTATAAGACACGATATATTGACTTGCGGTGACTACCAGAGCAACACTGGCAATAAAAGCACCATAGCGGAGTGCTAGTGCTGCATTTCCTTGAGCAATAGCGGTTTGTAGACAGTTATTGTTGCCTTCATTGCGCAATTTAAATAATTTAACCCGATAAATGCTGGCCAGCAATAAAATAATTTGTGATAAAACAAAGGAACCTAATAGAATGGGAATGAGAGACCAGTCTGAATGAGGCATCCAGATAAAAGCAGAGCGTACTATTAAAGCGACAGCTAGCATATGTCCAACATCCACCAAGGCTGCGGCAATATTATTTTTTGCTAATTCAGAATGAATATCTAGATGTTTCAACACAAACAGATCTTGAATTTTTCGACCCAACAAAATAAGAAGGATACCTAATAAGCCAAAGCCAGACATGCTGATTGCTTCTGCAAGATAGGTATCGGCAAATTCACCGGATGATACACCAGTGAGCATAATGCCCAAAGCTAAAATACCCCCTGCGTAACTGATACCAAAAGCGGCATTATTTTTATCTTTTAATTCTTCTTGGGCTTTGACATTAGAAAGGTAACCTTTAAGAAACTTCATGCATATTAATAAAGTGATAATAATGACCAAGTCGATCAATAGAATCGGATAATCCCATGATGAAATTGAAATGCTGGACATAGTGTTTTCCTCTATTGAAGTAAGCGGTTTATTTGCCACGTCTTGAGCTACGATGTGTTCTTGAACTGCTTCGACGGTTTGAACTGGTACTTTTGTTACGATAACTGGATTGTTTACGAAAGTGGCCGGATGAAGGTCGTGATTGACTGCTTCGGCTCAAACTGCTGGCTCCTTTACGTTGGCGGGCATAAGGGCTGTTGAAACGTTTGCCCTGTTGTTGAAAGCTTTTTTTTGTTCTTTGTTGAAGGTTATTTTGTTTTTTGAATTCGGTCGGAGAAGTATAACGGTTTCTGCCATAATCATGATAGTAAGAGTAAGAACGATTGGATGCCCAGTCACGATAATAATAGCGGCGACTATCAAAGATAGTGGAAAATAGGGCATAAGCACCATACCATTCCCAAAAACTCATGCCATTACTTGACTGACGCCATTGACCATAATGAGGATTACCAATCAGCTGACCTGCTTTTGCCTGTTCTCCAGAACGATTCATGGTTTTTTCTTGTTGTAAACTGACGGATTGTATTCTGGGTAATTGGTTCTCTGACAAATCGGCTAATACATTCACACTATCCGATAAGGCATCATTAAAGCTCATCGTATTGGCAGCTTCTGTGATTAATTGGGTTTCTTGTATTAACTTTTCCAGGTTAGCCAGGTCAATGGGTTTTGTATTTTTAACTGTTGACAGTCGATGTTGTAAATCTTTATATAAAGGGCCATCAGTTGAAGCATCCAATAATAAGTTATCAATAAGTTGGGTAAACTGAGGTTTGAGGTTTTTTAGCTGCTCTGCATAATCCTGCATTAATATACAATTTTTCAATTGTTTTTTCTCTAAAGCAGATTTTAAATGATTTAAAGTATTTTCTGATTGTTGGATAGAAGCGGTCAAAACTTTTTGAGCTTGTTGCATACGACTTGTAAAACAGGCTGATAATATAAAACAGCATAAAATCACACTGATCAATTTAGTAAGATAAGATAAATGAAATGTTCCTTTGATTGTCATGCTACCTCCACTTTATGTTGTTTAAAAACGTTGTTATTTAAAAACATTGTTGTTTGAAAATATTGTATTTAAAAAAATACGTTATGGTTTTAACTCGATATCTCTAAATTTTGCAGAGCGTGTACCGGCAATGGGTGAATCACTTTCTTTTCTAAAAGTAAATACGGCAGCCATTTTTGTCATTTCTGTATGATTGCGTGTTGCAGCATGCAGTAACCGACTATGGAAAAATAAAACATCACCTGCTTGCATGTTAATAACTTGACGATGTTTTAGCAAGTCTTTATTTTCAGTTAAATCTGTCAGGAAAAATTTTTCATTATCAAATTGATATGAATGAAAATGGTATTGATGGCTTTGGGGAATGACTTGTAAACAACCATTTCTTTCGTTTTCTTCACCAAGAGCTAACCAGACAGAAATGAGCTCTCCTTTCTGATAATGCCAATAGCGCAAATCCTGATGCCATAAACTATCACTACTGAAGTGAGGGTTTTTGGTCATAATACAATTATGATGTGCTTTGACCAGGATAGGTGGCGTATCCAGTAAACTGTTGAGTACTTGAGTAAGTTCGGGATAGTGAATCCATTCCTGTATTCTATTGTCTCTGTCATAGGCTTGTAACAAGCGCCGAATGGTTTTAAAACCTGGCTGTTTGGGATCAGTTGATGCACCAGGATATTGTAACTCAGATTCTAGTTCATAAGGTTTTATTCGCTTATCAAGATGTTGTTGACCAATTTTTTTGATAGTAGAATAGATACTTTCAGGACAAAAATTTTTTAATAACAAAAAACCTTGTTTTTCAAATGATGAACGGTGTTCTAAAGATAAAGTCATAATAGGTATGATGAACGTTTTACTAAATAATTGAATGATGAAATCACAAGTTAATCAATACTTAATTCACCTTTTAAATTCGTTTGTAATATTTTTTTTGTATCTTGTGGTTTTAAGTCCAGGCTTAATGCAAAATAAAGTTTTGTGAGGGCTGCTTCTATAGTCATATCATAGCCACTGATAACACCACATTGATGTAGATTTTGTCCTGTTTCATAACCTTCCATATCGACATGTCCACGAAAACACTGACTGATATTCATAACAATGATGTCACTTTGACAAGCGCTTTCAATCGTTGCTAATAAAGGTTTATTTTTATTAGGTGCATTGCCCATACCATAAGTTTGTAAAATAAGTCCCTTAATAGGATGTGATAACAGTGTATTTAAAATATTTTCAGATAACCCAGGAAACAAGGTAATCACGGCAACTTCCTGAGGTATCAGTGATGTGATAGTGAGATCTTGAGAAGAAGGTGGTAGCAGTAAGTCTTTATTAAGATGAATTTCCGTACCTAAACGAGCCAAGGCCGGAAAATTAGGAGAATCAAAAGCATGGAAGGCACTGGAGTCAACTTTTTGTGCACGGTTGCCACGATACAGTCGATCATGAAAGTATAAACACACTTCACAAATTGATGAGTTGGCGGCTAATAATAATGACGAAATAATATTATCCCGGCCATCGCTTCTTAATTCATTAAAAGGTAATTGAGAGCCGGTAATAATAACCGGCTTATTTAAATGATCCAGCATAAAAGATAGTGCCGAAGCCGTATAAGCCATGGTATCGGTACCATGCAAAATGACAAAGCCATCAAAATCATTGTAATGATGGTAAATATCCTGAGCCATATTAACCCAATCAGTAGGTTCAATATTAGAAGAGTCAATCAAATCATTATATTCATGAATGACAATATCCAAATGGGATTCTTCTGCCAATGATGCAGATAGCTTTTGAATGGCTTTGGTTAAATATCCAGACTCAGGTATGAAACCATGGGCACTGGGTTTCATACCAATAGTACCACCAGTGTATGCAACGTAAATTTTTTTATTTTTCATTAGAGGCTGTGATTCAATTATTGAGCGTTCAATACTTATGGGTCATTGTTCAGAAAACAAGGTACAGAACTCAATAAATGTCGATTAATAAACCTGACACTGACAATCTAAATAGGCATGATTAGGATCATTAAACTGCTGCAACATGTTTAATTCTTTCGATAAAGTTTGTAGCAGTTTTTTGGTTTGAGTAGCAGCTTTGGGCCAGGTTGTTTCAAGTGGTGTCGATACAGTCTTTGATTCAAACCAGGGTAATGTGGTTGTTATATACTTTGTTTGATTAAATAGCTGTTGTAATAAGGCTTCATCAGGTGAGAGTTGACGTTTGACGTGCCAGACCTTGTAATCAGATAACCCAGCAAGATTTGCAGCAGATTCAATTGCGTCATCCAGATTACCCAGTTTATCGACTAACCCAACTTCTAATGCTTTCTTACCTGACCATACCCGACCCTGTGCAATTTTATTCACATCTTCAATTGATAGATTTTTTCGACCTTCTGCAACAACTTCCAGAAAACGTTGATAACCTTTGTCGATGTTAAGTTGAATAATATTGGCAACTTTAGGTGATAGCTCGCGTCCAAAATCCAGTGCGCCGGCAAGCTCTGTTGTTCCAACACCATCACGATGAATACCCAACCAATCCAGTGTATTTTCAAAAGTGGCAAATAAGCCATAAATACCAATGGAGCCGGTTATCGTCGTTGGCCTTGCCCAAATTTCATCAGCATTTGCAGAGATCCAATAACCACCAGAAGCCGCATAAGTTCCCATTGAAATGATAATAGGTAGCCCATTGGTGTTTTTAGCTTCGAGAAGTTCTTGTCTTATGACTTCTGAGGCAAAAGCACTACCTCCAGGACTGTCAACACGTAAAACAATCGCTTCAACATTAGGATTGGTACGTGCGGTTCTGATGAGTTGAGCCAAAGTATTACCGCCAATTTGACCTTCTTTTTGTTCGCCATCATAAATGGCGCCTTTTGCCATAATGACAGCAATTTGTGATGCTTGAGGAGGGGTAAAACCCAAGGTAGAACGAATTTGTTTTAAATATTCTTTATGGGGTAATTGCTGAAAATTATTTTTTTGCGTATTAAGACCCACTCTCTGAACCATCATTTTTCTAAATTCTGTTCTGGTTTTCAAATCGTCGATCAACTGGTTTTCCAAAGCCACTTTTGCCCAGTCACCTTGTTGCAGCTCAATATCGGAAGAAAAATTGGTAATCATTTTTTCAATAGATTCAATGGACATATTTCTTGCCGTGGCAATATCTTCCAAGTAGCTTTGCCAAAGATCATTAAGAAAAGCCAGGTTGGCTTCTTTGGCAGCATCGGACATGCTGTCACGCATGAAAGGTTCTACAGCACTTTTATAAGTACCAACACGAAAAATATGTGCAGAAATCCGTGCTTTTTCGATAGCAGATTTCATATAGGTATTGATTTGGCTATAACCATCAATGAATAGCATACCGGATGGATGCAAATAGACTTCATCAGCCATGGCTGCAAGATAGTATTGTGATTTATCAAAGCTATCGCCCATAGCAATGATTTTTTTACCGCTGGTTTTGAAATCAATCAGGGCATCTCTTAAATCTTCAAGCATGGATGGACCAATTTGCTGAATGCCTTGAGGATAAAGTACTAATGTTGAAATACGCTTGTCTTTCTTGGCATTACGAATGATGTCTATCAGATCATGTAAACTTTCTTCAGGTATTGATTGAGTGTCTGTTGCATCTTCAACCGCTTTACTAATGGGATCGACATAGGTTAGTTGTTCAGTGATAATGCCCGATGGTGCTAAAACCAGTGCCGCACCTTTTGGAATTTGAGATGCTTTATCGCCTGAAAATAATAAGGAAATGATGAAGATGAAGAAAATAAAAGCGATGAAACCGAATACCAGTCGCCTAAAAATATCCAGTCCTCTCCATAGATAATAAAAAATTCGGCCGAGAGTTGAGTTGGGTTTATTCATTGTTTCTCCTGATTCAGTCAAGATTACCTGTAGTAGAAGGATAGGGCCTGTAAACCCCTGTATTTAAAAAGTATAAGTTTCATAAAGTACAAGCTTCAAAGAGTATTACGGTCTTGACATAAAATGTCAAGCGTTATCCCTTTCGATTGACACATTCTATCCCTAAAATCACAATGAGTTAAGTGAGAAGAATCAAGTTTTACTGAATTTTAAGAGTCACATAATAGATTTACCCTCAGTAATACAAGACACTTATGAGCAAAGCTGATAAAATGGCCTTACTTTTTGCCCCAGATTTACGCTCTGGTTTGCTGTAAGAGAATCATTTATGACAACGTCATCTCAAGATCACTTTGTGATCTGTGCTTTATATCGTTTTGTTTCCCTCGAAGATTTTGAAGAGCTAAAACTACCTATTCTTGAACAAATGTTAGCTCTTAACATTTGTGGTACTTTATTACTTGCCCATGAAGGCATTAATGGGACTATAGCCGGCTCTCGTCAATCCATGGACACCTTTTTAGCCTTTTTGAAGCTGGATCCGCGTTTATTGGATTTAACCCATAAAGAATCCTTTTCTGAAAAACAACCCTTTAAACGAACCAAAGTAAAATTAAAAAAAGAAATTGTCACCATGGGTATTGATGATCTGGATCCCAATCAATATGTAGGCACCTATGTTGAACCTGAACACTGGAATGCATTGATTCAGGATCCTGATGTATTGCTCGTCGATACACGCAATGATTATGAGGTTGAAGTGGGTACCTTTAAGGACGCGATTAATCCCAATACTCAAAGTTTTAGAGAGTTTCCTCGTTATATTGCCGACAATCTGGATGCCAACCAGCATAAAAAAGTGGCTATGTTTTGTACCGGTGGTATACGTTGTGAAAAATCAACATCCTATATGAAAACTCTGGGGTTTGATGAAGTCTATCATTTAAAAGGCGGTATTTTAAAATATCTGGAAGAGGTTGATGAAAAAGATTCTTTGTGGGAAGGGGAATGTTTTGTCTTTGACGATAGGGTGACGGTTGATCATCAGCTACGTCCTGGTCATTATGATCAATGCCATGCCTGTCGACGGCCAATCACTGATGAAGACAAACAAAGTGAGTATTATCAACAAGGTGTCAGCTGTCCGAGATGTTTTCATGAGAAAACAGATGAAGATAAAGCCCGCTATGCTGAAAGAGAGAAACAAATTCAGCTGTCCAGAAGTCGAGGTGAGACACACCTTGGTTTAGAGGCTACTATGGTGAATGAGCAACGTAAGCGTGATAAGCAACTAAAAAGAAAACAACAGCAAGAAGATAGTGTAATGGGATAAATTAAAAGCAATAATGGAAATACTGTGAGCAATCTATGGCATAAAATAGTACACTATGCGCCTTTGTTTGCCCGCCTTATTTTAATAACTTGAATTCAGGTATTTTTTCTCTATGAGCAATGACTCTACTATCACTACTTTTAAACAATTAGCGTTAAGCACGAATTTATTACAGGCTTTGGATACCATAGGCTATGAAACACCATCACCTATTCAGGCCCGAACGATTCCCTTGCTTCTGGCGGGTCATGATGTTTTAGGGCAGGCGCAAACTGGCACAGGAAAAACAGCCGCTTTTGCATTACCAATATTAACGAATCTTGATTTAGAGCAGGAGACACCACAGGTATTGGTATTGGCACCAACAAGGGAACTGGCCATTCAGGTTTCTGAAGCGTTTCAAAAGTATGCGATGACGATGAAAAATTTTCACGTGTTACCTGTTTATGGTGGACAGGATTATCGTGGGCAGATACGAGCATTAAAGCGGGGTGTTCATGTTGTTGTGGGTACTCCTGGTCGGGTCATGGATCATATGCGTCGAGGGACATTGGTTTTGGATCATTTAAAAGTGTTAGTGCTTGATGAAGCTGATGAAATGTTACGTATGGGATTTATTGATGATGTTGAATGGGTTCTGGAACAAACACCAGAGAAAAAACAGATTGCCTTATTTTCTGCAACCATGCCAACACCTATTCGTCGTATTGCAACACAATATTTAAAAAATCCAAAAGAAGTTACTATTAAAACCAAAACAGCAACGGCAGATACAATTCGCCAACGATTTTGGCCAGTCAGTGGTTTACATAAACTGGACGCCTTGACTCGTATTTTAGAGGTGGAACCTTTTGATGCGATGATTATTTTTGTTCGTACAAAAACAGCCACTCTGGAATTGGTAGAAAAATTAAAAGCAAGAGGTTATGCTTCTGCTGCATTAAATGGTGATATTCCTCAACAACAAAGAGAGCGCCGTGTTGATGAATTAAAGAAAAATAAATTAGATATTTTAATAGCAACTGATGTTGCTGCCAGAGGCCTGGATGTTGAACGAATCAGTCATGTGATTAATTATGATATACCTTATGATACAGAAGCCTATATACACCGAATTGGACGTACTGGACGAGCAGGAAGAGAAGGAGAGGCCATTTTATTTGTTGCACCAAGAGAAAAGCGTTTATTAAAAGATATAGAACGGGCGACTAAAAAAAATATCGAAATGATGGCGTTGCCTTCCACACAGTTAATTAATGAACAACGTATCCAACGCTTTAAAGAAAAAATAACAGAAACCTTAACCAAAGATCTGGGTATTTTTTCTGACTTGATTGATAGCTATCTTGAAGAGAATGATGTCGAAGCAAAAAAAGTTGCAGCCGCTTTGGCACATTTGTTACAAGGTAATGAACCTTTTCTATTGGAAAACAGACCAGAAAGAGAAAAACGGGATGATTGGAAACATGATAAACCGCCTGCTTCAAAAAGAAACCGGGAAAAAAGAACGCGTGAGAATAAATCTGTAGAAAAAGGCATGCTACGCTATCGTATTGCAGTAGGACATTCTCATAATGTAAAACCCAGTAACATTGTCGGTGCTATTGCTAATGAAGCGAAACTGGAAAGTCGTTATATTGGCCGTATTAATATTTATGAAGAATACAGTTTGGTTGATTTACCGGATAATCTAACAAAATCGACGTTAAATATACTTAAAAAAGCCTGGGTTGCCGGACAACAGTTAAATATTGCTCTAGAAGATAGTGGTGAAACATCCAATAACACTAAGAGCAATACAAGAAGAAAAACAACAACCAAAAAACCAAGAGCAAAAACGGATACTAAAAAAAGTGATACAAAAAGCAAGAAGAAAAAAATAATTCACGTGAAACGAAAAAATAATAACTAGAGACTGCTTATCTTTTACAGGCTTAACCTATAAAAGATAAACAGGCTCAAATTTTCCCGAGTTCAGGTTAATTAATATGAAATGCATCCAAATGTGTATCGACAATGTGGGTGCCTACCATTAATACCCAACCTTTATAGCGATGTTCCCGAGTTGATGTAAATTCAAATTCAAAGCGTCTGAACCATCGCCATTTGTTCAGTTTATCTTTTCCTAACCATTGTTTTTTAAGATAAACGGCATCATCCAGTAATTCAAGATCAGAATCATAGCAGAGTTTATAACAGGCTTGATAAGCAACTTCTTTAATGGCCTGGTGACGCCACCAATAGTAAGCCGCCAGCCCTATCAATAAAAAAGAAAAAATACGTAAAGTCATGGAAGCTTTGCGAAATATGGGTCATTAGATGATGAGATATTTGAAACTAACTATGAAGACTAAAAGATGATCTTATCTATCATACAGTGAATCGTATTTTTAAGTAGAATCTATTTATTTGGCATCTTTGGGTAGCCTTGCCAATAAAGGACTTTCGATACCGATATTGCGCATGGCATCTATCACTTCAATCACATTTTTATTTTTTGCATTCTCGTGTGCTTGAATAATGACCATTGCTCTGGGGTTTTCTGCCATTTTCACAGCAATACGGTCACTTGCAGCTGTAGCTGATGCAACAAGATTACCATCAATACGAATGGTTCCATTATCCAAAATTTGTACAGGAACAGGAAGCCTTTTATCATCTTTTTTTGAATTATTTTTACTGATTGTAGGCCTGGTAACATCAATGGCTTTTTCTTTTGTAAAGGAGGTTGTCACAATAAAGAAAATCAACATGATGAATACAATATCCAACATAGGTGTCATATCAACATTGGTATCATCTTCGTGCAAACTGTATTTACGCATAAAAGGCCACTATTTATAAGTTGTATTGATAAGTTGTACTGTAACTTGCCAATCTATAATCTGCAGATGTGTTATAGGATTATTATGTTATTGTTTTAGTTTAGACGTTTTTAAAAACAATAGTCTTGGTTCGTTAAAAAATTCATAGCACAATATAGCGCATTTCAGCATAATAAGTCTAGACAAAGAGATATTTTGGTGTGGTGATTTGTTTCTAACCTATTGATTTTAATGAATTAATATAATAGCCAGATATAAAAGATTTAGGGTATGTTGCTTTTATATATCAAAATATGAGCTTTTAATAAGAGTGAGACTTTATACCCTGTTTTTTTAGGTTAAAAATTTATAGCCAGATTATTTTCAGATTTACTGCTTTTGCTATAGCATGATGTTTTGCCTTGACGCCAAGTTTCCTATAACTGTTTTTCAAATGTGATATGACAGTAGATTCTGAAATATTCAGTATACTGGATATCTTGCAAGTACTTTTCCCATGAGCTGTCCAGTGTAGTATTTCTATTTCACGTGATGTGAGCTTTATTTTTGTATGGGGATTAAGTGTCTTATTTATGACATTAACAATGGCATCGTGTATATAGAGATTTAACAAAAGGAGCTCTGGAAGTATTTTTATGAAATATTCAATATCAATTTTTTGAGTATGTTCAAAAAATTTAAATCGTATACTGCCAGTTTCTCCGTTTTCTCCAAACCAGGGAAATTGAATATGTTCTTTTGTATTAATATACTCGACATTTTTAAAAGAAAAATGATGGCTGTTATCTAAAAAATAACGATTTTTATTATAAGATGTATGCCAGTGATTTATATAATCAAATAAGTGAATAAAAATAGAAGTGGTATTGAGTCTTGGTATTAAAACACCCAAACCAAAGTGCTCAAACTCATATCTATTTTGAACTTGAAGACACACTTTGTGTATGTCTTCTAAGGTCTTTGAGTCATTAAGAATCGTCATATAATCATATAAAGTGAAATCTTTATCCAAATAATGCTCTCCAGGTTTTTTAGCAAAACCATATTCAATATTTTCCAGATTATCTATTAAGTTTGTATTACTTTTCATAAGAGCTTATCAATCATATAGAATATTAATGATTTGTGTATTGAATAAAATTTATTTCAATAGATTTATCAATTAATCAAGTATTTAATTCTTTCAAAACCTTATTTGAAATAGGCCGTTGAAGCCATAACAATGACAAAAACATAAAAATTCCAAATAAGAAAGTGAGAATGATCTTGAGCATTAATATGCGTTTATCTTCATCCTTACGATAGATATATGCGGCAAGTAAACAAAGTACCAAAAGGGGTATTAAATAAAACGATAAATCTGGGTACAATAGAAAACCTTCTAAATAATATAGACTATATATTAAATCTATACTTGATGTGATTGTATTATATGGTATAGGTTTTTCATTAACTAATTCAACTTTTTGGTTTTTTATACTGTAATTATAATCAGTGTTTTCAGTGGCAACCTTTAATTCCCATTCGTTTTTATAGGGTTCTTTTTTAGATGATTTTACTATAAAAGCAAAATCTGGTTTTTCTGATAATTTTAGTTCATGAGTTTTTGAAGAATTAATGGAAAATATAATAACGCTGTTATTTGTTCCAAATATTTGAAAATCTTCATCACTATTTAGCCAGATAATTTTTTCGTTTTTAATACTTTTCCAAATAGGTGTTAGCTTATTGTTACTAATTTTGTAAATTTTATTTTTAAATATAAGAGTGTGCTTTGTTGTATAAAAAGGTTGAAACTTCATTAAATTATTCATATCTGAATGTTGTGAAGAAAAAATTGGATGAAAATAATTTTTTCTTAATGGTTTTTTATAATTAAGACACTTGTACTTTAACGCTATGTCATGTTTTTCAATATTTTTTGCTTTGATTTTTAATTGCTTACTGATGTATTTTATATTATTTGAATAACTTCCTGATAGCCAGTTATAATCTAATGCTGGGTTCAGAGTCATTAAGTTAAATGAGAAATTATAATGATAAATAAATTCGCCACTCTTATATGGGTTTTCTGTTATTAAGGAGTGATACATATTTTTAAATTCGATACTATTCTTGGGTTGAACAATTGTTGCTAATGTTAAAAGAAAATAAAAACCTGACAAGCCAAGAGAAATAATGAAGGCTGTTGTGATTTTGGATAATTTATTTTTGTAGAATGTTGATATAAAAAGAGCAATGATTAAAAAGATCATTAGTAAATTGTATGCATAGCTATATGGCATACGGAACGAATCAATGTTCCCATAAAAAATAAAAATAATAAATAATAGAGAAAATGTAATTAGCATTCTTTTTATCCATGTATTGTACGCAAATAACAATCCTAGTAGAAATGCAATAAAACAAAATAGAATAATAGAAAAAATAGAAATCCATACACTGGCTAATAATAATAATTTTGTTGAAAATAATAATGCTAAAACAAGAGGAAGAAAAAAAATAATCGTTATTATAAAGAAATAACCACTGCAATAGTTCAAATGTTTATTGATATGAGATTCAAATAAATTATTCCATATAGATTTTTTTTCAGGATGAATAATAAATCCATAGATGAAACTATAAATAATATTTAAAATAAAATAATAACTGAAACTTTGACTGGTTAAATCTTTTAGTAAAAACTGATCATCATGTACAGAGGTGGAGCACTTAAAACCTTCACTTGCATAGATGACTGTTTGAGTAAAATAAACCATACCAAAGGTTGTTAAAAAGCATATTAAAATAAATAGTTTATTGGTTTTTAATAAGTAGTAAAAATACATTTTATTCATGTTTTGCCTATCAGATTACAGTTTTTTATTGAGTAATTTTTTTAATAGTTAAAGTTAAGGTTGTTCTTTTAATTGATTGAATACGATATTAGATATAGGTCGTTGAAGCCAAATTAAGGATAAAAGCATAGGTATACCCAATAAAAAAGTAAGGATAACTTTGAATGCTAATAAGAGTTTATCCTCATCTTTACGATAAAGATAAACAACAAGAAAGCAAGCAAAAAAAGTTGGTATAAGACTTAACCAAGAAAAACCGAAGTAAACTACACCACCAACAAGAGGTATTATGTTGAGAATAGTTATATTTTTAGGTGGTAATTTAAAGGCTCCCCGAGATATTAATTTGACAGAATTATCTTTTAACTGAAAAAGATACTTCACACCTTTTTGAGTAAAAATGCCTAGTTGAAAATGATTCCGTGATATAAACTTTAGACTGGTGAATGCAGCTCTCCCCTCAATATCAAATTGATAAATATTTAAGGAATTTCCTGGCAAGATAAGAGTTTTATTATTTGAACCAACAACTAAATAGTCAAAATATTTAAATAAAATGTATGATTCATCGATATGTGTTTGCCAATTTAAATCTTGATATATACTAAATTTAATATTCCTTAATGGTGTTAAAATGGTTTTTACTTTGTAATTATCAAGTTCTGTACAATTATATAAATATGGCATTTCCCTATGCTTTTTTGAAATATCGCTAGTGATTTTTCTGTAATTTAGTTTTCCAATATTATTTGAATAACTTCCTGATACCCAGTTGATGTCTATGCTAGGCATGATTATAGACGGGTAAAAATCTATATGGGAAGCAGAAGATATTCGGGTGGTGACAGAAGTTGATTTTTTTATGGAAGAAAGATCATATGGATCTTTATATAAACGATTCGACATGCTAGGAATGATTGTTAATATTAATATTAACGTATAAGATAAAGCACAACTGGTAACAACAAGTACTGATATATGAATAAATTTTTTTTTCTTAAATATAAAAAAACATATAGTAAAAATACTAAGTATCAAAAATATATTTAATAATAAATTAGAGCCGATATAATCAAAAGGGATCGCAAATTTACCATCTGATATGATAATAAATATCATTAATAATAAAAAAATACATTTCACAAAAATAGTATAGAGTGTTGATTTTTTAGGTAAGTTGGTTATTAGGAATGCGAGAAACCCTAATAATATCATTGAAATAATAGAAATCCACACAGTGATTAAAGTTAAAAGTTGTGTTGACAACAATAAACCAATAATTAAAGGTAAGTTGTAAGAAAGTAAAATAACCAAAAAATAACCTATACAATGGTTTGAATATTTATTTTTGTTACTTTTAAATAATAATTTCCATAAATATTGTTTTTTTGTTGAATTGATTATAAAGCCATATGCATAGCTATAAATAATATTTATTAATAAATAATATAAAAATAATGATTTAGTATAATTTTTTACCCAACTTTCATATATATATTTTGAACAATATACAGATTCTGGAGCAAATATTTCTGTTTGACTCCAGTAAACGAATCCCAGTGTTATTAAAAAACCAATTGAAATAAATAATTTGTTTTCTTTTAATACCCAATAAAGATATTTTTTATTCATGGAACAATCTCTTCATTAATTTGTCCAAATAGTTCAATCACTTTTTCAGAAAAGTTTTTTTCTTGAGTAATTAATTCTTGTGTATCTCCTTGCCAGATGATTTCAGAGTCTTTTTGAACTAATAAATAATCAGCAAGGCGTTCTATTTCATACAGATTATGGCTACAGAATACACAACAAGGATTGTCTTCAGTAAAATATTCTAAAAATGATTCCAAAATAAACTTTTGTGCTAAGGCATCTAAACCTTGTGTGGCTTCATCAATAAGCCAGATATCGGGCTTTCGTGCGAATAGAACACTGAGACGTACGCCAGCCTTTTCACCCGTTGAAAGTTCGCCATATTTTTGTTTTTCTGTCAGATTAAATTGTTCCATCAAATGCCAAAAACGTTCAGAAAGCCATGTTTGATCCGAAGCTGAGAAAAGTTTATCGATATCCATTACTTCCAGGTTATCTGGAAAGTGGTTATCGATACTGACATGGCCAATACGTAAACCAGGTGAAATGGTTATTTTTCCAAGTGATGGGATTTCATCACCATTAATGAGTTTAATTAACGTTGTTTTTCCTGCGCCATTACGTCCAATTAATCCATATATTTTTCCACGATCTAAGGTTAAGTTAATCGATTTTAAGGCGATTTTTTGTTTATACACCATACTGACCTTGTGTAACGTGATAGCGTGAGATGGATTAGTCGTCATTGTTTTCTTTATCCTCTGGTAAAAAAGTTAAAATAGTAGTAATCAATTGTTGATTGCTGAGCCCTAATGGACGAGTTGTTGCAACAAACTGCTTGGCTGCTGCTGATAAACGCCGCTCAGTTTCTTCTTTGGATAACGTGTTAGAGGGTGCTGAGACAAAATACCCTTTACCTTTTTGGCTTGTTAAACTACCCGTGGAGACTAAAGTTTGTAATGCACTGGCGACAGTATTAGGGTTCACTTTTAATTGCACTGCTAATTGACGTACACTGGGTAGTCGCTCATTTTGCTTCAGCTCACCTTTGGCGATTGCCAATTCAATTTGTTGGCATATTTGTTCGGCAATGGTCAGGTTTGAATCATTAAATATTCTGAATGAGATCGACATAGTCAGCTCGTTGTTCAACTGTATTAATCATGTTAATACAGTTTGCTTTTGAAATCAACCATATTAATACAATTAGTACAGTTGATTGATAAATGGTTTACATACCACTACTAAGAATAAGGAAACTGTAATAGTAACAAAAAGAGATGAGATTGATTATCTTATTGATTTATATGGTAAATTCAGGAGATGAGGGTAGTGTAAACTTAAAAGAAGTACCTTTATGAACTCGGCTGCTAACACTGAGGTGTGACTGATGGAGTTTTAATAATCTGTCTGTAATGGCAAGACCGAGGCCCGAGTGTGCAGTATTTTCACGTACACTGTTACCGGCTTTATAGTGAGGTTTGAGTATATGGGGGAGGTCGTTTTCTGGTATACCGATACCTGTATCGGTAATGACAACACTGATAATTTGTCCTGTTTTTTTAAGATAAATTTTAATAGAGCCACCGGAATTGGTATGACGAACGGCATTTTCGATCAGGTTGGTAAAAATCCTATCCAATTTTTCTATATCAGCGTAGACCAGAATACTGGTGTCTTTGGGATGTACGTCCAGTGTGATGTTTTTTTCTTTGGCCTGAATCTGAAATTTTTGTAAAACATCCTGTACCAGCTCTGCAATAGGAATTTGTTCTCGATGAATCTGAACATTATCACTGTCCAGGTGAGCCAGTTCGAAGAGCTGATCAACCAAGGAAGAAACACGCTTTGCATTTTTTTTGGCTGTTTTGATATATTGGATACTTTCTTTTTCTGATAATGTTTTGTGATTGAGTTCCCAGGTTTCCAGATAGCCCAATAATGAGGACAGAGGTGTACGTAAGTCATGAGAAATGTGTGACAATAACTCTTTACGCAACTGTTCAATATTGATAATTTTTTTGTATTGATCGCCTAGTTTTTCCAATGCATGGCGAAAAGCACAGCCAAGACGATGTATTTCGTTGGGATTATTTTCTTTCCATTCATTCAGTTGTTTGACAAACTTTTCATCTTTTAATGGTTTTTTTGAAAAACCAGATGCTTTAACATTGTCGATTTGATAGGTCAGTTTTTTTAATGGTTTTGTAATTAAACCTGTTAGCCAAAGTAAAGCAATTAAACTAAAAATCAAACCGGACAAGAAAATCCAAAGTGCCCAGCTGACGATAGAATGATTATCAATCAATTCTGATATTTTATCCTGAATTTGACTGCCAATAATGACATATAAATAGCCTTGAGTAATTTCATTTTGCACAATGGGTGCGGCGGTAAAAATTTTCTTATGCTGCGTTGAGCGAGGGTCATCACCATAGATTGGTTTTTTTATATCTTTTTTGCGGATAAAATGCTTTATCGGAGTGATGTTAATTTTTTTTCGTTGTATTTTATGAGGATCAGCAGAAAAGGTAATGATGTTGCCATGAGGGTCGATTAAATAAAATTCAAAGTTAGGCCCTAAAATCATTAGGTCATGGAAAGTTTTTTTTATTTCTTTTAAATCAGGTTGTCCTTGTTCGTCAAATAATAAATAGTCTTTAATAACGTGTTTTGCCAAATCACGATGCATAACCTGAGACACTTCCTGTTGATGTGTTTTGGATGAATAAACAATCAAAATAGAGGTAAAGATTCCAATACTTAAAAAACTCAACAGTAATAAGACAACCAAACGGTTTTGTACACTAGACAGGATCATAGGTTTCGTTAAATTTATAACCGACTCCCCAAACAGTTAAGACATATTTAGGCTGTGCAGGATCTTGTTCAAGTTTTGATCGTAGACGATTAATATGGGAATTGACGGTATGTTCATAACCACTATGCTGATACCCCCAAACGGCATTAAGCAGTTGTTCGCGACTAAAAACCTGCCCTGGAAAATTGGCCATATATAACAATAAATCAAATTCTTTTGCTGTTAGAGGTACAATTTTATCTTTGATTTTTACGATTCTTTTTTGTTTTTGAATTGATAAATCGTCAAACATTAAATCATTATCATCCTCTTTAGGCAGTGGTTTCTTTTTTAAAAAAGAAACACGTCTGAGCAAAGCTTTTACTCGTGCTTGTAATTCGAGTACGCTAAAAGGCTTTGTTAAATAATCATCTGCACCCATTTCCAGTCCTACGACACGTTCGGCTTCAGAACTTTTTGCAGTTAACATTAATATAGGCGTATAAATATTTTTTGAGCGTAACATCTGGCAGATTTGTAAGCCATCCATGCCGGGTAACATGATATCCAATACGATTAAATTATAGTTATTTTCAATAGCTAAATTGTAACCTTCTAATCCATTATGACAACAAGTTGTCGTAAAATTCAGCATTTGTAAGTTCAATGATATGAGATGGTTAATATCTTTTTGATCTTCTACTATCAGTATTGTTTCTGCCATATGAAGTCATTGGTTATGGTTAAAAATAAAGATGAGAAGTTTTTGTGACAAACTTCTCATCTAGGATTAAAATTTACTGAACACGTGATATTTTAATCAGCATGGCGCCATTATCAAAACGATGTGACTCATCCAAAACGGACTCAGCAAAATCGTCAGCTTGAGTAACGACACCAGGATGTCGTGTGACTATATTACGACTTTCTCTTGTCAAGTTAAAGCCTTCACCACCTGCTGCAGGGCCAGGTATGCTATTGGTTGTTTCAGAGTTTTCCTCGGTTCCTGCATCATAAATTGGTGCAAGAATTTCAAGGCTTTGTCCGATACGTAATTTGCCAATACTTTCTCCGGTGATGCCAGTAAAAGCATCATTGGTGTTAACCAGCATGGTTGCGATGGTAATTTCAAGGTTACTTAGGCGAAAAAATGATTGTGCAGAGACTTCAAGTGTGACTTGCTGTCCAGGAGGTAATACACCATCTGCAGCAATCATATCTTCTATGTCTAAAGTCGTTTCAGCTTCATTAAGGAAATCAACAGGAGAACCCGATTCAGCCAGTTGTTCCAGACCAAGAGAGGCAGGCTCTCCAATAGACCAGGCTGAAAAGTCACGGTTATGCAATACAACGGCTACAGGAGATAAGGGTTGATTATTTGTTGCGTTAATTACGGTGATTTCATAAATAGCATTTTGTTGCTGACAGGCCGCCAGGGATAAAATGAATAAAATCGCACCTATTTTAGTGATTAAGGATTGTGGCATGACAGATATCTCCTTACTGAACCTTAATAACTGCTTTGGCTACAGGGTTTAACCAACGATGTATTCTGGAATCCAGGTCACTTTTTCCACCCTCTGCATCAGTATCACCAACAACGCCGCGATGAATATGGACATTAGTATTATTTTCAGTCGTTGTGACCCCCGTCGCATTTTGTCCACCATTCATACCAGGGTTTGCAGGAATACCCGGAACACCAGATTCACCGCCGCCATTCACTACTTCATCATTGGCTTCTGTGCCTGCATCATAGGCATTGAGGTAAACAGTATAGGTGCCTTTTTTTGATGGTATTTTCCAGGCATCTAAACCGATAAAGCCATCATTTGAAGGTAAAATCATTGCGGTAATGCTTAAGTAATTATTACTTCTAGTGTCAAAAGTATTTGTAGAGGTTTTGGTAGCAGGAGCCAGTAAACCTTCAGCAGGATTTTCTACGCTGACGGCATTAATTGAATCGGCTACCGCTTTAAGTGGCGCAATATTACCACCTTCAGCCATTGTTTGTAGAGCAGAGCTTGCAGGAGATCCCACTTCAAACAGGTGTGTACCTTCTGAATGAGCAGTGATCAATATCGGAGTAAAATAACTGCCATGGGTTAAGTTAGTAATTTCAACAGAGATTCTGGCAGAGAAAGCATAATTTGATAAAGCGATTAAAAAGATAAAAGAGAGGTACGGTTTGAGTTTCATGGGTTTTTTCTCACACATTAATTAATGGAAAATTAGGTTTTGTTGCTCTTTCGCAGTACATCGCACATCCTGCCAATTTTGTGCCTTAGAAAGGCGTTTTTTCAAAATTAACAGGTGTCACCATGAAAGAGCAACAGCTCTTAATGCTATAAAGAAAACATGTTGATTTAATCACAAGATTATCAAGAAAGTATCACAAAAATATTAGGACAAAATATCCTTATTCAACATTCACCGCTCGGGTTTTTCCCCACTTTCTTAAAGCATTCAATTTTTCTTTTAATGTGATGGATAAGGGTTGGGTATTTTTAATTGCATTTTTTAAATCTTGTATTTGGAAGGGTTTTTGATGTGCTTTTGCTGCAAAACGAGCGGAGACAACCAGCTGCTCTAATTCAGCTCCTGAAAAACCTTCTGTTTCTAATGCAATAGTCATCAGCTCATCTGTTGTTAATGATAGACGACGTTTTTTTAAATGAATTTCCAGAATAGCAACACGAGTTGTTACTTTCGGTAAATCAACAAAGAAAATTTCATCCAAACGTCCTTTACGTATTAACTCAGGGGGCAATGAATGAATATCATTGGCTGTAGCGACAATAAATACACGATGCTTTTTTTCTGCCATCCAGGTTAATAAGGTACCTAAAATACGTTGTGAGGTGCCACTGTCATCGTTGCCAGTTTGAATGGCTTTTTCTATTTCATCAATCCATAAAATACAAGGCGCTAAAAGTTCAGCTGATTTTAAAGTGTCCCGAATATTTTTTTCTGTTTCACCAATATATTTATTGTATAAAGTGGAAAAATCAAAACGCAGTAAGGGGACTTCCCATGAACCGGCAATAGCACGTGCGGCTAAACTTTTACCACATCCTTGAACACCCAATAATAAAAGACCTTTGGGAATATCAATATCATCTGATGAAGTATTCGCAAAAAAATTCTTACGTAATGATAACCATTGTTTTAAATTATCAAAGCCACCTACTTCTGAAAAGTGAGAGGTTTCATATTCAAAAGAAAGTACGCCTTGTTGGCCTACCAATTGATACTTGGCATTCATGACTTCTTTAATATCACTATGTGTAATAGCGCCATCATTATAGATAGCATTTTTGATAAGACGTCGTGCATCTGTAAAAGTTAAACCCTGTAAATTTTTAACTAATAATTCAATCGCATTTTTATCAATTTGGATTTTTTTCTTGGCGTTCATTGAATACCATTGTTTAGCTTCATCAAGAATCAGCTTCCTGATTTGTTCTTCTCCTGGTAGCGACAATTCAAATTTTATAATAAACTTTTTTATTTCTTCAGGTATGGATAGTTCATGGCTCACAAAAATAAGTTTCACTTTTTTATGAGTGTATTGCTGAGCAATTTCTTTTATCAGGCGTATTATTTTGGGATCATCAATATAAGGGTGAAAATCAAGTAATAAAAGAATAATATTTTTTTTGTCGTTTTTTACTTGATTTAGCATTACCTCAGGTTCAATAGTGATATTACTAGGATTTGAATGTTGGTTATTTTGTTTGGGTGTGTAGTCTTCAATAGTGAGATGACTGATATTGGGAATAGCATATGGATTGAGTCCTTCCGTTGTTGTCCATGTAAAAATAGAAAAACGGGTTGTTTTCATTTTTTTAAATAACTGAAGAGCTCTGATTTCTTCATGGGTTTCAATAGAAATAATAGGAAACTCTGTATTCAGCAGAAGTTCTAATTCACGTTGATCAGGCATAGATTAATTTTAAATAATAAGATTCATAAAAACTTATTGTATGACTTAAAAAGAGTTATAGCAATAAATGAAGGCTCTAACCACTTGATTTTTAAAAAAATCAAATAAAGGATTGATATGGTTCTTCTTTTTATTATAGGATGGGATTAAGAGTGTTTATTAAAATGTTAAAAGGTGTTTTTAAATAAATTATTGTTAATGAAATCAAAATGTTATAGGTTTTTTTGAGAAAAAATTATTTTTAAGTCCAAGGAATGTGACTTAAAACACGTCTCATTAATAAACAGAGAAAAAAGGGTATCAATGAACTTAGAGCATTTAACAAAAAAAATACAAAGTGGAAATGAATCAGCTTTTGAAGAGCTGTTGGAAGAATGTTATGGAATGATATACAGTTATGCACTAAAGTGGAGTGGCAATGTCATTGATGCAGAAGATATCACACAACAATCCTGTATAAAGCTTGCAAGAAATATCCATCAATTTAAATTTGAATCTAAATTTACAACCTGGTTATATCGATTGGTTATTAATTGTGCAAAAGACTGGCAAAAAGTACAGTATCGACATCGTTATGATTCTTTGGATAAAGTGGTTGAGCATCCTTGTTTAAAAGACGAGGAAAACTTTCAAAAGGTCTATCTTCAACAAATATTAATACAGT
Organism: Kangiellaceae bacterium; assembly: GCA_965230335.1. Taxonomy (GTDB): domain Bacteria; phylum Pseudomonadota; class Gammaproteobacteria; order Enterobacterales; family Kangiellaceae; genus CBDDKS01. Next base: position 351,322 of record CBDDKS010000006.1, on the reverse strand, counting down.
TAGCTTCTTTTGGAGAAGGATATCAGGAAACAGTACTGCTGGTTTTGGGAGAAGGTTTAAATCATAAGGAAGCTGCAGATATTTTACAAGTTAAGGAGTCGACAGTTTCCTGGAGAATTTATCAAGTACGTAAAAGATTAAATGTACTTGTTGAGGTTTGCTCATGAATGAAGTTTATATAAAACATTTGTTTCATAAATTGAACAAATGCCCTGATGAGTTTACAAAACAAAAAAATATTGATTTGGCTTTAACTGTTTTTAGAGAGTCAGAATTATTGGATCAAAATGAATACTCTCAAGATGACGTTGAAGGTATTCAACAAAACAAGTATTTTCGAGTAAAACAAAGGTTGTTAACCTGTTTGCCTTTATGGATGAATATGAGTGAAATATTGAAAAGAGATAAAAAAACGATATATAAAAATACTTCATTGAAGTATATGATGAGTGGTATAGCCAGTGCTTGTATTTTAATGGGGTTGTTATGGATTCTACTACATCAAGATCAAGGAGCATATCATGAACTTGAAAAAATAGCTTATGTTAATGATAACCGATATGAACAAAATGAGTGGAGCAAAGATATCATTGATTCTGAACTATTGAAGGGAAAAGAAAAAAAATCATGGTTTAGTCCTAATGAAAGTGTATTGAATCCAATGGAAAATATATCAAATAATAGGATGTCATCCGGTGCTTTTGATAATAGTGATTCAGAAGTCGAATTTAAACAATTAGCATCGGTTTATACGGATAATATAACGAGTTCAACCTATCTCGCAATCAGCCAACAATTAAAAACAGGTACTTTGCCTGATAAATATAGGGTTGATTTAAAAGAAATGCTGAATCATTTTGATTATCAATACTCAGAACCAGTATCGCTACATCAACCCTTAAAGGAAACCATTGTTGTTACTGATTCACCTTGGAAAAAAGGGAATAAATTAATACATATTGGTCTACAAGGATATGATCTTGGTTTAGAAAAACCTTCATCGTCTAATTTGGTATTTTTATTGGATGTATCAAAATTGATGGATTTTGAGAGTGTATTGCTTTTCAAGCATGCTATGGTTTCCTTAATAGATAAATTGGATGACAATGCCAGTATTGCAATTGTTGCCTATTCCAATACATCTGAAGTTTTATTGACACCGACTAAGGTGAGTAACAAAAATAAAATTTCACAAGTACTGCATTATATAATGAAGCCGGAACAACAAAGTCAAAATAATCTATCCATTAATTATTATGGAAAAGGTGTGTTTACTACTAAAGCTTTTACTGTAAAAGATATTTATAATATACAAGAAAAAGTAAATAGATTACGTTTAAAGAAAGCAGTTAATCATTACGAAAATATTCAGATGGCATATCAACTTGCCGAAAAGCAATTTAATGTTATGTCAAATAACCAGGTTGTTTGGGTGACCAATGAATATTTTCATTTGAATCGTGAACATGAAAACAAATTAAGTGATTTGATATATCATAAATATAAAGAAGGTATCCGTTTTTCCTTTTTTGGATTGGGAGATAAAAAAGATGATGCTTTTATCAATTCGTTAACAGAAAAAAATCATATTATTGCTTCTTATGCACACACCTATAATGAAATCGAGAAAAAACTAACCGAGCAAACTATTGGAGCATTCACAAAGATAGCTAAAGAGGTAAATGTTCAAGTTGAATTCAATTCAAATCTTGTTCAGTCATATCGTCTTTTAGGGTTTGAATCATTGGAAAGTAATAAAAAAAATACATTTACTGAATCTGTTTTTCAAGGTGATTTACTTTCTGGCAATAATGTGACAGCTATTTTTGAAATTACACCCATTAATGAACCATTGTTAAATGAATATCAAAAATATAGACATACCTCTTATTTTAAAGAAGGTGATTATGGTGTGTTAACTCTTGAATATAAAAAAGCTTATGGACATGATAAACAATCAGTAAAAATACCCATTAACCCAATGACTCAAGTTAACAAAGCTATTGAAGGTGAAATTCAATTTGCAACTTCTGTAGCTGGTTTTGCACAGATACTACAGGAAGATAATACTTTGGAATCTTGGGGCTATGATCATGCACTGACATTGGCCAAAGAAAATATGGGGTTGGATCTTTTTGGTTATCGATCTGATTTTATTGAGTTGGTTTTAAGAGCCAAAATTATTAACAATTCATAGCGTGTTTTTAACAAAGTTTAATGGATATCTGAATGATGAGCAGTAGCAGCAATTCTTTTTTGTTCATCGGCCCATTCACCTAAATCGATCAGTTTACATCTTTCTGAACAAAAAGGTCTAAAAGGAAACTTTTCTGACCAAACAATCGTTTTTTTACAGTGAGGACAAGCAATAGGATAGTTTTTTTTCATGATAGAGATTTATCGTTAAAAAATTTATGTTGTATTATTTTCATTTAATAGAGAATTTTTCCAACCACATGTTGCATAGTTGAATTCGATAGGATCATTACATTTAATTTTGGTAAGTTCATCAGATAAAGAAAAAAAGTGGATAGCTATACGATGTTTTCCAGCACTGACTTCAGGGAAGAGTCGACTACATTGTGTTAAGGATATTCTAAGCAGTGAAATACCTGCTTCGGGCTTTTCTATAAGATAATCACCCATGGATGCTGTTACCTGTGTAAATCGAGACAACTCTCTGGTGAGTCGCAAAATGACTTCAACACTGGTTTTTAATCCATATAATTTATCAAGCCAACGTTCTAAATAATCTTGCCTGAGAGACATATCCAGGTTAATAAAACGTTCAAGTTCTGGCATGTCAAAATTAGTAGTACAGAATATAAAACTTTCTTTTTTGGATAACAGTTCAATGAAGGGATCTTGTCTGAGATTGTCTCCCAAACGCCCATGGGTTTGAATAGCCCAACTATGTAACTTTTTTAACTGCTTTAAGAAGGTTGATAGCTTATCTTTATCGACAGCAGGGTTTTCTGATAAAACGGAAAAATTATTTTGTTGAAATTCTAACTCTCTAATGAGCTCCGTTTTAATATCGGTTCGAGATAACAAGTCGAGTAATTTCAATAAAAGAATGAGGGCAGATAAATGCTCTGCTGAAGATTGGCTTTCATGAACCAAATATTCCAATTGTTTGAGACAGGCCTCTATTCTCAGAAAGTTTCTGATTGATTCCGTCAGAGGATACTCAAAAATATTAGGTTGCTGAAGTGCTGTCATGTCCACTGAGTGATAGATAGTAATGATGTTTTTGAAGGACTTGTTGTTGAGTATTGTCTAAACTTCCCGAATTATCAATAATATCATCAGCTTGAGCCAATCTTTTCTCTCGGGAAATTTGTTGTTTAATGATGGCTTCTATTTGCTCCCGATGTTTACTGTCTCTTTTTGCGGCTCTTTCTATCTGCAGTTCAACAGGAATATCAACGACTAAAATACGGTGAAATTGATGCTCTAATTGATTTTCAAATAGCAGGGGGATCACACCGATACAATAATGGCCTGTTTGTTGATCATAAAAGTCCTGCATACGTTGATTGATGAGGGGGTGCAATAGTGCGTTCAGCCACTTTAAATGATGAGCTGCTTCTGGGGATCGAGAAAAAACCTGTTGTCTTAAATGTGCTCTATTCAGCTGACCATTTTCCAGCACAATATCCTGGCCAAAATAATCGACAATTTTTTTAAAAGCGGGTGTGTGAGGTTCAACAACTTCTCTGGCAACGACATCCGCATCAATAACACTGACGTTCAGTTGTTTAAAAAAATCAGCAACGGCAGATTTTCCACTGCCAATTCCCCCTGTAAGCCCCACTTTGAAGACAGATCTTTGTGACATATTGAAAACTCAAAAATGCTAAAGTCCATAAAATATTTTAACCAGATTATCACCCCAGAATAAGGTTATCCAACCGGCAATAGCCAGATAGGGACCAAATGGAATTTGAGTATCTTTGGTTAAGGATTTTAATACGATCATCATAATACCAATGATGGAACCAACACCAGCAGATAATACAATAACGACCAATAGTTTTTGCCAGCCAACAAAGGCTCCAATAGCGGCCAGTAATTTAAAATCGCCGTAACCCATACCTTCTTTTTTGGTTAATATCTTAAAAATCCAATAAAATGTCCAGAGAGATAAATAGCCAATTAAAGCGCCTAAAACAGCATCATAGAGTTCAATAGTGAAGCCTAAAGCCGAGGCTGATAATCCACCCCATAGAATGATATAGTTAATAGAATCTGGCAAGATTTTATGATCAATATCAATAAAAATTTGTACGATGAGCAGACAAGTAAGAACACAGTAGATTGCGGTTATCCAGGAAACACCGAATTGCCAGGCTATCCAGCCACAGCTGATAGCAGTGAGTAATTCTACAAAAGGATAACGAAAGGAAATAGGTGACTGGCACTGAGAGCATTTGGCCCGTTGAATTAAAAAACTGATAACCGGAATGTTTTCCCAGGCACGAATTAAATGGTTGCAGTGTGGACAGCGTGAACGAGGTGTGACTAAATTAAAGGGTTCTTTTAATAGAAAAGGGTCTTTGGCTTCCCCGCTAATTTTAAACCCTTGTTCCTGTAAAATACCTTTTGCCATGTTGCCCCAATCTTTAAATAGCATAATTGGGTAACGAAAAATAACCACATTTAAAAAACTACCGACTAATAAGCCGGTAGTAAAAATTAAAATAACGAAGAGCGTTGTGTTATTTTGTAATGCAGATATTATTTGCATTACACAACTTGACCTAATTGGAAGATAGGTAAGTACATGGCAACAATCAAACCACCAACCAAGATGCCTAATACAACCATAATGATAGGCTCTAGTAATGAGCTAAGTCCATCAACAGCGTCATCCACTTCCTGTTCATAAATATCAGCAATTTTACTTAGCATAGCATCAACAGAACCGGATTCTTCTCCAATGGCAACCATTTGATTGACCATGTTGGGGAATAATCCAGTGGAGACCATGGAGACATTCATTTGCATCCCCGTCATCACATCATCACGAATTTTGAGTAAGCCCGTTCGATAGACAACATTACCCGAAGCTCCTGCTGCTGATTCAAGGGCTTCAACTAAAGGCACACCTGCTGCAAAAGTGGTAGATAAAGTACGGGCAAAACGGGCAACGGCAGCTTTATTGAGAATGCCACCAATTACAGGTAATTTTAAAACTATTCTATCTTGCCAGTTTCTTAGTTTTTCTGAGTGGAATAAAGCTCTGGAATAACCCATACCAAAACCAATAGCAGTAAATAATGCAATATACCAATAAGACTGCATCCATTCAGATAAATTAATAACCATAGTAGTAAATGCAGGTAATTCAGCACCAAAGCCTTCAAAAATATTTTTAAACTGAGGAACAACAAAAATTAGAAGAATGGCTGTCACAATAACAGCAACTAAGACAACGGCTATGGGGTAGAAGAGTGCTTTTTTTATTTTTGATTTTAAAGCTTCGGTTTTTTCTTTATAGGTGGCAATACGATCCAGCATACCTTCCAATGCACCGGATTGTTCACCAGCGGCAACAAGATCACAGTAAAGATCGTCAAAATATTTAGGGTGTTTTCTAAGGCTTTCTCCAAGGGATGTGCCTGATTCAACATCAGATTTAATTGAATAAACTAAATCTGATACAGAGGGTTTTTCGTTGCCTTTACCGATAATATCAAAAGATTGTACCAGAGGCACACCGGCTTTCATCATGGTCGCCAGTTGGCGTGACATAATGGCAATATCAACAGGTTTAATCGGTTTTTTTCCGCTTCCTAATAAAGGTTTGGATTTTTTGGCAACTTTTTTAGGAATAATACCCTGTTTTCTTAACTGTGCTTTGGCTAATGCAGGGGTATCAGCACTTAATTCACCTTTCACCTGGTTGCCTTTTTTATCAACACCGGTATAGGTATAAATCAGTACCTTAGCTTTGGTTTTTGTTTTCTTTTGAGCACTTTGTTTTCTTACTGTTGCTGTAGTTGCCATAAGGTTAATCCTGCGTTACTCGGTTAATTTCCGCAAGGGAAGTAATACCCTGCTGGATTTTTAATAGCCCCGATTGTCGAAGATCATTGACACCGTCTTTAGATGCCTGATCAGCAATATCAATCGCATTACCACCTTCCATAATAATACGTCCCATCTCTTCTGTTACAGGCATCACTTGATAAATGCCTACTCTACCTTTATAGCCGTTTGTGCATTGATCGCAACCGACGGGTTCAAAAATTTCAAAGTTTCCTATGGATTCTTCATCAAAACCAGCTTGAATTTGTGCCTCTTTGGGAATATCTGACTTTTTCTTGCAGACTTCACATAATCGACGGGCCAGTCGCTGTGCAATCACCAGGTTAACACTGGTTGCGATATTAAAAGGCTGCACACCCATATTGACCAGTCGAGTAAGGGTTTCCGGAGCACTATTAGTATGGAGAGTGGATAACACCATATGGCCTGTCTGAGCGGCTTTTATGGCGATTTCGGCGGTTTCCAGATCTCGAATCTCGCCCACTAGAATGACATCGGGATCCTGACGTAAGAAAGCTCTTAGGGCGGACGAAAAATCGAGTCCTGCTTTAGGATTGACATTAACCTGATTGACACCTGCCAAATTGATTTCGACAGGATCTTCAGCTGTGGAAATATTGGTTTCAGGTTTATTGAGCATATTCACGCCAGTATATAGAGAAACGGTTTTACCACTTCCTGTAGGACCGGTTACCAATACCATGCCTTGAGGTTTAAAGAGGGCATTTTCAAATAGTTCCCTTTGCTCCGGTTCATAACCCAATACTTCGATACCTAACATGGCACTGGAAGGATCGAGTATCCGCATGACGATCTTTTCGCCAAATAAAGTGGGTAAGGTGCTGACACGAAAATCAATGGCTTTATTTTTGGAAAGCTTGAGTTTTATGCGACCATCCTGTGGTACACGACGTTCAGAAATATCCAGGCGCGACATGACTTTCAGGCGGGCAGCAATACGGCTGGATAGATTAATGGGTGGTCCTGATACTTCGTGCAAAATACCATCGATACGAAAACGTACACGGTAGGATTTTTCATAGGGCTCAAAATGTAAATCAGAAGCCCCTTTTTTAATGGCATCCAATAAAATTTTATTCACAAAGCGAACAATGGGTGCGTCATCAGCATCTGTGCCACCTTCATCCTTTTCTTCTTTTTCACCACTTTCAATATCCAGATTATCCAGATCAGCATCATCAAATTCAGACAGGTTTTGGCTTTCCTGATCATCAATAAATTTATCAATGTATTTGCCTAACTTGTCGTATTCTGCAAGTACGGTTTCTACGGTGAGTTTGCTGTGAAACTGAAACTCATCAACAGCCAGCAAATTGGTTGGATCATAGACAGCAACAAACAATCGTTTACCTCTTTTAAAAAGAGGCAGTGCATGGTGCTTTCGGATCAGCTTTTCGTCGATGACTTCTTTAGGCAGTACTTCATAATCAATGGCATTCAGATCAAATAAAGGAATACCGAATTCAACAGAAGCCGCAGTAGCAACTTCTTGGGCAGAGCAGTGTTTTTCTTCCAGTAAGAGTTTAATGAAAGGGGTTTTGGTTTTTGTCGCAGAACCGGAAAGTTCAACAGCGATTTCTTCCGATAATAACTGATGACTCACCATGTATCTGGCTAAACCATTCAATGAAATATTTGACTGTGCTAACGACATAAAACAATGATGTTAAAATTATGAATGTTATCCGTAAGTTATAGCATGTTTTAAGCTAAATTGCCCGCAGTTCAGTGCGAACAAGATAGCAAAATATAAAAAAAGTGGGCTGATGCCCACTTTTTTTATATTTTGTTACTAACTTAGTGTTAGTTACGACAATCTGCTGGCACATACTTATATCTAGTAGAATCACCACCTATTGCACATGCCCAAGTAACAGCACCTGGAGTTGCTGTGGGTGTAAGTGTAATTGTCTGAGCATTCATGCTTGGGTCACCACCTAAAGTACCTGCTGTTAAAATTGAAATAACTCCACCTGCACCAACAGTGATTGACGTAATCGAATCACCAGAAATATCAGTAGCTGCAGGTAAGCCAGCTGCTCCATTTGTAGCTGGAAATGCGCCTGTTGCTGCATTGGTTTCTGTGACTGCTGCTTTTGCTGCAGAGGCTAACGTTAAACCTTCAGAAACTTTGGCTCGAATTGTATAGTCTTGATAGGCTGGTAATGCTACCGCTGCCAAAATACCAATGATTGCAACAACAATCATTAATTCAATAAGGGTAAAACCTGATTGTACTTTTTTCATAGAGTCTCTCCTACAAGAGGTTGGTTGATAAAGTGGTTAACTAGCGTTTGGGGTTGCTTTCTTAAACATCGCTATTTGTTAAGCATGCTTTATGCCAAACGTGGTTAATCATTCTAAAAATATGAGTAAGTTATTGTTTTATAAAATATAGTAATATATTAAATTGAGTTTAATGAATATATTTTATGGCATTAAATTGTGACAAGATGTGTCAAAATTGACCCATTACGTCAGTAATGTGACGATTTTTGTCAGTTCAGTTTAAGAAAATAGCAAAGATCAAAAGATTCTATTGTTTTAGCTGGACTCGTAAGCTCAAATCAATGGCTGTAATATGTTTGGTGAGTGCACCTACGGATATAAAATCAACGCCAGTATTGGCGATTTGATGCAGGGTTTGCAGAGAAATATTGCCAGAAGCTTCGAGTTTGGCAGGGGAGGGATGATTTTTATTAAGGCTAACCGCTTGTTTTAATTGATTGATATCAAAATTGTCCAACATAACAATATCTGCTTTGGCATCCAGGCTTTCCTGTAATTCCTTAAGATCTTCAACTTCAATTTCGACAGGTTTATTCGGGGCTATGAGTTTTGCCTGCTGAACAGCCTGAGTAATACCACCGCTACATAAAATATGATTCTCTTTAATCAGAAAGGCATCGAATAAGCCCATACGATGATTATGCCCTCCACCGATTGTCACCGCGTATTTTTGTGCCTGACGTAAGCCAGGTAGTGTTTTTCGGGTATCCAGCAATTGGCAGTGTGGATGATTGAGGTGGTCGACATATAATCGGGTTGTTGTGGCTGTAGCCGATAAAGTTTGTAAGAAATTCATGGCAGTACGTTCACCGGTTAGCAAGGCACGCGCAGGGCCTTGTAACTGCAAAATTTTTTGATTGGCTTCTATCTTATCGCCTTCATCAAATAACCAATCGATCTTAATAGAGTTATCCAATTGTTGAAAAGTAGCGTTAACCCAGGGAATACCGCACAGGATCATGGGTTCTCTGGTGATCATCTCTGCCGTAGCAATTTGTGAAGAAGGAATCAATTGTGCTGTGAGATCGCTTTCTTGTAGGTTGGCCCCAAAAGAAGTCGCATCAATATTTAGGGATAAATCTTCTATTAATGCCATTTTGACGTTCTTTTGGATAATACTGGAAAGATGTTTTGGGATATGGTGAGTCATATTTTTACTGAAAGGTTCATTCAACATCCATTTTGGATTTAGGCTCTGTTGTCAAGGATTGCTTTGAGTGTCATCAGTGTGACATAGTAAGCACTTTTTACCAAATAAATGAATAGAAATGTCTCGTTTTGTGATGTGGTTCACATCGCAATTTCCAATCCTTGACTAACTTTAAATGTACTAGCAGCTTTCTACAACGACAACATCATGATATACCGAGGTATCCTACGTGAAAAATGATTCACACGTGGTGCGGTTTTCCGGTACCCAAGAATTTAAAGAACACGCGACTGAGGGACAATCGTTTTTTTCTCCTGAAGAAGGTGGGTTTAATCAGGGTAACCGATTAACACTATCAGCGACTGTTCAAAATGTGAAGGAACTGGCTATTAGGGAATTGGAAACGTTATTGAACGCCATGTTAAATACAGCGGATGATCATTTGTTTGATATGGCTGACCGTTCTAATCAAGTGACATTTTTTGATTCGATGCGTTTATTGAGAATTAAGCGTAAAGGTTTTGTCAATCGATTTAAACAGGAAATTGAATCGGCCTTTTTATCACAACTGGCTTTAGATGAGCGTTTTCTGGTAACCGATAATATTGAAAGTTTTTCTATGGACAATATTGCCCTGGTTGATGAAGATGCTTTGGAGGAAGATTTAGCCATTGATGCCATGGTGAACAAAGCGCGGACAAATTATCACGTTGGTTTAAATTATATCGTGACACGTTTGGATACATTGTGTCCCGCTGTTCATGTGAGTGAACAAAGTAATCCTGTTGATCCTCGTTTTATTTGTGAGGCATTTCGTGCAGGCGCTAAATCTCTTGATCTGGAAATACAATCACGTTTAGTCATTTATAAAATGTTTGAACGCTGTGTCATTGATAAGTTAGAAGATGTTTATAGTGAAATTAATGAAGATTTAGCAGATAAAGGCATTTTACCGGATTTACATAAAAGAAAGCGTAAAATCAAGCATCAAAAGAGCCGGGATAAAAAAGAATCTCATCATGAACAGGATTCAGCAAATGAAGAAAGTTATGAACGTTCTGAATTTAAAGAGGATGTAAGAGAAGAGGTTTTTAATACATTAAGGGATTTGCTGGCCGTTAGAAAAAACTATTATCCGGATAGCCAGCAAAGCATTAATACCCCTCAATTGGTTTCAGCATTAACGACTTTACAACAGGACCAGGGCTATTCAGTTACTGATTTAAAGTCATCTGTTCAATTGAAAGAAGCCTTAAAAGATTTTTTACCGGGAGATGCTGTTCGCGTGAATGGCAGTTCCATTGGTAATATGAACGACGATGTTATTGATATTGTCAGTATGCTATTTGATTTTGTTCTGGAAGATAGAAACGTGCATAATGATATAAAGGCATTGTTGGCACGTTTGCAAATACCTATTTTAAAAGTGGCTTTGGTAGATAAGGACTTTTTTAGTAAATCAGGTCATCCCGCGAGAAAACTTCTCAATGGTTTGGCATCTATTAGTGTGGGTTGGGTGCCAAGCCATAGGGATATTTTAGATCCTCTGATAAAACACATTACTTATATTGTGGATAGTGTTATCAATGAATTTAATGATGACATTACCTTGTTTGAACGACTATTGAATGACTTTGAAGCATTTAAAAAGACAGATTTTAAGCGTTCCACTTTATTGGAAAAACGTGTTCAGGAAGCAGAAGAAGGTAAAGCTCGAACAGAAAATTCCCGTCAGTTAGTGAATAATGAAATTAGAAGAATCTGTTATCAACGTGCCATTCCAGAAGCTGCAAAATTTATTTTAAAAGAAGCCTGGGCGCATGTACTGTTTCTTGAAAGTCTAAAAAAAGACAATCAGGCGGGTTGGGACAAAGCCATTAAAGTTGCAGAATTTTTGGTTTGGAGTGTACAGCCGAAAGCTTCTGGAGAAGAAAGAACCAAGCTACAAAAAATTATGCCGAGCTTGATTAAAAATTTACGGCTGGGTATGCAAAAAATTTCATTTAACAGTTTTAGAACGGCACAGTTACTGGAAGAACTGGAAGAATGTCATCGACAAATATTATCGATACATTTAACACCGTTGCCGGATACATCTCTGAATAAAGAGTTGAGTGATAAGGCGCTTAATGATAATGAAGGCGATGGCGTGTCATTAGAAGGACCTTCGGAAAAAGAAAAGAAACATGAACACTTAAAAGAGAAGTTCTTATCTGAGCAGGATTTCAAAATGCAATCTTTTAAAACGCAGGTGATTGATAACACCATTATTTCAGAAGAGTTGTATATTAAAAAATCAGCTAATGATGCTCAGTCAGACAATATATTAACATTACCGGATGAATTATCGACTATTACAGAAGATGATCCTGCTTATCAATCAGTGGATAAATTACAACCAGGCGTTTGGTTAGAGCTTTGTACGAATGGTCATGATAAAGAACGCTGCAAACTATCTGCATTTATTCAGGCAAATAAACAGTTTGTTTTTGTTAATCGTTCGGGAGTAAAAGTTGCAGAATTTAGCCGTGATGAATTAGCCAGCGCTTTTTCCATGGGCTACGTACAGCTTCTCGATGATGCAGCATTATTTGATAGAGCTTTGGAATCGGTTATTACCAATTTAAGAACAGTTCATCGTCAAGAAACCTATTAAATCTGAATTCTGGATAAGAAAATCTGCTCAAAAGGTTTAACTTATCCCGAGTTCAGGTTAACCTGTCAAAGATAAACAGCCCCTAGCAATATGGTTACCCCCGTGTATCTTCAAATAACACAAATAAAGGTTCAGTTTATGTCGTGTTATCGGGTTAAGTTTTGTTATCAGGTCAAGCCTTGTTAAAGAATAACCTTGAATTTGCAGAGTTACCTCAGTATCGATGGTGTCCGTCTCCTCACTATAATGCTCGTCCCCCTGAGAGCTTAGTCGAGCTTTTGGTGATTCATAATATCAGTCTGCCGCCGAGTGATTTTACAACAAATTCCGTAGAGTCTTTTTTCTTGGGAAAACTGGATTATGGGACGCACGACTATTTTTCTACCTTGAAAGGTATAGAGGTATCCAGCCATTTCTTTATTAGAAGACAGGGTGAGCTGATACAATTTGTTGATTGTCATGATCGTGCCTGGCATGCCGGTGAATCCAACTGGCGTGGTAAAACGCAGTGTAATGATTTTTCGATTGGTATTGAACTGGAAGGGACCGATGATATACCTTTCGAGCCGATTCAATATCAACAGTTAAGTCATTTAATCAAAAAAATACAGGCATTATATCCAGCCATTCTGAATGACCATATTGTTGGGCATTCAGACATTGCTCCACACAGAAAAACAGATCCTGGACCATGTTTTGACTGGGATTATTTATGGAGTCTGCTTAAACAATCATAAAAGAGCAATAGGTTTTCATCTCATCAGAAAAAGTTAATAGCCCCTAAGATAATCTATGTGAATCATTATTGAATAACGGTTGTCATCTTGCATGAGGTTAGATAGGATGCTCAGGTTTCATGGGTGTTGACATTAGGGGATTTCAGCATGTTGTTAATCATTCTTATTATTGTGTTGGTTGCTGAACGCTATTTTATTTCTTTAGATCGCTTTAGGCATTACGAACTGATACCTCGTTATGCAACCATCTGGCTGACATGGCTTAATCAAAGAATATCGGTGACGCCATGGATTGCTATAGCCAGTATATTGATTCCATTATCCTTGGCCACTGCATTATTGGTATACACACATACAGGCACAGCCGGAATGATTCTGGAGTTTTTGGTGACCTGCGTTATTTTTGCATGGTGTATTGGTCCGGTATCTCTGGAAGCCGGTCTTTCACATAAACCATTACATCAAGTCAATGATGATGATGTTATAGAGCATCCACCTTCACAGAATATTAAGGAAATAAAATCATTGATGTTATTAGGGCATTATGGTTATTTGGCCATTATTTTCTGGTTTATTTTATTGGGGCCTATTGCTGTTGTCGTTTATCGAATAACCCGGGAAATGGCTTATCCTTGTTCCAGTGAAAGCGCGATTTCCAGTGAAGAAGCGATGAATTCCGGTGAGGATGAGACGAGTGACAATACTTCTCTCAACCAACAGGCAATAACCCGGTTATGGCAAAAAGCCTTTCATATACTGGATTGGATTCCTTCTCGGTTTACAGGTCTGTTATTTTTATTAGCGGGCAATTTTACCCGGGGCTTTGATACTTTTCGTAAACATGTGGGTTTAGTGCATGAAAATAATGAAGACATTTTGCTACAAACAGGCTTTGACTGTTTAGGGGCAAATATAAAAGTGAGTGAGCTTCATGAAGGTGGGATGAGTGATAACAGCCATGAGTCCTTATCGACAGAAGAAGGTATGGGTTTAATAGAACGAAGTTTGTGGATATTTATCGTGATGATTTCTATTTTATATTTATCAGGTTTTGGTTAAAAAACACAAAGAGATAATCATTTTTTGAGATTGTATTTAACGCTATCGTTTTGATAATCCTGACATTTGAATTCCTCTTTTGTATTGCTTTTGCTATTATACGCCATCGAATTTTGTCTGATCATCAGGGTTTTTTGACGCTGAATTATCCCAATATATGATGACTCAATAGAGAGTGATTTTTCATTCACTTTTGACCAACATCTCAAAATACTTTGGATACAGACAACAAAATGTATTTTTTAGCACTGTAAAAAGTGCATATCCTACCGTTTTGGTCTTTAATTCCATCATGAATTATTGAATAAATTATTGATAGGATGTGTGTCAATTGAATCCATTGGGTTCCTGTAAACTATTTAGTGACTTATGAAGCGTTTTGAAAAGTTAAACATCAAACCATTAAGGGGATTTATGTAATGGGTGAAAACAACAGCCGAGATATTGATCCTATAGAAACAAAAGAGTGGATTGATGCTCTCAATTCAGTAATGGAAGAGGAAGGGGTGGAGCGCGCCCACTTTTTACTTGAAACCTTAATTGATAAGGCACGTAGAGCTGGTGTTCATTTACCTTATGAAGCTACGACACCTTATTTAAATACGATTCCACCATCTCAAGAGCCTAAAGTACCAGGCGACCAGACTTTAGAACGTAAATTAAGAGCTATTATTCGCTGGAATGCTATTGCGATCGTTTTGCGTGCTACCAAAAAAGATTTAGAGTTAGGTGGCCATTTATCCAGTTTTGCATCAGCTGCAACATTGTATGATGTTGGCTTTAATCATTTTTTTAGAGCAGCCAATGATAACTTTGCAGGTGATTTGTTATACATTCAAGGACACTCTTCGCCAGGTATTTATGCACGGGCATTTTTAGAAGGTCGTTTAACAGAAGAACAACTCAATGGTTTTCGACAGGAAAGCCAGTCAGATACAGGGCTATCGTCTTATCCTCATCCCTGGTTAATGCCTGACTTTTGGCAGTTTCCCACCGTATCCATGGGATTAGGGCCTTTATCAGCAATTTATCAGGCACGATTTTTGAGGTATTTGGAAAACAGAGAATTGATGTCTGAGTCCGATAGAAAAGTTTGGGCATTTATGGGCGATGGTGAAATGGATGAACCAGAATCTATGGGAGCCATTTCTTTAGCTGGCAGAGAAAAACTCGACAATCTGATTTTTGTTGTGAATTGTAATTTGCAACGCTTGGATGGCCCCGTACGAGGTAATGGCAAAATTATTCAAGAACTTGAGGGCAGTTTTCATGGCGCAGGCTGGAATGTCATTAAAGTGATTTGGGGACGACAATGGGATCCACTCATTGAAAATGATACAAAAGGATTATTATTAAAAATAATGGAAGAAACACTGGATGGTGAATATCAAAATTACAAAGCAAAAGGTGGACGTTTTACACGTGACAACTTTTTCGGCAAGCACCCAGATGTATTGGATATGGTTGCGAATATGACCGATGAGGATATTTTTAATTTAAGTCGGGGAGGACATGACCCTTCAAAAGTCTATGCGGCATATCATTCAGCAACACATCATAAAAACCAGCCTACCGTGATTTTGGTAAAAACTGTGAAAGGTTATGGTATGGGAGAGGGGGGTGAGGGTAAAAATGTTTCTCATCAGGTTAAAAAAATGAAAAAGGAAGCCTTAGAACATTTTGCAGATAGATTTGATGTACCCATTGAAGATGATGAGTTAGAAAATTTACCGTTTTATCATCCCGGAAAAGACAGTCCGGAAATACAATATTTACAAGAAAGACGTCAGGCTTTAGGAGGCTACTTACCCAAAAGACGAGCACAGTCTTCTGCGTTAACGGTCCCTCAGTTAAAACAATTTGATGCGATTACCCAGGGTTCTGGTGATAGAAGTATTTCAACAACTATGGCATTCGTACGCGCTTTGAATATCTTGATGAAAGATAAAGCGATTGGTCAGCGTGTTGTGCCTATTGTGCCTGATGAAGCCCGTACTTTTGGTATGGAAGGTATGTTCAGACAGTACGGTATTTATTCATCCGTAGGACAATTATATGATCCTGTGGATTCTGATCAGGTGATGTTTTACCGTGAAGATAAAAAAGGACAAATGCTTGAAGAAGGCATTAATGAAGCGGGTGCTTTTTCAAGTTGGTTGGCTGCGGCAACCAGTTACTCAACCAACAACCTGCCAATGATTCCGTTTTATATTTATTATTCCATGTTTGGTTTTCAGCGTATTGGTGATTTGGCCTGGATGGCTGGTGATATGCAAGCCAGAGGTTTTTTAATTGGTGGCACAGCCGGGCGCACAACCTTAAATGGTGAAGGCCTGCAGCATCAGGATGGTCACAGCCATGTCTTATCGTCTACTATCCCTAATTGTATCAGTTATGATCCAACCTATGCCTATGAGTTAGCCGTAATCGTTCAAAGTGGATTAACACGTATGTATGAAAAACAGGAAAACGTGTTTTTCTATATCACGACTATGAATGAAAATTATGTACAGCCAGCCATGCCTAAAGGGGTCGAAGCGGGTATTTTAAAAGGTATGTATTTGTTGCGTGAAGGACCCAAAACCAAAGCAAAGAAAAAATGTCCTAAAGTACAGCTATTGGGTTCAGGTACTATTTTGCGTGAAGTAGAGGCGGCAGCCGATCTCTTGTTAAATGATTGGGGTGTTTCAGCTGACATCTGGAGTGTAACCAGTTTTAATGAATTGCGTCGTGATGGTTTGGAAGTTGAGAGGCAAGAGTTACTGAAACCGGGTTCAAAAACACCGAAAGCTTATGTCACCGAATGCCTGGAAAAAACAGAAGGGCCAGTGATTGCCTCAACCGATTATATGAAAGTCTATGCTGATCAAATCCGTAACTGGGTACCGCGTGCCTATCATGTATTAGGTACTGATGGTTTTGGTCGTTCAGACAGTCGGGAAAACTTAAGGCACTTTTTTGAAGTTGATCGTTTTTATGTGGTCATTGCCAGTTTGCATTCATTAATTGAAGACGGTGAATTAGATGCCGGCGTACTTAAAAAAGCATTGAAAAAATACAATATTGATGTCAATAAACCGAATCCTATGACGGTATAATGGCATTCATATCATTGAAGTAATAGGGGAAGCCTGTGACGAATTTAGTTGAAATCAAAATACCTGATATTGGTGATGTCACTGATGTGGACGTCATTGAGGTGATGGTTTCTGAAGGTGATACCATTGCGGTAGATGACGCTCTGGTCACATTAGAAACTGAAAAAGCAACCCTTGAAGTGCCTTCAACACAAGCCGGTAAAGTAAAAAAATTGTTGATCAAAGTGGGTGATAAAGTATCGGAAGGTGCAGCTATTTTAACTTTGGAAACCCTTGCAGAAAATTCGGAGAAAAAACAGGCGACAGCCTCGCAGGAAAAACAGACAACGGATAATATTGCAGCAAAAGGATCAACAACAACAGAACCAACAACAACAGAATCCAACAACAAATCAACAACAACAGAACAAAAAGAAGCGGCTTTAAGCATACCCGATATTGGTGATGCATCACAGGTTGATGTGATTGAGGTAACGATTCAGGTTGGAGACACCATCAAAAAAGACGATAGCTTACTGGTTTTGGAAACTGAAAAAGCGACGATGGAAGTACCGTCATTATTTTCAGGTGAAGTGAGTCAGGTAACTGTAAAAGTCGGTGATAAAGTCAGTGCTGGAGATACTATTGGACAGATAAAGGTATCTTCTGGAAATGCGCAAGCCAGCAAGAGTCATAGTAGCCAGGAAAGCCGTCAAGTACCATCCACTGTTTCTGCATCGACAGCAAAACAGGATATGACGTCCTCTCAAAGCACTACCACCGACCAACAAAAAGAAACAGGTATAAATGCTGCTGCAACAAGTTCTTCATCAACAACAGGCTCCTCATCAACAACGGGAAATGTGCATGCAAGCCCTTCGGTAAGACGTTTTGCGAGAGAGTTAGGAGCTGATTTATCGAAAGTAAAAGGCAGCGGACCTAAATCACGGATTTTAAAAACCGATGTTCAGGCGTTTGTTAAATCACAATTGTCTTCAGGAGCATCCACTGCATCATCAGTGACGCACAGTTTGCCAGAAATTGATCATAGTAAGTGGGGCGCTATTGAAGAACATGCGTTATCACGTATTCAAAAAGTCAGTAGTGTCAACTTACATAGAAACTGGACGATGATACCTCATGTGACTCAACATGAAGATGCAGATATTACCGAGCTGGATGCATTTCGGCGTTCTTTGAAAGAGGAAGCGTTAAAGCAAGGGGTTCGTTTAACACCTTTGGCGTTTATGATGAAAGCGGTTGTACACAGCTTAAAGGCATTCCCAAAATTTAATGCTTCATTGTCTAACAATGGTGAACAGGTCATTATAAAAAAATATTTTCATATTGGTGTTGCTGTTGATACACCGGATGGTTTGGTTGTTCCTGTCATACGGGATGTAGATCAAAAATCTGTTTATGAATTGGCACTGGAGTTGGGTGAAGTCAGTACGAAAGCACGAGATAAAAAATTAGGTATTGATGCCATGCAGGGCAGTAGTTTTACCATTTCATCCTTAGGGGGTATTGGTGGTACAAAATTTACACCGATTGTTGCCTGGCCTAATGTCGCTATATTGGGTTTGTCCAAACATCAAATGAAACCTGTTTGGGATGGTCAGTCTTTTGTGCCCCGTCTCATGTTGCCTATGTCCTTGTCTTATGATCATAGAGTGATTGATGGTGCTGATGCGGCACGTTTTTGTGTACATTTAAGTGAAACATTATCAGATATTCGTCGAGTGATGCTGTAAATATTATTATTCGTCAGTATAAGAGAATAAGATTATTAATTTTGTTGAAAAAAGTGAAGTCATTGTTGTTAATATCAAGAGGCTTCTTAGTGTTAATTGAATAAAAGCATTAGAGGGTGAACATGAGTAACCAAGAGCTGAAAGCGCAGTTAGTTGTATTAGGTGCCGGTCCTGGCGGATATTCCGCAGCATTCCGTGCTGCTGATTTGGGATTGGATGTCATTTTAATTGAGCGTTATTCAACATTAGGGGGTGTTTGTTTAAACGTGGGATGTATTCCTTCCAAGGCATTGTTGCATACTGCTAAGGTAATAGATGAAGCAGAATCCATGTCTGCCCATGGCATTTCATTTGGTCAACCCAAACTGGATATTGATAAAATCAGAGGATACAAAGATAAAGTGGTTGGACAATTAACCCAAGGCTTGGCAGGTATGGCGAAAATGCGTAAAGTCAAAGTTGTACAAGGTGTCGCTCAATTTGCCTCTGCCAATAGCTTCACTGTAGAAACGGAAGCAGGCACACAGGTTGTTGCTTTTGATCACTGTATTATTGCAGCAGGCTCCCGAGTGGTTCAATTGCCTTTCCTTCCTGATGATCCTCGTATTATGGATTCAACCGGTGCTTTGTTACTGGAAGATATTCCCAAGAAGCTTCTGGTCATTGGTGGCGGAATTATTGGTTTGGAAATGGCGACTGTATATCGTGCTTTGGGTTGTGATATTTCTATTGTTGAAATGTCTGATCAATTGGTACCTGCTGCAGATAAAGATGTGGTTAAAGTATTGGAAAAATTTGTTGGTAAACAATACGAATCTATCATGCTTGAAACCAGTGTAACAAAGGTGGAAGCAAAAAAAGAAGGTTTATTGGTTACTTTTGAAGGTAAGAATGCACCCGATAAACCACAAATGTTTGATCGTATTTTATCAGCTGTTGGCCGTCGACCTAATGGTGATTCATTAGCTGCTGATAAAGCTGGGGTTCATGTTGATGAACGAGGTTTTATTCCTGTTGATAATCAAATGCGGACCAATGTACCTCATATTCATGCGATTGGTGATATTGTGGGACAACCCATGTTAGCGCATAAGGCGGTGCATGAAGCACATGTTGCAGCAGAAGTGATTAGTGGTAAAAAGCATTTCTTTGATCCCAAGTGTATACCTTCAGTGGCTTATACGGATCCTGAAATTGCCTGGGCAGGTCTTACAGAGAAAGAAGCCAAAGAAAAAGGTATTGATTATGAAGTGGGACAATTCCCATGGGCAGCCAGTGGTAGAGCGATTGGTGTCGGGCGTCAGGAAGGCTTTAGCAAAACCTTATATGATAAAACCAGCGGGCAAATTATTGGTGGTGCTGTGGTTGGTGTTAATGCTGGAGAATTAATTGCAGAAGTTGCTTTGGCAATTGAGATGGGCTGTGATGCAGAAGATTTGGCATTAACGATTCATCCTCATCCTACGTTATCTGAATCCATCGGTTTTTCAGCAGAAGTTGTAGAGGGAACTTGTACAGATTTACCGCCAAAACGTAAGAAAAAGTAACTCGAAGTACATTAACGAATCAAGGCGCTTTATAAGCGCCTTTTTTTGTGGTCTGACATTTAAAATCATTCGTAAAAACTTTATCGCAAAGTTCTTATTTAAGGAGATGTTTTCATTTATTTTAAAGCTAAGTTTTTGATAAATTCATCTTAAAAATGTCAAAAAAATGACAAGGAAAAAGGTTGAAATATTTTTATATTTCAAAGCTTGCATTACAAAAAAATTGTCTATACTCAAGCGTACAGTTTTTTTAATATTCAATCGGGAGAGTAAAATGAATCTTCTTCGTAATGCTAAGTTTCAATTGTTTTGTGTGATGTCTGGATTACTTTTTTTGATGTCCAGTTGTAGTGAAGATAACAATTCTGAAATTGGTGATCAAAGTTATAATGGACCCGGATCAAAATGGGATGTTGAATTAGATGATGGTGATTTTACGATTACTCGTAGAGCAACCGTCACAGCGGCTGTTGACATGACAGTGAATGGTACTTATGAACGTTTGGACTCTGGTTTTTTAAAATTAGAAGTGACGGAAGCCACAGGGGTTGATGCACCGGATGCGGGTGATACAGCCTGGGCTTTGGAAGTACCTGGTTATACTTTATTTTTAAAACCTAATGATGCTGCAGGTCAAATGATTCCTATGGTTTCATCTGGCGATTGTCCTACAGAAGATTTTGATGCAAACTGGGTTTTGGTTAAAAAAGCTAATGATCATGATGCAACGTCCAATGAACGTGATTTTCTGGGCACTTTTAGTTATACCGCTTCTACGGAATCGGCAACATTACCAGCAAAGTATTCTTTGGCAGGTGATTATCAAAATCAAGGTGCTGATAATTTAACAGGAGGTACTTGTGCAAACGGTATTATGCAGGTGGAAGATGCAGTTATGTATTTAACATCAAATGGTGGAGCTATAGTGCATACTCAAGTCAATGATCCAGAAGACAGTTCATTTATTTTTGCCTTAACACAAAAATCCATTGTTGATATCAGTCTTCTTAATGGAGAGTTTGCCGGTATTTTATTTGATGAAAACTTAGAAACCACTCAAAAGTTAGCGCCTGTTAGTTTGTCTTGTAATGCAGGTACTTGTACCGGTAATATTGTTGCAGATATCGAAACGAATCAACTGTCAGACGAATCTGCTACATTGGTTTTAGATGGCACGGTTGATGATTTAGCGCCAGGATTTGTAACAGGAACTATTCGAAATGGTGATGATGTTGGCAATTTAGCTTGTATGGTGGATGTTAATGTACTGGATTCAGATACTGTGATGGTGAGCTGTGTAGGACAGTCAGCAGGAGATAATACAAAAATGTTCAATGTACTTTTTGTCTCTAAACCTTAATTGTTTTAAATTTTAAAAGTTGTTTAAGACAAAAAAACCAGGTGGTTCGCCACCTGGTTTTTTTATGCATCAATATAATAATCAATCAAACGTTTAATCTTAGCGCGCTTCGCTTCTAGCTCTTTAATAACTCCCTGACCACTCCTTGCTTGCATGAGAAAACAATTAACTATTTTAAATACGATGGTTAAAAATAATACCTATTGGAATGAAAATATGACTTAAAAAACTTGACTTGCAACCATGGTCACTTGTTATAAGGCTTTATACCAATCTTGTTTAGTAATTTTAAACAACACATGCTCACAAAGTTTATGTCCAAGCTCTATATCAGGATGCATAAAATTATTACCAGTGTTAAACATGCCAATTTTTTCCATAACTGCTTGCGAGCGGCGATTAACCAATGAAGTAAACGATACTACTTCATTTATATTTAACTTTGTAAATGCATACTTTAATGATTCTTTTGCAGCTTCGGTGGCATAACCTTGCCCCCAATACTCTTTAGCTAACCGCCAACCAATTTCAACACAAGGAGAAAATGGCAAGTTATCTTTGGGAATATGCAAACCAACAAAACCAATGAATGTAGATTGCTCTGGAATTTCCACCGCCCAAAATCCCCAGCCGCGCTCTTGAATTAATGAATTAATTCGAACCCCCATACTTTTGCTTTCTGCGAAAGTCAATAGGTGTGGAAAATATTCCATAACATCCGTATCAGCACACAATTGAGCAAATGGAATAAAATCTTCTTCTTTCCACGGCCTTAAAATCAACCTATCGGTTTGTAGCGACGAAGGAGCGGAAAAACGTTCCGCCAGACTGCGATTGTTAGGTAGCTTGTTTCTATTCATTTGAGTAATTCAATCTCCGATTCATAAACTTCAAGTGAATAATTAGCTTCGCAGTCTGTGCTGCCAGGTATTGGATGATAAGCAAAAACCATTGGCTTACCATCTTTGCTCGTATAGGCTTGATCTAATTCAATTACATCACCTATTTCAGGGCGTTTTTTTCCTTCAAGCATTCTGTATCGTGATTTCGGAATTTCGACTTTAAGAATTGCCTTTATAATTTCACTCACGGCCTTGGCCTACCTAACAGTATATTATGTTCAGTAAATCGCGCTAAAATGATTTACTGGAATAAAAATTAGTACATTTAGTTTATAAAACAACAGTTTACCGAATCAATAAAAAAAATCAAGGAAGGTTAAGTCAGTCTAGATTCACTTAATCTCCCATTTCATAAAAAGATTAATCTTATATATCAAATAATTATATTAAAATGCTGGCAACCTAATACTTTTAGAAAACAAAATGAACACTCAACTTATTAAAAAATCTGAAAATAAACAAAATGAGACAGTCTGCTTATCAACAAACTCTGACAGAAACAACGATCAATATCTGATACAACTTTAAAAATCAGAGTGTCCAGTATTATTTTTCAATAGTCACTTGTTAGATTGCTTCTTCATCTTCTGGTGGCGCATCATCAAAGCTACCAGGTATTCTCATTTCACAAGTTTCAAAGCTTAATTTTTTATCATCTTCAAGACTTTGAAGATGATCATAAACTTCACCATACTTACCGTGGTGATCAATGTCGATTGCAACATATATATCGTCTGCTCGTTCATATGAAGCGCCAATTTCACATATTCCTTCAAGTATTTTCACTTGCTTTTCTCGCGAAATGGATTCATTAAAATATAGCCTTAATGTTTCATTTCCGCTTCGTTCAACCACTTTAATTATTTCAGGAATTTGATCGTCTGATTGAGACTTAGCAATAACGGTGTCTTTATAATTTAGCCCATATGCATGAAAAGGCACGTTGCATATTCTGTAACGATCATTTCCAAGATCTTCAGCCCACATAGACTCACCTCCAATTGCCCAATGATGAGGTAAATTTATATGTATTTTTACTAATGATTCTTCGGACATACTTTATCAATCTAATGCCGCGCTCTGCGGCAAATTTGGAGCGTAGCGGAAAATTTGTCCGACAGCAGCGCTTTGTTATGCGATTTTTTATGGTGACTAGGGAGACAACTCTTGGTATTGCATCTTCAAAAATCTATTCTCTTTTGTAAATGCGGCGCGGGAATAATCACCAAGATTGATGTTAAGTGA
Source organism: Kangiellaceae bacterium (assembly GCA_965230335.1). GTDB lineage: Bacteria > Pseudomonadota > Gammaproteobacteria > Enterobacterales > Kangiellaceae > CBDDKS01. The sequence goes on along the minus strand of CBDDKS010000006.1, from coordinate 327,471 downwards.
TTCTAAATCTGAATCGCTGAACTTATCGCTATTGATGGTAAGTATGTATTGTTTCCCACTCAGCAAGCCGATATTTTCTCCAATATAATTAATGCTTTTAATTAACGTATCTTGATCAACATCAAAAATATTGTCATGCACCAAAAATCCGGGGTGATGTTTTGATGTTTCTGGGTTTATCAGCAAAGAAAAATCATATAAAAAAACTTTTTCCCTGTTAATGCTGTGGCTTCCATCAGAATCAGTGCGAAGTTCAAACTTCAAAACTTCTTTTCGCTTAGAAACGTCGATTTCAAAAGAACTTCTTCTATTCCCAAAAACGTAATCATGCATGTCAAGAATTGTTCTTTCAAAAGAATCAATTACTTCTTGTGAGTTATTCACATAGCTTTCCAAAAGATAGACTTCGCTTTCTCTGTCACGTTTTTTGGATTTGTGTTCATTGTCGTAGTCAGTGTGCTTCTGGATAAACGATGATAAAGCAGAAAATTCTTCAATTTTCTTTTCGTGTATAGCGATTGTTTGCTTTAAGCTGACAAGAAGCCCTTCTTGATCAAGCAAAGATAATTTTTCACTATACAGTTTGTTGAGTGAAGATATGCTTTCTTCGAATACTTTAATTTCCTGTTCTATCGAAATTTTTCTATCATCTATTATGCTTCTCTGGAAGTCGTCAATCTTTTGTTTAAAGGCTGTTACTTCATCCAGTTCACGCTTAATTAAATCACCCAAGCCTTCTTTGAACTGATTGTAAAGGTCTGCAACTTCCTGACCATCAATATAGTTATCGCCGCGAAATAGTTTTATTTTTGATAGTTCTGATTTTAGAACGCCTTGCTTTGAACGTTCTTGTTCAAGCTGGTTTTCAATGTCAATGATTTCATCTTTTACTGCATCAAAGCCTTCAATGTTTTCAAGTCTGTCAATGTCACTCTGAATCCTACGCACTTGGTTTTCCAGTTCGTTTAAGTCTGCTTTGGATTCTGATACGTTTTTGCTTGTAAGTGCGGTTATGTTTTCTTCCATCTTTTTTCTGGCTTTGGAAACGTTTTCTATTTCAGAATATAGCCGCTTGGCTTCACTATATGGATTAGGGTCAACGTGCAGCAAAAAAAGATGCGGTGTGTAATCCGGTGGTATTCTTTTATTTGTATCGAAGCAGCTAATAATAGACTTGAATTCAGAACCTTCATCACGTATTAATGGACCCATCATCATTCTAAATGATGGTGGATTTTCATAAGCTACGTCCGCAAATAGCAAGGTGCTTAGATGGTCGTTAGCATCAGAAAGCCTAGAATAAGATTTTCTTTCGCCATCTATAATTAGGGTCGGACATTCTTGATTATTTATAGTTCGCCTAGAAGTAATGGTGTGACCATTTAATTCAAAGTCTAAGCATACGGTTGTATCGCGTGATAAATCTTCTTCAGGTATTAGTGATATGCGGCTATCGCTGTGGCGTTTCAGTAAAGCGTAGTTGATAAACTCTACAGCCATGGATTTTCCCACGCCGTTAGTTTTGACATTTCCTTCAGTGGTTTCGCCTAATATAAGATTGAACCCATCTTCAAAAGTGATAGGTTGAAAAAATTCAGGTTCGCTGTAAAGTTTATTAATCTGCAACATTTTTAATCAAATATGGTTCGTCGAATTCAACTATGTCTAAGGAATATAGGAAAAGCATTCCATAGTAGATGCTTCGCGCTGTTATTTTGTTGGTCTTTCTTAAATTCTTTGCCAGATCGAAAATACTAATTCGACCATCTTCACTGTTCTGTAGCTGCTTTAATATTTCTGACCCAATAAAAGGGGCTGACTTCATTAAGTCTTCATCTTTGGTGAACAAGTTAGCCATTTGCTGCTTCCTTGTTTGGGAAAACATTGCACTTGATTAAGTGCTTAACAATATAAAATTGTGCTGCACCAGTATCAGCTTCAAAGCCGTTTTCATTCAACATACTGACGAAGTTATCTATTAGCTTTGCAAGTGCCTGTTTCGGGTCCCCGCTACATTCGGTTAAAACCTTGTCACTGTATACCCGCAAGTGCTGTGCAACCCGACGAATCTTAACCTGTCCTATGTCTGATTCTTGTTCGACCGAATCAAGAACAGCACCATAGTCTTGATATAGTGTTATGAATTCTTGTTTCAAAAACTTTGCATGATCTGCAAAGCGTTCATTTATCTTTTTTTTAGGAAAAGGTTCAACAAGAAACCCTTCACCAGCGGCAGGGTGTTCTTCATCACTAATTAGCTCAATTAGTCGTAAAATGGTTTCCACATTACGTGGAAGGCTTTCAGTGGGCTTCATGTAAAGCTGTTGGTTAAGAAAGTTACTGATTTCCTGAATTTTTGACAGTTCTAAGTCATTGATCATTACAGCCAAGTTACCGATATCCCATATATCGTTCTTGGTGTTTAGGCTGTAATTGTTGTCGCCAACAGTTGGGACAGTGTGTGCGGTCTTCGTCGTGATGTTTAGAATCACTAGACGGTCGTATTTTTCGTGCAGACCCTTTTCAATAAATTTGCTGACAGTATGCCTTGTTTTGGCAAGTGCTGAAGTGGAAGTCACCTGAATGGCAAACCTGTTTCCTTCGTCACCAAGGTCTATGGCGGCAGCGTTGGGGTCTATGATGTTTATATTGACTAGGCTGTAGCCAAAAGTCAGATTTAACAGGTCACGGTAGAAATTTTCAGAATGGACATTTATATCAGTAAGGTTCAACTTGTTGTTAACTGATACTTGAGTAGAAAGCCAAGTAAGTGAGTTAATAATTGATTTTTGATAGTCTTGGCGATTCATCTTATTTTCATTATTTTGGGCATATTCATCACACTATACAGTCTTATATAAAGGCTAGCTAAGCTCAAAATCATACGCATAACGCCCGGCTAAACGGCGAAGCACGCAGTGCTGAGTCCAGCAAACGCAGTGTGCGAGTTTAAGCCGCTTGTTAGGTGACGGGCTTGTTCATAAACCTGCTTCATTGGCCCAATGCTCTTCGGTAACAATAATTAATGGGGTGCCGTTATCGCGGTACGCAATAGCTTTTTCTATTTTTCGACCGAAGCTCTCATGTGCCCAACTGTCAGTGACGTAAGTACCAAGAACTAAGTAATTTAGCGATTTGGTAACACTTTTAGCGTTAACACCGCCTAATTGTTCTATAGCATTTTGACACTGTTTACGTGTGCCGAAGGCACATGTACCAGTGAACAAAAAAGTAGAGTCGGTGAAGTTAATTGGCGGTAGTGGGTCGTTTACCGGAAGTGTTGCTGTTTTAGATAATTCCCCAATCTCGGAGTTTTCACCTGCAATAGATTTGAGTATGTTTTTGAGTTCATTGGATTCTTCTGAGTCCAAAACTCCATCTTCAAGCATGACTTCGAGTTTTTCAAATAGGTTTTCGATGACAGGATTACTGGAAGAATCCTTATTTTGAATAAGCCAAGATAACAAATACTCTGCCTCGGCCTGATCTACCTTTCCATCGGCCATTAAACCTTTGCTCAAACCGATCAAAGTATCTACTTGGCGATCTTGTATGTTTTTTCTATTAAATCTAGTGAAGATATCCATTCTGTCTCTCTTTAGTTTTCACCTAACAGTTTATTTTTGCGCAATTTGCTCAAGATGCTAATTGCACACAATCTCTTTCAGTAGTATGCGAATGTAACCGAATTAGTTAATTAAAACAACCAGTTATTAAATAACGTTTCCGTAAGACCATTGAATTTGTGAGCTGAATGCGCACAAGCTCTGAAATCAGAATTGCCTGTGTCAACAAAACTGATTTAAAAAAAGCTCGTTATTTCAATTAGTTACAAATTTAGCTCAGTGTTTGTGCGCAGTCTGCGTAAAAACTCGTTAAAACCTTTGGCATACTTATTTATCAATACTATTTATATGAGTAGCTCAAATAACAGAAAAGGATTTCTTTAGATGAAAGATATTCTCAAAAAAGTTAATCCTAAAGAAAAAATGTATAGTTTAATGAACATTGAGAACAAGTACCCTCCGTAGGAGTATTCCGGGCGTTTGCTGACTTTTTGCTCTTGAAAAGTCAGTCGCGATGATGAAATCATCGTGAAACACTTTATTTAATATTTTAAAATAGAATTCAGAGCATCTTGCAATTCTTCAAACTGAAAAACAAAATCAGAATCCAGAGCCTTTTGGGGAATCACTCTTTGTCCTCCCAATAAAAGTTCTTTGGCTAGGTCACCAGCGACTAGATTTAAAAACCAGGATGGAATGCGAAAAAAACCTGGGCGACGTAATACTTTTGCCAGAGTTTGGGTAAACTCATTATTGTTAACAGGATGAGGTGCTGTACCATTGATGGCACCTTCTAAGGAAGGGGTCAGCATAATATGTATCATGAGACGAATCAGATCATTCTTTTCTATCCAGGACATCCATTGTTGTCCATGACCCAGTGGTCCGCCTAATCCCCAACGAAAAGCAGGCAGTAGACGGGATAAAAAGCCACCATTAGCACCAAGGACCAAACCAATCCTGACGCAGGCCACTCTTAATTGGTATTCTTGTGCCTGCATTGCCAAGTTTTCCCAGCTTTGACAAATATCATGACTAAAGCAAGGTTGAAAGCTGCTTTCTTCAGTCAGTTTGGCTTCTTCATTGAGTCCATACCAGCCAATGGCTGACGCATTGATTAATAATTTGGGTTTTGTGGAAAGGTACTGTATTAAATTAAGAAGCGATTGTGTAGTTTTAAGACGAGAATTAAGAATCTTTTCTCGTTTCTTTTGAGTCCATAATCCATTGGCTATAGGTTCTCCAGCAAGATTAATAATAGTATCAATTTTTTCAGAAAAAGGTATGGTGTCTAATTGCTCGATAATATGAATGTTCTTTAAATGTGTTTTATGAGTAATGCTCTGTTGTACAGAAGGGTTTCTTGTTAATAAAGTAATGTGATGTCCGTTTTCAGCAAGCACTTGAACCAGTTGGGAGCCGATAAAACCTGTACCGCCTGTGATTAAAAAGTGTTGATTATCTGGTAACTGTTGAATACTAGAGATAACAGATTTATTAGATTGAGTCATTTTAATTTTAAATCATCTTTAAGATCGACATGACCTTTTGATAATGCATCCAATAAGTGTTCAAGAGAATGTTGTTTAAGATATTCTTTAAACTGACTACGATAACTTAATACCATGCTCACTCCTTCAATAGTGACATCAATAACGCGCCAGTCCTGAAGGCCTTTAGGTATTTTTAATGTATAATCTATTTGTACCGGAAGTGCATGATTTTGTTTCATGGCACTGGTTACTCGAGCAATTTTTCCATTATTGGAATATTCAGTAAGATTAAATTCAAAACGCTCTCCATTATATTTTAATAAGCCATCAGCATAGGTTGTAATGATTAAGTGAATAAATAAATGAATGAATTTTTCTTTTTGTACTTGAGTTGCATGACGCCAGACTTTATTACCGAGTACTCTGCGTCCCAAGCCCATTTTATCAATGTAAGGCAATAATTCTTTTTTAATCAGATCATGGACTTGAGTTTTATTGTTTAAAAGATGCTCTCTATTTTTATCGAGTGTATGAGTCATTTTTGTTGCGATTGACTCAAGCATAATTCTTGGATCTGTTTTAGCAAAACCAACCGAGCAGAAGAGTAAAACAAAAAGTATCAATAACCTTTGTAACAATATGACGGGTTGTTTTTTCATGATTCAATAAAATAATGAATGATTATAACTGGATTTTTTTATTAACCAGCTTTTGAATCACAGTATTTAAACCTTCTTTTTGGATTTGTTGTGAAAATTGATTTCGGTAACTTTTTCTCATACTAATACCTTCTATCGTCACATCAACAATAAGCCACTGATCTTTTCCTTTTGGCTTTCTTAATAAATAATCTATTTTCACAGGATCGCCGGAAGATTGTTTCATTTCACTTTGAACTCGAGCTGTTTTTTTATTTTTTGATAATTCTGTTGCTTTAAAAGTAAAGGTTTGTCCACTGTATTGAGAGAGTCCACCAGCATAGGTATCTATCACCAGATTAATAAAAGCACGAACAAAAGTCTTTTTTTGTTCATCTGATGCTTGTTGCCAATGTTTCTTTCCTAAAACACCTTTTCCCAAAGCTTTTTTATTGATGTAAGGCAATAATTCTTTACGTACAAGTTCTGCTGCAAGTTCGGGTTCTTTTTTGAGACGATCTTTATTGTTTTTCAAATAATCGGTTATTTTATTGGCGATGCCTTCCAGCATTAACTTAGGATCAACCGCTTCTGCTAAAACAGGCTTGGAGAATAATAAAAATGCAAATAGGAATACGCTCAACAAGTTTTGAACAAATCTGTATGGATTGGATGAAAATATCTCTGTCATGTTGGGGATCTCGTAATATATGAATGAACCGATAAATCACATGATATTCAATATCATGCATGCTAATCAAGTTTTATTGAAGTAACCAGGGTTCTGTTATTCTTTCATATCGAATAGGATTAAGTTTATGTTAATTTATATGAACCTAAGCTGAATTATGTTTGTATTTTTTGCTTTAGAGATACATAACCTCAGCTGCGCATAAGAAGTATTCCCCAAGATTCTGCTTTCAGTGCTTATTTGTGTTAACCCAAGGGTTAAACTTACTCCTAAATACAGCGTTTAGGTTTGGGTAAACCGGCAATTTTTGCTGCTTGTTTAGCAGGACTTTCAGGAAATAATGTATGGAGATAGATACTATTGCCTTTTTCCGGGCCTAAACATTGTTTTAAATAGTTTACGAGTGGACGTATGGCTGGGCTGGTTTGAAACTCTTCATAAAAACGCCGAACATAATCAATGACTTCCCAGTGATCACTACTAAGAGAAATAGATTCCTGATGGGCTAAACAGTCAGCAATGGATTTGTCCCAATCGCCTAGATGTAATAAAAAACCTTCTGGATCAGTTTCAATATGAGATGGTAATTGATGAAGGGTCATGATGATAATAACGACTCATTTATAATGTCCAGGTGATATTGCGTTCGTAAGAAAGTAACAGGGTTACCAAGTCTTCATAGTTTTCTAATAGCTGCTCTTCATTAATGCTAAGAGAATGATTGGGATCTTCCTGATGATTGTCGCAGCATAAGCCTCTCGCAATACAATCATTTTTTAAAAAATAAACAGGCTGTTGTATTTGTGATAAAAAAGATAGGTTTTGCTTTTTAAACTCATAAACGGCATCTTCAATCAATAAAAGGGCATCTTTTGAATCAAGAGCATGAATTAACAATGATCGGGTGTTGTCATTCAGGGGTTTATTGAGAATATGCAGACATGACATCAGAAAGAATACACCTGATGGAATTGTTGTAAAAAAGAAGATAAGTGATCGTCGTTGAGCACATCAACAGAAGTGATGAGACTATCTTCATGAATTTGGTAAAATACCAATGTGGATTTTGGTACAACAATGTGGTGAATATCATACAATGCCAAGCCTTTAAATAATTGTGTAAATGGCTTTGCATGAGTGGGTGCTTGATGAGTAACAAGATTCCAAATACCTTCGTTGACAAGCATTAATGTTATATTTTGTTCAAATGCTGCCAACCCTAATGCAAAATCCAGGCTTTCTTTACTGGCTTCAGAGCGATATGGGCCCTGGCTGAAAATGATCAAACTTTTTTTTGTCGATGTGTGGTTATGATGAGGCATTGTTTTAGCTAAAATGTACGACTCTATCACTGATGTGACTGACTTCGGCCCAAGTGCCCAAGCCGGATAATTGAAATGAGGGTTCACAGGTGATCATAGTTTGCGACATTGTGTCAGCTTGTGACGATGTTTTAACTTGTGATGAAGTTTCAAGAAGTGATTGATCCAGAATGCCGCGTTTTTGACTGACGCTCATACAGGCATGTAGCTCAAATTTCAATACTTTTGCCAGTTGAATCCAGTTTTGTTGTGGATTGCTTTCATCACTTAGTGTGTGAATGGCTTTGTTAGCGACATAAACCGCTTCTTGATAGAAAAATACGCAAAGCACACTATGATTGAGTTGATATATCGCCTGAACAAAGGCCTGGGCAGAGTAATGTGCCTGAGACGTATAGGGTGAACCAGTCACTAATATTGAAAAAGTTTGTGGCATAATATCATGCATCTTCAAGTAGAAGGGGTATAAAAGTAACCTGTTTATCCCGAGTTCAGGTTATTAAAGTATGACAGATTAACATGCCTTATTCCGAGTATAAATAGGGTCTGCTGATCTTTCATAGTCGATGATATGAATGAATACCATAGAGAGGAACATAGAATGATTGAAGCATCTGTAAAGAATGAAATACTGCGTAGATTAAAAAAAGCAGAAGAAGAACATCATATCAATATCTTATATTGTTGTGAATCAGGAAGTCGGGCCTGGGGTTTTGCGTCTCCAGATTCTGATTATGATGTTCGTTTTATTTATGTTCGGCCACAGGATTGGTATCTCTCATTCGATGTTGAATCAAAAAGAGATGTTATTGAATACCCTATTGTTGATGAAATAGATTGTGGCGGTTGGGATATTAAAAAAGCGCTGTATTTATTTACTCGAACGAATGGTGCTTTATTGGAGTGGTTGAGTAGCCCAATTAAATATATTGAGAAAGGTTCTATGGCCCAAAATTTAAGAATGCTCGCCCCTAAAGCTGTGAATAAAACGGCCTTATGTTATCATTACAGCCATATGGCAAGAGGAAATGCGAGAGAGCATTTATTCAAGGAACAAGTTCGTTTGAAAAAATATTTTTATGTATTGAGGCCTTTATTGGCTATTCGGTTCATTGAACAGGATTTGGGTATCCCTCCCATTGAATTTGAACAACTGGTTGATGCTGTGGCTCCCAAAAGTATCATACCGAGAATACAGACATTGCTTGCATTAAAAAGAACGACTCCAGAAACAGGCTTAGGTGACCCTATTGAGGAAATTAGTGATTTCATTAACCATGAACTGGAAAGACACCAGGATGCTTTTAGTGGTATGGGGCGTCCTGATAATCATCATAAAGCACAAACAAATAATGAGTTAAATACTATTTTTAGACAGGCGATTGAAGACGGTGCGCAATGAAGTTGACTAAAACAAGAACAGTGCCTTTGTGGGTAGAGCAAGTGTTGATGATTCATCATGCCTGATATTATTTTATCGACTTTAAATGCAAAATATCTGCATGCCAGTTTGGGACTACGTTATTTGTATGCCAATTTAAAAGAGCTGCAATCGGATAGCATCATTAAAGAGTTTACCATTCAGCAAAGGGCGACAGATATTGTGGAGCAACTATTAAAGGAACAACCCAGAATTATCGGTTTTGGTGTGTATATTTGGAATCTGTTGGAAACGGAGGCTGTGGTGAGTCAGATTAAAACAGTGATGCCGGATGTACAAATTATTTTAGGTGGGCCGGAAGTCAGCTATGAAACCGAGTCACAGAGTATTATTGAATATGCGGATTATGTGATTACGGGTGCAGCGGATCACAGTTTTTATCATCTCTGTCGGGAGCTTTTAACAAACAACTATCCAGATAAAAAGATTTTAACTTCGAAACCCATTGATTTAAATACATTAACATTGCCTTACCCCTATTATTCAGAAGAAGACATTCGTCATCGATTACTTTATGTTGAAGCTTCGAGAGGCTGCCCTTTTAAATGTGAGTTCTGTTTATCGGCATTAGATAAAACATCCATACCTTTCGAATTGGATCTATTTTTGAAAAATATGTCAGAGTTATATGAGCGGGGTGCACGACATTTTAAATTTGTTGACAGAACATTTAATTTAAAAATAAAAAATACCATTGCTATTCTGGATTTCTTTTTGCAACGTCTCGATGAACGATTATTTTTACATTTTGAAGTCATCCCCGATCATTTACCTGAAAAGCTTCAAGAGGTCTTAGTCAGGTTTCCCAAAGGCAGTTTGCAATTTGAGGTGGGTATACAAACGTTTAACTCTGAAGTTCAACAGCGTATCAGCAGAAAACAAAATAATGAAAAATCAAAAAATAATTTGATATGGTTAAAAAATAATACACAGGCACATATTCATGCGGATTTGATTTTTGGGCTCCCCGGAGAAACCTTAGCTTCTTTTAAGGAGAGTTTTAATGAATTGTATGCCTGCCATCCCCATGAAATTCAGGTGGGTATTTTGAAACGTTTAAAAGGCAGTCCTATTATTCGTCACACAGAGGATTTTGGTTTATGTTTTAATCCACAGCCACCGTTTAATTTATTAAGTCATGATCATGCCGATTTTTTCACGCTGCAACAGATGAATCGGTTTGCACGCTATTGGGATATGATTGCCAATTCGGGACGATTTAAATTTGTATTACCTCAAGTGTTATCTCAGAATGCTTTCAATGATTTTTCACAAATAGCGGAATGGATATTTAATCAAACCGGCCAGACTTTCCAAATGAACCTTAAAAAACTGTTTGAATGGTTGGCTCAAGCCATAGAAGCTATTTTTCCCGAACGTTATCCTTCAGCATTATCGGCATTAGCCAAGGATTACGAATATTCGAAGCTGAAAGGGGATTTTTATCATTTACAATTATCTGCAGATAAAGCAAAAATACAGCAATATCCTAAAAATAATAGGGACTTTCGTCATATTAAACGCCAGCAGCAACATTTACAGTAGGGTCTGTTCACTGGAATATTAGGGGCTGTTTATCTTTTATAGACTCAGCTCAAAGGGTTAAGCCTGTAAAAGATAAACAGCCCCTAATACTGGGCTTTCTTTTTTACAAGTGATAAAATAAATTCTATATTGAATGGGCCCGTTACTCTTTCAGCATGAGCAGGATGAACTATGAAAGAGCTACAAACCTTACATAATTCGAGGTTATTCATGCGTATTATCATCTCCTCCTTATTCGTTTTCTTTTTAACGTTGAGCCATCAGCTTTTTGCCATGGAAGTTGTTTTGGAACCTAAAGGGGCTTGGGTGCGATCAACCATAGAAACCCAAAGATCAACGGCTATGTATTTATCATTGCGCAATACGACCAAAAAAGTTATTGAATTAGTGGGTGTAGAAAGTGATATTGCCGATCATGCAACGTTTCATACCACCATAGAGAAAGATGGTGTTGCAAAAATGCGTCATAAAAGCTCTATTCTTGTAAAGCCAGGTAAAAAAGTAATTTTCAAACAAGGTGGATTACATGTCATGTTAATGGGACTGAAATCCAAAATTGAAGTGGGTGATTATGTGACTGTGAATTTTAAAACCAAATCAGGTGAAGTGATTCCAGTAAAAGCTATGGCACGTTCGGCACCTTGTCCAAATGGTTGTTGTGATCCTTAAAAGAAAAAACAAGTATGATTAGCAGATAAAAAACATCTGACAAGCCTAAGACATCCTTTTTAATTTGAGTTAATGTAAATTTTCCATTTAAGCGTTAAATCTTTGTCCATGATGTTGAGTGCCATCTGCACCCATTAAATAAATATACAGAGGCATTTTGTCTAGAGGTGTTGATAGGGTTTGTGGATCTTCCCCAGGGAATGCTTGAGCACGCATACGTGTTCGGGTTGCCCCCGGATTAATGATATTGACACGGATATGGGTTTTTTCTAATTCATCAGCAAGGACTTGTGCCAAGCCCTCGGTGGCAAATTTAGAAACTGAATAAGCACCCCAGAAAGCACGGCCTTGATTGCCGACACCAGAGCTGGTAAAAAGAATCGATGCTGCTTGTGATTTTCTTAATAAAGGCAGACAGGCTTGTGTCAGTAAGAACTCTGAATGTAGATTAACCGTCATGACTTTTTGCCACAGTGTGGGCTCATAATCAGAGAGAGGTGATAGTTGTCCCAATAGACTGGCATTGTGCAGTAATCCATCAAGGCGTCCAAATTCCTCTTCTATTTTTCGTGCAATTTGTTGCGCATCTTCTGAAGTTAAAGTGGCCAAATCTACAGGTAAGATGGCAGGTTGTTGGCCATGATTTTCCATAATAGCATCATAAGTGGCTTCCAGTTTTTTTTGTGTTCGTCCCAATAATAGTAAGATGGCACCATATCGCGCATATTGAATGGCGGCTTCTTTACCAATGCCATCACCAGCACCTGTGACAAGAATTATTTTATCTTTTAGGTAATCCTGAGGTGCTTGAAAATTTTCTGGAAATATTGCTTGTGTCATGCTGAAATCTAAATCATAAAAGTGGAATTAAAATGTTTTTATTGAAGTGTCAACTTTTATTGAAAAATCAACAAAACTTCTAGGCAGTACTGCGGCCATAATACAGCATCACCGTATGTTTGGCTTGTGCAAAGAATAACCAGCGTTCAACAAGTACACCAATCATCATGGAAATAATGGCAAAGTGAGTGCCTAACATGGCGGAAGAATAACATTGGTTTATCAGTGCGTTGATGTATAAGATGCCAGGAATCAGAAAGCCATAAAAATAGACTGTGCGACGCAATTTATGTGCATGCTTGCGTGCAATTTTAAAGCCCATTTCTTTCTGTAAATAATTTTCTTGAGTATGGGGTGATTCGAGTAAGGACACTTTGCCTAAATGACCTAATCCGGTTGCTGTTTCTGATGTAGATGCCGAGCTGGTGTTATCAATAAAATACCAGTACCGCCATTTAATGGCAGCACCCATGGTCAGTAATAGGATACTGATATAACTTAAGGTCTCAGAAAAGGCACCAAACCAGGAAAAAATGGTATTTAAAAATAAGGCGCCAGACATTAAACTGAGTATTAAATACCCGAAAGGTGTCCAGATATTATGCCAGGCGTGAATGGTTTTTAATGAGGCATAAATCATGGAGGTAATAAATACGGTAACCAGAGAACATAGAGCACCTATAACGCCAAAGACTAAAAAGATGCCTTGCGTATTATTTTGGAAGATCCAACCATAAGCAAAAATTAAAAAAGGAATATAGGTAATAACCGCAGCAACACCCTCACGACTGAGCCAGGAAGTACGCCATTGACTAAACGCTCTTAGAGCACGTTCAGGATGACCCAAGTGAAAGGTTGAAGCAATCAATCCAAAAGTGATTAATAAAAAAGCAACAATGAAAACCACCGTTGCTGCTGGTTGAGATAGTTCGATGACTTTGAAAGCATTGAGAAAACCTAATAAGGCTAACATGCCATAACCAGCCCCAGAGGCTGTAGTAAAGAAAATAACTGAAAAGGCAGGATGCATGGACAATTGTTCCTAAAAATGTGTCATTGGATCATGATAAAAAACAAAGTCAGGTTATCGACTGAGTGTTTTATCCAGCCAACGCAGAAAAGCATTATCGATATGGCCAACTTCATCATTCAGTTGAGCCGTATCATCTTGAACTGAATCATAGGCTGATTGCTCATGAGTGTTGCTACGTTGACGGGGAGGTAAATATTTATTGGTTGGTTGACAGTTTTGTTCCGGCATTAAATCAAAGCCGTTTCTTGATTCAACCAGCCGGGATACATCGGATTCAGGATCACCTAAATCACCAAAGCTGCGTGCACCAACAGGGCATGCAGAGACACACGCAGGTACTCGACTGTGCTCTGGTAAGTTTTCATTATAAATTTTATCGACACACAGCGTACATTTTTTCATGATGCCTGCATCTTCGTCGAACTCACGTGCTCCATAAGGACAGGCCCAGGAGCAGAGTTTACAGCCAATACAAGTATCTGCATTAACGAGAACGATACCGTCTTCTTCACGTTTATAAGAAGCCCCCGTTGGACACACAGTGACACAGGGTGCATCATCACAATGCAGGCAGGACTTGGGAAAGTTGACCGTACAGGAGCTGCCATTATTTTGTTCAACTTCAAACGTATGTATGCGGTTAAACCAGACACCAGAAGGATCCGCACCATAAGGTTCGCTATCTGTGAGAGGGGCAGAGTGTCCACTGGTATTCCATTCTTTGCAGCTGGTTGCACAGGCCTGACAACCCACACAGGTGTCCAAATCAATAACAAGCCCTAATTTTTTTTGTAGGCCATTTTCTGGATTGTGTTTAGGTAAACTGGTCATTATTTTTCTGAATCCATGGAGTTGTTCTGAATAGGGTTGTTCTGAATAGGTTTGTTCTGAGTCGGTTTGTTTTGAACTGAATCGTTTTGAATTTGATTACCGTGGCCAGGTTGAACGCCGATGTGATGTTCTGAAACTTCTTCTCTATTGCCAATAAATTCCAAATGGGTTTCGGCAACTTTGTGAGTCGGAGTACCTTTTAAGTATTCACCAAAACGAGACACTTTCTTGCGAGTGGTTTTTGAAACTGTCATGCTGACAGGTTCAGCGGGCGTGGGTGTGCAACGTAACTCAGAAAATTGTGGTGATGTTAAACCATACTCTTCGGGCTGACATTTTTCTATTTTTACCCGTAAATCATACCAGGCAGCTTGCCCGGTGACGGGATCTGAATTGGAATAACGATACCCATCTTTTTTGGGTGGCAATAATTCAGAAATCACGTGATTCAGTAAAAAGCCTTTTTCATTTTCTGGAGCATGTTTATCCAATCCCCACGCCCCTTTGCGTTTTCCAATAGCATTCCATGTCCAGACGGTATTGGGGTTGACTCCCGACATACATTTTACCTGACCTTTGACTTTTCCATGAGGACTGATAATCCAGATCCAGTCATCATCCTGTACACCTAACTTAGCCGCTGTTCTGTGATGAATGTACAGACGATTGGCTGCGGTGAGTTGTCTTAACCAGGCGTTTTGCGACCCCCAGGAATGATACATATGCATGGGGCGTTGTGTGATGGCGTGTAATGGAAAATCAGTTTCTCTAAATGCCTTTTCTTCAAAAGGTGGATACCAGAAAGGAATAGGATCAAAGTAGGTTTTGATGCGCTGACGATGTTCTTCGGGAGGTTGATGATCGCCATGACCTTCAGCCGCTAAACGAAACTGCTGTAAATTTTCGTTGTAGATTTGTAAGACGATAGGCTGGCTGCTGCCAATCCAGCCGGCATGATGAGCTAATTCAAGATACTCTTTATTGGCAAATTTGTAATAACGTTGTTGAGGTGTGAATTCTTTTTTCCAAAAACAACCATTATCGATATATTTTTGTAACTGTTCAGGGTAACTTGAGCCAACATAATCACTGTCACCTTGTTCGCCCCGCCAGCCAGCTAAAGGGCCCACTTTGTCAGTGCGCATATGATTCACAATATAATCCGGGTAACCACCAGGGTATTTTTTGGAACCATCTTCATTGACCAACCCTGGTAATTTTAAGCGCACACCCAGCTCAAGTAAGACATCCTGAAAAGGACGCACATCACGATCAGGTTCAACAACGGGTTGTCGAATAGAATCTCCCGGGCCATCCGCATCACAGATAGGTCTGTCCAGCAAAGAAATACAGTCCCAACGTTCAAGGTAAGTGGTGTCGGGCAGAATGAGATCGGCGTAGGGAACCGTTTCAGAATAATAAGCATCCGAGTAAATAATATGAGGAATTTTATATTCACCGGTTTTCTCATCTTTATCGGTTAAATAATTCAACGTTGCCGGCACATTCATGGAGGAATTCCAGCCCATATTGGCCATGTACATAAACAAGGTATCAATAGGGTAAGGATCGCCTGCCCAGGCATTATGAATCACCATATGCATCAGGCCATGTAGTGAGAGAGGGTGTTCCCAGCTGTATGCTTTATCAATACGTTCGGCTTTGCCCGTATTGTCGGTTAATAGATCGGCGGGTTCAGAAGGAAAACCCAAAGGCATTCCTTTTAATGGTGTATTGGGCTGATGAGTATTTTTTGCCGGCTTTTGAGCGGGAGGAATCGGTTTTGGAAAGGGGGGTTTGTAACGGAAGCCACCGGGTACATCAATAGAGCCAATCAGCATCTGTAATAAATGGATGGCACGACAAGTATGGAAACCATTCGAGTGTGCCGAAATACCCCGCATGGCATGCATAGAAACAGGACGGCCAATCATTTTCTGGTGTTTTTTACCTGTCCAATCGGTCCATTCAACATCCAGTTCTACTTGTTGTTCAAAAGCAGCGTGGGCAATTTCAGCGGCGATACGTCTAATTTGTTCAGCGGGAATGCCGATAGAATCAGCGACTTGATCAGGGCTATATTCACGATTTAAGTAACGCTGAGCAATCAGTTGAAATGCAGGTATGGCTTTAGTGCCATCAGGTGCGCCATATTCACCAACTAATTTGGGTTGAATGTTGGTATCCATGGCACTAACGAGTGATTGTGACTCGGCGTTGTAGCATAAGGGATGACCATGTTCATCCCTAACAAATAATCCATCTCGTTCTGAACCGGGTGACTGATATACAAGCCAATGGGCATTGGTGTATCTGACCAGATAATCCCAATCAATCTTTTCTGCTTTGAGTAACTCATGAATTAAAGCAAAAACAAATAAGCCATCGGTACCAGGACGAATACCTACCCACTCGTCGGCAATAGCAGAATAACCGGTACGAACCGGATTAATAGAAACAAATTTGGCTTGTCCTTTGGTTTTTAATTTACCCAAATTAATCTTAATGGGATTGGAGTCATGATCTTCCGCAACACCAAACATCATAAAATAACGGGTGTTTTCCCAGTCGGGTTCACCGAACTCCCAAAAAGAGCCGCCAATAGAATAGAGACCACCAGCGGCCATGTTCACTGAACAAAAACCACCATGTGCCGCATGATTGGGTGTACCAAATTGCGCAGACCACCAGCCCGTTAATGATTGACTTTGATCGCGGCCTGTAAAGAAAGCCAGTTTTTTAGGATCGCTGTTACGTATTTTAGAGAGCCAGCCTGTTGCAATAGATAAAGCTTCGTCCCAATCGATCTCCTGAAAAATACCAGAGCCTCTTTCACCGACACGTAATAAAGGTTTTGTCAGGCGAGCCGGAGAGTAATGTTGCATAATACCAGCAGAACCCTTGCCACACAGCACGCCTTTATTAACCGGATGATCAGGGTTGCCTTCAATATAGCGGACTTTTCCATTTTTTAAATACACCCGAATACCACAACGACAGGCGCACATATAACAGGTTGAGGTTTTTACTTCATCGGCGACTTCAGGTGCCAGACTGATATCTTCTTTGATCGACTTAAAAGGATTAGAGTTCATATAAAATTAGTCAGCTTTCAATTTGAAATAGCGGATGGATATCGATGCATAACCCAATAGAATGAAAGCGCGTGATTGTATCCTATTATTTATGAATAGTCTGCATAATCACAAGCAATTAAAAATATTTGAAAATTGAGATAGTGTCATTGTATAATGCCTGCCACATTTATCAAATATGGTGGATCTAATATATGTTTAATAACTTGAGAGTTCATTTTTTTCTTGGTTTGTTAGTCTTTTTATTTTCAGTAGAGCTTTCAGCCAAAGATAACTCTACAACTGAGTTCAGTGATATTTATTGGGGTGTTAGCGCAACAAGAATACGTGCAGATGTAGGAGGAGGTTTTTTTAATTCAAGAATAAGTTTAAAAACAGATTTTCATGCTATTTTAGGTAAAGAGTTGAATGATTATATAGCTGTTGAAGCAAGACTAGGTTTAGGGCTTGGAAGCAGTACAAAGACATTTTTTGATAATATTCAATTAAAAAGACTATTGGGAGGTTATGTAAAATTCAGCGCACCTTGGAAAGTATCACCCTACGCTCTTTTAGGCTATTCATCAGTAAGTATAGAGGTTTCAGATGGATTCTCATCTGAATCAGATTCAGAAACAGGGTTTTCTCAGGGATTAGGCTTGGAGTTTACTTTATCTAAAAGAAGTAAGTTATTTATTGAGTATGCCAGATTAATTGAAGATAGTGGTGAGAAAGTTTTGGGTAGCTCCTTAGGTTTTACAGTTAAACTATGATAACCAAAACAAACAAACGACACTAATCACCAGAGCGCCAATCAGATTTAAAGCAAAACCTTGGCGGGCCATGGTTTTGATAGTGATTTTTTCACTACCAAAGATAACCGCATTGGGTGCGGTGGCTACGGGTAACATAAAGGCACAACTGGCACTCATGGCAGCGGGTACCATGAGCACCAAAGGATCAATACCTGCCGTTATTGCAGTTGTTGCAAGCACAGGAAGCAATAGAGCCGTTGTGGCTGTGTTGCTGGTGACTTCTGTTAAAAAGGTAACTGTTAAACAAATCAGAGGTATCAATATAAACAGGGGCAGTGAGGCAATCACATTTAACTGTTCACCCAGCAGCAAACTTAATCCAGACTCTTTAAATGCAGAGGCAATACAAATACCGCCGGCAAATAAAATGAGGACACCCCAGGGAATTTGATTGGCAGTTTTCCAATCAAGTAAAGTGCCTTTTTTACCACCACCTGAAGGTATCATAAATAACAGGGCTACCATGGTCAGGGCGACACTGGCATCATTGGCTTGTTGTAAGTTGAGCCAACCACTCCATCCACCAAAAGGTTCTGTTCGTGTTATCCAGAGTAAAGCCGTGATGGAGAATATAGTGAGCACACGTTTTTCTTCTGAGCGCCATTGACCAGGGTGTGGTACCTCAAGATGTGTATTTGATGATAAGCCTCTCTTTAACCAGAGCCAGGCAATAGGAATAAACAAAATAACAGCCGAAACACCCCATTGCATCCAGTCGGTAAATGATAAAGAGGCTTTGGTGGTTTCTTCATAGATAGACAGAAACAGGGCATTGGGTGGTGTTCCTATGACTGTGCCGATGCCACCAATACTGGCTGAATAGGCAATACCCAAAAGCAAAGCGGTTGTGAGTTTGGGATCATGATTTTTATCCAGAATGGCTAGGGCGACAGGTAACAACATCAGTGTCGTGGCTGTATTGGAGATCCACATACTGAGCAGAGCAGAAGCCACCATAAAGCCAGCTAATATTCGGGGCCCGGAATCTCCACCAAATAAATGAATCATTTGTAAGGCAATACGTCGATGGGTGCCTGACTTTTCCATGGCCTTAGATAACATAAAACCACCCATTAATAATAAAATTAACTTATGTCCATAGGCAGAGGCGACCTGCTGCGCACTTAATACACCCGTAAGAGGAAAGAGTGCCAGTGGTAGTAAACTGGTTGCGGGAATAGGAATCGGTTCAGTAATCCACCAGAGTGCGCACCAGAGAGTAATACCCAAAGTCAGATTGACGGCAGGATCAAGCTGATTAAGAGTACCAATGATATAGGCCAGACCGGCAATAACAGGCCCTAAAACAACTAAGAGCAAACGATGTCTTTCTGAAAATGAGGAAGGTGGTGTTAAGGATTCGGTCATGAATACAACAACTTGGAAATGATGGATTCTTGGTATTATCTAATACTGTGTCACAGGTTGCAAAAAGGCTTTTATTTTTCACTTATAAATCAATAAGATAGTTTAATACCATTTTAATTTCATCTGGAGATTTATTTTTTATAAACAGGATGTCAGTACAGCATATTTATAGAATTATCAATGATTTGTCGAGAAACTTAACAATAAATGCTAAACTTGCATCCTATGGTGCATAAATAGAATATAAAGAATAGATATTATGGTTGCTAAAGTGATCGCCGTAGCGCAGGCAAAAGGAGGGGTTGGTAAAAGTACCCTAACAACTAATTTGGCAGTAAGCTATATTGATAATGGCAGTGTGCTTGTCATTGATTGTGACCCACCACAGCATTCACTCAGTGCCTGGTCTAATGTTCGAACGGAAAAATATGATGAATCAGGTGTCGATGTTATTCTTGCCGATAAGCCCAGCCTACTCTTGAAACTGATTAACCAACATCAGGCTAATTATACCAGTATTATCTTAGATGGCCCCCCTCACATTAATGCGATGACAAAAACCATGTTAGCGGTTGCGTCTGTTGTTTTGGTGCCTTTGGCGCCGTCTCCTGTAGAAATCTGGTCTTTTCAACAAATGGATGCATTGGTATCTCAAGCACTTAAGGTGAACCCGAATCTGATTGCAAGAATTTGCTGGACACGTGTTAGAAAACGTGTGAAATCTTCAGAGTATTTAATCAAAGACGTCAAAAAATCCAGCCACATTAAACCTATGACAAAACAATTAACACAGAGAACTGCTTATGTGGATGCCTTTGCAGAAGGGTTATCGGTTAATGAGTGGGATGACAGTGTTGCTCGTGCAGAAATGTGGTCCCTGGCGTCTGGTATTTATCGTTTGGTAAAACAAAGCAATGTACCTAATTTAAAAAATAAGGATAAGATACTTAACTTCAGCAAAAGTTAAGATGTCTTGATAAATTAAGACAAAATGATCGGTCACACAAATATTTTTTTCTAACCTTCTAATGGGTAGTCAGATTCTGTGAAAAAAATTATTTCTTCCATTATGACACTTGCCATCATCGTTGTCTTGTATCAACTTGGCTTTATTTCAAAGGATACTTTTTCCAATTCGAATAAAGAATCACAGAACCAAAATAATATTTCTGTTCAAAAAAAATTATCTACGCAAAAAGAAATTACTGATAAATTACTATGGGCTATAAAGAATAAAAGATCAGATGTTCAAGTACAGGGAGTAGGACAGGTTATTCGCATATTGCCAGATGATAATGAAGGCAGTCGACATCAAAAGTTCATTATAAAACACCATTCAGGTGAAACATTACTGATTGCCCATAATATTGATTTGGCTATGCGTATTGATACACTCAAAAAAGGTGATATTGTTGAATTTAATGGTGAATATGAATGGAATACAAAAGGTGGTGTGATACATTGGACACATCATGATCCTAAAGGTCGCCATGAGGATGGGTGGTTAAAACATAAAAATAAGATTTATCAGTAAAAATAAACCTTTATTTACATCATTTAAATATGTATTATAAATACATATTTAAATGATGTAGTTGAATATGACATGAGTCGGTACTGGGTAAACAAGTATTGGGTAAACAAGTACTGGGCAAAGTAAGTACTGAGAAATGAGCACCAGGCAAATAAGTACAGCGCAAAAGTTACACAGCAACGGTGATATTAGAGAGACTCATGAGACCATGGGTTGGCCTATATTCCGATTGGCTTTTCGGCCTTTTTTCTTATTGGGTGCGTTATTTAGTACGATAAACTTACTGATATGGAGTATCACTTATAGTGGTGTCATTCAATTTTCGCCCTATGGTGGAAGTTATTTTTGGCATAGTCACGAAATGTTATTTGGATTTGTGGCAGCCATTATCGTAGGATTTTTATTAACAGCAGTACAAACCTGGACAAAAGTGCCCAGTATAAAAGGTCGGACATTAGCTGTACTGGTTATTATTTGGTTTTTGGGGCGGTTATTTTTGGCATTTCCACAATGGTTTAATGACTACTTTATTGCATTCGTGGACATTGCGTTTTTACCCTTGGCGGCTGTTTTTTTTGCGCGACCTATAATAAAAGCAAAAGTATGGCGAAACTTGATCTTTATTCCCATTTTGTTGGGTATGACATTGCTGAATAGTATGATGCATGCCTCTGTATTAGGGGTGGGAGAATTCAGTTTTCAACTGAGTTCAATCAGTCACACTATGGTGTTACTCATCAGTTTGGTGATGTGCATTATTGGTGGGCGTGTTTTTCCGATGTTTACGGCAAATGGAACACAAACGCCCAGAGTAACACCCATTATATGGTTAGAACGTAGCTCGGTTTTTCTGATCATAGTGTCAATTATCATGAGTTTAAAAATAGTTGAGTTGCCAGATTTTATTTTAGGAATAGGTTATATATCGGCTGGGGTTATCAATTTTATTAGAGCTATACGCTGGCGTATTTGGGTAACATTAACAACACCATTGGTTTGGCCATTACATATCAGCTATTGGGCGATGGCTTTAGGTTTAATCTTCCTGGGGCTTGTAGAAATACAACTTCTGACGTCCACTTCATTAGCGTTACATACGATAACAGTAGGTGGTATGGGTTTGATGATTCTATCTATGATTTCTCGAGTCTCGTTAGGACATACGGGACGTCCCATAAAAGTGAGTTATTTAATGACAATGGCGTTTTTAATGATGGTGATTGCTTTTTTAATAAGGGTATTGTTTCCTTTATTCTACAATGATTACACAATGGTGATTATTACTTCAGCTGTTTTCTGGGCATTCGCATATGGATTATTTTTAATCACCTATTGTCCTATTTTATTTAAACCGAGAATAGATGGTGCACCCGGTTAAGGTTAACAGACCTTATAGACGATTCGTTTCAATGAGATTAAAAATAGCTGAATAAAGTCTAAATTAATCTTTTTATGAGATATTATCTTAAAAAGAAAGGTTATTATAGACATACAGATTCCATATCATTTTTAACTAACTCAAAGCTATGGATAGACATCTCTACCTACTGCTAGGTACAATAGCTAGCTGCTTGCATATATACTCTATTGCCAGCTTGCCATATAAAGTCTCTTTATTGAGGCTTTTTTAATGTATGTATCGAGAAGCTCCTGTTTGAGCTGCAGTTGATAAACGGTGAGGTTAGTTTTGGACTTTTTATCTGAATTTTTTTCAAATTACGCACTTTTCTTTGCTGAAACCCTGACAATAGTTGTTGCTATTATTGTGGTGATTGGTGTTATTGCCAATGCTAATCAAAAAAACAAGCAAACGGCCGAAGGGCATATTAAAGTCACACATCGCTCTGATGAGTTAAAAGTTTTAAAAAACAATTTGTATAAAGAAGTGATGCCTAAGGAAGCTTATAAAATATACGAAAAAGAGCAAAAGCAACAAGAAAAAGATAAAGCAAAAGCTCAGACTAAAAAGCTGAAACAACAATCATCCAAATCTAATCATAGTGACGATAAATCAGCTGATGAAAAAGTATCGTCCAAGGTTGATGATGAAACATCCCGTTTGTTTGTATTGAATTTTAACGGTGATGTAGAAGCTTCCAGTGTGGCTAATTTAAGAGAGGAAGTTACGGCATTACTTAGTATTGCAAAAGAAAACGATGAAGTATTGGTTTGTCTGGAAAGCCCGGGTGGTATGGTACATAGCTATGGTTTGGCTGCATCACAGTTAAAGCGCATTAAGTCAAAACCACTTAAATTAACTATTGCGGTTGATAAAGTGGCTGCCAGTGGCGGTTATATGATGGCTTGTGTTGCTGATCGTATTATTGCAGCGCCCTTTGCAGTCATTGGTTCTATTGGAGTGATAGGGCAGCTACCCAATTTTCATCGTTTATTGAAACACAATAAAGTCGATTATGAACAGTTCACTGCAGGTGAGTTTAAAAGAACCTTAACTATGTTTGGTGAAAACACCGAGAAGTCACGAGAAAAGTTTCAGGAAGAGTTGGAAGAAACCCATGTGCTGTTTAAAGATTACATTCGTGATAATCGACCTGCTTTGGATATTGATAAGGTGGCAACAGGAGAGCATTGGTACGGTACCAAAGCCTTGGAACTGGGTTTAATTGATGATATCAAAACCAGTGATGAAGAAATTATGGTGTGGGCACAAGAACACGAGGTTTTTGAAATTGCTTATGAAATCAAAAAAACATTAACGGATCGTTTATCTTTGTCATTCCGAACACAATTCGAAAAAGCCATTGCAAACTTTTGGAATAAAGCAGAGACCATGCGTTTGTTTAAATAATCCAGCTCCGTGCATCAAGTAGCACGGGTATCAACCTGTAGAGGAGATTATTTTGAAATTATCCAAGCCTTATGGATCCTGGTCATCACCGATATCGGCCCAACAGGTGGCAAAAAAAGGGACTCGTTTTGGACATATGCAGGTATTTAATGGTTTGGTGTATTGGCTTGAAGTTCGTGCAACTGAGGCGGGCCGTGGTGTTTTAATGTGTTGGGATGGCAAGCAGGCGAAAGAGGTCCTGCCTAAGGATTACAGTGTTGCAACACGAGTACATGAATTAGGTGGCGGAGATTTTTTAGTCACGCATCAAGGTGTTTATTTTTCCAAAGCTGATGATCATTCTGTTTGGTTATTGGATACTCATCATCATTTGCAAGCCATTATTCTACATTCAGAAGACTGTCGTTATGCAGACTTTAATATCACACATGATGGCCATTATTTATTTTGTGTACGGGAGCGTCACATGCCATCATCGGAACAGAATAAGACGATTGAGGTCAAGAATGAACTGGTGCGTATCAATTTGACTGTTCAGGAAAAAACGACGCAGGAAAAAACACCAACGGTAGATATTGTTGCTGAGGGCTGTGATTTTTATAGTTACCCAAGAGTTAGCCCAGACGGTCAATATTTGTGTTGGACTTGCTGGAATCAACCACAGATGCCCTGGGATGGTACGGAGTTATGGCTTGCCGATTTGGATAAACAGGGTCAGTTAATGCAAGCTCGTCGTATCGCTGGCTCAGAAACAGAATCTATCTATCAGCCTTTTTGGAAATCCGATGGACAACTTCATTTTATGTCAGATGCTTCTGGCTGGTGGAATTTGTACGCGGTTGAAGAGGATGCAAAACATGCGTTAACACCTATGGCCCATGACTTTGGTTTGCCACAATGGATTTTAGCAACGCAAATGGCTTGTTTTGATGAACAGCAGACTCAGATTTATACCGCTTTTTTTGAAAAGGGTGTGCAATGCTTAGCTTGTGTGGAGACAGAAACGGGTTCGATACAAAGATTACCTGTAGAGTTAACGGATTTTCCTGGCCAAATACATTATGACAAAGGTTGTTTGTATACTATTGCCGGTTCTCCTACTCATGGACTGGGTGTATGGATGATTGATTTGGCAGATAACCGTCTTCAAAAATTGGATATCAACAGTAAAGAGACAAGCGGTACTTCTGATTTAACAGCAGATGGTTTAGTCGCGGTGAGTAAGGATTCTATTTCTATTGCCGAAGCCATTAGCTTTCATGTCAGCAATGACGAACCAGTCCATGCTTTTTATTATGCACCAACCCATGTTGATTACAGAGGACAGGATGATGAAAAACCGCCTTTAATTGTCATGTCTCATGGTGGGCCAACGGCAGCAACATCATCTACTTTTAATTTAGGCATTCAATTTTGGACATCCCGGGGTTTTGCGGTTGTTGATGTGAACTATCGTGGCAGTACCGGGTATGGACGTGAGTATCGACAGCAATTAAATGATGCCTGGGGTATCGCTGATGTTGAAGACTGTGTTTATGCTGCACGTTATTGCGTTGACCAGGGAAAAGCTGATCCTGAACGTCTTATTATCAGAGGAGGATCGGCAGGTGGCTTTACCACTCTGTGTGCATTAATGCAGTATTCAGATTTTTCTGCTGGTACAACACGATATGGTGTTGCCGATTTGGAATCCCTGGTAGCAGATACCCATAAATTTGAAGCGGCTTATTTAGATAAACTCGTTGGAGAATATCCTAAATACAAAGAACGTTATCAGCAACGTTCTCCTATTTATCATATTGATAAGTTGTCTTGTCCTTTGCTTGTATTGCAGGGTTTGAAAGACAAAGTAGTGCCGCCCAGTCAGGCACAGACTTTAGTTCAGGCACTCAATAAAAATAACGTCACTCACGCTTATGTTGAGTTTGATAATGAAAGTCATGGCTTTCGCAAAGAAGCCAATATTCAACGGGCTTTAGAAGCAGAACTCTATTTTTATGGACAGGTATTTAATATTGACCTTGCTGATGTGATAGAGCCCATAGAAGTAAAAAGATTGGGGTGATGTTATGTTAAGAATATTAAGAGAGCTATGATGACATTAGGTGCATTTTCGGTCAGTCTTGCCGTTAAAGATATCGAGACATCAAAATTATTTTATGAAGCCTTGGGTTTTCAGGTGGTTGGTGGAGAAGAGTTACAAGGCTGGCTGATTTTAAGGAATGGTGATCATACCATCGGTTTGTTTCAGGGAATGTTTGACAATAATCTGCTAACGTTTAATCCCGGTTGGGATAAAGACGGTAATTCATTAGAATCTTTTACAGATGTACGGGAATTGCATCGACGCTGCCAAGACAAGGCATTGATACGATGAATGAATCTATGGATGATAAACAAGGGCCAGGCAGTTTTTCTGTTGTTGATCCCGACGGCAATATGATTTTATTTGATCAGCATGTTTAAATACCTGGTCATATATTCCAGTGGGCATTTTTTTTAAAGTAATGAGCTAAAAAATCAATCAGATGACGTATTTTTAATGAGATATGTCGATGGGAAGGATAGACAGCATAGATACCCATGGTGTAATCATGTAAAGCTTCTGAAAACAAAGGGATTAACTGACCTGTTTTAATCGCTTGGTAGCAGATAAAATCAGGGCTGAGTAATAATCCTTGACCTTTCAGTGCAGCCTGATACAAATAGTCACCGTTATTGGTTGTTAATTTAGTTGGTATTTTGATTTTATACTCATTGCCTTTTGTGTTTTTAAAACTTAATTGATTATTGACAGCACGATAGCGCAAGAGATGATAACCTTCTGTTAAATTTTCTGGTTTTTGAGGTGTGCCTTGTTGTTTAAGATAATCTGGACTTGCCGATAGTATTAAACGGGTATGGGCTAATTTTTTTGCGATTAATGACGAATCTTTTAAATGGGCAATACGAATAGCCAGATGAAATCCTTCTTCTATTAAATCAATTTGTCGATCATTGAGATCAATGTCGTAAGAAATATTAGGGTGCATTTGATTAAATTGAGTTAAGGCAGGCTGTAAATGCCGTAAACCAAATGATAGTGGCGTGGCCATTTTAATTTGTCCGGCTAACGCCGTATCATCGTTGCGAATGTGTGACTCCATGTTGGCCAGATCATCCAAAATTTTTAAACACTCCTGATAATAATGTTGTCCTGATTCGGTTAATGTCAGGCGTCGAGTGGTTCTCACCAGTAAAGTCACGCCTAAATAAGATTCCAATTCATTTAAGCGTCGACTGACGGCAGATTTTGCTTTGCCCATTTGTTCCGCAGCTTTACTGATGCTGCCAGCTTCAACAATTCTGACAAAATGTTGCATGGATTCAAATTGATTCATCAATGACCTCAGCTGAGGTTAAATAACCCAAGAGATAGACAAGAAGTATTAAAAAACATGATTGTTCATTATTTTAGAACAATCATTTGAATATTATAGGGTTTATTCTCAAAAATAAAGGTTTAAAATGATCATTCATGTCAATATTTACCCTGAGTTCAGGTTATTTAGGAGGTTATGATGAGTAAAACAAGACAGGTTCAGCAAATCTACCCCGGTCTTCCTGCCTCTGATGGGGAGGGTGTTAAGCTAACTCGTGTGATAGGAACGCCTAACATCAATCGATTAGATCCCTTTTTACTGTTAGATGTTTTTGGTTCTGATAAGTCTCAGGATTACATTGGTGGTTTTCCACCACACCCACATCGAGGTTTTGAAACCGTCACTTATATGTTGGCCGGTAAAATGCGCCATAAAGACAGTGCCGGAAATGAAGGAGTGATTGAACGAGGAGGTATTCAATGGATGACCGCGGGTAAAGGGATCATTCATTCCGAGATGCCTGAACAGGAGGAGGGCTTGCTGGCAGGATTGCAATTATGGGTTAACTTGCCAGCATCCCATAAAATGACAGAACCCAAATATCAGGAATATCATCGTGATCTAATACCGATCGAACATTATGAGAATGGTGTGTCATTAAAAGTCATCGCAGGTACCACACAATCAGGCACACAAGGCGTTATCAATAATCATTTTGTCGAACCCATTTTTTGGGATGTTGATATGCCCATCAACACTCATTTTAATACACCACTTCCGGTACAACACCAGGTGTTTATTTATATGCTTGAAGGTGAAGTCATCATTGGAGAACAAATGAATCAACCCGTGAGTCAAGGGCAACTGGCCGTTTTACAGGAGGGTGATCGGGTCGATATAAATGCTCAGACCCAAAGTCGGTTTGTATTGATTGGCGGCAAACCATTAAATGAACCGATTAAAAGAGCCGGTCCGTTTGTGATGAATACGCAAGCAGAAATTGAACAGGCTTTTTCTGACTATAAAAGTGGCAACTTTATTTAAATTAAATTTATTTAAATCAAACCAATAAAGAGAGGTAATAATCATGGGTTTACTCGTAAAAGGTGTGTGGCATGACAAGTGGTATGATACGGCATCCAATCAGGGTGAGTTCATACGCTCCGAATCACAGTTTAGAAATACCATTACTCCAGATGGTCAACCCGAGGCTTCTGGAAAACCAGGGTTTAAAGCAGAAAAAAATCGTTATCATCTGTATGTTTCTTTGGCATGTCCCTGGGCACACAGAACTTTGATTTTTCGTGAACTCAAAGGACTTCAGGATATGATTTCAGTTTCTGTTGTCAATTTTGAAATGTTGGAACAGGGTTGGACATTTTCGTCAGGTGAGAGTGATACACAAGACCATTTATACGGCTCAAACTTTTTATATGAGATTTACACCAAAGCCTCATCTGATTATTCGGGACGTGTCACAGTGCCTGTGTTATGGGATAAACAACAAGAAACCATTGTGAGTAATGAGTCATCAGAGATTATTCGTATGTTGAATACGGCTTTTGATCATTTGGGTGCAAAAGAAGGTGATTATTATCCAGAAGAGAAACGTCAAGAAATTGATACAATTAATGAACGTGTTTATTCGCATGTAAATAATGGTGTTTACAGAGCCGGGTTTGCAACCAGTCAAACGGCTTATGAGAAAGCAGTGAATCAACTATTTGAAACACTGGATTGGTTAGAACAAAAACTTGCTAAGAGTACTTATTTAGTCGGTGATCAAATTACAGAAGCAGACTGGCGACTGTTTACGACTTTGATTCGATTTGATGCGGTGTATGTTGGTCACTTTAAATGTAATTTGCGTCAGATTGCTGAGTATCCTAATTTATATTCATATGTAAAACGTTTATATCAAATACCCGGTATTGCTAAAACAGTGAATATGACTCATATCAAACAGCATTATTATGGCAGTCATAAAACGATTAACCCAACGGGTATTATACCTGTTGGGCCTCATATTGATTTTGAAAATTAAAAGTTACAATTGATTCTTAGAGGTGATTTTTTCTCTTAAATCAATCAACATATTTTCAACTTCTGATATGAGTTTTATCGATGACTTTATTTTAGTCATATCTGAAACTTTACGCTGTTTGTAAGAGAGATTCCATGAGGTGGAATGATATTCATCTTTATCTAGTGTGACTTGCACTGTACCATAGGGATACGCTTGAAAAACATCGATAAATATAGCTGAAGCAAAGCCTTCAATTTCAATATTTTGCGAAGGCAGAATAAGAGCGCCAATAATAGTGATGTCAGCGATATTCAGTAAATTACTTTTTCTGCGTAGATTGCTATAAGGTTCGTAGATAATGACGGCATCAATATGTTGACGAGCAGCACCAAGGCGTATTTTATTGATGATTTGAGTTTTTTTGTTATCGGATGACTCAAAGTCATGGCTAACAAGATTGGCAATCATGGTATTAATGGGGATTAATTCACCAAAGTCTTCTCCTAAATTGTTTTGCAGCGTTTTCCAGGCTTCTGCTTCATCCAGTGGAATATTACTTAAGTGGCCATGATCGATTCTTGCAATGCCAATACGTGCTGGGAATTTTAATGTGGGTTCAACACTGGCCACTTGTAATAATTTTTCTTTCATTCCCATTCCATTAGAAACATCCTTGTTCTCAACTTTCTTGTTGTACTCAAGATTCCCAACTTCCTTATTGCGCTGTCTATCCTTAATATCATTACTATATTTTGCGATATAAGATTGACCAGAGGTGGTTTGTGTGGTTGCACAAGAAATCAGACCTAAACTGACAAGGCAAAGGATAAAAAAGTATTTCATGATGTTGTTCACTCTATTGCTGTGTTTTTAGGTATCCTAGCAAATAGGTGATGAAGACAGATTGAATAAAAAATTCAATGAAAATTCATAGGGTGGAGGTAGGGATGTGAATGATGACTTTGAGTCCGCCCAGGGCAGAATGAGAGAGGGTAAGACTTCCGTTGTAGAGCTCAATAATATCTTTTGCAATGGACAAACCAATACCTGTGCCAGGTATGGTTTCATCAATACGAACACCACGACTTAATACTTCCTGTATGTTTTCTTGAGGAATTCCGGGGCCATCGTCTTCAATAATAATGTCATCATTCAAAATAATGTGGATATGATGTTTAGAAAATTTATAAGCATTTTCAATAATATTACCTAATATTTCATATAAGTCTGCTTCATCACCATTAAAAATAATATCTTTTTGAACATCGATGGTGATTTCCTTGGAGTATATTTTTGAATAACTCTCTGTCATACGTGTCATCACTGAATAGATATTGGGATGTGCCCTGTTAATATGTGCTGTACCGACGGTCTTTACTTTTGATAAATTCCGCTCAATAATTTGCAGCATGGTTTGAGTTTGCTCTTTAATCAAAGGCGATTCAGTCTGGTTTTGTATAATAGTCAGTGGTGTTTTTAAGCTATGGGATAAATTACTGGAAAAAACCCGATATCGTTCGATGATATTATCAGTAGAATCGAGTAGGAGATTAATTTCATCGGATAACAATTGAATTTCTGAAGGAAGTTTTACATTAATACGTTCTTCTTTTCCTGTTCTGATCTTTGTTAAAGCGGTTTTGATCATTTTTAAAGGGCGGGAGATAATAATGGATTGAACGATAGATATGATAATAAGAATAGCGATAACCAGTGTTAAAGCTTCAAAGGCACGACGATTAAATTGATTTTGAATCAGGCTTTTAAAATCATTGATAATATAGTTTTCTAAACCGAAGCTGATAATAATGACTTGACCGTCTGAAAATCCAAAAGCTTGTTGAATCACAACCAGTTGGTCTGATAGTGGATGTTTTTCAGTTAATCGCCTGGGTGTAAAACTGATTGGCTTTTGTATAGGAATGGGGTCTTTTAATAAAGGGGAGCGAGCAATATGTTTTTCGATAGTATCTATTTGCCATTGCCGAGGCAAATTTTTAAGAATTGGATTTTGTGAATCAATCGATACTTTTCCATTTTGGATATCAATGGCACTCGCTATTAAGTCAACATAAGTGGTGATATGACTGTCTATTTGAGAATCCAAAGATTTTTCAAATAACCAGATGACCACATAAATAATAATCAAAGAGGAAACCAGTGTTCCTAAGATACTAAAAAATAAAGTTCTGCCTACTAGACTATGTGTTATTTTTTGGAACACAATAACCTCGGTTACTTTCAGTTTTTATAATATCGTTACCAACTTTTTTTCTGATATTAGCAATATGTTTGGCAATGATACTGGAGTCATGATCAAAGTCATCATAAACATGTTCAGTTAACTCAGTAATGCTTACAGGTGTACCTTGCTTCATAAATAGATATTGTAATATTAAAAATTCAATACGCGTTAATTTGATATAACAATGGTTCTTTAAGAAACGATGGGATTGAATATCAAAAACAACATCTTTATAGGTTAATTTTTGTGTAAGCTGTCCTTTATGTCTACGAAGGTTGGCTTTAATACGAACAGTCACTTCTTCCATATCAAAGGGTTTATAAATGTAATCATCAGCACCGGCTTCTAATCCGTGGATGGTTTCCATTTTACTGTTACGTGCACTTAATATAACAACGGGTGTCGTAATGCCCTGACTACGCCACTTTTTTAATACAGTGAATCCATCCATACCAGGTAATCCAATATCAAGTAAAATCAAATCATATTCTTCAGATGAACCTTCATAATAGCCTTCCTCTCCATTAGAAGAAATATGAGTGATAAAATGGCTTTCTTTCAAATGGTTTGATAGTTGTTGCGCAATATCGTTATTGTCTTCTATAATCAAAATTTTCATATGAATATAGACCCTGCAAATGAAAGATTATTTATATCTTGTATTGTGCCTGTTTATTGGATCTTGTGCCAGTAACTTTCATGCAAATAAACTGTCATATGTTCAAGAAGAAAGAAATAAATGGTTAAATGCTGCCAATGAGGGTAATGCTGAGGCTCAATTTCAATTGGGTAATGCATGGTGTTGTGGAGAAGGAGGTTTTTTTAGTACCCAAAAAGCGATTACATGGTGGAAAAAAGCAGCAGCTCAAGGACATAAACAAGCTCAAAATAAATTGAAAATGATTAAAAAATAATCCCAATAAAAAAAGGCAGACGTTAAACGTCTGCCTTTTTGTTTGTACAATCGACGTTATGATTAGTCAAGGTTGCTATTGGCAAAATCCCAATTAACCAGGTTCCAGAAAGATTCCAGATATTTAGGACGGGCATTACGGTAGTCAATATAGTAAGCGTGCTCCCAAACATCTACCGTTAACAAAGGTGTTTTGCCTTCGGTAAGAGGGCAACCGGCATTGCTGGTATTGACGATTTCTAAATTGCCCTGTTCATTTTTGCATAACCAGGTCCAGCCAGATCCAAAGTTTGTTGCTGCAGATTGATTAAATTGATTTTTAAATTCTTCAAAACTGCCAAAAGCAGCATTAATGGCGTCGGCTAAAGCGCCTTCAGGTGCACCACCGCCATTGGAACTTAAACTGTTCCAATAAAAAGTATGGTTCCAGATTTGTGCAGCGTTATTAAATATGCCACCAGAGGATTTCATAATAATCTCTTCAAGAGACATATCGGCATATTCGGTGTTTTCAACCAATTTATTAAGATTGACGACATAAGTATTGTGATGTTTACCGTAATGGTATTCCAGGGTTTCTTCAGAAAGTGTTGGCGCTAGTGCGTCTTTTGCATAGGGAAGAGGGGGCAGTTCGAAAGCCATTGTGAGCGACTCCTTAATAGGTGGATAGGGACAAATGAACGTTAAGCATAACAAAACTATGCTTAATCTGGATTAAAAAATGGCTATTGTAGTCAAAATCTTAATTTTAGGCCAAGGTTATTGTTTAAAAATAGAGGTATTTTTTGGGATATACGACATTTCATTAAGAGCGTTAATTCTTAAATTTTTTATGGGTTTATTGATAAGCACTCGAAGCATCTCTCAATGCATGGTATATTTCTGTCCTAAAAAACCATTCTTATTCTTTTATTTAAAAAAGCATGGTTGATCAATAAAAAATAGAGAGTTCAGCATGAAGAAAGTGTTTATCGTCACGTTATTATTATTGAATATAATTGGGAATGCGATTGCTCAGGAATCAGCGGAAACAGAAAATCAATCATCTATTGATCAAATCATTAACGAAAGTGTTCAACCCTTTACGAACGCTATCGAAAATGTTGTTTTTTATTCGGTTGCTATTGGTCAAGGTGAAGACAAAGTATCGCTGCCATTGGTGTTAGTTTGGCTGATTGTCGCAGGTCTTATTTTTACCATTTATTTTCGTTTTATCAATTTACGCAGTTTTAAACACAGTTTTCGATTAATTCGGGGAGACTATTCGAATCCTGATGCACCAGGTGAAGTATCGCATTTTGCGGCTTTGGCAACGGCTTTATCGGGTACTGTTGGATTAGGTAACATTGCTGGAGTGGCTATTGCTGTATCCATAGGCGGACCTGGAGCAACTTTTTGGATGATTGTTGCTGGCTTTTTGGGTATGAGCAGTAAATTTGTGGAATGTACTCTTGGCGTAAAATATCGTGTAGAGCATGAAGATGGTACTGTGTCTGGAGGTCCCAAATATTATTTAACGAAAGGATTGGCTGATGCTGGGTACCCTGGTTTGGGTAAGATATTGGCTTTTGTGTTTGCCATTTGCTGTATTGGTGGTGCTTTTGGTGGTGGCAATATGTTTCAAGCCAATCAGGTGTTTGAACAGTTACGGGTCATGACAGGTGGAGAGGCCAGTTGGTTAAGTGGATATGGTTGGTTAATTGGTTTAATCATGGCTGTTTTTGTGGGCATTATCATCATTGGTGGTATTAAAAGTATTGCCCGTTTTACGGTAAAAGCAGTCCCCTTAATGGGGGTTATTTATGTCATAGCCGGCTTGGTCGTTATCGGCCTGAATTATCAGGCAGTGCCCGATGCATTTACTCAGATTTTTGAAGGCGCATTTAGCGGCGTTGGTATTGCTGGAGGTATTATTGGTGTATTGATACAGGGTATTAAACGTTCTGCTTTTTCTAATGAAGCCGGGATTGGTTCTGCAGCGATTGCCCATTCTGCGGTAAAAACTGATAAACCCATTACCGAAGGGCTAGTAGCACTGTATGAACCCTTTATTGATACTATCGTTATTTGTACCATTACAGCACTGGTGATTGTGATAACAGGTACTTATGATCCAAGTGGGCAAACATCAGGCATTTCTTTAACTTCGTCAGCATTTGCATCCACCATCAGCTGGTTCCCTTATGTGTTAACCCTTGCGGTGGTTTTATTTGCTATTTCAACCATGTTGTCCTGGTCTTATTATGGTATGAAAAGCTGGACCTATTTATTTGGTCGAACTCCTAAAACAGAAATGACCTTTAATCTTATCTTTTTAGTGTTTATTATTATTGGTGCTTCTATGAATTTGGGTGCAGTGGTTGGCTTTTCAGATGCCATGATTTTTGCCATGTCGGTACCGAATATTATTGGGTTATATTTCTTGGCACCTAAAGTAAAAGCAGAATTGCAGTCTTATTGGGCTGATTTAAAATCGGGGAAACTCGTGTCTTATAGAAATCAATAAGCTTTTATCTGATGACAAAACAACTTTACTCATTGATGGGTAACTCCCAAAAACTGGATGGTGGTGCCATGTTTGGCAACGCCCCCAAGGCACTGTGGGAGCGATGGTGTGAAGCTGATGAGTACAACAGAATTGATTTAGCCTGTCGGGCATTACTGGTTAAAGAAAAAGACAGACATATTTTATTTGAAACAGGGATAGGCAGTTTTTTTGAACCTAAATATAAAGAACGTTATGGCGTGGTTGAATCAGAGCATGTGTTACTGAACTCACTGGAGGCCATAGGACTCACGCATGAAGATATTGATATAGTGGTGTTATCCCATATGCACTTTGATCATGCTGGTGGTTTATTGTCACCCTGGGTTGAAGGTGAAGAAAGCCAGTTGTTATTTCCTAATGCTCGCTATATGACCGGAAAGCGTCATTGGCAAAGAGCATTAAATCCACATTATCGTGATCGTGCATCCTTCTTACCTGAACTCAATCAAAAACTTATCGAGAGTCAGCGTTTGCATTTGATTGAAGGTGAAACGGATGACTTGTTGGGCGACGATTATCATTTTTCCTATAGTGATGGCCATACACCAGGTTTGCTGTTAACCCATATAAAATTAGAGGACATCACGGTTATCTTTACGGCAGATTTAATCCCGGCTACTCCCTGGATTCATTTACCGATAACTATGGGATATGATCGTTTTCCTGAAATTCTGATTGAAGAGAAGTTGTTATTATTGCAAAGGGCCGAGCAGCAGGGTGATTATCTCTTTTTCACTCATGATCCTCAGACAGCCTTGGCAAATGTTCAGATAAATGAGAAAGGAAAATATTCTAAAAACCAATGTATTGACGCATTATATGCTTATATTGGCAAAATAAATTAAAAGACAGTTTAATTCCAGGAACTTTCTTTCGTATTCTTGTCTAATAGCATAACCAGGTTGCTTTTTTCGGTTTAGTCAGCTTGGTGGGATGTAGGAAGTGCTATTACCTGGGTTCCCCCTCTTAGCTTTGGTAGTAGTTTCTTCTTCAGTTTTAAGGCCGCGTTAGCGGCCTTTTTTTATGGGCTCTAACTCTTACACGGAATTATTTTCTTGATGGAATCTCAAGTATAAATTCTCAGGTGATTCTCCCTTATACACTGTATATTCAGATGTTTTGGGTATATTATTAAATACGGTCAGTAAATTGTGGAGAACACAGTGTACAAAGAAAAGTATTTTCATGAC
The DNA here is from genome assembly GCA_965230335.1 of Kangiellaceae bacterium. GTDB lineage: Bacteria > Pseudomonadota > Gammaproteobacteria > Enterobacterales > Kangiellaceae > CBDDKS01. Next base: position 291,518 of record CBDDKS010000006.1, on the reverse strand, counting down.
GATCTCATTAATCTATCTGAAGAAGTGGTGTTTGAACAAATTGACAAGATTATTGAGGCAGGTGATTTCGATTTACCTCAAAATGATATGGTGATACAGGATGTCGCTGCCATTGCCTTAAATAATATGCCTGCCAAATATATTTGTAATCTGTTTGAGAAACAAAATCCCAGAAGGCGTTTGCAGGATGAAGTGAAGGATTTACAGCAATACGCACGTCACCAAGTGGTAAAAGCCATAACTCGGGTAAAGAATGCCCGACATGATATTTAGAGTCACAATATTGTGACCCAAGTGTTTTAAATACACGTTATTATGTTTGATAATCTAATCAATTGATCTTGTGTGAGTATGGCAAATTCAAGGTATATCTTAAATTTATGCGGCATTGACTGTGCTATAGAGGAATATGGTTCAGCACAAGGCTATCCTGTTGTTGCTTTACATGGTTGGCTGGATAATTTAGCCAGTTTTTATTCACTTACCCCATATTTTAAGGATTATCGGCTCATTTTGTTGGATTTTCCCGGACATGGGTTATCAAAACACTTGCCTCAAGGAATGGCAAATCATTTATCTGATTTGGTTTATGTCCTACAGGATCTCATATCAGCTTTATCTTTAAAGCATTATTCCATCATAGGACATTCTATGGGTGGGGCTGCTGCCATGATGTTTGCCTGTGCCGCACCGACTATGGACCGACTGATCCTGCTGGAATCCCTGGGTGCACTCACGGAACCGGCTGAAACATCGGTCGATTTACTCTTGCAGTCATTGGCTGCACGCCAGGCATTAAACCATAAATCAAAGCCTATTTACCCTGATATTGAGTCTGCATTATCCGTTAGAGCGCATGCATCACATATTGATGCTGAACAGATTAGACCCATTGTTGAACGAGGCTTAATGCAGGTGGAAAAAGGATTTAGCTGGCGCAGTGATGCCCGATTGAGGAATCGTCATTTAATGCGTTTTACTGAAAAACAAATAGAGTATTTGATCCAGGGAATCACTTGTCCAGTCTTATTGATAGAAGCGGATAATGGCTTATTAAGTAAAAATACGGAGATGCAGCAACGAAAAACATTTTTTAAGCAATTGTCCCAGCACATGCTACCAGGAGGGCATCATATTCATTTGGAGAAAACACAAGAAACTGCTGAGCTTATTATTGATTATTTAAACCAAATTTAATTCATAATTTTTGTTAGAAGATCACGTACTTGATTGACTTCAAAGGGTTTACTACAAATTGCAGAGACACCCACCTGATAAATACCACTTAAAACGGCTTGGCTTTTTTCACTGGTTACCATCAAAATAGGGATATGCGTGAGTTCTGTATTGGTTCTGACAAATTCGGTAAGGGCTTTACCATCCATTTCCGGCATATTGTAATCGGTGACGATTAAATCAAAAGATTGTTCGTTAAGCGTCTCTATGGCTTTTTTGCCACTGTTGACTTGGGTTAGTTGTTGAATACCCAGTTTTTGAAGTGTTTTGCAAATAAAATTTCGTGCAGTAGAACTGTCATCAACAACCAGAACCCGCATAGAATTCGGGTCATATGTTTCTAAATCTATTTCATCCAGATCAAGATAATCCAAGGTATTGATTAAAGCTCTTTCCAGTTCCTGGCGTTCAAAGGGCTTAGGTAAAATGGCAATCACACCGGCTTGTCGAATAGGATCCAGTGCCTGTAATCGTGTTTCACTGGAAATCACCATAAATAGCGGTTCATGAGAAACACTCGTTGTTTCTTTTTGCAGTCTATTGATGGTTTGAATTAAATCAACAACCGTTCTATTTTCAAAATAAATAGAGCTGATAATGAGATCAGGCATGAAGCGTTGTAATTCTTTTAAAGCTGCTTGATCATCTTCTACGCTTTCTATTTGTTGTATACCAGCCTCTTTGAGATTGTTCACAATAATTTTCCTTTGCATTAAAGAAGGCTCAACGAGAAGAATTGATAAATCCTGAATTTGTAAGTTGTAGGTTGTCAAATCGTAGCAATAGATAATATGAGAATTAAAAATGGTACTATAAATATAGGATAGGCTTGCAAAACTTCCAAATATTGTCTTGGAGATTATTGATAAAAGCGGTTATAAAAATACTTTTTTATTGACTTTATTGCTGTTAGCATGCATAAAACATGTGGTTTTTACCCACATGCTATCAGGCTACCAAGCCTATGATTTAGGGGAAACAATGAAAAAAATTTGGTTAGAAGAATATCCCAAAGAAGTCTCTGCAGAAATAAATGTCGAAGCTTACCAGTCTCTGGTTGAGATTTTTGAAGAATCAGTAGAACAATACAGGCATGCGCCGGCTTTTGTGAATCTTGGTGTTACTTTAACTTACGGTGAGCTGGAGTCAGCGTCACGGAAGTTCGCCAGTTTTTTACAAGGAAAACTCAGGTTACAAAAAGGGGCCCGTATTGCTATTATGATGCCCAATCTTTTACAGTATCCCATCGCTGTATTTGGTATTTTACGAGCAGGAATGACCGTCGTAAATGTTAATCCACTCTATACACCTAGAGAGTTAAAACATCAACTCAATGATTCTCAGGCAGATGCGATCGTCATTGTTGAAAATTTTGCATGCACTTTATCCGAGGTCATTCAACAAACTTCGGTCAAGCACGTTGTATTAACATCCATTGGTGATGCATTCCCCTTAGTGAAACGTTGTCTGGTGAACTTTGTTGTTAAGCATATTAAAAAAATGGTGCCTGCGTACAAATTAGAAAGTTATTATTTATTTAATGAAGCACTGAAAGAAGGCGAAAAAATAGATTTTAAACATACGCAGGTTAAATTGGATGACATTGCTTTTTTACAATATACGGGTGGAACAACGGGTGTTGCAAAGGGTGCTGTGTTACTCCATAGAAATATGGTGGCCAATGTATTGCAAGCATCAGAATGGGTTAAGCCGATTATCAACAAAAAGAAAGATATTATTATTACTGCATTACCTTTGTATCATATCTTCTCTTTAACAGCTAACTGCTTAAAAGTTATGAAAAATGGGGGATTAAATGTATTGATCACAAACCCCAGAGATATGAAAGGTTTTGTGAAAACATTAAGTCAATATCCGTTTACCATGATTACAGGTGTCAATACGTTATTCAATGGATTATTAAATACAGAGGGTTTTAAAGATTTGGATTTCTCAACGTTAAAACTGGCATTAGGTGGTGGCATGGCTGTTCAGAAAAGTGTTGCAGAAGAGTGGCATCAAGTGACAGGTAAGCCTATTGTTGAAGCTTATGGTTTAACAGAAACATCACCCGCAGTATCCATTAATCCTATCGATTTAGAAGCCTACAATGGTACGATTGGCTTGCCCATTTCTTCTACAGACGTGTCTATTCGTGATGAAAATGGAACAGAGTTAGATATTAATGAGCCTGGAGAACTTTATGTTAAAGGACCTCAAGTGATGGCTGGTTATTTAAACAGACCGGAAGAAACTCAAAAAGTATTGAGTAGTGATGGTTGGTTGGCAACAGGGGATGTGGCTATCATTAATGAGAAGGGTTATCTAAAAATCGTGGATCGTAAGAAAGACATGATTTTGGTTTCTGGATTTAATGTGTATCCGAATGAAATTGAAGATGTGGTTGTTGCGCATCCTGATGTGTTAGAGGTTGCAGCGATTGGCGTGCCCAGTCAATCCAGTGGTGAAAAAGTGAAGTTATTTGTTGTTAAGAAAAACCCAGCGTTAACAGAAGAGTCATTAATCGATTTTTGTAAAGAACAATTAACCGGATATAAAGTACCTAAAGTGGTTGAATTTAGAGATGAATTACCTAAAACAAACGTGGGTAAAATTTTGCGACGAGAATTAAAAAATTCAGAATCTCATGATTCAGAAGACACAAAAGAATCCAACACATGATTTTACCGGAAGCGCAATGGATTAACGACAGAACAACACTTGAACAACATATAAAAAGCTGGAAAAAAAAAGAAGTTTTATTTCTGGATACGGAGTTTATTCGGGAACGAACTTTTTTTCCTATATTGGCATTGTTGCAAATTTTTGATGGTGATTCTGTTTATCTTATAGAGCCACATCTATTAGAATCCAATCAAACATTTAATGATTTATTGACCGATGCCAATATTTGTAAAGTATTACATTCTGCATCAGAAGATTGCGAAGTATTTTATCGTCATTGTGATGTCATACTGGCCGGTTTATGGGATACGCAACTGGCGGCAAGTTTTCTTGGAGAAGGTTTTTCGATCAGTTATGCAGTACTGGTGGACACTTATGTCAATAAGACATTGGATAAAAGTGCCACACGAACCGACTGGACTCAAAGGCCATTATCCAGGGAGCAGATAGATTATGCTATAGCGGATGTTTTTTATTTAAAAAATATTTACGAAAAACAAAAAGAAGCCTTTAAATCATTGAGTAATAAATTGAATTGGTTTTTACAAGATTGTGATGTCACAGTTAATAAAGTGCAAGAACTGGATAATATTGAAGAGGCTTATTTGGCGATAAGAACATCATGGAAACTTTCAAAAACCGCGTTATTTATTTTAAAACATTTAGCCTTGTGGCGAGAACAGCAGGCAAGAGAACAAAATCTGCCGAGATCCTTTGTATTAAAAGACAGCGACTTAATGAGTTTAGCCATTCATTCAGAAAGGGGAACGCCTCATTCAATCACTTCTGAATGGACACCTGTGATAAGAAGAAAGTATGAAACAACATTATTGACGTTAATTAAAGATAAATTATCCACGGACCCAGAAAAAATGGTTATCCAGGAACCTGTGCATCCTGTTTTTTGGAAATCTATCAAAAATGAAATTGTATTAGCTCAGGAATGGATTAAACAACAGGCACAAGTACACAGTATTTCTGAAGAAGTATTATGTAGTAAGAAACTTTTAAAAAATATAACAGCTTTTTGGCTCAATAAAAAAACACAGCATTCACCAGCCTGGACATTATGGCGGGAAGAATTATTAGGTCCTTCTATCAGAAATATTGTCATTTCTAAAAAAACAACTAATCTATAAGTAACCCGATTATATCCTTTAAAATCAGGAGTTATCAACGATATATTATAATTAGGTGGTGAAGGTATAAAATTGATATGAATGATAAAACATATAATGTCATATTGACTGGAAAAATATATGGTAATGAGCTACATGCAAAGCAGGCTTTATGTCAATTATTTAAAAAAGATGAAGCATTTATTGATCATTTGCTCTTAAATGCACCTAAAGTCATTAAAAAAAATATTGATTGGACACAGGCAAAAAATTTTGAGTCTTTATTACAAAAGTGTGGTGCAGAAGTAAACATTGAACCAGTTACCCAAGAAAAGGACAATTGGTGTATTGAACCATTAAAAGAAAAACCTAAGTATCAGAAACAGAATCAAGAACGACAGAATCAAGAGCAACAATGTCAAGAACGACAAGAAGACAATGATGATAAACATACAGAGTCAAATAATACTCAGGATGACTCGTCTATCAATGATGCATACCAACCACCTTCAGCAGAACTGCAAAACTTTAGCCAGATTATTTGTGATAAGTTATCGATTGTTCAAATTTTATTTTCTTTTGAAGGAAGAATTAATCGTTTAACCTGGTGGTTATACTGTATGTTATTACCTCTTTTTTTCAGTATCGTGTATTTATTTGTACTGGTTATTTTTTTGCCGGATATACTTAAAAATGACTTTGAATTAATTATTGAAAATTACGAGTGGCTGTCTATTTCTTATTTTATTGTTGGAATACTGAATGTTTGGATTACGTTAGCCGTAACGGCAAAACGTTTTCATGATATTGGAAAGTCAGGATGGTACAGCTTGCTATGGATTAGTATTATTGGTTCCATATATATTTTTATTAGCAATGGTTTCTTTCGTGGTGACGATAAACGAAATATGTTTGGTAATCCACAATTGTAGAAAACAGGTATTTACCAGGAAAAGGAAACTGTAGCGTAAACAACCTGGGGATCATTGTAACGACTGCGAACATCCAATAAATAGCCATCATCGAATCTATGATCAACCGTTAATTGTGTTTTTAACGCGTGTTTTCCAATATTTCCTGAGTAAGTTAAGGTGGTATTTAATTTTCGAATGGTATTTAAAAACCATTCATCATAGAAAGTATAACTTGATGCCAGTGACAGCCGTTCTGTAAAAGCAAACTGTCCACTGAGTGTGACGTTAACCGGTGATATGGTTTTTACAAAGAAGTCATCATTTTCATTGGTTGTATTGGTGTAAGCACTGGTTAACCAAAAGCTGGTAGAGGCATTAGGTGTCCATCGTATTTGGGATTCAAAGCCATTGGTATCAACACGACCACCATTACGGAGGTTAAATGTATTTAAATTACCAAGGCCAAGTAATAAATCATAAAGTTTGTTTTGATAGAGTTTTAGATCAATTTCCCAAATATTATTTTTTGAGCGAAAATACCAGCCGAGTTCTTGAGAAATAATTTGTTCATACCTTAAATTACCTGAACTGCGTGCTGAAAGGAAAAAATCTCCTAAATCAGTGTTGGGATTCACCTCAGGTGTTAGATCTTCCAGAGTATAACGAATGTTGGCTAATTCTTCATACAAATCGGGACTACGATTGGCTTTACTTAAAATGAATCGAAAACTTTGGCGGGGTGATACCAGATAATTCAATGCTAATCTGGGAGAAGCTTCATTGCCAATTAAATCGTCAAACTCAAACATGACACCAGCATTGAATAGCCAGCTGGGGTTAAAGCGCCATTCAACATTACTGAATAATCGACCAATATTCTTATTTTCTGTTCCATTAAAATAGGTTTGTGATTCGACTTGATCAAACCGATAGCTCAGGCCACTGACCAGTCTTAGATTTTCATTCACTATCCAGGTGTCTTGTAATTCTATATCAAATCGGGACTCTATAAGATTTTGATTGGCTAAACCTGTTGTTGGATCAATACCGCCATTGAATGCTCTTGCTAACACAGCATTGGCAAAGTTATCTGCTGCTGCATCTGGTCCGGGAGGCAAAGGTGTACCCAATGGTATAGAACCATCAATAAGTCCACTAATAAAACCCAGTGTGGTTTGAGCATGCTGAGGATAGTTACTGTTCAGGGCAAAGAGTTCGTTAGAAAAGAACAAACTGAAATCTGTAATCAAAAATTCCTGTTCAATATCACTTTTGTTGACAAAGGTTTGAAATTTTAATTCATGCTGCTGGTTCAGTTGATAATTCCAGGTGAAATGAGAGAAATAGGTATCTATTTTTAAGTTATGAAAAGGGACCGGTTCTCTGTCATCAATATCATCAATGGCTTTTCGACTGTTGGAGATTCCTGTTTCCCAACGCATAAAATCTGTTTCAGATTGTTTCCAGTATAAATCCAGGTTAACGAAGTCAGCTGTATTGGTATCGACACGATCAAAGGCATCTGATGGTTCGTTATCAAAATCAAAACCATCTGAACTTTTGTGACCGGCAGAAACAGTGGCAGAAAAATGATCTTTTTGCCAACCGTAGCTGAAACGGGCATCTTCAATACCTTTGTTACCTTTGGTGATTGCGGCGAAACCACCTAGCATGTCTTCAGCCTGTTTGGTAATGATATTAATAATGGCCAGATAACTGTTAGCGCCATACATGGCTGTATTAGGCCCACGAATAACTTCTATTCGGGCGATTTTTTCAAGTAAAAGTGGGAACTCGTTCCACAAAACACCCGCTAAAGCTGGTCGATAAACAGAGCGGCCATCAATGAGGACTTGCAGGTAGTGTGAGTTTTCAGCGGTCAGAATTTGATAACCCACTTCAGCCTGTGCTTCACGCTCATACCCTACCAGCATACCAGGGACCAGACGGAAAATTTCAGGCAATGTTCGAATATTAAAGGCTTTGATTTGCTCTGCATCGATGATGGTGACAGAGGCAGGAGCTTCGGTATGAGGTTGTCTTAAACGAGAAGCAGTCAGTACAATGGGCATTTCATCGTGAAACAAATCGTCCAGTGTATCTTCTGAAATAGGGACGTCCTGTGATCCATTTTCGGATGCGAATAAATAAAGAGGAAAATAGAGTAAACAATGGATAGTGAGACATAAATAAAAAGAACGTAAGTGAGTCATATAAAATATCGCAAAATAAGGCGGGATGAATGAAGATGTTTTTCGTTATAAGTGGTCGAACATGTTAACATCACAGGGTTAACTTAATTATTCTTAATCGCATCCATTATAGAGGTTTCTTGTGCCTAAAAAAATACCCAATAGCTTAGATTCAGCAGATACCAGTAAAAAAAATGATGAAATGAAAAATATCTGTACACAAGTACTTGAATTAGCAAAGAAAAAAGGAGCAACCAGTGCTGAAGTTGGTTTAAATCACGATAAAGGATTAAGCCTTCAGGTTCGGGATAGTGCTGTAGAAACCCTGGAATTTAATCAGGATACCAGTCTGGGTATGACGGTTTATATAGGACAGGCGAAAGGATCGGCTTCAACGACAGACTTAAGTGACTCAGCGATTGAATCAGCTGTTGATGCTGCCTGTAATATTGCCCGCTTTACCACGAGTGATCCTTGTGCTGGTTTGGCCGATGCTCATCGTATGGCAAATGACCTGATTGATTTGGCATTGGATCATCCAACACAAGTGAGTATTGATGAGTGCATAGACATTGCTAAAACCTGTGAGACGGCAGGCGTTAACGCTCATGATCACATACGTCAATCGGATAGAACGGCTTTATCCAGTCACCGCTTTGTTCGTGTGTATGCGAATTCGCATGGTTTTTTAGGCGATGTTTCCAGTACACGTCACAGTTTAAGTTGCAGTTTAATTGCAGAAGATCAACAAGGTATGCAGCGTGATTACTGGTATACACTGAACCGTCAATTTGATGCGATGCAATCTCCCCAGGAAGTCGGCATAAAAGCGGCTGAAAGAGCGGTGAGTCGTTTATCAGCAAAAACATTACCTACGCAACGCTCTCCTATTTTATTTTCACCAGAGATCGCCAGAGGGATATTAGGTCATTTTTTTGCAGGCATTAAAGGGCATGCACTTTATAGAAATGCATCATTTTTATGTGACTCGAAAAGTGACATATTATTTCCTGAATTTGTTTCAATGGAAGAACAACCCAGACTGATGGGTGGATTATCCAGTTGTTGTTTTGACAGTGAAGGTGTCGAAACCCAGTCTCGTTTTATTGTCGAAAATGGTGTTGTTAAGGATTACATTCTTGACAGTTATTCTGCGAGAAAATTAGGTTTGGAAACCACAGCAAATGCAGGTGGCTTACACAATGTGATCATGGCAGATACAGAAGATTCCTTTGATGATTTATTAAAGAAAATGGACAAAGGTTTATTGGTTACTGAAGTTATGGGACAAGGCGTGAATATTGTAACCGGTGATTACTCAAGAGGTGCCGCTGGCTTTTGGGTTGAAAATGGCGCCATTCAATATCCGGTACATGAAATTACCATTGCAGGCGCTTTAAAAGATATGTTTAAGGGATTGGTGGCTGTTGGTAACGACAGAGATGAACGCAGTTCGATTCTGACAGGTTCTTTATTAATTGAAGAAATGATGATAGCGGGTAATTAACTGCGCATAATATTCCATAAAAACCGACCTTTAATGATACCTGCTCAAAAGCATTTTTATGTTGACTCTAGATTTTGTTATTTTTTTGCTATATAACTTCCCCTTGCAGTTTTGATAAAAATCAGTAGAATTTTGATTGATATGAAGAGAATCAATTTATTTAAAAAACAGTGGGGAGTTATATCGGTAACACCGATATAATCAGCTGTTAAGTTTTTCAAGGAATAAAATGAAGTATAAATGTTTTTGTAAGGCTACGAACCGAGAGGATAAAGAGCCTGGATACTCTCACAACTGGATTGCTGCGAAGCGGGCAATGTTTAAGATCTTTGATGATCGCGTTGAGTGTGGCAGCTGGAATATTCCTTTCGCAGAGATAGAGTCAGCTCATCTATACAAAGCAAAACAAATGTTTATCCCCGTCAATATCCTACAGCTTATGACTCAAAAAGGTAATTACCAGTTTGGCTTTAACCCATGGGCCAACCCATTTATGCACTTAAATATTGAATATACCCAAAGTAAAATTAAATTAGGCTATTCCATTTATAGTATTGTAGTGCGCATATTTTTAGTTGCTTATATCGGGTATTTTGCGTGGAGAAATTGGCTATAAACATAACAAAGCAAATCACTGCCGCTTCGCTCGGACATACTAACGCGTGCCCGTGCTTGAGGCGTTATGTTTCAGGAGAGTAAGTTGCTTAAGTTCCCTGAGCTTGAAATCGATGAAAATCATATGTCTAAGCTTGCGAATGATTCATTTTTCAAGTGTGCAAAAAACATGAAAATTGAGTCGCCTGAAGATTTTCAGAGTTTTTTTGGTAAGCATCTGATTTCAGAGCTCAATACAGCGTTAATTCAGATTAATTATACAAAGTATAATAATGAGCAAGAGCTACTTGTGTTCGATCAGTCTACACGCCTTCATTTACAGATAAAACTTCATGTTTATATACTTGATGAAGATGGTGATGAAGAGACGCTAGCTGCTTACTTATTAGTGCTTAACTCTAACTTAGAAACCGTAGATGACTTCTTGTGGTAAACAGAACATAATAAGTTATTATACGCGGAAAAACTACTCGCTGTGCTCCCAATTTTCTGGTGAGCAAGGCGTTATGCATGAAATGGTATGAACGAGATCTTAGCTAACGCTTTGAAGTGTATTGAAATCGAGAATGAAAAATTCGACAAGAGTTTTGAGCTAGTAGATCTCGTTGTTCAGGAATATGGCGAAGAAAACCTTGCAGATCGTTTGTATAATGAGATTGATTCGTCAATACATTGGAAGGTTGTAGCCGACCTATATGCAATATTAATTTGGTCAACATCTGATAATGGCTCTAAACTTACTTGTGCGACAGATCGATGGATAAGCGAATGTGAGGAAGAGCGAAAAATACAGATAGCACTTCATCTCGATACGTATCCATTTCTAAATGGTAGAGAAATGGTAGAAAAACTGAATAAAGTGGCTGCTAAATTTCCATCAGTTTCAGATAAGTGCATTAAATTAATTAATTCACGAGCAGAGCAAAATGCATAACAAGGCAAGGCAAAATAGCCCTTCGGTCTGGACGCGCTAACGCTCGCCTTTGCTTGCGGCGTTATGTGTAAATAGATATGGAAGCATTTTTAACAGAGGTAGAAGATACATTTGATATAAAAGGACGAGGGCTAATTTTAGCTCCGTCTTTTCCAGTATCTAAATACAAATTTGATACCGAGGAAAAAGTTAGAGTAGAAACTCCGGATGGTAAAGAAATAGTATGTGATGCGTATTTTCAAGTACCATTCCAAAGTCCAAGGCCAAAAGTAATCAGTTTTTGCTGTGCTCTACTTAAAATATCGAAAGATGCAGTACCAATTGGTAGTAAAATATTTATTGTAGGCAAAGAGCCTAATGAGATCATGCAAAAAAACACATAACAAAAACGTTAAATACGTTCTCTATCGATCGTCGGACTCCACGTTGTACCGTCGTTTATGTGGGCGTTAAGGTTCGATATGCTTGGAGAGTTAGAAACTTTAATTAAATTTGCTTGTGTTGTGATAGGGGTTGGCGGCATTCTCTATTCTAGCTACTCGGTGTTGATGACTCAAGTTGCAAAGTCTTGGGTTCCTGTTTCAGGGAATATCACCTCACATGGAGTTGATGAGACAAGAGATAGTGATGGGGATTACATGTATAAGGCAAAAGTCGAATACGAGTATGAGTATCGTGGTCGAAAGTATAAAGGCAATAGAATTGCGTTTGGGTTTGGTTCATGGAATATCAAATGGCTTGTCTATGGAGCATACAAAGAAGCTGTAGCTAGAGCACCGGTAATAATAGTTTGCGTCAATCCGAAGAACCCGAAAATATCTAGTGCACTCTCTGGAGTACGAAATTTTCACTTAGCAAATATCACTTTTTTTACATTGTGGAATATTATTGTATACAAAGTCTTAACAAGTGGGTCAATATGACTGCAAAAAGCTATTCTTTTTTCCGCATATTACCCGAGCGCTAGCTACCTTAAGGAAGTCGTGTACAATAAAACTAGAAAAGATCTTACGATGATTGAGTGTGTATCTGAGTGATGAAGGATAAAATACTATTCCTCTTCATCGTCAAAGATCATGGGCTCGACGAAGCCTTCACGAACCAAAACCTGATAAAGTTTTCCACAACCTTTTTGCCCATAGTTTAGATAATGAATAGCTCGAGAATAGTCAAGTATTTTTACATCTTCAGGCAGTGTCGATTTTATTGACAACCATTCGTCTTCATTTTTTGCAAACCATGCAGAACTTTTTCCATGTTTTTTTGAATCCAAAATAAACATGGCATCGGGATACTTTTTTGATGGATGAGTTTTATATTCCATAAACCTTGACTCACTGTATTGTTTATTTATTTGTGTTTATTGTTTATATGAGTTTATTTTTTATCTTTGATGACTTATCTTTTTTTTTTATGGTCGTTTTTAATGATTCATTTTTATGTCATCAATTTATTTTTTAATTTTGTTAAATCAAAAAATTCTAAATGGATGGTATCAATAATAAAACCATTGAACAATCTTAAAGTGTTTTGATTTTCACTGGTATGCTTTCTCTAATTTGGATAATCCTTTTGTTTAAAAAACAGGCAATAGTGTAAAAAAATATAACAGACTTTGATAAGGCATGAATGAGTGAAGGTATTGTTTTTTAAAAGCGTGGACATCTTTTTAATAGTTTGTGTGTAACATGTGGATAAGTCATGTTGGTTGGTGTCATTGTTGAATGGGTGTCGACAGATACCATGTATACTGGAGTGACCTGTTTTAAAAGCTAAAAGTATGTTAGAAAATAATGTGATAATCATAAGCCAGAATATTTCATGGTCAACTGATCCTTGAGTCTATCGTTATTCCATATATCACGATAAGTACTTGAAACTCACTTAAAGTTTGTAGAAAATGCTTCAGTTTAGTAGTATTGTAAAATTCTGCTTAGGTAAAACAAACATGTTTAAAGAACAAAAAAATCAGGAGAACAAAATTGATTAAGGTACTCATTGTTGATGATCATGATTTGGTCAGGACAGGTATAAATCGTCTGCTATCAGACTCAAAAGGTATCAAGGTTGTTGGAGAGGCGTCAACGGGCGAAGAGGGGCTTGCTCTGGCAAAAGAGCTAAGACCGGATGTTGTGCTGATGGATGCCAATATGCCGGGTATTGGTGGTTTAGAGGCGACTCGTCGATTATTACGTTATGACCGTGATATTAAAGTAATTGCTGTGAGTGTGCACACTGAAGAACCTTATCCTTCTCGTTTTATTCAGGCCGGTGCAGCAGGTTATTTAACCAAAGGTGCTGATATTGAAGAAATGGTGGCAGCCATTCGTCAGGTTGCACGTGGTAAACATTATTTAACGCCTCAGATAGCGCAAAAGTTGGCACTGGGTCGTTTTCAGGAAGAGACAAAGCGTCCTTTTGATGCATTATCAGAGCGGGAAATGCAGGTCATGATGATGATTACACAGGGACAAAAAGTACAGGATATCTCAGACCAATTGTGTTTAAGTCCCAAAACAGTCAATAGTTATCGTTATCGTTTATTTGAAAAATTAGATGTAGCGAACGATGTGGAGTTAACACATTTGGCGATACGTCATGACATGCTAGGGACAAACGAACCGACTTAGAGAATTGTTTGACTATTGTGAGAGTAAAAGGTTATCGGGTGGCTGATATTTTTCACCACCTTGCCTAGCAGTTTTTAATACAATTATTTTTGCGATTATGCATGTCTGAACCTTTTGATATACAGCGTTTCATACGGGAATTAACCGAACAATCCGGTGTGTATCGAATGATCAATAAAAAGGATGAAGTGATTTATGTTGGTAAAGCGAAAAATCTGAAAAAACGAGTCAATAGTTATTTTAAACAGGGCGAATCTTCTATAAAGACACAGGTTATGGTGAAACAGGTTACCCGAATTGAGGTAACAACCACGCATACTGAAACAGAAGCCTTGTTGCTGGAAAATAACTTAATCAAACAACTGAAACCTCGTTATAACGTTGTTTTTAGAGATGATAAAAGTTATCCCTATGTTTTTTTATCAAAAGGAATGTTTCCCAAATTGGCTTACCACAGAGGTCAACGTCGCTTCGAGGGGGAGTATTTTGGACCTTTTCCCAGTGCTTTGGCAGTTAAAAAAAGTTTATCCTTATTACAAAAACTATTTAAAGTTCGACAATGTGAAGATTCTGTTTTTCGTCACCGCACAAGACCTTGTTTACAATATCAAATTAAGCGCTGCAAAGCCCCTTGTGTGGGCTATATTGATCAGGAGGATTATGCAAAAGATGTGGAACTAACCCGTTTGTTTTACCATGGTAAAAATGAAGAGGTGATTGAGCAATTAAAACAACAAATGGATGACGCTGCATCCGAATTAAATTATGAAGCAGCTGCAACTTATCGAGATTTAATCAGTGATTGTCGTAAGTTAATTGAGAAACAAGTGATTAGTCAGGGAGAAATTGATGCCGATATTATGGCGTTTTCTGTAACAGCCGGTATGGCAACGGCGATGGTTTTATTTGTTCGCAAGGGAAACGTAACAGGCAGCCATGCTTACTTTCCCCGTTTTCCCAAGCACACACCATTGGATGAATTAATTAATGCGTTTGTGTTACAGTTTTATTTGGCAAAGAAAACAATACCCCAGGAAATCATATTGAGTCATCCAGTAGAGGATGTCACTTTATTACAAAATTCACTCGCCAAGTTATCCTCGCAGCGTATTAAACTCTCAACCTCTGTCCGATCCCCAAGAGCTGATTGGTTAACCATGGCAAAGCGTAATCTTGAACAAGCGGTGTCTGCACGTATGATTCAACAGACAGGCGCTGAAGAACGTTTAAACGCATTACAACAGGCATTATCTTTTGAAAACCGCATTGAACGAATGGAATGCTTTGATATCAGTCATACGATGGGAGAGGGAACGGTGGCTTCTTGTGTGACTTTTGTTCAGGGTGTTCCTGAACGATCAGCTTATCGACGTTTTAATATAGAGGGTGAGACAGCTGGTGATGATTATGCCGCGATTAAGCAAGCGGTTTCCCGCCGGTATACGCGCTTGTTAAAAGAATCGATGGAATTACCAGAGCTTATTATTATTGATGGCGGGGTGGGTCAACTCAATAAAGCGCGTGATGTGATGTTGGAGCTGGGATTACCTGTCGAAAAAATGATTGCTATTTCCAAGGGAAGTGACAGAAAGGCGGGTATGGAAAAAATACTCTTTGGTCATCCGGTACAGACAAAGATTTTTCCTGAGACATCACCGGAGTTACATTTACTACAACATATTCGTGACGAAGCGCATCGTTTTGCAATAGCAGGTCATCGACATAAGCGATCAAAAACCAGGCAGTCTTCGTGGCTGGAACAAATTCAAGGTGTGGGCAGTCATAAGCGCCGTATGCTATTGCGTCATTTCGGTGGTTTACAGGAAATTGAAAGAGCAGGCATCGATGATTTGATGCAGGTCAAGGGCATTAGCCGACATCTGGCAGAAAAGATTTATGCTTTTGTGAGGGATTAGAACGTTATCACCGTGTTTTCATGTAAAATATAAAGCACCAAGCACTCTTGCTGGCAAAGTTTATCTCATCAAGGTTTCCCGAAGGTCATGAACATCCCTAATATTTTAACGTTATTCCGTATCGCCATGGTACCAGTCATCGTGTTGACTTTTTATTTGCCTGTTCCCTGGAACCATACCTTTGCGGCCATTATTTTTGCTATTGCCGGTTGGACTGATTGGTTTGATGGATACATTGCAAGACGGTATAAGATGACTTCTTCCCTGGGGGCTTTTTTAGATCCTGTTGCGGATAAACTTATGGTTGCCACAGCTTTGGTATTAATCGTGGCTTATTATCAGACGCCTTATCTTACAGTGCCAGCCATGATTATGATAGGGCGCGAAATTACCGTATCTGCTTTAAGAGAGTGGATGGCAGAAGTCGGTGAGCGTGAAAGTGTTAAAGTGGATTTTGTAGGCAAAGCAAAAACGACAGGGCAATTATCCGCTATTTTCTTTTTGTTGTTGGGTAAGGTCGATATAACTTTTATTTATCTGGGTTATTTTAGTTTATATATGGCTATGTTATTGACCTTATGGTCAATGGTGATTTACCTCAAGGCATCCTGGCCTCATTTTAAAAATTAATTAACCTCAGCAGCGCAGGCGTTTGTTGAGAGTGATTATCGAGTTTTGAGACTATCTTTTTGCTTCAAGCAAACTGAAACCTAAAAGAATGGCTCAGTTTTTAAATCTGATGCAGGACAAGTACCCTCCGTAGGAGTATTTCGGGCGTTTTGCTGACTTTTTCGCTCTTGGAAAAGTCAGTCGCGATGATGAAATCATCGTGAAACTGATTTTATTCCTTAAATTGAATGAGAATATAGTCAGTCGCACGCAGAGAAGCGATGCGAAATCGTTTTTATATGAATATAGTTTAAAGTGATTTAGCTATATCAGTTGATTCATATGTCAATAATGTGAACCTTTCTTATGAGTAACTCAGGTTAAATAGGGAGGACAATTTAACAGCTTGAAACTATTGATAAAAAGGCTTTTGTTGATACATTATCTTGGTGGTTTAAAACTTAAAGTAAATTCTAGAATAAAAATTTTTTTAAAAACTAAGGGGTTATGAGATTATTTTGATGTTAAAAGTGAGGGGTATTTCACATTATTTTATTTTCTATAAAGCTAAAATCATTGCTCGCTATATCGATGCATACCTCATTTAGAATAAATCAAAACATTAAATTAAGAAGAAAAATATGAAAGTTATCTACGTTGATGCCCAGTCAAAAATCCTTGAAGAAGAACGTCACGACCTGATGCAGTGCAAGCACTGCTTTAATTCTCTGAATCATGAACTGGCATTTAGCAAAGGGGATGGTGCCAACTTATACTGCTCAAGAAGCTGTGCGACTCAGCAGGATTATGCGTATAGTTTTGAAACACCAGCGGCGTCTGCAGGCAACTATTCAGTAAAATAGATAGATAGTTATCTCTCTATTTTATAATCAGCGAACCTTCAGGCTCTGTTTGTTCTTGTATTGAAGTTTTATAAAAGGAAGTATCAACAGATCCCCTATTGTTTAAGTTGTTTTGTTTCTACCATTTGCTGGAAGAAATCGTTCATCGTTTCAGATAAAGTTCGATATTGCATACCTAACTCTCTGACACTTTTTAAGTTATCTCCGATCCAAGGATGGCCAATATTTCTTGAAATGAATTTGCGAGTCATACTTGAATCAAGAATAGGGCCGATAAGCCATACAAGTGATTTTGGCAATATCTTTCTTGGAATAGGGTATTTATCACCAAAACGAGGCAAAAGCAGTTTTGCCATTTCTGGAAAATTTGTATTGTGTCCCGATGTGATATATCGTCCAGCAGCTTCTGGGGTATAAGCCGCAGCAATATGGGCTTTTGCAACGTCGCGTACATCAACAACACCAAAGCCCCAATCGGGTACACCGGCTTTCATGGTGCCATCACCTAGTTGTCGAATGAGATTAAAACTTTCAGATGTTGCTTTTGGGTTAAGACCTGGTCCCATAATCAATGTTGGATTTATAGTGACTAAATCCCATTGTTGTTGAGATTTAGCGATTTTCCAGGCTTCTTTTTCTGCTTCAGTTTTAGAGAAAGAGTAAGGGTTATGTTTTAATGAAGAGGATGTATTCCAAATGTCTTCAGTAAAAATGCCTTTAGGTGTTTTTTTCAAGTCGGCATTATCACCATAAATAGCAGCGCAACTACTTGTCACAACAACACGTTTAACGGACGATGTTTTTAATGCTTGAGAAAGGACATTTCTTGTGCCTAATTTTGCAGGATCGACCAACTCTTTTTGAGGATCTTTGACATTGATAGTAAAGGGTGATGCTGTATGAAAAACAATAGAGCAATTCTGCATGGCATCGGCATAGGCGCCATCGTCTAATAAGTCAGCTTTAAAATATTTAATGTCACCAGGTGCATCTTTAGCAATGGCATTTAGGTGAGCAATTTTTTCTGCTTTTGATGGATCACGTAGGCTTGCATGGACAGTGACGCCGGCTTCCAGCAAACCTTTTATTAACCATCCTGCAACATAGCCTGTGGCACCTGTGACTAATACGGGTGATGATGTGTCTATGTGAATCATATTGAATCTCCAGTGTGATGGAATGCTTAATGATTACTGATTTTGAATGTAACGAATGAGCTCGTTTCTGTTAGAAGTCTTTGTTTTTACATTTACCCGAAAGCGCTGTTGCTGTCATTTTTGCAACATTTAGCCAGCTGGGCTCAATGGCGAATTTGGCCATACCTCTTGATAAGGCATTCATCGCAGACTTATTGGTATTCATCATATGGCCTGGTGACATAAAATCGGCATAGATAATGGACTTTTCAATATTTTCAAAACATAAGAGATTGCCAAAATGACCTCGACCCGAGACGATGTCTTCACCTTCTTCATTGCCTCCCCATGTTAAATAGGGATTTAAAAAGATAAAGGGAGGCATGGTATTAATGGCGATACCACCATACTTTAGATCGGTCACGGCTTGTTCTAATGAGGTTGTATATTGTTTTTTTGTTTTTTCATCAATGATAATACAGCTTCCTAAGGTGCCTAAAAGTTCGGTGTTTGCAAAATCAACTGCGCTGGAAAGAAAGTCTTTTGCATTGTCAGGTGTGTCCAACGCGACTTCACTCAGGATTTGGCAAAAGGCTTCGTTCTTAACGGCATAACTGTTTTCATCAACTGATGGAATAAATAAATACTCAGTATTTTGATATCGTCCATTTTCCGGTTGAATGACTTCTGTATTGGGATGATTGTCTAAAAATTGCTTAATAACCTCTTTTGTACCTGGGTAATAACTACCTGCTGCGGGTGTTTCAGTTTTGATGGCTTGGCGAATGGCATCGAGAAATTCTTCCCGTTGCGACCAGTTTTTACATGTGACTAAGGTTTGTGGTCTGCCACACACTGCTCCGCCATTGAGCTTGGACATAGTGACAATTTGTATGGCTTGGTGCTCTATTTCTTTCTTTGACCAGGGTTTAACGCCAGGCACAATGATACAAGGATTGTTTCCACCACATTCAGAAACCAATTCAGCGGTTGTGGTGGTTTTTATTGCGTTTGCGGTATGAGCACCACCGGTAAAATAGATTTTAGATAGGCGATCATCTTGAGTGAGTACTCTTCCCTGATCGGCTTTACAAAAACTGATGGCTTGTTCGTTGATTAATGGTTGGAAAATTTTTGCCCATATTGTATCTGTATTTTCGTTCAGATGATGAGGCTTATGTACTACCACAGCATTTTCCAAGAAAATGGCTTTTACAATTTCTAAAGCAGAGCTGTAGTTTCCTGCACCCAATACAGCGATGATTGAAGCCGGTTTATCAGTAGGACGGATTTGTTTTGGTTCACCTTTTATACGTAAAAAATCTTTACGATCGGCATATAAAATTTTGTCTTTTGCTTCTTGTGGGAATACTCGAACATCATATAAATCGTGACTTACTTTTTTGACTTCTAAAGGTTCAGGCATTTTACCTTCTTGTAATGATTCATATAATCCGATACATGCACTGAGTGTACTTCCTACAGGAACAACCGTTGCAACAAGTGATTCATCTTCACTAAAAAGGTTTTCTTTTAATAAGTTGTTTTTCATTTTAGCATCAGATTTTGCCAGTTCAGTACTAAAAACCTTTAAATTTTCACGTAATTGATAAAGGAGATTTAGACGTTGTTCAATGGATGTTTTTACCCATTTTTGGGCATCAAGATGATCTATGGCTTCTTCGGCTGTTAAGTGTATGCTCATGATGTTATTCCTCTGGGTTTGTTGATGGTTGTGTGTTTAGGCTTTTGTATTGATGTGTGGATATCATAGATATCCTCATATTTTTTGTAAATAGATTAAAATGGAAATATAAATCCCATATATGGGATAATAAAAACTTTATTTTTTATCGAGATGTATTCGTTCTTTTGGGGGGTAAGATGACAATTTCACTTGATGAAATGGCAGCTTTTGTGGAGGTTGTTGATAATGGCAATTTTTCTAGAGCATCAGAAAAGACAGGTATTCCTATGTCAACAATAAGTCGACGTGTTGCCGATTTAGAAAAACGTTTAAATACACAATTGCTCTATCGAACGACAAGAAAGCAGAGATTAACCGATATTGGTAAGGTGTACTTTTATCACTGCAAACAGATGCTGAGTGAAGCTGAAGCAGCAGAGCTGGCAATTCAAAACTTAAAAGCAGAACCCATGGGTACGTTGAGAGTCACGACACCTTATGTTCTTGAAGATCCTTTTGCATCAAAAATGATGGCAAGTTTTTTACAACGCTTTCCCAAAATTAATGTGGACTATATTGTTAGTCAGAGAAAAGTGGATTTAATTGAAGAAATGTTTGACTGTGCATTAATACCAGGTTATCTCAATGATTCGTCATTACGCACCAAAGGTTTGGGGGCATTTCAATCTGTTTATTGTGCGAGTCCAAGCTATATTGAACAATTCGGTAAACCAGAATTAGAAACAATCAGTCAACATCAATTAGTTAAGATGATTTATCCAGACTGGATGATTATTCCTGAACATGAAAAAGACAAGGAACTCAATTGTCGATTAAGCACAAATGATATTTATGTTGCTCGGCGTTCAGCTGTTGGTGGTATCGGTATCACTTGTTTACCCAAAGTATTTGTCAATACTCAAATTGAATCAGGTAGTCTGGAAGTGGTGCTTCCAGAATTATCTTTAGAAACACCTTTTAATCTGGTATTTCCAGGTAACAAACACTACACGACAAAACTGAGAGCTTTTATCGATCATATGTCAGAATATTCTGAAAAATTTGCGCCTTGGCGAACGGTGAATTGACACACTATCTATTCATTTAGAAAACTGTTTGAGTCTTTATTAGCATCATCAGATGATGGTTGTTTTTTAAAAAAGAAACTGCGTTTTAATTGTACTAATGTGTCATAGTCATTTTTGCTGATGGTAAAGAATATTTCTCTATCATTACGTTGAATGTAAAAATTTTCCTTATCTTTAAACATTCGATAAGTCCACTGATGAGTGGGCGTCGATATTTCAAACGATGTTATGACTTTATGAGAGATAGCTTCAGGTAAATCAGTGATTATTTTTAAGATATGAAGATTGGAAAAAATCTGTATGGCCTGGGAAACAGCATCGGTATTTTTTTCAAGGTGAGGTTCATTGGAAGGAGCCGTTTGATCTAATTGCCAGGTATCATTGTGTTTTGTTAAAGTAAAATCACTGCCTTTGAGTTGAGTCATATCTTGACTGGCTATTAAGGTTTTATCGACCCAATCATCTGGATTGGTTGAGAGTTCATAACTGTTTATTTTGGCAGTATATACGTTATCATCATTATGATGACGAAAGTGTGTGGTTCTAAATCCCGGAGAAGTACCAATAAAAAAATCATCAACTAACGTTGATTCTTGAAATACTTGTATTCGTTTTTGATATTGGTTGTTGGACACTTCAAATCGTTGATGACTGGCAGTTGTGGTAGTCACTGGCCAGTGTGCATTAAGGCTTTCAAAATGATTCAGTAAGGTCGTTAGTTTTTTTTGATCGACAGGTAATTGAATCAAATGATCAGATGATAATTTATTTTTCGAAGGATATTTTAATAGCCAATGATGTTCATTTTTTATCAATTCAATGTTGGCAACATCAGCCCCTGATGGCTTGGGTGCTTCTCCATCGAAAAATAATAGTCGAGTTGTTTTTTCTGTATCAAGATTGAGTAAACGATCTAAGTTATGATTAGCTTTGGAGTCAGAGTCAAGAAAGAAAGTTACAATAAGGAGTACTTGTGTCAGTAATGCGATACTTAAATAAAGAGAAAGCTTTTTCATTATTTAAATCCTCATTAGTGTGCTATGAATTGTTTATAACGCTTGATTTTATGGCGTTGTTGATATTTTTGAACAAGGAACACCAGTATTAATGCCAGTAATGCCAGGACATAGTTTAAATATTCCCAAAAAACCTGCTGTTGTCGTTCCATAGGAGGTAATGTCCGATTAAAGTGGCTTCGTGAGCGAATACTGAGTAATCCTGCATCTTCTAAAGACCAATCAATAGCATTGGCAATGAATTGCATACTGTTTAAATATTCACTACGATTTACCGTTCCTGAAAGCCCAATCATTTGATCTTGTAAAAAATCATTTGAACTGATGACGATTAAGCGTGATGATTCTGGAGATCGTTCTATCATACTGCTCACTAGCGTGTCGTGATCATTGGGTGTTTGAGCTTCATTCGATGGTGTAGAGGAATTTTCTGGTAAACCTTCTTTGTCCTCTTCCTGTTTTTGTTTGTCTTCTAATAAAGGCGATGGTTTGTCTTTAAAAAAAGAATTGAAACGTCCTTGCACTACTGCACTTAATAAATAAGATTGGGTTTCTCCAGTGGGATGCCATTCACCAGAAGCTGTATCAACCTTAGGCATAACATCGGTTGACTCAGATAACCAGGCATTGTTTGAACTGTGGATTAAAGGTATCACCTTTCTGTCTTTTTGTTTTTCGCTGTCAATGGTCATGGGGGAAGGCCAGGTTAGCGTTAACTGAGGAATGTTGGCTGATATAGGATTATCCTGATTTAATTCACTGTCTCTTAAATCAGGAAAGAAAGGGTAATCCAGCATTTGTATTTCCTGTACCTGAAAACCACCTAAATCCCGATTAACAGGAATCGGAAATGCTGAATTTTGAGCATCCAGGAGTAATTGATTTTCAATAGTAATACCGTGATGGGCTAACCAATCGGTTAATCCACTGGTGTGCGGTTTTACAGCAAAGCTTCTGGATGATAAATTGGCACTAAACGAAGAGGTTGTTATGAGTACTGTACCGCCTTGCATTAAAAATTGATCAATGGCAAACACTTGTTTGTCATCCAGTGATTCTGGTGCAATCAGTAAAACAATATCTGTTTCTCCAGAAATAATACCATCACTGATATCTTCTCGTTGGATATTGAGTTCACTGCTCAGAAAGTTTTCTAATTGATTGAATTGAGCACCACTCATTTGTGGTCCATAGGGAGATGTTTCAGGTGAGGGTGTAATTAAAGCAATAGTTTTTGTGAAGCCAGATGAAAAACGTTTGATGGCAGCATCAAAATTTCTTTCAAAACTGCTTGCTTCCAGATCATCCAGTGGTATTTGTATGACTTTATCTTCATTGGAAACGATGAGATAAAAATAGAAACGCTGATCGCTGAATAAATCAGTAGCCATAGGTTGAAAGCCGTATTGTGATGCAATTTGTTCAGCAACTTCACCATGATTTGCTTCAGGATCCAGCCAGGAAACAGAAAGACGCTCTTGGGACTGTGTTACTTTTTCTTGTAACCATGTTTCAATAGTCTGTTTGAATGTGATTAATTCTTGAGGCAGTTGATCATCGGATGAAACATATCCGGTAAAAGTCAGGTTACCTTTAATGGTGTCAAATAAGTTTCCAGCGGCTTGATAATGGTGCAATACTTTTTTAATGGCTCGTGTCAGATCATGTTCAGGGTTCCTTAATTGAACATCCATGTCTGTTTCATTATTTACCTTGATTTCTATGAGATCCTGAAAGCTTAAGATTTGATATTCATCACCATATTGCACAAGAACATTAAAATAGGAACTGACAATAGACGATTGATAACGATCATTCATTTGAAAAGGAACCGGTTGAATACCATATTTTTTACTGGCTTCTTCTTCTAATTCGGGTTCTTTCATAGGATCAATAAATTCAATTCGTATATTGCCATCACCAGCGATTTCATACTCTTGTATTAAATTGCGAAGTTGTGGAACCAATGGTGATAATAATGGGTGAGTTTTACTACTAAAATAACCTCGTATTAATAAAGGTTCTTTTAATTGATGTAAATAGTGTTGTGTTGCTTGAGAAATAGAGTATTGACGACCTTCTGTCACATCAAAACGTAAGCTTTTGATATGATGTATCCAAAGGTTACCCAGTATGGCATTGACTATGAATAAGAAACTTAAACGGCGCCAGTGGGTGTGGTAAGTTTTATTTTGTTGAGGTGTCCAGCGGGATTTTTCTATGAAAAAAACATTGAGCGTTAAAAATATCATAATAATGCTCATATAATAATAAAAATCAGCAATGGAAATAACACCTCGGGTAATGGCATCAAAACGTGAACCTGTACCCAATAATCTTAACCATTCACCAGCCTGATGACCCAATAGATCCGTAAGCAATGGTGAGCCAATCAAGTATAAAAGACTGCATATGAGCGTTGTGAGTATTAAGCTGATAATTTGATTATCACATCGGGAAGAAACAAATAAACCAATACTTAAATAAGCAGCACCCAGGAAAAAAGTGGCTAAATAACCAGCAAACACTGGGCCCCAATCAAGTTGACCTATGATTGATACGGTGATAGGTAAGGGTAGGGTGATCATTAATGCCACACCCAATAAAAATAAACAGGCGAGAAACTTTCCTACTACAAAATGCCATAAAGGTGTTGGTTGTGTGAGGACATGTTCCAGAGTACCTGTTCGGCGTTCTTCACTCCATAATTTCATAGTCAATGCACTGCTTAGAAAAATCAGCAGTACGGGCATCCAGGAAAATAAAGGGCTGACATCAGAAATGTTTCTTGAAAAGAAAGCTTCGGCCCAAAAAAAGATAAATAAGCTAACACCAATAAATATAGCCAAAAAGATATAAGCAATAGGGGATGAAAAAAATAAAGCCGTTTCTTTTTGTGTAATACGTTTTATTTGTGAAAGAGAAGCGGTTTGTGAAAGAGAAGATATGTTATGCGACATCAGCACTTCTCCTGTTTGAATGAAAAGTCTGTTTCTTCTGAGCTGTTTCTTTAAATAAGCTTTCTAAATCATATTGCTCGACTTGTAATTGAAATAATTGATGTCCTGATTGAATCACTTTTTTTGCAGTTTCTGAACAGAATGCATCCATATTTTGCTCTTGTGTTAAAAATAATCGATAGCTATAACGAGAAGATGAAGCGTCATCCATGGATAATGGTTCTATATGGTTTTCTTCTATCATTAAACAATGTTGAATATCATCCAGTGGAGCAGAACAGGTGAGTAATAAGGCTTTACTTTGACGGAGTTTTTCCAGCTGTTCATCCAGAGCCAGTTCACCTGAATTAATAATTAAAACACGATCACAAAGAGCATTGACTTCTTGCATAATATGCGTTGAAAGAATAATCGTCGCGTCTTTGGATAAAGATTTAATGAGTTGACGCATGTGTTCGGTTTGTGTGGGATCCAGACCATTGGTTGGTTCATCTAAAATCAGCACTTTGGGGTTACCCAGGATTGCTTGAGAAACACCGACACGTTGCTTATAGCCTCGGGACAAGGTCGAAATAAGGTCAAATGCTTTTTCCTGAAGTTCTGTGGCCTGAATAACACGGTTCATTTCAGAAGTTTTTTGATGTCCTTTGATATGCTTTAATTCTGCAACATAATCCAGGTAATCTATGACAGTCATTTCAGGGTATACGGGTGAATTTTCGGGTAAGTATCCAATATGCATTTGTGCAGCTTTGGGATTCTCCAATAATGGCAGATGATTTAATGTAATACTGCCCTGATTAGGTTCCAAAAAACCACTGAGCATTTTCATTATGGTGGTTTTCCCGGCACCATTGTGACCTAATAAACCAACAATTTCACCTTTTGAAATAGAAAAGCTGACTTGGTTTACGGCAACAAAAGAACCATAGGAGCGTGTTAGATGATTTACGTCTAGCATCGTAAAACCCTATAGGATGTTTTTAAAATTTTTGAATAATAATAATAGAGATTATTTTTTTCAATACTTAATCATCAAAAACTTTGAAACGAAAAAGATTGAGTTTAACAGATGTTTCTGTTCGATGACTTGAAAAATGATGGACTATCCTTATTAATAGAGCATCTTTACTATAGACTTGATGATATTGGATTGAACTTTGATGTATAGACTCAATAACCTATTGAAACAATTATTATTATTTTTTAGTGCCACTTTTTTGTTATGTACCGGGTTTTTTACCAATTCTTGGGCGGCCTTACCTTCTGTAGACGCTTCTGGAAAAGCGCTGCCTTCACTTGCTCCCATGTTAAAACGGGTCAACCCTGCGGTAGTGAATATCTCCACGTTTTCAACCAGACAAAACAATCCTTTATTGAATGATCCTTTTTTCAGGCATTTTTTTAATCTCGATGAAGGATACCAGCGTCCGCAACAACATAGTGTTGGGTCAGGTGTGATTGTTGATGCCAAAAAAGGCATTGTGATGACCAACTTTCATGTTATTAAAGGTGCCGATGCCGATAAGATACAAATTTCTCTAGCCGATGGCCGTGTATTTTTTGCAGAATATAAAGGCGCTGATCCCGAGTTGGACATTGCTATTTTACAATTGATTGATGCTGAGGATTTAATGCAGATTGAATTTGCAAATTCCAGTAAATTGGAAGTGGGTGATTTTGTCGTAGCGATTGGTAATCCATTTGGTTTAGGGCAAACGGTGACAACCGGTATTGTCAGTGCGTTGGGGCGTTCAGGTCTGGGTATTGAAGGATTTGAAAACTTTATACAAACAGATGCTTCTATTAATCCGGGTAATTCAGGAGGTGCACTGGTCGATTTACGAGGGGATTTGGTCGGCATTAATACGGCCATTATTTCTCCAGCTGGCGGTAATGTGGGTATCGGATTTGCCATTCCAATTAATATGGCCAAATCTATTATGCAACAGATTTTGAAGCACGGAAAAGTACAAAGAGGCTTAATTGGGGTAGATGTACAAGATCTGTCTTCAGAAGTCAGAAAAGCATTTGATTTTGAGAATACACATCAGGGTGTGTTGGTGAATAAAGTGTATCAAGACTCACCTGCAGAAAAATCAGGTCTTCAATTAGAGGATTTAATTGTTGAAGTGAACAATGAAGTTGTGCAGTCTAAAACACAGTTCGATAGTCTAATTGCTGTTTTAGGCATTGGTGAATCTGTTAAATTAAAAATTATTAGAAATAATAAAATCAAGTATTTTAAAGTTAAAATTGCCGATCCCAAAAAAATGTATGGGCTTGAAGATCCATTACATCCGTTACTGGACGGTGTGAAATTGGTCAAGAATCCACAAGGCAGAGGTATGCTTGTGGAGATTATTTTATCTGATTCTTTTGCCGCATCTCGGGGTCTGGCAAAAGGTGATGTAATTGTGGCTGTGAATAAACGCCTGGTTAATCGAGTCTCTAATTTAAAAAGTGCACTCAGAGCCTCTCAACGTTCTGTCTTATTACATATTCACCGTAACGGTTATCGGCATTATTTATTATTAGAGAAATAGTGACTTAGTTTCTTAAACGATAGCCTGTTTTAAAAAACCAATAAATAATCGCCAGGCAAACCATCATAAAAAATAATGTCATGCCGAGGCTGATGCTGACATCAACATCAGCTTTGCCATAAAAACTCCATCTAAAACCACTGATTAAATAAACAATCGGATTAAATAAAGTCACTTTTTGCCAAAAGTCCGGAAGCATATGAATGGAATAAAAGCTGCCGCCTAAAAAAGTCAGAGGCGTGATGACCATGAGCGGGATAACCTGCAGTTTTTGAAAATTATCGGACCAGATGCCAATAATAAAGCCAAATAAACTAAAAGTGACTGCCGTTAAAATTAAAAAGGTGATCATCAGCAAAGGATACTGAATATCGTAGTCAACAAAAAAACGGGCAGTGATTAATATTAAACCACCGAGTATGATAGATTTGGTTGCAGCAGCGCCAACGTATCCTAAAATAATTTCCCAGGTAGAAATAGGTGCAGAAAGCACTTCATAAATGGTACCGGAAAATTTTGGAAAGAAAATACCAAATGATGCATTGGAAATACTTTCATTCAGTAATGAAAGCATGAGTAAACCGGGAATAATAAAAGCACCATAACTGATACCATCGATTTCTCCCATACGCGAGCCAATGGCTGCGCCAAATACAATAAAATAAAGTGAAGTTGATAAAACAGGAGAAGCGATACTTTGCATAATGGTGCGCCAGGCTCGTGCCATTTCAAACATGTATATCGCTCGGATTGAATAAAAGTTCATGTGCTTGCCTTAACAAAGTTAACAAAAATATCTTCAAGTGACGTTTCTTCTGTATGGAGATCATGGAAATCAATATTCAATGTATCCAGAGCTTTCAGTAAACGAGTCACCCCCGTATGTTCTTTTTTGGAGTCAAAGGTATAAATAAGTTCTTTGCCATTATTGGCGAGTGTCAGTGCAAAAGAGTGTAATGCCTCTGGTATTGATTCAAGTGGTGAATGGAGTTCCAGTGTTAGTTGACGTTTCCCCAGTTTTTTCATGAGCTCATTTTTGTTTTCAACCAACAAGAGTTCTCCTTTATTAATGATACCAATGCGATCAGCCATTTCTTCCGCTTCTTCAATATAATGCGTTGTTAAAATAATGGTGACACCGCTTTCTCTTAAGTTGCGTACCATATCCCACATATCATGACGTAATTCAACATCGACTCCGGCACTGGGCTCGTCCAAAAAGAGAATTTCTGGTTCATGGGATAATGCTTTTGCAATCATCATTCGACGTTTCATGCCGCCCGAAAGTGCCATAACGCGCGTGTCTTTTTTATCCCACAAGGATAATCGTTTGAGTACTTGTTCAACATAATCAGGATTGGGCGCTTTACCAAATAAACCGCGACTAAAATTAACTGTTGACCAAACACTTTCAAAAGCTTCAGTAAATAATTCCTGTGGAACCAGACCAATTTTATTCCTGGCTGCCCGATAAGCTTTTTGAATGTCATGACCATCAACATGAATGCTGCCTTCTGAGGGTTGTACCAAGCCACAAATACAGCTGATTAATGTGGTTTTTCCGGCACCATTGGGGCCAAGCAGCGCAAAAATTTCACCTCGTTGTATGTTGAGGTTGACCTGCTTAAGTGCCTGAAAGCCAGAGGCATAGGTTTTATTGAGATTGTGTATTTCAATAATAGATGTCACATGAAGTTCTCTTGAATAAGTGTGCGGTTAAAAATTTTTGGATTGTATGAGATTTTTAATCGTTTAGAAAGCACAACGGCCGTTTATTTTGTAAAAGGATACATGGGTTTTGGATGATTTAAATCCTTTGAGGATGATTATATCTTAGCCTGTATGAATTAAAAGCTCATAAAGAGATTAAAAGGGGCTTTAAGCAGTGAAAAAAGGCAAAACCAGTCAAGTTGGACTATGTTCATAATAATAAAATCGTTTTTAATACAATTTTGATAAATTCAACAAGTACTTAGGAAACCAAAGTTGTTATCAAATCTTTTGGGAAAGGCATATATCTAAACAATGAATATAAAAAATCGCTTAATCCAAATTACAATTATGGTGGTTGCGTTTTCTATTTTTTTGATGTTTGGATTATATCAAATTGCGAAAGGTGCTCGCTTCCATGAGTTGAATGGACTGCATCTAAAGTATGTGATTGAGCTTAGGTATAAAATTACTCAAAGTAAAAAAAATCAATATTTTGATATTAATTCCATTATAAAAACCGTTGAAAATATCCGTGAACAACCCATAGCCTGTCTGGAGTTGATAAACATATTTGACAAAAGTGTGATGAAATTAATCAATACGGATAAAGCCATTGAGCTGTGTCAAAATGATTTGAATACAGCCAATAAATTATTGGAAAAACTGGAATATTATCGTCATTCACATAAAACTTCTATGGAAAATATGGAAACTTTATTAAACACAGCCAATCAGGAGTTTTTGGATAATTCTAATAATTTTATGAAACCAGTAGTGGATACTGTTGATTTTATTGTGGCATCGACATCGGTTATTTTTGTGATTATTACCAGTATTATGATTTCAGGAATAGTGATTATTACTCGTAATATTGCCAGATCAGTGAAAATGATGGAAGAAACATCGAAAGCATTAGAACAAAGTGAACGAAGAAATCGCCAATTGGCTCATTATGACTCTTTAACCGCTTTGCCGAATCGTAACTTATTTCTGAATCGTCTGGAGCATCAATTACATTTATCTCGCAGAAATAATGCCAAGTTAGCTTTATTGTTTATTGATTTGGATCGGTTTAAACATGTAAATGATTCAATGGGGCATCAGGCAGGCGATGAGTTGATTGTACAATCAGGCAACCGATTACAGGAATGTATTCGTTCAAGTGATACAGTAGCTCGAATAGGAGGCGATGAGTTTAATATTATATTGACAGAAGTGGCTGACTTTGAAAACTCAATTATCAGAGTCTGTGAAAGAATTATAAAAGTATTATCAGAGTCTTTTGAAATAAGAGGCAAGCAGATATTTATTTCTGCGAGTATTGGTGTTGCTGTTTTTCCTGTTGATGCAGATAACTCCAGTGATTTAAGAAAGTATGCCGATTTAGCAATGTATCATGCAAAAGAAAATGGAAGAAATAATTATGAGCTTTATTCGGAGCATTTGGATGAAAAATTAAAAGCAAGGGTATTAATGGAAACAAACTTAAGAAAGGCCGTTGATAATGATGAGTTTGTATTGCATTATCAACCAGTCGTTCGTTTAGAAGATATGAAAATTGTTGGTGCAGAAGCTTTGATTCGATGGTGTCACCCTGAACTAGGTATGATTTCTCCCATGGATTTTATACCGGTCGCAGAAGAAACAGGTTTAATTCTTGAAATTGGTGAATGGGTGATAAGAGAAGCCTGTCGTGTGTCAAAAAAATGGAATCAACAAACAGATTCCGAGTTTAGAGTGGCTATTAATGTATCTCCTCGTCAATTGAAATCCAATAAGTTAGTTTCCTGTATTCAATCAGCCTTGCAAGAATTTGATTTGCCTGCCCACTATCTGGATGTTGAAATAACAGAAAATGAAATGATAGAAGAAGATGGTATTAGCATGAATAATTTACATGCATTGTCAGAATTAGGCATTCGATTGTTATTGGATGACTTTGGAACAGGGCATTCCTCTCTTTCTTACTTACATAAATTGCCTTTTGATGTATTAAAAGTTGATCGTTCGTTTATCTTTAAACTCAGTGAACATGAAAGTGCCCGTGAATTAACCACGTCTATTATTGCTATGGCGCATGCATTAAATTTAGAAGTCGTTGCAGAGGGGCTGGAAACAAAAGAATCTCTTGAGTTATTAAAAACTATGAAGTGCGAATATACGCAAGGCTATTTATTATCCAAACCTATTTTAGAAGAAGAGATTGATTGCCGAAAGACTTATCAAGTTTAGAGCCTGTTTTGAGACAAGGGTGGCCGTTATCATATTGGAAATTTATATAAAACTGATAAAATAACCTCATCGTACGTAAGAAATCTTCCTTAAAAACCATACGCTATGTAGTGAATTATTTATGAAATTATTTTGCGAAAAATTAGTTCAGTCTAAAGGGTTTACTTTTTTTATTGTCACGTTGATTTTAATCAATGCCATTATTTTAGGCATGGAAACATCACCCTTGTTAAAAAGACATTATGGTGACTGGTTTACATTATTGAATGATGTCATTTTGGGTGTTTTTGTTTTAGAGGCACTTTTAAAATTAATTGCAGTAGCCCCTAAATTCAATCGTTATTTTGGTAATGGATGGAATTTATTTGATTTCTCTATTATTGTGTTATCGTTTATACCGGCTACCGGGCAATTTGCCATGATTGCTCGCTTGGCACGTTTATTAAGAGTGCTCAGGTTGATTTCAACAGTACCGGAGTTAAGACTGATTATTTCAACATTAGTGCGCTCTATACCCAGCATGGGTCATATCGTGATGTTAATGGGTATTATTTTTTATATTTATTCCATCGTTGGTTTTTATTTATTTCATGAACATGATCCCACCCACTGGGGAAGTTTAGGTCTGGCTTTACTGACACTGTTTAGAGTGGTGACTTTAGAAGACTGGACTGATGTGATGTACACGGCGATGGATTTAAGTCCTTACGCTTGGATGTATTTTGTCAGTTTTGTGGTGTTAGGTACTTTTGTTATTGTTAATTTGTTTATTGCTGTTGTATTAAATAATTTGGATGAAGCAAAAAAAGAACGTTTACAAGAGTTACAACAAGTGCCGAATATAAAACAAATTATGCAGGAAATTACAGCGACACGTTTGGCTTTGGATAGACTGGAAAAACAAATCGGTGGGCACAGCGCGTCTTTAGATAAAACAGAATAAAACGATACCTTGAAAATTGACTAGGTTATAAACAGTTTTTTGTAAACCTTGTCACAAAAGTATAACTTTTAACCAAACAAAAGGTTTATTTTTTATCTGAGATTGTCAAATTAAGAGATAATGCTTATTATTAAGAGATAATATGACCTGGTTGTATGACATACAAGTTATGTCTGAATGTAGGTTAATGATAAACCAACACAGTATTTCCATTTAGGGTGATAAATGAGTGAGTTCTATTATATTCGTAATTCGAAAAGTCTTGATCAAGATTATTGTTTAATTGACCAGGCACCTCAAGAAGTTCAATGGTTATCTTCTTGTCTGTCATCAGGAAAGTCAGCTAAAGCGGAGTATCCTGAATACATCAAAGTAACCATGTCGAATCGGGGTGGCAAGCGACTTTCTGACTTTATAACCAATAATGAAAATTTATTGATAGTCAGTCAAAGAATAAAGTCAGTGATTGAATCAGTCAATCATGGGCCTGTTGAATCTCTGCCAGTGTCTATTCTTGATCATCAGGGACAAATAGCTTCTAAAGATTATTTTTATATTAATCCTTTAGGGCACTATGATTGCCTGGATCATCTTCATTCAAAAATTGATTACTTTAAAGGCACAGAAAAAATAGCCAGAGCAGAACGTATTGTGCTGTGTTCTGAAAAAATTAGACAAGTTCCTGATTTATTCAGAATAAAAAATTTGCCACAAAAATATATTATCAGCAAGAAGATGCTGGAACATATTCATGCCATTCACCCCGCTGTCAGTAATTTAGTGGTTGATCCGGTTGATTTATCGGTAGCAGAATCTTTGCAGGAAGCTGTTATATAAAATAGGAGAGCATTGTTTCGGCTAATCGTAAATAACAGCATTTTTCACAAAATCAATCACACGACCAAAATATGCTGATTCAGTTATATCAAAATAATCCAGAGTGTAAGATGATTTAGACTTTCTTCCCTGAAAGCCTGTTGTCTTTTTGCAAGCACTCAAAAAGACAAGAAAAAAGCTGGTTTGCTGCGCGGGCACTTGGCCAGAGTGATGATTAAATCTTGGGTATTTCTTTTGTTTACCAATTACCTGTGAGGTAAAAGAATAGCTCTGCTGGTAATGATGATACAAAACAAGTACCTGCCGTAGGCATATTCAGGCATTTTGCTGACTTTTTTGCTTTGAAAAAGTCAGTCACACACAGCGCAGCGGTGCGAAATCGGTTTTTCTTATCCCGAGTTCAGGTTAGATAAACTACTTGCCTGAACAAAAAACAACCATGGACAGACGTTCATTTGCTTTTTATACTCTTGGATAGCTTATGAACCGCAAATACTTTTATCCCTTATTCAAATATAGAGATTTGTGTTTCAGTGAACCATGCCATTTATTGTTATCAAGCTTATATATTATTTATTGTGAAAAGACTGGTTTTAAAATGTGATGATCGTTTGGGGTTAACCCAGGAAGTACTGACCTGTTTATTAAAACATCGGATGAATTTACAGGGCATTGAATTATTGCCAGACCAATTATTTTTAAAAATGCTGGATAGCCCGGATGAAAAGACAACGGATTGGCAGCAGTTTAGTTTGGATTTGTTGTCTATCAAAGGCATTCATGCCGTCCTGCCGGTTGATTTAATGCCTTTGGAAAAAGAGCATATTGAAGCTTTAACTTTGATCGAATGTTATCCTGAGGCGGTGGCTTCTTTTTCTAGGGAGGGTGTCTTGTTAATGGCTAACCCTGCTTTTTATAACCTTTTTGAGATTGATGAATCTGATCCAAAGCCTGTTGATATGGAGAGTATGATAGCTAGAGAATGTCTCAGGCAAATCAAAACACTGATTCAAGGTGAGCAGGGACAGCAGGTGATTCATTTTAATGGTCAGTCATTGATGGCTGATGTGAAAATGGTTGAATCACCTGAAGTAACACAGC
Source organism: Kangiellaceae bacterium (assembly GCA_965230335.1). Classification (GTDB taxonomy): domain Bacteria; phylum Pseudomonadota; class Gammaproteobacteria; order Enterobacterales; family Kangiellaceae; genus CBDDKS01. The sequence goes on along the minus strand of CBDDKS010000006.1, from coordinate 257,040 downwards.
CCACAGGGGCAGTCATTCAATTTAGTCGTATCGATCGTATCGCTGATCAGCTGGTACGCTGGCAGAATGATTTAACGCATTCCTTTGATAGGTGTATTGCTGAATCTGACATCATGCAGTCGGTTTTGCAAGATGCCAAAAACTATGCGCTGATGGATTTACCACTGTTAATTCAGGGGGAAACGGGAACAGGGAAAGAGTTAGTTGCACGCGCCTGTCATCATTTAATACAGAGTGATGGACCTTTTATGGCTTTAAATTGTGCAGCATTGCCTGATGAAATGGCTGAATATGAGTTATTCGGTTACGCTGATGGTGCATTTAGTGGCGCCATGTCCGGTGGAAAACCAGGGTTATTAGAGTTAACCCATGGCGGTACTTTATTTTTGGATGCCATTGATGGTATGTCTTCTTATTTACAGGTTAAATTGTTGCGATTTTTGGAAGAAGGCTGTTTTAGAAGGGTGGGGGCTGAGCAAGTGGTTAAAGTAAAGGTCAGAATTATTGCTGCTTCACAGCGTGATTTACTGAGTTTAAGTCAAAACAAACAGTTCAGGGAAGACTTGTTATTTCGTTTAAACGTATTAACCCTTGAATTACCGCCGTTAAGAAAGCGTAAAGCAGACATTATTCCCCTGGCAGAACACTTTATTGAAATCACTGCCAGGCGTTTGAATCGCCAGTGTCCAGAGTTGACTGTCAGAGCCATGCAGGCCCTTCAAAGGTATAATTGGCCGGGTAATGTGCGTGAGCTGGAAAATGTGATATTGCAGGTGATGTCTTCATTTGATCGGGATAAAATCACAACAGATCAGCTGAAATTACCTATGTTACAACCCATTCCTTCGGAGTCACATGAATTATTGGATATAAGCTATCGTCAGGCCGTGAATGCTTTTGAAAAACAGCTGATTGAGAGTCTTTATCCTTCTTTTCCGAGCACTAGAAAGCTTGCGAAACGTTTAGGGCTGTCTCATACGGCTGTCGCTAAAAAATTGCGACAATTTGAAATTGCTTCTGAATAAATACCTCACATTCAATAGCTACTCAGAACAAGTGCCCGCGCAGTGAATCATCTGGTATGGAATTCAAATAACCCAAATGTAAATAAAAGTTTCCACTTTTTTGATGGTAAAATTTTGATTTATCAAGCACTTCTTTGTCTTCAAATAGATCGTAAACTTTAATTTACAGTTTATTTTTATTTCTAGATGATTGTTTTTATTTTTTATTTTAAAAACAAGTGGTTAAGTTTTTTTTGCTCATATATACTAGATGTATTATTTTTATTCTTTTTATCCTGTAAGCCATAAAATAAACTACATGCTTTATGAGCATGGCTTATAGCCAGTATATTGTGGAGAAACTTAATGACGCATCCAGATTCGATAAACCCTTTGAGAACCGACGGCTTTGAATTTGTTGAATATTGTTCGCCAACACAAGAAGGTATCGAAGCTTTAAAACACCTGTTTACTCAACTGGGTTTTGTTGAAATTGCCCGACATAAACGTAAACCCATTGTTTTATACCGTCAGGGCGATATTAATTTTTTAATCAATGAACAAACGGAAGGCTATTTTCAGACATTTGCTCAAGATCATGGGCCTTGCGCCTGTGCCATGGCATTTCGTGTTAAGAATGCTGATGAGGCATTTGATTATGCGCTGTCTCAGGGAGCACAAGCCTTTGATCAGCCGGATTATGTCAATCACGAAAAAGCATTACCAGCCATTTATGGCATTGGTGGTTCTGTACTCTATTTTGTAGATGACTATGGCGATAATGCTTTTTACCATAATGATTTTGATTTTTACCCGAATGTGGATTTATATCCCTCAGGTGCCGGTTTACAGACTTTGGATCATTTAACGCATAATGTGTTTAGGGGCAATATGGATAAGTGGGCAGGTTTTTATGAGCGTATTGGTAACTTTAGAGAAATTCGATATTTTGATATTGAGGGTAAATTAACCGGGTTAACCAGCAGAGCAATGACGTCACCCTGCGGTAAAATCCGCATTCCAATTAATGAATCTTCAGATGATCAATCTCAAATCGAAGAATATTTGAGAGAGTATAAAGGTGAGGGTATTCAACATATCGCACTATCCACAGAAAATATCTATGAAACCGTATCACATCTGCGTGGTATTGGTATGGAATTTATGCCGACACCAGATACCTATTATGATAAAGTCAATGAGCGGGTTCCAGGTCATGAAGAAGATGTTGAGCAATTAAAAGACTTGCGTGTCTTAATTGATGGCGCACCCGTTGAAGGTGATGGCATTTTATTGCAAATCTTTACACAAACTGTGATAGGTCCTATCTTTTTTGAAATTATCCAGCGTAAGGGCAATCAGGGTTTTGGTGAAGGTAATTTTAAAGCGCTATTTGAATCGATAGAAGAAGATCAAATTCAGCGAGGCGTTATTCAGGGAAAATAAAAAAAGAATGCAACAGGCCCTAAAGAATATGAGATAGCAAATACGATATAGATAAAAAACATGATATAGAGAGAATAAGCCATGCGAAAGTGGATTAGTCATCCTGCAAAAGAAGGGCGTATTTCACGTCAGGCTCATGCAGATCTTCCCAAAGAAGCCATTTATGAAAGAGAAGCGGGACGTAGTGGTTTTTTTGGCCCCACGGCACATTTCCATCATAAGCATCCTCCAACCCAATGGGATACCTGGGAAGGACCCTTGCGTCCAAGAGCTTATGACTTAAATCAATTAGACTCGACACAGGATTGCCCTTTTGGTGTGCCATCTATACTTCATAATGCCCATTGTCAGTTGCGTTGGTGGGTGTGCGATAAACCTATGTCTGCACTGGCACGTAATGCCGATGGAGATGACTTGTTATTTGTTCATCAGGGGGAAGCTGATTTCTTTTGTGATTATGGTCATTTGTCGATCGTTGAAGGTGACTACATTGTCATACCCAGAGGCACCATGTGGCGTCTTGAACCCAAGCAGCCTTTGCATTTGCTGATGATTGAAGCGACCAATGATGCGTATCAATTGCCAGAAAAAGGCTTGTTAGGTCCACAGGCTATTTTTGATCCGGCCATGTTGGACAAACCTGCCATTAATGATGTATTTACTGCTCAACAAAATGAAGAAAAAACCTGGGCGGTTCATATTAAAAAATGTTCGCAAATATCCAAGGTGACTTTTCAGTATAATCCATTGGATGCTATAGGCTGGCATGGTGATTTGTCAGTAGTCAGAATTAACTGGAGAGATATTCGTCCATTGATGTCTCATCGATATCATTTACCGCCTTCTGCACATACGACATTTATTGCGCAAAGATTTGTTATCTGTACTTTTGTACCACGTCCCATTGAGTCAGATCCCGATGCATTAAAGGTACCCTTTTATCATAACAATGATGATTTTGATGAAGTCTTATTTTATCATGCGGGTAATTTTTTCAGCCGTGATAATATTGACAGTGGTATGTTAACATTTCATCCGTCTGGTTTTACACATGGTCCACATCCAAAAGCATTTGAAGCAGGCCAGCAATATGCCAAAAAAGAAACGGATGAAGTGGCGGTGATGTTAGATACACGCGATCCTTTAATCGTTAATGATATGGCTGAAAAAATAGAAAATACTGACTATGTTAATAGTTGGAAAGTGAAAACCAGTTAAAAGCTATAGATGTATTGATAGAGATTTATCAAACAGAAGTATCCATAATTTTGAAAAAGAGATGATACAGTTATGAAGTTTGCCAGTTTAAAAAATCAAACCCGAGACGGTCAGTTGGTTTTAGTGAGTAGAGATTTATCGAGCTATATAACACTCTCAGAGATTGCACCAACTTTACAGTATTTATTGGATCATTGGCATGAACTTGCCGAACAAATAGAAACCCTTTATCAGAATTTAAATAATCAACAGGGTGACAGTCGACAGGTGTTTAAACCTGAAGAATGTGAATCACCTTTGCCAAGAGCCTATCAATGGGCTGATGGCAGTGCCTATGTGAATCATGTGGAGTTAGTACGCAAAGCCCGGGGTGCTGACATGCCAGAAAGTTTTTGGACTGATCCACTCATGTATCAGGGAGGCAGTGATACTTTTTTAGGACCAAGAGATGATATTGTTGCCGTTTCAGAAGATCACGGTATTGATATGGAATCAGAAATTGCAGTGATTGTTGACGATGTCCCTATGTCCACCAGTGTTGAAGCAGCGGCTTCATCCATTCGTTTGTTGATGTTAGTGAACGATGTCTCTTTAAGAAATTTAATTCCTGCGGAACTGGCAAAAGGTTTTGGTTTTTTTCAAAGTAAACCTTCCAGTGCTTTTTCGCCCGTTGCCGTAACGCCTGATGAATTGGGTGAAGCCTGGGATGGTTATAAATTACATCGTCCTTTAGTCACCCACTTAAATGGGGCTGTATTAGGAGAACCGAATGCAGGTGTGGATATGACATTTGATTTTCCCACTTTAATTGCTCATGCTGCAAAAACACGTCCATTAGCAGCTGGTGCGATTATTGGTTCGGGCACGGTTTCTAATTATGACAGAAGTGCGGGTTCAAGTTGTTTGGCTGAGAAACGAATGCTTGAAATGATTGCGGACGGAAAGGCAGCAACACCTTTTATGTCCTTTGGTGATCTTGTACGAATAGAAATGTTTGATGACCATAACCAGAGTATTTTTGGTGCCATTGAGCAACGGGTGACACCATTAAAATAGGTGTGCCTGGAATAGACACCATTGAAATAAAAACAACAGAAATAGGTATCGCTTATGCTAACCTTGTATGATTATTGGCGATCAAGCGCAGCTTATCGAGTGAGGATTGCGTTAAATATAAAAGAGCTGACCTATGAACAGGTTTCCATTCATTTGACAAAAGAGGGCGGACAACAAAAGTCTGAAACCTATCGCTCAATGAATCCACAAGGTTTGGTGCCAGTGTTGAAAGATGGCGATTTAACCATCAATCAATCGTTGTCGATCATTGAGTATCTTGAAGAAAAATTTCCACAGCCTGCCTTATTGCCAAAATCACCAGAACGTAAGGCATTGGCACGTTCTATCAGTCAAATGATTGCTTGTGATATACATCCGCTGAATAATTTACGGATTTTACATTATTTAAAAGATGCTTTATCTGTGAGTGATGATGAAAAACAGACATGGTACCAACACTGGGTAAAAGAAGGATTTTCTGCCATTGAGCAACAACTTGCACTATACCCGGTACAAGGTGAATTTTGTCTGGGAAATGAACTTAGTGTGGCAGATGTATGTCTTATACCACAGGTCTACAATGCACAAAGGTTTGGTGTTGATATGCATGATTTTCCCAGGTTGTGTGACATTAATGCATTTTGCTTAGGGTTAGAAGCTTTCAAAAAAGCCATACCTGAAAATCAAAGTGATGCACAATAACTTAGGCATTTTGCACCACAAGACTGCATTTTAGACTGGTTTAAGTATATACTAGCGTCGTTTTTGAGTCAGTCAGGTTGTTACATGCGTTGTTTATCATTTCTTTTTAAGTCAATTTTATGCTTTGTTCCTTGTTTTGCGTTGGCTATACCTCCTTCTTACGAAGTGATTGATTTAGGGAGCTTTGGCGGCACATCCAGTGCTTTAGGATTAAACCCTTCTGGTGAATTAAGTGGACAATTACTGGCTGTCGGTTCCGCAGAAGGTGTTTTTCGACATCCTGATGGTTTTTTACAGCCCTCCACAAGACCGGTATTTTTTCAGGATACCTTTGTTCAGTTTTCATCTGACTTTTTGGGTGATGCCAGTGCATTTGCTGTCAACGATAATCAAGTAGCTGTTGGTATTGGCAGCTTTTTGGAAGAGATTGAGAGGGTTGATCCTGAAACCGGAGAAACGTTACGTGCTTTTGTATTCACCAATGAAAGAACGGCGGTATTGACGAATGGCTTTGTTGAACGTTTGGATTTGGGAGAAGATATACTCAGTTCAAGAGGATTGGATATTAATAATGATGGTTGGATAGTTGGTTTTGGTAATGCAGTCACTTTACGTGCCAGTGGTGTCGTGCTTACTACCGGCCCTCGTGGTTATGTTTTTAACCCTGTTTCCAGGGTAGCCACCATTGTACCGCCGAGTAGTGGCGATTTAACACGAGCACTTGCCATTAATGAAAACAGGGATTTTATAGGCATTACAACGGCAAGAAATGAAGATGGTGAGCGTGTGCAATGGGGGTTTATTGCAGAGGCCTCTAATCCTGAAGAGCTAACACTCATTCGTGGCCTGGAAGGCAGAATTGTTGATGTGAATGATTTAAATAATAAACGCGTGGTGGTTGGTCGTTCAAGTTTTACTGATGAGCCGGGTAGGGTGGCATTTATGTATGATGTAGACTCACAACAAACGACAGAAATTGGTTTTTTGAATAATGAGTTAAGGCAGTCCAACGCGGTGTCTATTAACAATAATAATGAAGTGATTGGTGTTTCTCAGGTAACGGTTAATCCAGTTTCATTAGAGCCTTTTATATACGATGGCATTAGTATGCAAAATTTAAATGAGCTCATTGATTGTAATAATGGATGGTTCCTGGCTGATGTCAGGAAAATTAGTGATGATGGATATATTGTTGGCACAGGTGTTGTATCCACTGTAAACGATAACGGTACTCAAGAAGGTGTGGTAAGGGGCTTTTTGTTAAAACCCAGAGACGTTGCGCCTAACAGAAGTTGTCTTAAAAATGGTGACTTTTTTAATAATAGCGGTAGTTTTGGTTTTTATTTCACCTTGATGATGTTGTGTTTGTTAGGTATTCGTCTGAAGAGCAACAGACCCTAATATAAAATTAAACCAATATTGAAGATATTAATATAACTTTTTGATTTTAATTGTTTTTATCTATTTTTTTGATGTGTTATTCTGATCAAATATTTCGACCAGTTGTTTAATGCCCATGGCTTCATAAACACTGATTTCTTTATTAATCAGTCGGGATACTTTTTGAAAGTAGTCATTATCAAATTCTTCTTTTGATGTTTTGGAATATTGAGCAGGTTGATTTGAGTACAGCATTGATTTAAACCTCAATCATGTTTGTATAGAGCTTATTCCGAGTTCAGGTTAAATATCTTTTATTGATATATAAATGATTTGCTCATTAAGCTTAGCATCTCATTTAGAATTTGCTGATTATTTCAGAAAAAGATAATGTCATCCGATGACTGAATAGTGTTTTTATTTAACGCAAGCGAACCAATCCCTAAATAATTTCACCAACTCGAACTACTTTCATTGCATTGGTGCCTCCTAAAATGCCCATATGATCACCTTTGGTCAGAATCACCAAGTCACCTTGCTGTACAATCTTTCTTTTTTCGAGTTCCGCAACAGCCAATCGGTTGACATCATGTCTGGCCAAAACTGTTGGGTTGAAGGGTAAAGCCTCGACACCTCGATACAGAGCCAGGCGCCTCTGGGTTTTTAAACGTTGTGTCATGGCATAAATCGGAATCCCGGAGCGAATGCGTGACATCCACATAGCTGTAGAACCTGATTCTGTTAAACAGCATATGGCTTTAACACCATTGAGGTGATTGGCAGCATACATAACAGCCATGGCAATGGCTTCATCAATACGATCAAATTGACAATCCACTCTGTGATTGGATATTTGACTGGCCCGTTGTTTTTCTGCGCCAATACAAACCCGTGTGACCGCTTCAACAACGCGGATGGGATGTTCACCCATTGCCGTCTCCGCAGAGAGCATGATGGCATCAGTGCCGTCTAATACGGCATTGGCGACATCAAATACTTCAGCCCGTGTAGGAATCGCATTGGTAATCATGGATTCCATCATTTGTGTTGCAGTAATAACGGCTTTATCAAGGGTTCTTGCCCGTTGGATAATTTTCTTTTGAACACCGATAAGCTCTGCATCACCAATTTCTACACCTAAATCACCCCTGGCAACCATAACGGCATCTGAGGCATGGATGATGTTATCCAGCATTTCATCTGTTGCAACCACTTCTGCGCGTTCAATTTTTGCAATAATACCCGCATCACTACCAGCTTCTTTTAACAGTTGTTTTGCCTGCAATAAATCATTCACCGTACGAGGAAAAGAAACCGCTAAATAATCAACATCCATTTCTGCTGCCAAACGAATATCTTCTTTATCTTTTTCGGTGAGTGCTTTGGCAGATAAACCGCCACCCTTCAAGTTAATCCCTTTATTATTACTTAATTCACCGCCAATAATTACTTTTGTAATGACTTGATCACCTTCGACCCGCATCACTTCAAGTTCAATTCGACCATCATCCAGTAATAGGCAATCCTGTGGTTTGCAATCTTTGGTCAGATCAGGAAAATCCAGGCCAACCCGGGTTTCATCACCTGCATTCATGTCTAAACCGGCATCCAGGATAAACTCAGCATTTTTTTGTAATGTAATCTTGTTGTTCTTAAAGCGTGCAATACGTATTTTAGGTCCTTGCAGGTCACCTAAGATGGCGACTTCAATTTCTAGTTGCGATGTTACTTTTCTGACACGTTCGGCTAATTGTCTATGATCATCCGCTGAACCGTGAGAAAAATTCATACGAACAACATTGGCACCTGCTTTAAATAGTGCCATTAAAGCATCTTCATTATTGGTTGCAGGACCGAGAGTCGTCACAACTTTTGTACGTTTTAACATAGTTTGTCGTCTTTTGTGGTTAACTGGAAATTGAGAAAATATCTTTTTGAAAAGTCAATCAAAAATAATTTTTAAGAATGCTTTTAAAGTGTAGCTGATTTTTGGAACACACGTCTAGCAGATAATAGGTTGTATAAGATAAAGAAAGGCTGTCATTAAATTGACCGGATATTGAAAAAGTAGTGTCATCTTAAATATTGATAATAACGGCGTCAACAGACCTTAATGTTTCATTAAACAATACAAGGGTGATAGTATGATGAATTTAGATATGGTTTTACAGGCAGTGCAAGAAGGGAAGTTATCTGAATATTCTGCCTTAAAATGGTTGGAATCAAAAGGTATTTTCGGTGGATTTTCTGAAGAAGGGGATTACTGTGGTTTTGATTCAAAAACGACCGAATGGGTAGAGTCATGTGCTCAGGGAAGTCATATTACCGTGATACGCTTTCAGGAAAATGTTGCTGATTTTGATAATGAATAGCTATCAACAGATTTCATTATGAAAGGACAGTAGCCCCTGTCCACTGAATAACCTTCTTCATTCAATAGAGTATTTGACAGACAAGCCATTGCCTCTTTACAATACACGACCCTGCCGTATAGGCAGAGCTAAGGGTATAAAATGTGTGTTTTGGGGCTATAGCTCAGCTGGGAGAGCGCAACACTGGCAGTGTTGAGGTCAGCGGTTCGATCCCGCTTAGCTCCACCAAATAAAAAAGATGAACAATATCTGTTCATCTTTTTTTTTATTTTAGCTTTTTCGTGATCCAGAGCTTGATAAAATAAGGAAAGTGGCTCAGTAATTTAACACAATAGGTAAATCTTTTGGGGAAATGAATTTCAAAGGCTTTCTTTTTTAATCCTTTGGCAATGGCTTCGGCAGCGGCTTCTGGTTCAATGCGCATGGGCATATGAAATTTATTTTTATCGGTGATTCGGGTTCTGACAAAGCCAGGATTAATGACCTTAATATCAATATGTTCTGCAACTTCAGCGTAAAGGCTTTCAGAAAAATTAATCAGAGCGGCTTTGGTTGCGCTATAAGGTTGGCCACTGGGCAGGCCGGTATAACCAGCAACGCTGGCACAGAGTGCGATTTGCGCTTTCGTCTGCTGCTCCAGTAATGGCAATATTGCATAAGTAATATAAATGGCACCAAGCAGGTTGACATGAACCAACTGTTGAGCAAATGACATATCCAGCTGCTCTATACCATCAGGTCGATAAATGGCTGCCATAAAAATAATCCGATCAATTTTGTTAAACTGCTTGAAGAGAGTTTGTGTGGTCTCTTTGACTTGCTGACTATCAGCAACATCTAAAGGGTAAATCCTGTGTTGTTCCCCGAGCGAAGATTGTAGAGTTTCTAATTCATCCTGACGGCGAGAAGATAAAATCAAAGTAGCACCTTCTTGTGAAAGTTTTTCTGCAAGAGCTTTACCTATGCCACTACTGGCACCAATGATCCAGATATGTTCATTTGAAAATTGCATTAGAGGGTTTCTTTATGTTGTTTTTTCATGTTTTGTTTTTCACAGTTTATTGTTGCAAAGGTTGTTTTTGCATAAATAAGGTCAGTTCAGCCACGGTGATACCCAATTTTTTTAAATAAGAACGATTGATTAAAATACCATCATTCATTTGCCACATCCAGTCATCCAGTTTTAAACGGTAGGTGGTATCGTTTACGGGAATATCCATCGTGTAGTGCCAGTTAATCGCGCTGCCTTCTGTATGACCTTTGGCTTTACCAATGATATCATCCGCGGTACCTTCGTAATGACCGTCAGATGTTTGCTGAATTGTCCAGACACGTTTTTGAGTAGACCCGTCATAGTAATGAAAACTTTCTTTGAGGGTACCGATATTGTTTTCCCAGCTGCCTATCATGTCTACATCAAAGCGGCTTACGACACGACCTCGCCAATCTTGAACAATTCCCCAGGCTTTAATAGGACCGTTAAAATAGTCTTTAATATCCGCTTTTGGCTGTGTGTTTGTGTAGTCAGTCAATGTGTTTTTGGGAAGTATACTAAACATGAGGATGCCGAGAGTGAGTAGTGTGACAAGAATGATGAGATATTTTATGGGGTGTGTTTTCATGGGATCTTCTCATAGGGTTGGATTGGATTTGTTTCCATAACAAGTAGGCCGCAATGATTTTAATCAAACAGGGAATCAGAGCATAGATCAGACTTAAATATAATAAAATGTCGGGCTCATTGTATTGCCCAGCTGAAAAACCCAGTATGTCCAATAACCCCAAAGCAACAAGAGAAGCCAATGCCAAAGCAAATTTTGCCAAAAAGCCTAGTAGACCAAATTGTACAGATGCCGTTGTTTCTGAGTGGTTATCCTGTATGTAATCTGACAGTAGAGAGGTGGTAATATTTAAGTCGGCACTAAAAGCACTGCCTGAAATAAAACAAATGAGTGCATATTGCCATATGTCTCCTGCATTAAGAAAGATGGCCCAGAAAAAACTGGAAATAGCAACCAGCATCGCCAATAACCAGGCTTGTTGTTTGCCATATTGTCGACTTAATTTTTGCCAGAAGGGCATAGCAAGCGCTGCCGATAAAAAATAAAGTAATAAAAATAACCCTGTGTAAGGTTCGGCATTCAAGCGATCCCGAATAAAAAATAATATTAATATAGCGGGAATACTGGAAGCCAACATGCTTAAAAAGTAAATAAGGTAAAAACTTTTTTGATGACGAGTCACTTTTTTGTACAGCATGATTAAAGATGTTTTCTGTTTTGTTTGGTAATGATGATTAATCCGTAGGTTATTTTTTTTCCACCAATGATAAAAAAGAAATAGAGATAAACCCGTTAATGCGATAAGAAAATAACTGATCAATGAAAAGGTATTCCATAGAGTAAAGTGTTGTTGTAGCAAGGCAGGCATGAGAACAGCCAGTAACAATCCAATCAGACCTAAGGCTTCTCTATAGGAGGTGATTGTTGTTTTTTCATGAGTATTTGTACTCCATAACCCACCAATAGTATTTAAATTAATACTAATGATACTGAAAGCGGTTGTTGCGAATAATAAACACAGTGTAAACCAGATGAATGGTGATTTTTTAGCTAAGGGATGAAATAGTAGTAAAAAACTCAGTGATAAAATGATGCTTGCAGCACCTATAAAAATAAAACGTTTTTTGGAATAAAGATCACTCAATCGACCTATCACTGGATCTTGTATAGCATCAAAAAAACGTAATATCAGTAAAATAAATGCCAGTGCACTGAGTGGAACATGGTGTTGTATTGCATAAAAATTGGGTGCATGAATATAGAGGGGTAATCCAGCAAATGCTAAAGGTATGGCAAGGCAACCATATTGTATAAGATGAGTCGTGTGTATATTACGGTGCATCGTTTTGAGACAGTAACTTTTTTCTAAGTTTGGGTTCGGATGTTTTTTCAGATAACCATATTGAAAAAAAACACTGTCCGAAATCAGGATCTTTAATTTGTCCAATCAGCGTATTATCGCGATAAAAACGTGTTTTTTTATTGGGCAAATAAATACCGGTCAACTTCATACCAGGTGTCACATTGGGAAATATTTTTTGCATTTCTGCATGCCAGGCAGCAAGTTTTATCTCATTTTTGCAACCTATTTTTCGCATTTCCTGAGAAGAACGATCAGCAATATCCTTTCCCTTTATTTTTCTAAGATAGGTTAAAGATAAAGCATAAGGTTGATTGGGTGACCAATCACCCTTGGGAGCGTATAAACTGATATCATAGACTTTCCATAACCATACTTTAAACCGGGCTTGACCCACTTTTTCAGTATGGGGAATATATTGTTTGATAAGTTCTAAAGAATAGCTTTGACTTGAAGACAAGATAAACAAGAGAGAAACAATAAAAGCGAACAGACGGTTATGCATGTTGTAGTTCCAATTGAACGACATTTGTTCGTTTGACCATAAAGCTGGCAATACAGGCTGAAAGGTAAAGTCGCCAAAGTCGAATGAAGGCCTCATCAAAACCCAATTGACGTACTTTGTCTAATTGTGTATCAAAAGATATCAGCCAGTGTTGTAACGTTTTTGCATAACCTTCGCCAAATTGATAAATATGATTGACACGAAGATTGGCTTTTTGAGCTTCCTGTTGAAATCTGGGAATACTGGGCAACATACCACCAGGAAAAATAAAAGTTCTAATCATATCGCTTCCTGTACGGTATCTTTCAAAGTAGCTATCATCAACAGTAATGGTTTGAATCACGGCTTTACCTTTTTCTTTTAGTAAGGCAGCGATTTTTTGAAAATAAATGGGCCAGAATTTTTCACCCACTGCCTCAAACATCTCTATTGAAATAATATGATCATAACGTCCTTCTTGTAAGCGATAATCTTCTAATGCAATGTTTGCCTGGTTACCTAATCGTTGTGTGGCATAGGAATGTTGTTGTTCAGAAAGGGTAATCCCTTTTATCTGATAATCATGATGAGTTAATGCTCTTTCGGCAAGACCGCCCCAACCACAACCAATTTCCAATAGGTGGCCAGTAGGGCTTTCCAATGAATTGAGCATACGGTCATATTTATGATATTGAGATGTTTGTAATGAGTCAGTTTCTTGATAAAAAATACCCGAAGAGTAGGTCATGGTTTTATCAAGCCATAATTGATAAAAGTCATTACCCAAATCATAATGCGCATGGATATTTTTACGACTGCCTTTTAAAGTATTTTGTGTAAATAGTGCAAGAATACGTGCTACAAGTCGAGAAAAAGTACCGCCATAGATGTAAGTATCCAGAGCGCTTTCATTTTGTAACCCCATTAAAAGTAATTCGGTGAGGTTGTTGGATGACCAATAGCCATCCCGATAGGCTTCAGCCAGACCGATATCTCCTTTTGCTGCAAACAGAGGAATGGTTCGCCAGTCATGAATATGTAAATGACCTTGAGCTCCAGAAAACTTTCCGGAAAAAAGATAAGATTGCTCATCTGGAGTGATAACGGTCATGGAACCATATTGGATATGTTCCAGTGTTTTTAGAAATTGTTGGGTTATTGATTTTTTAAACATAGTGTGCCACCTTTTTATTGTCATATTCTACACTTTGTTTTTAACCTCTGAATGTCTGGATTATTACCATTTGTTCATTTTTGTCTGTTGTCTTTCAATTAAGATAATTTTTTATTGTATTGCTTGGGTTTGGTGATTCTTTTTATTTTTTTGTTGATCAGTTTTATAGCTTGCCAGTGTATGAGACCAATGGTTTTTAATGTCACTAAAGGATATTTCCAAAACATTTTTCTTACATAACCTTTGGTTAAAGGTGACAGGTTTCCAGTCAGTGAGGTGATCAGTTGTTTGTGATTGTTTTTGTCAAAGAAATCAATCCAGATACCCAGTTTGTCGTCCTGATAGGAAAAGGTGAATTCATAACGACCTTCCCGCTCTAAAAAAGGTGAAACAAAAAACAGTTTTTTTGTTGAAAGAGTATCACTTTTTTTAATCACATTTTTATTGTGATGTGTGCAAAGATAACTATGTGTTTCTCCAAAAGTATTGTTGACTTCACACAGTACAGAACGAAGTTGATTTTGGTTGTCCAGGCATAACCAAAAGCTGACAGGGTTAAAGGTATAACCTAATATTCTTGGTAACGTCACCAGTAGCACATGATCGGTTATCTCATGTAGTTCGTTTTCTTTTAAAATTGGCATTATCCAGCTTGTTAAAGACTGATTGTCACGATGCCCATGATCTTTTTCATAAAAACTGATAGTGCTAAATCGATTAATAGCCAGGGCTTTATTTAAGCCTTTATGATGGAGTTGATGAATAGGAAGAACAAGATAGTAGAGCCCATAAGTAAATGCTTTCATTTGTGGTGATAAACGCTTATGCATCACCTTGGCTTCTAATATTTTAGCGTTTATTTCCATGGCAATTCAGCATCCAGTTGTTGTGCAACCTGAACAGCACTGGATAAACCGTCTTCATGAAAACCATAGCCTTGCCATGCACCGCAAAACCAAAGTCGATCTTTTCCTTGAATATGATCCAGTTGATCTTGTGCCATAATAGCTGCTTCATCAAAAACAGGATGTTCAAACGTATATTCATCATAAATCAAATCAGCATCGGGTTTTTTATGAGGATTCAAGGTGACGATAATAGGGGTATCGGTATTCAGTGGTTGTAAATTATTCATCCAGTAACTTAATGAAACGCTATTGTGATGGTGCTCTTTTTCTTCAGATAAATAAACCCAACTGGACCAGGCCTTACGTCTTTTGGGCATAAAGTTAATATCACTATGCACAATGATGGTGTTAGGTTGATAGTCAATTTGACCAATGATGTGTTGTTCATCATGGGTTGGATTATGTAACAAATGAAGGACTTGATCACTATGACAGGCAAAAATAACCTGATCATAGGCCTGTTGTTCTCCATGCTCATCAATCAGCGTTATTTGATGAGCTTCTCGTATCACTTTTTTTACACCACAATTTAATTTGATGTGTTCTTTAAAATGACTTGCGATACGCTGAACATATTCTTTGCTGCCACCTTTAACGGTATACCATTGAGGTTGATCATTAACTGTGAGTAAACCATGATTTTTAAAAAATTGTATGAAGGTTTTTGCTGGAAAATCTAACATTTTATGAGGAGATGTACTCCAGATAGCTCCTCCCATAGCCAGTAAATAATACTGTTTAAACCATTCTCCCATATAGAGTTCATCCAGACATTGTCCTAAGCTGATCGAAGTATCCATGTCACAGTATTGATGACTGTGGCGATTGAATCGTAAGACATCCCATATCATTTTTAAAAAAGCAGGTCTTAGAATGTTGCGCTTTTGAGCAAACATATTGGAAATAAACTGAGTACCATACTCCAGATAATTATTTTGAATACTGACACCAAAAGACATATCACTTTTGGCTATAGGAACATTAAGATGTTCAAACAAGGCTGTTAAATAGGGATAATTTCGATAATTAAAAACAATAAATCCAGTATCGACAGGAATTATTTTATCTTTGACAGGGATATCCAGCGTACGGCTATGGCCACCGAGATAAGCATTTTTTTCATAAAGGGTTATGTCATATTTTTTATGTAGTAGATAAGCAGCTCCTAAACCAGAAATACCACTGCCAATAATCGCTATTTTCATACTATTCAACTAAGGTTTTCATTTTGCTTAAAGACGACGGATAGTCATAATAATAGAAGATGCCGTCTTTCTGGCTCATGGCTGAATTATTACCAATTTTTCATGTTCTGAGAAAATAATTGTAAATACTGGTCAATCGTTTATATGAAAGATTAAGTCGTTTTAAACTGGATGTTGATATCTACTCCAGGATGATTATCTTGAAGTGTTATTCTGGCTTTATGTAAATCCAGTACCGCTTTTACCAGGCTTAAACCCAGGCCACTGCCAGGAATATGTCGACTTTTATCTGTTCGATAAAAACGCTCAAACACTTTTTCTCTTTCTTCCAATGGAATACCATCACCAGAATCCTGAATGGATAATTGAATTATTTCATGTTCCCGATGAAGACGAATAGTTATGTTTGAATGGCGAGGTGAAAATTTAATGGCATTATCCAAAAGGTTAGCTATAGCTTGAAATAGCAAATGGCGATCGCCCATACAGGTGATCTTCTTACCAGATTGAAAATCAAAGTGGATATGCTTTTCTTCAGCAAGAGGTTCATAAAACTCGATAACATCGTTAATCAGTGTTGTTAAGTCAATTAATGAGAAAGTGTTTCCTTTTGCACCTTGTTCGATATTGGATATGCGTAGTAGAGCATTAAAAATATGTAACAAATCATCTGCTTCTTTCAATAGCTGTTTAACAGCTTTGGAGGATAAGGATGTTTTTTCGGCTTGTTCCAGTTGATTTCTTAAGCGGGTTAGGGGGGTTCTTAAATCATGGGAAATATTGTTGCTCACTTCTTTGATACCTTGCATGAGTGATTCAATACGTTCCAACATGGCATTTAATTGTTGGGCCAGATTACTGAGATCATCCCATTGGGAATGTATATTGATTCTTTTGGATAAATCACCTGTTTCCATAATATTTTTTGCAGTATCAGCAATGATATTAATGCGACGAACGACAAAAGTACTGATAAAAAAACTGACTAGAACCACAATCAGAATAAAGAAAATAATGATGCCAGAAAACAAGAGCAATTTTCGATAGTTGTTGACTATGTCATGAATATCTCGGCCAATTAATAATTTTGAATTATCTGGGAATGTATAGAGTTTTGCAGCAAACAGGCGTTTTTTGTTGCTCCTGATAACGGAAAAGCGCAAAACACCTTCACTCAAAGTTTGAACATTGTCCGGTAAATGCTTTATATTGCCTGCAAGTTTTTTTTCTTGATGGTTATAGTAAAAATAGATGGGATTATCTTGTTCCTGCGCCTTTTTATGGATGATGTCCTGTATTTGTTGAATGCTTTTGTGCTTTGTTAGAAAAATAATATTTTCTATTTCCTGATCGATAGCCGCTTCAGTTTCTCTAATAACATTCTCCTGACTAAAGTTATATAAAAAGTAAGCCAGTAAAATAACAGAAGGGCCCAATAACAGCAAAAAAAAGCTTGCCATTTTAAAACTGGAACTTTGAGAATAGCGTCTATACACTGTCTTCAATGATGTATCCTGCACCTCGTACAGTTTTAATTAGTTTGCCATCTTTATCATGAAGCTTTCTACGCAAACGACTGATATGCACATCGATAACATTGGTTTGTGGATCAAAATGATAGTCCCATACAGATTCGAGCAGCATGGTTCGTGTCACAACCTGACCTTTATGGCGTAAAAGATATTCGAGCAAATTAAATTCACGCGTTTGTAAATGAATGGTTTCTCCACCACGTTTGACCTTGCGAGAAAGTAAGTCAGCTTCAAGATCCTGTACAGTTAAACGGCTGTCCTGATGACTGAACGCGGTTGATGCTCTTCTGACTAACGCTTCGATGCGTGCCAATAACTCTGAAAAAGCAAAAGGTTTAATTAAATAGTCATCGCCGCCTGCACGTAATCCTGTGACTCTATCATCTACATCACCCAATGCACTCAGTATTAATACCGGCACTGAATTATCGGAACTGCGCAGGGTTTTGATAATGGTTAATCCATTGACGTTGGGTAGCATTCTGTCAACGATAAGAATATCGTAGTGTTCTGTTGTGGCCAGAAATAAACCTTCTTTACCTTCTTCGACATTATCTACTGTGTAGCCGGATTCCTGTAAACCTTTCGTAATATAATCTCTAACTTGTTTGTCGTCTTCAATTACTAATACTTTCATATAATCAGAGGGCTGGTGTCAATATTGAATAATGAAATGGTGTGAATACAGACATATGCTGGATGATAAATACTATTGGACATATTCGTCAATGACACCGCCACCCAGACAAGTGTCATTTAAATAAAATACGATAGATTGTCCGGGTGTCACGGCACGTTGTGGCTCAGGAAATATCACCCGGAATTGTTTTGCATCTATGGTTGTGATTTGACAGGCGACATCTTCCTGGCGATAACGTATTTTGCAATGGCACTTAAAAGGTAAAGCGGGTGTTTGACCACTGACCCAGTGTGCCTGAGAGAAAATGAGTTCAGATGAAAATAATTTGGGGTGATTATGACCTTGAGCTACAATCAGTTGATTGCTATTGAGTCGCTTTTCGATAACATACCAGGGTAGGTTGTCTGAATTTTGCAGGCCACCAATATGTAACCCTTTGCGTTGACCTAAGGTATGGTACATCAATCCTTGATGTCTACCCAGTATCTGACCCTGTTCATCAACAATATCACCAGGTTGAGCCGGCAGAAAGTTTTGCAAAAAATCATTGAATTTTCTTTCACCAATAAAGCAAATACCTGTACTGTCTTTCTTTTTGGCTGTGATAAACCCCTGTTGTTCTGCAATCTGTCTGACTTCAGTTTTTTTTAATTCGCCGACGGGGAATAAGCTTTTACTTAATGGATATTGTCCCAGTGTGTATAAAAAGTAACTTTGATCTTTTTCCTGATCCATGCCTTTTAAAAGTTGGTAATCTGTGTCTCCAGAAGATTTTGAGAGAGATTGAATACGTGCATAATGGCCTGTGGCAATATAATCTGCACCCAGATGTTGGGCATAATCCAGAAAGGCTTTAAATTTGATTTCTTTATTACAAAGAATATCCGGGTTTGGTGTGCGTCCTGTTTTATATTCTTTCAGAAAATATTCAAATACATTATCCCAATACTCGGCAGAGAAATTAATTTTGTGACAAGGAATGCCCAGATTATCGCAAACAGATTGAGCATCGGTTAAATCAGCAAGGGCACTGCAATAATCTTCATCGTCATCTTCTTCCCAGTTTTTCATAAACAAGCCTTCAACCTGATAACCTTGTTGAATGAGCAAATAAGCTGTTACCGATGAATCAACACCGCCAGACATACCGACAATGACTTTTGTATCTGACTTTGGGGGCACAGAGACCTCATAATGCAGAAAAACGAATAGATGCATTGTAGCAACTTTTATGGTGAAAAAAGAAGATATTGTAGGAGGCCTGCATCGTTAATAAACTCTTATAGAGATTTTTAGGGGGGGTTGATTTTATGAGCTTTTATTCGAAATTACATATTCTGTTACATTATGTCTGCTTAGATTTTTAGCAATGAATGTTATTATGACTAAAATTATAATGTTTGTGATCATTGCTTATACTCAGATTCACTGGTTGAGCATTGTAAAAAGAATGAAACTTAGCAAATTATCATAATCGTGTTGAATACATCCATGAGGACTTCGCTTTATGCACTTTATTCTTCCATTTAAGAAAGCCAGATTACATATTATCAGTGCTTTTGTCTTACCTTTATTTGTTGTTATGTCTGGTTGTCAGACAGCTGCAGTCGATGCTAAAAATAAGCACCGTGTACAATCTGTAAATCTTTCTCCAATGATAGTAGATCCTTTTTACGGTAATCATTTTAAAACAGTGGGTCCTGAATTACATAAACAATCTACCGTTAAGATGGAAACTCTGGAGGAGCAGTATAAAAGTAGTTCAAAAAATCTGGCTGATGCACATCTTAGTCCGGCAAATACGAAACGATTAAGTTCGCCAGAAGTCTATGAGCAGTCAAAACATGCCGTTGTTAAGATAGCGACTATACACTCTGGTGGTTATAGCGCAAGATCAGGTATCGCCAGTGGGTTTTTTATCAGTGATGATGGCATCCTAGTGACCAATCATCATGTACTCTCATCTATATTTACATCTAAAAAAACGACTGATGAGTCAGAAAGTAAAAAAACAGAAAAAGCAGGGAAGGCAAAAAAGACAGAAAACAACCCAGGAATATATGCAATGACCTTCAATGGCGATGTTTACCAGGTTGTGGAGATATTTGCCAGTAGTCGAGCTGATGATTTGGCTATCATGAAAGTGGACACACGAGGTAAGAAGGTACCCTTTTTACCTTTGGGCGATACAGCACCTGTCGGCTCAACCGTTCATGTACTGAGCCATCCTGTTAAAGGAAATGGCGATGGTCTCAATAACTTTCAATTTACTCGAGGTATGGTTTCCAGACATTATTATGAACGTAAAGACTCTGCCGGTGGAATGGATGCTTATCGTATGTCCATTACAGCAGATTATGCAGCAGGTTCCAGTGGTGCACCATTAATTGACGAAATGGGTAATACCATTGGTGTTGTTTCTGCCACCCGAACAGTTAAATATCACAATAAAACCCGTGATGTACAGATGGTGAATAAAATTTCTATACCCGTACAAAGTATTAAAAATTTACTTGCTCGTGATGAGTCTCAAAAACTGAAGAGTGCCAACGAAGAGACATTTACCATTACTGGAAAACTTGAAGGCATTACTGGAAAAACAGTCAGCATAAGACCTCTGTTAAAAGACAGTTATTCAACGGATAAAAAACCTAAGGCTATTGCTTCTGCAGATATCATTAATGGTCAATTTACTTTAACAGGTACGGCAAAAGGTACTCCAAGATTAGTCACCTTTAATGTGGATGATCAGGTTTCTGCTTCAGCAATTCTGGAAAATGGAAAGATGCAGATCCAACTATTCAAAGATCGTTTTGATGATAAAGTGCTCGACATTTCCATGACAGGTAGTCCGTTGGTGAATGCTTTCCAATCTTTGGCAAATTCAGCTTCCAAAGCATCAACAAAAGTCGAGCGTGCCCGTTATTTCCAGAATTATATTTCTGCACACCCTGATTCAGATATTGCCTATGCGGCAGCAACACGACTCACAGAATTATCGCCAACGACGAACCTGGGTATAACCATTGGACTTCGTTTATCAACGGGTTTTCATAGGGAAGTACAACAAGGTTCATTGGGTAAATCTTTTGGACAATTGATTGATAGTTACAGTCGCCGAAGCAGTCAAAGCCGTGAAAAAAACATTAAAGTTGGTGATCATCTAAAAGACTTTAGTTATCCCGACATTAATGGCAAAACAGTGACTTTAAGCAAGTTGGTTAAACCAGGACAATACGTTTTTCTGGATTTTTGGGCATCCTGGTGTGGACCTTGTCGAGTACAAATGCCGAAGTTGGTAAAAGCTTATAATAAATACCATAAAAAAGGATTAGAGATGGTATTGTTTTCTATTGATGATAATGAGAAAGCCTGGAAAGAAGCCATTAAAGAAGATGAAATGCCGGATTGGATTAATTTACGAGTTGGGCGTAATCACAAAGATAATAAGTCAGGCAAAGGGCCACAAGTACAATATGAGGTTAACTCAATACCATCGAACTTTTTAATTGATGGAGAAGGGAAAATTATTGACATTAATTTAAGAGGAGAAGAGTTTACCAAGAAGATACAAGCGCTTTTTAATTAGACCGAATAAGGACATCGTAAAAAAAGCCCGTGTAATAACGGGCTTTTTTATAGGTAAGGAGAGAGGTTAGTTAAATTTCATTTCGGGAATATCACCATCGACGATTAATGTCCCAGCCGTTTTTTCTTTGATTTCTTCAACTGAAATACCGGGTGCTCTTTCCAATAAATGAAACGCATTGTTTTCAATTTTAAGAACGGCCAAATCAGTGACAACTTTTTTAATACAGTTCACACCTGTTAAAGGTAATGTACACGCACTTAACAGTTTTGAGTTACCCCGTTTATCGGCATGGGTCATGGTCACGATAATATTTTGTGCGCCAGCAACCAAATCCATGGCCCCACCCATACCTTTCACCAGTTTTCCGGGAATCATCCAGGATGCAATGGAACCTTGTTGATCGACTTCAAAGGCGCCTAAAACGGTAAGGTCAACATGGCCACCTCGAATCATGGCAAAGCTGTCAGAGGAACTAAAGATAGCTGCCCCCTGAATGGCAGTCACCGTTTCTTTACCCGCATTGATCATATCAGCATCAACTTCTTCTTTTGTCGGGTAGGGTCCCATTCCTAATAGACCATTTTCAGACTGAAGCATGACTTCAATATCATCAGGAACATAATTGGCGACCAGCGTAGGAATACCAATACCTAAATTAACGTAATAACCATCTTTTAATTCTTGAGCAACACGCATAGCAATTTGTTCACGATTTAACGCCATTGTTTTTCTCCTCATTGATCTCGTAAGGTCAAACGTTCAATACGTTTTTCAAAGGTTCCCTGTATCACCCGATTGACATAAATACCAGGGGTATGAATTTCCGTGGGCGGTAATTCACCAGGCTCGACAATGTCTTCGGCTTCAACAACGGTGATTTTGCCAGCCGTTGCTGCCATAGGGTTGAAATTCATAGCAGTATCACGATAAACACAGTTGCCGAATTTATCGGCTTTCCATGCACGAACGATAGCGAAGTCTCCAGTAATGGCTTCTTCGAGAATATAAGGGCGCCCGTTGAACTCTCTGACTTCTTTGTCTTCAGCGATAGGTGTGCCATAACCTGTTGCTGTAAAGAAAGCAGGAATTCCTGCGCCACCAGCTCGCATACGTTCTGCCAGAGTGCCTTGCGGTGTGAGTTCGACTTCTAATTCATTGGCCAGGAACTGGCGTTCGAATTCAGCATTTTCTCCAACATAGGATGAAATCATTTTTTTGATTTGTCGATCTTGCAATAAAATACCCAAACCAAAATCATCGACACCACAGTTATTGGAAACAAAAGTGAGTTGTTTGGTTTGCATGCTTTTAATTTGTGCAATTAAACCTTCTGCAATGCCACATAATCCAAAGCCGCCAGAAATGACGGTCATGCCATCTTTAAGACCCTGCATTGCTTCTTCGTAGGTTTTAACGACTTTGTCAAAACCGGCCATAGCGTTTTCTCCTCTTTTGGGGTTTGAATATATAGAATGAATAACAATATTGATACATGCTTATAGAGCTCCACCTTTTGCCTGAGTGACTTTAGAATTGGGTTGTCGACCTAAGGCTTTGCTGATAAAAAGACTGCTTTTTATGAGAGTCTCTAAATTGATGCCAGTGTCAATATCCATACCATGTAGCATATAAACCACATCTTCTGTTGCCACATTACCCGATGCACCTTTGGCATAAGGGCAGCCACCTAAACCCGAAATAGCAGAATCAATGACGGTAACACCAAGATCCAGGCAGGCTAAAATATTGGCCAGGGCTTGTCCGTAAGTGTCATGAAAATGAACGGCCAAATGTTCTATCGGTACTTTTTTGGCAACAGCCTCTAACATCTTCATTGCATGGGTTGGTGTGCCGACACCAATGGTGTCACCAAGAGAAATTTCATAACAACCCATATCAAACAGTTCCTGAGCTACCTGGGTAACACTGTCAGTAGAAATATCACCTTCATAAGGACATCCCAGCACACAAGAAACATAACCTCTAACCGGAACCTGCTGCTCACGGGCCAACTGAATTACAGGAACAAAACGTTCCAGACTTTCTTTTATCGAACAGTTAATGTTTTTTTTCGAAAAACTTTCAGATGCTGCAGCGAATACAGCAACTTCCTGTACATTCACAGCCAATGCATTTTCAAGTCCTTGTTGATTCGGTGTTAATGCAGAATAAGTGACCTTGGAGTTTCGTTGAATACCCTGCATGACCGCTTGATGGTCTGCCATTTGTGGAACCCATTTAGGCGAAACAAAACTGGTGGCTTCTATATTGGATAAGCCAGAATTGGATAATTCATTAATTAGACGAATTTTAATTTCTGTCGCTACATTATGTGGTTCATTTTGTAAGCCATCACGAGGACCGACTTCAACAATGCGTACTTTCTTGGGGTAAGAACAATGAGTCATTATTCTGTCTCGTCATGTGCAAAAATAATCAGTTCTATCCCTTCTTGTACCAATTCACCTTGTTGAAATAACACTTCTGAAATGACACCATCAGAAGGTGCTTTAATAGTGTGTTCCATTTTCATGGCTTCCATAACAATCAAGGCCTGGCCTTGTGTAACGGAATCTCCTGGATTAACCATGACATCAATGATGGTACCAGGCATAGGGGCAACCAGTTGGTGATCCTGATTTTGTGCATCATGTTCGAAATCTTCCTGAAAAATTGTGAGCGTGTAGTAATCTGTATCGATATAAATATGTAATTGCTGTTGCTCTTGAATAATCTGAGCATTGGCTTGGGTACCGTTTAATACATACCGTAATTGATGTTCATCTAAATGACCTGAAGCAGTAAAGTCTTCGTTATTGACCTGGATATGGTAGTGATCGTCCATCATATTCAGTGTGACAGCGGTTAAATCAGAATTGCCAAGGGTGTCACTGCAAGAGCTGCTAAAGTACAGAGTATGTCGATAAGTGTCATTGAGCCGCCATCCATTGATTGCTTGCCAGGGAGCCTTGGTTTTAGCATTGTGAACCTGTTTTTTTAATGTGAGGAAAACATGTAAAGCAGCAATCGCGAAAATACGTTGATCAGGAGCAGGGTGTGCTTTCAGTAAGTCTGTGGCATAACGTTCAATAAAATGTGTGTCCAGATCAGCGGCTTTGAATGCCTGATGATGGGCCAGTTGTTTTAAAAACTGGATATTTGTTTTAACGCCGGTAATGACATATTGATTTAATGCCTGCTGTAATCGTTTTAGAGCAGAATCACGATGGGTATCCCAGACAATCAGTTTGGCTATCATGGGATCATAATGGATCGATATACTATCATTTTGACGAACTGCAGAGTCTATTCTGACATGGGTATGACTTTGTGGTTCTGACAGATGAGTTAATGTGCCTGTTGCTGGCAGAAAATCCTGATCAGGATCTTCTGCATAAATACGCGCTTCAAAGGCATGTCCAGAAATAGATAAAGCTTCTTGTGTTAAAGGTAAAGGGTTTCCCGCAGCCACAGAAATTTGCCACTCGACCAGATCTTGTTTTGTGATCATTTCAGTGACAGGGTGTTCAACCTGTAACCGGGTATTCATTTCCATAAAATAAAAAGCGTTATCTTCCATATCCAATAAAAACTCAACTGTACCGGCACCTTCATACTGAATGGCTTTGGCAGCAGTAATAGCGACTTGCCCCATTTCTTGTCTTAAAGACTCAGACATATTGGGTGCAGGCGCTTCTTCTATCACTTTTTGGTGTCGTCTTTGTACAGAGCAGTCGCGCTCAAATAAATGAACACCATGACCTTGTTTATCACAAAAAACTTGTATTTCTACATGTCTTGGTTTGGTCAGATATTTTTCAATCAGTACTTTATCATCTTTAAAAGACGATAAGGATTCACGACGACAAGACGTTAATGCTTCTGCAAAGTCACTGGCTTTTTTGACAATTCTCATGCCTTTGCCACCACCGCCTGCCGTTGCTTTGATAATCAGTGGATAGCCAATTTTTTCTGCTTCTTTTTCCAGAAAGTCGGCATCCTGATTATCACCATGATAGCCCGGGACTAAAGGAACTTGAGCCTCTTGCATAATATTTTTGGCGTCACTTTTGGAACCCATAGCATCAATCGCCTGTGCTGGTGGTCCAATAAAACAAATACCCAAGGCATCACATTGACGGGCAAAGTCAGCATTTTCAGATAAAAAACCGTAGCCTGGATGTATAGCTTCGGCTTTGGAGGCCTGGGCAATCTCAAGAATTTTTTGACTATTCAGATAACTGTCTTTAGCAGGGGCAGGGCCCAATAACCAGGCTTCATCTGCTGCATCAACATGCATGGCATTTTGATCAGCTTCTGAATAGACAGCGATGGTTTTGATACCCAATTGCTTTGCTGTACGAATAATACGACAGGCAATTTCCCCTCGATTGGCAATTAAAATAGAATGAAACATAATGTTAACTATCCTGGGTTGTGCGCCAGCTGGGAGAACGTTTTTCAAGAAAGGCAGAAAGCCCTTCCTTACCTTCATCTGAAGCGCGGACATCAGCAATTTTTTTTGCAGTTTCTTGAATTAACACATCACCTAATTCAAGTTCATCCGCTCTTCGAACCAATTGTTTACTGGCTTGAATGGCATTAGGTGCATTATCGAGTAATGTATTCAATATATTTTGTGTTTTTGAATCGAAATCTTCAGTTGCAAAAATATCATGAACCAAATGAATATTTTTTGCCGTGTTGGCATCAATGACTTCGGCAGTGACAAAATAACGGCTGGCCTGACGATAGCCCATGGCTTTAACAACATATGGACTAATAACCGCCGGAATCAAACCGATTTTGGTTTCTGATAAACAAAAGCGGGCATTTTCTTGAGCAAAAGCCATATCACAACAGGCAACCAATCCAACAGCACCTCCATAAACAGCACCCTGTATGAATGCCACGGTGATCTTGGGTGATTGATACAATGTTTGCATTAAATGAGCCAGTTGCAGAGCATCTTTATGGTTATCGTCCCAACTAAAATCTGCCATACGTCGCATCCAGTTTAAGTCGGCGCCTGCACAAAAATGTTTACCTTCACCTTTCAAGATAATCACTTGAGTATTGTCATCCTGATTGAAGTATTCAATGGCTTGCGTGAGCTCTGCAATCATGATTTCATCAAAAGCATTATGTACCTGTGGCCGGTTTAAACATAAGGTTGCAGTATGATTTGTTGTTTTTATGTGTAGTGTTGTATATTCAGAAGACATGGTATTAATCTTGTTTTTTTTGTAAATGGTTTATCGTGTATTTTTTCATTAAACACCCCGTTACATTCGAAAAACACCAAATTGGGTTTTTTCTATGGGTGCGTTATAAGCAGAGGAAAGGCCTAAGGCCAATACCATGCGTGTATCAGCTGGATCAATAATGCCATCATCCCAAAGACGGGCACTGGCATAGTAAGGGTGACCTTGTGTTTCGTATTGCTCTTCAATGGGTTTTTTAAAGCTGTCTTCTTCTTCTTTTGACCAGTCAATGCCTTTCCTTTCAAAGTTGTCGCGTTTGACCTGAGCTAAAACATTGGCCGCTTGCTCTCCGCCCATAACCGAAATACGTGCATTGGGCCACATCCACAAAAATCTTGGACTATAGGCGCGTCCACACATGCCATAATTGCCGGCCCCAAAACTGCCTCCGACTATGACCGTAAATTTAGGTACTTTAGCACAAGCAACAGCGGTGACCATTTTGGCACCATTTTTTGCGATACCTTCATTTTCATATTTTTTGCCGACCATAAATCCGGTGATGTTTTGTAGAAACACCAATGGAATATTTCTTTGTGCACAGAGTTCAATAAAGTGCGCTCCTTTTAATGCGGCTTCACTAAATAAAATACCATTGTTAGCAACGATGCCAACAGGATGACCAAAAATTTTACTGAATCCACAAACCAGTGTTGTTCCATAGAAAGCTTTAAACTCATCGAATTCAGAGGCATCAACGATTCTTGCAATGATTTCTCTAATATCAAAAGGCTTGCGCGAGTCTGTGGGAATAATGCCGTACAATTCTTTAGCAGAATAAAGAGGATCTTTGGGTTCAGACAAGGCCCAGGGAAACGTTTTCTGACGATGGGTATTTTTAATCAGTTGTCGGCAAATGTGTAAAGCATGTTGGTCATTTTGTGCATAATGATCGGTAACCCCCGATGTTTTACAGTGCACATCGGCACCGCCTAATTCTTCTGCACTGACAACTTCACCCGTTGCGGCTTTCACCAGAGGCGGGCCCGCAAGAAAAATAGTCCCTTGTTGTTTGACGATAATACTTTCATCGGCCATAGCGGGCACATAAGCGCCACCCGCTGTACAGCTGCCCATGACAACCGCAATTTGAGGAATACCCTGGGCTGACATATTGGCTTGATTGAAGAAAATTCGGCCAAAATGTTCTTTATCGGGAAACACCTGATCCTGTTGTGGTAAATTGGCACCGCCTGAATCAACCAGGTAAATACAGGGTAAGTGATTTTGTTCTGCAATTTCCTGTGCACGCAAATGCTTCTTAATGGTTTCTGGAAAATAAGTACCGCCTTTTACCGTTGCGTCATTGGCGACCAACATACATTCGATACCATTGATACAACCAATGCCAGTAATGATGCCTGCTGATGGAACTTGATTATCGTAGCAATCGTAAGCAGCCATTTGTGACAACTCAAGAAAAGGGGTTCCGACATCCAGGAGTTGGTGAATGCGATCTCTGGGTAGAAGTTTGCCTCGATCAGTGTGTTTTTTGTTACGTGCTTCACCACCTCCCTGGTGAATGAGCGCTATTTTTTCCTGTAAATCCTTCACCAAAGTTTGCATAACTTCAGCATTTTCCTGAAAGGATTGTGTTTTCGTATTAAGGTTCGAAGTGATTACCATGATGAATGATTACCTAAGTAAAACCAAATAAAAAATCAGATAAGTTCGATGGCAATAGCCGTTGCTTCACCACCACCAATACACAGAGAAGCAATGCCGCGTTTGTGCTGATGACGTTTGAGTGCTTCGATCAATGTCACCAGGATACGGGTACCAGAACAACCAATCGGATGGCCTAACGCACAGGCACCACCATGAACATTCACTTTGTTATGGTCTAATGACAAATCCTGTATGGCTGCCATAGTGACAACGGCAAAGGCTTCATTGATTTCAAACAAGTCGACATCCTGGTTTTGCCATTCGATGGACTCCATTAATGTTTTAATAGCACTGACGGGAGCAATGGTAAATTCTGATGGCTTACGGGCATGACTGCTATGGCCAATAATTTTTGCAAAGCAGGTGAGACCTCGTTGTTTGGCTTCTGATTCACGCGTCAGAACCATAGCAGCAGCACCATCAGAAATTGAACTGGCATTGGCTGCGGTGACAGTGCCATCTTTTTTGAAAGCGGGCTTTAATAAAGGAATTTTTTCAAATCTTGCTTTACCAGGTTGTTCATCGGTATCAACAGTGATATCGCCTTTGCGACTTTGTAATGTGACGGGGATGATTTCATTTTGAAAAGCACCGTCTTCAATAGCTTCTTGTGCGCGTTTTAAAGAAGTAATAGCAAACTCATCCTGTTGTTCACGTGAAAAGTCATATCGTGAGGCACAATCTTCTGCAAAAACACCCATGGCATTGCCTTCATAGGCATCTTCCAAACCGTCATAAGCCATATGATCAATGACTTTTCCATGGCCAAAACGATAACCCCCACGAGCTTTGTCTAATAGATAGGGTGCATTACTCATACTTTCCATTCCCCCTGCAATAATCACTTTTGCAGTATTGGCAAGTAAGAGGTCATGAGCGAGCATAACGGTTTTCATGCCTGAACCACAGACTTTATTGATAGTTGTACAGCCTGTACCCTGTGGAATATCTGCACCTAAAGCGGCTTGTCTGGCCGGTGCCTGTCCAAGGCCTGCAGGTAAGACACAGCCCATCAGGACTTCACTTACTTCTGTGGCCTGAATATTGGCAGAAGTCAGGGCACCTTTGATAGCAATGCTGCCAAGCTCAGTGGCAGAGATACTGGATAGTGCACCCATAAAACCGCCCATAGGTGTACGTCGATAACCGGCAATCACAATAGGATCATGTTCAGGTGTTTTGAAAGCAGTCATGGTATTACCTTTTGAAATGTTTAATGAATCGTTGCGGAGTTAGAATAACCTATTATTCGGTTTCTTTAAATAATTCTCGGCCAATGAGCATACGCCTGATTTCAGAGGTACCGGCACCAATTTCATAAAGTTTGGCATCTCTTAGCAAGCGTCCGGTAGGGTATTCATTGATATAGCCGTTACCCCCCAATAATTGAATGGCGTCCAGCGCCATTTGAGTGGCTCTTTCAGAGGCATATAAGATGGCACCTGCGGCATCTTTGCGTGTGGTCTCTCCTCTATCGCAAGCTTGAGCGACTGCATAAACGTAGGCTTTACTGGCATTCATGGTCGTGTACATGTCGGCAATTTTTCCTTGAATCAATTGGAACTCACCAATAGGCTGGCCAAACTGTTCACGTTCATGAATGTAAGGCACCACGATATCCATACAGGACTGCATAATACCAATAGGGCCACCGGAAAGTACCAGGCGTTCATAATCCAGCCCACTCATTAATACACGAACGCCTTTGTCGACTTCACCCAGAATATTTTCAACCGGGACAATACAGTCTTCAAAAACCAGTTCACAGGTATTGGATCCTCTCATACCCAGCTTGTCTAATTTTTGAGCGGTAGAAAAACCAGGAAAGTCTTTTTCTATAATAAAAGCCGTAATACCCTTTGAGCCTTTATCAGGTGATGTTTTTGCATAAACAATCAGCACGTCGGCATCAGGTCCATTGGTAATCCACATTTTATTGCCATTTAGTACAAAATGGTCGCCTCGGTTTTCTGCTGTCAAACGCATACTGACCACATCAGAACCTGCTCCAGGCTCACTCATGGCTAAAGCGCCAATGTGTTCACCAGAACAGAGTTTGGGGAGATATTTTTCTTTTTGTCGCTGGCTGGCATTTTTTTGTAACTGATTTAGGCATAAATTGGAATGTGCGCCATAAGACAGACCGATGGAAGCAGAAGCCCGCGAGATTTCTTCCATAGCAACAACATGTTCCAGGTAACCCATTTGACTGCCACCGTAGGCTTCATCAACGGTCATACCCAGCAAGCCCAGCTGGCCTAACTCTTGCCATAAATGATTGGGAAAAGCATTGTTGACATCCACTTCTTCGGCAATAGGAGCAATATGCTTTTGTGCAAAACTTGAAACCGTTTCTCGAAGCATGTCGACGGTTTCGCCCAGATTAAAATTAAGAGAAGGAAACATATAGTGCTCCTGAAAGATAAGATGGATTATTTGGAGTGAGTGTTTTTGACAGCATCTTCTAACTTGTCAAGTTCTTGTAGCATGATTTTGATGTCTTTGAGTTGCTGTTTTAATAGCAGTCTTTGTTCAGATATTTTGTTGAGCAGCAGCTTTTCCTGTTTTTCCTTTCCTTGTGGATCCTGATAGAGATCAATAATTTCTTTGATTTCAGTTAATGAAAAGCCAACACGTTTGCCTCGTAAAATAAGCTGAAGGCGAGTACGGTCTTTTTTGTTGTATACACGTCTTTTGCCAACCCTTTGTGGGGTGATTAAACCAAATTCTTCATAGTGACGTAACGAACGGTTGGTAATGTCAAATTCTTTGGCAAGCTGACTGATGCTATATTGAGTTGGATTTAAAACTGTCATTGTTTAATTTTACCTTACCTTAACGTTAACGTAAAGTTTTAATATAAAAATATATTGTGTCAAAGGAATATCATTTTTTGACAATAAAACTGAAAAATCTCTTTCACAAAAACGTCAACTTTCAGACATTCAGATTTAATAGAAACAGCGTTTAATTGCTCCGATGCATTTTCTTTAGACGAAAGTATCATCGCTCGCTTTTAATGATTTAAAAAATTGAGGTTCAACAATGAAAAAAATTATAGCAATACTTATGCTAATGGCATCTACTCAAATGCAAGCCGCATTTGTTGGTGGCGGTGCATCTTTTGATTCGTTTAGTGTTTCAACAACGGGTACAGCATCTTTCACTTTAACAGGTGGAGATTTCTTTATAGCTGATACCATCTTGAATGATTTTTCACCTTTTGTGACATCAAGTACTTATTCTGATATTACACCTACTGTGCTATCTGATTCCGATACGATTGGAGCAGCTTCGGCTTCTGCGGACGCGGATGTTTCTGGAAGCAGCAGTAGTTCAATGGCAGATGCAACAACGGCAGGCAATGCTTTTGCAAGTACTTTATCCGATTTGGATTTTGAGGTGGATGGTATTGGTGATGTTACTTTAACTATGGGTGTGTCACTCTTTGCTGATATTACGGGTGCATTGGGTTCTGAGTTTGTTGATGTGGGTCTTGCTGTTTCAGATACTTTTGGTGGTTTGGAAATATTTTCTGGATTTTTTGATGGTAGTTTTGGTGATGTCAGTACAACGGATTCAGATACTTTAACACTGACTTTGGCTGTTTCTGGTTTTGATACAGGTGTTTTGAGTTTTGAATCATCTGCATTAGTTGATACAGGTGTTGCACCTTCGGTTGTTCCTTTACCTGCAGCAGTGTGGTTTTTGTTAACTGGTTTAGCCGGTTTGTTTGGTTTTTCTCGACGTTCTAAGTAATTAGAGCAATTAAAAAATTAACAATGTCAAGAGATTGAGGTTATCTATGAATTACCCATTACAGAATGCCAGGTTTGCTTTTCGCCAAGCGTTTAAGCGAACTTTATCGGGTCTTGCACTAGGTATGGCAGCATTGTCGACAGGCAGTGTATTGGCTCAAACCAATAGCGCATCGACAACGACAAGTCCTTATTTGCAATCCCATTTACCCAATGTAGAAATTAAATCCATTTTAACTGTGGATGATGGCACTGTTGCAAAAACAGGCGGTGGCACCATTCGTTTAGCCGGAATACCCGATGGTATTGGTGTGATTGATGGTAATGAATTAACACCAGCAGAACCAGGTTTTTTCTACTTGTTAGTTAATCATGAAATTAATGCAACTCAGGGTGCAGTGAGAGCCCATGGTAATATTGGTGCTTTTGTTTCCAAATGGAAAGTCAATAAGACGACACATGAAGTGGTTGAGGGCGATGATTTAATTAAACAAACTTTTGAGTGGGATGAAAACACCAGCTCCTTTGTCGCTGGGCCTATAACGTTTAACAGACTGTGTTCTTCTGATCGTCCAGTACCAAGCGCTTTGTATAATACTGTTACATCAAAAGGTTCTCAGGAAATTATTTACTTTAATGGTGAAGAAACGGCAAGTGGTCGTGCTTTTGCTCATGTTGTGACTGGTGTGGATGCAGGGAAAACGTTTCACTTGGAACATTTTGGTTTTGCGGCATTTGAAAATGTTGTATTGAGCCCTACAGAACAGGATAAAACCGTTGCTGTTCTGTTAGATGATGAATCTAACGGTGAGGTTTACGTGTATGTTGGGGATAAACAATCAACTGGTAATGATGTTGAAAAAGCCGGTTTGGTTGGCGGTAATTTATATGCCTTATCGGTTGTTGGTAAACCTTTTGAGTTGGATAACAATTTAGCGACAGCTATTGGTCAATCAGAAACCTTTACTTTAAAGTTAATTGGCCAGCCTGGTGATCGACCTGTAGATGGTGCTGATGTTGAAGCAAGAGGTACAGATACTATTACACCTGTTGACCCAGCACAAAATTTTGAAAGTTTAAAAATGGGTGGTCCTGAAGATGGTGCGTGGGATACACGTGCTGGAAAAGAAAATTTCTTTTACTTTGTGACCAAAGGCACTTCATCCAATGGTATTACAGCACCAACACGCATTTGGCAGTTGGAATTTAATAATATCAGTAACCCAGCAGCGGGTGGTACCTTAACTTTATTGGTTGATGGCCCGGAAAATCGTTTGGGTAGCTTGGACAATGTCACTTTTGAAGTGATTAATGGCAATGCTAAATTTTATATTCAAGAAGATTTAGGCAGTGAAAGTCGATTAAGCAAAATTTGGGAATATGATTTGGCAACAGGTGCATTGGTTGAAATTGCAGAGCATGATCCAGCTCGTTTTTTTGAAGGTGGTAGTGACTTTATCACAACCAATGAAGAGTCTTCGGGTATTGTGAGTTTAAAATCCATTTTAGGTGAAGGCTGGTTTGCATCATCCATTCAGGTACATTCATCAAGTGGTTTATCGAATGCTTCTGAATTGGTTGAACATGGTCAATTGTTGCTCATTAATATCGATAATCGTGGTGCTGACTTACAACGCGAACCCTTGGTTGCCAGCGGCGATGCCTGGGATTACCGAGTCGATGGTGTTGACCCTGGTGCCACCTGGAATGATGTGGGCTTTACCATTGATGCTAACTGGAATGTTAACACAGCAGGTACGCCTACTGCACCGGCAGTGACTATGTTAGGTTACGGTGAAGCAGCGGGTGCGTTAGATACCGATTTGGTACAGCCACCGACACCTCGTGCAGCCAGTTATTATTTTAGAAAAGAATTTAATGTGACTAATCCATCAGAAATCATTTTATTTGATTTATATATGAAAGTGGATGATGGTGCAGTGGTTTACATTAATGATGTTGAAGTTGCCCGTTTTAATATGGCATTAGATACAGTCGTTGATAACAATACCTTTGCTGCAAAAAATGAAGCTTCTGAACGTGATTGGAAACAAATTGCAATTAATGGTGCTTCTCTACCCCTTCAGGCAACAGGTAATGTGATTGCTGTATCAACCCATCAGGAAAATGCTAATAGTTCAGATATGAGAATGGATCTTGAATTGATTGCCTGGAGACAATCAACTGATGCCGGTACTGCACCTGTGACACCTGCTAATTTAGCCGTAGGTAATGCAACAGAAACTCAATTAGATTTAACCTGGGATTCACAAACCAACACCAAATTTTTCCGTATTGAGCGACAGGTGGCTGGTGATGTGGCCTGGGAAGTGGTTGAAGCTGAATATCCAGGTACTTTTGTTAGTTACACAGATACGAATGTACAGCCTGGAACCAACTATAACTACCGTATGTGGGCTGTGAATATTCATGGTCGCAGCAGTTTAAGTGCAACCGCGTCAGGAGCAACATTAACTTCTCTGATTCCTGTTATTTTTGAAGAAAACTTTGAAGCGCCCAATAGCTTCGGTCAATTCACTTCGGTAGACGTTGCAGCCAGTGATAGAAACTGGACTTGGCTATTGTGGGATTTTGGTTCAACGGGTGCTGTTCAGGGGAATAATTTTGGTGGTGCTGCACCAACAGAAGATTGGTTGATTATGACCAACCCTATTAATTTCTTATTTTTCAGAGATGAAACCCTGACGTATGATTCTCAAATATCATTCAGTGGGCCTGCACCAGAAGCATTGTATTCAACCGATTATGATCCTTCTGTGCATACCGATCCCAACTCAGCAACCTGGACACTGATTCATCAGGATACATCCAGCTTTGGTACATTAACACCCGTTGGTCCATTTGATATTTCAGCGATTCCCGATACAGCTTACATTGCATTTAAATATGCAGGTAATGGTGGTGCAGGTGGTCAAAGCACACGCTTCACTTTAGATGACGTGATTGTGAAAGGCAATTGTGGTTATGATTTTGAAGGTGCTGAAAATTCTGATATTGAAGCAGATGCATCCAATCCCTGGACAGTCTTTAATCTGAACTCTGCGTTAGGATGGCAATATGATACGCGTGATGGACGTCAAGGTGCTGTGAATAATAATTTCAACTCTGCTGCAGGCGGTGTGAATGGTGGTACGGTTTCGGATGATTATTTAATCAGTCCTCCTTTGCATATTTCTGGTCTAATAACCGGCGTTGATTTTGATTATTATGAGAACTTTGGTGATACATTACCCAAGCCATTAAGTGTTTTAGTGACAGATAATTTCACAGGTGATCCAACAACGACAACCTGGATAGACATTACACCAGCGAATTTAAATGGCTCCACCAGCGATACATGGATTCCTGTATCGAGTGACAGTTTCAATTTAACCGGTAGTGATGTTCGTATTGCTTTCCATTATCAGTCTGCTGGCAACAGTGGTGGAACAACAAAACGTATTGGTGTTGATAATGTGTGTGTGAAAACTTTAGGTGGTGCACTCAGTGGCAGCTTTACATTCACACGCAATGGTGGTGATGTGACTTTTAATCCAGTGGTAACGGGTGGTGTTCCTCCTTATCAATTTAGTTGGGATTTTGGTGATACCAATACTTCAACACAACAAAGTCCAACGCACAGTTATACCACACCGGGTTTATATACTGTGACAATGACAGTGACTGACGACGACGGCAGCGTGATTACAACAACGCAAACAGATGTTGTCAATGTGACTCAGTTTACTGTTCCGGCACCATCCAGCTTAAGGGTGGCCAGTTTCAATACGTCAATGAATCGTCCAAACTCTGGTGACTTGGCAACTGCTCTGGCTTCAGGTACTGATACACAAATACAGGCAGTTGCTGAAGTTATTCAACGTGCTAATGCTGATATTGTATTGCTCAATGAGTTTGATCAGATTTATACCAATGGTGTATTTGACAGAGCAGCGACAGTCGCCTCTATCAATGACTTTATTGATAATTACTTAAATGTTGCACAAGCTGCGGATACGTCTGCTATTGACTATCGTTACTTCTATGTGGCTGCTTCCAATACGGGTGTGCCATCAGGGTTTGATTTTAATAATGATGGTGATACCACTGATCCTGAAGACGCATTTGGGTTTGGTGCTTTTGGTGGACAGTTTGCCATGGTGTTATTGTCTAAACATCGCATTATTAATAGTCAGGTGCGTACTTTCCAAAACTTCTTGTGGAAAGATATGCCTGGTGCATTTTTACCACCAGATCCTAATGACAGTGACAATAATGGTGACACAAGCAGTTATTTCACAGCCGCTGAGTTGAATGTTTTCCGCTTATCCTCTAAAACACATTGGGATATTCCTGTGTATGTCAGAGGTATTGGTTTGGTTCATCTTTTAGCAAGCCATCCAACACCACCAGTCTTTGATGATGGCACAGCGACTGTGTATCCAAGTACCAGTGTTGTTGATTGGAACGGTTTAAGAAATCACGATGAAATTCGTTTCTGGGCAGATTACATTGATCCGTCAAAGAGCAGCTACATTTATGATGATCGTGAGTGGCAGCGAGCGGGCAACCAAACACCAGCTAATCCACGAGGGGGTTTACGTGCCAACAGACGCTTCATCATTCTGGGTGATCAAAATGCAGATCCAGTTGATGGTGACGCAACATTCAACCCAATTAATCTGTTACTGACAAATCCACTTGTTGATACCAGCGTCACACCATCCAGCGCAGGTGCGTTGGAGCAGGTACCCAGTGGTTCTAACCGTGAAACAAAAACAGCAAGTTTCAATTTGCGGGCAGATTATGCATTGCCATCGAACCTAGGTTTGACCTTGGATAATGCCTGGGTTTTCTGGCCATTGACTACTGATATTGAAGCAGATTTATTAAATGCTTCTGATCATAGAATGGTTATTATTGATGTCAAAAAATAATATCTGTTATGATGTAAAAAAGGGGCACTTTTTAGTGCCCCTTTTTATATGAATCATTTTTATCTGTTCAAGAAAATTTTGATAAAATAGCTACACATCTCATCGTCATAGGAGATTGAGTCGTATGTTAAAAAAAAGTATATTAAATAAAAGGTCGTTAAATAAAAAAATCATGATGTCGACAGGTTTAATGTTGATTGTATTATTATGGATGTTAAAAACGCTATTTTTCCCTACACAGGTAAAGGCGAAGAGTAACAGCATGCCAATAGAAAAAACAGTAACCAAAGAATTAGCAACCTATATGGGAGAACTACAAAGGTTGACTCATAAACTGAATTTGTCAGTCAACGCAAAAAATGAAAAATTAATTGATTTTTATCGACACGAATCATTAGCACTATTAGAAGAAATACAGAATGAATTACCCATTTACGAAGAATTGCCTGTTGCACTTTACATTGATCGTTTTGCTTATCCTGCTTATGAAGCCTTAGAACATGCTTTAAAAAAAGAAACGAAAAAAAATAATGAAAAATCTCTGAATAAAGCGATGCAACAAATCATTGATAGTTGTAATCATTGTCACAAAGTGACTCACTTTGAGTTTCTAAAAATTGTAGAAACCAAAAGCAACCCATTTAATCAGAGTTTTAATCCATAATATCCAATTTGTATCACAAAATTTTGTGATAAGTCACTTATTAATAAAGTATTACTATTAAGAGTTCGTTATGAAAAAACAATACTATTTAACCGCTACTATGACTGCTATCTTTTGTTTTTGTTGTGAAATTAAAACAGTTGCTTCCGAAATAAAGAATATGCCAACT
The DNA here is from genome assembly GCA_965230335.1 of Kangiellaceae bacterium. Taxonomy (GTDB): domain Bacteria; phylum Pseudomonadota; class Gammaproteobacteria; order Enterobacterales; family Kangiellaceae; genus CBDDKS01. Next base: position 218,945 of record CBDDKS010000006.1, on the reverse strand, counting down.
ATTGTGGGTATTGAAACTTATATCAATAAAAATGCACAACGACACCTTCATGACAAAAGTATGGGATTTGTTTTTGAAAAAGAAGGTTTTATTCTAACAAGTTATAAAAACCTGACAAACACAAAAACTGGAGCCTTGTTATCTGATATTGATATAATAGAAGCCGTGACCGGTAAGCGCTATTCAGCCAGTGTTGTCGGAGTTGAACCAACAATCAATTTGGGTATTTTAAAAGTATTTGCGGAACAGGATTTAAAACCTTCTAAAATGATGGCGCGAACAGGGTTAACTATTGGTCAGGAGGTATTTACACCAAAGGATTATTTAAGTAGTAATAAACTGTCAAATTTATTAAAGGGTCGAGTGGTCGCATTAAATAACCGGGAGTGTTATCAGGAAAGTTTAACGACAACTATGTTACGTGCAGAATTAAATTTAACCAAAAATCAAATCGGTGCTCCTATCTTTAACAAGCAAGGTGAAGTGGTTGCGATTTACACGGGATATAAAGCACCGATAAAAGAAGGGCATATTGAAGATGAGAATGAAGTTCATATCTTACCTTCTTTTCTGGCTATGAATATTTATGACAGTTTGAAACATAAAAAAAGCATGAAATCGCCTTGGACGGGTTTTTCAGTGATGCCCATCAATGAACAACAAAAAAAGGTTTTTCCAACAAAACATGGTGATAAAGGAGGCATTGCTATTGAATATATATGGAAAAACAGTCCTGCGGAGAAATTAGGTATAAAACCGAATGATATTTTGGTTCGTTTTGGACATTATCGAATTGAATCCCCTGCAGATTTTCAAAAGTGGTTGTATATGTATGGTGTCGGTCATACCGTAAAGTTAGTTTTCCTGAGAGGTTTAAAAGAATACAAAGTATTGGAATACACCATTGAAGAAAGACCCAAATGGGCGGTACCTAAATAACCTGATTTTCTTAAAGTAGCTGTATCATATCCAAACATCATTTTCAGCAGTGAGTTCACTGTCTGCATGACCGGTATTAAGAATTCCTTTGGGTTCGATAAGCATGATTTTGCATTCTGACTGAGCGACAGGTTTGTGTTCAACACCTTTAGGTATGATGTACATTTCACCTGGTTGTAAAGTGACTATGCCATCCCGAAATTCGATATCTAAAGAGCCTTCGATAACAATGAAGGTTTCATCTGTTTCTGGGTGATCATGCCAAACAAATTCACCTTGAATTTTGGCAAGTTTAAATTGGTAATCATTCATTTCAGCGATCACTCTGGGTGACCAATAATCATTAAGTTTTGAGAGTTTTTCTTTTATATTAATGGGTAAGTATTGCATAATATTTTTTGTACTCATGAATGTTTAATTTTACACAATGTCATTGGACTCATTGAGTTAGACTAAATCTTTTCAAAGCTTCCAGATAACTTTACCTGATGTTTAATAGTATTGAAATTAGGTGAATGCTTATTCACTCTATCGATCAGTTGTTGATATTGTTCCTGAGAGCCATTACCTTTTATATGAAATGTAAAGGTTAATTCTGGAAAACCAGCAGCAACATCGTGATTAATACCCAGGAAAGCCTGTAAATCCAGTTCACCATCAATGTCCAATCGAAGTTTGCTGATTTCAATATCCATTGCTGTTGCACCCGTTAAAAAAGTGACTGCCATACAACCAGCAAGACCGCCTAATAAGTACTCGGCGGGATTGGGGGCAGAATTAATACCCAGTAATTGTGTTGGTTCATCAATATAAAAAGTAAAGTCACGAATGAGTTTGTGATGACCTAAGTCCATGTTTTTTGTATTGACCTGCATTTTTGTTCCACTTAGCCAATTTAATGAAATACCATAATGGGTTTTAGCTTCAGTACTGTCTTGTTTAACTTCATGTGCGAATTCACTTAAACCAGAAATATTAATATTATTAAGCATTTTTTTTCTCCACAATGATTGGTATTGATATGGTGTTTTTTTAAACCTTACGAAAATTTTGTTTAAAATATTTTATTCAGTGCTTGTTGAAAGTCGTCTATTAAATCATCAATATGTTCAATGCCAACAGAGAGTCGAACAAGGCCATCATGAATGCCTATGGCAAGACGTTGATCTTTGGTTAATGAAGCTTGTGATGTGTTGTAAGGTAAAGAAATTAAACTTTCCACACCACCTAAACTGGTCGCTTGTTTGGGTAGGGTGAGTGTGTTCAGTAATGCATGTGATTTTTCATCACCACCTTGTATTTCAAAACTGACCATACCGGAAAAACCATTGTTTAATTGTTGTGACGTCAAATTATATTGTGGATGAGATGGTAAACCGGGATAATACACACGTTGAATTTTGGGATGTTGTTCTAAAAAAGTAGCAAGTTTTAAGGCATTGTTATTATGAGTTTGCATACGTAATGCAAATGTTTTAAGACTTCTTTCTAACAGGTAGCAGGCATGAGGATCTAAAGAGCCACCATTTTTAAGCATTTGTGGCCAAATTCTATCAATCAACTTTCTTGAACCTGAAACGCTTCCTGCTGTTAAATCGGAATGACCATTTAAATACTTAGTGGCAGAGTTAATAACCAGATCAACACCTAAATCAAGCAGTTGTAAGTTGTAAGAGGTTAAAAAAGTGTTATCAATAATAAGACGTAAACGATATTTTTTTGCCAGTTCAACTAATTCGTTTACAGGTATCAGTTTAAGCAGGGGATTGGTGAGTGATTCAAAATAGAGAATGCTGGTGTTGTCCTGAATGGCTTTTTCTATCTCATTTAAATCCGTTGGCGATGTAAAGGTGACCGACATACCATATTGATGTAAATCTTCATAAAGAAAATTATAAGTGCCACCGTAAAGATCGCGTGAAGAAACAATATGACTGCCTTTATCTAACATAGCCAGTAAACTTGTTGAGATCGCAGCCATTCCAGAAGAAAATACAAGACTGCTTTCTGCCTTTTCAAGTGCAGATATTTTTTCTTGTACACTCCATTGAGAAGGATTGCCATAGCGTGTATAGATCAGTTCATCTCTGGCTCTGCCTTCTTCAATGGCATGATAAACAGGATTGTCCAGATAAAATGTTGAACATTGATAAATGGGTGTGCCCAGTGCACCGGTTATCGGATCATCATATTGTCCGGCATGCACACATTGTGTTGATGTCTGGCAATGCCGATAGCGATGATAATCATTGTTTTTGTTTAATCTTGGACCTTCCAGTCGTTGTCTTTTTAAATCATTAAACCAAATATCACCAGAATGTCTTTTTTCTTGAATCGTTTCGTAAGGTTTTTTCATGATGATGTTCCAGATGTTTTTTACTTGACTATGGCGTTGATTAAATATTCGGCATCTTTTTTAACGCCACCCAAAGTAGCAGAGCCTCGGGTATACAACCAGGGTAAGCCAATAAAATATAAATTTTTTATATGGCTACTGACACCTCTATAATTTTTAGGATAACCACTTTCATCCAGTTGAATATTGTCAATCCAATGAAAATTAGGTTTAAAGCCTGTTGCCCAGATAATATTTTTAATAGAGTGAACGATTTTTTTTTCAAATGTAATTTCTTTTTCTTTTGCATGGAGTGTTCTACCAACACATTCTACATTAGGGTGATTAAATAATGATTTCACGTCAGTACCTATAATGGGTTGTAATCCTTTGGATATTTTTTTTCCCAGCCAGGAGTATTTATGAATGGATAAAAAACCAACATGCTGAAACCACCACCATAAGGTTTTACCAAAAATTTCCTGAGGTATAGTGGATAATTTTGTATCACCTGAAAAATAGACTTTTCTTTGACCATCAAGAATGTCCTGTAAAATTTGTACACCTGAGTCTCCTGAACCGACAACCAGAGTATCGCCCGGTTGAAGTTGTTCAGGGTTTTTATAATATTCACTATGAATTTGATGAATTGAATTGCAAATATTTTGATGACAAGGTGGTGTATAAGGTGTATGGAAAGGCCCTGTGGCTATGATAAGGTGATGTGTTTTGAATTCATGGGTTGAGCTGTTCAAAATAAACCACTCATTTTGTTTTTTAACAGAAGTGATTTTTTGATTCAGTTGAATATTAAACTGAAATTTTTTTGCATAAGCTTTTAAATAATCAGCGACATGGTATTTGTTAGGATAAAAACCTTTAGGGTAGGGAAAGTCCATACCCGGTAAGTGATTGAACTCTGTAGGCGTGAATAATTTAAGAGAATCCCAACGTTGTAACCAGGGAGCACCCACTTCAGAATTGGCATCCAACAGTAAACAATCATAACCTTGTTGTTTTAAATAATAAGCCATACATAAGCCAGCTTGTCCTGCACCAATAATAATGAAGTCTTGACTATTCATAATTTATGTTGCATTGAGCTCAAGTTCAGTTGATGATTTAAACTCTTTAAGTACTAAGCTGGTATGCACTTTAGCAATACCTGATACGGGTAATAATTTTTGGGAAATAAAAGTTTCCAGTGCTTGTGTATTTTTAACAATCACTTTTAATAGGTAATCGTATTCGCCGGTAACATTGTGGCATTCAAGTACTTCTGGCATGGCAATAATACGCTCTAAAATATTTTGAATTTCTTTGGGTTGATGCAGTACCAGTGATAACTGTACAAAACATAAGGTATCCAATCCTGCTTTATAGCGATCCACCAGTGCAACAAAGCGATCAATATAACCTTGTTCTTCCAGCCGTTTAAATCTGGATAAAGTGGCTGGTGGCGACAGATTGATCTTTTTGGCCAAGTCGATGTTACTAATTCGGCCCTGGTGTTGCAGGATACGGAGTATTTTTAAATCAACTTTATCTAAGTCTAGTGAATAATCTATCATTTTTTTACCCATCTATTAATAAAAATAAGAAATATTTGTTATTTTAGATTTATTATTTTTAAAATACTATAAAAAGCAAAATATTATTTTGTTTTTTTGTGAAATATCTATATTTTTCTTAATTTTATAAAGTTTTTATAGGGCCGGCTTTGCTTTCATATTTTTGTTATGAAACCTCATTAAAAAAGTCATAAATTTTCCATACGACTTGCTTAGTCTGTGTAAAAAAATCATTAGGCAAGTATGATGAAATCTTCCATTGCTATATTTTTAATTCTTTGTATTCCTTACGCTTTTTCCTGTACACAGATTACTCAGCCCACATTCAATGGCTTGACATATTATCAATCTGCTCAAAATCTAAGTGGTACAGCATTAAAGCAGGCTTTAAATTCGATTATAAAAGATCATCAAACTTATTCTTATACGCCATGTATGTGGGAGATATTGAAAATTGCCGATGAAGATCCGAATGACTCAAATAGTGTTTTAGGGTTTTATACGCAGCGCTCTATTTTGAAAACCGACCAAGATCAGGGGGGTAATACGCCTGACTATTGGAATAGAGAACATATTTGGCCAAGAAGTCATGGTTTTAGCAGTAGTAGCACTCATGCTTTTCGTGATGCCCATCATTTACGTGCTGCCGATAAGTCGGTGAATGCAGACAGATCGGATGATGATTTTGCAGAAGGGGGAACACCGGATTCAGAATGTGTCTTATGTAACGAAGGGCCGGGTACCTGGGAGCCGCCGGATTTGGTGAAAGGAGATACGGCAAGAATGATGTTTTATATGGTTGTGCGTTATGAGGGCAATGATAATTCAGGAGTACCGGATCTTGAACTGGTTGATAGCTTGACGTCATCGGGCAGTACGCAAATGGGTAAGCTGTGTGATTTGGTGCAATGGCATATTGATGACCCTGTCTCATCGGAAGAAATGCAGAGAAATCAAATTATTTATGAATGGCAGGGTAATCGAAATCCTTTTATTGATCACCCGGAATGGGTGTTGCCTATTTGGGGAGAAACTTGTGGAATAGAAGTGCCTCAAACATTTACTGCGCCTTTGCCAGTCATGACTCTCTGTCTTTTGGGTCTATGGATACTGGGGCGTGTTTATCTTTTTAAACCATGAAAAAGAGCAATAGGTCTTAAATAAACATTTATGATAAATGTTTATTTAAATACTTTTATCCAAAAAGTAATGTGGCTATTCCCAACAAAGAGAAAAAACCAACCACATCGGTCACTGTGGTAAGAATAACACCGCCAGACAGTACCGGGTCCATATCAAGTTTACGCATAATGAGTGGCAGTGAAGCACCCGTAACAGCACCAACGACCAAACTGCAAAGCATAGCACCACCAATAGCAATGGCTAAATTTATTGCATCCGTTTGTGTATATTGATCTAAACCATAAAACCAAAAATAAATCAGTATGGCGATAACAACAGCCCATAGCAGTCCATTTAAAAAACTGACAGAAAACTCTTTCATCAGTAACCATCGGGAGTTGCTGCGTCCTATGTGTCCTAAAGACAGACCTCGAATGACCAGTGTGAGTGTTTGTGTGCCAGCAACACCCCCCATGCTGGGTACAATAGGCTGAATAATCGCCAGAGCCGTGATCATTTTAATGGTATCTTCAAAAAGGCCAATGACTTGTGTTGCAATTAACACGGTCATGAGATTAATACCGAGCCAAATGGCGCGTTTTCTTACAGAGACCCAAACCGGAGCGAAAGTATCATCCGCTTCATCCAAACCGGCCATACTCATCAGGGAATGTTCAGCTTCTTCACGAATAACATCGACGACATCATCAATCGTAATACGACCCAGTAGTTGATTGTCTTCATTAATTACCGGGGCTGATAAGAGATCGCGACGTTCAAATATGTGTGCTACTTCATTTTCTGGCATTGAAACGGGAATGGCTTCGATTTGAGTATCCATAATGGATTCCACCAGTAAATCCGACTGACTGGTAATTAATGTGGATAGATCAAGACTGCCTAAAAAGTGGGCATCATCGTCAACCACATAAATACTGGCTGTGGACTTGGGTAACCCCTTTATTCTTAAATAGCGTAGAACTACTTCAACGGATACATCACTGGTGACTGTGACCGTATCTGTATTCATCAGGCCACCGGCAGTATCTTCAGGATAAACCAGTGCTTCTGTCACACGCTGACGATCGCGCTCATCCATAGTCGCGAGGACTTTGGAAGAGAGATCTTTAGGCAACTCACCAACGACATCAGCCAAGTCATCGGTTTCCATTTTTGATATGGCCTGGGTCAGTTGTTCCAATGGCATATTATCAGCAAATTTGTTGCGTATTTCTTCGTTTAAGTGCTGAAGAATGTCTCCTTCACGTTCATGATTGATTAATCGCCAGATTAGATTACGGGTTTTAGGTGGGGTGGACTCCAATAAATGAGCAATATCGGTTGCTGGCAATTCATTCAATAAACGCCTGACTTCCAAAAAGGCATGGCCATCCAGTGCAGCATTGAGCTGCTGGATAATACTGTGGGCATCAGTGAGCTCGTAGCTTTCGGCCATGGGTATCCAAAAAGAGGTATGCTATTAAAAAGATTAGCAAATTTTAATGTGACGCATAGGTATATTATATACTCAAACCATCTGATGAGGCAGATTTCCTGGTTTAAGTTCATGATAAATAATTTGCTGAGCAAATGGTTGACAGAGATGGGGTGTCTGCGTATCATGTCGCCTCCCTGTAAAGGGCCAGTGCGGAGCAGTAGTTCAGCTGGTTAGAATACCGGCCTGTCACGCCGGGGGTCGCGGGTTCGAGTCCCGTCTGCTCCGCCATTTAAACAAAACTCGTTAAGGTAAATAGATGTCTTAAGGTTAAAATAGATATCCTCAAGGAGATATTGAATCACTGTAGGGATAATTGGCTATGGAAACTGTTAGATCTAGATAATACAAGATGTGGAAGATAAATAGATGAAGACATTGCCAAGTCTAGATGTAGAAATAGTTGTCTATAGAAGTAGATACAAAAAAATGATAATGATTCAGTTTAAGGATGGATTGTAAGCGTCACTTTACCCTAAAGATTATTTTAAGATGAGTCCTGGCTTAAATGTGGGCTTTTCAGGAAAGACTTTTGCTTGCAGAGTTCGTATAATTGAGCGAAGATATCCCTGTTTTTTGATCAGAACGACTTAAATCCTAAAGGTGTATTATGAAACGATTAGCTGTTGCCATTATTCATGGAATGACAACTGAAGAAAAGCTTTTTTCAACTGAGTGCAAACATAAAATTCGTAAATATTATGTTGCTAAGGGAGAAAATCGATTAGAAGATGATTTGGTATTTCACGAAATTTATTGGGCTGATGCTGTTAAAGATGAGTTTGAACAGTTTTATGTGCATGTTGATTCCAATAAAGATCTCGATTATAGCCATTTGAGAAAATTATTTATTGATTATTTAGGTTCAGGATTATCCTACCAGAAAGATTCCTCACTACAGCAACGTGTACAAAAAAGTATCGCTGATAGCTTGCATCAGTTTGCACAACGCAGAAGAGTGAATGAAGAAAAAACCCCTTTGGTTATTATGGCACATTCATTTGGCGCTGTAGCAATGCAAGACTATGTTTCTGCCATGATACAGTCAGAGTCCCATGGATTGTCAGCATTTGAATCTATGAAAACCATGGCAGGTTTTGTAACGTGTGGTAATCCATTAGCCATTTATGCCCGACACAGAGCACATTTATTGCAGCCTATCAATGTGAAAGGTCAAAGTTTGCCTGATGACTTTTTGGATCGTGTTCGCTGGTTGAATTTTTATGACAAAGATGACATTGTTGCCTACCCTGCAGGTAGTATTAATGAGGCTTATCAACACAGTGTACAAGATATTTCAATTAATGTGGGTGGTGCTGCGACTTCCTGGAACCCAGCATGTCATAATGAATATTGGGAATCTAAAGAGTTTTGTAAAAAGGTTGCCCAGTATTTTGCCGAATTATTAGAACCCCATTCAGTTTGGGAATAATCAGGCGATTATTTAAAAAACGATGATTTAAAAGGTGACTGCGTAGGGTATTTAAAATATGGACAGAATGTATCATGGAAATCCTTCGCTGAATGATTTATTAGTCAGTCATTGTCAGGATATACCTAAGCTATTTGCTTTACATCGTAAAATCAACTTACGACAACAAAAGCAACAACCCGTTTCTTTGTTATTGAATCAATGGAAACAATTAATTCAGAAGTCTCAACATCGTGTTGAACACAATCAGGAAAGACTCTCCAATGTTGATTTGAATACTAGCTTGCCAGTCAGTGTCATGGCTCAGGATATTATTCCAGTCATTCAGAATAATTCTGTTGTGATTCTTGCAGGAGAAACAGGATCAGGTAAAACAACACAATTACCCAAAATCTGTATGCAAGCTGGATTGGGTGCGCGAGGTATGATTGGCCATACACAACCCAGGCGAGTGGCTGCAACCTCGATTGCAGCACGTATTGCGGAGGAACTCCATTCAGAACTCGGCGATAAAGTGGGTGTGAGTGTAAGATTCTTTGAAAAACATTCACCCAATACGGTTCTGCAATTAATGACGGATGGTATTTTATTGGCAGAATTACAAAGAGATCCCTTGTTGAGTCGGTATGAGGTGATTATTATTGATGAAGCACATGAACGTAGTATCAATATTGATTTTTTATTGGGAAGTTTGAAACTGCTATTAAAAAAACGACCTGATTTAAAAGTGATTATTGCTTCAGCAACAATTGATGTAGAAAGCTTTTCTAAATATTTTAATGATGCACCCATCATAGAGGTAAAGGGCAGAAGTTATCCTGTGGAAATATGTTATTGTCCTTTAGATAATGAAGATACACAGAATTTATTATCAGAGTTTGATCCTATTGTCCATGCTATTGAGCAGGCCATGCAGGAGGGGGCAGGAGATATTTTAGTTTTTCTGTCAGGTGAACGGGAAATACACAGATTGTCCCAAGATCTAAAAAAACAAGCATGGCATCATGTTAATGTATTACCTCTTTATGCACGCTTAAGTATCCATGAACAACAAAAAATTTTTCGTCAATCCTCTGGTCGAAAAATTGTATTGGCAACCAATGTGGCTGAAACATCCATTACCGTGCCTGGCATACGTTATGTGATTGATCCTGGTGTTGCAAGAATCAGTCGCTTCAGTACACGAAGTAAAATTCAACGATTACCCATAGAAAAAATTTCTCAGGCCAGTGCTAATCAAAGAGCTGGTCGTTGTGGACGGGTGGCATCCGGTAAATGTTTTCGTTTATATTCAGAAGAAGACTTTCTGTCAAGGAGTGCCTTTACAACCCCTGAAATTAAACGCACCAATCTGGCTTCTGTTATTTTACAGATGAAAGCCATGAATTTAAATCAACTACACCAATTTCCATTTTTAGAACCCCCTGAAGAGCGAGATTGGAAAGAAGGGTTGCGCGTATTACATGAATTAAAGGCCATCAATGATCATCATCAACTGACACAACAAGGCAAAGTGATATCAAAAATTCCCTTGGATCCTCAATTAGCGATAATGTTATTACATGCTTCAGAAACAGCATTACATGAAATACTGATTATTGTGAGTTTTCTCAGTGTCAGAGATCCACGATTGCGTCCACAGAATCAGCAAAAGAAAGCGGATCAAATGCATCAGCAATGGCAGGATAAACAATCAGATTTTATGACGATATTAAACTTATGGAAAGGCTTGCATGAACATCAGGATACATTGAGTAATCGATTGTTTAAAGAGTACTGTTCAGATAACTTTATTCAATTTTTGTCCTGGTTGGAGTGGCGAAATATTTATCGACAACTAAAGCATCTTCTGGGTGATCTTCAGTTGGTATTTAACAAACATCCTGCGACGTATGAACAAATACATAGGGCGTTATTACCTGGATTGTTAGGCAATGTATTAACAAAAACTTCAGAAGCCCATTATTTAGGTGCAAGGCAAGCCAAGGTATGGGTTCATCCTTTATCAACGAATTTTAAGAAAAGTGTTAACTGGATTATAGCGGCTGATATTGTTGAAACGGAAAAGCGTTATGCAAGAATAACAGCACCTATAGAATCTTCCTGGTTAGAAGATTGTGCAGGGCATGTCACAAAAGAAAGATATTTTGAAAGTCATTGGCGTAAAAAAAAGGGAGAGGTTTGTGCTTATTTACAAAAATCACTTTACGGATTGATATTTGTTGCAAATCGTCTTGTCAGATATGGAAGAATAGAGCCAGAATTAAGTCGGGAGCATCTGATTAAAGAGGGGCTTATTCAAGGCAATATTATTCTTAAAGAAGAATTTCATACTCATAACCAACAGCTTATCGAAACCTGTCGTTTAAAGGAGAAAAAATTAAGACGGGAAGATGTGATGATTTCTGATGATATTTTATTTGATTGGTTTGATGAAAAACTGCCTAAACATATATGGCATGTTAAGTCTTTGGAAAGATGGAGCAGGCAATATAACAATGAAGTGGCGTCATTGTTTTTAAAAGAAAGTGACATTTTACGATTGGAAGAGGATGATACAGAGACTCAGTTTCCATCAAAATTATCTATATCCGGCATCTCGTTACAGGTGGATTATCACTTTGAACCTGGACATGAAGAAGATGGGGTTGCTGTTTATCTGCCAGCCAGTATGGTTTATCAATTCCAAAGTAAGGATTTTGATTGGCTGGTACCTGGATTGTTACAACAAAAAATACTCTATACCATTAAAGCTTTACCGAAACAGTTGCGGAAAAACTTTATTCCAGTGAATGATTATTCCAAGGCATGTTATGATTGTTTAATAGAAAACTTTGGGCAGGGCTATTTTTATCAGGAACTTGCTGTTGTTTTAGAAAAAATGTCGGGTATTTCAATCGATATGTCTTGTTGGAAGGATTTAAATTTACCCAATCATCTGTCGATTACTTTTAAAGTGGTCGATAAAAATAATCAACTACTAAAGAGTTCAAAAAATATAGAAACATTACAAGGAATCTTAAAAGATAATAATAAAAATTCTAATTCATCTGAATATTTATTAAATACAACGAATGAAAAGGAATTACAACAAAAAATAACAGAATGGACTCGAGATTTTAACATTGCAACAGAAACCATCAAACAAGATAAAATGGAATTAAGACATTATAAGGCATTGCAGGATAATCAGGAATTTGTCAGTGTTATGGATTGTCACTCTTTATTTGAAAAGAATAGGATCCATCATCAAGGTGTTGCTCGATTAATGGTGATAAAGAATAAAAAGTCAGTGAAATATTTTATGCGTTCATGGCAAAATAAAAAGAAATTGAGTCTTTTGCTTTTGCCAAGATTTACTTATGAGGAAGTAGTGGATGATTTGGCATTATGTCTGGCAAAATCCTTTGTTGAAGATAATCCAATTCTTGTGGAAAAGTATGATGATTTTAATAAAATGTATTGTGATTATGAGACAAAATTTTCAGAGTCAATGAATGAACATTTAATGATGATAACACAGGTTTTTGAAATGTATAAAAGTGTGCAAAGTGAATTAATTGATAAAAAGATTCAGTCTAAGTATATAGAAAGTTTTAATGATATTTCACACCAATTAAATACATTGTTTAAAAAACACTTCCTTGTTGAAAAAGGTATTGCCTGTTTACAGGACTACAAACGTTATTTAACAGCATTGAGCAAACGTATCGATAAAATAATATTGAATTTTCCGTACGAAAATAAACACTTAAAATCAATACTGAAATGGGAACAAAAAATAACCAATCTGGAAGTTAAGGAACATAATGAAGCCTATACTTTGGCTGTAGAACAGCTTTTACATATGTTTCAGGAATGGCGAATCTCCATTTTCGCCCAAGGGCAGAAAACCTTATACCCAATCTCTGAAAAAAGATTGGAAAAACAATATGTTAACATTTCTAAATTGGTCTGATCTTTTAATTCTTTTTTGAGATTGTTGGGTTTTTTATCTATACTTCTTATAGAAAGCGTGTAAATCGAGATCAGTCATTAGAGGTAGTGCATCAATATTTAATGATTAAATGTCATATCATATTTAAAAAAGTTATTTTTTATGTCACCTTTGTTGTCATAATGATATGGATGCCTTTTACATTAAACGCAGGGATTTTATTGAAGGAAGATTACTCTATTATTAAAAAAGAACATTTTGTTTTTGCCATGGAAGAGTCATCTGATATCACAAAAAATAAAAAAGAAATAAAGTTAATGCCTGTATGCTGCGCATCGAATCATCGTATTTTTGCAACACAAAACAAGCCATATATTATACGATTAACTTTAAAGGGCTATAGTTTATACCATATACAAGAAGGAAAAACGGCTTATTTCACATTCAATAAAGCAAAAGAAAGAGTTGTTCGCAGGCCTAATTTATTATTATCTGTGACCTATTATTTTTAAAATTGTTTGGCCACATCAATGTATAAGATAAGTTTTTGCTTTGGTTGAAGATACTTTGATGGATTAATTTTATTCCAGCGGATAATTTCTTTAATGCTAACACGAAATTTATTGGCAATTTTAGCTAAAGAGTCACCTTTTTTAACACGATAATGAATTTTCCTGGTTTTATTGATTGTATTTCTTTTATTGGATTTTTTATTTCTCCATACGACCAGTTTTTTACCTATGTGGAGGGGATCTCCGGGGGCCATATGATTCCATTGGGCCAGCTCACGAACACTGACTTTGTATTCATTGGATAACGACCAAAATGAATCTCCAGGTTTTACATAGATAAACTGCTGGGTTCCCCGACGTTTTCTGTTCTGTTTTTTTAATATGCGTTGCCGTAAGCTTTCTTTATAAGCTTCAGGTTGTGATGAAGCGACGGGGATTAATAAACTTTTACCAACACGAATGTTATGAGAAGAGAGCTCATTAACCAACATTAAATTTTTTGTAGAGGTATTATATTTTTTTGCAATGGTTGAAAGAGAGTCTCCAGATTTTATTGTGTAATATTTAAAAGCAATACGTTTGTTTTTAGGTGTCTTTTGTAGCTTAGTATTAAATACTTTGACATTGTCTTTAGGTATTAGAAAAAAACTTTTTTTGTTAGGTTCTGTTGCCCATTGATTAAAAGCAGGATTTAATCGATAAAACGTGTCCATGTCTATTTCAGCGAATTGAGCGGCTAATATTAAGTCAATTTGTGAATCTACGCTGACTCTTGCAAAGTAGGGCTTATTAGAAACGGGATGCCAGTCAAGGTGATAGATATGCTTGTTTTTTAGTAAATCGGCCAGTGCCAGTAATTTAGGTATATAGTGTGTTGTTTCTTTTGGCAAAGACAATGACCAAAAATCAGTGGGTTTGTTTCTTTTTCTGTTACGCTTGATAGCACGTAAGAGCGTACCTTCGCCAGCATTATAAGCGGCTATTGCATGCAGCCAATTGCCTTTAAACAGCTTTTCCAAATATTTAAAATAATTAATGGCAGCACGAGTCGATAAATAAATATCACGTCGACCATCATACCAACGGTTTCTTTTTAAACCGAATCGGTTGCCAGTACCTGGAATAAATTGCCATAAACCGGAAGCTCGTCCATGTGAATAGGCAAAAGGATCATATGCACTTTCAATAATCGGTATTAGCGCAATTTCTAAAGGTATATTATGTTTTTTTAATTCTGTGACAATATCATATAAATAAGGTTCAGCTCGTTTACTGACACGATGAATATAGGATTTGTTTTTTAAATACCATTGTTTGTGTGAACGAATAGAGGTATGTGTTGGAACTGGGAGTTGTAAATGATTCGATACATGACTCCATAGGTCGATACCTTCATAATGCAGAAAGCGCAGCTGATTGCTGAAAGAAGGATTGTCAATCGTAATATTATTTGTAAGTAACGTATTCGCAAATAGCCTATTTGTTTTTCTATTGACAGGAGAATATTGTTGTTCAATATCTTCTGGAAAAAATTGTGATGGAAAGAGTGGTTGATACTCTTTTAAATAGGGAGAAACATACTTATCGGGAATACTGAAAGATGTATTTTGATAAGAGACACTGATAATAATGAATAAAAATATTTTTATCCATTTGTGAAGAGAAAACTGCTGAACCATAAATAGCTTAATTGAGTGCTGTTGATTAAAAAAGTAAAAATAAAAGAGCTGTTGCTCTGATTCAATGATTCTTTGATTAAAAAAGTATTTTTATCGTTTGATATTAATGTGAATAGGTGAGTTTTGTCAAGTTATAACTGTTTCGAGATGTTTTCGTTTGTGTCACTGATTATCCAATAACGCTTCTCGTTTATGTTGACCTTAAAATGTATCTTTTAGTTGCCTAAGATAAGTGAAAACTTCCAATTCATTTGAAAAATGCTGATTTTGAATTTGATATAAGTCATTTTTTAAGGCTTGTTGATGACAACGTAAAAAAGGGTTGGTTTCCTTTTCAATTTCTAAGGTTGAGGGTAGTGTGATCTGATGATTATGACGAGCATCTTGAATATCCTTTAAACGTTGCTGCAATACCCTATTATTGGGTTCACAGGTGATGGCAAATTCAAGATTATTCAAGGTATATTCATGGGCACAAAAAACCTGTGTTTCATTGGGTAATTGAGTCAGTTTAGTCAGTGATTGCAGCATTTGTTGAGGTGTTCCTTCAAATAATCGTCCACATCCTCCAGAAAAGAGTGTATCACCACAAAATAAGAGGTGTCCTAAGGTGTGATGCTGGCTATAGTAAGCTATGTGATCCTGAGTATGTCCTGGTACTTCATAGATAATGAATTCAAGTGTTTGATTAAATAAGCTAATGGTATCTTTTTCTTTTAAGATATCATCGATACCTTTGATAGAGGGATTTTTCGGGCCATAAACATGGCACTGATAGGTTTGCTTGAGCTCTAGAAGTCCTCCTGTATGATCTCGATGATGATGTGTAATGAGAATGGCATCCAGTTGCAATTGATGCTGTTTTAGAAAAGTATCAGCAACTTGAGTATCTCCCGGATCAATAAGGCAGCAAACATGGTTTGTGTGATCGACAATAGCCCAAATATAATTATCATGAAAAGCAGGAATAGCATGAATTTGTAAATGATGGGTGTTCTGCACTTTAATCCCCATGATTCTTTTGGTCAATAATGTTCTTATTAAATGATACTATTGATAAAGAGAGGTGTTTTATTGGACAATAGCCCCTAGCTTTTTGAATGCTTATGCTACCTGAAAATCATGAATTCTGAAACGCGTATCAATGAAAAAAAATATTCTTATCCACAAATTTGGGATGAATTGTCAGGAGGAAGAAATTTACAGCTATGTATTCAAAGACAATTAAATCATTTATTACCCGAGTATTTTGGATATTATGGTTTGGCGTTAGGGCAGTTATCAACGCAATTATCTTTGGCAAAAAGCCCAGTGCGATATTGGTTTCATGGTAAGAATGAATGGAGCAACGCGTTATCTAATGTGGATGATAGACTATCAAAAATTTCCTCGTTGCAAGAAGAGTCGTTCACTGATGACTTGAATCATGAAGCAGCAGAGGTTATCAGTAAACACCATGCGGGTCATGATTTGATTGTTGATTATCAGCATTTACCTTTTCAGTCAGATGCTTTGGATGTTGTATTTGCACCCCATGTTCTGGATTTTTTTCATGAACCCCATCAGTTTTTACGAGAACTTGGACGTGTTATTATTCCTGATGGTTTTATTATTTTAACAGGTATGAACCCTGTCAGTTGGTATGGTATGCAAACATTGCTTCGACGAACTTTGATGCATCATCAATTTGAAAAACAGAGAATCGGTTTGTCACGAATTAAAGACTGGTTATTGTTATTGGGCTTTTCTGTTTGCCATTGTACGGCATTAAATACATTGGGGTTAAGAAAAAAGGGTATGCTTCAACATATGACACATCATGTTGGCTCGCGTTTTTCCAGCCATTATTTTATTGTGGCTCAGAAAAGGGTGCACACGATAACGCCGATTCGTCCGAAATTAAAACATAAGAAAAGTTTGGTTACCTCAAGCTTGGTCAAACCCAGTACCAGACAATAGCAATGATCATTTTTACTGTGTCCATTCAATTGATTGTATTTTTGAGAAACTATGAATAATCAAAAAGTAATGATTTATACTGACGGCGCATGTCGTGGAAATCCTGGTCCAGGAGGTTGGGGAGCGGTGTTAATTTATGGTGAACATAAAAAACGCATGCATGGTGGTGAGTTGAAAACGACCAATAATCGAATGGAGCTTATGGCAACCATACAGGCATTGAATGCTTTAAAGCGTAACAGCCAGGTTATTTTGACGACAGATTCGCAGTATGTTCGTAGAGGTATATTGGAATGGATACAACAATGGAAGGTAAAAGGTTGGAAAACCTCAGCAAAAAAACCGGTGAAAAATGTTGATTTATGGCAACAACTTGATGTATTAAATCAAAAACACAATATTGACTGGCAATGGGTGAAAGGTCATAGTGGTCATCCTGAAAATGAAGAAGCCGATCAATTGGCTAATTTGGGTATTGATGAATTGATGTAAATCAAAAATGAACAGATACTGGCAATGATTCATAAAATAAAATGTAAAACTCAAGGGTAAAAAGAAAAGCATAATGCGTCAAATTGTATTAGATACAGAAACTACAGGTCTGGATCCACAACAAGGCCACAAAATTATTGAAATTGGTTGTGTCGAACTGGTTAACCGCCGTTTAACAGGAAAACACTACCATCAATATCTGCAACCTGATCGACAAATTGATGAGGGTGCTATCCAGGTACATGGTATCACCAATGAGTTTCTAAAAGACAAACCTCGTTTTGTTGATTGCGTAGATGCCTTTTTATCGTTTATCTCCGGTGCGGAACTGATTATTCATAATGCACCTTTTGATGTTGGTTTTTTGGATTGGGAGTTAAAACTACTGGATTCTGAGAAGGGATATATACAAGATGTTTGTCAGATTCTGGATACACTGGTTTTGGCAAGAAGCATGCATCCTGGACAAAAAAACAGTTTGGATGCTTTATGTCGACGATATGATATCGATAATAGTCACCGTGAACTTCATGGTGCTTTGTTAGATGCGGAAATTTTAGCAGATGTTTATTTATTAATGACGGGTGGGCAAACCTTATTGACTTTTTCGTCCGGTGCATCAGAAGAGCAAAATACGGATAAGAACGAGGTTTTGTCACCATTAAAGCAAACGGCTCACCTTAAGGTGATTCATGCAGCTCAAGATGAATTAACGGCTCATCATAAAATAGTGGATAAGCTTAGAGAGTCGAGTGGGCAGACAATTGCCTGGGATGGGGAATATCTAGATTAAAGAAAAAACGAATGGTGTGACGAAGAAGTCTTGTTTAGCCGGCGTTGATAAAGGTTGCTGTTTGACAAAGCTGCTGAAAGCTTTGTTTTAAGATACGTTTTGCCTCACGGCCACATTTACCGCATTGAGTTGCTATACCAAGTTGCTCATTCAGAGCCTTCATAGACGTGGCTTTTCCATTATTGACTGCATCACGTATTTGACTGTCTGTGATGGCTTTACATAAGCAAATATACATAAAACACCTATCGATAAATGAATGATTATTCATACTGCACATTGAAAATATTAATGCAAATGATAATGATTGTCAATAACAGATAAGGTGGTATTACGTGTTATATAGAAGCATAGATAATAAGCAATCTAGATTTTACATAACAAAAGCTTCTTAATCTTATGATTTAAAATATTATTTTAGTTAGATTCTGTTTCTCTTTTATAGTTTACATCTGTTAATTTTGTAAAAGCTTCAATCAAGGACGAAGAGCAGAGTTTGGTTATGCCAAATAAGCGATAAGTAACGCCGAGAAAAGCTTTTACAGGCTCTAATCTCATTCATCATAAAAATGAAAATATTGGAAAATAAATCACTGTGCCAAAATAGTCTGATTCAAAATGATGAAATCATCGTGAAACTACTTATTTATCCCGAGTTCAGGTTATTTATATTTAAAAAATTTAATTGAGAACAGTGTCAGTTGCACACAGTGAAGCGGTGCGAAATCGCTTTTATGTAGGTATATTCAGTTATAAAGAAATGACCCTTAAGTTTACCTCTCTTGGAGATTATTTAATAAAGTATTGGAAAATGTCTTTAAAAGAAAATGTACTGGATTATAATGCAGTATCTTTTTTATCAGAACTGAACAGGAGATAACGCATGAGTGTTCTTGTTGGGCGTGATGCGCCAGATTTCACAGCTGCTGCCGTACTGGGTAATGGTGAAATTACCGATAATTTTAATTTTAAAAATACGATAAAAGACAAATATGCCGTTGTATTTTTCTATCCACTTGATTTTACATTTGTTTGTCCTTCTGAATTGATTGCATTTGATCATCGATTGAAAGCATTTCAAGAGAAAAATGTTGAAGTCATTGGAGTCTCTATTGATTCACAATTTACCCATAATGCCTGGAGAAATACACCTATTAATGACGGTGGTATTGGTCCTGTTGGTTATACCTTAGTGGCAGATGTTAAACATGAAATTTGTCAGGCGTATGGTATTGAGCATCCTTCTGCAGGTTTGGCTTTTCGTGCTTCCTTTTTAATTGATAAAGCAGGCCTTGTGCGTCATCAGGTTGTGAATGACTTACCTTTAGGGCGTAATGTAGATGAAATGCTGCGTATGGTTGATGCATTACAGTTTAATGAAGAGCACGGTGAAGTGTGTCCTGCTGGTTGGCAGTCTGGCGATAAAGGTATGACAGCAACACCAGAAGGTGTAGCTAATTATTTATCTGACGAAGCCGGAAAACTCTAAATCTCTTTTGTCTTCTAGATAGAGATAAGTAGAAGCTAATATAAAGCGATACAGTATTGAACTGTATCGCTTTTTTGTAAGCCCACATTTTATAATAACCCCTGAGTGGTTCTTCAGAATTTTAAAACTCATTCCTGGAATAGAGTGTCATAGTCATTAATAATTTTGCAAAATAATTTTGCGGTTTGTTGAGTGTCATATAAAGCAGAGTGTGCTTTGTTTCCGTCAAAAATTAGTCCAGCCATATCACAGGTTTTTGCAAGCACGGTTTGGCCATAGGCTAATGCACCTAAACTGACCGTATCGAATGTTGAAAAAGGATGAAACGGGTTTCTTTTAATCTGAGCTCTTGTAACAGCAGCATTAATGAAACTCAGATCAAAAGCTGCATTATGGCCTACCAGAATACTACGTTGGCATGCTGCTTGTTTCTGCGCCTGACGGATTTGTTTAAATAAATCAGACAATGCTTCTTTTTCGGATTTTGCCATTCTGAAAGGATGATGAGGATCAATGCCATTCACTTCCAGAGCAGCTGGCTCTATATTGGCACCATCAAATGGGGCGACATGATAATGAAAGGTTTGTTCAGGCGATAAAATACCTGTGTCAGAAAAAGTTAAAGTAATGGCTGCAATTTCAAGCAGTGCGTCCGTTTTTGGATTAAAACCACCCGTTTCAACATCAATCACAACAGGAAAAAAACCACGAAATCTTTGGGAAATCATACGCGTAAGCTACCTTGTTTTAGAATTCATTTTTATATAAAAAGAGGACAATTGAATAGATATATACATATGTAAAAACAATGTTATGAGTCCTTCGCAAGAAGTTGGCGCATTGTAACATAGTCTTGTGGGGTGAGACAAAATAAAAGTATAACAATTTGAGTTTATTGCTCAAGTTGGTGATTTTATGAGCCGATATATGAGTAACAGTCTTTGTTGGGATTTGCTCTATGTGTCAGTTAAATCATCGAATGTTGCTCAATCAAATCATACTATGCCTATGTTTGCCGATATCTTTTGCGGTTCATGCAGAATATCGTATTTATATGGCTGAATTAGAAGAGTCCAGTTGGCAATATCAGGGTGATAAATTAAATTGTGAGTTATCACATATTATTCCAAGATATGGAAAAGCATCATTTCTTATTCAGGCGTCTCATGATCCCAGAATACATTTTTCACTCAATATGCAAAGAGGGTTTACCTTCTCGGGACAATCGATAGATATTCGAAATATATCTCCAGCATGGCGTTCAAAACGTCCTTCTTCTGATTTAGGCAATGTTAAAACACAAAAAGCGAGTAAATCCTTTATTTTAAAAGATGAAGCTGCATGGAAGCTATTAACTACACTCGAAACCGGAGGTACGCCAACATTTCAATACCGAGAATTTTCTGACGCCAGTGATAGAGTGTCGGTAACTTTATCAACAGCAAATTTTTATGGTGTCTATCAAAATTTTTTAACCTGTATGGATCAGCTTATTCATCACGAATTTGATGATGTGAAACGTACTTTGCTTTATTTTGCTTTTAATAAACACCACTTAACCAATGAACATAAACAAAGATTAAAAATACTTAGTGAGTTTCTAAAATATGATGATAATATTGATTTATCGGTTTTGGAAGGACATACGGATAATAAAGGTCGAAGACGTTTTAACAAACGTTTGGGATTAAAGCGAGCCAATGCAGTGAAAGACTATTTAATTAAACAAGGCGTTAAAAAAGAAAAGTTAAGAGTTGTTAGTCATGGTGAAAAAAGACCAGTAGCATCTAATCGTAGCGTATCAGGTCGTGCAAAAAATAGACGCGTTGTTATTGAGTTAAGATAGCGCGAATAATCAGCCAGATTGTTGATTTGACAATCTGGCTGATTATTCCTTTAATAATTTATCTCCATATTGTTTGTTTAATATCGAATTACCAACCGATATGTCCACCAACCCACCAACTTAATGAAGATACAACATTAATGATGGGAGGGAAACAACTGCATGTATTGCCAGTAAAAACATGAGTGGCTGTTGTTACTGGATTAGCCAAAGAGAACTCACCCAAAGTTGGTGTATAACCATTGGTGTTAACTGTTAACAGAAAACCAGGATCAATATCCGATGGCATGGAATCAAAAAAACCTGGTACAAGTCCAGCGTTGATGTTGGCAACATTGGCAGGGTTATAGAGATCATTACGTATGATTTGTAACACTGCAAGCTCATCAAGTGTAGGATTTATCGTCGACGTACTATTTCTCCATTGCATGGTTGTTTCTACCCAATCAAAATAGTTGTTATATGCAACATTTTGTAGACTAGGTGCAATATGATCGACTTTAATAAACTTCCAAGAAGGACTTGAAGTATGTAAACTTTGAATACCTACTGCCCATTTATTATCGGTTTGCTTGTCATTTAAGCAAATGGTAAGGTTATCTACGTCTTGATTTTGTTGGACGATGGGGCCAACAATAGGATTGCTGCTTGTTATTGGTTGAGGTGCTCCTGGAATACATGGAGAATACGAAAATTTTGCATTAAATTGTGCTTGAGTACTTGAGCCAGGAGTATAACGGCAGATATGAACTAATGGTTTAGAGAAAGGACCGAATGTATCTAATGTAGGTGCAGCGGCTGGAGAAGTGAAAGGGAAACTGGCTAAACCTATTACACTGCCTGCATCATTCACTTTTAAATCATCCCAATTTGTTAGACCTCCAGCGAATAAAGATGTAATTTGTGTCTTACTTAATGATGGCATATGTTCTTCTAAGTTCGAACCGATAGCGCCAGGACCAAATTGCACTTCTTGTAATGCGCGATATAAGGCATTGGTTACTGCTACACCGTAGATATTAGCGGAGATTGTTCCTATATCCAGTTTACCTGTTTGCAAGGATGTGACAGGTACACCATCTGTGATAACATTAGGTCCGGTATATAATTTAGGTTCTACACCTGAAATACCGGCATCGGGGATGGCTTCTTCCAAATCACTACATAGGAAATGATTGGCATTATTAGGATCTTGATTACATCCAGAAAAAATATTGAAGTGTGTTGATAACTTTGCATCTGCGACATTTTGTACAGTAAGGGTATGCTTATCTGTACAGAATTTTGTGATAAGAATACTTTGATCTTGTGATAAACCAGGTACATTGGCAGGAGACAACATGCAAGAAACGCCAAAGTGATCGCTAAATGAATAGGTTGTCATTGTTCCTGCATTACAGATATTGCTCATAAAGGTTTCAAGCGTCTGATCGAAAACATCGCAACCGCCTGTGCCTTCAGGAGATGCATTCAAACGAAGATGAATATCCGGAACAATATTAATACTGGCATCGTCAAAGAAGACGCCATTAACAGGAATTTGATTGTTAGGTGAGAGCAATTCAAACTGGACAACATTATCGCCTGTGGGTACTGTAATTTCAAACGTCACAAGTTCCCAAGTATTGGGATCTGCATCTGTGGTAAAAAGAGTGGAATGGTTAGTCAGATTACTTGGGGAACCATTTGGCAATTGACCATCACCTGTTACCAGTCTTAAACGAACATCAGTTGCTGTATTAGCATTGACATAATAAGAAGCAATGATGCTGTCTCCTGGAGTAAGCATTCCAGATAGATCGACCATTTGACTGACTTGAGAAACACCTCCCCCAGTCACATTAACTCTTAACATACCATTACCTGTTCTTGGTGTAATACCAGCTATGGGGCCGTTAATAATATTGGCATTTTCGGCGTTCCATTCACCAAATAACCATGGATCACTTGCATTAGTTGTATATTGATGTAAAACAGTTCCAGGCTCCAAACTTGAGTCGATAAGTAAGTTTTCTGAATCTGTAGCATGAGTTTGAGAGATAATGCCTAAGTTAGCGAGTAAGGCTAACAGACATATTTTTTTTGAAATAGACATAATAGTCACCTTAAAGTTAAATGTTATGGAGTAGAAGCACTTGAAAAAGTATTTTCAGTGCGTGATTAGAATACAATTGAGTAGTAACGAATAAGGGAACGATTAAGGTAACTGATTAAGTAACAAAGCTTTTTGTCATGAATAGTTCATATTCAATAATTTAATTTGAAATTAAATTATCATGTAATGAACGCAAGGATTTGCTGGGTTGTATAGATAACATTTCATCGAATGTTCGGTAACAAATAGTGTAAATGGTTTTTACTTCATTAACTTTATTCAATTTTTTAAATAATTTCATTAAAATGATATAAAAGGCTTCATTTAGAGGGTTGGTTTTTATGGCATGCCAACATACTTTTTCTGAAAATTCATATTCATTTTTTTGAATTAACATTTCTACACAGCATTGCAATGTTTTAAAATAGTCCCGTTTCAAACTTTCCCTATAACTTTCAATCCAATAATGATCTTTTTCACTGACATAAAAATCAGAAGTATATAATTCAATTAAATATTGCATTATTTTTATTAGTTGATTCGGCTTGGTATAATGTTCATGTTTTATTTTATTGATAATGTTTTCAACAGCCAGGCAATCTACCCAGCATATTTTTTTGTTAAGTTGTAAGGTTTTTGATTTTTGAATGATGGTTTGTTTTCCAATGATTTTTCTCAATCGTGCTACTGTTATTTTTAAATTTTCTTCTGGGTTTTCCATGCGAGCGTCAGGCCATAAGAAATTAATAACATCATGATAGTTTAAAGCTTTATTTTGTATAACCAGCAATTTAAGGAGTTGATAAGGTTTGTGATTTTCTTTTTTTCCATGCGTCACTTCATTATTTTCAATCCATATTTTAACATTGCCTAATAATTTGATCTTAATTTTCCAAGGCCATAAAAAAGTGTTGGTTATATTTGAATCAGGCTGTATTTCTTGCTTTATAATTAAGTGCTCTATAAAGTCTTTATGACTGTTATTAGTCAATGCCAGAGTATATAAAGAACTTAATATCCAATTGACTCTACCAAAATAATGAATAAAACCTATGGATTGAGAGTCTTTCAGAAAAATATGCAGTAAATTAAAACATTTTTCATGGTTATGTTGTATGAAATATTTGTAGGATTCCAATAAATTTTTTAGACAAGCAATATAAATATGTTCATTTGAAAAAACAGTATTTTTATTAAACTCTTCAAAATAATTACTGTATTCATCTATGTCATTTATGGAAAGATAAGTCATGCAAATTAAAAAAATGCTTCTTATTTTTAGAATTTTTATTTCACATTTAGATGCTTGTTTATAAGCAGTCTTTAAATTATCTAAAGCAGTACTTGTTTTTTTATTACAAAGGAATTTCCATCCTACAAGTTGATGATAAAGGCATAAATCAAAAGCATTTATTGTGTTAATAGATAACTTGAGTTGTAGTAGATAAGCGTCTGTTGATTCTGTGTTATTTTGTAATAATGAAATGGTTGATAATTGATATAAAGTTAAGTTGGATAATGTTTTATTGCCTGATTCGACACATTTTTTTTCTGATAATTTACTGTATGAAATTGCACTTTCAAAATCACCTTGCATCCAGTTGATTTCAGAATTTAAAAGATGCCAGATAATCATATTAGAAATATTAATATATGTCTTTTTATTAATATTTTCTGTTAATCTTAATAGATTATGTGCATGACTAAAATTATTAGTTAAAATAGAGTGTGTTATTAAAAGTAAAGTAATGTTTACTTGGTTCTTGTTATCTAATTTATCAAGAATGCTTTCACACAGCATGATAAGTTTAGGGAATATATTAGTATGTCCATGATAAATTATGTTGATGTTTAGTAGTGATGTGAGTATTTTTGCTTGTTGTGTTACATCAGGGAGCATTTCTATAAAATCAAACAAGGGTTTTATTTCATTTATCCAATACTTCATGTGTCGATAGTCAAACAAAAGACAATAACAGTTTACTATACCAGACCATGCGATTAATTGAGGTAATAAATTAAATTGTTTTTTTTCTTTGTTGTAAATATCCTGATAGATCTGTATTGATTCTTTGATGTTAGATGGAAGTAAAGTTTCTGCTTTAATTAAATATATATCATGATTTTCATCTAGAAAATGTTGAGGAAATGTTGAAATCCATTCAATGACTTGCAACGATTTTTCTGAATATAATAGTTTATTTTTGTGATGTATGATGGTTTTCTTTAACTTGGAAAAATCACGTATCTGTGAGTAAATTTTGGCAGCATTGATATAATCATTTTTGCTTAATAAAACTTCCGCTGTTCTTTCTAATAAAATATTTTGTTCTTTTTTATTGAAAGTTTTAAAAAAAAGTTCTTGTAAAAAATTTTTAAAAAAAGGATGAAAATAATACTTTTTTATTTTTTCTGGTTTTGCATAAATAAAATAATTTTTTTCATATAAATAATTTATGATTTCATTGCATTTTTGATGAGTTTCTGAGGATATTAATGAAAGTGTATCAATGCTCCAATGTGAGATATTCGATGCGATTAATAAAACTCTTCTCTCAGAGTGATTAAATTTATTAATGACATCTGATGTAAAGGTGTTAAATACATTTGACAGATCGATTGATTCCATAAACCTTTTTTGCGGAAATTTATCGCATCCATTTTGTGAGCATAATGATAAACCGGAAACCCACCCGTGTGTTGATTCAATACATTCATTGATGATATTAAATGAAAGTATTCCATTTTGTTTTAATAGTTTAATAGCTTCTATTTTTGTAAATTTTAATTCATTCCAGTCAATGATATTTAATTTTTGTTGTATTACCAATTCCATAAATTCCTGTGGCGGGTTATCCCTACTTATGATAATAATATTATGATTTTTTGTTTTTTTTATTGCAACAATTAAGCTATATAGAATCTCAGAGTTGATGGTAAATAAATGACTGTTATCAATAACCAGGGCGGTTTTTTTCTCTAATAACTTGAATAATTTATCGAAGAAAATATCAGAAAAATTTTTCTTATCGACGTAATATTCATTGTTGTATAAAGGTAAATTACATTCTTTGTGATTAGTTTTTACAATTTGACTGATTTCATTGTAAAATGCAGAAATATCATTATATATGTTTTGCGATTGTACCCAGATACAATCTGTTTGACTGTTTTTTATCCATGAGCTGACTAAAGTGGTTTTTCCTGAGCCAGGAGGCCCTGCAATCCAATGAGCATATATATCATTACTTTCAAAGTGTCTAAACAGCCTTGTTCTCAATAATGGCTGAAAACTGATTGGAGCAATAGTAGCGTTAGACCGTTTCATAGCTTTACTCATTAATGATTAAAACTTGATGCTCTCGATAATATGCTCTATCTAAAGTATTCTATGTATGTTGCATTTTTTTAAAACTAATATTTAACATATATATCATTCATTTTTTTAATGGCTTTCGCGATTTAAATAATAAATACGAGATATACAAGAAATATGGGATCAATGTAAAGTCATCAGAAAAGGGTTAAATATATTAAAAGTTTAAGCTCTGTTGTTCTTTTATGACCAAATCCATAAAAAATTTTTCTGCACTGCTTATCATTTATTTGAATAATTCAACAGCATTTTCGAGTTTTAATTGAAATTTTCATAAAATTAACAACAGTGGCAATGAAAGAACAACAGCTCCTTATTCATTATAGTTTTGTATGTAAATGATTATACATTTTCTGTTGAGAAATGTTTATCTTTAAAGTCACAGAGATCCTGGATTAAACAATGAGTGCATTTGGGTTTTCTGGCAACGCAAGTATATCGACCATGTAATATTAACCAATGGTGAGCATCTTTTAAAAAGGGTTTGGGAACAAACTTTAATAATTTTTTTTCAACTTCAACGACATTTTTTCCAGGTGCCAAACCCGTACGATTAGACACACGAAAAATATGTGTATCAACGGCCATGGTTTCATGGCCGAAGGCCGTATTTAATACCACATTGGCTGTTTTTCTTCCAACGCCAGGTAAGGCTTCCAGTGCTGCTCTGTCTTCAGGTACTTGGCTTTCATGTTGCTCAATTAAAATTTGACAGGTTTTTATAATATTTTTTGCTTTAGTATTAAATAGACCAATCGTTTTTATATGACTCTTTAATTGTATTTCTCCCAAGTTGGCTATCTTCTGAGGTGTATTAGCAACGGCAAATAAAGGTTTTGTGGCTTTATTGACACTGATATCCGTTGCTTGGGCTGATAAGATAACGGCAATGAGTAGTTCAAAAGGAGTTTGATATTCTAATTCGGTGGTTGGAGCAGGATTGTTTTTTTGAAAACGTTCAAATATCAATTGTCTTTTTTGTGCATTCATGAGCGTAAATAGTGAAAAGGTATTTTTTCCAGAACAAGATTTCCTTGATAGACAACGCCAACACAAGGATTTTGCCCCATAGTATAACTGAGCTCGGCTGGTGATTGAATATCCCAGATAGCCAGATTGGCGATTTTTCCTGTTTCTAAACTGCCATAGTCTTTTTCAATATCTAAAGCTTGTGCTGCGTGGATAGTGATACCTTTTAATGCTTCTTCGGGGGTTAATTGAAAGAGAGTACAAGCCATATTCAACATCAGTAAGAGAGACGTGCAAGGAGAACTGCCAGGGTTACAATCGGTAGCGATGGCCATAGGAACCTGATGTTTTCGGAATAGTGCTACCGGAGGTTTTTGGGTTTCATGTAAGTAATAAAATGCGCCAGGTAACAGAACTGCAACCGTATCGTTTTGTGCCATACTTTGAATACTTTCTTCAGAGATGTATTCCAAATGATCGGCAGATAAAGCACAATAGTCTGATGCCAGTTGAGCTCCCTTTTGATCAGATAATTGTTCGGCATGCAGTTTTAATTTAAATCCTAATGTTTTCGCTGTTTTAAATAAGTCATTCACTTGTGCAGGTGAAAACCCAATGGTTTCACAAAAAGCATCAACGCTGGTGGCCAGTTGTTTTTGTTGAATCTCAGGTAAAATGGTATGAGTAATATATTGGATATAATCATCGGGTCGATTTTTATATTCTGGTGGCAATGTATGAGCTGCTAAACAGGTTGCTTCAAGATGAAAGGGCAAATCTATTGCAAGAGATTTTGCGACTTCCAGCATTTTAATTTCATCTTCTAAGGTTAATCCATAACCAGATTTTATTTCAATGGTTGTAACGCCTTCATCCAATAAGGTTTGTATTCTTGGTAAAGTGGCTGTCATTAATTGCTCATGACTGGCTTCGCGAGTTGCTTTTACCGTCGATAAAATGCCACCGCCTTGTTTTGCAATATCATCATATCGGATGCCCGTTAAACGTTGTTCAAATTCGGACGCTCTATTGCCAGCATAAACAATATGGGTATGGCAATCAATTAAGCCGGGTGTTACCCAAAGATGGTTCAGATCGATAATTTGATAAGAGTCTTGAGATGCTTTATTGTTGACCAGGTTGGTTATTTGAGTATTATCTAATTGGCCAACAAAACAAATTTTTCCCTGATGGCTGGCAATGGCAGCCTTTGGTAAATGTCCGTAGCCATCAAGCTGTGGAGATAAGGTGATAAGATTGGCATTGATCCATAGAGTGTCGAAACATTCGGGGAAACTGGCGTGTGAGTGAGTCATATTGTTATTCAAGTCAGGCATAAGCCTCAATAGTTATTTTATTTAGCAATAGCATATGCGTTAAAATCAACCTTGACAAGATGTTTGCCTTAAGGTTTTTTAATTAACTGAAAGTTCGTTCATTGAGTCATACAGTGATAGAACCTTGATATTTATTAGAGCCTGTTTATCTTTTACAGGTTTAACCTATAAAAGATAAACAGGCTCTGGTTGTTGTTCATTCAATAGTTACATAAAATAGCTTATCAAATTAAAAATGAACGAGGTGGTATTGGTGATACATTACTATGCACAAGAGGTATTATGTTCTGATGGATGGCAGGAAAATAAAACACTGATCATTGATCAAGGTGTTATTCAAGGTATTGAAGATGGCAAACATGATGATGCACAAATATTATCAGGTCCGGTGATACCGGGTATGACCAATCTGCATTCTCATGCTTTTCAAAAGATACTGGCCGGGTTAACAGAATATCGTTCGAGTCAGGCTGATTCATTTTGGAGTTGGCGCAATGCCATGTACAAAGCGGTACCTTTCATTTCACCGGATGATTTGAAAATCATTGCTGAATTTGCATATATTGAAATGTTGAGATACGGATACACTTCGGTCATAGAATTTCATTATTTGCATCATCAGCAAGGTGGTCAGCAATATAATAATCCCGCTGAAATGTCAGAATCTATTGTTCACGCTGCCCAGTCTTCGGGGATTCAGTTAACACATTGTCCGGTATTTTATGCCTGTTCAAACTTTGGTGATGAACAACTGAGTCACACACAAAAAATGTTTAGCCATAGTTTGGAAGATTACCAGACTTTACTGGAAACATTGCATCATCAATATCAGGATGAAGATAACATTGCTTTTGGCTGTGCACCTCATTCACTGAGAGCAGCATCTAAAGCACATTTTGAGCATTTGATCCCATGGTGGCAATCTTTTGCAAAGAACCGACCCATTCATATTCATATTGCAGAACAAATGAAAGAAGTAGAAGCCTGTCGTCAATTCTATCATGCGACACCAGTGGAATGGTTATTTGATCAGGTGGGTTTTGATAAACATTGGTGTTTGGTTCATGCAACCCATTTAACGGATATTGAAGTAGAGCTCATTGCTTCATCAGGTGCCGTAGCTGGATTGTGTCCGACAACAGAAGCCAATTTAGGGGATGGTGTGTTTAAAGCAAAAGATTATTTTAAACGTCAGGGCAATTGGGGAATCGGTTCGGACAGTCATGTGTGTTTAAATCCAATGCAGGAGTTATGTTTGTTGGAATATAGCCAACGTTTGCAGTATCAAAAAAGAAATATTTTATGTACCGATGATGAAAATCATGTGGGACATTTTTTATGGAAACAGGCATCGATAGGAGGAGGGGCGGCTGCTTGCCGAATGACAGGGAAAATAGAAGCAGATTATGCAGCGGATTTGTTGGTGTTAAACCGTGATGTTGTAGAGCTCTATGCACTGGATATGGCATCTCTCTTGGATACTGCTATGTTTGCATTAAACAACAATCCAGTAAAAGACGTCATGGTTTCTGGTGAATGGGTGATACAAGACGGTGTTCATGCGCGCCAGGAAACGAGTGAGTTGGCTTATCGGCAAGTCCAGAAAAATGTAATATCACACCTTTAAGTTTCCAGGTTGACGGCATTGGTTAAATAGTTTTTCACCATATCACGCAACAAATGTTTATTCACGGGTTTTGATAAATAATCATTCATGCCGGCAGAAATACATTTTTCTCTATCATGTGACAAAGCATTGGCTGTGAGTGCGATAATAGGGACTTTTTCTTTATTGGAATGTGTTTCCAGTTCACGAATCTTTTGTGTACACTCAAATCCATCCATCTCCGGCATTTGGCAATCCATAATGATTAAGTCATAAGTTTCATTTTTAAACTTTTCTAAAGCAATCTTTCCGTTAATTGCTGTGTCGATATCCAACCCCATTTTTTTCAATAAACTTTGTGTGACCATTTGATTGACGGGATTGTCTTCAACCAGAAGAATTTTGCCCGATAAATTAAAGATGACATTTTTATCTTCGGGGTTGGTTACAAAACTTTTTGAAGAGAGCGTACGATATTGAAACTCAAAACTTAAAGTAAAACGAGTGCCTTTACCCAATTGACTTTCAACATCAATTTCACCTCCCATCAATTCGGTTAATTGTTTACTGATGGATAAGCCAAGACCTGTACCACCAAAATAGGTGTGTACATCAGGATTAGCTTGTGAAAATGAACTGAAAATGGATTCTAACTGACCTTCTTCAATGCCAATACCACTATCCATAATTGAAATTGAAAAAGCTAATGTATTTTCAGATTTTTCCTGCCAATTGGCAATCAGTTCTATATAGCCTTCTAAAGTAAATTTAACAGCATTGGCTAAAATATTGATTAAAATTTGTTTTAACCGGGTTGGATCGGTCATGATTTCAATATCTTGGGGGGTACCATTAAAACTATGAAGGATTTCAATTTTCTTTGAAATACAATCAGCAACAAAAGGTGCCATACATTGTCGGATGAGTCGTTTAGGATCAAAAAAGTGATCGACTAATTCGATTTTTCCATATTCAATTTTTGAGTAATCTAAAATATCATTGATTAATTTTAACAAGTGTTCTGTTGAGACAATTGCATTTTCTACGAAATCCTTTTGTTCATTAGTGAGAGAGGTCTCATCAAGCAGTTGCAGCATACCCAGACTGCCATTCATAGGTGTTCTTAATTCATGGCTCATGTTGGCCAAAAAATCACTTTTTGCTCTGCTGGCCATTTCTGCATCTTCACGGGCACGCTCCAATACTCGGGCATAGGCTTTTTCTTTATTTTTGGCATCTTCCAGAGAGCGGGCCATGGTATTTAAATTAGATTCTAATAATCCTAATTCACCTCCTGATTTTTCAGAAACACGGGTCGATAATTTACCAGAAGTAAATAGTTTAACCGCTTTAGATAAGTTCTTAATCGGATCAGAAATAGAACGAGCGATGACCAAAGCAAAAATAATGGCGAAGGTTAAACAGGCACTGGCGAGTATTAAACCCCAAAATAATACTTTTCTTTGTTCGGATTCCAGTTGTGTATTGGATAAACCAATAATAACCTTACCCACTTCAGGAGGGGCTTCTATACTTTGCACTTCTTCTAAATCAAATTCACTGGCAACTTCTTGCACACTGTAATCGCTTACACTGCCTGTAAATTTTTTGGCACTGTTTTTTAAATGAGCATTTTTTTCATTGATTTCATCCAGTAAGACAACACCATCATTATTGATGATATGAACAAATACCAAGTCTTCTTCTTCCATTAAAGGTTTAATGACTTTTCTTAATTCATCCCGAGCCTGAACAATAACACCATATTCACTGGCCTTTGCTGTTTGTTGAACGAGTAATTTTCCTTTTTTTTCAAGTTGTATTTCTAAAACCTGAAAGGTGTCATAGATAAAATAGAGTGTCAGAGTTGAGAACATGAATAATGCAGGTGCAATACCCAGTAGGATGGTTTTTACTGTTATGGACCATTTATTCATAAGATAATGTGTTTCCTGAATATCGTTCTATGGTTTGTAGGGCATTTTTTACTTTTTTATTATTGATGATAGGCAGATTGAGTGAATTAGCAATGTCTTCGTTGAATGCAATAGAAAAGTGTTTGCTAAATCTGGGAGGAAATAATGTGAAGTTTCTCATATTGTAGTCACCAATTTCTTCGATTAAATCTTGTATTAATTGTTGAGGACTAACATAAGTACTTGCGATACTACCTGCTTTTACAAATTGTTTATTAGAGCCAATTAAAAACTTTTTATGCCGATATAACGTCAACAGAATCGATTTTATTAAATTACGATTATAAATCGTAGCATTTTCATGAGCTATTATGGCATCTGTTGAGCTGATAAGCCTTAATAAGGCTCGCCTAAGTTGAGATATATCGTCAATCACTTCATAACTCAGTGAAATATTTAAATCTTTCGCTTGTTCGCTGAGTTGTTTAGCCATGCTTTCTTCTTGACTTTGAATTAAAAGGCCTATTTTTTTCCCTGTAGGTAATATTTCTTTGAATAGCAGGATTTGTCTTAGAAGCGGTGCATCATGAAAAATGGCTGAAATTTGATTGGTGTTAGTCTCTTTTTTCAGTTTCAATAAGGTTGGGTATTTTTTGCTGGATATGAATATGGATAAAATATCAAAGGAGGCTTCTTTATGATTGGACCATTTGAGTGCTTGAGTAAACGCTTTTTCACCAATGGTAATGACCAATGCATCATTAAATATTTTTTGTTGTTTGGATAAAAGACTAAAGTTAATAGAGTGTTGAAGATTTTTTTCCTGAATACTTTTTTGAATCAGTTTTGTTAAGGTTGATGAACGTTTATCTTTATCATCATAAAAAAAATAAATCGGTTTTTGTTTTTCTTGAGGCGACGTTTTTGGTGATGAAACAGGATGAAGCGTGGCTGACGTATCTTTATTGTCTGACGATTGTAATTGAACGAAGCTGGGATACAATAAAAAGACAATTAAAATAAAAAGGTGATATGTCTTAGCCATGTCATATCGCAAAAAGTGCGTCCTTACATTGAAATATTATGTAATTTGCCAATCAATGGGGCTCTTACCTTGTTGGATAAGCCATTCATTGGCACGTGAAAAATGTTTGCATCCAAAAAAACCTCTGTGGGCAGAAAGGGGTGATGGATGAGGTGATTTAAAAATAGCGTGGCGTGATGTATCAATTGCAGCCGCTTTCTTTTGTGCGTAAGCTCCCCAAAGCAAGAAAGCGATAGGCTGTGGAGAAGCCGATAAAGCCTGTATGACCTCATCAGTAAAGGTTTCCCAACCCATGCCCTGGTGAGAATTTGCTTTTGATGATTCGACGGTTAACACGCTGTTTAATAACAGTACCCCCTGATTTGACCAATGAGATAAATCACCATGTGAAGGTATGGGGAATCCTAAATCGGATTCTATTTCACTAAAAATATTTTTAAGGGAAGGAGGAAATGGAATGCCTTTATTAACACTAAAAGCTAATCCATTGGCTTGATTGGCACCATGGTAGGGGTCCTGTCCGATGATCACCACTTTGATTTTTTCATATTCTGTATTGGCGAATGCTGCAAATACTTGATTGTGCGGGGGATAAATAACCTTTCCGGATGACCGTTCTTTTTGCAGGAAAGACATCAATGTTTTGAAATAAGCTTTATCTTTTTCATGGCCCAATTTATGAGTCCATGTGATTGGGGCATAGCTGGTCATTTCTTATTTGCTCAAAGTATTTCAGATGAATTTAGAATACTAACCATTCCGATGCATTTAGGCAATGGTTATAAAAACCAAATATCTCATTGTGTTAATATATGATGATATTTATAAGTAAGTCTTTCTGATAATACTGGGAGCCTTTGTTTTTTTACAGGTTTAATCTGGTTGAGTCTTAACTGATAAAAGAGCAACAGACCCTAAGATATAGCGTATAATGCTTGCCACTTGGGTATAAACAATTCAAAGGTTATTTGATGTTGAATCTATTGAATCCATACAGTTTTATACGATATATATTGCTTGTTATTCTTTTTGTGAGCAGTTTACCAGGCAATGGGGAAGATTTTTCTGGCTTTTTGGGCTTCGAATATCGATTTTTTACAGAAACCGCGTTACAAGATCAAGACAGTCAGGGGTATTCTTTGGTGTTGGAACCTGAATGGATCAGTGAAGGTGAATATTCTCGCTGGCAAGCCAAATTATTTGCCCGTTGGGATTCCATGGATGATGAACGCAGTCATGCGGATATTCGGGAATTGTATTGGGAATATGCCAAAGATAACTGGGTCTTTGCGGCAGGTATTGATAAGGTTTTCTGGGGCGTTGCTGAAACACAGCATTTGGTTGATGTCATTAATCAAACCGATTTTGTAGAGAATTTTGATCAGGAAGATAAACTGGGACAGCCAATGCTACGTTGGTTAAACGAACAAGAGTGGGGTACTGTAGAAGTATTTGCCTTATTGGGTTTTAGAGAACGACGCTTTCCTGGTGAGGAGGGGCGTTTGAAATTATTATTACCTGTTGATGAAGACAGTGTAACCTATGAATCATCGGATGAAGATAACCACATTGATTGGGCGCTTCGCTGGTCTCATGTTATTGGCAGTTCTGATATTGGTGTCAGTTATTTTCAGGGTACACGTCGGGAACCTTTCTTTAATGGTCTAACAGATAATCTGGGAAATATTGTTGCTCTGGCGCCTTTTTATCCACAAATGAAACAATGGGGACTGGATTGGCAAGTCACTTTGGAGCGTTGGTTATGGAAATTAGAAGTGATTTCACAAGAGACGGATATTGATACATATACTGCTGCTGTTGCAGGTTTTGAATATACGTTTTTTGGTATTTTTGATACTGCTATAGATGTTGGCTGGATATTGGAGTATCAGTTTGATGAACGAGACAGGATTCCTTTTGGGGATGAGTCTTTAGTCTTAAATGATTTGATCAATTTTGGAGCACGACTTGCCTGGAATGATGTACAGTCAACAGAGTTATTGTTAGGTTATGGAACCGATAAAGATGACAGCATAGAATTTTGGTCAGTGGAAGGAGCACGCCGTATCGGTGATAATATGACATTATCTTTGGAAGCACGCATATTTAGTAGTATCAATGAGAATGATCCTTTCTCAACACTCTTTTTTGCGTTCCGTAATGATGACCATTTGCAAATGACATTTGAGTATTATTTTTGACGGAGGCTACTTGCTCCCAATGTTCATTGAACTATAAATTTTTTCTTTTGCATCACAATTCATTGGTAATAAACTGACAAGTCGTTTCAGTGAGTTACGCAAAATTTCGAGAGCGGATAAAAACTCTGAGTTCAATTTTTAACTAATTGAAATAACGAGGTTTTTTAAAATCAGTTTTATTAACACAGGTAATAACAACTTCAGAACTTATGTGCACTCAGCGTACAAATTCAATGGTCTTACTGAGACGTTATTTAATAGCTGGTTGTTTTAATTAATTAATTCGGTTAGATTGACAGTCTGTTGAAAGAAATTGTGCGTAATTAGCATCTTGAGCAAATTGCGCAAAACTAAGCTGTTAGTTTTTCCAAATGAAGCAACTCTATCTACTATCACTTTTCCTTCTTTTTGGATGTGGGCCCAACCCTATAGACATGCAAGAACATAGTTTTCCTTTTCAATTTGAAAAAGTTGTTATCCATAAATTCAATTGGAAGGACAAAACATCATTTGACAGTCTTATTGCACCAAGTGGCAACCTCAACAAAACCGTTAATTCAGCACAAGGAATTGAATTAACTGAGTCTCAAATTTTAACTCTGAGTGAAGCAATATTTCAATCAGACATTAATGCTCCAATTGCAGCATGTTTTTATCCCCATCACGGCTTTGAGTTTTTCAATAAAAACAACGAACGTGTAGCCTACATCGATATATGTTTTCTTTGCAATCAACACAGAATAAGGCCAAATATTGAAACCAGTCCACAGTGGGACTTAAAGAAACTCTCTAAACTAGTTCAAGAAACTGGTCTACCTCTTGCAAACCCAAACTGGAAAAACTAACCAGGCGATGAACAGGACCTTTATACATCCGTTGGCGGTTACATCAGGTCGTCTTTTCCTTTGTTCCTCCCCTGGCAACTGGTGTATAAAGGCCAGTTATCGCTTTCGTTATGAGTCAAATCGAGATTGAAGTATGGACGGAAAACTAAAGTGCCATCATTGCGATAACGAGTTTGCAGCTGAGCAAATATTAGAAGGCTGCCAGTACTCTTACCCTCAAATGGAAGCACTAGGTTTTATTTGTCCAGCTTGCAATAAAGTGAGTCAAATTCGTATTAGGGGTGGCACCTTTCAATCAATCGAAGTAATCTCGGCTCCTGGTCCAGAGTGGGTAATACATGACTCCTTGAGACCAAATGGCTTCGAATATCGCATCGATCCAGAGTGGGTTCATTGCTGGTTAGGTGGCAAGCATTATGAATTCAAGGCAAAATAATGGTCAGTGAGCCGTGCGTTATGAATCACAATAATTTGGAGAGTAATTATGGATAGAGGTGTTATAGCGTCACCCGGAATTATCACCCCTCTTTCCCAAGGGTTCAGGATGGAACGTAGCATTTCTCCTGAGGAGCTGCGTTACTACGTGATGTATTGGGATAAGGTTGTAATACCCAGAAATAATCTCGTCTATATTGGAGTCCCCGAAGAAGAAGATCTGATTGCTTGAGGGGCTATAGAGCGACCTAAGATCGGGTTTCAAGGCTCATTCCAAGGAGATCAATTAGCATCTTGCACAAAACTAAGCTGTTATGCGTTTCTTGAAAGCTGATGGGCATTGTTAAACGAAACCTAGATCTAGAGAACCACCTTGACGAGATACAGTGCGATTGGTCACTAGTAACTGATGCACAATACAAAGAGATTTTTGCAGCGATACACGAATTTCTGGATAGCGATAATTACACAGTGTTCGAAGGAGACGACGCATTCAGACAGCTTAAAGATAATCTTCCTTTAGATGGATACATTATCAGTCTCTCCAGAAGCAAGTTTTTCAACATTTACATAAGTGGCGGCCCCAGAAACACATTTGCTTACCAGATTAAACGACTACAAGTAATAGATAGAGAAACTTTAAACTGGATAGAATGCGTCATTACAAACAGCGATCTATCATTTGCTTGCGGAATGAATCACGAATGGCAAGCGCATTGCCCAGAAACATTTTA
This sequence comes from Kangiellaceae bacterium, assembly GCA_965230335.1. GTDB lineage: Bacteria > Pseudomonadota > Gammaproteobacteria > Enterobacterales > Kangiellaceae > CBDDKS01. Next base: position 180,785 of record CBDDKS010000006.1, on the reverse strand, counting down.
TGAGAAAAACGCATAATAAGTTGCTCCAGTTTGGCCGCAACAGAGCAGGGCGTTATAAGCCACTCTAAGTATGGCAAAGAAGAAACAAAATTTAGTGTTAAAAATTAATAAAAGTGAAATAGATTCACTTGTGGGTAATGCTGGCGAATTTGAAGAATGCGCCGGATTAACTAATTCTTTGTTTAAGCTAAATACATTTTATTTAGAGGAACATAAATTTACCTTAACCGAGAATTCTTTTATCTGCATGTACAAAGGCATACTTAATGCGTTGAATGGTGTCCGCTATCCTACCAAGTCAGGTAAAGAATATACTTCTTTGCTAAGAGTAAAAGAAACTATGGAGAAAGAGTATCAAAGGCAAACTTCTAAAGTGCTTAGCTTATAACAAGTGACTATGGTTCCAAGTCAAGTTTTTTAAGCCATATTTTCACTCCAAAGATGATACTGAACACTCTGATTTTTTAAAGTTGTAATCAGATATTGACCATTGTTTCTGTCAGAGCTTGTTGATAAACTGATGGTCTCATTTTGTTATTTTGACATTATCTTTGGGAGCACGCATATTTAGTAGTATCAATGAGAATGATCCTTTCTCAACACTCTTTTTTGCGTTTCGTAATGGTGACCATTTGCAAATGACATTTGAGTATTATTTTTGAAAAAACTGGTAGGCTACGATTAGTCAAAACCATGTTCTCATTCAATTTAAGGAATAAAATAAGTCTCACGATGATTTCATCATCGCGACTGACTTTTCAGGAGCAAAAAGTCAGCAGACGCCCGAAATACTCCTACGGAGGGTACTTGCTCCCAATGTTCATTGAACTATAAATTTTTTTTTTGCATCACAATTCATTGGTAATAAACTGACAAGTCGTTTCAGTGATTTACGCAAAGTTTAGAGAGTAGATAAAAACTCTAAGTCCAATTTTTAACTAATTGAAATAACGAGGTTTTTTTAATCAGTTTTGTTGATACAGGCAATTCTGACTTCCGAACTTGTGCGCACTCAGCGCACAAATTCAATGGTCTTACTGAGACGTTATTTAATAGCTGGTTGTTTTAATTAATTAATTCGGTTAGATTAACAGTCTGTTGAAAGAAATTGTACGCAATTAGCATCTTGCGCAAAACTAAGCTGTTATATCCATACCCACTACAAAAGGAGATAGAAGTGGCATTACCAAGTACGTATACAAACGCCTATGGAAAACTAGGCGAGTTTTTCTCCACCCTGAGAGATGGTCAAGCTCCGGCGCAGTTTACTCAGGAGCTCTTAAAAGACCTTGGCTACACCTCAAAGAATCACCGTGCCTATATTCCTATCATGAAATCACTTGGTTTTTTGACTCCAGATGGAAAGCCAACGGAAAGGTACAATGCGTACCGAGATCATTCTAAATCTCAAAGAATAATGGCGGAGGCCATTAAAGAGGCATACTCAGATATTTTCCTAATTAAGTCCCACCCAACTCCGGCGGACAAAAGCTCAATAGAGGGAAAATTTAAAAGCTATCACAATGTTAGTGACGGCGTATCTAAGGTAATGGCAAATACATTCTATGCATTGCTAGCCATGGCGGATATGAATTCCGTTCACGGATCTTCAGTCGAGAGCGAACCGGAAGCTGAAGTAGGCTCAAATGAAAATGGGCAAGCTCAACCTCAAGTTGCTATGCCGCCACCATTGATGAATGGGCTCCACTACAATATACAAATTCATTTGCCTGCCACAAAAGACGTAGAAGTATATAACGCTATATTCAAATCCCTAAAGGAGCATTTGTATTGAAACACAAAGATTTAAGGGATTATCTTTTTAGAGGGCTGCTATTTGAAGCTGAGGCAGTGACCTTTCAAAAGGCAGGAATTCGTGTAGGTGCTGACCAAACAGAAACTGAAAGCCAATTGCTATCAGAAGCGCTAGCTCCATTTCCAGTTGCTCTCCGCAATCATGCCTTTGAAATGGCTCGCCTTTACTCTGTATTGTTCGCTTTTGAAAATCATGTTCGTGATTTTATTAGGGAAACCCTGTCAGAAGCAGAGGGGGTCGATTGGATAACTTCCCTTCCCAGGAAGGTAAAAGAACACGCTGAAAATCGTCAGCAAACTGCACTAGATGATTCATGGTTGGAAGGTGAAAAAACCGACATCTTAGGTTTTCTAGATTTTGGTCACTTGGCGCAAATAATCATCGAAAAGTGGGAGCACTTCCAAGATGTAATCCCTTCACAACATTGGCTCAAGCAGCGAATGGACGAGTTAGAGAAGGCACGGAACTTTGTGGCTCATAATAGAGTTCTATTGCCGAGTGAATACCAGAGAATGTACATGTACATAGCAGATTGGAATCGAGTTGTTGGCCTCTAATTCAGATATAACAATCGCGTCAATCAGGACGCTCGCAAGCTCGCGCCTATTACGCGGGCGTTATGTGGTCAAGGAGTACTTGTGGAGTTTGTAAGATTTTCAAATACCAACGAAAAACAGTTTCAAGCTCTACTGGAAGTATTTGAGCATATTAAAGCAGTTAAAAATCAAGATTTCGATGATAGCTTGGATTCAGAGGATTGTGAGGACTATGATTTAGAACTTCTCTATCGAACTGTTCCACAAAAAGTAAAAGAAAATTTTGATTGGAATAATGTCGATAAAAACAGGGATAAACCAGTAAAAATTCTACCGCCTGGAACTTATCTTGGAGAGCGTTGGGCTTTCAAAAATATTTTGGATAATATTGATGAGAGTGACTACATGCTGGAAGAGATTAAGCGAACTAAAGTTAATGAAGCAGAGCTACATATTCGTGCGTGTGGTTATCCATATGGGGGATTAAACCCACTTATCGCCTTGATAGAAGGTTTCGGGTTTAGAGTGATTGGCTTTAATGAGTGTGGTAAGTATGAGTCAGTCAGTACATAACAAGTGACTATGGTTGCAAGTCAAAGACAAGAACAACCATACAAGCCAATTAAGTGCGCTCCGCTTTTACAAAGCTCTGCCAGACATTTCACTTCGGCCGCTATGCTTAGCTGAGGTTGGCTATTAAATTTGTGTGACTTCTTTTTCTGTAAGAGAACGATATTCACCAGGTTGCAGATGATCATCAAGATAGATACGGCCAATAGATTCCCGATGTAATGTCACTACTTTGTTGTCAACACTTGAAATCATACGTTTGACCTGATGATAGCGTCCTTCGGTAATCGTCAGTAAGTATTCGTAATCATGAATTTTTTTTAAATCTGCTGGTGCGGTTCTTACTTGTTCTTTTGTTAGCCAGATACCTTCAGTTAATTTCTTATGATCTTTTGTACTAATAATGGATTCTGTTTCAATTCGATAAGATTTGGGGCACAATTTTTTAGGAGAAATAATATCATGTAGCCATTGGCCATTATCTGTTAACAAAACCAAACCTGTTGTATCAATATCCAATCGTCCTGCGACATTTAATTGTTCTTTTCGAGGTTCATCGATCAGATCTAACACGGTAAGATGGCGTCGATCTTTGGTTGCACAAACATAACCTATGGGTTTATTGAGCATGAAATAGCGAAAGGGTTGATAATTTAATACTTGATTACGGTAGACAACCTTATCATCCTGTAATATTTTTTGTTCTGAAGCGGTAATAACCGATTCATTGACACAGACTTGACCTGACTTTATGGATGCTTTTGCCTGTTTTCTGGAAAGAGCTGTTGCCTGACTGATGAATTTATCAAGCCTTACCGGAAATTTCATGAAAAGCAAAGTATCCTTTTTTTAGTAAAGGTAATGTTCAGGATGAATGGGCAGACACGGATGCTTCATCGGTGGCATCTTTATTTTCTGATGAGGTCGATTCGTTATCCGGTTTCTTTTTGGAGTGTTTATAAAACTTTTTCCAGGCAAAACGAATGCTAAAGCCTAACAACATGAATAGGGCGGTTATGACACCTAATTGCATCAAATAATCATTTAATAATAATCGTTGCTCTTTTTCCAATTCAAGTAAAATAGCAATTAAGGTTGGTGCATAAGTTTCATAATCGGGTACCTGATTAAAACTGACAATACCACTGGCAAGGCATGCCAAAAGAGGAATACTGATCCAAAACTTCCAGTGACGGGCTTTCCAGAATACCAATAATAAAAAAAGTAATCCACAACCAAAATAGAGTAACAGTACTTCTGAATGATAGGCAACAGGATGATTGTTTTGATGCGCTTGGCTATTGATTGATGCACTGACATCTTCAGTCATAGGCAGTTGTGGTTGTTGAACCTGGGGCTCTTGAGAAAAAAAGTGATTGAACATCATTGAGTTCGAGCCTGTTTTAGATAAAGATGGCATCATCTATTTGACTCTCATGCCGGGTTGAGCACCTTCATCAGGATTTAAGATCCATAAATCTTTTCCTCCTGGGCCAGCAGCAAGTACCATACCTTCAGATAGACCAAATTTCATTTTTCGAGGTTTTAAGTTAGCGACCATAACGGTATGACGGCCTATTAAGTCTTCAGGTTGATAGGCCGATTTAATACCGGCAAATACTTGTTTTGTGACGCCATTTAAATCCAGTTGTAACTTAAGTAACTTGTCAGCTCCTTCAACAAAGTCGGCACCAATAATTTTAACAATTCGTAAATCAACTTTATCAAAATCGGTAAATTCAATCTCAGGTTTTATCGGATCTTCAAGTTTACTGGTTTCTTGTGTTGCATTATCTGCTTTTGAGGCTTCTATCATGGTATCAACGGCCGATGTTTCTAATCGTTTTATCATGGGTTTAAATCGATTGATTGTGTGATCAACCAGTAATGTATCTAAATCTTGCCATTGCAGAGGTTTAATATTGAGAAAATCTTCCACTTGTTGTGCAATGGATGGTAAAACAGGTTTTAAGTAGAGCGTTAAAATACGGAATAAATTTAATGCCAGTGAACAAACAGAATGCACTTTATCATGTTGCTGTTCATCTTTAATCAAAACCCAGGGCTGTTGTGCATCAATATAAACATTGGCCTGATCAGCCAGTTTCATAATGGCACGAATTGCATGACTGAATTGCTTGTTTTCATAAAAGGAGGCAATGCTATCCGCTTCATCCAAAAAGATTTGTAATAAATCATTATCGGAAAAATCACCTTGTAATACACCATCAAACTTTTTGGTAATAAAACTGGCACAACGACTGGCAATATTAATGTATTTATTGACTAAGTCAGCATTATTCTTTTGTATAAAATCGTCGAGGTTAAGATCGAAATCATCGACTTTATTATTCAGTTTCGCTGCAAAATAATAGCGAAGATATTCAGGAGAAAAATGTTCAAGATACGTTCTTGCCTTAATGAAAGTGCCTTTTGACTTAGACATTTTCATATTGTTGACGGTTAGAAAACCATGGGCATGGATTTTGGTGGGTAAGCGAAAATCGCTGCCTTGGAGCATGGCCGGCCAGAATAGGGTATGAAAATAAGTAATGTCTTTACCGACAAAATGATGGACTTCAGCTGTGCTGTCTTTGGCCCAGTAATCATCAAAGTTGAATTGAGGGTTTTTGTCACAGTAATTTTTAAAGCTGGCCATATAGCCAACGGGGGCATCCACCCAAACATAGAAATATTTGTTATCACTGTCGGGAATTTCAAAACCAAAATAAGGTGCATCCCGACTGATATCCCACTCTTGTAATCCTGCATCGAACCATTCATCCAGCTTGTTGGCAATTTGTTCCTGGATATGACCCGAACGAGACCAGTTTTTCAACATATCTTCAAAATCAGTCAATTTGAAAAAATAATGCTCAGATTCTTTTAAAACAGGTGTGGCACCGGAAACAGCAGATTGTGGATTTTTTAACTCTGTCGGACTATAGGTAGCACCGCACTTATCACAATTGTCACCATATTGATCGGGAGAACCACATTTAGGGCATTCACCTTTTACAAAACGATCCGGTAAAAACATTTCTTTTTCAGGATCATAAAGTTGTTCAATCGACCGTTGGGTAATATGTCCTTTGGCTTTGAGGCGTCGATAAATTGTTTCACAAAGCTCACGGCATTCTTCACTGTGTGTTGAATGATAATTATCGTAATGAACAAGAAAGTCTTCGAAGTCCTGCATATGCTCTTTACGCGTTGCTGCAATAAAGTCTTCTGGAGAAATGCCTTCTTTTTGGGCTCTCAACATAATAGGTGTGCCATGGGTATCGTCGGCACAAACACTGATACATTCGTGTCCTCTCAATTGTTGGAACCTTACCCAGATATCCATTTGAATATGTTCCAGCATATGCCCAATATGAATAGAACCATTCGCATAGGGTAATGCACTTGTTACTAAAATTTTACGCTTCATAAGAAAAATAATATAACCCAGTCAGGTATGCAGTGAGCATGTGTCAAAATAGCCACACTATAACAAATGCTTATGGTAAAAACTATATTCAAAAGGGTAGAGATGTTTATTTGAAGAGTCATATCTGAAACCTGTATCTTCAAGTAGCCGGGGTATATAATAGCGCTTTATGCTTATTCAATCGTATTTTTATAGAGACCTCATGCATTCATCCAATCTCGAAGATCAAGTAAAAGCTATTTTATCTGGCATTACCCTGCCTGAATTGGAACAGGATATTGTGTCCAGTAACTGGGTTAAGTCCATATCAAAAGACGATGGGCAGTTGATTATAAAATTAAAGGCTGGGTTTCCATGCCGCTCTATTACGGAAAGTATGTGTCAGAAGATAACGGAAAAGCTGAAACCTGTGTTTTCTGATGTACAGATTTCTGTCCTTTTGGATTGGGAAGTATACAGTCATAGCAGAAAACAAGGGGTTGCAGCAATACCAGGGGTTAAAAATATTATTGCTGTTGCTTCGGGTAAAGGGGGGGTTGGCAAATCCACGGTCTCGGTTAATCTGGCTTTAGCCTTACAGCAGGAAGGGGCTCGTGTTGGGTTGTTGGACGCTGATATTTATGGCCCCAGCCAGCCTATCATGTTAGGAAAAGAAAATGCCAGACCGGTCAGTGAAGATAAAAAACATTTAATGCCCATTGAGCAGTATGGTATTCAATCCATGTCTATCGGTTATTTAATCGAGCCAGAACAGGCTATGGTTTGGCGTGGACCCATGGCAAGTAGTGCACTTCAGCAGTTGATCAATGACACACAATGGAACAATTGTGATTATTTGATTGTTGATTTGCCACCAGGTACAGGTGACATTCAGTTAACCCTGTCACAAAAAGTACCTATTACTGCCAGTGTGATTGTGACTACACCTCAGGACATCGCTTTAGCCGATGCTGTAAAAGCAATCAGTATGTTTGAGAAAGTGTCTGTACCAGTACTGGGTATTGTAGAGAATATGGCTATGCATATTTGCTCTCAATGTGGACATGCAGAATCTATTTTTGGTGAAGGGGGCGGGGAATCACTCGCTCAAAAGAAACAAGTGGGTTTTTTGGGACAGTTACCTTTGGCAAAGCAGATCCGAGATGACACAGATAAAGGAAAACCAACGGTTGTTTCTGACCCTGACAGTGAGTTGTCTTTGGCTTTTCGACAGATTGCACGTAAGATGTCGGCTCAACTTTCACTCAAGACAAAAGATTTTTCTCAATCTTTTCCAACCATATCCATCACTAATGATTAAGTCCAGATGTGTATAGGATACGAGTTTGTATTGAAAATTGAAGTTCAACTGAACATAACATTTAATTAAATGAAAAATATGTAACAGCAATAATTGACAAATAAAGAGAGGTAAACAAAATTATGTCAATAAAATCAGATAACTGGATTCGTGAAAAGGTCAGGACAAGTGATATGATTTCACCTTTTGTGGAAGGTCAGGTTCGTTATGTACAGGATGAAAAAATTATTTCTTATGGTACATCAAGTTATGGGTATGATGTTCGTTGTGCTGATGAGTTTAAAATTTTTACCAATATTAATTCGGCCATTGTCGATCCTAAGAATTTTGATGCACAAAGTTTTGTTGATGTAAAAGCCGACGTATGTATTATTCCTCCTAATTCTTTTGCTTTGGCCAGAACCGTTGAGTATTTTAAAATTCCACGCAGTGTATTAACGGTCTGTCTAGGAAAATCCACTTATGCCCGTTGCGGTATTATTGTGAATGTCACACCATTGGAACCTGAATGGGAAGGGCATGTCACTTTAGAATTTTCAAATACAACACCATTACCTGCTAAAATTTATGCGAATGAAGGTGTGGCACAAATGTTATTTTTTGAATCTGATGATATTTGCGCAGAATCTTATAAAGATCGAGGGGGTAAATATCAGGGGCAAATGGGAGTGACTTTGCCGAAAACTTAAATAGTGCTCAATCAATTTAAACTGGCACAAAACAGTGGAACATTGTTTTGGCTAATCGCAAATGACAGATTTTTCACAAAGACAATCACACAACCAAAACATCCCGAATTCAGGTTACTTATTTATATTTAAAATAATTTAATTGTTTGATTTTTAGAATGGCTTGTTCTTTTTGATTTTTTATTTGCGTGAGTTGTATGGGAATATAGTGAAATTCTGGGGCAAGCCAAAGAACAACATGCTTATCATTTTTATTTTGTGTGTTTTGTATTAATTTAAACGTTTGAATTTTTCCTAAGGAGGACTCTATGATTTCAGAACCCGCCTGAGTAAAGTGCATGTCATAATGTTTTCCTTTGTAACTGACAGGTATGCGAATATCTTTTTTATTGGAAAGCAAAGCGTGTCTTAAAGCAATTTGATAATTTAAATGATCAAATACATAGGTGTCTAATGGTAATAACCAGGTTTTTTTGTTTCTTTTCCCGGTTTCTTTTTTACCCTGCCAGTTAAAGTGATGACTGATTTCTCTTTTCTTTTTTAAAGTACGTTCAGTGATGGCATGGTAATTTAATGAAATCAGATCATTATTCGAAATCTTAAATTGACTGTTTTCATTAAAATGTAATTTAATAAACCATTTTGAAATCTTTGTTTCCATAGAGATAGACCAAAAATCATTTTTCCTGGATAATTCTCGTGTGGCTTCCCCAATAAATGTTGTTCCATCCAGAATATCATAAGATGCTTTGTATGGTGTCAAAAAACTGTAGGTAGTGATGCTTTCTTTTTTAGTAGATATTTTTTTCTTAGTGAGCAAAGCCTGGGTGTTGGCATTTTGAGGTTCTGTATTTTCAATACTCGTGTTTTGAAGAACTCTATTTTCAACATCGATATTGTGGGTATTGGGTAATGGATTAGAAAGTGGTTTTCCAGCATTCACATGAGCCATACTGATTATGGCTGTAATAATGAGAATAAAACGAGCTATGTCTGTAAAATCTTTGAAAAAGAATACATAAACAGATTTTATCAGTTTACTTTTTGATAAATGGCTTGTTAGCGTAAAAGACATAATAAGAAAGCGTTATTTATTAAAGGTGTGTTTATTAAAAGCCTATTGATTAAAAGTGAGTTTATTAAAAGCGACTGATTAAAAGTGGAGCTGTTAAAAAGTTGTATATTAAAAAATGATTACGGTTGTTCAGTTGGATAAATTTGAATGGGTTGGATGAGGCATTGATCATCCAGATAAGCCTGATTGTTCAGAAAACGTAATCGTTTTTCAGCAAACCAGGTGGCTACTTTAGGATAAAGTTGATGCTCAAGTAATTTGACTCTTTCTATAAGACTTTGTTCAGTGTCTTCAGAAGAAATTTCGAGTTTTGACTGAGCGATGACCGGGCCACCATCTAATGTTTGTGTGACAAAATGAACACTGGAGCCATGAAATTGATCGCGATTTTCAAGGGCACGTTTGTGTGTATGTAGTCCTGGATACTTGGGTAATAAAGAAGGATGGATATTGAGCATTTTTCCTTCAAGTGCCTGAATGAGAATGGGTGACATAATGCGCATATAACCCGCTAAAATAATTAATTCAGGATGATAGGACTCAATAAGCTCCAGTAGACTGGCATCATAAGCCTCACGTGTAGCAAAAGTTTGATGATCTAATACTTGATTGGAAATATTGGCCTTTTGCGCACGTTCTAATCCTTGAACATGGGGGCGGTTACTAATAACACCAACGAGAGATAAGGGCAGTTGGCCCAAGGCAATACCATCGATAAAAGCCTGAAGATTGCTACCACTGCCTGAAATTAGTACCAGAGTACGACAATTAGGCATCTGTGAAATGCACGCTGGGTGTTCTCTGGTCGCTGGATTGAATATGTCCTATTTTCCAGGCGGTTTCACCAGACTCATTCAAGCAATCCATTAAGGCTGTGGTTTCATTTTCAGGTGCAATGATGACCATACCAACACCGCAATTGAAAGTACGTCGCATTTCCAACGTCTTAATTCGGCCTTGCTCCTGAAGCCACTGAAAAATAGGGGGGAGCTCCCAGCTTTGAGTATCAATGACAGCTTGAGTGGATTCAGGCATAACACGAGGAATGTTTTCGAGCAGGCCACCCCCAGTAATATGTGCAATACCATGAATGTTATGTTGTTTTAATGCAGTAAGAATAGACTTCACGTAAATTTTAGTAGGTAATAGAAAATGATCACCTAAAGTGGAGTTACCAAACGTATCATCCAAGTGGTGGTTTGAATGCTCAATCACTTTACGGATTAATGAATAGCCATTGGAATGAGGTCCGCTGGAGGCCAGTGCAATAATACTGTCGCCGCTCTGGATAGATTGTCCGTCAATTAATGCCTGTTTTTCAGCAATACCGACACAAAAACCTGCCAAGTCATAATCATCCTGTTGATAAAGACCTGGCATTTCAGCGGTTTCTCCACCAATTAAAGCGCATCCAGCCAACTCACAGCCTTTGCCTATGCCTTCAATCACATCTGCAGCATGATCGAGATTGAGAGCGCTGGTTGCATAGTAATCAAGAAAGAAGAGAGGTTCTGCACCTTGAACGATGAGATCATTCACACACATAGCAACCAAATCAATACCTATAGATTTGTGTCGTTCCATTTCAATGGCTAATTTGACTTTGGTGCCTACGCCGTCGGTACCAGAAACCAAAACGGGTTGTTGATAGCCTTTGGGCAACTCAAATAAAGCACCAAAACCACCCAAACCATTCATGACACCAGTTCTATGTGTTTTTGCTGCTGTATTTTTAATTCGTTCGACCAGTTGATTGCCTGCATCAATATTGACGCCAGCATCTTTATAGCTTAGAGAAACATCATTTTTGGATAAAGTCGGATCTGAAGTCACCAATGGATTCCTATGAAGTAACAAAACTGTAATCCGGACATTATATCATGCATTGGTGGAAAAATAATAAATAAAATAACCAGTTAGAAATATTACTCTATAAATGCGAGGCGGAAAATAACGGGTGATATTTTGTGATGATTAAGGTAAAATGAAACTTGAATTGGTGATGAAAACCTTATGTTTTATAAGTTATCAATGACTGCATATTTAAAGTAGATATATTTTATGATCTTATGAAATAGGTCTATTGGAAAAAATAAAAATAAAAATAAAAATAAAAATAAAAATAATATTGGATATGTAAACCTTTTGTGTATTGATTTCGTTTTTACTGATTATCAATGTAAGAATTAATTTCTATGTATAAGAAAGATGAAGTGTTTTTTTACGAACTAATTGAAAAGTAACGGGTCTAGTAGATATTGTAACAAAATATAATTGGGTATGATATTTATAGAAAAATGCGTCTTAATAATAAGAGAAGCTATGACATGGTTTTGGTTTAGCGTTATGAGAGGAGATAACGAATGAATATCATTAAAGAAATTTTATCAGATGCTGAAAAAATAGAATATGGTTGTGTTAAAGAGCCTAAAAATTATGGTAATCCCAGTGGCTATGATTTAGAAGATTATATTAATGAATTTAATAAGGCGAGTTCTATAGAAGATCTTAGAGAAACCTGTGTTCGTATAAGAAACGGGTACGGTTTTGATAGTTTTTGTTTAGGTATATTAATTCCAAAATTACATGAAAAACCTTTGTTAATACGTGTGTATGACTATGACAGTCCATGGCATGTTTACTATCAAAACAATAAGCTCACCTTTATTGATCCTCTGGCACAACATGGTTTTTCAAATACTGTCCCTTGGGCTTGGCATTGTGAAGAAAAATATAATACAGAACAGCCATTGTTATCAAAAAACTGTCAGGATTTTTTTGATTGTGCAAGATCTTTTGATATGAAATACTGTATACAGTTTCCATGGCGAGGATTGCATGGCGAAGTGGGTGGTGTCAGATTTAGTGCGTTTAATACATGTGAAAACAAAATTTTAAAAGAAAAAAATAGTATATTTTCAGATTTGAATTTATTAAATATGTATCTTCATGAAGCACTCATTCGATTAATACAAGAAAAGTTCAATGTGTCAACAGATTTAAAATTGACTGGTAGAGAAAGAGAGGTTTTAAGTTGGACAGCTAATGGTAAAAGTACGTTAGAAATTGCTGCCATTTTAAAAATTACACAATCAACAGTAGTTACTCATTTAAAAAGTAGCTACAAAAAACTAGGCGTGAATAAAAAACATCATGCTGTTGCCAAGGCGGTCAATCTGAAATTAATTGTTGTTTAGGTGAGCCATTTTATGAAGTGTATCTATACAAAGTAAAAATAATAGTATTGAAATGGGTAATTTTTTTATACATTGTTTTATGAATGCTTTATATAAATATATAAAAAATATTATTTTCTATAGAGAATTTATATAATTAATAGCCTGGTTGTGTAGTAATTATTATAAATAAATGTGTGTGTTTTAATATAATGCGTCGCAGATGAATTGATTAAGTTTAAACTAAATGAATACAGTAAAACATGTATTAAGTAATATAAAAAAAATCGAATATGGTTTTATTAAAGAGCCTGCAGGTCATGGTTGTTCTAAGGGATATACGTTATTTGATTACATTGATGAGTTAAATAATGCAAAGACCGTAGAATCTATTCAAGAGACTTGTGTTCGTATTCGTAATGGTTATGGGTTTAAGCACTTTGGTTTAGGTGTTTTAATTCCAAGACTAAATGAAGTGCCTATGTTTATTCATATATTTGACTATATGAGTGACTGGCAAACGTTTTATGATAAAAATAACTTTTTACTCATTGATCCTTTAACTCAGCAAAGTTTAGTGAAATCAACTCCTTATATCTGGCAAGGTAATTATAATATTGAACATGAATCTTTTTTTACAAAAGAAAATATTTATTTTTTTAATTGTGCACAAGATTTTAATATGACATATTGCTTTCAATTTCCATGGATGGGAACACAAGGAGAAATGGGTGGAATAAGATTTAGTTCTTTTAATAATTCAAAGAAAAATAATAAAAAGTATATAATGAAAATATTGCCTGATTTAAATTTATTAAGTGCCCATATTCATGAATCCGTATTAAAAGTAGTTAAGAATAAATTTGATTTAAAGTTGGATATCAGCTTGACTGCAAGAGAAAAAGAAGTGTTGAGTTGGTCAGCCCATGGTAAAAGTATTTATGATTTATCAATAATGCTTAAGCTATCAGAAACAACAGTAATTTCTCATTTAAAAAATAGCTATAAAAAATTGGGTGTGAAATCAAAACATCATGCTATAGCAAAAGCAGTTAATCTTAAAGTTATTCTTCTTTAAATATAGTCTCAAAAAGTTTAAGAGTATATGGGTTCTCTTAATGTGTCATCAATTTTTATTGTGGTACCTTAAATAACAGAACTATTTAAATAAATTATCTTGTTAAAGAAATTCTTATTCTTTTTGAATGCATACAATACTTTTTTATTATAAAAATATCCCCAATTTTGGGGATGCCGGAGAAAGAAAAATGATGGTAGGCTAGTGATAAGAAAAGTTTTTCATTATATTAACCTTTATTGGAGATTGGCTATGAAGAATAAACTGTATTTTATTATGTTTTTTAGTTTTTTTACCGGACAGATTTTTAGTAATGTTCAAACGTGGTATACCGAAATAGATAGGTTGGATTTCGATGGAACGTCCCAGACGATCAAACTAAAAACAGAATGTATTAATAGCCAGCAAAATTTTATTGAATTAGCTATTGATACAGTGAATATAGCAGATACCCTTGGTTTATATAATGAAGGTTTAATTTTTGAGAATATTAATGATCAAAATATCCCTAATTTTTTTATTGGTAATATGGTTTTAAATGGTTTAGGTAATGGAGAAGGGGATACATCAGAGTTTGCCAGTGCAAGAATTGGCCAAGCCCAAGCAAATCATACAGGTTTTGTGAGTGGTTTTGACTCGGATGTGATACAAAATTTACAGATAGGAAATTCTCGTTTTTTAAATAGCGGTCAACAAGCATGCCAACATCAAGATGCTATTGACATTCAGATACCTATGGTTACCCCTGAACCTTATGAAAATTTTATCAGTGGAAGTGCAGCAGGACAGCAACATCAGCATACACCACCCACTCGAGTAAGAGTTGATCAAATAAAATATTGTAGAAATAAAGGTTTTTTTAGATGGCTTAGATGTAATGCTTCATTACAAAGTGAATATATTTGGTGGGATCTTGAAGGTGTTCCAAGCAGTATCCAGAAAAATACTTTACTTGCTCGGTTTAATGAGCCACCAAAAAATAATGTGAAGCATTTAGTCTTATTAGCTGCAGGTCAACAATTTTATCCATTTTTAGGAGATGGAAACCAAAGCTCAAATTTGATTACTGGACAAACGAGAACAGATGAATTTAAAAAAACAGATAAATCTCGTATTTTAGATGTAGATGTTAATTCAATAGCACATAGACTTTTTGAAGAAAGAGATGTTGATTTTAATAATGAAACAATCGAGGATGTGGCTCCTTATAATCTTGAAGATACTTTTGTTGGTCTGGCTTTTGATGCACGCTTTAATTTTGGGTTTTCTAAAGATAATAAAGATGCTATCGTAAGAGCTTATTATCACTGGTTAATGAGTAAAGTGGATGTAAATAATTTAGAGTCGATTTATCTTGCAGGACATAGTCGAGGAGGAGCATTGGCATTTAGATTAGCGAAGTTATTTAAGTTGCATTTACCTCATGTTCCCGTAATAGCCCATGGATTTGACCCTGTGGCAAATCATAATCAAGATGAATTGGGTGCATTACATGATACTAATCAAAACCCTTTGGCATTTGAAACAGTACAAGTATTTGGAGTTCCAATAACAGTAAATTATCATAAAGCTTATAAATCTAATTTAAGAGATTTTTTTCCAAATAAGTATAATTTATCTCTATTTAATATTTTAGTCGGTAGTGAAATTATCGATATAAAGCCTAAGACAAGAGCTCTATCTTTAGATATAGCTACTTCAGAAAATACGACTTTAGATGCAGAAGAAGTTTCTTTAAGTGATAGTAAACATGATTATTGGTATTTTCAAAGATGGATAGATTTTGGTAATTCATTTTTAAATAATAGTACTGCATGGCATAATCATATTGTTAGACGATTAGGTAATGATAATGGTTATATTGATGATGCATTAGATAGATTAGTTATTGCGAAAAATAATAGGATGGTGAAGATTCATACTGACCCTCAAGTGACTTATTTGGGAGAAGCTCATGAAGGAGATTTAACTTTATCTTGGGATGCAATTCCATCGGCAGATTTTTATAAAATATCGACTCGAGAAAGTGATGACTATAGATTTATCAATGCAGGACAAACTGATTATGTTCGGGAAGTTCAAACAAGACTTATGTATGATATTCAATATAAAGTGTCGGCTTATAAAGGCAATATAGGTGATATAAATGCACAAAAAGTAGCTGATTCTAGATTTGTGACTGTAGCAGCAGATCCTGTAAAGTTATCTGCTAAATATGTAGGAGATAAAAATGAAGGTGATTTAGAAATTACATGGAACAATATACCTGGTGCAGACTTTTATATGATTTCGACAAAAGAAAACGAATGTTACAGATTGATTCCAGGTAATACGACAAGTTATACGAGAGAAATTAGTGCTGAATATTTACCCAGTATAGATTACAAAGTCTCTGCATTTGTTGGAGGTTATGGTTGTGATACTAATGCAAGAAAAGTCTCTAGTTCACAATGGGGCGATTTGGTGATTAATAGAGCAAAGAGTGTGAAAGAAATAAAGGCAAGTAGTACATATGGGCAATATAGTATAGAAAAAATTAATGATGGTGATCGAAATACAACGGTTGGTGATAATTTTAGTTGGACTAATGCTTTGAATACAGCTGTAGGTAAACAATCAGTGAAATTAGTTTGGGAAAACCCTGTATCAATGTCAAGTATTATACTATTTACGAGTTCAGGTTATAAAATCAAGGAGTATGATATTGAATATCATGATGGTTATAACTGGGTGCCCATAGCTAAAGTTCGTCAAAATACAGATACAGTTATTGAACGAAGCTTTAACAATATTATGACAGATCGAATTATGATCTCAAATATGAGAGGACCCGATCATCAAAGTATTTATGCTCGTATTAATGAGATTGAAATTTATAATGGGCATAATTCTGATAATATGGATAGTGACAATGATGGCATAACAAATAGTATTGATGAATGCCCTAATACATCTGGTGGTGTTCAAGTTTATGCCAATGGTTGTGAAATACTCGATAGTGATAATGATGGTGTTTTAGATGATAGAGATCAATGCCCGAATACAAGCTCTGGATTACAAGTAAACTCTAGGGGGTGTTTTGATTTAGATAATGACGGGGTACATGATAGTGTGGATCAATGTCCAGATAGCAACCCTGGTGTATTAGTTGATTCTAACGGTTGTCAACTTTTAGACAGTGATGATGATGGTGTATTTGATAATGTTGATCAATGCCCTAATACACCTTATGGTGCACGGATCGATTCAAATGGTTGTTTTAATATTCATGATAATGGTTATCGTTCAACGTGGACAGGTAATTTAAACCAATACATTACCAATGGTGGAACTGAGATTTATTTAAGCTCTGAATGCATAAATTATGAAAAAATCTGGCTTACACTAATTTTAGATACCAGTATTTCTCAATCTTCACAAGGTCAGATATATTTACAAGGGCCATTAAAATTTGAAAACGTTTCCAGTGCAAATGCGTTTACAGGCGATATATATTTGGATGATGTCTCTTTAATGAATAACAATGAAGGCACATTTAATAGTTTTATCATAGAAGATGTAGATGATTATGCAATGAGTACTTTATCAGGACAAATGTATGGAGATAATCTACATACCATCTTTAATAACCCTTGGGCTATGATTGGTCAGTCGATAATATTTGCAGTTGATTATCAATCATGCACGCCTTAGATTAGTTTTATTTTGATTAAAAAGTAATAAAAGCCCACTCTTCGGAGTGGGTTTTTTGTAGAAATATATAAGTCATAAATACCCTACAGCGGTATGGTTCCTGGATTTTATGATTGGGTAATGGGAAAAGAGTTGGTAGAATTCGCGCATATTTTAATCGTGTTTTGAATAATTGCTTTAGGTAAGTCCATGTTGCGTTTGAGTTTGTGTATTTGTTTTCTTTTTACGATTTCCACGAGTGTTTTTTCAGCAAGACCTGATGCACATGCTCCTATTGGTGTGATGGGGGAACATATTCATAAAAAAGGGGAGTGGATGGTGTCTTATCGTTATATGACGATGAAGATGAATGGTAATCGTAGCGGTACTGATCGCGTATCTGATGCTTCGCAATTGAGGCCGAATGGTGGGTCTTTTATGGTGATACCACAAAGAATGGATATGAACATGCACATGATAGGAGCTATGTATGCTTCCAGTGATCAAGTCACCTGGATGGCTATGTTGCCTTTTGTAGATTTATCGATGGATCATTTGGTCATGAATGGTAATGAGTTTACGACAGAAACCAATGATATTGGTGATGTGAAGTTATCTGCATTAGTGTTAATGCATAAAACGGAGAGTAGTGAATGGTTATTGAATGCTGGCTTGAGTATTCCTACTGGTACAATTGATGCAACCGATGTGACACCGATGAGCGCACCTAATGAAGCTCAGTTGCCTTATCCCATGCAGACCAGTTCGGGGACTTATGATTTAATGCCTGGAGTGACGTTTAATTCACGTCAGGATGATACCTCATGGGGCGCACAATTAAGAGCTGTTATCAGAACTGGTGAAAATGACAGAGATTATACATTGGGTCATCGTTATCAACTGACAAGTTGGTATTCTATTGTTTTAAACAAGCATTGGAGTTGGTCAACTCGTGTTAATCTAGAGGCATGGGAAGATATTGAGGGTGCTGATCCTGATTTAATGATGGCATTGGTGAATCAAGTGGTTCCAACAGCAGATCCCAGTTTACGCAATGGGCGTCGTGCAGATTTGGGTGTCGGGTTAAATTATATTTCTGGTGGTCAATTACCCCATCGTTTTGCGATTGAAGTCATGCAACCCGCTTATCAGGATCTCTCAGGTCCGCAGTTGGAAACGGATCTGATTGTTACAGCAGGCTGGCAATGGGCATTTTAAATTAATGACTATATTTAGTGATGGAGCTAAATCACTGTGCCAAAATATGCTGACTCATTTATATAGTTAAATAAGTTTAAACTGTCATAAAATAATCCATTTTAATCTGAAGACAGATTTTTGGTTATATCATCTATTAAATCTAATATATTCAAGTCTTTTTGTATGATAGGTTTAGATATAAGAAAACCTTGTAATAAATCGCACTGATGTTGACAGTAAAATTGAAATTGTTCTTGTGTTTCAACGCCTTCTGCTACAATTTGAAAATTTAAATCTTTTGCCATATCTAATAAATGTTTTACGATAGTTACTGAGAATTTTTCATCAGGTAAAGATTGAGAAAAAAACTTATCTATTTTTATTATGCTAATCGGGAAGCGGTTCAAATAACTGAGGCCGGAATAACCTGTGCCAAAGTCATCTAAAGCCAAACGTATATTATCTTTTGCTAAAGCTTCAATGGTTTTTATGGCATGTGAATTATATTGAACCAAAGTGGTTTCTGTCAGTTCAATAACGATGTTTTCTCCTTTGATTTGATATTGTTCAAGTAGCTGAATCAATTGTCGATAGCAATCTTTTTGGTAGAATGTTTTTGCATCAAAATTAATGGTGATGAATTGAACATGATCGAAAAAATCAGGTATTTTCTTTATGTAATCAAATACTTTTTTTAAAATGATAAAGTCAAGTTCATAGGCTAAATTTAATTTATGTAAGGTAGGGAAGAAATCAGCAGGTAACACATACTGGCCATTGGCATCTGGCCATCGGGCTAAAGCTTCAAATCCTACGATAGTCTTTGATTGAGTACTGTAAATGGGCTGAAAAGCAGGCATAAACTCTTGAGCATCTATAGCGTTTCTTATTTTTTTTCTTAATTTTAAATCCAGATTGGCTTGATCGGTCATATATTTGTCGTAATAACAATATCGATTTTTACCTAATTGTTTTGCTCGATACATCGCCAAGTCAGCAAATTGTTGTAATTGTATTTCTGCTGGTAGCTCACTGGTTTTTTCATAATTACTGGGATACAAAGCAATGCCAATACTGGCTGATATGTTGATTTCCTTATGATTAATATAAACACTTTCTTCACAGGCTTTGATGATGCGCTCGGCTGCAAAAGAAGTATGTACAGGCTCTAATAATCCTGTCACAATAACGACAAATTCATCGCCACCCAAACGTGCCAGCATATCTTCATTTCTAATAACCTCTTGCAGTCGATAACTGATTTTGATCAGCAATTCATCTCCTGTGGTATGTCCAAATGTGTCATTAATGTCTTTAAATCCATCCAGATCAATAAATAATAATGCACAACCAATATCTTCTCTACTGCTTCTACTAATGCTTTTATTTAAAAAGTTTTCGAAGTTTTTTCTATTAGGTAATCCTGTTAGCGAATCAAACCAAGCAAGCTTCTCTAATTTTTTATTGAGTTCTTCCTGTTGTTGCATACTGGATTGATAGAATACTTCATAATTTTCTTTTACGGATTCTACTTGCTGAATGTCACGCAATGCATTTTTATAACGCTTTTTATAAAACCTAAGTTCTTTTTCTAAATCATGTGTATTTTTTTTATTGTCATCGTCATCCATAGGAAAATACTCAGCTAATTAGTAAAGTAGAAAAAGTCTGGTTATGAAAAACGGCAGGTGATTTATTCTTGTTGGGACAAATTTCTCCAAAAGTATAAAACCCAATATAAGGAATGTTATTAGCTAAAATAGAGTTTAATACTTCATTTTCTTGAAGTGTTCTAGAGCCGTATATAGCTCTTCTGGCAGCACAGGAACTGAATATGGCTAAAATAGGTGGTGTTTTATTTTTTTGAACATTCAGTATGGAATCATTCAATGAATTTTCAACACCTTTAATCATACTGTCATAAGTGAGAGATGTTAACTCAATGGTACTGCCTTCAGGTAGTCTGCCAAGAAAAGTAACATGACCATTTTCTTTATCATAGTCATAAGAGCTTCTAAGAAACAAACGTTGTCCATTGGGTTTATAAAGGCATATTGGTAACTCTCCTTTTGGATGTAACGGTTTACTAAAACCTTCTGTATAAAAATCAAGTGCAGGTTTATGGTCAACTTCTATTAAAGTATTTTTATTGGAACGAGTGATGGTGCCTCGTTTAACACTGGAACTCCAACCAATATCAACATCTGTTGTAATATTAAGATCTCCAAAAATAGATAATATAACGCAACCTGTTTTTAAGGTTTGCTCACCAAAAATTAATTGCTGGTGTTTAAACTCTAACGCATCTGCAGCAGCACCTCCAAAAAATTGAGTTTGCGGCATCAGTTGATTGAGTTTTTCTAACAGTGGTTCGGTTTCATGGAATTGAATAACGTCATTTAATATTAAACATAAACTGGGATGAGATGAGTGATTATTGTTAACATCATGCAAAAATGTTTCAGCTAACTCTGATACATCACTTGACTGTGTGGCATGAATATAATGGGCCTGAAAATCAAGTTGATCGCTACAGAAAAGGCATAAGACAATACCATCCTCAGTAAATCCGATATCCGAAGAAAACTCACCCCAGGTACTACAGCCAATGAATGGCAAATCGGGCCATTGCTTTAATAACATTTTGGATAAGAGTTCTGTATCAGTTTCTGTACCAAAATAAACGATACCTGCTTTGGGTGTTTGACCATCGAGCTGAGTCAGGCTTTTTTCTATAATTTCCTGAACAGCATCTTGAGTGTCAATATCTTCGCTTGCAGCGATAATAGGCTTGAATTTCATATGTGATCCTCTTTACTTGTCGCTTCTATAACTTTTGCCTTCTAGAGGCAGATAGATAAGGGGGTATACATTCTTTATACAAAGCATACAATTAAAGGTTTGTTTACTCTTCATTCTCAAGCTTGTTATGTTTAAAACAGTCGTCAAGGTGAGAAGAATGGCAGATAAATACCATCTAATATGAGTATAGATAATATAGGATATCCTTCCATTACTATTCAAAAATAGTATATAAAATAGAGACATAGCTTATTAAAATAATAGGCAATAGATTTTTTTTGATGTCATTTTATACGATTTGATAGAGATCAAGGGGCTGAATAGAGATCAGAGTTCTGAACAAAAAATAACAATTTTAAGCTTTAATCCATATTGATTGTATGTATAATCGTGAACGGATAATTGGAATGTGTTGATCATTCATATTAAAAAAAATAACTATTCAACGCTTTCAATAATCAGTCGTATTCCATACTTAAAAAAATAAGAGGCAAGAGGTTAAGTAATGTATTTAAACAATCAATCACAATTTTCTTTTTATACCTTAAAGAAAACATTAAAACGCCTGAGTATTCAGTGGTGTTTTGTTTTATTGGGTATATTGGGGTCTTCACAGGGGTACAGTCAAGCAACACATTCTGTTGCACGACAGTGGAATGATTTACTTTTAGAATCCATTCGTCTGGATTTTGCAAGACCGACTGTCCATGCACGAAATTTGTTTCATACCTCAGTGGCTATGTATGATATCTGGGCGCTGTTTGATGATACTTCTGACACCTTCTTTTTGGATCGAAGAATAGGTGATGTCCGTTGTGCCCTGTCATCAGATGATGAAAGCTATTTAAGAGGGTTAAGTGATACCGATAGTGTTATTGAAGAAGGGATTAGCTATGCCATGTATCGTTTGATTTTACATCGTTTTCAAAATGCACCGGGTTTCTCAGGTATCAGAGCGCGTGCTGATATTTTGATGAATGATTTGGGCTTTGATACTAATGTAATTACACCGGTTATTCGTGCTGGGGATGGCGCTGCATTAGGTAACAAAGTCGCTGGCTGTATTATTAATTTTGGTTTTCAGGATGGTTCGAATGAGCAAAATGATTATACCAACACTTTTTATGAGCCGGTAAATACTACCGCATTAGATCCAAGTATGCCTGGTAACCCTGGTTTACTGAACCCGAATCGCTGGCAATCGCTGGATTTAGGTATAACCATTGATCAATCCGGTAATGAAATTGATGGTGCTGTTATTTTCTTAAGTCCTGAATGGGGTAATGTGGTTCCTTTTGCATTAACAGAAGAGGATAGAAGTGTCTTTACCCGAGATGGTAATGTATATCAGGTTTACCATGATCCCGGTGATCCTGCATTGTTAACTGGCCCGGGAGCCATGCCTGCCGAATATGTCTGGAATACAGAAATTGTTTCTCTCTGGTCATCACATTTAGATCCTAGTGATGGTGTGATGTGGGATATTTCTCCAGCAAGTATTGGTAATACAGACACTTTACCAACGACATTGGCTGGCTTAAGAAATTTTTATGATCGATTGGATGGTGGTGTCAGTGAGTCTGGTCATACAGAGAACCCAGCAACAGGGTTACCTTATGCACCACAAATGGTACCTCGTGGTGATTACACACGTGTATTGGCTGAATTTTGGGCTGATGGACCCGACTCAGAAACGCCACCAGGACATTGGTATGTCATATTAAATGAATTAGTGACTGATCATCCGGATTTTGTTCCCCGTTATCGAGGACAGGGTGACATTCTTGATGATTTGGAATGGGATGTGAAAGCTTATTTTGCTTTAGGTGGTGCTTTACATGATGCCGCAGTGTCAGCATGGAGTATTAAAGGTTGGTACGATTATATTCGCCCGGTTTCAGCCATTCGTCATTTACAGGCGTTAGGTCAAAGTTCTGATCAAAATGATCCCGACTGTGCCTATGATCCTAATGGGTTAACTTTAGAACCCGGGTTTATCGAATGTGTCAGAGCAGGTGATGCACTTGCCGGTACACAAAATGAAAATGTCGGTAAGATAAAAGTTTTTGCATGGCGTGGCCCAGATTTTATCTCTGATCCTTTTACAGATGTTGCTGGAGTTGGCTGGATTTTAGCTGAAAACTGGTGGCCCTATCAGCGTCCAACCTTTGTTACACCACCGTTTGCCGGTTATGTTTCAGGCCACTCAACTTTTTCACGTGCAGCTGCAGAATTATTAACCTTATTAACAGGTGATGCATTCTTCCCTGGTGGCATGGGTGAGTTTACAGCAGCACAAAATGACTTTTTGGTATTCGAACGAGGGCCCAGTGTTGATATTACTTTACAATGGGCAACCTATCGGGATGCATCTGATCAAACAAGTTTATCGCGTATTTGGGGAGGTATTCATCCACCCGTAGATGATGTGCCTGGACGACTGATTGGTTTGGAAGTGGGTATTGATGCCTTTAATCTGGCGGATAGATTTATTACAGGTAATGCACCAAGCAATAAGTTGGGTGATTCTCGTTCATCGGGCTTCATTTCAACGGCGATGCTGTTCGGTTTATTGTTATTGGGTGCTTTCGCACATTTCAGAAAAAGATGGCTAAAATAATCATCCATTAAAGTGACATGTACTATGTTTTGAATCGGTGGTTAATCACCATCGATTCAAAATAAAAAATGATAAAAATAAAAGGATAAACAGCCCCTAGGGTATTTATTTTTATATCGGTTTACAACCAGCCAGCTCTTTTAATTTGTCCATATCCTCTACAATTAATTCCCGTCGGTTTAATTTGAGTAAGCCATCGTTTTGCATACGTTTAAATAACCGACTGATTGTTTCTGGCGCCATATTTAAATGATTGGCGATATCCTGTCGTGACATGGCCAGGTTAAGATGTGTACGGGAATAACCACGCTCATGATATCGGGTCGATAAATCAAAAATAAAAGCCGCTAATCTTTGTTCAATATGAAAAGTCAGTATTTGTGAATTGGCATCATTGAGTTCTTTACTTAACAAACGCAATAGTTGCTGCTGTAAACCAGGAATTTTTCTGGATAATTTTGACAGATCTTCATAAGGTAAAATACAAATACTGGCTGTATCTAACGCAAAAGTATTGCTTTGATATTGTTTTTTATAAATAGCATCCAATCCGATGAGTTCGCCGGGCAAATAAAAGGCGGTAATATGTTCATGACCATCATTGTTAATAATCGTACTTTTAAAAATACCGGAGCGAACGGCATACAGGGTTTCAAATGGGTCATTTTGTCTGAACAAGGCTTCATTTTCCTTAACTGTCTGGGCACTTTGTACCAAACCTTCAAGTTCCTGTAATTCATCTTTGTTGAGTCCGGTTGGCAAACAGAGAGAATTGAGAGAACATTGACTACAAATAGGTTTTTTAGCAGTGATGCCAGGAATTTTAGTCAGAATTTGATTTGTAGCCATAATAACCTGTATCCGGAAAGTAGATAAAGCATCTGCTTAGTATATAAAAAATAACACCTGTTTAACATGGTTTTATTAGGGGCTGTTTATCTTTTATAAGTTAAACTGCTATAGCTATTTTTTTGTCCAACAAGGCATAATAGTCATTCTATTTGCGATTGATAACACGGTTGGGCAAAAAAATAGCTCAAGTTAGAATATTTTTACAACACTTTAGAGAACAGGGTTTATAAAAGAGCCCCTTTTAGAATATTTTTACAGCACTTTAGAGAATAGGGTTTGAGTTTTACTCTCTTTCAAGGTTTTATGGGACATATGAGCATCAAAAATCATGGCAATATTTCTTAAGAATAAACGCCCTAAAGGTGTGATTTCCATACTGTAAGTCGTGAGTTTCAGCAATCCGTCAGCTTCCAATTGCTTTAGTCGCTCTAACTCTTTTTTAAAATATTCTGTAAAATCAATATGCTGAAATTGTCTAAATTGGCTAAAGTCGATAGAGTACTGGCACATAATTTGCTGAATAGCGTGTGCTCGAATCCTGTCATCCTGATTGAGTACATACCCGCGTTGAACGGCAAGTTCATTGCTTTGTATTTTTTTAAGATAATCAGAAACATTTTTGTGATTTTGACTGTATGCGTTACCAATTTTACTGATAGCACTGATGCCAAAGCCGACAATATCGCAATCCCCATGGGTTGAATAACCTTGAAAGTTACGTTGTAACGTACTGTCTTTTAAGTGTTGGTTTAAAGGGTCATCAGGTAGAGCAAAATGATCCATGCCAATGTACTGATAACCGGCATCCATTAATGTGTCGATAGCCAGTGTGAGTAGTTTTAATTTTTCATCTGGAGATGGTAACCATGTTTCGTCAATTAACTTTTGAGATGATATGCGTTGTGGCATGTGCGCATAATTATACAAAGCAATACGATCAGGTCGGGCGTCCAGTGTAATGGATAAGGTCTTGGTAAAGCTGGTTAAGGTTTGTTTGGGTAAACCATAAATAAGATCAATAGATATAGAATGAACTTGTTCTTTTTTTGCGGCTTGTATCAATGCTAATGTATGTTGTTGATCCTGAATACGGTTAATGGCACTTTGGACTTCTGTATCAAAATCCTGAATACCAAAACTGACCCGGTTAAAACCTATGTCAGAAAAATATTTTATCGTGTCTGATGTAATGGTACGAGGGTCGATTTCTATACCCATTTCGGTATTAGATAAACCCAAATTAAAATTTTGCGCGATGGTTTCCAGAATATGTTGTAGTTCTTTGTGTGTTAAATAAGTAGGTGTGCCGCCTCCAAAATGGATTTGTTTGACCTTTCTGTCTTTATCAAAATGTTTTGCCTGTAACTCAATTTCGTAATGAAGACTTTCCAGATAAGCATTCACCTTATTTTTGTTGTGTGTAATGATTTTATGACATCCACAGTAGTAGCAGAGTGAACGACAAAAAGGGATGTGCAGATACAGTGATAAAGGCTTGGGAATCAGGTCCTGATTACTTTGTTGTATATGCCAGTGATACTCTTTTGAGGTAAAGTGTTCATTAAATTGTAGAGCCGTTGGATACGATGTATAACGAGGGCCATTAACATCATATTTTTTGAGTAATCTGGAATGGATAGTTTGATTCATTGAATGGAAAAACAGGGTATATATCAGAGCTTACCAAGCTAGCACTGTTTCCACTTTCGTATATTGATTGAGATCAAGATTTTGTTCCCTAGAGTTTTAGTGTATGGTGTTTTTCACAGTGAATGCCAGAATGAAATCATGGCTTCAGAGAGCATAAGCATAGAAGAGCATGCTAGCAGAAATATCCATACGAATTATAGTGTTATGAAATGAAATCTTTTATGAGTTGATCTCAATCAAGTTTATAACAGACTTTTTGTACCATAATAGCAATACATAAAAGTTGAGATGCCTATGACTATATCACTTGAAAGTTTAACCGCATTTTTTGGTTGGATGTCAATCATCAATGTTGGTGTATTGTTATTTTCAACCTTAATGATTTGCTTTTTGAGCCAAGTCGTTACAAAACTTCATACACAGTTATTTGGTTTGGATTCCATTGATGTGAAGATAACCTATTTTCAAATTCTTGGAAAATACAAGATCATGATTCTTGTCTTTAATGTAGTGCCCTATTTTGCCTTCAAACTTATCTCTTGAAAAAAATCAGAGATGACCTTTCGTTTTGTTTTTTAATACTAGTGAGTCGAAAATATAGATGAATACTATTCATTATAATGATACAGCTGTGCGTCAATTTACGATTATGACGGTTATTTGGGGTATTGTCGGAATGGCGGTGGGCGTTTTGATTGCAGCACAGTTAGCCTGGCCGGTGCTTAATTTTGATATTCCCTGGTTGAGTTATGGCCGCTTACGTCCACTACATACTAATGCGGTTATTTTTGCTTTTGGAGGGAATGCTTTATTTGCAACTTCCTACTACATTGTGCAGCGTACCTGTCAAACGACTTTGTTTGCACCGGGTTTGGCCAGTTTTACATTTTGGGGTTGGCAACTGGTGATTGTACTGGCAGCCATTACTTTGCCATTGGGTTTAACACAGGCTAAAGAATATGCTGAATTGATTTGGCCGATTGATATCTTGATTACTTTGGTTTGGGTGGCTTATGGTGTTGTATTTTTTGGCACCATAGTTAAACGTCGTATTCGACATATCTATGTAGCGAATTGGTTTTATGCGGCGTTTATTATTACCGTTGCTGTTTTGCATATTGTCAATAACCTGGCTATTCCTGTCAGCTTAACAGAATCTTATCCAATTTATTCCGGTGCAGTCGATGCCATGACACAGTGGTGGTATGGTCATAATGCGGTTGGTTTTTTTCTGACGGCAGCATTTTTAGGCATGATGTATTATTTTGTTCCCAAGCAGGCGAATCGCCCGGTTTACTCTTACCGACTTTCAGTGATTCACTTTTGGGCACTGGTCTCTATTTATATGTGGGCCGGACCTCATCACTTGCATTACACGGCATTACCGGATTGGGCACAGTCATTAGGTATGGTGTTTTCATTGATTTTATTAGCTCCCTCATGGGGTGGGATGATCAATGGTATGATGACTTTATCAGGAGCCTGGGATAAGTTACGTTCTGATCCGATCTTAAAGTTTATGATAGTGGCTTTGTCTTTTTACGGTATGTCGACTTTTGAAGGCCCCATGATGTCCATTAAAACGGTGAATGCTTTGTCACACTATACGGATTGGACAATTGGTCATGTACATTCAGGTGCTTTGGGTTGGGTTGCTTTGATGACCATAGGTTCTTTATATGCACTCATTCCAAAACTATTTAATAAAGAGGAAATGTATAGTACAGGGTTAATTAATGTACATTTCTGGGTTTCCACCATTGGTATCGTTTTGTATATTGCCTCTATGTGGATTGCTGGCGTGATGCAAGGATTAATGTGGGGCGCTATGAGTGATGACGGTACTTTGACTTACACCTTTATTGAAAGTATTAAAGCCACGTATCCTTACTATGTTGTTCGTTTGCTGGGAGGGTTATTGTTCTTGGCGGGCATGTTTATTATGGCATTTAATGTCTGGCGGACTCTGTTCCCTGAAAAGAAAGAATCCATACCCATGGCCAGTGTTTCAGGAGGTTCACTATGAAGCATGAAGTGATTGAAAAAAATATCGGTTTGATGGGTATTATTACAGCACTGGTGATTAGTGTTGCAGGTTTGGCTGAAATTATTCCTTTAATGTTTCAGGCACAAACCACTCAACCGGTTGAAGGGTTAGAACCTTATACGCCATTACAGTTAGCTGGTCGCGATATTTATATTCGTGAAGGTTGTTATAACTGCCATTCACAAATGGTTCGTCCCTTTGTTTCTGAAACCAAACGCTATGGACCTTATTCCGTTGCGGGTGAATCAGTGTACGATAGACCTTTTCAATGGGGTTCAAAAAGAACGGGACCCGACCTTGCCAGAGTTGGGGGACGCTATACGGATGAGTGGCATAGAGTACATTTAATTCGCCCACAGGATTTGGTGCCCGAATCTAATATGCCAGGATTTCCATGGTTAGAAAAAAATTATATCGATGGAGATTTAATACAAAACAAATTGAAGGTATTAAAGCTCTTGGGTCATCCTTACACAGAAGAGCAAATAGAGGGTGCTCCTGAAGCAGTGAAAGATAAAACAGAAATGGAGGCCATCATTGCTTATTTACAAGTGCTGGGTACCTGGAATAGAGCCGAATTACAGGAAATTCAAAATAGACTGCCCAATGAAGAGGTATCACCATGAACTGGGATATTGTCAATGGTTTACTGACGTTACTCTTAATTATCTTGTTCCTGGGCATTTTCTTTTGGGCCTGGCATCCTAAACGAAAAGACACTTTTTCTAAAATGGCGGCTTTGCCTTTAGAAGATCAAAATAACCATGGGGAGAATGATAATGATGAGTAGTGCCTGGAGTTGGTTTGTTATTCTGCTTGTTGCAGGCAACATCGTTGGTATTGTCTGGTTGTTGATGGTCACTGCCAGAAAACGACCCGAAGATGATAAACCGGTAGAAACAACCGGGCATGAATGGGACGGTCTGCAGGAATTAAATATGCCATTACCCAAATGGTGGTTGTATTTGTTTTTAATTACCGTTGTCTTTAGCATTGTGTATTTAATATTGTATCCGGGTATGGGAAATTTTGCCGGCGTATTAAATTGGACTCAAGATAAGGAGTATCAAACAGAATTAAAACAGGTGCAGGCGGATACCAGTCAGGTTTTTGTGAAATACCAGCAACATTCCATTGACGATTTGAGTCAGGATAGCAATGCAATGTCTATTGCAGAACGTTTATTTGCGAACCATTGTTCAACATGTCATGGTTCAGATGCTCGAGGGGCCGTTGGTTTTCCCAATTTAGTTGATGATGATTGGCTATATGGCGGAAGCATCGAACAGATTCAACACAGTATTGTTCATGGACGTGCAGGTGTGATGCCACCGATGGAAGCGGCTGTTGGTGGCGATAAAGCGGTTTATCAGTTAGCTGTTTATGTAAAAAGTTTAAGTCAAGCCAAGCAGAACAGTCATACACCAAATAAAGAACATATTGAAACTGGAAAAACATTGTTTCAACAATATTGCAGTGTCTGTCATGGTGCTGAAGCCAAGGGTAACCAGACCTTGGGTGCACCTAATTTAAGTGATGATATCTGGTTGCATGCTTCCGGTTTGGATGATATTGAGTTAACGATTAAAAAGGGTATTACCGGAGAAATGCCTGCTCATAAAGATATTTTAAGTGAAGATGAAATACGCTTTTTAACAGCCTATATCTATGGTTTATCCCGCAAAGCAAAGTTATAATGATGCATAGAATATCTTAGGTGCAAAAAGTTAAGGTGCGAAAAAGTCAGTGGCAAATAACATGACGCATTCAGAAAAGAATATCTCATTAAGGCGTTTTGGTGTTGTTATTTGGGTTTCTTTTGTTGCATCTTGTGTTGCAAGTGTCTTTTTCTTTGCGATGTTTGATCCTGAGTTATTAGGAGAAGTCACAACCTGGAACGTTTCGTTGAGTCGATTGGAAGGTTATTCCATTGGATTTATTTTATTTTGGTTATTGAGTTTTTCAACGGCTTGGGTAACAGCCATTATGTTGGATTTACCAAAAGAAAAGCTGGGACGTTCGATTCATGAGCATCAGGATGATTGTGAATATCAAGGTAACTTTGAAAACCAACGTACTCATAAATATCAAGATACTCATAAGTATCAAGAGAGTGGGCGTTCTGAAAACGAATGAAAAATAAATCTTCAATACCATCTCAGCAGGATAATGGAGGAGGTGGTTTATATGCAGCCCATGAGAAAATATATCCACGTGAAGTTAAAGGAACATTTCAGACTTTGCGTAATGTGGCCATATTTGTCTTATTAGGCTTGTATTATGTGATTCCTTGGATTCCCTGGGATGACAGACAAGCCGTTCTTTTTGATTTGCCTGCGCGAAAATTTTATATTTTTGGTTTAACCTTTTGGCCACAGGATTTTTATTATTTGGCCTGGCTATTGATTATTGCAGCACTGTCACTTTTCTTTTTTACTGCTTTAGCCGGACGTTTATGGTGTGGATTTGCCTGTCCGCAAACCGTTTGGACACAAGTTTTTGTCTGGATGGAACGTTGGATTGAAGGTAGTCGCCAGGCACAAATAAAATTGGATAAAAGTCCATGGACCTATAAAAAAATAGGACGAAAAACTCTCAAACAAAGTTTATGGATTATGTTTGCTTTATTTACCGGGTTTACTTTTGTGGGCTACTTTACACCCATCACTGAATTGGCTGTAAAAGTGATGCACTGGCAGTTAGGGCCCTGGGAAACTTTTTGGGGTATTTTTTATAGTTTTGCAACCTATGGCAATGCGGGATTTTTACGTGAACAAGTGTGTTTGTATATGTGTCCTTATGCACGCTTTCAAAGTGCCATGTTTGATAAAGACACTTTATTAATTGCTTATGATAAACAGCGAGGAGAACCCAGAGCAAAAGGAAAACGATCATCAATGGAGCAAGAAAATGTAGGTGATTGTATTGACTGTAATTTATGTGTTCAAGTGTGCCCAACAGGAATAGATATACGTGATGGACTGCAATATGAATGCATTGCTTGTGCGGCCTGTATTGATGTGTGTGATCAAGTGATGGAAAAAGTTAATTTACCTAAAAATTTAATTCGTTATACAACAGAACACGGTGATGAAGGCAAAAAGACACGTGTATTTCGATTAAGAACCATCATCTACCTTATTATTTTATTGTCTCTGGTTGGTGGCTTTTTGATTTCTGTGGGCTCACGTACACCGGTTGCTATGGATATATTACGTGATCGTAATGCCTTATATAGAGTTGTGAATGAGACTACGATAGAAAACGTGTATAATTTAAAAGTCATGAATAAAAGTGAAAAGCCTCAGGAATATCGGTTAACAGCAGAAGGTATTCGTGATATTAAAATTGAGTTAATGCATGATATTATCACAGCAGAAGCAGGTGAAGTGGTGAATGTTCCTGTGCGCTTACAGGCTAAAGTGTCTGATATCAATCAGATGAAACAGAAGATTACACTGACATTAACTCTGGTTTCTGACAGTAGTTATTCGGTCACAGAAAAAACATTGTTTTTTTCACCCAAATAAAGATGATATTGAATTTTACTTTTGACACTCTTATAAAGATTATCTTATGAAAAACGATACAGATTTAAACAAAAGAAACACATCCACTTCTATTGAGCAGACAGAAAGCCAGCAGAAACCATGGTATAAACATCCTTGGGTTTGGTTTATTGTGGCATTACCGGCTTTGGCTGTGATTGCCAGTATTATCACCGTGATTATTGCTTTTAGAACAGCACCAGAAATGATTCCAAATTATGATGCAGTATCACAATACAAAAGTGATAAGGATTCAGAATATCTTACTAAGCTGTCTTAAGAGTATTGTCGAATCAATAATGCCAGTGAGTCAAGTATATGTTAGCCGATGCATCAGAGAGCAGGTTACAAGATGGTGAATTGCAAGAAGATGCGTTGCAAGAAAACAAGTTGCAAGACAGATTGAATGAACAGGCTACGGATTATTCGATTTATGAGCATACTAAGCTACGTTCACACTATATATCCAAAGTATCCGATAACGAAAATAAAGCCACGTTATTTATCAGTAATTTAAAGTGTCAATCCTGTAGTCGACATATAGATACTTTATTAAGAACACTTGAAGGTATTACGGATGTACAAGTGAATGTGGTCAACAAATGTGTGACGGTTTACTGGCATCAACAACAAACATTATCCAATCTATTATCCTTTTTGGAGAAGTCAGGTTATCCGGCACAACCCATGCAAGGATACAGCAAAGTGAATACGGAACAGGAATATAAACTGACATTGAAACGCCTGGCTGTTGCTGGCTTTGGCATGATGCAGGTGATGACTTATGCCATTGGTTTGTATGCCGGTGAACTTCAGGGAATGGAAGACAACATTCACCGATTTTTAACCATGATCAGTTTGTTGATTGCAACAGGTGTGATTTTTTATTCCGGCGCGCCTTTTTTTAAAAATGCATTCAATGATCTTTCTCAACACCGTTTAGGGATGGATGTACCCATTGCTTTAGCTATGGGAGGTGCCTACTGTGCCAGTGTTTATTCTGTTTTGTTAGGAGAGGGACATGTTATTTATTTTGATTCTGTGGTGATGTTTATTTTTTTCCTGTCGATAAGTCGCACTATAGAAATGCTTGTACGTCATAGATCCATTCATACCCATGAAGCCCTATTAAATTTAATGCCACCTTTTGTGACTGTAGAACGTCAAGGGGAAACAATGACGATTCCTTGTGAACATTTGAATTATGGTGATCGGGTTGTTATTCATCATAATGATATTGTGCCAGCTGATGGTGTGAGTGACAGTGAAGCACGACTGGATGAATCCTGGTTAACCGGTGAGTCCAGAATATTACAAAAGACGTCCAGCCAAACCATATTAGCAGGTAGTCGTAATAAAGGAGACAGTTTTGTTTTAAAGGTGACACATTTTGGACAACAAACGGCTTTGGCCCAAATAGAAAACCTTTTACATAAAGCCCAAAGATCACGTCCACGAATTGAAATTTTAGCCAATAAAGTGGCCGCTTATTTTGTTTCCTCTGTATTAATTTTATCGTTATTGGCAGGTGTCATCTGGTGGTTTATTGATGCTCAACGTGTGTTTGATGTTGTATTGGCCGTATTGGTAGTGACTTGTCCTTGTGCTTTATCTTTGGCCATGCCAACCAGCCTATTGGCAGCCAGTCAGTATTTAAGTCGACAGGGCATCTTGTTAACCTGTAAAGACAGCTTGGAAAAACTCTGTAAAGCACAACATTGGATTTTTGATAAAACCGGTACATTGACTATGGGTCAAATGCGTGTGGTGAAAACACAATCTTTGAATAAAGATTACGATCAAACACAGTGTTTAAACATTGCCGCAGCATTAGAAGCGACCACACAACACAGTATTGCAGATGCTTTCAAAGAATACTCCGGTGTTTATCATGCTGAAGATTGTCATGTGCAATCAGGTGCTGGTGTAGAGGGCAGGATTGATACGATAACTTATCGTTTGGGTAAACCGAGTTGGATCAAAGACTGGTGTTGTGATCAACAATGTGAATCATTACAGCTTGATTTGAATGTCACTCAGGTTATGTTAGCGACACCAACACAACTCCTGGCGGTATTTTATATTGCTGATGAATTACGTCATGATGCAAAATGGATGATACAGCAATTACAGAAAGGTAATACTTCTTATAGTCTACTGAGCGGTGATAATGCATCTGTTGTTACTCAAGTTGCTGAACAACTGGGGATTACGGATTATGTTGCAGACTGTTTGCCTGAGAAAAAATTGCACTATTTGGAACAACTGCGAAAAAATAATCCTGATAAAATGATGATCATGGTCGGTGATGGTATTAATGATGCGCCTGTTTTAGCCGCTGCTGATGTGGCTATCAGTTTTGGCAGTGGTAGTGAACTTGCACAAAGCACATCGGATGTTATTATTATTGGAGAACGTTTGGATGCCTTAGACAAGTTAAAGAAAACAGCAAAACGTAGTTTGCACATTGGACATCAAAACATCAGTTGGGCTATCTTATACAATGTAACCGCTTTGCCTTTGGCCTTTAGCGGTTATTTATCTCCCTGGATGGCAGCATTGGGTATGTCTTTGAGTTCATTGTTGGTTGTTTTAAATGCCATGCGTGTTTCTAAAATCAAAGAACCAACAGATTCAAAAAAACAGGTAGCCTTGTTTGAATAAATTGACAATATTAAACATACTGTGAATATTTTATTTGTTTTAATCCCTATTAGTATTGTATTGGTGGGTGTCGCTGTCTGGGCATTTTTTTGGGCTGTAGGCAGTGGCCAGTTTGATGACTTTGAAACACCATCAAGATTGATTTTGGATGAAGACGAAGATGATAATAAAATACCGGATAATGATAACTAACGTGTTATAGGCTTGGATTGAACAAATAGTTAGGTGTGATCGGGTACGGATATAGTAAAAAACGGGTGAGTCAGATAGAATCATCTCCCTAATAGTCATTTTTCGACTTAATGTATTCTATCGAAAAAAATAAACAAGTCATTATTTGGATAAAATCATGAATCAATACAAGCAGTTACTTATCATTTTTAGTGCGATGTTATTATTGTCCTGTTCGAGTGATAACTCAAAATCGAATAAATCTGAGGCGCCAGTAACAGAGAAAATGTCTACTGAAAATGTAGACATAGCAGTTACGCAATCAGAACAACCAGAACAACCAGAACAAAAAGTAGACAGTAGCACCTTTGGTGCTTGGGGTGTTGATTTAAACGCTATGAAAAAATCGATATCGCCTGGTGAGGATTTTTTTGAACATGTCAGTGGCGCTTGGTTGGAAAACTTTGATATACCCGCTGATAAGTCCCGTTATGCTGTTTTTACCTTATTGGCAGATGAAGCAGAAAAGCAGGTGAATGCTATTATCCAGGAATTGGCTTCTAAACAATCCAAAAAAACAGGCACTATCGAACAAAAAATCGGTGATTTATATTCGGCCTATATGGATACCGAAAAACGCAATAAGTTGGGTATTCAACCTATTCAGGTTGAATTGGATAAGATTGCCAGAATTAAAACAAAGCAAGATTTGATTGATGCCTTCGGTCATTCTGATTTAAATGGCACTGCTGGCTTTGCAGGTGTTGGCTTTAGTATTGATGCCAAGGTACCTGATCAACATATTATTGTTGTAGGTATTGGACGATACAGCTTGCCTGATAGAGATTTTTATTTGGAAGAAACTTTTAAAGACAAACAAGAAGCATATAAAGAATATATAAAAACCATGTTGCAGTTTATTGGTTATTCAGAACAAAGAGCAGAGCAGGCAGCACAAAATATTTATGCCATAGAAAAAGAAAGTGCAAAAAACAGTTTAAGTAGAAATGAACGAAGAAATGCAGAAAAACGTTATAATATTCACACCTATCAGGAATTAAAGAAAAAGTTTACCGGTATAGATTGGGATAGATTATTTAAAATGAGTGGCTTTGAAAAGCCTGTTGAAACATTAAATATACCTTCACCAACAACCATGCAGGCTAATATAGATATTATTAATAAAACACCTTTGGATGTATGGAAAGATTATTTAAACTTTTCTGTCATTACACGACATGCCAGTATATTAACGGATGATATTTCAGAGGCTAGTTTTAATTTTTGGGGACGCACCATGCGAGGACAACAAAGCCAACGGGATTTGTGGAAACGAGGCGTTGCTTATGTGTCTCGTATGTTTGGTGAAGGTATTGGTAAAGTCTATGTCGAACGTCATTTTCCAGAATCTTCCAAACAGGAAATGATGAAGCTGATTGGTAACTTACGTCTTGCATTAAAAGATCGCATACAGGGTTTACCCTGGATGAGTGATGCCACCAAGGTGAAAGCTTTGGAAAAACTGGAGAAGGTGAATTCAACAAAAATTGGTTATCCTGACCAATGGGAAGATTACGAAGGTCTGGACATTATTCCTGGTGATTTGATGGCCAGTATACGCAGCTCTCGGAAATATCTCCGCAAAAAAGCATTAGAAGACTTTGCAAAACCAGTGGATAAAACCAAATGGGGTATGACACCACAAACAGTGAATGCCTATTATCACCCCTTATATAATGAAATTGTTTTTCCTGCGGCCATTTTACAGCCACCTTTTTTCAATCCCAAAGCCGATCCAGCAGTAAATTATGGCGCTATTGGTGTAGTGATTGGTCATGAGTTTAGTCATGGTTTTGATGATCAGGGTAGAAAGTACGATGGGGACGGTGTACTAAATAACTGGTGGACAGAAGCCGATAGCAAAGCTTTTGAAAAGAAAGCCCAGGTTTTGGTTGAACGATTTAATACATATGAACCTTTGCCAGGCTCCTTCATTGATGGAAAGTTTACTTTAGGAGAAAATATTGGTGATCTGGGTGGAGTGATGATTGCTTATGAAGCTTATAAAAAGTTTTTAAATGGTAAAGAAGCACCCGTGATTGATGGTTATACTGGTGATCAGCGCTTCTTCCTGTCCTATGCACAAATATGGCGCAACCTGATGCGCAATGAAGCTTTAAAACAATATTTAAAATCCGATCCTCATTCACCAGGAAAGTATCGTGTGAATGGTATTTTGCCCCATGTTGATGCCTGGTATGATGCTTTTAACATTCAACCAGGAGACGCTTTATTTATACCTAAAGAAGATAGGGTCAGAATCTGGTAAGAATTAACTGTCGTAAGATTTATATGCTGAGGTTAAGTATTTTTGGTGCGCACAATGTAAAGACAAAAAAAATCTCGAAATAATTTCGAGATTTTTTTATCTTGAAGAGTGTTTTAAAATTTACTTTCTACGACGTCTTTCACGTAAATCTGGCTGAGTTCTTTCACCCGTTTTGACTCATCTTTTGGCAGGGCAACCTGTGTATAGACCATGTTGTTGCTTTCTAACGCCTTGTCAAAATTACGTTTAAATTCTTTTTTGAGCTGAGACAAACGACTAGGGATCATATTAAATTCTTTGCAAATTGCTGCAGGCGATCTTTGTTCGACCAATAAAGCGTATAATGCTTTAAGTGCATTGTCTTTATGTCGAGAATGCTGAACTGCAAGTTGAAATTCAAATGGAGTCAAAATAAAATCTTCTAAGTTGTCTTCAAAGTCCCACATTATACCTATATTCTCTTGTTTTTATCAAAACCGTGAATTATTAACGAGGAATGTCTATAATATACTTTATTGGATAAAAAGAAAAGGCTAAAAAAGAATATGTTTGAAAATAACTCAAAAAATGATTTTCAAGGTTTGAAAGGGAAAAATCTTGAGTCGTTCGTGGATAAAACGGTGCACCGGTTTATGTCTGAATTAGTGCATGATATTGAAAACTGGTATTACTTATCTGAAACATCTGCAGAAGAATATCAGCTAGAACATGACATTGCTTTTTTTATTGGTTTACAGGCGATTGCTTTAACAGGTAATCAGCGAGCTAACAGAAATTTTGCCGCTGTTGAAAAGATTCAGCAGGAAATTATCTGTTTGATTGATGAATGCAAAAGCCTGGGTGTTTCTTCATTATTACTGAAATATTTAGAAAAAACGCACTATCACTGGGGCAATCAATAGAGGTACTTGTTCTTCTAAATTTGTTTTGAATGATTCTAAATATACTTTGAATTATTGTAATCGGGCTGCCGCATCCAGACGTATCACACTGCCATTGAGCATGGCATTGCTGACGATGTGCTCTACCATGGCGGCAAACTCTTCGGGTTGCCCAAAACGTGAAGGGAAGGGGACGGATGCATAGAGTGATTCACGAACTTTATCGGGCATACCGGCAACCATGGCTGTTTCAAAAATACCAGGTGCAATGCCCATGACTCTGATTTTTGAATGAGCTAATTCTCTTGCCAGGGGTAATAGCATACCCACTATGGCTGCTTTGGTTGCAGAATAGGCCAATTGACCTAATTGACCTTCATAAGCGGCTATGGAAGCCGTGTGAATGATGACACCATTGTCTTCTTGATCATTGCTTGATGATTGCGCCATGTATTGAGCAGCAGCTCGAGTGAGTAAGAAAGATCCGATTAAATTGATATCAACCACTTTCTTGAAAAAATCGAGAGGCATAGGACCTTTTTTACTGATTAATTTACCAGCACCCAAGACACCGGCACAACCGACAGCCAGGTTTATTCCAGAAAATTGTTGGTGAGCATCGGAGACAGCTTGCTCGACAGAATCTTCGTCAGTGATATCAGTGAAATAAAACCGCAGAGCATCTCCCAATTCTTTTGCCAGAGCTTCACCATTTTCTCGGTGTGTATCCAAAATAGCAACCTGGCCGCCGCCCTGTACAATGCGTTTTGCCGTAGCAGCTCCTAATCCGGAAGCGCCACCACTGATAATGGCTTTTGTATTTGAGAAGTTCATAGGAAACCCTTAAAGTCAGTAAAAATAAAGTAACAGGCTCTAATACAGCAGGTGGTTATTAAATCATAATCAGAAAGAAAGCACTAGGTTGTCTTTTTTAAGTAGGTTGTCTTGTTTAAGTATTATTTGGGTTTATGCTTTTTTTGTGGGCCTGCTCTGTGGATAGAGTGGTGGAATAGGTTCCTGCTGATGGGGTGTTTGATGATGGTTAAGATCTTTTTCTATTTCAACCAACCAGTTGATGAGTTGTTGACTGTCTTGCCAGGCAGATTGCTGGCTATCGTGAGAGAATAAAGTGGTTTCCAAATGATGAAGACTGGATTGAATCTTAGGATTTTTAATCTGCTGAAGATAGTCACTATACGCACTTTTTGTCTGTTGAGACGTTATCTGTTGAGGCGTTGTTTGTTGAGAAATTGTCCGTTGAGAAGATATATGGTGAAACCAGTTAAGTAATGCTGAGTAAATCGCAAAAGGTTGTGCCGTATCACAGGCTTTTTTTATTCTGTGTTTAAAATCATTGGAGTAATCTGGTGTTTTATTATGTTGATCAACTGGTAGTGATGTCTGCTGACGTTTTTTGAAAAAGAAAAATAAGGTGGTGAGCCAAAGCAGTGCAAAGAAGAGGGAGAGCGTTTGCCAGACAATCAGCTGGAATGATGTATTGAATAAGCTTGTATTGGATAAGTTAGAGTCAGAGTTTTCTGTTCCGGTGTTAGTCGTTCCCGTTGAACTGGTGTTTTGGGGTATTGATGTGTTGGGATCAGGGATCACTTGAAGGGTTTGTGAAGGTACTTGTGTGGTTTCGTAGCGTTCGGTCGTTGTATTAAACCAACGAATAGAAACAGCGGGAATGGTTAACTCACCAGTGATCGTTGGTACTATGGCAAACCTTTCAGTGCGTACACCGATAATGCTGTCGATACTGTCTTTACGTTCTTTTTCTGCATTATCAGGATACCATTTCATACCCTTGACATTCGGCAGCTTTATTTCAGGTAATTGATTTTCACTGAGTCCTTCTGCAGTGATTTGTAATGTCCAGGTAATAGGTTCACCAACAATGAATTCAGATTTTTTTGTTAAACCTTCTTGAATGGTTAATGAGGGAGTGGGTATCCATTCACCTTGATGTCCCTGAGGGAATGACTTGACGTTGATTTTGTGAGGCTTTGTTGAACGTCGTATGGTTTTTGTTGGGCCCAGTAATCGGCCAAAATAAGGACGTTGTCCCGTGGCTTGCAATATATCAGCAGACAGTATTTGTTTTGGGATAACAAGTTCACCACTTTTTTCAGGAAAAATAGCATAACGCCTTTCAGTAATCACGAAATTTTTTCCCTGTATATTTTTTTGATACTGCACATCCCGACCAATGGGTAAAATGCTTGCGTCTTCAATAACCAATTCAGATAGACTGGCTGACTGTAATTGAATGGACGTGTAAATCTTTAAGGTGTAAACCAATTGTGCCTGGACATAGATTTGAGTGTTATCAACATCGGATTCGATAAAAAAGTCAGGAAGTTCACCCTTCTTCAAATTCAGAGGTTTGGCTGCCTGAATGGTAAATGAAATAGGTTGAGTGGTTTCATTGCCAAGAGTAATGGCCGGAATGGTAAACTGTCCTTTTTTTTGTGGCATGAGTTGTATAGTCCAAGTCTTACTTTCATTAAATTGTCCATTGACATAAGACGACTGGCTGGAAGTGGATTGATTAATGATACTGACGGCATCAGGTAATACGGATAAATCAGGCGTTGATGCGGATGTTGAATCAGCTTGAATGGTTAAGGTGAAACTTTCATCCAATGAAATTGTGGCGCGATCTAAAGTCGCGGTAGCTTTTGCCATAACAGAAAAAGGTATGACGTATAATAAAATGACACTAAACCATCGTAAAAACATATTGTACTACCAAACCTCTTTGATTTTTCGATTTTCTCGGCCTCGACGTTGATATTCGCGACGCATTTTTTCTTTTAACAAACCACCTGGATTATCAGGAATTTTTCTCAGCCATTGTTTTAACTTTTGTTCTTGTTCGGCTTGTTTTTGTAAAGCTTCTATGGCTTCTTTACTGAGCTGTTCCTGAGCTTGTTGTTC
The DNA here is from genome assembly GCA_965230335.1 of Kangiellaceae bacterium. GTDB lineage: Bacteria > Pseudomonadota > Gammaproteobacteria > Enterobacterales > Kangiellaceae > CBDDKS01. The sequence continues at coordinate 139,736 of CBDDKS010000006.1, read as the reverse complement.
CTGAGCTTGTTGTTCCTGAGCTTGTTGTTCTTGCCCTTGCTGTTCTTGACTTTGCTGTTCTTGGCCTTGCTGTTCTTGGCCTTGCTGTTCTTGGCCTTGCTGTTCTTGGCCTTGCTGTTCTTGGCCTTGCTGTTCTTGGCCTTGCTGTTCTTGGCCTTGCTGTTCTTGACCTTGTTGTTCCTGGCCTTGCTGTTCCTGGCCTTGCTGCTCCTGACCTTGTTGTTCCTGGCCTTGCTGTTCCTGGCCTTGTTGTTCCTGACCTTGTTGCTCTTGGCCTTGTTGTTCTTGACCTTGTTGCTCTTGGCCTTGCTGTTCTTGGTCTTGCTGTTCCTGGTCTTGTTGTTTTTGGTCTTGTTGTTTCTGGTTTTGCTGTTCTTTATTTTTTTTGATGTTTTCAATCAGTTCTTTATTAAACAGAGCATCTGTGTGTGTCGGGTTTTGCTTCAATACTTGATTATAAGCTTCTATGGCTTCATCCAGCTTTCCTGATTTGGCTAAAGCATTGCCTTTATTGTAAAGACTGGTGGTGTCCGTAAGATCCTGTAAATTTTTGGCAGCATCTTCATAGTTGCCTTCTTTAAATTGAGCCGTGCTTTTCCATTTGGGATGAGAAAAGAGTTCGGAAGATTTTTTGAAATTTTTATCATTAAAAGCACGTTGTGCTTTTTGATTATCATTATACCAAAGATCTTCCCATAAACCGGCTTGTGCTTCAGGTAAACAAAAACATGAACCGATAACAAAAAAATAGATACCAGGAATTTTGGCATTTTTTCTAAACAGCAATAAAAGCAAAGGTAAACAAAGCCACAACAGCCAATAGCCCTTGTCGGATAACACTTGAAACTTTTGTTGTTGCTCTTCTTCTTTATCAATATCAGAAGGTGTTTTTTGATGTATTTTAAGTATGTCTGAGTTATCTACGGTCATATCAATCAGTCGGGCACCTAATTGGTTTTGAATCTTGGCTAAAACCGGGCGGTTTAGTTTGGGCATGACAATATCGCCCTTATGATCTTTGATAAAACCATTATTATTCGGTAATGGAATGGGAGCACCGGTTTCGGTTCCTATGGCTAAAATGGAAAGAGTTATCTGAGAGTTTTCAAGGCGCTGAATAATTTTTGTTGCATTTTTTTGATGGATACCATCGGTAACCCAGATAATTTCTCCTCGGTTTTTTCCAGATTGCTCTAATAATTCTGTTGCTTTTTCAAAAGCCAGATGAGGTTGACTGCCCATAATCGGCATAATACCGGTAGAAAGGCTGGGTATCATATTGGCAATGGTATTTTTATCATTGGTGAGTGGGCTGATGACAAAGGCATCGCCTGCGTAAACAATCAATGCAGTTTCGCCTTCATCATTGTGTGACAGATAGTCCAGGAGTTTGTGTTTTGCTCTGGCCAGGCGTGATGGTTTGATATCACCAGCATCCATAGAAAAGGATAAATCCAATAAAAGAATGGTTGCATCGCTGGTTTTAAACACAGGGACAGAGTCTTTTTTCCAACTGGGGCCAGCCAAAGCAACGAGACATAAAAGAAAAACACTACTAAAAACAAGGAGGGGATATCTCGAACTTTGGGAAGTTTTGCCTTGCAAAAGATAATTTAATAAATGTGCATCAATGGCTTTGTGCCAATCACCTTTATGTTGGCTGCGACGATGCAAATACCAGATAATGGCAGGATATAATAATAGCAGTAGAAAAGCCCAGGGACGCATCCACTCTATGTCTAATAGCGTATTAAACATGTTGGGAAGACCTCTTGAAAGAAACTTTTTTATGAGTGACCATTTGAAAAAACAAGAGCAAACAATAAATAATAAACAATAAAATCAATGGATAGTAATAGAGTTCTTTAACAGGGCGATAGGTTTCTTTTTCAACTTCGACGGGTTCAAGTTTATCCAGTTCTATATAGATATTTTTCAATTCATGTTCATCTTTTGCACGAAAATAAAGGCCATCGGTCAGTTTGGCAACTTCTTTTAAAGTGGCTTCATCCAAATCTTTTGAAGGGTTGATTTTTCGTTTGCCGAAAAAAGGATCATTAACGATTTGCACATCAGAGCCTATACCAATGGTATAAATACGCACACCAGCCACTTTAGCAAGCTTGGCAGCATCGATAGGTTCTACCTCACCTGCATTGCTTTGACCATCGGTTAATAAAATCAGTACACGATTTTCTTCAGGACGATCTTTTAAACGTTTAACAGCGAGTCCAATACTGTCGCCAATGGCGGTTCTTCTTTTTCCTGCCAAACCAATTTCACTTTCCATCAGCATGGTTCTTACCGTTGTCAGATCAAAAGTCAATGGTGTTTGCAAGTAAGCCCGTTCACCAAATAAAATAAGACCTAAACGATCACCTTGTCGTCTTTCAATAAAGTCTGAAAGAATATGTTGAACGGCTTGAAACCGGTTGGCTGTTCTTCCATTAATGCTAAAGTCTGCCTGCTCCATACTGCCAGAGACATCAATGCTGATGAGTAAGTCTCTACCACTGGCTGGTAATTCAATGGGTTCTCCAATCCATTGTGGCCTTGATAAAGCCAGTAACAGTAAACACCAAAAAATAAAACTGATAAGGTAGTGTATGCGGGAAGCCTGATTTTGATAAGAGGCGTCTTGAGACCAGGTGTGCCATTCAGAAAATAAACTGGTTTTTAACGCGGTATCGGATGTTGTTTTTACATGAGGCAATAGCCAATAGCACAATACAGGCAGTGGTAGTAAAAAGAAAACCCAAACCCAGGAAAACTCAAGCATAATCTTGACATCCAGAATATACGGGAATCTGTTGAATGATGATCTGACAGTCGTTTAATAAAACTTGCCAGATATCTTTTTCAATCACAATATCTGGTTGATAGTGTGCATTATCCAAGAGCTTTAAACTGGATTCATGAATCTTCTTTGAATGATTGGATAAAATATGTTGAGCCAGTGTTGCAATAGATATATGACTGGCTTGCTTCTTGGGTAGATAAAGCAAGGCTACACGACGGATCAGCTGATTAATCTGAGCCAGCGCACTTTGAGAGGGCGAGGTTTGGTGATGAAGCGTTGCAATAGCGGTTTGAATAATCTTTTGGTGCGTCTTTTTCTTTTTTTGCCGAAGGCTTCTTTTTTGTAACCAAAGAGATAATATAATGATCAGAATTATTACGGTGACTATGATTATCCACCAGCCTGGTGCCAGAGGCCACCAATGAATAGTCTCTTCGGGAAGATGAATATCCCGAAGTTGATCTAGAGGGTTAGTTGGATTCATGAGAGGGAGTTAGAATACTTTTATTATGAGTATGATTATCATTGGATTGTATTTTCATGATGTCATGAATGAGTTGAGACATTGTTTTTTGTGTTGATAGAGCGGTGAGTTTTATCTGATGTTTAATACACACTTGTTGTAAGTGTATTTGAAAGTTCTCAAAAGCTTTATGGAAGCGTTCTCGGGTTCTTTGTGATCGTGTATCCAATAAACTGATGTTATCACCATCGGTGATACTGTATTGGCCTGGTGGTGGTAAATCCATTTCAATCGGATCATGGATTAACAAAATACAGACATCATTATACTGTGCTAACCTGACCAGATGATGTTGTGCTTCTGTATCCAGTTGACGGCAATCACTTAACAGATAAATCAGGCTGCCGGGACGAGAAACCTGCCTTGTACGTTTTAAAGTATGGGATAAGTTACAATTGGATTCGGTGTTTATCTGATGACCGGAATAAATTCTCTCAAGTTGTTGGTTATGATTGTCGACAATATAATTTAGAATTCTTAAACAGGGTTTTCTACTTGATGAGGGTTTGAATTCTTTATGATGGTTCTGATCAAACAAAAGACATCCAAATCGATTGCCATCACTTAAACTTGACCACATGATCAATGACGTAAGTTGTGCAGCCAGATAACTTTTAAATTGGTTGCGTGAACCAAACATCATACTGGGTGACTGATCCATCACAACAAAAACAGGGCGTTCTCTTTCTTCTCGGTAAATTTTGGTATGTGCTTCTCCTGTTCGGGCTGTGACACGCCAATCGATACTACGAATATCATCACCTTGCTGATACATACGGGATTCATCAAAATCCATGCCTCGACCTTTAAAGTGAGACATGAATCCGCCTAACAAATGTGTTTTAACTTTTTGGTTAGTCGGTAATTGCAGTCGATCAGCAAATGACTTGCAATAAATCAGATCGTTAATGGATAATTCTATTCCCTGAACTTTTTGTTCTGATGCTGATAAAGATGAAAGGTGCATAAATAGGATATAACAGATGAATTGAAAATAATTAACTTAAAGGTACGACTTCGAGTAATCGGGATATAATTTGATCGTTGGTAATTCCTTCAGCTTCAGCTTCATAAGTTAACAACAGACGATGTCTTAACACATCATGAACAATATGATGGACATTATCTGGAGTGACGAAATCTTTACCATGTAACCAGGCATGAGCACGGGCGCAGCGATCCAAAGCAATAGTTGCCCGAGGGCTTGCGCCATATTCAATCCAGCGTTTTAAGTTAGGATCGTAATGTTCGGGTGAACGAGTGGCAATAACCAGTTGTACAATATAGTTTTCAACTTCTTTAACCATGGCCAAGTCAAGAATTTCATCACGTGCTTTAAATAAAGAAGTTTGAGTGAGCTCTGATTGTGGTTGATGGAATGTTTGATTTTGATGTGCTTCAGCACGTGACAATTGTAGAATTTGATGCTCAGAGTCTGCATTTGGATAATCAACCACAACATGAAGTAAAAAGCGATCCAGTTGTGCTTCGGGCAATGGATAAGTGCCTTCCTGTTCTATAGGGTTTTGTGTTGCCATCACCAAAAAAAGTTCTGGCAATGGATAGCTGTGGCCACCTACTGTAATTTGTCGCTCTGCCATAGCTTCCAATAAAGCGGATTGTACTTTGGCAGGTGCACGGTTAATTTCATCAGCCAGGATTAAGTTGTGAAATATAGGGCCTTTTTGAAACTCAAACTGACCTGTTTGAGGACGGTATACATCGGTACCCGTCACATCTCCCGGTAACAAGTCGGGTGTAAACTGAATTCTGTGAAAGTCACCTTCTATACCTCTGGCCAATTCTTTTATAGTACGTGTTTTGGCTAATCCAGGTGCACCTTCAACCAGTAAATGTCCATCAGCTAATAAAGCAATGAGTATTTTTTCGATTAAATCAGGTTGTCCAATGATATTTTGTTGTAAAAAATCCCGTAACTGAATGATACTGGGATGGATTGCAGAAGCAGCTTGTTGGTTCACGCTTGTTGGGCTCCCCTATAAAGTAGAAAGTGTGGCAATGCTAAAAAGCGTATGCTACCAAAATTGTACGGGTATTTTCAAAAGAGCTATGACATTTTGAGCATAAATTAGTTCATTTTTAGCTTTTTATACTTAAAGGCTCTATACCTCTGGATTTGATATTCATTAAAGTTTACTCTGTGATGACATAACAGGAGTGCAAAATAATGAAAATTTTATATAATAACCTCAAGTGTATCTATGTGGGTTCATCGACTATCTGACCATGATGTCATTGAAAATGTGTATGATGAGACATAAGACAAGAGAAACATGAGATATGATAGACAAGAGATATAATCATCATCCCCATTCATTGAGGATAAATCAGCATTGTCCTTTTCAACGGCTTCTCAAAAAAATATCATGATACAAACACCTGAAAAAGGGAAGCGCATAGCTATCGTTCAAGGCTTAAGAACACCTTTTGCCAAACAGTTAACTTATTTTTCGAAAACTCATGCAATTGAGTTAGGCAGTATGCTCATTAGCGAACTTATTGCACGTTTGGATTTTCCACCTCATATTGTAGAACAATTGATTTTTGGACAAGTACTGGTTTCACCGGATGCACCCAATATTGCAAGAGAAGTGGTGTTATCGACTCGTTTGTCGGAATCAACGGATGCTTTTAGTGTTTCGCGGGCTTGTGCGACAAGTTTTCAATCAGTCATTAGCTTGGCGGAATCCATGATGGCAGGTGCTGTGTCTGTAGGCATAGCCGGGGGCGCTGATAGTGCATCGGTTGTTCCTATTGGTGTATCCAAACCATTGAGTCAACTATTAATGGATCTGAGTAAGACAAAAGACTGGTCTAAAAAAATGGCATTGCTCTCTCGGTTACGTCCTAAACATCTTCTGCCTGTGCCTCCTGCTGCCAAAGAATATTCAACAGGATTAAAAATGGGGGATACTGCTGAACAGATGGCGAGAGACTATGGTATTTCCCGTGAAGAACAGGATGCCTTTGCCCATGGTTCCCATACCAAAGCTGCAGCAGCCTGGGAATCCGGTTCGCTGGCGGATGAAGTCATGACAGCCTATGTTAAACCTTATAAAGAGAGTTTACACAAAGACAACCTGGTCAGAGCCAATTCTGATTTAAAGGGATATGCCAAATTAAAACCTGCATTTGATCGGCGTTATGGAACATTAACCGCTGCAAACAGTTCTGCATTAACCGATGGTGCGGCGGCTGTTTTAATGATGACAGAAACACAAGCCAAAAACATGGGTGTAGAAGTCCTGGGTTATATTCGCAGTTATGCCACTACGGCAACGAGTGTCGCAAAAGATATGTTGATGGGACCTTCTTTTGCAACACCTTTGGCATTGGATAGAGCCGGCATGAAATTAAGCGATATTGATTTGATAGACATGCACGAAGCATTTGCTGCACAGGTTTTATGTAATGTTAAAGCCTTTGAATCGACACAATACGCAAAGGAAAAACTCAATCGAACAAAAGCCATTGGCAGCGTTGATTTTGATAAATTCAATGTTCTGGGTGGCAGTCTGGCTTTTGGTCACCCTTTTGCAGCAACCGGTGCACGTATGATCACACAGGTGATGAACGAATTGAAAAGAAGAGGAGGTGGCACTGCATTGACCACCGCTTGTGCTGCGGGTGGTTTGGGAGCAGCCATAGTTCTGGAAGTTGAAGCCTAAAGATGAAATAGATCACTCTGGAGACAAAATAGTAATGACATCCTCTGCATTTACCTGGCATGTGAATGAGCAACACATTGGTTATATATTCATTGATACGCCTGAACAATCCCAAAATACTTTAAAAGCGGATTTTGCTGAAGATTTCACTCATATTCTGACACAAATTGAAAAAGATAAAACCGTAAAAGCCCTGATTATTATGAGTCAAAAAGAAAACAGCTTTATTGCTGGGGCTGATATTGGCATGTTGGAAGCCACACAGACACCACAAGAGGCTGAAACTTTAGCACGTTTGGGACAACAGGTCTTTGATCGGCTAGAACAATTACCCATTCCTGTTATTGCGGCTATTCATGGCGCCTGTTTGGGAGGAGGGCTTGAACTGGCTTTGGCTTGTCACAAGCGTATATGCACGGATGATGCGGCAACACGTATTGGTCTGCCTGAAGTTTTGTTAGGATTAATACCTGGCAGTGGTGGCACACAAAGACTGCCACGTTTAATTGGTATGCCATCAGCATTGGACCTAATGTTAACCGGTAAAAAACTTGATGCACGTCGTGCTAAAAAAATGGGACTGGTTGATGAAGTGGTACCTTTGGCTAATTTAAAAAAAGCAGCAGAAAAAAATGTGTTATCCCTGATTAAAAAAGGTCAGTGGCAAAAATCAAGCGATACTTCTGAGTTTCAGTGGTCTTCTGTCTTAAATATGAACGGGTTATCCCGGCATTTATTGGAAAGTCATAGTACAGGACGAAAGTTTATTCTGGATAAGGCAAGAAAAACATTACAGAAAAAAACACGAGGTCTTTATCCGGCACCAGAACGCATTATTGAAAGTATTGATTTGGGTTTAGAACATGGATTCCAACATGGATTGGATGTAGAAGCCCGATTTTTTGGTGATCTAACCCAAACGACTCAAGCTCAAGCGCTTATGCATTTATATCATGCTACCAATGAATTGAAAAAAGCCTATACCACAGAAAATTCTACAGATAAACCAGCGGATATTTTTCAATCAGAAGGTATTTTTAAATCAGAGTATACATCTAAATTAGAAGGTGCGTCTAAACCAGAAAATACTGTGAATCAGCCCATTGAAGAGGTGGGTATCTTGGGTGGCGGGTTAATGGGAGCCGGTATTACCTATGTGACTTTGGATAAAGCCAATACATCGGTTCGTTTGCGGGATATTTCAGATAAGGGCATATTACATGCGTTCCAATATGTTGATGGATTGTTAAAAAAGAAAGTTAAACGTAAGCAATATACTGCACATCAAGCGAAAAAACATCAGATGATGCTGACAGCAACAAAAGATTTTTCAGGCTTTCAAAAATTGGATATTGTGATTGAAGCGGTTTTTGAAGATCTGTCATTAAAACAAAACATGTTGCAGGAAGTAGAAACACACTGTAAACCAGAAACAATTTTTGCAACCAATACATCATCCATTTTGGTTTCTGATATAGCAAAGGGCAGTCAAAGACCGGAAAATGTTATTGGGTTGCATTATTTTTCACCAGTAGAAAAAATGCCTTTATTAGAAGTAGTGACAACGGAAAAAACCGATAAAAAAGTCATTGAATCCTGTGTGAACTTTGGTCAGAAACAGGGTAAAACAGTCATTGTTGTTAAAGAAGGTCCCGGGTTTTATGTTAATCGTATTTTAACACCTTATTTAATCGAAGCAGCACATCTGGTAGTACAGGGTGTACCTATTGATCGCATTGATAATGCCTTGGTTGATTTGGGTTTCCCTATGGGGCCTTTTGCATTGTTGGATCAAGTAGGTCTGGATGTGGGTTTTAAAGTGGTTGATATTTTACAGGAAGCCTTTGGTGATAGAATGGCATTACCTTCTAATTTTGAACATTTAAAAAAGCACAATCGTTTAGGAAAAAAGAATGGGTGCGGTTTTTATCGTTATGATAATAAACACACTGAACCAGAAGTGGATGAGATGGTCTATTCACAATTAGGTGTGACGGCCAATAACTATCAGGATATTTCAAAAATACAGCAAAGATGTTTATTGGTGATGTTGAACGAAGCCGTACGCTGTTTGGATGAAGGTATTATCTCCTCCCCAAGTGAAGGTGATATTGGTGCAGTGTTTGGTATTGGTTTTCCTGCCTGGATAGGTGGCCCTTTTCATTACTTAAAAGAAAAGAGCTTAGAGACTATCGTTAAACAGTTACAACAATTTTCTGATGATTATGGACAACGTTTTCAACCTTGCGAGCGACTTATTCAAGGTCTGTAGATAACCTCAATAATTCTGAGCAAGTGCTCGCGCGGCGAACCAGCTTTTTTGTTGTCCTTCTGAGCCACTCGCAAAAAGACAACAGACTTTCGGGGGAGAAAGTCTGAATCATCTTGTATCGTGGATTATCAGTGCTTACTAAATAATGAATCGATCTTTTTCTTTAATGCTTCTCCACGTAGATCAATGGCAATAATTTTTCCCTTCTTATCAATTAAATAGGTGGATGGAATGGCAAATGCTTCATACAGTGAATGAGGTAGTTTTTTGTTTTTATAATCATTGCCACTACGGATATTAATAAAATCTGACATATTGAGTTTTTTGATGTGTTCTTTCCAGGCATCTTCATCCTTATCGACGGAAATAGCAACTACCTTTAAGCCTTTCTTATGATATTTTTTATGCAAATCAACAACTTTTGGCATGGCCTTACGACATGGTAAACACCAGGAAGCCCAAAAATCCAGCAAGACATATTGATTAGACTGAGTCAGCTTTTTCAAATTAATTTTTTTACCTTGAATGTCCAGATGAGTAAAATCTTTTAAGTTATCACCAATTTTGATGGACTTTTTAGAGCTTTTTTTGGAATTTAATGAGTTAGTTGACTCATTAAACTCCGGAAAGCTTTTTGTAAATTTGGAAAAAGAATGACCTAAATCACTTAGCATAACCTCTCTATGAAATCCTGATGACAAAGTTGCTCCCATATAATAACCAAGGGTAGGTGCATCGGAGATTTCATTTAAACGTGTCGCTGCAAATAAGCTAGTCGGTGAATGAGAGTGAGTGTAGATGTGATCCAAAAATTTTTGAGCACGTTCTTTTTTGTTTGTTACTGATAAAGTGGTATTTGCAAGAGATTGAAGCTGATTAATAAATGGACTACCTTTCATATTGATATTAAGCAAATCTTTGTTGAATCTGTCTTTGGATAAATCAATAGTCATATGACCATTTTCAATGACAGCTGATGTAGAAGGTAAGTTATCTACATAAAAGATGACCAAAGCTGGAGATTTATCCAACTTTCCAGTAAGTTGAAAAGAACCATTAGAAATAGATGCAGTAGCGATCGGCTTGGTTTTTTTAAGTTTTTTATCGGTAATAATATTTTCTTTTAATAAAGGATATATATGAACAGTTTTTCCTTGTAAACCAAGTAGTTGTCCTTTGATATTAAAGTTACTGTTTTTTGGTGCGTTTTCTACTATTTCTTTTTTATTGGTTGATATTAAGTTTTTGATACTCTTTACTGGAATGGTTAGTTTATCCACCATTTGTGTTTGTGGTAGAAAAGATGAACCTATAGCTAGGTATGTTTTTGTTGATGAGACAACACCGACGGCATTTCCTCGATTATCAAGAATAGGTGAGCCACTGGAACCCACTGCATAATCCGCAGTGATACTCATTGCAAAACCATCTGTATGAGCATCATATGAATAGCGTGAAACAATACCAGTGGTCAGAAAAAAATTATTTGCTTTATTAGCCCACTGCGGATGACTGATAACACTGACTTCTTCACCGGTCTGCATGCTGTCACCCAAGGGTAGGTAAGGCAGTTTTTTACCCCGAGTATCTATTTTTATAATAGCAATATCGTTGCTTTTGTTTGCAGCCATAATGTGGGTTACTTCATAAACCTCGGCATCATAAGTAGTGATAAAGATACTTTGATATTTTTCTTGTGGTACTCTACTACCTTTTTTATTTTTTTCTTTTTCTTTAATTTTCTTTTTTGTGGTGTTTTTATTTACATTGCCAAGCAATGACTTAAGTACATGGTTATTCGTTACAACCAAACCGTCATCACTAATTAAAAAACCACTTGCTTTGCCTGAAGTATAATGCTTCTCCTTATCATCGCCGGATTTTAAATACACGCCTCCAACTTTAACAACAGCCTGTTTGGCATATTGATATAATTCTGTTTTGTTTAGTTTTTTCTTATTTTTTGAAGGTGCTAGAAAGTTAATTGTTTTGTTGAAGCTGTCCTGATATTCTTTTTTTAAGTTATCAATATTTGTTTTTTTACTTTGAGTTTCCCTAAGGTTTTTTACTGCGTATTTGAAATTTTGAATGTAAAATTCATCGATGATGGGGATGATGTTGTCTTTAGAGCTATTTTTGTTTTTAGAGTGCTGAATGTTTTGCGCTGTTTGACAAGAAGATAATGTAATAACAAAGAATAGTAATATAGTTTTATAAAAAAAAATTGATTTAAATTTGTACATAAATCGGTTCTCTAATATGAAATTATTCTACATTTTAATATTTATATTAAATGCAAAGTAATTATGGTGTTTAAAGTATCCATTTAAACATTAAGTTGTCATTTGTAACAATGTCGGCAAATATAAATTTGTGTTAAATATATTTTTATCTGTTTTCAATAAAATATGATTGGCTTGGCTTTATATTATTAATGCAAGTGTAAATAATATAAAGCCAATGTTTATAAGAATTTAAATTAATGTCAACTATAAAAATACTGACCAACTGATAAAGTTAAGACCAGTATTTGGAAAGTCTGCTGGGAAAGAATTAACACCAACTTGAGGAACGCCAATTTCTATTGCAAAACCATCTGGAAAAGCACTGGTTGCATTATCGTCAATGATGGTAATAAATTCGATGGTATCGTTTAATGATAGAGTCAATATATGCTCTTCAATGGGAATGTTTTCTCCATTAACCGTAACCATACCATTATTTACTTGAGTTGTTTCACCATTAACAATAAATCGATCCAGTAAATTTGTTCCTGTACCAAAAAATAAATTGGTGGTTACAGGTAATCCATCATCAGTGATTGCATCAATGCCGGATATAACATGTTCCCCAGAAGAAATTTCGTCACCAGGAGAAGCAAAAAGAAATGGAAATCGTATTCTATCGGGCACTCTATCATAAAAAGGTGTTCTTATTTCCCATAATGTCGTCATGCTGATGTCATCCATCTCAGTCAGAATACGTTCAATCTCACTTTCTTCTTGATTCACTAAAGCATCCATTAAATCGCCTTGTAATCTGTTAATTTCATCAGGTTGATTGGTAATGGTTAAATAAATTTGAGACAGCGTTTCTCGTTCTTGAGAAGAGGTTGCTCTTAAAAAAAGCAAATCTCTATTGCTTGTTAAATTTGATTCTGTTGTGAAACTGGCATTATTTTCTGTTTCGATAGCGTTAATTTCATTGTTCAATCTATCAATCTCTGCCTGATCAGGATTGGCTGAAAATAATTCAGTATCAAGTGCTATCAATAAAGCCTCTAATTCATCTATTTCTGTTTTAGAAGTAATACGATATTCAGCAGTGATAGGTACAATGTTAAAGGTTAATTCTGATGTTGCAGGATTAACTACTCGTTGATATTCAACACCAATAAGTGAAACAGTATGCATTTCATCATCACTGGGAATACCAATAACAGCAACAGGAGGTGTAATAACTGGTGTATTTATTGAGCTGGGTGTGAGAGGTAATGAAATGGTTTCGGCTTGGCCGCCATTGAGTGATTGTGGAAATGAAGGTATGCCATTATCACAAGCCGATAAAAAACATAGAATAAAAATATAAAATGATATGAAATTATTTTTTAAAAAAAACATTGGTTATTCTCCACAAAAAATACTGATGTATAATTTTTATTTTAATCGAGAGGATAGATTATATAGTATAAAAAAAAGATATCATATAATTATTTTTTAACTGTATATACAACTGAATATATAAAAAAATAGAAAATATAAAAATTGCCAATCCCTTTTTTTTAAATTACCATCATCCTTCATTCGTAATAAAAAATATTTCTTTTTAATGTTTATTTTTAAAATGTAACTTGATTTTAAAGAGAAATATTTAACAATAACAATTATTTATAGATTGATGTAAGGTTTGATTATGAATAAAAATGAAAACAAGAATAGTCTGTTGAAGAATTCATTATTTCCCCTGTTAATTATGAAGTGTAAATTTAATGTTAAATTTATAAAAAATACTGTTAATTTACTCTTGTTGAAATTGATTGGATTACGTGTTTTTAGAATGTTTAAATGTAAAAATAAAGTTAAATTTTTTGATAGAAAATCAACTCAATGGATTATCTGGTTAATTTTAATCAATGGGTTGAGTATTAAATGGAGTATTGCTAATGAGAATGTATCTAATATGAAAAATCACAGTTCGATAACATTTGATAAACAGGAAGAGCAGACGAACGATGATTTTGAAAATGAAAAAATCAATAATAAAGATGATAATGTGATTGTTGTCACAGGTAGTACGCTTATAAGTAACCCTGCTGAATTAACTCGGGAAACCCGCATTGTAACAAGAGAGGAAATTTTACAAACAGGTGCAACACGATTAGCTGATTTTTTATTGACACTACCACAGAATATTAATGCACCAACAACCATAGCAGCTGGTGACTTGGATGTTGCTGCGAGATTTGGGCGAGCAGAAAATGAGTTTGGTGATACCGGTATTAATCTAAGAGGTTTAGGAGAAGAGTATACTTTGGTGTTAATTGATGGTTTAAGACCTGCCAGAGCAGGCTTATTTGGTGAAGCGTTTGATATCAGCACATACCCATTAGAGCGCATTGATCGTATAGAAATTATCTTTGATAATGCAGTGGCCATTTATGGTCCAGATGCCATTGGTGGTGTGCTTAATATTATTACCAGAAAAGATTATGAGGGTTATAATTTTTCATTGTCTGCATCAATTACAGATGCTTCTGGTGGTGAACGTTATGATGCCAATCTGGGTAAGACATTTAACTGGGACAGTGGTTCTTTAACACTCGATGCCTCTGTTCAAGTGGAAAAAAAGATTGATGGTTCAGCAAGAGATATTAATTTTAGAGGTTCTGCTGCATTAACACGAAATCCTGTTACAAATGAATTTATAGGGGCAGGATCAGTTATTCGTCCAAATGTGATAGCGGACAGTCGTGCTTCAGGCTTGGCTGTACCACTTTTTTATGTGAGAGACATTGATGGAGATGGTCGTACAGACAATCAAGCTTTAAATGAACGATTGCCAGCGTTTTACTATGATATTGACAGAAAAATTGCAACAGGAGCATTTCTTTCTGAAGACGAAACAGAAATCGCTCGATTGCTTAATGAGTATGATTCAGTGAATGGAGTAACATCATCCAGTACAACAGGAGAGTTAAGAGACTTTTTAAATAGAGGCGTGGATAATCTAGGTTCTGACCGAACCTTTGGAATAGGTAGAGTACAAAGAATAGGGTTGCCTAATACACAGGCTATTCCTGCTTTTTTAGCGGCTCAGAATGATTATACAGGATATTATCCAGTGTATGCTGTCGCCATGCCAGAACAATTGGCGGATATGGAAAATATATCATTATACGATTTTCAAGAAAATTTGAGAGAAGATGAGAATGGCAATCAAATTGCTCCGTTACCATCAGCTTCTCTTGATTTTAACAATGCTGATGATGTCATTGAAATTAATCGCTTAATGTCAGCAAGATTTCCTACAGTTGCAAACACGTTTGAACCACAAAGAGGGATTTCTTTGGCGCCCAATACCAATCAGGTTTCTGCAAGCATTTCTTTATCTCAGGAAATAACAGATAACATGAGATTATCTTTGTCTTATACACATACCAGAAGAGAGCAAGAAATAGAGTTTGATAATAGTCTAAGAAAGATACCTGTAGGCACTTCAGGAACACTGGACTTTTATCAACGCAGGATTCCGTTTCATGTTGCACAATTACAATTTTCTGATGAAGGTTTTGTACCAACCCAAAGACCTACGGATGTGCGTATAGATGCATTAAGTTTTGGACTTAATTATAATTTTTTAGATGATTGGAATTTAAATATTAATGGCAGTACCAATAAACGGGACTCTGAAGCACTTTTCTTAAATGAATTAAGAGTAGGTAGCGACACCCGTAATAATGCCAGATTTTTACCACCAGGCGTTGGCTTACCTGCAACGGGTGTGTTTGATGAAGACGGTAATCCTTTTACAACGGATGAAGAGGGTAATCCACTACTGAGTCGATTTGGTCAACCATTGGCAAGAATTCGTTTTCCGGGAGAAAGAGAAAATGACTTTTTATGGTGGTTGCCTGGATTTTCAAGAGAAGGAAATATAGGTGCTTATGCAGAAAACTTCAGCATACCCAATCGTTTTTCATTTACAGACTCAAGGAATAATAACTTTAATATAAGTTTAAATGGTAGCTTATTTAGCTTACCTCATGGTAAAGTAAGAAGTAATTTTAATTACAGCACTTCCAGTGATTTAGTTGAAACATGGTCATCCAGAGATCCTGGTTCACAAGATATATTCGGTTCTGATGACGTTTTATTTATTACCAATAATTTAGGTGAAAATTTAATTATTGAAAATTTTCGAACGAGTCGACGAACGGATTCATTTTCTTTAGAGTTTTCTGTTCCTGTCTATAAAAATGTTTTATTAAGTTTAGCCGCTAATGAATCGCAAGTGGATCTTGGTGGTGATCCTAATACAGCTTTCCAAGTAGGTTTATCCTGGAATCCTGTCCGTTGGTTTAATTTTCGCTGGAATCGTAGTTTTGGTGACAGGTTACCATCACCTTTGATAGTTGGTTTAGATACCTTTATTGAAGAACGTTCTGGATTTGATGCACTGAATATTACTCCTGTCGAGGGTGCAAGGGTAGGAATTAGTGAGCCTTATTATATTATTAGAGGTGGTGTAAGCGATATTGCTCCTGAAAGGAATACAAATGATAATTTGGGTATTAACTTTAATTTAAGAGATTATGGGTTGAGAGTGGGTATCAATTATTCAAATAATATGACCAAAAATGTTGTCACTGAAAGAGGTTTAGCAGGATTCAATACAGGAATTTCGGATCTTTTTCTACAGGGAGATATTTCAAGAGATACATTTGACTTGTTAAATGATCCTGAGTTTCAACAGGCAATTGGTGGGGTGATCAGTAATGTCGATAATAATGGAAATATTGTATTAGATGATGAAATTTTTTCTGGCTTTGTTGATGCAAGCCAAGGCCCTCAGATTATAGGCCCTTTAGAAGCAAATCGTTTGGTTCTGGATAATCGTTTTATTAATGCTGGTTCAAGAGAAGTGGAAAATGCAAGTTTTAACATTACAAAAACGTTTGATTTTGAAAAAGTGGGAAGATTTACGATTGCTTATAATCATAATAGAGTCTTGACCAGTGAAAATGTTTTTTTGGATCAATGTGATTCATCACAAGATAGTTTTTGTGCTGAAGAATCCAGACTCAGTGGTCTTGGCACACGTGAATTTTTGTTTGCTGGTCAACAAGTTCAAGGAAGTCTGGGGTTTACTGATTCAAGAGTTCAAGGTGCATTAGGCTTTGGTCGTTCTTTTGCATCTGCTATACCTGAAGATCGAGGTACATTAAGGTTGAACTGGTTCTATAGCGGTTTATCAACAACATTATTTACCAGTTTTTCTAGTGATGTTCATACCGTATTTTATGATTTTTCACCTGGTGCTTCACCTTCTTTCAGAGGTGATTATATAACAGGTGGTGTTGGTGTTGTTCAAGTTAGCCCTTTTGGTGATTTTTTTCCAGATGCACAGAGATTAAGAAATACGGTTATTAGAACAACTAAAGCACAAAGATCGGTTAATTTGAATATGTCTTACACATTGGGTTCAGGATTACGTTTTCTGGACTGGATAGGTGATTCAGGTTCACTATCATTGTCGATCAATGGACTATTTGAAAAACCAACCAAAGTGATACAAGAAGTTATCAGAAGAGAGTTTACATTGAATGATATTGATGCTATTGAATTTGGCCTTTTAGATGAAGGCAATGTTCCAAATGGTAATTTTAACGTGTTTAACGCCAACCCTCGTGAAAAAACCTATGATTTAAGATATAGCGTTAACTTTTAAATACGCATAAAACATCCTCTTATTTATTTTTAAATAACTAAGAGGATGTTTTTCTGGTGCTTTATGGATGAAAAAGTAAAAAAATTTAGTTTTGATAACCTAAAATAGATGCAAGCCATCTTTCGGTCGTTTCAACAGACATAGTTTTGCGTTTGGCATAATCTTCTATTTGGTCTTTTCCAATTTTTCCTGTTCCAAAATAACGGGCATCTGGATGTGAAAAATACCAACCTGAGACAGAAGCAGCGGGATCCATCGCACAACTTTCTGTGAGTGACATACCAATACGATCAGGTTCAAGCATTTGCCATAGTTTTCTTTTTTCTGTGTGATCAGGGCAGGCTGGATAACCTGGCGCAGGACGAATCCCTTTATATTTTTCTGCAATGAGTTCGTCATTTGATAGACTTTCTTCTTTCACATATCCCCAATAAATTTTTCGTACTTCTTCATGCATATGTTCAGCAAAACCTTCAGCAAATCTATCCGCCAAAGCTTTTAGTAATATGGCACTATAGTCATCATTGTCTTTTTCAAAACGTGTAATATATTTTTCGATACCTATACCGGCGGTTACAGCAAAAGCACCAATATAATCCTCTTTCCCGGAATGTTTGGGTGCTATGTAATCAGATAAACATAAATTTGCTTTTCCAGTACTGCGATTCATTTGTTGTCGAATATGGTTTAATGTCCATACAGTTTCTTGTCTGGATGAATCACGGTAAATTTCAATATCGTTATCATTCACACTGTTTGCAGGGAAGAAACCAATGACCGCATTCGCTGTTAGCCATTCTTCATCTATGATTCTTTTGAGCATATCCTGTGCATCACTAAACAGTTTGCTGGCAGTTTCACCAACCACGTCATCCTTTAAGATCCTGGGGAAACGACCGGCCAATTCCCAGGATTTGAAAAAAGGTGTCCAGTCAAATCGTTCAAGAATTTTTTCTAAAGGATAACTGGTAAATATTTTTGTACCCAAAAATGAGGGTTTTGTGATGTTTCGTTCTTCCCAATTCGTTTTTAAATGATTGTCTTTAGCCTTGTTAAAATCAACCAAGGTTGTTTTATTAGGACGTTGTGCACGTTCTTCTCTTAAGGTTTGATAACTGAGCTTGATATCTTTGATGTAGTTGTCTGAGTTTTCCGGATTGAGTAATTGATTGGTAACATTGACGACACGGGAGGCATCGACAACATGTATAACAGGATGTTTGTAATTGGGATCAATTTTTACAGCAGTATGTATACGTGATGTAGTCGCACCACCAATCAATAAAGGTAATGAAAATGATTGACGAGCCATCTCTTTGGCAACATGGACCATTTCATCCAGTGAGGGTGTGATTAAACCGGAGAGCCCGATGATATGACAGTTTTCTTCTTTTGCAGTGGTCAATATTTTTTCACAGGAGACCATCACACCAAGATCGATGACTTCATAACCATTACATTCAAGCACTACACCGACAATATTTTTACCTATATCATGTACATCACCCTTGACGGTTGCTAAAACAATTTTACCCTGAGATTGTTTTCCTGTTTTATCCTTTTCCATATAGGGTAATAAATAAGCAACGGCTTTTTTCATCACACGAGCAGATTTGACAACCTGTGGCAAAAACATTTTACCTTCACCGAAAAGATCTCCAACAACATTCATACCAGACATTAAAGGTCCTTCAATCACATGCAATGGTCTATCATGGGCTTGTCTGGCTTCTTCCACATCGGTATCAATAAATTCAACAATGCCTTTAACCAGAGCATGCTCCAGTCGTTTGTTGACATCCCACTCTCGCCATTTTAATTTTTCACTATCGTCTTTTTTCTCTTGACTACCTAGAAACTTTTCAGCAAGAGAGATTAAATCTTCAGTTGCATTGGCAGAACGGTTCAGAATAACATCTTCACAAATTTTTCTTAGTTCAGGATCAATGGCATCATAAACTTCGAGTTGACCAGCATTCACAATCCCCATATCCATACCTTCATGTATGCAGTGGTATAGAAAAACAGCATGCATGGCTTCTCTGACGGGGCTGTTACCTCGGAATGAAAAAGATAAATTCGAAACACCCCCTGAAATCATGGCATGAGGCAATTGTTTTTTGATAAAACGTGTGGCTTCTATAAAGTCAACACCATAATTGTTGTGTTCTTCGATACCAGTTGCTACAGCAAAAATATTGGGATCAAAAATAATATCTTCTGCTGGAAAGCCCACTTGATTGACCAATAAATCATAAGCTCTTTGACAAATTTCTGTTTTTCGTTGCAGGGTATCTGCCTGTCCGGTTTCATCGAAAGCCATAACAATAACAGCTGCACCATATTGACGTATCTTGCGTGCTTGACTCAAGAACTCTTCTTCTCCCTCTTTGAGTGAAATAGAATTAACGACTCCTTTACCCTGTATACATTTTAGGCCCGCTTCAATCACAGACCATTTGGATGAGTCCAGCACAATAGGGACTTTAGAAATCTCTGGTTCACTGGCAATTAAATTCAAAAAGCGCACCATAGCGGCTTCTGAGTCCAGCATGCCTTCATCCATGTTAATGTCGATCATTTGTGCGCCATTTTCAACTTGCTGTTGGGCAACTTCTAAAGCCGTAATGTAATCATCAGATTTGATCAATCGTAAAAATTTTGCAGAGCCAGTGACATTGGTTCTTTCACCGATATTCACAAATAAACTGTCTTTTGTGATTGTTAATGGCTCCAGCCCGGATAATCGACAGGCAATTTCACGAGATGGAAGAGGACGGGGTTTTATATCAGCAACGGCTTCGACAATGGCTTTAATATGTTCTGAAGTGGTACCACAACAGCCACCGACGATATTTAAAAAACCGGATTGCGCCCATTCTGTCATAGCTTCTGCCAGTTCCTCAGGTGATTGGTCATAACCACCAAATTCATTGGGTAAGCCTGCATTGGGATGAGCGGATATATGCGTTTCAGAAATACGGGAAAGTTCTTCAATGTATTGGCGGAGTTGTTCCGCACCCAAAGCACAATTTAAACCAAAAGCAATCGGATTGGCATGTCGCAGAGAGTGATAAAAAGCTTCGGTTGTCTGGCCGGTTAATGTTCTGCCTGAAGCATCTGTAATAGTTCCAGAAATCATAATTGGGAGTTCACAGTCCAAAGTACTAAAAACTTCCAGAACTGCATATACGGCGGCTTTTGCATTGAGTGTATCAAAAATGGTTTCAATCATTAAGATATCACTACCACCTTCAATCAGCGCTTTTGTAGCTTCTGAGTAAGAAAGAACCAAATCATCGAAGGTAATATTTCGGAAGGCAGGGTCATTCACATCAGGTGATAAGCTGGCTGTTCGATTTGTCGGACCAATGACGCCAGCAACAAAACGGGGTTTGTCAGTAAATTCATCAGCAACTGAACGGGCTAAACGAGCAGATTCAAGATTAATTTCAAAAGCCAGTGATTCCATATCATAATCGGCCATGGAAACGCGATTGGCATTAAAGGTATTGGTTTCTATGATATCTGCACCCGCTGCCAGGTATTCCCTATGAATGTCTTTAATAATGCTGGGTTGAGTTAATGACAGTAGATCGTTATTACCTTTGACATCTGTATGCCAGTTAGAAAATCTGTCTCCTCGGTAATCACTTTCTTGTAGATTATGTTGTTGAATCATGGTGCCCATAGCACCATCCAGTACCAGAATACGCTTTGATAGGGTTTGTTTTAATAGTTCAGAAGGATGAATATTCATTTTTTAGACGTCTAGACATAAAGATGGCCATTTAATCAGCTTAATGATACAATGTAAAGTCTATCAGGTTATTTATTGTTAAATTACTTGAATTCACTGCTGAAGTTCATTGGTATTGATAGCTTTTTTCTTATAAATGAATATTATAGCGTCTTAATGGCTTTTTAACTTCAGATGAGTGATAAATCCAGTTATGCTTTTAACAAGCTGGTTTTTCGATGAAACAATATGACAACTATATGTGTATCTGTATATCTTCAGTAACCCGGATATACGGGTGAGTGAACCAATATGAGGAATGATTACCATGTCGCAAGAAAAAAAAATAAAAACCTGGGAAGCAATTGATTCAACATTGCTAAAACCTTTACCCAACCCTTCTGAGGGGGCTTATGAAATAAAGGTAAAGATTCCAGAATTTACTTTTTTAGGTGTTCAGGAGCAACCTGACTTTGCAACAGTCTATTTGACCTTTTTCCCAAAAGATAAAATTATTGAATTAAAAGCATTAAAACACTACGTTTATCAATTAAGAAATATTGTTGTCTCCTATGAGCGCCTGGTGAATATTTTTTATGAGCATTTAATGACAACTTATGAACCTGAAAGATTACGAATGGTGATGATTTGTAATCCGCGAGGGGGCATTAGTTCCCGTTTAACGATTGATTCTGATTGGTCTGCGCGAGGTGGCAAAGAAGCGTTTAAAGACTGGATTGGAAACGATGATGTCTGGGATGTGATTTTATAAACTCACTGGTCTATGAGCAGTAATAGATCTTAATATAATTGTTTCAGTTCTTCATAGGCCGTTTGAATATTTTGAAACTTGTGAGTATCTCCCCCTTTATCAGGATGATATTGATTAACCAGTTTCTTGTAAGCCTTTTTTATGACATTGAGAGTTAATGGGGTGATACCGGTTAACTCCAGTGTTTGTATGGCGTTGGCTTTTTCCTGTAAAGCCAAATAACGTAACCAAAATTTCTTCTGCATGGCAGCGATTTTATCCTGACTTAAATAAAGATTCTGTTTATCATTATAAAATTCAGCCAAAGCATCCTGTTCATCCAATGCTTTGCCTGTACTAACGGAAGGTGTGATACGAATCGATAAAGGTGAAATTGATAGGTGAAGGCTTTTTGAACTCAGATGTTGTTTCAATTGATACAATTGGTGGAATAAAAAAAAATGTTTTTGATACAGTTCATTTTTATCAGGAAGTTCTTCGAAAAAAAGGGGGTGTTCTTTTTCGATGTGTTTTAATATTTCATATTCAGACAGTCCTTGGGAAGTGTTTTCAATCAAATGAAGCAATGTTTGCTGAAGTATATTCATGATAGTTTAATCAGTATCTTTGGAAGTAATACTCACTATATTATCAGGATTACTCACTCGCTTATAAATACCTCGAACAGCGGGCACATCAGTGAGGTCAATTTCAATGGCATAAAATTTTAAGTTGGGATCTTTTAGCAAGTGCTGCATATGGCAGGCCTTGAATAGAGAAATAAGAACAAACTTAATCAGTTTTTTATCAGAAGCTTCAGCAATGAGCGCTTGCTGTGTTTTATCATCCACTTCGTACATGATTTTAAAACGAGGCATAAATTTAGAACTGACACCAATTTCCAATTGTAATTCATCAACCACAAAGCCAGCGCGTTCAAATAAAGGAAGTGCATCATAAATTTCAGACACAACAGCTTTTAACTTAGTAACACCCAGCTCATCAAACAAAGGTGTATTGCCTGATGATTCATCAGATGTTGATTTTGTACTGTCTTCAGGTTGGTTTGGAGGGTTGAATAAATATTTGAGACGAGAAAAAAAATTAGGGGTAGGCACAAAAAACCTCCATTAAGATTTCATCATAATAGTATTGGAGATTTTATGTGGAAATACAAGATGAAGTGATCCTAAAAGCAGACTAAATTATCTCATAGTAATATTTATGAAGTGACATTTAAAATATCGAATAAGCGTTGCTCTACTTTATGTTGATTGAGCTCTTCTGAATCAAACAAACGATCGCCATCTAATTCAAGGTTCAGCTCAGATGCAAGTTCGGTTGTTGGTGTTAAATCGGAAAAATGATAAAGATCAGAATCCAGCATATGGGAAGGAGCGATATTCCCCAATGCATTAAATATGGATTCAACACGGCCTGGAAATTGATGATCCCAATCTTTCAGCATTTTTTTGATAATTTTTCGTTGTAAATTTTCTTGTGAGCCGCATAAATTACAGGGAATAATAGGAAAATCTTTTGCTAAGGCGTATTTTGCAATATCTTTTTCACGGCAAAAAGCCAAAGGGCGTATGACAATATGTTCGCCATTGTCACTGATCAGTTTTGGCGGCATGGCTTTTAGTTTACCGCCAAAAAATAAATTGAGGAAAAAAGTTTCAACAATATCTTCCCGATGGTGACCTAAAGCAATTTTGGTAATATGATTTTCTTTTGCCCACCGATAAATAATACCTCTACGCAAGCGGGAACACAGTGCACAGGTTGTTTTACCTTCAGGCACTTTTTCTTTTACAATACTGTAGGTATCTTCTTCAATAATATGAAAAGGAACCTGAATACTTTCCAGATAATTGGGTAAAACGGTTTCGGGAAAGCCGGGTTGCTTTTGATCCAGATTAACAGCAATTAATTCAAAAGGAATGGGGGCATGACGTTTTAAATTATATAAAATATCAAGCAGGGTATAGGAGTCCTTCCCACCAGACAGGCACACCATGATCTTATCACCGCTTTCAATCATGTTAAATTGAGCAATAGCCTGACCGGTAGCACGACGTAATTTTTTTTGTAACTTGTTAAACGATGTTTTATCTTTTTTAGCTTGATAGTGTACTGACATATTCATTAAATTGGGGAAGGTTAAGCAATGGGGAAAGATTAAGAACTCTTAACTAACCTACTGATTTATTTAAAAAACTTAAGTATACTTGAATTTTTTTATAACGCCTACTGGCAGTGTGAAAATCCACACTATTTTATATCCATAAAATATGGGTATAAAATGTATAGGCTTTTTAAAAAAAGCTATAAAAAACAATGTAATAGCAGATTTAATGATGTCTTATGCCAAACACTTCAAATTTGAAAGAATAAGATGATTTCGTCTATTATAAATAAATAACCTTTTTTTTTACTGCCTTAACACGCTTTAACCTGTATAAGTTAATGAGACCATTGTGAGTAGAAAACAGATTGATAAGCTTTTAGGCAGTGAAAGTTACTTACCTAAAACGAAAAGCTTTGATGCATTAAGACAAAGTAATCGCTATTTACGAGCTCTTATTGATTTTATATCGTTAGTGATTAACATTGATTCACTGGAGGAAATTTTTTGGTTGTTAACAGAAAATATTATCGGAGAATTGGGTTTTGATGATTGTGTGATTTACTTATGGGATGAACAGAGTCAACAATTAATTCAAAAAGCAGCCTATGGTAATAAAAATCCCAGTGGGCACGATATATTACATCCTATAACCTTATCTTTAGGAGAAGGTATTGTTGGTCGATGTGCAAAGGAAAAAAAAGCGGTGCTTGTGAATGATACTTCCATTGATAAAAATTATATTATGGATGATATGTTAAGAAGCTCTGAATTAGCTGTGCCTATTGTTTATGAAAATAAGTTGGTGGGTGTGATTGATTCAGAAAATGACAAAAAGGATTTTTTTACTGAACATCATTTAAAAACACTAACCGCTATTGCTGATATTATTACAACAAAATATGCAAGATTGAGTTCCATCGAAATATTAAAATCAACCATATCAGATTTGGATAAAAGTCAACGCTTGCAAAAAACCATTTTTGATATTGCTGAACTGGTACATACAACAGAGTCTATAGAAGAGTTTTATAAACAGCTGGGTGCACTCATTCATGGATTATTATCATCAGAGTATTTTGTTATCGCATTATATAAAGAGACAGAGAAACTGATAGAATTTCCGATATGGCAAACACCGGATGATAATTATGATTCAAGGTTTTGTATTCCTCAAAAAAAGTTGAAGAACAGTTTGTTCTTTTCATCTATTTCTGCTGGAAGTATATTTTACCTTGAAAAAGATGAAATATTATCCAGTGGGAAACATATTTATCCTCATTCCCAGTTAGAAACAATTACATCCTGGCTATCGGCACCATTATTGATTTCTGAATCACTTAAAGGTGCTGCCATTATTTTTGATACGGAGAATGAAAAAATATTTAATGAAGATGATAAATATTTTCTTTCATATGTTTGTGGACAAATCAGTTTGGCAGTTCATAGAAAAGAAGAAGAAATGCTTTTACAAAATATGGCATTACATGATGAGTTAAGTGGATTGCCTAATAGAATGATGTTTCATAAAAAATTAGAAGAATCTATTATAGAATGTCAATATAAGAAGAATGCCAAGTTAACGGTTATTTTTATCGATGTTGATCATTTTAAATTTGTTAATGACACTTATGGTCACCATGTTGGTGACCAGTTAATTAAAAAAGTGAGTCAGGTTATTACGTCATGTTTGCCTAAACATAGTATTTTTGCTCGTTTAGGTGGTGATGAATTTGCTGTATTATTGAAAAAAAACAATTCAAAAAATCAATTAGAATCTATCGCTAAAAAAATTATTGCTGCTTTTGAGGTACCTGTAGAAACCGATGTTGCTGATATTTTTATTTCTGTATCTCTTGGTATTGCTTCTTCTCAAGATAAAGATATTGAAAGTGATGCGTTAATTAAGCTTGCAGATGATGCTATGTATTTGGCCAAAGATATGGGAAGGAGTTGTTATGTGTTTAGTGAAATGGATGATCGCAAATTATTTAATAATTTTAAACAAATAGAACATGAGTTGAATCGGGCAATATCAAAGGATGAGTTTTTGTTATACCTTCAACCTATTGCACAATTGGATAATGCCGAAATTGTAGGTTTTGAAGCATTGATTCGTTGGCGACATCCTAAAAAATCTTTAATTATGCCAGATGAGTTTATT
Source organism: Kangiellaceae bacterium (assembly GCA_965230335.1). Taxonomy (GTDB): domain Bacteria; phylum Pseudomonadota; class Gammaproteobacteria; order Enterobacterales; family Kangiellaceae; genus CBDDKS01. Next base: position 113,723 of record CBDDKS010000006.1, on the reverse strand, counting down.
GATGTGGCAGAGAAGTCTGGGCATATATTACAGATTGATCAATATGTACTTGAAAAATCAGCACAATTATTGCAACGATGGCAGGAAGAAGGACAACATCATCTTTATTTAAATGTAAATATTTCCGGTAATTCAATATCCCGCTCTAATTTCTATCAGGTTTTTGAATATTTATATAAAAAATATAATCTATTGCCTAACAGTTTAAATATTGAAATAACAGAAAAAGCATTAATTCATAATATAAAAAATGCCATGATTCTATTGGAAAAAATTCGAAATTTGGGTGTAAAAGTTATTTTGGATGATTTTGGTACGGGATATTCTTCATTAAACTATTTACATAATTTGCCTATAGATACATTAAAAATTGATCGCTCATTTGTTACTTCATTGAACGAATCTCAAAAATCCAAATCCATTGTTAAATCGATTGTATCTTTAGCCAAATCACTGGAAATTAACATTGTTGCTGAAGGTATCGAATATTTAGAACAATATGATATTTTGAAAAACATGTTGGTTGATTATGGACAAGGCTATTATTTTTATAAGCCACAGCCTTTAGAGGAACTGAAACATTTAATGTAGGGGTTGTTTATCTTTTACAGGTTTAACCTATAAAAGATAAACAACTCCTGGTATTATTGATTAAATGATTTTTTTTAATATTAGAAAAAGTAGCTGACTCTAACAGTAAAATCACTTTCATGACTTGGATTGTTGATATTGATTTTATGTCTGTAATTAGAAGTTAAATGTGAAACTCTTGCCAGAAATGAAGATGAAAAGAAGTGAGATAATCCCAACTCAAGGTAATTATAACTAAAGCTATTTTTAATAGAAGAGTGTCTTAAAGTGATATCATGATAATATTTCTCTGAAAGTGGATAAGTGTAACTGGCAGTAAAAGATAAGATATTGCTGTTATTGACTAACCAGGTTTCCTGATAATCCAGATTAAGAGAAAATGTATTATGAATAAACAAACTGGTGCCTATTTGTTTGAATACTCTATTATCAAAATTGACATTGCCATTGAATCGATATTGACCTATATAAGTAGATAATTCGTTATTCTTATTAATGGAAGTTTGATAGTTTAAAAAAGTATGAGTGCTGTTTATTCTTTCCTGACTGAAATTGGCATTAAATGTGTTAGCAGTAATACCAATACTTATAGTAGAGCTAGGTAGGTATTTTAAGGTAAGTTCAGGTATGAAACGGTTATCCTCTTGTCGTATACCAAATAAATAAACATTTGATGCAATGGATAGAGTGCCTTCAAAATTAGAATGATGATTTGAATGTTGATGCGATTGTGCAAAGGAAAAAGAAGAAAGGAAAAATAGATAAAAGATAACTAGTGAAAAAAAGTATTTACTTTTTTTGAAGATCAACATAAGAGATCCATTAAGTATTATTTTGAGTCTGTTTGACTAACTCATTGAGAATAGGGTGCTTATGAAACTGATGAAAAGAATGCAAATTTTGTTGTAATAGTTTAGTCAATATATTCGATATTTCTTCTTTTGGTAACTTCTCATGAATTAAAGCTGTGATGGCACTGACACAGGCTGTGGATATAGAACTGCCAGAAAAAAACTGATAACCACCACCCGCTTGAGCGCCAAACCATTCGTCATGAGTAAACCATAAATGTGGTGAGATATTTTGATGGATAGCATGTACACCTTTTATTGCAGCAGGAAAACCACCATTTTGACGAGAAGTGTCATAAGCAGCAATGATAGTAATTTTTTTTTCTAAAGCTTTATCTATTAATCGCATGATTAAAGGATCTTTAGGTCCAGATAAACTTAAATTGATAATATTGACATTGTCTAAGATGGCATAATTGATGGCTTTGGTTATAGCATCCGTAGCACAACTTTCTTTTTTATTTTTTAAACCACACGCAGCATAGGAAAATATTTTTGATAGAGGAGCAATACCCATAATGCCTTGGCCATTATTTTTTTTTGCAGATATGATAGAAGCTATTGCGGTGCCATGTCGTTTAGAAGCTTGTTGTGTTTGAGATAACAATGAGCGCTCTAAAGATACCTGACCTTGTAATTCTGGATGATTCTGATCAATATGAGTATCAATGATACCAATTTTAATATTTTTCCCTTGAGAAAATTGATGTAATGCTAGAATATTATTTTTGTGTTGACCAAATTGAAGATCCAAATAAGGATCTTTAGTTTTTTTGGGCGTATTCAATAAAGAATAATCTTGTATTATTTTTGCTGTGATGATATCAGGATTTTTCTGAAGATTTTTTATGAGTTCCTCTAAGTTACCTGTTCCTTTCATTTGATAGATAACACAATAAAGATCGATGGATTCTAGAGGCCAGTCTTCAATAAACCGTATGTTATATTGGTTACTGAGTTTTTTTGCGGACTTTCTTTGAAATAAGGAGACTTGCCATTTTTCAGAATGAGCTGTGTATAAAGGTTTGGAGCGCCAATGATTGATGGCAGGTTTTAGTTTAAAACTTACCAATATTTTAGGTAATGTTTTTTTATGGGAAGTCTGCACATCAAAGGTTTCTTTTATAGATGAATTTGAAATCTTTTCTTGTGAATGGGATATGATGGAGTGTGAATGACAGGATACAAGAATATAGCTGGATAGCAGGGTAAGTATCAATAAAAAGTAAGGTTTGAACTGCATGATTAAATCTCTATTTCTGCCCATAAAATGTAGGGTTTATTTCTTATGGTTTCTAAAACATCATGTGGATTATTTTGTTGGTTATGAATGGTGAAACGATAAACACCTTTGGTACTAGGTGCTGATAATAATACTGTATCAAATTCAATAAAAAACTGACGTATTATTTTTTCCTGAGTATCGGGATGAAATATGATTTGAAATAAAGGTGTATTGTCATTTGCCCGTTTTTCATGAGTAAGTAATTGGTAAGAGAGTTCATTATGATTTTTTGTATGATACACATGATTAAAAAATAAAATACTGACAACACATAATAATACACAGGCAGTAGAAAAAGCCATAGTCATCCATTTTGACTTTTTACGATAAGCACTAACGTTGAGATAATTGTTACTATGACTGGTATCATCAATGATTTTTTCTAATTGTTGAAAATGTTGTTCTTGTTGTGAAAGATAGGTGTCCAAATCATCAGGTGGTTGTTGAAATGCCCTGGATAATTTCAATTCACGATTGAGTGTTTTTTGGCATATTGGGCAGTGCTCTAAATGTTGGGATACTTTATTGGTTTCTTCTTCATTTAGTGCCCCTTTAATATACCACGGGATTAGCATTTCTATATACTCATGTTCATCATTGGGCGTTCTGTTGGTCATAAGTTTTTACTCTGTTGTATTTTACTCTATAGTATTTAATTGGATAGAACACTATCCGTATGTTTAGTTACAATTTATCATTCAGTTCTTGCTTTAATTTTTTTCTTGCATAAAACATTCTGGTTTTTATTGTATTTTCAGGACAACCTAACATTAATCCAATTTCTTTGTAGTTATAACCTAAAAAATAGGTGAGTTCCATGACGGCTCTTTGTTCTGGTGATAAATGTTTTATGATTCGCTCGATATCCATTTCGGTTTCATGGGTGTTCATGGCGAACAGTTCATTATCTTGAGATGATAAGTGATTGGGCACTGTTTGTTTTTTTTCTTTTTTAATAGCATTTAAGGCTTTTCTATAGGCAATACCTATCAACCAAGTGGATAACTGGGCTTCATGACGAAATTCACTGGCTTTTTCCCAGACAACAAAAAAGACATCATTAATCACTTCTGCGACCAATTCTTTATCGTGTGTCATACGTAACAAAAAATGAGCCAATCGTTTTTCATAGCGACAGTACAATTGTTTGAGAGCTTGTCTGTCTTTACGAATGATTTTTTCCAGGAGTTGTGCATCAATCAGATGAGTCACAATCAGTGTTTAACCTTTTGGGTTGTATTTCATTTGAATTGTATTTAACTCGAGTTGTATTTAAAGAATGAGTTATATTTAGAGGATTCGTTTCAAAGAACTTGAAATTTGCCAAACTATTAAAGTTAGTTGTACTTTTATTAAAAAAGGTTCAATCCATATTATTTTTCTCTTATGAACCTTTTCTGGCTATCAAGATACTTAAATTGTGTATTTATCAATTTATGATAATAACCTATGTTTTAGGCACAGAGGTAACTTTATGAATAGTTTATCAAAAATAAAAAATAGCTTTATTTTCATGCTCTTAGCACTGATTGTTACAGGTTGTGGCAGTGATTCTTCCAATTCAACAACAACACTGAATGTGACTGAAATATCTCCAGATGAAGGAGAGTCATTAAGTGAGCTTCCTGATAATATCCAGTTAAGCTTTAATAGAGCACCTGATGTGCTATCAGCAGAGCAGTTCGAAGTTTTGGCGAGTGGAGGAGATGGAAGATTTACTGATGGTAATGAAGTTGTTTTAACCATCAGCGGCGTTAATCAAGTCGGTACACTGGTTACATTGGATATTTCAAATAATACTGATGCTGCTGATACTTACCAAGTGACTGCTTTAGGAAGTGGTATTAATGGTATTGAAGATGATGATGGTGTATTACTGGATGGTGATGATGATGGTACTGAAGGTGGTGACTTTGTCAGTCAGTTTATCATTGAGCCACCTAGGGCAGCCTTGTTAAGTGTGATTCAGACGGATATTTTTAATGTGAATTGTGCTCTTTCAGGGTGTCATACAGGGAGTTCGCCAAGGGCGGGCTTAAACTTGTCATCCGGATTAGCTTTTTCCAATATCGTGAGTGTATTGAGTTCACAGAATAATAGTTTTACTCGTGTGATTCCCAATGATGCAGATAACAGCTTGTTGGTACAAAAGATAGAAGGAACTCAAACAGTGGGTGGCAGAATGCCAGCCGGTGGTAGAGCACCATTGAGTAATGAAGACATTCAATTGATTAGAGATTGGATCACCAATGGAGCGGAGAATAACTAATGAAGTTATTGTTAAAAAGTCGATTGTTTTGGGGGATAACGGTTTTTCTATTGGTGAAACCATTGTTAGCAGAGCCTTATCTGGCGATTAAAACAGGCAACCCTTGTAGTAGTTGTCATGTTAATCCTGCAGGGGGCGGACAACGTACAGAGTTTGGTGGTATTTATGGACAGAACATTTTGTCGCAATCACCATTGCAGGGAGAATCTTTAGGAGCCCTGTTAAAACTGAACGATCGTGTTTCTATTGGTGGTAATGCCAGATTTAGTGCACGTCATCTTGAATTGACAGATGATAGCAATCTGTTGGAGTTTTTAACGGATAGAGTGACTTTATATGGCAGTCTTAAAGTGAATAAACACGTGACTTTATACCTTGATCAACAGGTTGCACCTGGCGGGTCTTTAAACAGAGAAGCCTGGGTAAAGATTTCGCAAGGACAATGGTATGTTAAAGCAGGTCGTTTTTTCCAACCGTTTGGTTGGCGTATTGAAGATGATACGGCTTTTATTCGCGAAGTCACGGGTGTCAATTTTACAGCGAATGATAATGGTATTGAGTTAGGCTTTGATGCTCCTAATTGGCAACATCAATTAGCCATAACCAATGGTGCTGGTGGAGGTAATGAAGTGGATACGGGAAAAGCGGTGAGTTTGCGCACAAGCTGGATCAAAAATGCAGGGCGTATCGGCATCAGTTTTTCGGATAATCATACAGATTTTGGTGATAGAAGTATGTATGGTGTGTTTGCCGGATTACACTGGAAATCCGTTTCATGGTTATTGGAAATAGACAGGATTGATGATAAAAATTCAGGGGTTGCACCAGACAGTGAACAGACGGTATTTCTAGTGGAAGCCAATATTGCGGTTACCAAGGGACATAACGTTAAATTAACCTTGGAAGAGCACGAAGTAGAAGAAGGTGTTTTAACTTTTGATCGTTCTCGCTTGAGTTTGGTCTGGGAATATTTTCCCTGGTCATTTACACAGTTTCGAACGGGGATCAGAAGTTTGCAAAGTGATGATAATCGTTTTACAGAAACGGATGAATTATTTTTACAGGCACATGCTTATTTTTAAATAAAATGAACGGAATAAATAAAATGAATAAGGATAGCTTGGTAGAGCTTTATAAAATATGGAATTTATATTGTACAAAAAGGTTGTTGTTTCAAGTACACGACAACCTTTTTGTCTGCTTTGTTAAAGTTCATTAAACCGCTTCAGGTTGAAAGGCCGTTTATTTACTTTCCATCAATCATAAATTGTATAGCTGTTTTGAGTTCTTCATCGGAACAATCCATACAGGTACCTTTGGGAGGCATATTGGGAGGTACTCCTTTTATGGCTGATGTGACCAGACCATCTATACCACCTTTATTTTTTAACAGATCTTTCCAGACGTCAGTTCCTTTTACTGGGGCACCAAGAGCTGTGGTGCTATGACAAGCAGTACAATAGGTGTCGTAGACTTTTTTACCGCTGCGAGGACCATCATGTTTGACTTCAGGGGGGGGCGGTGCAGCAGGGACATCATCGTTAGATGTGTAGACACGAGCTACAGGTTTTGTACGTTTGTGAACATTTTTCTGACTGTGTACAGATTCTGCTTTTAAGGCTTTGTAGCCTTTACTTTTTTCCTCAGAGTTATTTTTTGCTGATAAGTGACTGGCAAAGAAAAATATTAATGCGGAGGATAATAAACCCAAAATGGTATAATGTTTTGATTTCATAAAAGTGTGATTCCACCAAGGTTAAACAATCAAATTGGAGACTGTATTCGAGGGATATAACCCCATATGTCTTTGAGTATACGTATATTATAACCCCAAGTGTTTACGCTCACCAACGATGCTCGTGAATTTATCTATTTTTATTATTTCAATATGATATTTTTGATACAGGATTTCTCCCGGTCTTATTTATCTTTTTGAAGCTTTATCATAAGCTAGTGAACCTTCCAGTTGAGCTTCAATAAGGTATGTGTCATGACTGAAATAAAAGTGTATCCCGTTAGCCAGGATATGAAAGAACGGGCGTTGATTAATCAGGAAGCTTATTTAAATCTGTATCAACAATCACTGGAAGCACCCGAGCAGTTTTGGGCTGAACAAGCAAAAAAATTTATCGACTGGTATCAACCCTGGGAAACCATTTCTCGCGTTAATTATGATACGGCTCAGATAGCCTGGTTTGAAGGGGCAAAATTAAATGTCAGTTATAATTGTATTGATCGTCATCTACAGCATCAACCACAAAAAACAGCCATTATTTGGGAAGGTGATGAGCCCGATCAACAGCAAACCATCAGTTATCAAACACTACATGATGAGGTCTGCCGTTTTGCCAATTTATTAAAGCAGCAGGGTGTAAAAAAAGGCGATAGGGTGTGTATTTATATGCCCATGATTCCTGAAGTGGGTTATGCCATGTTAGCCTGCGCAAGAATAGGGGCTGTGCACTCGGTTGTTTTTGGTGGCTTTTCTCCAGAAGCGCTCAAAAATCGTATCCTGGATTCAGATTGTCGTGTGGTGATTACTGCTGATGAGGGTATTCGAGGGGGCAAGAAAGTCCCTTTAAAAAGTAACTGCGATCGAGCCCTTGAAGGCTGTCCCGACGTGAAAACCGTTATTGTAGTCAAATACAGTCAAAACGACATTCATTGGGAAGAGCATCGTGATGTGGATTATTATGCATCAATAAAAGCTATGCCAACCCATTGTGAACCTGAATGGATGGATGCAGAAGATCCCTTATTTATTTTATATACCTCGGGTTCAACCGGTAAGCCCAAAGGCGTGTTACACACATCGGGTGGTTATATTTTATACGCTGCCATGACACATCAATATGTGTTTGATTATCACAATGATGATGTTTATTGGTGTACGGCTGATGCAGGTTGGATAACCGGTCATTCTTATATTTTTTATGGCCCTCTGGCCAATGGTGCAACGACGTTGGTCTTTGAAGGCGTGCCAACTTATCCCGATGCTTCTCGCTTCTGGCAGGTGATCGATAAACATCAGGTCAACAGTTTTTATACCGCACCAACAGCCATCAGAGCGTTAATGGCTCAGGGTGATGACTTTGTCAAACAAACCCGTCGCAGTAGCTTAAGAGTATTGGGTACTGTCGGTGAGCCCATTAATCCAGAAGCCTGGGAATGGTATTATCATTGTGTTGGTGAATCACAGTGCCCAATTGTAGACACCTGGTGGCAAACAGAAACGGGCGGTATTTTGCTAACGCCTTTGGTGGGCGCTACTGACTTAAAACCAGGTTCGGCAACACATCCTTTTTTTGGTATCGAACCCGCATTATTGGATTCTGAGGGTCATGAATTGCAAGGGGAAGCCGAAGGGGCTTTAGTCATGAAGCGTTCCTGGCCAGGGCAAATGCGCACAGTGTATGGAGATCATCAACGTTTTTACGACACTTATTTTTCTCAATTCAAAGGTTATTATTTTACCGGTGATGGCGCAAGACGAGATAAAGAGGGTTATTACTGGATAACTGGCCGCATGGATGATGTACTCAATGTTTCCGGCCATAGACTGGGCACCGCTGAAATCGAAAGTGCATTGGTGCTTCATGCTTCTGTTGCAGAAGCCGCCGTTGTTGGTTATGAACACAATATTAAAGGACAAGGGATTTATGCCTATGTCACTCTAATGTCAGGTTTAACACCCAGTGATGAATTACGACAGGCATTAATTCATTTGGTTGTACAGGAAATCGGCCCCATCGCTCGCCCGGATTGCATACAATGGGCACCGGGTTTACCCAAGACGCGCTCAGGAAAAATTATGCGGCGTATTTTAAGAAAAATTGCTACCAATGAAATCGATGCACTGGGTGACACCTCAACATTGGCTGATCCCAGTGTAGTCGATGAACTTATTCAGCATCGACAATTGATATCAAAATAATTAAAAAGTTGTTTTTTTAAATGTTAGGTGTTTCTTTAGGAAAATCTTTTGCTATCTTTTCCAAGAGTGATCTATGTAATTCATCGACTGGGTGGCCAGATTGAACAACGAGTTCAACAATCTTTTTTTCATCAGGTGTATAGTGAGTTAACAAATAGTCTAGCAGATTTAATGTTCTTACTTTAGTATCAAAAGAAGCAGGTTTTTGATTGATATCCTTGCCGAATATTAATTGTATATCAGGTGGGTTTAGATATTGGGCAAGAACATGATTGTCTTTTAATAGCATGGTTAATAATGAAAAGTCATTGTGTTGTATTCCATCAATAGCCGAATACATTAATAGATTATTATTTTTTGCATCTAACCAGGAGAAATCAACGCTATCTTTTATTGCATTTAAAAAAGTGATATTTGGCAGGGGTGCCTTAGCTTGTAAAAGGTTGGCTAAAATAAAATACCAGTCCTGATATAAATCTTTTTCATACATCTTATGATTTTTTGCGTAAGTAAATAAATGATTGATAATATCGGGCAGATTATTTTTTAGTGCATAAATGATTAATGTTTTCTGTAATGCTTTTAATTCGTTTTGAGTTAATTGGTTATTCTTTAACCCTGCTATTAAGCCATTGGCAATGGAGCCATTACCTAATCGTTGTATTTTTTTACTGGCATCTCTTAAATCTTGAGGACTATGTATAGAAGCGTATAGGTTCCAATGTGCAATCAAAAAAAGAGTATCAATTTGGCTTAAGTAAATATCGATTTCTCTAATACCAACCCCCTTTTCTTGATTTTCTTTAACCCAAATACGCATAGCGTCTAGTGCCTGGATTCTTTTTTGCATAAGCTCAACTTTTTGTCTTTCTTGTTGAGCATAACCTTTGCCATGCTTTTTTTGCCATGCTTTCATTTCCTTAAGCCATAAATTATGGCAGGCTAGACCTTTTTCTTTGCGTTGTTTATAAGCCTGCATATATTCAGGTGTTAACTTTAGGGCATGCTGATAGTCTGTTAGTTCATTGGCCAAAAAGTCGTCAGGCAGTTGGTAATGTTGATAGTCTTCCAATGGTATTGAGCGGACCAAATCAAAAAATTTACCTTGCTTATCGCCAGCATACTCTTGATGTTCATATTTACTTCTGGTTTCGGTATAACTGGGATAAACGCCCAATTCCAGAAGGTATTTTAATGCCTCGTATTTTTGATCTAAATCTTTTCTACCAGATTGATAGATTGTTTCATGAATTAAACGATCGGCAACATTAAAATCTAAGCGGGTATGCTCATGAAAATTCATTCCTTTTTGATGGAGGAACTCTATTAAATCTCTGCTGGACAGTTTCGCAATTGCGCCTGACAGTCCAGAGTAAGAGCCCACAAAATCAGCATCGGACAAATCAATGTCTCTAAATAGTATTTTTGCCCTTTCCACAATTGCAGATGGTGTAAAACTCGAAAAACGAAGTGAAAGCAATAAAAAGCCAGCTAGATCGCCTGTTGTTTGTGGAACGGATTGTGCCGTAAATCTGTCCCTTACTTGCATTAAAGTGTCATTACTGGCTGTTTTTAAAAACTCAAATTCATTTTGTGTAAATAGATAATTGTAAATAGCGCTACTACCATTATTAATACTGTTGGGTGCGATAGTATTATTTTCGAGCGCATCTGTAATATCGTCGATACTTAAAGTATTATTATCTGTAATAGAATGACCGTCTTGATAGTGTTTGGATTTTAGATCACTTAAAGTCATTTTACTCTCATCTATTGGCCCAAACTTTAGCCTATGAAAATCAGAATCCATCCAAATTCGAAAAGTAAATTCATGTTCTGGCATGGTGGCTTTAAATGCATAGTAGAGCTTGCGGGCATTTTTGCCAATTAGTAGTGCTTCAACCAGGTTATTCCGAAGAGCTGCAAGCTCGGCCTCTGTAATACTGGGAATACAATTTTTAGTGGGCTCTGGCTCTATGGCCTTTGAATTATCCGGGTTAACTTTTGTGTCACTGCCAAAGTCAGTTTGTGAAAAAAGAGTTATAATATGATTAGGAAAAGGCGTTAGCTGTTTATTACCTATCTGAGTCTGCTTAATTTGTTGTTGAACTGTTGGGGTTAGTTTAAATGAGGGAGAAGTTTGTTCATTGTTGGGAGAAGTATTAAGAAATTGGAGCCATACAATAGCAACGACGATTACCAACATGATAAAAATCCAAAAGGATGACTTCAACATTATTTTCATAGAATGATACCTTTAATTAAAAACTCATCAAGTATCTGGCTACAGTTTTTATTCAAGTAGCCAGGAAGTTCATGTTTTATCTATTTAACCTCAGCTGCACATAAGAAAAGTTTACATTATTTTGCGTATGAACTAACCAATAAACGTTATGCGGTAAAGATTTAAAAGCTATATTCAGTCAAAAATCATACCAATACTTTGATTTTTGTGATTAGCAAGGCAAACTTGTGAAGGAATAGCTAGCTATTTCGAACAAGTTTAACGCTGATAAGCACTAAAAACAGAGTGTTGGGGAACTTTTCTTATGTGCAGCTGAGGTTATTTAATAAGCTTAAAATAAGCCTTTGGATATCTCAATTGCAGCATAATTAGAATTAGGTTGGAAGTAAGGAGCAAAGGTATTGAAATCTTTTCTAAATATTGCCTCAACAATACTACGTAATCCCCCATCTTTACTACTGCCCATATATTGCTTCAAAGCTTGATCATAATCAATTGCTTCTTTATCAGAGTGATTATCTATAAGAGTAGGGTTAACTTCTGAATAAAGTGAAACTCCTTCACCTCTAAAAGCGCGAACGATGCGCACTTCATCTAAATGGGTGCTATCTGCTGTGACGGCCCCATCGCTCGCCCGGATTGCATACAATGGGCACCGGGTTTACCCAAGACGCGCTCAGGAAAAATTATGCGGCGTATTTTAAGAAAAATTGCTACCAATGAAATCGATGCACTGGGTGACACCTCAACATTGGCTGATCCCAGTGTAGTCGATGAACTTATTCAACATCGACAATTGATTCAGACCTAAGTGAAATAAGGTTTATATTGTTTGCATGAAGAAAGAGTTATTGACACATACAATTTTATACAGTCACCATATATTACATGCTGGCACACTTTAAGCTTGGAGAAAAAATAGAAGCTTTTTTGAGTTTTTAAACAACAATGTGAACTGAATGGCTGGTATCTGCAAATACTTCCTGATACACTTGGCGGTCTTTGGTCATTTGATTAGGGATAGTCACTTCGCAATGTTGGGGCAAAAAAATGTCAGAAGAACGTATAATAAAAAAGTACCCTAATCGTCGGCTCTATGACACAGTAATCAGTTGTTATGTTACATTAAATGATATTAAAGATCTGGTGTTAAGTTATACACCTATAAAAGTCATTGATGCAAAATCCGGCGAAGATCTTACCCGCGCAACTCTAATGCAAATTATTTCGGAACAGGAAGAAAAAAATCATCCTGTGTTTACTTCAGAAATTTTATCCTGTGTTATTCGATCTCATGGTGATTTAATTCAATCAATGATGAGCCGCTATTTGCAGCATAGTATTAAGCTATTTATGGAACAAAAAGCAGGCTTTAAAAGCCCATTAAATACATTTTTAGGTAATAATCCTGTAACGATGATGCAGGATATTGCAGAAAAAAATCTTCATGCCTGGAAAAACAGTGAGCACTATTATTCAGGCAATATAGAGGGCAACGAATCTAAAGAAATCACTTCTAAAGATTCTAATTATAAATAAAATTTTTCAGTATACATGCCTTCATTGTAATTATAAGAATAGAATATGCCATACTTTGAGTAATACATTTTTCAATTCAACACCATAGGGACTGATGAAAAAAATAATGGAAATCATGATAATAATCATAGCATTGATGATGAGCTTCATTTTATGCAGCTGCATCGAGCCATGGGCTTCTTTTGTCTGCATTAAACGCTTTTCTCGTACGAATAAAAATGAAAAGAGTATAAGACCGGTAAGATAAATTAATAATGCTTCTCGTCCTCCTTCTGGTAGAGCAAGACTGGCACCTAATAATAATCCTGGAATCAAATAAAGTGGTGCCCAAATCAAAGCCGATATCAGATTCACTGTCCAAAAGGTATGGGCAGGCATTTTGGAAACGCCAGCGGTAAAAGGCAGTATGGCTCTGAGCGGACCAACAAAGCGACCAATGACAAGACTTAAAACACCGTAATGTTTAAAAAAAGTATCTGAACGTTGTATTAATGCTTTGTGGTTTTGTAACCATGACCAATGACGAATGCGTGTTTGATAATGACTGCCTAACCAATAGCTGAGTCCTTCCCCTAAAATAGCACCAATCAACATGGCCAGTACAACGGTTTGAAATGACCAGACTTGCTGTGCAACCAAACCACCAGCGGCAATGAGCACTAACCAGCCTGGAACAAATAAACCAATGAAAGCCAGAGATTCCAAAAAGGTGATCAATAGAACAAATGCAAAAACCCATTCAGGTTTGTCCTGGATACTGTCTAACAGTGAGGATAACCAAGTGGGTGTGGCAAAGAACAAAGTGATTTTAACCTTAACCGTTAATTGAAAATATCTTCTGGATCATCTGTTTCTATATTTTGTGTTTCTGCTTCAGGTGGCGCTTTAGGGAGAAATTCCTCTCTAAAAAATTCAAACAAAGCTTCATGAGTATTGGCATGTGCCAGTAGGCCTGTATTTTTATCAATACGGGCAGTAACGATACCAGAAGGCTGGGAGAGTGTTTTTTCATGCGTATCTTTTAAGGCAAATTCCATAAACTTTTGCCATATGGGTAACGCCGCTTTACTGCCAAATTCATTTTTACCCAATGAGCGATTATCTTCAAAGCCAACCCATGCCGTTGCTGCAAAATGTCCGTTAAACCCAGAAAACCAGGCATCCACTGAATCATTGGTTGTGCCCGTTTTTCCTGCAATATCATTGCGCTTTAATAAAGGACTTCCGGTTCTTTGCAAAGTACGCCAGGCGGTTCCTTTGTGAATCACATCTTTCATCATGCTGGTCATAATAAACGCATTGCGGCTTTCAATGACCTGAGGGGCTACTTTATTTTCGGCAATAGGGAATAGAGGCACTGCTGATAAGGGGGCATCCAGATCAAGTATGCCAGAAAACAAATTTGAATCGAGCGTTTTGGAAGCCAGCAGCTCACTGTGACTGTGTTCTTTAGGCTGTTGGCATTCAATGCATACAGTCATCGGTTCTGCCTGATACAATACATCTTCATCAGCAGATTCTATTCGTTCAATAGAATAAGGTTCTACTTGATAACCACCATTGGCAAAAACGGAATACCCTGTTGCAATTTCTAAAGGAGAAAAGTTAGCCGAACCTAGAGCAAGGGAATTATTGGCTTGCATACCTTTTTTGGGAAAACCAATGTTAGACAAATAATTAACGGCATATTGAGGTGAAATTTCTTCGAGCAGCCGGGCCGAAATAGAATTACTTGAGATACTTAAAGCCACGCGTAAACGGGTTGGTCCACGATAACGACCGCTACTGTTTTTAGGACGCCAGTTTTCACCCTTGGCATCTTCTTTGACAAAAGGGGCATCATTCAAGACACTGGCGGGAGTAAAGCCTTTTTCAAGAGCAGCAGAATAAATAAAGGGCTTAATATTGGAACCAGGTGAACGACTGGCCTGAGTCACCATATTAAATTGATTCACACTAAAATCATAACCGCCGACTAAGGCAATGATTTCCCCATTTTGGGGATTCAATGCAACAAAGCCTGCATCCACTTCGGGAATTTGTGCAAGCTTTAGCTGGTTATCTTGTTGAAACACACGAATCACATCACCAGGCGTTAAAATATCAGCTGCTTTTTCAGGTTTAGGACCTCGCTGGTTTTCATCAATATAGGGCCTTGCCCATTCCATACCTTCCCACTCTAGTGTTGTTTGTGTGCCTTCCTGCATGAAAAGTGCTGCTTTTTGTTCATCAACATGTGTGACTAATGCAACAGTCAACTGGTTGATTTTTGGGAAACTTTTTAAATATGACTGCCAGTCGGAGGGCGTTAATTGATGAAAGTCTTCTAACCTTTGTTCTGGACCTCGGTAGCCATGACGACTTTCATAATCCAATAGATTGGTTTGCAGGGCATCTTGTGCCACTCTTTGTAAGTCACTTTTTAAGGTGGTGGTAATTTTCAAACCACTGTTATAGGCAACTTGTTCACCATATTTTCCAATGACTTGCTGGCGGATCATTTCTGCAAAATAAGGGGCTTCCAGTGTAATTTGTGCGGCATGTTTTTTGGCTGTGATGGGTGTTTGCTTTGCTTCTTCAAAGGTTGTTTGATCAATAAATTTTTCAGCAAGCATTCGGGATAAGACATGATTACGTCTTTCAAGGGCCCGCTTGGGGTTGGATATCGGATTATAGAGACTTTCCCCTTTGGGAATGCCGGCCAGAACAGCAAGCTGAGGCAGAGTTAACTGTTCAATGGACTCACCATAATAAACCTGTGCTGCGGCACCTAAGCCATAAGCTCTATGACTGAAGTGCACCTTATTAACAAAAAGCTCTAAAATTTCATCTTTAGAGAGCTCCTGTTCTATCTTTAATGCCAGAAAAATTTCCCGGAATTTGCGGGTAAAGGTTTTTTGTCGATTAAGGAAAACATTGCGCGCAACCAGCTGTGTGATAGTGCTGGCGCCCTGACTACGGGTTCCAGTTGTGACCAGGTTCACAACTGCGCGAATTATACCTATAAAATCTATGCCGAAGTGCTCGTAAAATCGTTGATCTTCTGTTGCAATAAGAGCATGTATAAATGTTTGGGGTACTTCTTCAAGTTTTAATGGGATTCGGCGCTTGTCTCCGAATTCTGAAATGAGATGTCCATCACTCGAATAAATAGTCATAGGTGTTTGTAATTGTAAATCTCTTAATGAGTCAACACGGGGTGAAGCGGGTTCCAGATACAAATAAAGTCCAATCACACCCATAGTGATTAATAAAATTGCGAGAAATGCAAAATAAGTACCTGTTCTGCAAAATAAAAGTAGATATTTCATAAAGTAGAAACTATATATTTAGTGTTGATACAACGTAATTGCCACAGTATATCGTGTAAACACAATGGTTATGATATTATTTTTGAAAAAAAGATGAAATAACCGATAGTTAGCGCTATTATTTGTTGTTGATATACATAAAATAAATTGTAACATTTTTAAAGCCATAGGAATTTTACGCTTATGCTTGCACAGCTATTTGGGACGAAAAAACCCTCGGTATTGGGGCTAGATATTAGCTCAACTTCTTGCAAGTTGTTAGAGTTAGGTCGCGTGGGTTCTCGTTATCGGGTTGAAGCCTATGCGGTAGAGCCTTTACCTCAAGATGCCGTATCAGAACGAGATATTAGAGATCCCGAAGCTGTTGGGGAAGCCATAAAAAGAGTGGTGAGTCGCTCAAAGTCAGGTTTAAAACATGTTGCTGTTGCTGTTGCTGGTTCGGCAGTCATTACCAAAGTAATACAAATGGATAAAAATCTACAGGATGAAGACATGGAAAACCTGATTCAAATAGAAGCCGACCAATATATTCCTTATCCATTAGAAGAAGTCGCATTGGATTTTGAAGTGATAGGTGAGTCTGAAAAAGTACCTGAGAAAGTGGATGTACTTTTATCAGCCTCTCGATCAGAAAATGTGTACAGTCGAATTGATGCCGCGGAATTGGGCGGTTTAACTGCAAAGGTTGTGGATGTTGAAGCTTATGCCATGGAGAGAGCATTCCATCTACTAGAAAATCAATTACCTGATCAAGGAGAAGGTAAAGTGATTGCGGTTGTTGATATTGGTGCAACCATGACCAGTTTAAGTGTTCTGGAAGACTTTAAAACAATTTATACCAGAGAACAGGTATTTGGTGGCGCACAACTGACCGAAGAAATTCAAAGGCGCTATGGCCTGTCTTATGAAGAAGCGGGCATGGCAAAAAAGCAGGGTGGTTTGCCAGACGATTATCAAATTGAAGTGTTAGAACCTTTTAAAGAAGCGGTAATACAGCAAGTCAGCCGTTCATTACAATTTTTCTATTCTTCCAGTCAATACAGTGAAGTGGATCATGTTGTTCTTGCAGGAGGTTGCGCGGCAATAGAAGGGCTGGACGATATGTTAGAAGAACGTTTGGGTGTTTCGGCTACGGTTGCCAATCCTTTTGCTGATATGTCTATTGCTTCCCGGGTCAATGCCCAGGCCTTAAGTGTTGATGCACCGTCATTGGTGATATGTTGTGGTCTTGCACTAAGGAGTTTTGAGAATGGCTAATATTAACCTTTTACCCTGGCGTCAGGAACTTCGTCAGGAACGCCAAAGACAATTTATCAGTGTGCTGGGTCTGGTTGCTGTACTTGGGATCGTTGTAGTTGGTGCGATATGGCAGTTTCAAAATGCGAAGATACAAAGACAACAGGAACGTAATAAATTTTTAACCAATGAAATAGGTAAACTCGAAAGCCAGACAAAAGAAATAAAAAGTCTTGAAGATGAAAAAGAGAGATTGATTGCCCGTATGAATCGTATTGACAGTTTGCAAAAAAGCCGACCTCAAGTTGTGAAGGTGTTTGACGGTATGGTCAGTGCTGTCCCTGAAGGTTTAAATTTGATAAAGATGACCCGAAGAGATAGGATGGTGGGTTTTGAAGGGTTAGGAGAATCATTGCAGAGAGTTTCCTCTTTTATTAGAGGTTTGGATGAAACCGAATTATTTACAGAGTCCCCTTCATTGAAAAATACCAAAGAGGTGGTTGACCGGGATGGTGTGCTTCGTCAGTCTTTTGTTATAGAGGCAACAGAAGTCGCATTAGAAGGTGTCGACATGGATGATGATACTGCTGTAAAGGGGAGTAATTAATAATGAACAGCTTAAAAGATTTTAATATTAATGAGCTTGATTTTAATAATATGGGCTCTTGGCCTTTACCCATAAAACTTATTGCGGGTACTTTGGTATTTATTTTAGTGATGTTTTTAGGCTATCAATTAATACTTAGTGCTAAATTTGACAATTTTGATGCGGAACTGAAAAAAGAAGAAAAATTAAAAGCACAATTTGAAAGTGTGGCAAGAAAAGCTAGAAATTTAATTCCTTTTCGTGAGCAAATGGCCGTTGTGAGAAGTGCTTTTGAAGCTAAGCTAAAACAACTACCACGTTCCAGTGAAGTGCCAGAGTTAATTGATGAGCTCAATTTTGCTGCTAAAGGCCTTGGTTTGGATATTAATACATTGGAACTCAGTGAAGAAGTGGCAAGAGAAGATTATGTTGAGCAACCGGTTGATATTATTGTAACAGGCACTTATCACCAATTGGCTCAATTTGTTAGTGATGTTGCCAATATGTCTCGTATCATTACATTACATGATTTTACAATTATGTTTTCAGAGGAAGAGGATGCTTCTGAAACAGGAGAGCAACAATTAAGTTTAAATATTGTTGCCAAGTTTTATCGTTATGATGATAAAAGCGATGATGCCGTTGCAGCAACAACGGGAGGTGCTCAAAAATGAATATCGTTAAGCACCTTTCCCTAATAAAATTGATTTATATAAGCCTGCTACTCATGCTAGTGGGTTGTGGTTCACATACTGATGATTTGAGAGATTGGGTGGAAGGTGTTAAAGCAAAACCTTCCGGAGCTATTGAACCTATGCCAGAAATTAAAGATCCTGAATCTTTTATTTATGATCGTATGGCTGAACGCAGTCCTTTTGCAAACACACAACCTGAGTTGGAGGACACTTTAACCAGAATTGCTGATGATTGTGATAAAAGTGTGCAACCTGATCCCAGTCGTAAACGAGGTGAATTGGAAAAGTTCGCCTTGGAGTCTATGGTGATGATTGGCTATTTTAGTAATGATGATGCCACTTGGGGATTAGTACAACGAACAGTTGGTCCGCCAACGGTTTATAAGGTAACGGAAGGTAGCTACCTTGGCCTCAATCACGGTAAAGTGGTTGGTATTAATGCGTCACAAATTAAAATTGAGACCTTAATATTCGACGGCAAAGGCTGTTGGGAGAAAAGGGTCGCTGAAATGAATATAGGTGAGTAATGAGAAGTAGGAGAAAGAAGATGTCACTGATAAATCTGGGGAAACCATCCATGAATAATAATTTTGTTAAATTTGTAACCCTGCTGTCCACATTATTGGTGTCAATGGCACTTCATGCCAATGAACTGAAAAAAATTGACTTTACAGTACTGGCTGGTGAGCAGGTTGAATTGCGTTTAACTATGTCTGAACCTCCCCAAATGCCTCGGGATTTTGCCACAGATAATCCTGCACGTATTGCTTTGGATTTTGAAGGAACATCGGTTAAATTAGAAAATAGAACTATGTTTGTTGGAACAGGTTCAACCCGAAGTGTGGCAGCGGTTGAGGCTCAGGGTAAAACCCGAGTTGTGATCAATCTGGTGCAAAGTGTGCCTTATACAGCGCGTATTGATGACAATGATTATGTCATTACTATTGGTAAATCTCCAGAGGCTGGAAGTGGCCAACAAGTGGCTGATAATTATGAGACTCAAAGCCAATCTGATAATGGGGTCGTAAAAGAAGAAACTGCACATACTTATGAAGAAGAACAACCTAATATGTCTGCACCTAATACACCTGCATCCAACATAAAGGGTGTATCTAAAGTTCACTTCAGTCGTGGAGAAACAGGTGAAGGTCGTGTAGAAATCCATTTAACGGATTTATCCTTTGGGATTGATGCCGTTCAGGAAGGTTCATCCATATTAATTGACGTGGTTGGTGCCGATGTTGATGAAAATTATATCAGAAAACTGGATGTCGTTGATTTTGCAACACCCGTGAAAACCATAGACACGAAACGAGTAGGCGATAATGTTCGTGTTCGGGTCGATACAACAGAAAAAGAATTCGAGTTTTTTACAGTACAGCTTGATAATGTATTAGTAGCACAATTTAAACCCTTAACGGATGAAGAGGTTGAACAAAAACGTTTGTCTCAGCCTGAATATACTGGTCAACCTATGACGATCAGCTTACAGGATTCTCCATTAAGAGCGGTTTTATCGTTTATTGCCCGCTATGCAGGGTTTAATCTGGTAACAACGGATGCCATTGCTGGAAAGGTAACTCTGGAGCTAAATAATGTGCCTTGGGATCAAGCATTGGATATTATATTAAAATCGAAAGGACTGGATAAACGAATTAACGGAAATGTAATTATGATTGATGAAGCCAGTGCCCTTGCGCAACGTGAAGCCATGGAATTGCAAGCTCAGGCTCAAACAGAACAGTTGGCACCTTTAAGAAGCGAGTTTGTTCAAGTCAACTATGCTAAAGCTGAGGATTTGGCTGAAATCATTCAGGGAGAAAAAACATCGTTATTGTCTGATCGAGGCAGTGTCACTGTTGATCAAAGAACGAATACATTATTGGTCAGAGATACTGTGAGAAAAATTGCAGATATACGGCGGACAGTTTTAGAGCTGGATATTCCTGTGCGTCAGGTTTTAATTGAGTCCAGAATTGTTGTTGCCGATGATGGCGTCGGTGAAACTATCGGTGTTCGTTTTGGTATTAACGACCAAACGGGTAGTGATACCATTTCAGGTACATCAGCAATATCTCGTTTGTATCAGGGACTTTTAACCAAAGAAGATGACGATATTTTATATGATGAATTATTTAATACGGCATTTCCTGCCAGTCAAATACCGGGTACTGCCGGTGCTGGTGGTGGTTCAATTGGTTTTACCATAGGCAGTTTATCCAGCGAAATTATATTGGATGTTGAGTTATCTGCATTGGAAAGTGAAAATAAGAGTGAAGTAATCGCTTCACCTAAAGTGACAACAGCCAATCAAAAGAAGGCTCGTATAGAAGCTGGTGAAGAAATTCCTTATGAACAGTCTACCTCTTCCGGTGCAACCAGTATTACCTTTAAAAAGGCTGTACTTGCTTTGGATGTAACACCACAGATTACACCGAATGATAAGATTATTCTTGATTTACAGGTGAGTCAGGATTCAAGAGGGGAAGATACCGTTTTTGGTCCAGCAATAGACACACGTTCGGTGAATACTCAGGTTTTCGTACAAAATGGTGAAACGATTGTATTGGGTGGTATCTATCAACAGCGCCAGAATAAAAGTGTGACCAAGGTACCTTTGCTAGGTGATTTGCCGGGAATTGGATTTTTATTTAGAAGAACAGAAGAAAGTGAAGGAAAAAGTGAATTATTGATATTTGTGACTCCCAAAATTATCAAAGACAAGGTAAGATAACGCCCTTTATACGAAACAGTGTATATGCTTTATATGCATATGCTTAATTTATTAGTCACTTCTGTTAGGATAGAGTAAGTTTCTTGTCATGAAGAATAAACGTAATGTATTTCTTGTTGGCCCTATGGGGGCTGGAAAAACAACCATTGGTAAACAACTGTCAAGTCTTCTGAAGCTCGAGTTTATTGACTCAGATCAGGAAATAGAAAAGAGAATGGGGGCACCTATTGATTGGATTTTTGATATTGAGGGTGAAGACGGTTTTAGAGACAGAGAACAAAAAGTCCTGGAAGACTTAACTATTCGACAAGGTATTGTACTGGCAACAGGTGGTGGTGCCATTTTAAAAAAAGAAAACCGTATTCAGTTGGCTGGTCGAGGGGTTGTGGTTTATTTGGAAGCCTCAATCGAACAGCAGATGGAAAGAACACGGCGAGATAAAACACGCCCGTTATTGAAAAACGGTAATATAAGAGAAACTTTGGAAACATTGATGACAGAAAGAGATCCGCTTTATCGTGAAATTGCTGATTTTTCTGTTGCGACAACGGATAATACAGTAAAATCTGTTGCATCTCAGATTGCAGAGTTAGTGCAGCAAAGATAAGGCAGACCCTGTCATGCGTGAACTCCTTGTTCGGGTTAAGGATGGCCATTATACAATTTATATTGCCCAATCACTTTTTCATGCTGATTCACCAGTAGAGCAGGACTGCTTTCGTAAAACAGCGATTGCAAAGCAAATCATGCTTATTTCTAATGATACCGTTGCGCCATTACATGCACAAAAAGTATTGGCGTGTTTTTCTGGTGGAAAAATTGAATCATTTTTAATGAAAGATGGGGAGTCCTTCAAGTCGTTTGATACTTTCCAACAGATTATGGAAGCTTTGATTAAAAAGCATTATCGGCGTAATGCGTTGATAGTGGCATTAGGTGGCGGTGTTGTGGGTGATATTTCCGGGTTTGCAGCAGCCTGTTACCAAAGAGGTGTACCCTTTATTCAAATTCCAACAACATTATTGGCCATGGTGGATTCATCAGTAGGGGGTAAAACGGCGATTAATCATCCATTGGCAAAAAATATGGTGGGTGCTTTTTATCAACCTAAAGCCGTTTTTATTGATTTGTCACTGCTTAAAACCTTGCCGCAAAGGGAATTATCCGCAGGTATGGCTGAAGTGATAAAATATGGATTAATCGATGACTTTTCTTTTTTTGAATATATTGAAAAGCATATTGATTCAGCACTAAAAGGCGATATGAATGTTTTAGAGCATATGGTGTATCAGTCTTGTGCCATTAAAGCCAAAGTCGTCTCAATGGATGAAAAAGAGCAGGGTATCAGAGCGATTCTGAATTTGGGCCATACGTTTGGTCATGCCATAGAAAAAGCTGGGAAGTATACTGACTATATTCATGGAGAGGCTGTTGCTATTGGTATGATCATGGCTGCAGAAACCGCTTATCGATTGAAAAAAGTAGATCAGGAATATCGAGATAGAATCGTTGCATTGATTGAACGGGCTCAACTGCCAACGAACATTTGTTATCCATATCAGGTTGAAGAATTGATTTCAGCTATGCGACATGATAAAAAGAACCAAACAGAATCTATCCGTTTTGTATTACCAACGGGTTTGGGTAAGGTTGCATTTTTTGATGATATCGAAGAGTCTCTTATTGAAGACGTTATTCGCAAAACACTGACATAACTTCAACTGCATATAAGAAAAATTCCCCAACATTCTGATTTTAGCGCTTTTCTGCGTTAAACTTGCTCGAAATAGCTGGCTATTACTTCACAAGTTTGCCTTGCTAATCACAAAAATCAACCTATTGGTATGATATTTTGAGGCAATGTAGATTTTAATTGTTGATCGTACGACTTTAATTGATTGGTGAATATGCAAAATAAAGTGAACTTTTCTTATATGCAGCTGAAGTTAAATAACTATCTCAACAATAAAACCTTTTTTCTGAGAGACCTTTCTACAGTTTGGGATATGGTGTAATTCACTATGGAAAAGACATTGTCATCATTACTCAACTCATCCAGTCATTCACACATTGCCCTTGAGTCTCAGGAGGATTTTGCACAAAAATTGAGTCACCTGTGTCTTTATTCGGATCGCTTGATCATATTATCTGGCGAATTAGGCAGTGGACGTACACATATTCTGTCATCATTATCAAAACTGTTAAAAGAACACTCTCAAGTGTTTGCTTTTTCAGCAGCAACCCATGACTGGTTTGCAACGTTTTTAAGTCACTTTCAAATCGAAGCCAAAAATCTGGAAGAAGCTTTGTCTGTTATTGACGAAACTCAGGATATTTTTTGTTTAATTGACGATGCGGGACAATTATCAGAAGAAGAACGACTGTTGTTATCGAAAAAGGCACAATCAGAACATTGGGGATGTGTGATTGTTTTGACACAATCTCAAGAGTTAGATGAATGGTGTCAGCAGCATGAAAAGCAAGTACTCAGACAAAGTGTTCCTGCCATAACTTATGATGAAAGTCTGTCAATTATGTCAAAAAGAATGCAATTGTCTCAAGAACAACTGGTGATGGTTGTTGGCAATAAGCATCTTAAACAGTTTTTTGAACGTAGTCAGGGCATACCAGGTGAACTGAATAAGATTGCTGATAGTTTAATTATCGATAAAAGTACCAAAGTGAAAACAACTCAACTGCCTTTTCGTTTACAGTGGATCATGGTCGTAGGTGTTGCCTTATTCACATTGGCTGGTTTTTTTATATGGGATTTAATGGAAGATGAACAAAGTGATTTACCAACACTCACTGAAAATACAGAAAGCAAAAAAAATGGTGAGCAAGATAGATTATTGTCTTCACTAAAGAACAATGAAAAACAATCCATTCTTGAGAAAGCACCATCATTAAACGAATTATCTAAAGAGGGTATTGACGATCCAGTGTCGGTAACTCAGGAAAAAAACCTTCAATCAAGTAGTACAAATAAAAATGACATACTCAAAAAGCATGATGCTCCAACAACATCTATAGCGGATAAAGAAAAAACAGGTGTGGAGCATCATGTTATGGATTCTGATGAAAATCAGACAACATCAGAAGATAGTAGAATACTTGAAAAAGAAACAACACTTGCAAAAGAAACAACGCTTGAAAAAGAAACAATCTCTGAAGATAAAACTCTGACAACAGAAAAGGGCAATCTAGAAAGCAATTTATTAACAAAAGAACTGGGTCAGAATAATGAAAATAGTCAGGAGGAGGGCTCGAAAAAAGAAAGCATGGAAAAGGACAGTGTGGAAGAAGACAGTGTAGAAAGTAAGAATACCGAAAAAGACAGCATGGACAATGAAAGTATGAAAAAGAATCTTACAGAAAAAGATAATATGCCAAAAGAGAACAAACAAAAAGATCTTGTATCAGAACATTCATCTTCTGATACAGATTCTAAAGCTATTAAGATGGATCATCCTGATTACTCTGATAGTGAACTTCAATTACTTGAAGTCGATAATACATTTGTGATTATGCAGGTAGCCGGATTTAGTCAGCTTGGCAACGCCAAAAAGTTTATTCAACAATATCCTAAGGAAAATTTTACTTTGTATAGGATGCAAAGAAACAAGGCACCCTGGTATGTCGTTTATCAGGGACCTTTTACATCGATTGAAGAGGCTAAGTTGGCTCGTAACGCCTTGCCCTCTGATTTATTAAAAGCCAGGCCCTGGTTTAAGTCAGTGAGCATTGTTAAACAAGAGATTAAGTCAAAGCACTAGGGACTGTTTATCTTTTACAAAATTAACAGGTATAAACTATAAAAGATAAATAGTCTCTAGGGTCTTTAGGAAAAATCAGGTATATTCCGCTTTTAATTATAATTTTTAATTTTGGAGAAACATCGTTATATGATGCCATTAAAAAATGATCGTTATATTCGAGCAGCTCTAAGTCAGCCCGTCGATAAAACACCGGTATGGATGATGCGTCAGGCGGGACGTTACTTGCCCGAATATAAAGCCTTGAGAGCTGAGGCCGGTGATTTCATGTCATTAGCAACCAACCCTGAGTTAGCCTGCGAAGTCACATTACAACCTTTAAGACGTTTTGATCTGGATGCTGCCATTCTTTTTTCAGATATATTAACGATTCCAGATGCCATGGGTTTGGGTTTGCACTTTGTGAAAGGAGAGGGACCTGCATTTCATAAGCCGGTGCGAACTGTGTCTGATATCCAATCTCTTTTTGTGCCTGACCCCAGTGAACAATTAAATTATGTGCTGGAGGCCGTTTCAACAATACGACGGGCATTACAAGGACAGGTACCTTTGATTGGTTTCTCGGGTAGTCCCTGGACATTGGCAACCTACATGGTTGAAGGTGGTTCGACAAAACAGTTCAGTCTGGTAAAAGCTTTGATGTACCAGGAACCCAAAGCCATGCATCAACTATTGCAAATATTGGCTGATTCAGTCGTGGCCTACTTGAACGCACAAATTACATCAGGGGCACAAGCCGTCATGATTTTTGACACCTGGGGTGGGGTTTTAACACCAAGGGAATATCAGGAGTTTTCATTGGCCTATATGTCATATATTGTTGCACACCTCATTCGTGAACATGAAGGGCAAAAAGTACCTGTCACTTTGTTCACTAAAAATGGCGGAGCCTGGTTACCCAAGATGGCTGAGACAGGTTGTGATTGTTTGGGTGTTGATTGGACAATGCCGTTAGATCAGGCACGTTCTGCTGTGAATGGTCAGACTGCGTTACAAGGGAATATGGATCCTTCAATACTCTATGCCAGTGAAGAACGTATTCAACAGGAAGTCACTGATATTCTTGAAGCTTATGGTCATGGTGAAGGTCATGTGTTTAATCTGGGACATGGTATTCATCAAACCGTTGAGCCAGAAAAAGTCAAAGTTTTTATTGATTCTGTACATAGCTTCAGTGAAACTTACCATAAACCATCGAATGAATCGGTTTAGAGAGCGCTGATGATGAAAACAGTGATTTATCCGGGTACTTTTGATCCCTTTACCAATGGCCACTCAGATTTGGTTGCAAGAGCTTCTAGCTTGTTTGGTCGGGTTATTATTGCCGTTGCAGAAAACACAGGCAAAAGCCCATTATTTTCATTGGAAGAGCGTGTGGAAATGGCATCTGTCTGTTGCGCCCATTTAGGCGATCATATTGAAGTATGTGGTTTTTCTAACTTATTGGTGGATTTTGCCAAAGAAAAAGGAGCGCATGCTTTATTAAGAGGATTAAGAGCCGTTTCTGACTTTGATTATGAGTTTCAGTTGGCGAATATGAATCGCCGTTTGGCACCGAAGCTGGAAAGTATTTTCCTTATGCCTGGTGAGTTAAATACCTTTATTTCTTCAACGTTGGTGCGAGAAGTGGCTAAACTAAAAGGGCCGATTCATGAATTTGTGCCGGACTATGTGGTCAAAAAAGTTGAAGAAAAACTCTCTTCAAAATAAATGACAACAGGCGTTAAATGAAAACACAAGGTGATCATGGCTTTAATCATTACAGATGAATGCATTAATTGCGATGTGTGTGAGCCAGAATGTCCTAATGAAGCCATTTATCAGGGTGAAGAGATCTATGAGATAGATCCTGATAAATGTACGGAATGTGTCGGTCATTTTGACGAACCACAATGTCAGCAGGTGTGTCCTGTTGATTGTATTCCCGTTGATCCTAACCATGTTGAATCCAAAGAAGCCTTGATAGAGAAATATGAGCAATTAACTCAAAAAGAGTTTGTTGAACCACCCAAATAACCTTCTCTATCTTATTGATATCTCTTAAAGAAATGGAATGAATACTTTATTAAGGACTTCAAGCCACTGATAATGAGCTTTCTTCGCTTTTAGTCTACGCTTAATACATGGGGCAAATTGCTCTTGTGTATTCTGTTATTTGTGGTGAGCGATAAATCGTGTCTTCAAAGCAGAAGTATTGTAAAAATTGATATAAAAATGAATTAAATCAGGTGTCTTATCAAGGAGCTATAGTATGCGCTATAGTCTGTTTTTTATTGTAGCATTTGTTCTCCTCGCATTGATTGAGGCGGTATGGCATTGGTTAAACTTAGATCATTGGGGATTTTTTGCCATAAAAAATATGCTGGTTATTTTTACTGTGTTTGCGGTGGCTGCGTGGGCATTGGTGTTGCCTTTATCTCGATTACTGCAAAGCTTTTTAGAGCGAGGGGATTATTGTGCTGATTTTTCGCGCCGTTTGTCCCATACACAGTTTAGCCGTCATTTTGCAGATATTATTCAACGTAAAAACCGTCAGCTTGAAGAAACAGATGAATTACTGCAATCCATTTTACGTTCAGCCTCTCGACTTATTCCTATTTCAGAAGGGGTACGTGACAGTCAGGCAGCCATAGAACAGGGTGCGATTATTAATCGCTTACGCAATGAAGATGTCTATAATGATGTTCGTAAAATTCAAGAGTACAATAGCATTGTACAGGCCGATGTTGTTGAGGCATTTCAATGTATTGACCAGGAAAAAGAACTCATAACCGGTTCTCAGGATATTATCGAAAAAGCGGTTAAGGTGATTAGTTGTATGGTAGAAAATGTCAAAGAAGCTGAAATGGAAATCAGTGAGCTAAAACAAGAAAGTGAAAAAATCGATGGCATTATTCAGGTAATTAATGAAATTGCAGAACAAACGAACTTATTGGCCTTAAATGCTGCCATTGAAGCGGCACGAGCAGGAGAGTCTGGTCGTGGGTTTGCGGTTGTAGCCGATGAAGTGAGAAAGTTAGCCATACGTACTCATGAATCTACTTTGGAAGTACAAAATAATATTGAACGCATTCAAGGCTTAACACAAACGACTTATAAGAGTATGCATTCGGCAGCACAGTATTGTGAAGAAGCCGTGCAGTATACTTTTCAATCCAATCAACGACTGGTTGATATTTCTGAAGCACTGCATAGAATTTCAAGTACAGCAGAACATATTCGTGAATCAGCGGATTCAGAAAACATAGCGACACAACAGCTGACGGCTTCACTGGAAAATCTGGAAGAATTTAATCGTCTGACTTTAGAAAGCTCACGTGTGTCTTCATTAACTGCAGATGATATACTGAACTTAAGTAAAGTGATTAATGATAAAATTAATCGATTTGGTTTATCCGACAGAAAAACCGATACAGATATGCGTTCAAAACCCAGAACACAAGAAGAAACAGAAACGAAGATAAAGAAAATAGTGTTGTTTTAGTTAGGTGAAGGAGATATACAAAATCTCAGCAGAGTCATTAACGACGAAATCAATCGCTTTGGTTTGTCTGATAGAAAAACCGATGTGGATATGCGCTCAAAACCCAGAACATAAGAAGAAACAGAAACTAAGATAAAGAAGATCCTGTATTTAATTGGAAAGAATAATAATCGCATATACGTTTTATATGAATATGCGATTATTAGCGATATGTTAAATCCAAATCCAAAGCTGGCGAGCATATAAGTGTATAGTTCTCGACCAATGTTGTATACCAAAATGTATCGTAGCGTGAGCATCCTTATCAACAAATAAGAGATTAGGGGTATTTAAGAGTAAGTAGTCTTCTATATGAATACTTGTTTCTGTGTGAAAAGTAGGGGTTATGTGAGGTCTGTTCCTGTCTATTGAAATGTGGAAAGCTTTGTTAGGAGTTCCAAAAGGGTGTGGTATGCCGTCTGAAAATACAGTTCCTATTCCACTTCCACCTGGTTCATAGGTTAGTAGTCTCATACTATTCCCAATGAGCCTATATCCCCACCCCATTAATTTCATATCTAAGTTTAAATATTCTAAATCATAATTTGTGCGATTATTCTGTTTATAATTAACTACCCTAGCTTCAGCAGAAGTGATTTCCCATAGATTGTTATTTTTTATATATACCTCCAAACGACCTTGATTCATAGTTTCATCATTAGATTCCATATATGCTTTCAGGTATG
This sequence comes from Kangiellaceae bacterium, assembly GCA_965230335.1. Classification (GTDB taxonomy): domain Bacteria; phylum Pseudomonadota; class Gammaproteobacteria; order Enterobacterales; family Kangiellaceae; genus CBDDKS01. The sequence continues at coordinate 84,462 of CBDDKS010000006.1, read as the reverse complement.
AATTTACAATAGGAATATTTGAATATTGTGCAGATATTAATTTACTATTAAATATACTCAATAAAACAAAGCATAACATAAAAAATGAATGGTTTTTTTTCATGGTTTTTTACCTCAATTTAATTAAAAAGATTGCTTGTTAAAGCAAGCCTCAAAATAGTATCAGATAAATTATTTGTCGTATATCCTCAATTTTGAGGATATTTTTTTAAAATTATTTGAGTTAAACTGTAATATATGTAGTTTTATATAAAGTGTTAAGGTGTCCTGTGTTAAAATATTCAGATAAAGCCCGTAGAAGGTTTTTAATATTAATAGCTATACTGATAATTTTTCTGTTTTATAGGTATTGGTTTTTAGAAAATAGTTTTCAGAAAGAAACTGTAGTATCATTTTTGAATTCAGAGAAGCAAGAATTATTCGTTGAAGGTGATATATATGTATCAAAACAAGATGCATATATTTTTAAAATATTCAACCGTTACCACAAAAATTAGTAAGTCATTTATTTGAAAAGCAAATAAAAAACTCTAAAGAAGAAAAGGAAAATAAACAGCAATGGATTAAGAAAATGAAATCTTTTTATGCAACAATGCCAAGCAATATAGATAGTTGTATTATTGCTAACTCTGATGCTTTAAGCTTTATCAGAAAAAAAATTGAAAAAAATATTAAAGAGTTGCATTTATCACCATCAAATTTAGAAGGTGCAATATATACTCTCAGTCAATTACCTGGTTTATCTACGCAAACAGACTTTATTATAAATGAATATTTAAATAAAAATGCTTATCGATTAAGTAGAGAAGAACATAATCAATTGCTTTTAAAAGAAAAATATTCTAATGGTATATCTGAAAATAAGATAATCAGTCTTATTGAATCAGGTGGGTTGCCTGCTAATAGTATAACACAAGGAGGAAATAGCTTATATGAACGTTTAGATTTATATACATTGAATAATCCAAATAAAACATACTCAAAATTATTAGAACTTGGAGTTAAATCAAACCATGAAGATTTAATAACTATCATTGCTAGAAACCAACAAAGAATGGATGATGAAACCTTGTACAAACTAGTAAGCACTTTATATCAAGGTGTGGATTTATCACAAGCTCATCTACTATCCAGATATAATACCTTATTAAGAAATGTTATTAACTCATCAAAACGTTTAGAATTTTTGAGGTTCTTATCTGATAGAGGTTTACAATTTAATAAACCTATATTTCATGAACAATTTTTTACTGAAATAATGATTAATGGTGAAGCTTTAAATTCAAATAGTACTGATACATTAAAAAAAGAAAATTTTTTAGATATTATGCTGCGTCAATCACTAAACATAGGAACTCAAATAAATGAAAAAAGTATGGTAGAAGTATTAGACTTTATGGCTTCAAAAGGTGTTTATCCAACGGACAAATCTATTCTAGAAAAAAATTTAAATCATCGTCCTGGGTTAAGGGATAAATTAGAAAGTGTTCAGGAAAATATAAAACCTTTAATGACATTAGAGCATTATGTTGTTCAAAATAATATCAATACAAAAAAATTTGAAACAATGATGGGTATTGACGATAAAGTAAAACAATCCCTTTTAGAAATTGAAAGAAAAAAAAAGGAATGCAAAAAAGAACATGATAATGAAGTGAAGCAATGGAAAGTAGATAATAAAGAAAAAATAGCACAGTTAAAAAGTGAACGTGATGATCAATCTATTAAGTATCAATTATCAGTGGACGCTTATAAAGAACGACAAAAAAATGCTGAGAAAGAACTTCAGGAATGGGTTAAAAAAAATCAAAACAAGAAAAATGATTTAAGAACGATTGATGCTTATTTAATAAGTAAAGATAAACGACTTTTCTTTGTAAGAAATTTAGATGAAAATAATGAACAGTCACAACTATATAAACAGATTATTCATTCGCAAGGTTTTCACTTTATAGAAAGTGGTATTGATAAAATAAAAGCAATAATTAAGGATAGTATCAGAATGCAAACTTTTGAAGAACAACGGGATAGAATGACAATGAATGTGTTTATTTTATTAATGACAGAAGATCTGGAAATATTTGAAATGTTTAAAGAAGAAAGAGGATTTGATAGTGATTTTTATATTCATTTACAAGAAGCCTTTAAATTATTTGCTTTATCCAATGAAACATTACCAAATTCAGCTTATTTTAAAAAACTGGAATCTTTAGGTGTTGATTTATATCGAACAGATGATGAGGGTGGTCATCTTTTATCTTATGCAGTGATGAATAATGATGTGTCTTTGGTTGATTACTTATTGAAAAATAAAAAGTCATTAAAATATAATGCGGATCAAATCAATGCTTTGGATATTGCTTTAATTCAATTCACACCAGAAAATAAGGCAGTGCTGCACAGTCTTATAAAAGCCAATTATCCAATGGATGAGTTTCATAAACAGCTGATTAACAGACTAAAAAAGCAATATCCAAAAGCAGCAAATAAAATTTTATAGTAGGAAATTATATAAAAAGATAATTTTAAATTAAATAGTGTAAGTAAAACTGGTTATATTACCGTCTTTATCTTTTTTTCCCTGTTGTTGTTCTAATAACTCTTTAGGTACAGCATCCAATAAATAAACATCACCATTGGGTTTGTTGGATTCTAATTTAATATTGAATTGCCATAATCGTTTTAAATGTCTTAGGACTTCATTTGAGTTCTTATTCAATGGCATATTATTATGTGGCGTGTGTCTTAAAGTCAGTGTTCTGTCACCACGAACATCGACATTGTAAACTTGAATATTAGGCTCATTCATACTGAGATTATATTGATTGGATAGCATTTGCCGTATTGCTTTATAGCCGGTTTCGTTATGAATCGCAGTGACTTCAAGATTTTTATGGGTATCATCGTCTAAAATAGAAAACAATTTAAAGTCTCTCATCACTTTAGGTGATAAAAACTGTGCTATAAAGCTTTCGTCTTTAAAATTACGCATCGCAAAATCCAGAGTTTCCTGCCAGTTGGAACCTGCAATATCCGGGAACCATTGTTTGTCTTCTTGCGTTGGATTTTCACAAATGCGTTTAATATCCATCATCATATTAAACCCTAATGCATAGGGATTGATGCCTGAATAATAAGGGCTGTCAAAATCAGGTTGTGAAACGACATTGGTATGGCTTTGTAGAAATTCCAACATAAAACCATCAGTGACTAATCCTTTATCATAGAGTTTATTAATTAATGTATAGTGCCAAAAACACGCCCATCCCTCATTCATAACCTGAGTTTGTCTTTGCGGATAAAAATATTGACCAATTTTTCGAACAATACGTACAATTTCTCTTTGCCAAGGTTCTAATAGTGGGGCATGTTTTTCAAGAAAATATAGGATGTTTTCCTGAGGATCTTTAGGAAAACGAAATGCCTTTTGCTGTTTTTCTTCTTCATTTTGTGGCACTGTTTTTCGCCACAGCTCATTGATTTGTGATTGCAGGAATTGTTCGCGTTCTTTTTGTCGGCGTTGTTCTTCACGCATTGAAATAGGGTAAGGGCGCTTATAACGATCAACACCATAATTCATTAGCGCATGACAGGAGTCGATTAACTCTTCAACAGCATCAATACCATAGCGTTCTTCACATTCATGTACATAATTTTTTGCAAATACCAGATAATCAATGATTGCTTCAGCATCAGTCCAGGTTTTAAACAAATAATTGCCTTTAAAAAATGAATTATGGCCAAAGCTGGCATGTGCGATAACCAGGGCTTGCATCATCATAGTATTTTCTTCCATAAGATAGGCGATACAAGGATTAGAATTAATCACAATTTCGTAGGCCAGTCCCATGCGTCCTCGACGATATTGTTGTTCATTTTGTATAAATTTTTTACCAAATGACCAATGACTATAACCAATAGGCATACCAACACTGGCATAGGCATCCAGCATCTGCTCAGCAGTAATCAATTCAATTTGGTTGGGATAGGTGTCTAACTGATATTCTTCAGCAATCACTTCAATTTCATGTAGATATTTTTCTATGAGTTCAAAAGACCATTCGGAGGTTTCAGAGATGGGTTTTCTTTTTGTCATGCGGCTTGTTTCCTAAAAAATTCTCTGAATACTGGATAAATATCACTTTGTGCTTTGATATTTTGCATAGCAAAATTATCAAATTCTGCCATTAAACGTGAATATTGTTCCCATAAACTTTGATGATCGCGCTGAGTAATTTCTACATAGGCAAAATAGCGAATAACCGGTAGTAACGCTTCACTCATAATTTTATGACACAATGGTGAATCATCATTCCAGTTATCTCCATCAGATGCCTGGGCAACATAGATATTCCAGTTTTCTGGAGAGTAACGATCCTGAATGATATCTTGCGTTAATTTCAATGCACTGGAAACAATGGTACCACCGGTTTCCTGAGAATAGAAAAACTCTTGCTCGTCAACTTCCTTTGCCTGTGTGTGATGACGTATAAATACAACATCCACTTCTTTGTAGCTTCGAGTTAAAAATAAATAAAGTAAAATAAAAAAACGTTTGGCCATATCTTTGGTGGCTTGATCCATTGATCCGGAAACGTCCATTAAACAAAACATGACCGCTTGTGATGTCGGTTTGGGTTGTTGAACAAAATTATTGAACTTTAAATCAAATGTGTCGATAAAAGGAATATGACTTAAACGTTTTTCAAGTGCTTCTATTTTTTCTTTAATGTCTTTGATTTTTTGTGTTTGTGGTGGCGTTTCTTTTTCCAGTATTTCCAATTCAGCTTGTAATGCTTTGAGCTCTGCTCTGGGTTGTGAACCGATTGCTGTACGCCTGGCGAGTGCTGAGCGTAATGAACGTACAATATTAATATTACTGGGAACACCTACCGTAGTAAAGCCAGAACGGACCGTTTTGGTTTGTGTCATTTTTTTAAGTTGATTTTTTTTCAGGTTGGGTAATTCCAAATCATCAAAAAGAATATCAAGATATTCATCTTTTGATATTTCAAACATGAAATCGTCGGTACCTTCTCCAGAGTCACTGGCGCCAGAACCAGAACCTTGTCCACCTTGAGGAGGGCGTTTTATTTTATCACCCTGAACAAATTCTTTATTGCCAGGATGAATGGTTTCTCTTTTTCCACCCTGATCATGTCGAAAAGTGGGTTCTTTGATATCTTTTGAGGGAATAGAAACATTTTCGCCTTTTTCGATATCGGTAATACTTCTTTGACCAATTTGTTCTGATATGGCTCGTTTAATCTGTTTTTTATATCGACGAATAAATCGTTGTCTATTGACGGCGCTTTTATTTTTAGCATTAGGTCGTCGATCGATTAATTGAGCCATATTATTACCTTAATATTGTTTTAAGATGATTTTCTAACACGCAAGTACCATTCACATAGTAATCTAACCTGTTTTTCTGTATAGCCTTTATCAACCATACGTGAAACAAAGTTTTCATGCTTCTTACGATCATCTTCTGATCCTTTGGCACTAAATGAAATCACGGGTAATAAATCTTCAGTGTTGGAGAACATTTTCTTTTCGATAACAGTACGTAATTTTTCGTAACTGGTCCATTTGGGGTTGTTGCCATTGTTATTGGCTTTGGCTCGCAGTACAAAGTTAACCACTTCATTTCGGAAATCTTTAGGATTGGAAATACCAGCCGGTTTTTCAATTTTTTCTAATTCCTCATTGAGTGAAGAACGATCAAAATTTTCACCTGTTTCAGGATCCCGATATTCTTGATCCTGAATCCAAAAGTCAGCATAAGTGACGTAACGATCAAAGATGTTTTGTCCATACTCAGAGTAAGATTCGAGATAAGCAGTTTGAATTTCTTTACCAATAAACTCAACATAGTTAGGAACCAAAAAGCCTTTAATATATTCTAAATATTTATCATGAACTTCTTGAGGGAACTGCTCTCTTTCAATTTGTTGTTCAAGTACATAGAGTAAATGAACCGGATTAGCTGCGATTTCTGTTTGATCAAAATTGAAAACACGGGATAATATTTTAAATGCAAAGCGAGTAGACAAGCCTGCCATACCTTCATTGACCCCTGCATATTCACGGTATTCCTGATAGGATTTTGCTTTCGGATCGGTATCTTTCAGGCTTTCGCCATCATAAACGCGCATTTTTGAATACATGCTGGAGTTTTCTGGTGTTGTCAGGCGGGAAAGCACACTGATTTGTGCCATCATTTTTAAAGTACTGGGGGCACAAGGGGCTTCTGACAGTGAACTATTGATCAGCAACTTATCATAAATTTTGATTTCTTCAGAAACTCGAAGGCAATAAGGCACTTTAACAATGTAAACCCTGTCCAAAAAGGCTTCATTATTTTTGTTGTTTCTAAAAGATTGCCATTCCGACTCATTAGAATGTGCCAAAATCGTTCCTTCAAAAGGCAATGCTGACATACCTTCTGTACCATTATAATTGCTTTCCTGAGTGGCGGTTAATAAAGGATGCAATACTTTTATCGGTGCTTTGAACATTTCAACAAATTCCATTAAGCCCTGGTTGGCTCGACACAGTGCACCCGAATAACTGTAAGCATCGGCATCATTTTGTGAATATTTTTCAAGCATTCGAATATCCACTTTTCCGACTAATGCCGATATATCCTGATTGTTTTCATCACCAGGCTCAGTTTTGGCAATAGCAATTTGATCAAGAATCGAAGGCTGTAGTTTAACCACTTTAAATTTGGAGATATCACCACCATACTCATGTAAACGTTTGACAGCCCAGGGCGACATAATTTTATTGAGATAACGTGGAGCAATACCATATTCCTTTTCAAGTAATTCAGCATCTTCACTGGCATCGAATAACCCCAGTGGTGATTCAAAAACAGGGGAATCTTTAATGCAATAGATTGGACAGCTTTCCATGAGTTTTTTAAGACGTTCTGCCAGAGAGGATTTACCACCACCGACAGGCCCTAACAAATACAGAATTTGTTTCTTTTCTTCTAATCCTTGAGCGGCATGTTTGAAGTAAGCCACAATTTGCTCTATGGCATCTTCCATGCCATAGAATTCTGAGAAAGCAGGGTAGCGGGCAATAATTTTATTGGAAAAGATTCGGCTTAATCGGGGATCTTGTGCCGTATCAATGAGTTCTGGTTCACCAATCGCCTTAAGCATACGCTCAGAAGCCGAAGCGTAAACCAATGGATCGCTCTTACACATATCAAGATATTCTTGTAAGGTAAATTCTTCTTCCTGACGTTCTTTATAACGAGATTGGTACTTGTCGAATAGTTTCATGTTTTACCCCGCATGCTTTTGGCCCTTAATTTTGATGCAAAACGAAATGTTAACTAAAATTTGTTGTATCACAATAACTTAAGACTCTTTTCTCAGAAAGAAGTTCATCTGAGATGGACTCCGTATTTAAAATGAATACCATAATTTAATCATAGTCAATAAATCCTTATTAAGCTTGAAAAAACAATAAATTCATGTGTCATTGAGATAGACAATCTTTAAATGGATTTGATGGGTTATAAATGAAGACCTCACTGCGCTTTTTATTTGAAAAACAAAATGATATGTCCTATTCATTTCTCTAGTTGTCCAATAAGGTTATTGTGAGTTTATCCTATGAATGAAGTTTGAGAATCTCGTCCAGCTACGTCTGGAGCAGGGATACTTTGAAACTATAAAAGATAAACAGGCTCTAAGACAAAGTATTAATTTTTTGTTACAATGCTTGCTTTAGGTTATCTCTATAAAAAATAGAGGCTTTTTTATGAGATTTAATATTTAATTAGCAATGAAATCTTAAATTTTAAAATCTAAATTCCCGGAAATATTAAATTCATAATAATGAAAGATGATGTAATCCATATCCATCAAGAACAAATAAAATATTATTTTGAAGAATTGAAAGAAGTTTTTGAGGGCATTTGTAACGATTATTCTGAATTATCCGGTTGGTCGTTACATTTGGATAATGCGTACAAAAGAGCAGGTGCTTGTATTCCAGGTAAGAAAAGGATTCAACTCAGTCGACATCATATTAAATTAAATACAAAAGATATCATTATGGATACACTGTTACATGAAATAGCTCATGCTATTGCCTGGGAGCGACATGAATCAATAAGACACGGTGCAATATGGCAAAGTATAGCAAAAGCATTAGGCGCAACACCAAAAGCAACCAGCCAGTTTGAATATCCTCAAGCACCCTGGATATTTGTTTATCGTAATCCAGAAAAAAAACAGTTTAAAAAACTGGGGCAACGTTTTCGTAAAAGTAAGAATGTAAAAAATTTTGTAGTGATTGGAAAACCTGAAAGTTTAGGTCATGTTGGTTATATTTCCAGAAAAGAATATGAGGCATGGCAAAACGAACAATTACTTTTTGAACAAGTTGTTTTTATACAATAATATTATTTTACGGAAGATCAAGCGATCTTAATGTATCATTAATTCTTTAATAAATTGATCAGATTCATTAATAGATAGTTCCATATTTTTAATTAAGGTGGTGACATTGGTTTGAATTTGTTTTAACTCACTTTTTAAGCCATCAATGGCATTCGCATTTAGGTTATGTTTCAAATAGAGTACTTGATCTTGAAAAATACTAAGGACAGGAGTCATCTTTTGTTCTGCATGATGCATGCTTTGCATGAGTTTCTTATATTTTAATCGGGTTTGAACTAATTTCTTACGACTGTCCTGTTTCAATTTTGCATTGTTATAGAGTGAAAGTTCATCTTCCCATTCCTTAAATAAAGCAGTTGATACATTTTCAATGGATTTAATTCGATCACTGACTTTTTCTGCGGCACTAAGGCTGTCTTTATAAGCATTATTTAGTTGATCATATTTTTTTTGTAGACTTGAATTCTGTTTGCCAAAAAGGCTTTGAAATTCTTCGAGGGCAGACTTGAATTCCTGTTTGGCATCTTTCTGAGCATCCCTTGCTGACTTTACTCTTTTTACCATAATATCACGTTTATGTATCCCTACTTTTTCCATCGCACTATAATAGGTTGATTGACATCCAGTAAGAGAAAAAATAATGAAGAATAGATAAGAAATAATTGAAGAATACTGCTGCATTGAAAACCTGAATCTGATTAAAAATATAACGCTTTGATTGAAGATACAAAGTGATAATTTACCTTTAAAACAGCTTGGCGTCAATGTGATACTTGAGGTCTGCTGTGAGCAGGCTATGCAAGTTTATTTACCCATTCAATGAAAAGTCGGGTTATAATTTTACAAAATACAACCTAGAGGCTGTTTATCTTTTATAGTTTACACCTGTTCATTTTGTAAAAGCTTCAATTAAGGCACGAAGAGCGCAGTTTGGTCACTCCAAATAAGCGATAAGTAACGCTGAGAGAAGCTTTAACAGACTTAAACTATAAAAGATAAAAGTCCCTAATAACTGCTATTTTTTAAATATATTTTTGAGTAATTATACAAATTTTAATATAATATCTCGTTAAAGAATTTTGTATTAAGTCATTTAACAGCATTATCTTTTGAGTAAGTTTTTTTATGAGTCAAATATTTCGAGAATCTTTATATAATAGCTACGGTCAATTTTTTGAAATCAGTCATGTTTTATTTGAAGAACAATCTGAATTTCAACATTTGATTATTTTTGAAACACCACTTTTTGGTCGAGTAATGGCATTGGATGGCATTATACAAACAACACAGAAAGATGAGTTTATTTATCATGAAATGCTCTGCCATGTACCTCTGTTTGCACATCCTGATCCTAAGCGTGTATTGATTGTAGGAGGGGGGGATGGTGGTTGTTTGCGTGAAGTGCTCAAACATAACTGTCTGGAGCAAGTCACACAGGTTGAAATTGATCAAGCTGTTATTGATTTATGTAAAGAATATTTACCAGAACATTCTTCCGGTGCATTTGAACATGAAAAAACGAATATTGTGATTACAGATGGGTTAGACTATGTAAAGTCCTGTCATCAAAAATTTGATGTGATTATTTCTGATTCAACCGATCCACAGGGACCTGGTGAAGCATTATTTACAACTGAATTTTATCAACATGCCAAACATTGTTTAACGCCTAATGGTATTATTGTGACGCAAAATGGTGTGCCGTTTATGCAATTCGATGAAGTGAAAACAACGCAACAACGTTTAGGTGATTTATTTGATGATCAAACCTTTTTCCTGGCCGGTGTACCCACCTATGTTGGTGGGCAAATGACTTTGGCTTGGGCGACGAATGACTCAAGTTTACGTGAAGTCACTCTGGAAACCTTAAATCAACGTTATTTGGAACGTGATATGTCGACTCGATATTACACACCAGAATTACATCAGGCTGCTTTTGTTTTACCACGTTATATTCAAGAATCATTACTTGATAAAAAATAATTATGTCATGTTTATAAAGGGTTGCTGTCATGAATAAAGAAAAATTTATTGAACTCATTAAATTGGGTAAAGATGCTTGGAATAAATGGCGTGAAAATAATCCAAATGTATCTATTAGTTTAACAAAGAGTAATTTTTGTAATTCAAGTTTAAGTGGATATAACTTTTCTGATGTCGATTTTTCTTATTCTAACCTATCGAAAACTGATCTATCTAACTGTCAATTCATATCGTCTAATTTAAAGCATGTGGATTTCAGTTTCTCCAACCTTGAAGGTGCCAGTTTTATTGCTGCTGAAATGTCTCATGCCAATTTCACAATGACCCAGGTTAAAAATGCCAAATTTTTAACGGCACAATCTATGGGGGCAAATTTTTCACATGTGGATTTTGAAGGGCATAATCTACAAGGCATGGATTTTAGACAGGCAAAATTTTGTAATGCCAATTTAATGGGACAAAATCTGGAAGGTATGGATTTATCAGACGTTGATTTTTCTGAAGCTGTTTTAAAGAATGCTTCATTAAGAAACAGTAAATTAGAAAAAGCAAATTTTACAGATGCTGTGCTAACTTCAGTAGACTTTAGAGGTGCCAATTTAAAATCAGCAGTATTAAAAAATACAGATTTAAGACATCAGAATTTTTATGGAATGAATCTTGAAGATGCCGATTTGAGTATGAGTGATTTACGGTATTCAAATTTAAGTCATACAAAATTAAAATATGCAAAATTGACAGCTTGTAAACTTTATAATGCGAGTATTACTGGTTGGTCGATTAAGGGGGTAGAGAGCAAGGAAGCTTATTGGGATAAAGAAGGACAAATAGTCACCCGATATAAAAAATCAGAATTTGAACGTTTATATGCTGAATCCATTATTGTTGAACTTAAGTACGATCAATTTATAGCACCTCATGAGTTTGCTTCTTTGCCTATTTTGATTGAACATTTGGAAGCTATGTTTTGGGGAGTTAAATTACGTATAAAAAGTCTGAAAGAAGTAGCTGGTGGCACTTTAGTAAAAGTAGTTATAGAAGATACTGGAGGTATTAATCCTGAAAAGTTAGAAAAACAGCTTCAACAGGAAGCTGCGAATGTGATTGTTGCACAAATGATGATGCGTAATGACAGAATGTTAATGCAGGAAATGAAAGAATCTATTGCTGTTATGAAAGAACAGTTTTGGCCACGCTTGCTGGAATTAGCTTTGGAACATGATACAGAGCAACTCCGTATGTTGACAGTACTGATTATGGATTTAAAAGATTTTTCGCGCTGGCAGGGAACTGAGTTAAAAGAAAAAATGGAATTATTCCGCGGTTTAATTAAACCAATATTAAAACGATGGAAAGCCAATCATCCTAATATGGAAGGTGATTCTTTAAGAGCCAGTTTTCAAAATGCAGCTGTTGGTGTTGCTTGTGCCTGTATGATTCAGGATGTATTATCAGCAGCAGGATTTTCGTGTCGAATTGGTATGGATATTGGAGAAGTGGTTGTTCATCCTAACGAAGTAACTGAACAGGTTGATTTGTCAGGTGAAGTGGTGAGTTTTGCTGCACGACTTGAAAGTGTTTGTCAGATAGGAGAGGTTCTGGTATCTGAGCGCATATGGAACTTCATTCGTCGACATGATGAATACTTCAGTTCACAACAAATGAAGCTGGCTTTAGAAAAGGGTGTGGGTGATTTACAAGCAGGTGAAGAGATCATGTGTTACGTTGTTAAAATGCATAAAATGTTAAAATAAATATAATTGAATCAGCCTATTTTGGTAGTGTGATTTACTTTGTGAAAAATCTTGTGGTTTACGATTAGCTATATTAGGACCCGAAGGCCCCGATATATTCTTAACATTTTTTGAAATCAGGAAAGTTATTTTGTATGTACAAAAAAGAAATCACCAACTTCATGTCCTGCACCTTTAATGGCTTTAAATTCAGGCTGCTGATTAAAACCAAACTCTTTAGCCCGTGCACTGATTTTGTCTTTTATTTTTAAGTAAAGCCCAGGTCCGGTTAGTAACCCGGTATTATTTTCAAGTTCATCCAGCAATGCTTTGGCAAATACTGAATGGCCATTGCCGGCATTATCTAATACTGGATGATCACCACCCGAAGAGAGTAACAGACGGGAACGTTTTGGCATTTTGTATTTGACGTAATCTTCAGAGAATACGGCATTATTGCCAGTGAAAAGGTATCCTGGTGCTGAAGAAAGCAGGCCTGCATAACAGGAATCAGCAATGATCATAATGCGCTTTGCTTTTAATCGGGATAAATGTCGGGTAACAAATTCATTGGATACCCAGTAAGTATCATCAGGGGGTGCTTCAGCATTAATTGGTAACCAATAACCTGTTTCAACGTTACTATTGTCACTTTTTATCCGACTGCCATGACCGGCATAAAAAATCAGTAGATTATCATTTTCATTCAGAACATTATTTAAATCATTAATGGCCTTCATAACGGTTGCGTTATCAACATCCAATAACATGCGAACATTAAAACCATATTGATTTTCTAAAATACGTTTTGCACGTTTTGCATCAGCATGAGGCGTATCAAGTTGATCGATTTTTTGATAATTTTGATTACCAATAATCAGTGCATGATACTTTCCAAAATTCATATTTTTTAGAGTGACTTCACTAATGCTTTTAAGATTTTTTTGTAAGGGCTCTATAACTGTATTGGGTTCACGAACTTTGGCAGTGTTAACAGAAGCAATTTGTTGCAAATCAGAAAATTGCGACTGTGCTTTGTTTTTTTCGGTTTCCAATTGTTTGATTAAGACCTGTAATTCGGTAATTTCCTGTTTTAAAGCCTTATTATTATTGGATGCCAATTGAGGTTGTACTTTTAATTGTTTCACTTGTTTTTTCAGGGATTTAATTTGTGTATTTTTCGAGGCAACCTGTTTTTCCAATTGCTTCTTTAAATGCTCACTTTCTTTTGTGGCAACGGATTGATAAATTAAATTGTCTTCGGGTAATCCCCAGGCTTTTCGATACCAGTTCAGTGCGATAACTTTATTTTTAGGGACACCTTGACCTTGTTCATATAATGTACCCAAGTTAAATTGTGCACGTGAGTTACCTTGTTCGGCTGCTTTTTTATACCAAATAACCGCTGCTTCATAATTGGGTTCACCACCTAAGCCCCGTTCGTATATTTCTCCAACATTGGCTTGTGCCTCTGCATCACCGCCTTGTGCGGCTTCCATCCATACTTTTAATGCTGTTTTATAATCAGCTCTGTCATAATCAACATATTCACCCCCTCGAATACGGCAATCTGCTGCTGTAGTTCGAATGGGTCTTCTGGGTGTCATGTAAGTTGTCTTGCCAAGCTTTCTGACCTGACCAGGTAACAGGCAATCAACCACATCCAAATCTTTTAGATTTGTTGTATTGGTATTTTTGTCAGCCGTTGTGGGTGAATGACTACAAGAAAGAAGGAAAATACTGATACTGGCAGTGATTAACCTTATTGTGTATCTCGAAATGGCTATAGAATTCATTATTTTGAGATAGCTTTGTATTAAAGCGTTTAAAACCTTCATGGCATTTACCCTGTATTGTAAAAGTGGCTGCTTTTAAGAGAGATTAACAAGAAGTATATTAAACTGATTTATTAGAGTTTCCAAGCTGGAATCCATTAAATGTAGTAGAGTAGGGTCTGTTGCTAGCCCCTGGTCAATCTGAATTTTGCATTGGGTTTAAGAGAATGTTTTTTGAAATGATAAAGAAATCACCGAAAACTTTTTTAAAATATAGCTTGATAGGATTTATCATGAACTTTTTGATGGCTTGTCAAACGCAGCAAGTGTTTAATGTACAAGCTATGGATACTCATGCGATTGATGATTGGAGAGAGGGAGCTCCTTACAAACACTGGGTGGTTGAACGCATAGCTTCTGATTCAAAGAAAAAACGATTATTTGTTTATTTGGAAGGTGATGGAAGACCTTATGTTTTCAATCGTTATATTGCATCGGATCCAACGCCCCGTTATCCCCTGGCATTACATTTAATGTTGAAAGGAGCAAAACATGATGCATTATATATAGCACGTCCCTGCTATCATCAGTTATCAGATGGGTGCACGGCCTGGTTTTGGACTCAAGGACGATATTCAGATAAGGTCATTACCAGCATGATTACTGTATTAAAAAATTTTTTGTCGAAACATACTTATGAAGAAGTGGTTCTTATTGGTTATAGTGGAGGCGGTGTCATTGCTACTTTTATGGCATTGCAGATACCTGAAGTGACTTCTTTAGTGACGATTGCCGCTAATTTGGATATTCATGCATGGACACACTTCCATGGTTATGATGCATTAACAGATTCCAATAATGCCATTGAGGTATTAGAGGCTCTACCTCAAAAAAATATTATTCATTTTGTTGGGAAAAAAGATAATAATGTACCTTTCTATTTAAACGAAAAATCTATTGTATCGGCAGGACATAGAGTACATATAGAGGCATCTTTTGATCACCGGTGTTGTTGGTTAAAAGCCTGGCCACGATTGTTAAAACAATATGGATTCGTAAATTGAAGTTAATTTAACCTGAGTTCTGGATAAGAAAAGTCATTATGTACTTAAATGGTGAGATGTTCTTCCTTGAAAGTCATAGGTTGTAACTAAAAAGCAATCTCTCAACTTTTCACCAGTGCTGTAATTTGAGTGGATAGCAAGGCAAGTTTGTGCAGTAATAGCAGGCTATTGCAAGCAAACTTAACGCAGAAAGCCGTTCAAATTATGGTATTGGATGGTTTTTCTTATCCAGAATTCAGGTTAATTTATCTTGGTGTCTACTTTTGCGCGTTCTAACTGTTTAGAGGCGTAGCAACCTAATATTTTCAAGAAACGACATAAGTTTTCTGCTTTTTGTATAGCTGAGGCGACATTGGTTTGTTCCAAGTGACCTTCAAGATCGACATAAAAGAGTTCTTCCCAGGCTCGGTTGGGAATAGGGCGTGATTGAAGTTTGGTTAAACGTACAGCGTTTTCCTGAAAACAGCCTAATACTTTTGCCAATGATCCTGATTCCTGGCCTGTTGAAAAAACGATGGATACTTTGGCAGGGATATCTAGGCTTAACTGCTTTTGTTGTCGGCCGATTAAAATAAAGCGTGTGAAATTTTGCTGACTATTACTGATATTTTTTAATAGTATATTGAGTTTGTATAACTTTGCTGCATAAGGATTGGCTATTGCTATGGTGTCGTTTCTATTGCGTTTAATGACTTCTTCCAGTGCATCAGCACTGCTTGTGCAGTATTCAATAGTCCAGTCAGGATATTGAAGAATAATATCACTGCATTGAGTAATGGCTTGAGGATGTCCTAAAAGATGCTTCACTTTTTTTAGCTGCGATTCTTTTTGACCAATGAGGCAGTGTTCAATTTCAATGATTTCTTCAGCAATAATATGAACACCACTGCCTTGTAATAAGTCATAAACTTCTAAAAGTACACCTGAAGTAGTATTTTCAATGGGCAATAAACCAATATCCATCGTATCAGTTTGTACGGCATTTAATATGTCTTTGAAACTTTTGAAACCAAAAGCGGATACTTTTTGTTTTTTTTCTTCAAAATAATGTATGAGTGCCTGATGACTATAAGAGCCCTGATCGCCTAAGTAACCCACACGGTATTTTTTGGGGTTGTCCTGTGTTTCCCGATCGCGCATATGGTATTGCATACGTACCGAATAATCGATAATGAACTCAAAGAGTTTATGTACAAAATGATTGTCTAACCCGAGTTGCTTCCCTAATTGTATTTTTTTTTCTATCAGATCTTTTTCTCTGTCTAAATCTCGTGTGGGTTGTGATTCATGAATTTTATATTGACCAATTTCGGAACATAATGTCTGACGTTTGGCTATAAGTTTCAAAAGATCAATGTCAAGATGATCAATATCTCGTCGAAGGTTATTAAGTTCTTCATTCGTTAGCATAGTATTTTCTCTTTCGGCATGGTTGACTCAAGATTGAATAACTTGTTCATAACTCATCCAAAAAAAAACCTCCTGAAAGGAGGTTTTTGCACAAGCGTATTCCTCCTACAGAAGGTCATCTAAAAAAGAAATAAGCAAGTGGCGTCATCATGTGTTTAATGTAAAATGTCAAAAGCAGGATGTCAATCTTTTTTATGCATCATTTTTGTGACAAATGAATGAATATATGGCAAGAGTTTAAAAAGAAGGTAACACATTTTTAATGTGTTCATTTAATTGTCCTTTATAGATCAATTGTTTAATTGACTCGATATCGGGTGCAAAATAGCGATCTTTTTCATAACTGGGAACAAGGTTACGAATGTTTTGTACTACCTTATTTAATAATGGAGATGTTTTTAAAGGCTTATGAAATTCAATACCCTGAGTTGCTGCCAATAATTCAATAGCAATAATACCTGCTGTATTGTCGTTCATATCCCCTAAGCGGCGTGCAGCAAAGGTCGCCATACTGACATGATCTTCCTGATTGGCGCTGGTTGGCAAACTGTCAACACTGGCGGGGTGTGCGAAGGTTTTGTTTTCTGAAGCTAAAGCCGCAGCGGTGACTTGTGCAATCATAAATCCAGAATTTAATCCACTGTTTTCAACCAAAAAAGCAGGAAGCTTGCTCATATTGGGATCAATCAGTAATGCTAAACGTCTTTCTGCTATGGCACCGATTTCTGCAATAGCAATAGCCAGTGTATCTGCCGCCATAGCAACAGGCTCTGCATGGAAATTACCACCGGAAATAGCGTCGTCATTTTCAAAAAATAATAAAGGATTATCAGTTACTGCATTGGCTTCAATATGCAGTGTGCGACTGACGTTGTTGATCAGATCCAGGCAGGCTCCCATGACTTGTGGCTGACAACGTAGGGAGTAAGGGTCCTGCACTTTGATACAGTCCGTATGAGATTGCACAATGTCACTGTCTTGCAATAATTGTAAATACACAGAAGCTGTTATTTGTTGTCCTGGTTGGCCACGAACGGCGTGAATTCTTGGATCAAAGGGTTTAATCGATCCTTTAAGTGCATCCGTACTTAAAGCACCAGAAAGCATGGCTGCAGCAAAAATGGTTTCACAATGAAACAGGCCCATTAAAGCCAGGGCTGTAGAAACTTGAGTACCATTAATTAAGGCAAGACCTTCTTTAGGGCCCAGTTGAATAGGTTCAATACCTGCTATGGATAATCCTTGTTTTGCCGGTAAAATTTCGCCACGATATCTGACCTGACCTTCGCCTAACAAGGTAATACATAAGTGTGATAAGGGTGCCAAATCACCTGATGCGCCAACAGAACCTTTTGCTGGAACACAAGGATAAACCTCATGATTCAACAAAGCCAGTAAGTGTTCAATAACAAGCAACCTGACACCTGAATAACCGCGGGCCAGACTGAATAGTTTGATAGCAAGAATAAGACGAACGGTGTCATCGCTTAAGAGTTCACCTGTGCCGGTGCAGTGCGATAGTAGTAAATTGGTTTGTAATTGACTGAGTTGATCCTGAGGAATACTGGTATTGGCAAGTAAACCAAAGCCGGTATTAATGCCATAAACGGTTTTCCCACTTTGTGTGATGTTTTCTACTTGCTGGTGAGATCGTTTAATGCGTGTAATGTCCTGAGGATCCAATGTCAACCGGATAGGATTAAAAGCGATGTTTCTGAGTTGAGTCAGGGTCATTTCGCCGGCTTTTATGACAAGTGTTTGAGTCATGACTTTTCTCTGGGATGATAGTTTATCGATGCAACATGGGTAAATTGAGAGCTTGTGTTTTGGCACATTGAATGGCTGTTTCATAACCGGCATCGGCATGACGCATCACACCTGTTGCCGGATCATTAAAAAGAACCCGTTGAATACGATGATCTGCGGTTTCACTGCCATCACAACAAATGACAACACCAGAATGTTGGGAGTAGCCCATGCCAACACCACCACCATGGTGTAAGCTAACCCAGGTTGCACCACTGGCAACGTTTAACATTGCATTGAGCAAGGGCCAGTCAGAAACGGCATCAGATCCGTCCTGCATGGCTTCTGTTTCCCGGTTAGGGCTGGCAACAGAACCTGAGTCCAAATGATCCCGACCAATCACCACAGGTGCTTTTAATTCACCTGTTCTGACCATTTCATTAAAAGCCAGACCCAGACGATGTCTTTGTCCAAGTCCTACCCAGCAGATTCTTGCGGGTAATCCCTGAAATTGAATTTTCTCACGGGCCATATCCAGCCATTGATGCAAGTGAGGATCATCAGGTATTAACTCTTTAACTTTAGCATCGGTTTTAAAAATATCTTCCGGGTCACCAGAAAGTGCAGCCCAGCGAAAAGGGCCAATACCCTGACAAAACAAAGGTCGGATATAAGCAGGCACAAAACCAGGAAAATCAAAAGCATTCTTGACGCCTTCATTGTAGGCCTCTTGTCTAATATTGTTACCATAATCCACTGTAGGGATACCTTTTTGATAAAAATTCAACATGGCTTGAACATGAATGGCCATAGATTGACGAGCGGCGCTGGCAACTTTTTCAGGTTGTTCTTTTGATTGTTTTCTCCATTCTTGAAGTGTCCAGCCTTTGGGCAAATAACCGTTAATCGGATCATGGGCTGAGGTTTGGTCGGTAACCAGATTCGGTTGAATACCTTTGCGATATATTTCTGGAAATATATCAGCAGCATTACCCAACAAACCAATAGATACAGTATCCCCTTTTTCTAAAGCATCATTTAGTAATGTCATAGCATCATCAAGAGTTCGTGCTTTTTTATCCAGGTATCCCGTTTTTAATCGAAAATCGATGCGTGATTCATCACACTCCACGGCAATCATCGAATAACCGGCCATAGTAGCGGCCAGTGGTTGCGCGCCACCCATACCGCCGAGGCCGGCCGTTAAAATCCACTTGCCTTGAGTCTGACCATTGAAGTGCTGTCGACCAGCTTCCACGAAGGTTTCATAGGTTCCCTGAACAATGCCCTGACTGCCAATGTAGATCCAGGAGCCGGCAGTCATTTGTCCATACATCATCAATCCTTTTTTATCCAGTTCATTAAAGTGATCCCAGTTTGCCCATTGTGGTACCAAGTTGGAATTGGCAATTAATACTCTTGGTGCATCAGCATGGGTTTTAAAAACACCCACCGGTTTACCTGATTGAATGAGCAATGTTTCATCAGTATTAAGATGGGTAAGGCTTTCGACGATCTGCTGATAGCAATCCCAGTTACGTGCAGCTTTGCCAATACCCCCATAAACCACAAGTTCTTCGGGTCTTTCGGCAACATCAGGATCCAGATTATTCATTAACATGCGCAAAGGCGCTTCTGTTAACCAGCTTTTTGCGGTGAGTTGACTGCCTGTTGCTGCTCTAATAGGAAAAGTAGGAGGGGCTATTGGTTTCATTACACAATTACCTGAGTTAAATAGGGCTTGATTATACCTGTCTATCTTCAAGTCGCAGGGTATATTTTGTAATTGTATATACAAGTTAAGATTTAGACAATAAGAATCCTTTTTCAACCACTGTATGAAAAACTAATGGTAGATATATGACAAATCAATAAAAGAATATATTAAAAGTAAAAAGATTAAAAATACTGGGAATATCTGAGAGTGTTTCTACGTTGTGTATAGTAAGTTATGAATAAAAGAGCCAATGCAAGGAGCAGGCTGGTATAAAAAGAAAGTGTGGGAACAGTGAAGGTTTGAGCAACCGATAACTGAATAGTAATGATACCTTTTTCTGCATTCAAAGTATCCACTGCAAAATAATAATCTTGACCGGGTTGTGAATGAAAACAGGCCTGGCTATAGAGTTGACTGTCAAAATTATCGTTACTGGTGACTTCGGTTAAACTGGCAATATCGTTTCCTGTATAAATACCCAGAAGTGTATCGACATCACTGCCCATGGTGTCTATACAAATTTGAGCATAAGTATCTGCTGTCCAAGTCCACCATAATGACGCACCACCCACTTGTGCTGCGTGATTAGGTTCATGGGTTTCTTGTGTTGCATCAATATTAGAAACGGTATCAGACAGATGCATTGCATCCAATATTAAAGCATCTGAAAAATTATCATTAATTGCGCCTAAAGCAAAGAATAGGTCCAACCTGGGTTTTGTAACACTGTTTCTCGTATCAGTAATCTGGGTATTGCTTTGCAATAGTTTTTGTTCAATTTCGCTGGTTGTTGCATTGGGATAAGCAGAACGTAATAAGGCAGCAGCAGCACTGACATGAGGGGCTGCTTGAGATGTGCCGGCAAAGGAAGCACCACCTGCAGTAATAATGGCACCAGGTGCTAATAAAGATAAGTAGGATGCACTGTTGGAATTACAAACAATCTTGTCACTAAAGGTGGTTGCATCCTGGCAGTTACCCAGATCAAGCATGCCATAATTTGCATCATAAACCGAGCCGACGGAAATAATACCTGGTGTACAGGCTGGTGCAGAAATACCATTGCTGTCTGCATTGTTTCCTGCTGATGAAACAACCACAATACCCGCATTTCTTGCTGAGTTAACAGGTGTACTATAAGGATTGCCCAAACTACAGGGATTACTAAACGTAGTTGTTCCGCCCAGACTGATATTGATAGCAGCTATGTTGTAAGTTGCCTGATGACTAATGGCCCAGTTAATACCCGCAATAACATCTGAACTTAATATTGAAGTGCCATCAGAGACATCCAATGCAGCAATTTTTGCATCGGGTGCAGTGCGTGCGGCAATAGCAGAAACATTCGTACCATGACCATTATCATCCAGAGAGCCATCATCATTAGCAATATCTATGGCTACATTCACCTTACACGACGCAGGTACGCCAGGAGAAGTACATGAACCCAGATCAGAATGGGTATAATCTGCTCCACTGTCTAAAACAACAATGGTTGTATTTTGTCCAGAAACAGATAAATCAAGTACAGGTGTTTGTTGAATTAAAGGCAGACTTTGCACAAGATGATAGTCCAGTTTTTCATCAGGGTAAATAGATTGAATGGATGAGTGACGTAATAATTTGATTAAATTTGAGGTGGAATGTAATCGCAGGGCCTGCATGGGTAAATGTGAGTAAGTTCGTAATTCATCCAAATCATGGGTATCCAAATGATTTAATAACTGCTCTTTTATTTTTTTGTAATGATGTATGTCTGTGGGCAGAAGAGAGGTTTGCTGTGAATAATAAGGGATGTTTTGTTGCGAGTTATTAGTTCTTGCTGTGTTATAAACAATAATAACGTCAAGATAATCATTGGGATCAGACATCATTTGTCGGAACTTTTTTGATGTTTTTTCATTTAATAATTGTTGAATATCGGAGTGTGCCATTAATTGTTCTGGTTTAAATTCAGAACTGGCCAAACTATGAAACAATAAAATAAAAACAGCAATGATATGTGGTAGTTTTGTAAAATACACGATAAAGAATAATAAATTAAAAAACAGTGTGTATTAAACAAAATCATTCAACTTAAGCGATGAAGAAAGAGTGAAGCTTCTATGAACTTTTTATTGAGTTAATATTTCACAGAGGTTGTCATAAAAGTAGCACATAAGTAACATAAATATGATGCGTAACTGTTATCTTAATTTCATGATGTTTATTTAAATTAACAGAGCATGTTAGTTATAAAAAATTAAGAGGCATTATCCATGTTTAAGAAAGCAGTATTATTAACACTTGTCAGTGGTTCAATGATAGCATCATCTCAAGCAGCCACTTTACTTTTTGAAGATTTTGAAACCAGCAATGTCAGTTACACAACGTCGACTCCTGAATTTTCAGACAATGGTTTTGATTTTTTTCATAGAACCGATGGTTCAAATATGAACGCATCCATAACCTACAATAATATTCAGGGTTCCAGTTATTTTGCAGGTATGGATTTAGATGGTGAAGGTGCCTCATTACCTTTAACCATGACGTTTTCAAATATCAATATTGCTGGAGCAACTAATCTAGAGTTTTCTGGTTTATTTGCTGAAGATGACGCCAGTGATGGTAATAATGATTGGGATGCTTCAGATTCTTTTTTAGTTGAATATCGAATCGATGGTGGTATTTATCAAAATTTATTTGCCTTAGCGAATGATGGTAGCACGTTTAATTCTGCCGCTTTTGTTGATACAGACTTTAATGGTATTGGAGATGGTGCTGAAATTACAGATACGTTCACTTTATTCTCACAATCCATAGCAGGTTCGGGTAATTCACTGGATCTTCGTTTTACTTTTGCTTTGAATGCCGGAGATGAAGATATTGCTTTTGATAATATTACATTATCAGGTGATGTTTCTCCTGTGCCTGTTCCAGCAGCCGTCTGGTTCTTATTATCAGGTTTAGCCGGTTTTGTCGGATTTTCTCGTCGTCGGGCTTAAGACTTTAATTGTGACTGTTTAAGGAAACAATATAAATCCCTCTAAAGATAAAGAATATGCTGAAATATTGAGTTTTCTTTAGAGGGTTTGTTTTTTTATCCTTCAATCTGGATATGGATAATTTATTGATAAATAGCTTGTCGATGTTGTTTTTTCTTTTTAAGTTGTTTCATCATAAAACGACTGGGATAAAGGTGTTTTCTTAAATGATAGGGAAGAGGTGTTATAGGTGACTGAGTGAGTTCTGCGGCCAGTAATTGAGCACAAATAAAAGCACTGGTCATCCCACGAGCACCATGGGCTAAGTTAATGGATAATTGAGGCCAATAGAGAGCGCTTGGAAATGATTGTGGACATTGACCTGTCCATAAGGTGCCATAAGTTTCCAAAAAATTTTCCCAATCAGGAAGTGGACCAACAAAGGGAAATCTGTCTCTACTGGCAAAGCGAAAGCCAACATAACCTGTTAAGCAGTCTGGGAGCTTTACCTCTTTATCGAGAAAGTGATTGAGCTTATTGAGTAGTTTTTTTTGACTGTCCCAACACAGCGTTGGGTTGTCATTGTTTTGTTCGAAAGTAGCTCCTACATGAAGACTGTATTCAGAATTAGGAATAATATAAATATCATCACATAAGACTTTATTGTTGTAAGTACTATCCAACTTTTCCTGAAGTGTCAGAGTTTGCCCCCTGATTTTCATTGCAGGTAAATGATGTTTGGGAAGGAGATGTTTCGCCGAAAAACTATTACAAAGAATTAAATGATCATAGTTTTGGAATGTTTCATTATTGCTGGATAGGTGCCAGTGATTTTTTTTATATTCAATTTTGAGTATTGGGGTACTTATAAAGGTGTGAATTTTAGAATCTTGTAACAGATGTTGGCATAATGCTTTACAGTCGATATATCCACTGTTGGGTAAATGGATACCTATTGTGTTTTGAGTCATGTTATGGTCTGACTTTTGAATGTGATAGGCATGTATCCATCGTTGAAAATCAGAATGTGAAGAAAAGCATTCAAGGACTTTTTCAATGTCTGTTTGTTTTCCAAATTTAATCAAACCGGTAGAATGAACGAAATCCTGTAATTGCCAATTGTCTATCGTATGCAGTAAACAGTGGTAGGCATGATAATAAAACTGTGAAGCATGGTTCATGTCTTTTGACAATGATGGATAAAAAATACCAGAACAAACACCTGATGCACCATGAGCAACCTGAGCTTCACTTTCAAAAATATCAACTTGTATTCCGGTGTTAGCTAAAGCTTTGGCTGTTGTACAACCGGCAATACCGGCACCAATCACAGCAACTTTAGATAATTGTGAATTTTCTTTTTTTGACAATCGAAACCAGGGTTCTTGATAGGTTAAATCATTGAGAGAACATGGTGTAGCATTCATGTTTTTTATGAACTTACCTGTGAGCATTTCTCTTTTATGACCAAATCCTGGTTGCTTTTGCATATGAAAACCGACATTTTCCAAACCTCGACGCACAAAACCTGCTGCCGTGAAAGTGGCACAAGTGGTTGTATTACTGGAATGTTGAGCGATTAACTGAAAGCATTGATTCTGCCAAATCGATTTATTCTTTGCAGGAGCAAAACCATCCAGGTACCAGGCCTGAATGTTTGTTGAATGTACAGACAGTTCTTTTAAAGCATCAATGACGTCCCGATAAATTAATGTTAAATGAATATTAAGTTCAGAAAATGTGAATGACCAAATGCCTTCTAATGCAATAGGGTAATGTTTTTGCAAATGCATTGAAATAGAGTGGAATTGAGGCCATAAAGTATGTGCTTTAATTAAGTCATGTAAACTCAATGGGTGCTTTTCAATAGCGATATAGTGCAATGTTTGATTTTTTTGTTGGTACTGTTGCCATTGAGAAGCGGTGACTAAAAAGTTCAGTCCTGTGCCAAATCCTAGTTCTGCTATAGAAAATGAATCATTATCAGCCAGGTTTTTCCAACGATAAATAAGGTTGTTGCCATCAATAAAAGTATAATCTGTTTCTTCAATACCTTTCTGGCGACAGAAATAAATATCATTAAAATCTAAAGAGAAAGGTGTGTCTTGTTGCCATTCAATCTGAGCATATTGCAAAAAAGGTTTTTTAGTATTCATGAGTTAATTAATGGAAGGGTTATAAACCTTTACATGCAAAAAATAGAATTTAGTTTAGACTTGGATTGTAACGGAAAGAGCTTGTCTTTGACTAGAGCCTGTTTATCTTTTGAACGACTGACTTAGGTGCTGTTTATCTTTTATAGTTTACAGGTTTAACCTAAAAGATAAACAGCCCCTAATGATGTACTGATGGATGTTTGTTGATTTCAAAATCATGCCATTGACAACAATTGCGTCCATTATCTTTTGCATGATATACCGCTAAATCAGCACATTGAATAATCGTTTCAGCTATTTCTTCCATTGATGCGGAATGCAATTGTGGATACCAGGTTGTGCCACCAATAGAACAGGATAGTGAGCAGCTTTCAACATTATTAATAGGAATCACCAACTGTTCAACCATGAGGCGAATACGTTCTGCAATATGCTGAGCAGTTATTTGATCACTGCCAGGCAATAAAACAGTAAACTCTTCTCCGCCAAACCGGGCAAGGATATCGGTTGCACGTAAGTTGGGCTGGATGGTTTCGGCAACCATCTTGAGCACACGATCACCGACGGGATGACCATATTTATCATTGATTTGTTTAAAGTGATCCAAATCAATAAATAAACAAGAGAGTGCGGTTTGTTCTCTTTCGGCTCTTGCGATTTCAATATCAAGCCAACGATGTAGTGAGCGTCTGTTTTTTGTATGTGTGAGAGGATCAATCAAACTGAGATGCTTGAGTTTATCCAGATTCATTGTATTTTCTATACACAAGGCAATAATACTGGCCAGATGATCAATAAATTCGGTAGACATATCAGGTGAAAAGCGTTGTTCGTTTTCACTACCCAAATGATAACTGCCAATAATTTCTCCGTGTCTGACAAGAGGCAACTGAGCTAAACTAAGTACTTTATTATCATGTCCTGGAAATAGCTGTTCTGATAAGTAGAGATCTTTTTGAGTGAGTCGGGTCTTATAGCCATTGGGATACAAATTATGAATTTGTTCGCGGGTTTGAAAGAATTTTAAGTTTGGCATGGGGGTATTGGGATAAACTTCATGCACCAGTTCCTGGATACGATCATGGGGATCGTATAAATAAAGTCCTGTCTTTTCTATTTTGAATTGAGATTTAAATCGATGGATAAGTGTATCAAATAATTTAGGTAAAGAGTCTGTACGTAATAAATTAATTTCTAATCCCTGGAATTTCTTTTGTACTTTTTCATTGTGTTCGGCTTTTGAAACCAAACTGTGTAGCATGGATTTTAGACGTTCATTTTCAAGCTCTAATGCGTGATTTTGAGCTTTTAGATTCCTTTCATGCTTTTTTTCATGGGTTGTCATAATATCATTATAATCTTTCTTATAAATTTTTATAGGTTTACAGGAAACATTTTTACCATGTTTCGATTTAACTCATGTTAGAATAAGTTTATTAAAGTGTAGACTATGGTTTAACATTCTGCTTTTTATAAAGAAAACAAACAGTAAGCTGTTGTTTTAGAGAAGGCTTATCTACAAAGGTAGGGGATGCTTCATCTTCATATTGGGATGCTTTGTCCATTTTTACCTTCAAGTTCTTTTGATAAGTCTATAATTGAAGTAAAGATAATTGTTAATCGATAGCCAATTTGTGAAATAGAGATCACAGTTATGAGCGACGTAAAAAAAGATGATATAAACTGGTCGGATGTTGCTGTTGATAATAGAGTCGAAGAGCGCCGTTCAGGTATTGACCGCCGTCAATATGAAGGTGCCAGAGCAATGACGATACCCGATATGCGATCTGGCGAAGATCGCAGAAAAAACGGTGAACGCAGAAAAGTGGTACGATTAACCATTACAGGAAGAGCAATGGATGTCTAAGTGGGTTATTAAACAAACGTAATTTATTAGGGTAATACAACATTATCCAATATCAAAAATAAATTAACTGTTTGATTTATAAGGTTTTTATGTAAAGTTGTTATTCATTTTGTATCCTTATGTACATAAAGTAACAAAATGGTGATAGTTATTGCTGGCAAGTTGTCATATTATGTAAAGAGGCATTAAGCAATATTCATAAGAAGAGTAGATTAGAGAGTGTGCTCGAATAGATGCCTTTTACTATGACATGATAAGGAAAAGCGAATATTCTAATATCAAGAACTTAATTGAATGTAGCTGGTCTTAAAGAAGTTATTTTAGATTACTTAATTATGCAGTATATTAGTCGTTATATATGTTAGTGAATTGGTCATCGAAACTAGAGTGGTTAGTAGTCAAAAGCAGAGTAATAGAAAATACTTTGTTTGATGTCTGCCAGAGAATGAAAAAATAAATCAGTTCAAGATTAAAACAATTGAGTATGTGTGGTTTAAAATTTAAAAAATTCAACTTATATACAGGAAGCATCAAACGATGGTTACTCATGCTATTTGCACTATCTTCATTGTCAGTATGTACATTATCAGGGATACAAGCTGAACAATCAGAGCAAACTCAAACCAAACAATCTATTTATAAACCCATCGCCTATTCAAAATTTAAAACCCTTGAAAAACAAATAAAAAGCTCATCCAAAATAGTGGGGGGAAATATTGTCGATCGTGAATCCTGGCCCTGGATGAGTTCTTTAGTAACCACATTTAATGGTCAGGCTGCATCAGTGAGTATTGCAGGTGAGGTGTTATTGAATGCAAGAGTGCTTACCGGTTCAATCAGTGGTAATGAAACAGCAAACCTCGTAGATTGTGGTTTTGCCGCATCAAGATGTAGCAATATGGACGGCAATATTTGCTTAATTGAACGTGGACCTAATAATGAAAATGCCATTACCTTTTCTGAAAAAGTTGCCAACTGTGTGGATGGTGGTGGTGTCGCTGCTGTTATTTATAACCACAGCCCTGGAAGTTTTAGAGGTACATTATTAAATACATCGTTTAATATTCCAGCGGTAGGGATAACACGTGAAGACGGTTTGTTATTAAAACAACGCCTTGATCAGGAAGTGAATGTATTTGTTAGTAAACCTGATCAGTTATTGCAGCGATCATTTTGTGCTGGCTCTGTTATTGGTGATCGTTGGGTTTTAACAGCGGCTCATTGTGTTGATGATTTGGATCTCAATAGTTTTATGGTTAATGTTGGAGAGTTTGATTTAAGAGATGGCGCTGAAGCGGCCATTGCTGTGAAAGAAGTATATTTACACCCTGATTGGAATAGTGTCTTTTTAAATAATGATTTGGCATTAATAGAACTGAAAGAAGCTGTCGATGTTGAACCTATTTTACTGGCAGACACTCAACTCGTGAATGAATTTATTAACCTGGACTTTGATACTATAGCGATAGGTTGGGGAGATAGACAAGCTTTTGATGTGGGTGAAGAAAGGGATGCACTTAATTTTCCTGATTTATTACACCAAGTAGAATTAAACTTAATGTCAAACTCTCAATGTTCTAATGAAATGACTGAAACGCTACGTTCTTTGGGAGAATTGGGTAGTGCAGGTATTGTATCCATTACTGATGCCATGATTTGTGCGGGCTTTGATGGTGGTGGTCGAGGCACTTGTCAGGGTGACAGCGGTGGCCCTCTGATGGTAAACAGTAATGGGGTTTGGTATCAGGTCGGTATATCCAGTTGGGGGTTTGCCTGTGCACAGGAAGGCTTACATAGTGTTTTTGCAAAACCAGCCAGTGCTTTGGACTGGATCAATTCCATATTAAAAAATGTCAGCATTCAATCAAAGCATGAATTTGATCTGACGCCTGAAGGGCGTCAAAATGACTTCGTGTTTAGGGTAAATAATAATTTGAGTCATTCAGTCAGTTTATTTTCAAAAATAGAAGAAGATTTCGAGTCTAATTACACCATAGTGGATGATACTTGTGATGATGGTTTTTTAGATGTTAATGAGGAATGTTTTATTTCGGTGCGGTTTTCACCTAACAGTGGAGGGAGAAAACTGTCACGTTTACAATTATTAGATACCAATAGCAACCAGGTGATTGCAGAGTCTACATTAGATGGTATGGCGTTGGCCAGAGCACCAGAGTTTTCAGGCTATGTTGTTACTGAGAGTGACGTTGAATGGTTTACAGGTGGGGATAAATCCTGGGAATTTAATCAGGACAGAGGTGGAATTAGAAGTGGTGATATTGATGATGGAGAAAAAAGTTTTGCCTTGGCTATTGTGGATGGTCCAGGCAGTTTAACGTTGAATTGGTCTGTCTCATCAGAAGATTGCAGTGACTCTCCAGAACAAGCCCCCTGCGATCCTTTGGTGATATATTTAGATAATGAACAGTATAATTTTATTCAGGGTGAAACCGATTTTTCTGAAATTACCATAAACTATGATTCAACTGGTGAGCATTTTATTTTATTTTCGTACGAAAAAGACCGCAATACTTCCCGGGGTCAGGATAGAGGATTTCTAAAAGATTTGAGTAGTGGCGAACCCAGTGGAGGTAGTTTAGGTCTGGGGGTATTATTATTATTAATGGGTGTATGGAAACTTCGTAGGACTTCTCATTATTAACCAACAGCATCATGTATTTTGAGATATATATTGATTGGGGTTTTTGATTTGATTAGAAATCGGACCAGATATAAAAAAGAATATTTTGAATAGATTTTGTATTTTCAGGCTATAAGACAAAAAAGACTATGTGTTGACTACAACTGTTTGAAATAAGGTTGATTTTGTAAAAAATTATAATTTTATAGTGCTTTTAGCTATAAAGTGATTAAACACAGCTATTTTTATCTTTAAAACTAAAATTAATGAGATAACTATTTGATTTTTAATATAAAAATACTTTGTTTATTTAATGTTTAAGAAACTTTGTTAAAGTTCCATTGAATATAAAAGAAATTCTTATAGCCATTTTTTATTGGAGCTTATAACCAAAAGTCACTAAATTACAAAGAGTGGATTAAGAGGGTTGGCTGTAGTTCTCTGGTGAATGAGTGAACGGCATTGTTAGAGAATTTCATACTACAGAAAGCCCCTTATTCCGCACCTCCATCCCATTTTCAACCGAAAACAAAGGGGTAGCCTATGAAAAGACAGAAACGTGATCGCATGGATAGAGCTCATTCTAGAGGGTTTCAAGCAGGAATTGTTGGTAAATCAAGAGATGCATGTCCTTACTCATCATTAGACATAAAAGAATACTGGCTAAATGGCTGGCGAAAAGCCAGGTCAGAGGTAAGTAAAGGTCTTTTTGTTTAATATTCAGCTCATTTTTTAGGCCTTAATACGGGTAACTCAACTCGAGGAAACCATAAAATAGTACCTATGCTTAAGCCACTTGAACGCTATACTTTCAAGTGGTTTGAGTTGGGGGGGAGTTTTATTCGTGACCTGTCATTTTTGGTGTATAAAGTCTAGAAAAAAGTAGAGTTGGCTTTAAAGTTGCAGTAATACCTACACATTATCAATGAGTGGGTTTCAATTGTGACTGTATTATTATTTTCCAATACAATATCGTTCGACCTTAACGAGGCCAGTTTAGAAGGAGTCGCGAACAACGGTGCTTCAACTAATTTAGAAAAAGTAAATAATAACAACGGGTTAAAAGATATATTTATACCTATTTCTCATTTAGGGAAAAGTGAAATTTCATCAGATACGACGTCTCATACTCCTTTTTTAAATGTTTTTTCACAATTTGTAAAAGAAGAGAGCAAGGACGTCCAACAACTTGCTCAGGGTTTAGAAGGCAAAGGTTTGCCACTAAAACAAGCAAGATTACCAGAATATTTGCCCACTTCAGCTGATGATATACAGCAAGATCTCGTGCACTTTGAAAAGAATACCATAGAAAATTTAAATTCTTTGTCGCCTGATGATGCCATTGCTATTGAAACAGTGTCTGAAAAAAAGTTTATTTTTACACACCACATTCAAACACCAATCCAAGTGGATGAGTTACAACACTCAAGTGATACAGGTAAAACAATCAATGAGCTTTTGAACACTGGGAATATAAAAGAAGGGAATGTAAAAGAAAACGCTGAAAAAATTATTACTGCGAACAACATACCTTCAACCAAAAAATCAAACCAACCAATAGATACACAGGACAATGCTTTGAATGGCAAAGCAGCCGGTAATCAAGTATCACTTGATGCAGATATTGTTCATAATATTTCTCAAATCAATGAAAAAATAACAACGAATATCAATGGTGAACTTAAGCCTCTTTATAACAATGGTGAAAAATCGACTGGCGATAAGAAGAATCATATAAAGACGCTATTGAATGAGACTGCCAAGCCTGTTGCAGATACTTCAAATAATATCAAAAATAATAAAGAGCCTTTGTTAAACGATGTAAAAAATGTTGTTACTCAAAAAGTAGGTACTATAGAGCCTCATGAAACAGAACATAGAAAAAATGATCTGTTTCCTAATATTAACAAACAAGAGGCATTGAATTTAAAAGATACAAAATCACTTGAACTTTCTCCAACAAAAGTCAATGAAGACAAAAAAAGCCTGAATACACCACTTTATCCGACGTTAAATAAATTAGAGCAGTCGGAAAAAATGGCAATCTTAAAAAATGATTTAACTCATTGGTCTCAATTAGAAGAGCAAAATAAAATGTTTACACGATACAGAGAGGAAAATAATACTATGTCAAATGTGTTCAATAAAAAAGCATCACCTCATGCATCTAATGAACGCCCATCAATACCTGGCGCACCTTTTCCTGTTGAAGCGAAACACTTTACACCGGATACCAACAAGGCCATTACTTTAGCCTCACTATTAAACCAAACAAAAATTGGTGATACGATTTCTGTTGAATCCTTGGCTGCTAAAGCTGCTGATGTTGACGAAGCCAGTACAACAGGGGGCAATAAAACAGAAGAAACCGGACATAAACCCAGTGCGCTAACCATGCCTATGTCATCAGGTAATGGTGTAGATGCACTAGAGCGTACTCAGCAAATTTCTCAACCTCTACAATTACATGCTCGACAATGGCAAAGTGACTTTGCTCATAAAATTACATGGATGCTGCGTTCAGGTGTTGAAACTGCTGAAATTCAGTTAGACCCACCAGAATTGGGTCCACTAACGATAAAAGTCAGCCAGCAAAACGGTTCGACACAAGTGGCTATTCAGGTGAATCACAGTCAAACCAGGGAATTGTTTGAACAAAATATGGATAAGCTAAAAGACATACTTGATAATGCTGAAATTCAATTGAATCAAGGTAAGAAAGACGGAGAAGCTTCTCACCAATCTCCCGAACACCTGGCTTCTGCGGATAGAGATGGAGAAATGGGCCATGAATCAGAGGGTGTATCTATCATAGAGACAAAAAAAGAGAGTATCATTGATGAGCGTGGAATCAGTATATTTGTATAAGATCAGTATCTTTAAATAAGATGGAGATTATAAAATAATAGTAATTTATTTAAAATCAAATAATTAAGGGATATTTTTAATTTAAATTATAAGATAATATGTATTGTTTTATTCTGTTCAGATTGGGTTCAGCTTCTCAAGGCTAGTATTTATCATAAGTCCAATCATTAAAAGAGAGTACGACTATGATGAAATTGCTACCTTTCGTTTTGATTATGATCACTGCCATGCCTAGTATGGCGAAACATCATCACCACAAAAAACACCATGTCGGTAAAAAGCATGTGGTTGTGAAACATTATCATCAATATGATCGTCAACATGCCTATACATATAACCATAAAGTTTGGGCAAAAGTGGTTGATTCCCAGCCGATTATTGAATACGTCAAAGTGAAAAAGCCTGTTAAAGTCTGCTATCAGGTAAAGTCCAAGCAGCATATCAATAAAGTATCTGGTGGTATTTTAGGTGCGGCAATCGGTTACCAATTGGGTCATGATAAAGCTTCAAAGCGTTTAGGTGCTTTTTCTGGAGCAGTAATCGGCAGCCACTTAGGTAAGAAAGCTCCCCAATATAGGTATCATGAGGAATGTTATCGAGAATACCAATATGAGACTCAATCAGAAGTGGTGGGTTATCAAGTGACTTATAAGTTAGGCAAACGATATTATAAAACAGAATTGCCGCATCAACCCGGACGCCGTATTTTAGTTAGGCTTTAAAAGTATAAAGCAAGCTGTCTATTCAAAAAGCATATAGGGAACAGCAGCTTGCTTTATTTTTCACAGCACAATAGACTAACGCACATATATGATACAAATCATGATTAGATTAAGCATATGATTATAAAGAAAACACTGATATTGACTTACTTAACAGTATTTTCGCTGAGTGGATATACTGAATATCAATATGCTCAAAATAACACGGTCAATCAAAATAAGCCTTGCATGACGATTACAAAAAGTAAGGCTATTGCCATTGCAACACAAAGAAAAAAAGGTAAAGTTCTATCTGCAAAACTCTACTTAAAAAGTAAACCACCCATCTATAAAGTCAAAGTGGTCAATCATAAAGGGCATGTGAAAGTATTGAGAATACCGGCCTGTTCATTTCACTATAAAACCAAATAATCATTTATATTATGCGATTGCTTATTGTAGAAGACGAAAAAATATTGCAGGAACAACTTAAAACCACATTGAATAAAGCGGGTTTTGCTGTGGATCAGGCTTTTGATGGAAAAGATGGTTTGTTTTATGCTGTAGAATATCCGCAAGATCTGGCCATTATTGATTTGGGTTTGCCTGAGCTTAATGGATTAGATCTCATACAAAATATCAGAGAAAAAAATAAAGACTTTCCTATTCTTATCCTTACGGCAAGAGACAGGTGGCAGGATAAAGTGGAAGGTCTATCAAGAGGTGCGGATGATTATTTGGTGAAACCTTTTCAAATGGAAGAGTTACTAGCCAGAGTTAATGCACTATTAAGACGCTCGACTGGTCACTCTAATCCTAAAATTCAAATAGGCCCTATCGTTTTAAATACCTTATCACAGGAAGTATTACTCAATAATCAAGCATTGGAATTAACGGCTTATGAATACAAAGTGTTAGAATATTTGATTGTGAATTCACAAAAGGTTATTTCGAAAACAGAATTGACGGAACATATTTATGAACAGGATCAAGATAAAGACAGTAATGTACTAGAGGTTTTTGTGCGTCGCCTTCGTAAAAAACTGGATCCCAATGGCGATTTAAACCCTATTGAAACATTACGTGGACGTGGCTATCGTATTAATCCAGATCTTAATCAATAAAACAAAACTATTTTAGAAAACGTGATTCATTCACTTAAATTCAGACTGAGCCTTTTATTAACGATTACGTTAATTGTGTTAACCAGTTTAATGGCGATACTACTTGAAAAAGGTTTTAAAAACACCCTGTTAAAACAATTGGAACAACGAATGGAAGCGCAAATTTATATGCTGATAACGGCTGCAGAAGAAGAAACAGCCGGTTATCTGAGTTTACCTGAAGAAGTGATAGATAGAGATTTAAACCAAATAGGCAGTGGGAGTTATGCTTTTTTAATCTCGGAACAACAGGGTGAATTATGGCGTTCATTTAGTGCGGTAGACTTGGATGACATGGAATATACACAACAAGAAGAGGGTGTTTTTGTTTTAAATCAAATGGAAAAACAGGATATGGCCTTTTATCAACTGTCTTATCTTACCGTATGGGAAAGTGATATTGATGACAAACAATATCGTTTTCAATGGGTCATATTATATGAAGCTATTCTGTTTGATAAACTAATCTTGTCTTTTCGACAAACATTCTGGCAGTGGTTAGCATTTATATTTTTGGCCATGTTTATTATTCAATTATGGGTACTTCGCTGGGGATTAAAACCACTCAATTTAATAGCAAAAGATTTATCCAATATCGATAGTGGACAATCACAGAGGTTATCAGAAAATTACCCTAATGAATTAAAACCTTTAACAAAAAATATGAATGTACTGATAGCCTCTGAACGTGATCAGCGTGAGAAATACCGTATGACACTGTCTAACTTGGCACATAGCTTAAAGACACCTCTGGCATTAATGAAAGGGTCCATTCATCATGAGTATCACCAGGATGAATTAAAATCATTATTAGATCAGCAAATTGAACGAATGGATACGATTATTCAGTATCAGTTGCGCAGGCCAAGCTTGTTACAGGAAGGATATACTTTATCTTCAATCAATATGAATGCATCTGTAGAAAAAATAATTTCTGCATTACAAAAAGTGTATCATGATAAACAAGTGTCCATTAATGTCATATCATCTGATGACAGTATCCGTTTTTACGGAGATGAAGGCGATTTAATGGAAATATTGGGTAACCTCCTGGAGAATGCCTGTAAATGGTGTCAGTCACAGGTTCAATTAACACTTAACTGCATTAAAACGGATAATAAAGAACAATTAACCCTTAAAGTTGAAGATGATGGTCCTGGCGTAAGTAAGGCTGTACGTTATAATATTTTACAAAGAGGCGTACGTTTGGATGAAACAGTAGAAGGGCAAGGACTCGGTCTGTCTATTGTTAAGGAACTCGTTGAACAATACCAGGGAGAACTGCATATTTCAGACAGCGAATTAGGCGGCGCCTGTTTTCATTTAACCTTTTATTTTAAAAAATAAAGCATCAGAATTATTCAAATGAATGTTGAGCGATAATTTTTTTTATTTCATTTTTTAAATGTGTACCGGAATCATAAATCATTTGTTGGTTTGTAGGGAATTTAACCGATTTAAGGGTTAAATAGGGTAAAAGGTTATTTTCCAGAGCACGTTTATCGCCTTTGTAATTGGCGTAAATATGTTTAAAAGTAAATTCACTTGAAATAGGAAAGGCTTTAAGTAATTGTTGTGTGTTTAAGTTTCTATACTGTACATGTCCATTGATATTGACAGATTTTAATTGAATAAATTCATAATAATGACAATACACTTTTATCATATTGTCCACTTTTATTTTTTTTCCCTTATTATCCAAAATGAATTGACCACTGTTGTTTCGTAAATATTTCCAACCATCTTTTATGAGTTTTTCTTTTTTTAACTGCCGTTCTCTCAGTTGCTCAGGAGATGTCTTGATCTCTCTAAAGGTGATATCCATCACATAGTCATACTTGATGGAATTTTGAGGCCGGTTATGGTAAACGGTCCATTGATCATTGAGCCCGTAAGTATCAAAATTAAGTAAATCCGTTTGTAACGACTTTGGAATGACCATGTTGGTTTTATTTTTTACATGAACTTTAATAAAACGTGTTCCTTTTAAATGGGACACTTTCATTAATTGATGCGTTTTTTTATAGTTGGGCGAGATATTATTAAGAGTCATCAATTGATTGTAAACGGCTCGATAGTCTTCTTTAGTCGTCGCCTGGGATAACAAAGTATTTGCATTGGTATATAAATGGTTTGATAATTTATTTTTAGTTAAAATAATGTCATTGTCGTAATTATTAAAATCGAAAAGTGCTGGACGTTTTTGTTCTATTAAATATAGGGGCAATAGTGGCTTTATTTTTTCTTGTCTGTTCTTTAACGATACATAAAGATGATAAATACGCTGAATATTATCAGGATTGCCTTCTTTTTTAAGAAAGGATAGGGTGCTTTTATCTCTCTCAACGGCTTTGGCATACGCGTTTTCCAGCATAAGAATATAAGCCTGTTTGTTTTTTTGTTGTTTATTGGTTTTTAATTTATTGAGTGCGATATGAATGGTTTGTTCATAATTACCCGTGTTGAGTGCTTTTTCAGCTTGTTTAACACTGCTGCATGAAGCAAGAAAAATGGATACGACCAACAAAAGAAGATGTTTTTTCATATAGATGCCTTTTGTATGTAATTTTCATAGAGACCATGACTCTATATCTACAAAGAATATAGTTGCTAAAAAATAAAATGCAAACGCCATATCACACCAGTAAATAATGATAAAGATAAGATAATCAATTGCTTATAGAGAAATCCATTAAAATCACTTGCTAATATCAAATGATATTGTATTCTATGGCCATTTTCAGTAGTACCCAATTACATTCCAATCTAGCTTATTTATTATGAAGAACACTGCTCAAGATTTTACGTCAATTATTACCCGGATATTACCTCATTTAGAAGAATATATTGAGGAGAGTCAAAATGGTGATAGCCCTGTATTAAAACAACCCATAGCTTCAGAACTGGCTGAACAATTACAATTGGAAAAGTGGATTTATGAGGGCGGGCTTGATACTAATAACGTCATGACGTTTTTGTCACCTTATTTGGAATCCAGCCAGCATATGCATCATCCGCGTTATCTGGGGCATCAAGTCGCGTCTTCTCATCTTGCTTCCGGCGTTGCTGATTTTGTTCATGGTGTGATTAACAATCCTATGGCCATTTATGAAATGGGGCCTGGCGGAGCAGTGATTGAACAAACCATGGTCAATTGGATGTTGCAAAAGGTGGGTTGGTTCAATGAACAAAATATAACTGATTTTACTCAAAAAACAGAAAATGGCTCAGGCATTATGACGCACGGTGGTTCTATGGCTAACCTGACAGCATTACTTGCCGCCAGAGCGAAAGTGGCTCCACAGGCCTGGGAAAATGGAAACCCGGATAATTTAGTGGTGATTGCTCCTGATGTGTCTCATTACTCGATAGCAAGAGCCATTTCAATTATGGGATTAGGACATTCCGCTATTTATAAAATGCCGACAGACAATCATGAAATGGTCAATTTGCAGTCTCTTAAAAATACTTATGAAGCTGCTAAAAATGACGGAAAAATCGTTATGGCCGTTGTCATTAATGGTTGTGCAACAGCAACGGGATTGTATGATCCTGTTGAAGATATCGGTGATTTTTGTAACCAAGAGGGATTGTGGTTACATATTGACGGTGCTCATGGTGCATCAGCTTTGGTGTCCGAGCATGAAAAGCACCTTTTAGCGGGTGTGGAAAAAGCAGATTCATTAATATGGGATACACATAAAATGTTAAGAACAACCACCTTATGTGCCGCCGTATTATTTAAAGACAGCCAATCAATGGCATCAACCTTTCAACAAAAAGGCAGTTATTTATTTCATGATAAAGAAACGCCAGGGTTTGATTTGATGAATTACACACTGGAGTGCACAAAAGCTCCTATAGCAACAAAGCTCTTTTGGGTACTTGCTGCAGAAGGCGAACAAGCTTTATCTGATTATGTATCACACCAGTATGCCATCACACGTGATTTTTATCATGTCATTCATGATGCCAGTGATTTCGAATGCCCGTATAAACCACAATCCAATATTCTTTGTTTTAGATATACGGGTGGCCCTGAGGGCAATGATTTTCAATTATCTTTAAGAAATGAATTGATAAAGCGTGGTAAATTTTATATTACCTCGACAGAATTAAATGGTATTAGACATCTTAGAATTGTGGTTTTAAATGAACATACGTGTTTAGAACATATCCAACAACTGTTACAAGAGATAAGAAGTATTGCAAATGAACAATGAAACTTTAAACATTGGTATCGCACAAATAGCCCCTGTATGGTTGAATAAAACCTTAACCCTTGAAAAAATTTCATCGTACATTAACGATGCTGGTAACCAGGGTTGTGAATTATTGGTATTTGGTGAAGGATTATTACCAGGCTATCCTTTTTGGTTATCGTTAACTCATGGTTCAGAATTTGAATCACCTCAACAAAAAGCCATTCACGCACATTATATGCGTAACGCAATTCAAATAGAAAAGGGTGATTTGCAAGAAGTTTGTCTGTTAGCCAAACAACATCAGTTGGCAATTTATCTGGGACTGATTGAAAGGGCAGAAAATCGGGGTGGACACAGCTTATATTGCTCTCTGGTTTACATTAATGAATATGGAGAGATTCAATCAGTTCATCGAAAGTTGCAACCAACATATGAAGAACGCTTGACCTGGTCACCAGGTGATGGACATGGATTACGAGTTCATCCTCTTAAGCAGTTTCATGTGGGAGGTTTGAACTGTTGGGAAAACTGGATGCCTTTGGCTCGCACAGCACTTTATGGACAGGGTGAAAATGTGCATATTGCTGTATGGCCAGGTTCAGAACGTAATACAAAAGATATCACGGCATTTATTGCAAAAGAATCACGTTCATTTGTGGTTTCAGCCAGTGGTTTTATGCGCATAGAAGATTTTCCCGATGACACTCCACACTTAGATAAAATTGTTAAAAATGCACCGGCTATTTTAGCCAATGGCGGTTCTTGTATCGCCGCCCCTAATGGTGAATGGGTTGTTGCACCTGTTGTTGGTGAAGAAAAATTAATTGTGAGCAATATTGATTATCAACGAGTACTGGAAGAAAGGCAAAACTTTGATGCAGTAGGGCATTATTCTCGACCGGATGTGACTCATTTAAAAGTGAATCGAACAAGACAGTCCGTTGTTAAAATGATTGACGAATAAAGACTTATAAAGTACATCAGTTAATTAATCACTATCTATGAGTGAGTATCATGAAGCGAGAAAGAAAAAAGTTTACATTTGTCAATCAACAAAGTATTGAACTGGCAGCATTATTGGAAATGCCAGCAGGTGAACCCAAAGGCTTTGTTTTGATTGCACATTGTTTCACCTGTGGCAAAGATATTTCTTCCGCTTCACGTATTGCACGCGCATTAGTTGAAAAAAATATGGCTGTGTTGCGTTTTGATTTTACCGGATTGGGTAATAGTGACGGTGACTTTGCAAACTCTAATTTTTCAACAGATGTTCAAGATCTGGTGGCTGCCGCCAATCATTTACGAGAAGAGTATTTGGCGCCTTCATTATTAATAGGGCACAGTCTTGGTGGTGCAGCCGTATTGGCAGCAGCAGAACAGATTCCAGAGTGTAAAGCCGTTGTGACCATAGGTGCACCATCTGATCCTGAGCATGTACAAAAACAATTTTCCTGTCATATTGATGATATTATCAAACAGGGTGAGGTAGAGGTAAAGCTCGCCGGAAGACCTTTTGTGATTACAAAGCAATTTCTTGAAGATATTGAGTCACAATCACTTACTCAAAAAATTGCGCGCCTAAAAAGAGCTTTGTTGGTTTTTCATTCACCGCAAGATGCCACAGTTTTAATTGATGAAGCTGCTAAAATTTATCAGGCAGCCAAGCATCCCAAAAGTTTTATTTCCTTGGATAACGCCGATCATTTACTGACACGTAAAGAAGATGCAGAGTATGTTGCCAATGTTATCAGTGAATGGGTTTCACGTTATTTATGTTAACTATAACTTTAAAAAAACAAATTAAACAATAACCTGAAATTAGCAACCCATATTGCAATAAGAATAATCAAGAACAACAACTTTTGTATTTGTGTTCTTAAAAAATGAAGGTAAAATTTTTGCATTTTTTAAATGATATGTTATAACATATCATTTAAGTTATATTGAATCACATGTCTTTAAATTGAATTTAATTGAGAGGTATTCATGGAGCATACAAGTAAACTCCCGGTCACTGTACTTTCCGGCTTTCTCGGAGCGGGTAAAACAACGGTACTGAGTCATATTCTGAATAACCGACAGGGTAAGAAAGTGGCTGTCATCGTCAATGATATGAGTGAGATCAACATTGATTCGGCCATTGTTCAAAGTGAAGTTTCTCTAAACCGTAGTGATGAGAAACTTGTTGAAATGAGTAATGGATGTATTTGCTGCACATTACGGGAAGATCTTCTGGAAGAAGTCACTAAGCTTGCGCAAGCTAAACGTTTTGATTATCTGGTGATTGAGTCTACAGGTATTTCCGAACCATTGCCTGTGGCAGAAACTTTTACTTTTGCCGATGAAAATGATGTTTCACTGTCTGATATTGCTGACTTGGATACGATGGTAACGGTCGTTGATGCTGTCAATTTCCTGGAGAATTATGATAAGGCACAATATTTACGAGAGACAGATGAATCTCTAGGTGAAGAAGATGAGCGCAGTGTTTCAGATTTGCTGGTTGATCAAGTGGAGTTTGCTGATGTTATTCTTATCAGTAAGACTGACCTGGTTGAGACGACTGATGTTGAACGTCTGACGGCTATATTGAAAACATTGAATACGGAAGCTCGTATCATTCCTATCACTCATGGACAAGTCAATATCGATGATGTTTTGAATACAGGTTTATTTAATTTCGAACGAGCACAACAAGCACCTGGTTGGCTTAAAGAAATGCGTGGTGAACATGTTCCCGAAACAGAAGAGTACGGAATTGGCAGTTTCAGTTATGTGGCAAGGCGTCCTTTCCATCCAGAAAAGTTTTATCAATTTCTACATGGAAGCCAAGAGTTTGGCAAGCTGATCCGTTCTAAAGGTTATTTCTGGTTAGCCTCGCGTCCAGAATTTGCTGGTCAATGGAGTCAAGCAGGAGGTGTTGCTCGATACGGTTTTGCCGGTATGTTCTGGAAAGCTGTTCCCAAAGAAAGTTGGCCCACGGATAAAGATTACCTTGCACATATTCAAAAACAATGGGTGGAACCTTTTGGTGATATGCGACAGGAATTAGTTTTTATTGGTCAGGGACTGGATCAGGAAGGCATTACTCAAGCATTGGATGACTGCTTATTGAGTGAAGAAGAACTATTACGAGGCAAAGATTACTGGCTGACATTAGAGGATCCATTTCCTGCATGGAGAGAGAATGCTTGATTTCATATAGAGTTTTGTAAAACATGGCCCTGCTGAATTGTGCTAATATTGTTAAAGTTAAATAGAAATGTCACTACTTTTAGTTTTTTAGAAGTGTCTCTTTTTAAATTATTTATGGGTTTAATGGATGACAGTTTTATGAAAATTGACTTTGAAAGACTTAAATCAATAACTTAGAAGGACTACCTCCCCAAAAATCATTGCTGAAATCTTGTAGGAGGTTTCTAAAGATTTTTAATTTGCTTTTGGTTTAATCTATTGGACTACTTTATTTTAACAGGATCTGGCGAACAAGGCACTTCTTCATACAATTCAAAATTATCCGTTACAACCTGTGTTTTTTTGTAATGATTTTTAGAGGTAGTGCTTGTATTAATTAGCTCTATTTTAATAGGCCTGCCAATTGACATGGTTTTTTTTGTCGTTTTTGCTATTAATTGCACGTTGACGAATTCACCTTCAACTGGAACTGGAGAATCAGTTTTAACTAATAGTTCATTTCCTGCGTAAAGAGCTAATCGATAACTACCAAATGGTATATCTACTCTTCTCCCAATTAATGCATTTAACTGATATATAGCATTAGGCTTTAATGCATAATCCAAAGTCTGTTTAATTCGTACAGTTCCTCTGTGCAAGAAACCAACGTTATCTCCCGTATTTTCTGTATTAAAAGTTATAACTTTGTGGTGCTTTATGTTAAATACACCAGCTCCTTTTTGTGGATCTTGTAAATAGGTTGGATCTGATTCTATACCCCAGCCTTTGCTAATTCCATATTTCCAATAATGAGGCGATCCTGTAATGTCGTTTTCAAATCCAGGATTTTCTATATAAATTTTTGTTGTCTGCTTTCCATTAACACATTCTGACACAATATGTTTTTTTTGAGAAAACAACTTATGCTGTGGTCTTTTGAACACAAGACTTCCATCTTCTGCAATACTTACACACGAAGTCAAAGATGGAACTAAAACAGTTAAGAATACTATTAATACTTTTTTCATATAATCCCCCATCTGGATTGAAATAATTCACGAATTTAAAAGCACGTTATATTATATTAACCATATGCAAAATTATAGAAATAGAATATAACGAAATCAATTAAATGTTCTTTTAAAATATTTAATTTAATTGATCGTAATGGTACATAGAGCAAAAAAAAAATTCAATAATTTTTTGATCTCAAAAAATATTATGTCATTATTTATCAATCAAAAGGGCTTGAACTACACCCCAAACTCACTGCAAAAACATATGGGGCTTATTCTAAAGAATCGGAAATTGGTAATAATATCGATCGTAAATCGAAATATCGCATTCAATTAAATCAGAGCATTTACCCTCGACCAGGCTATAGTAAGATACAAAGCTGTAGTCGAGGGAAATAGTTGACTAGTTTCTACCACCAGAAATTGTTCCTGAAATATCAAAAAGGTCACTTTCCCAATTACCCGTAATTGTTCCATCACGAGAAATCATTAGTTCAAAAGTTGCTCCACCTTCAACAGTTCCGAATGCAGCACCTGTGCCATCACTAGTGAAGCTTCCAGTAAAACTGAACGACTCATTATCAGTATTAGAAAAACCAGTGCCATTAATCGTACCATTGTTATTCGCGGTAAAACTGAATGTTCCACTATCTCCTCCCGTAAATGTACCACTATATTCACCAACGAGTAAATCAATCAGTGCTTGATTGAAATGTGTTTGTGCCTCTGATACAGAGACAAGAGGGCGTGCACCTGCACTGGTTAATTCTGTTAAATCAGAAAGTATTGCTTGTAAATTACTGTCATTTTCAAAATTGCTAATAGATAAAGTAAAATCAATATCAATATTTGTTGCTTCAAGAGTAACAGATTCGCTAATGACAATCCCATTACTGGTGTCACCATCATCATCTAACGTCTGTAATACACGAATGATATTGGTAACAGTTGGATGAGTTTCATCAGTTGCAGAAGGCACTAGTTCAACAGGTGTCAATACGGCAGCGCCCTCGGTAGTACCTAGTTCAATGTCACCTATGAAAAAGCTCACCATTTGACCAGCCTCATAAGTAAAAGTACCGTTTTCATCTGTTGTGCCTTCAACGCTTCCAGAAACATAGGTAAGACCTTGCACAGGACTATCGATAAACCGTCCTTCCAGAATTGAATTATCACTATCACTACTACATCCAACAAATAACGTTGCTGACAGAATTACTGTACCCAGAATACTTTTTTTATTAATGTTCATTTTCTTCTCCTGTTTAAGAGCTTGAAGCATCTCATATAATAAGACACTTATTAATATAAGTGATTTTTTTACAACTTTGCCACAAAAAAATCACGGGGCAAAGCTAACAAAAACTTTCATCTCTATCTATCATTCAATGTGAATGTTGAGAGATATATTCAAGTAATACCAAATTAATCATCTCATGAGATTTAATTCTTTCAACTTGTACTAGCTCAGACTTGATGAAACAGTTATCGATTTTGAAGATGATGTCTTTTAGGTCAAGTCTAGTTTACATACATTTTTATTTTTTTGTCTCTGCCCCTGTCTTCTAGGGGCACTTTGACTTCTTTTTGTTGCTGTTAAATGTTGATTTTCTTTAATCAAACTTAAAGCAGCACCAATGCGTTTATTAGATACAATTTCTGCCTGTTTTACTTGCCGAACTTTATCAAAAGTAGAATAGGGGAGTGATAAACCTTGATACCGGATATCAATAGAGCCATCAGGATAATCAAGAATAGTTACTTTCTTCCGTCTGAGTTCGCAGGTGACATCATTAGCTTCAAGCAAATAGACGATACGGTCATATTGGACAGTTAAACTATTTGATACAGTACGCTCTTCTTGCCAACTGAAACAATCTTTTAAGTTATCATGCTCAGAAAATGGCCGATGAACATCCTTGTTATTTATCGCAGGTTTGGCAAACCGATTGTTGTAATCTTGTCGAAACGATTCTAAAAATAGATTGCCTTCTTCAATATTATTGATGTTATGTAATCGAAGCTCTTTTACCAACCTGTCTTGCAGCGTACGATTAGCCCGCTCAACACGACCTTTGGCTTGAGGTGTATTGGCACAAATAATATCGATATTTAATTCATGTAAAGCCCGACCAAACTGTGTCATGCCAGTGCCTGTTGTTGCACCCTTGGCATTGACTCTGAATACACCATGTTTATCTGAATAAAAAGCAACAGGCTTGCCATAACGCTCTAAATAGCGCTTGGTTGAATAAAAATAATCAAATGTGGATTCGCTTGGACAAAATCTTAATTCAAGCAGAGTGCTGGTTGCATCATCTATAAAGACCAGTAACGTACACTTTGGTCCGCGCTCTTCAAACCAGTAATGCTGTGAACCATC
Organism: Kangiellaceae bacterium; assembly: GCA_965230335.1. GTDB lineage: Bacteria > Pseudomonadota > Gammaproteobacteria > Enterobacterales > Kangiellaceae > CBDDKS01. The sequence continues at coordinate 39,471 of CBDDKS010000006.1, read as the reverse complement.
AATTTGAATGAGCTCACCAAAACACTCGCGACGATTACGTGGCTGATATACCTGCTTTTTTGCCTGTTTCCTTGTAGACCAAAGCTCAGCCTCTATCATCCAGTTTCTAAGTGTTGTAACTGACAAGTGAATATGGTGTAACTCTTTAAGTTTTTCTAAGGCTAGTGTCGGACCAAAATCAACATAATTAGATTGGACAATGTGAATAACGTATTCACGAAAGGAATCCGCGTAGCGACGATTACTTACTTTTCCTCGCTTTTTTGACTGTAATCCAGCAACGCCTTCTAATCGATAGGCATTCAACAATCGTTGAATTTGACGAATACTTAAATTTAATAACTCAGAAGCCTGTTGGCGGTTTAGTAGCTTGTTATTTAACTGTTTTATAACGTCTAAACGAATTAACTCTTTTTCACTCATGATATATAGCGCCACTAGATATCTCTCTTTAGTTTTTACTTGTTTTTGTATAAAACAAGATTATCTAAAAAGAGACATTTCTAATTGAGGGTCGGCCGTCATCCTGGAAAAATTCTCCAAATGTAGGTTAACTGGCTGTTATTATTGATAAATTTCCATTGTTAAGCCATTTCTGACTCAGGCTCTAAGATTTTGATTCCAAAGTCTAGTGGCGGCACCTCCCTATCCAGGTCTAGGTTGTAGTCCCCAAAACGATTGATGTTCGAGTTGCGATACGGGGAAAGCCCGTTGAGTAGTTCCTTACTGATATCCACGCCTTCTTCTGACAGTTCTTTAAGAACATGCGTCATTTTTTCGACGTTATAGAGGATCACCATGTTTGCGACAAGTTGATTGTATTTCACAATCTTACGCTGCTCGTGCCTAACATTTTCAGCGATGATTCCCTCTCCACCAAAGAAAAGCCATTTCACAAACCCATTAAATTCTTCACTTTTATTCGTCGCCGATTGGATTGTTTTCCGTAGCTCGATCTCATCTATATAACGCAACAAGAATAATGTGCGTACAGCTTTTCCCAACTCTTTAAATGCTTGATAAAGCTTGTTTTTACGACTGTAAGTTCCAAGCCTTCGCAATATTGTTGATGCGGTGATTTTTCCCTTCTTAATCGAAATGACAACCCGCAGCATGTCTCTCAGGTGCCGTTCAATTAACTTAAAGTCGATGCTGCCACTGAATAAGTCATCAATATTTATATACCGGTAACGATCGTCAGGTCTAAACAGAGACAAGTCATGAATGTTACGAATACGTGGCATTAGGTTTATACCTAACAGATGGGATAGCCCAAAAACGGGATAGCTTTGTGCTTGGGTATCGCCGTGTAGTGTATCGGGTTGAATATCGGACTGGTTTTTCATTAAGCCGTCCAATATGTACACCGCTTCATACACCCCGCAGGGTATAAAGTGGCTGAACAACGCAATATACGTGTCAGAAACGTGGTAATAGCCAATACCGCCATAGCCACCGTAGCGAATATGGTACTCAGTCAACAGGTTTTGTTCGTATAAATCCCACTTCGTGCCATCAGCAGCGACGTGACGGCCACTACCCCAATATTTTGGTAAGTCAAATTTGTTGTAGGCATTGACTACCTGTTCAATCGCTTTGTCTAGTCTATCTTCGGTTGCGTGCCTAAGGTTGAGCCAAGCAATTTGCTTACGGCTCATATTCTTAATAGATTTTGCCGTTTGCACGGGGCCAAGGTTGCATCCGTAACAAAACAAGGTGGTGATAAAGCGTTTTTGCGGCTCATCAATACGAGATTCATTACCTGATAGCGGACCAAATAATTTATGAAGGCCTAACCATTTTTCGGTATCCGTCAAGGTATCGATAATACTCACTTCGGGCAGTCGCTCTGTTAATAAAGCGTCGAGCTGCTCCAATTCGGCTTTAGGTTGCTGTGCACGAATCGGTTTAATTGAAAGCCTACTGTCTTTAATCAATGCGTGTGTGTTTGCTGGAAATCGTTCATCAACTTCTTTAGAGCGTTCGATAAGTTGTTTTTTCAATTCAGTGACAAAAGCGTGCGAATCGGTCAGCGGCATTTCAACCTGCTCACTGTACTCCTCAAGTTCATCGTCCAGTGTTTGATCATCGACAAACTGTTCACGATAGTCATCAAATTCGTCGCTGAAGGGAATATATAAGTCGCCAGAACCCAGCTCTTGCTTGATATGGAGTAACAACCATAATTCTAAGTATTTTCGATGGAAAATGACGGTATTATTATCTCCACTGGTCGTCAGGATTAACTTTCGCCATTTTTCAGTTAGCCACTTATGTTCGAAAGGTTCGGGCATCCAGGTATTGATGAGTTCCTCCGGCAGTGTATCTACCCGTGAGCCGCGAAGCTTTTTTAGGAGCACTAACATTGAAGCACTACTCGTGTCATTTGACGATGAGTATAAGTCTAAGATCTCCAAACAATTAAATAGCAAGGCCCGTTTTTGTCGGTATCCACTCAACATAAACGGATAATAATTATTTCCGGCGTAGGCAATATGTTGCTCGCAACGGTCAATCCAATCGCCTGAGTGATCACCAATAACGGTCTTTAGCGCGGCAAGTTTCTGTGATTGTCTTGAATCTTGATCATACGCCACCAACACTTCTCTAAACTTAGCGATAAGCGCGTCTGTTTGTCGTTGATGCTCCAAGATGTATTTATGTAATGCGGCTTGAGCGCTTGCCTCCATACTACGCAACATTTTGATGTATAAGTGGGCCACGTCATCAAGGGCTTTGCTGTGTTGTTGACGAATCAGAATCACTGCGAGCGCATAACGCTTATTCGATTTTAGGCGTGCCATTTCTGGCGCATCGAGGGCACGTGCTTCTAAAGCGAATTGACGGTACTTAACGACAGGAATATCAATCGCTGGTAATGTTTCACCCAGCGTCTGTAACCAATTTACATGTTGTAAATAGCTCCGTACTTCTTTGTTACCTGGTTTTTTAGGCTCCCTTTTTAGTGTATGCCACGCACTGTATGCTTCATCTGAAGGTGCAAGCAACTCATTTATTTTTTGTTTGGCGTCAACAGATAAGTTGTTGCAGATACTTCGATAGCATTGCTCGTTTACTTTATTTCGAGCTTTCCTGGCGACACGTTTGAGTACGGTAAACCCAGGTAACTCAAAGTGATTCCGTATGAGCTCTTCCAGCATCACATTAATAATATCGGCTAACATTTCTTTGGTATTTGCCGCCGTCTCAGCGATCTCTTCTAGCCAATCTTGGTTTTTAGCTGAAAAAACCTGGACGCCTAAATAACTTCGTAGAGTTTGTTGCTGACGAGATCGTGAGCCTGAGCCATCGTAGTCTTTAAGCTGCTTGCGTGTGATCGGGCGCTTGAAATCGAGCACCTTCGATACATGTTCAATGAGTACGGGTGGCGCTGATGAAAGCGGAACAAAATAACCGAGCCTTTGGAACAATTTTAGATTGAGCATCAAGCCCAGTCGCAACACCGGTTTTTTTATCATTCTGATGAGCGTTAGCTCGTCAGCACTTGGTGTGTAATATTGTCGAAGTTCTTTTGGTGTAACGCTGCTGCGTAGTCGTGGATATGCAGTTTCATGAAGGCTCCCCATAGGCCTAAATTACCCCGTGCAATGTTAATCCCAGATTCGATCGTTCTCCTGATCGCGAATAGTCGCTTCAAGCATACAGTTATTGTCTCCCGCAATCTGATGCATTCGGTGCAGAAGGTCATCGATAATCTCTTCTAAATGGTCACCGTTTTCATGTTCTATCGAGATTCGATAACGTTTTCCTTCTGGCTCAAGTGTTTCCATGTTCAGAGGTGACAAACAATAACGCTCAATACGTAAACGCGTTTTACTCATCCCTCTCGTATGTTTGCTATAGCGCTCAATAGCGATATCGAGATCCAATCGCGTTTTTTGAAGTAATCGAGAGCTTTGATTCACCGTCTCTTTAGACTCCAATGCGCCGGATATCCGCTGCTGCGCATAGGAATCTTCGGTATCGATGTAACGCATCGCCGACTGCACGTCTTTCCAGCCGACATACTCCATGAGAGTTTTCGTATCCCACTTTTGAGCATTAGCCCAAGTGGCGAAACCGCGCCGCAAAGAATGACTACTAAAGAGTTCAGCGTTATCGATACCCGCCTGCGAGCAACAGCGCTTGATTATTCCGATGATACTCGCAGGATGTAACCCATCATCTGCAATTCGGCCCCAACGATTAATTGACCGGAAAACGGGGCCGGTTTTTAGCTGAGCCGCATTGAGCCAGTCAAGGTAGGCCGATACGGGACACAATCGCTGTAGAGCGGGCGCTTTGTAACGACGCCCTAGACCTGAATGATCATTCTTACTACGGGGAACGAAAATCTCCATACCTTGACCAGGGTGCACTTGGATATTATCAACAGTGAGCCTAGCAAGCTCATCACTTCTAAAAGCACGCCAAAAGCCGATCAACAAAAGTGCCTTGTTTCTCGATGCTTGACTTAACGCTGGATCGTCACCTTTCTCAATAACGCGATCAAGCGTATCAACAATTTGAGCTAGTTGATCGAGCTGAATCGGTTTGGCTTGTTTTTCTTGGTGAGGATGCAGCTCTGCTATGCCTTTCAGTACTTTTTTAACATGAGGTGCTTTGGTTGGGTCCGGGAAGCCTTGCTCGTTGTGCCAAGCCGCCAGTGCGGCCAGTCGTTGTTTTAGTGTGCTAACGGCAAGCGTAGGTGCAAAATGCGCGAGATACTGAGCAATACTGTCCGCTGTAGCGGGTAGAAACCCACCCCACCCATCTTCGTAGTGCTCTATCGCCGCTCGGTAGCTAATTCGTGTATTTTCTCGTGTCGCTGCACTTACGTATTCGTTGACATCTGGCATGTTTGTCTCATGGCTTAGTGACGATCACCTAACTTTTGAGGCCTTGGTGCTAGCTCTTCCAAGATCCCACATTGCTTGATTGTTTTCGGGTTCCTACAGCGATGCCGAAGTGCGTTCAAATCGAGATGAAGCTTTTTAAGCTCCTCAATGCGCGATTCCACAAGAACAATATGGGCTTCGATCATGTTGTTGACCTCGCCGCAATCAGTGTCAGGAGAGCTTTGAAGCTGGATAAGCTGCTTGATTTCTTTCAAGGTTAAATCCAGAGAGCGGCAATGCTTAATAAACAGCAGTTTTTCAAGTGTGTCGTTATTGTAAAGACGAAAGTTGCCCTCAGAGCGCGATGGGGCCGAAATAAGTCCTTCTTTTTCGTAATATCGAATGGTTTGGACAGAGCAACCACTTGATTTAGCTAATTCGCCAATTTTCACTATTACACCCTTGACTCTATAGTTGCTATAGAGTCTATACTGTCCCAACTGACTAACACAAGTGATTAAGCCCTGTGACATTACGCGCTTTTACATATCTACTACTTATGCTGATGACGTTCCAGTCAGCGGCTGGGTTGGCTGATACCCATACGGCGCATCAATCGGGGTTAGAGCATTTGCTGATCATCTGCACGCCCAAGATGATCAACACCCCGCTTCGGACGACTTATCCAGTCACGACGAGCACGACTGTCATCATTGCTGTCATTGCCACGGGCATTCTACGCCAGCTATTGCATTAGGCTTTGATCGTTTGTTCTTCGTCAAGAGCTCGTCTCCCGTTCCAGAGTATTCCGATAAAGCCTTTCCGGATACTTTCGATACCTTCCTTCGCCCTCCGATTGCCTAAGTCCTAACAGCGTCTTCAACCGCACTAGCGGAAAAACGAGTTAATTCAGGACTTTTTCATGAGAAATACCCTTTTTATACAGTGTAAATGTGCCTATCTGTGTCTTGCGTTTTTACTTTGCAATACGGCGACTACTGCCTTTGCAGAAAGCAGCGAGTCGACACTCACATTAAAAAAGGCGCTGGCATCGACGCTTGCGCAGAACCCTCAGCTATATCAATACCGCTTCGCAGAAGAAGCGCTGCGTGGCCAAAGGCAATCCAGTGCGCTGCGGCCTGCGTTAGAACTTGAGCTGGAGATCGAAAACTTTGGTGGTTCAGGGGGCAATGAAAGCTTCGATACTGCCGAAACCACATTGGCATTGTCTTCGGTGATTGAGCTTGGAGGCAAGCGCCACGCGCGTATGCGTTACGCCGATGCCCTCACCAAACAGGCCGAATGGGAGCAACAAGCGGCGACGCTGAATACGCTCGGCAAGCTAACCGAAGTGTATATCGAAGGTTTAGCGGCTCAGGCAAACATTCGTCTCGCGGATGAATCGTTAGCACTGTCCCAATCTATTTTAAAAACCGTTAAAACACGTTCCGCCCGAGGAGCAACCGCGGAAGCGGAAGTCATGCGAGCGCAAGCATCGCTGGCGCGTGCAGAAATCCGCTTGGCTTCATTACAAGCGCAGTTTGAACGTCAAAAAGTACTGCTAGCAAGATTTTGGGCAGGAACCACACCACGCTTTCATGCGCTAGCAGGCAACTTGTTTGATTTCGGCTCTATACAAAATTTTGATCAACTATACGCCCGTGTTCAAGCATCTCCAGCAATTCAGGTACTGGCCAATGAAGCCCGCATTCGCGACCTGGAAGTCACTCTAGCCCGCGTCAATGGCCGCAGCGATTTAAGCTGGCGTGCAGGCATTAGACGTTTTGAAGAAACCGGCGATTCCGGATTTACTGCGGGTATTTCCATCCCTTTATTTTCTGGCAAGCGCAACAAAGGAGAAGTCAAAACGGCCTTGGCTAATCGCAATTCGGTGGATTACGCTCAACAGGATATGCGCCTTGTGTTACACGCACGGCTCTTTGAGGCGTGGTCGCTCAGAAAGCAAAGCATCGCGGCAGTCAATAAAACTCAAAATGTCGTGATCCCCGCATTGGAAAAAGCACTTGAACTCACTAATAAAGGCTTTGACAACGGCCGTTATCGCTACCTCGACCTCATTGCGGCTCAGGAAGAGTTGCTCGCCAGCAAACAGGCGCTCATTGATGCCGCCACCACAGCGCTGCTCAGTCAGGCCCTAATTGAGCAGCTCACCGGCGAAGCTCTTAACCCCTAATTTTTGCTGGCCAGAACTGATCTGGCTTTCGGAGTTTTTAACAATGAAGAATTATTACTTTTTACTCCTTTCGGGTGTGTTTTTACTTTCAGCCGCACCAGCGTTTTCCGCAAGTGATCACAATCACGATCATGACCATCACGAAAATAATGCGCCCGAACCGCATGCGCACCATCATAACGAAGGCGACCATGACGAACACGAAGGTCATGTCGACCACCATGATGATGAGCACGATCATGATGTCCATGGCGGAGAAGATGAGCATGGACATGACGATGAAAATAGCACTCGTATTGAAGAGAATATGGCAAGCCAAGTTGGCATCGTCACGTCAGTAGCCGGCTCGCAGGAGCTTCACCAAACCATAACCGTGTTTGGCTCCATAGTTTCAGCGCCAGAGCAACTCAGCCATGTACGCGCGCGTTTTGAAGGCTTGGTTAAAACCGTCAAGGTCGCACTGGGTGATCGCGTAAAAACCGGCGACGTGTTGGCTGAAATTGAGTCCAATCAGAGTCTGAAAACCTACACCATTCGTGCTCCGATTGCGGGGAGTATTGTTCAGCGACATGCCAATACCGGAGAAGTGACTGGGGATCAGGTTTTGTTTTCCATTGCTAACTTTGACACGGTATGGGCGGAATTGCGTGTGTATCCCGCACAGCAATCTTCCGTCAGCGAAGGTCAATCCGTCCATGTACTAACCGGTACCGGAAGCGTGGCGTCCACAGTAGACCATATGCTGCCGTCGATAGATTCACCCTATCTAATTGCGCGTGTGAAATTGGCCAACGATAAGCAATCCCTGCCCCCCGGTTTGATGACCGAAGCCCGTATTGAAGTTGATCAATTTTCGGTAGCTTTGGCGGTGGCAAAAGATGCGGTGCAAATGCTGGGTGGCCGCCAAGGTGTTTTTGTAAAACACGGTGAGGACTATAAATTTACACCGCTGGTCTTAGGCCGTAATGATGATCATTTTTATGAGGTTCTTAAAGGGCTTGAAGCGGGTAGCAACTACGTCAGTGAAAACAGTTACCTGATTAAAGCCGATATCGAAAAATCCGAAGCTGAACACGCACACTGATCGAGGCGCACTATGATTGATTCTATTTTGCGCTTTGCGATAGAGCGGCGCTTACTGATTTTATGTTTTATTTTTATCATTGTCGGTGTGGGTGTATGGAGTTATCAAAAGCTTCCCATTGATGCCGTACCCGACATCACCAACGTCCAGGTGCAAATTAATACCGCTGCACCAGGCTACTCGCCACTGGAGTCGGAGCAACGCATCACCTACCCAGTAGAAACCGCACTCGCAGGTTTGCCGAACCTGTCTTACACGCGCTCCTTGTCACGCTATGGCTTGTCTCAGGTTACCGTGGTATTTGAAGAAGGCACGGAAATTTATTTTGCGCGTAACCTGATTAACGCCAGACTCGGCGCCATTAAAAGTGTTTTACCTCCCGGACTTGAACCAGAGATGGGGCCCATCTCGACCGGTTTGGGCGAAATTTTTATGTACACGGTACAGGCGAAAGTGGATGCACGTATGGCCAATGGCGAACCCTATACAGCCACGGCCTTGCGAGAAATCCAGGACTGGATTATCAAGCCCCAGCTTGCCCAGGTAAAAGGTGTTATTGAGGTCAACAGTATTGGCGGTTACAACAAGCAATACCACGTCTTACCAGACCCCACAAAATTACTGGCCTACAAAGTCAGTGTTGAAGATGTGATGCTGGCGCTGCAAGCGAATAATGACAATCGCGGTGCTGGCTACATTGAGCGCAACGGCCAACAACTGCTGGTGCGCTCCCCAGGACAACTTGGCAATGTCGACGATATCGGCAATGTGATCATAACTGAATATGACTCCGTGCCGATTAAGGTGAAGGATGTGGCCGATATTGGTATTGGCAAAGAATTGCGTACCGGCGCTGCGACACGGGATGGTGTAGAGACCGTATTAGGTACGGCGATGATGTTAATCGGAGAGAACTCACGCACCGTGGCTCAGGATGTGGCTGCCAAGCTGGAGGATATTCAAGCTTCTTTGCCAGACGGTGTGATTGCGGAAGCTGTTTACGATCGTACCGCATTGGTGGATAAAGCCATTGCCACTGTCTCCAAGAATTTGTTGGAAGGCGCACTGCTGGTTATTGTTGTACTGTTTCTTTTACTGGGCAACTTTCGTGCAGCGCTGATCACAGCAGCAGTGATTCCCCTATCAATGTTGATGACCATTACTGGCATGGTGAAAACGGGTGTCTCCGCGAATTTAATGAGCCTTGGTGCCCTAGATTTTGGTTTGATTGTCGATGGTGCGGTGATTATCGTTGAAAATTGTGTTCGCCGACTAGCAGAGCATCAACATAAAAATGGTAAGCAAGTTTTACGTGAACGATTGAATACTGTATTCGACGCAACGTCGGAGGTGATTGGTCCAAGTTTGTTCGGTGTGGCCATTATCACCATCGTCTACATTCCAATTTTCACCTTAACGGGTGTGGAAGGAAAAATGTTCCATCCGATGGCCGCCACTGTTGTCATGGCTTTACTCTCGGCGATGGTGCTTTCACTTACCGTTGTACCGGCAGCCGTCGCAGTGTTCATGAACGGAAAAATCAGCGAAAAAGAAAGTGTGGTGATAGTCAAGGCAAAATCAGCCTATAAACCTCTACTCAAACTTGCACTTAGATTTCGTTACACCGTGGTGGGTTTTGCTTCGGTGCTGGTGGTGTTTTGTCTTTGGCTGGCCTCCACCTTGGGCTCCGAATTTATTCCGCAGCTTAACGAAGGAGATATTGCGCTCCACGCCATGCGTATTCCTGGAACGGGTTTAGAGCAAGCCGTGGAAATGCAGGAAATACTGGAGCAACGTATCAAAGCTTTTCCGGAAGTGGATAAGGTCTTTGCCCGTATCGGCACTGCCGAAGTGGCCACTGATCCCATGCCACCTAATGTTGCAGATAATTTTGTCATTCTCAAGCCTCAAAGCGAGTGGCCGGACTCAACGAAAACTAAAACCGAGCTGGTTGAAGAAATCGAACGTGAGCTGGAGAATTTACCCGGCAACAACTACGAGTTTACCCAACCAATTCAGATGCGGTTTAACGAATTAATTTCTGGAGTACGTGCTGATTTAGGCATCAAGATTTTCGGAGATGATTTAGACCAATTGGTCATCACGGCGAACGATATTCTTAAAGTAGTCAACACCATTAACGGAGCAGCCGATGCGCGTGTCGAGCAAGTGACAGGCTTGCCTACACTCTCGGTCATTCCAAACCGTATTGCTCTTGGACGTTATGGGTTGAATGTAGCTGAATTGCAAGACTGGGTATCCGCTGCCATTGGTGGTGAATCGGCCGGGATTATTTATGAGGGCGATCGCCGCTTTGAACTGATTGTTCGCTTGCCCGAAACCACTCGTCGCGATATCTATCGACTGAAATTTTTACCAGTGCCGCTTAAGAACGGCAATTACGTACCATTGGAAGAAGTTGCTACCCTCGATATTTCACCTGCGCCCGCTCAAATCAGCCGTGAAAACGGTAAGCGTCGAGTTGTGGTCACAGCGAATGTGCGGGGTCGCGATCTCGGTAGTTTTGTCAACGAGGTACAGGAAACCATTCGCGAGAAAGCTGATATTCCCCCCGGCTATTGGCTGGATTATGGGGGCACCTTCGAGCAATTAGAATCGGCCAGCCATCGATTGTCCATCGTCGTGCCGCTCACACTTTTGGTGATCCTCGGAATATTGGTATTGGCATTTTCGTCATTCAAAGATGCTTTGATCATTTTTAGTGGTGTGCCATTGGCGCTCACTGGCGGTGTGTTGTCTTTGTACCTGCGGGACATGCCGCTTTCTATTTCGGCAGGGGTTGGATTTATAGCGCTTTCCGGTGTAGCAGTGCTCAATGGTTTGGTGATGCTCGCCTTTATTCGCCAGCTTTGGCGAGAGACCGGGCAATTAGCCGAATCCATAATCGAGGGCGCGATGACTCGTTTGAGGCCCGTATTAATGACGGCCTTAGTGGCAAGCCTTGGCTTTGTGCCTATGGCCTTTAATACGGGAATCGGCGCTGAAGTTCAGCGACCACTAGCCACTGTCGTAATCGGCGGCATTGTCTCGTCAACCATTTTGACATTGTTTGTACTGCCTGTTTTATACCATTGGGTACATAGGCGAAAAACAAAATGATCTTAAAGGAGTCTCTCTCTGTCACCACGTTGAAATGTACCGGTTTCTTGATTTTTTTGTTCGCAAAACAGGCTAACATCAAATAAGTCTTGATTATTTAATATTAGAAAATGGCTATCAATGCCGTGATGTCGAGTATAAAATAGTATGTATATACGTGGTACGTAATGCAGTACGAAATAATCTGAGGGCACAGCTATGGCCAGAGGCGGCATTAATAAGGCACTAGTCATCGAAGCGCGAGACACGCTATTGAATCGAGGGGAGAACCCCTCAATCGACGCAATACGCGTAGAGCTAGGCAACACCGGGTCAAAATCGACCATCCATCGCTACCTAAAAGAAATTGAGGATGAATCCTCAGCCAGGCTTGATGATGAAGCCTTATTGAGCGAGCCCATCAAGAGCCTCATAAGTAAACTCACTGCGACACTGAGGCAGGAAGCGCACTCAATCGTCGAGAGCAGCAAAGAGCAAAATCAACATCGAGAACAAGCTTTGAAGGCTCGTATCATTGAGTTGGAAAGTATCGTCGCGTCGCAAGAAAAAACGCTTAGTACCAAAGAGGAGGCGCTTCAAGATCAACTGGTCCAGTTGGGAGAACGAAAATCCTCGGAAGACAAACTTGGTGCAGAACTCGCTGAAGCGAAGCAAGCTATCATCGAGCAGAACGCCATAATTAAGGAAAAACAATCACACATTGATTCACTGGAAGAGAAGCATCGTCATAGCCGTGATGCGATGGAGCACTACCGTCAATCTGTTAAAGAACAAAGAGAGCAAGACCAGCGAAATCACGAACAGCAATTGCATCAGCTCCAAGCAGAAGTTAGAGCCCTCAACCAAACGCTCTCGGTCAAGCAAAACGACATTACAGGCTTAAACAAAGATAACGGCCGATTAGTCGCTGAGATCAGCGCAGCCCAAAAAACGCTGGCAGAACTCCAAGCTGAATCCCGGAAACATCTAGCACAAATTGATTCTCAGGCATCAGAAAATAAGGTGCTTAAGGATAAAATACAAAAAAATGAAAGCTATATTTCAGAGCTGGAATTACTTAAAAATGAGCTCCAAACGCTAGTAGAATGGAAAGAGAAGTCACTCTTGGCACAAGCTAAACTTGAAGCAGAAGTTGCTGTAAAAAATGGGCTAGTAGAGCGCTTGCTGGAAGAAAAAAGCAAGAACTTTGGTGGGCCAGCAGGTAAAGAATACGGCAGTCCTGACTGCGAGTGTGACTAAGCTATGCGAATAAATGACCTGCTGCTCTCAGACTCAGGAGGGTATTTGCTCTTATCGCTGGCCACCTCAGGCGCTTCGCAGACCTCATTGCTGTTTCTTGACGGAGGAGGCTCATACCCAGTGAATCGGTATGTTAACGATAATGGCTTTAAACTAAAAGCCTTGCCGATTGAAACTTGTACAATTACGCATATGGCAGGTAATCATGCGTAACTTTAAAATTTCTTATTAAAAACAGTGGGTTAACCTAATTTTGGAGAATTTTTCCAGGATGACGGCCGACCCTCTAATTAATTTAAAAGTGACACTTTTAAATAACTTCTACATTAATAGTTCGCATAATGTATATTATGTTAAATTAAATGTATGTTAATAAAACACTATTCGTGTACTGATCCTTCTGTATCTTTGTTATTGTATTTATATTTCCAAGGCGCTATAGGCTTGTATTTTGACCAGAGCCCACGCTTTTTTAACTTTGCCTGCTTTTGTGAATGTTTTAGCGCTTTATTATTTTTCGCATATTTTCTATACCACCAGGCATAACCTTGCTTTACCATTGTTGTATTAACTGATTGATGCGCTCCTTTAATGTGAATAAAAGAAACAACGCGGTTATATTTATCTTTTTTACCGATACTAAATTGTATGTGTTTTCCGTCAATTAATGACTTTAGGTATTGTTTACTTTCAAGGCCAAATGTTTGTGTTAATTCTGGTGCATCTATCCCTTCAAGTCGGATTTTGTATTTTTTCCCTTTTGATGCAACAAGTATGGTATCGCCATCATAAACATATTGAACTGAACCTATAAGAGTGTTTTGTTTAGTCGCGCTTATAGTAAGTTTTGTATTAAATACAAATACAATGATGAAAATTAAGTTAAAATAGCCTCTTGAATTAAAGTGGTTTCTAAAATTAAAGTAGTTTTTCACCAGTTTTTATAATCCTTTTAGCCAGCTTCTTAAAATCACCTGATTTTGTGATCACAAAGTATTCATTTTCCAATTGCAAGGATTGCATAATTTCCGTAAGTTTCTTTTGTTCATTGATAATGAAGCCTTTCAATTTAATCACGAATGCCAATGCTTGGTGTTCAGGGAAATGTCTTAATTTCTTTTGAGCAATCCATACTTGGCCAACATTTTTATGTTGTTTTAATTGTTCAATAATTTTTGCTTTTGCTGTTTCATCCAATGCTGCCTTTTCAATCTCATCTTTGTCTGTTAATTCAGCTCGTTCATTTTCAGCAGCAATGAGTCGTTCATTATGTCGATTATATTCATTCTCCCACCATTTTAATTCTTCTTCCTTATTTTCCTGTGTACTTAAGTAATGATAGGCATATTGACAGGCTTCTAATTTAAGGTTGGGCTGTACCATGGCAATTTTCATTTGCTCTAGTAATCGCTCATCATTATTCTCAAAATAAATTTTACCTAATTCAAAAGCAACACCTGCTGCTTCAGGTAGCCTTTTCTGTAGATTTTGAAGAATAGGCATAACCTTTTCATTATTACCAAAAATATCTTGTGTTAATGTGGCTTTTTCCCATAATTCATCATCAGAAAGCATGTCTTCTTTTCTTTTTGCAAGCTGTTCCAATTTTTGTTTGCTTTGAAAAACATAGTCATAACGTTCTTTCCATTTTTCAGTATTCTCTTTTAACCATCCCTGATCAAACTCCGATAGAACAGCATCAAACTCTTTGTCAAACCATACCTCTGCCGCCGTTTTTTTAACAACTTCAGGTATTTCAGGTGATGTGTTTAATGCTGATAAACGTTCTTTTAATGAGGGATGTGTATCATAATAATTGGTTTCAATGGCTAAAACTTCTTGTAGTTTTTTTGAATAATCTTCTTTTGATAAAATACATTGATTGACAAATTGATGTAATCCCTGCCAGGGTGGATGTTCTGGTTCTGGTGTGTTATCTGCTTTTTTAAAATAAGCTTTCCAATAGGATTCATCGGCATAGTTACTGGTAACATACGTATTAATCAGTGCTTCTGCAATAATACTAGATGATGTTATTTCTGCGGCAAGTTTATCGGCCTCATATTCATTAGTCCGTGCCAAGACAAAACTGTAGGCAGAAAATTTAGGGGAATACCAATTGAAAAAACGATACATAAGCCCTGCTCCCCATGAATCTGAATGTTGGAAAACATTGAGCAAACGCATCCATGTTGTACGAACCCGATAAATCCATCCGCCAAGATGTCCATGTTCTCCTGATAAATGACCAAATTCATGAGCAACGACAGCTCTTGCCTGCTCTGGTGATAAAGTTAACAGTAATTCTAATCCTAATATTAATGTATTTTTATGAGTTCCAAAAAGACCAAAGCGAGGTATTTGGATAACTGCTGCGTTAAATTCTGGCGTTAATATCACGTTATGAATTTTTAAAGCGTGTAATTGTTTTCTTAATGCTTCGAGTTCTTTAAAAAGAACAGGAAATTTCTTTTTGGTTAATTCATAACCCTGTGGTTGCTCTATGCGAACCCATAAAGCTTTAAACAATATCCATATCATGGGTAATGCAACAAAGATAAGTTTTTTCTTAACAAGAATAAGAAAAACAGTAACATTTAAAAATGCGGTGCCAACAATGGCTGCGGATAATCCAAATAAAAGTAATAATAAAAAGAAAATAAAAGCGTAACCTAATAAGGAATAAAGAAAAACTTTGGTTTTATAGGTTTTAATATTGGTTTCGGCTTCCCTTTCTGCTTTTTTGACCAGTTTTTCAAAATCATCTTGACTCATATTATTCATTAATCAACTCCTTAACAGGAATAAGTATCATCACACATGCTATGTGCTGGATTATACAGCAGAATGGTTGCTTTACAAAATCAAAAAATCCTTAATCTATGAGGGTAATTGATTGTCAATTACCCTCTCAGTAGTAATAGTCTTTCTTCCCCTGTTCCAATGTAGCATGTACTTCTTCCCTTCTCCATATCATTTATTAAATGATAAACTTTAATTATTTATAGCTCAAAATGCAGGTTTATCTTCAGCATTCTCATAACGTTCAACGCTGCTTTGGATTTCCTGTTTAGCTTGATCAATATCTCCCCAGCCATCAATTTCAACCCATTTATTTTCTTCTAAATCTTTATAATGTTTAAAGAAATGTTCTATTTGTTGTTTGAGTAATGCGGGTAAATGTTCAACGTCATGAATCTCTTTATAGATAGGTGTCATTTTTGAACGAGGCAGTGCAATGACTTTGGCATCTTTTCCTGATTCATCGGTCATATTTAAAACGCCAATTGGACGGCAAGTAATAACAGAGCCACCTAGTAAAGGAAAAGGCGTGGGGACCAGAACATCTACTGGGTCGCCATCTTCAGATAGCGTATGGGGCACGTATCCATAATTACAGGGATAATGCATACAGGTCGCCATAAAACGATCAACAAATAAAGCACCGGATTCTTTGTCTACTTCATATTTGACCGGATCAGAATGTGCCGGTATTTCGATAATAACATTGAATTCATGGGGGATATCTTTGCCAGATGGCACTGCATTTAAGCTCATGGAAGAAACCTTTGGTTAAAAATTGCGTAGAGAGAAAATTAGCGCGCATTATAATTGATATTGCGCCGCAAAATAAACACTTAATTCTACACTTTATAATTCTTTAAAAATCAAATGGTTATAAAAATATTCTGCTATTTTATATCATCATACTCAGGGTTCGTTATAAAAAGGCTATGAAAAAAATTATTAAGTGCTTTGATAGGCTTATCACATAACCATTTTATGGGGGAAGTATGAGCAACACTTTGATTGTACCGCCAGTTATTGGCATTATCGGTTTAATAGCCGCCTTTATTATTTACGCTATTGTTAAAAAATATCCTCACGGAGAAGGCGTTGTTGCCGAAATAGCTGAATCGATTCATCAGGGCGCTATGGTTTTTATGCGTAGAGAATATTCTATTTTATTCTTTTTTACTTTAGGTGTTACGGTTTTATTATTTATAGGGTTTGAATCCTGGCATACTCCGGTTGCCTTCATTTCTGGTGCTGTTTGTTCTTCTGTTGCTGGTTATATTGGCATGTATACAGCAACGAAAGCCAATGTAAGAACGACCGTAGCTGCCTCAAATCATGGAGCGTCAACAGCATTAAATATTGCTTTTTATGGTGGCTCTATTATGGGGCTGACGGTTGCCTCTATGGGTTTACTGGGCATAGGTACCTTGTATTATTTCTTTGGTGCCGAACATGCTGAAGCCATTCATGGATTTGCTATGGGCGCTTCTGTGGTTGCCCTTTTCTCTCGTGTAGGTGGCGGTATTTTTACTAAAAGTGCTGATGTCGGTGCAGATTTGGTAGGAAAAGTGGAAGCGGGTATTCCTGAAGATGATCCCAGAAATCCTGGTGTTATTGCTGATAATGTGGGTGATAATGTGGGTGATGTTGCTGGTATGGGATCGGATATTTTCGAATCTTACTGTGGCTCTATGATTGCAACTATTGCTATTGCTTCAGCCGTATCTATGGCCAATTTGGGAACCAGTGAAAACCTGACAGCTGCCCCACTTCTTTTGGCTTCTATCGGGCTTATCTGCTCTATTCTAGGTATTATTTTAGTACGTATGTCTTCTAACAAAGCGCCCGATGTGGCATTACGAATGGGTACTATCGGGGCTACCGTTTTATTTATTGCCGCTGCCTGGGGCATTATTTCCTATTTAGACATTAACCTTAACGTTTGGTGGTGTGTTATGTCGGGTTCAGTTGGAGGAATCATCATTGGTCTTGTGACTGAATATTACACAGGTGGTAAGCCAGTACGTGATATTGCCGAAGGTGGTGAAACCGGATCCGCCACAGTCATTATTGCTGGATTAGCTGTGGGTATGAAGTCTGTTGTGGTTCCTGTTTTAGTGATTGCCGCTATTATTTATATCACCAGTCTTTTGGGTGTTGGTGTGTATGGTGTAGGCATTGCTGCTGTAGGTATGTTGGCAACAGTAGGTATTACTATGGCCATTGATGCTTATGGCCCAGTAGCAGATAATGCCGGAGGCATTGCAGAGATGTCTCAACTGGGTGAAGATGTGCGTAAAATCACCGACGGTTTAGATGAAGTGGGTAATACAACGGCAGCGATTGGCAAAGGCTTTGCTATTGGTGCCGCAGGACTTGCAGCGCTGGCCATCATTGCTGCTTATATAGAAACGGTTTCACACAACATCGGCACTTTTACACTCGATATTAGTAATCCTTTGGTGTTGATGGGGATGTTTTTGGGCGGTATTTTTCCTTTTCTTGTGAGCTCTATTACCATGAGAGCTGTCGGTGATGCTGCATTTGATATGATTAAGGAGATACGTCGACAATTTAAAGAAATTCCCGGGTTGATGGAAGGCACTGCAAAACCTGACAGTGGTCGCTGCGTGGATATTGCCACTCAGGCAGCATTGAAAAAAATGATCATACCAGGTGTATTGGCGGTAGCATCACCCGTGGTGGTTGGCTTTGGTTTAGGTCCACAAGCATTGGGTGGTATGTTAGGTGGCGCATTAATCAGTTGTGTTCTGATGGCTTTAATGATGGCCAATGCCGGCGGTGCTTGGGATAATGCCAAAAAACACGTCGAAAAAGGTCATCATGGTGGTAAAGGTTCCGATACACATAAGGCTGTTGTTGTAGGCGATACAGTGGGTGATCCTTTCAAAGATACCTCAGGTCCAGCCATGAATATATTGATTAATGTGATGGCTATTGTCAGCTTGGTAATTGCGCCATTATTGAAATAATCTTATCTAACATGGATATTATTTGATGTGATATAACGATAACCCAGAAAGCGAGATTTGCCTTCTTGCTTTCTGGAAATTACGACTATCTCTAAACATCATATCTTTTTATATTTACCTTACTTTTCTTCTTATTTTCAGCAAGATAAGGAATTATTTGCCATACTTTTATCTGGTAAAACCTTATTTAAATTAAACCATCCAAGTGCTAAGCATCATGGCATCAGGCATTTGCATAAAACAGACTGTTTTTATTCAAAATGAGTGAACTGGTATTTTGTGAACGCTTTTCTCAACTCGATGATGAGTTGAAAAAAGAATTTTATGCAGACGTTCAAGATAGAATGAACGAGCTAAATACCTGTGCAAAATCTTTATCTGAAGGTGATTATGATACGGAAGAATTGGTTCAGGCGGTATTTAGAGCGGTGCATACTATCAAAGGCAATTGCAATATGGTTTTATTGGATCCCTATGTTGAAGTGACTCACTATCTTGAAGAAATGGTACAGGATTTACGTGGTAAAAAATATGATTATCACCCCGCTTATATTCGCTTGTTTGTGAGTGCAATGAATGTTGTTGATGAGCTGCTGATTGCAACCTGTTCAACTAACGAAGCAGATAGTCATAGATTGTTAAAGCTATTGAACTTGGTTTCAGCTGTTCGTAAAAGTGATGAAGATTTAAGAATTCAAACAGCAAAACGTGCGGAACAGGCAATAATAGACGCGCACTTTTCATTAGATCTGGTTGCCATGACTTCTGAATGCCAGGTTGCCTTTAGTATTTTTTCAGCAACAGATATTGAATACTTTCAGTATCTTTCCCATTGTTTTGGGAAAATAAATCCAATACATAATGAGCGTATTCAGCATATTATTATTTTTGCTTCATTATTAAATGAGAAATTAGGGATGGTGACAGAAATGGATCAATTATCGGCCTCTATTTATTGTTATGAGTTTTTTAATATTCTTTCTTATGATCATGAAACAGATGAAGCAGAATCGGTGACCAGAGAAGATATTGAGCGGCGTATTTTTGCAGCGGGTGGGCTTTTAGCTCGAATGAGTGGATGGCAGGATGCTTCTGAAATCGTATTTCAATGTCAGGAACATTATGATGGTAATGGATACCCTAAACAACTCTCTGGCGATGATATTAGAGATGATGCACAAATATTACAAATCAGCCATCAATTTGTAGAAGCCTGCTTATCTCATCGACATTTGGGTTATAAAACCAGTTTGCTGGCCGCGGTAAAAAATGTTAATAACAGCGCTGGAACGGTTTATAAAGCGGATATTGTGAATGCATTTAATGACGTTGTTAAAACGCATTATCTATCTCATGCCCATTGGTAAGTGTTTTTTTATTTATTATTCTTCAAACTGCCTACAGTTAGAAATAGCAGCCAAAGTGATAATAATTTGGTTAAGTTTTCAGCAGTAATAAAATTGCTTATGATTAACAATGAAAAAAACTGTTTTTTGTGGGTTCTCATAATCATTTGAAAAAGTAGAGTTTACCGTTCATATAAAAACCAGTTTAAATAATTATTTGCTTTGCGGTTGCCTTTTTTGGCAGCCTGATTGAGCCAATATGCAGCTTTTTCTTCTGCTTCCATCTTAAGACTGATATTACTTCGACCTTCAGCATACATTTTACCCAAGGCAAATTGTGCATCTGCATGCCCTTTCTCAGCTGCTTTGGTATACCAATAAATAGCTCGTTCGTCGGATTTTTCTTTATCAGTGATACCGCCACGGCCATCAGCAAATAAGTTTCCAAGTTTAAATAGGTTGTTAACAACTCCTTGTTCGGAAGCTTTGGTATACCAATAAACGGCTTTTTTGTCTGATTCAATTTTATCATTTATTCCTCCTAATCCATTTGCATACATCCAGGCTAAATTCTCTTGAGCCATAGAGCTACCTTGTTCAGCAGCTTTGGTGTACCAATAAACAGCTTTCTTATTTGATTCAGCTATATTATTAATAGTAGTATGTGAATTGAGTTCACCTGAATATTTTTGAGCACTTGAGTTTCTGCCTTCAGTAGCTCTTGTTAACCAATACATCGCTTTAGTTTGATATTCAATTGCTCCTTTTAAGTCACCACGTCCCGAAACATACCTTTCATCCAAAGCAAATTGTGTTCTTGCATTGTATTGTTTTACTGCTTTTTTGTACCAAAATACAGCTTTTTCATGGAGTTCTTTTCTATTATAAATATCTTTGAATTCATGTTGATATATGAAACCCAAATTAAGTTGAGCATATGCATCGTTTTTTTCAGCGGCTTTGGAGTGCCAATAAATAGCTTTTTTTATAGACTCTTGGATATTATCAATTCCACCCCGTTTGAAATAATACATTTCACCTAAATTATTTTGTGCATCAGTATGTCCTTTCTCAGCAGCTTTGGTATACCAATAAACGGCTTTTTTATCTGACTCAACTTTATCACTTATTTCTCCTAAACCTTTCTGGTAAATTATGCCTAATTTATACTGCGCTTTTGTATTACCATGCTTAGCTTCCTTTTCTAATTTTGAAAGAGTTTCATTATCATTATGTATATCACTATGACAACCAGCTTGTAGATTTGTATGTCTCTGTTTTGCTGCATTGTAATTCGAATCAATGGCAGCGTGAAGATATGAGTAGAAAAGTAGCGCTGACATATTAATTAAAATTAATTTTGGATTCATGGCAATTCTCAATGGTTATTGTCAAATGAAAGAATCTTAAATTTTATATAGCTAAGGGCACTCAATTTAAAATATAGTCATTAATTGATTATTTTTTAAATTGACTACAATTAGCGTCATCTATTATTTCATGCAAATAACTCTTTATCCTTTTAGCAGACTTAATTTCAGATTTAGTGTGGTTTGCTTCTTTATTGAGAATAGAGTTATACCCATTTAATGCTTTATTTAACCAATAACATCCTCGTTGTTTATCATTTGGTATTTCACCATAATGAATCAAATGGTAACCAAAGTGATAATAATTTGTTAATCCACCATTTTCAGCTGCAATGCCAAGCCAATATTTGTATTTAGTATGAAGCTCTTTTTTCTTGCTAAAGTGTTTAGCCATTAAACGAGCCGATTCAACTGATCCATTTAAAGCTTCATTCTTTTTTTTCTTTAGCTCATTGTTACTCAATTTTTTCTCGACATAAGGCTCTATTGTATATTGCATGATTATTTTTTTATTTGTTGCATTATCAGCAATACTAGTACTGCTTATGAATAGCAAAGGAAAAAAAATATACTCTTTGTAAGTTCTCATAAAAAGCCTTTTATTTTTTTAGTAATCATCTAATATTAGAAACAGCAAGTATCACAACAGCCATCATCATTAAAGCCCCCTGTCTCAGGTCCAAAGGATCCCCAAACAAGTCTAACATAATAATTCCCACTATGATCATAATGACCATCGAGCTCACTAGATATTGGGGCTGTATAGCCTGTTGGGAAAAATGCCCTCATTGTGCCACCATTACGAATACTATAACCGGTTGTGTTATCATCGTATAAAAATATGTCTGTATCATTGGTAGATAAGGAAACGGTGGTTCTTAGGTAGTCAGCTAAATACTGTCCATATGCAACGCCATTGACATAACATGAACCTGTTTGACAAGAAAAAACTTGAACATGTGTACCATCTACAAAATTATGATCGTTAAGAATGTAACCTCCTAACTGTTGAGGCGTTAACCATGCATCTAATGCCTCATCAAGCACCCCTTGTTGGTAATTACCATGAGCTCCAACTGTATATATACCAGGAATTTCAAATTGCTCAAAAAGGTTAAAACCTTCTGTGCCAGGCATCATTAGATTTAAATCCACTAATCCTTCAGGATCTATTTTGATTATTGGATTATTTTTCACGTAAGCATATCGGTTAATACCACCGTCCATACCAATTGGATCAGATTGGATATAACGGCCAATTCTAGGGTCGTAATCTCTATGATGATTGTAATGCAGCCTTGATTCACTATCAAAATATTGACCAGGGAATCTCAAACGAATGACAGTTTTCTTACCATCGCCATCCACATCCCGGTTAGCTTTACCTTCACCAAAGGCTGTTGATTGCCAATTCCAGACAGTTTCCTGACTCTGGTTGGTTGCCAATCTTGGTGTGTTAAGATGGTCTGTATGAATGTAAATGATGTTTTGTTTCTTTACCTTACCCTTTTTATTAAAGCGGGTGTGTATCTGTGCAATGGGTTTATCACCCAACCAGATATAATCCCGGGTAAAACCTTTGCGATTAAGTTCATCTCGACCATCTTCTGACAGTAACCAACCTTCAGGCAAATAACTGAACTGTAGGGTTTTGTAAGTATCCCCTGCCTGTTTATTGCGTGTAATCACCTTCTGAATACGCTGACCAGAAACATTGTAAGTGTAAACAGCTTTCTTTTCTCCATTTTTATAATAAGCCGTCAAGCGATTAGTCACACCATATTCAAACCTGCGTTTGCCATGTCTATCTTCAATTAAATTACCATTAGTATCATAAGTCAAAAACTGCTTATTGATTTGTTGTAACTGATTAGCGTTTGCTTTATATACATAGCTTCTATTTTTTTCTTTTTTATTACCAACTATTTTACTGCTTTTTGTTCGATTTCCTGTGGCATCATACTCAAAGCTTTGTGTCATTTTATCAGTGATTTCTTTTACCAATCGATTGGTTTTATCATACTCAAATATTTGTGTATTATTTGTATTTAAGGGTCTTTCTATTTTTGAGATATTACCTGCCTTATCATAAACATAATTCACCTGCTGAGTTTGTGTATCACTGTCTCCCGTGGTGATTTGTGTGAGTTGACCTTGTTCATTATGCACAAGTTTTTGAGTTAACCCATTGCCAAAGGTGATGGCACTCAATCGATTGGATGACTCAATGTCTGCAACGGTATAAATCTGATTATGATTTTTGGCAGTGACTTTATTCACATTGCCATTCTCAGCATAGTGATACTCGACTTCAAGACCACTGGGGTACATCAAATAAATTAACTGACTGTTGGCGTTGTATTGAAATCGAGTGATATCTACTTTAGATTGGTTATCATACTTGACTTTCACCTGTGTCCGATTACCTAGTACATCATAATCATAACGCGTTGTACTACCAGCACCCTTCACCACACAGAGTTTACCAACACCATTGATACAATTATCGTATTTAAAAATGATACGTTTTTTCTCTACGGATTTATTTTTGCCAGAGCTGCCTGTTTCTTTCTTTAGAAAGACAATTTTAGTCATCCGATTTAGAACATCATAATCTCTTTTAATCACAATACCGTTTTCTCTAGTCTCTTTGACAATATTACCTGCAGTATCATATTGATAAGTGATAGTGCCTTTAGAGCCACTGATCTCACTTAAACGTCTGCCAAAACCATCATAGGAATATCGGGTCTCTATACGTCTGGCATCCGTGACTTTAACCAGGTTACCCATATCATCGTAATCATAATAGGTTGGTTGTTCGTTAGCATCAAAGCTTATCAATAATCGACCTTCTGAATCATACTGATTCAATACCTGGTTACCTTCTCCATTGATGATTTTTGTTGGCCTTTGGCTATCACCTAAATAATCCAGTTGAGTATTACTGCTTTTATTAAAAATTTCTCGACCTTGTGCATCAAACTCACGTTCAGTTTGTTGAATTATTTTACCTTGCTGGTTTTTGGTGGTACGTTCAACAAGATTGCCCTGTTTATCATAATGAAAAAGAGTTGTATTACCTGAAGCATCCTCTGTGCTTTCTAATCGTCCATAAGCATCAAATTGACTTTTGGTGCCTTTAAGTGTACCGGTCAATGTTTGAACTAATTGTCCAATGGCGTCATAAAAATAATGTGTAGTCAGTGCTTGTGATGTACCTGCCGCACGAATTACTTTTGCCACTTTTCCATTATTGCCATAATGGGTTTCTTCTCTTACTCCATTACCATCAATAACAGCGGTTCGTCTACCCTGTTTATCATATTCATAATTCACGACATGTCCCAAGACATTAGTTTTTTGAATAAGATGTCCTTCTTCATTATAAAGATAGTTTATTTGATCACTGGTGGATGCTCTTGCTCCGTCGGAAGAAATCAGCCTCCCCTTATTATCATAGCTACGTGTTAAAGTTATCGATTCAGTGTTGTTGTTGGTTTTGTCGATTTGTGTGGTTTGTATTAATCGACCTTCCACATCATATTTATAATCGGTTTTTAATACGGATGTCTCTTCTGACAATAAACGACTTTCTCTGGTACCTGTATAAATTTTTTGACTTAGTAAGGTATTGCCCTGAGTGAGTGTAATGGATTTTAAAAAGCCTATACCATTATTCTCTTTTGTATAATCTGTCACCTGCTTACGACCATCAGACCATTCATTGATAACCTGTCTACGCCAACCATTCTCTCGACTTTCTTCTCTACGAATACTCCCTCTGGCAAACTTGCAATTACACCCCTCTGTATCATAATCAACTATTTGCTTTATCCAGTAATGACGAATGTCTTTCAGTAATTCATCTGCTTTTTCCTTACTGATACTTTGCCCATAGTGCTGATAGATCTTCTCTTCACCTTTTACTATTAAGCTAACGCCATTAGCCCAGCTTGTCGTGGTTTGTGCAGCAGATTCTTGTGCTGGGCTTTTCCTGGGACGTGGTGCACGTTTTGGCAATTCTTGTACTCTTAATGCCAATCTATTATCAGCAACTTCTACTAGAGACATGTTTAGCAAAACGTCTTTCAGAGGTGATATCACTTGTGTGAGTAAATTGGGATGTGCAGTATCTTCATAAAGATACAATTCTCTCGGATTATCATGCCAGCCTTCTGTATTATCGGCATACACAGCGGCCACCAAGCGACCTTTACTATCATACTCATAACGTTTCTCTACACCTTGAGGATTGACTAAACCAACCACTCGTCCATCGGCATCTTTCTCAAGCTGCATTTGCCATAAGACTTCTTCTGAATCATTGAGTCCTTGTATTGTCGTTGTTAAACCTGTGTATTCATACACATGATGATTTGTCTTATCCTGATATTCAATCAAACGACCTGAACTATCCAACTGATAACTGACTGTGTCTTTGTTGAATACCCCATCTAACGAATAGCTGGTGACCTCCTTTTTAAATAACCAACCATTGCCTTCCTGACTTAAATGATAACGGGATTGTGGCATCTTAAATACTTTAAACCCTTCTCCTTCTTTAACAAAACGAATACGCTCTGAGTTTAATGCGACGACCCAATACTCTCCTGCAGGTAAATACGACCTAGCTTCTGATTCATTAATGACTTCATAACTTAACTGAGCATCATTAACATTAAATTGAAAACCCTGATTATGATTGATATTTGTTGTATTAGCTATGTAGTGATAAATTCTGGATATCACAAATCCTTCAGCTTTACTTTCCCTTAGATGTATATTGTACGATGGTTTTTCTTCGACAGGAATAGCTGAAATTTCTGTGTCATCAAAATTTTGCGCTGATAAATACAGAGGTGTTGTACTTAGGAAAATACTCAAATACGAAATATAGGCAAGGTGCTTGGGTTTTGATAGCAACTTTGATGGTGAAAAATTGGAATGTTTAAAAACAGTATTTCTTAAGCCAATATTGAATAAATTCATCTCTAACCTCATGATTATCAGTTCATTTGAAAGTATATGCCTGCCTTTTTATCTAAATGTGGCATCCTGGTGGAAAGCTAAGTTACATCCAAATCCAGTTCTGCAAAAATTTATCATAAAAAGTCTTCATTTATATGATAATTTTATTACAAGATCACTTGAACTTCTCTGTTAGTTAACATTTTATAAAACTGAATGCATTTAATGACGTTGTTAAAACGCATTATCTATCTCATGCCCACTGGTAAGGTTTATTAGAGGTAATAGGGATTAACTGAATATTTAATTGATCTTGATCAAAGCCATTATTTTTTGTAAATACTAAAATGGATGTTGTTGTAAAACATTTAATTTAATCTAAATCATCAGAGGTGATTATCATGTCTTTAACGCGTTATAACCCTACTAACTTATTTGATCAGTGGCATAGAGATTTCAATCAATTGTTAAGACCATTTAAAAAGAGTGATATGTTTAATGAAAATACTCTGGCTGATTCTGATTTTATGCCTGCAGTCGATATTGAAGAAACAGAAAACAGTTATCTTATCAAAGCAGATATCCCTGGGATTGAACCCGATAATATTACCATTACAGCCAGTAATGGTGTGTTAACCATTAAAGGTGAGCGTGAGTCTGAAACAGAATCAAAAAAAGGTGACTTACATTATACGGAACGTTCTTACGGCAGCTTTGTGAGACAATTCAATTTGCCCAGTAATGTCAATGAAAGTGACATTCATGCAAAAACACACCATGGGGTTATTACAATAGATTTACCTAAATCAGAACCAAGTCAACCTCATAAAATTACGATTAAAAAATCCTAGTGATTATTTATCCCGAGTTCAAGTTATTTAATATGAATGAATCAATGAACAGTGAGCCTCTTTGCTTGCTGTTCATTGATTTTTAGCAGCATGGATTATTTTTTCTTGTTCTATTACTTTTTGTAAAGCCTGTTGAATAACATCAATATGAGCTTCTTTTTTGTGTGCCTGTTCACTTAATAACTGTCTCCATTTCCTACCGCCTGGTTGCCCAAGGAACAAGCCTAACATATGTCTGGCTACTTGTTGTAAACGCCCTCCCTGTTTTAAATGATGGCTGATGTATTCCAGCATGGCTTCAACAACTTGATATCGGGTTAATGGTATGTCTTGGTCATTATAAAAAAGATGATCCATCTCGGATAATAAATAAGGGTGACGATAAGCTTCTCTACCTAACATAACACCATCCACAGAATGAAGGTGTGATTGGATATCCTCCAGTGATTGTATGCCGCCATTAATCACGATACATAACTTTGGAAAATCCTGTTTTATTTGATAAACACGTTGGTAATTTAAAGGCGGTATTTCACGATTCTGCTTAGGACTTAATCCTGACAATAACGCTTTGCGAGCATGGATAATAAAGACCTGACAACCCGCTTGTGATAATAACGCAATAAATTGGTGTAAAAATTCATAGGTGTCGAGATCGTCAATACCAATACGGCACTTTATGGTGACAGGAACAGACACTTTGGATTGCATGGCTTGTACACACTCTGCAACCCGTTGAGGCTCTGCCATTAAACAGGCGCCAAAACGACCCTGTTGTACCCGATCACTTGGGCAGCCGACATTTAAGTTGATTTCATCATAACCATAATCTTCTGCAATTAAAGCGGCTTTTGACAATATATCAGGCTGACTTCCCCCCAGTTGAACGGCAATCGGGTGCTCTGAAGGGTGATACCCTAATAATTTTTGACGATTTCCTCTTAAAATAGCCTGAGCATTGACCATTTCTGTATAGAGCAAGGTATGACGCGTTATTTTTCTCATAAAATAACGTTGATGGCGATCTGTCCAATCCATCATAGGAGCAACAGAGACGGTTCTATTTAATGCTGACATAATCCTAATTGATGATGTTTATTTTATTGTTGAGGTTTGTTGAGCTATGATAGTTTTATAAAAGATCAACAGACCCTGATTATAAAAAGCATGACCATGTTTTATTGATACGATGAATAAGCCTCAAGACACTTTTTATTTAGTCGTTTTTGCACAGGATACCGATATGCAGCAACGTATCGGTAAAATATTATATCACTCAGAATTTGATATATCTTATTTTATTTCAGAAAAAGAATTTATTCGTTATCTGCGCATGCAACCTGCTCCCCATTGTCTTATCATGCATTTTTCATCTGAAAAACAAAATAGTTACTGGACGATACTTGAAAAAATCAAAAAACATTCCTATTGGCAACATGTACCCATTTTGGTGATTTCTCAAAAAATGGATAATCATTGCCTTGAAAAACTCAAACAATATAATATTTCACAATGTGTTTTGGAGCCTTTTACGGACAACACATTATTTAATACCCTTTTAAAATCCATGCGGTTGGAAGTCGTAAAAGAAACCTCATCATCACCTAAAAAAAGTAACACATAAAACAATCCTTTTTATTTTGATATTTTAAGTAGGATGCCTTCTTTATTGGAACTGGGTGTAGATGATTTTTTATTATCTTCGGGATGGCTATTGATAACGGCCTCTACCCGAATAATTTTTTTACTTTGAATATCAGCTCTGATGAGTGCCTGTCGAATGGCGTGTGCCCTGTTAGTGGATAATGTCCAAAAATCCTCTTTATTTAAATCGGATGATGCCTGCGAATGAAATGCAATACTTAACCAATAAGATTTCTCTTTTAATAAATGGGAGATAGCATACAAAATACTTCGGGAATAATATTTTAATTCTTGAGAGTTTTTATCAAATAGAGGCTTGTTTTCTTTGTCGTTAATATGAATCAGCAATCCTGTTGGCGTAACGTCCAACAGGATTTGATTTTTATAAGGTATTAATTCTTTGCGGGTATTGATGTAATCCGTCAGATGAGCTTTTAATTTATTATAATGAAGCAGGTTCTGTTTTTTTTGAGAAGTGTTTTTAGGCGATTGAGAGGTTTTTATGGACTTATGACTATCTCGACTCTCTTTAGGTAAAGTGGATGTGCTTTTATGAGTTGTTGAGTTACCATGAGTAAAATAATTGGCAATAGACGCTTGCTGACTGTCACTGGTGTTATTCATTAGCCATAACAATAAGAAAAAAGCCAACAAACCCAGAGAAAAATCAACAAAGGTTGTTTTCTTTACACCAGTATTGACTCGGTATTGATTGCCACGTTTCACTCTCTTAATAACAATAGGTCGAGTATATTCTTTTAATTCATTAGATTGTTCCATAGATACTTGAACCTTAATGGGTAACAAATCCTAAGTATTGACTCGGGATTCCATTTCTTGGAAGCTGGGTCTGTTTTTTGAAAATAATGTTTTTCGACCAAACTCAATAGCAACTTGTGGTGGCACACCATTCATCGTTGCAATCATGGAAGACTTAATACTTTCAAAAAATTTAAACTCATCCATTACCCGATGCTCAAGGGCTTGAGAGAGTGGTGATATAAAACCATAGGCCAACAGAACACCCAAAAAAGCCGCAACAAGGGCTGCTGCAATAGATAAGCTCATTTCAGAAGTACCTAACGACTGCATGCTAATGACGATGCCTAAAATAGCCGCCACAATGCCAAAACCAGGCAAGCTATCAGATATTCGAGCAACGGCACTGACAGGCGCCATATTTTCCTGGTGTCGTGCATCCAGTTCTGCGTCCATCAAAGATTCTAATTCGTAAGCGGTCATATCCCCTATAATCATTAACCTTAAATAGTCAGAAATAAATTGAATGGCCTCCTTTTTACGGTAAATCATTGGATATTTTGAAAAAATCTCACTCGAGCCCGGCTCTTCAATATGAGATTCGATAGTCCCTAATCCTTCCCTTCTGAGTGTGCTAAAAATATCATGCAACAAAGCAAGTGCCTCTGTATTAAAGCGCTTACTATAAGGATTGGAGCTGAGTAAGGCAAATGAACGTTGAATAACTGCCTTTGTCACTTTAGATGGATTGGCTATGAGAAAGGCGCCTAAGGCCGCTCCTCCAATAATGATTAATTCAAAAGGTTGCCAAAGAAGGAATAATTGCCCATTGGAGAGAACATATCCGCCAAAAACAGCTGATATGACAATGAAAGCACCGATTAAAACCGGCATTTTTGCCTCCTGGTATTGATGTTAATTTTAAATAAGGTCGAAATAATCTTTTGCCTAGGTAAATTTAGACTATGACTCATTTAAATATAGTTGGTTTTTGTCAATAAGGTTAGGCTCTGTTGTGTTTTCAATAGACAAACATCTCACTAAATCGCTGTTTTAATAATGAATAACGTCAAATATTGGTTTATCTAGCAACCTGGGGTAAAATCCGCGGCTCTTTTTCGATATTCATTCCTTTTTGCCTGATTGTATCCATTTGAGTCATTTGTGAGTCTTATTCAAAAAATTAAAGTATTTCCTCAATATTGTATTCCCCAGCATTGGATATCTCAATTAGCGGGACGTTTTGCCGATTCAACAACACATCCGCTCAGACATTGGGTGATTAAACGCTTTGCTGATTATTATCAGGTGGATATGTCGATTGCTGAGCGTACAGAGTTATCCGCTTATGCATCCTTTAATGACTTTTTCACTCGTGCGCTTCGTGCAGATGCACGCCCTGTCTGCCAAACACCCAATACTCTGGTGAGCCCTGCTGATGCTTGTATCAGTCAACTGGGCAGCATACAAGAAGGTCGCATTATTCAGGCAAAAAAACATGATTATTCTGTCTCAGCACTGCTGGGAGGGGATACAAAATTAGCTCAGTTGTTCCATCAAGGTGCTTTTTGTACATTGTATTTGTCCCCCCGGGATTATCATCGTTTCCATATGCCCTATGATGGTCAGTTACAGCAAATGATTCATGTACCTGGCAGATTGTTTAGTGTCAATCCAACCACTGCCGAAACCATTCCAGGTTTATTTGCCCGTAATGAACGTGTTGTTTGTCTGTACGAAACAGACTTTGGGCCTATGGCCGTTATTGCAGTAGGTGCGACAATAGTAGGTAGCATTGAAATGGTTTGGTTGGGTGTCGTTACACCACCCAGTGTCAAAGCCCCTGTTCATTCCTGCTACAAGCAAAATAATATGACATTAAAAAAAGGAGAAGAAATGGGACGTTTTCGATTAGGATCAACCATTATTTTATTGTTGCCACCCAATAAATACACTTGGCAGGCATCGTTAAAACCTGGTGAAAGTGTACAAATGGGACAGCCCCTAGTAGAACTAAACTAAAATAAAATCAACAGCACATTAAATATTGTTTTATTTTAAAGCATTGCTACCAAGTAAAAATTTATTCCATACCATAACAACAGGCCCGTTATTGAAAAGGAACAAGGTTTCGAATATCACTTTCTTTACAGAGCAGCATCAGTAAACGATCAACACCCAAGGCAACGCCTGCACAATCTGGTAAGCCAGATACCAAAGCTTGCAAGAAATCTTCATCTAATATTATTTTAGGTTTCCCCATTGTTTCACGTTGCTGATTATCAGCCATAAACCTTTCTCGTTGCTCTTTGGCATCGGTGAGTTCCCAAAAACCATTAGCTAATTCTACTCCTTGATAAAATACTTCAAAGCGTGCTGCAAGGTTATTGTCTTCCGGTAGTTTTTTGGCCAGTGCCGCCTGACTTGCTGGATACTCAGTTACAAAGGTAATGCGATCTTTCCCTAAGTTCGGCTCTATTTGGGTAGCAAACAATAAAGACAAATAATCGTCCCGTATTAGACGGTCAGATAATAGACCACAATGTTTTTCGGTAAATGCTTTTAAAGTTTTATCATCCAATGATGAAATATTCAGATGACAAAATTGTTGGAAGCATTCGTGATAGGTCAATACTTCTTTTTGTTCGATTTTTAATACTAGCTTCAGTAAGTCAAATACTTCCTGCATTAACTGATGATGATCCCATCCCAAGCGATACCATTCCAATAATGTGAATTCACATAAGTGTTTACAGCCCTGCTCTTCTGCACGAAACATATGGGATAACTGATAAATATCACCACTGCCCTGTGCAATTAATCGTTTCATGGCAAATTCTGGCGAGGTTTGCAAAAAAGCAGAATGACCATTCAGTTCAACAGAAATAGCCGACATATAAGGATCGGTTACTGTATGAGGCATTAATGCAGGTGTATCCACCTCTGTAACATCACGCTCATAAAAAAATTGTCGTAATTGATGGAAGAGCTGGGCGCGTTCCTTTAAATAAGTGAGAGCCTGGCGATCTTTCAAGGTTTTTACAATGCTCTAATTGGCTCGAGATACATATTCACCAGCACGTGTATCTACTTTGATTTTATCGCCAATCTGGACAAATAAAGGTACTCGAACCACAGCACCGGTATTCAGTGTTGCGGGTTTATTTCCACCACCCGATGTATCGCCTTTGAGTCCGGGATCGGTTTCTGTGACTTCCAATACGACATGATTGGGAGGCAAAACAGAAATTGGTGTGCCATTCCATAATGTCACCATACATTTATCTTGTTCTATCAGCCATTTGGCATAATCACCAACCGCTTTTTCATCAGCAGCCACTTGTTCAAAGCTATCTGGATCCATAAAATGCCAAAATTCACCATCTGCATATAAATACTCCATGTCTTTATCCATCACATCCGCTGCTTCAACAGATTCACCTGATTTAAAGGTTCGTTCCACAGTTCGGCCCGATAATAAATACTGAATACGTGTCCGGGCAAATGCCTGACCTTTGCCTGGTCTGACAAATTCATTATCAACAATGAGACAGGGTTCATTATCTAACATAATTTTTAGGCCATTTCGAAATTCATTGGTAGTATAGGTTGCCATAAAGCCCTCAGTGCATACTTTATAAAATCAGGGGTATCCCCAATCATCTATGAAAAACGCAATCATACCTTGTTCACCCCCATCTTGTCACAGCCCGGATTGGAAAAAAGATCTTGCTCAGGCGGTGACTGACCCTCTTGAATTATTGGAATTACTTGAATTAACCCCTGAACATTTGGGATACGGTGAGGCGACTACATTATTTAAATGTCGGGTTCCCCGCCCTTTTATCCAGCGCATGCATAAAAAACAACCAGATGATCCCTTATTTTTGCAGGTTTGGCCTCATAAACAGGAGTTTATACATCATGATGACTATATCGCCGATCCTCTCCATGAAAAACAATATAATCCGATACCAGGCTTATTACACAAATATGCTCATCGTGTTTTGGCCATAGGTGCGGCAAGTTGCGCCATAAATTGTCGTTATTGCTTCCGCAGAGCTTTTCCTTATGAAGAACAGGATTATGGCTCAAAAGTGCTCGATAACTGGATTGCCTATCTTCGTCAAAATAAGGGGGTTAACGAATTTATTCTGAGCGGCGGAGAACCTTTGCTTTTAAATGACGTGTTTTTAGAGGAATTGGCTCACAGGCTACAGACAGAAACTTCTGTTAAACGTTTAAGGTTTCACACCCGTCTTCCTGTTGTCATACCACATAGAATGACGGATAGACTATTATCTCTTTTTGATAATATTCCATTGCAATGGGTTATGGTATTACATATTAATCACCCGCAAGAAATTGATACTAGCTTGCAAAAAGCCATTCAAATATGCCGAAAAACGAACATAACATTTTTAAACCAAACTGTTTTATTAAAATCCATTAACGATTCCAGTCAGATATTGGTTGAATTAAGTGAAGCTTTATTTGATATGGGAGTGCTGCCTTATTATCTGCATACCCTCGATAAGGTTTCTGGTACGCAGCATTTTGCCATAGAAGAAAAAAAGGCCAAAACACTACATTGTGAGCTTCAAAGGGCATTACCTGGGTTTTTAGTACCCAAATTGGTAAAAGAAGAGCCCGGTATGCAACATAAAACCTGGTTATAAACTTATTGTTAATCAGGGTTTCCTTTTGTATGATATACTTGATTTCAGCCAAAGTTACCTTATTTTGAAACATTTTAATACTATCATTTATCGTCAATTCAAACAGCCTATGGATAGGGCATGTCTTGCTAAAGGTGTTCGCTTTATAAAAAGGTTATCAGTATGATTCATCAGGGAGTTTTAGGTCTTAGCATCCGTGAAACAGAAATACTGACGCCCGTCCAGGTAGAAAAAATAACACCTCGACATATCAATAAGTGGAAAAAAGAACTGGCGATTGCCAACACCAGTGAAGTGTCAAAACGTCTTTATCAATTGTTGTTAGAGTGTAATAAAAGTGATTTGAACTCTGAAGAGCGTTTCAAAATATTGATGATTTTGCACTCAGTGGCTGAACCCACATTAAAAAATCTGTCTAAATTTTTTACAGGACAGACACTACATTTATCCAATCGACAGAAAAAAATTGTGGCTTTACTGCAAGCACTTCATACGGAAATGGCGATAGGCTTTAAAATGATTGTTGAAAAGGAAGCCGAAAATGTGCATTTATTAAATCGAAAAATGATACATCATTCATTAATTTTGACACTGGACTATTTGTCATTGACTATTTTGCGCTGTTATCAGGTTTATACCTCAGTTCCTTCTCGATTATGGCAAGAAGTGAATATTATTTATCGTTATGCAATGGAACAAAAAATTGAAAATAAAGCTTGTCAACCTGGTAATGGACACACAACCTCCATTAACGAATGTTTTTTAAAAGTTTGCTTGTTATCGATGGCAAATCCCTATCAATTACGACAACATGAATTAGAAAGCATTTTTAAACACCTGACAAAATATACACAATTTTGCCAACTCAAGCCCATGAGTCGGTTTAATACACAGTTTTTTATTAATCTTGAACATCATCATCCACCTCAGCATTTAGCTCTAAAAGAAGTGCGACCCAGTCAGTATACCTTACGCTTTGATCTGGATCCTTTGGTTGAGCAATTACAAATTGAATTAAAAGAAAGGTCTCACACAAAAAGTAAACATGTTTCTTTAGGTTATCTCTCAACACGGTTACTTCGACATTTATTAAAAAACTGGGCACATTTAACCTCAAGAAATTTTTCCCGAACCCATTCCAAAGGCGATTTGTTGATCAGTGTTGGTCTTGCTGCCACACACCATTTCATCAGTCAGCATCAGGAAGTTCAATCAGTGAATGACGAAACGTCAGATGATGTCATATCAACCGATTCAAGAGACACAACGACCATTGACCAACTGGAAGGCAGTTTGAATTCTGTTACATTAATTGATAACGATGAGCCGCCAAGACATCACTCAGATTCCGGTTTTCAAAGGCCCACCTCAACTAACGAAAATGATATTTGGGAAAAATTGTACCGGCCGAAGCAAGCCTTGCCCTCTAAAGAGGAGATTGATTATGCGCATGCACTGTCCCCTCACTTATCGCCAACAAGCCATCAGTTACTTGAAGCCGATATTATTAATATGAGTCCGGGAGGTTATTGCTTATGTATTTATGGCCAGCTCCCCAAGCAAGTACAAACGGGTGAAATTATTGGCTTACAGCTCGATGATGTTGAGCATAATGACCACTGGAATATTGGTGTTATTTGCTGGATTAAAAGACATGCAAAAATACCAGGTGTGCATTTGGGCGTCCAGTTGATTGCTCCAAGTGCTAAAGCTGTCAAAACACAAATCAAAAATCAGCTCAAACACCAGGAAGCCTATCAAAATGCTCTGGTCTTACCAGAGTTAAAAGGTATTGGTCAACCACCTACTTTGGTAATTTCACCCATTTTATTTAATAAAAAGCAACATATTGATATATCTGATGGTCATTATCACTTCAATGCCATGCTAACCCAACTAGTTTCTGCGACACAAAGTTATAACCAGTTTTATTTTGAACCAACGACACCATCACCCCTCAATAAAAAAATGAAAAGCACCCAAAACAAAAGAGATGATTATGATAATGTATGGGATCTCATTTAGGGAGAGGTGTTTTTCCAACAGCCCCTAGAAATACAATTTATTTTGTATTAATCCCAGTAAGTTGGTTTTCAACTCATTGAATGTTAGCTACAATCCTAAGTATGTGATAAAAATAATATTTTAACGTTTTATAGCTTCCATGTGATAAACTTTTCATGACTTCAGAAATCAGCCCTTTACATCTCATCCTCATTGAACCTTCGTCAAATGATGCAGAAACCATTACCAAAACGTTGAGAAACCAAGGCTATGCAGTAAGAGCAAATCAGGTTCTGGATGAAGACAACCTTATTCAATTGCTAGAAAAACAATCATGGGATATGTGTATTTATCGGGCACTGACTGAAGGATTATCTTTGGAACGTATTATGGCGCTTATTGAGGAATACGGTAGAGATATTCCAACACTCGTCGTGACAGAAGAACATGATGAAAACACGATTATTAAAGCCATGCAACTGGGCCTAAAAGATGCTGTGCCCTTTAGCTCTCAGGAAAGACTCTATCTGATTATTAAACGTGAATTGGATAACTTACAGCAAAGAAAACTAAGAAAAGCAACCGACAGCCAATTAAAGGAAGCAGAGAAACGTTGTAATTTATTATTAGATAGTTCTCAGGATGCAATAGCTTATATCCACGATGGTATGCATGTGTATGCCAATCAAACCTATGTTGAACTTTTTGAATACGAAGATCCGGATGAGCTGCTTTGTATGCCTGTT
This sequence comes from Kangiellaceae bacterium, assembly GCA_965230335.1. Lineage (GTDB taxonomy): Bacteria > Pseudomonadota > Gammaproteobacteria > Enterobacterales > Kangiellaceae > CBDDKS01. The sequence continues at coordinate 2,834 of CBDDKS010000006.1, read as the reverse complement.
ATGGATATGATTGGTACTGATAACCCTGAAGGTTTTAAAGCTTTCTTAAGACAATATTCCAAACAGCCATCCAACAATGAGTTTGCCTGCCATGGCACAAAAAGTGATGGTGAAACATTTGAAATTATTTTGACCCTTTCCAATGCAAGCTATGATAATGAACATTGCACTCAATTGTTAATTCGCCGTTCATCGGACAGTGCTGAATTGGAAGCAAAAGTCAGAGAGCTGAGTTCACGGGATGTGCTGACAGGATTATTTAATCACACTTACTTCCAGGAGCAACTCAATGATTTAATCAATAATAATAATGAAACCGGCCAATCCGGACATCTCTTATTTTTGAGTATCGATCAGTTTTCTGAAATTGAAAAAAAATACAGTTTTACTTCACGGGATGATATTTCCAGAGATGTTGCTGAGTGGCTTAGAGATCAAACCAATGATTCAGAAATGTTATGTCGTTATGGTAATAACTCCTTTATGTTATTTATGGAAGAAGTTGAACCTGACAAAGCAAAAAGTTTTGCTACTCATCTTTGTGTTTCTGTCAGAGAACAATTATTTGAAATTGAAGGTAAAACAGAGCGTATTACTTTTAGTATTGGTTTATGTCCGGTTGGTGAACATGCTGTTGATGCAAAAACAGTGATTACACAGGCACATTCAGCCTGTCAAAGAGTAACCAATGGAGATGGTATTAAAGTTTATAGCAAGGTAATTGATGAAGGCAATGCTGAAAATGCAGAAATGCTCGAGAAATTATACGATGCGATAGAAGCTGGAAAAATGCACCTGTTATTTCAACCTATTGCAAAACTACATGGTGAAGAGCGTCCGTTATATCAGGCATTACTACGCATGACTTCAGAAGATGGAGAGCATGTAGGTCCGAATGCGATGTTCCCTGTTGCTCAGGTTGCTGGATTGGCTGCAAAAATGGATAGATGGGTTATTATGAAAGCCATTAAGACATTGATGACACATTCAAAATCGCCTCAACCAAATTTATTCGTTAACTTATCTTCTTCCTCTATTTTGGAAGACAGTCTGTTGCGCTACATTGTTGATGTAAAAAAAGCAGCTAAAATTTCCAGAAGCAGTCTGATTTTTCAAATTACAGCCAATGATGCTCAAACTTATTTAAAAAGAGTCATTGCTTTAAATAATGGATTCAAAAAAATTCAAGTCAGCCTGGCCATTACTCAAGTGAAAAATATACCTGAGCACTTATCACTGATTGAACAATTGAAACCTTTATTTGTTTTTGCAGATGGTGATATTACACAACACCTTGGCAAAGATGAAGCGGCAATGACTAACCTTACTGAAATCTGCAATGTTGCTGAAAAGTATAAATCCCATTCTGTTGTTCCTAAAGTTGAGGATGCTTCAAAGCTGGCTGCATTATGGCCATTGGGTGTTCAATACATTCAAGGATATTATTTACAACCTCCTGTTTCTGAATTGAACTATGATTTCTCAGGTGATTTTTAATGATTAAAAGAATAACCAAGATAGTGCGTTATCTATTTAAGTTTTAAATATTCAAGATGAGTCTTGCTTCTCAATCAATAGATGATGCTGTCAGTACAAAAAGATCTTTAAGAACTTTCCTGAAATCATTTAGAATATTGCGTTACTTTTCTTTGGGTGAACTTATACTTTATACGGTCATTATAAGCTCCGTATTCTTTTTTGCCTGGTTATGGTTATCTCAGCAACTTAATATTGTTCTAAAGCATAGAGTGGATGCTTTTGGTAATGATATGACTCAATTATGTGCTACGGCCAGTTCCAAAGCGGTTGTTTCAGAAGATATCGATGTTTTAAAAGATTTAATCAAACATATTTCTCATACGGATTTTATCGACTCAGCGTCTATTTACCGGTTGAATGGCACTTTAATACTCAGTTCAGATATCAACGAATCAAATGAAACCATCCATACAGACATATCTACCAAGAGTGATGAAGACAATTTGACTATCAATAAAAAATCTTCTTCAGCAATTTTTGCACCACTCACTGAATGGTTAACCTCTTATTTCCCTTTGACCAATGAGACAAACATTCCCTTTTTGAAAGAAATTCAATGGAATAACACACAAGTAGGCTGGTTTAAGCTGGTATTGAACAGAAAAGCTATGGAAGAAAATATTAAACACAACAGTTTACAAATGTCTTTGATTATTTTAATCACTTTTTTTTCGACGTTGTTTATTAGCTTATACATTTTGATGAGAATTAAACGAAAACATTTACAACGTATAGATAACCCTCTAAAAGCCAATACATCTGAGAAACTTTTTGACACTAATAACAATATAAAGCATCTTTCTGAGCTGGTAAAAATGGTTAAGGCAGGAGACAAAAGTTTACCATTGCATTTTCAAACACCCCAAATTAATAATCGTATCAATACGGATTATCATACTCATATTCATAATGGTTTGATCATTCAACTGAGTTTATCCTTTGAAAAAGATTCAGAACAACCTATCGATGAGTTTCTGGAAATCCAAACACGATGGCATAGTGTCATTTTTGAATGCTCGCTCATGCATAAATGCCAAAGTTTTTCCACTGCATCCAATGCATTTTCTATTTTAATGGAAAATAATGATATTGATAATGCCATTATTTTTATGCAGACCATGCAGTTTTTCTTTAATAAATATGAAAACACCCAACAATTGCCTCGTGTTGCTTTTCGCTGCTCACTCAATTTTGGAAATGCTTTCTTCCGTTCACATATGAAACAGGATATTGCCATTGCAGCAGGTGTCGGTTTTGACAGAGGCGTATTATTATTAGAAGAGTCATCGAGCGCT
>CBDDKS010000005.1:0-8093 GCA_965230335.1 Kangiellaceae bacterium | reverse complement strand
ACCGGTTTTGCTCTTAAAAACGATACTGAATCGAATAATGAGCGTGAAGAAAAAAACGGTGTCGATAGCAACCGTTCTTATCATAACAATCGACCTGAGGCAGCAGCAAATGATTATTTACACGAAAATAATGGAATAAGTAATGAAGCGATTAAACATGCGACAAACCATGAAACCGTTACTGATAATACTTCAGTGACATCCGCAGGATCTGATGGCACTAAGAACGAAGAAAACGTCGCCAAAAGCGGTTATTCTGATAATGACACTCAACCTGGGGTAGCAGCAAATGATCATTTACACGAAAATAATGGAATAAGTAATGAAGCGGCTAAACTACCGGCAGACGTTGAAAACGCTACAATTAATACTTCGGACGCATTTGCTGCTCCTCAAATGAAAAGCGCCACTAAGAACAGTAATGTTTACAATAGTATTGAAAATTACCTATCGGGAGTTGATCAATTGAATGAAAATAACCCTTTAAATAAAGAAGCTGTAATAGCCCCGGCAACAGATGCCCATGCTTCACATAATCCCTCTGCAGCTCAGAAAATAAACCCTAAAGTCAAATTCACACACCTGGACACTAGTGAAATAAGCTGCCTGGCATTTAATTCCCTATGGTCTGCACAGTTTGCTTTTGCAAATTATTCGAACCCAACTGAGGTACATGCAAATCAAATAAACATCAGATCCGAACAAAGTGCGGATGAAGAAAAAGAAAAAATTGACAAAGCGGCTAAAAAATTATTAAAAAAAGAGCAAAGAATTGCTGATAAAAAGAGCCGGGAACAGCAAAAAGAAATCAACGACCGTTTCAATGATGGATTTTCGTTGAGACCAGATTTTATCGGCTTAAGTGGCGGACTCATTAAAGTAGGAAATCAAGCTTTCACAAACTGGAAATTTAATGAAAACTGGAACGTATCTCTTTTCGCGGAATATCCATTAAGCACTCGACTGAACTTAAACGTTCATTTGCTATATAGCAGAATAGATTACCAACATGATTTTTATGAAGTAAAAACCATATCTCCAACCATCAATAGTATAAAAGAGTCAAACACCATCTATCTCAACGAATGGGGAAGTGACTTCAATTTCACTTATACTATTTCCGGAAAATTGAAACTGGGAGCAGGCATACATATTGGCAGGATTAACTCAAAAATAGCACAAAAACAGTATTATGATTCTGACATTAATAATTATGAAACTTCCAAAGCTATTAAACTCACCAATGTAGCTTCCAATTTTGTAGTCAGCTATCCCATTATTGACAGGCTTGCCATTGGTTTGTATCAATATTTTGATCTGAAAAACCTGTTATCAGGAGGAGAGAATCGCACTGCGAACCCTGTTAGATTAAACAGGACAGGCATCACATTATCATATAAGATCAGTTGCATGAAAAAGAACAAAAACCTTTAAAATGAACTTATCATCCAAAATCAATACTACCCACCTCATGCTCAAAGCATTTTTCCTGCTGATTTTATGGTCATGCGAGCAAACCGATCAAATTGTTAGTGAAACGGAACGACCATTTTGTAAGGATGGTAAAGGTTTGTATCTCGAAATGGAAATCCTGGATGATTCATCTTCTTTTGAAGATAAGAACATCCGGTTAAACCTATGTGACTTTCCAAATATACCTACGGAAGGATCAAACTGGGATAAAAAATGGCATCAGGGCCTTATTACAAGAAGAAGTTTTGTAAAAACCCCGGTTCATGATTTTGAAGTTGAATTTGAGTTTTGGGCCTCATATATCCCTCAGGAAATAGACCCAAGCAATGATAACAGTATTTTAGCTCTCACTTTTAGAGATAAACCTTTCATATACGGACAATATGAAGAATGGAAGGAAGATTTTGCACATACTGCCGACTCGATATATGGCTTAAAAGGTAGTCTGAAAGAAAGTTATATACGTTTGATTCTTCGTACAGAGAACAAAGAATTCGTATCAATATCCAATACCTCCCTGCCGGACAATTTTGACACAGCTAAGCATGGTATGGTCATTGACAATATCAGCAAAATAGCTTTTGAGGACCCTGAGTTTTCGGTCTCTTACACGCACCTTATCGAAGGGACTTTTAATACCCTCTTATCAGATCAGCATGGTCATTATATTTCATTGGAAAATGGAAGATTTCGTTTACCCATAAATTTCCCGATTTAAATATGTTACTAACCCAACTACCTAAGCTCAAAACACATATTCACCTCTTTTCGGCGATAACTAGATTAATATCAAGATTATTGATACTACTTTTATTAACCACACCGTTGATAGCCCAGGACCTTACTTTTGAAGAAGCTTACAACTTTAGCACGGGGGATGAATTTGTTTATGAAATACACGATAATAGAAACCCATGGAAAGGTTTCACCAATTACCACCAATTCAATAAAATCATTCATAAATACCGGTCTGAAGACACACTTTTTTATGAGATCAGAACACAGCGAAGAGCCCACCTCTACAATGGTAATTTCATAAAAAACATTTACTCAAAGGTAGATACTCTTCATAAATATTACACCCATGCAGGCAGAACGGTCACAAGCATTAGACCTGACTCCAGTGAATTCCCTCAATTTGGACCATATAATGCGGTAAGAGACTCTAATTTCAAAGAAAATCTGAACACACTTTGTCAAAAACACAGTGAAGGTTTCAAGCGGCGCTTCGTGTCTGAAAAAGAGTTTTCCATAACCAAAAAATGGAGTAGAGATCTGGGCCTGGTTGAAGATGTTCGCGAACATAAAAACGATTCCTCAAAATACTTCAGCAAAAGACTCATTTACTTCCGAAAGTACCTTGAGGAATGTGGCTTTTTATCTGACCATCATTTATCCGATCTGAGCATTCGAGAGGTATTCGATTTTGATATTGGTGATCATTTTATTTATGAAAACGAATATTATAAAGGTGCTCAATTAGATGCCTGTCTCAAAAAAGTAATTGACAAAGAACTGAATGAAGAAAAAGAACAAGTCACTTATACTTACCTAAAAACAGGATATTCCGTAGAATGGGTTCAAACTCCCGCCCCTCACCGCATTTATCATTTTGTTGATGAAGATACCATACGTGAAACATACTTTCGCATTAACGCCCCTGTCTGGAATATGTGGCCTGCTGTATCTTCGTCCCAACTCGATGAAGACCTGGATACCACCATCATTTCTGAAAGCGATGCATGTAACCTCACTTCTCATGCTTTTGAATATCGGAACTTCCTGGGCTCTAGCCAAAGAATGACCATTGCTGGCAAATTTGTCAGAATGCGGGGGCAGGTGCAATCATATATCTATTTAGAAGATGAAAATGAAACGGTTGAAAACTGGATTCAGATCTATTCAAATACGCATGGAACTGAATGCGGAGAGGTAGATCCTGTATTATTATCTGGTATTGGTGACCGAACACTGAATAAGGACCCCATAAGCCTTTACCCAAATCCCGCTATGGATCAATTACAACTCTATATGCATAACGAGAGCTTATTGGTACAGCGTATAGATTTTATTAATGCTCGTGGAAATCTCGTAAAAAGCATTAAAAACACCAGTTCAAACACTTACGACATTACAGATCTGAAAGAAGGTTTTTATGTCATCGCCATTCTTTTAGATGGTTATACTATTTTTAAAAAATTACAAATCCAATAAAGAACCCAAACTATGAAAAAGCTCATAAATACGATTTTATGCTGTCTTTCGATTGCTACTATAAATGCCCAGGATATATTCCTGAATTCAGAGCATATTCTCACAAATTCAAAGATTACTCTTACAAGTTCTGAAAGTGTGTCCGGACTAGAGCACCGAATTGCAGATCTGGATAATGATGGTCACCCAGACCTTATACAAAAACACAGATATGCCTTAATTTGGTATCGAAATGACGGCTCAATGAACTTTGATGATGAACGATTCATTGACTCTATATATGCGTCAAAAAACAACTGGTGCATTAAAGACCTGGACGATGATGGGGATGATGACATCGTAACTTACCAATATGAGGCCATTATTTGCTATGAAAATGATGGGCAAGGAAACTTTGCTTACAAAAAACTACTTGATTTAGAATTCTCTTATATCACTTCCATAGATGTTCTTGATATAAGCAACGATGCCAAATTAGACATCATAATTAGGCATAGTGAAGGAATTAAAATTTCTTGGTTCGAAAATATAGGTTCTAACCAATTTGTAAGAAAGGCAGACATTCCAACAAATACTGGTTCAACAGATCAAATTGCCGTAACAGATTTCGATCAAGATGGCGATATTGATGTATTATATACGAACTGGCAGAATAAACTAAAAATACTCTTCAATGATGGTTCTGGCGCCTTTGCTGTAGAAAAGACCTTGGCAAATCTATCGAGCAAGCCACAACTCATTTCTTGTGCAGATATTGATTTGGACGGGGATATAGACGTGCTCATTACTCCTGAAACTAGCAAGATAATTCTACTCGAACAATCATCAGATGGTACGTTAGTTAGTGAAAAATTAATCGCAGACCTTGAATCATCAATAATAGACTTCAAAATAATCGACCTAAATAACGATCACAATCTAGCTATTATCGCAATTTCTCGTCACCCAAGCCTGGTCTCAATAATCACTAATGTAAAAGCAAGTAATCCCCAAGTAACAATTTTAAAAGAGGGCAATTTTTTCCATGACTGGAAACGTTTATCTGTAGGCGATATAGATTCGGATGGAGACTCCGATCTGCTTATTGGTAGTGAATATCATGGCATTTTATGGTTTGAGAATACATTCCCCGAATTCAATTTAGTACCAAATAAGTCATTAAGACATAACCATTTAAACGGCTTAAACGACTTATTGTTGGCAGATTTTGATGAAGATCAGGACATCGACATCTTAACTTCATCTGAAATGCAAGGCACTATAAGCCTTTTTAGAAACAGCTTTGGTGGATGGGCTTACCTAAACTCCACCGTTGCTGCTATTTCGAAAGAAAGAGGCTCTTATCAAGCCATAAGCTATGGAGACCTCAATGGAAACGGACACCTCGATATAGTAACACTCTTTGAAGAGCAATTAATTTGGTATGTAAATTCAGGTAGAGGTTCATTTAATCAACAACAGTATCTTTTAGCAACTATCCCAAACTGCGTGGATGTACAAATTCTGGATATCGACAGTGATCAGGACCTGGATATTGTAACCATAGGCAATTCGGGAGTAATTACATGGTTCGAAAAGGAAATAGGCGACAATTTCTTTAATACAGGACAAACAATAAACACCAATATAAAAAATCTAGGTCAAATTCAATTTGCAGATTTAGACAATGACGGTGACCTCGACATTGTTGCAAGCGATAGCCAAACCAACGAAGTTGTGTGGTTAGAAAATGAACATGGAATTGGCACATTTGGGCTACCACAGTCGATTGCCATCATTGAAAATATACATCACATACAAACGTTAGATATAGACAGGGATAGTGATTTGGATATTATTTATGCATCACAAACAGCCGGAGTTAGCTGGATAGAAAATGAAGCTGGCACTTTTTCTATCACTAACGAAATTAGCTCACAAGGAGCTACGACCATTCACTTTGCAGATATTAACGATGATACATACCCGGATTTGCTTTCAGGTACTAGTGATAAAAGACTAGTTTGGCATCCCTTCGACCCGGCCACATACACTTTTCTTCCGGCTCAATTAATCAATACTCAAGGTTTAGAAATTAAACGTATTTCCACCGGCGATATTGACAATGATGGGGATTTGGATGTGGTCTGTATTGCCTCAGAACCTTCCATTTACACTGGCAGCAGCGACAAACTGGCCTGGTACGAAAATAAATCCATCCTTTCTGCAAATTTTGATGCAGAAGAATTCAAACTTAGCTGGTACCCGGTGCCTACAACTAATTTTTTAACAATAGAGGCAGAAGAAATTATTAAACGCGTGTGCATCTTATCCCTGGATGGTACTGAAGTAATGCAGCAAGAGATTCACAAAAAAACAGATCAACTACAAGTCACTGCTCTTAACAAAGGGACTTACATTCTTAAATTTTCCCTGCAATCCGGGCAAGAATACCAGACCTTGATTGTCAAAGAATAAAACTAACTACCACTTAAAGACAAACATTTCATTCACCTAGATATTTACCATGATGCAAAAATTACTTTTAGCACATTTATTGGTGTGTACTTTTTTAACAGCTCATACGCAAGATTTATTTCCCGATCCTGAAAATATTATCGTCAACAGCGATAGATCATTTGCTGACAAAACATGGGTAGTAGATTTAGATAACGACGGCAAGGCTGATGTAATTAGTCTACATCATTCGTCGCTCATTTGGTACAAAAATAAGGGATCAATAGACTTTGAAGAAGAACGATTAATTATAGAACTGGATGAAAAAATAGAGATCGGCTCTATAAGCTTCGGAGATTTGGATGGTGATAACGATAAGGATTTTACGATTCAACTATACGCTCCCAGTTCTACTGAATTATGGTGGTACAAAAACGATGGGATCGGTAATTTCGTAAAGATGGAACCTTATATTGGCGATCTTCATGGAACAGTTAACGTAAAAATTACAGCCCTAAACCAGGACGACAAAGCGGATATACTGGTACAAGCCTATGAATATGGAACCGTAAATCTATTTTGGTACCAAAACCTTGAGACAAATCAGTTTAGTAAACTGAAACATATCTTTAAAAATAACTCTAAAGATTTTAGAACAGTAACAGCAGACATTGATGGTGATGATAAAATTGATATTATAAAATATTCGGAAGACACGAGTATATACAGTTTCAAAAACCTCGGCAATTCTATTTTTGATACCGAAAAGAAAATAGCTTCGGTGTCAAAACCAATTACAAAAATTTTCATAGAAGACATTGATCACGACAGTGATTTGGACCTATTATGCCTTCAAGGAAAACATGACAGAATAGTCTGGTTGGAACAACTGAATGACGGGACATTTAGTAAAGAAAAAGTCATCTCTAACCAACTTATAAAAAACCTGATTGATATTAAAGCTGTAGACATAGATGGAGATAACGATTTGGACGTTGTCACTATTTCTCAACACCCAAATCTGGCATCAACATTTACCTATACGGAAACCGGATTATACTCAGGACCTCATACTATTTACGAAAGTGCTTTTGAGTATGACCTAAAAGAAATAATAAGCACTGACGTGGATAATGATGAAGATGCGGATCTTTTGATAACAGGGCTTTCTCATGGGTTCTCATGGTTCGAAAACCAGGATTCAAAAGGAATCTTATATAACGTTTTCAACCTTTTAAACGGTTATTCAGGTGGGCTGCGCGCAACAGCATTGGTAGATATTGATGCAGATGGCTTCCTCGATATCCTTACTGCAGCGCAAACGGCGAATAGCCTTGTCTGGTACCGAAACCTTGATGGCACCGGAAAATTCTCCAATTACCATATTATTGAATCACCAGGCTGTGTAGCCATGTGTTATGGCGATCTAGATGGTGATAGTGATTTGGACATCGTTACGAGCTCGCGATACTGCGGCAGGTATGGCTGCACCGGACATATCAGCTGGTATGAAAACCTAGATGGACATGGGAGTTTTAGTGAGCCAAAAACACTGCTAGCGGGTCAATCCAGCTCAGACCTCCATATTGTTGATTTAGACGGTGATTCCGATCTGGATATTGTAGCTATTTCTTACAACAACAGTAAAATCATCTGGTTTGAAAATGAATATGGCAAAGGCATTTTTAATGAGGGACAAATTCTAAGCACTCAGATAGACTACTTCAGTTACCTATTACCTGTCGACTTGGACAATGATGGAGATAGCGATATTATGGCAAGCTCCGGATCTGAAAATAAAATAGTTTGGTTCGAGAATGAACACGGCGTTGGTACTTTTGGCCAGGCGCAAGCTGTTGGTGAACTAACAGAAGCTGACCATTTACTCCACTTCGATATGGACAATGATGGTGATCAGGATGTCATATGCTCTTCTCGTAATGACGGTATAGTTTGGTTTGAGAACCTGA
>CBDDKS010000004.1:0-27164 GCA_965230335.1 Kangiellaceae bacterium | reverse complement strand
ACCATGATCATATCCATGTCATTGTTAACCTTATCCATCCAGAGACAGGAAAAACAGCAAAGGTATATAAAGATCATTTGGTGCTCTCAGAATGGGCTGAGGCTTATGAAAAAGATCGCGGTAAAATCTATTGTGAAAAGCGGGTAGAGAATAACCAGGAACGAAAGATCGATAGCAATAAGGATAAAATTATCAAACACAAAGAGGACAAAGTAGCCAGAGCTGAAAAAGTGCAAGAGCTGTATTCCAGTTTTGATAATGGTGTTGAATTTAAAGACGCTTTAGAGAAAGAGGGTTATGTTTTAGCTAAAGGCGATAGGAGAGGGTATGTCCTGGTTGATCAAAATGGTGATATCCATAGTTTGAGCAGACAGCTTAAAGGACAACGCGCTAAGGACATAAAAGAAAGATTATCGACACTAGAAGATCTGCGATTGGCTAAAGAGGTTTCAGAAGAGTTGAAACACTTTGATCGCGATGCGTATCATCAAAATTGGCAAAAAAAGGTAGAGGATGCTAGTATAGAAGGTGCGCAACAAAAAGAAGAGCAGGAGAGAGGTCAAAAACAGATGAGCACACAAGAAACGAGGGTGGATAAGAAAATTGATTTGGTTAAACAAGATGTGCTTCAGCTGTATCAATTATCAGATAATGGAAAGTCCTTTAAATCGGCTCTGAATAGTGAGGGCTATGTTTTAGCCAAAGGTGATAAATCTACTTTAGTGATCGTTAGCCAAGATGGAAGTATTTATAATCTTAACCAGGTTCTTAGCGACGTTAATCAAGAGGATCTGGATCATAGAGTGTCTAGTATTGATGTAGCCAATCTTCCTGATGCGCAAAATGTTGATCAAAGACAGGAAAATCGTAAGGCTGAGTCAACGCAAGTCCAACCCGAAGCTCCAATCAAAAAGGATGAAGATGAAGAAAAGTCATCTGCTAGAGGGTATGCAGATCATAGTCATTACCTCAATGTTGCTGAATTGTTGATTGGTAAAGTGATCAATGAAAAAATGGGAGAGTATGGTCGTAGTCAAACGAATGATCTGAACAGCTTAAAATCAAAATATATAGCAGAAGAAAAACTAAGAGAACAGCAGAGCCGGCTAAAAGAAATAAGCAATGAAATTGGGCATACCAAAGGTATTTTTAAGAAGTCCAAACTGCAACGGTTGAATACGGAAAGAGAAGCCTTAGAACAGTCTATTGCCTTATCAAAAGCAAGAATCCAAACTGAGCTGTCCAATCATAAACTACGCCAAGAAGAAGAGCGCAAAAACTATAAAGAGTCTCTTTTGATGAAATATTCAAAAGAAGAAAAAGCAGAGGAATTAAAGCGGTTGGATGATCAGGAGCTTGAACGCAATAAACAAGTTCAAGAGCGTAAGATCAGGGAATACGAGCAAAAAAGAGATCGAGGCATAGATCCTCCTGAACCTCATTAATTCCTTAACTCTATTGTGTTTGGATTGGTATATTTACCTGTAAATAGGCGAATATGATTAAAGAAACATGGTCTTTATCCGATACAGTTTTTACGCTTTTTGATGCGGAGACAGATACACCACATCCTTTTACATTACAGGACTGTACACAAAATTTCAGTATTCTAGGGGCTTCTGGTAGTGGAAAGACAAGCGGTATGGCGCAACTCTTGAGCCTGAGATTTGCCGATCAGGGATATTCAATTGTAGTGCCTATTGCCAAGACAGACGAAAAAGAACGATGGGAGAAAATTGCAAAGGCATCTGGACGTAATGAGCCGATCATGTTTGAACCTGGTTCTGGTTTATGCTTTGATCCTCTAAAATATATGTCTGATCAGGGCGAGGATGTTCAAAATATAGTATCAGTATTGCTTTCTATTTCTAAAACAGCATCCAGAATAGCGGGTACAGGAGGGGGGCAGTCTAGTGATCCATTTTGGGATAGAGCTGTGGCTAGGCTTTTATTTAATATTATTACGCTTCTACAGGTTACAAAGAAAGATGTTAGTTTTTCCAATATTGATAAAGTTGCAGGAGAACTATTTCAACAGCGCTTTTCGGAAACAAATAAAAAGACGATATCGAGCGAGAAGGATGGATCTTCTAAAACAGTTGAGTTTAAATTTTTGGAAAGCCTGATAACGAGCGCCAAACATTATACCGTTTTTGAAGATGAAGGATCCTTTAAACATGAGCGTATAGTAAGAGTACTGCGGTATATCACAACCGATTTTCGTACTATTTCAGAACGAACATTGTCGATTATTAGAGAAATTTTTTACGGGATAATTGGTTTGTTTCTAGACTCACCAATTCTAAATGAAGCAATGGTAGGTAGGGTATCTGATGAATTATTGCCTAAGAATATTATGAAAGAGGGGAGTATAGTTTTGATTAATTACCCCGTATTGGGTCTTGGCGTGGTAGGGGGGATTATTCAATCTGTCTATTTGCACTTGATGACCTCTGCAGTAGAAAAAAGAGATCTGAATTTATCACCGCGCCCAATAGTATTTCTAATTGATGAAGCACACTATTTCGTAGATCAAAAATTGATGAAATGGCTAAGTACAGGGCGCTCAAAATTAGGGATTACAGTATTGATATCTCAATCGGTTGATAATTATTTGGCATTGATCGATGGAAACCGCCATCAAGCGACTGTTGATAGCTTGATGAATAATTTAAGTACGAAGGTTATGTGTAATTCATCTTCACATAGTACCTTGGATTACTTCTCAAAGACTTCATCAAAGGTCTATAAGCGCATACAAACGACAAGTGTGGATGGCAAACCATACTACATCGAGCGCGAAGAATATGCCATTACACCATCAATGGTCATGGATCTCTCCCCAGGGGGCGTAAAAAATACCGATAAACCTGAAAGCGAAAAAGATTTAAAGGACATAGACTATATCACAGAGTCCTATATCATCACGTTTCCGTCCTTTTATAAGGATAGAAATTATATTCGGGCAGGCTTTGATCAAAAACTTGTAGAGCGGAAATTGGAAGATTTATGACTAGCATTTGCTTTTGTAAGTGAAGAGGCGTAATTTTTCAAATAAATTAAAGGATGGAAATAGTAAAGATTGAAAAGCAAGACCTCGTAAGTCATTTTAAAGCAAAAATTGACGAAGAGTTTTTACAACGAAACCCAAATTATTACGATAAGAAAACGCCAGGTATTATGTACCCCGTTTCACCAATGGGTGTGATTTTTGAATTTTCAAATGATAAAGAAAGTCAGCAACAAATAGGAAGGTACTATTTTGAATTAGAGAGCCACAGCGATATAGAATTTCTAGATAAGAACTTAGCCCATAGAGCTAAGTTGAATTACTCCGATAATGTTCAAGATCAAACTGATAAGGTGTATGGTGTGATGTGGTTTATCTAGTTTACAGGTATTTGAGGTATGCTTTAATCTGGCTCGCAATATATTTCTTTAAGATAGTTCTCATACATTTCATCTCGTTCTTCGCTACTTGGTAAAGGCGTAGCTATTCTCGACGTTACCATTGGATGTACATACTTTTGATGAAAATCATGATAATGATAAGCTCTATCTGCGCCAGATAGTTCATTGTAGCTTTTGTCTAATTTCTTTTTCATGTCGTTTCCTTCCAAAGGATATTGACTGTTTTTATTCATATTATTTTTGATTATTATTATAGTAATACAATTTTTCTATGACATTGTCAAGCTGATTGGAAAGGTGGACATCTGTATTATCAACGAATTTGAGAAGATGTTTGCGCTCTTTTTCGGCCAATAATTGCTTTTCTTCATTTAGTTCTCCTTTATTTTTAACATACAAACGATTGATTTTTATATCAAATAAGGAGCGGTATATTTTCCTTCCCTCTATTCGATTTTCGAGATTCAGTTTAATTCTTTCCAAGCTTGATTTACTTATAGTTTTCTTTGTTATTTTAATGTTTCCATCGGATATTTTTACAAGCTTAGTGAATATGTCTTTGAGATTTTTTAAACCATCGTCTTTAGACAATGATAGGTCGTCCACGAATATTTCATCAGGAACGATGCAATCATCTATTTTTATATAATCCTCAGTCAAAAGAATATCATCATCTATTAAACATTGATGCCGAAACCTGGAAAATGGAGAAATATAAAAATGACAATAATCTCCATATTCTTTTAGACAGTTGTTTAAATGTAAAAGAACCTCAGCGGACACTTCAAGCAAGAAGGCACTTTCTTTCTCATGGCGTTTGTCTTTTTTATGCAGACTATTGCTTTGTGACAAACATAGAATGCGCGTATATTTAAATTTCTTCTTTCTATCTTCTAGACTTAAATGAGAATACTTCTGCTTAATGCCGTCTAATTTATTTTCAATTATTTCAAATAACTCCTTATGCGCTTCTTTATAACCAGTTAGGTTTCCAACTGGATTTTTGTTATTCCCCTTGAACAATGTCTCTACAACGGATATCGATTTTTTTGCACCTTCATAGTGTTTCTCTATATCCTCTAAATAGTGCTCATTGTATTTAGATGTATCAGTATTCAGAGGTAAGTTAATGACTTTGAGATTGACATCTTTAGAATGAAACTTGCTAATTTCATCGACAAATTTGGACGTAAATAGTTTATTCTTTTGTGAATCTGACACACCTTCTAGAAGCCTATCCTCATCAATTTTGTCTAACAAAAGTTTTTTAGGATTAATTCCTGTAGCGAGATAAATTAACCCAGCCATACGTTTTGGGAGAATTTCCTGCCTAGTGTTTTCACTGGGAAAGTAATTTTTACCAGAAGTTAGATGTCCTTTTGACGTTCCAGTCAATTTTGCAAAATCTTCCTTTGATAGACCATGTTCATTCACGTGATTTAAAATCTTTTGCATTATCTTGTTAGGAGATGTCAGGTTATTGCTTTTAGGCATATGAGGTTTTTTATGCGGAAAATTCCGTCCAAATATAATTGTTTTCGACGGAATTTTACCACCTCTAAAACGGATAAATAACTAATTGAAAGTCAGTGACATACACAAGGCAGCGATACTTAATATAAAATTGTCATAGTAGTGTAAGATATATTTTTTAGTAATTAAAATGGGATACTAATGATACTACTGACATTATTTCAATCGATGCACACAAAGGTGCAAGAGAGCCTAAAACAAACTGCAGAACGTCTATTGAAATGGGCACGACCACAAGCCCATAAATATGGATATAGTGGAAAATCTGTAAAAGCGGCCAAGGATAATTTCGTTGCCGAGTTTACGGCCATTGCAGATGCAGTTATTGAGAACCTAAAAAACCTACTCTCCAAAGCTGAATCGGATAGCAAAACTTACGAAGGGGTTTTAAGTGTTATGGATGAAGCTAGAGAAATAAAAAAAGCTCGAAATGCATCCTCTGATGAAGAAAGAGCTGAGTTAGAGCCGATCTTGGCAACTAAGGCAGAAATTGAGAATGATATAGCATCAAAGCATGCCGAATTTGGAGAGGTAGATGCGCAAGAAGGAGAGTTTTTCAGACAGAACCCTGACAAGAATATCAATGAACGTGAGAATTTTTTGAATTCTAAAAAGGCTATTATTCTATTCGTCGTTTTACACAGTATTGTAGAAACACCATTTATTCAAAAAGCTTTTTCTGATACGCACCTGTTGGATAATGGACCCGCATGGGTAGTAGCATTATTCCTTTCTGTCATTGTGAATGCCACGTATTTAGGTTTCGGGAAGGCAGTTGCTGATAAGAAGATAAGAATGGCGATTGCATGGATGTTTGTGCCTTGTGCCATTTTTGTATTTGTCTTCTGCATGAGATATGCGGTTTTAGATAGTACGCAACTCGCAGGATTGATGGGTGTTTCAGCAGTTTTTATATTGGCGGGCGGTCTATTAGGCATCAAATACTTCGAGCATCAGGACATATTTAGATTTAGATGGATGAAGCAGAAAATTAAAGATGATATCAAAAATTTAAATTCAGATCTTGCTAAAGTTGAGCTTCAAGTTGAAGAGGTAGATCAACGGTTTGCGGATAATGCAGAATATGAATATCATGCTTTAACTGTTGAGATGCAACAAAAGAAGCTGAATGCAGATAGAGATATTGTACGGTTTAATGGGGAGTTGAGTTCTACAAGGTTAGATAAAGCTGATCTACTGAAAGCAGGGTTGGCCTCTATTGATGATGCATATGCCAGAGGTAAAGCAAGTCGTGAAGATAATAATAGACCTCCAGGTGCGCCTATGATTGCTATACTGATCATGTGTGTATCATTATTGGGGTCTTGTGGTACAAATGTTATAAAGCAAGATAGTGTAGAAATAGGCGTGGTGGTAGATCATAGCCGTACAGTA
Organism: Kangiellaceae bacterium; assembly: GCA_965230335.1. Taxonomy (GTDB): domain Bacteria; phylum Pseudomonadota; class Gammaproteobacteria; order Enterobacterales; family Kangiellaceae; genus CBDDKS01. The sequence continues at coordinate 20,825 of CBDDKS010000004.1, read as the reverse complement.
AAAAATGCACATCTTCCTTCTGCAGATGATGTAATAGAGCGTATCGTTGATATTGCAACACTGGATGAGAAGCCTTTTTCTGCTAAGATTGTTGAGGTTAGAATATCCTCTGCGGGTCATAGCAGTATTAGGCAATTTGAAACCGTGAAATTTGAATATCCAGGGTATATTAGTAGTAGTGGTGATCAGTACGAAGTTGCATTGGTTGATTTTAAGAGAGATTTAAAATCAGAACTGCAGAAATTCTATAAAGGTATAGATACCGAAGATGATACCATGATTTACAGCTCCTTAACACAGGGCGTAAAATGGATGTCAGATGATGCCAGTAAACATCTCCTGTTTTTATCTGACATGGTAGAGGATAGCAGGTTTGTTCAATTTGACGAGCTGTACGAGGTTGATCCAGATTTTCACAGAAATCAGTATGATGTAATTGATAGTACATTTATGTCTTATCATGCAGTGGATCTGAACGGTGTGCATATTACATCGGTTTATCCTACGGATAATATAAACGATGGACTTCATCAAAGTGCTAGTGGTTTCTGGACATCTTTTATTGAAAAAAGAGGCGGTAAAATTGAGTTTACTGCCTCACTTTAATCATTATTAAAATTAATCAAAATGTCTATATTTTTGAGACTTTTAGGGTATCTATTGTATACCCTTGTGATTTTAGGGGCGAATAATTTATTGGGTATTACCAGAAATAAATTAGGGGTAGAGAATTACTTTATCCTGGGCGTAAAAGATACCTCTGGAATGTCAGATGGTTGGAATTTATTCTTGCATGTTTTCATGTCTGTTTTTGGTGTTATCTATGGCTTGGTATTCATAGGAATGCAAAGCACCTTTGAGCCTACAGATAGCACGGTGCTTTTGTGGGGGCTGACAGCCATTGCCTTTGTGATGGGTGTCAGAGCGACATCAATGTTATTTACAAAGGTGAACAACAGGAAAGTTGAAGGGTTAGGGATTCATTGGCTGATTTATCTTTTTTCTAGAAACGAAAATGATATTGAGGAATATGCTAAATACAACTTCTTGATTGATATTATTCTTTGGTCAGGAATCGCTACAGCGTTCTATTTCATGGAGCTTATTATTCCCTCTCTATACTTCGGATTTTCTATTTTCGGTTTGATCGTTATTTCGTTCGTACGACTGGCCACAACTAATAGAATTGAAAGGAATATAATTATAAACAGAGAGCGCGATCTCATACATCAAAGGGTTCGCCACAATCTAGACAGCAACAGCACTTCTACACAGTCCAAGAGTGCAAGAAGAGTAGTAGATAAAAACAGTTATGGGACTCAACCACAACGGAAAGGAGGTCGCAAAACGATACCTCGCGTTTCATATTAATTAATCTCTTTAAATCCTTATGAATGGCAAAGGAAAAATATGGTGAAGAGGATCTGTTATGGATGGATACACTTTACAAGGAAGGAAAAGCTGAAAACGACAAATTCGTAGAATCCAAGCTTCAAGAAGAATTTGGAGATTTAATAGATAAAGCCGATAGGGAGAAGGTGGATCAGATGAATACTTTAAATACATCCCCTGTTTATCGACATCAAACAGAGGCAGAGCGAGAACAGGCAAAAGCTAGTGTTGAAAGCGCTTACAATGAGAAACTAGTAGATTATAATGCGAGAAAAAATGAGCTTGATACTATATATGATAATCATTTGGAAACAAGTGTATATGAACAATATGATCTGACAAGAGAAGATGCAGTCAGTCAACTGGACTTTATTCATAGCCAAAACGAGGACAATGTAATTGAACCAGAAACGGATAGTAATATTTCTAAAACGGAGGATCTATCTAAAGAAGAAAGTGACATGGGGATAGAAGGAGATAGCACGTATGATGGAAATGATTATGATAGCGATACACTACACGAGACTTTTAATGATGCTCAGGATCATGATATAGGCGGAGATTATGAGTAGCGATTTGGGTTAAGTGTTTGGTAAAATCTAGTCTGTATAATATTTGTGGAGAAGATATAAATTTGATTAAAGTTTATTTGGTTTTTCCTCTATCGTAAAATCATGAAAGTATATTTTGTATTATCTCTCATCGGCTCCTTTATAGCTTTAGTAACTTTTGGTGATGGATTGGATAGCCCATTTTTTCTTTTACAGCTCGGTGCTTTGATTTGCGTTGGTGTAGTTGCAGGATTGAATAAGTTATGTGGTTAATCCTTGTACAGAATTAAAATAGCTTAAAGCACCACCATCCTATTAAAAAGACTTGCTCTTGCTCTGTTATATCTTTAGAGAATTAAGCTATGACCAAAAAAACCAATGCAATAACCGAGCGCATCGCTCGATTGAATGATGCTTTCCGCAGATCAGCAATGTCCTCAGATTCAAAGCAGGAATTTGGCCAAGTTGTATGCACACCTAGTATTGTTGCTTTACATCATGATGAGGTTCTGTCCATCAGGAATATGATAAAATTGTTTGATGATTTCAATGAAAGCAATGATCCTTACGGCGAACATGACTTTGGGAGCTTCACGCATAAAGAAGAAAAGGTGTACTGGAAGATTGATTACAAAGACCCTAACTTAGAGTATCAACCCGAGTATTTACCACAAAATCATGGAGAAAACCGAATACTAACCATTATGTTTTCTCATGAGTGGTAGGTTTAGAAAATATCCAACTACATCTATTTTAGTCACATATTTGATAAATATTTTTTCTTCTGGTAAGCAGGCAGAGATTGATGTATCAACTCTAAGTTAAAGTAAGCTAAGGGCTTTGCCCTGGCGCATGTCAAGCGGTTTCCCCAACTTTCGTTCGCAAGAGCTTCCTGCAAGATGGGTGATACCCCTTACGCTATGACATTTGCCTCCCATTCTCGGCGAAGGCCAAGGGTTCACGAACGACGTGTAACCCAAAACCAATTAAAGGAGTAACAAAAGTGAATACTATAAAGAAAGGTGATCCACCAGAGGTCATAAATTTTACAAATGAAGTCAGGGTGATCAGGGCGAAGTACGCACCAAGACATTGGAGCAATCCTGATGCAATGAAAGAACTAGCAGACCTATGGGGCGCTTCTGGCAACAATGCAGGAGTACTGCCCCGTGAAACGGAAACTATTGTTGATACTGGTTCATGTAAGGGTCAAATACATTTTGCACATACTTCTAAGGATTACTGGTTGATTGGATTGTCTGCTATGAGCGCTTTTAACGGACGAGGATATTCTCCGTCGATCTCGGGTAGCATTGGCTATACATCCCGCCATCGAGCAAGAAAAGAAGGTGTAAAGGGATTGATTAGTTTTTTTGAAGCTGTCGTTCATGATTCATCATCATGCAATAGTGAAAGCAATAAGGCACATGCCAAGAAAGCCGTGTCCGCATTGCAAAAAGAACTAACCCCACAGCTGAACTTATTTGGATAGATCGGGAGGATATAACATGTCTAAATCACAAAGCCATTACAAATCATTCTGCACCGAAATTGAAATGCTCGGCCGTCGTCATGGTCACGCGCGGATATTCAATGATTTTTTAACACTCTCATTATGTTGTTTGCACCAGGTTAATCTTGCCAGTCGATTAAAAGAGAAAGATGAGGACAATGAAGCCCAATATTTGGAAACAATTAAAGGGTATTCTAAAGAGGAATTAAACAGCTTTGGGAAGCTTTTAGGTATTCTACAGGCGAGTGTTTATGATCAGCCATACGGAGATCTGCTAGGTGAGTATTTCACGGAGCATATTACGCGAGGTCATAACGGACAATATTTTACCCCTGATGCGGTTTGTGAGTTGATTTCTAGGTTACAAGGGGCAGATGAAAAAACCAACGGGAAACGTGTATATGATCCTGCTTGTGGATCAGGACGGTTGCTATTGCAGTTTGCAAAAGTTGCACCTGATAACTATTTTTTTGCTAATGATCTGTCTTTGACCTGTGCAAAGATCACCGCTCTAAACTTTATGCTTAATGGTTTACGCGGAGAAGTGGCGTGCATGAACAGTCTATCAATGGAATTTAATACGGGATGGCATGTTAACACCCCTACTCTGGGTGTACTGCCGATTGATCGAGATCAATCATTGATATGGAGCGTGCCTCCGGAGAAAAATCCGGACAAAAAGCAAGTTCCTAATCCTCCGGAAGGCACCATTATCTTAGGTGACCAATTAACATTATTTTGATTGGCAAATAAAATTTTGCTACGAGCGCATAAAGAGCAGATGTTTTGTGCCGGTATAGGTTGGATCAGAGCGATTGTAAGTCCAGATATCGCTTTTTTGAAACGGCTAACGGAATTATATTCTGTGTCTATCAAAAAGAGAGGACGGAAACGGGCGTCTCCATCCTCAGCTATCACGATAAACCAATTACATCTTTTTTTCTTAATGAGTAATTCAATTAGAGTTACTTTTAATTTTGATCGAAGCTTTATAAGCAACCTCCCATTCAGTTTTTATGTCCTCGGGCAATTCTGAGTATTTCGAATGGTTCATAGCCATATTGCAGATTTCTTTTGATTTTGGGTTATTCATTTTTAACAATACCCTTACAAAAGAGAGAGAATTTCTAAACCAACGAATTGTACCTGGTTCATATTTTTCTTTTTCTTGCTCAACTAGCAATAATGCTTTCTCAAAGTGACCATTTGATAAGTAATGTTTTATCAATTCATCTTTGAAATAACTAATAAAATTGGTATGATTGAAATACAGGTTTTCAAAATATTGAATTGCTTCAATATATAATTCTTCAAGTTCAACACCAGAATACATCAATGTTTTACATTGATAATAATAGTAATGATACCACAAACTATCTACAGGCAATTTTAACTTAATTGCTTCCAAAAGAGACATTATTTTTTTAATGTCTATTGGTATTATATGTTGGTAATTGTAAACAGCTTCTCCGTATAGTAGCTTAGATTCATGTTCACATGACAAGATAAGTGTGAATCTATCGTGAAGATCTTTATACTTTTTTACTGATTCTAGGCTACCAAATTGATAGTAATGTGTAATTAATTTATCGCATAAATCCTGTGCAATTCTATATTGTTGAAACCACTCAGCCCTTGAAATTAAATCTACTGCTAATTCTATTGAAGATTCTCTAAATCCTAAACTCAGCAAATTACATGTAGCTATATAAGACTGCCTGATTTCAAAGTTTTCTATTTGTATTTTGTTTCCCTTGCATTCCATTGAAGCTACTATCCTGATGGCTTCAATTTCGGAATGATTCTTGTTTCTATCTACGTTAAAAACCATAGGATTGGCTTTTATGATCTTGTGTACACCCATTATTGTAAGACTATAATTTACTGTTTTATAAAAATTCTAAAGTTTAACTAAATCCCAACTGTTATGTTAGAGTTGTTAATTTTATTAGGATTTATCGGATCTGGAGACGTAGAGGGTTTTTAGAGGACTCTAGTCTAATCTGATAATGGATGATGCATTATTTATACCAATAGTGCATCTTTCCTATGTTAAAGAGGTGTTTTATTTATTAGGTTCTGTTACTTGAGCTGATTTTTTCTGATCTTTTATAATATCCTTCAAAATAACAATCATTTCTTGCTGTAATTCTATTTGCCTATCAGCTCTACTTAACTGTGCCTCGATCCCAAATTTATCTGTTTTTGTTTTGTCTGTATTCTTCTCTAAGGCAATTATATCTTTTATTGGATCAATTTTTAACATTTTTCCAATACCGATTAGCAACCAATTTAAGTCCAAATCTAAAAACGCATTACCAATAGCAGCTATACTATCTCCATTCAAACTCGTGTTATTTTTAATAACTCTGTAAGCCGTACCGTTTTTGAGACCACATTCATTCTCAAAAGAGCTAATGTTCATTCTTTTATGTTCAATAAATTCTTTTAATCTTTCTCCAAACGTCATAACTAGAAATTTTGATCCATAGTGTAATAATTTTGTATTAAACTACGAAATTAGAAAATTATACGTATTTTTGAGATATAATTAAATTTATTATGTGAAATTAGGATTTATTTTGATAATAATAAATCTATTGTATATAGATTTTAAACTTTTTCAAAATCTGAGATATTACAGTTTAATAATGATAAAGTAACTCAAAAGCATACCTTATTTATTTAGGACGTGAAGGCTTGGGGTTAGAGGTGTATTTCATATTGTTTATCTGTCCATTCTCCACTTCGATCTTATGGAGAACGAGTATTATACATCAATGGCAGAATTATATACTTAGGAGCAATTTAGTAAATACACCTCACTTTTTTTTTTAAGTAAAAACGAATTACGAAAAGATTTAAAATAGAAGATTGATACTCAACAACACCCTTTTGATTATTCATTAACTTTTTAAATTTTATGAAATGAAAAAAATACTAATTCTTGTTTTGCTAATCCAATTTTATCTTCGATTTAATTGGAAAATCATCTATACAAGTTTCTTCATTTAAGTAAATTTTAGGTTTTTTGATCAAGTGCTTACAGGAAATTCCCCCTATATTTAGCATTCATATAGCTATTTTTAGGTGTAGTGAAGATCATAAAATAAACCAAATCAATATATTCTAGAATAGAGATTAATTTTTCAAAATAATATGGGAGTTCCCGAAACCATACTAAAAAGAAGTAGGGGTCATTTAAAATAAACATCATATGAAAAAGTTTATTCCATTGCTCTTTATTGCATTAGGAGCTTTAACAATTACACAACTAAATGCAGAAACCATTACTTCTCCAGATTGGGTTATAGTAAAGGATAATGCTACTGGAGAGACAAATGTTGCCTGGGACGGAGACGACGATTGCATTACAATTCTCGTAGTTGAAGATGATGGCAGTTTTGAAACAGATTTCGTAGGTGACTGTTAATTACACCTGCTTGGCAGTATGTGTTACTGCAATTTTTTTACTTAAAAAATAATAAATTATGAAAAACATTTTAAGCTTAACATTTTTTGCACTAGTTTTTGTTTTATCTTCATTTACAACTACTAGTGAAACATTTCCGCCAAAATCGGATTGGATATTAGTTCAGGATCTTGAGGCAGGAACTTGGGACTTAATTGATGATGGTGTAAAAGGTTGCCTTCTAACAATTAGTGTGGAAGAAGATGGTAGTTGGGAATCAGAATATGTAGGTGACTGTTAGGCCACTTCATTATATTTAAAGAAATAAGTTACCTGGTGTTCTCACTTCATCAGGTAACTTTTACGTTATATTTTTCCATAAATTAAAAATATGAAATATACATTTATCCTTGTCCTATTTCTTTCAGCTTTTGCATTAAGAGGACAATCCTTAGAAATAACTTATATGAAACAAGCAAAAGTTGATATGACTAATATAGAAGGTACGGAAATGTCAGCCGTACTTCTGGAGAAGTATAAAGAGCATCAAATAGCAAAGAGTAAAACGAAAAAATTCTATTTACTTAAATATAATAATGGCAAGTCTGAGTATTCTTTTTTGAAGATAGAAAACCCTAGACCAAAAATGTCTATGAACAATATGACCACCTATAAGGATATATCAAAAGGTCTAATTTATTCTTCTGGAGTGGCATTAAAACCTACTGAGGCCATTAGACGAAACATGAAAAATGATTTCCAATGGGAGACGCTCAATGAAAAAAAAGAAATATCTGGTTTTCAGTGTTCTAAAGCAATAATCAGAAAAAATAATGGCAAAAATATAATTGCTTGGTACACAACAGAAATTCCAATAGCGGATGGACCTAGCATTTATGCTGGTCTACCTGGTTTAATTATTCAGTTAGAAACTAATAGCTCTACAACTACTGTAGTTAGTGTGGAATATGCTGATACGACAGTTGAAATTCCTGAATTTAAAGAATTTACTGATTTTGAAACCTACAGAAAATCGGTGCTAGGTAAACAACAAAATAAATAGTATTGTATTTAAAAACATGGAAAAGTGTAATACTGATATTTTTCATTTGTCTCACGGCAACATCTTCCTTTTCTCAGGCGATAATAAAAGGTAAAGTATTAATAAAGGAAGGGGAAAGTGCTGTGGGAGCACTGGTTTCTTTAGTTTCGCTGAAAGACTCCACAACTACTCTAGACTTTACGGTTACGGACAACGATGGTAATTGGCAACTAGAGAATAATGATGGTCAAGTAGTCTTATTAAAAGCCTCCTATTTGGGTTATCAAAACTATTTTTCTAAAATTTCAATTAACGGAAGAGACAGTATTCATTCTGAAATTTACTTGAATGTTAATCCTGTTTTAATAAATGAGATAGAAATAGTAGCCAAGACAATGGATTTTAGTCAAAGAGGAGATACACTTAGATACCAACTTAAAAATAGAATATTAGGAGGCAATGAGACTCTTGGCGATGTTTTGGAGAGATTGCCAGGATTCGAAATAGATGAGAATCACCAAATAAGTTACAACGGTAAAAAAATAGATAAACTTCTTATAGAAGGAAAAGATATTTTGAAAGACCAACACCAAATGGCTAATGAGGGCATTAATTCAGAAGATCTTTTGGCCGTAGATATAATTTCTCATTATAAAGATAGAAAAGCAATGTTTGGTGGTAAATATTCCGATAAAATTGCACTGAACATTGATTTAGATAATGAAGGGAAATCCATATGGTCGGGAAATTTAGAAGGAGGAGCAGGACATAAAAAGAAATACCAAGCTGCGTATAATATTTTTGGTATAGGTGATAATTACGGAATTACTTTCACAGGAAAAGGCAATAATATTGGGGAGGCTGTTATAACTTCCGCAGACTATATGAGTTTGCTCAGTTCAAAAAGACTATTAAATAAACTGAATCAGGATGGAAATATTGAAAATCTTGTACCCAACTCTTTGTTAATTCCAAAAGACCTGATTAGTAATAATGATCGAATATTTACCACTAATTTTGAATACTCTTCAGATCAAACCCAATTTAATTCTTCTCTTACTGGTGGACAATTGTCTAGGTCAAGTGGAAGTGACTTTGTAAGAACTTATACAGGTGAAGAGCTATCTTTTTTCGGGGAATATGATAATCTGGATAGGATTCCATATATGATTAACTTTCAGTCCAATCTTCAATATCAATGGAAAGATTTATTGTTTTTTGAATTTGATCTCCCCCTTTCTTTGTTATTGAACAAAAACGAACAAAAGTGGAATGGTACAATTAATATTGAGCAGTCGGATGTAAATCGAAACAAGATTGAATCTAGATTCAATCTATTTCCTAATGTATACTTTGACTTTAAAATAAACCCTAAAGTCCATCTTAAATATGTATTTTCATTTAGCCATGATGAGATAAGTGCAGGTAGTGAAATAAGGGATATTGATAACCTGTTTAATACGGATTTTAATATTCTGAATCAGAGCGTAGGGGTTACAAAAAACTTCGTTAATCATGATATCTCTATTTTTAGAGATAATAATACTTCCAGAATAGGTGTTGACCTTCTTTATTCACAGCAAATACAGAAATATGGTGTTTCTACCGTGCCGAATGTTATTGATGGTTTTCAAGGTGATGATGAACTTAAAACTAATCTGAATTCTATTGCTCCATTTTGGCGTTATAAAACTGATAAATGGCTTTTTAACGCTACTGCAAAATTGAATATGTATGACTTTGGGTTTAATAATGGCTCATCAAATGAGGTTTTATTCAATCCAGAAGTATCTATAAGGCATAACTTTGAGAAATTTCATTTTTTAGTCCTTTCAATGGCGTATCGAAATTCAGATATTGGAATAACCAATATTTCTGAATTGAATAAAATAGAAGATGGCCAAACAATTATAACAGGGGAAGGGGAAATAAAATCAATACCTAATTATCGGACATTTACCTTAGGCTATTTTAATTTCAACACTTCGAGCCAAACAGTCTTCAATGTATCTTTATCTGCATCAAGAGCATCAAATGTATTTTCTTCTGACATTGTAAATCAAGACCGTTTCGCAATTATCAAGTCATTTGTGCAACCAACTCAAACAAATCTTAACGGGCAAACACTATTCAGTAAACGAATACTTAATGGTAAATGGAAATTTCGTCAAAAAAACTTCTACCGTCGATCAGAAAGTACAATAACTCAAAGCGGTGATTCTGACTTATTTACATATCAACAGTTTAGTAGTTCTCTATCATTAAATTCTATTTCTTCTCATTTTGTCACCTACAAATTGGGACTTGAAGCAAGTGTCCAAAATCAATTTTATCAAGAGAATAAAAATATTAATAATAATGTTCACTCTATTAGATTGAAAGGTGGTATAACTCTTTATAAACACAACTGGAAAGTGGTCAATGACTTGGACTTTGGTTACCAAAATGGAAAAAATATCCAATTGAATAACATTGTAAACTGGGACATTGCTATTTCATATTCTCCGAAGGAAAAGCCATACAGTGTTTCTCTTGTAGGTAATAATATTTTAAATAGTGGTAATCAAATTCAATCGCTACTTTCTTTCAATCCAGTATTTATCGATAGAAGGACGTTTACGATATTCCCACGGGTATTCTTAATTAAATGTAAGTATAGAATTTGATAGATTTTGCTACTATTTCTTAGTAGCTTATTTTTTTCTCATTGCCGTTCAAAAAACGGTCGTTTTTTAGACTCCTGCAGACAAATCAAAATTCTCTTTGTTTTTCCACTAAATCTAGTATAATAACTCGGTATAGAAATCTAAGTCTATATTTGTCACGATTAGATGAGTTTTTAGACAGAAATTATATTTATGCTTATTGGATATGCCCGTGTTTCAACTTTAGATCAAAATTTGGATCGCCAGATCGATGCGCTTCATGATGCAGGGTGCGAAAAAATCTTTATTGATAAAATTAGTGGGCGCGTAAAAAATCCCGCAGAGCTGGCCAAAGCAAAAGAACATTTACGAAAAGGCGATATCCTGGTTGTTGATCGTCTGGCCAGATTGGGAAGATCTCTTAAAAACCTTATTGAAGAAGTAAACCATCTTAAGGATCTAGGCATCGGATTCATGAGTTTGAAAGAGTCTATAGATACATCGAGCGCAACAGGCAAGCTTGTATTTCATGTATTCGGCGCATTGGCCGAGTTTGAAGCTGATTTGATCTCTGAACGTACACACGCAGGACTTGCCTCAGCTCGTGCCAGAGGAAGAACAGGCGGTAGACCTCAAAAGCTTAATGATAAAGAGATCAAACGTATGAAAGAACTGTACAAGAAAAAAGAAATGACCGTCAAAGAAATATGCCAGTTGATGGGAATTTCTAAAGGAACTCTTTATAAGCATATTTAAAACGTTGCTTATTTTAAACTATTGGGTGTGTCGTTGGCATTCCATGTAGACCAATTCTTAGATTCCACTATAAGAAGTCCATCGTCTGCATCAATAAAACCTTTAAAGTAATTCCTCAAGCCAGAAGCGTTTGTATCTATTCTTTTAAAAGCCCATGTTGATTCCAAGACTCTGACAGCATTAAAAGATTCTAACTCATCATAGAGCTTTTGATAGTTTCGACTATTTCTTAAATCGTAAGTTATAAAATAGAGTGCCATTTGATTTGCATTTATGCTAAACCATGCAAAGTATAGAGAATCAATGATAAAGTTTACCAGCATTGCTAAAGTTGCGTAGTTCTACGTAACTTTTAAGTAGATCTACGCAAGTTTTGAGCGATTATTACTCATAATCACCCAGGAAATTTAGAATTCTTTCTGGTTGCACTAATTAGCATTCAATACACAATTGAATTTACTTATAGTTTTTCAAGTCTGATTTTACTTCTTCAATTATTGGTTCTAATCCACCTAATACTAAACCTGAAATTGCAAAAGAGACACCTAAGTAGAAGACTATAAATAATGCGCCAATTAAATATCTGAACAATCTATACTTCCATATTTTTGAGTTTTTAAAAAAATCAAGATATCCATAGTGATCGTTTAATTTTGTAAGTATTGAAGCAACTGCTCCTGCAAGCCAAAGAAAAATAAAAAGTTTACCCTTATGATAATACTCTACTATCCAATAACAGAATAGTAGGATTGTTGACATGTTTATGATGTTTTCAAATATTATTAAAGTCCAACTTCTATCCTTATCAGGAAATGTACCCCAAATTTCAATCCATATTAAAAATGTTAGAGTAATGAAGAAGAATGATAAGTACCCCCCAATTATATTTCCAGTTACGTCTTTCGTGAAGATGGTCATTCCCATGAAGATGCCAAAAGCAGTGAGTAACTTATCCTTATCTTTCAAATAAGAGTCTATAGTATGGATTTTTTTTTCTTGCATAAGTAATTTTATTGTTTGATGAGTATAAATTTACCTATCCGTTTGAATATATTATTATTGATTTTCATCTTGTTAGATGAAAGTTTCGTTAAGATTAAGATAAAGAGGGTTGTATAATAAAATTCTATATTTGTACTTGATTATTAATCAGAACATAAACTGCGACCATTTAGGGGCGCTTGCATATGAAGAAGATAGGCGATAATAAGGCACTACAAACTTATAATACACCAATAGCAAAAAAGCGGATAGAGACAGCTTTGGATATCATGGGGCATCGAGGGGAGATCAAGAACGCCATGTTTCAGCACTCCGTACTTTGTCAGGCATACCTACCCTATCGTAAGCCTACGGTCTTAAATGAGCATACAGGCTTAAAAGAAGAGCTTACGTTTTGGGAACATCGCCAAGGCAAAGCATCTGTCGAAATGCAAGCCCTGCAGGTTAAAAATCCTCTTACGGGTAAAACAGAGTATCTAGGGATGCCTTACGGCACTAGAGCGAGGCTTATAATGGCATATCTCACGACTCAAGCTATAAAGACACAAAGTGCCGTGATCGATGTAGAAAAATCCGTGTCGGCATTTACACAAATTATCGGGCTTGAGCGAAAAGGTCGTGATATCAATGATGTTAAAAACCAGCTGGCGCGATTTGCTTCATCAAAAATTCAATTATCATTTGAGTTGAGTCCAGGACACATAGCCAAAACCGACTTTAGTATTGTACAAAGCTATGATGTATGGTTTTCCAAAGATAAAGACCAGAAGCACCTTTGGCCATCAATCATTGAATTATCCGATAAGTACTTCAATAGCCTACTCAATAATTCAGTACCACTAGATATACGTGCTCTCTCCGCTTTAAAAAATAGCCCTATGGCACTGGATGTATATTCATGGCTTGCACAAAGGCTTCATAAAGTTGATAAGAAAAAGGTTGGTGGAGATTTTATCGCTTGGAAAAATATGAAAGATCAATTCGGCTCTAACTTTAAAACAATGAAGAAGTTTAAAGAGTCTTTTAGATCCACTTTAAGAACGGTAAAATTGCAGTATAGAGATGCAAATATTGTCGAGGATCTCAACTTAGGTTTTCGATTATACAACTCCCCTACTCCCATTGCTAAAAAGACATTTTCCTACGCTAAAGATGCACTTAAATAATAGTGCGACCATTTAGGGGCGCTCTTGAGGTTGCCTTTATCCACATTTATGTGTTGGTAACAAAGTTTTCCACGACCCTTTACGGGCTTCTTTTGCGACCCTTTACGGGCAAAATGAAGCAATTTACGCGACCATTTAGGGGCACAAACCTATATTAAACCTTTATCTCTTACAGTTATTATAACATTTCATGTTAATATTTTCGCTTACCAAAGGAAAACGGAAAACCAAATATTGTTTGGCGGAACAATACAACCCAAATGTTTATCTGACAAATAGTCAGATAATTGGCTTCGCTTGCGACCATTTAGGGGCGCATGTTTATATTTGATTACTTTCCCCTACCCTTTCCAAAGAATTTTTGCCACACAGTTTTATTTTGCTCTGCAAGTAATTGCTCTTCCTTTTCCCGTTCTAATCTCTCTCGTTGTTTTCTTCGTGCCTCCATACGATCTTGCGCTCTTTTTTCTTCAATCATTAGCAATTTATCTACACGGTCAGACAGCACCTTATTAGTTTTTTTCAAAGTTTCTATTTCTTCTTTGTTTCCTTCTTTATTCTGTGAATGATCTTCAAGTAAACGAATATATGTTTCTTTATCTTTTCTAATTTCATCGACCGTTGTTTGGAGTAACTCAATTTGTTGGGTCATTAACTCCCGTTCCCTTTTTTGTGAAGCAATTATTTCTTCACGGATATTGGACACTTCTTTTGCTATTTCCGAGGAAATGGGTAAAGTCTTCGTTGCTTTATTTTTCGCTTCTTTTAGTGATTCAATATCTTTGATAGTCCCAACTATTTCGTAAACCCTCGATAACTCAGAAATATCGATAACCTTATGACCTTTTTTATTTTTAGTATAGGTGATATCTCCTGATTTTGTAGCCTGGTTAATAGTAGCACGACTTTTTCCAGTTAATAGCGCTGCTTGTCTAACAGTAACAGATGTCATGGTAAAACCTTTCGGAACGTTTATTTACTGTACAATTGTACAGTATTTTATTTCTCCTTACAATGCTCGTATGTACTAACTCATATAATCCTTTATCACTTTCTCATTATTATCTAGTGTCGATAATACTGTTTAATTTGACAGTTGTTTACAGTGTTTCGGTGTATTGAAAAGATTGTTGTATTCCATTTTAGAAGCATAGTGGATGATATACACTTGATTTACTGTACTGCTCAACATTTTTATACCAAGCTGTACTGTGCTCTAATGCTTTTCTGTCAATGGATTTGCCTATTTTTACCATACTTATACTGTCTATTTTACTGTATTTCATACAGCGCTGTACTCTTTTTTGTACCTAATTTTTTACTGTATCGTGCTGTATAAAATAAGAAGTCTTTACTGTACAACCTTACTGTTGTTTATATAGAATGCTAAATATACCCTTGTTTTTGCTTTGTTTTTTAGCTTTCTTTATTGCGTAATTGATCTAGCTGTACAGTTATGTTACAGTACAGCTGGATTCTTATAGAATCACCCCTGCCCTAATCTCTATTCAGAGATATGGACATTCGTTCTAACTACTTAAAAGGAGGATGCCTACTCTAAAAGAATAAGGAAAAAATAAAGTCGCAGACTGCAATCTACGACTTTATAAAAATTGGTGTTAGGCTAGCGCCTGAATAAATCAACATATTCAGCATAGCCAAAAGCCCTTAAATGTGCAAGTCATTTTATGATTCGCACACAGGATTTCTTTGTCTTTTTTAGGCACGGCATATACACATATGACCTACCCAAAACTTAAACGACCAAATATTTCACCATTCATGAAAAGTAATGATCGAGCAGGGGGCTTTGCACAAGTATCTAATGCTCCTTTTGTTCGTGCGCTTCTACCCTATTATGATGCAAACGATCTAAGACCTGGTGAGCCTCGTAGAAAAGCGATGATATCTCCAGTAGATGATGGATCATTTGTAAAGCCTATCAAGCAATGTTTTGTGCGCAATCCACGTACCATGCCTATGACCCGTCTCATGCTAATTCTCCTAGCTGGATGGAACGGCAAAGGAGGAATCATTGAAACCACGACAGGCACGATTGCTCGTAATTTGTCTCGAAGCCGTCGTATGGTTTTTAACTACCTGCAAGATGCAGTAGAGCATGGGTTCCTCATTTATACACGAAAGAAAGATCGTATGGGCTACTATGTTGGAATTCGCATTACGCTTAATACACAAGCGATTAGAAGAACATTTCAGAAGAGAAAACCCATTAAAAATGAACAAAAAACGGCAGAAAACCACGATGTGAAATTAATTGCCGACACTAACTACAATTATATATTAAATAAGGAAGAAAAAGACCCAATCATGGAAGCATTAGCACGAATAGCTGTGAATATGGGATATATTTCTCAAGATCCTCAACCTCCAGAGAAAAATAAACCGCTTAAATAAGATAAAATTGCTATCCAAAAGAAGAATATAGGTTCTCTATCACTAGAGATTACGCGACTATGGCTTAAACATTGTGTTTATATTAAATACTGTATTTATAATATAAACAGTAAAAACAAGTAATAATATAAAAGCAATAATTGCAGTAAACGTTATATCTAAAGGATTTGATTTTTTTATTATAAATCATGTGGAAAGTATAAATAATTGATATACAGTAAAACACGTATTTAATATATTTGTTATATTTGCAAGAAATACAGTAAATACTATGCCTGCAAAAATTATATCTGTGGTTCACAGAAAAGGGGGAATAGGGAAGACCTCAATTACCCTTCACCTTGCCTCAGCTTTAGCAATAGCCAAAAAGAAGAAGGTTATTGTCTTAGACACAGACTCACAACAAAGCGCTTACAAGTACAGAGAATTTGAGCATAATAATATCTATGATGGTGCAGAGCCACCATATAAGATTGAACGTGTACAGCCTAAATATCTTTTTGATGAAATCCGCCATAAGAGAGATACTCATGATGTTATATTTATTGATGTGCCGAGAATGACGGAAGATAAAGATGATAGTCAGCTCTCCACGGCCATCACGTATTGTGATGGTATATTAATTCCGATAGTGGCAGGAGATCTGGAAGGGTTAAGCTCGATTGAGTTTATAAAATTGGTACAAGGAATTGATGAATACAAGAAAGAAAAAGAGTTTTCATTCTCTTATTTTGGTTTTTTGAACAAGCGAAATCGCAGAAAAGAAAATGATGAAGCTGTCATATTTATGGAGAAACTTGGTTTACCGATGTTCAAGTCCTCATTGTCAGATGTGAAATCTTTGTCTAAGCCTTATACTTATGAAACCGTCCTAGGAAGCAAAGAGGGTAGGGAGAGATTTGAAGCGTTTTTTAAAGAATTCCTCAAAAAATTTAAAATCAAATAATCATGGCTAAACAACGTAAAAGTATATTTGACACTGATACTAACCCTGATAAAATCAAAAAAGCAGCAAGCAAAGTCCAAGAGAAAACGATAGACGATATTCCTGAGAAGAATGTTGGAAAAAAAGTTAAATCAACCTCTAATAAAACAGTTAAGAGTGTTGCTAAGAAATCAACTGGACAAAACGGGAAGTACAAAATGATTTATATAGATCCGCATCATCATCGTTTGGCCAAGAGCAAGTCTAGCTTAAAGGGTATGACAATTGGTGAATACATTGCAGATCTTATAGATAATGATGATTAATGTATTTACAGTATATACAGTAAATGTTGTATTTGTAACATGAATGCCAATCAAGCAAAACAGATCCGACTAGATGAGCTGATGGCCAGATTAGGTCACAAAGTTGTTAACCGAACTAAGGGCGGTCAAGAACTGTGGTATATGTCACCATTTAGGGAAGAGACTGAAAGCTCATTTTCAATCCACATAGGGAAGAACGTATTCTATGACCTAGGGGAAGCTTATGGAAGCGGTACACTAGATTTTGCCATTCGCTATCTTGAAAGTCGAGGGCAGGGGAGTAGTGTTTCAGATGCTTTACGTTTTCTAAGTGAAAAGATGGGGCAATCTTCGTTACTACCACGCACTTTGCCTGACAAACCGAATTCTCAATCTTTTTCTTTTGGCCAGCAAGAAAAATTCGCCGAAGGCGAAATTCAAAAATTGCAATTCTTAAAAGCGATACCCATTCAAAACAGAAGAATTTATGAATATCTGCAGGGTAGGGGGATCAATAAGAAAATTGCTGATATGTACCTAAAAGAAATCCACTATCGAAATCTTGAAAAATCGCGCGACTTTTGGGGCTTTGGGATGGCTAATTTAAGTAAAGATGGATTTGAGGTGCGATCTGCAGGGGATGATCCAGTTTTCAAAACGGCATTTAAGCGCGATATTAGCGTTCTGGAGGGCTTTGGAGAAAATAAGGCGGTGAATGTGTTTGAAGGAATGCTAGACGCTCTGAGCCTTCTTGAAGTGCTTAAAACCACTAAATTGGCAAGCGATAGTATAATCATGCACTCACTTAGCTCTTTTCAGCGCACATGCGCCTATATTCTTGCTCATGGATATACGACAATTAATCTATTCTTGGATAACAACAAATCAGGCATTAATAGCACAAAAAGGTTTTTTGCTATTCAGGAACCAGTGACTGATCAAAAGATAAGGTTGAAGGAAAGGTATTTCTTTCCTGAAGGTATAAGAATTGTAAATCGATCTGAACTGTATGCACCGCATATTGATCTTAATGATGCACATAGGGCAGGGGATAGTGATGTAAAACGAAAATTTACAAACCCTGAGCCATGAGAATTACTCTAGCCAAAGTAATTGAATGCGGCCAATAATCCAGCAATCGCCATTCCTACAGTATAAAGTTTAACTGTGAGACGATCTTCTAAAGATTTAAGATCTGATTTTAGTAAAGTAAGGTCAGATTTAAGTAGCATTAAATCTGATTTTGTAGCGACATGTTCGTGAACATCTGTTACCAGTTCTACTATAGCTTCTGCGGTTTCTTCGCTTTGGCCAGATTTAACCAAGCGTTTTACAGCATCGTGAGTATTTAAAACAAGAACAGTCATACATTCATTATAGCTTGATTGATGGGAGAAATCAAAATATTTATACTGACATCAGTATTATAAGATTTCCAAATGGTGATTAGCATGGAATAATTGTGTGTCAAAATGAATATACTTGCCCAAATTAGCCACTGACGAATGTATTGGTGTTTGGCAAATACTTTAAATTTAGGTGCGATTCAAAATGAGATGCTTCTTTCATGGAAAAAGATGAATAGTCAAACGGTACTTACTATACCTATCATATATCGATCTTAGTGATGCACATGACGTAAGGAGCAGTAACAATTTTTTGCCCTGATCCATAGGTGCTTTGTTAGTCAAAGTGATCAAAATATTTTCTAAGTCGTTAAAAAAAGTAGTTCAATTTTTGAACCACATAATTAAAACATCACAGACATTTTTGTTTTTAATCCTTATCTTGATAAGAATATTATTGTTAACAAAACAGAATTATTATGAGGGGAAAAAATAAATTTCCAAATGAATTCTGGTACAAAGTAATTATGCTTACAATTGCTTTGTTGACATTGGTTGCCACCATATTTGCTTGATCAATTTAGCAGTCGATAGAGCGTCATACGGTGGCAATAATGTCATCTAATCCAGTAGGATCAGGCTCTTTGTCAAAAGATGAAGAGCCTGTTTTATTATCATGGTTGACTATATAATACAGTAAATATAAGGGTTTTTAACAGAGGGAAAATAACAAATTAATGATGAACACGGCTTTGTGGGAGTGATGGTGTCTCTCGAATATGGTGGCATAGAAGCCATTGATGATATGGGTTCTGAGGTTGGAAAAAGGATTATGATGTAATTAATGGAACAAGAAATTGGATTACTGATGGTGACAGGGAAGATGAGTTAGGTATGTGACACTCTAATAGAGCAATGAGAATGTTTGATGGTGGTAGAATTAGTATTGCTGTAATAGCGATGGGAATAGCTGAGGGTGCCTATGAGGTTTCTGTAGGTACGCGACTGCGAGAGATTTATGTGTATTAGTCATGGATACTGCTCAAAATACGGGCATCGATGCTAAGTGAATGCAAAGTACTGCTAAAGAGGAAGGTGGTAAAAGCAATACAATAGCGGTTTAGGAGAAGCTCCAATAACTTCCTTTCTTACTCTTTTTGGACAGATGGTGCCTACATAAAGTATGGGATATGTAATAGCGGTGATAAGTAACTGGGAAAATTAATATTGAAAGCGCAATCATGAATCTGTGTAGTTGGCAGAGCCAATCAGTTTGCGATGAAAGACTTGCTCAATACTGTATCAATACCAGTTTATGGCCATCACGTATGCGTATTTTGTGATCCCATATTTACGTAGATGTTTTTTGTGGAAGTGGCGGTCTTTTATAAGTAAAAATTTCCCCATTCTTTTCTTTTGGTTAGCATACAATTTTATGGTGTAAGCGATTAAGTGAATACAATCTGTGGATATATTTATGAAGTCATGAAGGGTCATTGAACTTTTTTCGTATCTTCGATATAGGATGAGTAGCAAGATATGTTTTTGGAATCCAAAAACGTCTTGTAAAGGAGGGTAAGACCCTCCGTTTAATCCTCCTATCGGGTCATTCGACCCGATAAATTTTGACACAAAATTTAAATACACATGGCACGACCACGTAAACACGCCCATGAAAAATTCAATAAACGGCTTCCCTCACCACGGTGTACCGAAGCCGAATTTTCAGCCGTTCATGCCAAAGCTCAACGTGCCAATATGACTGTGACTGAATACATTCGCCAAATGGCTCTTCATGGTAAAGTTACCATGAAGAAGAGCCAAGGCATTACAGCTAATTTTGAGTTGGTACAACAGCTCAAAAAGATCGGTACGAATGTAAATCAGATCGCGAAGAACTTGAATATTTTTGGATCACCTGCGACAGCTGACCAAAAACGAGTCTGGCTTAAGCTAGAGCAAGTATTAGATAATTTATTAACTACCCTGTAAGCTATGGTGCCACGTATAGCGAGTAGGGGGCACAGCTTCCAAGGTGCGGGAAATTATTATCTCCATGATAAGGGAGCTGACACATCCGAGCGCGTTGCGTGGACTGAAACATATAATCTACCGACCAATAATGCAGATAAGGCAATGGGGTGGATGGCTTATACTGCAATGTCTGCAGATAATTTAAAAAGATCTTCTGGAATTAAAGCTACTGGCCGAAAAGCGCAAAAGGGCTGTGTATATTCCTATAGCCTTGCCTGGCATCCTGATCAAAGCCCCCAAGAGGATCATATGAAAGAGCAGGCGAGAACGACATTAGAATTATTGGGGCTTCAAGATCATGAAGCAGTAGTCGTCGCACAC
>CBDDKS010000003.1:0-3838 GCA_965230335.1 Kangiellaceae bacterium | reverse complement strand
ATGCGCCCGAAAGGAGAGGGGTGATTTGTGTTTACCCTTTAACCTTATTTGTATTGGTTTAGACAAGAACAGGGCGTATGCCTATAGCAGAAAAAGGAAAGGGGGCTGGGCAGTAGCTCAAAGTCCCATACTTGGCACTACTATTACCTTGTCAAGACTAAGAAAGAGAGGGTATGAATCCATGCTCGACTATTACGTATCCCTACGGCCCCAGGCGTATATTACTTAATGGGTAAAAGTTTATGGAGATCTGCCAATTTGGTATCAGGTATTTTTTGTAATATTTGCTTTAACCATTCCAGTGGTTCTACATCATTTAGTTTGCAGGTACCGAAAAAGGAATACATCATAGCTGCCTGTTGAGCTGCATTGTGCGAACCGGCAAACAAATAATTCTTTCTACCTAAAGCCAGTGGGCGAATTTTGTTTTCTACCGCATTGTTATCAATGTGCCATTCACCGTTTTCAGTATATCGGCTTAATTGCGGCCACAGTTTTAAAGTATAAGCAATTGCTTTACCTATTGCGCTTTTAGGGAGTACTGCTGGATAAGTTTCATCAAGCCATGTTTTGAATTGATCCAGCAAAGGAAGTGATTTTTCCTGACGCAATGATTTTATCTCGCTGACATCGAGCCCATTATCTGTTACCCTGCGTTCTACAGCATATAATTGCTGTATTAATTCTAGTGCATAAGTAGCCAACTTTGGATCATTTTGTTGAGCGACTTCAAACTTGCGACGGGCATGAGCCATGCAAGCAATATGGGTAATGGCTTCCTTTTTGCCTATAGTACCATATCCTGCATAGCCATCAGTTTGTAGGCAGCCCTTAAAATCAGCCAATAATTCATTGGGCACTTCCTGGCCTCTGGAAGCGTGATATTGGAATATTACCAGCTTGCTTTTTGGTAATAAAAACACCCATTGATACCCCTTATGCGTGCTCCCCGGTTTCTGATTACTTAACACCGGAATCGGACTTTCGTCAGCTTGTATGTAATCCGACCCTCTTATCTGCTTGGTCATCAGTTCATAAAGTGGGGTGAGTAAATCACAGGTCTTTCTAAACCAACCAGTGATCGTTGATTCAGGGATTTTCATCCCATCTCGTTTAAAGATTTGTACCTGACGATAAAAGGGCAAGTGATCAATGAACTTACTAACCATTAAATAGGCTAAAAGTGAAGCTCCCGCATTGCCATTTGGGATAACCTGAGTTGGCAAATCCGCTACCGTGATTTCTTCATTGACTTGTTTATATACCGGACGAACGGTTTTGTTGACATAAAACTTACCCGGTGTATATTCAAGTACCTCCGATACTTTTTCCCCGATTTTAATACAACGCTCCGTGTCGATACCTTCTGGCTCAATCACCTCTTCTTTGCGAGGCAGGTGCGCCGGTAATAACAAACGTTTTGCGTTGTTTTTAGCAGGTTTGTTACGTTGATAAGTGATGTTTTCCTGTTCGGGTTCTTCTTGTTGGGCAGGTGTATCAAACAAGGATTGCTGACCATTATCACCAGCGATGAAACGCTCTTTTTTGCTGCCAAATAGCATCCGCTTTAGCTGTGCCAGTTCTTCTTTTAGAAAGGCTACCTCTTGACGTAAAACCAAATTTTCTTCTGCTAAATCTTGCTGTTTTGGCATAGTTAAAAATACGCAAAAATAGGTTTTAAACCTATGTTTTAGCCCTTTTATAGCGCACTTTTTTCTTAATAGAATCTAGTTGTATTCCTTCTATTATCATCACCAATTCAGACCAGGTGATTTGAGTGGAATCATCACATGTCGGACGTTCAAAAACACCTCGTTCTAATCTTTTGTAGTAAAGGGTAAAGCCACCTTTCTGCCAATGCAATAGTTTAATCAGGTTACGATTTTTATTCATAAATACATAAACCGATCCGTCCAATGGATTAGATTGCATCTCTGTTTGTACTAAACCAGCCAGGCTATCAAAGCCTTTGCGCATATCAGTTGGTTAACAAAAAATAAGATAACAAGATAATTTTGAATGATAACGACCAGAAAGAAAGAGTTGAGACAAAGAAAATAGCGCTAACGTACATAACGATAAAGCCGAGAATATACGCCAGAAGAAAAAACGAGGGATTGAAATTACACAGCGAAAAATAGCAACGATAGCTGCCGAATGAACGGGCGGCTTACTGCAAGGGTTAGAAAAAATCAAGTCCCCCGGACCCACTAGATTTTGGGTTCTAATTGTTGCCATACGTTTAATTTAATAAAGCCGATTTTTTGAGATGTTGAATAGATTTATCAATAAAAACCTCATTAGCAAAAAGTGTTTTTTTTCTATCACTCCAGTTCACTAATTGCTCCTTAATAAAAGATGTATCAGAATTAGAATTCGAGTTGGCTATAAAGTCAACAGTTGATAATAACTCCAAACCAAAAGCTGAATAATATCCTCTTAAAAAAGTGTTTGTATCTTCTACAATCTTTTTCAGATCATTATTTGACTCTATGTATTCTCTTATCTGAGATTCGGAATCAATAAATAAATTTAATTCTTCAAAAGGCTTTTTGTCTTTACTTGCGTAACCAGAAATATAGCTTCCATTCAAATGATTTAACACATGTCTTACTTTGCCTGAATATGGTCCATAAAAATTTGCTTTGAAATCAAGTTTGAAATGTTTTTGCGCACCGAATCTTTGTAGAAAATAGCAAAG
Source organism: Kangiellaceae bacterium (assembly GCA_965230335.1). Lineage (GTDB taxonomy): Bacteria > Pseudomonadota > Gammaproteobacteria > Enterobacterales > Kangiellaceae > CBDDKS01. The sequence goes on along the minus strand of CBDDKS010000003.1, from coordinate 1,137 downwards.
TTTCTCACTGGCGAATTCGGATACAAATTCACCATTTTTAACTAATTCGAACAGCATATAAAGTAACATACCACGTGCTGGAGTAAGTTTGACCCTTTCCTTATTCAAAATCTCCTTAACTGCTGAGTTCGGTTCGTAGATAAAAAACTCACAACCCTCAGTTTGAGATAGTTTTGTTTCTAGAATCGATTTTACTTTATTCCATTTTAGTCCTCCATTACCACTCCCTAAGGGGGGGATAGCAATAGATTTTATGTTATGTTCTTTTATTACAGAGATTAGGGTATCAAGCCCCTTAATAATAAAGTCGTATTCTGATGGCTTTCTCCAATGAGTTTTGGTTGGGAAATTTATAATTATTTTTTTTCCTGTAGTGACGTTTTGATCCTCGGTTACAATTAGTTGACCAATTTCAAATTGACCACTATCACATTGATGTTTATATTCTTTATAGTTATTCGGGAACAGTTTTTTGAATTGTAACGCAATACCCTTTCCCATCACACCAACAGTGTTGACAGTATTAACCAGAGCATCTGATTCGGATTCAAATAAATTACCTTCAACGTACTTTATCATAGCTAAAAGAAGTAATTGGGTTTAACAACAATCAATTTTTCAGGAATGCCTAATTCGATTAATCTATTTTTAGATTCTTCTTTATTAACAATATAACCTATAATTAGGTTAGGAGGCAAATCTTCTTTTATTAAAAACTCTGCTTCTTTGCGTCTTTTAAAATCTAGGTCATCCTCTTTTTTCCAAAATTTCGCGTTTGTCGCTTTAAAATCGACTATTTCATTAATTGATTCGATTTTATCTTTGGTATAAAAAGTCGAAAACCCATCGGTAGCATGTCCATCCGTAAAATAAAATTCAAAATCATTATCAACTATTTTCTGAACAGAACTCACGCAATAAACGATATCATTAGGTGAAATAGTTTTAACTCCATTATAACCGTTTTGTATGACATATAACATTGGTGTCCTCAGCCCAAAATAGAATGGGATATATTCTCCTAAATTGGTTCCGTTTGGTGTTTTGAAGTTATCCCTTGTGTTTATGAGTGAGCCATCTCCGATTGGAGTATAATTAGGATTGGATTTAGGGGAGTTTTTATGAGTAAGACCATTT
>CBDDKS010000002.1:0-19638 GCA_965230335.1 Kangiellaceae bacterium | reverse complement strand
TCCGAACTGGTTTGTCCATCGGATTGGGCATTTTGAATGCCTTTAGGCATAGGAGTTACATTTGCTCCTAGTAATGCTTTCGCTTTTTCGATTGCTTCATGTTTGCTACAACCTTCTTTGTGTTGGATAAAGTCGATTACATCGCCATTGCCTGCCTTGCAGTCTTTGTGGAAGCACTGGTAGCGATTCGTGTCGAAGTAGATTTGCATCGTCTTTTTGCGACTACCTTGTTTTGGAGTGTGAAACGGACAGGTTAACGCACCTTTGGCTGTGGGTTTTAAGCCGTAGTAATTGAGCACTTCCATGATACTTAGCCGTTCTTTGATTTCTTTGATCTCCATTAAGCCAGCTTTTTGAGTTGTGTTTTGATGCTTTGCAGTTCCTGGATCTTTTCTTGTACTTGTTGTGCTGCCGCTTCCAGTGGTTCGATGATTAAAAGCCCTTCTCTAATGGTGATGCTTACATGGTCGTGGATCGTAAAGCCGAGCTTGGCCAACCATTGGCCGGCCAAGTGGATATGTGGTACTTTATTATCGCCTTGATAAAGCGCGTGGATCTTGAGGGTTTTGGTTTTGCGTTCGGACATTTCTTGAAAGTTTTTTGAAAAAAATTTTTAAGACTTATAATTCACAAAACTAAATGATCCATCTGAATATAACAAGATTTTTATTTATTGTTTAAGACTTATTATTCATTTATTTTTGTAAAACCACTGATTTTAAAGGCTTATTCAATACTTATCATTATGGATTTAGGTGAAAACATGATGCTTATTCGTAAAAAAAGAAAGCTTTCTCAAGCTGCTCTTGGTAAGATGATAGGAACCTCAGGTGATGTAGTTGGTAGATACGAACGTGGAGACATCAAACCTTCCATTGACGTCGTAGAAAAAATTGCTGACGCTCTTGAAGTAAGCATTGACTATTTGGTAGGCAAAACTAATCTAGAGCTAGACAAAGAGGCCATTCAGAGACTAATAAGCATATCTAAATTATCAGAGGACAATAAAAGCTTCATATTAAATATGATCGATATGGCTTTAAGAGATTTTAAAGCTAAGCAAGCCTACTCCTAACCCCTCCTTTGCCCTTTCCGATATAAACTAAAAAAAGACCCACTACTGGCCTTTCTTTTATTTCTTTTCTTATGTTATGTAGGCACGAGTTGAAAACATCGCGCCAGCACTAGTGGCTATTTGCTCGCACCAGCGGGGAAGATCAGGATTATTCAGAATTGCCATGCCATAGTCCTCTTGAGGTTAAATTATTAAAGACGTACTTTGTGAATTCGAAAAGTTGATTGTCAACATACATCAACATATAAGTTTTGCCATCAGATTCATTATCTGTAATTGATACTATTCCAACTCCTTTTAAGTATGCGTAACAATATGACACTGATTCTTCATTCATACGCAAAGTATATATATAAAACTCTTTACCTTCGTATGTTCTTATTTCTTTTAGTGCCAAACGATCCGGATCAGTTTTATCTCCATTCAAAATATATTCTTCACCCTCTTTCATATTCTCATCAATAAATGGATACCATTTTGAAAGGGAGTGACGGTAAATGAAGAATTTTCGTTTAATTTTCTTAACAGGCAAAACGCCTCTTAGTAAATAATAATTCAATCTATCAAAAGTGACATAAACACTATCTAATATATTTTCATCATGTTTAAATAAAATAGAATTAGAAGTTTCAAGATAATTTCCCTGATTTAAACTTTCACATTCGGAAAAGTTTAGTTTTGAGGCATCTATATCAGATTCATCTATATTTAAAAAAAATTGTAAGGTATCATTAACATTCATATGAATGAAAGACTGAAAACTAATTTCACCTTTATTATAACCTGATTTATATCTCAACACATGTGTCTCAGTTGAATACTTTTCGAGATCAATGCATATCCTAGCGGCATAGCTATGAAATGCAAACGTCGTCATTATTAATATGATTAACCGATACATATAAATACTTTTGATTAATTTATTTTTCTTTCGTTGAATCAGGAGTTATAATTATTTCTGTCCCTCCCATGTCATATGGTTCTACTTCCTTATCAAATTCACTAGTATCAATTTTGACATCATTGCTCTCAAATTCCGATAGTGAATTGGTGTATTCTATTTCAAAATCCCCGCCAGCTTCCTCTGTACCAAGAACTGCTTTTATGAACACGGCCTTCATTGGGTCATTTTTTCTCAGTTCTTCAAATGCTTTTGTCGACGTCAAACCTCCCCATGACATAGCGTCGTAATAATCCTCTGGTGTAAAGTTGATTTCTGTTGAAAAATTATTTATCACAACTTTTTCACCTACAACATCGAATTCGGTCAAAACAATCTTAACTTTTCCTCCTCTACTTATATTTTGATTTGCATCAACTTCTTTGAGAACAGTAGCTATTTTACCTCTAATTGCTCTAGAGGCCATAATTTCATGTTGATAGCCCTCATCAAATTTGGAATTTGATGCATTAAACTTATCTCCAAGAGCTGGAAAAGCCGCTTTAGCCACTTTCAATGCCTGCGCAGGATTACCTGATTCTTCTAATTCTTTGTCAAAAATCTTTTGAAAATCAGATTTATTCCTAAAGAGTTCAACATGAATTAATTCATGAGCAAGAGTTCTTACTATAGCAATCTCAGAAGCTTTTCCAATTCTATTTGAATTTAATATTATGTAGTTTTTTCCAGAAGTACCACCAGTTGTCAAACCATTTGAAGGCATTACTTTCGTATGGAAGGTTATACTCCAATAATAATTAGCGCTTCTATATCAGGGTACATGGCAAAATATGGATCCACACTCAACCACCTTCCAATTCTTGTATCTAGAATCCTAGCCCCAAAGTCATAATGTGATTGAGATCCGGTAAACTCCCCGTCTTTCTCCATGCCATTAAATCCATAACGATATCCCGCCAAATCTGCATTCTCCTGTCTCGGCATTACCATCCCAAACGGGTAGTACTCTTCGTCCCTTTTTCACTGCTTATTTTACTCCTAGCACTACTTCACTTTCAACTTTTTTCTGCTAAACCCTTCTACACAGTCAATACTTTTTTGTCAGACTCGTTTGCCTGATCATTTACAATATAACAGTTCATCTCATACAACGCTAGTTATTCATCGACATTGTGTGGAGTTAACCCGGTTTAAGTTTAAAAGTCCGGACGCGCGGTGGGATCGTGCGCTTTTGAGCTTAAAACGGGGCTCCTGGGGGTTTAGGGGGCAGGAAGAGCCCCCAACTTAAATACTTTATGCTTTGCATGCCTTGCTTTATTTTTTGCCTGCGGCCTTGGGAGCAAAAAATGAAGCCCCACAGGGTGGAAGGGGCTGTGTAAGCTCCCTTTGCATAGGGCTGATGTGCGTCGGACTTTATGCGGCCGGTGTGCGGCTATTTATACATAAAATGAATTATATAAACCCGGCCCTGCCGATTTCTTTTCATCTAATCCGGACGGGGTTGTATAATGAAACGCGTTTTATGTTAAATAGCTTGGGGACTGGGAAGGGCTTTGTGTTTCAAGTCCGGAGTCGGATTCCCTGTTTCTTTTCCTATTTTTTCTCCGATGCCCTTTCCGATAGACTTTAACCGTTCATTTTATCTGGATCTCTATGACTGTAAAAAAAGTCGGACACATAAATTGCGTTTCCTTCTATAAAGTAGATGATTTTAAAATCTCCCTCTATAATTCTACGATGACCTTGATTTAATGGAGATAAAGAAGGTTCATATTGACCTCTGTAGGGATGTTTATCTAGTTGTTTTGCTTTTCGGAGTAACTTTTTACCTAACGGTAGTACATATGTTTTGGGAAGTTTTCGCTCTTCGATCATAAAATCCAACTGATCTTCTAGTCGATCCAGGGATTCATCTGTTATAATTACTTTCATGAACCGTAACGTCGTTCTAGTCGAGCTTCCGCTTCTTCAACGCTACATACTCTACCTGCTTTAATATCTTCATTTGACCTTTTCGCTCTAGCTATCATTTCTTGCTGAACAGATTCATCTACCTTTTCCTCAGATATTGACTTAAATTTCAAGTAATCAATGTATTTTAACACTTCTTCATGTAAGTGTACTGGTACACTTTGAAGAGCTGCATGCAACTGTTCTAATGATATGGCTCCCATACTTTTAACTATTATCTCTATGTAAAGTTAACGATTTTTTCTCGCTTTTTGGTTCATTCACCCCATTGGATGATACTTACTCACTTCCTCTTGTAAATCATCTAAATCATTGATTAAGTAGGCTTCTGTACTGCTTACATACCTGTGGCCGGCCATGTATTGCACTTCTCGCAGGTTGTAGTTTTTTAACCAATAGGTAATCACGCTGGCTCTGAGCTGACGGATGCTTGTCACTTTCGGGTTGAGTGTTTTTAGTTGTTTTAATAAGCATTGAAGCACATTGTACAACTTACCACCTTTGCCAGTGCTGATGAGTAATTGCTCGCTTTGTTTACCCGTTTGTTGAAGTAGTTCTTCTCTGGTGACTTGCTGGTATTCCATCAGGTCCAGGATTTGATCGGCTTGTAGTTTCAATGTTCTTGCATTGCTTTTTCTATTGCCTGGGACGTGGATTTTTCCGGCTCTTAAGTGGAAATCGCTTGTTTGTAGATTTGTTAGCGCTGCCGTATCTAAGCCTTGATAAACAATGAGTCCGATAATCACTTTGTTGCGTTGGCTGCTTAGTTGTTGGCTCTTGAACCAATGATAGTTGCTATTTGAGTGATCGTCTTCATAGACTTCGTAGTCATGAAAAAGCGCTTCTAATTCCTGTTTGCTTAAGATTTCATGTAGCTCTTGCCGTTGGATGCCTTGTACTGTGATTTGATGTACTGGATTGTTTGTTCGTTTTTGGGTTGCTTTCAGGTAGTCAAAGTAATGAGTGATTTTGGTTAAGTACAGCTCGATGGTCTTCTGTTTCACCTTGCCTTTTAGACTTTGTACATAAGCCATTAAATCGTTGTAAGTGCATGCCTCAACGCTTATCCCTTCATTTTTCAGCCACTTTTCTAATTGATCTTTGCTGTACAGGTTGCCTTCAATGGTTTTTAAACTGTAGCCCTTTTGCTGTAAGTAGCTTTTATAATTCATGACCTACCAAGTGGGTATACTGTTGCGTACTCTCCAGGCTGCTATGACCTAAGAACTTAGCGATATTTTCTAAGCTCATGCCGTTTTGCAGTAAGTGGGTAGCCACACTGTGTCTGAGCAGGTGTAAGTGTACTTTTTTATCGATTTGGCTCTGTTTAGCCAATAGCTCTACTCTTCGGGCCAGACTTTGTCCTTGCATTCTTGTTCCGTTCATACCAATGAAAAAGGCTTGTTCTTTGTTGTTTTGTACTAATTGTGGTCTTGTATCATAGAGGTAATCTTGTAAATAAGTGCTACTGGTTTTGTTAAAGGGCACCAGTCTTGCTTTATTGCCTTTGCCTTTTCTCACCTTGAGTACTTGTCGATCAAAGTTCAGGTCGGTAATATCCAATTGTGCTCCCTCGCTCCTTCTTAAACCACAGCTGTAAAAAATGGTCAGTATCGCTTGGTCTCGGCTATTAATTAATGACAGCCGCTCGCTTTGATGTTGCGCTTTGGCTGTTTCAAACAGCGTTTTGATTTCTGCTTTGGTTAGGTAGTTAATTGTTTTGGGTTCGGGAGTTTCTCGTTTTAAGTCCAGGTCTTCGATCAACTGGCTTTTGCTTTTCTGCAGGTACTCACTAAACTTTAAAATCGCTTGTTGGTGTTTATTCAGGTAGCTATTGCTCAACCCTCCACCTTTTCGTTGATGTTTCCGTTTTTTTAGGTGCTGGTAGTAGTTGTTGATTTGTTGGTTATTTAAAACTCCTATTTCTTTGTACCCTTGCTTTTCCTGCCAATGCAGTAATTCATGGATGTGAATGGGTAAGCTGTTTACTGTGCTCATGGCATAGCCTTGTATATCCAGCCATTCTTTAAAACCAGCTTCTAAGTAGCGATAGTGTGCTGTTTCTAGTCGTAGTTGTTTCATTAGACCTTTTTTCTCTCTTCCTCTTGCTCAACACTCACACTCAATACTGCTTTAGTAGCCGCTTGCCCCCTTGTTATTCTTGTTATACTGTTACACTTAAACCTTTCTTCCTGTTTTTCTGATACTTACGTTTTTTAACAACTTGTTATACTTATGTTATACTATGTTACACTAAACGTATCCACCTCATTTCGAAGCGTTTCTAGTAATTCATCCAACACATCCAGGCCTTTTTGTAGGTGGCTGTAATCGTCCCAATCGCAGATTTCATACTCATAACCTATCTTTTTGTTCCCTCCTACTCTTCGGATATAATCGTATTGCTCCAAAGTACCCAGGTAACGATTCGCTTTCATCGGATACAGACGAAAGTAATTCCTTACCTCTTTACTATAAAAGCTCGTTTTCTTTGCTTGTTTCAACCAGTTTTTTAGCTCTTCGAAGAAGCTTCTTATGCTTTTGGGTAATTCATCGCTTTTCGTTAAAAGCACCTCTTTCATAAGTCTATTGGCCGTCTCAATGTCTTCTAAGGTGGTTTCGATATACAGCTCCCCGTTTTCATCGGCTCGCTCTCTTCTCTGATATTGATGGTACCAGGTGACCGTCTCGATAAATTGTAAGTAATGTTCATTGGTGCGTAGTGGCTTGAAGCATTTGTGAGGGATTTTTAAGTGTTCGGCATAAGGGTTGACTACTTTTACCGGTTCTAAGACTTGCTGGATGTGTAGCAAAGTTTGTGCTGCCTGCAGTTCGTTTTCGGTGTTGATTTTATTGGCACTCAGCTTTCTTTGATAATCCATGATTGCCTCTTGCTGCTCGTAACTATTGTCCAGGTGCAATAGTAAACAGCGGTTTGCATTGTCCTCGTAGATCTTTTCTTTGGTGGTCGTGCCACTCAGACAAATCGGGCCAAACACTTCCAGCTTCCTTGTTTTGTTGCTCGTGCTGGTCGGACTGTCTTTCATCGGCACGATTTTACTTATCCATTGTTTGGTTTGCAGTTCGCGTAATGGGTACAAGAGGTATTGCACTCCATCCATGTCTTCTATGAGCACCACTTTGTGGCATAAATCGTAAGGTTCCAGGTAGTAAAAGGCGTTTTCGGTGCTGGCCGTAAAGGTGAACTTTTCTTGCTCGGGTACAAAACGTGCTACTTTCTCTTGCAGGTAGGTTTTACCTGTTCCACTCGCCCCAAGGCATATTACATGTAATGGTTTTGGACGCTTTCTACTGCTGTAGACTAACCAGAGTATTTGTCTGTTGGTGGTTTCACCAATAATACCACTTTCGCCTAGTAGATCATTGGTACGATTCATCAAGGCTTGTTCTTTTAAAAAAGCGATGGCTGCTTTCTTTTCCCCAGCTGTTAGTGCTGGCGTTTCGGGGTTTGTAGTACTGTTTTGATTGAGTGCTTCCAGGCGGTAGTTTTCGAGATGATCAGTGAGGTTTTGCAAGGCTTTTCTGATCACACTTGTTCCGATTTCCAAGCGTTCTGCTGTTTTTCGGGTGAGTTTCTCAACCTGGTCGTCGTTGTATAAATCTAAGCTGTGTCTTATGCTCCCTCCTTCCTTTTGTTCTCTGAGTTTGATTTTAAGTGTTACCCGCAAGCGATCCAAACCCTCTAGTCGAACACCGCCTAAAGCTGTGATTGCCAGTTGATCGTCCTGGTAACTCAACTGCTCATCACTGATTTTGGTAAAACAACCAGCCAAGGGGAAGTGGATCCCCTCCTTAACTTCCCCCGGCTGATCTTCCGAACTGGTTTGTCCATCGGATTGGGCATTTTGAATGCCTTTAGGCATAGGAGTTACATTTGCTCCTAGTAATGCTTTCGCTTTTTCGATTGCTTCATGTTTGCTACAACCTTCTTTGTGTTGGATAAAGTCGATTACATCGCCATTGCCTGCCTTGCAGTCTTTGTGGAAGCACTGGTAGCGATTCGTGTCGAAGTAGATTTGCATCGTCTTTTTGCGACTACCTTGTTTTGGAGTGTGAAACGGACAGGTTAACGCACCTTTGGCTGTGGGTTTTAAGCCGTAGTAATTGAGCACTTCCATGATACTTAGCCGTTCTTTGATTTCTTTGATCTCCATTAAGCCAGCTTTTTGAGTTGTGTTTTGATGCTTTGCAGTTCCTGGATCTTTTCTTGTACTTGTTGTGCTGCCGCTTCCAGTGGTTCGATGATTAAAAGCCCTTCTCTAATGGTGATGCTTACATGGTCGTGGATCGTAAAGCCGAGCTTGGCCAACCATTGGCCGGCCAAGTGGATATGTGGTACTTTATTATCGCCTTGATAAAGCGCGTGGATCTTGAGGGTTTTGGTTTTGCGTTCGGACATTTCTTGAAAGTTTTTTGAAAAAAATTTTTAAGACTTATAATTCACAAAACTAAATGATCCATCTGAATATAACAAGATTTTTATTTATTGTTTAAGACTTATTATTCATTTATTTTTGTAAAACCACTGATTTTAAAGGCTTATTCAATACTTATCATTATGGATTTAGGTGAAAACATGATGCTTATTCGTAAAAAAAGAAAGCTTTCTCAAGCTGCTCTTGGTAAGATGATAGGAACCTCAGGTGATGTAGTTGGTAGATACGAACGTGGAGACATCAAACCTTCCATTGACGTCGTAGAAAAAATTGCTGACGCTCTTGAAGTAAGCATTGACTATTTGGTAGGCAAAACTAATCTAGAGCTAGACAAAGAGGCCATTCAGAGACTAATAAGCATATCTAAATTATCAGAGGACAATAAAAGCTTCATATTAAATATGATCGATATGGCTTTAAGAGATTTTAAAGCTAAGCAAGCCTACTCCTAACCCCTCCTTTGCCCTTTCCGATATAAACTAAAAAAAGACCCACTACTGGCCTTTCTTTTATTTCTTTTCTTATGTTATGTAGGCACGAGTTGAAAACATCGCGCCAGCACTAGTGGCTATTTGCTCGCACCAGCGGGGAAGATCAGGATTATTCAGAATTGCCATGCCATAGTCCTCTTGAGGTTAAATTATTAAAGACGTACTTTGTGAATTCGAAAAGTTGATTGTCAACATACATCAACATATAAGTTTTGCCATCAGATTCATTATCTGTAATTGATACTATTCCAACTCCTTTTAAGTATGCGTAACAATATGACACTGATTCTTCATTCATACGCAAAGTATATATATAAAACTCTTTACCTTCGTATGTTCTTATTTCTTTTAGTGCCAAACGATCCGGATCAGTTTTATCTCCATTCAAAATATATTCTTCACCCTCTTTCATATTCTCATCAATAAATGGATACCATTTTGAAAGGGAGTGACGGTAAATGAAGAATTTTCGTTTAATTTTCTTAACAGGCAAAACGCCTCTTAGTAAATAATAATTCAATCTATCAAAAGTGACATAAACACTATCTAATATATTTTCATCATGTTTAAATAAAATAGAATTAGAAGTTTCAAGATAATTTCCCTGATTTAAACTTTCACATTCGGAAAAGTTTAGTTTTGAGGCATCTATATCAGATTCATCTATATTTAAAAAAAATTGTAAGGTATCATTAACATTCATATGAATGAAAGACTGAAAACTAATTTCACCTTTATTATAACCTGATTTATATCTCAACACATGTGTCTCAGTTGAATACTTTTCGAGATCAATGCATATCCTAGCGGCATAGCTATGAAATGCAAACGTCGTCATTATTAATATGATTAACCGATACATATAAATACTTTTGATTAATTTATTTTTCTTTCGTTGAATCAGGAGTTATAATTATTTCTGTCCCTCCCATGTCATATGGTTCTACTTCCTTATCAAATTCACTAGTATCAATTTTGACATCATTGCTCTCAAATTCCGATAGTGAATTGGTGTATTCTATTTCAAAATCCCCGCCAGCTTCCTCTGTACCAAGAACTGCTTTTATGAACACGGCCTTCATTGGGTCATTTTTTCTCAGTTCTTCAAATGCTTTTGTCGACGTCAAACCTCCCCATGACATAGCGTCGTAATAATCCTCTGGTGTAAAGTTGATTTCTGTTGAAAAATTATTTATCACAACTTTTTCACCTACAACATCGAATTCGGTCAAAACAATCTTAACTTTTCCTCCTCTACTTATATTTTGATTTGCATCAACTTCTTTGAGAACAGTAGCTATTTTACCTCTAATTGCTCTAGAGGCCATAATTTCATGTTGATAGCCCTCATCAAATTTGGAATTTGATGCATTAAACTTATCTCCAAGAGCTGGAAAAGCCGCTTTAGCCACTTTCAATGCCTGCGCAGGATTACCTGATTCTTCTAATTCTTTGTCAAAAATCTTTTGAAAATCAGATTTATTCCTAAAGAGTTCAACATGAATTAATTCATGAGCAAGAGTTCTTACTATAGCAATCTCAGAAGCTTTTCCAATTCTATTTGAATTTAATATTATGTAGTTTTTTCCAGAAGTACCACCAGTTGTCAAACCATTTGAAGGCATTACTTTCGTATGGAAGGTTATACTCCAATAATAATTAGCGCTTCTATATCTATTTAATGTTTTATTGAATAGGCTTGATTTTTTAGCTAATGTCAACGCCTGTTTTGCTCCTACATTGTTATTAAATGAAGGAGTGGCTTTTACAGAATTCCCATCCCTATCTATCCAATAAATTGGGTTATCCAATCCAAATGCATATGCAGAATAATCAGGGTACATGGCAAAATATGGATCCACACTCAACCACCTTCCAATTCTTGTATCTAGAATCCTAGCCCCAAAGTCATAATGTGATTGAGATCCGGTAAACTCCCCGTCTTTCTCCATGCCATTAAATCCATAACGATATCCCGCCAAATCTGCATTCTCCTGTCTCGGCATTACCATCCCAAACGGGTAGTACTCTTCGTCCCTTTTTCACTGCTTATTTTACTCCTAGCACTACTTCACTTTCAACTTTTTTCTGCTAAACCCTTCTACACAGTCAATACTTTTTTGTCAGACTCGTTTGCCTGATCATTTACAATATAACAGTTCATCTCATACAACGCTAGTTATTCATCGACATTGTGTGGAGTTAACCCGGTTTAAGTTTAAAAGTCCGGACGCGCGGTGGGATCGTGCGCTTTTGAGCTTAAAACGGGGCTCCTGGGGGTTTAGGGGGCAGGAAGAGCCCCCAACTTAAATACTTTATGCTTTGCATGCCTTGCTTTATTTTTTGCCTGCGGCCTTGGGAGCAAAAAATGAAGCCCCACAGGGTGGAAGGGGCTGTGTAAGCTCCCTTTGCATAGGGCTGATGTGCGTCGGACTTTATGCGGCCGGTGTGCGGCTATTTATACATAAAATGAATTATATAAACCCGGCCCTGCCGATTTCTTTTCATCTAATCCGGACGGGGTTGTATAATGAAACGCGTTTTATGTTAAATAGCTTGGGGACTGGGAAGGGCTTTGTGTTTCAAGTCCGGAGTCGGATTCCCTGTTTCTTTTCCTATTTTTTCTCCGATGCCCTTTCCGATAGACTTTAACCGTTCATTTTATCTGGATCTCTATGACTGTAAAAAAAGTCGGACACATAAATTGCGTTTCCTTCTATAAAGTAGATGATTTTAAAATCTCCCTCTATAATTCTACGATGACCTTGATTTAATGGAGATAAAGAAGGTTCATATTGACCTCTGTAGGGATGTTTATCTAGTTGTTTTGCTTTTCGGAGTAACTTTTTACCTAACGGTAGTACATATGTTTTGGGAAGTTTTCGCTCTTCGATCATAAAATCCAACTGATCTTCTAGTCGATCCAGGGATTCATCTGTTATAATTACTTTCATGAACCGTAACGTCGTTCTAGTCGAGCTTCCGCTTCTTCAACGCTACATACTCTACCTGCTTTAATATCTTCATTTGACCTTTTCGCTCTAGCTATCATTTCTTGCTGAACAGATTCATCTACCTTTTCCTCAGATATTGACTTAAATTTCAAGTAATCAATGTATTTTAACACTTCTTCATGTAAGTGTACTGGTACACTTTGAAGAGCTGCATGCAACTGTTCTAATGATATGGCTCCCATACTTTTAACTATTATCTCTATGTAAAGTTAACGATTTTTTCTCGCTTTTTGGTTCATTCACCCCATTGGATGATACTTACTCACTTCCTCTTGTAAATCATCTAAATCATTGATTAAGTAGGCTTCTGTACTGCTTACATACCTGTGGCCGGCCATGTATTGCACTTCTCGCAGGTTGTAGTTTTTTAACCAATAGGTAATCACGCTGGCTCTGAGCTGACGGATGCTTGTCACTTTCGGGTTGAGTGTTTTTAGTTGTTTTAATAAGCATTGAAGCACATTGTACAACTTACCACCTTTGCCAGTGCTGATGAGTAATTGCTCGCTTTGTTTACCCGTTTGTTGAAGTAGTTCTTCTCTGGTGACTTGCTGGTATTCCATCAGGTCCAGGATTTGATCGGCTTGTAGTTTCAATGTTCTTGCATTGCTTTTTCTATTGCCTGGGACGTGGATTTTTCCGGCTCTTAAGTGGAAATCGCTTGTTTGTAGATTTGTTAGCGCTGCCGTATCTAAGCCTTGATAAACAATGAGTCCGATAATCACTTTGTTGCGTTGGCTGCTTAGTTGTTGGCTCTTGAACCAATGATAGTTGCTATTTGAGTGATCGTCTTCATAGACTTCGTAGTCATGAAAAAGCGCTTCTAATTCCTGTTTGCTTAAGATTTCATGTAGCTCTTGCCGTTGGATGCCTTGTACTGTGATTTGATGTACTGGATTGTTTGTTCGTTTTTGGGTTGCTTTCAGGTAGTCAAAGTAATGAGTGATTTTGGTTAAGTACAGCTCGATGGTCTTCTGTTTCACCTTGCCTTTTAGACTTTGTACATAAGCCATTAAATCGTTGTAAGTGCATGCCTCAACGCTTATCCCTTCATTTTTCAGCCACTTTTCTAATTGATCTTTGCTGTACAGGTTGCCTTCAATGGTTTTTAAACTGTAGCCCTTTTGCTGTAAGTAGCTTTTATAATTCATGACCTACCAAGTGGGTATACTGTTGCGTACTCTCCAGGCTGCTATGACCTAAGAACTTAGCGATATTTTCTAAGCTCATGCCGTTTTGCAGTAAGTGGGTAGCCACACTGTGTCTGAGCAGGTGTAAGTGTACTTTTTTATCGATTTGGCTCTGTTTAGCCAATAGCTCTACTCTTCGGGCCAGACTTTGTCCTTGCATTCTTGTTCCGTTCATACCAATGAAAAAGGCTTGTTCTTTGTTGTTTTGTACTAATTGTGGTCTTGTATCATAGAGGTAATCTTGTAAATAAGTGCTACTGGTTTTGTTAAAGGGCACCAGTCTTGCTTTATTGCCTTTGCCTTTTCTCACCTTGAGTACTTGTCGATCAAAGTTCAGGTCGGTAATATCCAATTGTGCTCCCTCGCTCCTTCTTAAACCACAGCTGTAAAAAATGGTCAGTATCGCTTGGTCTCGGCTATTAATTAATGACAGCCGCTCGCTTTGATGTTGCGCTTTGGCTGTTTCAAACAGCGTTTTGATTTCTGCTTTGGTTAGGTAGTTAATTGTTTTGGGTTCGGGAGTTTCTCGTTTTAAGTCCAGGTCTTCGATCAACTGGCTTTTGCTTTTCTGCAGGTACTCACTAAACTTTAAAATCGCTTGTTGGTGTTTATTCAGGTAGCTATTGCTCAACCCTCCACCTTTTCGTTGATGTTTCCGTTTTTTTAGGTGCTGGTAGTAGTTGTTGATTTGTTGGTTATTTAAAACTCCTATTTCTTTGTACCCTTGCTTTTCCTGCCAATGCAGTAATTCATGGATGTGAATGGGTAAGCTGTTTACTGTGCTCATGGCATAGCCTTGTATATCCAGCCATTCTTTAAAACCAGCTTCTAAGTAGCGATAGTGTGCTGTTTCTAGTCGTAGTTGTTTCATTAGACCTTTTTTCTCTCTTCCTCTTGCTCAACACTCACACTCAATACTGCTTTAGTAGCCGCTTGCCCCCTTGTTATTCTTGTTATACTGTTACACTTAAACCTTTCTTCCTGTTTTTCTGATACTTACGTTTTTTAACAACTTGTTATACTTATGTTATACTATGTTACACTAAACGTATCCACCTCATTTCGAAGCGTTTCTAGTAATTCATCCAACACATCCAGGCCTTTTTGTAGGTGGCTGTAATCGTCCCAATCGCAGATTTCATACTCATAACCTATCTTTTTGTTCCCTCCTACTCTTCGGATATAATCGTATTGCTCCAAAGTACCCAGGTAACGATTCGCTTTCATCGGATACAGACGAAAGTAATTCCTTACCTCTTTACTATAAAAGCTCGTTTTCTTTGCTTGTTTCAACCAGTTTTTTAGCTCTTCGAAGAAGCTTCTTATGCTTTTGGGTAATTCATCGCTTTTCGTTAAAAGCACCTCTTTCATAAGTCTATTGGCCGTCTCAATGTCTTCTAAGGTGGTTTCGATATACAGCTCCCCGTTTTCATCGGCTCGCTCTCTTCTCTGATATTGATGGTACCAGGTGACCGTCTCGATAAATTGTAAGTAATGTTCATTGGTGCGTAGTGGCTTGAAGCATTTGTGAGGGATTTTTAAGTGTTCGGCATAAGGGTTGACTACTTTTACCGGTTCTAAGACTTGCTGGATGTGTAGCAAAGTTTGTGCTGCCTGCAGTTCGTTTTCGGTGTTGATTTTATTGGCACTCAGCTTTCTTTGATAATCCATGATTGCCTCTTGCTGCTCGTAACTATTGTCCAGGTGCAATAGTAAACAGCGGTTTGCATTGTCCTCGTAGATCTTTTCTTTGGTGGTCGTGCCACTCAGACAAATCGGGCCAAACACTTCCAGCTTCCTTGTTTTGTTGCTCGTGCTGGTCGGACTGTCTTTCATCGGCACGATTTTACTTATCCATTGTTTGGTTTGCAGTTCGCGTAATGGGTACAAGAGGTATTGCACTCCATCCATGTCTTCTATGAGCACCACTTTGTGGCATAAATCGTAAGGTTCCAGGTAGTAAAAGGCGTTTTCGGTGCTGGCCGTAAAGGTGAACTTTTCTTGCTCGGGTACAAAACGTGCTACTTTCTCTTGCAGGTAGGTTTTACCTGTTCCACTCGCCCCAAGGCATATTACATGTAATGGTTTTGGACGCTTTCTACTGCTGTAGACTAACCAGAGTATTTGTCTGTTGGTGGTTTCACCAATAATACCACTTTCGCCTAGTAGATCATTGGTACGATTCATCAAGGCTTGTTCTTTTAAAAAAGCGATGGCTGCTTTCTTTTCCCCAGCTGTTAGTGCTGGCGTTTCGGGGTTTGTAGTACTGTTTTGATTGAGTGCTTCCAGGCGGTAGTTTTCGAGATGATCAGTGAGGTTTTGCAAGGCTTTTCTGATCACACTTGTTCCGATTTCCAAGCGTTCTGCTGTTTTTCGGGTGAGTTTCTCAACCTGGTCGTCGTTGTATAAATCTAAGCTGTGTCTTATGCTCCCTCCTTCCTTTTGTTCTCTGAGTTTGATTTTAAGTGTTACCCGCAAGCGATCCAAACCCTCTAGTCGAACACCGCCTAAAGCTGTGATTGCCAGTTGATCGTCCTGGTAACTCAACTGCTCATCACTGATTTTGGTAAAACAACCAGCCAAGGGGAAGTGGATCCCCTCCTTAACTTCCCCCGGCTGATCTTCCGAACTGGTTTGTCCATCGGATTGGGCATTTTGAATGCCTTTAGGCATAGGAGTTACATTTGCTCCTAGTAATGCTTTCGCTTTTTCGATTGCTTCATGTTTGCTACAACCTTCTTTGTGTTGGATAAAGTCGATTACATCGCCATTGCCTGCCTTGCAGTCTTTGTGGAAGCACTGGTAGCGATTCGTGTCGAAGTAGATTTGCATCGTCTTTTTGCGACTACCTTGTTTTGGAGTGTGAAACGGACAGGTTAACGCACCTTTGGCTGTGGGTTTTAAGCCGTAGTAATTGAGCACTTCCATGATACTTAGCCGTTCTTTGATTTCTTTGATCTCCATTAAGCCAGCTTTTTGAGTTGTGTTTTGATGCTTTGCAGTTCCTGGATCTTTTCTTGTACTTGTTGTGCTGCCGCTTCCAGTGGTTCGATGATTAAAAGCCCTTCTCTAATGGTGATGCTTACATGGTCGTGGATCGTAAAGCCGAGCTTGGCCAACCATTGGCCGGCCAAGTGGATATGTGGTACTTTATTATCGCCTTGATAAAGCGCGTGGATCTTGAGGGTTTTGGTTTTGCGTTCGGACATTTCTTGAAAGTTTTTTGAAAAAAATTTTTAAGACTTATAATTCACAAAACTAAATGATCCATCTGAATATAACAAGATTTTTATTTATTGTTTAAGACTTATTATTCATTTATTTTTGTAAAACCACTGATTTTAAAGGCTTATTCAATACTTATCATTATGGATTTAGGTGAAAACATGATGCTTATTCGTAAAAAAAGAAAGCTTTCTCAAGCTGCTCTTGGTAAGATGATAGGAACCTCAGGTGATGTAGTTGGTAGATACGAACGTGGAGACATCAAACCTTCCATTGACGTCGTAGAAAAAATTGCTGACGCTCTTGAAGTAAGCATTGACTATTTGGTAGGCAAAACTAATCTAGAGCTAGACAAAGAGGCCATTCAGAGACTAATAAGCATATCTAAATTATCAGAGGACAATAAAAGCTTCATATTAAATATGATCGATATGGCTTTAAGAGATTTTAAAGCTAAGCAAGCCTACTCCTAACCCCTCCTTTGCCCTTTCCGATATAAACTAAAAAAAGACCCACTACTGGCCTTTCTTTTATTTCTTTTCTTATGTTATGTAGGCACGAGTTGAAAACATCGCGCCAGCACTAGTGGCTATTTGCTCGCACCAGCGGGGAAGATCAGGATTATTCAGAATTGCCATGCCATAGTCCTCTTGAGGTTAAATTATTAAAGACGTACTTTGTGAATTCGAAAAGTTGATTGTCAACATACATCAACATATAAGTTTTGCCATCAGATTCATTATCTGTAATTGATACTATTCCAACTCCTTTTAAGTATGCGTAACAATATGACACTGATTCTTCATTCATACGCAAAGTATATATATAAAACTCTTTACCTTCGTATGTTCTTATTTCTTTTAGTGCCAAACG
This sequence comes from Kangiellaceae bacterium, assembly GCA_965230335.1. Classification (GTDB taxonomy): domain Bacteria; phylum Pseudomonadota; class Gammaproteobacteria; order Enterobacterales; family Kangiellaceae; genus CBDDKS01. Next base: position 2,441 of record CBDDKS010000002.1, on the reverse strand, counting down.
ATCCGGATCAGTTTTATCTCCATTCAAAATATATTCTTCACCCTCTTTCATATTCTCATCAATAAATGGATACCATTTTGAAAGGGAGTGACGGTAAATGAAGAATTTTCGTTTAATTTTCTTAACAGGCAAAACGCCTCTTAGTAAATAATAATTCAATCTATCAAAAGTGACATAAACACTATCTAATATATTTTCATCATGTTTAAATAAAATAGAATTAGAAGTTTCAAGATAATTTCCCTGATTTAAACTTTCACATTCGGAAAAGTTTAGTTTTGAGGCATCTATATCAGATTCATCTATATTTAAAAAAAATTGTAAGGTATCATTAACATTCATATGAATGAAAGACTGAAAACTAATTTCACCTTTATTATAACCTGATTTATATCTCAACACATGTGTCTCAGTTGAATACTTTTCGAGATCAATGCATATCCTAGCGGCATAGCTATGAAATGCAAACGTCGTCATTATTAATATGATTAACCGATACATATAAATACTTTTGATTAATTTATTTTTCTTTCGTTGAATCAGGAGTTATAATTATTTCTGTCCCTCCCATGTCATATGGTTCTACTTCCTTATCAAATTCACTAGTATCAATTTTGACATCATTGCTCTCAAATTCCGATAGTGAATTGGTGTATTCTATTTCAAAATCCCCGCCAGCTTCCTCTGTACCAAGAACTGCTTTTATGAACACGGCCTTCATTGGGTCATTTTTTCTCAGTTCTTCAAATGCTTTTGTCGACGTCAAACCTCCCCATGACATAGCGTCGTAATAATCCTCTGGTGTAAAGTTGATTTCTGTTGAAAAATTATTTATCACAACTTTTTCACCTACAACATCGAATTCGGTCAAAACAATCTTAACTTTTCCTCCTCTACTTATATTTTGATTTGCATCAACTTCTTTGAGAACAGTAGCTATTTTACCTCTAATTGCTCTAGAGGCCATAATTTCATGTTGATAGCCCTCATCAAATTTGGAATTTGATGCATTAAACTTATCTCCAAGAGCTGGAAAAGCCGCTTTAGCCACTTTCAATGCCTGCGCAGGATTACCTGATTCTTCTAATTCTTTGTCAAAAATCTTTTGAAAATCAGATTTATTCCTAAAGAGTTCAACATGAATTAATTCATGAGCAAGAGTTCTTACTATAGCAATCTCAGAAGCTTTTCCAATTCTATTTGAATTTAATATTATGTAGTTTTTTCCAGAAGTACCACCAGTTGTCAAACCATTTGAAGGCATTACTTTCGTATGGAAGGTTATACTCCAATAATAATTAGCGCTTCTATATCTATTTAATGTTTTATTGAATAGGCTTGATTTTTTAGCTAATGTCAACGCCTGTTTTGCTCCTACATTGTTATTAAATGAAGGAGTGGCTTTTACAGAATTCCCATCCCTATCTATCCAATAAATTGGGTTATCCAATCCAAATGCATATGCAGAATAATCAGGGTACATGGCAAAATATGGATCCACACTCAACCACCTTCCAATTCTTGTATCTAGAATCCTAGCCCCAAAGTCATAATGTGATTGAGATCCGGTAAACTCCCCGTCTTTCTCCATGCCATTAAAAGGAAGAGCCCCCAACTTAAATACTTTATGCTTTGCATGCCTTGCTTTATTTTTTGCCTGCGGCCTTGGGAGCAAAAAATGAAGCCCCACAGGGTGGAAGGGGCTGTGTAAGCTCCCTTTGCATAGGGCTGATGTGCGTCGGACTTTATGCGGCCGGTGTGCGGCTATTTATACATAAAATGAATTATATAAACCCGGCCCTGCCGATTTCTTTTCATCTAATCCGGACGGGGTTGTATAATGAAACGCGTTTTATGTTAAATAGCTTGGGGACTGGGAAGGGCTTTGTGTTTCAAGTCCGGAGTCGGATTCCCTGTTTCTTTTCCTATTTTTTCTCCGATGCCCTTTCCGATAGACTTTAACCGTTCATTTTATCTGGATCTCTATGACTGTAAAAAAAGTCGGACACATAAATTGCGTTTCCTTCTATAAAGTAGATGATTTTAAAATCTCCCTCTATAATTCTACGATGACCTTGATTTAATGGAGATAAAGAAGGTTCATATTGACCTCTGTAGGGATGTTTATCTAGTTGTTTTGCTTTTCGGAGTAACTTTTTACCTAACGGTAGTACATATGTTTTGGGAAGTTTTCGCTCTTCGATCATAAAATCCAACTGATCTTCTAGTCGATCCAGGGATTCATCTGTTATAATTACTTTCATGAACCGTAACGTCGTTCTAGTCGAGCTTCCGCTTCTTCAACGCTACATACTCTACCTGCTTTAATATCTTCATTTGACCTTTTCGCTCTAGCTATCATTTCTTGCTGAACAGATTCATCTACCTTTTCCTCAGATATTGACTTAAATTTCAAGTAATCAATGTATTTTAACACTTCT
>CBDDKS010000001.1:0-100206 GCA_965230335.1 Kangiellaceae bacterium | reverse complement strand
GCCAAAAAAGTTAAAAGCCCGCTGCTGATTTTAGAAACCCCCTATGTGAGTATGTTGGCTATGGCGAATAAGGTGGCTCCTTATCTTCCGAACAGGATTATTTTAAAGTATCCCATACGCAGTGATTATTGGATTAAGAGACTCTATTGCCCGGTTTTTGCTTTTCACGGTACCAACGATGAATTGGTGCCATTTAACCATAGTTTAAGACTAAAAAAGATGAAGCCCGCAATTGATCTCACAATTATTGAAGGCGGAATGCATAATGACCTCTGGCAATACCCGGTATACGAGAAAAAGTTGAATGATATTTTAACTAATTTTCCACATTCCAGGAAAAATTAACATTCCATTTAAACTGATATAAGCCATTAATTATAATTTGAGAAAGATACTTTCGTTATTTTTTTGAAAAAGGAACTGTTTAAGCCTTTTTTTTATTAATTAATAAATGTTAATTTTGACCGATTTTTATAATCAAACTATCACAAAGAAAATGAAAAGAATTAACCTGAATAGATCGTACGTTGTAGCCCTTTTAGTAGGCAGTGGGCTTATGTTCTCATGTGGCGGTGATGCCAAAGAAGAAAGTGGTGAAGCAGCAGAAGCTGTAACACCTGTTCAAGAAAATCAACCGGCAGCTGCTGAAGAAGTAGTTGCAGAACCGGCTCCAACAGATTCAAGTGCGCAAAGTGAAGAACAAGCTACTGAAGAACCTGCAGCAGAAAGTACGGAAGCAATTGCTGAAAAAGAAGTGGAAACTCCCGCGCCTGCTCCTAAGGTAGAAGCAGCAAAGAAAGAAGTGGCTAAAGTAGAAGAAGCAAAGCCAGTTGTTGAAGAAGAGCAAAAACCTGCCGGGCAGGCAAAAATGCAGTTTGAAGAGACTGAGTTCGCTTTTGGTGAAATTCAACAAGGCGATGTAGTAGAGCACACTTTTAAATACAAAAACATTGGTGATGCGCCGTTGATCATTTCAAATGCACGTGCGTCTTGTGGTTGTACCGTTCCGAAATGGACAAAAGAACCAACAGCTCCGGGGGCCAACGATGAGATTCATGTGAAGTTTAATTCTCGTGGAAAAAGAGGTACTCAAAGAAAATCAATTACAATCACTACCAATTATGGCAGCGAAGTGGTATACTTAAAAGGGGTAGTGAAGGTTCCTGAAACTCCTGCCAGTGGTGATAAGGAATAACTCTATAAACAAATAAATAAAATATGTTAAATTCTATATTGTTGCAGGCACAGGGTCAAGGACAATTTAATATTCAAGGTCTGATAATTCCTATTGGCTTGGTTCTTGCCATGTACTTCTTAATGATTCGTCCTCAGCAGAAAAAGCAAAAAGAACAACGTAAATACCGCGAATCAATTAAGACCGGAGATGATGTGATGACCGTTGGAGGCATTTACGGAAAAGTTAAAAGTATAGAAGGTGAAAAAGTATTAGTAGATGTTCACAAGGGGACTCTTTTAACACTAGATAGATCTTCTATTTCAATGCCTTCGGCAACAAAAAAATAACAATATACCCATATGAGCAAGTGGGTAAATAAAACAGGTTTAAATCTTAGAGCAGTGTTGCTATGCTTTGTCATGGCCACTGCTTTTTGGTTTTTACAGGCTATGAGCCGCAGTTATAATTCCAGTATTGCCTTTCCCTTGAAGATTGAAACGGGAAAAGATTATATGTTTATTGGCGAACCGCAGAATACGGTTTTAATAAATATTTCTGAAAATGGCTGGCGGCTGTTTATCAAAAATTTGGGCTATGGTGTTGATGAACTCCGGGTTCATGCCGGTAAGTTGAGCAATTTACAGTCGATTTCAGGTTCGGAACTTGAGCGACTGTTAACAGATCAGGTCGATTTTAAAGTGAATTTTGTAGTCAATCATGATATTGATGTTAACCTTGATGAAATTGGCCAAAAACAGGTACAAGTCCTGTTAGACTCTTCGATTATGTCACCCGACAACCGTATTAAAGGTGAATACAGTATACGTCCTGCTATTTTGAACGTGACGGGTGCGACGTCTGTAACAGACAGGTTGGATGATACGCTGTTTTTGAGGATAAAAGCACTTTCAGAAGGTCAGAATCTTAATGACTTCAAAATTAATATTAATGATGAGCTCCCCGATTTTGTGGAAGCTATTCCCAATGAGTTGGTTGTTAATGTGCAGCTGGAAAAAAAACAAATCAAAACAAGCTATTTGATGCTTGATAAACGAGGCTTACCCAAGGGTGTTGATGCTCCGGATAGCATTAAGGTGTCGCTGAAAGCCTTTGATATTAACACTATTAAAAAACAGGCGCGCATTAAAGTGAGCGTGAAAAAGGATTCTTTCGATGCACTCGATTCCACAGTAGTGTTGAATTACACACATGTGCCGAAACAGGTTCAATTGACGGGACCGGTGAAATTAAAGCTGAGAGCCAATGAATAAACCGGTGGTAGTAGGGGTGACCGGTGGAATTGGTGCCGGCAAATCAGTAGTGTGTCGTATTTTTAAGGAAACAGGAGCGGCCGTATATGATGCAGATTCAAGGGCAAAGTGGTTGATGAATAACGATGAAGCTATCAGGCAGGGAGTAAAACGTATTTTCGGAGCAGATTCTTATAATGAATCTGGGTTGAACAGGGCTCTCATTGCCCAGCGCGCTTTTAATGACGGTACCTTGTTGGGTAAATTGAATGAACTGGTACACCCGGTAGTAGCCAGGGACTTTGAAGACTGGAAAGAAGAGCACAGCGCTTTTAGGCTTTTAGTAAAAGAAGCAGCCCTGATCTTTGATACGACTACCTATAAGGACTTAGATGGTGTGGTTGTGGTAACAGCTCCTTTAGAGGTGAGGATGCAGCGTGTTTTGCTTAGAGATACACAGCGTACAGAAGCAGATGTGAAGGCGATCATTTCGAAACAGCGTAGTGAAGAAGATATGATTGATAAAGGTCGTTGGCGGGTGGTCAACGATAATAAGCAACTGATTATTCCTCAAATATTGAATATTTTATCCGAATTATTTCCTGAAAAAGAAAAATAATGTTACATTTGCAGCCCGGTTTAGTTAAAGCGGGCTACTAATTGGCCTCGTAGCTCAACTGAATAGAGCACTTGATTACGGCTCAAGAGGTTCCAAGTTTGAATCTTGGCGAGGTCACTCTGAAAATCAGCCACTTATGTTTTACGTAAGTGGCTTTTTTTATTGGTATAATTGTATTTGCACACCTTTTGCACACTTTTCAATATGATTTATACCTGTTAAGTGGCTATTTTTAACATTGAATCTTAATAGCAGTTCTTTAGATTTCATTTTATATGTAATGTCTATAGAGGTGTTATTATGTTGCACTTTTTTGATCTGAGGCCTTGTTGGTATTAAGTATGGATAGATTGGTTTGGAGCATGAGGTGATCAGAAATGAGATCGGCTATTTTTGATAACGAATTAGTGGGGGTTACAGGTGTTGCCGTTTTGGGTTTATTGATTTTGTTTCCTTTTCGGAACAATGTTTTGTCATTATGAAAAAAAAAGTTGGCATTGAGATCGTACTTTTCAATTGTAGCAGTAAGGAGATTTAGACTAACACCCAATGATTTTGTCCTATAAACCGCATCATGCTTAAAGTTTAGGTTTATTGATATGTCTCTCATGCTATTTGCTAATTTATGTTCTATAATAATATCAATGGCTTGTAGGTATTTTTTGTCCAGGGTGGTAAGTGGTTTTAATTGATTTCCTTCTGTTAGTTTTTTAGACTTTTCCATTGTTGTTCGTTTTTGTTACGTATTACATACATTAAGAGAGTCGTGGCTTGTTTATAGTGAGTTTTTGAATATAGTCTAATCGGTGTAATTGTTCAAAGGAATTTTCTATAAATGATTGTTTTACGAATGTGGAATGATTGTGGAAAAAATACTGAAATCAATTTAACTGATTGTTTATTAGTTATTTATGGCTTATTAGTTGCAGTCTTTTGAGAGGTTTTATGGGTTCGTTTTAAATTCGCTTAAATTTTTTAAGACTTGATAATCAGTTTGTTGTAATTATTTTTGGAAAAATATTTTTCTTTTCTTGATATATACCTTTAATGGGTATAGATTTAAGTAATTCGATAGATCGTTTGGAATTATATTTTAAATTTATATACCATTTTTAGGTATTAGTTGATGGTTAAGCAAAAACGAAATTAATATGGAAAGGACAAAAATTGAGGCACTAAAAGAAATTATGCCGAATAATTACCTTCAGTTATTAAAAGGACGTACGGGGTTTCGTTCAAAAATTATTCTTGATTTTTTTGAGTGTAAGGAAATAAATGAAAAAGTCTCTAATCATTTGTTGGAAATGAGTATAGAAATGGCCCAGATTGAGAGCCTCAAGAGGAAATTACCTAATAATTACATTAAGAAGATTACTGAACTGTCTGGATTATCCCAATCAACCGTTACTCGATTTTTTAGCTTTAAGTCTAATAGAACCAATAATGCGGAGGATATTTACGATGCAGCGCTTCAATTGATCAAAGAGCACGATAATAGGAAAAAGAGTAGGGAAAAACTCATTAAAAAAAAGGTAGTGTCTGTCTTTAATGGTCAGCGATCTCTGGAGTTTTAGTTAAATCAGGTACAATTATGAAAGTATTACTGTATGAAGGGGATGAGGCTTACGATTTACTCAAAACCGAAATTAAGAACATTGTAAAGTCGGCTTTAAGTGAAATAATTTCGGAATCGACTAAGAATCTCGAAAAAGTACGTTCTGATGATGAGTGGATTTCCAAGATAGAAGCCATGAGAATCCTTAAAATTAAGGGGAGTAGTAAAATGCAAGAAATCAGGGATAATAGCCCTTTGAATGGTATTTTGATATCTAAGGTCGGTGGGATTTACCTCTATTACAAACCCAGTTTGTTAAAGTTTTTGGAAAAAAATATCATCAGATAGCAAAATGTTATAATCAGGTTTTTTTTTGATTCAGACCTTCCTGCTTAAATATGGCTCCTAATACGAATTTTTGGGTACGGCGATCTAAGAAGTTGTATGCGACCTCTTCAGATGCATGGAATGATATTGCCAAGAAAAATGGTTGGTTGACGCGGAAAAATACACTAGTAGCACATACCAAGTACTTTTGGCGTTGGAAAGTGAAACGATTAAAAAGTAACAAACATGGAACTAAATAAATTGACACTAAAAAATCTCATATGGCATGATACCGGACCAAATTCCTGGTGTGGAGTGATAGATGGTGATTACAATATTCTTTTTGAAATATGTCAACTTGAAGATAAGTTTCTCTTATCGTCCAATATAAGAAGTTTAAAACTGAATTTTCATGAATTGGAGTTCGCTCAACAGATGGCGCAAGTACAGTTAAAAGATTACTTGTACTCTTTTTTTGAATCATAAGATATATACCCGTGAGTTATGATAGTGGTTAACTATTCCCAGGCATTTAAAGCCTTAGATCGGCACATTGTTCAATACAATGATCAAGTTCCTAACAATAAAAAGATTAAGGCAAGCGTCATTCATACCGCTCAGGAGATTATTAAGGAATATGGAAGGTGGTTAATTAAAAGAAATGGAATTAAATCTCTTAATAAGGCCGATCTGCTAGGATTTAGAACCAACAATCCACATTTATCATCTTTAGCCAAATCTAGTCCAAGAACCATCCAACGACACATTCTTAGATTAATTGAAGCGGGTATTATCAGGGAGAAAATTTTCCATGGTACTAACTCGAGTTATGAGCTCATATTAAACGGAGAAATAATAATTCCAACCGAAAAACTGGTGGATAAAAGTGTCGGAAAGCTTGAAAGCAGAAGTACTTGTACAAATAAATTAAACACTGACAACCTGATACTTAAAAAAAATAAAACGACAAAATGTCCTAATAGAGATACTAGTAACAATAGTTACAATAATATAATAAATGAGGTTGATAAGTGGATAACATCCATCAACACAGCAAATCCTAATCAGAACACAGGCTACAGTACTAGCAACAAAATATGGCGTTCCGCTGAATCGCGGAACAAAGATTTAGCCATTACTGGCAACAAAAAAACTGGAAACACAAGGGAAAAATGCCTAGGTTTTATCGAAGAAGCAAGGGAAAAAGTGTCAATAACACGGGCTGAGGTTTCGGGGCAATATGAAGAAAAGGAGGCCTCGACCAAAGCTCGTGACACTTCCCTAAAATTTTATGCATTCTCTTTGTGGAAACTAGCAAAAAACATACTGTACAAAGAAAAATACTTAACCCAACAACAGGAAGACACAGCGATAAGATTACTTTATCAATGGTATGAACCTGTAAACAATGCCAACTTGAGTCGTGTACATCAAATATATATTGAACGAATTTACCTGGTCAAAAAATACATAGATAAAGACCCCCAGCGTAGATATGTACAGCTCCCACAGCGGTACTTTGACCCAAATAATCGATATGGATTTACAGGAACGAAGAAATGGCATGAAATCTTCAAGGCACGTCAAAAGGATGTTCAAGAGCAGCTCGTTTTGCACGGACAAATAAAAAGGTATCTAAACAATCAAAAGAGGAACAGTATAGAACAGAAACCTCCACTCCAGTTATTTAGACAGTGTGAACAGCGAATTCGAAATTTGAAAAACCCAATATTATTGGAACAATTTCATGCAGCCATTATAGCGCCCACGAGCTACAAGGAAATGTATATGAATTAAACAGTTGAACTATGATTGAAAAAAGGAAGAAAACAGGTATAAGCGAAAAAATAAAAAGCTATTTAAACACTGTTAAAGTAGATGTGTTTGGATATGAAAAAATGGTAACCTCTAATATCAGTAGATTTTTTACAGCAACTCGGTTACAACCAAAAAACAGTATAAATGTTCGAATAGGAACTAATGATACGCAGTTGATCGCTAATTTATTTTGTCAGAGAAAGTTTGTTAGGCAAATATCTGTAAATGAATTAGTGATTTTTTTTACTGGAAGCAGTTCACAATCAACGAAGGTAAGTCAATCAGTCAAAAACTACCTTCAGCAACTTTCATTGGAATATAATATTCCTTTATCCCGATTAATTGTGCGAATATCCAAACCAAACGAGCATGTAAGTGTACATGTGTATGATCGGGATTCCAGGTATAAAACAATCAAATTAATAGACGTTATAAACCACTTTATGCAATGAATACATCAAGACCTTCAGGAGGCTGGAGAATTAACCGAGATTCGTTCTCTGTAATGGTGGTTTGGTTTAAGGACGGTAATACCAGAACTTTTTATTCGATTGATTGGAAGAGTCGCAATTCAGCATCTAAAAATAAAGAAACTGGAATTAATAGGTTCAAAAAGAAGATTATCGAATATGGTTCCAAAGCGAATGGTATTCTGATTGCTGAAAATGACTCTCCTGTTGCCGCTAAAAGGACACCAATAGCATTTTATTACGAAGGAGTCCAATGCGAAATCCCAGGACATCTAAACAAAATCCCAAACAATTAATCTTTAAGTCTGTATTAATGAAAACTGTATATAAGCTATACCAACAACTTCAACATAAAGATTTTGATAAAGCATACCCACAATATACCCTCAATGAAATAGGTGATAAGGTAAAAGTGTTATATGTCGCTCCTTTGTTAAATGCCAGTGGTTATTACAGAATGATATTGCCATTACTCGAACTCAATCAAAGTAATACGCATTCTGCAATTGCTACTGATATAAGGAAATGGAACTTTGCAAAGTCGTTTGATGAAGAGCTACACCATATTGATATGGACCTCATTGCTTGGTCAGACTACATCGTTTTACCTGCAATGTTTATGGACCTTCATAGGCAAGATTCGGAATCCGGGATGAGCTTCATTGATGAGGTAAAAAGTCACAATCAAGACGTTCAACTTATTTTGGACATCGATTCGAATTTTCATGCTATGCCTAAAGAACACCCAAGCTATCGTTTACAACATCCATTGGGAGATATACGGACTCGAAAAGAAAACTTACTCAAAAATTTAGCTGCAGTAGATGTCGTAACAGGGCCAACAGAAGAATTATTGGCTTATTATGATCGATTAATTGATGAATTCCATCCAGAATCGAATGTACGCTTAGAGGTACTCCCCAATCTTATTTCTCATTATAGTTATGAAAACTTAGCAGAGTTAAAGTATAGCGATCAAGACAAGTTGAGAGTAGCGATTGTAGGGAATTATAGTACTTATTTTGATCAACTAGAAATAATAGATGTATTGAAGCATTTAAGTGAAAATTATCAGGATCAAATTGAGATAATTCTTTTCGGTTGGAATGGAAAGCACAAAAATGGAACAAATTATATGGAAGGAATAAAATTCGATTATGTACCATCTGTGAATTTTGTTGACTACCAAAAAAATGACCAATACAAGCCAGGTTATTTCACCACTTTGAATGAATTGGCGCTTGATATAGTCTTGCTGCCAATGAAAGACATTCCTTTTAATAGAGCAGGCAAATCTCCAGTTAAATACTTTGAATTAGCATCTATGTACATTACTGTAGTTGCTTCAGATGTACTACCTTATAGTAATGTTATAGAAGATGGGGTAACTGGCTTATTAGCTAGTTCTAAAGAAGAATGGATTCAAAAGTTAGAATTACTGATAGAAGACAACGAATTACGTAATGACATTAGAAAAAATGCCTTTCGACACGTTTGGAAAAACTATAGTTATACAGTACAGAATTTAGAAACAGTGCGAGATATTTTCCTTTGATGCTATGAAAGATTCATTTTTAATACGATTAATCGGACATGAGGCCTTTTGGATCACGGCTCTTTGCACACTTCTGATTCCGCAGGTAGCATCCTCAATACAAGTATTCTCCAACAATAATACACAATACGAGCATCCTTGGTTCGCTTGGTGTTATGCCATTGGCATTGATTTGGCGGTGTTAATATTTAGTGTCAGGGGTAAAATGCGCTATGCGCTGATATACTTAATACTAATGGTTGCACAGGCTCTAATTGGGCAACTCCTACCGGGGAAAAGTGTTTATGGTATCGTTTTGGTACATACAGCTTTACCAATAACAATATTCACTTTCACTCATCTTTTTTATTATCGAAAAAAGATTCAAAACGAAGAATCTGACGCGCAAAATCAAGTGCAATCGAGCGCAGAAGAAGCGCAAATAAGCGCAATGCTAGCGCAAGGGGTGCGCTTTGAAGCGCAACCATACATTTGTCCGGAATGTGGCAAAGCCGCCTCATCTAGTAAGAAGTTAAATGGTCATATCAGTGGGCATAAAATGAAGGGTGAATGGACTCCGGAGGAATATGGTGATTGGGAAACGCAGAACGAGAAAAGGGCTGCTCTTGTCAACAAGTACTTAGATATAGCAACTCCAGATCTCTTTTCTTCTTATGAAAATGATCATAAATCAATTGAAGAAGATCTTAGGTCTAAGAACAATCATCAAACAAAAATTGAATCATGAAAATCATAGATGAGGTAAAAAAGAACCTGGAATTTCGTCCATATTTTTTATGGTACCTGAAGACTAAACTGTTTTTGCCAAAAATGATAAAGTCGGTTCTATTGGATACTGAACCTGGTGCAACCGATAACTTGGAGTTGTTTTTACAGCACAGACAATCATCCAAAGCTCTAGTTGGCAAATTAAGTGAATCCGTACCAATAGAATTTTTACATGACGTAATAGACGAAGTTGGTAGATACTATGTGCTTACTTTGGGGATAAAAGTAATAAAAGAGCAATCAAATGAACTATTGGTTTTATTTGAACGAAGTCAACATAAGCTCAATTAATAAGTTTTGTGAAAATGGGCTCAAAGTTATCTTGTTTAAAGATAAGTAGAGAAATGAACATTAAATGAATATTCAGTTAAGCTATAAATCTTATTTATACGGCAAGAATCGTAAGTTTTGTAGGTGTGGGCTTAGTTGTGGTAAAGTCATACTACCAAAGAACCACCAATTTAATCTATATCATTTACACTAAATTTAGCAGTAACTAATTCCTTAAAGGAACAAGAAAAATCAATACAAAATTTGCCTTTAAAGAGGCGCATAATTTTGATTAATAATGCACTCTGAACACAATGAAGGTAGATATTGCTTATAACGAAAAGAAAAAAGGAATTGAGTTAATATTCAGTGAAAAGTTAAGTGTCGAACAAACAGAATACCTAGAAACAATAGGTTTTAAGCAAGCCTTTCACAACCCTCTCAAATGGTATGTTTCAAAACACCCTTCCTATAAGCAATTTGCAGAAGATTTAAAAATTGCTCTAAAAAAGGAAGCGCCTATAGAAAGCGTACGACTAACGCCCTCATACGAACCAACCATAGCTAATATTGATAGGAGTAATTTCTCTTTAGTTACCATTTACTATCAGAATGAGGACGATGTAATCGCTAAAGAGTTTGTTGTATTTGATCCCTATAAAAATGTAGCTAAACAAATAGCTCATCAATTCGCGGGTAATGAGTATAAAGAGGCATTCAAGCAACTAGAAGTCTTCCCTAGAAACTACAAGCGAAAGGCTAGAACGCTATTTAAAGCGGGTCAGTATATTGCCAGCCCAAAAAGTGAGTCAAAACTCAATCCTAAAGAGTCAAATAAACCAAAAGAAAACTTGGTCTGGGTCGTTTTCGATTCAAAAGGTGAAATTGATAGTCTTCAATTGACACGAGATAAAGCTAAAGAGTACATAAATAGAAGACCAGCGTACTGTAAAAACTTGATGTACTTTGAATCGATGTCAACGCTTCAGGCAAATGAACTACTAGAAAATAAGAAAGTAGGAACGTTGTCGAAATTTGATATTGATTTTAGAATGGAGCTCATAAGTGAAGAGTTGAATCAGATAAGTAGAGTCTTGAAGAGGCATAACCTATTTGAACCAAATGGTCAAATAAATCAAAATCATTTGGAAGAAATCGCTAAAATGGATCATAATTTATTTCAGGATCTTCTTAGAAAGTCGGAGGAATGGGAACAACGAATTTCTGAATGGCAAAACCTTGGTAGAATTAAGTATTCAGTTCATTTAGATAGTTTTTCTGACGTTAAGAATGAAGAGCATATTTCTACCAATACACCCGCTAATCTGCTGGTCGATGAAACAATCAAGGATTCGAACAACCCTGTCAGTAATACGAAGGATTGGGAATTGACACCTTTGGAATATCAACAAATGCGTGCAATGGAAAAAACAGGGGATGCAATGATTCTTGATGCCCATGATCGCCACGAACACGAAAAAATAGTAGCGAGAGCATTAAGTGAAGGAAAAGAAGTGCCCACAAGCGTATTAGATCATTACCCCTGGCTGATACCAGCGCCATTAATTGTAAAAACGGAACAAGAAGATAAATATGCATACATCGATTTAGTCGTAGCCAATTTGCACGAGATGTATGCTGAAGGCAAAAGGCCAACAAAAGGTCAAATCGAAAAGTTGGCTAAAGAGCTTAATGTGCCCAACATGGGGATGATGTGGGAAGCGGCTGAATTGAGTTGGCTGATATGGTACAAGCAGATCTATCAAAATGGATACTCATTTAATGAGCGACTAAAAAGTATGGTCCACTTCTGGGATAATTTACAACCGACATTCGCCTATTCTGATTCAAGCAAGGAACTCTATAAACAATACTCAACTTCATGTCCAATTTCGGCCATAGTTGCTCAATATACCTGCATGGATTCAGCAGAGTCTATATTCGAACCAAGTGCCGGCAATGGTTTACTTATTATTGGTGCGAAAACTTCAAAGACACATGTTAATGAAATAGATCAAACACGATTGGCTTCACTTCGATTCCAGGGATTCGAAAAGATTACTAGTCTAAATGCATCACAGCCATTTCCAGATGAAATGACAAAGAACTATGATGTAGTAGTTACTAACCCTCCATTTTCAACATGGGACGACGAAAAGTTCGATAAAGAACTTATTATACGGAAGTACTTTAACAACCATGTTGGACTAGCCAAACATATTCGAATGGAGCATATGATGGCCGGTTTAGCTTTGAATTGCCTTAAAGACACAGGTAAAGCGGCTATTATCATAATGGGCCACATTTACTTTGGTCATGATGGCTTTGTTGCTAAATATCGACCTTTTTTCAACTGGCTTTTTAGGCACTACCTCGTGGACGATGTGATTAACCTTAATAGCTATAAGTTATACAATAAGCAGGGAGCAGTTGAAAAGACAATGCTCATTTTGGTTGGCGGTCGAAAAAATGAACCGGTGGGAGTTGCCCCAACGAAAAGGGAAAAGCCTCAATTTGAAGAAGTGGTTGATAGCTTTAACAGCTTGTGGAAAAGGGTTGAACCACATGTGGATTGTGAAATTGACAATGTAATTAAACAATTAGAAATCGAAATAGCGATATGATCTTTTATAACAATCAATTAATGCAAAACGAGCAAGAATTACGCCTGTATTTGGTAAGTAATCCCAAAGCATTTAAGCGTTACGAAGATCATGAAGCTGCCCTGCAAATTCAAATCTATGAATTAATAGAAAGGTCGATTGAGGATAATGAAGACCCGGTAACATTAATAGAGTCATACCTGGATGTCAATTACAATGGGGGCTCGAACGCTGATGATATTGCTGCATTCCTTATAAACTCACACCAAATGATTCATGCTTTACATCAATTAAAAGACAATTGGGATGAGATGGACGATTCTTTACCCGAAGTATCCTTGAAACATACAGGTACATCAAAGCAACAAGCAGTGCAAGTATATTCAGAAATCACTTTAAGGAGTTATTTAGAGGCACTTTCAACGATCTATAACAACTGAAGTTAATGGAAGAAAACGAACTAAATATTGACGAAGAATTTGTTCAGAGCGCAGAAGAAGTAGCAGAACTAGCAGGGCAAGAACAGGCACTTGTGGAGTATGTTCCCAAATCAAAAGCCCCGTTCCGGCTTAATACGCTCATTCCACGCAATATGGCCTTTGAGGTGCAGAAAGCTTTGAACAGAGTGATAAAAATCAATGGAAACATTGATAATTATGTGCGTAATAACCTCAAATACAGATCAACAGATGAGTTGTGGAAAGCGCTCGGGGCCGAACAAGTTGATTCTTTAGGGCTCTATTTGAGTCAATTTAACAGAGAACAGGGAGTAATAATTGCCGATCAAACCGGAATAGGCAAAGGCCGTCAAGCCGCAGCCGTGATTAGACATGCCTTAATGAATGGATACCTCCCTGTATTTTTCACTAAAAAAACAGACTTGTTTTCGGATATGTATCGGGATCTTCAAGGAATTGACTTTGCCGATATTCATCCATTTATTGTCAATACGGATTCCTTGGCCAAAATTAAAGATTCAAATGGAAATGTTGTATTTGCTCCGTTGACTGCAAAGGATCAATTGGATACCATAACAACTATACGAACTGTTCCTACTGAAAGTAAAGAGTCCATAGAATGGCATAAAAAGTTGAGAAAGTCACTTCCAGATCCAGATGTTCAACCTACAGTTGAGATTTCGGATACTATTGACTATTTGCCTTCAGATTATAATTGCATCTTTTGCACCTACTCACAAGTGCAATCAGCACATCCTTCAAAGCGTTTATGGTTAGCAAAATTAGCTGAAGCAGGTGTAGAAGGGAGCAAGAAATATAAAAAAACGGTTTTTATTCTTGATGAGTCGCACACAGCCGGAGGTGTCGATTCAATTATAGGAATTTGGATGCGTTCAGTACTTCCTCATTCCAAAGCTTGCTGCTACTTAAGTGCCACTTTTGCCAAGTATCCGCAGGTAATGCCCTTATACGCTAAAAAAACAGCTATACAAGAAACTGGTTTAAGAGATTCGGTATTTGTGGGAGCAATGCAATGGGGCGGTCTGGCACTACAAGAAATTGTGGCTTCAAATTTAGCGGAAAGCGGTCAATTGATAAGAAGACAACGATCTAATGAAGGTGTCCGCGTAGAGTATATCACTTTAGACGAAGAACCAGCCAGAAGTCTCAATCGTGAAAGAGTAAACCGAATCATTCATATAATGAATATGATCGTCGCCTTTGAAGAAGAACATGTCGTACCAATAATGGGAGAGATACATAGGGAAGCAAGAAAAAAGGGAGAGTATTCAGATTCATCACCTAAAAGTCTTGGCGTTAAATTTTCCCCTTATTTTTCTCGTGTATTTAACATAGTCGATCAAATGCTATTCTCTCTAAAGGTGGAAGAAGTAGCCAAAAAATGCATCGAATTACTCAATGAAGACAAAAAAGTTGTCATTGCATTTAAGTCTACAATGGGTGCATTCTTGAAAGACCTTAACCTGGTGAATGGAGATGTCATTCTTCCCGAGCAGTTGGATTTCGTGAGAACCCTTATTAAAGGTCTTGATTCTGTGTTTTCATACAGCTATACGGACATTAATGGTGAAAAATCACGAAGAAAAGTAGACTTAGAAAGTATATCTTCAACTGCATTCGCGAAATATACAGAGATCAAAAATGCAATTTTGGCTGAGAGTTCAGGGCTTAGTATCTCTCCAATTGATCAGTTAATAAATATTATTGAAAACACCCCCAAAAAAGATAGTTTAGGTGGGCATAAGCAAAAACATTTCAAAGTAGCCGAAGTAACCGGAAGAAACCAACGTGTTCGATTTGATGAAAATGAAGCTGTAGTTCAGACATTCAGAACAGATACCGAAAAATTCTTTAGGTTGTTTAATGCTGGTGATTATGATGTGTTATTAATTAATGCAACTGGAAGCACCGGATCATCAGCACATGCTTCCAAGGATTTTGTGGATCAGCGTGTCCGCGCAATGATCATTCATCAATTTGAATTGGACATTAACACAGAAATTCAAAAGAGAGGAAGGATTAATCGTACAGGGCAAGTTGAATTACCGGAATATTACTACATCACCAGTGACATTCCGACTGAACAACGCTTAATGACAATGTTGAAAGGCAAACTTAAGTCGTTGGACGCTAACACAACTGGATCTCAAAAAACGAGCGATGATACACTTAAAAGTCCAGACTTTTTCAATAAGTACGGTGACAAAGTGGCTTGGGAGTGGATTACGGAAAACCCATTATTGGCTGAGCGTATGGGACATCCCTCTTTTCATATAGAAACAACTGAAACCGGAGAACGAATTAGGGTTAGAAATGAGAGTAAAGAAGGGTCCATTAAACAACTCACAGGTCGAGCAGGTCTTTTGAATGTGGAAGAGCAGGAAATTCTCTACAAAGAATTATTAGAACGCTATGAACATAGGGTTGAGTGGGAAAAACAGCGTGGAACATACGATTTAGAGATTGAATTCCTGAAACTCGATGCCGATATTAAAAAGCGTTTTCTTCATAAAAAAGGACATGGTGGCAAAACGCCATTTGGCAAAGATACCGTTCGTGATGAGTCTATTGTGAACAATTTGAAGCGACCATTTACCAAAGATGAAATTGATGAGCGCATAATTGAAAAATTACAAGGTCGCAAGGCTCGCCAGGTGCGCAAAGAATTCATTGTTCAAGTAAAAGAGGAATATCCGGAAATAGTAAAACAACTTATTCAGAGTCGATTAGATACGATTGAAAAGTTAGTTAGGGAGTTAGAAGAATTGCCGGATATAGGAAGTGCGGACACCGAAGAGGACAATGCAAAACTTGAATATAATCGAGAAAAGCTACAAGATTTAGTCGCCACCAAAAAAACTGCTCTATCTGACTATGAACTAGATTTAGAAAATGTTCTTGAGAAAATTCTCAGGTACATCGACTATTGGGATATCGGAACGGTCTTAAAAATTCCTATTCTGGGTACTGAGTTCCAATCCTGGGGTGTGTTTCTAGGTATTAACTTTGGTAAATCCAAAAACCCATACACACTAGGTAATATCAATTTGACCTTTGCAGTTGCAGACTCAAGGAAACAGGTAGATTACAACCTACAAAACGAACAGATTAGCGAAATAAGCCGAATTTACACCGAAAGTAAAGATGTTCCTGATGAAGAAAAGGATGAAGTATTGTCGTCCTGGAATGAAATAGTAAAAGAAGCTTCCGCTAAACGTGAAAAACGCCATATTCTAAGTGAGAATATTGTAGCCGCTTCAGATACCATCGGAAGTCGAAATAAACTTATTAAATACAATACGAAAGAAGGAAGCATTCGAAATGGCATAATACTAAGTAGAGATAATGATGATCGAATTGCGGCACAATTGCCAATATCTAATGCAGAACCAATCATTAGAAATTTAGACCCTGACAGCCAATTTTCTGATCAGCAATTTAAAATCCGTTTTAAAGGTCTCGATAATAGAGTGATCTCAATCTACATTTCTAAAAAAGGAAATCAGGAGTTGTACACGGATAGAATATTGCGATCACTTATTCTTCGAAATGAAGGGCAAAGCGAAGATGAATTAGCAGATTTCGTTCAAAACGCAGGAGATATGACATCAAGGATTCAGTTGGAAGAACTGACCCCGTTCTTAGAACGTTTGGATACCTTCGGTATTCATTATTTTGGTGAATCTAAAGAGTTAGAGGATTGGGAAATTGAAAATGAGGATGATTGGCAAAAGAAAACAGAACACAAAGGATCATTTCGATATAAACTAAGCAGACCATATGGAAAAGGAAGTAATCCCGTTTCCGGATTTCTTAATTATGAAGAACCAAGCCCAACAAACCCTTTCGGTGTGGTGGTCTATAATCGACCTGTTAAAGATGTTGAAAAATTTAACTATTCGTTGATTCCGATATTTAGCAATCCTGAAGAACCTTACTTGATATGGAAATCATATGTCGAGGTTTCAGCATTAAAATCAGATTTTACTGAGCTTTTAGAAAAAGTAAAAGATAGTCCAATAAATGAGGCTATTATGGAGATCGGCTATTTCATTACTAATAATCCACATGAAGATGGGAATACTGAATTTGTATTTGGTGAATATACAGAAGAGGATCTGGGGAGGGTCGCATATGAAGATCATTTTGGCATGATTAGTATGATCGATCAATTAATAGAACAATTAACCATTGAATTGCAAGAAGTATGAGAACGGTAAAATTGGATATTCCAGAGGTTAATCAGATTCCGGTTTTCATGAAATTAATTGATGACCTGATGGTGGGTAATAACGTTTTTTTAGTTGGTTCGGCAGGGACAGGTAAAACAACGCTTGCAGAAAAAGTGTCTTATGCTCTTGCCGGGCGAAAGGAAAACGATGGAAAAACGCCTCCATTTATCGTGTTAAACTGTAATCAATGGACATCTCCCATCGATATTAAGGGAGGTCAAACTATAGAAGGCTACAAGGAAGGTGCGCTGATTGAAGCATGGCGTGACGGCAAAATTCTTATACTGGATGAAATGCCCAAACTTGATGCCAACACTGCAGGGATCTTGAATGATGCGTTGGCCAAAAGTGCCAAAGAAGGTGCTGAAATATTTAACGGGCTGAACGAACCAATTAAAAAACATAAGGAATTTGGTTGTATTGCCACAGGAAATGTCATTGGCCGTGGAGCCAGTGGCAATTACGTTGGCAATAACAAGCAGGACGCATCTCTACTGGATCGATTTAGTGGCTGCATTTATCGCATAGGATTTAACGAAACATTGGAGCGACTTCTCATTTACCCTGCGGTAGTGGAAATGTGTCTCAAAATTCGCAAAATGATATTGAGCCTGGAAGGTAAGGACATGACCGATGATGACACCGAAGACATTATGACATTACGAACGATGATGAATCTTCAGCGTGGCTATGAAGTGGAAATGAAGCGTGAAATTGGTATTAAGGACGAAAATGGCAAGCCAGCGAAAAGAGAACGCAACGGGAAAACCTTAAAAGATGGCTTTGAAAGCTATTTCATGACGATGAATTCTGATAAAGCCGAAAAAATAAAGGAAGAGGTAAATATTGAAGGATTCTACAATTCATACAAAGGAGGGAATAGTAAAGAAGAATTTCTGAAAGAATATAAACGTAGAAACCCATGACAGTTCATTACAACCATAGTGCAACATATAAAGGGATGGATTACAATTACATTATTTTTGATTCTGTTCGTCAATTCAATCGCTTTGTTGATGCAGAGAGTAGGCAATTAAGTTCAGGCAATTCTTATACCTTAAACCATATTATTGTAGAAGCTGAGTTGTCAATTAACAAGGGGACTGATTGGTATGGAACTCCGGAACCAA
The DNA here is from genome assembly GCA_965230335.1 of Kangiellaceae bacterium. GTDB lineage: Bacteria > Pseudomonadota > Gammaproteobacteria > Enterobacterales > Kangiellaceae > CBDDKS01. The sequence goes on along the minus strand of CBDDKS010000001.1, from coordinate 81,953 downwards.
CGAGCCTAAAAGAGTTAGATTCACACGATCAGTTTCTAAGTATGCATTTGCTGAAAGAAATTCAGCCTAAAATTCAGAATCATTTAAGCCCTTATTTAAATCATCTCAATGAAAATGTTATGCCTAAACAAAAGGTAGCATACAATGATCGTGGTCTTGGCATGTTTTCGTTTGATCGTGCGGCTATGGGGATGTTTAAAAATCGAAAAGTAGACCTTTCGACTCCTATTAATCTAACGGCTTCTCAACTCAATATTGAATTGAATAAGTACGGTTATGGTACAATGCTCAAAAAGGTATATGCATATTTTGAAAACAAGCTTATTTCCTTGCCTTCGCTTCGTCTTTATGTAGTAGCAGGAGCGAATGGTCATATTGAAGGAAATGCGTTGCTCTATATAGGTTTAGCTTGCTCAGAATTGGTAAGTTTTATGGAAGAACGTGGGGTTGCAGTAGAAGTCAATGTTCTATTGGGCTCTAATTTCAATGAAAAAACAAACTTAGGTGTAATTCGCGTAAAGCGGTTCCAAGATCGATTAGATAAGAACCAGTTGCTTCTTATGACTTCAGATCCGAGGTATTTCCGGTTTCGTGGCTTCAAGGCTTTAATCGCTTTAAGTAACCGTTTTGGGTTGAAAATCCCATCGTCACTTGGGAGTTTAGAAGAGTCAATGGGTATCAATTTTATAAATGCAATTGAAGAGAATGCCTTTGTTTTTGAACAGAGCTACTCGCTTGATAGTGCAGCGAAAGAAATAGTAAGAATTGTAGAAACTTATAAAGAAAGAATTGATGCAGAGAAAGCTGGATGATAAAGTAGTCAATGCGATTATGAATCACGCAATCGCAATCAATGAACGAAGTATGGACGAATGTCGTGACTTTCGCATTATGGAATCATTTATGAGAAAAGATACGCTTATACTTCGTTGGATGTCCATTGATATAAGTGATGAGGACCGGCCTCGACAATGCTACTATTATGAGTGTTTTAATCCAGATGGAACACCTCAAAATTGTTCGGTAAACTATTCCAATCAACAAGAGGCTAACGAGTTCTTTTATAGCCTATTTACCTTGTATAAACAAAAATTTTGTATCGACCATAAATTCTGAAAAATGTATCAATTATCAACTGTAGACATCGATTTACTTAAAAAGGTTAAAGTGCGTAACCAAGACAAGATTCGAGAATTAACCGGGCGTGAACTCGTTCCTCAAAAAGCGTTTGAAATCATTAAAAATGAAACAAAAAGCTTTAGCAAGGATAATGAAAAAGCAAAGATAGCTGATGCTTTGATGGCAAAGCTTCTTCAAAGAGAAGGTTTGGAGAGCAGTGAGTCTTTCGACACTCAAAAGAAGCGTCTCGAATTGGAGGCTCAGGCTAAAGCCAAGGCATTAGAATTATTAGAATTGGAGTTAAAACTAGCAGCATAGTAAGTAATGGCAAAAATGAGTGACATACTGAATTTAGATCTCAGTAAGATCAATTCAGCATCTTTACAATCAGCCATAAAAGAAATGGTTGAAGACTATAATGGCCAGGTAGACAAAAAGCTTTTTGAAGAAGTTCACTCAGAGAACATAGACAAAATGATGTCCATGGTCGAGCAATTTTCTCCAGAGGCAATTGTGAATGAAACAAAGGAAAAAAAAACGGAGGATAATAAAAGATCAAGCTCTAAAAGTGAGGATAAACCTTCAGAACAACCTAAACAGCCATCTAAAAAGAAAACATCCGGAGAAACAATAAAAGTTGCAGTTGTTCTTCTTGGAGACTTAAACGGTATAAAAGACAAGTTGGAAGAATTGGACTTAAATGAAGCAGATATGGTCTTGTTCATGGAATTAACCGAAGAACTGGAGAAGGCCATTGAAGAAGACAATGAAGAACAGATTAAGTCAATCATTCAAAAAGTTTATTACGAATTGGAGACGATGTTCAATAAGTATGACAAGGCCAATGGTCAGGCTCCAGATGGTATCAAAGAAGCATTGAATGAAGCTACTGATTCTGTAGACAAAATGTTAGAGGAACTTGGCATTCCTAAGATGTCTGACAATGGTAAGACTGACAAAAAACACACCGAACAGCAATCACCTATTGAATTGAGCGACATAATCTTGACACCTCAATTAGTAAAAGAAGTAATCGAAGAGGTTGATCGGATCGAAAAAGAACACGAATTGAATGATGAAGATGAAATGATAATACACACTACAGTGTTAGATCTGGAAGAATCATTAAAAGAATCCGATCACAATAATTTTAGAAAACATATCGAAAGGGCGGTTGATGATTTCAAAGAATTTGTAACGGATATATCAAATGTCAAATCCAGAAAAGGCACGGTAAAAGCCATGAACAAGCTTATTAGTGCTTTAGGAGGTGCCTTGTTGAGTGTTGATGGGACAAAAGAATCTGAAACAGAAAAGCAACGTCAGAAGCGAATTAAGGAAGAATTAGCGAAGCTTGCTCCACAGTTAAAACATTGTCGCGATATTGTCAATGAAGCCAATCGTCAAAAAAGAAACACAACAGCACCAAAGCCCAAACCCACTCGGCTAACCAGGTTGAAGAAAAAAGTGTTGTCGTTCACCCAATTAATGCCACCAGATATAAAAAAGAACCCTGCTAAGGTAAAAAAAACAAAGAATGACCTCATGAAGATGTTTGTAGCCACTGTTGAGAACTGGGAAATGGACAAAGTAAGAGGAAAGGCAGCAGCGACGGAAATCAAGGAAACTTATGAGGATTTGGAAGACAAAGCAATTCCTGCTCCACAGGAAGAAACTAAGAAACAAGAAAAAACGGAACCCGGAAAAGAACCAAAGCATACTATTAAAGTGGATTTGTTGTACAGAGATGCATCAAACTATAAAACTTCATACCCTCTGAAAATTGATTTAAAAGATTACCCTGAAGCTAAAAAGTTAAAAATTGGAGATCAATTTGAGATGGGTGAATATGGTTCTTTGCGACAAAAAGAGTTTTTCAATTCTGAGGTACATCCATACGACTACAATGATGAAGATGATCACAATATTTTAGAAGTAGTAGAAATAACCAATTAACAAAAAGATGAAAAAAATACGCTTTCTTGAATTCTTACATAAAAACCAGTTGAAGTTATCCGATTTCAGTGCTGTCCTGAAGGACAAAGTGAAAATCTTCAAGAAAATGAATGCCAAGTTAAAGTACTTGGAGGGAGAAGATCATGAGTTGTTGTTGAGTGAATTAAAAGAACTTGATCTTGAGATTAAAAGCGAAATGCTCGAAGAACTGGATGGCGATTTACAAAACAACGATGTACTTGATGTTCCCGAAATGAACGATGTTTTGGCGTCTGGTTTTGTCAAGTTAAATGCTTTAATCCCCGAATTGCCGAAAATATTACAAAGCGGCTATAACAAGGCAATTTTTAAAGTTGACGAAAATACTTTCGAGATCGAGCTATTGCAAAAAAATGATCCCCAAAATTACGAATTGAGGGTTTCTTTAACAGACCAAAATGGTGAAATACAACCCGGTGTGTCATTTGATTTCATGATTGATTACGCAGCAAAAAAATCTGTTGCGTTAAAACATAAATTTAATGCACATTATAAATCTGTTTTAGCTCCGGAATCTGATACGTGGTCTGAATTACCTGAAGAAGAACTAGATTATTCAAGATCACTGGCAATGCTAAAATGGATTGAGGGATTAGTTGAGAACGATATCAAGTTGGTGGCTAAACGTCATACACCAAAGTCACAGGATGAAAATGAAAAGGTGGTTGAGCAATTTGTAGACAGAAATAAAAATCATCGAGTAGGCGACAAAGTAGGAGAAGTATTGAGGTCGGTTTTATTAAAAAATGGATTTAGAGGAGATCTAAGCGGAAGGGAATACAAAGTAGGTAAATACAGGCTTAAGAGAAAGATTGGGTACTTCCTGTTTAATATTGAACTAATAAATTGATAACGAATGACTACGAATAATGGTGTCGTATTAGGTGATTTTCAAGAATTACAGGTGTTAGTGAATGAGTTGGTAAAGATTTATGGGGTAACCAATACTATTCATATGCTAAAAGGAATGTGTAATGAGAATCAACAAAGCACTTCGAAACGAGGTAAAGTTAAGTTTATAGTTAATTTCATCCTGGCACAAAGTATTGTTCTATTTGATTTGAATGAGGAAAAATTCAAAACGTCAAATGTATTGGAATACAGGCAAGCGCGCATGGCTAGTATTCACTTAATAAAAAAATACACAGATTTAACATTTAGTCGGATTGCGGAGAAATTTGATAGCAATGAGCGAAGAGTGATGTATGCCAAGAACAAGGCTGAAGATATGTTATCGATACCTCAATATCACCAAGAATTTACCGAGAGATATAATATCCTTGAAAAAGCCACAATTGAGTTTATCGCCAAAATGAATTAATCGCTTATGTCACAAGAATCCGAAAAAGAGATATTTGAGGCGTTAAATGTCTCACCCGAAAACTTAGAATTTGAGGAACCCTTGGAACCAAGTGCCAGTCCATTAAATCAACCTGTTGTCAATAAGGAGCTCAAAAATCATATGAATGGCCACAATCACAATTTTTCTGACGAAACTGGGAATAACAAGATTTATGACCCCGATAACGTAATGGGTAACGCAGATGAAGAACCTTTAGAACAATACGAATATGATGGTGTCCCAGAACAAGAATTTCAGAATGAGGGAATAAAAGATAAATTCAGCGAAAACTTTGAGGTTCCGGAAAGCCATTTGGAGATGGAGGCGGACGCGTATCTTGGGTATGGCGATTTGGGTTTGGAAATTGGAGGAGGCTTTTTTGTAAGAATTAAAAAACATAGAGATTTTTTCGATTTTGATGAGGTCATTCAAGTCATCGACGAATTGGATGAGAAGAATATAAATCGGATGAAGCTTGATGAGACTGACAGAGCTTTCTTACGACCACTAATAATTGAAGTACTAAAAAAGAAAACAAAAAGGATAACCCCGGAACAACTACTAATACAAGGGATCTTAGCAATAGCGACTAAAAAGTTTCAATTGCTTATGCAAATTAGAAACGAAAACAATATGGCTATAGATCGATTAATTGACCATATCAGTGAAATGAAGGCACAGGAAAGAAAGCGTGAAGATCAGCCTCCAAGCTCAAATCAAGAAGAAAATTGTACAGAAGCGACTGAATTCGATCTTGAACAACAAGACGCTGCCATAAATTCTAGTGAACACGATGTTAAAAAAGAGACTGAAATTACGAAAGAATTAAGTCGAATGGTTTTGGAGGTTGCGGATGAAGAGAATTCAAACATCAGTATGTCCGAATGACTTCAAAAACGCCATATTATAAAATTTCAAGACGGCCTAAAAAAAGACGACAGGTCAATACAACTAGTCTAGCAGATGTTGAAAGAGAACCAATGTCGCTATTAGTTTGTGGTGAAACCGGCGTGGGTAAAACTCATCGAAGTCGTATCGAAATAAATCATTACTTGAATCACAACGAATGGACTGGCCGAAGAGGTAGGAAAGTGCTGGTCTTTGACGCTAATGATGATGACTATCCTATGTTTCGTTCGGTACCGGTGAATCATATTCATAATTTACATACAATTAGCCCTCGACGTATTCGACCTATTACTCAACAAGGTCGAATTATGACCGATATTGAAAAACGAGATGTTGTTGAGCAAATGATTCACCGCTTTAGAAATGGCTTATTAGTTTTTGAAGACCTCGACAAATATATGGTTGGTGCTAAGGGACAGTCTATTGTAAGCTTGCTAACAACAAATCGTCATTCAGGTCTGGATATAATGATCACTCACCAAAGTATAGCTAAAATAACAACCACTGAATGGCAATCGTGCACTTGGTTAAGACTTCATCACCAGGTTGACGATATTAAACGTTACCGCGATAGAATCCCAAACTTCTTTTTGGTATGTATTGCATCATTCATAGTTGATGAGCAATATGAATTGGCAAATCTTGCATTTCAACAAGGGTGGATCGATTTAGAAGAATATAAAAAACGTAAGAGCTACTATTGTTATGTAGACATGAGAAGATTAAAAATCAGAGGTGTAAGCCGACATGCATTTATACGTGCAACAAAACGCTACATTGATAGATACGAGCGAGATCAAGTTAAAATGATGCTTCAAGAGACTAATTTGTATGATGATAAACCGGTTTACCAAAACAGAACGCAGACAGTCATTGCCTTAATAGAACGTTATCTTAGGCATCATGAACCTAAACCTGTATTAGTATTCTAATTTAGCTCTAATGATCCAAATAGTTAAAGAACTTAATTTTGAAGGAAGAAAAGGTATGCTTTATGCCATCAATAAAGACGGTGAATTAATTGAAACAAAACCAGGGACAAAAGGCAGTGGCAGAGTTATTCTCAGTATTGGAATTGAAGGAGAGAAAGGTTATTTGTACTTTTTAAATAGTGAAGGGAATGTTTCATGGAAAAAAATGAGGAATTCAAATTTTAAGAATAAAAGGACTTAACGAATACTGTATTGTGGTGAAGTTTTTTATTTCAGAAGGCTAACGGCATTTTCTACAATAGCGGAAATGTTTTGTTAATTGGTCTCCAAATCTTCTTCAAGAATATTAAAGACCCACTCAAATAGTATATGAGCCCCTTGGTTGTGGTATTCTACCGTGCAAGGAAACCCACAACTTAGATCAAATAATTACAAGTGTGGTTGTATAACGATATTTATATGCGTAAGTTTGGCTGTTAGTATTTATAGACATTTCATATAATGAAAAAAAACATTTTAAGTGTAAGTCTTCTATTTATCACAGTGTATTCGTATTGTCAAGTTAATGCGTTGAAAATAGAAAAGGTAGAAAGACCTGATAATTCAGTAGAATATGATGAATTATTGGTATTTGAGTCTTTGGGTGTTATAGATCATGTGTCTGAAAATAAGGAGGAAGATAAGGAAGTTGATAAAAAATGGAAATTCTTATTCAAGGAGGGAAATAAAACTAAAATAATTGAGAATAAATTTCGAGGAAGAAACTATGCGGTCTATTACGGCAATAGGTATTACATTGGTGGAAAAAATGGCCTCGATGAGGATTACAATCTCGCTATGGCAATTAAGGCGCTTGAAATTAAGAGAGGGTTAATTTCGTTACGCCAATCTGAACTAGATACCTTATTAAAAAATATGACAATAGACGGAGCTGATGATCAAGAAGCTCTTGATAGAAAAAGGGAAGAAGTTTATTCGAAGTTCGCGCAGAAAATTGAAAAATCTCACAAGAAATCAGTTGAGTACTTTTTTAAATATAGAAATACTAGGAATTTGAGTTTTGGTATTGGGACCGGTAGGGATAAGGCTTTGAGAACATCGTTGTTTTTCGAACAAAATGTTGATGGTAAAGAGGACAGGTTTTTGAATAATTATGGACTTAATTGGGGATTGGATGGAACACCTTCTGTGAACAGCGAATTATTTAAAGACTATTTTCCTTTTGTTAGGTTTTCCATTGGTACAGTCGTGAGTTCAAACGTAACAGTAGAAGATACCAATATTGTAAATAATACTGAATTAAAAGAGGAGACACTTCAAAGAATAATTAGTGGTGGTGGGAATTTTGTTGGTACGATATCGACGCCAATATTGCATGGCTATTCTAATGTAGAAGGAGCACTTCGATTTTTAATGACAGGTAATATAAGGAGTGCGATTGATGTTCCAAAATTAGGTACAATCCAGAATGATGTCAATTTCATGATAAATCCATATATAAACACCTCGTTGATTTATGGAGGTTATTCAGGTGATATTGCATTGTTAGTAGATTTTTCAATGGGGTATTTGGTTGCTGGAAAGCAGTACTATGATTATCTCAATATTTCAGATGATTCTAGAATTAGAGAAAAAGGGATGTTTGTTCATAAAATAGAGGCTGGATTGGCATTTGGAAAGCTTTTTAGAGTTACATATTCTCATATGTTCGGTAATGAATATTGGAAAGGTGAAAATGTAAGCAAAGTATCTTTTACATTTGTTCCTAACTAGAATTTAGGCGTAACCCAATATCTCTCATTACGAAGACTTGTTGATAAAAGAATGATTGATACAAAAAATAATTCTATTAAAATAGATATAAGCGTTATGGGGCGGTTTAGGATTTTTTTCTCAAATAAATCTAATTTCTTATGCAGAGTTTTGGTGCTGATATTATTTCCTGTTTTTCATGCTAATTTGCAATCTTACCCACAAGATAATCCTTCGGTGTTTATGTGTTCTGAATTTCGGTGAAGCTTACACCACAATTTCCAAAATAGCTAAAATCACTTCACGGCTCGGGTAATGTGGTAATATATCTCATTTTTTAGTGTATATCCTCACATAAATTCTATATTTATACTTTTTGAAACGATAACTTATGAATCGCATCAAGGAAGTATTAGAAGAACAAGGCAGAAGTCAAAAATGGTTGGCTACTCAGATAGGTAAAAGCTATAACATGGTGAATGCCTATGTACAGAATAGACAGCAGCCAAGACTTGAAGTACTAAGCAACATTGCCAAAATCCTTGACGTAGATGTAAAAGACTTAATTGTTAGTACCAAACCATGAATCAGAATCCAGAACAAATAGCAAGAGATAAAATAGACAAAATGCTAGAATTAGCTGGGTGGATAGTTCAGTCAAAAAAGAAAGTAGACATTGGTGCAGCTAAAGGTGTGGCCGTAAGAGAATACCAAACGGATGTTGGACCTGCCGATTACGTACTGTTTGTAGACCGAAAACCTGTCGGAATAATTGAAGCAAAACGTGAGGAAGATGGACACAAATTGACTATTGTTGAAGAACAATCAGCAGCTTATGCTAACGCCAAATTGAAATACCTTAATAACGATCCACTCCCTTTTGTGTATGAAAGTACAGGGACGGTCACCCGATTCACTGATTACAGAGACCCAAAACCAAGAGGAAGAAACGTTTTTAGTTTTCATAAACCCGAAACCATCGCTGAATGGCTAAAGAAGAATGCAAGTCTAAGAGAAAGGCTATTGTCTATGCCTTCACTAGATGCAACAGGTCTACGCCCGGCTCAAATTGTAGCCATTGAAAACCTTGAGCATTCTTTCAAAAAGAATCGTCCCAAGGCCTTGATACAAATGGCAACGGGGGCTGGTAAAACCTTTACAGCAGCTACATTCATCTACCGTTTATTAAAAGAACCTGTTAGTGCCAAAAGGGTATTGTTCTTGGTGGACACTAAAAACTTAGGAGAACAAGCTGAACAGGAATTCATGACGTTTCAGCCTAATGACGATAACCGAAAATTTACAGAACTATATAATGTACAGCGCTTGACATCCAGCTATATCGCTTCAGATAGTCAGGTGTGTATTTCAACCATACAACGGCTATACTCTATTCTGAAGGGTGAGGAATTGGACGAAAGTGCTGAGTTAGACAATCCAGAGGAAAACACTTGGCTCAAACAACAAATGAGCAAGAAGAAAGCCATTCCAGTAGACTACACGCCAAAAGTTCCGATCGAGCAATTCGATTTTATAGTGATTGATGAATGTCACCGTTCCATTTACAATTTATGGAAGCAGGTATTGGACTACTTTGATGCTTTCCTCATTGGGTTAACCGCAACACCAGATAAAAGGACCTTTGGTTTCTTTAATGAAAATGTGGTGAGCCAATACACCTATGAAGAATCAGTAACGGATGGTGTAAACGTACCTTATGATGTGTACACTATTGAAACCGAGATTTCCAAAAAAGGTGATACGATAAAGGCTGGTTGGTATGTAGACCGAAGGGATAAACTCACCAGAGCCAAACGCTGGCAACAAGAAGATGAGGACACGGAGTACAAGAAAAACGATTTGGACAAAAAGGTCGTAAATCCGAGTCAAATCCGAAATATAATTAGGGAATATAAACGAGCACTTAAAACAGAAATCTACCCTAATCGTGTAGATATGAATGGCGACTATGAAGTGCCTAAAACCTTGATTTTCGCCAAGACCGATAGCCACGCAGACGACATCATTAAAGTAGTTCGAGAAGAATTTGATGAAGGCAATGACTTCTGTAAAAAGGTCACTTACAAAATTGATGAAGACCCAAAATCGGTCTTGAATCGTTTTCGAAACTCTTACTACCCACGTATTGCAGTGACGGTAGATATGATTGCTACAGGTACAGATGTAAAACCACTGGAAGTATTGCTCTTCATGCGCGATGTAAAAAGCATCAACTACTTTGAACAGATGAAAGGTAGAGGAACCAGAACAATCAATAATGATTCCTTGCAAATGGTTTCTCGTACCGCCAAAAGCAAAACCCACTTTGTGATCGTGGATGCTATCGGTGCTACCAAATCTAAAAAGACCGATAGCCGCCCTCTGGAACGTAAGCCAGGCGTAAACCTCAAAGATTTGATGGGTGCGGTAACGATGGGAATGGCAGAAGAAGATTTGTTCTTGTCTTTAGCGAACCGATTGATACGCTTAGAAAAACAAATCACCGATAAGGAAAAAGACAAACTCTTGGAGTTTTCAGGTGGCAAAAATTTAAAGCAAATCACAAAGGAACTGATTACTGCTTATGATCAGGATGCAATTGATGATCGTGCTCAGGTAGCTATCGATAAGATACCCGTGCAAGACCAAACTCCAGCACTCATAGAAGAAGCGAAACAAAAAGCACAAGAAGAATTAATCACCCAAGCTGCAAGCACTTTTAATGGCGAGTTAAATGACTATCTGGAAAACGTACGAAAAGAACACGAACAGATCATAGATAGCGTAAACATTGATACCGTTACCAAAAGTGAATGGGACACTACTTCGGTAGACAAGGCAGAAGCCATTGTTAAAGACTTCAATGAATACCTAGCCTTGCACAAAGACGAAATTAAGGCATTGAGCATTTTCTACAACCAACCTTTTAATAGAAGGGAGATCACTTTTAAGATGATTAAAGAGGTGATGGAAAAGCTCAAGCTAGAAAAACCAACGCTTGCACCTGACTATGTTTGGAATGCTTATGCAACTCTGGAGGATGTTAAAAGCGAACAACCAAAAAACGAACTCACTGCATTGGTTTCATTGATTCGTAGAGCCTGTGGTATAGATAAGGAGCTGAAAGCTTTTGACAAAACCATTGATGAGAATTTCAAAAACTGGATATTCAAACAAAACGCAGGACAACACAACCGCTTTACAAATGAGCAAATGGACTGGCTACGAATGATTAAAGACCATGTAGTCAGCAGTTATCATATAGAATTAGATGATTTAGACTACAACCCTTTCGATGGTCAAGGCGGCAGAGGAAAAATGCACCAGCTTTTCGGAAACGAGATGAATGCAATAATTGAGGAATTGAATGAGGTACTGGCAGCTTAGAGATATGGAATACCCCAATTTTTATGCTTATGATTTAATTTCCAACGGACGGGAATTAAACTGGGAAGAAAAAAGAGACTTCATCAATAACATTAACTCTCTTTTTCAAAGTCGTTCACAAATAATCTATAGAGGTGAAAGTAAAGCTAGGTTATTAAACACCTATCAATCGCATAGCCTAAATGAGTTTAACGATAAGTTTTTTATCATAGGGCCAAAGGGAAATGCTTTTCAACGAGAACATGCAGAAAGGATAAGAATTGAAGATCGAAAGACCTCTACTTTCGAAGTAATATTTGATTGGCTCCATGAAATGTTTGATGACAATACCGAATTTGAGCGCATTGGAAATGTTGTTCGAAAGTTTAAATCAAAAAATGTTGAATTTGTTCGTTACTTTTCAAGCCAAGATAATAAAGTGGATTTCTTAGAACGGATTCAAAACTTAGACCAAACCGGACAGGTGAAAGCCAGAGATTATTATTTGACGCTTTTGCATCATAACGGGGAATCTGATTTTTATTCTCGGTCTTTTTTACTTTCTGTATCCAAGCTATTTGGAAAGGCAAAACAATTCGCAGGTAATAGAAATGAAAGGGATGACAAAATCATAGTAATGGGTTGGGTACCTCGTGAACAAGAAAACAGAATATTAATATTTAGCCGTCATGCTAGATACCTCAACTCGGTGGAAATACTTACAGCCAATGGGCTTCCATCTTATAACAATCCATTATTTGTTCATCAACAAGAAATTAGTTTGAAAGGAGGATTGTTTGTGCAATATATAGTTGGCTATCTCTTTATAAGCAACCAAAGTCAAGAGTTTCATCTTAACCCCGCTTTTATTAGTAGTGAAGGAGATTGGATACAAAACGGTCTAACAGTGGATCAGTCCAATTTTGTTGAACTCATTAACGGAACTCGGTTAACTGGGGGGTATTACAACTTCGGTACGGATGAATATTTTGAAGGGTATAATAGAGTACTATGAGAGAGGATTGGGAAGAAGAACAACTTGGCAAAATATTCTTTACTACATCTGGAGGTACTCCCTCTAGAAAAAATGTTAGCTATTATTCAGGAACAATTCCATGGGTGAAATCTGGAGAGTTAGACAAAGGCTTAATACTAGATACTGAAGAAAAAATAACTGAAGAAGCTATAAATAACTCAAGTGCCAAAATATTCCCACCCGAAACATTGTTAATTGCACTTTACGGTGCAACGATTGGGAAATTAGCCTTTTTAGGAGTTGAAGCCGCTACAAATCAAGCTATTTGCGGAATATTCAAAAACAGGTATTTCGAATCTAAGTATTTATATAATTTCCTGTTGTTCAGGAGACCAAAGTTAATTTCGAAAGGCACAGGTGGAGCACAACCTAATATCAGTCAGACAATTCTCAAGAATTTAGATGTGCCAATTTGTTCCCTCCCCGAACAAAGAGCCATTGTAGTCAAAATAGAAGAACTCTTTTCAGATTTAGACAAAGGCATAGCCGACCTCAAAAAAGCACAAGGCCAACTAAAAATCTATCGCCAAGCAGTCTTGAAAAAAGCGTTTGAGGGGGAGTTGACGAAAGTATGGAGAGAAGAAAACAACTATTCATTAAAAGGTTTTTTAAAAGAACTAAAAGAATCAAAGAATAGAGCAATCAAAGAAAAGTTAATCTCTAAAGGTGAATATTTTCCGAATTATGACATAAAATCACTAACCTTTAATGTACCACAAAATTGGTTAATGCTTCCGTGGAAAACATTGTGTTCAAATAATAAGTATGCAATGAAAAGAGGTCCATTTGGTAGCGCCCTAAAAAAGGCATTTTTTATTGAAAAAGGAATAGTCGTGTATGAACAAGGCCATGCAATAAATGACGAACCTTTTCGCCATAGATACTTTATTTCACCTAAAAAATTTGAAGAATTAAAAGCCTTTGAAACTAAGGCAGGTGACATGATTATAAGTTGTTCTGGAGTAACACTAGGCCGTATATGCTTATTGCCCTGCAATGCTGATACGGGTGTAATTAATCAAGCCCTACTAAAGATTGATATGGATGAATCTATAATGTTGAAAAACTATTTTGTTCAGCTATTTAGGTCAGGAACGTTTCAAAGATTAATATTTCAGAAATCACTGGGTTCAGCAATGCCTAACATGGTAGGTATGTCAGAATTAAAAGAAATTCCGATTCCAATCCCATCAATTGAAGAACAACATCAAATCTTAAAAGAAATCGAATCTCGTTTATCCGTTTGCGATAAGGTAGAAGAAAGCATTACCGAGAGTTTAGAAAAAGCCAAGGCATTGCGCCAAAGCATTTTGAAGAAAGCCTTTGAAGGCACTTTACTTTCTGAAGAAGAAATAGCCGCCTGCAAAGCAGCACCAGATTATGAACCTGCTTCGGTTTTATTAGAGAAAATTAAAGTGGAGAAAAAAGCAAGAACAAAACCGCGAAAAACGTAAAATTGAATGGCTAAGAAAAGAAATGGAATAAAAGTACTGGTTGCGTCAACCGTATATGGTTTTGAAGATCAACTATCTGCCATTTATACGCAATTGGATAGCTACGGCTATGAAGTTTTAAACTCCCATATGGGTACCGTATATGCTGGTGCAGAAAACTCTAACCTAGACAATTGCATGGACGCAGTAGATGAGTGTGATGCTTTTTTAGGAATTATTAGACCCCATTATGGCTCTGGTGTAATTGGAGAAACCTCAATCACCCACGAAGAAGTATTGAGAGCAATTTTAAAGAAGAAAGCTAGATGGTTTTTAGTGGACTCAAAGGTTGTTTTTGCTCGTCAGCTTTTGCGTAAGGCAGAAATTGTAGATAAGAATTTAGGCAAGAAAATAAAGCTTGAAGATGTTGTCGTAAGACCCAACACAATTATAGATGTTAGAAGCATTGATATCTACAATGCCGTTACTAAAGACAAAGTGCCACCTAAAGAGAGGAAAGGGCATTGGGCTTCGGAATATTATGACCTGCCTGGAATGACTAGATACGTTGAAGGTCAATTTTCGGATGCTGCAAAAGTTAAAAGAACAATTGATTACATGAATTCAATATAGAAATTATGGAAGAGAATGAATTTTTATCCCGGTTATTGAAAGAAGGTGAAAGCGACCAACTTGAATTCAAATCTCAATTTAACATAGAGGGTATTGCTTCAACAATTTGTGGTTTTTTAAATGCTAAGGGCGGTCGCCTTATCCTTGGTATTAACGACAAAAAAAAGGCTGTTGGAATTGAAAACTATGAAACTGTTATCCAAAAGCTTTCAAACTTTCTTTATTCTGAAATTGTTCCATCAAGCATAATAAGTCTAAGAAAAGAGACTTATGAAGACAAAGTAGTTATCCTCATTGAAGTAATAGAGGGAAATAAAAAACCATACTCGATTAAGAACAAAACCTATTTAAGAATAGGGTCGAATACAAGACTAGCATCTGAAGATGAAATGAGCTTTTTAATTCGTGACCGAAAAGTTCATGAATCGAGTTGGGAACGCTCCCCTTGCTTAGAAGTAGAAATTTCTGATTTAAATACCGAAGAAATTAGCAGGGTAATTTCGCTGTCTAATAATGTTAAAAGAAGCGCCCCATTTGATAACAAAAATCCAATGGCGTTTCTCAATTCCAACCAGTTATCCTTCAATCAAGGATTTACAAATGGTTCGGTTGTTCTTTTTGGAAAAACTCCCACGTATTTCTTACCTCAATGTACAGTTAGAATCGTTGAATTTCCAGAGGGTAAAACAGGAAGCAAATTCGGAAACACCATTTTGATTGAAGACAATCTGTTTAGTGCATTCAGAGAAATTCAATCATACTTCAAACGAACAATCCCTTTAGTGAGTCGTTTTAGCGAATCAGATTGGCAACGTGTAGACACCTATAAATATCCTTTACAAGCTCTAGATGAGGGTGTCATTAATGCAATGATGCATAGAGATTATTCAGATAGTTCGGGAGAAGTATTTATTGGTGTTTATCACAATAGAATCGAAATAATCAATAGTGGTGATTTGCCGCACTTCCTCACTGATTCCAAACTAAAAAGAAGTCACCAATCTATACCACCTAACCCTAGCATCACCCATATTGTGTTTTTGTGTGGTATGATTGAAAAAGTAGGTAGAGGCACAATTCTTATCAACGAACAGTTCACCAATGAAAAGCTTCCTGCCCCACATTGGGAAAGTGGCAATGGTTTTACAAAGTTGACTTTATATGGTGACTCTAAAGAAATCGTTTTAAACGATAGAATGATTGCTTTCTATTCTGAGTTTAAACAAAATGCTTTTTCAAGGCAGGATTACGAAGATTTCTTTAAAGGTACCATTGCGGAAAAAACCGCAAGAAATGACCTTTCAAAACTAGTTGATGGAGGCTATCTAGTTATGATGGGAAAAGGTTCTTCCACAAGGTATGAACGAACAGAAAAACAGTTACCGGAAAGTACCGGACAAGGTTTATGAGAGTAAAAGAAAATACCGGATGTTTTACCGGACATTACCGGAGAGTACTCAAAAAGCCTTGATTTACGACGTTTTTATGTAAAGTGAATTACCGGATATTACCGGAGGGAGATATAAAATAAGGTTAAAATATTACCGGCAGTTACCGGTCAAGACATATAAAATGACAGACTCAACGATAATATCAAAAATTTGGAACCTTGCTGGCGTATTACGTGATGATGGGGTGGGTTACGGTGACTATCTCGAACAAATCACCTATCTCCTTTTCCTTAAAATGGCGGATGAACTCAACAAGCCGCCATATAGCAAGGGACTAAAGTTCCCAAAACTGAAAGACGTTGAAGGGAATGAAATCGAGGATGGCGAAACTTGTGATTGGGAAACACTATCAGGTAAACGAGGTGCAGAACTAGAATCGTTCTACAGCCAACTGCTGCGTAGTTTATCGACCGAAAAAGGAATGCTCGGTCAGATTTTCACCAAAAGTCAGAACAAGATTCAAGACCCTTCCAAACTCTTAAAGGTCATAGACCTAATCGACAAAGAGAATTGGAATATGATGGGAGCTGACATCAAAGGGAAAATATACGAAGGTCTTTTGGAAAAAAACGCCATGGACAGTAGTGGTAGTTCAGGAGCAGGACAATACTTCACGCCAAGAGCCTTAATCAAAACAATTGTAGCCTGTGTTCAGCCTAAGCCTCAAAAAACGATTGCAGATCCTGCGTGTGGTTCTGGAGGATTTTTCTTGGCAGCTTACGACTGGATAGTAGCGAACAACGACCTTGACCGTGAAGAAAAAGCTTTCCTTAAAAACGATACCTTCTATGGTAACGAGATAGTAGCAAACACCCGTAGAATGTGTCTTATGAACATGTATCTGCATAATATCGGTGAGATAGATGGTGATACACCTATTAAATCCGCAGATGCTTTAATTTCTGATGACGGTTTAAGGGTAGATTATGTCTTAGCCAACCCTCCCTTCGGAAAGAAAAGTAGCATGACCATCACCAACGAAGACGGTGAAGCCGAGAAACAAGACATGAGTTACAATCGTCAAGACTTTTGGGAAACTACATCTAACAAGCAACTAAACTTCTTGCAGCATATTAAGACTATGCTAAAGATTTCTGGAGAAGCCGCAGTTGTTCTACCGGATAACGTATTGTTTGAAGGAGGTGCTGGTGAGGAAGTCAGAAAGCAGTTACTAAAGACCACAGAACTACATACCATACTCCGTTTACCAACAGGAATATTCTACGCACCAGGTGTGAAAGCAAATGTTCTTTTCTTCAACAACAAACCAGCTAGCAAAGAAGCATGGACAAAAGAGATTTGGTTCTACGATTATCGAACCAACATCCATCACACACCTAAGAAACGTGTGATGACCATACAGCACTTAAAAGAGTTCATCAAACTCTACAACCCCGAAAACCTAAACAAGCGAAAGGAAACTTGGAGCGAAGAAAATGAAGAAGGCAGATGGCGTAAATATTCCTATGAGGACATCATCGCAAGAGACAAGACCAGCCTTGACATCTTTTGGATCAAAGACAAGAGTTTAACAGACTTGGATAACCTACCAGATCCTGATGTGTTAGCCGTAAAAATCATTGATAACCTAGAATCTGGACTGAATAGTTTTAAAGAGATAATGGAAACGATAAATGGAGGTCAATAAGTAGTCTCTCAAGAGTAAACAGAATCAGCCTACTACAAATGGGAAATGTACGGCATACAACAAAGACAAATAAGGGGGTCGGTGCATAATCCGGTGATGCTGACCCCAATATCAGAGTCACTGACCCCCTAAAAGAAATAAGGTTTTGGCCTTTGGAATACTGCCAATATTGCATCTTTTTTCTTAAATTTCACCTTTTATTCAACACGATGCGAGGTATGTACCAATCGATCCAGGATGGCATCGGAAATGGTCTCCTCTCCGATGACCTCATGCCTGGATAATCCAGACTAAGCTGACCCCTCAAAAATTTCGAGTTTGAACGAATAATTTGTGCTGCCAATCCGGCAGATGCTGACCCCCTAAAAGACAATTTTCTGGTGAATTTTGTCAGAACATGCTAACCCCCTCCGCCTATATTTGCAGTTGATAAGTTTTTGTTATTCGTGTTTGAGTTGAATACTAAACGAAGGGAATGATTGATCAAGTAAACTAAAGACTATGGAACAGAAACGAACAATAATACAACAGTAAATGAACAAACAAGCATCCGTGACGGCTCATCAGTTGAGTGTTTCTTGCAAGGTTTGTTATTATAGACTGCTTTTGTAAGAAGCCAGGAATTGTAGCGGGCAGGTGGGATGACTGAAGTACAAAAGTCTTAATATAGGAATACATCCTGATTAAAGTAAGTACCTCCTGAAGAGGCGACTGATCTGACCTTCTTAAATGAATGATTATATTTGCTGTGCTCTGTGTAGGGCGTTTAATTCCTCTCAAAGCCTCTATTCATTGCTCAATAGAGGCTTTGCTGTTTTTTTACCGCTGCAAAAAATCTGTGGAGGCTATCGGATACCAATGAATGTCCAGCTTCTCGGAGCCAATGACCGTCTTCCTGACAGTTTCCAAAATGATTGGCCATTGCAGTATTGAGCACGTAACCGATTGGGACCACCCACTAGCAATTTTAAGAAACCATCATGCGCTTTAAGTAAATCGGCCGAACCCACTGCGGGGAGAGGGGCTTACCCATTAGTCATTCAACGCCAATGATGGATCCTGCGCTTTCATTTCATGATAGATGATTTCTTGAACAATGTCTTTGGTCATGCGCGATAGCTCACTTATTGTATATTCATCTTTTAGTTGATTGGAGTTCCACTTGGAACTGTATTTGTCTTTGTGCACTTTAGCCACTTGCCGGGCGGTATCAAATGCAATGATAAATTCTTCTTGCCTGGTAAGCAATACGCTTTTTATTGTTGCTTCAAACTCAAAATAGGCCGAATCTAATGCGGTTTCAGGCGATTGGCAGACCTGTTGAAATTCGGCCTTATCCATGATACTCATAGTTATTTGAGGGTAATTTTTGTAGCACTTCTCTTTTGGCATAAAAAAACGGAAACAGTAGACATGTGCCCCTATAACTATACGACGATCAAACTCTTTGTTTCCTGTTTGTATCGCGGTCCATGCAGCATCCCCCAGCGATGTATTTACCCGTTCAAAGTTTTTGCGCAAATCGATGCTAAATGAATCAAATAAGCGCAGGTAAGGTTTATTGGTTACCAATATGGCGTTCTCTTTTTGCAATTGTTGTATTCGTTCCTTGTTCGCTCTGATTCTCATGTTAGTTTTTAACACATGGGGAAGATCTTCGATACTTGAGTGCGTTGAGGTGTCCACTGGCTCAATGCTCGTCACTTGGCAGATCTGGGTTGTTTGTGGTTGAGGGGTGGCTGCTTGTTGGTCTTCAGCACTGAAAAAATATAAAACACTACAGGTGGCTACCACCAGCATGGCCACCAATGAGAGTGGACTTTTCTTTAAGGCTTTCAGACCTTCTAAATTTTTTATAGGGATCAACAGTTTGGATAATTCTGCTACCAACCAAAGGATACTTGATTTAATCATAATGTGTAGGTTTTTGTTTGTTATACAGTGAATTGGTGCTCGGAAATACACACACCAATATACTAGGAAACCCTTACTATTCCCAGAGATGCATTGGTATAAAATTCCTGCATGGAGGCCTGATAACTGTATGTGTGTGTTTTAATAGATTGGCTTCTGAAAATATTATCACTTTCACACCTTACAGACATAATTAAAAAATTAAGCGAAAATGAAAGACAAACACCTCAACATCTGGTTAAAAACTCTATGTCGGCTAAGGATATTCTGTATATTATTTATGACATTTTTAGACAGCTAGATAATTTGCTATAGAAAAAAAGGAGACCGGTTTGGCCACCCGTCTAAAATCCTTGTATTACCACCGACGGCAACTACTTAGTTTGCTGTACTTTCATACCACTAAACTAATTGTTGGTAACACCAAACCACCTATTGGTACCTTAATTAACCTACTTGCCTGTGTGGTTTCTATATTAAAGCGAAATAGTATTAATAACTTTAAAAATTCGTTTTGTTATGAAAAATCCCGCAATTTTGAATTACAATGACAATGAAAAGCGACTTGCCGATTAGGAGATTGGCAGAGAAGCAAGCCGAGGAAGTTCTGGAGTTGTAGGTTATAGAAGAAGTAGAATCAGTGGTTGTGGATCAACTAATCTCTATTCGTTTGAAGGGCTGATACAATTAGAGGTTTTGGCTAGAAAAGATTTAGTATGACATTTACACCCTGCCCGATTTTTAGTTTATGAATCAACGCACAAAAAGCTTCAAACCCTTGTAGAAGGGTGTTAATGGGTTGTTTTATAGGTCTCACTTAACATAAGACTAATTAATTATTACACTGAGCAATCCTTTCATACATAGCGTAAACGTGGGTAACAAAAAACGTTAAATCGTCAAACTTAGAAATTAGGTTAGAAACATTAGATTAAGATGAAGTTAAAATACATTTTTTTTGTGATTATTTTTTTCAGTTGCTATGTTAACCGGGCACAACCCAATAACATCTTTCGAGGTAAAGTACTATACTTTAATAGCGGAAAAACACCGGCAGTCGGTGTCGAAATAAATGGAAGTATTAAAGAGGAACATTCCAATTCCGTATATACAATAGACGATGGATCATTTGAATTGATATTCCCAAACGCAAGAGTTGGATATTTAGTTGACTTATCTGTTGGTGACACAGATAAAAAAGGGCAAAATATTGAACTAGTCAATGATAGAGAAGTTGGCAATTGCCGTATAACGGCCAAAAATATCAAGGATTTTGAGATCATCGTTTGCAAAAAGGGGGAAAGAGATTTGGTAGCTCAAAAGTACTACCATATTATTAAAACATCTTCTGATGTCGCCCTTGCCCAGAAAGAAAAAGAATTTCAAGCCTTATTGGCGGCTAAGCAAAAGGATCACAATAAGATCTCAAAATTATCAGCGGAAATTGCTCAATTACAGCAACAAATGGACTCATTGACAATATACAAGGAAGCATTTCAAATTGCTTCCATCAATAAAGACAATGCTACCAAACGAGTATTACACTACATTGAATTGTTAAATGAGGGTAAATCAATACAAGAAGCTCGAAAAGTGTTAAGTATCAAAGGAGCTGTAAAAGATTTAAGACTTGCTGCTAAATTGGAAGATGCAGCAATTGAAGAATTAGAGACCAGAGCAATTAGTTCAAAATCTATTTTTGATTATGCTGATGCCATTACTTGTTATGATACAATCATTAATTTTTATGAAGAACGTAAAAAGGATCCAATTATAATAAGCAAGTATTATGGTCTTATTGCCGAAGCATTAGATTTTACTGGCAAATATGACAAGGCCATTGATTTTTACAAAAAGGCACTGGCCATCAACACCATCGCACATGGTAACAAACATCCCAAGGTGGCCATATATTACAACAACCTTGGATCAGCTTGGGATAGTAAAGGAGAATATGACAAGGCCATTGACTATTTCAACAAGGCCCTGGACATCGAGACCATCGTACATGGTAACAAACATCCCCATGTAGCGGTTGATTACAACAACCTTGGATCCGCTTGGGATAATAAAGGAGCATATGACAAGGCCATTGACTATTTCAACAAGGCCCTGGACATCGACTTGCTCGTTTTTGGTAACAAACATCCCAAGGTGGCCATTCGTTACAACAACCTTGGATCAGCTTGGAAAGCCAAAGGAGCATATGACAAGGCCATTGACTATTTCAAAAAGGCCCTGGACATCGACTTGTCCGTATTTGGTAACAAACATCCTGAGGTTGCCACAGTTTACAACAACCTTGGATTAGCTTGGAAAGCCAAAGGAGAATATGACAAGGCCATTGACTTTTACAATAAGGCCCTGGACATCGACTTGTTCGTTTTTGGTAACAAACATCCCAAGGTCGCCAGAGATTACAACAACCTTGGAGCAGCTTGGAAAGCCAAAGGAGAATATGACAAGGCCATTGACTTGTACAAAAAGGCGCTGGACATCGACTTGCTCGTTTTTGGTAACAAACATCCCAAGGTGGCCATTAATTACAACAACCTTGGATCAACTTGGTATAGTAAAGGCGAATATGACAAGGCCATTGACTATTTCAACAAGGCCCTGGACATCGACTTGCTCGTTTTTGGTAACAAACATCCCAAGGTGGCCGTTCATTACAACAACCTTGGATTAGCTTGGGATAGTAAAGGCGAATATGACAAGGCCATTGACTATTTCAACAAGGCCCTGGACATCGACTTGCTCGTTTTTGGTAACAAACATCCCAGGGTGGCCATTCGTTACAACAATCTTGGATCCGCTTGGTATAGTAAAGGCGAATATGACAAGGCCATTGACTATTTCAACAAGGCCCTGGACATCGACTTGCTCGTTTTTGGTAACAAACATCCCAAGGTGGCCGTTCATTACAACAACCTTGGATTAGCATGGAAAGCCAAAGGAGAATATGACAAGGCCATTGACTTTTACAATAAGGCGCTGGACATCGACTCGATTGTTTTTGGTAACAAACATCCCAAGATAGCCATTCGTTACAACAACCTTGGATCCGCTTGGGATAATAAAGGAGAATATGACAAGGCCATTGACTATTTCAACAAGGCCCTGGACATCGACTTGCTCGTTTTTGGTAACAAACATCCCCATGTAGCGGTTGATTACAACAACCTTGGATCCGCTTGGGATAATAAAGGAGAATATGACAAGGCCATTGACTTTTACAAAAAGGCGCTGGACATCGACTTGCTCGTTTTTGGTAACAAACATCCCCATGTAGCGGTTGATTACAACAACCTTGGATCCGCTTGGGATAATAAAGGAGAATATGACAAGGCCATTGACTATTTCAACAAGGCCCTGGACATCGACTCCAATTTTTATCCCGCTAATCATCCGACTATTCAGACCATAAGTGATAATCTGGCACGATCTTATAATGGAAGAGGTATGATGTACTATAAGAAACAAAATTATAGCGAGGCAATGCCTAATTTTATCAATGCAATAGAAATTGAAGAACAACTAGGTGAAAAAGACTTTTTGATCACCTGCTACAATAATGTTGGCGGTGCGCTAAGACATCTTAATCAATACACAACCGGTTTACAATACATATCTAAAGGACTCGATTTGGCAGCAAAAAAAGACATGCAAAGTTCAGAAGGTGACTCGCATGAATACATTATCCATCGGCTTTACTTGCATGAATATTGTTGCTTTCAGGGTTTGGGCCGTGAAAAAGAAGCAGAAGAAGTCCACAAAAGACTAATCCAATATGCTAAAAAGAGTAAAGATGAACGCATGTTAAAAGATTTAGAGGTGGGTTGTCAATGATGACCTTGTTTTGTGATCATTGAACAGACTATCTCATGTTAAAAGTACCAAATAAGGAGTAATTACAGAATAACCAAAATATGAATAAGGCTCATTTTGAAAGTTTGAATTTACAATTCGGCGATAAATTATGGATTATGACTGAAACAGGTGAAGGTTTCTTTGGCAGATATCATGGTAAGTATGATTTATCGAATGGAACATTTTGCTTTTATAACAATTCAAGAGGAAGGGAAGAAAAGGTAAAAATCATAATCCTTGCAAAGGATGGAAAAAAGGCAATAAAACTCTATAACAAGCTACCAAACTATAATGAATAATTTAGATCAAATATTCATTTCATATGCTCGTGAAGATGAGGCTACAGCTCTGGAATTAAAAAATAAACTTAGAGGGGCAGGTTTCAATACATGGATGGATAAAGAATGTATTTTACCTGGTCAAAATTGGGATTTTGAAATACGCAAGGCTATTAAGAAATCAAGAATAATGATTATCCTTTTTTCCAATAATTCTGTTAGAAAAAGAGGTTATATTCAACGTGAGTTTAAATTGGCATTAGATGTATTAGAAGAAATCCCTGAAGACGAAGTTTTCGTTATTCCGGTACGATTAAACAATTGTCAGATACCTCAGTCATTCAAAAAATTTCAGTATTGTAAAATTGATGACATAAATGGATATAATAAACTATTATCAGCAATTAAATTCCAAATACAGATAATAGATGAGAAAGATTCGTTTATTGATGAGCGAGATGGAGAAATCTATCGTACGATAAATTTTAATGGTAAAGTATGGTTAGCTGATAATTTCAGGTTTCAAGTTGAAGATTCTATTGAGTACAAAGAATCTAATCCAATACATGCAGGAAACGAGAGTATCGTAAGAAAAAAATTAGGTAGAATTTACAGTTGGGATACTGCTATGAATATCGTACCAAGTGGTTGGGCGTTGCCGAGTCTAAGTGATTGGAGAGAATTAGAAGAAAAAATTGGTGGTATCTATGTTAACGGAAAACTAGATGATATTGCTAGAGAAATAGTATACGATTATTTCATTGAAGGAGGTCCTAGTCAACTCAATATACCTAAACATGGATTAACTAGCTCTACAGATTATGTTTTGGATCCATACGGAATTGAATTTTGGACCTCAAGTGAATATGATGATGAGCCAAATTATGGAGCTCAAACATATTTTTTTAGCTTAGGTAAAGAAGTTGGAAGAATGGGTAAGTTGAAGGAAGAATTACATCATGTGAGACTAATAAAGAAAAATTAAACAATTATTAGTGTAATTATCTCAAACATGGAATAAAAGTACAAAATAACCAGTGAATTAATTAGCTCATATTTAATACCTGAGCATAATTTTTTAAATTAGATTAATATGTCATTAAAGATCTCAAATAGAGCCAAAACTGTTCTGGGAGTTGCAGGGAGTATCGCTTCGATTGTTGCGCTTTGGTTGGTGTTTTATCCCCCCGAAAAAGTAAGTGACGTATCTCAATTAACCATATTTGTTACTGACGCGGAAGGAAATGTTGTACTGGAACATGAGGGTGTACTAAATGCCCAGGTAGGCCATCGTCCATTAAGAGAAACAATTGGAGAACATGGAAGAACCAATTTTGATGATATTCTTTCTACTCATATCGGAGACACTATCTTAGTTGGTTTGGATGCCAAAGGTTGGGAAATTGCTGACCATAAAAACATCTTCATATTTGATGGTGAACCCATTTATTTAAGAGTAAAACCGGATAATAACTTGGGATTAATAAAAGGTTCTATTGTTACCAGGGATGGACAAAGTTATATTCAAGGTGCTGAAATTCGAATTAACAATGATACAATTATAACCTCGGACAAAAATGGAATTTACTCCATCTTGCTTCCCGGTCAAATGCGAATAAGTGATGCCAATCGAGCATATAATTTGACAGTACTAAAAGACGGATTTAAAACTAAGAAGTTTCGTTATTATGTTAAATCGTCAAACTTAGAAATTAGGTTAGAAACATTAGATTAAGATGAAGTTAAAATACATTTTTTTTGTGATTATTTTTTTCAGTTGCTATGTTAACCGGGCACAACCCAACAACATCTTTCGAGGTAAAGTACTATACTTGAATAGCGGAAAAAAACCGGCAGTCGGTGTCGAAATAAATGGAAGTATTAAAGAGGAACATTCCAATTCCGTATATACAATAGACGATGGATCATTTGAATTGATATTCCCAAACGCAAGAGTTGGATATTTAGTTGACTTATCTGTTGGTGACACAGATAAAAAAGGGCAAAATATTGAACTAGTCAATGATAGAGAAGTTAGCAATTGCCGTATAGCGGCGAAAAATACCAAGGATTTTGAGATCATCGTTTGCAAAAAGGGGGAAAGAGATTTGGTAGCTCAAAAGTACTACCATATTATTAAAACATCTTCTGATGTAGCCCTTGCCCAGAAAGAAAAAGAATTTCAAGCCTTATTGGCGGCTAAGCAAAAGGATCACAATAAGATCTCAAAATTATCAGCGGAAATTGCTCAATTACAGCAACAAATGGACTCATTAACAATATATAAGGAAGCATTTCGAATTGCTTCCATCAATAAAGACAATGCTACCGATCGAGTAATACACTACATTGAATTGTTAAATGAGGGTAAATCAATACAAGAAGCTCGAAAAGTGTTAAGTATCAAAGAAGCAGTAAATGTTTTAAGACTTTCTGCTAAATTGGAAGATGCAGCAATTGAAGAACTAGAAACCAGAGCTATTAGTTCAAAATCTATTTTTGATTATGCTGATGCCATTACTTGCTATGATACAATCATTAATTTTTATGAAGAACGTAAAAAGGATCCAATTATAATAAGTAAGTATTATGGTCTTATTGCCGAAGCATTAGATTTTACTGGCAAATATGACAAGGCCATTGACTATTACAATAAGACGCTGAACATCGACTTGCTCGCATATGGTAACAAACATCCCAACGTGGCCATATATTACAACAACCTTGGATCAGCTTGGGATAGTAAAGGAGCATATGACAAGGCCATTGACTATTTCAACAAGGCACTGGACATCGACTTGCTCGTTTTTAGTAACAAACATCCCAGGGTCGCCATTGGTTACAACAACCTTGGAGACGCATTGCGAAAAAAAGGAGAATATGACAATTCCATTGCTTATATCAACAAAGCGCTGGCCATCGACACCATCGTATATGGTAACAAACATCCCATCGTCGCCATTCGTTACAACAACCTTGGAGCCGCTTGGAAAGCCAAAGGAGAATATGACCGGGCCATTGACTATTTCAACAAGGCGCTGGCCATCGACTTGCTTGTTTTTGGTAACAAACATCCCAAGGTCGCCATTCGTTACAACAACCTTGGATCAGCTTGGAATAGTAAAGGAGAATATGACAAGGCCATTGACTTTTACAACAAGGCGCTGGCCATCGACTTGCTTGTTTTTGGTAACAAACATCCCAAGGTAGCCATTCGTTACAACAACCTTGGAGAGGCATTGCAAAAAAAAGGAGAATATGACAAGGCCATTGACTATTACAATAAGGCCCTGGATATCGACTTGCTCGTTTTTGGTAACAAACACCCCATGGCAGCGGTTGATTACAACAACCTTGGAGTCGCTTGGGATAATAAAGGAGAATATGACCGGGCCATTGACTATTTCAACCAGGCACTGGACATTTACTTGCTCGTTTTTGGTAACAAACATCCCAACGTGGCCACATATTACAATAACCTTGGAGAGGCATTACGAAAAAAAGGAGAATATGACAAGGCCATTGACTGTTACAATAAGGCCCTGGCCATCGACTTGCTCGTTTTTGGTAACAAACATCCCAACGTGGCCATATATTACAACAACCTTGGATCAGCTTGGCATAGTAAGAGCGAATATGACAAGGCCTTTGACTATTTCAACAAGGCCCTGGCCATCGACTTGCTGGTTTTTGGTAACAAACATCCCAACGTGGCCAGAGATTACAACAACCTTGGATCAGCTTGGAATAGTAGAAGAGCATATGACCGGGCCATTGACTTTTACAACAAGGCATTGGTTATCGACTCGCTCGTTTTAGGTAACAAACATCCCAGCGTGGCCAGATGTTACAACAACCTTGGATTAGCTTGGGATAGTAAAGGAGAATATGGCAAGGCCATTGATTTTTACAAAAAGGCTCTGGACATCGATTCCAATTTTTATCCCACTAATCATCCGACTATTCAGACCATAAGTGATAACCTGGCACGATCTTATAATGGAAGAGGTATGATGTACTATAAGAAACAAAATTATGGCGAGGCAATGGCTAATTTTATCAAGGCCATAGAAATTGAAGAACAACTAAGTGAAAAAGACTTTCTGATCACCTGTTACAACAATGTTGGCGGTGCGCTAAGACATCTACATCAATATCAAAATGGCTTACAATACATATCTAAAGGACTCGATTTGGCGGAAAAAAAAGATCTTCAAACATCTCAGAGAGTAGCGGTTTTTTTGAAGGAACACTCCGAATATACGATGGATAGTCCAAAGATAAAGCAATACCTTAATAATAATTCCCATGAATATGTTATCCATCGTCTTTACTTGCATGAGTATTGTTGCTTTCAGGGTTTGGGCCGTGAAAAAGAAGCAGAAGAAGTCCACAAAAGACTAATCCAATATGCTAAAAAGAGTAAGGATGAACGCATGCTAAAAGATTTAGAGGTGGGTTGTCAATGATTATTTTGTTTTGTGATCATTGAACAGCGTAGCTCATGTTAAAAAGTACCAAATAAGGAGAACTATAACAGTGATTTCAAAGGAGAATTTATTCTAGGTGAAGCCGGAAAAGGCAAACCTTCAAGATTCGATATAGCATTGCTAATCGTTGGCGCATTGAAAGAAGTCAACGATGGAAAGAACATTGGTTGTTTCAAGGATAGAATATCAGATTTTGTCAGTGAAAATTTGAAAGATAAATTTTCTCAGGTTGAGTTTGAGGCATCTTTGGAAAGGATGGTTTCGGATGGTCAATTAACAACCCCGGACAAAGAGAGATATTTCTTGAATCAAAGTAACAAATAACAAGTGAATTAATTAGCTCCTATTTAATACCTGAGCATAATTTTTTAAATTAGATTAATATGTCATTAAAGATCTCAAATAGAGCCAAAACTGTTCTGGGAGTTGTAGGGAGTATCGCTTCAATTGTTGCGCTTTGGTTGGTGTTTTATCCCCCCGAAAAAGTAAGTGACGTATCTCAATTAACCATATTTGTTACTGACACGGAAGGAAATGTTGTACTGGAACATGTGAGGGTATACTAAATGCCCAGGTAGGCCATAGGCCATTAAGAGAAACAATTGGAGAACATGGAAGAACCAATTTTGATGACATTCTTTCTACTCATATCGGAGACACTATCTTAGTTGGTTTGGAAGCCAAAGGTTGGGAAATTGCTGACCATAAAAACATCTTCATATTTGATGGTGAACCCATTTATTTAAGAGTAAAACCGGATAATAGCCTGGGATTAATAAAAGGTTCTATTGTTACCAGGGATGGACAAAGTTATATTCAAGGTGCTGAAATTAGAATTAACAATGATACAATTATTACCTCGGACAAAAATGGAATTTACTCAGTCTTGCTTCCCGGTCAAATGCGAATAAGTGATGCCAATCGAGCATATAATTTGACAGTACTAAAAGAGGGATATAAAACCAAGAAGGTACGTTATTATGTTAAATCGTCAAACTTAGAAATTAGGTTAGAAACATTAGATTAAGATGAAATTAAAATACATTTTTTTTGTGATTATTTTATTCAGTTGCTATGTTAACCGGGCACAACCCAACAACATCTTTCGAGGTAAAGTACTATACTTGAATAGCGGAAAAAAACCAGCAGTCGGTGTCGAAATAAATGGAAGTATTAAAGAGGAACATTCCAATTCCGTATATACAATAGACGATGGATCATTTGAATTGATATTCCCAAACGCAAGAGTTGGATATTTAGTTGACTTATCTGTTGGTGACACAGATAAAAAAGGGCAAAATATTGAACTAGTCAATGATAGAGAAGTTGGCAATTGCCGTATAGCGGCCAAAAATATCAAGGATTTTGAGATCATCGTTTGTAAAAAGGGGGAAAGAGATTTGGTAGCTCAAAAGTACTACCATATTATTAAAACATCTTCTGATGTCGCCCTTGCCCAGAAAGAAAAAGAATTTCAAGCCTTATTGGCGGCTAAGCAAAAGGATCACAATAAGATCTCAAAACTATCAGCGGAAATTGCTCAATTACAGCAACAAATGGACTCATTGACTATATACAAGGAAGCATTTCAAATTGCTTCCATCAATAAAGACAATGCTTCCACGCGAGTATTGCGCTACATTAAATTGTTAAATGAGGGTAAATCAATACAAGAAGCTCGAAAAGTGTTAAGCATCAAAGAAGCTGTAAATGATTTAAGACTTGCTGCTAAATTGGAAGATGCGGCAATTGAAGAATTGGAAACCAGAGCAATTAGTTCAAAATCTATTTTTGATTATGCTGATGCCATTACTTGTTATGATACAATCATTAATTTTTATGAAGAACGTAAAAAGGATCCAATTATAATACGTAAGTATTATGGTCTTATTGCCGAAGCATTAGATTTTACTGGCAAATATGACAAGGCCATTGACTTTTACAATAAGGGACTGGACATCGACTTGCTCGTTTTTGGTAATAAACATCCCGAAGTAGCGATTGATTACAACAACCTTGGAATAGCTTGGTATAGTAAAAGAGAATATGACAAGGCCATTGACTTTTACAACAAGGCCCTGGACATCGACACTACCGTACTTGGTAACAAACATCCTAACGTTGCCATTCGTTACAACAACCTTGGATCTGCTTGGGATAGTAAAGGAGAATATGACAAGGCCATTGACTTGTACAACAAAGCACTGGACATCGACACTACCGTACTTGGTAACAAACATCCCAGCGTGGCCAAATATTACAACAACCTTGGAGTAGCTTGGGATAGTAAAGGTGAATATGACAAGGCCATTGACTTGTACAATAAGGCGCTAGCCATTGACTTGCTCGTTTTTGGTAACAAATATCCCGATGTAGCGATTGATTACAACAACCTTGGATCTGCTTGGGATAGTAAAGGAGAATATGACAAGGCCATTGACTTTTACAATAAGGCTCTGGACATCTGCTTGCTCGTTTTTGGTAACAAACATCCCAAGGTAGCCACAGTTTACAACAACCTTGGATCAGCTTGGGATAGTAAAGGAGAATATGACAAGGTTATTGACTTGTGCAATAAATCGCTGGCTATCGACTCGATCGTTTTTGGTAATAAACATCCCGTAGTAGCGGTTGATTACAGGAACCTTGGATCAGCTTGGTATAGTAAAGGAGAATATGAAAAGGCCATTGACTTGTGCAATAAGGCCCTGGACATCGATTTGCTCGTTTTTGGTAATAAACATCCCGATGTAGCGGTTGATTACAAGAACCTTGGATCAGCTTGGGATAGTAAAGGAGAATATGACAAGGCTATTGACTTGTGCAATGAAGCGCTGGCTATCGACTCGATCGTTTTTGGTAACAAACATCCCAAGGTAGCCACAGTTTACAACAACCTTGGATCAGCTTGGAAAGCCAAAGGAGAATATGACAAGGCCATTGACTTTTACAACAAGGCACTAGACATCGACTTGCTCGTTTTTGGTAATAAACATCCCGAAGTAGCGATTGATTACAACAACCTTGGATTAGCTTGGTATAGTAAAGGAGAATATGACAAGGCCATTGACTTTTACAACAAGGCCCTGGACATCGACTTGCTCGTTTTTGGTAATAAACATCCCGATGTAGCGGTTGATTACAACAACCTTGGATTAGCTTGGAAAGCCAAAGGAGAATATGACAAGGCCATTGACTTGTACAACAAGGCCCTGGACATCGACTTGCTCGTTTTTGGCAACAAACATCCCGACGTGGCTAGAGATTACTACATCATTGGATCAGCTTGGAAAGCCAAAGGAGAATATGACAAGGCAATTGACTTTGGCAAAAAAGCGCTGGACATAGAGAAAAGTACCAAATAAGGAGTGAATTAATAAGCTCATATTATAATACCTGAGCATAATTTTTTAAATTAGATTAATATGTCATTAAAGATCTCAAATAGAGCCAAAACTGTTCTGGGAGTTGCAGGGAGTATCGCTTCGATTGTTGCGCTTTGGTTGGTGTTTTATCCCCCCGAAAAAGTAAGTGACGTATCTCAATTAACCATATTTGTTACTGACACGGAAGGAAATGTTGTACTGGAACATGAGGGTGTACTAAATGCCCAGGTAGGCCATCGTCCATTAAGAGAAACAATTGGAGAACATGGAAGAACCAATTTTGATGATATTCTTTCTACTCATATCGGAGACACTATCTTAGTTGGTTTGGAAGCCAAAGGTTGGGAAATTGCTGACCATAAAAACATCTTCATATTTGATGGTGAACCCATTTATTTAAGAGTAAAACCGGATAATAGCCTGGGATTAATAAAAGGTTCTATTGTTACCAGGGATGGACAAAGTTATATTCAAGGTGCTGAAATTAGAATTAACAATGATACAATTATTACCTCGGACAAAAATGGAATTTACTCAGTCTTGCTTCCCGGTCAAATGCGAATAAGTGATGCCAATCGAGCATATAATTTGACAGTACTAAAAGAGGGATATAAAACCAAGAAGGTACGTTATTATGTTAAATCGTCAAACTTAGAAATTAGGTTAGAAACATTAGATTAAGATGAAATTAAAATACATTTTTTTTGTGATTATTTTATTCAGTTGCTATGTTAACCGGGCACAACCCAACAACATCTTTCGAGGTAAAGTACTATACTTGAATAGCGGAAAAAAACCAGCAGTCGGTGTCGAAATAAATGGAAGTATTAAAGAGGAACATTCCAATTCCGTATATACAAATAACGATGGGTCATTTGAATTGAAATTCCCAAACGCAAGAGTTGGATATTTAGTTGAGTTATCTGTTGGTGATACAGATGTAAATGGACAAAATATTGAACTAGTCAATGATAGGGAAGTTAGCAATTGCCGTATAGGGACCAAAAATACCAAGGATTTTGAGATCATCGTTTGCAAAAAAGGGGAAAGAGATTTGGTAGTCCAAAAGTACTACCATATCATTAAAACATCTTCTGATGTCGCCCTTGCCCAGAAAGAAAAAGAATTTCAAGCCTTATTGACGGCTAAGCAAAAGGATCATAATAAGATCTCAAAATTATCAGCGGAAATTGCTCAATTACAGCAACAAATGGACTCATTGACTATATACAAGGAAGCATTTCGAATTGCTTCCATTAATAAAGACAATGCTACCAAACGCGTATTACACTACCTTAAATTGTTAAGTGAGGGTAAATCAATACAAGAAGCTCGAAAAGTGTTTAGATCAAAGGAGTTGTAAATGATTTTAGACTTGCTGCTAAATTGGAAGATGCAGCAATTGAAGAACTGGAAACCAGAGTAATTAGTTCAAAATCTTTTTTTGATTATGCTGATGCTATTACTTGCTATGATACAATCTTAATTTTTATGAAGAACGTAAAAAGGATCCAATTATAATAAGCAAGTATTATGGTCTTATTGCCGAAGCATTAGATTTTACTGGCAAATATGACAAGGCCATTGCTTTATTCAACAATACGCTGGCCATTGACACTACCGTATACCGAACATGGTAATGTAGACTTCCCAACGTGGCCAGAGATTACAACAGCCTTGGGACCGCTTGGGCAGATAAAGGTGAATACGATCGAGCTATCAATCTATATAATAAGTTCCTAAAATTGGACTTAATGTATTATGGGGAGGATAATACATATAGAATTTGGATAATTGGAATGACCAGTTATAAACATTCGCAAAAGAATCTCGATATTTTGGGAGTTGAATCGATGAGGTGTACACCATTGTGATTCAAACCTATTGGAATTTGGGGGAAGTTTGTAAGAATAGATGACGCATCGCAGTCTTTATAGTTTCATTCCAAATAATACTGAATCCTTTTTTTAGTACATCCTACCAAAGTACCACCTTTGAATCATTGACTTTTCAATCCAAATTTGACCAAAGGCTTATTGGTTTAAAGACCATCGTTAAAGGCTGTTAAACTATTATTTAAAGAGTAAAACGAAGCAGTAATGGTCAATTTCAAAGACATAGACAAAAAAGTGCTCTTACCTGTTTGCTTACTCACTTTAATCGGTGGAGTTGCATTGGGGGCTTTTGTCGTTCGTCCTCAAATGGACAAGGTAAAAGAAAAGAGAAAGTTGGCGAAAAAAACAGGGGATAATAAGTCAAAAGAAGGGTGAGCCAAAGTAGGCTTTCGCCCAATTGAACGGTGGAAAACCGCCTAAAATTGATTTTAAACTAAAAGATTAAAAGTCATGAATTATAGTGATGATATACTTGCGTATGAATTAGATGCGGAAGAAGAATTTGACGACTTTGACTTCGATGAAGACGATTTCGATTCGGGTTTGGACGGCAACGAAGATGCGATGATGGACAATGAGTTTGAAGAGGTCGAATACCTCGATGAGGTAGACGATGATGATTTTGATGATTATCGCTCCACTTCTATTGGGAAAATTAATCCAAATGATCGTACACTGACATTTGTTGTCACAAACACATCCGGTGCAGATGCGAAAGCTATTTTGTTTGGTGGGCACGAATCAGCTGCGCAACCAGCCGGTGTGGAAGTAATTGTACAGGAGTCGAGCCATAGCTTTGTTCGTTCGAGTACGGCCTCAAATCCAATCATGATCCAGGGCTTAAAGCTGTCTGTCAGTGATCAGTTGCAATTTGACAACGTATTGAATCTGAAAACGCAAACAGCACAAGGTAGTAACACGGAACGCGTATACCAACCGCGAAATGCTACCAGCCCGGCGAACTTTACTTCAACTTTGATCGATGATTCCTCCTTCTCTTACCAGGTTGGTGGTGAAAATTCCATTGAGGTGATAGTAAAAGATGGCGTAACGATGGTATTTACCTTCACAATACGTGCAAGAGCTAATATGAGCAATATCCTCGATGGAAATAATGTTGCAGAAATGTCCAGTACACCACGAACAACAGGTGTTCCAGGAATCGATTTATTGCGCAAACAAACACGCAAACCGTTCGGATTAAGGCCAAAAGGCAAGCGAAAACGAGTAGTAAAAAGAGTGCGAAAATCTCCTGCCCGTAGAAGCTCAGGGCGACGACCTGGCATGCGAAGATTTAACCGGAGATAATACTTTAGTTAAAGCTTCGAGGATGGAAAGATGACAGCCAAAGTATTGCGAATAGCCTGCTTTGGCTGTTTTTGTTCGAATCAAATAATAAGACTGTTGAATGGAAAGAAAGCGAACTAAAAAAAGAGGGAAATTCATGCAAAACCGAATTGCCTATATTGTTTATGGAAATCCACGAGAAGCCAAGAGCGTTTTGCAAAAGCACGGTTTCGAACCATCACGAAACATTCATCAATTAGTTCATGATGTGAAAGACCTGGTTCGTAAAAAGGGTCATGTAGCTGTAAAAGAATTAGTTTCGATTCATCCAGACAGAAGAATGATCATGAAATGGAGTGGTTCAAAAGACGAAGGCTTTTGCACTGCATGTAAGAATTATTCATACAATTCCCATGACGATTATTGTACTGCATGTGGCCACAGCAACTATAATGAAAGCGGAAGCTTAAGTAAACTTCTTGATACCATCTCTGAGATGGATGTAGAATCTTTGAACAAACATTATCAAGATACTTTGTATGAGTCAAATCAAAATCCAGAAGATAAATTGCTGGCTGAAGAGGTGCAAATTCTGTGGAACGAATTGAGAAAACGAATCAATGAGCCCGAAGATAAGAATACCATGAAGCAACTTGAAGTGTTTGCAGCGCCTTATAAAACACCTCAAGGCTTAGTCGTCTTAGGAGTAGCTGTCATGGCAGGTGTTTTGATTGCGAATTCGATTGCTAACCGAAGAGCAAAATGTTAAGTGTAAAGGAGACCAAAGTCAAGAAAAATAGAGCTGTTGAGTTAAATCGACAGGAAAAAGCAATTTTCCGGTTAATCGGGATGACACTCATTGATCGTCCTGATGAAATCAAAAAATTACTTCTTCAATTTGGTTTTGAACTCCCTAAAAAACCTAAGCGATCAGAATTAACAGATATTATTATCCAAGCCATTCTAGAACGTAATCAAGCGTTTAATATATCATTAGCAGAAATATTGGCTAACCAAAAAATACCGGACAATCACGATAAATTCAAAAAAGAAGATGTAGCAAGTGCGGCAAAGGCTACTAATGTTACGGTGGGCGCAGATCCGGTCTCTGCTATTGCTGGCGCAATTGGGTCCATATTTAGTTTTGCCGGAAATATCGCAAATAAGAAGACGCTTAAAGAGCAAGCGCGCAAGGAATCGTTTCTCAGTATGCTCAAAATGCAAAATGAGAATAAGAAGGTAATTCAAAAACCAAAAAGTATCATGGAAGATAAACGAATAATTATTGGAGTTGGTATAGTGTCTTTAATAACTGTTGGTGGTTTGATTTTCTGGAATATGAAAAAGAAGAGTAAAATTCAAAGTTTGAATGTAAAACCTGAAAGTCAATGATAACAAATAGTCAATTCGGTTTTAACGGTATGAACGATGAATATGATGAATTTTGTTTGTCCAGACGGTGTAAACAACGAAAAAAAGAGCGCCACAAAGCTCGAATGTCAAGAAAAGAGTCTCGAACTGACCAACGTAGAGCTGAAACAGAGTTGATGCGAGCAGAGACATCTATTCTAAAACGTTCTGCGAATATGCCAACTGTACCTGCAAATGTTACGCCTACTCCAACAATCATCCAACAAGCTCCTGCACAGCCGGCTGCCCCTAAGCCACAAGTAATGCAGGTAGGAATAGGGAATAACAAATTGATGTTGTTGCTGGGAGTACTGGCTGTAGGGGGCTTTTTATATACAAAAATGAAATCCGGGAAAAATAGTATGGATATCGTAAATCCATCACCGACTTCATAAATAATTAAATCCATAGCAATGAATTCATTCATAACAGATCCAAACAATTTAGTGAGTGTTGCTTATGTCAACGAAGAATACGACATGTATAACGATGACCAATATGATAAAATTTTAGGCCGCATAATTAAAAATCGTGCAAAGCGAAGAGCCAATAATCCTAAAGTGGTTGAGCGTCTTGTAAAAAAGGATTTAAAGAGAATGCGACTTGGCAAGGAGCCTAAGCGACCTGATTTAGTCGATAAGTATCTTCAGAGTGGAGGCCAAAATGTCAAGAAAACAAGGAGGACTAAAAAGCAGGCAATTGATGAACACGAAGTAGGGGATAAAACCACAGGAGGCGTTCGATTTAACTCAAGACCTGTTAGCATGGACAAAACGGCACCAAAAGGAAGCGTAGCAAACCCAATAAACAGCAAAGACCTCAAAGTGCATAAAAAAATCAATGATGCCAAGCAAAACGAATTGATAACAATGCAGGAAGAATTGAGGACTGAAGGATTAAAAAAACGGGTGGAACAGGAAGATTTAAAATCTGAAAAATTGAAACAGCAAGCCGGAATGTTTGGTGCAGGAAAAAACGCCATGTATTTGGCGATAGCCGTGGGTACTTTTGTGGCCTATAAAATGGTAAGTGGAAAAGCGTCAGCTTCTAAATAAGAAAATTTAAAGTTGTAATGAACGGCTTGTTTGTCAATGCTAACGAAGAGGATGTAACAACAGATGGAGTCATTGCACAAGGGTTCTTATTTGCTTCGGTTAAAAATGTTGGTAACCAGGTAATACAAGTGAATGGAGTGGATTTGCAACCAGGTGAAGCGAAGAGTTACCCATTTGTAGGCAAAGGATATGAAGCAATACCTTATACCACTAATGGTTCTACGATTCGGCTTATGACAATAGTATAAATAGAAGAAAATGAATTGGCCAGAACAAGTTTATATCGCACAAAGGGCATCCAAGGCAAACGACAATGACTATGATGAAATTTTCGGCTTGGGTAAAAACAGAAAAAACAAAAGGCCGAAAAAAACGGAAGAAGAGACAGCAGCGGCTAAAGAGAAAAGAAGAGCATTCTTCGGTAAACTTGGTCAAGGTTTTCAAGATGCCGGTGGTGCTGAAGGCATACTCGGAACAGTAACTAATGTTGTGAGTTTATTTAAAGGTTCTGATGATCAAATGTCATCTGACTTTGAGCTTAGTATGGGACAGAAAGCTGAATCGGATAAAAAATCCCTAACAACGGGCATTTTGATAATAGGAGGCATTTCAGTCTTGATCATTGGCGGTTTAATCTATACGAAAAGAAAAATGAAAAACACTCAAATTAGCAGTAATCAATCATGATAATCCCAATTCCATCACATAATAAGCCTTTTAGTTTACGTATGCGCATTCATGCCTTTATACCACTAACGCTTGGTGTAATCGCTTATGATTCAACTCGACCCAATACTGATTATTTGAGAAGGAAAGTTCCATTCTCTGAGCAAAATGATGGTCAATCGAACTTTGTTCGAGAAATCACATTAAACTTTCCAATTTCACCTGAAAGATTTACAATCGAAATATACAATAAGGAAACCAATAGCGATTATGGATTTAAGGTTCATGACATTGCCTTAGAAGAATTAGATCAAAGTGAATTATGGGCAGAACCACAAGTACATGATTTTATAAAATTTGCAGAAGATTTTGCTCAGAAAGCAGGTTATATCGATGGAGGGTATTATGACTCTCCAGATAGTCAGTTTTTAATTCATTATGTACCGGTAATCCGTGATCAATTTGGCTCGGTAAAAGAAACTCCGGCCAGAATACATAGAGTAACAGGGCGAATTCAAATCGCCCAGAGTTTTTTTCGTCGATTTACCATTCCCATACGCATGTTCGTTCTGTTGCATGAGCGAATGCATTTTCAAGTTCCTACAAGAGATCAAATTAGAGCAGATTTATCAGCCTTGAAAA
This sequence comes from Kangiellaceae bacterium, assembly GCA_965230335.1. GTDB lineage: Bacteria > Pseudomonadota > Gammaproteobacteria > Enterobacterales > Kangiellaceae > CBDDKS01. The sequence continues at coordinate 43,444 of CBDDKS010000001.1, read as the reverse complement.
TTTACCTTGATTTGGCTTACCCTTCCATTGAAGCAGTTTATGCACTGACCAAAATATTTGGTATGTATCCGCAAACTGTTGGACTAGAACAAATGAAAAGAACAGAACGAGTAATCGAATTTATTAAGGATCACAAAAAAGAAAGGCAACTAAAAAAAGCAGCATGATAAAGATTAAGCATATCGGTTTGATTTCTGCTTTGCTCGTTACTGGTGCAGGTGTGCTTTGGTGTGTTCGAAAGAGATCTTCAAAACAAGTTGACATTACGTTAAATACTCCTCAGGATATTTCAGAAAGTGTTACAAAAGATCAAGCAGATGATTATTTCGTGCAATCCAATAAAATGATTGAGGCAGCATTAAAACGTTCAAATATTTTCGATCAAAGCAGTTATGAGTCAGGCCTTAAAAGGTGGGGGACAACACAAGGTGTCGTTGATGTAGCGAACGATATTGCTATTAAAAAGCAACGAAGAGCCCAGTTGCTTAGAATGGATAAAGTTGGCGAAGCGATGGCCAAACAAGCGTTTCCTCAAATTATTGAAAAGCAACATTTAGACGAGCCGAAGGAATATGATGCATTTTATGAATGGTTACTTAATTCTTTCAATAAGTTTCAGGTCTCCATTACGAATACTTCCTCCCGGTCGCGCACAGTAACCTTGTGGGGAGGTAATAGCTCCATGCCTGTCAGTGAACCCAATCCAGACGAAGTAGAACTTTTAGAATTGATTAGAGAAGTAAGTGTATCCGCTTCAAATAACACAGGTGTTCATCCACAAGGTGTTCTTGTAAACCCCGTGAATAACCTGGTATATGTAGCCAACCAATTATCTAACAACATCTCAGTTTTTGATCGATTTGGACGGATTGTTCGGTTGATAGAATTGGAACCAAACGCAGCATCAGGTTTAAATTCTCCAGTTGCACTGGCTGTTAATACAAACAGTAGTTCCATTAAATATGGGACAGTTTATGTGATTGGTTCAGTTGCTAATACGGTTTCTGTAATTGATCTTTCATACCATGTGGTTAATGAAATTTTAGTTGGAAAACGCCCCCTCGATATTGTTTACAACAATACCAATCAACAGTTATACATCACCAATTTAATAGATAACAATGTTTCGGTGATAGACACTGAATCCGAACAAGTTATAGCCAATTTGTTAGTCGGAAACGCTCCAGTAGGTATTGGAGTCAATGCAGACAACGGAGATGTCTTTATTGCCAATTCAGAAGATGATTCAGTAAGTGTTTTTGATCAACAAAATCAATTTATTACAACTATAAATAGTGTTGGTTCTAAACCTATTTCGGTTAGTTATCATCCTGTTAACAACGAACTATTTGTTGTGGCAACAAACAGCAATCAAGTGTATCCAATAGATGCCGTTAATTATCAGCTCTTACCGCCTATTGACACAGGGGCTAAACCCTATAAAAGTGTGTTTAATTCCATCAATAATTATTTATATGTGGCCAATCGAATTGATAACACCTTTACAATAATTTCACCAGATAAGCAGATTAGAGCGACAATAAGTAAAGGTACAATCAATATTGGTTTTGCCATAGATCAGAAAGGAAACCAACTGTGGACAACAGATACTACTCAAGCCACATTAAATCTGCTTGGTTATACTGCCAATAGCAGTGGTGTTATTGTAAGCGAAAATTACCAAAGAGATGTAGAAGACTTTATTCATAACCCTATCATTATCAAGCATACCAAATGGGTGCTAAGTGGCAGTGAACGATTTTGCTCATTAACACATCGAGAGGAAAGTCAGACAGGGACTGTCGTTTCTCAATCTCTCTCTCACGAAAGCTATCGTAGTCCGCGAAATTTCCTGAATGTATCTGAATTTATGGATTTAGAGGGTACAGCCATTGACGGCAATACCAGTTGGCTTTTTGACATCGCACCAGGACAAACCATTAGCATTTTGGTGTATTTCAGGCAGTACAAAGTTAAGAATACCTTGCAAAGCGTGTTTAATCAAAAAATAGCTTAAAGATGAAAACTATAGATTACTTATTGATAACAGATACCGGAACACCTGGAGGTGAAGATGTGACAAAGGATGACATTGTAGCGCAACATACGTCTCCAAAACATTTGGGTGGTTTGGCCCTAAATCGGCCACGAATAGATGACCTTGTTACATTAAATGGTGAGTTAGTAACGATAATACCCGAATCCAATATGACGGATGTAGATTTATGGGGAATAAGAGAGGGGACTGAACGACTGGAAGGACAACCAAAAATTGTTGCGTATGCAGGTGGTGTAACTAAAGATGGAAAGAAACTGTGGGACACCAGGACTAATGAGCAAAAGGATACTTTGGCAATATATGTTAAATATCACCTGCTACGATTTCCCAATATTAAGGTCATGGGACTTAACCAAGTCCCAGCATTAAAAGGCAATGAGACTCCCAATTTTAATGTTTCAAAATGGCTAGAAACAATTGGTGTAAACTCTAATAACTATATTAAAACAGAAGATAAATGAGAACTGTAGCAACATTAGCGATTGGTTTTTGGATGGGGCGCATGTTTTATATGCATTACGATAAAAAGAAAGCCCAGAAAAAACAAGAAACGATGTCAAAGCGTCTTGAAAGAGAATTTTCTGCCTTAGGAGTGACAAAAGATCGAGTCAAAAATAAAGTAGATCAAGTTTTAGGAAGTAATAAAATGGAAGAACGATGATGCAGGCAGTTGTAGCTTCAAAGGCGGTTGAGGACTTAGCTCAAAACAAAATAATACCCTACATAATAGGAGGCCTGGTAATTTCTGGATTGGCTGTAACATACTTTGCGATTGTAAAACCAGCCTTATGCATGACAGGTTTCAAAAAGTGCAACAAAGACAAAAAGGCATTAGGTATTATGAATTATAAAGGGTTTGATCCAAGCTTCTATAACCCCACCAAGGTTACAATTTCTGCTCATCGAGCCAAAGAATTAGCAGATCAATTGTATGATGCAGGAGGTTTTATTAATGATGATGAGGGCGCTTTTTATGCTGCGCTGGAAGAAGCTGGAAATGCGCATAATCTATCATTTATTTCTAAAATGTTTGCTATTAGAAAAGAACAAAGCCTGGCAGAATTTGTTGCCTATCACTTAGCTGATGCAGCAGAAGTCGAAAGAATCAAAGATATTTTAAAAACGCATTCCTAATATGAAGATGCACCCAAAAACAAAGAAACAATTACTTATTGGAGGAATTTCACTAATAGCGACAATAGGGGGTGCTTTTGGAATAGTGAAGTATTTGAAAGCACAAAAGTACAAAACAACCAAAAGTAAGACAAAAGAGGCTGAGGACAAAAAACTAGTTGAGAGGAAGGTTTATACGGGAGATGAAGGTTACGTGAATATTCGGAGTACTCCCAATATTGATAACAAAGGATTTTTTGATAATACGGATAATATTATTCGCAAAGCTAGTTCAAACCCTGTTGGAACTATAATTGAAAAGGTAAATGGCAAAGACGGTTTCTCGTGGTATAAGATTAAGCTTACCGATTCAAGCCATGTAGGTTATGTGCGAGAAGATGCAATAAAAATTAAGTAGTCATGAAAAGTAAATCAAAAAGTACCTTCGATATCGATAATAACAAATTTTACATTGCAGCAGGCATTTTCTTTGCCGGCGCATTAGTTGCTGGTGTCCTGGCAATTCGCAAACAACGAATGAAAAAGAAATTCGGAAGTTTTGGTTTTGCATCATCATCTTCTTCTGGTTTTTGCAAGCATGGAGATTCATACCCATTAAAACGAGGTAGTTGTGGGAATAATGTTAAAAAATTACAACAGAAATTGAAGTCTATAGGTATGGATATAGGGGATTTTGGGCCTAACAAAGATGGTATCGATGGCAAATATGGAGAATTTGTGGAGCGCGCAGTTAAAAAAGTTTTAGGACGATCAACTTTTGAGTTAACTGATATGCAAAAACTTAACACGATAAATGTAAAAACGTAATAATTGAGATATGTCAGAATCGAAAAATAAAGTTAAAAGCCTATTGGATAATTTGGTTGATGATGAAGGCTTGAAAACGGATATAACGCTTACTATGACAAATCAAACGCTGATAAAAACCGCGGGAACTTTGTTTATTACGGCGACAGCAATTACAGTAATGGTTTTTGCGATCAGAGGTATGGTCAAAAATTCTGAGATTGTCAAAGCATAAAAAACATAAACAAATGAATGGGGGTGGATATAATAGCGACTTAAGTACGACGAATTTTATTAATAATGAACAATTATATGAAATTGTACCCGCGCAGATAAATACTATAGTCTACCATACCCCTAATCGAAACACCTATGCAACAGCAAATGGAAACCTGGTACTTACTAAAGATATTCGTTTGAAATTAACAGCAGGTACGGGGCTGTTAAAAGCTAATGTGATCAATTTCCCGAAGCCACTCAATTCATCAATCGGAGCTTTAGCCGGTACGCTTACGTCATTTGAAGGCCAGACATTTTTCTATGCAATTAACAACGATGGAATTATATTCCTGGAAGGAGAATTTTTGACAACTACAGATGAATTATTGATGAATCCCAAACCATATATTGCTATGTGGCCTATTGAGTATGGCGCTCCGGTTAACAGTGAATAATGTAAACGATGAAAATGAAAGAGAATAAACTAGTTCCGGTTTTGTTTAGTGTTTTTTTAGTACTCAACATCGCAAATACTTCAATTAATTTGTATCAAGCGTTGAAAGCTGCAAAGAAACCTTGCACTTGTTCAGGTGACAAAGAAGAAGATGAAAGTTAAGAAACAACACGTTTTTATAGGTTTGTCCTTGGTGATTGTTACTGGTGGTATTGCGTTCCTTTTGGTACGTATTAAATTAGATCAGAAATTTGATCCTAAAACAGAAAGACTTTTAGGTACTCTTGAGCCTAAATTTCGAAAGAAAGTTGTAAAACTGTTGTCAAAGGCAAAGAAAGAAGGAATTGACTTGAGAGTGATTTCTGCCTTTCGCGACTGCAAGGAGCAAAATGCCCTTTATGCACAAGGTAGGACAACAAAAGGCAAGATTGTGACTAATGCTCGATGTGGGAAATCTGCACATAACTACAGAATAGCAGTAGATGTCGTTGAATTTAAAAATGGTAAACCAATTTGGCAGAATCCTAAATGGGAACGAATAGGTCAAATTGGTGAATCTTTAGGACTTGAATGGGGCGGTCGATGGAAGCGTATCGTAGACAAACCTCATTTTCAGGATTTAGGAGGAAGAACAATTGCTTCGCTTTTTAAAGAACATGAAGGAACGGCTAGGTTGACAGGTTGAAATTTGTCTTAATGTGCAATAACACCATTTGATACGAACCCTAAAACTATCCAGGTAAAAGACCGAGTTGAGTATTACTACTAAAAATTATGAATCCTATTGGATTTGTGATTTCAGCCCAGTTTTTAAAAACAATGAGGGATAATAATGGTACTTTCCTTAAGCAAATTTATACAACCACATTCGGGCTTTTTCTTTCTCCGGTAACGAAAAGGCATATGTTGGTATTTTACTCGATTGCGTACTTAGTAACCAAAAATCATAGAACAACCAATTAGTTTTACTAGCCAATATAAAGGCGAGTGCAGGAGTAGCCCTTTTTTGATGTTCAATGCGCCAGTAATAGCAAGTTTCATCACTGGCTCCTAAACTCCTGCTGATATCGATCAAAATAGGGTGCTTTTCATCTTTTGTTATATCAGAAATGCTGGCATAGGCTTCATTGATAAGCTCTTGTGTTATGACCTTAGTGGAAAAATCGAGTTCAATTATGGAGTTTTTAAAAGTTAATTTAAATCCATAATCAAATTCAGAACCATGAGCAGGTGTTTTAGTGTATGGCATCTTAGTAAAAAGTGATTGGCTTATACGTTTGGTGAGCAAAAAGTTTGGTAAAATAATATTAGTCCAAGTAGGCAATGTTTGCTCCTTGTGAGAATAACTTTAGCTTATCTTGAAGGTGAAATCATTGCTTAGCAATGAAGTACTAGTTGAAAATGGCCGCAGTCATTTGAAGTGAAAAACAACTCTAGAAATCCATCATATTTAAGTGCGATTACAGATAACTCTCGATATTCTTCTTGGTCCAAAAAAGAGGTGTGCCCGGTTTCATTTTTTGGAAAGTGAGCACTTTTTACATGACATAAGAATTGAACGGACTTTGAACTTGCTTTCTTGACATCTATTACAAAAAAAGCAGGTTTTTCATCTTTGTTATTTTCAAGTTTGCACAGCTTGCAAAGTAGAAAAAAAATACGTTCGATGTCTTTGGGGTCAGCATTGATGTGGCGATTCAGTTGGTTATGAACGTTGATTTCCGTTTCCGGATAACGGTTAAGAATTGGTGTAAAGAAATCGTTAATTAAAACCCCCAGATTTACAAGAGTTTTAAAATTGTCTTTGAGCCTTTCTCTTCTTTTTAATCGCATAATCAACACTATTTCCTTGGTTTCAAGTTCCTGGACTTCAGTTTTCAAAACAAAAGCTTCAACCAAAACAGGGGTATCTTGGTTTGTTTTAATAGAAAATTCTTGCCAATTGGAGGTACCTACTTTTTTTGTAAGCGAATCAAAACTGTTCAAATAGTCTTTAAGGTTTGTCTTGTTAATTTGAAATTTATTGATTCCAAACAAATTGAGTCCCTGGTCATTCATTGTTCGAACTTTTCCTTCCAGGTTGCAAACGACAATGATCGCTTCGCCAATAAATGCTGAAATAGCATTTAAAGCATTTCTGGTGAGCATCGAATATTGCACCGATTCAATTAATGAATTCACAGCAAAACCAAAATAGTTTAATAAATCATGCTTGTTGTTAACATCCAGAATAGGAAGTTGATTTGAAAAATCAAGTCGTTTAAAGGAGTTCAGGACTTTTCTGGTTTCAATAAACCAGTTATCAATCACCGATCCTTTTTCAGGTTCAGTATCAACCAGAGCGCTGATTGCTTTCAAAATTACCTGATGTTGATCTTCCAATAGCTCTGCCTGATTTAGTATTTTGTAAATCTGCGAATATAGCTCGTTTTTTCTGGGAGATACTTTTTGGGACGCATATATTGACTCTACTTTAGCTATGAAATCTTTTTCATATAGTGTGAGCCTATCTTTACGTTTGTAGGTCTGGTATGTATCGTTTAATAGTTCTTGCGCCATAGGGTCTATGGAATTAATTTGTAGCTTATTGTTTTTGTTTTTCTCTCGCCCCATTGTCTTGCGCAAATTTTTGAATAGTATATTATGCAAATTAAAAATAAGCAGGTAATCTACAATATGCTATTTCAATCAAATTTGAACAATTTGGGTTTTAATTGGTTTAACTTAGGTTTATGCGTTCTAAAAAAATGAAATTATAATGATGATGAGTGGTTTTATCTAGTGGATACTAATTAAAAACCTTCACCAAAAGCACATTTAAATTCTCCATTTGTTATCGCGTTTCGTACGTGATCGATGTTTTCAAAGTAGGTGCCACTCAAACCACTTCCGCAAATAACTTCTATTTCTCTCGTGGGCCAATCAAATAACAAATGGCCCTTTTCGGAGACAACCACCTTGACCTGGTCATTAGTCACGATAAACACACCAATGGATTTGTCGTCTAATCTTATTAGCTTACCATTACGCAGCTGTTTGTTTATTATTTCCTTTTTCATATTGTTGAACTATTAAATTCTATTCGAAGAACGGGAGTTATTAGAATGATAAAATTTGTAACGACTAAGAAGAACGCGTATAGTGTATGTTTGTGATGTTTTATGATGTTCTGACTTAGTTTATAATTGCTTAAGAGTTTTTTTGTACTTCCGGTGTTAAACAACATATTAGTTGGATGACTTTTGTTAGTAGGTATATTGATAACAGAAGAGACTAACTTTTTAATAGTAGCATCGCAGTTCATATGGAAGGTTGTCCTTTTCATTTTTTTAGTGTTTATATAAATTTCGAAGACTGATATTCAGCTAAGAGCATCTTACTTGTTCGAAAACGACTACGTTTAAGCGTAATTGGTTTCGATGTAAACAATTGAACCTTAATCGGGAGTACATAGAAGAGATAGCAGCGCATATCCGCCTTAAATCTTTCAGTAGTTTAGAAGGAAATAATTTGTTTTGACATGGTCCGAAAAAAAAGCGTGGACAATGGTTTCTGAGCCTAGAGGTATTGGGTAACCTGTGTACAAAAGAAAGCCACGCCCACGCATACTGTGGACGATAGCCAACCAACCTTTGTACAATCGAAAGTTCCCAATTTTCTAGCTCTGGTAGCTGCTATCAGTGTCAAATACTTTGAGCTACTTCTCAATTGAAGCGCCTGTCTAACAAATATATTAATTTTATTGGTGCAATGAAATTGTTTCACTTAGCTAAAAATTGACAATTTCATGTGCTTTCTTACTCTGGTATTCTAACAATTAGCTCGATTGAGACGTATAACTAGTGAAAAATCAATTTTCGAACGACTTTAACCATGCGATTGCGGTCTCTTCTTTCTTGAAGATTTTGATTGGAATTGGTGCGATCTCTAGTTTAAAGAAAAGATTAATAAAGTGATGTGCCATGACAGTTTTAGCTAAAACAGCGGCACGACTAATACAAACCGTTGAAGCTTTGCTTCCCATATAAGCTCGTGCCTTTAGACTAATGCTTTCAATATTGGTTATATTAATATAGCTCGGGTATGTTTTGCCCTTGCAAAAAGTAATGCGGTCTTTGACGACTTTTTGTATGGCCTCCAAATCCAGTCTACATCCTGGTTTGTAGTATCCAAAAAGAATCCCGTCTTCAATCCACATTTTGACTAGTTCATTTTCAAAGCTCAATTCATGATCAATCATATATTCAATGAACAAATAATTTATTAGTAATTTTTGCTTAAAACTACATATAATGAAACAAATAAAAAAGTCGCAATTTAAAAACGTAGTTTATGATTATATAAGCTATGGCAAGTCCGAAGGTTCCTTACATTTAACTACTGATAATCAGGTTTATAATGGGAGGTTGTTACGAATAGATAATAAAGATGTTGTCAATTATGGCAGTTGCTCATACCTGGGCTTAGAGCTAGATAAAAGATTAATAAAATCGGCGTCATATTACATGATGAAGTATGGTGTACAGTTCGCGTCATCAAGGGCTTATATGTCTATTGAACCGCAGAAATATTATATCGACTTACTCGAATCGATATTTGGAAGCCCTGTATTGACTTTTACCTCTGTCTCACTTGGGCATCATGCGGTTATTCCAGTACTTGTAAACTCTGGAGAACTTCTAATATTAGATCAGCAGGTTCATGCTTCTGTACAAGATGCAACGCGGAAAATGGCATCAAATGGAGCCACTATTGATTTGGTTCGGCATAACAGAATTGATTTGTTAGAAGCTAAGATAAAAAAGTTAGAAAATCAGTACGATAAAATTTGGTATTTCTTTGATGGTGTTTACAGTATGTATGGTGATTTTGCCCCATTGGATGAAATTATCAATCTTGCGAATAGATATCCCAAACTTCATTTATATGTTGATGATGCTCATGGAATGAGTATAAGAGGTAAAAATGGTTCAGGGGTTGTTTTGGATCAAATCAAATGTATACATCCAAGGATGGTTATAGCTACATCCTTATGCAAAGCTTTTGGGACAGGAGGAAGTGCATTCATTTTTCCTTCGCGTGAAATATGTGAAATTGTTAAAAATTGTTCTGGCCCTTATATATTCTCTGGTCCGATTCAAGTTCCGGTTCTTGGAGCAGGAATTGCTTCAGCTAAAATTCATTTGAGCCCTGAAATTTATGAAAAGCAGCAAGCTCTTCAGGATAAATTAGATTATTGTTTAAAGCTTTTAAAGAACGAAAATTTACCAGTAATGTCTAATGATCATTCTCCGATTTTTTTTGTGGGGACTGGTCAAGTAAAAACCAGCTTAGAATTAAGTCGTAGGCTTATTGAAAGTGGTTGTTATGTCAATTCGGCTATTTTCCCTGCCGTGCCCGATCAAAGTGCGGGAATACGTTTTACCTTAACATTACATCACACGACAGAAGATATTGAATTCTTAGTAAAAATGTTAGCATATCACTATCCCAAGACCTTTCAAGACTTGGGACGATCAGTGAAAGATGTTGAACGCGGGTTCAAAAAAGTACAAAAATTTGAGCAGATAATTAAAGGTGTTCCTTTGGAAATTCGTGACTGCGAAGACTTTACAATACAACATGAAACTACTATTGAGAATATCCCTAAAGAGGTTTGGAATAAGTTTAGGCCCGCCAATAGTGCCAACGATTGGGACCAACTTTTGTTTTTCGAAAAAACCTTTTGCAATCACGCACAATCTGAATATAATTGGAAATTTCACTATTATCTTGTAAAAGATAAATTAGGTCAATTTGTACTCACCACTTTTTTCACAGAGACGATAACTAAAGATGATATGTTCGCTTCGGAAAATGTATCAAAACAACTGGAAGAAATTAGATCTCTTAATCAGGATAAATATAGTTTTTCTTCAAAAAATTTGATGATGGGATGTCTCTTGAGTTTAGGAGAACACACCTTTATTGATAGGACACATGGTAAGTGGCAAAGGGCACTTTCTGTTCTTATAGAATATATCCAGAGTTACAGGGATCGACATGAGATAAATGTGCTAACTTTTAGAGATTTTCCATCGGATGACGATGAATTGAAGAAAATTTTCTTCGAACATGGTTTTAGAAAATTTGATTTACCAGATGGCCATATTCTACATTTTGCAGATTGGAATAATTCTCAGGGATTTCAGAATCATTTGAGTATGACTTCAAGGAATAGTAAACAGCGTTGGAATAGGAAAAGGTTTTTTTCCGAACATGTTCAAAAATTTCAGGATCATTTTTTTGCGAGGGTAATAGAAGAGTCATCTGAACAAATAGTAGGGGAATTGTATGATTTGTATAAAAATGTTTACAATAATAAATATGAAGTAAGCGTATATGATTTGCCGAAAAAATTTTTTAAGGAAGCAATTGAAAGTCAGCATTGGGAAGTAATAGCCGTTTACAGAAATAATTCGCTCTTTTCTGACAATGATAAGCAACCTGTAGCAATGACAATAAGTAGTGTTAATGACCATTTATACAATGCATTAATATTAGGCCTTAATTATAATTATAGGTCTCAGAACTTGTATGCTCAAGTACTTTGGCTCGTAGTTCAAAGGGCAAATAGCCTGAAATTATCTATTGATTTAGGTATTACTTCATCCACAATTAAGCGCAAGTTTGCTGCCATAAGACAAAAGAATTCATGCTACATTCAGAACGCAGATATGCATAAAGAGTCTTTAATGTCCTTCCTTAGTATCAATAGTAACGTTTCTAAGAAAGAGAAGGTAATTTAATACTAAATTTTGTGCCTACATCCAATTTGGACTCCAATTGGATGTGGCCATTCAATAATTCTACACTTTTCTTTACCAAATATAATCCGTTTCCTGTACCTTCTATATGCTTACTGGACTGTACCCTTATACCTTTGTTGAATATTTTGTAATACATCTCTTCAGGTATGCCTATACCATTATCTTTATATGTAATCAGCAATCCGTTCAGATAGTCATTTACTTCAATGTGAACAAGCGTTTTTTTATCCGATTGTGAATATTTAATCGAATTTGAAATTAAATTTTGAAAGATGGATATAAAAAGTCGCTTCGAAGTGTAAAATGGTTTGGTTATTTCTGCCGCTTGATAGCTTAGTTCAATTTTTCCTCCATGCTCAGGGATTCCAATTAAGTTGAATATGTCTGTGAAAATTTCATTGTAACTTATAGCTTCAATACTTTCAGGTATGCCCTGAGCGATAGATAGCATGGTGGATGAAATTCTATCTTTCATGACCACTGCTTTCTTTCTAATTATGTTTGCTAACATTTTTGTTTCAGCTATTTTTCTAGACGATTTTATCAAGTTGGCTGCTCCTATTATTTGATTTAATGGAGTTAGTTTGTCATGAGCTTCCATTGTCATATTAAATTCGTAATCATCTTCTGAAATGGGGTCATGTGTTAGTAAGAATACAATTTCATCGATTTCGTTATGGAAAGAATCTATTGTTGGAATGGTAATATATGCATTGATGAAAGAATATTTGGACTTTCCCGTTTTTAATTTAACCGGAACGTTTTTCATTGAATCCAGGTTTTTATAGCTTTTTATAAAATCTTTATTCTCAGGAATAAAATCTAAAAAGTTTACACCCAATAGGTTTGAATTAGTTTCTTCGAGTAAAGTTTCTATCAAATTATTACAAAATCGAATATTGAAACATTCATCACACACAACAAAACCGGTATTTCCGAGGTGGGATGTTAAAGCGTTTACAGCTTTGGAAGAAACAGTCGATTCTTTTAATTTTTCTATGATTTCATTAACCGAATTCGGTGCTATATTTGACAGGTTGATAGCCGAACCTTTATTTTTCAACAAAGTAGCTTGTTCCGAAAAATCCAATTTTAATACTTTGGCGACAACTTCATCAAATTGGTCAAAGTGATTTTTAAATATTCCATATCTCAATCCTGTAAACATGAAATTTTCGATTAATTCGAAAAGCTCGTTAAATTCCGAGTCCCATGTTTCGGTATACCCGAGAATGGCATGCGCCTCCGATAATAATTCACTAACAATTAATTTTTGTGAAAAACGATTGTTTTTTGTAGAGTTGTAAGTTTCATTTATACTTTTCAGCGTTTCTTGTTCGAATTCGCTTAAGTTAGCTACGTTTTTTTCTGGGTCGTTTTCTAGTTTTTTTTGAACGCTACGATAAATTTTTCGCAATAATGATTGAGCGGCTTTATCTTCACAAGAAATATGCGTTGCATCAATAAATATTGGCTGAACATCTTGGATTTCCATATCTCAGTTTTTAAACAATTTTAAACAAATAAGCATAATGCGTACCCATAGCTCTACCTTAATGGCTGCTATTGTTATATTAGTTACAAAAAATACTCTCGCGATCAACTTAAAAAATAACGTTAATCTCCAACTGAATTGGTAAAAATTGAGTATGCTTTGCTTAAATACAAAATACTTGGTTATGCAGCACTAATTTAGGGAAAAATTTTCAACAAAATTATGTTTTCTATTTAAATCTCTAAATTTCACCTCCGTCTGCAATTTGCGCACAATGGCATTTCGTTTGTTGGTAATTCTTTGAATTAAAATGCTCGAGTTCACGTATTGAATACGAATGTTGAGATTTAAATTATTTAAAACCTTAACCGCAAGATTTTCCTCTGACATTTTCAAATAAGTATAAGCTTTTAAGAAGTAAGAGTCTAAGTCATTGGGGTATTTTAAGTTTATTTCTGAAAAATCTCGGATAGCATTTTCAAAATTTCCACTCATTTCGAATAATACACCTCTTAATTTCGTCCAGGTGGGATCGGATTTTTGTTTGGTGAGCTCGATGGTGCATCGATCAATAGCATCGTAAATGCTTGATAAATTGTTCATATTGCGTTGTTTATGGGTGTTAAGTAAGACTTAGATGTTAATATAAGATTGCAAATCGATACAACCTAATAATATTAATCGCATGATTGGGGATTGCAATTATAAAAATAATTCATTCATTTTTCTGAGAAACCAAAAAAAAATCCGTAAAATTGACGCTTAGTTATGGCGCGTTAAACGATTACGTAGCTAACCTGAATCAAATCTAGGAAATTGGGGATTTTTTGGAGTTATAATTTTCAGGAACTTAATTCCAGATTATATTACATGTAAATAAATGCACTTTGCATAACCTGTAAAGGCTGTCATAAAACTTTTGTATTTAAATTAATAATATAACTTTATTAGTATGTAATGTTTTGTTTATAGTTTTGGAATTATTTGATACGTAACATTTGTGCGTTTAGTGCGTCACTGAAAATAGCTTTGGATTTAGCTATCCAAATACTATTTTTTGTGTTTCGGTAAAGTTCTCACTTGGATTTATGTCTGCTTTAGGGAATCGGTAAATAGCATAAGTTCATTATAAGGATAAAACGGTAGTACATCTATGGGTAAGGATTTATTTGGACTAGAAGTTTCTCCTTGAAGGGTTAATTTCAATGTGAGGTAAAAATAAAAGCCTCTATTAAAAACTTTGCTTCTATTAAAAACATTCAAAAAGTAGTGCAGAAGTTAAATGGAAAAAATTACTAGATGTACTATAATTAAGCGCTCCGATTTCTAATGGGATGGATCGCAAACATAATGAGTGGGATAAGACGAAATAATAGTGATATTAGACCATTGAATGCCTTTTGATTTAAAGAAGGCTGTCTTTTAAAATTATAAATCTTATGAAAATAGATTTTAATTTATCGTATTGGAAGAGTAAGTGGCGTATTCTTCACGTTTCAAAGGGTGCTGAATAATGTTAAGCAGGTAGTTGATATTTGAAGAATGGTTTTTAAATGAGATTTTCAATAATCACTTAAAATTGAAGAGGAACATGAAAGTAATAATTGTTGAATACATAATCAGAAAACAGAGAAAAGCTGATTTCAATTTACTTTGATAAAAGCGATTCGACCATAAATGTTTATATTTGAAGTATATATCGGCGTTGGGAACTTGAAAGCACTTTGTTTTATATTCTTTGTTATTATTATGGTTTTTGATTGCACTGTACAGGGTCAGGACATTGAGCAGTTGGGTCAAAAGGTTTATGAAGATCCATTAACAATAAATGGTACTATTGCCTATCAAACAGCTCATGCCAACGCTTATGGAAGCGCAACACGCCGCCCACCTTATTATTGGTCGTTACATGGTTCTTTGGAATTACGTTTCTTCAATCAAGTGAGTGCGCCCGTAAGTTTTACTTATAGCCCACAAGGAAATAATTTCAACTATCCATTCCAACGCTTACAACCTTTTAACCAAATTGGTATTTCGCCGAACTATAAAAGCATAACCATTCATTTAGGGTATCGAACCATAAACTTATCCAGGTACAGTTTAAGTGGAAATGCATTTAACGGGGTCGGTTGTGAGTGGAAACCAAAAAAACGAAATGTAGAAGCAGCTTTACTCTATGGTCGCTTTGCTAAAGCAAATGCCGACACCCTTCAATTGAGTCTTGAAGGTATCAATTCTTTTGACCGATGGGGATATGGAGGGAAGTTCACTTATAAACCAGAAGGAGGGAAGTGGTCTGCGGTCATGTTCAAGGCCAGTGATAAATTGGATAGCTATCCTTTTCCTGTGGCACTAATATCGGGTACAAATACACCTAAGGAGAACCTGATAACAGGTCTGGTAATACAACAACGTGTACTCAAACGATTTTTATTCAATTTAGAATATATGCGCAGTGCCTATACCTTTAACACTTTAGATGCTAACTACACACTTCAAGAAGGTTTAGGTATTTATAATAGTTTTGACTGGATTTTTACACCTAAAACTTCTTCTGTTTACAGTGGGGCATTAGATGCAAGTTTGTCATGGAATCCCCAATTTATGACTATTCAGTTGGCCTATAAACGTTTGGAAGGGAATTATTATTCACTGGGAATGCCATTCTTAAATAACGATTTAGAATTGTCATCCATAAATTTATCAAAGCGTTTTTTGAATAAACAGCTGATCATATCGGGAAATATTGGAATTCAACGTAACAATTTGCAGGGTGATCAATTAGCTCAAACGAGTAGGTTGGCTTATGGTGGTAGTGCCAATTACACGATCAATGACCAGTGGAGCATAGCTATAAACTATTCTAATTTCACCACTAATACACTTAAAGTACGCATTGAACAAATAGACTCTTTAACTTATTACCAAGTCACTGAACAACTCAATGGGCAACTCAATTATCGTATTGCTGATAACAAAAATATAAACCAACAAATAGGTCTTAATGTAGCAATACAGCAAGCCAATGATTTAAATGAAAATAACTCATCCTTAAAAAACACTTCCATAAGTTATTCCGGAAACGTAAAATCCATCGGATTAAATATAAGTGCAAGATGGACAGGTCTTCAGTCGCTAAGCCCCATAGAAGAGCGTATAGGAACAGGACCTACGCTGAACATTAGAAAGTCATGGTTTAACCAGGTGTTTAGTACCCATCTGGCATTAAATGGGATGCAATATTATGTGAGCGGAAAGCTTTTTAACCGATTAATGAATACGCGGATAGGCTTGAATTACAATTTGTGGAAAGCGCATAGTTTTAACCTGAATTTTAACTGGATGCATCGCAATGATTTTGTACAAGGCAAAGCGCATGGAGAATATCAACTCAGTTTGGCTTACCGCTACCATTTCTCAAAGGGTAAATTTTTTAAGCGTATAAAGAAGCATGCTACCAATGAATAAAATGAAACAAATTAAAGGGCTTAAAACTCTCATTATTGGGTTTGTTCTATTCTTATTTCAGACCGGGGTACAGGCACAAATTTTTCCTGTGCAAACCAATAGTAACGTGTTTTCCCCAGCTCCGGTATACCTTTCTGATTATTACGGCATGTCTGCCAGTCCGTGGCAAATTACCTTGAAATACCTCGACTTTAATCAAGGTAGTCGTAATGTGCTACTTTACCTGTCTATAAGTGGTGGCAATATTCATATGAGAACAAGTGATGAAGCAGCGCGCAACAATGGCCTTACTTTAATGGCAGGAGCGGTGCAAACATTAAGTGGAGATAAATTAGATCCTTATCTGAATTTAAGCAATATCAAGGTTTCAGGAATTCAATTAGCGGAATTAGAAAGTGACTTACGCTTGCCGGAAGGTGTGTATGACTTTTGCTTTGAAGTGTATGATGAATTGACAGGAGAAAAATTGTCTGAAACATCTTGTGCTCAAGTCTGGATTAATCTGAACGATGCTCCTTTTGTTAATGCACCTCAATGTGGTGAACTAATAAAAGCTGATTTGGCCACTCCTATAAATTTTATATGGCAACAGGCAGGTATCAATAGCCCAGGTTCTTTAGGAACAGAATACCAGTTGACCCTTTTCGAAATTATGGGTTTTCATCGAGATCCTGTGAGCGCCATTTCAAACGGACAGGTTTTGGAGGTTTTTAGAAGTGATTGGCAGTTCGAAACTTCTTATCAATATGGTTTTAACGAAGTGGCTCTGGAAGAAGGCAAACAATATGCCTACCTGGTACAAGCCCGAGATATAGGGGGGCGTAGTATATTTAAGAATAGTGGTTTTAGCCAGGTTTGTTGGTTTAATTATGGTTATGCGCAAGGTGGTGAAATCACCTTATTAGCACCCGCACATCAGAGTGGTTTTACCAAAACACAAAAGCAGTACTTTAAATGGTCACCGCCAAATAATCTTCTGGAAGGGCAGAAATGCCATTTTGATCTGGAAATTGTAGAATTGTTACCAGGTCAAATCCCGGAACAGGCCATAAATTTTAATGCAAAATGGTTTGAAACCTCTACACCTGAAATTATGGTGATAGATGCCTGGGATTACGAATTAAAAAAACGTGATAAAGCATTTGAGAAGGGTAAAATGTATGCCTGGAGGGTGAGCGCCTATAGCGAAAACCAACAAATAGCTCAATCTTCAATTGGCGTATTTAATGGCCCTCCAATCGTTGAGTCGTTTTATGTGCAAAACCATCTTGTTGAGGTGCAATCAGTACAAAATAATAATTTAAATGATTTAAGTGGTGTGGGGCGTTTTACATTGCACAAAATAGGAGGAGACACCCTGGTGGCCATTTTTCCTTTTGAGCATTTGCACATTAAATCTGGTGCAGGAAGTGATTACCTTATTTCCGGAGAAATAAATGCCTCATTAAATAAACCATTTGAAATTACTTTATCGCCTGATTTTTCTCAAAATGGAAGCGCAATTTTACATGCCACCCGGTTCCGGTTAAGTAATGAGACCAACCTGGACCTTTGGGGGCAGGTACAGTGGCCATTACCTTTTGCAGTTGAAAACCTTGATAGCCTTCCTCATGTTTATAGTGATTTTGTATGGACACAATACCAGGAGTTCCTGCCCGCTGGTACATATCCGGTAGAAGCTACCAAATTTGAATTAAGTGCCCCCTATCAATTTGATCTTGTATTACGAGACGATGGCTATTTTCAGGTCAACAATGGTGACTATGAAGCTCATCTCGACGGGGCATTGCTTGCTCCAACCTTTGTTCAGGGCAGGGCAAAAGGGCAACGGGCAACCTATCATTTTTACAACCAGGAACAACTTTTTTATATGCATGAATCAGGTTCCAATACCGATGCCGAATTATATCCCTTAGCAGGAACAAACTTATATGTACGCCCCAGGAAATATACGATCGATTTAACCGATAAGCGGTCGCCAACAGGTCGATCATTATTTTGGAAAGGCGTATTCCTGGATGAATACCTAATGGGCTTTGGTGCGTTTTTAGAACAAAATCAATCCTTCCATGTACCAGTGCCTTTTGATGTTTCATTTACAGCCGGCGATACAGCCATTGCTTATATTGATTATCGCGGGCTGTCCATGACTAATCGCCTGCATATGACCAACCAGGCAGGCGGACGTTTTAAAACTTTTCCGGCTTATTTAAGCAGTTTGCAATTCGATTTCGAACAAAATAAACTCACAGAAGCAATTATGGAAGGAGCAATTCAGATTCCATTTTTATCCGATACTGATTATTACACTTTTGCAGTTCCCTTGTCAGAAGATGGCTTTTTGAGCGGTTATATGACCGAATCACTGAATGGAATTGAGGTTACATTCAATAAGGGTAAAGGCGATCAGGAGGTGAAAATGAAAGTATTAAGGGCCGTATTTGAAAATGACAATCATATCAAAATGGATGTGTCACTGGTCTGGGATTATTTTCAGTTGGCATTTGAATATGTTGATGGTTTCTGTGTCTGGGGTAATTATAATGTTGGTTTCGGCGCGCCAAACGCCTCTGTGGCGCTGCAGCAACGAATAAGAGGTATGGCTTCGAGTTATGAATTGGTGGCCACAGATATAGGCATAGGCAGACAGAAAAACCTGTACGCCATAGGATTCACCGCCGACATACAAATGGGTGAAGACGCAGCTGGAGCCAATGGCGCGCCTCAAATCAATTCTTATAGCATTTATAAAAGTCCGCTGATACCTGAAAATTATACCTTTTCAGCCACGATGGCCACGACAGATTACGCCCTTTTTGAAAGTGATGCATCCATTTTTCAAGATGAAAGTGGTGAGCCCATTGAATTTGCAATGGGCGATGTAGTGGGTGAAATGGATGAATTATTTGGACACCTGGAAGATGAGTTTAAACCTATTAATACACGCTATGCCCTTGGTGAAGAAGGTCCGGTGATTGTCAGATCAGACCCTTTACCCATCGATAGTATAACCAGAGGAGATACGTCCAGTATTAGCCTGGCACAAGTCTACCAATTAATCGATGTAGTCAGTCTTTTTGCCAAAGAAGAACAAAAGGCCGGCTTGATGGACTTAAAGGTACGTTTACAGCAAATGGAAAGCGCTGAGGTCTATGAAATCTATGAGGAATTACGATCCGGTGGCTTTTCTATCAATCGCTTGCTTAAAAACCGTGTAGACCATTTAGTATTAAAAGCAACGGCTCCTATCAAGACACAGACCGATAAGGTAAACGGGCACATTGTGCGTTTTGTGGATAAGCTGCTTGATCCTGTGACGGATGCCTCTGGTAAATTGATAGACCAGGTCATAGATGAAATTGGTGAGCTGGCCCTCAATCTGGTTCAGTCAGACAAACGCGAAAAACTACAGTCCAAAATGAAAGCAGTGCTCGACACAGTCAAGTTAGCCACGCGTATAGAATTTGAGCGTTCGGTAAAAAAAGCTGTTCACGATAATGTCACTTTTAAAGTCACCGGATTCATCAAGGAAAATATAGTGTTGCAGTTTACCGGTTTCATGGAAGAAGAACTGAAGCAAATGGGTGCTGCACTTATTGACCGGGATTTTGAAGCGGTAAATGGCGGCGAGGTTTTAGCAGGTACAGGGGCCTTGCTGGAGTCTATAGGCGAGGATATGGTTCATGAAATCACCACCATTGAAGGTGAGCATATACTTCAAACTATTGAGAACATTGCCACGCAAGCCTTTACCAATATACGGTTTCGGAATATTGCAGAGATAGTAAGTCAAAAAATGCTTCAAAAGTCCCTGGAATTGGGAACCGAACAGGTAGTGGCAAATTTGGTGACACAACTATCGGGAAATGAAAATGTGGGTGCGGTTATTGGCAGTCTTACCCATAATGTAGCACTCGATTTTTCGAACCTGGGTGAGAAAATACGGCATGGTGAAGTTGATAAAATTGTAGCCTTCGACCCTTCCTATATTCGAGTAAAGACCAAGGCAGCCGAATTTGAGGCTTTGCTCGATTTTATCAAAGACGATCCGGTCTGGGGCGACTGTTTTAAAGCTATGGTAGCTGCAAAAGTGAAAAAGCCACGTGAATTTACCGCCAAAGCGATTTATGTAAATGGCAAGCGCAAAGATGCTATTGTCGGTATTGGAAAAGATGAAGGTATGGTGGTCGATCATAATACCTTTAATTTCTGGTACATAGAGTTTGCCGTAGCATCGGGACTTAATCTGCCACTTATTCCGGGGCTGTTGGTAATGGATGGCATTGGAGGTAAAGTATTTAGCCGTATGTCCTTTGATTTGGAAAACCGGAGCTACTTGCCCGATCCCAATACGCGTTTCGGTGCCGGACTGGATATGTATATTGTAGATCAGGGCTCGATGGGTAAAGTGTTGCGCATGAAGGTTACCTCCGAACTGAGCATACTAGAAGATTACTTTAACTTGAGTATAAGAGGTGATGCAGCAGTTGGCTTTCAAAAAACCGACAGCGATCGTCCCTCATTCAAAGCGACGATTGCCAATGGCTTTGGGCAGGTGACTTTTAGCAGTAAAGACAATCATCTTATTGGCAAGTTCACCGTACAAACTAATACAGCGCCGCTGTTTTGTGCGAGTGGCGAGCTGGGGCTCGATATTGGAGACGGCAGCTGGTCGGTGTATATGGGCAAAGCATCACAACCCATTTCCATGAAAGTGCTCTGCCTGGATTTGATAAAAATGGCCTCTTTCTTTCAAATCAACCCACAGCGTTTGGATGTAGGCCTTATGATGCATGTCGATTTGTATGCACGCAGCCCCTGGTTTGAAGTGTTAAAGCACCAGGTAAGGCCTTACCTGGGGTTTGAATTTTACCTGGAAACATTGGCGCGCTTACAATTTCAACCTAAAATAGCCCTGGAAGAGGCTTTGTTGGAACTGGAAGTATTTGCAGGTATCGGTTGTGAATGGAAGAAAAAGGACAAATCGGGCACCTGGGATTTGGCTTCGGCCCGTTTTTCCGGGTTGGCTCATTACAAAAACACCACCGAACAGGCCTATGTGAGGGGGCAATTAGCCGGTAAAATCAGCATTCTTGGCCTGAAATTTGATGTGAATATGAACGTTGATAAAGATTTAAAATCATAATGCGACACAGGCATAAAGGATATTGCTTGATATTACTGATGGGCTTGTTCATAACAACGCGGGCCAATGGGCAACTGTCTAAGGTTGTTTACCAGATTATCGAACCTGGTAAGGTGGCCCTGAAATGGTATCATCAACAGCTCATGCACAAAGATGGCGTATTACTACAACGCCAGCTAAAAGGAGGGGATTGGGAGCGTATTAGCCCTCAACCCATCAAAAAAGGACAGTATAGCATTCCTGATGCGGTGTTGCAAAAAGATACCATCATGAAAGAAATGGTTGAAATGCTGGAAGAAGGAACAGGAAGGGTAAATGGACTCATGCACCTTAATTTTATTATCAAATCCTTTCAAAGCAAGGATTTTGCACAATATTTAGGCATCTATGCTGAAGATGAAACCAGGGGGCAGCAAGTTCGCTATCGCGTAGTGTCAACCAATAAACCAATAGCTATTAGTGAGTGGTTTGATCCTTCCCTTGTAAGTGTCTTATTGCCGCCACAAAACGTGGAGACTGTAAAACGCGGCAAGCGGGTAGGCATTAAATGGACATTTGAAACGAATCGCTATTATGGGGTAGACGTTTACCGCAAACATAGAGATGAATCCATGTACACCAAACTAAATGACATGCCCATCATGGTAGCTGAAAAACGGGATAGCAATGCTTATCAAAAAATACCGTTACAATTTGAAGATGTGCTGCCAGATAAGAAAGGGAACTATCACTATAAATTGGTGAGTTTAGGTTTTTTTGGGGAGCAATCAGGCCAGGTTTCCACATTTGAGGTAAATCACCTGCCAAAAATTGTTCCGCCGCCGGTTCATGGTTTTCAGGTGGATTCTGTGATCACCGAAACTGTTTACCTGTCGTGGACACCGTTGCAAGCCAATATAACCGCGTATCGTTTATATGAGAAAAATAGGTATAAGGCTCCTTTTAAATTGATAAAGGATTTGATTCCTGCTACTGATGGCCACTTAGTGCTGAAAAATCAACTCCCGGGAGACCACTATTATTATATTACAGCTATCAGTGAGTCCGGTGACGAAAACCCTTCCGACTTAGCTTTGGCCAATGTAGAAGATATGCGTCCACCAGAAACTCCAGGGGCATTGGAGGCAACACTTGATTCCAACCAGGTAAAATTAACCTGGAAAGAAGTACAAAGCGAAGATTTGCTGGGTTACCAGGTTTTTAGAAGTACAACAGATAGTAACAATTTCATGCTGTTAAATGCCGAACCATTTAAGGACGCTCAATATACAGAACAACTGTCCAAACGAGCTAAAAGTAAATTTTACTACACGGTGGTGGCGGTAGACAGTGCGTTGAACCGTAGTAAAAGGCCTCCCGCGGTAAGTATCGTCTTAAGAGACCTGGTTGCACCCGTTCCCCCGGTATTTAAAAAAGTTAAACAAGAATCGGGTGTAGTCAGGCTGGAGTGGGTTGAAAATGCCGAACCGGATTTAAAAAGTTACATCTTGTACCGAAAAGTAAATGATGAGAAGTGGGAATTGCTCGCTTACCTGGGCCATCAGTCAAGCTATAATGATGAAAACATCAAAGCGGGCAGTCTGGTAAGCTATCGCCTCAGGGCAAAGGATGCAAGTGGTAATGAATCAGGGTTTTCAAAACAGGTACGTTTAAAGCTTCAAACAGCACTGTCGGGCGAAGGTCAATTGATGTTGGCAGTGAAAAATAAACGAAAACAAAGTTTGTTAAGCTGGAAATGGAAAGGTGCGCATGAGGCCATACGTGCTTATGTGGTCTATGCCGATATGGATCATAACGGCAATTGGTTACCTAAAACAACAATGATTAAAAAACAACAATATAAAGTCAATAAAGTGAAAGGAACAAAATACCGGATACAAGCGCTGGGTCAGCAGGGTAAGGTATATTATTCCAATATTAAATAGCATAAACATAACAGCAATGAAAAATAGTCACTTACTCATCTTACTTCTTTTTACGCCACTTACATTTTTTGCCCAGGTGGGTATCGATAATAATAATCCACATCCGGCATCGGTACTCGATTTGTCGGGCTCGGTCAACGAGTCCAAAGGTCTATTGATTCCGAAGGTGAATAGCCTGGGTGAGGTGATTATTGATACAGCGGGAGCCGATGGTATGCTGGTGTATTTAAAGGGGGAAGAAAAATTTTACCATTACGACGAAAGCGAAAACAACTGGGTGATGGTAAATCCTTTCAGGAAGGTAAATGGCGATAATGTGGCTTATGTGCCTGGTAATGTAACGGTGAGCGATACCTTGCAATCCTCAGCTGTAAGCACCGATCAGCTGGTAGTACCTGGTTTTAGTCATAATGCCTTAGTGCCGTCCGGAGTAATTGTTATGTGGAGTGGAACCACCCCACCTACAGGCTGGAAAATATGTGACGGAACCAACGGCACCCCCAATTTGAGGGGGCGTTTTATAATTGGGGCGCTTCCGGGTGCTCCGGTTTTTTATAATAACCCAGGTGATTTAAGTGAAGGGGGAAGTACCAATGGGAATACCGGAGGGAATACCAATATCAGATTAACAAGCAATCAATTACCAGCACATTCACATAATATGACTCATAATCATGTTCTTACGGATCTTGGGCACATACATAATATTGGTTCGGCCAGAAATGGGGGTGATGGAAGTATAACATCGGAAGATGGGAATAATTACGATACCGATGAACAATCAGAAAGAGGTTTTACCGGAATTGATATAGATCCTTATAATGGAAATACGACAAGCACAGGATCAGGAACTTCTATTAATATTACCCCTCCATACTATGTGTTGGCTTATATTATGAAAGAATAAAATGAAGCGTGTTTTAGTCATCCATATTGTACTCTTTTACCTGCAGGCCTTCACGGCCTGTAATGGGCAGCAGGGCGGTACTTTGTATAACAAGGGGTCTGTGTTGACCATAAAGAACAGCAGCCTTTGCCTGCATGGAAATTTTGTAAATAGTAGCAGGCAAAACGATGCGTTAACCATTAATGGTGAAATTCAATCAAGAGCAGGAACAGTTAAGCTAAAGGGGGATTTTATCAATGAAACGGCCAATATGGTGTTCAGAAGAAAAGCAGGCGGAACGGTTGTGTTTGACGGGAATGGTGTTCAAAGTATTTTTGGGGATAGTATACGCTTTGGAAGCCTGGAAGTCGACAACCCTATTGCTTTGATCATTGAAACTTCCTTATTGCAGGTAGAAAACGAGTTTAAACTGACACAGGGTTTAGTCAATGGCAACAGGGGAGTAATAGACCTTATTGACAGCAGCCACATTACCGGGGAACGGTCTGATCGCGAAATTAGTGGCGTTGGTTCTATTCAGGCCCTGGAACGCAGTAAAGGTTTAGCATTACAGGAAATTGGCGGAACCGGCCTGTATGTGGGAGGAAGTACCGGGTCGGTGTCTGTGCATCGATACCATGTAACACCCCAGGCGGGTGAACGCGCATACAGCAGACTATTTCATTATTCGGCGGTTAATACTGCTGATGTTACTGTTGGTTTCAGGTACCTGAATGACAGTTTTGAGGCTAATTTTGCCATTTATTACAGCACCGATAGCATTCGGTGGACCAGAGTGAATAGCCCGGCAACAAATCCCAATGAAAATTACCACACCGGTCTCGCGCCCGGTTTTAAGGATGGGTGGATAGCCCTGGCCAATAGCGATTGTGACAATCCGCCAACCATTGCAATTACTCCCGAAAATCCATCGTTTTGTACCGGCGATAGTGTTACTTTTGGTATTGTAGCAACCACCGATCGACTATTATGGAGTAATGGTTCAACAAGGCCTACCATAACGGTAGGGCAGGCAGGTGATTACGAGCTTACCAGAATTGCTGACAATGGTTGTATGGATGCTGTTGCTGTTCAGGTACGGGAGCATGAATTACCGCAGGCAGCATTCGAACCGGCCACCAGTTCGGCTTGTCAGCAGCAGGAAATAAGTTTCGAAAATCAGTCTACAGCAGATGATGCCATTCAGCAAACGGTGTGGGTTTTTGGAGATGGAGATGTAAGTTTGTTAAACAGTCCCAATCACCGGTACACAAGTTATGGCCCTAAAGAAGTACGATTAATTGTGACTACCGAGTTTGGCTGTAGGGATACGGCGATGGCAAGCATTTTAGTGCACCCCAATCCACAAGCATCATTTACTATCAGTAACAATTGTGAAAACGAATGGATGCAAGCACTTTCTACTTCTTCTATTGTTCCTATGGTAGCTACTATTCCCTATGCTATTAATGCAAACAACTGGTACCTGGATGGAGATACGATTGCCAATGAGGCAACGATGTCTTTACTGTTGGAAGATACCACTGCATTTGAGCTAAAATTGGTGGTCAGTAGTAATACAGCCTGCGTAGATAGTGTGCGTGAAATTATTCACATTGCTCCGGCTCCCGTTGCTGGATTTAGTGTTAATCCATTTTGTCAAGATGAACTAGTAACTCTTTTAAATACCAGTGAAAACGCCAACATGTTCGAATGGTATTTAGGAGATTCATTACTATCCAATGATAATGAGCCAAACATTCAAATAGATACATTTGGTTTAATTGCATTGAAATTAGTTGCCTCAAACCAAAGACAGTGTGCAGACACCTTAAGTCAATCAATAACCATTTTTGAACGCCCAAAAGTACAATTCATGGCTAATGATACTTGTGCCGGTTTGCCATTAACTATTGTTGATTCAAGTGTGTACATTGAACCTGTGCAATACCAATGGAATTTTGGTGATAGCAGCTTTAGTGATCAGCAAGGGCCCATAAAGTATTTTGAACATGCGGGTACTTACTCCATACAACTCACCTTAAGGTCAAATGAAGGTTGTATAGATAGTGCTTTTCAGAGCGTGAATGTACACCACCTTCCCCAAATAGCTTTTTCCACAGATACCGTTTGTACCGGACAAATAAGCACCGTAACTAATTTAAGTTCAATTGTGCAGGGTACAATTAATAGTTTGTGGGTAGTAGAACAAAATGATACGCTTATAAATAATGATTTGATGTTCCTATTTTCTTCAGAAGGAGATCATCAGCTACAGTTGGCGGTACTCAGCGAATTTGGCTGCCGGGACGATTCCACCTTTTTAGTCCATACCTTACACACACCAACACTTGATTTAGGAGATGAAATACAATCCTGTCATGACAGTTTATTACTCGATTTTTCTGATTTAGATTATCAGTTCTTATGGACAACAGGAGATACGACAAGACAACTTTTAATTACTTCAGATGGCCTATATGGTCTTCAATTAACCAGCGCAGAGCAATGCGTAGGAGGCGATACTACTTTGGTAGTATTAGATGTTCAACAACCCGCTGGTTTAGGCAGTGACACCCTTGTATGTGACAGCATAACCTTAGATGTATTTCAATTCAATAGTGCTTATTTATGGTCAACAGGAGATACTAGCGCTCACCTTACAGTGACTACAAGTGGAACCTACCATGTGGAACGTACTGCCTTTGATGGTTGTGTGAGTTATGACACCATCGCGTTAATTGTAGCAATCACACCTGTTTTTAGCTTAGATTCATTGTATGAAGCATGTAGCGGTGATACGGTTTGGTTGAATACCGGGTTAAGTGAATTACAACATATTTGGTCAATAAATAATACCTTAGATTCAGCTTCAATAGCGATAGTTCAAAGCAATATTATTGATGTTCAAGTTATAGGAGAAGGAGGCTGTACTGCCTATGATACTACTCAGGTTCGCATTTACGATTACCCGCAGATAGCCTTGGGAGACGATGTAAGTGTTTGTGACAGTCATCGTCTCCAGCTTAGGAGCACTCCAGATACTTGGCAATGGTCAAATGGCTCTTCTGATTCAAATCTTTTTGTTAATAATAGTGGTACATATTGGATTTCAGCGACAAACGCAAACCTTTGTACAAGTGTGGATTCTATCCAAATTACCATTATAAATAGCCCTACATCGTTTTTAGATGCCATAGAAACCCGGTGTGCAGGTTTTACCAGGCGATTAAATGCCGGTTTGGCCGATTACTACCTGTGGTCTACCGGAGATACCACGCAACATGTCAATTTAGATCAAGATGATACCTTGTCTATTGTAATGAATAATGGAAAATTATGTTACACTTATGATACAGTAATCGTACAATTTGTGGCGATACCAACACCTGCATTGGATAGTAACGCTTATTTATGTGGTGAAGACACCTTGGTGTTAGATGAAAGTGCGCAGGGTTTTCAAACCATCTGGCACAAAGACCAAAGAGCAATTGAATTGGGTAATGAATTGGTCGTCAATGAACCGGGAAGCTATGTGCTTGAATGGAACGACGGATTTGATTGCAGCGTATATGATACCATAAACGTTTACAGCGTGGAAGGGGTAATGGCAGACTTTACTTCAAGCAGTGTGGCAGAAGTAGGGGACACTATTCAATTTGTGCAAATAACCACACCCGAAGCAAGTCTACATAGTTGGGATTTTGGCGATGGCATTACCGATACGACGCAACATCCACTTCATCAATATTTTATAAGTGGTAATTACCAGGTGACACTAGCGGTGAGTCTGGGTTCATGTAGTAGTAGCATTACACAACCCATTACCATTTATAATGATGGAGAATCGCCCATAGACTTAGAGGTCGATAGCGTGAGCCTGGCGCAATTATTAAGGGTTGAATTTTACCCCTTACCTTTTGAAAAAGACTTAAATGCAGAAATAGACCTGAGTGAAAAGAGCGAATTGCACCTATTCCTATATAACAGCATGGGCGAAAGTGTATGGAACAATAGTTACGAGACTGAACAATTGCGGGAAAGCTTTAATTTTGAGCATTTGGAACCAGGGGCTTACCACATGTATGTGATAAGCAATAAAACACTAGAAACTGTAAAACTGATTAAACTCTAGATAATATGAAAACAAGAAAACTATTTTTAGCGATGGCAGTAAGCTCTCTCACTTTTTTTACTGCTTGTGAGGATGGCTTATTTTCCAATGATGATTCATCTGAAGCAGATCAAGAAGTATTTTTAAATGGTACCTGGGGCCAACACCCTATCAGTGATGGTTCTCTTTGGCATCGACCTGATGATTTCGAAATACAAATTAGTACTGAAAATGAATATGTGCGAAATGATACTTCGTACTATCAAACTATGTATTTTAAATTTCCGCTTTCATTGACTGTTGTAGGAGATACTATACGGTTTGGATCGTCAACAGATAGAGGTGGTGTAAGCAATTCGTTTTGGGGGCGTCCGAACTCATTTCTGAGCGCACCCGTAGATACAGGTTGGGTGTACTATTCATATTATGGAAAAACGCAGTCAGACGATGCTGCTACAGACAATACAAGGGACGCGGTTGGTAGCTTTGAGGTTCAGTATCTGGATCATAATACCAATAATATTACTACAATTTCTGCTGATTTTCATTTAAGAGATTATTCGGGTAATTGGTAATGATAACTGATAAACACTATTCGAAGTTTTTGACTACAGCAGTACCTTGATATGAAACAAGCTTTAGCATTTGTATTAATACTTAATCTGTTGTCTTCAGTAAAAGCCCAGGCACCTTCCGATTCGCTGGCACAAGCGGAGCAACGCCGTATTGAAACCGAGCAGCTGCGGCGTGAGGTAGCCCGGTCTTTACGGGAGCTTGCCGACATGGACCTTTTAGATAAAAGCATGCAGGTGCGCCATCAGGGCAGGGATAAATTGATACGCAAGCAATACAACTACCGCCCCAGACTTGAAATTGGCATCACCCTGTTTTCCAAACTGAACATCGATGAGCTGTGGCCCCGTGTCTTGACGGGTAAATGGGTATATACCGCAGATGGCAAAAAAGATACCGGGTACCTGGGTGGGAAAATGGCGGTAAACCTCAACCTGAACTTCGATACGCTTTCAAGTAGAAGTGCTTTTAAAATAGAGGCTTCCATTAAGTTGAACAAGGCATTACAAGAGCACCTGGGAGAAGGCCTGTCTGAAACGGCCTTGTCAGATTTAAATCAAATGATCAGGGCCGAATTTGACAATCAGGTTTACACCAGGCCAAAAGAGGCGCCGGTAGCTAATGTGATTTTCAAACTACAAGCCTACCTGGATGCCTTAGGTCTGGCCTACTGGCCCGATTTTGTAGATAGAACAAAACAAACCCGCCTCAGTAGGTATGTGCAGGATATAAAAGCGCTTTCAGAAGATTTAAATAAGGCCATAACATCCAACCAACTATTGGCATCAAGTAATGCACTAAGCAGCAGTAAAAACCACTATTTGATAAGCCGAAGTACACTGGTTAACGACGCTTTGTCCTTATTGAAAGGTTTGCCGGCCTTTTGTTATGAAATAAACCAATATGCCAGCCACCAACAGTATTTTTTACTTTTTGAGAGCGACTATGCCCTGGATAGCACTGAATTAAAAGAAGTGTCCAACTCCATTTTAAGCAACGCCGCCAATGCACAAAACAGTCCGGTATGTTTGTACATCATCAATAAAATCAATGATACTGAAAAAGGCCTGCTGTGGTACCAACTGGATTTTGCTTTTAGCGGCGCATATTCCTCATTTATCAGCAGTGTGGAGCAGCATATTACACCGGGAATCTATAAATCCGACCAGTTGGAAGAATACCTTTTTTTACAGATTCAACACCTGATTTGTCACTTACAGGAAAAATTTACACGCCAATATCCGGAAGGGAACTTTGAACAGACCGTAGCTATCTGTCAGGAAGCAACTAGCATTATTGCGGGGGGAAACAGTAATCCAAATAGCGAAAAGATTCATTTTCAGCCTGACCAGGCAGGTTTGTGTTATGTCACCCGGTCGGGTGTCGCTTTTAAACCACGCTCCAAATTGGGAGGCACAAGGATTGAAATGCTCAATGGCAATATTTATGATTTCACCGCTGACAACACCTACTATGAAGGCATCATCATTCATCCGGTAGGAAATGAGATGGAAGCTTATGGCTTCTCTCACTTTTTAGCACAAAATAAATGGCAGGAAATAGAGCAGGCAGCCAAAGACCGCTATCAGCAACAAATCAATCAGTCAACAAGCACGGTCGAGGCCATACAACATGCGAATGGCAAGGCAAAAAAGCTTGCTCAAATGGAGTGGGAGCTCCTGGAATCGTCATTTAGTGCCTCCAAATACAGCGATTACGAAGCTTGCATGGCAGGGGACTGGGTAGTAAGAACACGTGTGGTAGCCGAAGATGGTTGTAAAAAAGAGCTGATCAGGTGGCAGACAAAAACAGATTTGCCGCTTACTGCCAATCAACACAAGCAACGTCCGTTTACGGGTGATTTTAAAACACTTGAAATTCAGGCCGGAGCAAAGGTGGAGGTGATAGCAGATTATGGGCAGGTAGATCCATTACATTGCCTGATGCTGGAAACAAAAGCCAAAGGCAAATACGGTGCCAGATTCATTGAAGCACATTACCGGGAGCGCTTAAGCATCGAAGAAAAAGATGCCGTCCTAAAAATAGCTACCTTGTATGATGAATTGGGTGCACAGATTGTTCATGATTATTACCAGGAACAAGAAGCACAAAGTATTCTGGAACTATTTCTAACCGACCAGGAAGTCAATAGAACCATCAACCTGATAGAAGGTGCCACCCGATACCGAAATTACTATTATGAATTAAGCGCACGAGCCGATTTATTCCTAAGAAGAAAAGCAGAAATAAAGCAACTTAGTGATCAAGACCAGGCGGCTGAATTTACCGCACTATTAACAGATGGGGAATTAAAAAGCTTATCGCTGGCGCAAAAAAAGCACCTGTTTTTAAAGCTCAGTAGTGGGGCTATGATGAGCTGGAAAGACAATGAAGAAGGGGAGGCAATACGAATTCTTAAATCCTTACCGGCAAAGAGTAATGAAGAACTACAGTTTCTACAGTTCCTGGAAAATGCCATTTACACAGATGGGGGGAAATCAATTGGCCTTTTGGAACACCTTGATAAAACATTTGGAGGTGTTTGGAATAGTAATTATAAATCGTTTATCGAGGTAATTACAAAGTGCTGTTTAAATCAAATCTCGCAATCGGACTACAATGACCTGATAACCAGTCCTGAAAAAAACACGATAGTATGGGGGGCTAAAAGTTGGGAGTTAAAACGAATATATAATACACAATGGGACGGAAAAAAAATAAAAGTTGAATCCAAATCACCACGGATTGACGAAGAAGGCTATTTAGTGACTGATGATAATTATTCAGGTGCTCCACTGGGTTATGGAGGTGTAGCCTCCATAGTTTACGACAAACAAACAATAAGTCCTAAAAGGCCTCTGCTTGAATTTGTAGGACTCATAAACTTAAGTAGCGATCAATATGCCCGGGGTTTGCCAATGGTAATCCCAACCTTCGCCGTCAAATACCTCAATAGCCAGGAGCACGCTGAATTTATGGAAAATGTCATAATGACCAGCGCTAATGTGCTCTCTTTTGTTTCCGGAGTAGGGGCTATAGCTAATGGTGCACGAGGCATCAAACTGGCTTTTGCCATCATGGAACTGGTTTCAGTAACAACAGAGGTTACTGCCAGTTTGTTAAAAGAAGCCGGGGTAGTAGATGCCGAGCTGGCCAAGCAAATACAATACTTTACCTTGTTTGTAGATCTATACTCATTTTCAATAGTTGAACTTCCCGAATTATCGGCCAAGATCGCAGCCAGAGGAAATAAGATCGTAAGCCGGATACAGGCTTTAAAAGAACTCGGTGATATAAATGAAACGAGCCTGCTGTATGAATTTTCGAAAAATCTGCGCTTAAAAATGCTCGATATGGGCATTCAGGTTACAGACGCAGTAGGAACTAGTTTAGCATCGGCCAAAACCAGGATGATTGATTTTGCAGCTAATCTTGCACCAAATGTAAGGATATTTGAGATGCCGGAATTTGTGACCTACTACACCACCTATGCCCGGGTAGCTATTGAAAATGGAGCCACAAGATTTAGCGAATTTATTAAAACCTGTGGTAGACGAGTAGAAGATGCGACAGAGACACAGGAAGTGCTCGCTAAAAAGTATT
Source organism: Kangiellaceae bacterium (assembly GCA_965230335.1). Taxonomy (GTDB): domain Bacteria; phylum Pseudomonadota; class Gammaproteobacteria; order Enterobacterales; family Kangiellaceae; genus CBDDKS01. The sequence goes on along the minus strand of CBDDKS010000001.1, from coordinate 10,773 downwards.
GGTCAAACTCAGTAGGAGCGACTAAACGGGGGATAGATGGCATAACAGACGAAGCAAAATTAGTTATAGATGACTTTCCTAGCAGAGAAATTGACAACAAGTTCTGGGACGAGCTCTATGATAGTGAGTTGTGGGAGAGTACCATCAAGAATTCAGGTAAGCAAGAAGATTATATCAAAGCTTTCGTAGCCTTAGAAGAGGCAGGCGAGAATGGATTAGATGCCACTAAATTACAGAAGGTAACGGATAATATTGATGAGGTTGAGAGAGTGGGGGGATTAATAGCGTGGCGAAGATTAATTCAAAATTCTCAAATAGTAAAAGTTCTTCCTCCTGATGTTAGAACATTGGATGAAATTTACAATTTTCTAAAAACTCTGAATTTCACTCATTATAAAATTGATGATGTTGAAAACCTCATTAGACACAGTACAAAAGGCGAAATAGGGTTTGTGTTTTCGAAGGAAGGGGAATACTTATTTGGCCCCATTAAAGGATCTCGAAACGATATAGGATATACTATAAGTATGGATGAAATTGATGAATTATTAAAAAGTAAAGACATAACTTCAATGCAAGATATTATAATTACTCATAATCACCCACCGACATTGCCAGATGTGGCCTATTCAGATCCTAAATGGATTACGGAAACATTTTCTTCAGGTGATGTCGCAGCATCTTTAGAAAGTGGTATAAAGGAATTAAGAGTAGTAACCCAGGAAGGAAGAAAATTCGTATTAAAGAATTCATCGCCAGGTGATTTAGATGCAATGGACGAATTAGAAGATCTTTATGATTCTTGGAAGACTTCTTTGAGATACAGAGAAGATGGTGTTTCAACTGCTTTTCAGGGTATACCGGAAGACCAAATTGATGAGGTTTATAATCTGGCTAAAGAGCGTATTGAAAAAATTGGATGGGATGTTGCTTCTAAAGAAATCCACTTAGTTGTCGATCATGAAATTTGGTTAAAGATATTACCCCAATTCAATGCAGATTTTGGTAACATCCTTCAGTATATTGTAAAATAAAGCAAATGAATTTAGATCCTATAACATTATTGAATCCGACAATGGAACAACTTTATTTAGAAGTTGATAAAGCGATTGGTTCTAAATACTCTCGTCTCAAAGTTAAACAAGGTCGTTTGGTTTCTATGGCGTTGTTTCTTAAAGACTATGGACAACGATATCCCAATTTAGAAACGGAAACTAGTTTCACCATAATAGAAGAAAATGGTGATATTAATATAACGGCTAAATTTCGAGTTTGTGATTTGGAGCTGAAACATTTTGAAAAGGATTTTAAGAATTATAGAGAAATATATTCCAAGCCTGCATTGTATGGGAAAAAGAGCCCGTATAGGTCCATATTGTTTGAGTTGTTCAAATCATTTGTTAAATCAAAAGGCACAATAGCAAGTTGGTGTTTTCATAAAAAAGATGGAAATGAATATGATTTAGAGTTAGACATAACTTTTTTGTTGTCTGAACAAAATTAAGCTTTATAGATATTCTTCTTATGAAAATGAAATCATGTAATTAGAGTCGTTTTAGGTTTTGCAGCGAATTTATAAAAACATGCGGTAGAAGATGATGCTTGGAACACCTTTACAGGACAGATGCTAAAAAAGCATGGATTTAATGAAATATCTTATATAGATGAGGTTTATGATCCGGTTACAAAAACCTATACTGGTGTAGATGTGGAATTTAATAAACTCTAAAATGGCTAAGAAAATATTAATTCAAAAAAATCCAAATCAATTTGTCGCAATATTCACTAATCTTGGTAAGGAAATTAATAGTGCTGAAATAATTAGTTTTGAATCAGAAAAAGAAATAACTATTGCAGATTTAGAATTCAGTTATAAATCAATGAATGAGGAGTCTATTAATTTGCGAAAACGAATTAAGGTTTTAAATGGAATGGTGCCTCTAAACAACAATCAAGATTGGGAAAATTTCTCCAAAGAACTCTATAAAATAGGAGGGGAAAATAATAGAGAAGGAGTTCTTCTTATGCAGAATTATTTAAGAAAATGGGTTTCAAAATTCGACGACGTTAAATCAACTATATTTGAACATTGGTCTGATGTTATTAAGAGTTTTGGTTCAGAAGAATACAGAGTGGTATCTTAATGGAGAAAAATTAAGTCTACAAATTAACCTTTAAGGGATGGGAGATTGAAAAATGGCCAAACAAGCCTATCGATGATTTAACATCAGTGGACACGAATTTAATTAAGCAAAATATGACCTTTAATCAGGTGGTAACAACGTAAAAGAATTAAGTTGATCTTAAATAAATTCCCAATTTCTAATTCTTGTATATACTTTGGCAACTGGGTCCAAGAAACGATAATAATCAGTCCTTACCGCAGTCAGCATACCTTTTTTTGTAAAATCAATATTTAGTTCAACGAGGAGTTCCGTAGGGTTATTCACTCCAAGGTTCTCCGCGCATTCAATAACTGGTGGTAAATAGATCTCATCAGATTCTTCATCAGCCAGTAACTTAAGTAAAAGTTCTTTGTCTCTGGAGTTAGCGACAGCATCGTGGTAAATGTTTTCGTAAATGGTCGTAAGGCGGCCACGACAGATTTTGTCATTGATTAATTTAATGTCTTTATCATCTATTTTGCTTTGTTCATTACCATATGCGTCAATAAAGGCTTGTTTTCCTATTAAGTGTACAAAATAAGGGAAGCCTTCCGATTGTTCAATAATAGCGTGTTTGGCTAGTTCTGTGAATACAATTTCATAGGAAATCTGATGTTCGGCACGGCTTAATATACCGTACATTTCCTCTTTGGGCATTTTTTCTATTTCAATAGCATGTAACTGTCTGCCAACAGAAGAGTGATCCACGATTAACTCTGTAATAGAGTTGGCGATGCCTGTTATAGCAAACTTGATGAAGTTATTGGAGCAGGTTTTTACCAGAGAACCAAAACCTTCCTTGAATTTTAAAACATCAAACTCGTCGATGATAATGAGTAGTCCTTCTTTTCTGCGATTTTGTGCTTCTATTGATCCTAACAAGGACTTGAATTGCTGGATAAGATCATCAGAAAGCCTGGGAGCAAAAACGTTTTCTTCTGTTCCTGCTCCTTCCAGTTTTACACCTAGAATGTTAACGCCTCCGCCTAGTTTCAAAACTTCTTTGGTCTGTTTAAGCGATCGGTCACCTTGATGTGTATGAGAGAACAGGGAAGGGGTGTTATTATCTCCAAACATGATTCTTTTCACCAGGTCGTCCACATTTTTTACAGAAGTATCGCAGCTTACATAATGTGTTAAATAATTGAAGCCACGCTTTGGTAGAAATTTTTCCAAATTAAGGATTTTGGGTAGACGTTCGTTGCCTTCTGCTATCTGTCTAAATTGTTGTGTTAATGATGATTTTCCTACACCTCTTAAACCATAAAAAGACAGGAAAGCGCCTTGTTCCTGTAGGCCTAACATCGCGTGTTGAATTTCGCTTTTTCTACCTACAAAAAATTCCGGATCCATAATTTCTGAGGAAGGAAAAAAAGCAGAATGTATTTTTCTAATATCCATGTGTTAGTAATTGGTTTGAATAAATTCAATAAAAATGCATAAAAAGTTTAGTGAATTAGCTGGTTCAAAGATATCATTTTTGTTCTATTTTTAACCAAGGATTAAATAAGATAAAATTTATCGTTGAAATTTGAATGTAATAAGGGACTTATATGTTGGAATAATAATAAATAGAGCTGTGAATTAAAGAATACCAGTTCCTATTCACGGTACAATTATTTTTAGCATGATTTCTGGTTTCGATGAAAGTAGTGTATAAAAAGACCGAATATGACATTCATGGCTTCCTTCTTAATAAGGATTTTACCAAGGTATATGATTCCTGGAAAGTAGATGTTTCGGTTTTGCACAAACTACTTATAGATGATAAGGTTTTTGAGGTTGATAAACAAACTTTCGTTTTTATTGGAAATTATCCAAAACCTTTCATTGATAACTATTTTAAAGCTAAGTATTACCAAGTGGTTAAAAAGTAAGTAGGACTAATTTAGTGATCTTGGTGTTTAAAGGATCAAGAATTGGTACCAATTACAAATCTATAATGATTTGATTAGTCTGGTGATACTGGCTACTCTGACCTCGATGGCCTCTATCATACGCATTACTAATTATGTATGTCTTTGCGCTTCCAAATCTATGTTCCAGTCTAATGGTAAATTTGGATTTGTGGATTGTTAATCCGATTTTCGGTGAAGCTTACATACAGCTCGACTTGTTATTAAATGCTTATTTTGTAAACTCAAATAAGTATATACTTTGAGCATTTAATTTTTTTTATATATATTCGTATAAGTAAAGGCCCTTGAACGAAAGGAGCTGAATACTACTAGAAACTTTTTAGAATTGCCTGGGAAATTGGGATTTCATCAGCACTTATTCTTCAACTGTATGACGATTTGTTAAACACGTAGCATTCATTAAAAACAATGGATTTATCATTTAATGATTGTGCTTACTGTTCAATGAAAAAGTCCTGTGCCAGTTGAAAGAGTTAGTGTTTGATCCAGCTGTCGTAACTAGTTTTAGTAGCTGTATAATTTGAAAAGATTGAATACATTAATCGTTTTTACAGAATCAGCAGGTATGAATAACAAACAACTTTCTGAAACTTTATTGAATTGCTTATTTGCGCTGTATGGCATAAGAAATAAGGTTAGTAATGTCTAAATCAAATACGTTTAAATAAGCGTTGAGTGAGTCAATCCGGAAATTGTTGGCAGATTCCATACGCAAAATGCTCTTTGAGGATAATCCGCATTTGTCGGCCAGTTCCTGCGTGTCAAGTTGTGTTTGTTCACGCAATAACTTAAGCGCTGCGGCGATTTTCTCAATGCTAACTGGAAATGATTTGTCGATCGTGATTTCATCTTTGAGGACCTGATCAAAGGACTCGAGAATGTTTATGGAAAGTATATTGAAATATGCGATGGGTAGATCAAGATTGAAATTGAAGGAGCCTTTTTCCAGACGAATAATTTGTTGGCGGCTTACACCAATAGTGTTGGCCATTTTCTCTTGGGAAATATGTTGATTTTCTCGGAGAATACGTAACAAACGACAAGTAGCCATTCTTTTCTCGTTATCCATGATTTTGATAAAGACATATTTGTTACGTGTCAAATATGTCTTTATATTGTAATTAATTAGATGAAACATATGTTACGTGTCACCTGAAACCGTGCTGACAACAAGGAAGTGATGGCACGTAACGCGCTAATTATTGTCATTCGGGGCCTTTAGGCCCTGAATGACTTGCAATTTAAGAAGCCTAATAGGAATCAACCAAGTTTAAACTATTAATTATGAATAATCTATCAGAACTTTTTGACAGTCAGGAAGATGAACAACTAGCTGTAGAGAAGAAGTACAAACCGAATGTAGCCTTAATTAAAGTATTATTAGGCTTTGTTCCTCAGACCTTAGGGGTACTGGGAACTTGGGAACCCAGTTTATTATCCTACTTTTTATTGGTGCCGAATTTTCTTGATTTGCCCAAATCTTTGTTATATAAAAAGCGAAAAGTGCTTATCGGGCTTGCCATGTACCAATCTAGTAAAGTAGCTAATTGTACTTATTGTACAGCGCATTCTTGTACTTTTGCCCATAGACGTGGGGCAGAAGATCATCATTTCCAGGATAAATACAACGTTGAACAGTGGATCACAAAAGAGCTGGCGCTAAGCACTGTAACCGGATGTCGACTTAAGAATAAATATGAGATTCACCAAATTCTAAAACCATCTGAACTGGAAGCTGTGGTCAGTGCTTCCATAATGATGGGGTTCTTAAATCAATTCATGAGAAGTTTAAGCCCTCAATTAGAGCAGGAAACTTCAGACATAAAGGTGCTGCAAAGAGTAGATAATTTAACTACCGCTTTTCAAATCTTACGACATGCACCAAGAGCTATTGCAAAAGAGCGGTTATGGATTAAAGATGTGCCTGTTAAAGGCATTCAGGCAAAAACCTTTTTAAAAGAAGAGACAGGTTGTGACTATGAAGAATTAGCTCATTTAAAACCAAGGCAACGTCGCGCTTTACGCAAAATTATAACACTGAACACGAATCCGGAAAATTCGGTAACAGGTATAAAGTATAAGCTTTTTAGTGGACTTTTATTTGCCAAAATACATGGCGATCCTCAATTATATCAGGCTTGCATAGATCATCTCCAGACTCAACAAGAAGTGCCTAGCGTTGAGATCGAAACCTTGATTACTCGATTAGCTCATATTGATAATGATGCCACCTTTATTAGGACCATTGGTTCATCAAATTTACCCTTCAGAGCTCAAGCCATGTTGCTGTTAACCTGGACTATAACCCTAAAGGTACCCCAATTGACTTCAGCTTGTTTCAATATAATCAACAGCACTTTGAGTAAAGCAGAGATCATAGAAATTATCACTTGGAATTCAATTCAAGAGTCCTTAAGACGTTTACATAATTTTCAACATCACATTAAACTAATCAAACAATGAAAGCTATTATTAAATTTGACCAGCGCCAGGTTCGAAAAATGATTTTATTGGCGGTGACATCGATCAAAGTTTCTTTTCTACTCTCTATAATACTCACCGTTTACATAGGTTTTGTTAGTTTAAATGAGTGGGGCGAATTGTTTGCGCACCCCGGACCTTATGCCGTACTGGGAACTTATATAACCCTGACAGTACTCATTTTCAAACGTATTTTCCGTACCATAGTAAAAAACTACACTCAGGGCAGAGTTGGCAAAGCTCAAACGCTGTTGTTTGCCGCACCAGTTACATTCGTTTTATTGAGTACAATTTCGGGTGTTTGTATTATTCCCGTCGGTAATATGATTGGCTGGAGTGGGCATAAAACCTTCACCTTAGGTTGGTCTTTTCCATTTTGGTATTTGTTGGCTAGTCAACCGGCTACCATTCTTATGATCAAGAAAGTGGAACACTTCGGTAAATATATAGAATTGGATCGAAAGACCAACTTTGGAGTTCAACGCAAATTTAACATTACCATTGTCTTAAGTTTTCTGGCCGCGGTGGGCACATTTGGCACCATGATGTACATGATGATGTACACCGAATTAATTCTGAAGGGTACTAGTAGGGGGATGGTGGTCATTGATCATAGTATGTTAAAAGTGTTTATAATCTCAATGATAGTCGTTTTGCAAGCAGGATTGCCTATAATAATGCTGAGCAAATATATTAATGATGAAATTAAGCGGATATCCATCTTTTTAAAAGAATTGGCTCAGGGAGACTTGAGAACTAGAGTTCATTCAGTCTTGCGTGATGAGATCGGGGAGGTTTACTGCAACCTGAACATTTTCATTGAAAATTTAATGGGCATTTTCCAAAAGATTACAAAACTTTCAGCGGCGCTTAACGAATCGGGTGATCATTTTACGCAGATGGCCAAAATAACCAATGAAGGAGCATCTACACAAGCTACAGAAAGTGAAGAAATCGCTGCTGCTATGGAGCAAATGAAAGCTATTATTTCAGAAAATAAAGACAAGGCGCAGTCAGGACATCAATTGGCCCAGAAGTCTTATCAGGTTCTTTTAGAGGGCAAGAAATACCTCGATGGTTCGCTAACGGCTTTAAAAGATGTTATAGATGAGGTGAGCATTATCGATGATATTTCCAGAAATACGAACATGTTGTCGCTCAATGCACATGTAGAAGCCGCTCGCGCCGGCGAGCAGGGAAAAGGTTTTGGTGTTGTGGCGAGAGAGGTCAAAAAATTGGCTGCGCGCAGTCAGGAGGGAGCTGTGCGTCTGGATAGATTAAGCAGTAGTAGTATGGATACTGCGAACAAGTCACAGGAAATAATGAAAACTATTGAGCAAAGTCTTCAACAAACGGCAGAAATTAGTGAAGATATTGCCAATTCAAGTAATGAGCAAGATAACAGTGCTTCATTTATCAATGATTCCATTAATAAATTGAGTTTTGTAATTCAACAAAATTCAGAATTAGCAGAAAAAATGCACGATGCTGCCGACGAACAACGTGTAAAGGCACAAGAACTTAATGCGTCTTTAAAATTTTTTAAAATTTAAACATTTAATACGGAAAAATCGAGTTTAAACCGGAAATGGATATTAGATTGAGAGGGATGCGCGCCTTGTTTAATGACTTCATGTTTATGGAATTGTTGTTTTATGCTTTTACAACAAAACTAGCAAGTTGATAAGAGATAATGTCTTGGAGTATCTTGCCTTTTTCATTTTTGACTTTGGGAGTTTATGAAAATTCTACTTGTTACTCCAGAATTCGACTATAGTACCAAAATAGGTTTTAGGTTCTATAATACAACGATGTTCACTTTTAGGAATCAAATAAGGTTTTTTGTACAGATATTAAAAAAGACCGAAAGGTTTTGCCTTCCGGTCTTTACTCACGTTCCCGTATGCACTTTTATTGGCCACCTGTGCTAATATCTAAAGAAGATCCTAATTCCACTGAGAAGTTTTCGTTGATACCGACCCGGTAGGTGGCATCCAATTCCAATCTGCCACCAGTATGTACATGAGTGTTATTGACTTCTATGAAACAATCTTCATAGCTCACATTAGTGGTGATTTGTTGATTGGCAATGGTGCTTGTACTACAGTTTTGTGCTTTTAATACAGCCGCATATAAATCCAGCATACCATAACCTACTTCCAGGTTCCAGGTACCATTTGGCCTACCTGCTACATTTTCATAGTTATAATCTCCTGCTTTTTGCGTAGTGCTTTCAATTATATCTGCTATTTCAAGCACGTTCAAATCAGGATTTACAGTGATTATCAAAGCTGCACCGGCTGCAACCTGTGGTGCGGCAAAAGAAGTACCGCTCACTTTTTTATAATATTTTGGGTTGCTAAAACTGATATTGTCAAATTTGCTTGTCATTATATAACTTCCTTGTGCAACTAGATCTAATTCTGGCCCATAATTACTACCAGGTTTGCCGATCGCTGACCAAGGATCACAGGAGTTTGGTATTATATCCGCTCGTCCACTACGAATGCCACATCGATCCACTGCGCCTACCGCAATGACCAATGGTGGATTATAGGAGGCTGGAAAATAAACCTGATCATTGAAGTTTGCGGAACTGAATACCACAACCGTACCCAATCCGTTTCGCCCCCAAGTGTGTGCCTGATCAATGGCATCTGCTATTAATTGTATTTCAGCACTATGCCAGGAACATGATATTACTGCTGCCCCATTTTGCCAGGCCCAATTAATCCCATCGGCACGTTTGACCTGCGCAAAAGGAGTGGCCCTAAGCGAATTAGATATTGACATCATTGGGCAATCCGGAGCAATGCCTGCCACACCCAGATTATTATTTGTATTGGCTCCAATGATGCCTGCACACATTATACCATGATTACCATAATCATTAATTTCATTCGTACCTTTTTCTGAATCATAGACTGGAAAGCTTATATTAGTAACATCCTCGTGAAAAGTCGGGTGCCAAGTGGTATCTTCACTTAATAAACCTTCATCCAAAATGGCAATTTTCACTGCTGCAGATCCACTTGTAATTGTACGTACTTGACAATAGTTATTGTCAAGGCCGGCAGTTCCACCTTGATCGCCATTGTTGTAAAGGTGGAATAAATCACCAAATAAATCATCATTAGTGCAGTCTCTGGCATCATTCATCAAATCGGGTTGCGCTTCCAAAACCAATCCGCTTTCATAAATATAACGGGCAATCTCTACAACCTCATAATCAGTTTGACCCAAACTGATTAGGGTATACCATTGTGGCATATAAGGGTTTTGCCCGATTACTGTTAACTTATATTGCTCGAGGTAGGCATTTAATAGTGCGATGGATTGTCCTTGCGCCAATTTAATATACAAGCCATTGGAAGCACAAACCTCCAAACCATTTGGCAATTCAAAGGTGCTACTCACATATTGTATTTGATAGTTATCAATCATACTTTGGGGAACTCCGGCATTTGTAAATGCCCAAAAGTAATTATTCAGCAATGTGGTTGATTCTGTACTATTGTTATAAGTTGGATAGGTAAAACTTTCAAAACAGTCAATTGCTCCTCCTGTTAGAGCGCTGTAATAGTTTTTGGCAGCGCTGGTATCGATACTTTTGGGAACCACAATGTATTGTTGTGATATTGTTTTGTTCAGCTCTAATAATTGACCTTGGTAATAATAACCATCTTGTGGCTCGCCTATTACATAATAACCCAACAGGCACAGTAATAAAGTAAGTAATGATTTCATAAAATTGCTTTTAGTGGGTTATAATCTCTACTGCATCAAATTTATTCAGGGTACCTTTTGGAATAATCGCGTGATAATAGAAATCAGCGATATCAAATCCATTGCCCGGATAAAAATTCACAGTCATTTCACTACTATCAGTTCGACAATTATAAGTAAAATCAAGCGTAGCAAAAGATCCGGCTGCACCTGCATCAGTAAGTACTCCGATAACAAAATCCGCGGTATCAAAATTGATAATCACATCACAATGAGGCTCTACTAATGAATCAAAGTCGTTTTGATTGTCAATCACCAAAAAAGAGGCATCTGTAAATAAGGTCATTTCACTATCAGTATGCCTACAACCATATTTGCCTTCTAGCGAGTCATAAGTGATAGATTGTTTACAATCCACTTCCGAGAAGTCTAAAAACATGACGATACTATCTCCCGCAGACAGTTCCAGTTCCTTTACAGGG